>JAUJOQ010000001.1:0-74954 GCA_030447725.1 Thermoleophilaceae bacterium
ACCAGACGAAAAAGACGCGCAAACCGGAGGTTTATGCGACAGCCACGGCGCAGAGGGAAAGCCGCTTACCGGCCGCTGCCGTGGCTATCGCTTCACGCAAATCGTCCACCGCTGCCGCGGGGACATCCCTCGCGATCGCATCAGACAGCGCGCGGAGCGGCCGTTCTACTCCAGTGCTCCTTCACGTACTCCTCGACCTCCGCCTCGGGTAGCGCACGCGTGCTGTTGTTCATGCGGACCCAAAACACATCCGCCTTGTCGCTCATGCGCGCCATGACCGGGACGGAGGAGCGGGCGATGTCGACACGGCAGATGTCGACCCCCTCGATGGCATCGATGCGTGCGCGCGTGCGCAGGACGGCGGTGTGAGTGAGCGCATGACTCAGGTGAGTGGTGAGCCAGTTCACGAGCCCGTCGGGGTTCTGCGGCTTGACCAGCGGGAGATCGTGGGAGAGGCCTATCGGCTGCCGGGCGTCGTCGACTCCGATCAGAAGCGTGCCGCCCTCGGTGTTCAGGAAGCCGGCGACTGTCTTGACCACCGCATCCTCCATCCGCTTGTCCTTACACTGCTCGCGGAGGTTCCAGCGGGCAGTTGCTTTGAACTCCACCTGGTGGGTCTCATCGCCGGAGATCAGTTCCGGGGTCTCGATCGCGAAGAACCCCGCATGGCCGCGTAACTGCTCGGCCACCTTGGCCGCGAACTCGGGATCACTCCGGATCTGCTCGAGGACTCCGGTCGTGACCTCTTCCACGTTGATCGCGCCAGGGGCCGGCGCGGTAGCCACCCCAGTGCCTCCAGCTTGCTCGGCATACGCGGCTCCCTCCTCGTAGACGCTGCTCCCGTCGTCGTAGTAGCTCGCGAAGATGTGGTTGAAGACGATCTCGGTCTTGCGCTCCCAGGTCTCTGGGTCATAGGCGTCGGGGAGCTCGTCGAGGATGTCCTTGACCAGCCCGCGCGCCGTTTCGCGGGTCTCCGCCTTCTTGCGCCAATCCAGAACGAGCTTCTCCTCGATGTGGTCCATCAGCTTGTGCGCGATCAGCTTGACCTCCTCGCGCTGCTCATCGGTCAGCACCGGGTCCGGCTGGGTCAGCAGGTCGAACACCGCGAGCTCGGGCTCGGAGAGCCCCTCCCGCACCGTCCGTTGCTCCTCCTCAGACAGCTGCCGTGAGAGCGCCTGGAGCCGGCGCAGCATCTCGTCGACGTTGAGGCTGCCGGCGTTGTAGGCGTCGATCAATTCACGTAGCCGCTCGACGAGATCGACCCGCGTCGGGTTGCGCCGCGCCGCGGCTTCGACGCGGTCGGTCAGGTCACGCAGAAGACGCCTCGTCGAGGACCGTTTCTTACCCGCCAAGCGGGCGGCGAGCGCCTCGAAGTCGATCGCGTTGAGGTCGATCAGCGTCTCCGCATCCGAGCCGTCAGCCGCGGCGCGGATCACGTACTCCTCGGCGCCGACAGAGCGGTCGAGCAGCTCCCTGACGGCACCAGCCACGCCAGAGATGTCGGGCGCCTCGTCGAGCGAGCGGATCCGCTCGGCGAGGTTGCGCGCCACCGCGACCAGCCTCACGTGAGCGCTGGCAGCCGGATCGGGCAGGATCGCGGCGAACAGTCGTCGCACGAAGTCCGAGCGCTCGAGGTAGCCCCGCCGCGTCACGTCCTCCACCAGCAGCGCCTCCATCGAGGCATCACGAAGCGCGATGTACTCGAAGCCCTCGGCGGCCGCGAGCGCTTCGAGGTTGACGTCCCAGCGCTCTGAGTAGTCCACGAGCTCTGCGATCGCCTCCTCCAGCTCGCCGACGAGCGCCGGCTTGTCGCGGATGATGTCGCTGCCGTCGGTCCCCTCAGGTCCGGCCGCGTAGACCGCCAGCGCCGCTTCGAGATGCCGGAACACGCCGACGTAGTCGACGATCAGCCCGTTCTCCTTCTCAGGGAACACGCGGTTGGCGCGGGCGATCGTCTGCATCAGCGTGTGATTTCGCATCGGACGATCGAGGTAGATCGTCGAACAGGAGGGGACGTCGAACCCCGTCATCCACATCGCGACGACGAATACAAGGCGGAACGGGTCGTCCGGGTCCTTGAACTTCTCGTCGAGGTCCTCCTCGTTCATCCGTCGCCGGTGCGGGGTGATGTCGAGCCCGGCTTCCTGCAGCTCCGCGATCTCGTTCTGAGACTGGGAGATGACGACGGCCATGTCGGTCTCGCGCATGAAGGCGATCTGCTCCTCGACGCCGACCCGCTCGAGCTCAGGCAGTTGCGCCGCACGGTCCTGAAGCTCCGCGAGGTGGACCGCCCACTGCTCGGCCACGAGGTCGTACATCCGGACCGCCGTGGCCTTGTCGACGGCGACGAACATCGCCTTACCAAGAAATCCCCGGCCGACGAAGTGCCGCACCAGGTCGGCCGCGATCCGGCGCAGCCGCTCGGGGCGGGTGATGAGCTGATACTCGGTCGCGAAGCGGCGCGCGAGCGTGCGCTCCTGCGACTCGTCGAGCTCGGCCTCCTCGAGGATGTCCGAGAGCTCTTCGTCGAAGCTCTCGTTGACGATCTGCAGCTCGGGGATGCGGTTCTCGTAGAAGAGCGGCACGGTCGCGCCGTCCTCGATCGAATCGCGGAAGTTGTAGGTCGACACGTAGTCGCCGAACACCTCGCGCGTGCGCTGCTCTTCGCCTGCGATCAACGGGGTACCCGTGAACCCGATGAACCCCGCGTTGGGAAGCGCCTCCCGCATGTTGAGCGCGAGCGCCGAGTACTGGCTGCGATGCGCCTCGTCGGTGATCACGATCACGTCGTCGCGGTCCGAGCACACCGGCATGTCGTGACCCTCTTCGGGTCGGAACTTGTGGATCAGCGTGAAGACGTAGCGGTGGTCCTCGCCGAGCAGCCGGCGAAGGTGCGCGGAGGAGGTGGCCTGCACGTGGCCTTCGACCACACCGGCGTCCTTGAACTCGTCGTAGAGCTGGTCGTCCAGCTCCGCGCGGTCGGTGACCATCACGAAGGTCCAATTGCCGGGCTCGCGGCGCAGGACCTTCTGCGTGAAGAACACCATCGACAGGCTCTTGCCCGATCCCTGCGTGTGCCAGAAGACGCCGAGCCGACCGTCGCGGGTCTCCTGATCTCGCAAGGCCCTCATCGCCGCGTTCACGCCGAGCACCTGGTGGTTCTGGGCGAGCAGCTTCCCGAGCCCGCCCGGCCGCTCGAGGTAGGCGACAAAGCTCTCGGTGATGTTCAGCAGGCGCGAGGGCTCGCAGACGCCGTGGATCGCGGTCTCGAGGGAGACAACGCCGGGCTCGGATTCGTAATCGACCCGCTTCCACTCGCCGAAGCGCTGCCACGGCGCAAACGTGGAGCCGACGCGAGTCTCGGAGCCATTCGAGAGGAGCACCAGGGCGTTGGGCGTGAACAGCTGCGGGACCGCGTCGCGGTAGTCGCGCAGGTTCTTCGAGTAGGCCTGCTCGACCGACCTGTGCGAGGCCTTCAGCTCGAGCAACACGAGCGGGATCCCGTTGACGAAGCAGACGATGTCGCAGCGCCGCGTGTGCAGCGGACCCACTACCCACATCTGGCTGACCGCGAGGAAGTCATTGTGCGCGGGCGTGCGCCAGTCGATGAAGCGCACGGTCTCCGTGATGCGCCCTCCCTCATCGTCGGCCATCGTCACCTTGGCGCCATTCCGGAGAAGCTTGTGCACCGCCTGGTTCGCCCGCGTCGGCTCCATCGTGGAGCGGTCGAGCGTGAGCTCGTCGAGGGCGGCATCGAGGGCCGCTGCCGGCAGGTTTGGGTTCAGCTCCGCCAGCTTTGGTCGCAGGCGATGGTGGAGCACGACCTGCGACTGGTCATCCCGTCCAAGCCCGCCGTTTCCGACGTGCTCGGCGCCGAGCTGTTCCGAATAGCCGTCGACCACCTCGTAGCCAAGCTCGTCGAGCCGAGCGAGGGTCGGTCCCTCGACCAGGCCCGCCTCTGAAAAATCCGTCGGCGTCACGTCGTCTCGGCCGGGAGCAGGTGGCCGAGATCTACGTCGGAGATGTCCACCCGGCCGGTGACGAGACGCGGTAGGAGGAGGTCACGGGTCGCGGCGAGGTCCTCGTTAGCGTCCGTTAGCGCCTCCGCGCTCTGTATCGCGGCGGTGGCGACTTCTGTGAACCGCCCACATAGCCACCTCGGCGGAGCGACGAAAGCAAAGTCGAGGAAGTCATTTGGCCGAAACCCGAGTACCGTCGTTCCGCTGGCTCGTTCGCGTGCGAAGCTTCGGAATCTTTCACTACTGAAGAGTTGGAACAGGAAGGGAACCGCGTCGCGCCCAGTCTGGGGACGTACCGCAAAGAGATGATGTGAGATCAGCCCCCCTCGCTCGAAGCCGCGCCCTGGAACGATCGCGGGGCTACCGATCACGTGTCCGGCTTGGGTCAGATCCGTATTCGCAACTATGAGGTCGCCAGGAGCGATGGTGTGGCGCTCCTTGTAGCTGCCGGAATACGTCTTGGTGCCTCCCCGGCGAAAACCTCCTGCCGGTGTCAGACACTTAAGGTTCGCCATTGGGTCACCAGGCTCTGTCAGATGTGCGCCCTTATACGACAGGCCCTTATCCGCGCTCACCACCTCCCGGAGCCGTCGCACCTCCCACGTCTCCGGGATCGGCCCCAGCTCGGAGTCCACGACCTCCACCTCCTCGTGCCCCGGGAAGCGGAAGCGCACGAACCACTCCCGATAGAGCGACCGGGCCAGATCCTCCAGCAGCTCGACCCGCCGCTCGTTGATCTCGATGATCTTGTCGAAGGCGGAGAGAATCGACGCTATGCGGCTTTGCGTCGAGATGTCGGGGATGGAGGCCTTGACCGCCTGGATGCGGCCAGGAGCCGTGTGCCGAACCTTCGTTCCGGTCGCCGACGCGCTGATCTGGGCTCGCACAGACGGATCGTTGAACAGGTAGTAGAGGAATCGGAGGTCAGCCGCCCCATCCCGCGCGCGAACCAACCCAATCCGCTGGTTATGGAGCCACGTGTTGTCGTCCCGGGGAACAAGACCCGAACTCCCCAGTAGACCGGGCGCCTGCTCAGTCATCGCAATGACAACCGAGCCCGGCGCTAGAACGTACTCGTCGGGTATAGGCCCCGTGTAACTCTTCTGGCTGGGGCCACGATCACGAAACCCTCCTTGTTCGTAGAAGTTGCCTGGAGTCACGAGCCGGCAGACTCCACCTTGGCTGAAGGCCGCCCCCTTGAAGGCGAAGCCATGCTTGATGTCCAAGAGGTCGCCGAGGGAACGCTCGCGCCACTCGCTCACCAACGCCACTCCTCTTTTTCACCCATCATCGACCGCATCATCTCCAACGCCTGATGCTGTTGTCGCCGCAAGGGGCCGAAAGAGATCGTTTGAGCGGATCACCGATCGAGCAGTTGCGACAACACGCTGTCGACTCCCGCCTCCAGCGCGGCAGCACGTTCGGCGAGTTCGCGCAGTTCTAGTTGAGCCGCTGCCAGCCTCTCCTCGAACTCCTCGTCCTCGAGCTCCTCCACCTCCGTCCCCACGTAACGACCAGGATTAAGGCTCCAGCCCTGCGCCTTGATCTCCGCGATCGTCGCCGCCTTGCAAAGGCCGGTCACGTTGGCGTAGTTCCCGTCTGGAAAGCGCTCCTCAAAGAACCCATCCACTCGCTTCTCGAACACGGGGTCCTCGCCGCGATAGAGCCGGACGATGTTCGCCAAGAACTCGAGCTGCTCTTCAGTGAAGTCGCGGTGCGCCCGGTCAATCTGGCGGAACACTTGCCGGGCGTCGATGAAGAGGACCTGGTCCGCCCGCTCCGTGGCGCGCTTCCCGCGGTCCAGGAACCAGAGCGTGACCGGCAGGGTCACCGTGTAGAAGAAGTTCGGGCTGACGGCCACCATCACGTCGACCAGCCGGTCCTCGATCAGCTTACGGCGAATCTCGCCCTCGCTGTGGCGGGCATCGGAGGATGAGTTGGCCATCACAAATCCGGCCCGGCCGGTGTCGTTCAAGGCGGTCGCGAAGAGCTGGATCCAGAGGTAGTTGGCGTTGTCGGGCTTGGGCAGATCGGGGAAGCGTGCGTCGCCTTCGAGCTTCGCCTTGTCGACTCGGTCGACGTTGAAGGGCGGGTTGGCCATCACGAAGTCGAACCGTCCGACGCTGTCGTGCAGGTCCTCGTAGTAGCTGTTGCCCTCGCGAATCTCCCCGGACAGGCCGTGCACGGCGAGGTTCATCCGGGCGAGCCGGACCGTCTCGCCAGTCTTCTCCTGTCCGTAGATGGATAGCTCCTCGCCCGGAGAACGGCGATGGCGCTCGACGAAGTGCGCCGACTGCACGAACATGCCGCCCGAGCCGCAGGCCGGGTCGAAGATGCGACCGTGGAAGGGCTCGATGATCTCCACGATCAGGCGGACGATCGACATCGGCGTGAAGAACTCGCCGGCGCCCTGCCCCTCGGCCAGTGCGAACTTGGCGAGGAAGTACTCGTAGATCAGACCGAATGCGTCGCCCTCGAGGTCTTTCGTGTAGCTGTTGATGTGGCGCAGGAGCGAGGCGATCGTCGAGGTTTCGATAGCGGTGTAGGTGCGTGGGAGCACGCCAGCCAACTCCGGGTTGTTCTCCTCCACCAGGCGCATCGCCTCGTTCGTCGCCCTGCCGAGGTCTGCGCCCTCTGGCAGGTCGAGCAGGTGGCTGAACCGTGCGGCCTCGGTCAGGTAGATCACGCGTTGGGCGTGGTAGTCCGATGGGCCGACCTTCCGGCGCGCCGATCCCTTGGCTTCGATCTGCTCGCGCGCGGCCTCGAACTTCGCATCGGCGAAGCGGAGGAAGATCAATCCGAGGACGGGGGTGCCGTACTCCGACGCCTTAAGGCCGGAGTTCGCGCGCAGCTCGTCGGCAGCGTCCCAGAGACGATTCTCGAGCTCCGCCAGATCAGCCTGCACGCCGGGCTCTCATGGCTCGCCGGAACACCCGGGCGAGTCTAACCTCGCCTCCCACCCATCGCCTGGGTGCACGGCCTCGGCACGTGGGTGCTCTTCAGGCGGCGCGCCCGACATGACCCCTTGCGTAGCTCGACGCCCGCGGCTCCTGGCGCAATACTCCCTCTGTGGTCAAGGCACAAGGCGCATATCCCGCAGATCGAGCCGCCGCGCTGGCCGGCGTGCCACTGTCGACCGTCCGCTCCTGGGCGAAAAACGACATCCTCGAGCCCAGCCTTTCGCAACAGCGCGTGATGCTGTGGTCATACCCGGACCTCATGGGTCTCCGGATGATCTACTGGCTCCGGCAAACGAAGGAGCTGGGGGACGGAAAGACCGTTCCAGCTTCGAGCATGCCGGCGGTACGGCGCGCGCTTGGCCAGTTGCGCGAGCTCGACCTCGCCCTATGGGCGGGCAACGACGGCTTCTCGGTGTCCGTAGACCGCTCCGGCGATATTCACGTCGATGCCAACGGAGCTCGCGAGGTCGGCAGCCGACAACGGCTGCTCGACCAGGACATGGTCGACCTGCTGCGGCCCTTTGCGACGCCTCAGGAGACCAAGGGCCCGGACCTTCACAAGCCGCGGCCTCAGCTACGAATCGTGCCGGGCAAGCTCGGCGGTGAGCCCCACGTTCGGCGCACCCGTCTCGAGACCCAAGCGCTGGCGGCGCTGGCACGTCGCGGCGTGGAGGATGCCAAGATCTACCGCCTCTACCCGATCGCCCCCCAGGAGGCGATCGACCAAGCCCTCGACCTCGAACGCCAGCTGCGCCGCAACCTCACCGCGACCGCGGCCTGATGGAGCTGCCTGCCGCGCGCAGGCTGTTCGCCCTCGATCACGGCTTCCCCCAGCCGATCGTCGAGGTGCTTGCGGACTTTACGCCCGATGTGGAGCTCGTGCGCATCGACGAGATCGACGACCGCATGCCCGATCTGGATGACTGGGAGATTCTGCTGGCGCTTCACCATCATGCCCGCCAGTGGGACGGCCTCATCACCACTGACTCGGGGATGGTGCGGACACCAGAGTCGCTCGCGGTGCTCATGCAAACGAAGCTCACGCTTGTCGTGGCCATGGAGGCCGGCCACGACATGCTGAAGGCGACCGGCCTCGTGTTCGCGTACCTCCCCGGCATCCTTGGACGAACCGACCCGAACGTCCCTCAGCTATGGAAGCTTCAGGCTGCGAACCGCCGCCACGCGGAGCCTTGGGATGAGCTGCGGTCGGTCGCCGAGCACGGCGGTCGGCAGGTCGACACGCTGTGGGCGGAAGCTCGCCTTTCGGCCGAGGACTTCGGTCGAGACCCTCTTAGCGGCAGAGGATCCTGACTGCGGTGTTGGTGAAAATGTTGGCGGGTCGGCTTTGAAGCGGACCGGGCCGGAAACGAAAGTGGCCGCTTTCCAGGCCTTTCCTTGAAGCCGACGCCCGGATTCGAACCGGGGACCCCTTCATTACGAGTGAAGTGCTCTACCAGCTGAGCTACGTCGGCGGGAGGGATTCCAGGGTACCGCGGTCCGGACCGGTCAAGGACGCCGGCGTCGCGCCGGCCGGCGTCGACCCAGCGCGTCCTTTGCGTTCGCTCTTTCACAGCCCTGATCAAGTTCTTTACGAGTGGCGCCGGTTTCGCCCTACGGTCGGTGCGTGCGTCTCGTGCTGGTCGCCTGCCTCGTCCTGGCCGGGCTCTCGTTGATGCTGCCCTACGCGCCCACGTATGACGCCTGGGCCTGGATCGTATGGGGCAGGGAGGTCGCCTCCCTCGACCTCGAGACGACGCGCGGCCCGTCATGGAAGCCGCTCCCAGTGGTCTTCACGACCCTGTTCGCGCCGTTTGGCAAGCTACATGATGGCCTCCCCCCGGCCCTATGGCTGGTGATCGCGCGCGGGGGGGCGCTGCTGGGCCTGGCGATGGCCTTCAGGCTCGCCCGCCGGCTGGCGGGCCCCGGAACGGCGGCCGGGATCGGCGCCGGCGTGATCGCGGCCGCCGCGCTCGTCCTCGTTCCGGGGTGGTTCGGCAACATGGCCCACGGAAACGAGGCGCCGATGGCTGTGGGGCTGATGCTGTGGGCGATCGAGCGGCACCTCGACGGTGAGCACGGACATGCCCTCGGGCTTGGTTTTCTGGCCTGTCTGCTGCGTCCTGAGGTGTTCCCGTTCCTGGCGGTCTACGGCGCCTGGTTCTGGCGAGCCGAACCCGATCGGCGATGGCTGGTGGCTGCACTCGCGATGGGGCTCCCCGCGCTCTGGCTCGTGCCCGAGTGGCTCGGCTCGGGTGAGCTGCTAGGCGCCGCAGAGCAGGCGCGCAGCGAGCCTTCGAGAAGTCTCTCGATCCTCCCTCGACCGTGGCTCGCCGCGCTCGAGCGCGGGCACGAGATCGCGGGGCTTCCGCTGGAGCTCGGCGCCCTGGCGGCAGTCATTCTCGGCTGGCGGCGACGTGGGGAGGGACCCCGGCAGCGGGCGGATGCCCGGCTCATCGGCGTGTTCGCCGCGGTCGTGGTGGGCTGGGTGGCGCTCGTGGCGGCGATGACGGAGGTGGGGTTCTCGGGACGCCCCCGGTACTTCCTCCCAGCCGTGGTGCTCGTGTGCGTACTGGGCGGGGTGGGAGGCGTGCGGCTCGTTCAAGCCGTCCCGCGCCGGGCCGCGGCAGTCGTCGGTGTGATGCTCGTGGCCGCCACGCTTCCCTGGGTCGCTCACCGCGCGGAGGCGCTGCGAGGCGAGGCACGCGAAGCTGCGCGCGTGACCAAGCTTGGAGAGGACCTCGGGCGCGCGGTCGTTCGCGCGGATGGCGCTCGCGCCGTGGCGGGCGGGTTTTCGCCGAGCGTGCCCAGGCCGTTTCGCACGCGCCTCGCCTGGGCGGCGGAGCTGCCGATCAGATCCGTGCGGAGCTCGCCGGGGCGGGGCCTTGTCTTCACCGCCCGCCCACGCACTGTGGCCACCGCCCGCCGGATCGCGCGCGTGGGGCGATGGCGGGTCCTCATACCGATGTCGAACGAATGGAGAGTGAGCCTCGTCAGAGGTCGAGTCGCGCGCGAGCCAGGGCCTCCAGGAAGTAATAGTCACCGAAGATCAGACCCCTGTCGGCGGTCCCGCGGTCGTGGTCGCCGGTGCCGTGGAGCAGGATCGACCGGGCGCTGGAGCCGCGAGCGAGGTAGCGGCGCGAGGCCAGCGAACGCAGCGTTGCCACGGCCGCCTCCCTGAAGCGACGTGCCCTGCGCGGCCCGGGCTCGAGCCGCGCCAGGTCGAGGAGGCCGGAGGCCGCGATCGCCGCGGCGGAGCTGTCACGTGGCGCCAGGCCGGGCGAGGACACTGCGGGCACGTTTCGCACCAGGGTGGGCGCGTCGAAGTCCCAGAACGGGACCTCGTCCCGGGGCAGATGGCGAAGCCACCAAACCGCCGCCCTGCGGGCCGCTTGGAGCAGGCGCCCGTCCCCGGTCTGGCGGTAGGTCGCCGCGAAGCCGCGGATTGCCCACGCCTGGCCTCGCGACCAGGTGGAGTCGCGAGACGCTCCTTGGACCGTCCGCTTGCCCAACACGGCGCCCGTGTCCGCGTCGTAGTCCACCACGTGGTAGGTGCTGCCGTCCGGTCGCACGTGGTCGCGCAACGTCGTCAGGGCGTGACGGTGGGCCATCCGTCGCCACGCCCGCGGCCCGCCATGGCGGGCCCCCCAGAAGAGCAGCTCGATGTTCATCAGGTTGTCGACTATCACGGTGAAGCGGCTGCCTTGTGCTCCCCACGAACGCGTGGCCCCGACATCCGGGTCGAATCGAGAGGCGAGGAAGCGTGCCGCTCTCATCGCCGAGCGCCGGTAGGCGGGCCTCCCAGTCAGTTGCCACCCCCTCGCATAGGTGGGCATGACCATGAAACCGACGTCGTGGTTCGCCGTTCGCAGCAACTGGTCGTCCACCGGCGGTTGGCGCCGCGCGGCGCGCCGGCGCCAGATCGGGTCGCCGGTCTGCGCGTAGGTGAGCCACATGGCGCCGGACAGAAAGCCGCTCGTCCACGCCGCCGGTCCCGTGACCTGCCACCGCCCTGAGCGCCTCGTGGGGCTCGGGTAGCAACTCGGCGCAAGCTCGGCGTGTGCGCGAGCGAGCTGGCGCTCGGCGAAGCGCATCGCCGGCCCCGCCGCCGCTGCTGCTGCTGCTGCTGGATAAGCAGCGAAAACCAGGGTCGCCACGGCGAGCATCGCGATGACCCTGCGCGGAGACACTCCTCAAACCGAGGTTAGCTCAGTCTCTATTGGGCGGCCTACCATGCGGCTCCTGTTCAAGTTCGGCGAAACCGGGCTGCCGCGGCGGCGTCTCTGCCCGCTCGCGATCGTTGCGGCGTGCGTCGTCGCGGCCGTGTCCGCGCCGTCCGCGGCCGCGGCCCCCAGCCCCGAAGCGCTCGCCGACGGCATCGCCGCCCCCTGGCCGGGCTTCCAGAACGCCGATGGAACCTTCATCGACTACATGGACGCGCTCCGGGCCGCGCCGCGCGACAGGTACGGCACCGCCGCCATGGGCCGCTCACTGCTCCAGAGCGGCGTGCGCAGCGGCCAGCCGCGACTCATCGACGCGGGGCTGCGGGGACTGGTGCGGGTGGCGGAGGACGTGCAGTCCTATCACTCGATCGCGTTCGAGCAGGAGGCGCTCGCGGCGGGCTACAACCTGGCGCGGGAGCAGGTGCCGAAGAACCCGATCTTCCGCGCCGGGCGAGAGAGCATCGAGCGTCGCCTTCGGGCCATGCGCCCGATCCGGCTCGGGCGCGGCGGCGCCTACTTCAACCAGTTTCTCGTCGATGCCCTGGCCATCCTGGAGCTGGAGCGCTCGGGGCTGACCTCGGACGAGCCCGGCACGATCTTGGCCGACCTCGGCTCCTCCGTCGGGCTCGTGGAGCAGCTCGTGAACCGCGAGCTGCTGACCTACGCGGCCGGCCGGACGGCTCGGACGGGACGGGCCGGGGTCACCACCCTGGCCACCGACGGACCGCTGGCCTACCACGTGCTCACGCTCGCGTACACAGGCCGATTGCTGCACCTGCTCGGCGACCGCGCCGGCCCCGCAAGCCACCGCCTGGTCGCACGCTACGCGCGCGCCATGTGGGCCTTCGCGGGCCCGGACGGCGACGTCTCCTACTTCGGCCGCTCCCATCAGCAGTCATGGGTGCTCGCGATGGCCGCCTACGGGATGGAGCTCGCGGCCGAAGACGCCGGCCCGGTCTGGGCGCCGCGCTTCCGGGCCGTCGCCGCTCGCGCACTCGAGCGCCTGGCTGCCCTGCATGCGGGCGGCCCCTTCGGAGTGCATCTGACGCCGGCGTTCGCGAGCGACGCACGGGCGGCGATGCGTGCCCAGGACAACTACGTCTCGGGCTCTGCCTATACGGGCTTGACGCTCACGGGGCTCGAGCTGCTGGCCGACGAGGGCCGGCCGGGGCCCGTCGGCCGACTCGCGGCCGACGACCCGGTGGCCTTCGACATGGGAGCATTCACCGTCGTCTCCACCGGGCGGGTCTGGTACGTCGTGCGCCAGCGTCCCGGCGTGCTCGCCGATCTGCGCTCGGGCGCAGGCCTGATGGCGCTCAAGGTTCGCGGCCGCGACGGTGCCTGGCACGATGCCCTTCCTCAGCGCCCGCTCACGCTGCCTCCGCGTACGGCCGGGGGCGAGGACACGGTCGGGCCGGTGCTGAGGCGCCCCGCGGCCAGGGGCTTTCCCTACGGGCGCGGCCTGCGAATCGGGCGCGGCTCGTCGGTGCGCTGGGCCGTCGACTTTCGCCGCCCGGGCTACGGCGCCGTGATCCACCGGGCCACCGTGACTTTCCGTCCCACGCGCTGCGGCGTTGTGATGACGCTGCCCGGCCGCGCCGGCGATGAGTTCGCGACCTCGGTGTTCCTCCCCGCAGGGCCCCGTCCCCGCCGCGCGCGGCGGGGCATGGCGCTGGGCGGCAACCTGCGCGCCGAGGTCACCGCCGGCGGTGCCACCGAGACCGGTCGCTCCTACTTCAACGCGGGAGATGGCCGCGTCTTACGGGTGCGACTGCTCACGCGCGGCTCGCGCCGTGGCGCCGCGACCTTCTCCTTCTCGTCGCGTCGACGCTGCGCGACGTAGCCGGCGAAGCCTGGCGACGACATCCCGCCCGCTTTTCCGTCAAGCCAGCGCTTCGCGCCGGCCCGCTCGCTGACCTGCGCGCGCCGTGGCCAGCACGATGCCGGCCATCACGATCGCCACGCCCGCCAGCTGCACGGGGGACGGATCCTCTGAGAGCAGCACTACCCCGAGCAGCACCGAGCCCACCGGCTGCAGCGTCAGCGTGATCGCCGTGAGCAGGGCCGGCAATCGCGGTAGCGAGACCGAGATCAGCAGCCAGCCGAGCACCTGCGAGCTGAGCGCGAGCGTGACGAGCCAGGCCTGAGACTCCAAGCCCGGCAGGAAGTCGATGTCACCGACCGCCACGCCCGCGATCGCGGCGAACACGGCGCTGCTGAGGGTGGCGTCGAGCAGGGGTCCCGCGGGCCGCCGGGCGTCGGCGCCCGCGCGCCGCAACAGCAGCAGAAAGATCGCGTAGGCGAGGGCAGTTAGGAGCCCAAAGGCGGCGCCGAGGAGGGGGTCGTCACCGTAGGCGCCGCTGCCCAAGACTCCCGAGATGAGCACCACCCCGAACAGCACCACGGGTACGGCCTGCACGCTCCGGCTGTCGGGCCTCTCGCCGAGCACCGCCCAGGCGATCACTCCCACGAGGACGAGTTGCACGTTCGCGAGCACCGTGGCGAGGCCGGCGCCGACCGCGGCAATCGAGTGGTGCCAGAAGGTGAGGTCGGCCGCGAAGAACACGCCCGCCAGCAAGGCGATCGAACGCTCCCGCGAAGTGCGTGGTCCGTAGCGCCGCCGCTCGATCACCGCCAGTACGGCCAGCACCGGCAGGGCGTAGAGGCAGCGAAAGACGGCGGCCGTCGAAGGAGACACATCGGCGAGCCGCACGAGAATCGCCGAGAACGCGATCACGAGCGCGCCCGTAGCCGCGAACGCGAGCGGCCGGCGGTCCATCAAGCTCGGCAGCGGCGGCACGCGGTCGAGAGTAAGCGACGGGATTCGGACCGCGAGAACGGCCGAAGGGGACCGCCGGTATGCCCCGCGGGGGCGCCCCGGCGGTCCCCCTCGGGACCGTCGCAACCTGCGGCGGCCTCAGGCCGTTGGCCGGGCCTCCTGCGCCTTGTCCTGAGCGCTCGAGCGAAGCTCCTCGGCGTGCTCGGAGCCGCTCTCCTGCGCCGTCTCCTTGGCGCTCTGGGCGGGTTCCTGGGCAACCTGCTTGCCGTGCTCGATCGCCTCGCCCCCGGTCTCCTTGACCTTGTCGACCACCTGGTCGGAGAGCTCGCCCATCTTCTCGTCCTCGACGCGGGTGGACGGCACCAGCATCCCGGCCACGAAGCCCACGGCGACCCCGGCGAGCGCGAGCCCGATCGGGTTCTCCTGGGCCACGCCTGCGGCCTGCTTGGCGCCCTGCTTCACGTCGCCCGTGCTGGGCGCCGCGTCGGTCGCGCCCGAGAACTTCGAGCGCAGGGCGTCGGTCTTCTCCGACACCGAATCGCGTGCGCGCGACTTCACGTCGGTCTTGTAGCCGAGCGCGTCCACGGTGTCACCCATGTTCTCGCGCGTCTGCTCGATCTGCTGACGGATCACCTCTGGGTCTTGGCCCATTCCACATCCTCCTTCACGGTTTCAACGGTTTGCTCGGGCACGGGGGGACCGGCCTCCTGCAACTTCTGCTTGCCGGTCATCGCCAGCACGCCGGCCACGGCCGCCCACAGCACGGTCACGATCAGCGCGGCGATCCAGTCCTCCATCGCCGTGCCAAGCAGGAAGATCAGGGTCAGGGTGAGCGCAATCCCCGCCAGCAGCCCGGTCACTCCGGCGCCGCCGAACAGACCCGCTCCGGTCCCGGCCTGCTTGCCCTTCTCGGTCATCTCGGCCTTCGCCAGCTCGAGCTCCTGCTTCACGAGCGTCGTGGTCTCCTGCGAGAGCTGCTTGAGCAGCTCACCGACGGGACGCTCACGCAGATCGGCGTTGTTGTTGTCGCCAGCCATGACGGCCTACAACCTGTCGATGCCACCGGCGGGCGGAGCCGCGGGGACGTCGACCGGGGTCGTGACTGGGAGAGACGGGGCAGGCGCCGGAGCAGTTGCCGGGTACCGCGGCGCCGACGCACCGTTGCCACCCAGCGCCGTGCTGGAGCTGCCTACCGACGACTGGTAACGCTGGCTGCTCGATGCCTTGAGGAACCGTGAGGCCGCGAAGCCAAGCGCCAACCCGGCGGCGGCCACAGCCAGGGGCTGGCGGCGCCCGAAGTCCTCGATGTCCCGGATGATCCGGTCGGCGTCAGAGTCGTGCAGGTAGCCGCCTACCCGCTCCGCGCGCTCGGCCGCCTGCTCCGCGATCTTCGCCGGCTGCTCCTTGCCCTGCTCGCGCAGCTGCTGACCGACCGTGCGAATGTCGTCCGCGGTGGTCTTGACCTGCTCGCCGGCCTGGGTGGAACGCTGGTCGACCTGCTCGCGCACCTTCTCTCGCGCCTGTCCGGTGGCCTGCTGCGCCTTCTGCTGCGCCTGGCCCGCCACCTCCTGGGCCTTCTGCTGTGCCTGCTCTGTGTCCGGCATAAGACTCCTTCCTCTGGGGGGATCCGGGGTTCTACCCGTGCGGGGCCGTTGCAAACGGCTTGGTTGACACAGGGGCGAGTTGGCGCGTCGCGGCCCTCCCTCTGGTACGTGCTCAAGCGCTTGACCGACCCGAGGAGCTAGGAGGAGCCGACCAGGGAGAGCAGACGGTAGCCGAGCGCCTCCAGGGCGAGATCCTCGGTGACGTTGAGCGAGAGCGACAGCCGCACCTGCTCGCAGCGCTCGGCCGCCTCGCGCAGGCTGCGCGGGTCGCGCGGACCTGCCGCCGCGGCGAGCGCCGTGGCGCGCCGCGGGTCGAGCGCGGCGGCGTCCGCGCCCTCGGCGACGCAGACCAGGTCGCGAAAGCCGAGCGCGGCAAGGGAGAGGCCGAGGTCGAGCACCTCGGTCTGGGCCCGCCGGCCCTCCCGCCTGGCGGTGTCCTCGAACTGGCGCTCGAGCGCCCCGCGGTCACGGCCCTTGGGCTCGGTCTCCAGCCGGGCGTCGCGTGTCTCTCCCACCTGCGCCTCTGCTTCGACCTTGCGCTTCTTGGCGCGGTCGAGCAGGCCCTGCCATGCGGGCGCGGCGGCGGCCTCCGGCGTGCCCGTGGCGAGAGCGGCCCCCAACAGGCGGTCGACGTCGGCGCGCAGCGCCTCGCCCTCCTCGGAGGCCAGGAACCGGGCGCGGGCGCCGTTGCCCATCGCCAGCCGGGCGCAGGCCGCCGCGCGGTCCGCGGGCACGCCGTCGGCCTCCAGCGCCGCGGCGATCGAGGGGGCGGGCAGCGGACCGAAGCGCACGAGCTGACAGCGCGAAACGACCGTGGGGAGCACCTGGCCGATCGCGTCGGTCAGCAGGATCAGGTGCACGAACGCCGCCGGCTCCTCCAGCGTCTTCAGCATCCGGTTGGCCACCTCGTCGTTCATCGTCTCCACACTCTCCAGCACGAACACCCGCCGGGCAGACTCGAACGGCGTGCGCGTGGCTGCCGCGACCACCGGGCCGTCCACGTCCTCTGTGCGCATCACGTGCGCACCCGTCGGGCGCACCCACGTGAGGTCGGGATGCACGCCGTGCTGCACCCGCCGCCGCACTCCGTCGGGATCCTCCCCGCCCTCGGCCAGGAGCTCCGCGGCGAACGCCCGTGCCACAGTGCGCTTGCCCACTCCCGCCGGCCCGTGGAAGAGATAGGCATGCGAGGGGCCGGCCGCCAGCGAGGTCTTCAGCGCCATGCGCGCCTGGGGCTGGTCCTCCGCCCCCCCGAGCGCGCGGCGCGGGTGCCCGGAGACGCTCACCCCGCAGCCCCGGCGGGCGCCTCACGCGCGGCGCGCACCGCGGCCAGCACGTCGTGGTGCACCTCGGCCGGATCGCGATCGGCGTCGATGCGCCGCCAGCGCCTCGAGTCGGCCGCCACCAGCTCCCCGTAGGCGGCGTGCACCTTGCGCTGCAGCCCCGCCTGCTCGAACCGGTCCTCCTCTCCGGCACGCGAAGCCGCCACCGCCGGGTCGAGGTCCAGCAGTAGCGTCAGGTCGGGCTGAAGGCCGCCGGTGGCGAAGGTGTTCACGGCCTCGATCGCCTCGACCCCCAGGCCGCGGGCCGAGCCCTGATAGGCCAGTGAGGAGTCGAGGTAGCGATCCGAGACCACCACGCGTCCCTCGGCCAGGGCGGGTCGGATCACGTCGCGCACCAGCTGCGCGCGGGCCGCGGCGAACAGCAGCGCCTCCCCCTCGGGCGACAGCTTCACCGCCGGGTCCTTGAGCAGGTCGCGCACGCGCTCGCCTGCGGGCGTGCCGCCCGGCTCGCGCACTCCGACGGCATCGTCGCCAAGCGCGTCGAGCAGCAGGGCCGTCTGGGTGGTCTTGCCGGAGCGGTCGATGCCCTCCAAGGTCACGAACAGGCCGGTCATCCGCGGCGAAGCTACCAGGGGCGGGGGCCGGCGCCGCTGGGCCCCTCCCCCGGTCCGCGGGATAGCATGGCCACCCTCGTGAAGGCCCTCGTGACAGGCGGCGCCGGGTTCATCGGCTCCCACGTGGTCGACGCGCTCCTGGAGCGCGGCGACGAGGTCACCGTGATCGACAACCTGTCGACCGGTCGCCGCGAGAACCTCGACGGCGCACTCGCCAACGGCGCCGTGCTGGAGGAGCTCGACATCCGCGACGCCACCGCGGTGGCCGACCTCACAGCGAGGGTCGCCCCGGACGCCATCTTCCACCTGGCGGCGCAGATCGACGTGCGGGTGTCCGCCGCCGATCCGGCCTTCGACGCGCGCGTGAACGTGGAGGGCACGATCAACGTGCTCGATGCCGCCCGCCAGGCTGGCGTCGCGCGGGTGGTCAACACCTCCACGGGGGGCGCCATCTACGGCGAAGGGCGGGTGCTTCCCGCAACCGAAGACCACCCGGTGGCTCCCGAGGCCCCCTACGGCCAGTCCAAGTTCTGCGCCGAGGGCTACTGCGAGCTGTTTCGGCGCCTGCACGGGCTCTCCACGGTCTCGCTTCGCTACAGCAACGTCTACGGCCCGCGCCAGGACCCGCTGGGAGAGGCCGGCGTGATCGCGATCTTCTGCGGCAAGCTCCTCGACGGGGGCACGCCCACGGTGTTCGGCGACGGGCTGCAGACCCGCGACTACGTATACGTGGGCGACGTGGTGAGAGCCAACCTGCTCGCCGTCGAGTCGAACGCCGGCGGGGCGATCAACATCGGCACGGGAGTGGGCACTTCGGTACTCGGGCTGGTGGAGTCGCTCGCGGCCCAGGCCGAGGGCCGCTTCCAGCCCGAGATGGCGCCGGAGCGACCGGGTGAGGTCCGCCACAACCATCTCGACGCATCGCGCGCCATGGCGGAGCTGGGCTGGGACGCCCAGGTGGGGCTCGACGAGGGCCTGCAGCGCACGCTCGCCTCCCTGCGCTGACGGATCAGCCCTCGAGGCGGAACGGGTCGCCGCCGGGCTGGGGAGCTGGAGGCTCGCGCGGCGGAGCCGGGTCCGGCGCCGGGGCCGGCGGCGCCGGGGCGGGCGCCGGAGGAGCGGGCGCCGGCGTCGGCCCGGGAACGGGTGTCGGCGACGGCGGAGGCGGAGGCGCCTGACCATCCGGCGGCGGAGCCGGCAACGCGACGGCGGGCGGCTCCGGGAGCGGAAGGGGAAGCGGCGTACCGCTTGCGGTGGCCGAGCGCCGCTCGTCATACGAGGCGAACGGGGCGAGTGCGTAGATCGCCGCTGTGGCCGGATCGAGGCGGGCCGCGGCCAGCAGGGAGCGCACGGCCCCGCGCGAGTCGTCGAGCAGCACCTGGAAACGCCCGAGCCGGGCCCAGGTGGCGGGGTTGTCGGGCTGGCGCTCGACCGCCTCCACGAGCAGCGCCGCCGCGGCCGCGGGTTGGTTGCCGCGCTCCGCGATCGCCGCCTGCGCGAACACCGGCTCGACCGCGAACGGGTTGAGCCGCTTGGCCAGCGCCGCAGTCTCGCCGGCTGCGGTGAGATCGGCCTCGGTGTTCTTGGCAGCCTGGCTGAGAGCGTCGCTCGTCAGGTCCTTGGCGATGGCGGGCAGCGCCGCCAGGGCAATCACGAGCACCGCGGCCACACCTCCCAGGGCGAGCTTGACGCCGCGACCCGTTGCCGGCGATTGCCCAACAAACTCGCGCGGCGTGCCCGGCGGGCGGGCGGCGAGCACTCCGAGGAAGATCAGCGCGGGCACCGTCACGCCCGGTATGTCCCAGTCCCAGTCGACCAGCGTGTGCAGCCCCCAGGCCCCAGCGCCCACCAGCAGGGCGGCCGCGAAGCCCCGCTCGCGGCCCGGCGGCCGCGCCAGCACGGTGCGCGCCGCGGCCATGGCGAGCAGCGCCAGCCCCCCGAGAGCCAGGCCGGCCCCGATCAGCCCCGTCTCAGACAGGAACTCCAGCGGGACGTTGTGCGGCTGGCGCACCTCGATCGTGTTCTCGCGGTAGAGGCGGTGCACCAGCGGGAACGAGCCCGCGCCGTAGCCCACCACGGGACGGTCCCAGAATGCGCCCGCCGCCTCCTCCCACCAGATGTAGCGGTTCCCCGCGTTGGTCTGCAGCACCCGCGCGGGGTCGTTCTGGCGGTCGAACTTGGGCTCGGAGAACTCGTCGAACTGATGCGAGATCGTGCCCGTGAAGCCGCGCTCGGACAGCGCCAGGCCCGCGATCATCAGCACCGGCACGGCCACCGCCAGCGCCAGTCCCGCGCGTCTCGCGCGGTGGCGGGCCACGGCCGACAGCCCGCGGCGCTCACGGCCGCGCCTGGCGAGCTCGCGTGAGAGCGCGAGCGCGACGGCGATTCCGACCAGGAGCGCCACCGTGAGCAGCAGCCCGTCGTCGATGCGGTCGGACACCGGCACGCCGTTCGCGGTCAGGTCGTCACGCACGATCGCCACCAGGAAGGCCGGAAGGGCGCCTAGTACGCCCAGGAACGCCGTGGCCGCCAGGCGCCCGCGCTCGGGACCGATAGCCACCTGCAGCATCAGCGCCACGGCCAGCACGAGCAGTCCTCCGCGCGAGTAGGTCAGGCCCAGCGTGACCAGCAAGACGACCAGTGCGACGTGCGCGGCTGTGCGCGAGCGAAGGTGGTCGCGGGCCTCGACCGCCGCCCGGATGGCGATCGGCACGCCGAGCACGCACACCAACCCGAGGGCGTTCCAGTACTCCAGGGGGACGCGCAGGCGCGAGAAGCGCTCGGTCTGGTTGAGATCGAGCACGCCCGGGATCTCCAGCCAGGGAAAGAGCTTGCCACCGAGCGCGTACGTCGCCGCCAGGGTCGCGATCGCCAGGTAGGCCAGCGCCACCCGCTCCGGGGCACGCGGAAGGCTGGAGCCAAGAGCCAGCGCGAGCCCCGCCACCAGCGCATAGGTGATCGCCCGGTTCAGCTCCAGCCAGCTCTCGTCGGGAGCGATCGACCACGCGATCGAAAGCCCGGACCAGGCCGCGAACCCGGCGAGCAGCGCGATGCCCGGCAGCGCGAGGCGCCCGCCGGCCATCCGCAGACCCCGCCCGTAGAGCAGCGCGGCGAGCGAAGCGAAGGCAAGCGCCGCGACGCCGATCTGCAGCTTGCTCTCCTGAGGGATGCCTATCGCTCCGTTGGCGAACATCGCGTAGAGGACCGCGACGGCCAGGCCCACCCCCAGCGCCGCCGGCGCGGCGGGTGCGCGCTCGTGCACCCCCGCGCGCGAGTGATCGCGCAGCGGCGCGGTCGTGGCAGGCCTCATTCCGGTGGCGGCCATCGCGGCCATTGTGACGGGATGGCGCACCGGGGACCGCACTCGGCCGGTCGCGCTACGGTAGGGACGTGAGCGCCGCCCGCCTGACAATCCTGTTGGCCCTGCTGCTCTCGGTCATCTGCGCGGGCCCCGCCGCCGCGGACGTGTTCGACGACTTCCGCGACGACGGCCAGATCGAAACCTGCCAGTACAGCGACGGGGAGCTCAGGGACGGCCTGAACAGCCTCCCGCCCGACGTGCTCCAGTACTCTCCCGGCCTTGCCGACCAGCTGGCGGCGGGGCGCGAGGGCTGCGGTGGCGGAGCGCCGGGCACCAGCGCCGACACGCGCCAGTTCGAAACGGTTCCGGCTCCCGGCGCCGGCTCTGGCGGGACAGGTGGCAGTGGTGGCGCCTCGGCCGAAGCGGCACGGATCCCGAAGCCGCCCGCCCCGGACGCGGCAGCCCGTCAACGCCTGTCGGATATCACCGCCCCGCCGGTGTCGGCAACCTCGCGTTCGGACGTACCGGGGTGGGTGGTCGCCCTCCTCGTGGCAGGGGGGCTCGCCGCAATAGCGCTCAGCTTCGCGCGCACCCGAGGCCTGGGGTCCGAGCGCATCCTGCGTCCCCTGCGGGCGTCCTTCGCCGAGGCTCGCGGGCGCACGGCGGACGCCGCCGTGCACCTCTTCGAGAGGGCGCGCCTAGGCCGCTGAGTGCAGCTTTTCGGTCCTTGCGTGACCGCTCCGGCGACTACACTATGTAGTGGCGTTGGAGGAACTAGACACAAGACCTGGTGGGTAGAGGACCGTGCGCTGTCCCCTCTGCTCATTCGATTCCACGCGCGTCGTGGACTCCCGGCTCTCAGAGCCCGGCGATGCCGTGCGGCGGCGTCGCGAATGTGCCGGCTGCGGTGGGCGCTTCACCACCCACGAGCGCGCCGCGGCCGTATCGCTCGCCGTGCAGAAGCGCGACGGCAGCCGCGAGGCGTACGACCGCCAGAAGCTCCTGGGAGGCCTGCTGCGAGCCGCCACCAAGCGGCCTGTGACAGTGCCGGAGCTCGAGGCGGTGGCCGACGCCATCGAGGCGCAGGTGCGCCGCGAGGGCGGTGAGACGGAGGCGGAACGGATCGGCGAGCACGCGCTCAGGGCCCTGATCGGCCTCGACCGCGTGGCCGCCATCCGCTTCGCCTCCGTCTATCGCAACTTCGAAGGCCTCGACGACTTCGAGGCGGAGCTGCGGCGGCTCGAGGAAGAGCCGCTCGTGGTACCCGAGCAGCTCCCGATCTCCCCCGCCTTAGGCGGGGGAGATCTTCCGTCCGACCCGAGCGGCAGCATCGCCTCCCCCGTCGCTCCGGCCACGGGATCACCCGGAGAGTTCGATGCAGTGAGGAGAGGTCATGCCGAGTAGCCGCAGCGCGTCCGTCGAGAGCACCCCGAGCACCGCGGGGGTGACCGTCGCGCGGCGGTTCACGCAGGCCGGAAAGCATCCATTCGACGCAGTCGAATGGGAGATCCGCGACGCCATCATCGGCAATCCGGAGAAGCCGGCGTTCGAGCAGCGCGGTGTCGAGTTCCCGAAGACCTGGTCGCAGAACGCCACCAACATCGTGGCCCAGAAGTACTTCCGCGGCCGGATGGGCTCCGACGAGCGCGAGAGCTCGGTGCGCCAGATGGTCGGCCGCGTGTCGGGCACGATCGCTTCGTGGGGGCGCGAGGGCGGCTACTTCGCCACGGACGAGGACGGCGACGCCTTCGAGGCCGAGCTCACGCACATCCTGCTCAACCAGGTAGCGGCCTTCAACTCGCCGGTGTGGTTCAACGTCGGCTTCGAGGAGAGCCCTCAATGTTCGGCGTGCTTCATCCTCTCGGTCGAGGACACGATGGAGTCGATCCTCGACTGGAATACCCGCGAGGGACGGATCTTCCGCGGCGGCTCGGGCTCCGGCATCAACCTCTCGAACATCCGCGGCTCGATGGAGCACCTCTCCAAGGGCGGCACGGCCTCCGGCCCCGTCTCCTTCATGCGCGGCGCCGATTCCTGGGCAGGCACGATCAAGAGCGGCGGCAAGACCCGGCGCGCGGCCAAGATGGTCGTGCTCGACGTCGACCATCCGGACATCCTCAGCTTCATCTGGTGCAAGGCGCGCGAGGAGGAGAAGGCAGCCGCGCTCCGCGATGCCGGCTTCGACATGTCGATCGACGGCGACGGCTTCACCTCGATCCAGTACCAGAACGCCAACAACTCGGTGCGAGTCTCGAGCGAGTTCATGGAGCGCGCCGAGCGCGGCGAGGACTGGCAGACCCTGGCCCGCGCCGACGGCTCGCCCGTGGACACCTACGAGGCCAAGGACGTGCTGCGCCAGATCGCCGACGCCGCCTGGCGCTGCGCCGATCCGGGCGTGCAGTACGACACGACGATCAACGAGTGGCACACCTGTCCGAACTCGGGGCGGATCAACGCGTCGAATCCGTGCTTCCCTGCGGACGCGCGGGTGCATACGACCGCCGGCCTACTGCCCTTCGGCGAGCTGTACGAGCGTGCCGCCGGAGGCGAGGACATCCGCGTCTACACCCACCGAGCCACGGCCCACGATCCAGGACAGGGGGTCGTAGCAACACGTCCTCTGGCCGTGATGCGTAATGGGGTCAAGCAGATCAACCGACTGCGCTTCGCGAACGGACAGGAGTTGCGCTGCACTCCGAATCACCGCGTGTGGACGGTGAACCGCGGCTACGTGCGAGCCGAGGATCTGACGGCTGACGATCGCATCCTGCTCAACGACAGCGCCACGCCTGCAGAGGACGCCTCCTGGGCCTTGCCGAACAAGGTGGAGGCGCTCGCAAAGTCCTTCAGCCGCGGCGGTACGGTAACCCGCCAAGAGCTCCCCGAGGCTTGGACGGAGGGTTTGGGCGAGTTGACTGGCCACCTCATCGGCGATGGCTGGCTGACCGACGTTCAAACCGGCTGGGTCTATGGCGGCGACGATGTGGAAGAGGGACTGGCCGACTCGCACGAAAGCATGCTGCGGGAATTGATCGGTGGTGTCTCTCGCCAGGAGATGGACAACGGCACCGTGCAGCTGCGAGCCGGAAGCGAAGCGGTCCGGGAGTTCTTCAGAGGGCTGGGCGTCAGCTCAGCTCGCGCTCACGGCAAGCGTGTGCCGGCGAGCGTCTTCACCGCGCCGGTTGAGATCCAAGCCGCATTTCTACGGGGCCTGTTCGGGGCGGACGGTTGCGTATCGCGCGTCGAGTCCGGTAAGGCCAGCCGCTACGTCGGCCTGGGCAGCCGCAGCGATGCCCTGCTACGTGACGTACAGAGGCTGCTGAGCGCCTTTGGCATTCGAGGGCGCACGTATCGCATCAGCAAGAAGAACGACACGCCCTTCACGTACACGGGCAAGGACGGTACGGCCGTCGAGTACAGCTCCGGGCAGGGGTATGACCTTCGGATCACCGGGTCGGATATGGAACGGTTCGCCGAGGCAATCGGCTTTTCCGTGCCCTGGAAGCAGCGCGTGCTCGACCAGCTTCTCCAGAACACGACGCGGTACGCGACCACGGCCGAGACCTCGTTGGTGGCTCGAGAGCCAGACGGGCAGGAGGTGGTCTACAACCTCACAGAGCCGCTGCACCACTCCTACATCGTCGATGGGTGCGTAGTGGCCAACTGCTCGGAGTACATGCACGTCGACGACTCGGCGTGCAACCTCGCCTCGATCAACCTGATGAAGTTCCGCCGCGCCGACGGCACGTTCGACACGGAGGCCTTCGAGCACACGGTCGACGTGATGATCCTCGCGCAGGACATCGTGGTCGGCCCTTCGAGCTACCCGACCGAGGAGATCGGCGAGAACGCGCGCGCGTTCCGCCAGCTCGGGCTGGGCTACGCGAATCTGGGCGCGCTGTTGATGAGCAACGGCCTGCCGTATGACTCCGATGAGGGCCGCTCGCTGGCCGGCGCCATCACGGCGCTGATGACCGGCCGCGCCTACCGCCGCTCGGCCGAGGTGGCCGCGGCGATCGGGCCCTACGAGCGCTACGAGCTCAACCGCGAGCCACACAACCACGTGATGCGCAAGCACCGCGACGCGGCGTGGGACCTCTCCGAGGAACTGGTTGAGACCCGCCTGCTCGCCTCCGCGCGCCGCTCCTGGGACGAGGCGGTCGAGGTCGGGGAGGACCACGGCTACCGCAACGCCCAGGCGACTGTGCTCGCCCCGACAGGGACGATCTCATTCCTGATGGACTGCGACACCACCGGCATCGAGCCCGACTTCTCGCTGGTCAAGTTCAAGGAGCTGGTGGGCGGCGGCCAGATGACGATCGTCAACCGCACGGTGCCCCAGGCGCTGGAGACACTCGGCTACCCGCCCGAGGCGATCAGCCAGATCGTCGCCTGGATCGACGACAAGGGCACGATCGTCGGCGCCCCCGGCCTGCACGCCGAGCACCTGCCGGTGTTCGACGTTGCCGTCGGCCAGCGAGCTATCTCCCACATGGGCCACATCCGGATGATGGCCGCGGCGCAGCCGTTCATTTCCGGGGCAATCTCGAAGACGGTGAATCTGCCCGCCGAGGCCACAGTCGACGACGTTGCCGACACCTACCTGCAGGGCTGGAAGCTCGGCCTCAAGGCGCTTGCGATCTACCGCGACGGCTCGAAGACCGCGCAGGCGCTGCGCACCGAAGCGCAGGCCGAGAAGGAGGCCGCGCTGCCGGCCGAGGAGGTCGTGCAGGCGCGCATCGACGCCGCGGTCAAGGAGGCGCTGGCCTCCGCCCCGCCCCGGCGTCACCGGATGCCGCGCGAGCGCCAGTCGATCACACACAAGTTCTCGATCGCCGGCCACGAGGGCTACATCACCGCGGGCGCCTACGAGGACGGCACGATCGGCGAGATCTTCCTCACCGACGTCGGCAAGGAGGGCTCGACGCTGCGCGGCATGATGAACGCCTTCGCCACGTCGGTGTCGATCGCGCTGCAGTACGGAGTGCCGCTCGAGACCCTCGTGCGCAAGTTCTCCTACATGCGCTTCGACCCGGAGGGGATAACGGGTAACCCGGAGATCCCGTTCGCGAAGTCGATGCCCGACTACATCATGCGCTGGCTGGCCTCGCGCTTCCTCGACGCCGATCTCCAGGAGGAGCTGGGCATCCTCACGCCCGAGGTGAGGGCGCGCAAGATGTCACAGGAGGCGATGATGCGCGGCGACACGGCGGGCCCGGCCAACACCCTGGCCGCGAACGGCGGGGGCACAGGCGGCGGGGGCACAGGCGGCGGCAACGGCGGCAACGGCGGGGCGACGACCGGTGGCACGGCCAAGGCCGAGACCCCGATTCAGCCCGGAACGACCCGCCCGGCGGCCGAGGCGATGACCGACGAGCCCCCCTCGGTGCCGGCGCAGCTACAGGGCCTCGACCTCGGGCCGGCGTGCGGCCAGTGCGGCGGGATGATGCAGCGCACGGGCTCTTGCTATACGTGCTCGAGCTGCGGGAACAACACCGGCTGCGGTTGATGACGGGTCCCGTCACCCCACCTGCCGGCTGAACCCGCGCGACTCCCCCAGCGGCCGGTAGATCTCCTTGAAGTCGAGCGCATAGTCGAAGTCGTCCTGCTCGTCGTCGCGGGCGCCGGCGATGTCGAGGTTGTGGACGATCAGCAGCTCCTCGTGGGTGCGCGAGGCCTGGAGCAGGCACAGGCCCGAGGGCGCCCAGATCCCTGAGCCGCCACAGAAGCGGGCGCCCGTGATGCCGTGCTCGCCGACCGCGTTGCAGGCGAACGTCCACACCTGGTTGGTCGCCGAGGCGGCGGGGATGACCGTGTCCCAGAGGTCGGCGTAGTAGTGAGGGGTGCGAACGTTGAGGCCGGCGTACTCGCGGGCGGCCTCCGCGCGCCAGGAGGCCAGCTGGATGAGCGCGTCGCACTCGTCGACCATCGCGTACTCGCGCAACAGCGCGCTGAACAGATAGTCGTAACAGGTGGTGAACCCGAGCCGGCCGTGCCGGGTGTCGAGCAGCAGCCGGTCGTCGCGCCCGCTCGTGGTGTGCTCACGCTCGATTCCCGGCAGGAAGACCTTGTCGTAGGTGCTCTCGTCGGCCAGGTAGTCACCACCCCCGTCGACCACGAACGACGCGTTGTAGTAGCTCCCGTCGCCCGCGTGGCGAAGGTTGTTGAGCACGATCCCCTGCAGGCCGCCTGTGCCCCCGCCGCTTGCGGCCGGGGCACCGTCGCCGAGCAACGGCTCGAGCTCTGACTCGATCCACCCGATGTGCTCGTCGGTGACCGCGCTGTCCATGTACTCGCGGCAGCGATCGACGTCGTCCCAGAAGTAGCCCGACAGGCAGAACTCGGGAAAGAGCGCATAGTCGACCCCACGCTCGGCGAAGATCTGCGCCACGCGGACGATCGTGTCCTTGTTGGCTTCCACATCCGGCACGGCGGCGTGGATGTTGGCGATCCCAACGGTCAGCCCGTCCTCCTTCTCGCCGTAGCTGCGCTCGACGATCGGGAAGCGTTCGTCGCTCATGTCACGCCACGGGCGTCGCCGGTCATCGGCATATCATCGCGGACCGGGGCAAGGGACGCGGACCGCACACCGTTCGTCATCATCCGAAGTGTGCCGGCCGACGTTCCTGCATCTGCTCCCGACGCGCCTCCGAACCTCATGGAGGCCGTCGGCGGCCCCCTCGGGATGGCCGAGAACGTCCTACCGGCGATGGCGTTCGTGGTCGCCTACACGGTCTCGGGCTCGGACACGAACGTGTCGGCCGCGGTCGCCGTCGGGCTCGCGGCGGTGCTCGCCGTGGCCCGGCTCGCGAGGC
Organism: Thermoleophilaceae bacterium; assembly: GCA_030447725.1. GTDB lineage: Bacteria > Actinomycetota > Thermoleophilia > Solirubrobacterales > Thermoleophilaceae > JAAYBF01. Next base: position 27,596 of record JAUJOQ010000001.1, read on the forward strand.
GCCAGTCGCCTCGACACGCCCTGACCGGCCTCGTCGGAGTCGCCTTCGCGGCGTTCATCGCCACCCGCAGCGGGCGGGCCCAGGACTTCTTCCTCCCCGGGCTCGTCTTCAACGCCGGATACGCCGCCGCCTTCGCCGGTTCGGTCCTGATCGGGCGACCGATCGTCGGCTACATCGCCACTCAGCTCGACGGCAGCCAGGGCACCGCCTGGCGCGAGGACCCGATGCGCATGCGCGCCTTCAATCGGGCCACCTGGCTCTGGGCCGGTCTCTTCGGCACCCGCCTGCTGGTCCAGCTGCCCCTCTACCTCGCCGGCTCGGTGGTCGCGCTCGGCGTGGCGCGCACCGCCATGGGCCTGCCGGTGTTCGCGCTCGGCCTGTGGCTCACCTACCTGCTCGTGCGGCGACCAGCCGCGTCCACCGCAGCGCAAGCCTGAGACCGACAGCGCTCCCGGCACAGCGCGCCAGGATCAGGGAGCGTCGCTTGCGGTCCAGCACACGGTGCGCTCCGCGGTCAGCCGCAGCAGGGGGCCCTCGGGCGGGCGGTCGCGATAGTGCGGGTAGCGCCTCGCGAGCGCGGCGAGGACATCGGCGTTGCCGGCGACATCGACCACTGCTGTCACTCCGATCAGCTGCACCCAGGCGAGCCGGGTCCAGTCGTCGTCGTAGCGATCGACCGTCAGCGTCGACTCAGGTCGCGCGCGCAGCCAGCGTACGCGGGCGAGCTCCCCGCCCGGCGCGCGCTTGGGCTTGTGGTCGACCGCGCTCCACACCGCGCCGTCGACCACCGCGAAGGTCACCGGCAGCACGCGCGGCCGTCCATGGCCGTCGAGGAGGCCGAGGTGACCCAGGCGCGCCTCCTCGATCAGTGGTTGAGCCCAGCCGGGTAGCTGGTCTAGAGTCGCGGCGGCGGCCATCGCGCCACCCTACGACCCCTGCGGAGAAGAGGAGCGAAAAATGGATATCGGGATAGGGCTGCCGAATGCGGTCCGCGATGTGGACCGCCGGGGCATCGTCGACTGGTCGCAGCGGGCCGAGCAGGCGGGCTTCTCGTCGCTGGGGACGATCGACCGGCTCGTCTATCCGAGCTATGAGTCGCTCATCTCACTCGCCGCGGCAGCGGCGGTCACCGAGCGGATCCGCCTCGTCACCGACATCCTCATCGCCCCGCTGCGTACGAACACCGCTCTGCTCGCGAAGCAGGCCGCGACGATCGACAGTCTCTCCGAGGGCAGGCTCACGCTCGGCCTGGCGGTGGGTGGCCGTGAAGACGACTACGAGGCATCGGGCGTCGACTTCAGGGAACGCGGGCACACATTCGACCGTCAGCTGGCCGAGCTGCAGAGCGTCTGGTCCGGCGAGAGCGGCGTCGGGCCCCAGGCCGCGAACGGCAGCCGGCCCGCGGTGCTCATCGGCGGCAGTGCGGACATGGCCTACCGCCGCGCTGCCGAGCACGCCGACGGCTGGACCATGGGGGGCGGCACGCCCGAGATGCTCGTGGAGTCGCTGGGCAAGCTGCGAGACGCGTGGAGCGCGGCCGGCAGAGACGGCAAGCCGCGCTCGATGGCGCTGTTCTACTTCGCGCTCGGCGACGATGCCGAGCGTGTGGTGGATGAGAGCATCGGTGACTACTACAGCTTCCTGGGCGACTACGCCCAGCAGATCGTGCAGTCGGCGGCCACCGACGATGAAACGCTGAAGGGTTACCTGTCGGCCTTCGAGGAGGCGGGCGCGGACGAGGTGATCTGCTTCCCCGCCTCCACAGACCCGGACCAGGTCGAGCTGCTGGCAGGCGCCGTCGGGCTATAGACGGCACTTGGCGCCCCGCGTCGGGCCACCGCGGCCCGCCGGCGCCTCCATGAGCGTAGGCTCAGTGGAGCCGCGTTCTTCCTGGTGCTGACGCTCCCTGCATCTGTGGCCAGCCAACCCTTGGGAGCAAAGAGGATCTGAAATGCCCGAAGTGACAGACGGCCGCGGGCCGAAGCCCGACGGATCGGCCTACGCGGCTCACCTGGCCCGCATCACCGAACGCAACGCGGCCTCCAAGAAGGCCGGAAAGGCGCGCCGCGCCGAACACGACCTGGCTCAGGCCAAGGGGCGCCTCGAGACCGAACGCCTCCAGGAAGCCGGGCTGCGCAAGAAGCGCTGAACCCGGCGAAGGCCGCCGCCGCGGCGTGCCAGGGCTTGGCCTGCGCGGGGTCACTGCCCGGGCAGGCTGCACCCCGCGATGATGGGTGAATGCCCCGCCCGCCGGCCAACCCGCCCGAAAAGCTGCCCTGCCGGCGCTGGATCTGCGCGACCCATCCCTTCGAGCTAGCCGTCTCACACCACCCCGGCTTTGCCGACGAGCCCAGGGCCGCCCCCTACGACCTCGCCGAGGAGGCCGCGCCGTGAGCGGCCCGCGGACGCGCACGCTGTTCTCCGCAGAGCGTCCGGGCGGCGGCATCGTCGAATCGGCCCGGCCGCCCCTGCGGCGCAGGCTGCTGCCGCGGTTCGGCGGTCTCGACATCGCCATCGACCTTGGCACCGCCAACACGCTGGTCTTCGTGCGCGGAGAGGGCATCGTGGCCTCCGAGCCGTCCGTGGTGGCGGTGGACACCGACACCGGGGACGTCCACGCCGTGGGCGAGGAGGCCCAGCGGATGATCGGGCGCACCCCCGCGCGGATCTCCGCCGTGCGGCCCCTGCGCCACGGCGTGATCGCCGACTTCGAGGTGACGGAGAAGATGCTGCGCCACTTCATGGGCCGCGTCCACGGCGGCCGCCGCGCGCGTCCGCGGGTGATGATGTGCGCGCCGTCGGGAATCACCGGCGTGGAACGGCGCGCCCTGATCGAGGCGTGCGGGGCGGCGGGGGCGCGGTCGGTGCATCTGATCGAGGAATCCCTGGCCGCGGCGATCGGCGCAGGGCTGGCGATCGACGAGCCACGCGCGAACATGGTCGTCGACGTCGGCGGCGGCACCAGCGAGGTGGCGCTGATCTCGCTCGGCGGGATCGTGGTGTCGCGCTCGTTGCGGGTAGGGGGCTACGACCTCGATGACACGGTGGCCGCCTGGCTGCGCAGCACCCACGGACTGGCCATCGGGGAGACCACCGCCGAGCGGGTCAAGCTCGAGGTGGGCAGCGTGGCGCCCGATCTCTCCGACGGTCTGTCGGCGGTGAAGGGGCGAGACCCGGTGTCGGGGCTCCCCCGCCAGGTGAACGCCACCAGCGAGGAGATCCGCGTCGCGCTCGAGGATCCGGTGACGGAGATCGTCGCGGCCGTGAGGGAGGCGCTGGAGACCACGCCGCCCGAGTTGGCCTCCGACGTATTCGAGCGGGGGATCCTCGTGGCCGGCGGCGGCAGCCTGCTGCGCGGCTTCCCCGAGCGGATCGAGCACGAGACCAACGTGCCGGTCAACGTGGCCGCGGATCCCCTCACCTGCGTGGCGCTCGGCGCGGGCCGCGCACTCGACGAGATGGAGACGCTCGAGCGCCATCGCTAGGCGGGATCGCTACTTCTTCGGCGGGGTCGCTACTTCTTCGGCGGGCCCGCAAACGGACCTCCTTAGACTGCCGCGTCCACGACCGGAGGGCGCGAGTGAAGGCGACGGTGATGTACGCGGCGGGGGACGTGCGGGTCGAGGAGGTGGCCGACGCGCGGCTGTCCGACCCCACCGATGCGCTCGTGCGCATCACCCACTCCTGCATCTGCGGCAGCGACCTGTGGCCCTACAGGTCGATGGGCGCGACCGAGGACGGTCGGCGCATGGGGCACGAGTTCGTCGGTGTGATCGAGGATGTGGGCGCCGACGTGACCACCGTCGCCGCGGGCGACTTGGTGATAGCGCCCTTCATGTGGTCGGATGGCAGCTGTGACTTCTGCCGCGAGGGCCTCCACACGTCCTGCCGCCACGGCGGATTCTGGGGCAACGAGGACAACGGCGCCCAGGCCGAGGCCGTTCGCGTGCCGTGGGCAGACGGGACCCTCGTGCGGGTGGGCGCCGAGCCCGACGACGCCCTGCTGGCCTCCCTGCTCACGCTCTCGGACGTGTTCGCCACCGGACACCACGCGGCGGTGAGCGCCGAGGTGACCCCCGGCACGACCGTGGCCGTGGTCGGCGACGGGGCGGTCGGCCTATGTGGCGTGCTGGCCGCCAAGCGGCTGGGCGCGGACCGGATCATCATCCTCGGCCGCCACGAGGATCGCACCGCCATCGCGCGCGAGTTCGGCGCCACCGACGTGGTGGCGCAGCGCGGGCGGGAGGCGGTGCACCGGGTGCGCGACCTGACCGGTGGCGACGGCGCGCCGTCGGTGCTCGAGTGCGTCGGCACGTCCGATTCCTTCGCCACCGCGGCGACGATCGCGCGCCCGGGCGGCACGGTCGGCCGCGTGGGAGTGCCACAGGACGCCAAGCTGCCCCACGCGGACGCGACGTTCATGCGCAACATCTCCGTGCGCGGAGGCGTGGCTCCCGTCCGCGCCTACATCCCGCAGCTGCTGCCGGAGGTGCTCGAGGGACGCGTGCAGCCAGGACGCGTGTTCGACAGCACGATCGGGCTCGACGAGGTGGCCGAGGGCTACCGGGCGATGAATGACCGCGAGACGATCAAGCCTCTGGTCAGGCCCTGAAGGACTGGACCGGGCAGGAAGCGTGACCCGTCTCGCTGCACAAGCGGTGGGCGCCCTCGGGCCCGGGAAGGATGCGCGGTGGCCGAGGAGCTGAAGATCGGCAGGCGCGCGGTGGCCATCAGCCACCCGGACAAGGTGCTGTTTCGGCGCGCGAGGCTGACCAAGCTCGACCTGGCCCGCCACTACGAGCGGGTGGCTGCGGTGATGCTGCCGTATGTCTCCGGACATCCCCTGGCCCTGCAGGGCTTCCCCGGCGGCATCGAGGCACCGGGGTTCTTCATGAAGGCCGTACCGCCTCACTTTCCCGACTGGATCGCGCGTGCGACGCTGGCCAAGCGGGGTGGGACGGTGACCCACGCGCTCGCCGAGAACGCCGCAACGCTGGTCTACCTGGCCGGCCAGAACGTGATCACGCCCCACCTGTGGCTCTCGCGCGCCGACCGCCCGCGCGACCCCGACCGCCTGATCCTCGACTTCGACCCCTCCGGAGGTGGCTTCGCCGACGTGCGGACGGCAGCTCGCGAGGCCGGCGCGCGTCTGAGGGACGCCGGGCTGGCCACCTACGCCATGATCACGGGCTCACGCGGGATCCACGTGGTGTGCCCGTTGCGCCGCGGGCCGAGCTTCAAGAGGGTGCACACCTTCGCGCGCCGGATCGCCGAGGAGATGGTGCGCGAGGACCCCCGACGGCTCACGCTCGAGTGGAAGAAGACAGACCGCGGCCGCAAGATCTACGTGGACGTGAACCGCAACAACTACGCCCAGCACGCGGTGGCGCCCTACGGTGTACGGCCCGAGGACCGCGCCCCGGTGGCCACGCCGGTGCACTGGGACGAGCTGTCGGACAGCCGACTCAAACCCGATCGCTGGACCGTGAAGACGATCGGCGCCCGTATCGAAGCCGAAGGCGACCCGTGGAAGGGCATGGCGAGAAGAGCACGGAGGCTGCCGGCGTGAGGGCGGGCGCCGACCCCAACCCGACAACGAGGGGCTCTCGATCATGAGCACCGCAGCTGACACGCCCGCTCGAGCCGACACGGGCGAGGCCCTCCCCTCCGAGGTGGACATCGCTGTGCTCGGCGCGGGCTTCTCGGGCCTCGGCGCCGCGATCAAGCTCAAGCAGGAGGGCTACGGGGACTTCGTCGTGCTCGAGCGCGGCGACGACGTGGGCGGCACCTGGCACTGGAACGACTACCCGGGCTGCGGGTGTGACGTGCCCTCGCACCTCTACTCCTTCTCCTTCGCGCCCAACCCCGACTGGACACGCACCTATTCCCGTCAACCGGAGATCCGCGACTACCTGCACCGCTGCGCCGACAGATTCGGCGTGCGGCCGTACGTGAGGACCGAGACCACGGTCGAGTCCGCTTCCTGGGACGGGGATGCCCGCCGCTGGGACGTGCACACCAGCCGCGGAAGGCTGCGCGCCCGCGTGCTGATCGCCGGCATGGGTCCGCTGTCGGAGCCGAAGACGCCGGACATCGCCGGGCTCGACACCTTCGAGGGACACACGATGCACTCCGCCCGCTGGGACCACGACTACGACATGAAGGGCAAGCGGGTGGCCTCTATCGGCACCGGCGCCTCGGCCATCCAGTACGTGCCCTCGATCCAGCCCGACGTCGAGCGCCTGCACGTGTTCCAGCGCACCCCGCCGTGGATCATGCCCCACACCGACCGCCCCACCACGGCCCTCGAGCGCCGGCTCTACCGGCGCTTTCCGGCGATGCAGCGGCTGGTGCGCGGCGCCGTCTACAGCGGCCGCGAGATCAACGTGCTCGGCTTCGTGAAGAAACCGCGGCTGATGGCGATCGTCGAGCGCATCGCCCGCGCGCACATGGCCAGGCAGGTGCCCGACCATGAACTGCGCGAGAAGGTCACTCCGGACTACACGATCGGCTGCAAGCGGATCCTGCCGTCCAACCGCTGGTATCCCGCCCTGTCTCAGCCCAACGTCGAGTTGATCGACGGAGGCGTCGTCGAGGTCCGGCCGAGCTCGGTGGTGGGCAGCGACGGGGTCGAGCGCGAGGTTGACGCGATCATCTTCGGCACCGGCTTCTCAGTCACGGACATGCCCCTGGGCAAGCTGGTGACCGGCCGCGGCGGACGCACCCTCGACGAGCGGTGGCGGGGCAGCCCCAGGGCCTACCTGGGCACTGCCATCGCCGGCTTTCCCAACTTGTTCATGCTGCTCGGACCCAACACCGGGCTGGGCCACAGCTCGATGATCTACATGATCGAGTCCCAGCTGGCGCACGTGATGGACGCCCTCGGTGTGATGCGCGACCGCGGCGCGGAGACGGTCGAGGTGCGCGAGGAGGTGGCCGCCCGCTTCAACCAGGCCGTCGATCGCCAGCTCGAGGGCACGGTGTGGAACACCGGCTGCGCCAGCTGGTACCTCGACGACACCGGCCGCAACGCCACCCTCTGGCCCGACTGGACATTCCGCTTTCGCCGGCGCACCGCCCGCTTCGAGACCAGCGAGTACGACCTGACCGCCGAACCGGCGCAGCGCGAAGCGGTACCGGCGTGACCAGGCGCGCGCCTATGGCGCGCTAGGGCGCTGCTCGCGCAGGCGGTCCTCGCGGCGCGCCACCCAGCCGGGCACCCGGCTCACGTGCGAGCCGGCGGGCGGTGGCCTCGCCGATCCCGCTGGACGCGCCCGTGATCACGGCCACGGGTGGGCGGAAAGTGGTAGTCGCAGAGCCGGGCACAGGCGCGCATGATGACCGCCCGCCCGGCCGCGACAGCTCGCGGTCGCGCGGTGCCCGCCGCCTATCCGCCATGCTCTGCGCATGCCAGACACGACCAAGATGACCGCGCAGGCCTACCAGCAGCTGCAGGCCGACATCGAAGCGCTCGAGGGCGAGAAGCGGCGCGAGCTGGCCGAGCGCATCGGCATCGCGCGCGAATGGGGGGACCTGAAAGAGAACGCCGAGTACCACGCGGCCAAGGAGGACGCCGCGATGCTGGAGGCCAAGATCGCCCGGATGCGCGACCAGCTGCGCACCGCCGAGATCCTCGAGGCCGCCGACGGGCAGATCGCCGGGATGGGCTCGACCGTGACCTACACCGACGAGGAGACCGGCAGGGAAGTCACCTACAAGCTCGTTCCCGCCCGCGAGGCCAGCCCGAGCGACGGCCTGCTCTCCATCGACTCGCCGGTCGGCCGCGCGCTCGCCGGCTCGAAGGCAGGCGCCGAGTGCGCTCTCGAAACGCCCTCCGGCCGGCGTAGGATGACCGTGAAGTCCATCGAGCAGTCTTGAGAGGGATGGGTGCGGTGCTCGCGCGATCGGCGATCGCGCTGCGCTCCTCCCCGAGAGGGACGGGTACGGTGCTCGCGCGATCGGCGATCGCGCTGCGCTCCTCCCCTAGATGCCCGTGAGCGCCGGCGACGGGGATCCGGTCGTCCACCAGCTGGTCGCTCAGCTCGACTACCCGATGTTCATCGTCACTGTGGCCGCCGGCGACCAGAGGGCCGGCTGCCTCGTGGGCTTCACCACCCAGTGCAGCATCGATCCGCCCCGCTTCCTGGTCTGCATCTCTGACAAGAACCACACCGTCCGCGTCGCTTGCGAGGCGGAAGTGATGGTGGTCCACCTGGTGCCAGCCGGCGCCCCGGGCCTGGCGGACCTGTTCGGAGGCGAGACCGGTGACCACCTGGACAAGTTCGAACGCTGCGAGTGGCGCCCCGGCCCCGGGGGCGCGCCCGTGCTGGACGGGTGTCGCAACTGGTTCGCGGGCCGGATCCTCGAGCGAATTCGGACCGGCGACCACTGCGCGATGCTGATCGATCCCTTTCAGGCCGGCAGCGATCAGGGGGAGGAGGCTTTCACCTTCCACCGGGCGCGGCGGATAGACCCGGGACATGAGGCGTGAGGCCGAGACGCGCAGTCCAGGGCGACCGTCAGCTCGAGGACGGCGCAAAGGCCGGGTCGCGCTCGTGCTCGGCGAAGAAGCGCACGAGCGGCTCAGCGTAGTCGGCGAACCTCGGCGGGGTGAGCCTCTTCGCGGCCAGCAGGTCGACGGCGCGGCGCATGTCGAAGACCACCGGGTGGTTGAGGTAGGCGATCGACTCCCGGGGCGTGCCGCCGAAGCGCGCCCGCACCGGCGGCAGCCTGAGCGCCGCGGCGGCCAGCGCCGGCGGGATCCGCCCCTTGGGCGCCCGTGCCCCGTAGTGCTCGGCCAGCAGCTTGAGCAGCTCGCCGGCGCTCAGCGGCTCGGGGTCGACCAGATGCAGGGTCTCGCCCTCGGTCTCCGGCAGGCTCGCCGCCGTGGCGATCGCCTCGACCACGTAGTCCACCGGCACCACGTTGAAGGCCGAATCGGAGCGGCCGAACTGCATCAGCGGCTGGCCGGTTCGCTCCGCGAGCGAGATGGTCTTGAGCAGGTAGTAGGGCCCGTCGAACTTCTGGGTCTCGCCGGTCTTCGAATCGCCGACCACGATCGCCGGCCGGAGGATCGTGGTCGGCACCCGGTCGAGGTAGCGGCGCACCCACACCTCGGCCTGGAACTTGGTCGACTCGTAATGGTTCTTGAACCCCTGGCCCATCACCAGCTCGTGCTCGTAGACCACGCCGCGCCGCAACCCGCCGACGTAGGCGGTGCTGACGTAGGCCAGGCGCTCGAGCTTCTCCGCGCGGGCGCAGAGCTCGAGCACGTTGCCGGTCCCGTCCACGTTGACGCGCTGGGCCAGCTCGATCGGCACCGCGAGGTCGTAGATGGCGGCCAGGTGGTAGACCCGGCGCACCTCGGCGACGATGCGCTCGCGGTCTTCGTCGGACATGCCGAGACGACGGTCGGCGATGTCTCCCTGCACTACCTCGATGCGCTCGCCGCCGATCTCGGCTGCGGCCTTGCGGGCCGGCTCGAGCATCCGCTCCTCGACCAGGGCGACGATCGTGAGGTCGTCCTCCTCGAGCAGGCGCCTGACCAGGAGGCGCCCGATGAAGCCGGGAAAGCCGGTGACGAGGTCGAGAGGCACGGTGCAAGCCTATGGGAGGCGAGGCGGTCTCAGCTGAGCGCCCGATCCACGCTGTCACGAGCTCGCGCGCTCTCGCGAAGCTTCGCCACCTCGAGCCGCAGTGCCGCCGCCTCTGTCTCCGCCGCGGTGAGGCTCCTGTCGTACTCGGCCAGCAGCCGGCCCTGGCGCAGGCCCAGTTGCGAAACCCTGTCGCCCTGCTCGAGCAGCTCCATGTAGAGATCGACCCGGTTTCGTTCGACACGCTCGAGCAGCGGATTGCCCTCGAGGGACCCGAGGACCCGGTCAAGCGCGTCGGCGTAGGGGGCGGTGGCGGAGTAGAGGACGCCGAGCCCGAAGATGACCGGCACGACCACGAAGCGCAGATCGCCGCGGGCTTCCACGAAGTCCTCCACCGCGGTGCGGACTCCGTTGCGCTCTCCGCCTTCGTTGAGCGCGATGGCGAAGCTGCCTCGCCCACGGAAGCCGCCCTCGATGGCCTCCTGGCGGTCGGGCACGCAGCCGAGCTCCCAGGAGTGGGGGTGCACCGCGCCGGCCGGCAGCGCCCCCGGGGCGTAGTACATGTCGCGCCGGCCCGCCGGCCAGCACACATCATGTAGGAGCACGAGCGGCAGCTGCTCAGCGCTCTCCGCGATGTGGTCGAGCTCCTGCGACACCGTCCAGTAGTTGTGATCGCCGTCGATGATGTAGGCGTCACAGGCCTCGACCGCCGTCAATGCCTCGGGGCTACGGCCGCGGACGAGGTGCAGGCCGTCTTCCTGGCCGTCCAGCTGCTCCACCTCGAGAGTGGGCTCCGGCTCTACGCACCAGAGCTCGCCATCGTTGCCACCGACGAAGCTCAGAAGCTCGCGGGTATTTGCTCCAGACTCGGAGCCGATCTCCACCACCGTGCGCGCCTGCGCAGCCTCGAGACAGCCGCGCACGACACTCTTCATCTCGGTCAGTGAGTGCAGCAGCAGAGGTTGACTCATGAGCCCGAGCAGCCTAGTCACTGCTAGCCTGCGCGCGCCCCCCGCCCATGCCGGAGCACGACATCTCCCACGACCCCGTCGGCCCTCGGCCAGGGCGCTCCGCAGCCGCAGGCCAAAGTCCTGTAGCGGCGATCGACCGCCGAGCCCCCGGGCCCGCCGCGACTGACGCCCGCCTGCGGACCGCAGTCGAGATCGTGGCGAGCGGAGGGTGCGAGGTGCTCTCACTCGACTTCTTCGACACGCTGATGTGGCGCAAAGTGCCAGAGCCCGTGAACGCCTTCACCCTGCTGGGCGCGCGGCTCCACGCGGACGGTCTGCTGGCGCCCGACATCGACGCCAGCGCCTTCGCGGTACTCAGGCAGCGCGCCGAGCAGCGAGCTCGGCATGCCCGCGAGCTCGACGGCCGCGGCGAAGAGGTGACGCTGCGCGAGATCTGCGCCTCCATCCCGCAGGCCGTGCTTCGGGACATCACCCTCGACGGTCTGGTGGACCGGGAGGTCGAGTTGGAACGGAGCCTGCTCGTAGCCGATCTCGACGTGGTCGAGCTGGTGAGGCTCGCGGGCGAGCACGACGTGCGCACCGTGTGCGTCTCAGACACCTACTTCGGCGAAGCTCACCTGCGCTCGTTCCTTGGCAGCGGTCCGGCGGGCTCGCTCGAGATCGAGCGGGTCTTCGCCTCCTCGGCCCACGGCGTGGGGAAGGGAGGAGGGCTCTGGCGCATCGTGCTCGACGACCTCGGGGTCAAGCCGGCCAAGGTGATCCACGTGGGCGACAACCACGAGGCCGACGTTGCCGCGGCCGGACGAGCCGGCGTGCGGGGCATCTACTTCGAGCGGCGCCCCGAGGGCCTCGCCCGCGTGATCGAGCGCGAGGGTCTGCGCGCGATGGCTCCGCTCAACCCCTACCACGGCGACTACGGGCTGACGGCCCTGCGCTCCAAGGTGCTGCACCGAGTGGAGGCCGAGAGCCAGCCACCGGAGCTGAAAGCCTTCTGGGCCTTCGGAGCCGCGTCGATCGGGCCCCCGCTCACGGGCTTCGCGGACTGGGTCCAGGAGCGCGCCGGCGAGGCCGGGGTGAGCAGGGTCTTCTGCATGATGCGCGAGGGCAAGATCCTCTCCGAGCTGGTCAACGCGGCTGCCGCGTCGGTGCCCGCGCCGGTGGACGCGCGGCCGATCTGGCTCTCGCGTCAGGTCTGCGCGAGGGCGTCGATCGTGGAGGGATCGCCAGAGGAGCTGGGCCGTCTCTTCCAACGGCGCAGGATGCCTACGGTCGCCGAGTTCTGCGCGACGCTCGGCGTGGACTGCGCCGAGCTTCGCGACTTCTCCGAGCTGGCAGGCGCCCGCCTTCACGAGCCGGCGCTGGCCGCGCGACTGGTGGAGCGTCTGACCTCCGACATGGAGCTCCGCGGCCGGATCGTGGCGAGCAGCGCCGAGTTGCGCTCGCGCCTCGTGCGCTACGTGGAGAGCGTCCGGCCCCCCGGGGAGGAACGCATAGTGCTCGTGGACCTCGGGTGGGGCGCGACCATCCAGACCGACCTCGACGGTCTCCTGCGTGCGGCCGACTCGGAGCTGAAGACCACGGGCCTCTACCTGATGACGACCGGGCGCGCGGCCGACCGCATGCTCGACGGTGCCGACGTACACGGCTATCTGGCCAACGCGGGAGAACCCGCGGCACCGGTCGAGGCGTTCATGCGCAGTCCCGAGATCCTCGAGCAGATCTGCATGCCCGACCACGGATCCCAGGTGGACCTCGACTCGAGCCTCGAGCCCGTGCTGGCGGCCGCCGACAGCGAGCCGTTCCAGTCGGCGCAGCGCGAGAGCGTGCAAAAGGGAGTCAAGAGCTTCCAGCGAGAGTGGCTGCGCTATCGCACCTGCGTTCCCGAGGCGCTCGTTTCGCTGCACGAAGACGGGCAGGACCGTCTTCGCTCGATCCTGGTGCGCTCGCTCACGGCCCCCACCACCGACGAAGCGACTCTCTTCGCGGGATGGCTGCATGACGAGAACTTCGGCTCCCGGGGCCAGGAGGCGCTCGTGCCCCCCACCTCGGTGAGAGCGGCTCGCTATCTGGAGCCCCGTGTGGTGATGACGACCTCGATGGCCGAGCTCTACTGGCCGTTCGGGCTGGCCGCGCTGCACAACGAGCACCTGGCCAGGGCAGTCGAGGCCGCCACCTCCGGCGTGGTGCCGTGGGACGCCTTCTCCTCCCCACTCGAGACGGGCGATGTGGAGATCTACTGCGATCGTGGTTGGGGCTTTCGCCGGCAGGGAATGGTGACCGCGCCGGGCCGCCGCAACCGGCTGGGCCTCACCTATGCCAACGGCACGGTGGTGGGCGACATCGTGCGCCGTGTCCGCATCGATCCGGCCAAGCTTCCCTGCGTGGTGCGGATCGACTTCATCCGGCTGCGCTGCTCTCCCCGCGGCGCCGACGAGACGGTGACTCTCGACTTCAACACCCCCGAACAGCTCGAGCAGCTCACCACAAGCGGCATGCGACCGATCGGGCCGAGCTCCTACATCGTTCGGGGCCTTGACCCCAACGTGGTGATCGATCTGGACAGGTTCCTCCCACGCGAGGTGCACACGGTGGACGTGGAGTGCGGGCTTGCCGTGCTGCCGCTCCCTCGTTCCGCGCTCGGAGCGATCGCCACGCTGCAGCAACAGCTCCGCGAACGGGCCAAACGTGGTGCCCTCGGCACTCCGGCTCGGCTGGTGTCCGCGCTCATGCGCAGGCTTGGGTAACCCGCTCCCTTTACCCTTGTCGGCCATGAACGAGCGAGCCACCGCGGTCGGCGTCGCGGGAGTCTCGAAGACGTTTCGCATTCCCCGCCAGCACCTCATGTCCTTCAAGGAGAGGGCGATGCACCCCTTCAGGCGGGTGGCGGTCACGGATCTGCATGCGCTGAAGGACGTCTCCTTCGACATCGAGCAGGGCGAGTTCTTCGGGATCGCGGGCCGCAACGGCTCGGGCAAGAGCACCCTGCTCAAGTGCATGGCCGGCGTCTACCGCGTGGACCGGGGAGCTATCACCGTGGCGGGCCGCCTCGTGCCCTTCATCGAGCTGGGCGTGGGGTTCAACCAGGAGATGACCGCTCTCGACAACGTCGTGATCAACGGGGTGATGATGGGGCTGAGCCCCCGCGAAGCCCAACGGCGCTTCGATGCCGTGGTCGAGTTCGCCGAGCTCGATGACTTCCTCGACCTCAAGCTCAAGAACTACTCGTCGGGGATGCAGGTGCGCCTGGCTTTCTCGCTCATGGTGCACGCCGATGCCGACGTGCTGCTGATCGACGAGGTGCTGGCCGTGGGCGATGCGGCGTTCCAGCAGAAGTGCTTCGACGCGTTCCACGACCTTCGCGACCGTGGCAAGACCGTCGTGCTGGTCACCCACGACATGCAGATGATCGAGCGCTTCTGCCAGCGCGCGATGCTGCTGCACCGCGGGGCCGTCGCAGACATCGGGGACCCCGGCTCAGTCGCCCGCCGCTATCTGGAGCTCAACTTCGAGGAGGACGACGAGGCCTCGGTGACCGCAGGCCGGCCGGAGGACGTGAGCCACGGCGTCGCGATCGGCGACGTCTGGATCGAGCGGCCGGACGGGCGGCGCGTGGACTCCGTCGGCCAGGGCGATCCGCTCGTGATCCGCGCCGAGATCGAGGCGCTGCAGCGCATCGACGATCCCGAGATCGGGGTGACGATCAACGACGAGGCGGGCACCGTGGTCTTCGGCACCGCCACCCGCGAGCTGGGACGCGAAGAGCAGCCCTTCGAGCCCGGGGAGCGCATCTCGTTGCGGCTGGCTCTGCGCAACGACCTGAAGCCGGCGCGTTATTACGTGGACTGCGGAGTGCATGAGGGCGTCCACCGAGTGGCGGCGTTTCGTTACCGGGCCAGCGACTTCCTGGTCTTCGGCAATCGAGCGCAGTTGGGGCTGGTGGCGCTCGACCACACCTTCGAGCTCGAGCGCCGGCGCAACCGGACCGAGGCGGCGACCCCCTCATGAGCTCGACAGCCCTACCGCGGCAGATCCGCGGCCCATCGGCCTTCGGAGGAGGCCTGCGCCGCGCGCTCTACCTCACCTGGATCATCGGCCTGACCGAGTACCGGCTCACCTATTTCGGCTCGGCACTGGGATACCTGTGGTCGCTGATGCGCCCGCTGATGCTCTTCGGCGTGCTGTACGTGGTGTTCAGCCAGATCGTCGACTTCGGCGACGACATCGTGAACTACCCCATGCTGCTTCTGTTCAACATCGTGCTGTTCAACTTCTTCGCCGACGCCAGCACGAAGGCGGTGACCTCGGTGGTCGACCGCGAAGCGATCGTTCGCAAGATGCACTTTCCCGGGATGGTGATTCCCTTGGCGCGTGTGCTCTCCGGCGGATTGAACCTCGCCGTGAGCCTGATCGCCGTGTTCGTCTTCCTGCTGGCCTACGGCGTGGACCCGCGCTGGACCTGGCTGCTGCTGCCGCTGTTGCTCGTGCCGCTGGTGCTCCTGACCCTCGGGGTGGCGATGCTGCTGTCGGCGCTGTACGTGCGCTTTCGAGATGTCGCCCCGATATGGGCGGTCGTCTCCACCGCCCTCTTCTACGGCTCTCCCGTGCTGTACGCGATCGACAAGGTGCCCGAGGACTACCGGCAGGTGCTGATGCTGGTCAACCCGCTTGCGGACATCCTGGAACAGGGACGCAGCTGGGTGATCGATCCGAACGCGGACGGCGCGATCGCCGCCGCCGGCGGGGGCGCCTGGATACTCGTCCCGATAGCGGTCGGGGCCGCGGTCTGCGCTCTCGGGGTCTGGGTCTTCAACCGCGAAGCCCCGAGGATCGCCGAACGGCTCTAGCGGAGGCCCCGGCGTGCGGTGATGGCGAGCCAGGCGCGTTCGAGCTCGGTGTCCCAGTCCGCCGCGTTCACCTCGTCGCGCCCCGCTTGCGCGAGCCGCGCACGAAGCGCCGGATCGCCCACCAGCCGCTCGATCTGGGCCGCTATCAGCGCAGGGATGGGAGGAGCCGTGAGGGCCGTCTCCTCGTGGCGCAGCAGCCAGTCGGTGTGGGGGTTCTCGTTGGACACGGTGGCGACACCGGAAGCCATGAACTCGAGCGGCTGGTATGACGGGTGGCGGGAGAGCATGAACACAAGGCCTATGTCGCACGAGCGGTAGAGGTCAGCCACCTCATCGAGGCTTTCCAGCATCCCGACGTTCTCGAGCACGTCGGCCGCTCCGTACGTTCCGGGACTCCAGTCCTCCCCGGCGCAGATGATCTGCACCGAGTCGCCGTGCATCTCCTTCACCCGGCGCAGAGCCGCCAAGCCGAGCCCGAAGGCGTTGCGAGCCGTCTTCGGGCGTCCGTAGAAGAAGATGCGGACGGGACTCTCGTGTGGCGACTCATCCGGACGGAAACGCTCGCTGTCCACCGCAGGCGTGAAAGCCACCGCCGGGCTGCCGTGAGCGCGCCAGACCTCGGCCAGCGCTTCGGTGTTCACGATCCCGGGGATCCCCAGACGCGCGGCCTCGGTGAGCATCGCGGAGGCCGAGCCGGCCGGATAGAAGTCGGGCTCCCAGTCCTGCACGAACACGAACTTGGCGGCGGCGTCTCGAAACCGCACCACGCGCCAGATTCCCTCCCACGCGGTGGCTATCGCTGCGTCACAGGGCTCGAGATCCGCCGACGGCCCCGTCACGGGGCTGCCCGCCAGCGCCGGGAAGGCCTCGGCGATCCGCGCACGCACCCGCTTCACGACGGTCGGGTCGTCGTCGAACACGCAGAATCGGCTCTCCACGCCGTGCCGGCGGGCGACGTGGTCGGCGAAGCGCAGGAGCGTGTGCACCCCACCTCCCCAGACGAGGTAGAAGCCCGGCACGAACCACTGGATCGAGCGGATCTCCGTCGTCTTCGCGGCCGCATAGGCCTTCAGCACCCCGGCGTTGGCTGCCAGGTCTCCGGCGCTCACGTCGAAGTCCCGTCCCAGCACGAGGCGGTCTGAAGGCAGCAGCGCGCGCTCGTCGTCGGCCACGTTGCGGCGCCGCCTCCTCGCCCTCAGCCAGGCGTACGCGGTCTCCTCCGGCCCTGCATGGAGGATGCTCCGGATGTAGCGCGCGCGCCTGCGGCTGAGGCGCCTCACGGCGGGGGTGGCGGCTCGCCGGCGGTCCGCAGCCGGCAGGTGGTGTCCTGAAGGGTGAGCGCCGGGTGGTAGAAGGGATCGCCCACCGTACGGAAGGCCCCGTAGCTGCGCCGCGACGCCTCGAAGTCGCCCGCCGGCACCCGTCTCGGGTCGCGCGAGGCGGACTCGTCGTGGATCAGCCTCGCGCGGGGCACGCACAGCGAGCGGTAGCCCGCCGCGGTGAGCCGCAGGCAGAGGTCGACGTCGCCACCACCGACAGCGAACGACTCGTCGAAGCCGCCGACCTCGTCGAACTTGCGCTTCTCGACCATCATGCAGGCGGCCGAGACGGCCATCCAGTTGCGGGTACCGTCGCCGGCGGAGCCGAAGGGCGTGCGCTCTTCGGGCTTGAGGCCCGCGAACGGATGCCCGGCCCAGCCGTGGATGCCGAGGGCCACCCCCGCATGCTGCACCCGGCCGTCTGGATAGAGCAGCATCGGGGCCACCGCGCCTACCTCAGGGCGCAGCGCCTCCCCGAGCAGCTCCTCGATCCAGCCCGGGCTGAGCACCTCGGTGTCGTTGTTCAGGAAGACGAGCAGGTCACCCTTCGCCCGGGCGGCTGCCCCGTTCATCAGGGCGGAGAAGTGAAACGGCCGGCCATCGGCCTCCACCGAGACCCGGGAGTCCTTCTCCAAGCGCTCGGTGAGCGGCGCAAGCCGGGGGTCGGTGCTCCGGTTGTCGACGAGACGCAGCCGGAGGCGTTCGTAGGTCGAGCGCTCGAGCAGGGAGCGCACGCAGCGCTCGAGCAGTTGCGGGCGATCCCGAAATGCGACGATCACCTCCACCGAGGGCTCTCGACCCGACGGTCGGCGGACTCGCCGCTCGCCGCTCTCGGGCTGGCTGGCGCCGCGGCGCGAGCCCGGCCTGTGACAGAGCACCAGGGGAACGTGCGCGTGACCGGCGCCGTCGCGGCCGGCCAGGCACGAGAAGAGTGACCACCCCTGCCCACCCGCCCCCGAGGCCGCCAGCGCGGCCGCGCGGGCGACCACGACCAGCGCGAAGTCGGGGTTGCGCTCGAGCCAGAGGTCCGGACTTGGTCCCGGGTGCAGCACCGGTCGCGACCGCCGGCCCTTCCGATCGATTATGTCGTCGTCGCAGGTGATCACCGCCGCGTCCGAGGCGAGCGTCGCCGCTTGACCGAGGCGCTCGAGGGCAGTCGGCGCAAGGCGGTCGCCCGACCGTATCAGCACGATCCACGGGGCTCGACTCTCTTGCAGCGCCCGCACGATCGAGTACTCGCCGGTGTCCGCACAACCAACCGTCTGGCCCCGCAACGACGCCTGCGTCACCTCCCCGTCGCCACCGCCCGACGGGTCGATCGCCACGGCAAGCGCAACGGCAGCGGTTGCTCGGGAGCCGATCTCGGGCACCGCCGCGAAGCGGTGCACGCGCGTCGAAGACGCGATCTCCGGCTCGACGTGGCGTCGGAAGGCGCCGTAGCGCGCCCGCCCCTCGAGCGCTCGACTCAAGCGAGCCGCGACCGCTCGTGCCCGGCGCGACACGTCAGCCGGCCGCGGGAACGAAGATCTCGACGCGATCGGACGATTCCGGTGTCGTCCACAGAGCGGGAAGGCTGCCGACGGCCAGCCCCAATAGGGCTCCCGCCACCACGTCCGAGGGGTAGTGCACTCCGAGGAACACGCGAGACACGCCCATGGCCAACGCAGCGCCGTACAGCGGCGCAGGCCGAACGAGCTGCGAGTAAGCCCGCGCGGCAGCGAAGGAGGAGGCCGCGTGGGCGCTCGGAAAGCTCAGCGCGCTCGGCGTTGCGGTGAGGGCGGGAAGACCCGTGAGGATCGGTCGCTGACGCCGGACGACCCGCTTGACGGCGACGTTGAAGGCGTGTGCGCCCGCCACCGCGGCGGCGGCGCGCAGCCAGTCTGCCCGTCGCGGGCGGTCGAGAACGCCGCCCACCGTACCCGCGACCAGCCACACAGCGGCGTGCTCACCGAGGCGAGACAGACCCTGCGCGGCGCGAACCGTGCCCGGATGGACAGCTCTTGAGCGCACGCCCCGCAAGAGGGCGAGGTCGCCCGCGGCGATCGAGGAGGCAACCGCGGGGCCTGGCCGGGATGACAGAGGGAGCCTGTTCGTCACAAGGGTCAGGAAGGCGGGGGGCGGCGCAGGCCGCGACGACGGGGTTAGGATAGGACAGCGCAGGGAGACTCCCCGTCCGGGCCCGGCCCTCGGAACCTTCCTCTCACCGTTTTGCCCTCCGCGCTCGAAACCAGGCAAGCGCCCCGAATCGGCGGGCGCCTGTAAGGGTTCCGGGACCCATGGCCGTCGAAACCCACAGACGTCTCGGCGTTCGAGAGGCCGCGCCGCCCGCCTCCGCGCCCGAGGCTCCCCGGCGCCTTGCCCGCGCCGACCTGATGCTGCTCGCCTTCCTGGGCGTAGTCGCCACCGGCCTCCAGCTCCTGCGCCAGCCCGGGGTGCCCTCCTGGGACAGCGTGTGGCAGGAGGACGGCGCGATCTTCCTCACCGACGCCCTCGCGAACCCCTTCCTCGAAACGCTGGTAACCCCCTACAACGCCTACCTGCACACGCTTCCGCGGCTGATCGCGGGGCCCGTGGCGCTGGTCGGGCTCGAGCACGCGGCCCTCCTGATGACCTTCCTGTCAGCCCTCACGGTGACGCTCATCGCCATGTACGTCTACTTCGCCAGCGCCCGCGTCTTTCACACGCAGTGGGCGCGCGTGGTTCTGGCGATGTCCGTGGTGCTCCTGCCGGCGGCGGGATACGAGACCAACGCCAACATCGCCAACCTGCACTGGTACCTCATCTTCGCGTGCTTCTGGGTCTTCGTCGCCGCCCCGCGCACGACGGCGGGGATCGCCGTCGGGATCACGATCGTCGCCCTCGCCGTGCTCAGCGACCCGCTTGCCGCGCTGCTGGCGCCCCTGCCTCTCATCGCGCTCTGGCGTGACCGCACCTGGCGCGGCCGGGCCATCCCGCTCGTGTTCCTCGGCACGCTGGCGGTGCAACTCGTGCTGGGGGTGGTGGAGGATCCTGTGGCCCCTTACGCATCCTCCCACCTGCCGGCCGTGCCCAAGATCTACGCCCTGCGCGTGACCGGCTCCTTCCTCGTGGGGGACCTCTTCCTCGACAACTTCTGGAAACCATGGGGTCTGGCTTTCGCCCTCGCAGCGTTGCTGGTGGTGGCGGCAGTCTGCGCGTACGGCCTCCTCCGCGCCGATCGGGGCCGGCGCCTGCTCATCGGCGGCAGCCTTGCGCTGTCGGTGGGCTACCTCACCGTTCCGCTCATGCTGCGCGGCACGGAGAACTTCCTCGACCGGGGCGACTTCAGCCTCAACGGGTCGCGCTACGTGCTACTGCCGATCCTCTTCCTCACCATCGCGGTGCTCCTCACCCTCGACAGGCGCGACCCGCGACTGTCGTCGCGGGCCTGGCGCAACGTTCAGATCGGCTTCTCGGCGCTCACCGCCGCCCTGGTGCTCACCAACTTCTCGATCTTCACCGTCCGCAGCGGCGGGCCGGCGTGGAAGGAGTCGGTCGCCTCCGCCCGCGAGCGCTGTGCGACGGTCGGCGGGCGCCGGCCGGGCTCGCCGCCGAAGGTCGGGTCGATCCCCATTCGCCGCCTCCCCGCGGGCGATGTCCGCATCCCCATCGCCCCCAACGTCCGCATCACCCTTGAGACGCCCTACAGCCCCTTCGCCGTGACGGTGGACTGCCGTCACCTGCGCTGAGGGGGCACAACCAGCCCCTACAATCGCTGGCCGGCCCTCCGTCGCCACCCAACCCATGCCCATTCTCGAGAAAGAGTCGCCCGCCGCACCCTCCACAGTCGACGCCCCCGGGGCCGACCGGCGCAGGGGCCCGATGCCGCTCCTCGTACTCGAGACGATGCGGCCGAAGCAGTGGTCGAAGAACGCCTTCGTGTTCGCCGGCCTGCTCTTCGCGGGGGAGGTCCTCGACCTCGATTCGGTGCTGAAGACCGTGATCGTGGCGGTGGCCTTCTGTCTCGTGAGCGGGGCCACGTATCTGCTCAACGACGCCGTGGACGCGGAAGCCGACCGCCACAGTCCGCGCACGGCGTCGCGCCCGATCGCGCGCGGAGACCTCTCGCCGCGCACCGCCCTGGTGGCGGCTGTTGTCGCGTCCCTCGGCGGGGCGGCTCTCACGGCCGCTGTCAACTGGGAGTCGCTCGTGACCCTGCTCGGCTACGTGATCCTCCAGATCGGCTACTCGAACTGGCTCAAGCACGTGCTGTTCGTGGACGTGATGGCGATCGCGGGCGGCTTCGTGCTGCGAGCGCTCGCCGGCGGCGTGGCGATCGGCGTGCCGATCTCCTCGTGGCTTCTGCTGTGCACCGGACTGCTGGCCCTCTTCCTCGGGCTCACCAAGCGGCGCGGGGAGGCGGTGGCCCTCGGCGGCTCCTCGCAGCCCAAGCGCGCCGTGCTCGAGAGCTACTCGGTCGGGCTGCTCGACGAGCTGATCGCCGTAGTGACCCCCACCACCGTCGTGGCCTACGCCCTCTACGCCGTCACGGGCGCTGCCACCGACCTGATGCTGCTCACGGTGCCGTTCGTGATGTACGGGATCTTCCGGGTGCTGTTTCTCATCCACCACCACTCGGGAGTCACCGACGAGCCCGCCGTGGTGGTGTGGCGCGACCGGCCGCTGCTGGTCTGCGTGGTGTCCTGGGCGCTGTGCGCCGGGGTCATCACCCTGGCGAGCGGCGGACCTCCGGCTACGTGAGTGCGGTTGCCGCGAGGGAGGCGCTCGCGTCGAGAGACCGCGAGGCGGCGACCGCCGGCCCAGAGCCCCGGCTGCTCGCGGGTTGGGGCCGCACGGCAGCGACCCGCGGGACCGTGCACCGGCCGGTGGAGCCGGGCGAGGTCTGCACGGCGCTGCGCAACGCCCCCCCGCGAGGCGTGATCGCCCGCGGCCTCGGCCGCGCCTACGGGGACGCCGCCCAGAATGCGGGGGGCGAGGTGCTGGACATGACGGCGCTCGCCGGCGTGCGGCGCATGGACCTCGAGAGCGGGATCGTGGTTGTCGACGCCGGACTCTCGCTTGACGCCCTCACGCGGCTCCTCCTGCCCTTCGGCTGGTTCGTCGCGGTCTCCCCCGGCACCCGCTACGTGACGGTCGGCGGGGCGATCGCCAGCGACATCCACGGCAAGAACCACCACCGCGACGGCTCGTTCTGTGAGCACGTGCTCGGCTTCGCGCTCGTCACACCCGGCGGCAACCGCCTGGAGGTCACTCCCGGCGGGATGCCGGACCAGTTCTGGGCCACCGCCGGGGGGATGGGTCTGACCGGCGTGATCGTGGAGGCCACGCTGGCGCTCTTGCCCGTCGAGACCGCGCGGATGCGCGTGGACACCGAGCGCGCCGCCGACCTCGACGACGCGATGGCGCGCATGGAGGCGGGCGACGACCGCTACCGCTACTCGGTGGCGTGGATCGACTGCCTCGCTCCCGGGCGCCGGCTCGGGCGCTCGGTGCTGCTGCGCGGCGAGCACGCACGCCTCGAGGACCTGCCCGCCGGCGAGCGCTCGGAGGCGCTCGTGCGGTCGGCGGGCAAGCGCCTGGCCGCTCCACCCTGGGTGCCCGGTGGCCTCGTGAACCGGCTGTCGGTTGCCGCCTTCAACGAAGCCTACTTCCGCAGGGCGCCGCGCGAGAGCCGCAATGCGATCGAGCCGCTCGACGCGTTCTTCTATCCGCTCGACGCCGTGCGGGGATGGAACCGCCTGTACGGGCCGCGGGGATTTCTCCAGTACCAGTTCGTGGTGCCCTTCGGCGCCGAGGCCGCGGTGCGGACGGCGCTCGAGCGCCTCTCAGAGGCCGGATGCGCCTCGTTCCTCGCCGTGCTCAAGCGCTTCGGCGAGCAGCGGGGGCTGATCTCGTTTCCCATGCCGGGGTGGACGCTCGCCCTCGACATCCCGGCGGCCGTGCCCGGTCTGGGTCCGCTCCTCGATTCACTGGACGAGCTCGTGGCCGGCGCCCGCGGGCGCGTCTACCTGGCGAAGGACTCGCGGATGCGGCCCGAGCTGCTCGAGGCGATGTACCCGCGCCTGCCCGACTGGCGCGCGATCCGCTCGCGCCTGGACCCCGACTGCGTGATGCACTCAGACCTCGCCGAGCGCGTGGGGCTGCTCCGATGAAGGACGCCCTGGGCACGGTGCAGTCGGTGCTGGTGCTCGGCGGAACGTCGGAGATCGCCCTGGCCACCGTGAGGGCGCTGGTGGCAGAGCGCACCCGCACGGTGGTGCTGGCGGTGCGTGACCCTGAGCGCTTGCGACAGGAGGAAGCCGCTCTACGGGCCGCCGGGGCGGAGACCGTGGAGCTCGTGCCCTTCGACGCGCTCGACTTCAGCTCGCACGCGGCCTTCGTGGACGAGACCTTCGACCGCCACGGGGACTTCGACCTCGTGCTGCTGGCCTTCGGCGTGCTGGGCGATCAGGCGGTGGCCGAGCGCGACGCGCGACACGCCTGCGAGGTGGTGCAGACGAACTTCACGGGCGCCGTGAGCGTGACGGTGCCCCTGGTGGCGCGTCTAAGAGCCCAGGGTCACGGCGCGCTGGCGTTCCTCTCGTCGGTGGCCGCCGAGCGCGCCCGAAAGGCCAACTACGTCTACGGCGCCTCGAAGGCCGGCCTCGACGCCTTCGCCCAGGGTCTCGGCGACTCGCTGCACGGCTCGGGCGTACACGTGATGGTGGTGCGCCCCGGCTTCGTGCACACGAAGATGACCGAGGGTATGAAGCCGGCGCCCTTCGCCACGACGCCGGACGAGGTGGCGCAGGCGATCGTCGCGGGCCTGCGCAGGGACGACCACACGGTGTGGGCACCCGCCATCCTACGGGCCGTGATGGCGGTGCTGCGCCACCTGCCGCGCGCCGTCTTTCGACGGATCCCCGGCTAGCTTACGGACGCGTGCACTAGTCGCGCGGGCGCCTGCGGGCGATCACCGGCATGACGCCCGCGTAGAGCAGCTCGACGCCTATCTGGACCAGCCGCACCACGAGAGCCACGGCGAGGGCGACCGCGGCGGGCACGGCGGCGGCCACCGCCACCGCCACCCCGGCTTCGCGCGCACCGAGAGAGCCCGGCAGCACGAAGCCGATCACCCCGGCGGCAAAGCCGAGTGAGTACGAGGCCACGAGCACGGCACTCTCGTCGGCCGGCACGTCGTGCAGGGCGTGAGTCATGGCGAGGACCGACACGCCGGCCACGATGAGCGACACGACAAAGAGGGCGAAGAACACCAGCACGCTGGAAAAGGGCAGTGAGACCGGCAACGGCTCCCGCCCGAACCGGCGCAGAGCACGGTTGACCAGCGAGTGAAACACTCGCGGGTGAAGCGAGAGGAGCCCGGCTACCGGCACCGCCAGCACGAGCCAGCGCAGCGAGTGCTCCTCGAACGCGGGGAGCGTGAGCACGAGGTAGGTGCTCACGGCCACGGCCGCCGTGAAGGTGAAGGCCACCTCGTAGGCCACGCTTGCCGTGCACACGCGCTTCGATACGCCCTCGCGCTGGGACAGCGCGATCCGGCCAACGGCCATCAGGGCGCTCGTGGGAACGTAACGGGCCAGGAGGGTGGTGCTCCAGATCGAGCGCGCCTTCCACCGCGGGAGCGTGCCGCCCAGCGAGTGCAGCATCCCCCGCCACAGCTCGATGTGCATCCACTGGAAGGCAAGCAGGCAGAGCACCGACAGCGCGAGCCATCCGGGGCGGAAGCGCCACGCGATGTCGGGCAGGCTCGACCACTGGCTCGCTAGGGCGAAGCCGAGGCTGACGGCGACGAGGACGGCGACCGCGGCCACGAGCGCCCTGCCGCGCCAAGGGCCCCGCTCGGAATCGGGTAGGGAGACGTTGAGGGCCACGGAAGCTGCTGATGATGGCAGCCCCGCAGCCCGCGCCGGTAGTTGCGGATGCCTCCGATGCCCTTCACTACGGTGGTGGAATGCCTGCGAGCATCAAGAGTCCCCCGGACGAGGTTGCACCTGCGCCGGCAAGGACCTCCGGGCGCGGGATCGCCGCCGCGATCAGGCGGCGCTTGGCGCCCGTCTCGCCCGGCGCGCTCGTGGCCACGGGCGGGGTTGCCGCCCTGGCCATCTTCTTCTTCTTCAACGTGAACGCTCAGCTCTGGCTGGACGAGGCCCTCAGCGTGAACATCTCCCGGCTGCCGCTGACAGAGATCCCCGACGCGCTGCGGCAGGACAACTCGGCGCCGTTTCACTACCTGCTTCTCCACGTCTGGATGGAGGTCTTCGGTGAAGGCAACTTCGCCGCTCGCTCGCTGTCGGGGGTGGCGGTGCTCGCCACCGTGCCCGCCGTATGGCTTGCGGGGCGCAGGATCGGTGGCGACTGGACGGCTTGGACTGCCGCGCTGCTCGTGGCCACGTCTCCCTTTGCGGGTCTCTATGCGACGCAGGCTCGCATGTACGCCGTGGTGATCCTCCTCACCGCCCTCGGCTACCTGGCGCTGACCTCAGTGCTGGCGCGGCCGTCCCCGGCGCGCGTGGTGGCGCTCGCACTGGTCAGCGGACTGCTGATGCTCACCCACTACTGGTCCTTCTACCTGCTGGCGGCGGTCTTCTCCGTTCTCGTGGTGTCCCTGGCATGGACGCGGCGGCGCAGGGCGGTCCTCTGGGCGGCGGGGGGCATCGCCGGCGGAGCCCTGCTCATGCTGCCCTGGCTGCCGGTGTTCCTCTTTCAGATCGAGAACACCGGGACGCCATGGGGCAACCCCACCTCGTACAAGTTCCTGGTGGACATCGGGGAGTACTTCGCGGACACCAACCGGGCCCGCTGGTACCTGACCCCCGCAGCGCCTCCGGGCAGGATTCTCGGAGTGCTGCTGGTGGTGCTGGCGGGACTCGCCGTCCTGCGCACGCGTGCCTCCGCAGCCGAGCCCGAGAGCGCAAAGGCGGTGGCCGGGAGGCGACACAGCATGTCGCTGGCCGCGGTGGTCCTCGGCACCGTCGCGCTCGCGGTCATCGCCAGCAAGGTGAAGCCGGTCACGTTCGAGTCCCGGTACCTCGCCGTGGTGTTCGTGCCGTTCATCCTGCTCGTGGCCACCGGCATCAGCCTCGTGGCAGGGCGCTACCTGCGGCTGGGGCTCACCGCAGCCGTGGTCCTTCTCGGAGTGATCGGCAGCGCCGCCAACATCGACGCAGAGCGCTCACATGCTCCGGAGATCGCGGCCGCCGTCGAGCGCTCGGCACAGGAGGGAGACGTGGTGGCGTACTGCCCCGATCAGCTGGCGCCACCCGTTGACCGGCTGCTGGGCCCCGGACTCAAGCAGGTGACCCTGCCCACGGACTCGACCTCCGAGCGGGTGAACTGGGTCGACTACGCCGCGCGCATCGCGGCCACAGATCCGGCGGCGTTCGCACAAGAGGCGGATCGGATGGCGGGACCGGATAACGACGTCTGGCTTGTCTGGGCTGACGGATATGGCGCCTATGGCGGCCAATGCGGCGCCGTCGCCCAAGAGCTCGGCAGGGTGCGACCGACGCCCGAGCAGCCGATCGTGGTCTCGCACGCCACCAACTACTTCGAGCCCTCGAACCTGCGCCGCTACCGGCCGGGTGGCTGACGCCCGCCAAGTCCCTCCTCGACCGCCGCGCGCCCGCCTCGACCGATGAGACTGCCGAACCGGTTGCAACCCGCGCGGTCGGTCCGTCGCTTCACCGCCGGCGCACGCTCCCTTGCACATGACCCAAAGGCGCTCGCGGTCCTGGCGGCGCTCGCGCTCGTGCTCGTCTTCTACTCCGGGACGGCGTGGACGAGTGCGACGACGTTCCCGGTTCAGGTCGATGTCGGCGGTCGCGACTACTTCAACCTGCTGACGGACGCCTTCCTGCACGGCCAAGCGGACCTGCTGGTCGAGCCGTCGCCGCAGCTTCGCGCTCTCGACGATCCCTACGACGCCGCGAAGAACATCACCGCCAACCGACTGCACGACCTGTCGCTCTACGAAGACCGCTACTACCTGTACTGGCCGCCGACTCCGGTGCTGACCCTGTTCCTGCCCGGGCGGGTGGCGCTGCTGGGAGGTGATCTGCCCGAGCGCGCGGCGATCGTGATCTATACGTTCGTGGGGCTTCTGTTCGCACTGGCGCTGCTGCGCTACCTGGTGCGCCGGAACCTGCCGGGCACGCCCGACTGGATGCTCGCACTTGCGGGTCTCGCGATCGCCACCGCCAACGTCGCCCCGTACCTGCTGCGCCGCCCCACCGTGTACGAAGTCGCGATCTCGGCCGGCTACTGCTTCGTGATGGCGGCGGCGTACTTCCTGCTGCGGGGGACTCTCGAAGAGCCCGGAAGGTGGCGGCGACTGCTCGCAGGAAGCGTCTGCCTTGCGCTGGCCGTCGGCGCCCGGGCCACCCTGGTGGTGGCAGGCGCCCTCGCGGTGGCCGCGCTCGTATATCTGCTGCGGCGAGGGCAGCTTCCGAGCTGGGCGCTACGGCGCCGAGCCGCCCTGGTGCTCTTCGGTCCCGTCGCGCTGGCTGTGGTGCTGCTGCTCGCCTACAACGTGGTGCGCTTCGACGACGTCACCGAGTTCGGCCTCGTCTATCAGCTCAACGACCTCGACCCATATCCCCCGGACTTCGCCCACCTCGTGCCGAGCCTCTACTTCTATCTGCTCGCTCCCGCCGACATCGATCTCAACTTCCCCTACTTCCACCATCCCTTCCCGGCGGAGTTCCCCGGCCCGGTACCCCCCGGATTCAACAGGGAGACGATCAGCGGCCTGCTGCCGAACGCGCCGATCGTCGTGCTGGCTCTCGTGGCGCTACCGCTCATGATGCGCTCGGCGCTTCCACAGCGTCGCGAGCTGGCCGGGGTGATGCTCGTTGCCACGGGCGTCGGCGCCCTCATGGTGCTCGTGGTGGTCGTGCCCATCTACGCGGCCACGATGCGCTACAGCATGGACTTCACCACCCTGTTCCTGGTGCCCGGCCTGCTGGCGTGGATGCTGCTGGCGCAAGCCGCCGGGAATCGGCACCTGGGCAGGCTGATCGCCGTGAGCGGCGCGGGGCTCATCCTGTACAGCGTGGCCCTCGGCGTGGCACTCAGCTTCACCGGCGAGAAGGACGGTCTGCGAGTTGGCCACCCGGGGTTCTACGAGCGCCTCGAGCGGGCGGCGAGCGTGCTGCCGGTGGCCGCCACCGCCGTCGCCGGGGAGCCCGTGATCACGGAGGCCACCAGCCCAGCGGGCTTCGTGAAGGACGCCGGCTGGTTGGACGTGAGCGTGGGAGAGCTGTTCGTGCTCCAAGTCGGATACGAGGAGCCCGCCAGGCTGAAGATCATCTCCCCCGACCGGCGCGACGTGCTGCTGCGAGCGGTCACCAGAGCGCCGCCGCGCGGAGCGGACGGCGTGGCGATCAAGAACCGCAAGCGGCCGGAGATCTCGATGCTGCCGGTCACGAATGCCGACGTCGAAGCGCGCGTGACGCTAGAGCGCGGGTTGAACTACATCGAGCTCAGGCCCATCGACCCGCCGGCTCCGCCCAAGGGAAAGAGCCCCCTGATCACGCCCGTCGTCACACTCGAGAACGTCCGGCTGGCGAGGAGTGACGGCTAGCTCGCGCGCTGCACAACCGCCAGCAGCGACGTGCCGGCCGGCCATATCCGTCGTATGCGCTCCGTGCTCGACCCGAGGGCGTAGAGCAACTCGTTGAGGGGCCGGGGCAGGTCCGGGAACTCTGCCCGCACGAGGTCGAGCGGCCGCGCCGAGCCGCCGGTGCGCCAGCGGAGCCGGCGCACCATCGCGGGCGCCAGCATCTCGGGGAACAGGTAGCTCATCTCGCGCAGCTGCACGGGCGTGCCTTCGAAGGCGGCCGCCAGACTCACCTTGTCGTAGCGGCGGTGGTGGCCGAGAGCGACGTCCCACCCCGACCACAGCCGCTGCATCGCCGGCACAGTGACAACCAGCGTGGCACCATGGGCCATCTTCGATACGAGTTCCGCCAGAAAGGCGCGATCGTCCTCCTGGTGCTCGAGCACGTCCAGCAGGGTCACGTAGCGGCTGGCGCGGTACCCGTCCGCCCCACGAGCGTTGGCCTCACGTCCGAAGCGCTGGTCGAGCTCTGCCTCGAGCGACTCGAGCGGCTCGACGAAACGGTAGGTGCAGCGCGAGAAGTCCCGCGCCAGCAGGTCGCCGAGCAAACCTATGCCCGCACCCACGTCGGTCAGCTCGAATGGCTCGCCGTGCAGCTCGCGGGCTACGGCACGCCAGCGGACACGGTGCCAGAAGAAGTCACGCGAGTGATCGATCTGCTTGTGAAGATGGCCCTCCAGCGGGTCCAAGATCCTTTTCCTCCAGGTCGGATAGAGAGAGGCCGCGTGACTGCGCGTAGACGGCGAAGAGGATGACGAAGTTGCCGAGCGCGACAATCGAGGAGATGCTCAGCGCGAGCAGCGTAGAGGTTGCCCAACCCGGAACGGCCTTGTCCGTACCGAGCTTGACGGCGACCACGGCCGTCGCCAGGATCACGCACAGGGCGACGATGGCGGTGAAGAGGATGAGCGCGCGGATCGCGATCCGGTCGAGGAACGGCATCAACATGCCGATCCCGTGCGAGACGAGCTTCGAGAATCCCATCCGTGACCGACCGGCGTAGCGGGACCCGCGCCGACAGGGTACGTAGTGACGTTTTAGCCGCAGGCTCGTGAAGGTGGTGGAGTAGCAGAGATCGAATGCCGGGTGCGCGAGCACCCGTCGGGCGACCCAGCCGCGATAGGCGATGAAG
Organism: Thermoleophilaceae bacterium; assembly: GCA_030447725.1. Taxonomy (GTDB): domain Bacteria; phylum Actinomycetota; class Thermoleophilia; order Solirubrobacterales; family Thermoleophilaceae; genus JAAYBF01. The sequence goes on from JAUJOQ010000001.1 coordinate 57,051, forward strand.
TTCCCGGATCGCACGTACGTGCCGGTGAGCGTCCTGAAGAGGACCTTGAAGGCCGCGTAGAAGAGCTTGAAGCCAAGCGACTCCTCACGGCCCGTGCGCAGAGCGAGGACGATCGTGCGGTCCGAGCCGGCATCGAGCAGCTCGCTGATCAGCCGCGGGACGTCCGCGGGGGCGTCCTCCCCATCGGCGTCCATGGTGACGACGAAGTCGTCGTCGTGGAAATCGCGGGCGACCCGCCGCAGCGCGTAGACGAGCGCGCGCTGGTGACCGAGGTTGAACGGCGGCTCTACGACGCGGATGTCCCCGTGCTCGGCGAGCTGTGCCACCTCCCGATCGGTTCCACCGCTGTCGTCGGCCACGACGAAGCGCGGCTCCATTCCCGCCAGTGCCGGATCCGAGCCGATCACCGTCAGCAGCCGCTCGCGCAGCACGAGGAACGACCTGACGTCGAGGTACACCGGACAAACGATCCAAAGTCGCGTCACGGGTTCCTCACCATGATCTGGTAGTCGCCGATCTGCTCAACCGTATGGAACTCGTCTTCGATGAACCGCAGCAGGGGGCGCCGCGGCGGCGGGCTCGCCCGTGGGCGTCCCGGCGGTGGCCCGTTCACCCACCAGTCCAGAAGGCTGTCGTTGCGCACGGCGCAGAGCCGTCGCACCGGCCTGACGGCGTCGACGATGCGCTGCTGCTGCTCGTCGTCGAGCAGGTACATCCATGAGGTGGTGTTGAGCCCGGTCGGCGGGTCGATGCCTGTCCAGAGATAGAAGCTGTTCATCCCCGGCAGCGTCACGAAGCCGTCGCAGCGAAGCCGAAGCTGCGCCACGACGCCGGTGTAGGTGGCGGTGAGATCGGGCGGAAGGCGCACGCGAGTCGCTCCCCCGAAGGGCAGCGGGCGAGCATCGGCCCATGCCTTGTGCGTGCTGAGCCCCGGCTGGACCACGGCCTGAGCGGCCAGCTTCACCATCAGGGCCCCAAGCCCGACGGCGACCACCGACGCGAGCGCGACCCCGCGTGCCGCCGCCCAGGCCGTCGAGGAGGCCTCGAGCTCGCGCAGGCCGTCGGAGAGGACGAGGGCCCCGACCGGCACGAAGGCCACCGCCGCGAGCCCGGCCTGGCTGCCGAAGACGGGGTAGGCATGCAGCATTCCCAGCAGGGCGAGCGCCGGGAGCAGCACGCGCGCGTAGGGGCCGGCATGGCCCGGCCCAGTCGCGGGCGGGCACGCCGCAAGCCAGGCCAGCGGCGCGGCGAGCCCCAGCCCGGTGGGAGCGGGTACGAGCTCGATCGGCATGATCGACGCTGTTCCGAGCAGGACGACCAAGCCCGCTGCGATCCGTGCGATCGCAGCGGCGGCGGAGGGCCGCCTCGGCTGGCCGGAGTCGGCCCTCCGCCGGATGGCGAAGGCCGCGACGCAGCCGATCAGGGTCAGGTCGACGACGGCCCTGGGCAGCTCGGCCACCACGGTGAACACATCGCCCTGTCCCATCGGCTCGATCAGCACCCCTTCGACGAGGTCGCCGATGCTAGTACCGACGATCAGGATCCCCGCCACGATCAGCGCGAAGGCACCGGCGAAGCCGGCGCCAAGAGCGAGAAGAGCCCTCCCATCCGGACCGGTGGGCTCGGTGGCAGGCGGCCGGCGCACCACTGCGATGGCGAGCGCCGCCATCCCGAAGGCCACGATCAACGCGAAGTCCTGCGCCCACCCCTCGCCCAGGTCGGGCCACATCAGGACGAATGGCAGGCCGATGCACACCGCCGCGACCGCGAGGCCGGGCCACCGTCGGCGGGCCAGGACCGGAACCGTGGTTGCGAGCGAGAACACGACGGCCGCGATCGCAAAGCCGCCCACGTTCACCTTGGTCAAGACCATTGCGGCGAGCAGCATGCCCGTGAGTCCCATCGCGATGCGCGGGCGGCGATCGCTCAGCATCACGGCGGCCGCACCCACCCCCAGCCCGAGCAGCGTGACGAGGCCGGCAGGATGAAGCGCCTCGGCAGCGATCTTCCCGGCCGCGGCGAACGCCACCAGAGCGCCTGCGAGACCGAGCGTCATCCGTCGCGTCAGCCGGTGCACCACGATGCCCGCCGTCAGGCTGATGCCTATCCAGGTGGCGAGGGACAGCGCGCGGACAGCGCCGGGTGTCACCTCCGCACCTGAGATCGCAAACAGGCCTCCCCACAACTCGTGCAGGAACGGTCCGTACTGGCTGTAGACGTCGCCGTAGAGCGAGCCCCCCGCGACGAACTCCCTGACTGACAGTGCGATGTAGCCCTCGTCGTCGTAGTCCCTGAAGTTGGTGAAGAGCTTGAAGTACCCCACGACGGCGAAGGCCACCGCAAGCGCGCCGTAGGCAGGCACACCGCGCGCCACAGTCCGCAACGTTGCACGCACCGCTCGAACTCTAGGGGGGGAGGGCCGACGCGCCCGGCCTCGATCGCCTCCCTGCCCGCTTTCAGGCGTAGAAGCGGGAGATCGTGATGAGCTGGGAGAAGAGCGAGTGCCCCATCGCCAGCACGACCAGGAAGGCGCCCACCGCCGGGCCGCAGCGCCGGCCGGCTCCCTTCACGGCCAGGGCCACCAGGGCCGCGTAGAGAGGAAGGAGCGGAAACAGGTACCGGGCCTGTTCGAAGAACGCGGACCGGTTGACCACTTCCTGGTAGCGATAGGCGACGAACTCGATCGAGATGGCGAGGCTGCCCGCCATCAGCGCGTAACTGAGCACCTCGGACCACCGGCCCTCAAGCGATCGGCGAGCGAGCGCGAGCGCCAGCCCGGCCAGCGCGACGATCGGGACAAAAGCCACGGCGGCCACCCGATACCAAGGGTCCGGGAAGCCGTACTCGAACCAGCCGAACCGGCCGATGAAGCCTTTGAAGTAGATCTCCCAGGGTGGGTAGTAGGGGAACTGGTCGACCATGAAGGGCAGGCGCGGGAGAAAGGCCTGCCACACGTAGGTGGCCTGCTCGCGCAGGGCGCTGAGGTCGCCGTTGATCGAGTCCGACGCCAATCCGGCCACCGGGGCGGGGCCGGCTCCCAAGGTGAGACGTGAGTAGACGACCCACGCCAGCCATGGCAGGCCCGCCGCCACGACAGCGACCCCGCCAGCCAGCAGCGCGCGCCGCCGCGCGGCCGTCGGCGTGCGCCACAGGAGCGCAGCGAGAGCGAAGGCCACCCCCGGCAGAAGACCTATCGTGCTCGCCTTCGTGAGCATCCCGGCGGCCACGGCAACCCCGATGATCGCGCCCTCTGCGAATCCCAGCCCTCGATGGAAGGCACGGGCGATTCCGTAGAACAGGGCGGCCGAGGCGGCGAACGAGAGGTTGTCGTTGTTCACGCCACCCGCGAGGAAGCCGAGCATCGGCTGAAACGCCGTGACCAGTCCGCCGACCGTCCACGCCCACGGCGAGCGCGGCAGCAGCTCTCGCAGGAACAGGAACGTGAAGAAGACCGTGACCCCCGCGAGGAGCGCGGAAAGGAGCCGCATCGCCATCACCCGGTCGAGGAGGGTCCTCTCCTGGGCGAGTAGGTACGGAACCGCCTCGGCCAGGTAGTAGAGAGGGGGATGCACGCCCGCGGCGAGCCCTTCTCCCAGGCGCGAGCGGTCGAGCCTGCCGTTCTCGAGAGCCCTCTTGAACTGCTTGTCCTGAGCGGGACTCCACGACGGGCGACCCTCGACGGAGAAGGGCAGCCCCTTCTTCAGGAAGTTCTGCTCCTCCGACGGGCCGGGACGCTCGGCCACGCCGTCGCCAGGATCCGACGGCAGCCTCCCGGTCTCCGCTATGTGCTGGGCGTAGCCGACGTGGCTCACTTCGTCCGGTACCCAGAAGATCGGCGTGACCGCTGCCCAGCACACGCCGTTGACGACCGCGATGGCGCCACAAACCAGCGCCGCTCGGGGCACAGCGGCCAGACGCGAGCGTGCTTCGCTCACCGCGAGGACGCCTCACGGCGCAGAAGCAGCAGCCCGGCAACCCAGGTGAGGCCCGCCACCAAGAGGACCGCCCACATCGTCCAGGCCCCGAAGAAGGACGCCTTTCGAAGTCCGAAACGATCCGCGACGGCCGGGGCGAAGCTCCACCACGATTCGCTTTCCCGGCGCAGGAAGTCGGCGCGAACGTCCTCGGGGGGAAGCTTCTCGCCGATGAAGAGCGGGCTGACAGAGCTCCCGCCGACCGGGGTCTGGTTGCCGGCGAGCGCGATCGGAGCCGCACCCCGGTTGGCCATGCAGACGCGCGCGTCGGCGATCTCGTCCTCCAGCGGCTCGAGGCTGATCTCCACCGGCCCCTCGACCGATGCCGACGCCACCCGCCCACTACTCACGGGTCGGCCGTCCTTGAAGATCGTGACCTCCAGCGGACCGGCAAAGGGATCCACGAACAGCCTCACCATCCCGGCGCCCGGCGGCACGTCCTGCGTCTGGCACCGGCGCTCTCCCGCTGGGAGCCGCAGCGCCACCCCGCTCACGTTCACGCGGGCGTTCGTATCGGCGAGGCGGCGGTCGTTCGAGGACAGCACGATCACCAGAAGCGCGACCACGAGAGTCGCCGCTATGGCCGCGCCGGCCCTCACCAGGGTCAGCTACGCCGGCGAAGACCGAGGATGGAGAGAAGAAACGACGTGAAGAAGATCTGGACTCCGACGGTTATCAGCGCCGCCGCCAGCACGGCGACGCGTTCGGAGGAGAGCCCGCCAAAGCCCCGGTCGATCCAGATCCCCGCTATCACGGCGGCCATGGCCAGCCCCACCGCAGCGATCACCGCGCCGAGCAGGAGACCATGCTCGAGCCGGAAGCGCTCACGCATACGATCGAACCAGGGGTCCTTCTCGCCCATGAAATAGGTGCCGTAGGCATTCGCGCAGAGACCCAGTGCGGCCACCTGCGTCCCGACGATCAACAGGAGGGCGCCCGCGATCAGCGAATGCAGCTCCCACTCCCGGCCCAGGACCTCCAGCCTCGTGAGCACCGTGGCCATGACCAGCGCTCCGAGCACGATCATGATCACCCCTGGGACCACGAACAGGTGAGTGGGGCTGTGCACAAGCAGGAAGCGAAGATGGCGCCATCCGTCGCTGAAGCTCGCGAGCTTGGACTCGCCCCCGCGGGGGTGGTACTCGATCGGCAGCTCGCGGATGTCCAGGTCCTCCTTCGCCGCGCGGATCAGCATCTCGGAGGCGAACTCCATCCCCGTCGCCCGGAGGTCGAGTGAGGCCAGCGCCGTCCGCCGCACCGCGCGCATCCCGCAGTGCGCGTCCTTGACGCCGGTGCGGAAGAAGAGATTGAGGATCCCCGTGAGCACGGGGTTGCCGACGTAGCGGTGCAGCCACGGCATCGCGCCCGGTTGGATGTTGTCCATCCGGTCGCCGATCACGAGCTGGGCGCCGTCGTCGAGGCGTGAGACGAAGCGGGGGATGTCATCGAAGGCGTAGCTGAGATCGGCGTCGAGCATCACGAGGTAGTCGCCGCGAGCCGCCGCGAAACCGGCGAGGTAGGCGCTGCCGTATCCGCGGCGCGGCTCGCGCACCACCCGGGCACCCTCGGCGGCGGCCAGCTCCGCGCTTCCGTCCGTGGAGCCGTTGTCGGCCACCACCACCTCGCCCGCGATGCCGCTGTCCCCTAGCACGCGCCGCGCCCGGCGCACGCACTCCTCGATGTTCTCCGCCTCGTCGAGACAGGGGATGATCACCGATACGCGCATCGACTCATGAGGCTGAGCCGCCCTGACGGCGGGATCTGTGCTCTCGATGGTGCTCATAGGGACCGGGGGGCGGAGGGCGTCCTGCTGCCCACACCACCATCCGGAACGCACGAAGGAGTTCGAAGTCGCGGCGAACGGGCAATCTATCGAAGGACTCGGCGCGCCCACTCCTCCGGCGAGACGCCGGAGAAGTCTCCCCGCCGGCCCTTGAGGGCGTAGCGGGCGATCCACGGCAGCCGTCGCAGAGGCTCAGGGTCGTACATGAGCGACTTCACGAGGTAGCCGGCGGTCAGCCCGGCGAAGGCCAGCGGCGTGACGCGGCCGTGACGCTGCTTGATCCAGATGAAGTTGCGCACCCGATAGAGGTCCTTCCAGAAGCCCTGCCAGGAGGAGGAGGCGTAGTGCTGGCCCAGCACCAGGTTCCAGAAACGGCTGCGGGCGGTGGCGCTTCCTCCGCCGACCGGGATCTTGTGCACCAGCTCACTCTCCGGGACGAGCCGTATGTCCCCGTGGCGGCGCAGTCGCAGCGACCACTCGGCATCGTCGTATCCGATGAAGAACTCCGCGCGCGGCAGCCCGACCTCACGCGCGACGTGTGTTCGCACGAGCAGCCCGACGAAGGAGGAACAGCCCACGGCGGCGTAGCTGCCCGGCTTGCGGGCCCCGCCGGGCAGAGGGGTGATGAAGCGGCCCATCCGGCAGCGGTGGAGCGGATCGACGGTGCCGTCGGGGTGAACCACCTCCGTGCACACCGCCACCGTTCGCGGGTCGCCGGCCGGCGGGGCGCCCAGCAGCCGCTCGAGGGCATCGTGGCGCGGCTCGGCGTCGTCGTCCATCAACCACATCCAGTCGCGGCCGGCTTCCACGCAGAGCCTCACTCCCTCCGCGTACCCGCCCGCACCCCCCGTGTTGCGCTCGCTGCGGTGGTAGGCGATGCCGGGCCGCTCGAGCAGCCCCTCGGTCCTCAGCAGCTCCTCGGTACCGTCGGAGGAGGCGTTGTCGTAGACGATCACGAGGTCGACGGGGTGCGTCTGGGAAAAGAGCGCCCGCAGGCACTCCGTCAGCAGCTCCTTGCGGTCGCGCGTGAGCACGAAGGCGCAGACGGTGGCCATCGCGCGAGACGTTAGTGGCGGCCGGGCGACCAGTAGGCCGGCAGCGCGGAGAAGCGCACCTTCACGGCGTGCGGCAGGCGCTCGTGGCGGATGCCGAGTTGCAGCCCGGCGAACTTGGCGGCCTCGTAGGCGGCGGAGTAGGGAATCCAGCGTCTCCTGCCGGTCGACCACAGCCAGGCGAGCTCCTCCCGGGCGTAGCGCACCGCCTGGCGGCGCAGCACGACCGACGACGGGCGCGCACCGGCCATGTACGCACGCTCGGAGGAGACGCCGGAGTCGAAGAAGCGGCGAAACGCCTGGCGCAGCGTGTAGGGGTGCGAGTGGTGCACCACCGCCTCGGGCACGTAACGCAGCGAATAGCCGGCCAGAAGCACTCTCCGCGACCACTCCTGGTCCTCGCTCATGATGATGTCGTCGACGAACGGAAAGCGGGCGAACACGTCCGCGCGAATGGCCGAGCTCACGTTGGAGAACAGCGTCGTCTGCATCGACAGCTCATGCTCGCCGGCGGCGCGCTGGGTTCGTGAACGCTCGCCGTAGAGGAAGTCCATGAAGAACTGCTCGGGGGGGGTCGCCTGGAGGTGAGCGATCTGGCGGCCGTAGGCGCCCGCCAGTGATCCGTCCTGCCTCAAGGGTCCTGTGAGCTCGGCCAGCCAGCGCTCATCAGTGGCGTAGGCGTCCTGGCTGGTGAACACGAGAGTGTCGCCGCTGGCCAGCTCCGCCGCCAGGTTACGGGTGGCGCCGTGACTGAACTCCGAGGGCGGGATCTGGTACACGCGGGCGCCCGCAGATCGCGCCAGCTCGACGCTGCCGTCGGTCGAGCCGGAGTCGACCACCACCACCTCGACCTCCTCGTCGACCCGTTGGCCGGCGATGCCGTCGAGACAGCGACGGAGATCCTCGCCGCCGTCTTTCGCCGGGATCAGGACCGAGATCACGGCGGGCTAGAGTAGCCCGCCTGCATGGAGCCCAAGGTCTGCGCAGTGGTCGTCACGCACAACCGCCTGGCTCTGTTCCGCGAGTGCCTTTCCGCGCTCGAGGCCCAGACCCGCCGGCCCGACCGAATCCTCGTCGTCGACAACGCCTCGACCGACGGCACGGGCGACGCCCTGCGGGCGGAGTTTCCCGCGGTCGAGCTGGTCTCGCTGCCCGGCGAGGGGGAGTGGTTCTGGCTGATGGACGACCACACGATCGCGCGATCCGACGCGCTGGCAGCACTGCTCACAGCCCCGGCCGCCGTCGCCGACCTGCCGCCGGCGCCTGTGCTGCTGGCCTCGCGCGTCGTCTGGCGCGACGGGCGGTTGCATCCGATGAGCACGCCGGGCTTCGAGCGCAGCGACGTTGCCCGCCTGGTAGACACCGGGGCAGCGCCGCGAGTCTCGAGCTCTAGCGCTGCCGCCTCAGGAGGTGGCCGGCACCGCGGGCGGCCGGGGCAGAGCCAACTCGGGTCGCAGCTCGTCGACGTGCTCGCGCATGAACGTTTCCTGCGCGCTGAAGGAGAAGTGTCCGGCGAACACGTCATGGGCGACGATCATGGCCCGCGACATGTCGACGCACTTGCGACAGATCGACGCCTCGTCGACGCCCAGCGCTCCCGCCGGCGGGCGCACGAGCAGGCCGCCGAAGGAGTCCCAGAACTCGCGCTCGAAGAGGATCGCGCCGATCGAGAAGCGGTGGGGCACGGTCGAGAAGGCGGGCGGCTGGGCGGCGAAGCGGGCGGCCACCTCGTCGAAGGGCAGGCTGTGGCGCCAGAGCCACAGCGCCGCCTCTCCGTCGTTGGTCGCGGGGATCTCGCCCGCGGCGAGGCGCAGCTCGCCGAAGCGCTCGCGGTAGGCTGCCTCGAGGCCCATCGTCTGCAGGAAGCGCAGGTAGGAGAACCCGTTCACGTTGAGCACGGGGGCGCAGAAGCCGGGGCGGTAGCGACCTCCGGCCACCACGCGCTCGTAGGCGGCGAGCAGACGTTCGAAGAAGCCCTCGCCGATGACGATGTCCTCGTCGAGCTTGATGACCCATCGCGCGTCCGGATGGCGGGCTATCGCCAGATTCTGCGCGAGCGAGACATAGTTGGCCCGGGTGGAGAGGTAGGACCACCCGCGGCGCTCGGCCAGGACCTCAAGCGGCCCGGAGCGCAGAGCGGGCGAGACCAGGCAGACGTCGATCTCCGGCGAGAGGAAGCGCTCGAGGCGTGCCAGGGTGATGTCCCACAGGTAGGGCTTGTAGCCGGCCAGGACCACGGCGACGGCATGCGACCCGGTGGAGCGGTCGACGAAGTACGACGAGCCGGTGAGGTTGCGCCGGCGTACGAGCCCGGCCAGCGCGCGCTCCACGCGGCGCGGGTCCACGAGAGCCATCAGGGTGACGGTCGCCTGAGCCCGTCGCGGACGGCCCGGAGGAGCAGGGCGAGCGAGCGCGGTGCGAAGCGCTCACGCACGAGGTACTGGCCGGCGCCCATGACCATCGACAGGGTCAGGTGGAGCTTCTCTCGCCCGAACCAGGAATCCCCGCGCAGCTGGTAGAGCTTGTTGCGGACCTCAAAGTAGTACTGATCCGAGCCCTCGCGGTGCACCGACACCTTCTCGGGCGTCTTGTGGTGCACCACGCTCGCGGGCACCATGTACCCCGTCCCGTGCTTGAGCAGCCGGGCGGTCCACTCGCCGTCCTCGCCCCAGATGAAGTAATGCTTGAGCGGAAGCCCGTGCTCCTCGATCGCCCGGCGCGAGACGAGGATCGACACCCACGAGGCAACGCGCAGCAGGACCAGGCGCCGGTCGGCAGCCGAGACGAACGCATCGATCGAGCCCTCGTCGAGACGTGCCCAGGGCAGGTTCTTGGGATGCAACGTTCCGTCGGTCCACACCACCTTGGACGCAAGCAGGCTGGGCACGGGCAGACCACCGAGGTCAGCGAGCGGTCGCAGAAGCTGCTCGAGGGCATCCGAGGCGGGAACCGTGTCGTCGTCCATCAGCCAAAGCCACTCGCCACCCCTCTCCATGCCGGCGCGGATGCCCTCGTGAAAGCCGCCGGCCGCGCCGTCGTTTCGCTTGAGTCGCCTGAGGTCCACATCCGGAAAGCGCTCACGCACCATGTCGGGGCTGCCGTCGCTGCTCACGTTGTCGACGACCACCACCCGGTCCGGCCGACGCGTCTGGGCGAGCACCGCACGCAGGCACTCCTCGAGCAACTGCCGGCGGTTGCGGGTCACGACGACCGCAACCACGCGGCTCGGCGTCGCGCTGGGTTGAGGCGGGGATGCGGTGGCGGGTGTGGAGTCGGCGGCGGACAAGGAGCGCTCGCGCCCGGGGGGCGCGATGATAGGGGTCACTCGCTACCCTCGACCGCCGTCGCGCTCGCCATGGCTCCCCTCTCCCCGAACGCGTACAACACCCTGGTCGTGGGCGCCGGCTTCGCCGGCTCCGTCATGGCCGAGCGCCTGGCCACCCACTGCGGCCAGCGCGTGCTGGTGATCGACCGCCGCGACCACATCGCAGGCAACGCCTACGACTACGTGGACGAGCACGGCGTGATCTGCCATCGATACGGCCCCCACATCTTCCACACCCAGTCGCAGAAGGTCGTCGACTACCTGTCTCAGTTCACCGAGTGGCGCCCCTACGAGCACCGGGTCCTGGCGGAGGTCGACGGCCAGCTTCTGCCGATGCCGATCAACCGCGACACGGTGAACCGGCTCTACGGACTCTCCCTGGACGACGAGGCGGCCATGAAGGCCTTCCTCGCCGACCGCGCGGAGCCACGCGAGCGGATCGAGAGCTCCGAGGACACCGTGGTGGCCAAGGTGGGGCGCGACCTCTACGAGAAGTTCTTCCGCGGCTACACCCGCAAGCAGTGGCAGCGCGACCCCTCTGAGCTGCACGCCTCGGTGTGCGCGCGGATCCCCATCCGCCTCAACACCGACGACCGCTACTTCGGCGACTGGTTTCAGAACATCCCGCTCGACGGCTATACGGCGCTCTTCGACCGGATCCTCGATCAGCCCAAAATCGACGTGCGCACCTCCACCGACTTCGACGACGTGCGCGGAGAGGTCGACTACGACCACCTCGTATACACGGGGCCCGTCGACGCCTACTTCGGCAACCGCTTCGGCGCGTTGCCCTACCGCAGCCTCGAGTTCGAGCACAAGACCGTGCCGACGCCCGACGGCGGACTCGTGCAGCCCGCGGCGAGCATCAACCAGCCCAGCGAGGACGTTCCCCACACCCGCACGACCGAGTACCGCTGGATCACCGGTCAGGATCACACGGCGTCGACGATCGCCTACGAGTACCCGCGTGCCGAGGGCGATCCCTACTACCCCGTGCCGAGCGCCGAGACCCGCGAGCTCTACCACCGCTATGAGGTCCTCTCAGACGCCGAGCCCGACGTGACCTTCGTCGGCCGCCTGGCCCGCTACCAGTATCTGAACATGGACCAGGTGACCGCCCAGGCGCTGTCGACGTTCGAGAAGCTCGCGGCGTCGGGGCGCGTAGCCGTGGGGTAACCCGGATTGTCGGCTCCGCCCGCCCAGCGCGCTTTCCAGACCGCGGAGCCCGCCCGCACCACGCTCAAGCCCGTTCAGAGGGCGTTGGACCGGCTCGGCCATTCGACGCACACGAGGGCGATGCGTCAAGTCGCGATGAGCGCAATCCGTGTCACCTATTCCACCCCGCACCCCGTTCTGCCCCACCGGTCCGATCTTCCTCTGCTCCTCAATCGCCGCGGGCTCGTGGGATGCGGGGCCGAGGTCGGCGTCAAGCGGGGCGAGTACTCCGAAGTGCTGCTCGAGAGTTGGAACGGCCGGCACCTGATCTCGATCGATCCTTGGCTCAGCGCCCCCGAGACCGATTACCTTGACGTCGCCAACGTGGCTCAGGAGACCCATGACCGCTACTACGAGGAGACCTTGAACCGGCTGGCGCGGTTCGGCGAGCGGAGCACCGTCTGGCGGATGACCGGCAGCGAAGCCGCCGATCGCATCCCGGCTCACTGCCTCGACTTCGTGTACCTCGACGCGCGCCACGACTACGTCTCGGTCACGCAGGATCTCGACGCATGGATTGAGAAGGTGCGGCCGGGGGGCATCCTGGCCGGCCACGACTATCTGGACGGCACGTTCGCCGAGGGGCGTTTCGGCGTCAAGTCCGCGGTCGACGACTTCTGCGCGGCGCGTGGCCTTCCAGTGAGGGCGACGTTCGCGGACCCGCCGTGGCGCAGCTGGCATGTCGTCATCCCCTGAGCGCTCCTGACAGGATCTCCACGACGCCGTGAGGATCCTCCACACAGGCTGGGGCTTTCGGCCGTGGCGCACGGGAGGCCTGATCGCCTACGCAGAGGACCTGATGCAGGCACAGGCCGAGACCGGGCACTGCGTCGGCTACTTCTGCGCCGGGCGCCAGTACCCACTGCTGCGGCGGCCGCGGCTGCACCGGTGGTCGCGCTCGGAGGTGCGGGTGTTCGAGGTGCTGAACTCGCCGATTCACGTCGCCCTGGACATGGGCACCAGCGATCCGCTTCAGGAGCTCGACGAGCCCCACACCGAGCGGCTGTTCCGTCAGGTGCTGGCTGAGTTCCGGCCCGATCTGCTGCACCTACAGGAGCTCTTCGGACTTCCCTCGTCGCTCATCGACATCGCACACGAGGCCCACGTGCCGGTGATCATGACCCTGCAGGACTACCTTCCGCTGTGCCCGACACTCAAGCTCTTCGACACCGAGGAACGGGTATGCCTGCGCCGGGATCCCGGTGAGCAATGCTCGCTGTGCTGCGCTGCCGCGCCCACGGACTCGAAGGACCTGCTCAGACCTACGCTTGGCGTCCACCTCGTGAACCTCGGCCGGCGGATGCCGCGCAGCCGGGATGCCGCCTGGCGAGCATTTCACCTGGCCTCGAAGCGGGCGCCGCATCGCCGATCTCCCAAGGGGTCGCCCGTTCAGGACCGGACTGTGCCGCCCATGGTCGAGGCCGCTCCACCTCGGGCGCCTGCAGCTGCCTATCAGCGGCGGCGCGACGAGAACGTCGAGCGCTTGAGCCGCGCCGACCTCCTGCTCGCGATGTCGCACCGGGTCAGGGAGATCTACTCACAGCTGGGCGTGCACCCGAAACGCCTGCGCACCCTTCACCTGACGGTCGAGCACCTCGCGTCGCTGCGTCCGCGTTCGTTCGACGGCCCTCCGCGACCGTTGCGCTTCGCGACGCTCAACGGAGCGGCTTCGGTACAGAAAGGAGGCGCTCTGATACTCGAGGCGGTGCGCCGGCTGGACGCTGCAGGCTTGGGCGACGACTACACGCTCGCGGTCCACGGTCTCGTGGAGGAGCGGTTCGCGACGGAGCTCGAGAGATCACCGGCCGTGAGCGTGGAAGGACCCTACGACGCGGGCGCTCTGGACGAGCTGCTCGAGGGCGTCGACGTGGGGATCGTTCCCTCCGTGTGGGAGGAGGCCTACGCCTATGTCGGGGTGGAGTTCCTGGCGAAGGGCATTCCGGTGATCGGGAACGCCCGCGGCGGGATCACCGACTACATCCAGCCTGGAGAGACCGGATGGCTCAACGAGGACTCCAGCGGACGGGGCCTGGCCCAACTGATGGCCGCTGCTATTCGACGCCCCGAAGACGTCTGCAGACTCCACGGGCGTATCGTCGCGCGGCGGGATGAGCTGATCAAGACGCTGGACCACCATGTCTGCGAGCTGGAGGACATCTATCGCGGCGTGGTCGCCGATCGGGGGTGAGCGCTACACGCGGAGCCTCAGACGCTGAGGCTCCCTGTGCCCTGCGGGTAGCAGGCCGCCCGCTCGCGCCAGAACCGATCACGGCGCTCGCCGGCATCGATCTCGGCCAGGTCGGCGCGCCCCCGCTGGCGCCAGAACAGCAGCGGCCCCCGAGCGAAGATCAGCGGCGATGAGAACTCGATGAAGTTGTGCCGGTAGAGCTGCGAGACCACGGGGCGCACCGGCGCCCGGTTGCGCAGGCCGTCACGCATACCGGCAGCCACAGCCGGCGTGCAGGTGAGGATCCGAGGTCTGCGCACCGACTCGGTAAGCACGCGCAGGATCAGGTTGGCGGCGACGGGGAAGAGGTCGCGCGGGCGTAGGAGCTTGCCCGTGATGTAACCGAAGGAGCGCAGGTTCCGCTTGTGGTGAGCGAGCTCGAAGCCCGCCGGCGACTTCATGTGCACGGAGACGACCTCGGGCAGGTGGAGGTGGCGCCAGCCCCGGTCCAGCAGCCGGGCCACGAACTCCGCCTCGTGCCCCCAGATGAAGATGCCGGGATCGAAGCCACCAAGCTCCCGCGCCGCGCGCCGGCTGAGTAGCGCCGAACAGCCCCAGAAGGCGAGAAGACCCGGGTCGTAGAACTCGTTGAAGACGTCCCCTTCGCCGGGAGACTTGACCTTGAACGACACGAGATCGGCTTCGTGCCCGCGGGCGCCGGCGGTCGCCCGATGCAAGGCATCGCCGGTCACGTAGCAGTCGTCGTCCAGCACCAGAAACCAATCGCCGGTACCGGCTTCGAACGCGCGATTCCACCCGGATATGCCCGTGTTCACGTCGTTGCGGATCAGCTGCACCTCCCCGAACTCGCTGCGCACCATCTCCGCCGTGCCGTCAGTGGACGCGTTGTCAACCACGATCACCTCGAGCCTGTCGGCCGGCCACTCCAGCTCGTCGCGGAGCTTGGTGAGGTTGACCCGCAGGGCATCTCGGCGGTTGTACGCGAGCACGGCGACGGTGACCAGCGGCAGGTCCGGACCGTCGGGGGGCCGTGACGGTTCCTTCATCCGCCCACCGGCGGAGGCACGGCCACCGGTTGGGGCGAGGACCGCTGGCGCAGCGCACCGAGCGCTGCACGCAGCTCGGGCGGCACTGCGTCGAGCAGCACCAGGGATCCCGCCCACAGGCCCACTGTCAGGACGCTGGCTCCGGCGAGGGTCGCGAGCGGTCCGATCGCCGCGGTGAAGGACGCGCTCGACATCTCGTCGGGTCTCACGAGCGGGATCACCTCTCGCAACGCGAGCACGACAGCGGCCGTTCCCAGCGCCGCGCAGATCAGGCGCGCCGGGCGCCGCAGCGTCGGCACCGTACCGACCCCCACGAACGTCCGCAGGACCAGACCCAGGGCCGCCGCCTCCGTGACCACGAGTGCGAGCGCGGCCCCCATCGCGCCCAACGGCGGAATGAGCAGCAGATTCAGGGCGACGTTCCCGACCAGCACGCCAAGCAGGAGCATGAAGAGGTTGCGCTGGCGGTTGAGCGCCACCAGCGACTGGAAGAAGACGGTGTTCACAAACAGGATCGCGACGGCGACCACCAGCACTCGTAGCACCGGGGACGCGTCGGCGTAGCGCGGACCGCCGGCCACCGCCACGATCTCCTCGGCGAAGGCGGCGAAGACGATCACCAGGGGCACCCCTGCCAGCACCACCGATGAGAACGCACCCTGCACGATCTCGTTGAGCCGTGCCGCATGGGGGCGCTGACGAGCGACCTCGGGGAACAGCGTCGTCATCAGGTAGACCGGGACCACGATCAAGACCTCCAGCACCCGGTAGGCCACGCCGTAGAGCCCGACCTCGGCGTCCGAGCTGAGGAAGGAGAGCAGGAAGGTGTCGAGGCGAAAGTAGATGACGCCCAGCACCAGCACGCCGGCCTGCGGGAGGGCCCAGCGCAACATCTGCCTCCAGACAGCGGGATCGCGTGCCCACCCCAGTCTCACCCCCCCGACCGCCAACGGCAACAGCAGCGAGATGAGACCGGAAGCCGCGAAGCACGCCGCGAGCCCCGCGAAGCCGAAGTCGAGCTCGATGACCGCGAACAGTCCGCCGATGAACACGAGGCCCGCGAATGCGGCGGCGAAGGCGATCGGACCAGCGCGCTGGTGCGCGATGAGGTACGCGGACGCGGCTCCGCCGAAAGGCGACGCGAGCATCTGGACCGTGAGGATCACGACGCCGGTGCGTACGAGGTCGTCGCCGCTCCCCCCGTAGAGGACGGCCATGACGCCGAGTGCGACCACCACGGTGGCGGCGGTCAGGATCAGCCCCATGGAGAAGACGTTGGCCAGGAGGCGACGCTCGTCCTCGGGATGCTTGGCCAGCTCGCGCGCGGCCACCGTGTAGAGGCCGGCGTCGGTGAAGAACCCGAAGACCGACACGAAGACGATCGCAACTGTGAGCTGCCCGAAATCGGCGGGGCCGAGGTAGCGCGTGGAGAGGGCCACGCCGGCAAGCCCGGAGGCGGCGACTACCACGCGACTCCCCAGCAACACCGTGGTGTTGAAGGCAACCTTCTGGGAGAGGTTCACCTCGCGAGGTTAGTACGAAGCGGTCGAGCGCCGAGCGGGGCACGAGGGCTCCCCATTCGGGCTGCACCTGCGTCCCTTGCGCCTTCATCGCGCGGCAGCCCGGCTCGAGCGGCTCTACCCTTCCCGGCGCGTGTCCGCCAGACGAGCCCTCATCACAGGCATCACCGGCCAAGACGGCTCCTACCTGGCCGAGCTCCTCCTCGAGAAGGGATACGAGGTGCACGGGATGGTGCGCCGCTCGTCGTCGGAGACCTTCCAGCGCCTCGAGGCCTTCCGCGACGACATCGTGCTCCACACCGGCGACCTGCTCGACCAGCGCTCGCTGGTGGACGTTCTGCGCGCCTGCGAGCCGGAGGAGATCTACAACCTCGCCGCCATGTCCTTCGTGGCCGCCTCCTGGTCGCAGCCCGTGCTGACCGCGGAGTTCACCGGCACGGGCGTGACGAGGATGCTCGAGGCGATGCGCGACACCTGTCCCGAAGCTCGCTTCTATCAAGCGTCGTCCTCAGAGATGTTCGGCCAGGTGCTCGAGGTGCCCCAGCGCGAGTCCACCCCCTTCTACCCCCGCAGCCCGTACGGCGTGGCCAAGGCCTACGGCCACTTCATCACGGTCAACTACCGCGAGTCGTATGACCTTTTTGCCTGCTCGGGGATCCTCTTCAACCATGAGTCGCCGCGCCGCGGGCTGGAGTTCGTGACCCGCAAGGTCACCCACGCCGCCGCCGCGATCAAGCTCGGCCTGCAGGAGGACCTGGCGCTCGGCAACCTCAACGCCGAGCGCGACTGGGGCTACGCCAAGGACTACGTGGAGGCGATGTGGCTGATGCTCCAGCGCGACGCGCCGGAGGACTACGTGGTCGCCACCGGCGCGAGCCACAGCGTCCGCGAGCTGGTGAAGATCGCCTTCGATCATGTGGCGCTCGACCCGGAGAGGTACGTGCGCATCGACGAGCGCTTCCTGCGCCCGGCGGAGGTCGAGCAGCTGATCGGCGACAGCGCGAAGGCGCGCGCGGAGCTGGGCTGGCAGCCCCGGACCACCTTCGATGACCTGGTGCGGCTGATGGTCGACGCGGACTTGGAGATGCTCAAGCGCGGGGTGCCCCAGAAGCAGGCCGGCTGAGCGCCTGTGAAGTCACTTCGGACACGGCTCGAGGGCCCGGTTCTGATCGAGCCGGCGCTCTTCGGGGACCGACGGGGGTTCTTCGCCGAGACCTACCGGGCCAACGTGCTCGCGAATCTCGGCATCACCGATACCTTCGTGCAGGACAACCACTCGCGCTCGGGGCTCGGCGTGGTGCGGGGAATGCACTTCTCGGCGGGGCAGGGCCAGGCCAAGCTGGTGCGCTGCGCCCACGGTTCGATTCTCGACGTGGTTGTGGACATCCGGCGCGGGTCGCCGACGTTCGGCGAATGGGAATCCCACTCGCTCGACGACGAGCGGATGCGCCTCCTATACGTACCGATCGGCTTCGCCCACGGCTTCTGCGTGACCAGCGAGGCGGCCGACGTGCTCTACAAGTGCTCGTCCTACTACGACGCGGCGGCCGAGCACGGCTTCGCCTACGACGACCCGGAGGTGGGGGTGGAGTGGCCGGACCTCGAGCTGATCGCGTCCGACCGCGACACCGACGCGCCGCCGCTCTCCGACATAGCGGACGGCCTGCCCTTCACCTACGCGGGACGAGCGCAGCCCGATCGGTTCGGGTAGGAGCGCAGCCGGACCGCTCAGGGAGGAGCGCAGCTGGAACGTCGTTCCGGCGAGCACCGGACCGCTCACTCTCCGGCGAGCACCGGACCG
>JAUJOQ010000001.1:75054-158820 GCA_030447725.1 Thermoleophilaceae bacterium
GGAACGTCGTTCCGGCGAGCACCGGACCGCTCACTCTCCGGCGAGCACCGGACCGCTCACTCTCCGGCGAGCACCGGACCGACTCGTCACAAAGCGGCACGGCGCCTGGTCAAGTCGGCCACCAGGGCGCGCTCATGGGGTCGCAGCACCAGCGCCGCGTAGGCCAGCCAGTAGAGCGCCGGCCCGCCGAACAGGACCGGCGCCAGCGCGGGGAGGCTGTCGAGCTCCCACAGCAGCCGCGCCCCGACGAGCAGCCCCGCCAGCCCCGCCCCGAGCGCGTACGCGGGCAGCCACGCCTCGCGAGCCAGCTCTCCCAGTCGCGCGCCGCTGGCCTCGAGTCCGATCCGCAACAGGAAGGGAAAGCCGACCGCGTACGCGATCGCGGTCCCGAGCGCGGGTCCCTCGAGGCCTAGAGAAGGGGTGAGCGCCAGCGTGAGCGCGAGGTTCAGGGCAGCGATTCCCACCAGCGCGCGCGCGGCATCACGCGAGCGGCCGGCCCCCACCAGGAAGCCCGGCGTGACCGCGAGCTGTCCGAGCAGGAGCCAGTAGGACACGAGGATCGCCAGCGCCGTGGCGCCGTCGCGGTAGGGCTGTCCCAGCCATACCTCCAAGGCCGGCGCTGCGAGCACGATGGCGGTCACTGCCAGCGGCACCGTTACCGCGAGGGTGTACCTCGAGCCGCGGACCGCGAGCCCGTGCAGGCGCGGCGCGTCCCCGCTCGCTCGAAACGCCGAGGCCGTGGGCAGCGCGGTTACCGTCACCGCCCCGTTGAGTGCGTAGAAGACGTTGTGGGCCCGCACCGGCCCCTCGTACAGGCCGACGCGGGTAGCCGACCCGAAGGCTCCGAGCACGATCCGGTCGAGTCCGTAGATCACGAGAACCGACACCTCGATGGCCAGCAGGGGGCCCGCGGTGGGCAGGAAGTCTCGGATTCCTCGAGTGGTCACCGAGGCCGGCCGCAGGCGCCAGGGCAGGCCCAGCCGGAGCCGGGCCATGCCGCTGACCGTGCCGCTGATCAGCGGGATGGCGCCGTTGCCGGCGATCAGCAGCCACAGCTCGGCGTCGGCAGCGATCAGCCCGAGCATCAGCGCCGCGAACACCGCCAGCGCGGCGATCTCGTTGGCGGCCGAGCGGGTGAGCAACAGGCTCGCGCGCAGGGCGTCGAGGTTGATCGTGGCCGCCAGCCCGACGGCGGTGACCAGTCCGAGCGCGAGCGCCCCCAGCTTGGCCTGGTGCTCCAGCTCGCCTTCGAGGAGGGCGACGGCTATCGCAAACCCGGCACCCGCTATGAGCAGGCCGGTGATCAGGCCGGCGACTGCGTAGAGCATGGCGCAGGTGGAGAACGTGCTCACACGCTCTCGGTCGCTGCGGGCGGCCGTCATCGCGGCCACCGCGGCGTTGCCCACGCTGTTCTTGAGGATCAGCAGGTAGACGGCCAGGGTGGCGACCAGGCCGTAGGTGCCGAGCTCCGCCGGCGTCAGGCGGCGGGCCAGCGCCGTGACCACCACCAGGAGCACGACGAGCCCGCTCACCTGGGCCATCTGCTGCAGGAGCGACCCGCCGGCAACCTCGCGGGCGCCACCTGGTGAAGCGCGGGCTTCCACTCCGGGCGAGTCTCTCACGGCGGTCCGCCGCCTCCGCATCGTCGGGACCCGGGGCGGGTTGAAACTTCCCGACCATTCCGTTTCACCGTCTCCTCTGTGGGTATCCCTTTCGAAGGCCGTGCTCCGGGGGGACCACGATCAGGATCCGGCATGCATGCGCGTCCGGCCCGACCTCCATGAATCCGGTAAAGCAACTCACACCCCTCACATCCGTCGTTTCCCGGGCGGGGCATCCAGGCGCGTCGATAAGGCGCCGGAACGTCCTCGGCGTGCCGATCGCGATCACCGACTACGCCGGCACGATGGACGTGATGGAGGAGATGATGGCCAGGCGCGCGCCGGGCTGGATCTGCGCAGCCGCGGTGCACTCGCTGATGATGGCCCGCGACGACGCGGAGATGAGGGGCGCGCTCACGCGCGCGACGATCACCGTTCCGGACGGGGTGCCGGTGGCGTGGGCGGCCAAGATGCTCGGCGAGGATCTCCCTCAGCGCGTCTACGGGCCGGAGCTGATGCGCCGCTTCTGCGACCGCTCCGCGGAGAACGGTCACCGGGTCTGGCTCTACGGTGGCCGCGACCAGGGCGCGCTCGTGCAGCTGGCGCTGAACCTGCGCCGCCGCCACCCGGGCATCCGGATCGTCGGCGGCTACTCCCCGCCCTTCCGTCAACTCTCCGAGAGCGAAGACGAAGGGATCGCGAGCCAGATCAACGCGGACCGCCCCGACGTGCTGTGGGTGGGCATCGGCGCGCCCAAGCAGGAGAAGTGGATGGCCCGCATGCGCGACCGGCTCGACGTGCCGGTGATGTGCGCGGTGGGCGCCGCCTTCGACTTCCACGCCGGACGGGTCTCCCAGGCGCCGCCCTGGATGCAGGAGCGCGGACTTGAGTGGACCTACCGGATCGCGCAGGAGCCGCGCAGGCTCCTGCCGCGCTACATGGAGACCAACCCGCGCTTCATGCTCGGATTCGCACGCCAGTATCTGCGCGAGCGCGCCACCGGAAGGCTCTGACCGGCCGTACACTGCGCAGCGTGCCGGAGCGCGCCACCTCTCCAGCATTCGTCACGGGGGGCGGCGGATTCGCCGGGCGGCACCTGGTACAGCGACTGACGAGCGGTGGGGAGGCGCCTCGTGCGCCTTCCCACGCTCAGCTGGACCTGCTCGACGCCGACGCGGTGCGCGCGGCCCTGCGCGATCAGCAGCCCGCCACCGTCTTTCATCTGGCCGCGTTCAGCAGCGCCCGGCTGTCCTGGGACAGGCCCCGGGACGCTCTGCACACGAACATCGAGATGACCCTGAACCTGCTCGAGGCGGTCCGCGAAGAGTCGCCGGACACAAGGGTTCTGCTGGTGAGCTCGGGTCAGGTCTACGGGCATGCGGAGGAGCTGCCGGTTACCGAGGACGCGCCGCTGGCCCCCCCGAGCCCATACGCCGTCTCGAAGGTGGCCTGTGACCTGCTGGGCCGCCAGTACGCCGCTGCCTTCGGGCTGCGGGTAACCGTCATGAGGCCCTTCAACCACGCCGGACCCGGCCAGTCGGACGAGTACGTGCTCGGCACCCTCGCGCGGCAGGTGGCGGATGCGGAGAGGGCGGGGGCGAGCGAGGCCCTGCTCCGCACCGGCGACACCTCGGTACGACGTGACTTCACCGACGTGCGCGACGTCGTGCGCGGGTACGAGCTGGCAGCCGGCGCGCTGCCGGGTGTCTACAACGTCTGCACCGGTCACGCCACGCCCATCGCCGCCCTCGTCGACCTGATCCGGGAGGTCGCGACCGTGTCCGTGCATCACGAGGTCGATCCCGGCCGGGTGAGGGGCGGCGAGGCCCCCGAGATGCGCGGCTCGCACGAACGGCTCACCACCGCGACTGGCTGGGAACCGGAGATATCGCTCGAGCAGACCGTGCGCGACACGCTCGACTGGTGGCGTGCCCAGGCCGCACCCCGGGCCCACTCCCGGGGTTAGGCGGTCAGATGACGCGCACGTGGCACACCTGCCTGACCGTGATGACGCTGGCCGCGGCGGCGTTCGCGGCTGGCGCACCCGCCGAAGCCAGCACGGTGAAACGGTCCTTCACCCTCGAGCCGGGCAGCGGGTTCCGGGCCCTGGTGCCCGCGCCGGGCGAGCGCCCTTTGGTGCGCCGCGGCCCGGGCGTGAGCGTGAAACCGGGGCGCGCCCGGCGGCGTGACTCGCTCCTCTTCTTCGCCCAGCTCACGGATCTGCAGGTGGCCGACGAGACCTCCCCCGCCCGCAAGGAGTACCTGAGCAACGGAGGCGACACCAGCTGGCGCCCCCAGGAAGCGCTGACAACCCAGGCGGCGGAGCAGCTCGTGCGCGCCCTCGACGCCCATCGCGTCAGCGAGCTGCGCTCCGCTCGGGGGCGCCGCGCACGGCTGAGCATGACGCTGGTGACCGGCGACCAGACCGACAACGCCCAGCTCAACGAAACCCGCTGGTACCTGTCGCTGCTGGACGGCGGCAGGGTCGACCCGTCGTCTGGGAGCACCCCGTGCGAGGGCGCGCCGGCCGGCTACACCGGCGTCCAGGACTGGTCGGACTTCCCCTTCGGCGTGTCCGCCGCGCGCCTGGGCATGTTCTGGGACCCCGGGCGCGGCGGCGCCAGCGGCCGCTACGGAGATCTGGTCTACCCCGGCCTGATGGAGCGCGCGCAGAGGCCCTTCACCGCCCGCGGCCTCGGCACGCCGTGGTACGCGGTGGCGGGCAACCACGACGTGCTGCGCCAGGGCTTTGCCCCCGGCGATCACCCGGCGTTCGACGACGCGCTGGCCACCGGCTGTCGCAAGGCCTTCCCGAGCGACGCCCTGCCGCCTGGCAGCCTGGGCGCGCGCGGTCAGGGCCAGGTGCTGGAGCGCCTGGCGGATCCCGCCGTGCTCGAGCAGCTGGCCCGCGACTCTCGCCCGGTGAACGCCGACCCCGACCGCCGGATGGTGAGCAGGCGGGAGATGAAGGCGCTGCACGGCGGCGAGGACTCGGCGCACGGCTTCGGCCTGGTCGACGGCGCGCAGCTGCGCCGGTCCGCGGGCGCGGCGTCCTATTACGCCTTCAGCCCGCGGAGGGGCGTGCAGGTGATCGCTCTGGACACCGCCGCCGAGGGTGGACGCTCCAACGGCAACCTCGACGATCCTCAGTACCGCTGGCTGGCCCGCGAGCTGGACCGCAGCACCTCGGTCACCCTCGACGCGCGGGGGCGTCTGCGCCGCGACCGCGACCCGGAGCGGCTGGTGATCGTGACCGGGCATCACCCACTGGCCACGATGGACAACAACTGGGCCGACGAGCGAGTGCCGGCCTGTGAGGGTGCGCGCGCGGTGGGCTGCGATCTCGATCCGCGTTCCTCGGTGCCGCTGCACCTGGGCACGAACGGCCGCCGGTCCGTGCTGGCCCTGCTGCGGCGCCACCCCGGGGTCGTGGCCTACGTGGCCGGGCACACCCACGCCAACGGGGTCACCCCGTACTTCCGCCGCGGCCGCCGCGGCGGGTTCTGGGAGGTGGTCACGGCGTCGAGCATCGACTTCCCCGGCCAGGCCCGGCTGCTCGAGCTGATGGACAACCGCGACGGCACCCTGTCGCTGTTCGGCACCCTGGTCAACCAGGCCTCGCCGCTGGCCCCTCCTCCTCCCGGAACGTCCGCCGACCAGATGACCGACGTGCAGCTGGCCTCCCTGGCCCGTGCACTGGCCGGCAACCAGAACCTGCGGCGCTTCGCCGCCGGCGCCCTTGGCCGCCGCTCCGACCGCAACGTGGAGCTGGTACTGCGCGACCCGCGGCGGCTGGCCGCGGGCGCTCAGCCGTCGCGATAGAGGCGCAGCAGATCGCGCGTGAACCGCTCCTGGGAGTGGTTGGCGCGGGCGCGGGCGATCAGCTCCTCCCCCTCGGACTCGCGCCGGCGCGGATCCTTCCACAGCGCCGCCAGACGGGCGGCGAAGGCGTTCCCGTCGTGCAAGGGCACACAGCTGCCGGCGCCGATCAGCTCGGGCAGCCCGCCCATCGCCGTAGCCACCACGGGCACGCCCTGAGCCATCGCCTCGAGCGCCGAGTACGGCGAGAACTCGTGGCAGTGGGAGGGCACGAGCACCGCCGCCGCTTCGCCCAGCAGGTCCTGCACCCTCTCCGGCGAGACCCGGCCCAGCAGCTCAACCTCCGAGCCGGTGCGGGCGGCCAGCGCCTCGAGGCGCCCGCGCTCCGGTCCGTCGCCGGCCACGCGCAGCGGCACGCCCGCCGCCGCACACGCCGAGATCGCGTCGTCCACCCCCTTCTCGGGCGAGAGGCGCGAGAGCACCAGGGCGTACGCACCTTCGTGAGCCCGGCTGCGTTCGGCGAAGGCGTCCGCGGGCAGCGCATGGGGTATCACCTGCACCCGCTCGCGGGGCAGCCCGAGAAAGGCCACGCGGTCGGCGGCCCACGCGCTCGGCGTGACGAAGCGATCGACCGAGGCGAGCACCGTCGGGTGGTGGACCGAGAGGGCGGTGGCGTAGGCCACGGCCTGGGGCAGCGAACGCCTGCAGTTGAGCACGAGCCCCGGGAGCGAGTTGCGGCCACGGCAGCGCGTGCACGGGCCGCCGTCGCGCTCGCCCAGGCCGGTGGCGCAGAAGAGCCGCACGTTGTGCAGGGTGAGCGCCACCTTGGCGCCGGCCTCGCGGGCCGCCGCCAGGCCGCGCGCGCCGATCAGCGGCAACGTGTTGTGCGCATGGGCCACGCTGGCGCGCATGCTCCGGACCGCGGCGGCGATCCCCTCGTCACCCGCCCCACCACGTATGAGGGCCGCCGCTGCACGCGCGGGGCCCACATCGGACGAGCGGCGCTCGAACAGCTCGTGGACCACGCCCGCGCTCGCGAGCGCATCGAGGTGCAGCGATACCGCGCGCTCCTCACCGCCCTCGACGCGGTAGCGGTTGTGAAGGACGAGTACGCGCGGGTCGGTCACGGGACCCGCTCTAACCTACCGGGGGCGATGTCCGCGCCCGCCGTCTCCGTCGTGGTGCCCACGCGCAACCGGGCCACCTATCTGGCCGTGACCCTCGAGTCGCTGGCGGACCAGCACGTCGGGGTCCCCTACGAGGTGGTCGTAGTCGATGACGGCTCCACCGATGCGACTCGCACGGTGGCCGATCTTGCCGGGGCGAGATACGAGAGACACGAGCGCCCGCGCGGTCCCAATGCCGCTCGAAACACCGGAATCGCTGCCGCCAGCGCCCCGCTCATAGCGCTCGTGGACGACGATGTGCACGCGCCGGAGCGATGGCTGGCGGAGCTGGTGGCCGGAGCGCGCCGCCACGACTGGGCCGAGGCGCTCGGCGGACCGATCCGGGCCAGCCTCGAGGGGCCCGCGCCCGGAGCGTGCGGGCGAGAAGGAGCACCGATCACCACCCTCGACCTCGGCCCGGCCGACCGCGAGACCGACTTCGTGTGGAGCGCCAACATGGCCGTCCGGCGCGAGGCCGTCGAGCGCGTGGGGGGCTTCGACGAGGATGTGCCGATCTACGGTGACGAGGAGGAGTGGCTGATGCGCCTGCACGCAGCCGGAGGGCGGGTGGCCTACGTGGCCGCGGCCGGGCTGGCGCATCGTCGCGCGGGCGCCGACGCCCGGCTGCGATCCCTGGCTCTCGCCGAGTACAGGCGCGGACGGGCCGCGATGCGCAGCGACCGCCGCAAGGGCGCCTCCCCCAGCCTGCCGCGCGAGCTGCGCCACCTGGCGGGAGCGGGCTGGCACACCGTGCGCCGCCGCTGCCCCCAGGGATTGATCATGGGAGCGCACTCGGCCGGCCGGGTGGCCGAGACGCTGCACCGTTCGTGACCGGCCTCCCCGATCCCGCCACCTTCGTTTCCGGCGAATCGGGCACGGTCGGCGGAATCCGCCTGACGGTCACCCGCACACTCGCCGACGCCGCCCTCGGCGCCGCCGCGGCACTGTCTTTCACCGGCCGGCGGCTCGACCGCCTGGCGGCCGCCCAGCAGCCGCGGCGGGTGCTCGTACTCTCGGTCTACCGGCCCGGGTCGAGCCTGCCTGAAGCCGTCGGTCGCCTTGCCTCGGACCGCCACGACGTGCGTTTGGTGCTGGGCTCCACCGGCGAGGTCGAGCCCACCCTGGAGGGCCACACGGCCCTCACCCAGATGAGCGGCGGCAAGTTCGAGAACCTCAACCGGCTGCTGGGCGCCGCACCGCCGCTCCACGGATACGACTGGCTGCTCGTGGTGGACGACGACGTGGCGCTGGCGCCCCGCTTTCTCGACCGCTATATCGCGCTGTGCGAGCGGCTGGGCCTCCACCTCTCCCAGCCCGCGCAGTCGATGCGCAGCCACGCCGCCTGGCAGGTCACCCGCCGCCGGCCGTTCTCGCTTGCGCGGGTCACCCGCTACGTGGAGATCGGGCCGGTCACGGCCTTCACCCGACCGGTGGCGCAGGCGCTGACGCCCTTCCCCGAGCTGCGGTTCGGCTGGGGCCTCGACAATCACTGGGGCGCTCTCGCGCGTGAGCACGGATGGCGGCTCGGGGTGGTCGACGCGCTGCCGGTGCGCCACGAGACCCAGCACGTGGCCACCAACTACGCGCACGCCGACGCGATCGCCGAGGCCCAGGCATTCCTGGCGGACCGGCCCTATGTTGGCACCGAGGAGGCCCAGCGAACCGTGCGCACCATCCGGCGCGTGAGCCGCGTCGGTCCCAGTGCCGAGGGCGCCGCCAGACGCGTCCTGGTGGTGCCCAAGTGGTATCCGTGGCCCGACCAGCCGGTACTGGGCCAGTTCTGCCGCGAGCACGCTCGCGCGCTGTCGGGCCGGCACGACGTGGTGGTGCTCGCCTCATGGGCCACCCCCTCACCCGACTTTGCCGTGTACAGGCTGACGGACGAGGTGGAGGACGGCCTGCGGACGTTGCGGGTGCGCTACCGGCGCCCGCGGGTGCGCGCGCTGGCGATGGTCTGCCAGCTGGCAGGGATGCTGGCCGCCCTGATGCGGCTGCGGCGAGAGGGCTTTCGGCCCGACGTGGTGCACGCCCACGTGTTCTCCGCCGGACTGCCGGCTCTTGTGCTGGGGCGCCTCAGCTGCGCCGCTGTGGTGATCACCGAGCACTACACCGGCTTCCAGCGCGGCCTGATCCGAGGTGCCGACCTCCTCACCGCCAGGGTTGCCTTCACCGGCGCCGACCTGGTGGCGCCCGTCAGCGCGGAGCTGGGCGACCACCTGCGCAAGATCGCGCCGCGGGCGCGGATGCGCGTGATGCCGAACGTGGTGGACACCGAGGTGTTCACCGCCGGCGCGCGCGACCGCCGTCAGGGCCCGGTCCGCCTGCTGACGGTGGGCGCCCTGGCGGAGAAGAAGGGACACACCTACCTGCTCGACGCGCTGGCCGACCTGCGCACGCGCCGCGAGGTCACGCTGGAGCTGGTGGGCGGCGGCGAGCTGCGCGAGCAGCTGGAGGAGCAGGCGCGGCGTCTGGGTCTGTCCGGGTCGGTGCGCTTCCACGGCGATGCGCCCAAGGAGAGGGTTGCCGAGCTGATGCGCGAGGCAGACCTGTTCGTGCTGCCGAGCCTGCACGAAACCTTCGGCTGCGTGCTGATCGAAGCGATGGCCAGCGGGCTGCCCTCGGTCGCCACCCGGGTCGGCGGGGTGCCGGAGGTGCTCATGCCCGACGCCGGCGCACTGGTGGCTCCCGGCGACGCCGCCGCGCTCGCCGCGGCGATCGAGCAGACCCTGGGGCGCGAGTTCGACGCCGCGAAGCTCACGCAGTCGGCGCGGGAGCGGTACTCCTACGACGCTTTCGCACGGGCGTGGAGCGAGATCTATGAGTCGCTTGGCGGGGTTGGGTAGCGTCCCCCGGGGATCGGCTCCGCGGCTGCGACTACGACCGCTATCTCGGAGGAGCGGCGAGCGGTCTTGCCAGATCTCTCGGACGCTTGCGGTGCACCTGATCGTCGGCAACTGCCGCACCCGGAAGCATGACTACCGACTCAGCAATACCGGCAGCACGTGGTCGGCCACCCGTCGCCGCAGGGCCTCGTCGCGATAGGGCTCGAGCAGCCGCTGCGCCGCGGCCGCGTAGCGCTCCCGTGCCGCGTCGTCGAGCGCCAGGCCGGCGCGCAGCGCCCGGATCAGAGCGGGCGGGCTGCGCTCGGACGCCACGAGGTCGGGGGCGAGGGCAGCAGCCAGCGGCAGGGCCACGTTGGCGCCGGAGGAGGGCACGGTGACCAGCGGCG
Organism: Thermoleophilaceae bacterium; assembly: GCA_030447725.1. Taxonomy (GTDB): domain Bacteria; phylum Actinomycetota; class Thermoleophilia; order Solirubrobacterales; family Thermoleophilaceae; genus JAAYBF01. The sequence goes on from JAUJOQ010000001.1 coordinate 84,870, forward strand.
TGCCAGCCGAGAGGGCCTCCATCTGGGCCAGGCCCCAGTCCTCGTGGCGAGAGGCGTTCACGAACACGCGGGCGCTCGCGACGGTGGCCAGCCACCGCTCGCGCGGCACCTCGCCCATCCACTCCACGCCGGGCGGCTCGGACACGCCGGCCCTGGCCAGCCTGCGCATCGCCTCCCCAGGCTCGAGGCCGGCCACGGCCAGGCGCCCGCCTTCGGGACGCGCCGTGCGCCAGGCCTCGTAGAGCAGGTCCATGCCGCGCTTCAGGGGGTCCCCCGCGTAGGCCACCACGTCGGGGCCGCCGATCCGGCGAGCGGGGCCGAAGGGCACGGGCGGGGGCAGCACGACGCTTGCCGGCGCCGGCGGCGACGCGGCAGCGAGCGCCGACCGCTGCGCCTCCTCGCTCCACGGCAACAGCAGCGACGCGCGGGCGAAGACCGAGCGCTCGCGGCGGCGCTGCCAGGCCCCGCCCGGACCCGGCCGGTTGAGCGCCGCGGTGGCGTCGAAGCGCACCGCGGCGGGGACCCGCGCCGGCTGCAGCAGCGCGGCTGTCACGCTCGAGTAGATCACGGCCCCGGCCACCGACCGCGCCGCGCGGAGAGCGGCAAGGCCTTCGATCACATCGGTGAGCGCCATCCGGCGGCGCAGAGCGCCTGACGCGCCCATCGTGGCCCGCACGACACGGCACGTCGCGCCGGCTGCCGTTATCTGCCGCGCAAGCGCGGCATCCGCCTCCCGCAAGCCCATCGTGGTGCCCAACGACACGAGCACGATGTCGGGCGCACCGGCCAAGCCGGGGAGGATAGGGGCGTGGCCTGCCGCATACAGTCGCTGCATGGACCCGCGCCCCGCCTGCCTCGTGGTCGGAACGGTGTCTCCGTATCGACGCGAGGCCTTCCGGCTGCTGGCCGACGCAGAGCACGTCGAGGTGATCGCCTGGAAGGACGCCGGACCGCCGATCGCCGGCCTGACCGTGCATCGCACCACCGAGGTGGGCGCCGCGCGGCTGGCGGGCTCGGGCCGCTACCGGGCGGTGATCAGCGCTCGCAACGGCCGCGCGGCGCTGCTCGGCAGCTACCTGGCAGCCCGCGCTCGCGGAGTGCCATTTGTTCTCTGGGTCGGCATCTGGACCGATCCCCACACCGCGGCGCACGCGCTGTCTGTGATCCCGATCCGCCACCTGTACCGCCACGCCGATGCCGTGGCCACCTACGGCAGGCACGTGAGCCGCTACGTGGAAGGACACCGCGGCGCTCGCGGGGGCGTGTTCGTGGCCCCGCAGGCCGTCGACGTCGAGTACTTCGGCGCCGCTGTGCCAAGCGAGCGCCGGAGCCGGGCCAGACGCCGCGCCGGGGGGGATGACGTCGAGCTGCTCGTGCTCTTCGTCGGGCGGCTGGAGAGCGAGAAGGGCGTGCGGGTGCTGCTCGAAGCCTGGCGCCACGCCGACCTTGGTCGCAGCGCCCGCCTTGCGCTGGCCGGCGCGGGCCCTCTCGGGGTCGAGGCCGAGCGAGCGGGGGGCGGCGTCCGGGTGCTGGGCTACGTTGACTGCGCCGAGCTTCCGGCGCTCTACGCCGCGGCCGACGTGCTCGTTCTGCCGTCGGTGCGCACCGCAACTTTCACCGAGCCGTGGGGCTTGGTCACCAATGAAGCCATGCTCCAGCGCACGCCAGTGATAGCCAGCGATGCCGTGGGTGCAGCCGCGGGCGGACTCGTGCGCGACGGCCGCAACGGACTGGTGTTCCTCGCGGGGGACTCGGTGGCTCTGGGCGCCCGCCTTCAGGCCCTGTCGCGCTCCCCGGAGCTGCGCCGGCGTCTGGGTGCGGCGGCCCGCGAGGACGCCTCGGAGCTAACGCCGGCAGCGTGGGCAGAGGGCATGCGCAGGGCACTGACCCACGCCGGTGGTTCCCGAAAAGAGACGAGTTGCTAGGCTTCGGCGTTGGATCAGGAGTGTGGTCTGCGCACTGCAGGGACTACGTGCAGGCAAGTTCTTCTCCGGTTCAGGATCTTTTCGAATGATTGAGCGCGTGAAACATCTCACTGCGCCCGCACTGCTCTTGGTGGTGCTGGCGCTCTTCCCCGCGGCGCCGGCTATGGCGAGCCCCGACGATGTCGTGGTCGATTGCGCCGAGGACGGGTTTGTCGAGACCGACCGCCACTCGCGCAAGGATCTGCGGCGGGGCAGGGACCGCATCCCCGCCGATCTCGACGCCTACAGCGACTGCACGTCACAGATAAACGAGGCCCTGGACAGGCCCCGCGCCGGCGTCGCCGCGAACAACGGCGGCTTCCCCGGCGGCGACGGTACCGGCGGAGGGGTCTCCGGAGACGGGGGCTCCGGCGGGACTGGATCCACGGCAGGAGGCTCCGACGGCAGGCCTCTGACCGAGGAGGAGAAGATCGAGGCCGCTGCCGCGGCGGAGCGCAAGCGCCAGCTGGCGCGCGCCGGCACCGAGTCCCTGCTCGGTGACCGCAACGTCAATCCCGGCACGGCCGGCGCGTTCGAGCAGACCGACACCGCCAACGGGATCTCGCTTCCGCTGCTGCTCGCGAGCATCGCCCTGATGCTGGGGCTGGCCGCCGGTGCCGTTGTCGCCCTCAGGCGCCGCAACCCGGAGCTACTGGCCGGCACGCTCGGCCGCGTCCCGTTTACGCGCCGCCTTGGCTCACTCTCGCCGTTCCGCCGCCGCTAGCGCCGGTCTCGGTGCCCTCCTCGCCGCGGCGGCCTTCGCCGCCGAGGGCGGCAATCAGCTCGGCCGCATGGCGAGCTTCGAGGTCGTCCTGCTGCTGGGCGCGGGGCTCGTTCTCGCCCTCCTGTTCCTGGCCCCCCGTCCGTGGACCGGCCGGGGCACCGCGACGCTGCTGCTCTTCGGCGCCTTCGCCGTTCTCACGGCGCTCTCGGTGTCCTGGTCCATAGCCCCGGCGGACACCGTTGAGGAGGCGAGCCGCACGCTGGCGTACCTGGCGGTGTTCGGCCTCGCCGTGGCCGCTGGACAGCTGCGGCCACGCGCGGCGGGCGTCGTGGCCGGAGCGGTTCTGATCGCCTCCGCGGTGATCTGCGGCTGGTCCCTGCTCTCGCGCGTGTTTCCCGCGCAACTGGCCCAGAACGTGCTGGGGGCGCGACTGGGCGAGCCCTTCGACTACTGGAACGCCCTGGGGGCGATGGCGGCCCTGGCCGTGCCCTGCGCCCTGTGGCTGGGGTCACGCCGCGAGGGCAACCCGCTGATCGGTGCCCTCGCCTATCCGGCGATGGGCGTCCTGGCTCTCACGCTCCTGCTCACCCAGTCGCGCGGCGCGCTGGCGACCGCGGTGATCGCGGCGGCGCTGTGGCTGGCGATAGTTCCGCTGCGCCTGCGCAGCCTGGCTGTGCTGCTGCTGCCGGCCCTGGGCGTCGCCCCCGTCGCCGCCTGGGCGCTTTCGAAGGACGCCTTCACACAGATCTTGCAGCCGCTCTCCTCGCGCGAGGCGGTGGCCGGGGACTTCGGTCTGATGGTGCTCGTGCTGTGCGCCGCGCTGCTGGCCGCGGGACTGGCCATCGAGCTGGCCCGCGCGCGCCGGGTTCCGTCGCTGCGGCTTCGGCGCCGCGTTGGCGCCGCTGTGGCCGCCTTCGCCTCCGCGCTTGCCTTGGCGGGCCTGGTGTCCCTCGGGGTCAGCGAACGCGGGCTGGCCGGCACGGTCTCTGACCGGGTGAGCGACCTCACGAGCGAGAGCGCCCCGACGCCGAGTGGCGCCGCCCGGCTGAGGTCGGTGTCCTCCTCGCGCTCCGCGTACTGGCGCCAGGCGGGGCAGATCTTCGAGGAGCGCCCGCTGCTGGGCCGCGGAGCCAACACGTTCGGGCTGGCCCGCCTGCGCTACCGCAAGGACGGCCTTGCCGCCCAGCACGCCCACGGCTTCCTGGTCCAGACGCTCGCCGACCTCGGGCTGGCCGGCGCCGCTCTTGCCCTCGCGCTCCTGGCCGCCTGGCTGACCGCGGCTGCGCAGGCCACGGGGCTAGCTCCCGGCAGGCGCCGGCGCCCGGAGTGGACGCACGAGCGAGTCGCCCTGGTGGCGGTCGCCCTGAGCGCCGTCACGTTCGGGCTGCAGTCGGCCATCGACTGGACCTGGTTCGTGCCCGGCCCGTCGATCGCCGCCCTGGTTGCCGCCGGGTTCGTGGCCGGGCGGGGACCCCTGTCAGGGCTCCGAGCCCGCCCCGCCGCGGCCGCAGGCGCAGTCGCGACCGCCTCCGCCGGGCCCCGAGCGCGGCTGCGCGGCTTGCTGGGAGCCGGTCCACCCGACGGCGCCCGCACCTTCACCGCGGCAGCGGTGCTCGTTACCGCGGCGCTGTGCGCCTGGGCGGTCTGGCAGCCGGAGCGAGCCGACCGGGCAACCGATCGTGCATACGAGCTGCTCGACGAGCGGGACTTCAAGGGCGCCTCGGAGCAGGTGCTGCGCGCTCGCGAGCTCGACCCCTATTCGCCCGCGCCCCTCTTCACCACCGCCACCGTGCTGGCTGAGGCCGGCCGCCTGCCCGCCGCCTATCACGTGCTCGAGAAGGCCGTGTCCGAACACCCGCGCGACCCGGACACATGGCTGCGGCTGGCGGCCTTCGAGCTCGACCGTCTGGACCTGCCCGCCCGCGCCATCGAAACCCTGGGCGCAGCGGCCGCCGTGGATCCCCGCTCTCCGGCCATCCCGCCGATGGTGCAGCGCGCTCAAGCGACGCTGGCCATACCGCTGCCGCCGCCGCAGAGCCCTGGCCGGTAGCCGGACTAGTGCAGCGGGGCGCCCGTCGGCGAGGTGGCGCGCTCGATCTCGTCCAGGCGCTCCATCGGCAGTGGTCCGTGGCCGGTGGAGTCCGACACCTCGAGCAGCAACTGCTCGTAAGCCGCCGCCACCGCGTCCCAGGAGTAGAGCTTGGCCCGCTCGAGGGCCTTCTCGCGATATCCGGCTACGAGCTCGGGGTCGGCCATCAGGCGGTCGAGCTGCCGCGCCAGGTCGGGCACGCCCTCCGTGCCCGAGAAGTAGTGCCCGGCGTCGCCCACCGTCTCGGAGTTGGGCCGGTAGTCGTTCACGAGCACGCAGTTGCCCGCCACCAGCGACTCGAGGATCACCGGGTGGGTGCCGCCCACCTCGGTGGGGGCGCAGAAGAGATAGGCGTGCCGCTGCAGCTCCCAGTACCCGGGCCCGAACACGTAGCCCGGGAACACCACGCGCGGGTCGGCGGCGCGGCGCACCCGGTTGATGTACTCCGACGCGTAGGGCGCCCCGCCCACCACCACCAGCTTCATGCCCCTCGTGCGCTCGGTGGGGATGCGCGACCAAGCCTCCACCAGCAGGTGCGGGTTGTTCTCGGGCTCCAGGCGCCCCACGAAGAGCACGTAGCGCCGAGGCTCGAGGCCCAGCCGCTCCAACACGTCGCTTTCGTGCTCGGTGGGAAGCTCCGCGCCGTAGGGCACCACGCCGATCGAGCGCCCGTAGCGCTGCTCGTAGATCGCGGCGACCGCATGGGAGTCGGTGATCGCCCGGGTGGCCATGCGCGGTGACAGTCGCTCCGCGGCCCGCAGGTAGGACTTCGCCACGCGGTTCCACTTGCGCCGGTCGGAGTCCAGGCCGTCCACGTTGATCACCGTGGGGATCCCCGCGGCGCGGGTGACCAGGCACAGCGGGCTGTTGCCAGCGATGAAGAAGAGGGCGACGTCGGGCTTGTGCCCACGGGAGGCGTGCAGGCTCGACAGCAGGGTGTGCACGAACGTGTCGAGGTACTTGTTGCGCACCGTGGGCAGGTGCACGAGCTGAGCGCCCTTCCACTCGCGGATCTCAGGGTCGACCACGTGCGGGCGGCAGTACACCGTGACGCGGTGGCCGCGATCGGTCAGGCGGCTCGTGATCTGCTCCACGGCGGTCTCGAAGCCGCTGTAGGAGGCGGGTATGCCCCGCGTACCGAGGATGGCGACGTTCATTCAGGTTCTTTTGGGGCGCAGGAGCGGGCCGCCGCCAGGGTATAGGCGCGCTCGTGCCCGAGGGCCGCCCCCGCCCATGAGAACGACCGCGCGCGCTCGCGACCGCGGCGCACGAGGTCCGCGCGCAGCGCCGGCTCGGTGGCGATCCGGCGCAGCCCCGCGGCCAGCTCGCCGGGTGCCACGAGCAGCGCCGCGTCGCCGCAGACCTCCTCGGTCCCCGGGTTGCGCACGGCGAGGACGGGTACGCCAAGGGCCATCGCCTCCAGCGGGGTGAAGCCGAACCCCTCGTGCAGCGAGGGATGCACCAGCGCGCGAGCGCCCCGGTAGAGGTCGAGCAGCTCCGCGCGGCCCAGGCCCGGCCGGGCGCTGACGCCGGGCGCGCTCGCGGCCGACGCCGCGCCGCCGGCGAGCACGAGCCCCGCGGGCGCCTCCTGCTGAGCCCGATAGGCCGAGTAGGCCTCCAGCAGCCCGGCCAGGTTCTTGCGCGGCTCGGCATCGCCGACGAACAGCAGCGGGCCGTCCGCGGCCGCCCCTGGCTCCACCGGCACGGCGCCCTCCGCCTGGCCGGGACCGTAGGGCACCACCAGCACCCTGTCGCGATCGGCGCCGAGCAGTTGCACGGCTGCTGCGGCCGTCGCGTGGCTGGGACACACGACCGCGGCGCAACGCCGGGCCGCACGGCGGTAGGAGCGCCCGGCCAGCCGCCTCCAGGCGGGCTCGTAGAGACCCCGGAAGTGCAGGAAGGCCACGTCCTGCACGGTCGTGACCTGCGCTGCGTGGATCCGCCGGCTGTGGGCAGGCAGAGCGTGGTGCACCACGTCGGCGCCGGCCAACCGGGCGGCGCGCGGCAGCCCCACGTGAAGCCAGAGGGCGTCGAGTGCAAGGTTGGCGGCGCGACGCAACGGGCGCAGCGGCCCTCCCTCGGCGCCCGGGCGCAGCCGCACGCGCTGGCGCGCCTCGACCACCTCCACCCGCCCGCGCCCGCGAAGGGCGCTCACCAGGCGCTCGATGTAGACGCCGCTGCCCGACCGGCCACGGACCGCGTACGTCGTGTCGATCAGGACCCGCACCGCGAGTCGGCTACCTGGTCGCGACCGCGAGCAGGGTGCCGGCCTCCCGGCTCAGGCGGCGGACCTCGAAGCCCATCGCGTCCAGCAGCCGCGCCAGCGAACGGCGCGACAGAAACCGCAGGTGAGGCGATAGAGGGTCGAACTGGCGCTCGAAGCCGCGGACCGCCGCCGCCAGGCCGGTGAGTCTGCCGTGGGCGGGCGTCGTGAGCGCCAATCGGCCCTCCGGGCAGAGCACGCGCCGGATCTCGGAGAGCAGCAGCTGCACGTCGCGCACGTGCTCGAGGGTCTCCGTGCACAGCACCAGGTCGAATGCGTTGTCGCAAAGCGGCAGCGGAGCATCCGGCTCGAGCGCCACGGCGGACGCGTGCGGGAGGCGCGCGCGAGCGCGGGTCAGCGCCGCCTCCGACACGTCGGCGATCGTCAGCGAGTCCGCCTCGATCGCCTCGCTCAGCCGACCGTCGCCACAGCCCAGGTCGAGTGCCCTGCCGGCCGGGGTCAGAGAGCTCACGAACGCGGCGAGGTGTCGCGGCGGCGGACCTCTCCGTTCGGGCACCAGCGACCACAGCTCGTCGTCATAGCGGGAGGACATCAGCCGGCTTCGTGCGTCGGTGCGCGCGCGATCAGCATGAGCGTGTGTCCGAACACGCTCATGCGCGGGCGCGCGCCGAGCGGATCGAGTAGATGGAGGGCGCGCTGGGCTCGCGCCGGCAGCCGCCGCCAGCCGTAGGTCACCGCGTGGACCTCGGGCTCGAGTCCGGCGGCAGCGGCCTCGTGGCGCAGATGCCGTGGTGAGAGGGGAATGTCATCGGGGGTGCCGTGCACCGCCACACCCAGGCCCAGTCGGTTGGCCACAGACAGGGCGGCCCCCACCGGATGCCACGCGCCCGGCTCGACGGCGATCATCGCACCGCCGGGACGCAGCAGCCGTCGCGCCTCGGAGAAGACCGGCGTCAGCGGCCCCTGGTAGGCGACATGGTGCAACACCAGCCGGTAGAGGACCACGTCGAAGGACTCGTCCTCGAAGTCCAGCTCGCCCGCGCGCCCCCGGATCGCCGTGTCGACATCTCCCCGCTCGATCAACGAGTCGACCACGGGCTGCTCGAGCTCCACGCCCGTGATCCGGAACTCAGGGGCCGGGAACAGGTGGCGCCCCGGATGCCACCCGCATCCGACCGACAGCACCTCGCCCCCGGTCAGCGGCAGGCGGCGAGCTAGCAGCTCGCGCTCGCGGCGCAGGCTCTGGTCGTAGTGCACCTGCAGCGTCGCGTCGCCGAAAGCGCGATCGAGAAGATTGTCGGGGTCGTACTCCACGCCGCCAGAATGACATGGGGGTGCGGTGCTCGCCGGAGGATCTCCGGTGCGGTGCTCGCCGGAACAACGTTCCGGCTGCGCTCCTCCCCGAGACGATCGGGCTGCGCTCCTCCCCGACATGGGGGTGCGGTGCTCAGGCGAGGGCGGCGTCCACGGCGCCCCGGATGCTCTCCGCCGTGCGCTCGTATGAGAAGTGCTCGAGGCGCCGGCGCCCGCGGCGCGCCAGCTCTTGGCGCAGCTCGCCGTCGCGGACGGCGAGATCGAGCAGCTCGCAGAGCATGCCGGGCCGGCCGTCGTCGGACCACAGCACGGCGTCGGCCCCCACCTCCGGCATCGCTCCGGCCGGGCGGGCCACGACGGGCAGCCCGAGGTGAAACGCCTCGAGCAACGGTACGCAGAACCCCTCGTGCTCGGAGGTCGAGAGCAGAACGTCGGCACGCGCGTACAGCGAGTTGAGCACCGGCTGCGGAAGACCGCCCGTCACCGACACCGAGCGCGCACCCGACGCGTGCGCCAGGCGCTCGACCAACCGACGGTAAGACGGCGACAACGGCTCGCCGACCAGCACCAGGCGAGCGTCCGGTGCCAGATCGCGCTGGTAGGACGCGAAGGCGGCGATCGCGAGGTCGTGACGCTTGTTGGGGACAAGCCGGCCCACCACGAGTACCAGCGGGCCCTCCCCCTCCGGCTCGGGACCTCGCTCGCGCAGGCGCTCGGGCTCGAACAGGATCGGCACCACCCGCGGCTCGAGCGCGCCCGCCAACTCGAGCTCAGAGGCGTTGAACAGCGAGTCGGCCGCCGCCACGTCCACCGCTCCTACGTAGCGCGGCAGCTGATCGCGACCGAGCGCACACGCCACCGCCACGCCCGGGTGGTGGTTCCAGAAGTACCTCGGGGGCGTCACGTTGTGGTACACGAGCAGCTTGCGGCGGTCGAGCGCCAGCAGCGGCCGGAGGCTCGGCGCATAGGCCGAATAGCGGATCACCACCAGGTCTCCGGGATCGGGGTCCAGCTCGTGCAGGGGACGTACGCCGTTGCCCGTACGCGGATCGATCGCATCGGCGTAGACCTCGCCCGCCATCCCCCAGCGCCCCAGCAGCCCGTGCCACGCCTGCGCCTGGGTGCTCACGGCGTCGTAGGGGCCGACGCTCGACAGCGCCTGGTGGACGCGTGTCAATCGCCCGGCGCCGGGGGGCTCGGTGTATCGGAGTGCGCGGCTTGGCGCTCGAGGCGCTCCACCCTCTCCTGGAGATCGCGGAAGTGGGAGAGCAGAGCGAAGTTGAAACGCGTCTGGCGCGCCTCGAGCTGGCGGTGGTACTGGTCGAGCAGGCGCAGCAGAAGGTGCTTGAGGGCCGTGATCGGGGCGCCGGCCCGGCGCGTCGAGTAGACGTCGGAGCTGTCGACCTCGATCACCGACCACTCGCTCAGCAGCTCGAGGCTGGGCCGCTCGGCGGTGATGGAGTCCTCGAGGCCGGCCGGCTCGTCGCCGGCTCCCCCGGCTCGGGCCTGCCGCTGCGCCGCCCGCTCGCGCGCGATCGCGATCGCCTCCTCGGGGCTCGTCACCGCAGCGCCTCCTCGTGGGACCTGCGCCCCGCCACCGTCCAGCTGCCGCGCAGGTCGGCGATGCCCTCGCCGCCCTCGGCGGCACTGACCACCAGTCGCGTGAGACGGTCCAGCAACCCGCCCGGTGGCGGGTCCTGGGTGTGGGCGCCGACCGCGACGTCGTAGGAGCCCTCCAGCAACGCGAGGCGCGGCACCTCGAAGGACACCTCGATCTCCCCCTCCACCGTGCCGATCACCGTGTCGGTGCGAAAGCACAGCTCCCCGAGCTCGGAGCGGACCTCGAGCGCCGCCACCGCGCGCACGACCTCCGACCGGGCGCGCAGACGCATGCGCACGGCCAGCGCCTCGCCCGGCCTGTAGGCACTTCGCGGGCGCCCGTCGGCGTCGAGCAGCTCAAGCTCGGTGACCTCCAGCGCAGACCCTGAGCCGGTCGGCCTCGAGCTGCGCGAGGCGCCGCCCTCGGTGCCCAGCAGGCGGTGATAGTGCAACAGCCCCTCGGTCACCTCGCCGTCGAAGGCCACCTGTCCGCCGTCGAGCACGACCACCCGCCGGCACACCCGCTCGATCGCGCCCGGGTCGTGGGACACCAGCACCAGCGTTGCGCCGGCCTCCATCCGCTGCGCGATGCGCGTGAAGCACTTGCGCTGGAAGGACTCGTCGCCCACGGCCAGGATCTCGTCGATCAGCATCACGTCCGCCTCGAGGTGGGCGGCGATCGAGAACCCCAGCCGCAGGAACATCCCCGAGCTGTAGGTCTTGACCGGCAGGTCGATGAACTCGCCCAGCTCGGAGAAGGCGACGATCTCGTCCATCCGCTGCTCGATCTGCTCACGTCCGAAGCCGTGCAGGGCGCCGTTGAGGAAGATGTTCTCCCGACCCGAGAAGTCGGGGCCGAAGCCGGCGCCGAGCTCGAGCAGGGTGATCACGCGCCCGCCGCACTGCGCCCGCCCGGAGTCCAGCGGAACGATTCCCGCCAGGCACGCCAGCGTGGAGGACTTGCCGGCGCCATTGCGCCCGACCATGCCCACGGCCTCGCCCGGCGCGATGCGCAGACTGACCTCGCGCAGCGCCTGCACCGAGGCGTGGGTGGCCCCGAAGCCGCGCCGTACGACCAGCTCCTTGAGGGTGCGGCTGCGGTCCCGCCGTATCCGGAAGGTGCGCGTGGCCTTGTCGAGCACGATCTCGCCGGGGGCGAGCCCGGCGCTCACAGCATCACCGCCAGATCGCGTCCCATCCGCCGGAACAGCAGGATCCCTCCCCCCAGGGCCAGTACCCCAGCCACCGCGATGTAGGCCAGGTGGCCGAGTCCCGGCGCGGTCCCCGCGTAGAGCACCTGGCGTACGGCGTCAACGAACGGCGCGATCGGGTTGGCCCACTGCAGCAGATTGGCCAACCAGTCGCGGTCGGCCACACCGGGCAACTCCTCGACCCGCAGGAAGATCGGCGTCACGAAGAACCACGGCAGCAGCGCCGCGGCGAGCACCGGCTCGACGTCGCGGTAGTGGGCGTGCAGCACGCTGACCGCCAGAGACAGGCCGAGCACGAAGCAGAACAGCAACGCCACGACCGGCACCAGCAGCAGCAACTCGGGCTCGAGCGTGCCGCGCACGGCGAGGGCCACAGGGGTTGCGACCGCGAGCATCACGAGGAAGGTGACCATCTGCACGGTGGCCACAGACGCGGGGATCGCCTCGCGCGGGAACCGGACCTTGCGCACCAGCGCGGCGTTCTGCACGAGGCTCGGCGCGGCCGCCAGCAGCGCCTGTGCGAAGAACACCCACACGATCAGCCCCACCAGCAGGAACAGCGGATAGTCCGGGATGTCGGCCACCCTCAGGAGCACCGAGAACACCAGTGCGTACGCGCCCATCAGCACCAGCGGGTTGATCAGGTACCAGAGCACGCCAAGCGCGGAGCCCTTGTACTTCTGGCGCAGCTCACGGCGCACCATCTGCTCGAACAGGTACCGGTAGCGCAGCACGGGCACAGCCTACGCGGGCGCCGGTACTCTGGCGCCCATGCCGAGCGCGGGACTGCGGGTTTCGGTCGACGCCCGGCCGCTCGACATCGAGGGCGTGCGCTCCCAGGGCATCGGCCGCTACGCCCACGGCCTGCTCGGCGCCCTGCCGGCGGTGGCGGCCGAGCGCGGCGGTGAGCTGGTGCTCCTGCGCGAGCGGCGTCTCTCCACGAGCGTCTTCGCCGGACAGATTCCCGAAGGGACGGCTGTGCGACGGCTGCGCCGGCCCCGGATGCCGGCTCGCCTCGTGGACTGGCCCGAGCACCTGCTGCTCCCTGTCGACCTGCGCCGCGCTCGCGCCGCGGTGCATCACTCGCTGTCGATCTACCGCGCCGCGCTGCGCCCGGGCGTGCCGAGCGTGATGACGATGTACGACGTCGTGCCGCTGATGTGGCCAGACCAGTACCTGCGCAGCGGAGTGCTGCACCGGACCCTCTACCGGGCGGCGCGTCACGCCCGGCTGCTGCTGGCGGTGTCCGAGACCGCGCGGCGCGACGTGATCGCGCATCTCGGCGTGAGGCCCGACCGCGTGCTCTGTGTGCCGGCGGCCGCAGACCCGCGCTTCTCTCCTGCCGACCATCGTCGGGCACGCGAGCTCCTCGGCTTCGACGAGCCCTATCTCCTCTACGTCGGCGGGCTAGCCACCCGAGACCCGCGCAAGAACGTGGAGGGCCTGATCGACGCCTACGCGGCGTGGCGCCGAGCCGGCTCGCGACCCGAGCGGCTCGTGCTTTGCGGACCGCTCGGGGCCACCGGGGAGCGGCTTCGCGAGCGGGCGCAGCGGGCGGGCGCCGGTGCTGCGTTCACGGGGTTCGTAGCCGACGAGGATCTGCCCTCCCTGCTGTCGGGCGCCTCGTGCCTGGTCACGGCCAGCCGCTACGAGGGCTTCGGGCTGCCGGCGCTCGAGGCGATCTCCTGCGCCACCCCGGTCGTCGCCTTCGACGTCGGCGCGGTGCCCGAGGTGGCGGGACCGGGATGCCTGGCGGTCCGCGATGGAGACGGTGACGCCCTGATGCGAGCCGTCGCGCGGATATGTGACGACCCGGCGCTGCGCCGCAAGCTCTCGCAGGAGGGGCTGCGCCACGCCCGCCGCTACTCCTGGCGCCGTACGGCCGAGCTCACTTGGGAGGCCTACGAACAGGCCGCGGGAAACCTTCCTCAGGGGCGGGGCTCGAGGCCGTAGGGCACCGCAGGCGCCCCCCTCTCGCGACGCCGGTCCTGCAGCACCCTGCGCTTGCGAAGCGAGACCGGAAGCAGTCGCGCCGCCTCCACGTAGCCGCGCAGAAGATGGCGCTCTCGTGCCAGCGCGTAGCCGAGGGCCAGCACCTCGTAGGCCATGATGCGGGGCAGGTCTCCCAGCAGCTGGCGCAGCGGATCGTTCTTGGCGATCATCAGATAGCGGTTGCGAAACTGGACCATGCGCTGCCATTCCGCGATCCGCCCGCGATTGGTCGGGCTGTAGCGGCGCACGTGGTAGGCAACCGCGCGCGGCTCGTAGCCACAGCGCCAGCCCAGCAGCCGCGTCCGCCACGCCAGGTCGGCGTCAGACCCCCAGTCCGCCGGCACGCCGTCGCGGACCAGCACCAGGTCCTCGTCGAAGACCTCCCCGTCCACCGCGGCGTCCTCGAGGGCCGCGCGCCGGTAGAGGGCGACGGCGCCGTCAGCGCCGAAGGCCTCACCCGGCGTGTCGAAGGCGAGCGCCGGCCGGCCGTGGCCCACCAGCCCGTTCTTGCGCCGGCGGTCCACCACCATGCCGGCAGTGTCGATCGCGTCCAGTCGCTGCTCGGGCCGAGGGCCCTCCGTCCGCACCAGCCTGGGGGCGACGGAGCCCACCTCGGGCTCCTCCAAGCGCCCGCGCATGGCGGCCACGAGCCCGGGCGTCAGGAAGCAGTCGGGCTGCATGAAGAGGATGGCCTCGGTATCGACGCAGCGCACCGCCAGGTTCATCGCCCGGCAGAAGGAATGCCGCTCCTCGAGGCGCACGCAACGCACACCCAGCTCTCTCGCCACATCGGCGGTCGAGTCCTCGGAGGCGTTGTCGAGCACGACCACCTCGACGTCCTCCTGGGCCAGGGCGGTGGGCAGCGCGTGGCTCAGGAGCTCGCCCTCGTTGGTTGATATCACGGGTATGCCGATTCTCAGGACGCGGAACCATATGGTTCGAAAGCATCTGCCCTCCGGACGCAACCCCCGGCCCGCTCGTCTCGCTGCTGCTGCCCAACCGCGACAACGAGCGCGTGCTGGACCTCGTGCTGGAGCGGCTGGCGGCTAATACCACCTATCCGAAGATCGAGGTCGTTGCCATCGACGACGGCTCGACGGACGCGAGCCGCGAGATCCTGCGCCGCTGGCGTGACTCAGGACGCTTCCCCGCCTTCCAGCTCTTGGAGCGTGAGCACGCCGGCGCCATCGAGGCGCTCAATGCCGGACTACAGAGGGCCAGGGGCGAGGTGATCGTGCAGCTCGACGCGGACGCATCGGTCGAAACCCCTGGGTGGGTGGAGAGGATGCTGGCGCTGCTGGTGGTCGACGAGCGTGTGGGCGCCGTGACCGCCAAGGTGGTTCTCGACACGGGCCGCATCCACGCGTGCGGCGTCAGCCTGATCGGCCCCGAGGGCCTGCACGATCGGCCGAGCCGGATCACCGAGCGGACCGGCCGTCGTCTCTGGCATACCCGCGTGGACCGGCCTCGCGAGGGTAGCCGCATGGAGGAGAGCCACATAGCGGAGGTCGACTCCGGGATCGGCTGCTGCCTGATGTACCGGCGCACCGATGCCTTGCAGGCCGGCGGCTACGACCCCGGATTTTCCCCCGTCTGGTTCGATGACCTCGACCTCTGCATCGCGATCCGTAGGGAGGGAAAGAAGGTCTTCTTCACCCCGGACGTGAGGGTCGTGCACCACGTCAGGATGGGTCATCAGGGACAGGCTGGGGCAGAGGGCATCCGCGACCGGGCCATCCGGCGCTCACGCCGTCTCGCGTCCCGGGTCGGGGCGGTGTCGCCCGCCACCCGGGCTGCCATGGCTCGCCGGATGGGGCTCAACCAGCCGCCGCCCGAGCACGTCGGACGCCTTCTTCACCACTACGGCTACTGGCGCGAGAAGTGGGGCTGGGACCTGCTCAACCCAGACATGACCGAGTTGAGGCGGCGCTACGGCGCCACGGAGATCTGCTGGGCCTTCGACCCCCACCGCAACGCCGCGGGCGAGGAGCTCCTCAGCGAGCTGGTCCGCGTGAGTGAGGCCGCGGGCCGCACGCCACTCCAGGGTGCGGCGGACCGGGGCCCCTCATCCGCACGGCGTCGGGACGCTCGCGCAGGTAGCGAAGGTGACCCAACACCGAGCGGAGGCTGAGCGGCCGTTCGTTCGGAAGCGAGCGACCGAGCTCGTGCGCGATCAGCTCGAGCGGCTCGAACAGCGCGCGGAGCAGCCGATCCCGGTCCTGGGAGCGCGCCGCTGAGACAGTCCCGCCGACTGCATGCCGTATCCCCCACCACAGCAGCCCGGGCCGGCGCCGTGCCGGGAACGCTCCCGGATACTCTCGGTCGAGCCACGCTGCCCCGGAGCCGTGACACAGCTTCTGAACGGTGAACTCGCGCGCCGTCCGACGGCTCCGGTGCACGACGGCTGCGCACTCCCGCCGCTCGACCTCCCAGCCGGCGGCTCTCATGCGAAAGGAGAGGTCGGCGTCCTCGCCAGCGCGAATGTGCTCGCGAAATCCGCCGACACCCTCGAAGGCGCGTCGCCGGCAGGCGAGGTTGGCCGTCTTGGGGTACCCCCACTCTCCGAACCGCAAGGTGTCCTCCTGGCTCATGAGGCCGCGTAGGTAGGCATACCGAGCGGCCGCGGGGCCGGCGTGGGGCACCGCCTCGTCGATCACTCCGCCGGCCAGCAGCCCCGTCGCCTCCCGCGGAGGGCGTTCGAAGTAGCGGTCCAGGAGGTCGGCGGGCGCGGCGACGTCGGCGTCGAAGAAGACCAGCCAGTCCGACGACCCGGACGCCGCGCCGCGGTTGCGCGCGTACCCCGGCGTCGCCAGATGCGCGGCGTGCATCACGGGGGCCCCGCCGCCATCCCGGTCGTGCGATGGCCGGCGTCCGGGTGTGTTGTCGACCAAGACCAGCGAGTCGCCCGGTCGCAGACGTAGGTGGCCCAGCCGCAGCCGGAGGTCTGCCAGGGCGGTGGCGCCGCCGCGAAACGGTACGACCACGTCCACTGAAGGCCTCGGCACGGAAGGCAGACTAACCGCAGCCCCCCCGGGGTTCTGGCGCCTGCCCGCAGCGTAGTCTGCTGTGCGCGATGGTGTGGGCGATCGTGGTCACTCACAACCGGCAGGGCCTGCTCCGGGAGTGCCTCTCGGGCCTGCGCGATCAGACCCGTCCGCCCGAGCGCGTGCTCGTGGTCGACAACGCCAGCACGGACGGCACCCCGCAGATGCTGGCGCGTGAGTTCGGTGACGTGGAGGTGCTCACCCTCCCCTCGAACGAGGGGAGTGCCGGGGGTTTCCACGAGGGGATGAAACGGGCGCACGCAAGCGGCGCGGAATGGCTGTGGCTGATGGACGACGACACGGTCTGCACGCCGGAGGCGCTCGCCGAGCTGCTCGCCGCGCTGGGGAGGCTCGACCACTCTCAACCCCCTTCGCTGCTGCTGAGCAAGACCTTGTGGCGAGACGGCCGCATGCACCCGATGAACACCCCGTGGCCGGCGCGCAAGCGGCCCGAGAGCATGGTCGAAGGGGCCGAGAGGGGCCTCATGCCGCTGGGCTCGGCGACATGGATCTCCCTGCTGATACAGAGGGGAGTGATCGATCGCCATGGGCTGCCACTGAAGCATTTCTTCATCTGGAGCGACGACATCGACTACACCGGGCGGGTGCTGGCGGCCGAACCCGGATACCTGGTCCCCACCAGCGTCGTGGTGCACAAGACGGAGGCTCCGCACACCGCCATGACGGCCACACCCGACCGGTTCTACTACCACGTCCGCAACACGATCTTCATCATCCGCGGCCCGGGGAGGCTTCGACGCGACCGGGTCGTGTTCACGTGGCTGCTGGTCTCCTCGACGGTGGAGTACCTCGCCGGGAATCGGAGCCTCGGCGGGGTTCGCGCCGTGCTGCGGGGCCTGCGCGACGGGCTGCGGCCGCTTCCCACCTAACGGCGCCCCCCGAACGGCGGCGCACGCCGGACGTGCGCGACACCCTCCTCGACGAACCGAAACGCGAACCAAGGCTTGTCCCTCCGCTCCACAGCATCGCCGAGCAGGAGCCTGATCCGGCCGGCGACCTCCCGGCGCGCCGGCCGGCGCGCGCCGCCCCGAGCGGCCGGCACGCGCACGGCCACGCTCCCGGGCACGAGCAGTCCGAGCCGGCCCTTGAGCACGCGGGCGGTCCACTCCAGGTCGTCGTGAAAGGGACTCAGGCGAGGCCAGCGGGCGGCGACGACATCGAGGCTGGACCGGGGGACCAGCAGGGACCCGCCGCGGGCGACCCTCAGCGAGAGGAGCCGCCGCTCGAAGGCGGCCACCCCGAGGTCGGGATCGCTCACCTGAGCCACCGGAATTGAGGAGCGGTCCAGCGAGCCGTCGGGGTGGATGACCTTGCTGGCCAACAGCACCGGCTGCCCCAGGTCGCCCACCTCGTCGAGCACGCCGATCATACGCTCGAGGGCGCCCGCCTCGGGCACAGCGGAGCCGTCCAGCAACCACAGCCAGCCTTCGTCTCCTTCTCCCAACTCGGTGCGCAGCTCCGCCTGCCGGGCCTGCGAGCCGCCGGCTCGCAGGGCGAGTAGGCGCTCGGGCCTGCGCGTCTGACGCTCGAGCGCCTCCTTCATCTGCGGTGGAGCCTCACCGCCCTCCCCGGCGATGGTCACCGCATATACCCGCTGCCCCGTCACATTGGGCCTCGGCGCGCCGGGCGCTCGTTGGACAGTGATCGTCCCAGCTCATAGGCCAATTCGTCCACCGGGTCGAGCAGAGCGCGAAGCGCCGCGTCGCGGTCACGAGACCACACCGCTGAGGCAAGGCCCCCTACGACCGTCCGGGCGCCCCACCACGCCAGGCCGAGGCGGCGACGTGGCGGGATGGAGCCCGGATACTGTCTGTCAAGCCAAGCTCCACCGGCCCCGTGGCACAGGTTTTGAGCGATGAAGCCGGTCACTGTGGAGCGGCTGTGGTGCACCACGGTGGCGCGCTCTCGCCGCTCATCTCCCCAACCTGCCGCCCTCAGTCGATAGGTCAGGTCGGCATCCTCCGCGGCCCGTATGTCCTCGCGAAAGCCTCCCACCGCCTCGAAGGCGCTCCGCCGGCAGGCTGTGTTCGCGGTCTGTGGAAATCCCCAGCGTCCGAAGCGGAACGTGTTGTCCTGGCTCATGGCGCCCCGGATATAGGAGTAGCGGGCGACCGCGCCGGCCCGTGCGGGCACCGCCTCGTCGAGTATGCCGCCCGCGAGAAGGGCTGTCTGCTCCTGCGGGGGAGGGTCGAAGTAGCGGTCGAGCAGGTCCACGGCGGGAACGGTGTCGGCATCGATGAAGACGAGCCACTGCGCCGAGCCTCGCTCCGCTCCCCGATTACGTGCGTAGCCAGGCGTTGCCACCCTCGCGGCCCGGAGGACGGGCACCGGGCTCGCTGAGGAAGCGGCCACGGCCGCGCCCCGCGGAGTGTTGTCGACGACCACCACGGAGTCGCCCGAATCCCGGCGCAGTTGCTCGAGGCGGTGTCGCACCTCCTCGAGCTCCGCCGGGGTGCCCCGGAACGGGACCACCACATCTACCGACGGACGGGGCACGGCGGCCAGCGTAGCTACCGGCCGGAGCTGGGGGGACCGTCACTTACCATGCATGTCTGCCGGTTGCCGGCAGGGTCGATGCCCGACCGGGCCCCGCCGACACATCTTCGCCGAGCCCTGACCATGACGGCCACCACCAACAGCGATGGCGCACCGCCCACGGAGATGTTCGGCATCGACGTCGAGACCACTCCGCCGGCGGAGCTGCTGCGCCGGATACTCGACTACGCCGAGCGAGCCGAGCGCCGGCGGGTGAGCTACGTGAACGCGCACGTTCTCAACCAGGCGCAGTCGAATCCGGAGCTGCACAGTGCGCTGCAGTCCTCCGACGTCGTCTACTGCGACGGCTACGGGGTACGGCTCGCGGCGCGGCTGATCGGGCTCAGGGTGCCCCACCGGATGACCGGCGCGGACTGGGTCTGGGGGATTGCCGCCCTGTGCCAGGAGTCGGGACGCTCTCTCTACCTGCTGGGCTCCGACCCGGGCGCAGCCTCGGGCGCCGCACAGGCGCTCAAGCGCTGGTATCCGCGCCTGGACGTGCGCGGCACCCACCACGGCTATTTCGATCTCGACAGTCCCCACTCGGATCGGGTGCTCGAGCACATCGCCGAGATGAAGCCCGACATCCTGCTCGTCGGGATGGGCACCCCCCAGCAGGAGCTGTGGGTGGACCGCAACCGCGACCGCATCGACGCTCCGGTGGTCTGGACGGTGGGCGCGCTCTTCGACTACATGTCGGGGCGCGTCCCGAGGGCGCCCTACTGGATCTCCGACAACGGCTTCGAGTGGATCTACCGCCTGGCGGTCGAGCCGCGGCGGATGTGGCGGCGCTATCTCCTGGGCAACCCCGCTTTTCTCTACCGCGTGCTGGACGAGCGGCGCCAGGGCAACCACAGCTCAAGCCGGTGACACGGATTCACGTCGGGGAGTCGGCGGCGGCCGTGGCGGTCGGCGTGGCGGCCTTGGCCATCGCCGCGTACGTCGGCGTCAAGGATCTGGAGGCGGTGCCTGATGTGGTGCGGGCCGTGGCGGCCACCATGTTGCTCGTCTCGGTTGCCGGCTACGCGCCGGCAAGGCTGCTGGTGGGGCCCGAGCTGTGGCCCCATTTCTGGGTGCTCGTCTGCCTCGTGGGCTGCGTCTCCGCGGGCCTCGGCCTCACTGCCCTCGGGTTCTTGGGCCTGCCTTTCGAGGTGTCGCTGCCGGCTCTGCTCGCGGCCGGGGCGTTGGCGGCAGCGGCTATCCGCTTGCGACTGGGGCCGGCGCGTCCCGGCGCGGAGGAGCTGGCCGCCGCGGGCGGGCGACGCCTCACGCTTGCGTGGCCCTCCTACCTGGCCGTTGTGCTCGTAGCGCTGCTCGTAACGCCGATCTTCGTCAACGGCTTCGCGACCGTGCAGGGCAACAACCCGGACGCGGTGCTCGGCGTGGGGACCGCGGAGCTGCTCCAGCACACTCATCCGGCCGCGATCGACGAAGACCTGCCCGTGGATCGGATGCCGCTCGTATGGCGGTCGAAGTACCCGATCTATTACGTCCTCGCCGGGGCGTCTTCGCTTTCCGGCCTCGACCCCACCCAGACCTTCGCGACGCTCTCCGCGGTACTGGCGGCCCTCACTGCCGCGGCGTTCATGCTGGTCGCTCGCTATGGGCTGGGGGCCACGCCGCGAGCGGCCGTGCTGACGATGGCGCTGGTGGGATTCGACAGAGCTGTGTACTACCTCGCTCTCCACCCGTACCACAACCAGTTGTGGGGCACGATGGCGCTGGCGCCGATCCTGTTGTTCGGCCTGCGCCTACTGGAGCGCCCCAGCCGGCGGGACGCTGTACTGCTCGCCGGATTCCTGCTCCTTGGCCTGGCGGCCTACCCGCTGATGGTGCTCTTTCCGGTGCTGGCCCTCGCCGCGGCGGGCGCGGCCTTGCACCGCAGCGGTCGCCTCCGCTTTCGGCGCCCGCGGCTGCCACGTTCTCGCCTCGGGCGCACCGGCTGGGTCGCCGCCGCCCTGCTGGCCGGGCCTGCGGCGCTCGTGGTCGGCCTCGGGGTCGTTGAGAAGTCGGTCAGCGCCGCCCAGCTGCTGCTTTCCGGAAGCTCGCTCTCGCCGTGGCGCGGGGACCTCGACGACTATCCCTCCCCGGGCTCCTTCATCGCCGTCACCGGTGAGCTGGGGCAAGTGGCGGCGCTCTTGGTGCTGGGCGCTGCTCTGCTCGGCGTTCGCCGCCTTCCCGCCGTTCCGCGTGCGGCCTTCACCGCGATGATCGCCGGCGGGCTGCTGTTCAGCGTGTACTTCCGCTTTCGGGAGTTCGGCGAGTACTTCTACTTCAAGCTGCTCGCCTTCCTGGCGCCTGTGGTCCTGCTGGCCGCCGCCGTCTGGCTCGCCGCGGGCGCGGGCCGGCACCGCGCCGGGCGCCTCGCGCTAGCCGCCTCGGTAGTGCTCGTGGCGCTCCAACTCGCTGGACTGCGCAGGGAGATAGCGGTGACGGGACTTCAGCTCGACTCCGAGACGCTGGAGCTGCGCGACGCCGCGGACCGGCTTCCGCAAGGGGCGAGCGTGCGCGTGGACGTGCTGCCCGACGGTCGCCAGCTCTGGGTCGGCTACGTGCTGAGCGACCATCCGCTCAGCACCCTCAACCCGCTCGTGGGGACGACCTATCCCCACATCGAGCGCGGGCGCAAGGCGGACTTCATCGTTGCCGACTCGCGCGTTCCAGCCTATCCCTGGCCCGATTCCGCGGGTCCGCCGCTGTTCGACAACGGCAAGTTCCGCCTCTACCGGATGAGCGCCGCGGTGCCCGGCCCCGACCGATCGTCGAAACGGATGATCGACCAGTTCAGCCAAGCGTTCGAATAGGGCGACGGACCCCACCGCACGGATGGCTCTCCCGGGAGCACCGCACCCTCTGGGGAGGAGCGCAGCGGGAACGTTGCCGGAGGAGCGCAGGCCGATCGCCTCGGGAGGAGCGCAGCCGGAACGTCGTTCCGGCGAGCACCGCACCGGAGGCTCTCGGCCGAGCACCGCACGGACGGCTCTCCCGCGAGCACCGCACCCCCTCGGGAGGAGCGCAGCGGGAACGTCGTTCCCGCGAGCACCGCACCCTCCTCTCACCAGGCGCCCTGGCTGCGGACCACGGCGGGGATGGTCCTCAGCAGGATCGCCAGGTCGAGGAACACCGACCATCGCTCGAGGTACAGGAAGTCGAGACGCACCAGCTCATCGAAGTCGAGCTCGGAGCGCCCGGACACCTGCCAAAGCCCCGTCATCCCCGGCAGCACGAGGTAGCGCTTGAGGTGCCAGCCCTCGAGGCGGTCGTAGTCGCGCTGGGGCAGCGGCCGCGGCCCGACGAGCGACATCTCGCCGCGGAAGACGTTGAGCAGCTGAGGCAGCTCGTCGAGCGACCAGCGTCGGAGCCAGTTGCCCACCCGGGTCACGCGCGGGTCGTCGCGGATCTTGAACAGGGCGCCGCCCTGCTCGTTGTGCTCCTCTAGGCGCTCCTGCAGGTCCTCCGCTCCGACGTCCATCGTGCGGAACTTGAAGCAGGCGAAGGGCCGGCCGCCGATGCCCGGCCGCATGGAGCGGAACAGGATCGGTCCGCCCGAGTCCAACCGGATGGCGACAGCCACCAGGGCCATCAAGGGTGAGAGCACGGCCATCAGGAGTACCGAGCCGACGATGTCGAATCCGCGCTTGATCACGAAGTCGATGCCCTCGAAGACGGGGGGCTTCAGCTCGAAGAGCGGCAGCGACTGTCCGGGGACGAACTCCACCCGATCCATCAGGATCTCCATCGTCGAGGGCGCGACCCTCACGCGGATCCCCTGCTGATGGCAGCGGTCGACAAGATCCACCGCTTTCTCCTGCGGGAAGTCCGGGTCGGCGATCAGCACCTCGTCGAACGTGTCGAAGTGGCGCTCGAGGGTCTCGAGCGAGCCGAAGTCGCGCAGGCCGTCACTGCGACGATCTGTGAGCGACACGTAGCCGAAGGGCTCGATCTGGGAGCTGTCCTGGAGGGCATGGGCCACGGCGTCGATGTGGCTGCCCGAGCCCACGAGCACCGCCCGGCGGCGGTAGCCGGCGGCGCGCAGCACCGCGCTGCTGGCGCGCTCGAAGCCCCAGCGCAGCGAGGACATGTAGAGCAGGGCGAAGAAGAGCGAGGCGTAGAAGATGTAGTACGACGAGAAGGTCTTGCCCTCGATCACGGCGTACACGAGGCTCACCAGGGTGACCTGGAAGAGCGACGAGATCAGGGTTGCGAAGCCGGGCCTCTGTGGCCGGTCGCGGTAGAGGCCCGAGCGCGCGAAGAGCAACAGCATCACCAGGCAGGCGAGCGGCGCCACGTCAGCCGCCTGGCCGAAGGTTCGGTGCAGCAGGTCGGGATCGCGCGCGTAGGTCTTGATCGCCAGCGCGGTCCAGATGGCGAGGAACATGCCGGCCACGTCGAGCGACGCCAGGGCGACGATCCGGAGCCCGCGCCTGATCGTCTCGAACCGCAGCAGCCCGCCGAGCAGCGGCGAAGCGCTGGCCCTGACATCGCGGTCGGGCAGAGCCGCCGGCGCGGCCGGCTTGACTTCCTTGAGTTCTCTGGCCAGGCCGTTGCTCATGGTGTGACCCGTAAGGGGGGATCCGCATCCCAAAAACCCCCGCGACCGGTGAATGTAGCGCTCGGGGGCGAACCTAAGCGGTGCGCAGGGGGGGCGAAATGTGCCGCGCCGGAACTTCTCCATGCAGATCGGCACCGGCCCGGCGCCAAAAAGGGCGGACTTTGCGCTCGACCTTCGCGCGCTGGAGGGGCATTCAAGGCAGGATCGGACGGACAGGAGCGCGGGACGTGGAAGCCCACTCAGAGCCTACGAAGCATGGGGACGGTCGGACTCCCGACAGGGTCGCCCTGCTCGAGCGCTTCCGCGCGCAGATGCTCGCGACCGCCCGCCGCTACTCGATCAACAGCCACGATGCCGACGACGCCTACCAGCGCGCGGCGGAGATCCTGCTCACCCACTCGCCCACCGGCAGCGAGGACGAGCTGTGCCGGTGGCTGCGCACCACCGTCAAGCACGAGGCGCTGGCCATCCGCCGCCAGGTCGACCGCGTGGCCCCGGCCGGCGAGCCCCAGCAGTTACCCGAGCCGCGAGCGGCGCCACGGGAGACGGCCCACGACGAGGCCGTGCGCGGCGAGCGGCTGAGCCTGGGCGCCCAGGCGCTCGGGCGGCTGAAGCCCCAGGAGCTCCGCTGTCTGCTGCTCAAGGCGGAGGGCTACAGCTACCAGGAGATCTGTGAGCGGACGGGATACTCGTACACGAAGGTAAATCGATGTCTCAGCGAGGGCCGGCGCGCGTTCCTGGCGCGCGTGACCAGCATCGAGTCGGGGGCGGAGTGCGACCTGCTCGCTCCCCAGCTGTCGGCGCTCGCGGACGGGGAGGGCACCGCCGTGGATCTCGCCGCCGTGCGCCCTCATCTCAAGAGCTGCCTGGCCTGCCGTGCGCGCCTGCGCGAGTTCCGGGCCGTGCCCGCCCGCGTGGCGGGGCTGGCGCCGGCCGGAGTGATCGTCGGTGGCGAGGGCGCAGGGTCTGTGCGCAGCCTCTTCGAGTCGCTGCTGGGCTCGGCCCAACACAAG
The DNA here is from genome assembly GCA_030447725.1 of Thermoleophilaceae bacterium. Lineage (GTDB taxonomy): Bacteria > Actinomycetota > Thermoleophilia > Solirubrobacterales > Thermoleophilaceae > JAAYBF01. The sequence goes on from JAUJOQ010000001.1 coordinate 109,152, forward strand.
GCCTCGGTCCTGGGAGACCGCGCGCATCAGGTGCTGGAGCTTGCCGGGGGCCAGAAGGCCGCCGCCGTCGCCGCCTCGGCGGCGGCCCTCGCGGGCGGCGGCGCGGTCACCGCCGACCGTTTCTCCGAGCGCGCCGGCGACCGCTCCTCCCCGGCCAAGGTGCGGCGCGCTAGCCAGGGGTTACCGTCCGGCGGCGGAGAAGCGGCGCCGGCGCCTCCGCCCGCTTACACGGCGCCACCTTCACCGACGGCCGCGCCCACTCCGCCGCCACCGGCGCCCGATCCGCAGCCCCAGCCGCAGCCCCCGCCTGTCGAAGCGCCCCCGCCGCGGCCGTCGAACGAGTTCGCGCCCAAGGCGGCGGCTGCCTCCCCACCGCCCTCCTCCCAGCCGGCGCCCGTCCCCGCGCCGAGCGAGGTCGGGTCGGGCGGAGGCGGGCCTTCAGGGTCTGGCGGAAACGGTCCGTCGGGCAGCGGCGAGTTCGCGCCGTAGGCGTGTGACGCGGTCTCGCCTCCGCGCGGGCGCGGCTGCCACGACCTCGCGCAGCCACATCGCCCAGGCGACGGCGAGCGTGAGAGGATGGCCGGGTGAGCGGGACCGAAAGCGGCGTCTATGCCACCGCTGTGCGCCCCGGCTTGCGCACCCGGGTGGCAAGCCCTCTGGCTCGCCGCGCCCGCGCCAAGCGGCGCCGGCTGTACCTGGATCTGATGCGTTGCAGCGAGCGGGACTCCGTCCTGGATGTCGGCTGCGGCAGCATGGGTCTGGCCACGCTGGGAGTGCCGGGGGCCGTGACCGGCGTCGACCATGTGCAGCGACCGGGCTATCCGGGACACCGCTTCGTGCGCGCCGACGCCCGTGCACTGCCGTTCTCGGACCACGAGTTCGATGTCGTCTACTCGAACTCGCTGCTCGAGCACGTGTCGCCCACCGACCTCCAGCGCGTAGCGGCCGAGATCTCACGCGTGGGCAGGCGCCTGTTCGTGCAGACGCCCAACCGCCGCTTCCCCATCGAACCGCACGCGCTGCTGCCCCTGGTGCACTGGCTTCCTCGGAGGCTGGGCCGCCGCCTCTGGCGCCTGGGCGTGACCGGCGAGTCCTATGAGAACATCCACCTCTTGGATGCGCACGACCTGCGCCGGCTGTTCCCCGACGCGGAGATAGTGCGCGAGCGCGTGGGCCCGCTGACCAAGTCGCTTATCGCTGTCCGCCGCTGACCCGCAACCGGCGCCCCCGGACGGGTCTAGCCCGGGTCCGGCACCGCGCCCCCGACCCAGCTCTCCTCGCCGCCCTCGACCTCCTTCTTCCAGATCGGCGCGTCGGCCTTGACCCGGTCGATGATCTCGCGGGCGCCCGCGAAGGCCTCGCTGCGATGGGGCGCCGAGACGGCCACGGTCACGCTCGGCTGCGAGAGAGCGACCGTGCCCACCCGGTGCTCCACGGCGGCCGCGCAGAGCCCATGGCGCTCCATCGCCGCCTTGGCGATCTCACGCATCTTCGGCTCGGCCATCTCGGTGTACGCCTCGTACTCCAGGCGCTCGACCTCGCGAGTCACGCCCTGGAAGCAGACGACGGCACCCGCACGTGGATCGATCACGCGCGCCGCCAGGTCATCGAGGGAAAGGGGCTGCTCGGTCACGCGCACGAAGGGCAAGGTCGTGGCTTGTGGATCGCCCCCGCTCACGGGCGGGATCAGGGCCAGCTCATCGCCTGGACCGAGCACGTGGTGCTCGGGTGCGTACTCGCGATTGACCGCCATCACCAGCGGCAGTCCCTCGGCCAGGTCGCCGAGGCGGTCGAGGGCATCGCGTACGCTCGCTCCGTCGGGCAGGTCGAGCACCACCTCGCCCGCTTCGGCCCGCTCTCGCAGCATGGCGAAGAGCCTGATGGTGACCTTCACGCAGCTCATGCTAGGGCTCGGGCGGCGCCCGTCGATGGCCGGGGCCGCAGGACCGGGCTCGAGCCTTATCCTTCGGCCCGTGGCCACCACGCCCGAGAACAAGCCCACGATCGCGCCGATCGTCGGCCCCGACGATGAGCGTTGCTTCACAGACTCCGGCATCGAGGTCAAGCCGGTCTATGACGAGGGAGACCTTCCCGCGGGCCTCGCGGAGGAGCTCGGTGAGCCGGGCGGGTATCCCTTCACCCGCGGCATCCACCCTGAGATGTACCGGTCGCGCCGCTGGACGATGCGCCAGTACGCCGGCTACGCGAGCGCCAAGGAGACCAACGAGCGCTTCCACTACCTGATCAAGCACGGCTCGACCGGGCTGTCGATGGCCTTCGACCTGCCAACTCAGCTCGGCCGCGACTCCGATGATCCCCTCTGCGAGGGCGAGGTGGGGCGCACAGGCGTAGCCATCGACACCATCGACGACATGCGGCGGGTGTTCGACGGCATCCCGCTCGACGAGGTCTCGACGTCCATGACCATCAACGCCCCCGCCGCCTGCCTGCTGTTGCTCTACGAGCTGGTGGCGGAGGAGCAGGGGGTGGAGCCCGAGCAGCTGCGCGGCACCACGCAGAACGACATCCTCAAGGAGTACATCGCCCGCGGGAACTTCATCTACACGCCCGAGGCCGCCATGAGGCTGACCACGGACCTGTTCGCCTACTGCCGCGAGCGCGTCCCAAGGTGGAACACGATCTCCATCTCGGGATATCACATGCGCGAGAAGGGCTGCTCGGCGGTGCAGGAGGTGGGCTTCACGCTCGCCAACGCGATCGCCTACGTGCAGGCCGCGATCGACGCGGGGCTCGACGTGGACGAGTTCGGCCCCAGGCTGGCCTTCTTCTTCAACGGTCACAACAACGTGTTCCAGGAGGTGGCCAAGTTCCGCGCCGCGCGGCGGATGTGGGCGCGGATCATGCGCGAGCGCTTCGGCTCGCAGGACCCGAAGTCACAGACCATGCGCTTCCACACCCAGACCGGCGGCGTGACGCTGGCCGCCCAACAGCCGGAGAACAACATCGTCCGGGTCGCGCTGCAGGGCTTCGCCGCGGTGTGCGGCGGCACTCAGTCACTGCACACCAACGGGTTCGACGAGGCGCTCGCGCTGCCCAGCGAGCGCGCAGCGCGGATCGCCTTGCGCACCCAGCAGATCCTGGCCCACGAGTCCGGCGCCACCGACTCGGTGGACCCGTTCGCCGGCTCCTACTTCGTGGAGAGCCTCACCGACCAGATCGAGATCGGCGCCCAGGGCCTGATCGACAAGATCGACGAGCTGGGCGGCTCGGTGCAGTGCATCCCCTTCATCCGGGCGGAGGTGGAGGAGTCCGCCTGGGGCTACGAGGAGCGCTACCGGGTCAAGCAGGACATCGTGGTCGGGGTGAACGACTACGTGAGCGACGAGCCCGACGACGTGGAGATCCTCCGCGTCGATCCGGAGTCCGAGCGCCTGCAGGTCGAGCGCCTGGCGGCGTTCAAGTCCGACCGCGACGCGGAGGCCGTGCAGGGGCGCCTGGAGCAGCTGCGGGAGGTGTGCGGCGGGGCGGGCAACCTGATGGAGCCCGTGCGCGCGGCGCTTCGAGACCGCTGCTCGATCGGCGAGGTGTGCGGCGTGATGCGCGAGGAGTTCGGCGAGTACAAGGAGTCCTGACGGGGCTATCGTAGGTCGCCGTGCGGCGCTTCCCGACAGCCCTCGTTGTCGTCGCCGTCAGCCTGATCGCCGCCGCCCCCGCGGCGGCCGTGCCGATCATCGATGCGCCGGACGCACTACCCGAGCCCACGACGCCCGTACTCATCGACCGAGCTCAAGAGGCTGGCACGCTGAGCCTCGAGCGCGCCAACCTCCTCCGCGTTTATGCCCTCACCGGTGACGACCGCCTGCCGGCCATCTATGAGAGCGACACCCCGGCCGACGGCACGCTCCTGGTACGCCGCCTTCAGGCCGAGCTCCCGTTGATGGACCCGGGTGAGGAGCGGCGGGCGGTCTCCCTGGCTCTGAGGGCAGCTTCTCCATCTCCCGCGAGCACATGCTTCTCATCGATCGCCGCCCTGCCGGACACGCGGGAGACCACCCACTTCGTGATTCAGTACAGCGCCTCTGCCCTCGCTGCGTCGTCTGAGCCCCTGACCATCGAGGACATCGAGCAGTCCCTGGAAACAGCATGGACGACGGAGGTCGACCAGTTCGGGTGGGCTGCGCCGCCGAGGACCGCCGCGGCCGATCGGGATCTCGCGGGCAAGTACCACGTGCGTGTCGACAACTCACTCGGCCCGGCCATCTACGGGTTCGTATCCAACTCCGGCACCTACGCCGGCAGGGTCGGGGACAACCCTGCCACCACGGCTTGGAACGAGGGCGATGCCGATGCCACGTGCATGGTCCTCAACGGCGACTTTTCCCAGTTCCCGGGAACTGCCTTGGGCGCCCTCGACGCCACCACCGCCCACGAGTTCAACCACAGCCTCCAGTTCGGCTACGGCGCGTTGAGCGGTTTCAACACGCCGGATGACCACTTCATAGAGGGCGGGGCGACCTGGATGGAGGACGAGGTACAGGACGCTTCCAACGACAACTACAACTACCTCTACCCGGCCTTCGAGGACTCGATGGGCGAGCACGACCAGGGCGACATCTACGCCTACTGGCTCACCTTCAGGGGCCTCACCGAGCGCTTCGGCACGAACGCCGCGGGCGCCGGCGAGGACGTGATGCAGGAGTTCTGGGAGCTGACCAGCAGGAACCAGGCCAACATGCTCACCGCCATGCAGGGCGGCTTGGCCAGGAAGGACATCTCGCTGGCCGCGGCCTATCACGACTACGCCATCGCGGCGAAGTTCGTGAGGCCATGCGGTGGGGGCTACGTGCTTCCATTCTGCTTCGAGGAGGCGGGCGGCTACAGGGCGGCTACCGGAGGAGAGCCGGCGGTCACCGGCGCCGTCTCGAGCATCGGCGCGGCGTACAACGGCTCGGTGGAGGACAACTACGCGCTCAACTGGGTCGCCCTGCCGCTCACCGGCTCCTACGATGTCACCGTGAGGAACGCTTCGGCCGGGGGATCCTTGCGCGTGAGCGTCGCCTGCGACACTGGCGCAGCCGTGGTGCTCGCGCCCATGCCGGTCACCCTCGGGCCGGGAGCCGAGGGCAGGGTCCCCGGCTTCGATCCGGCGGGCTGCCAGCAGGCCGTCGCGGTGATCACCAACGAGTCCCAGACCGCACCCGATCCGTCCAGCTCCACGGCCCGGGCCTACACCGTGAGCACCGCGCCCCCCGTCAACGGCCCTCCTGCCGGCACGGACAGCGTCACAGCGACCCCCGTCGCTCCCGCTCCCGTCCCTCCCACGGTCACCGCCAGCCGGCTGGTGTTCGTCAGGGCGATCGTGAGACGCACCGGCACCGTGCTGATCCGGGCGAGGGTGTCCGGCGCCGGCACCTTGAAGGCCATCGCCCGCGCGCGAGTCCTCGGCAAGCGGTTGACCGTTGCCCGGCGTACCGTCCGGCCCGTGAGAGCCGGCACTGTGACGCTGCGCCTGAAGGCCGGCACGAAATCGCGCAGGATCCTACGGCGCAGGAACGGTGGGCTGAGGGCGAGAGTGACCCTCGTGTTCCTTCCGGAGGCGGGAGCGCGCCGGACCAGGGCGAAGACGGTCACGTTTCTGCTGAAGAGCCGCTGATCTCGGGCACCGACCACGCGCAGGGGGCCGTCCTGCGGACACTTGCGCGGCTGCCCGCGCCTGCGCAGCGCGCGCTCTCAGGCGCGCGCCCCGTCCGCGTGGACGGCCTCGAGCTGCACCACGAGTCGCAGCTGGTGATCGCCCTGGCCGCTCGTGCGGGCCGGCCCTCGATCGAGTCCCTGCCCCCGGTGCAGGCCCGCGCGGAGACCGTGCGCCGCGCGCTGGCCGTACGCGGGCCGCAGCCGGCACTGCCGCGCGTCGAAGAGTTGGAGATCCCCGGCCGGGGCGGTCCGATCGGAGCCCGCCTGTACGCGCCCGACGCCGAGCCGGGCGGAACCGGCCTGCTCGTGTATCTCCACGGCGGCGGGTGGGTGATCGGAAACCTGGACACCTGTGAGAGCGTCTGCCGCTTCCTCGTGCGCGAGTCCGGAGCGGCCGTGCTGGCGGTGGACTACCGGCTGGCCCCCGGGCACCGCTTCCCGGCAGCGGTGGAGGACGCCGTGGCCGCACTGGCGTACGCCACCGAGCGGGCCCACCCCCTCGCCGCCGACCCGGCGAGGATCGCAGTGGGAGGAGACAGCGCCGGCGCGAACCTGGCCACGGTGGCGGCTCAGGCCGCGAGAGCTGGAGAGGCTCCGCAGCCGGCGTTTCAGCTGCTGATCTACCCGGTCTGCGACCTGTCCGAGAAGCGCCCCTCGTACGGCCTCTTCGGCGAGGGCTTCCTGCTGACCGAGGCCGAGATGGACTGGTTTCGCGATCACTACCTGCCCGATCCCGGTGCCAGGCGCGATGCGCGGGTGTCGCCGCTGTTGGCTGAAGACCTGTCCGGACTCGCGCCCGCCTATGTCGCCACCGCCGGCTTCGACCCCCTGCGCGACGAAGGCGAGGAGTACGCTCGTCGGCTCTCCGAGGCGGGCGTGCAGGTGGCTCTGCGCCGCCACGAGGGCCTGCTGCACGGTTTTGCCAATTTGACCGCCGTGGGCCGCAGCGCTCGGGAGGCGATGCTGGAGGCCGCCGCCGCGCTGCGGATGGGCCTCGCGCGGCGAGGGTCCTAGATCGGTTGTGGCCGCCGGGCCAGGAACGAGAACTGCCCGCAGAAGAGCAGCTTGGCCGCGTTGCGCCCGGCCGCGTCGAGCCGGGCCGCCCGCCCGAAGCCTTCGATCACCCGGTTGAGCGGCGACTCCCTCGCCCACCAGCGGTCGAACACCCGCGGGCCGCTCAGCCCTCGACGCAGGATCAGGGTGAGGGCGTCGATGCTCGGCCTCAGCTCGAGGACCTCGAGGCCCGCGTCCTCGAGCAGCAGGGTGAGCCCGTAGGGGGTGTAGCCGAAGGTGCTACGCGAATGGAACGGCTCCAGCTGAGAGGTCGATCCGGCCAGGAGCCCGCCGGGGCGCACCACGCGGGCGACTTCGGCGAGCAGCGGCTCGGGACGGTGCACGTGCTCGAGCACCTGCGTCGAATAGACGAGGTCGAAGCGGCCGTCCTCGAAGGGGATCTGCTCGCCGTCGAAGGTGTGGAACTCGGCATCGGTGCGGGTACGCGTGCGCACTTCGTCGGAGTCCTGCACGTCGAGCCCGATCCATTCCACAGCGGGATCGAGCCGGCGGAAGAGGTCCACGGAGTCCCCCGCGCCGCAACCGAGGTCGAGCACCGCCGGGGCGCGCATGGACGCCATCGCCCCGGAGGCGACCTCCTGGGCGTGGGTCTGGCGAGCATGGTCGCTGGGCAGCCGCGAGCCCAGCGCCTCACGGAGGTCATCGCCGATCACCGGGGCGATGCTACGGGGCGGCCGCCTGCCGTCCGCGGGCAGGAGCGCAGCCGGAACGTTGCCGGAGGAGCGCAGGCCGATCGCCTCGCGAGGAGCGCAGCCGGAACGTCGTTCCGGCGAGCACCGCACCGCAGGCTCTCGGCCGAGCACCGCACGGATGGCTCTCCGGCGAGCACCGCACTGCAGGCTCTCGGCCGAGCACCGCACGGATGGCTCTCCGCGAGCACCGCAGTCGCAACGCCCTTGGGGAGGAGCGCAGCCGGAACGTCGTTCCGGCGAGCACCGCACCGGAGAGTCTCCGCACCTTTCCTTTCCTCGGAAGGAGTCGGCCCGCGGCGGGCGAACCGATCCTCGATGCCAGATCTCAGAGTCAGAAGGACGTTGGTCAAGTCCCCGCCCGAGCTGTGGGCCGAGTTGAGCGAGGTCGAGAACCTCGAGCGCCACCTCGGCGAGTTCGGCGAGATCAAGATCACCCGGGCCGAGCCCGAGACCACGGTCGCCTGGAAGGGCGAGAACGCCAGCGGCATCGTGGAGCTCGAGCCGACGGGTTGGGGGACGAAGGTCACCATCACGGCCGAGGTGGCCGAGGCGGCGGAGCCTGCATCGGAAGCGGTGGAGCCCGTGGACGAGCCGGTCTCGGTGAAGCCGGAGCCGATCCTCCCGGAGGCGCAGCCGGAGCCGGTAGCCGAGCTGGATCCTGGGCAGTCGGATCCCGGGCCGCTCCCTCCTGAGCCTGATTCCTTCCATGATGCGGAGCCTGTGATCGAGCCCAAGCGCCGAGGTCTTTTCGCCCGCTTCCGCTTGCGCAAGCGACGCGAAACGCCGCCGCCTCCACCGGCGTACGGCGCAAGTGAGCCTCCCGAGGAGCCTGCGGCGCAGCTCGAGCCGGAGCCGCCGCCGCAGCCCGAGCCAGTCGCGGAAGCAGCCCCCTCACCCGATTACGACGATCACTTCGAGTTCGACTTCGCGCTCGGCCGCGGCGATGATCAGCCCGAGGTCGAGGAGCCCCCGTGCGAGCCGATCGCCCCCGAGCGCGCCAAGGAGGTGCTCGAGACGGCGCTCGAGAACCTCGGTCAGGCACACCACCGGCCCTTCTCGCGCGACTAGATCGCCCGCGTGACACCCGGTCCGGGGGGCCCAGCGGCTACCGTGCCCGGCCGATGACCGCAGGGACCCTCACACGCCGTCGCCTCCTTGAAAGGGGCGGCGCCGCGGCCGTGGCCGCGATGGCCGCACGACCGGTGTCCGCGGCGGCGGCCCCGGACGGCCCGAACGTGCTGGTGCTCGTGCTCGACAACCTGCGGGTCGACCACGTCTATGGACCGCGCGCGCAGACTCCCAACATCGATGCCCTCATGGCCAGAGGTGTGAGCTTCACCGAGGTGTTCCCGGAGGCGATGCCCACGGTGCCGGCGCGCAACTCGATCCTCAGCGGTCGTCGCGAGTTCCCCTTTCGAGACTGGCGCGACCATCCGGACCTCTACCCGCAGCCGGGCTGGGAGCCCGTGGACAACCTCGGCGCCACCTTCACCAGCGTGCTGCGCAAGGCCGGGTACTGGACCGGCTACGCAACCGACAACCCGTTCCTGGGCTACGCCCGCCCCTACGGCCCGTTTCGGCGCAGCTTCGACGACTTCGCCTCTACCAGGGGACAGCTCGGGAAGGTGGTGGATCCGAAGACGGTCTCCGAGGCGGAGTTGCGCCGCTGGCTGCATCCCTCCATCGACAGCCGGGGGACCCGGGGACGCGTGCGGAAGTATCTGGCCAATGCGTCCTACGCCGACGACGAGACGAAGTCGTTCGCCGCACAGGTCTACGGCGACGGGATCAGGCTGCTGGAGAGAGGCGCCCGCAAGCGGCCCTTCGCCCTGGTGGTCGACACCTTCCAGCCCCACGAGCCGTGGACGCCTCCGCGGAGGTACCTCGGGATGTACGCCGACCCCGACGAGTTCAGCCGCGAGCCCTCCCAGCCTCCCTACTCGCGCGTACGCAGCTACCTCAAGGGCGCCGCCCGTGAGACTGTGCCGGCTCGGATGCAGGCGCTCTACGCCGCCGAGCTGACCATGACCGACCGCTGGCTGGGCACCTTGCTCGACCGCCTGCACGAGCTCGACCTCGAGTCCGAGACGGCGATCGTGCTGGTGTCCGATCACGGGATCTACTTTGGCGAACATGGCTGGACGGGCAAGATCTCCACGGTGCTGCACCCCGAGCTGATCCAGGTGCCCCTGGTGGTCGTCGACCCGGCCGGGCGCCGAGCCGGCTCGACCAGCGCCTACCGGGCGTCGACCCACGACGTGGGACCGACCGCGCTGTCGATGGCGGGGGCCGGCGTCCCAGAGTCGATGCAGGGCGCGGACCTCTCCCGGCTGTTCGCGGCCCGCAGCCTGCCGCGGCGCCGGTACTCCACCGGCGGCTACCGCAACACGTTCTACATCCGCGACGGCGACTGGTCGCTGACGGCCGATAACCGCCTCCGCGACTTCAGGCTGTTCGACCTGCGCGCCGACCCCGGCGAGCACCGCAACGTTGCCGCGCAGAACCCTGCTGTGGTCCGCCGGATGCGGCGTGCCGCGATCGCGCGTGCGGGGGGAAAGCCTCCTTTCTACGCCACCCCAGCGGCTCCCCGCGAAAAGTAAGATGGCCGCCCGGCCGTAGAATGCCGCGCCCCATGCGGCGCAAGAGCTCCGAGAGCTACGAGGAGAAGCTGGCCCAGCTCACCGAGCTGCGCGAGCAGGCCCTTCACACGGATCCCCAGGCCGAGTCAAAGCAGCACGCCAAGGGCAAGATGACGGCCCGCGAGCGGCTCGAGAAGCTGCTCGACCCCGGCTCCTTCGAGGAGCTCGACACCTTCGTGCGCCACCGGACCACCGAGTTCGGGATGGAGAAGAACATGCCATGGGGCGACGCCGTGGTCACCGGCCACGGCACTATCGACGGCCGCCCGGTGTGCGTGTTCTCCCAGGACTTCACGGTATTCGGGGGGTCTCTCGGGGAGGTGATGGCCGAGAAGATGGTGAAGGTCATGGACCTGGCGGCCAAGATCGGCTGCCCGGTGATCGGCATCAACGACTCCGGTGGCGCGCGCATCCAGGAGGGGGTCGTCTCCCTGGGCGCCTACGGCGACGTGTTCGTGCGCAACGTGCAGTGCTCCGGCGTGATCCCCCAGATTTCGCTGATCATGGGCCCGTGCGCTGGTGGCGCCGTGTATTCGCCGGCGATGACGGACTTCATCTTCATGGTCAAGGAGACCTCGCACATGTTCATCACGGGGCCCGACGTGATCAAGACGGTGACCGGCGAGGAGGTCGAGTTCGAGGAGCTCGGCGGAGCGATGACACACAGCACCAAGTCGGGCGTCGCGCACTTCGCCTCCGAGGACGAGGAGGCGTGCCTGGAGGACGCCCGCTTCCTGATGTCCTTCCTGCCCCAGAACAACCTCGAGCTGCCGCCGCGTATGGACTCGGGCGATCCGCACGACCGCATGGATGGAGACCTCGCCACGATCGTGCCCGAGAATCCCAACAAGCCCTACGACATGCGCGACGTGGTGAGCCGCATCGTCGATGACGGCGACTTCTTCGAGGTGCAGGAGCACTTCGCCAAGAACATCGTGGTCGGCTTCTCGCGCCTGGGCGGCAGGCCCGTCGGCGTGGTGGGCAACCAGCCCGCGCACATGGCGGGCGTGCTCGACATCGACGCCTCGGAGAAGGCCGCCCGCTTCGTGCGCTTCTGCGACGCGTTTAACGTGCCGCTGGTCACCCTCTGCGACGTCCCCGGGTTCCTCCCCGGCACCAGCCAGGAGTGGAGCGGGATCATCCGCCACGGCGCCAAGCTGCTGTACGCCTTCACGGAGGCCACGGTGCCCAAGCTGACCGTGGTCACGCGCAAGGCCTACGGCGGCGCCTACGACGTCATGAACTCGAAGCACATGCTGGCCGACTTCAACTTCGCCTGGCCCCAGGCGGAGGTGGCGGTGATGGGCCCCGAGGGCGCGGTCAACATCATCTACCGCCGCGACATCGCCAACTCACCCACGCCGGAGGAGCGCCGCCAGAAGCTGATGGACGACTACAAGGCCCGCTTCGCCAACCCCTATTCGGCCGCCGAGCGCGGCTACATCGACGACGTGATCGAGCCCCAGCAGACCCGCCCCAAGCTGATCCGCGCGCTCGAGACGCTCGACACCAAGCGGGTGGCGGGCCCGAAGCGCAAGCACGGGAACATCCCGCTGTAGCAAGTCCCGTCAGCGAAACTCGATGCGCGAGCGCGACAGCACCACGTCGCCGTCCTTCTTGGTGCCGGCAAGGAGGCGGGCCAAAGGCTCCAAGTAGGGCTTGGCCTCCTGGTATCCCTCGTCGTCGACCGCCCCCTCGTTCTCCGCCAGCTCGAGGATCGGGGCGAAGTCGAGATAGTTCGACGCCTCGAAGCCCTCACCCAGCCGCTCGGAGGCGGCGCTGAAGTCCGGATCGTCGGCCAGCGTGTCGGTGGGCTCGAGCAGCGCCTCGGCGGACTCGTCTCCGAGTGCGATTGCCACCCGCTCGCCGCGCTGGACCACGTGCAGAGGGCCGGGCAGCTCCGGCGCCTCCACGGTGAAGCCATCACCGCCGCCCGGGAGGGTCAGCTCACTCACCGTCTCGCCGGAGTCGGCCTCCTTGCGCGCCAGACGACCGAGCACCTCGATGGTGCGCCGTGACGTGTCGGGGTCCTCCGTCTCGATCACCGCCCCGGCCCTGAGCTCCTCGAGCGAGGTGCCGCCGGCGAAGACGCCTAGATCGCCCATCCAGGCGAGGATGTCGTCGTCCAGGTCGAGGCCCGTCGCCTGGCGCACCTGGCCCTCCAACTGCTGCTGGCCGCCGGCTGCGGAGCCAAAGAGGCGCACGAGCTTGCCGAGCGACTCCCCGATCTCCGGCTGTCCGGCGGCGAAGAAGGAATCAACTGGAAGGTCCTCGATGACATCCGTGCCCGAGCCGAAGAACAGCGGCCCGACGAGGCCGACCAGCGCGGCCGGGAGCGTGGAGTCCACCACCACCGCGTCCGACTCCACTGACAGCCCGACCACATACGGCTCGCTGAAGATGCCAACGAACGGAGCGAACAGCGCGCCCTCCGGCCCCAGGGAGCTGAGCAACTTGCGGCCGTCGAAGTAGACGGTCGCCAGGGAGTCCTCGGGCAGCCGGTCGAGCGCCTCCTCGACGCGCTCGGCGCCCTCGATCGACTCCTCGCCGGCCGCCGTGTCGACCGCCGCCTTGAAGCCGCCCTCGGTGCCGATCACCACGTTGCCCTCGACGACACCCCCGGCAGTGTCGCCGTCGGTCACGTAGTCGGTGCCCTCATAGGAGCGCTCCTCGTCCCTGCGGGTCTTCTCGAGCGCCTCGCGGGCGGCGTCCTCGTCGGTGGTCTGGATGATCGCCGCGGCGTCGGCGTCGTCCTCGCGGATCTTCGACACGAAGAACACCGCCTCATCTCCCAGCCACGGCTTCACATCCTCGGCGTAGTCGAGGCCGTCCTCGCGGAAGGCCTCGGTCAGGCCCTTCTCGATCTGCGCGTCCAGATCCTCGCCGCCGGGGAAGCGGGCGGCGATGTCCTGAACGGCGCGCTCGGAGTCCCCCTCGGGATCGAGCGTGACCGTGCCGTACACCGCTGCGTCTTCGGGCACGAGCTCGGACGCGGAGCCACCGGCCCCGCTGTCCCCGCAGGCGGTGAGCGCCAGGATTGTGAGCGCGGTGAGGGCGACTGCAGGGGCGCGCATCGCTGTCAAGCTAGCGCGAAAGGCGGCGATGCAGAGCCAGGCCGGCGCCGAGCATCGTCAGCGCAATCACCGCCAGCAGTCCCAGCCTGAGCCCGGTGAACGGCAGCGACCCGCCGCCGACGGTGTCCCCGGCCGGCTCGGTCTTCCCACCGTCGCCGCCCGTCTCCTCATCGCGGTCGCCCGGCGAGCTCTCCTCTTCCTCGCGGCGGGTCTCCTCTTCGCCGCGCCGAGCGGCGCCCTCCGCCGGCGCGATCACGTAGGTGCGCGTGCCGGCGGCGACCGTGAAGCTGGCCCCGTCGCCGTCGAGCGAGACCTCCGGCGCTGCGCCCGCCGCCCGCGCCCGCCGCCGAGCGGCTGCCTGCGGCACCGGGTCGCCCTCCACCCGGTCCACAGTCACGTTGGCCGGCAGCGCCAGCGCCAGGCGCACCGAGCCCGCGCCGTCGCTCGCCACCTTCACCCGCAGCCGCTCGCCGCCGTCGAGCCGGGCGCGCGCGCCGTCCACGGTGGCGGCCGACACGTTCTCCAGGCTCAGCTCCAGCGCATTCTGGGCGGGCGTGGCGGGGACCGCCTCCCAGTCAGTGCCCTCAACGGTGTTCAGCCCGGGCGGCCCCGCTGCGGCCCCGGCGGAGGTCACCTTCTTCGTGATCGGGTCGCCCTCCCCGAACGCGAGGCTGCGAGCGCTGATCTCGCCGCGGGCGGGGTCCACCCCCGGATCTCCGGAGAGATCGCGTGCGCGCAGGTCCGACAGCCAGTAGGCGTGATCGTGCACGAGGCCGAGCGCCGGCCGGTCGGCCGCCGGCACGAAGGCGTAGTCGACCCGGCCGGGATCGCGTTTCACGCGCGACTCGCCGAGGAAGTCCCGGGCGGCGTCCCACGCGTCTTGTATCGCCAGGGTGAAGTGCTCCCCGGGGGCGAAGGACCAGAGCTGGCTGCGCAGGCCCAGCTCGTCGAAGCGCGCCTGCTGGGCGCGCGGGCCCACGTAGGGCACCAGCTCGTCGGCGATCTCCACCCAGTTGAGGTAGGGGATCCAGCGCGCGTTCTCGAGCACGAGGTTTGAGTTGCCGGAAGCGTTGGGGTTGCCGTTCTCGTCGACGGGCGGGGCCACACCGGGGGCGGGCCAGACCGCTCGCGAGGGCGGCCCCACCGCGGTGAAGGCGCGGCCGAACAGGTCGGGGTACTGGGTGCCGAGCTTGTAGGCGCCGTAGCCGCCCATGGAGTAGCCCGTGAGCGCGACGCGCTCGGAGTCCAGGGAGAAGTGGCGGGCCACATCTGCCCACACCTCGAAGAAGTCGGCCTCGGCCTCGTCGGTGTACCAGCCGTCGGTGCCCCGGCCGAGCGTCGTGACCACGAGGTTCTGGCGCTGGTCGCCGAACTGGCGTAGCTGGTTGGGCGAGAACACCGCGTACTGGGTGTAGGTGCCGCCCAGCGAGTGCAGGGAGAAGGTGAGGCCTGCCGGCCTGGCCGGGTCGTATCCCGGCGGCACGGTGACGATGTAGGGCTGCAGCTGGCCGCCGTAGGCCGGGAAACCGGACTTCACGCCCTCCGGGACGCCCAGCGCGGATGCGAAGATGCGCGCCTGCTCGCGCCCGGGCGGGGAGTGCAGATCCTCGTCGACGGCCGAGGCGAGCTTGGCGAAGTCCACGTCGGCGAAGAAGCTTCCGGTGTCGCGGTCGGCCAGAGCGCGCGACTGCTTGTCCTCGAACCAGTTGCCGATCCCCGGGAAGGTCGTGTAAGGCAACATCGGAGTCTTGCTCTGGGGCTCGTCGAAGCGAAAGCCGAGGTTGAACACGGCGGGCGCGCGCTGCACGAGACTGCCCGACGCCGGCTCGTCGGCGCCGGGCGAGGAGCCGGCGGGCACCTGCCTCCAGGCACTCCCGGTCCAGAGACCGGCGCCCATCACGTAGCGCCACGTGGCCGCGCCCGGATCCATCAGCGAGCGCGGCACCCTGATCGTCATCTGATTCGTGGACGCGTCGATCGATACCGCGCCCTCGGGAAGGGCGGTCGAGGCCCCGTCTGGGAGTGTGTGCACCACCCCTCCGGTGCCATGTGCGGTGATGAACCGGTCGAGGCCCGGCGAGCCGACGCCCGCGCCGAGCGGCCATTGCACCAGGTCGCCCCCCGAGCGGTCCGTGTCGATGCCGAGGCCCACCACCGTCACGTCGCCGGCCTTCACCGTGTTCAGGGTCACGCGATAGACGATCGCCTCGGCGGTGGGCTTGATCCGCAGCTCAACGATGTCGGCGGCGTTGCCGGCGAACCGCTCCGCGGTGGGGTAGAGGACGTCGCCTGCTGTGGGCGAGGCGATGTCGCCGCCCGGGTTGGCGATGCCGCGACTGCCCGACAGCGGCACGGTGTCCGCTCCCCGGTCGTCGAAGAGGTAGTCCTGGTAGAGGTACTCCCCGCCGCGCAGGGCGTCGGTGCCGGAGACCAGCAGCGGCGCGGCGGCAAAAGGTGCCTGCACCGACAGCGGCGGAGCGTCGGCGGGCGGGGCGTAGAGCAACGGCGGACCGGGCCGCTGACCCGACGACACGCTGGGGAGCGAGGCCGCGCCGGCGCCGCCTGGCGCCGCGAGCAACCACGTGCACACGCACGCCACAGCAAGCACCAGTCTCCTCACGCTTCGACCGTATCGCCCACCGCCACGGCACGCGCCACCCGCCCGAAGGATCTCCGGCGAGCACCGCACACTTCACTCACAAACAGGCGCGACCAGGCTTCACAATGCCGGCTTCGGCCGCTTCGAGCACGGCCAGGCAGACGGCCACGTCCTGGATGGCCAAGCCAGTCGAGTCGAACAGCGTTATCTCGTTGTCGGACGTGCGACCCGGCGCGGCTCCCGTGAGCACGGCCCCCAGCTCCGTCACCTGCTCGCGGCTGATCCGGCCGGCCTCCAGTGCCCCGGTCAGCTCGCCGCCGTGGCTTGCCTGAAGCCATTCGTCACAGAACAGCCGGGCGCTCTGCACCACCTCCATCTCCGCCTCGGCCTTGCCCGGCCCATCCGCGCCGAGCATGGTGAGGTGCGTCCCGTGGTGCACCTCGCCCGCCCGCACGATCGGCTCCCTCCCGGGAGTCACACACGTGACGATGTCGCAGTCCAGTGCGTCCTCCCGGGTCCCGGCCTCCCAGCCGAGTTCGCCCGCGAGCGACCCCGCGGCCTCCGGGCTGGGGTCGAAGCAGATGCCCGGCCCGTACTCGGCCGCGGCCAAGCACCGCGCGGCCCACCTCCCGTGGAGCCCGCAGCCCACGATCCCGACCGTGCGGGCGTCCTCGCGAGCGAGCTCCTGTGCCGCTACGGCAGCCACCGCACCGGTGCGCAGAGCCGTGACGGAGCGCACGTCCACGAGCGCGAGCACCGAACCGCTGGCCTCGTCGGACACGCAGATCAGCCCCTGCACCACCGGCAGGCCGCGGACCGGATTGTCGGTGAAGGAGGTGGCCCACTTGAGGATGGCGATGCCCCCGCCGCGGGCGGGCATCGCGCGAAAGTCCCCGTTGGGCACCTCGAGGTACACCTTGGGCGGCATGGACCAAGCGCCGCTGGCGTACTCCACGAATCCGTTGCGCACTCGGTCGATCGCCTCCGAAGGGGACACCGCGGCCAGCACAGCGTCCCCGTCGAAGACTGCGATGTCAGGCGGGGAAGCCATCGTCGGGTGTGCCCGCGAGAGCCGGCCGTAAGCGGGCGAAGCGCCATAGGTCGAAGGTGGGAATGTCGGCCATCCGGCCCCACGGTACCCTTCGGCACCGTCGTGGGCACCAACGGCAGGCAACACCCTCGCCGGCCGCGCATCGAGGTCCGCCAAGCGTCAGCATCACCCGAGGAGGCGGCGGCCATCGCCGCCGCGATCGAGCATTTCGTGCGCGACACCGCACCGGCGCCACAGGCGCCCGCGACTGCGGTGAGTCCGTGGCTTCGCGCAGGGCTTTTCGAGAACGCCGGGCTCGACCCCTGCGGCGCCTCTCCCTGGGGCGACGGAGAACCCTGGGGCCGCTGAGCTCCGCGAGGGCGCGCGTCAACTCCCCCAACCCCCGACCCGCAGAGGGTTGGGCGAAAAACACGCGGCATCCGCGGCTTAGACGTCCTACCCCCGCCTACCGGAAGTGGTGGTCGACTTCCCGGCTCTCGCGGGCCTATCGGTGGGTCCTGCACCCGTCCGAACGCAATAAGCCGAAAGCCGATCAGCTTTTGCTACTTTCACCGGATGGAGCCGACCACGACGCCCCCCGCCGCCCCCGCCCCCACCGCCACCGCCACCAACGGCCGTAAGGGCTCGCTGACCAACCCCGAGGTCGTGGAGGACGTACCGGGCCACGTCATCCCGATTCTCGAGCGCGAGTTCGACGACTTCGACAACGAGGCCGAGAAGTTCCTCGACGGCCAGACCGAGGAGACCGAGTTCATCGGCTTCCGACTCAAGCAGGGGGTGTACGGCCAGCGACAGGCCGACGTGCAGATGATCCGAGTGAAGCTCCCGTGGGGAGGCGTCACCCCCGAGCAGATGGAGGCCTTCGCCGACGGCGTGGAGCGCTACGCGCCGCTGAACAAGGGCCACATCACCACCCGCCAGAACATCCAGATCCACCACGTGCCCCTGCGCGACGCCGCCGCGCTGATCCGTGACCTCTCGGACTCCGGCCTCTCCTCGCGCGAGGGGTGCGGCAACACGGTGCGCAACGTGACCGGCGACCCCTGGGCCGGCGTGTGCGAGGACGAGCTCTTCGACATCACCCCCTACGCGGGGGCGTACGTGCGCTACTTCGTGCGCCACCCCACCACCCAGCTGATGCCACGCAAGATCAAGACGGCGTTCTCGGCCACCGACGCCGACGTCGCCATCACCGGCATCCACGACATCGGCTTCCTCCCGCGCGTGCGCGACGGCGTGAAGGGCGTGGAGATCCGCGTCGGCGGCGGCACCTCGATCATGCCCCGGGTGGCCCCCACGCTCTACGACTTCGTGGAGCTCGACAACGGCGACTACCTCAAGGTCACCGAGGCTTGCTTTCGCATCTTCAACCGCCAGGACTGGCTGCGCGTCAACCGGGCCCGGGCCCGGATCAAGGTGCTGATCGACAAGATCGGAATCGACGAGTTCCGCGCCCAGGTGGAGGAGGAGCTGAAGGGCGATTGGGTCGACCAGCGGGACTTCGATCCTCAGCCCAAGCTGTTCGTCCACGACGAGGAGGCGAACGCACCGCAGCTGCTGCCGAGCTATGCGCAGCCCAACGGCGACCTCGCGGAGTTCGAGCGTTTCCGTTCCGACAACGTCGCCGCCCAACGTCAGGCCGGCTTCTCGACCGTGCACGTGAAGGTCACTCGCGGCGACCTCACCCCGGAGCAGTTCCGCGGCCTCGCGCGGATCATGCGCCACCTCTCCGGCGGCTACGCGCGCACCACGGTCGAGCAGAACCTGGTGCTGCGCTGGGTGCGTGACGAGGCGGTATATGAGGTCTGGCAGCGCCTGAAGGCCCTCGGCCTCGGCGACTCCGGGCCGATGAAGGTCACCGACGTGGTCAGCTGCCCGGGCACCGACTCGTGCAAGCTCGGCATCACCAGCTCGATGGGGCTCAACCGCGCAGTGCAGCAGCGCGTCGAGGAGATGGACATCCAGGACCCGCTCACGCGCAAGGTGCACATCAAGATGTCCGGCTGCCCCAACGGCTGCAGCCAGCACCACATCGCCAACATCGGCTTCTACGGAGCGTCGATCAAGGTCGGGGACAAGACCATCCCGGCATACATCCCGCACATCGGCGGCACGTTCGTCGGCGGCGAGGTGATCTACGGAACGCGGCTGAAGTCGCGGCTGCCGTCCAAGCGCGTGCCGGACGCGGTGGAGCGCTGGCTGCGCCTCTACGAGGCAGAGCGCAACGAGGGCGAGGAGTTCAACGACTTCGCCGAGCGCGTGGGTGCGCAGCGCTTCACCGAGCAGATCTCAGATCTGGCCCTGCCTGTCGAGTTCACGGTGGAGAACATGGGCTTCTTCATCGACTGGAGCCGCGACGAGCTCTACCGCGTGGTGCGCGGTGAGGGCGAATGCGCAGTCTGACCACCGATCTGGAAGCGCTGGGCGCACAGGAGGTCCTCGCCCACGCGGTCGAGGAGCACCATCCGCGGATGGCGCTCGCCTGTTCGTTCCAGAAGGAGGAGGCGGTGCTCGTGCACATGCTGCTCGGACTGGCGCCAGAGGCGCGCGTGTTCACGATCGACACGGGTGTGCTCTTTCCCGAGACCTACGCAACGTGGCGTGAGCTCGAGCAGCGCACCGGGGTCGAGGTCGAGGTGATCGACGCGCTGTCGCGCGACGGGCGGCCGTGGGGCGCCGAGCGCTGCTGCGGCCAGCGCAAGGTGGCCGCGCTGGAGGCGATGCTCGGGGGCCTCGACGCCTGGGTCACCGGCCTGCGGCGCGAGCAGTCGCCCACGCGCGCGGCTGCGCCCAAGCTGGGCTGGGACGAGCGCCACGGCCTGTGGAAGGTGAGCCCGCTCGCGGATTGGACCGAGGATCGGGTCTGGGAATACCTCAATGAGCACGACCTGCCCTACAATCCGCTCCACGATCGCGGCTATGCCTCGATAGGCTGCGCGCCGTGCACCCTGCCCGGCAGTGGCCGAGAGGGTCGCTGGGCAGGCCAGGACAAGACGGAGTGCGGCCTGCACAGCCCATGATCAGCGCAACCACCTTGGACACCTCGACGCAGCCCACGCTGTCCCACCTGCGCGCCCTCGAGGCGGAAGCGATCCATGTCTTCCGCGAGGTGGCGGCCGAGCTGGAGCGCCCCGTGCTGCTGTTCTCTGGCGGCAAGGACTCGATCGTGCTGCTGCGCCTGGCCGAGAAGGCCTTCCGCCCGGGCGGGTTCCCCTTCCCGGTGATGCACGTGGACACCGGGCACAACTTCCCCGAGGTGCTCGAGTTCCGCGACCGCCGTGTAGCCGAGCTGGGCGAGCGCCTGATCGTGGCCTCCGTGCAGGACTCGATCGACAGGGGCCGTGTGATCGAGGAGAAGGGCCCCCGTGCTTCGCGCAACCGGCTGCAGACCGTGACCCTGCTCGACGCCATCACCGAGAACGGGTTCGACGCGGCCTTCGGTGGCGCCCGGCGCGACGAAGAGCGCGCCCGGGCAAAGGAGCGGATCTTCTCCTTTCGCGACGACTTCGGCCAGTGGGATCCAAAGGCTCAGCGGCCCGAGCTGTGGTCGCTCTACAACGGCCGGGTCCGGCGCGGCGAGCAGGTGCGCGTGTTCCCGCTCTCCAACTGGACCGAGCTGGACGTGTGGCAGTACATCGACGAGGAGGGGCTCGAGGTGCCCAACATCTACTTCGCGCACGACCGCGAGGTCTTCCAGCGCGACGGGATGCTGTACGCCACCTCGCCCTACATGCAGATGGTCGACGGCGAGCAGCCCTTCACCGCCTCCGTGCGCTACCGCACCGTTGGCGACATGAGCTGCACCGGAGGCGTGCGCTCGGATGCCTCAACGCTCGAAGAGGTGGTGGCCGAGATCGCCGCCACCCGCATCACCGAGCGCGGCGAGACGCGAGCCGACGACCGCGTGACAGAGGCCGCGATGGAGGATCGCAAGCGCGAGGGCTACTTCTAAAGTGGCTGTCGTCGAAGCAACCTCGGAGCTGCTCCGGTTCGCCACCGCGGGCTCGGTCGACGACGGCAAGAGCACGCTGATCGGCCGGCTGCTGTTCGACTCCAAGCAGGTGCTGGCCGACCAGATGGCGCACGTGGAGGAGGTCTCCGAGCGCCGCGGCGACGGCTACGTGAACCTGGCCCTGCTCACCGACGGCCTGCGGGCAGAGCGCGAGCAGGGCATCACCATCGACGTGGCCTACCGCTACTTCCAGACCCCCAAACGCAAGTTCATCATCGCCGACACCCCGGGCCACGAGCAGTACACGCGCAACATGGTCACCGGTGCCTCGACGGCCGATTTGTCGCTGAAGCTCGTCGACGCGCGCACCGGCGTGGTCGAGCAGTCCAAGCGGCACGCCTACATCGCGTCGCTGCTGCGGCTCCCCCACGTGGTGGTGTGCGTGAACAAGATGGACCTCGTCGACTGGGACGAGGGCGTCTTCGATCGGATCGTGGCCGACTTCACCGACTTCGCCGCGCCGCTGGACATCGAGGAGCTCACCTTCATCCCGATCAGCGCGCTCGCGGGCGACAACGTGGTGGACCGGTCCACCCGGATGCCCTGGTATCAGGGCCCGTCGCTGCTCGATCACCTCGAGCAGGTGCAGATCGTGCGCGATCTCGACCATGCCGACGCCCGCTTCCCGGTCCAGTGGGTGATACAGCCCAGTGCGGCGCGGGCTCCGGACTACCGCGGGTACGCGGGCCGCGTGGCGGGTGGCGCCCTGCGCCCCGGCGACGACGTGGTAGTGCTCCCGTCCGGCCAGCGCACCCGCGTGGCGGGGATCGACAGCTACGACGGTGCGCTCGAGAACGCCTTCGCTCCGATGTCGGTCACCCTTCGCCTCGAGGACGACATCGACGTGTCCCGCGGCGACATGATCTGCACCGCGGTCGATCCGCCCGATGCGGTGCGCGACCTGACCGCCGACGTGTGCTGGATGACCAACGCCCCGCTCAAGCCGGGCGGCCGCTACGCCGTCAAGCACACGACGCGCACCGCACGGGCAGTGGTCGAGGACGTGGTGCAGAAGACCGACGTGCACACGCTGGAGCCCGGCCCCGCCGAGGAGCTCACCCTCAACGACATCGGCCGCGTGCGCCTGCGCACGAGCACGCCGCTGGTGGCCGACTCCTACGCTCGAAACCGCACCACCGGCAGCTTCATCCTCATCGACGAGACGACCAACGACACGGTGGGCGCCGGCATGGTGGTAGAGACGGGCGGATGAATGCGAAGCACTCGGCGTCTCTGCTAGATCCCGGGGGTTGCAAAGGGGGGCGGCGCCCCCCTTTGTCTTCATCTTGATGGGCATCGATCTGGCGGTCGTGGCCTTCGGCCTGGGCGTCGGCCTGCTGGTGGGCATGACGGGCATAGGCGGGGGGTCGCTGATGACCCCCCTTCTCATCCTGGTGTTCGGCGTCAAGCCGATCACCGCCGTAGGCACCGACCTCGCGTACGGGGCGGTGACGAAGACCGTGGGCGGCATCAAGCACTTCCGCCAGGGGACCGTCGACATGTCCCTTTCGTGGTGGATGGCCGTGGGTTCGATACCGGCGGCCATCGGCGGCGTCTACGTGCTGGAGGCGCTCGAGCGCGCCCAGGGGGAGGACTTCGACGACCTGCTCATATTCCTGCTCGCCATCGCCCTGCTCTTCTGCGGCGTGATGACTCTCGCGCGCGCGCTTTTCCTCAAGCAGCTTCACGGCAAGGAGCGCGACACCATTGACATGCAGACGCGTCACAAGGCGTCCGCGGTGCTGCTCGGGGTGTTCGTCGGCTTCGTGCTCGGAGTCACCTCGGCCGGCAGTGGGGCCCTGATCGCCGTGGGCCTGATCCTGCTTTTCCGCCTCGTGCCCACACGCGTCGTGGGCACGGACGTGTTCCATGCCGCCTTGCTGCTGTGGGCTGCGGCGATCGCCCACCTCGTGTCCGGCAACGTGGACTTCGCGCTGGCCGGGACCATCCTGCTCGGCTCGGTCCCGGGCGTATGGGTGGGAAGCCACATGTCTGTCCGGGTGCCGACCGACGCCCTGCGTACGACGCTCGCCGTGGTGCTGCTGGGATCGGGGCTTGGGCTGCTCGCCAAGGCGGGCACCGGCATCCCCGGCGCCGTGCTCGGCGCCTTCCCGGTGGGCGCGGCGCTCATCATCGGCGGCGTGATGCTGCGTGACCGCCGGCGGCGGCGCCTGTCGCCCGAGCCCGCGCCCGCCGTGCGGACCTGAGGCCGCGGCCCCAGGGCACCTCGGCCGATACCCTTCCGCGCCGCATGTTCTCCAAGGTTCTGGTCGCCAATCGCGGTGAGATCGCCATCCGCGTGATGCGCGCGCTCGAGGAGCTGGGGATGGAGTCGGTGGCGGTGTACTCCGAGCCCGACCGCGACGCGCCCCACGTGCGCAGGGCCGACGAGGCGTATCTGCTCGGTCCTGGGCCGGCAGCCGAGAGCTACCTCAACGCGGAGAAGATCATGGAGGTGGTCGAGGCGTGCGGCGCCGAGGCCGTGCATCCCGGCTACGGCTTCCTGGCCGAGAACGCCGCGTTCGCCCGCTCCTGCGAAGAGGCCGGTGTCACCTGGATCGGCCCGCCCGCCGACGCCATCGACGCGATGGGCTCCAAGACCATGGCCCGCGAGCTGATGAAGGCGGCCGGGGTGCCGATCGTGCCGGGCACCACCGATCCCGTCGAGACGGTGGACGACGCGAGGAGGATCGTCGACGAGTCGATCGGCTACCCCGTGGCGATCAAGGCGGCCGGAGGAGGAGGAGGCAAGGGCTTCCGCGTGGCCGAGAGCGAGGATGAGCTCAAGGACGCCTTCGAGGGCGCCGCGCGGGAGGGCGAGAAGTTCTTCTCCGACGCCACCGTGTACATCGAGCGCTATCTGCCCGATCCGCGCCACGTCGAGGTGCAGGTGCTGGCGGACTGCCACGGCAACGTCGTCCATCTCTTCGAGCGCGACTGCTCGGTGCAGCGCCGACACCAGAAGCTGATCGAGGAGAGCCCCGCTCCCGCCGTGGACCCCGACCTGCGCGAGCGGATCGGCAAAATCGGCACCGACGCGGCCAAAGCCGTCGGCTACCGCTCGGCCGGGACGATCGAGGGCCTCCTGGCCGACGGCGAGTACTTCTTCCTCGAGATGAACACCCGTGTGCAGGTGGAGCACTGCGTCACGGAGATGGTGACCGGGGTCGACATCGTGCGCGAGCAGATCCGTGTCGCCGCCGGCGAGGAGCTGTCGGTCACCCAGGCCGACATCGTGATCCGCGGCCACGCGATCGAGTGCCGGATCAACGCCGAGGACGCCTCGAAGAGGTTCGCCCCCGCGCCCGGGCAGATCACGAGCTACCGCGAGCCCAGCGGCCCCGGGGTGCGGGTCGACTCCGGCGCCGAGGCCGGATACGTGGTGCTGGCGCTCTACGACCCGATGATCGCCAAGCTGATCGTGTGGGACGTCGACCGCGAGGCGTCGACGCGGCGGATGCTGCGCGCCCTCTCGGAGTTCGAGATCGGCGGCCTCAAGACTCTCCTCCCGTTCCACAAGGCGCTGATGGCCACCGATCAGTGGGCCAACGGCGAGACCTGCCGCGACCTCGTCGAGAACGGGGACTGGCTGAAGCAGCTCGCGTTCCCGAAGCCCGACAAGCCCTCCGCGGACGGCGGAGACGAGTCCAAGGTGGAGCGTGATTACGCCGTCGAGGTCTCAGGCCGGCGCTTCGACGTGAAGGTGATCGGCGAGGGCTTCGGGGGCGCCGCCAACGGCGGTGTGCCGGCCGCCGGGCGCAGGCCTCCCAAGCGCTCCGAGCGCAAGAGCTCGGGCGGTGGCGGCCCCGACCAGATCACCTCTCCCCTCCAGGGCAACATGTGGAAGGTGCGCGTGAAGAAGGGCGACAGGGTCGATGAGGGGCAGCTGCTCTGCATCATCGAGGCGATGAAGATGGAGAACGAGATCACCGCCCACAAGGCGGGTACGGTCGCGGAGCTGCCCATCGAGGAGGGCAGGCCGATCAACGCCGGCGACCCGATCGCCACGATCAACTCCCCTCCGGCCGAGTAGGGGCCACGCCCGCCGCGGGGTAGCGCGCCGGCCACCTGTGATCCTCTGAGCGATGCCCTCGCGCGCCCGACGCCTGCTGCCGCTCGTGCTCGCAACCACGGCCACCCAGGCGTCGATCGTGGTGCTGGCGCCCTTGCTGGCGGAGATCGCCCGCGACTTCGGCGTCTCGCTGAGCGCGGTCGGCGTCGCACGCTCCGTGCTCGCCGGCACGGCGGTGGCGGTGTCGCTGGCGATCGGTCCGCTGATCGACCGGATAGGCGTTCGGCCGTTGATCGTGCGCGGGGCGGGCATCGCGCTCGCCGGGGCGGCGGCCACGGCGGCCGCGCCCTCGCTCGGCCTCTTCTACGCCGCCCACGCGATCACCGGCGCGGGCGTGGCCTGCCTGCTGTCGGCGGGATTCGCCGGGGTGGCCTCATCCTTCGACCAGGCCGACGCGCCGTGGGCGATGGGCTACGTGGTCGGCGCCCAGTCGCTCGCCTGGATCGTCGGCAACCCGATCATCGGGCTGCTGGCCGAGGCCGGGTCGTGGCGGCTCTCCTACCTGGTGCCGGCCCTCATCTGCCTGGCGGCGCTGGCCACTGCCCTGCTCGCACCGAGAACGGAGCGGCCGGTGGCTTCCCAGGGGGAGGGGCTCTCGATCCGCGAGGGCCTGGCCGCCGTGTTCCGCGAGCCCTCCGCGCGGCGGTGGACGATCGCCGAGCTGGTGGCCTACTCCGCGTGGACCGCGGAGCTGACCTACGCCGGTGCCTTCTATGTCGAGAGCTACGGCGTGGGCGAGGCCACCGTGGGCGTGCTGCTCGCCTTGGGCTCGCTGGTGTTCCTGGTCAGCTCGCTCGGAACCTCGCGGTTGACCGACCGGCTGCCGCGCAAGCCGCTGCTGGTCGCCAGCGCGCTGGGGATGGGATTGATGCTGATCCCGGTACTCAACGTCGCGCCGGCCGTGTGGGTGACGCTGGCGTTCTTCTGCGTTCTGGCGGTGCTGGCCGGTGTGCGCTCGACCGGCTCGAGCTCGCTCGGCCTCGAGCTGCTGCCGGGAAACCCCGGCAGCATGATGAGCGCGCGCACTGCCAGCGCCCAGCTCGGCTACGTGGTGGGAGCGGCCGGCGGCAGCCTGGTGCTGGCCGTCGCGGGCTTCGGGGCGCTCGGCTTTGTGCTGTTCGCGGGCATGGCGTTCTCCGCGCTGCTGCTGTCGAGGGTGGGAGCGCCGTCACTGCGGCAGGCGAGTGCGGTTGCCGAGCCGTTGGCGGCGCGCGACTAGCGACCCCGGGCCGCGCGCACCAGGCGGGCGCGACGCTCGAAACGCGCCGACGCGCCATCTCCGTCGCCGGCGGTGAACACCAGCTGCACCCGGCGGCCGCGTCGGTGGCGGCTCACCACGCGGCGCCCGAGGGGGCTGAGCCTCACGTGCAGGAGGCGGCTGCCGCCGGACATCGCCACCTGGCGGCGGCCGATCACGCGCACGCGCCTGCGGCCGGGCCTGCCGACTCGGGTCACGACCCGGACGCTGCAGAAGCGCAATCCGCCTCCGGAGGCCACGCAGCGGGTGCCGAAGACTCCCCGGCGTCCCGGGCGGATCCGGCGCGGGGCCTCACCGCGCACCCGCAACGGTGAGCAGTCACGAGCGGCCACGGTGCCGGGCCCGGGCTCGAGGTAGATCGGGCTCGAGACGGTGTCGATCGTCGAGCCGCGCTGCAGCTGGAGGCGGTAGCGGCCCGGCTCCGTGGCATCGAAGGTGGTGGAGAACTCGTTCCCCGAGATCGCCACCGTGCGAAACACCTCTCTGTTGCGGAAGACGGTGAGCGAGCGCCCGTCGCCACCGGTCACGCGCGCGGTGAAGCCGGCCGACGACGCACGCACGGTGTCGCCCATGATGGCGGGCGAGCCCGTGGACCCCGGCGGGCGAGCCTCGAAGCGGATGTCGGGACCGGCGTTGCCGGTGACCTTCACGTAGGTGTGCCCGGCCTCAACGCCACATTCGATTCCGGTCGCCGACAGCTCTTCGGCCCGCACCACCGTGGTGGCCTCCCCGATCGGCGCCTGGGTCACTGGGTTGGGCGTGCGGCCGGCGTTGTGGGAGTCGCTTACGCCCACGGCGGCAACCTTGTGACCGGCGTCGAGCGCGCGTTCGTAGAAGTCGATCGCGGTGACGGTGAAGGGGTTGGGCCCGAGGGTGCCGGCCTCGGTGCGGGCCCCCGACGGCCCGGTGGCGATCTCGATCGCATCCACGCGCCCGTAGCCGGTCTCCGCCGGGGTGTAGTCCCAAGGACAGCCGCGGCAGAAGAGCTCGAAGCCGGGCACCGCCGACGGGAAGATGGTGGGGTGGTTGATCTGGGTGAAGCCGCCCGCGCGCTTGATCTCCTCGAAGGTCTGGGACGGGTTGCGCCGCCCCCGCACGAGCCGCAAGGGCTCCGCGCCGCGGCGCTCGAAGATCTGACCCTCGCGATAGTCGACGACCCGCGCGGTGTTGTGGTTGTTGAGGTGGCCGCGGTAGGTGATCACCTCGGCGCTGCGGATCGCCAGCTTGCCCGGGTACCGGGGCTGATAGCGCCCGATCTCCCCCCAGCTGCTGCCCGAGACGTAGTCGGAGAGGGTGACGAAGTCGAGCCCGGCGCCGCCCTCGGCGAGCGGCCTGTACGCGTAGTCGAAGGCCTCGGTGATGGTGGCGTCGCCATAGGCCGAATGCTCGGCGTGCACGTGCATGTCGCCGGTGTACCAGCCGGCCGCGCGGTTGGCGGGAGTCGTGTCGTACCTGGCGGGCTGATAGGGCTCGTCGGCAAAGGCGGGATCGTCGGCCAGGTCGATCTCCACGCGCCACGCGACCTTCTCGTCGAGGTCGCCGAAGCTGCGCGGCACGACAGCGGCCACTCCCAGCTCGACCGCCCACTCCCCCGGCTCGATCGGCCCCGGCAGGAAGGCGCGGGTCGTCTTGCCCGGGGGGTCGACGCGCGGCTTCGCCGCATACTCCTCCTCGGTCGAGAACCCTTCGGCTGACACCGTCACGTCGGGGTGCGACGAGCCGCCCCAGCCCCGGAACTCGGGCACTCCCCACGTGCGCGACCGATCTCCGCGCGGGCCATAGAGGCCGAGATCGAGGGTGTGGCGCGCGGAGAAGGCCGGCGTTGTCACCGGCACGTCGGGCTGGTCGAAGCAGTACTTGACCCGCACCGCGGTGGTTCCCCGCGGCACGTCGAAGGGCAGCATCACGTAGCTGCCCTGCAGCTCGGTGCCGAACTCGCCCGTGATCACCCGGTCGGCCCCAATCGCACGTCCCGGACAGCTCTCCAAGGCCGAGGCGGCGCGCGGCCCCAGCGCGGCATCGGCCGGGTGCAGTCCGGTCTCGTGCGCGGCGGCCGGCACGACGCTGGCCAGCAGACCCGCAAGCGCAGCGACCACCAGAGCTGCCTGGAGGCGCGTGCCCGTCACCGGCCCAAGTCTAGGGGTCAGCGGGCCCTACCCGGCGGGCGCGTCACCCGCCAGCACCCAGCCGCCGGCGTCGCCACGGGCGAGCTTGGCGTCGCAGTTGGCGCAGGCGGTCTGCTCGGCGTCGGTGGGAGGCACAGGCTCCTTGCAGACTGGGCACTCTTCCTCGACCATGGGCTCGCGACCCTAGCGCGAAGCCGCCCCGCCGCAGCGGGCCAGGTTGTCGGAGTGGACTTTGCGCTGGTGGGTGTTGTCGCGGCCCGCCGGCAGCCGCGGGCGCCCCTCGCCCCGCTCGAGCGCGGTGAGGTAGTCCATGTCCTCGTCGAGCAGGCGCAGCGCCTGCTCGCGCGAGCTCGGGGGCCCGTGGCCGGCGACCACCGTCTCCGAGCGCGCCACCAGCGCCGCCAGGCGGGTGAGCGTGGCACGGTACTCGGCGACGGTGCCTCCCGGTCCGAGCATCGGGATCTCCACCGCCGACAGGTAGTCGCCGGCAACCAGCACGCCGAGCCAGGGTGCGAACACCGCCATGCCCTCATCCGTATGGCCCTCTGCCGGCTGAAGCTCGAGCTCCTCGGCGCCCAGCCCGAGCTTGCCCGGCACCGGCAGCGACTGAGTGCCTGCCAGCCCGAGCGGCCGCGGGCGGGTCACGTAGTGCTCGTTGTCGCGGTTGCGCAGGTCGCGCTGGGCTTCGCCGGGCTTTTCCTGCAGGCGCAGGATCGTGCTTTCCGCCACTCCCAGCGACAGCTCGGGGAAGGCGAGGCGACCGAGCAGGTGGTCGAAGTCCCCGTGCGTGGCGAGCAGGGCGTTCACCTCGAAGCCTGCCTGGGCGAGCACCGTGGGCAGCACCTCCAGCTCGTCCGGGAAGTACGGCGAATCGATCAGCATCGCCTCATCGCCGGCGCGCAGGGCCGTGGCGGTGGTCTGCCACAGCAGGCTGGTCACGACGATCGCATCGCCGTTGACCGAGACAGCGCGCACCGGGCGGCCGCGCGCCTACGCCGCGTCGAGCAGCTTGCCGGCCTCGCGGAAGGTCTTGACCTCAGCGGTCGGCTTCCTCTGGCCGGACTCCAGCTCCTGCCCGTGGCGGTTGACCCAGATCACCGCGACCTTCTGCTTGAGGCACTCGGCCACGTCGGTCTCATAGCTGCTGGCGACGTGCACCCAGTTCTTCTTGCGCTTCTCGATCCGCCGGGCGCACTCCTTGAAGTGGGCGGGGTCGGGCTTGTAGCTGCGCACCTGCTGGGCGGTGACCACCAGGTCGAGATCGCCACGCAGGTGGCGCCGCGTGGCGCCGAGCAGCTTGTCGTCGATGTTGGAGAGGATCCCCATCTCGTACTTCTTCTGAAAGCGCTCGAGCTGGGCGTTGGTCTCCCGAAAGGGCATCCACCGGGGCACGCTGTTGGGCAGGAACTGCGAGCGCGAGGAATCGAGCTGCCACCCCAGCTCGGAGGCCACGCGGACGGCCGTGCGTCGCAGGACCTCGGCGTACAGCTCATAGCTGCCGCTCTGGATCTCGTGCTGGATCTCGATGAAACGGGGAATCAGCACGTCCCGGTCGATGGTGAAGCCGTCACGGTCGGCCTCCTTTTGGAAGGCTTCGTAGACGCCTGTCTCCCAGTCGATCAGCGTTCCGTAGCAGTCGAACGTGACAAACTTGACGTCTTTGGGGAGTGCCACGGCCGGGCAGTCTACGTGGCGGCTTATATACGCTGCCCGCCCCCATGGACCTGCTCGAGTACCAGGGCAAGCAGCTCTTCCGAAAGCACGGCGTCCCGGTGCCCGACGGCCAGCCCGCCAAGACCGTCGAGGAGGCGGTCGCCGCCGCCGACGATCTCGGCTACCCGTGCGTGATCAAGGCGCAGGTCCTCATCGGGGGGCGCGGGAAGGCGGGGGGCATCAAGCTCGCCTCGGACCGTAGGGAGGCCGAGCAGCACGCCGGGGCGATCCTCGGCATGGACATCAGGGGCTTCAAGGTGCACCAGCTCTACGTGGAGGTTGCGAGCGAGATCGAGGAGGAGTACTACGCCGCCTTCGTGTTCGACCGCAGCGCCAAGAAGCCGATGGCGATGTTCTCGACGAGGGGCGGCGTGGACGTCGAGGAGGTCGCCGAGACCGATCCCGAGGCCATGCGCATGGTCCACGTGGACCCTCTGATCGGCTTCCAGGAGTTCCATGCCCGCCGGCTGACTTTCGAGGCCGGCATCGCCGGCGACCTGATCCGCCCGGTGGGTGCGCTGCTGGCCTCACTCTATGAGGCCTTCGTGACCGAGGACGCGCTGCTCGTCGAAGTCAACCCCCTTCTCGTCACGAAGTCGCGTGACGTGGTGGCGCTGGACGCCAAGGTCACCATCGACGCCAGCGCGCTCTACCGCCACCCCGACCTGCAGGAGTTTCGCAGCGAGGAGGGCATGGACCCTCAGGAGCGGATGGCGCGCGAGCGTGGCCTCACCTACGTGGCGCTCGACGGCAACATCGGCATCCTCGGCAACGGCGCGGGGCTGGTGATGTCGACTCTCGACGTGGTGGCCCAGGCGGGCGGCGAGCCGGCCAACTTCCTCGACGCCGGCGGCGGATCGAAGGCCGAGGCGATCACCCAGGCCGTCGAGGTGATCCTCTCCAACGAAAACGTGGCCGCCGTGCTGTTCAACATCTTCGGCGGCATCACCCGCTGCGACGAGGTGGCCAGGGGCCTGCTCGAGGCCTTGGACGAGATCGACTCCACCGTTCCCTTCGTGGTGCGACTGGACGGGACCAACGACAAAGAGGGCCGCGCGCTGCTGGCCGAGGCCGACCTGCCAAACCTCCACCCGGAGTCGACGATGCTCGGCGCCGCCAAGAAAGTCGTTGAGCTCGCCGGCTGATGGCGATCCTCGTCGACAGGGACACGAAGCTCTGCGTCTCCGGCGTCACCGGGCGTGAGGGCAGCTTCCATTCACTGAACAACCGCGACTACGGCACCCAGGTGGTGTCCGGGGTCACGCCCGGCAAGGGCGGCCAGGACGTGGAGGGAATTCCCGTCTTCGACACCTTCCACGACGCCGTGACCGAGACCGGCGCCAACACGGCGATGGTCTTCGTGCCGCCGCGCTTCGCCGCCGACTCGATCCTCGAGGCCGAGGACGCCGGGATCGATCTGATCATCGCGATCACCGAGGGCATCCCCGCGCACGACGAGCTGCGCGTCTACAACCACATCCGGCGCGGCAGCTCGCGCCTGATCGGACCGAACTGCCCGGGCATCCTCTCCCCTGGCAAGGCCAACGTGGGCATCATCCCGGCGGCCTTCTTCAGCGAGGGCAACGTCGGGCTGGTCTCGCGCTCCGGCACGCTGACCTATCAGATCGGCAACGAGCTGGCTGGGCGCGGGTTCGGCAACTCGTCGATAGTGGGCATCGGAGGCGACCCCGTGCCCGGCTCGAGCTTCATCGACGTGATCGAGCTGTTCGAGACCGACCCCGAGACCGAGCTGATCGTGCTGAGCGGCGAGATCGGTGGCGACGCCGAGGAGCAGGCCGCCGAGTACATCGGCGAGCACGTGACCAAGCCCGTGGTGGCCTACATCGCCGGGTTCACGGCGCCGCCCGGCAAGACCATGGGCCACGCCGGCGCGATCGTCTCGGGCTCGAAGGGCACGGCCGCCGCCAAGGCCGAGGCGCTCGAGGCCAGGGGCGTGCGCGTCGGCAGGACCCCGACGGAGGTGGCGGAGATCGCGGTCGCCCTTGTCACAGACCCGACCTAGGCGGAAGAGCCCCCGGTGCGGCGCTCACCCGGGGCGCCGGCAACGGCTTCGCGTCAGGGCCGCGAGAGCTGCTCGAGTGGCAAGCGCAGAACGCTGAGCCCGCTGTGGTTCAGGTTGCCGTCAGCCGGCTCGCGGGAGATGTCGAGGAATTTGTAGCGGCCAAAGCCGGGCGGCAGCGGCTCGCTGAGGGTGAAGGTGCCTCGGCGCGAGCCCGTCACCGGCCGGGTGTTCGAGACGGAGTCGTAGAGCCAGATCACGTATCCACCCTCGTCGGGACGTGCCAGACCCCGCACGGTGAGGCGCAAGACCCTTCCGTCTTCGGGCCCCGTGATGCGAGCCGTTCCCTGTCCCTTGACATCCCCGACCGCCTCGAATCGCGCCGCCCGGGGCGCCTCTGGCACAGCGGGATCGGGAGCGCGGGGGAAGACAGGCGGGTCCTCCACTCCGAGGGCTAACACGAGCGCGACCACAAGTGCGATCGAAACGCCGCCACCGAGCGCCAGCAGCGCCCACCGGCGCGGACGCGGCCCGGCGGGCCCCGAGGTCGCCGGCTCGCGAGAGGGCTCTGGCTCGACAGCCGGCTTCGGCCCCGGGACGCCCTCGGGCTGCGCCTTCGGCACCACCTCTCGCAGTGAGACGGCCAGCTGCTCGCGCTCCTCCGCGGAGTCGGCGCCCAGCTCGCGCATGACGCTTTCGCGACGCGCGCGTAAGCGGCCGGCCTCCATGCCGAGCATCTCGGCGAGCTCCTCGTCGCCCAGCCCGCGGATCACCGACAGCTCCAGCAGCGCGCGACTTTCGGGGTCGAGGCGCTCGACCTCGGCGCCCAGGTGCTCGGTCCGCACGGTCAGGCGCTCGCTCCGTTGGAGGCCAAGAAACAACGTGCTCGGCTGGCGCTCTGCTTCATCTTCTCGATGTCGATCCTACTTTCGGCTGCCTGGCGAGGCCCCCAGCACGCTTCTGGCGGGCACTCGACCGCTCCCCCGCGCCCGGCTCGATATCGTGGCGAGCCGTGACCCCACCCGAATCCATCTCCCTCGCCCGCGGCGCTCCCTCCCTCGACATCGTGGCGGTCGACGACCTCCGTGGCGCGGCCGACCGCGCCTTCAGCCAGGACCCGGCGGGGGCGTTCGCCTACGGCACCTCGGCGGGCTACGGGCCGCTGGTGGAGTGGATCGCCGGCCGCCAGGGGGTCGCGCCCGACCAGATCGTCGCCACCAACGGCTCAATGCAGGCGGACGCCTTCCTGTTCCGGCTGCTTGTGTCACCAGGCGACCTTGTGGTGGTCGAGGCGCCAAGCTATGACCGCACTCTTCTGGCCCTGCGCGACCTGGGCGCGGAGATCCTCGCGATCCCGCTGGAGGAGGACGGGATCGACGTTGACGCGCTCGAGCAGGCGCTCGAAGGCGGCGCGCGGCCAAAGCTCGCGCACATCATCCCCAACTTCCACAACCCTGCGGGGTGCACGCTGTCCCTGGACAAGCGCCGTCGGCTGGTGGGCCTGGCCGAGAGCTACGACTTCGTGCTCTTCGAGGACGATCCCTACGTGGAGCTGCGCTTCGAGGGTGAGCCAGAGCCCACGATGCTGTCGCTCGACAGTGCGGACAGGGTGGTCTACGCCTCCTCCTTCTCGAAGACGGTCTGCCCGGGCATCCGAGTCGGGTATCTGGCCGGGCCCACCGATGTGATCGCACAGATCCGCCGGATGGCCACCGCCACCTACATCTCCCCGAGCATGGTCTCGCAGTCGATCGTGGCCGAGTTCTGCAACTCGGGGGCAATCGAGCGCTCGATCGAGACGGTGAAGAACGCGCTGCGCGAGCGCCGCGACGTGCTGTGCGCCGCACTCCGGCGCGATCTGCCCGACGCCCGCTTCGTGGTCCCGGAGGGGGGCTACTTCCTGTGGGTCGAGCTGCCCGAGGGCTCTGACGCAACCGCCCTCGCGGAGCGGGCGAAGGAGCTCGGCGTGGTGTTCGTGAAGGGCGCCGACTTCCTGCTGGAGGGAGGGGAGAACGCCTTTCGGATCGCCTACTCGGGAGTGCGCGCCGATCAGATCGACGAAGCTGTGACTCGCCTGGCGGCCGCCTGGCGGGATCTGACGCCGGCGTGACGCACGGCCCGGGGCTCGACCTCGGGCGCCCTCGCGACGTCGGCGAGCTGTTCCGAGACTCGGTCGTGCTCTACGCCCGCCACTTCGGGCTACTGCTGCTGATCGCCGCCGCGGTGATCGCGCCGGTGCAGCTGGTGGTGTCGGGCATCGGGCTCGAGGAGCTGACCTCGGCCTACCGCGAGGACGGCTCGCTGGCGCGCACGGGAATTCCCGCCGCGGTGAGCTTCCTGGTGGCCACGCCGCTGATCACGGCCGCCACGATCTCCGCCCTCGGCTCCCTCGCCAACGGCGAACGACCTGCCGCCGGCCGGTCACTGCAGGAGGCGCTGGACGTGTTCACGCCGCTGTTCGCAGCCGTGGTGCTGGCGGCCGCCGGCATCGCCCTCGGCCTGCTCGCCTTCGTGATACCCGGCGTCTACCTGGCGGTGCGCTGGTACTTCGTGACCCAGACCGTGATGATCGACGGCCTGCGCGGAAGGGAGGCCCTCGCGCGCAGCTGGGACGTGGTGCAGGACGCCTTCTGGCGCACCTTCGCGATCCTGCTGCTGGCCAACCTGGCGACCTCCGTGCCGGGCATCCTGATCCTCTCGCCCCTCGCCGCCGCCGCCGAGGCGGCCAACCGGGAGGCGGTGCTGCTGGTGGGAGAGATCGTGGCCGAGAGCCTCACGACGCCGTTCATCGCTCTGATCACGACGCTGCTGTTCTACGACCTGCGCACCCGGAAGGCCAGCGTGGCCGGGGTGGACTAGCGACCCCAGTGCTCCTTGGCCAGCACCAGCTGCTCCGGCAGTGCCACGCGGGCGGGCGGCGACGGGTCGGCGACCACCGACACGGTCTCGGCCACGCTGCGGGTGACAGCGAACCGCCTGCCATCGCTCTCCAGCGCCACCTGCTCGTCGTCGGACTCCGAGAGCGTTCCCTCGAGGCCCGGCGTGAGGCCGGCGTCCATCAGATAGTGCAGGAGGTCCTCCGCCTCGTTCTCGAAGCGCAGCACGCGCACCGCGGCGCCCAATCCGACGTCGGCGAGCGGTACTCCCTGCTCGCGCCGGCCGGTGTAGATCGGGTGGCCGTGGGGGCAGGTCTGGGCGTCGCCGATGGCCTTGAGCATCCGCTCCTCCACCGTGGGCGACATCCAGTGCTCCAGCCGTTCGGCCTCCTCGTGCACCTGATCCCACGGGATGTCGAACACATCCGTGAGGAAGCGCTCGATCAGCCGGTGGCGGCGCACGATGCCGGTGGCGTGCTCGCGCCCGCTGTCGGTGAAGGAGATCGACTTGTCGCCGCTGCGCGTGATGTAGCCATCGCCCTCCAGGCGCCCGATCATCTCGTGAACAGTGGGCGCGGAGACCTGCATCGCGCGCGCCACGTTGGCGCCCGTCATCGGAAGGCCGGCCTCCTCGAGCCAGAAGATGACCTGGAGGTACTCCTCCTCGGCGACGGTGGCCTGGTCGTGGGACATCGAATGGCATGCTACCCGGCGTGGAGATCGACCCCGGACACGCGTGAGCCTCCCGCTCGAGCCGCCGATCAAGCCCGCGCTCGCGCGCTCGGCGAAGGAGCTGCCCGACGGCGACGGGTGGCGTTACGAGCCCAAGTGGGACGGCTTCAGGACGATCGCCTTCCGCGACGGTGACTCCGTGTACCTGCAAAGCCGCGGCGGCAAGCAGATGAACCGCTACTTCCCCGATGTGGAGGCCCAGCTCCTGTCGATGCCCGCGGAGCGGGCAGTGATCGACGGGGAGATGATCGTCGTGGTCGACGGCGTGCAGGAGTTCGACCTGCTGAGCCAGCGCATCCACCCGGCGGCCTCACGGGTCGAGAAGCTGGCGCGTGAGACCCCGGCCGCCTTCGTGGCCTTCGACGTGCTGGCGATCGACGACGACGTGCTGGTCGATCACCCCTTCGCCGAGCGGCGTAACCGCCTGGCCGAGCTGGACCTAGGGCCCGTGCAGCTCACGCCGATGGCGGAGGATCGCGACGGCGCCCGGCAGTGGCTCACCGGCGTCTCGGAGGGAGTGATCGCCAAGCAGACCGACGCGGTCTACCTGCCGGGCGAGCGCAAGGGGATGGTGAAGATCAAGCGGGTGCGCACCGCCGACTGCGTGGTCGCCGCGTTTCGGATGGGCAAGGAGCAGGGCACGGTCGGCTCCCTGATCCTGGGGATGTACGACGGGGCAGGCGAGCTCAGGGTGGTGGGCCACACATCCGGGTTCAAGGCCAGGGAGAAGCGCGAGCTGCTGGATCTCCTCGAGCCCTACCGCACGGGAGAGCAGGGGTCCGGCGAGCCGAGCCGCTGGAAGTCCGACGAGGAGTTGGTGTGGGAGGGCCTGCGGCCCGAGCTGGTGTGTGAAATCGCCTTCGACCACATCACGGGCGACCGCATCCGCCACGGGGCGAGGTTCCTGCGCTGGCGCGACGACAAGCCGCCGCGCGAGTGTGAGATCGACCAGCTGCGCGGCTGACGCGCTCTGGCCATGGAGCTCGAAGTCCTCCAAGCAGATGTGACCGAACTGGCGGTCGACGCGATCGCCAACGTGGCCAACACCCGGCTGGTGCACGGGGGCGGGGTGGCCGCAGCGATCGCCAGGGCGGGCGGTCCCGCAGTGTGAAGCTGCCCGCGCTCGTAGCGCCGGACAGCTTCAAGGGGACATTCCGCGCGGGCGAGGTGGCGGCGGCTCTGGCCCGCGGCCTGCGCGCCGGCGGCCTCGACGCGATCGAGCTGCCCGTGGCCGACGGCGGGGAGGGCACCATGGACGTGCTCTCGCGTGCACTCCGCGCCGAGCGCCGCACCGCCACGGTGAGCGACCCGCTGGGACGTCCGGTGCAGGCCGTCTTCGCCCTGCTGGGAGATGGGGCAACGGCGATCGTCGAGACGGCGCAGGCCAGCGGCCTCGGCATGGTCGCCGAGGCTGAGCGAGACGCCTACGCGGCCTCGACCCGCGGCACGGGAGAGCTGATCGCCGCTGCGGCCGGGGCCGGCGCCACCACCGTCCTGGTCACGGTGGGTGGCTCGGCCACGACCGACGGCGGCGCCGGCGCCGTCGAGGCGCTCGACGCGGCCGGGGTGTCACCGCAACTGGAGGTGCTCTGTGACGTGCGCACCGCGTGGGAGGACGCGCCGCGGGTGTTCGGCCCCCAGAAGGGTGCGGATCCAGGCACCGTACGCCGCCTCCAGGAGCGGCTCGAAGCTCTCGCCGCCGCCTCTCCCCGCGACCCCCGCGGCGTGCCGATGACCGGCGCCGGCGGGGGGCTGTCGGGCGGGTTGTGGGCCCACCACGGCGCGAAGCTGCTGGCCGGCGCCCTCTACGTGCTCGACGCGATCGGCTTCGACGACCGGATGCGCGAGGCCGCCTTCGTGGTCACGGGCGAGGGCGGCCTCGATCGCCAGACCCGTCAGGGCAAGGCGGTGGGGGAGCTGGCCACCCGCTGCCGGCAGGCCGGGGTCGCCTGCCACGCGGTGGTTGCACGCAACGACCTCGAGCCTTTCGAGGGTCGGATCCTCGACCTCGAGAGCGTGACCGAAGCCACCACTCTCGAGGCCCTCGAAGTCGCCGGACGGGCGCTGGCCCGGGCCGTCTGATCCTGCGCTACCGGGGCGTGTTCAAGAAGCGCGTGCGGCTGAAGCCGCGCGCGTGGTCGCGGTCGTCGGCCGTGACGCGGTAGGTGCCGTCCCGGAAGATGCGAAAGCGCCGGCTGTAGCGCGAGCAGCGGGTGCCGGCCCTGAGCTTGGTGCGGCGCACCGTGCGGAAGGTCCCCTTGCGGGTCTTGCGCTGGATGCGCACCCCGAGGCCCCTGTGAGCGGGGCACGCCCGGCCTCTGAAGCGGACGAGCTGGCCCACGCGGGGCGTGCGATCGCTCACCCTCAGGCCCATCCGGATGCGCACCTTCACGAGCACCGCCGGACTGACCGCCATGCCGTATGTGGCAGTCCCGGGGGCGACAGCCTGGTAGGAGGTGTTGCGGGCCGGGCGCCGGGTGAAGCTGTAGTCGCCCTTGGCGTCGGTCGTCGTGGTGGCCACGTCCCTGACCCCGATGCCGAACGGGAACTCGTCCTGACGCAGAACCACGGTCTTGCCGGCGTTGTCCGGACCCTTCGCCCTGCCCGAGATCACGGTCGCGCGTCGGAACACCGTCGGGTTCGGCTGCGCCGCGATCGTCAGGTCGGTCCCTCCCGCGGCAGGCGGGTTCGGCTGACCGGGCTTCGCATGTCCGGGCTTGTGATCGGCCTGGGCGATCACGGGCAGGGCGACGGCAACGGCGACAGCGGCGACGACTACGGGCAGAAGGCGTTTCAAGGGACTCCTCTTTCGGGTGGCTTAACTACCCTAACGCGCCAAGAAGCCGAAGGTTGGGGAGTGGCTGACGGTGACGGAACGTGGCTCAGGCGAGCAGCGCCTGTACCACCGCCTCGTAGAAGCCGTCGCCGTAGCCGGACTCGGTGCGCACCACGTTGGGCCCCGACCCCTCGGGCGCGTTGGCCACCAGATAGAAGCGCCCGACGAGCGGAGCCACTCCAAGGTCCTCGAGCGAGTCGCCCACCGCGAGGCACTCATCCGGTGCATAGCGCCGGGCCCGCATGTGCAGCACGACCGCCGCGGCCTTCGACGCCGTGGCGGGAATGAGGTGGTACGCCCGGCGATCTCCCGACAGCGCGCCGTTGTCCACCAGCCGGAGGTCGCCGAGCCCCTCGCGCTCGAGCAGCGCGTTGGCCGCATCCAGGTCAACCCGTCCGCGGAAGAGGTGGGACACATGGCGGTCCAGGTGCCACGGGGCGTGGTGCTCCAGATCACCGGCGTAGGTGCCCAGCAGCAGCGCCGGAGCGCCGGACTCCTCGATCAGCTCGTGGGGCCTGCGGTCGTCGTAGGGGGTGTAGGGGCCGGTGAGGAAGTGCTCCTCGCCGTCGATCACGAGGCCCGAGCCCACCTCGTAGATGTAGGCGCTCTGGCCGATCAGCCGCGCGTCCTCCATCACCTGCGCCTTGCGCCGGCCGGACTTGAGCACCACCTCCACACCGGCCCGGTGGCAGGCCTCGAGTGCCCGGGCGGGCAGCAGGGTGAACGCCCCCTCGCCGTCGCGAAACAGGGAACCGCCTGCACCCAGCAGGGTGCCGTCGAGATCGGTGTAGACGCAGCGAAGACCCACGAGACGCGCGCGTACTATGGCTGACGGTGGCCGTCAGCCCCGAGAAGAGGCCGTCGATGCCCTGGGAGCCGCTGCTCGAGCGCGGCGAGGGCGAGCAGCTGGTGGCGCGTTCGAGCGAGCGGGCCCAGAGCGCTCTGGTCGAGCCGATGCCTGAGCGCCTGCACCCCGAGCTGCGCGAGGCGCTGGCCAAGAAGGGATTCGACGGCCTCTACGCCCACCAGGCCGACGCTCTCGCATCGGCCTATGAGGGACACACGATCGTGGCCACGGGCACGGCCAGCGGCAAGTCGCTGGCCTTCAACCTGCCGGTGCTCGACACCCTCGCCCACGACCGGTCGGCCCGGGCGCTCTACCTATACCCCACCAAGGCGCTGGCGCAGGACCAGGCCCGCGCGCTGCACTCCCTGAAGCTGCGTTACCTGCGCCCCGCGATCTACGACGGTGACACGCCGCAGGAGGAGCGGCGCGCCATCCGCAGGCGCACGAACCTGGTGCTCACAAACCCCGACATGCTGCACGTGGGCGTGCTGCCCAATCACTCGCCGTGGGGCGACTTCCTGGCCAACCTCGCATGGATCGTCGTCGACGAGGCCCACGTGTACCGGGGCGTGTTCGGCTCCCATGTGGCAAACGTCCTGCGCCGGCTGCGCCGGCTGGCGCTGGCCTACGGCACGGAGCCGCGCTTCGTGCTGGCAAGCGCCACGATCGCGAATCCGACCGAGCTGGCCGAGCGCCTGACCGGCTGCGACGTGGCCCTGGTGGACCGCGACGGCGCGCCCCGCGCCCGCCGTCAGATCGCGATGTGGAACCCGCCGCTGATCGACGAGCGCACGGGCACCCGAGCCTCTCCCCTGGCCGAGGCCGCCGACCTGGTGGCCGACCTCGTGGAGAAAGAGGTACGCACCATCTGCTTCCTGCGCTCGCGCCGGGGGGTGGAGCTGATCCTGAAGTTCGCCCGGCTGCGCCTCGAGGAGCGCGGGCGCGCCGACCTCGCCGAGCTGATCGCGCCCTACCGCGCCGGCTACACGCCGGCCCAGCGCCGCGAGATCGAGAGCCGCCTGGTGAACGGCGACCTGCTGGCGGTGATCAGCACGGACGCCCTCGAGCTGGGCATCGACGTGGGTGAGCTGGACGCCGCCATCTGCGTCACGTTCCCCGGCACCGTCGCCAGCCTGCGCCAGATGTGGGGCCGGGCGGGGCGCCGCGGCACCGGCCTGGCGCTGTACGTGGCGGGCGCCGACGCCCTCGACCAGTTCTTCTGCCGCCATCCCGAGGAGTTCCTCGACCGGCCGGTGGAGTCGGCGATACTCGACCCCGAGTCCGAGGAGATCTTCCTCGCCCACCTGGTGGCCGCCGCCTACGAGCTGCCGCTCTCTCCGAGTGACGAGGAGTTCCTCGGCCCGCGCTGGCAGCCCGCGGCGCAGCGGCTCGTGAAGCTCGGTCTGCTGCGCGAGCGCGGCGGGCGCTACCTGCCCCGCGGCGACGACTTTCCCGCCCGGCGGATCGCCCTACGCTCGGCTTCGCCGGACTCCGTGGCGGTGGTGGAGTCCGAAGGGGGCGAGATGATCGGCTCGGTGGAGACCGCGCGAGCGCACTCCGCGGTGCACCCGGGGGCCATCTACCTCCACATGGGCCGCTCATATGAGGTCGCCCACCTCGACCTGCACGCGCGTCATGCGCTCGTGCGGCCGTTCACCGGCGACTGGTACACCCAGCCCAAGAAGGAGACCGACACCCAGATCGAGCGGGTGGAGATGACCCGCGAGGTCGGGAATTTCCCACTGTCCTTCGGCACCGTGTCGGTGACCGAGCAGGTCACCGCCTTCCAGCGCAAGCGCGTGTCCGACCACGAGGTGCTCGACCTGGTGGCGCTCGACATGCCGGAGGAGCGCTTCGCCACGCAGGCTCTCTGGTACGAGCTTTCAGACATGGCGCTGTCCGACGACTTCCCGCTCGACGTGCTCCAAGGGTCATTGCACGCCGCCGAGCACGCCCAGATCGCCGTGCTGCCGCTGATCGCCATGTGCGACCGGTGGGACATCGGTGGCCTGTCGACGGCGTTCCACGCGCAGACGGGCCGGGCCACGGTGTTCATCTACGACGGCCACCCCGGCGGCGTCGGGATAACCCGCCTCGGATTTCACCGCTTCGAGGACCTGGTGCGCGACGCCCTGCGCCTCATCGGCGAGTGCCCGTGCAGCGCGGGGTGTCCCTCCTGCGTGCAGTCGCCCAAGTGCGGGAACCTCAACGAGCCGCTGAACAAGAACGGCGCCCTCGAGCTGCTCACCCGCCTGCACACCAGCTGAGGAGATAGGTGCGGTGCTCGCCGGAGATTCATCCGTGCGGTGCTCGGCCGATCGGCGATCGGCCTGCGCTCCTCCGGCAACGTTCTGGCTGCGCTCCTCCCCGGGGTGCGGTCTGCAGGACCGCTTGCACGCGCGCGGCGACGGTCAAGCTTCGGTGCCGGCGGCCGAAGTCCTTCAGCATGCGCCTCTTCCTTCTACTTTTCCTGCCGCTCGCACTCCTGTGGGCCACCGCCCTGCCGGCCTTGGCCCAGACTGGAGGCGCGACGGCTCCCGGCCCCCAGGCACCCCCGAGCGGGGGATGGAGCTATGACCCGCGCGCCAGCGTCGTTGTGGAGGAGCCGGCGAAGAAGCCCGCCCGAAAGCCTTCGTCCAGGAAGAAGAACCGGCGCGGTCGGCGTCAACCGCCGCCGCGGCCAGTCCAGACCCCGTCGCCCCCGGCGCGCCGCAGCCACCGCTTCCCGCTGGCCGGGCCGTTCACCTTCGGCGGCAGCGACTCTCGCTTCGGAGCCGGGCGCAGAGGACATACCCATCAGGGCCAGGACATGGCCGCCGCCGAGGGAACGCCAGTCGTGGCGCCGCGGACCGGCACGGTCGAAGTGGTCCGCTACCAGGCCGCCGGCGCCGGCCACTACATCGTGCTCGACGGCGACGGCGAGGACCGCGACTACGTCTTCATGCACCTGCGCGCCGGCTCGGTCCTCGTGACGGAGGGTCAGAGGGTGCGCATCGGCGCACCGTTGGGCCAGGTGGGCAACACCGGCATCTCCCTCGGCGCCCACCTGCACTTCGAGGTCTGGGTGGGAGGAGGCTGGTACACCGGCGGCAAGCCGATCGATCCGCTCCCACTGCTGCGGGCCTGGTCGCGGCAGGCGGTTGGCCTCAGTCGAAGGTGAGCTCGAGGCGGCCGGTGAGGCCGTCCGGCTCGGCGGCCACCGAGCTGGTGAACGCTCCGAGCGGCTCTGAGAACAGCGACCCGCCGAGCGCGCCGGCCACGCCGCCGCCGCCGAACTGGCTGACCCCCTGGGTCACCAACTGCTGGGCGTCGGCGCTGATGGCGATCGAGCCCTCGGCTCCCTCCACGGCCGCCGTCTCGGCCTCAGCCAGGCGGCCGGCGCGTCCGCTGTCGTTGGCCAGCACGAAAACGCCGTCCACCACGCCGTAGACCACGGTGTCGCCGTCGGCGGTGGCCAGGGCGTAGAAGTCCTCGCCCTTCTTGGGCCTCGCGTACCCGATCGGCTCGCCGACGGAGCTCTCGAGGAGGTCGGGCAGTGCCTTACCGAGCTTGTCGAGCGTCGCGGTGAACGCCTTTGGGTTCCTCACGGAGGAGCGCAGTCCGAAGGTGCCGTCCAGCCCGAAGCTCACCGACACGTCGTCTTCCAGCTGGCCGAAGACGTCGTCGTCGATGCTCACGCCGAGTCGCGCCTCGATCGCCTGCTTGCCGGCGTTGTAGTCACCGAAGCCGGCGGGGTCGACCGCCTGGCCGGCGCTCTCGAAGAAGGCCAGTATCTGTTCGGGCGCCCGCACTCCCAAGCCGATCTCCTCAGAGCTCGCTAGCACCTCGGGGCTCTCGGGCCCCGCCGCTATCGGCAGGTCCGCCTCCGAGAGTCCTTCGGGGTCGGTCGCCAGACGGAAGTCGACCTTGGCGCGATCCTCCTCGAGCGAGAGGGTCAGCCCGAGGGTGCGCAGGGCGCTCACCCACTCGATCTTCCGGGCCGGCTCGGTGTCGGGATCTGCGGCGATCAGCTGCTCGAGATCGATGGACAGCCGCATCAGGGCATCGTCGGGGAGATCGGCGGTGGCCTCGTCGAAGACCTCGGCGGTGAGCTTGTCGTCGCCCTCGTGCTGCTTCAGCGCGGCGTCGAGCAGCTCACGGGTGCCGGCAAAGATCAGCACCCCGTCCTCGATCGCAAAGGTATCGCCGTCGCTGTCCTCGTAGAGCTTCGCGCCGTCCTGTTCGCCGCCCTCCTTCGTGTCGTCGCGCTTGAGCAGTTCCTCGAGCTTGTCCTCGTCCCCGGCCTCGATGGCCGCCACGAACTGGTCGTCGCTCTCGTCGCCACTGTCCAAGAGCGAGCGCACGTCGGTCCCGCCGACCACCAACTCGTTGCCGAGCAGGGGCTTGATGTCCCGCTCGAAGTCGAGGGCGTTCTCGGACAGGCCCTCCTCGAGGGTTTGGGTGAGCTGGTCTGAGAACGGGAACCGCTCAGCGATCGCCTGGACCGCCTTGCCCTGGTCGCCCTCGGGATCTGTCTCGAAGGAGATGACGAGCGGCGCATCCTCAGGCAGA
This sequence comes from Thermoleophilaceae bacterium, assembly GCA_030447725.1. Lineage (GTDB taxonomy): Bacteria > Actinomycetota > Thermoleophilia > Solirubrobacterales > Thermoleophilaceae > JAAYBF01. Next base: position 152,979 of record JAUJOQ010000001.1, read on the forward strand.
TAGCCAAGCGCGTTGTCGAGGGCGCTGCCCGAGCCTTCGTCGCCTCCACCGCACCCGGCCAGGGCAGCAGCGCAGGTAGCAGCGAGGATCATCGGCCTGATTGCGAGTCGGACCATGCGGCTGGCGCATTCTAACCATCCGGATCACGGGAGGGAACGGGCGGGCTGACGCTAGCTTTGCGACATGAACCTCGGGCTCACCGGGCGCGTGGCGCTGGTCACGGGCGCGTCGAAGGGCATAGGACGCGCCATCGCCACCACGCTCGCCGATGAGGGAGCGGCTGTGGCGATCGCCTCACGCTCGCGCGAAAACATCGATGCCGCCGCTTCCGAGATCGACGCAACCGGCTTCGTCTGGGACAGCGCCGACCTCGACGGCGCCGCGGAACTCGTGGCCGACGTCGAATCCGCGCTCCGAGGCCCGGTTGAGGTGCTCGTCTGCAACACGGGCGGGCCCCCCGCAGGCGCCGATCCGCTCGGCTTCTCGACCGCCCAGTGGGAGGCCGCGCACCGAACCCTCGTGCTGAGCCCGATGGCGCTCGTGGCCGCGGTCCTGCCCGCGATGCGCGAACGCGGATGGGGGCGCATCGTGAACGTCGGCTCCTCCTCGGTCCGCGAGCCGATTGCCCACCTGATGCTGTCGAACGCCGAGCGCTCGGCCACGGTGGCCGCGTTCAAGACCCTCGCGCGCGAGGCCGCGGCCGACGGCGTGACGCTGAACACCGTGCTGCCGGGCCGCATCCTCACCGATCGACTGCTCTCGATGGCGGGATCGGAGGAGGCCGTCAGGCACTCCGCCGCCCGGGAGGTGCCCGCCAAACGTCCCGGCACCGCGCAGGAGTTCGCCGCCGTGGCCGCCTTCCTCTGTAGCGAGCGTGCGTCGTATGTCACGGGCGCGTCCGTACCGGTGGACGGCGGCCTGCTGCGGGGCATCTAGCTGATCTAGCCGCGGGCACGGCGGTAGGATGCTGCGCGTGGGCGAGGTAGCTCAGTTGGTAGAGCACACGACTGAAAATCGTGGTGTCCCCGGTTCGATTCCGGGCCTCGCCATTCTCTGAGGCGCTGCACAGCGGCGACTTTTCGTCGCCTTCCCCCCTCGCTCGAAATGGGGTTTCGGCGCCCGCATCCGGAAGCTGCTCGAGCGTGAGGAGGAGGCACAGGAAGCTTTGTCGAGCGCTCGCTCGCGGCTTTTTTCAGGGGCGTGCTCGTCCAGCTCCTCAACCCCAAGATCGCGATCTTCTTCCTCGAGTTCCTGCCCCAGTTCGTGGAGTCCTCGAGCGGCTCCGTCGCGGTCCAGATCCTGGTACTGGGCACGAGCTTCACCCTCCTCGCCGTCGTCACCGACGGCGCATACGTTCTCCTGGCCGGAGCGGTTGGCGCCTGGCTACGCACCGGCCGGCGCGGAAGGCGCCGACTCGCGAAGCTGAGTGGCGGCGTGTACATAGGTCTTGGCGTCAGTGGGGGCCCTCTCGGGGTCGAGCCACGCGCGTCCGTCGCATAGCTGACAGAGCCTCCGGTCCGACCCCGGACCAACGGAGTCCTTGGGCGCCGGTGCGGGCGTTGGGTTACCCTGGGATGTCAGGTCGGGCCTGCGGAGCGCAGGTATGTCTATGATTGCCCAGTGGACCGCGCCGACGTCAGGGTCCCTCCCCGTAACAGGACGTGCGCGACCTGCTCGATCGTCGCGCCGGCGCCGCTAGCGACCTGATGGACCGTGAAGTGGGCGGGGCCGCCACGACCCTGTGCGACCCAACGGACGCGCGACGGCCTGCCGCCTGTGGACCACGGGCAGCTCCGCGTCCGACGAGCCGTCGAGCCCCGAGCCGCCGCGTTCCGACCCGCCGCCGCCCGGTTTCCGGCTTACGGAGCACCGCACGCTGGACCGCATGACGTTCATGCGTTTCGAGGCCGACCGCCCGCGCACCGTGTCGCCTGCCGGGCTGTGGGCGACGAACCGCATCCCGCCCGAGGCCGTCGTGCTCGAGCCGGCCGACGCTCCCAGGCAACAGCCGGAGCCGCAGGAGGCGTTCGGCTAGCGGCTGCTGCGCGATGTTCGAGCAGAACGACGACCTGACCGATTGCCGCGACAATGACGCTGTGGAGCTCAGCGTCGTCATCCCCGTCTTCGGTTGCGCCGACTGCCTGCGGGCGCTGCACGAGCGCCTGACTGCCGCACTCGCCCCGCTGACCGCCGACTACGAGATCCTGCTCGTGGACGACGCGAGCACCGACGGCGCGTGGGCGATCATCGGCGCGCTGGCCGGCGAGGACCCGCGCGTGCGAGGCCTGCGCCTCAGCCGAAACTTCGGCCAGCACGCCGCGATCACGGCGGGGCTGGTCAGCGCCCGCGGGCGCTGGACGGTGGTGATGGACTGCGACCTGCAGGAGCCCCCGGAGCTGATCCCGCGCCTGTACGCGAAGGCGCAGGAGGGTTTCGACGTCGTGCACACGGTCCGCCGCCGGCGCCAGAGCGCGAAGCGCCGTCTCACCGGTGCGCTCTACTTCCGCCTGCGCAACGCCGTGCTCGGAACAAGCACGGGAGTCGACCACGGCACGCTGAGCCTGCTGTCACGCAAGGTGGTCGACGCCTTCCTGCAGGTCGGAGACGTGCATCGCGAGTACCTCATTGTCCTCGACTGGCTGGGATTCGAGCAGACGACGGTCGAGATGGAGGCGGCCGAGCGCCACGCCGGGCGCAGCTCCTACACCTTCCGCAGGCTGACCCGCGTCGCGATCGACGGCATGTTCTTTCAGACCACCATGCTGCTGCGCGCGATCGTCGCCGTGGGCCTGCTGGTCGCTGTCTTCGGGGTCGCGTTGGCCGCCTTCGACATCTACGTCTATCTGACGAGCGATCCGCCCTCGGGCTACACCAGCCTCTCGGTCCTGGTCCTCCTGATGTCGGGAACCATCCTGGTCAGCCTCGGGGTAGTTGGGCTCTACGTGGGGAAGGTGTTCGAGCAGGTCAAGGGGCGCCCGCTCTACCTCGTCGAGTCAGAAGTCGGCGCGGCCGCCGACGAGCGGGCCGAGCGGGCCCCATGACGGCCCAGGGGCATTCGAAGGTCGACCGAGAAGCCCTTTTCGGGGCGTTCGATGCCTACTACGCCCCCCGGCTGGACCAACACGGCGCCAGCGCGCGGGGCGTCGACTGGAACTCCTCCGAGTCCCAGGCGCTGCGCTTCGATCAGCTCCTGCGCGTGCGCGAGGGCGGGGTGCCCTGCTCGCTGCTGGACTACGGCTGCGGCTACGGCGCGCTGGCCCACAGGCTGGTGGCGCAGGGCGAGCCCGTCGACTACCGCGGCTTCGACGTTTCAGAGCGGATGATCGACCTCGCCCGCGCCCACAACCCCGACCCCGCCGGGTGTCGCTTCTCCAATCGCCCGAACGAGCTCGAGCCGGCCGACTACGCGGTTGCGAGCGGCGTATTCAACCTGCGCCTGAACGTCGGCGAGGCCGCGTGGGAGGCCTATGTGCTCGAGACGCTCGACACGCTTGCGCAGCTCGGGCGCCGCGGGTTCGCGTTCAATCTGCTGACGAGCTGGTCCGATGCCGACCGGATGCGGCCAGACCTCTTCTACGCCGACCCCGCCCGGTTCTTCGACCACTGCAAGCGGCGCTATTCGCGCAACGTCGCGCTGTTGCACGACTACGGGTTGTACGAATGGACGATGCTGGTGCGCACCGATGCCTGAGCCGCACGTCGCCAAGCGGGTGGCGATCGTGCAGTCCAGCTACGTGCCGTGGAAGGGCTACTTCGAGCTCATCGCCCGCGCCGACGAGTTCATCCTGCTCGACGACGTGCAGTACACGCGGCGCGACTGGCGCAACCGCAACCGGATCAAGACGCCGCACGGCCTGCTCTGGCTGACCGTGCCCGTCCGTACCCGCGGGCACTTCGACCAGCGCATCGAGGAGGTCCTCGTGAGCGAACCCGGCTGGGCGCAGCGTCACTGGAGCACCCTGCGCCACGTCTACGGCCGGGCGCCGGCCTTCGGCGCTGTCGCCCCGGCGCTCGAAGCTCTGTACTCCGCATGCGACCACCCCCTGCTCACCCACGTCAACGAGCACCTGCTGCGCGGTCTGTGCGGGTTGCTGGGGATCGGCACACCGATCTCGCGGGGTGCCCGGATGCCCGCCGGAACCGACCCGACGCAGCGCCTCGTCACCCTGTGCCGGCAGGCCGGCGCGACCGAGTATCTGGCGGGCCCGTCGTCGTGGGCCTACCTGCGCGAGGCGGCGTTCACCGAGGCCGGCATCGCCGTGACGACGATGCGCTACGGGCCCTACCCCCGGTACGCGCAGCTGCACGGTGCCTTCGAGGATCGCGTCAGCGTGCTCGACGTGCTCTTCCACACAGGCAGCGACGCGCTGCGCCATGTGGTGGGGCAGCCCGAGCTCGTCGGAGCTCCCCCGTCGTGATCGCGGTCGCGCTTCTGGTGGCCACCGTGGCGCTCACCGTCTTCGGTCAGCTCGCCTTCAAGTGGCGCATCGACGATGCGGGTTCTTTCCCGCCCGACACGGGCGAGCGGGTGCGCTTCCTGGCGGAGCTCGCGCTCGATCCGTGGGTGATCGCGGTCTTTGCCAGTGCGCTGATCGCCTCGATCACCTACGGCGTGGCGCTCAGCCGCCTGGAGCTGAGCTTCGCCTATCCGTTCATGAGCCTCTCGTTCGTGTTCGTGCTCGTCTTCAGCGTCCTGCTGTTCAGCGAGTCGCTCACCGTGGGCAAGGTGATCGGCGTCGCGCTCATCTGCACGGGCGTGATCGTGTCGAGCTGGGCCTGACGGGCGAGACCGCCGTCGCCTTCAACCGGCCCTACGCGACGGGGGCGAGCTGGGCTACATCCAGCAGGCGATCGATGCGTCGGAGACCGCCGCGGGGGCGGCCGTCGACATGGACCCGCTCCTCGGGCTCGCTCGAGAGCACGGGTTGATGGTGATCGAGGATGCGGCCCACGCGTTGCCCTCCGACCTGCACGGCCGGCCGCTGGACTCGCTCGGCGAGCTGGGCGCCCTCAGCTTCCACGAGACCAAGGACTTGACGTGCGGGGAGGGCGTGGCGCGCTGATCAACGACGAGCGGCTGGTGAGCCGCGCGCGCATGCTCATCGACAAGGGCACGGACCGCGAGCGCTTCCTCAGGGGCGAGGTCGACCGCTACGGCTGGCGCGACGTCGGTTCGTCGTTCACCGCCGGCGACGTCAGCGCCGCCTTCCTGTGGGCGCAGCTCGAGGCGGTCGACGACATCACCGCCTCCCGGCGCGAGGTTTGGGACGCCTACCACTCGGCGTTCGCGGCGCTGGAGGAACATGGACGTGTCCGCCGACCGGTTGTGTGCTCCGACGGGGAGCACAACGCCCACCTGTACGGACTCCATGTGACGGGCCCGCCGGGCCGCGACGGGGTGATCGATGCACTGGCGGCGCGCGGCGTCCAGGCGGTCTTCCACTACGTGCCGCTGCACCTGTCCGAGGCGGGCCGGCGCTTCGGACGCGCACATGGGACCTGGCTGTGAGCGAGCGCATCAGTGCACGCCTGCTTCGGCTTCCCCTCTGGGCGAAGATGTCTGCGGACGCCGTCGAGCACGTCATCCGCGCGGTCCACGAGGCGCTCGGGGTGCAGGCTCCAGCGACGACGCGACCGTGACAGCGGCCGAGGCTTCATCGGCCTACTGGTCTGCGGACAACCGCGCCGACTGCTGGGCGACTGTGGCAGACTGCCGGCGGTGCGGCTGCCGGCTCGGTTTCTGTCACTGGCTCGTGTCGGGCGCCAACTCGGCCGCGGGCCGCTGGGCGTCCTCGTAGCGGTCGCGGGCGCCGCCATGGCGCTGGGGTTGGCCGTGGGCTCG
>JAUJOQ010000001.1:158920-186967 GCA_030447725.1 Thermoleophilaceae bacterium
CCTCGTAGCGGTCGCGGGCGCCGCCATGGCGCTGGGGTTGGCCGTGGGCTCGTCGTTTCTGTCACTGGCTCGTGCCGGGCGCCAACTCGGCCGCGGGCCGCTGGCCGTCCTCGTAGCGGTCGCGGGCGCCGCCATGGCGCTGGGGTTGGCCGTGGGCTCGTCGGATAGGGACGCGAAGCGCCCCTCCGGGGCCTCCGTGGCGGATGCGCGGGCGTCCGCCGCGATGGTGGCCGAGCGCCGCGGGGGCCGGGCGCGTCGCGGGGGGGCGGCGTACTACCGCCGCACTGCGCGCAAGCGCGTCTCGGCGAAGGCCGCGGCGAGCTTCCTGCCTTTGTACCGAGAGGCGGAACGGGTGTACGGCGTCAACTGGCGGCTGATCGCCTCCATCCACCGCCAGGAGACGGCGTTCTCGACAGCGCCGAGCACCTACCGCGGGCTCAACGCCTTCGGCTGCTGCGCCGGCCCGATGCAGTTCAATGTCACCAACGGGCCGGTGAGCACCTGGGAGCTCTACCGCCAGGCGTTCCGGGCCGGGCGTCGGCCCCAGCGCTACCCGCACCGCACGCGCTCTCACCCCTCGATCTATGACGACTTCGACGCGGTCATGGCCGCCGGCTGGCTGCTCAGCGACTCGGGCGCGGGGCGCGGGCTGGATTTCGGTGAGTGGTCGGCGGCTTACAGCTACTACGGGCACGACCTCTTCGGCGTCACCTACGCCAATCAGGTCCTCGCGCGAGCGGAGGCGTGGCAGCGCGACGGCTTCTGTCCGAACTGCGGCCTAGACGAGGGCCTGGTGGCCGAGTTCGAGGACGCCTACGGCGCGGCGGTGCGCCGGCAGCTGATCGACGCCGAGCGTCGGCGCAAGAAGCAAAAGCGGCCCAAGCTCGGCCGCGACCGCAAGGGCGACCGTCGCGAGGGCCACCGCCGCCGCAAGGGTGGCGACGGGGGCTCGAAGAACCGGGCCCGGCATCGGTCCCCCGGGGCCGGCAAGCGCCCGTCGAGGCCGCCCTCCGCGAACAACGACCGGCCGACCAAGCCCCCGCCGCCGCGCCCTCGGCAAGAAAGGACCGGGGCGCCCGAGCCCTCGCCGCCGCCCCCGCCGCCCGCGCCGCCGCCCTCCACCACGCCCCCCGTAACGGCGCCGCCGCCACCGGCCCGCGAATGCGACCCCGTCCGCAAGCTGCTCGGCTGCTAGCCCGCGCCGGCATCGGCGTAGGCACGCAGAGCTACGTAGACTGCGCCGCTCACAGGACATCGTGCCTGGAGGGCCCCCGTGAGCACCGAGTTTCCCTTGACGACGCTCATCGTTGTCGCGACACCGGGTACCGGCGTCCTCTACACGCTGGCGGCCGGCCTCGCGCACGGTGCGCGCGCAAGCGTCGTCGCCGCGGTCGGCTGCACGCTCGGCGTCGTTCCGCACATGGTGGCGGCGATCACGGGTCTCGCAGCACTGCTGCACACCAGCGCCATCGCGTTTCAGGTTCTGAAGTATCTAGGAGTGGCCTACCTCCTCTTCATGGCTTGGACCACGCTCAGGGAGAAGGGCGCGCTCACCGTGGCCGAGAAGGCGCCCCTCCCGGCTCGGAAGGTGATCATCTCCGGCGTCCTGATCAACCTCCTCAACCCGAAGCTGACGATCTTCTTCTTCGCCTTCCTGCCGCAGTTCGTGAGCGCCGGCGAAGCGCACGCGTCGCTGCGTATGTTGGAGTTGAGCGCCGTCTTCATGCTTGTCACGTTCGCCGTCTTCGCCCTGTACGGGGTCTCGCCGCGGTGGTTCGGAACCACGTCATCTCCCGTCCGCCGGTGTTGGCCTGGATGCGCCGGGTCTTCGGCGGCGCTTTCGTCGCGCTCGCCGGCAGACTGGCCCTTGCCGACCGGTGAGCCTGACCGGCACCACCCTGTCCGATTCCTGAAAGACGCCGGGCTCACCGCGAAGTAACGTGGCGGCATGCCCGTCGACGTCGACGCCGCCGAGCGGTTCGTGCTCGCCAACGCCCGCCTTCTCGACCGCCACCGGCTGGCTGTGCTGCTGCACGGCGCCCCGGTTGCCCCCGTCCTCGACGCGCTACGCGCCTACCGCAACCGCGACGGCGGCTTCGGCCACGCCCTGGAGCCCGACGTGCGCGCGCCGGAGAGCGAGCCGGCCTCGACGCTTCACGCCTTCGAGGTGCTGGCCGGGGTCGGGGCGGTGGACGATCCGATGGCCGACGATGCCGCCGCGTGGATCGCGACCATCGCCGATCCCGACGGCGGCGTGCCTTTCGTCCTGCCCACCGCCGCGGCCAGTCCGCACGCGCCGTGGATGGTGCCGTCGGATGGCGGGTCGCATCTCACCTTCGCGCTCTCAGGAGCGCTGTGGGAAGCAGGCTCCAGCGAGCCCTGGCTCCGGCGCGCGACCGACTGGTGCTGGGCGAAGCTGCAGCGCCCGGACGAGCTGAGCGCCTACTGGGTCAAGTTCTCACTCGACTTCCTCGACAAGGTTCCCGACGGGGCGCGCACCAGCGCGGCGATCGAGGGCCTGCGCCCGCGGCTCGCGGCGGACGGGTCGGTACCCGTCCCCGGCGGCACCGAGGACGAGCGGCTCACGCCCCTGACGCTGTCGGAGCGGCCCGGCGGGCGCAGCCGCGCGCTCTTCAGCGATGACCAGATCGAGGCGGACCTCGACCGACTGGAGCGCGGACAGCACGCCGACGGCGGCTGGACGTTCGACTGGCTGGGGTGGTCGCCGGGACAGGCGGTGGAGTGGCGCGGAGCGGTGACGCTGCGGGCGCTGGCCACGCTGGCCGCGCATGGGCGCATCGAACTGCCTTGAAGTCAAGCCTTCCCTTACGTCTGAGTCGTGACTTGACTCGAATCCCACTTGAGATCGTAGCCTCGTATTCGATGGCTCCCTTCGAGCTTCCCGGCTGCCGCCGACCGAGGCCCTGCGAGCGGTTTGAGAGCCACTACCGTTGCGTCGGTGACCCAGGGAACCGACATCGATAAGGCCAAGGGCGTCCCCGATCGCGTCTGGAAGCGGATACTTGCCGAGCCCGAGCGCGCGCCGGAGCTGATCGCGCTGGCGGCGTCCCAGCGCTTCGCCGGGCCGGCGGAGCGCTGGGTGGAGATCGCGGGTGCAGGGCACACCGCCGAGTCGCTGGCTCGCTCGGCCTTCACCAAGCACGTGCGCCTCTCGCGCGTGGAAGGCCTGGCGCTGGGGCTAGGGGGCATCGTGACAGCCGGCGGCAACCTCGCCGGTCTCCTGTGGATCCAGGCGCGGATGGTCTTCTACATCGCCGCCGCGCACGGCTATGACCCGAGCCATCCGATGCGCCCGGCGGAGCTGCTCGCCCTGTGGGAGGTCTACGAAAGCCCCGCGGCGGCGCGAGAGGCACTCGACGGCATCGGCACGCCAATGGCCCAGGCCCTGGTGGAGGCCAAGCTGCAGAAGGGCGGTGAGCGCAATCTGTCCCAGAAGCTCGTGCGTTACGTGGGCAAGCGAGTGGCCAAGCGCTACGCCGGCCGGCTGATCCCGTTCCTGGGTGCGCCGATCAGCGCGGTGCAGAACGCCGGCGCGACCAAGGAGCTCGGCCGGCGCGCGCTCGCCTACTACGGCGGAGGCGACGCTGACGGCCCCAGGTGAGGGCCGGCGTTCGCTCCCCTACTCGTCGTCCTACCTGTCGACCGGCGTCTCTGTGTCCTTTGAATCGGCGCCCTCGGGACCTGCTCCGCTGCCTCCCGCCTGTTCGGCTTCGTCGCCCCCGTGGGCCTCTGTCGGCGGCTCATCCTTGGCTCGGATCGGTGAGTCGACCGAAGACTCGTCGTGAGAGTCGTGTGAGTCGTGTGAGTCGTGTGACTCAGTCATCGTGAATGCTCCTTCGGCTCTGGGTTGGCGCCCAACGAAGGCGCATGGCGGCAGCATTCTTTCAGATCAGGCGCGCGAGCTCGGACTTGTCAGCAAAGCCGTCCCGTCCGCGACTGTCCCTACTGTCGTGTGCCCCATGGATCAGCCCACCCTCATCTGCTCGAAGGAGTTCGTGCGGGACCTGACGGACGGCCAGTCCGTGGACACGGTCTTCGAGGTGCGTCAGCTCACTCGCCGCCAGAAGAAGAACGGCGAGGCCTTCCTCAAGCTGCAGCTCGGTGACGTCACGGGCGCCGTCGAGGGCGTGGTCTGGGACGGCGTCGACCAGGTCGAAGCCGTTGCAAGCCCCGGCGCCGCGGTGCGGGTCCTCGGCCGGTTCTGCCACGACCAGCGCTACGGACGCTCCATCACCGTGCGTACCGTGCACCTGGCGGGTCCGGAGGAGTACCAGCCGGCCGATCTGCTCGAGGCGCCGCCGGTGCCGCCCGAGCAGATGACGGCCGCGCTCGAAGAGCTGATCGAAACCGTCCAGCAACCCCACCTGCGCGAGCTCCTTCACCGTCTTCTCGGCGAAGGCGAGGTGGCTGAGCGCTGGCGAGTGGCGCCGGCGGCCAAGGTCTACCACCAGGCCTACAGGCATGGCCTGCTCGAGCACTCCCTCTCGGTCGCCCAGGGAGTGAGCGCCATGGCCGCCACGTTTCCGGGCATCGACCGCGACGTCGCCGTCACCGGCGCGCTGCTTCACGACATCGGGAAGATCGACGCATACGATCAGTCCGGCGGCGCCATCGACCTGTCGGACTCGGGCAAGCTGCTCGGCGAGATACCGCTCGGCTACTACCGTGTGCGCCGGCAGATCGAGGAGATCGAGCGCTTTCCCGAGGCGATCGCGCAGGCAGTGCTGCACATCGTGCTCAGCCACCACGGCAAGCTCGAGCACGGCAGCCCTGTCACTCCGTGCACCCGCGAGGCCACGCTCGTGCACATGATCGACAACCTCGGCGGCACACTCGGAAGCTTCGACCGGATCGAGAAGGGCCTGGCCGACGGCGAGTGCTGGTCAGGCTTCGACCGGGCCCTGTCGGGCTCGGCCTACTTCGCGCCTCGCGGTGAGTCACACGCGGCACGCGAAGCCGCCTGACTCACGCAGAGCGCCGGCACCCGGCGGGCCTGCGGGCCGGGGCCTTCCAATCCCGCAAATAGCGACCGGGGCCCGCCGCTTTGGGCACTCACCGCGAGTACCCTGACCGGCTCATGGCCAAGGACACCGAGAAGCTCATCCGTCAGCTCTCGCTGATCTCCTTCTTGATGGCGGAGCGCCGCCCGATCTCGGCGCTCGAGATCCGTCAGGACGTCGAGGGCTACGCCCAGATGACCAGCGATGAGGCCTTCAACCGGCGTTTCTACGCCGACCGCGCCGAGCTGTCCTCACTGGGGATCGAGCTGAAGATCGAGAAGCAGAGCGAAGGCTCCTACGAGGCGGAGACCTACACCCTTCCGCCCGAGAACTTCTATCTCCCGGCGATCGAGTTCTCCGATCCCGAGCTGGCCGGCCTGCGCACGGCCCTCTCCCTGCTCGACGGCGAGTTCGCCTACGCCGAGCCGCTGCGGATGGCCCTGCAGCAGCTCTCTTGGGGCAAGCCCTCGCCGCTGTCGGCTCCGGAGCACCAGTCGGTCCGACTGGCGATGACGGCGAGCTCGGGCGGACGCGAGCTGTCCCAGCGCCTGTCGAAGATCGAGACGGCGATCTTCCGGCGCAAGACGATCGTTTTCGACTACTACACGATGGGGCGCGACGCAGAGGAGTCGCGCAAGGTCAACCCGTACCACCTGCTCTTCCGCGGCGGCCAGTTCTACCTCGTGGGCCACGCGCACGAGCGCGACGCCGTGAGGGTGTTTCGCCTGTCGCGCATCCGCGGCAAGGTCGGCTACAGCTCCAAGGCCGAGCACGACTTTCAGCGCCCGGAGGACTTCGACCCACGCTCCTACGCCACCCGCGCGGACTGGCAGCTCGGTGAGCAGCGCGGGGTGGCCCGGATATGGCTGTCCGACCGGATCGAGTGGCTGGTGCGGCGCCACCTCGGAGCCGACGTGGGCACGCTCGAGCCGGCCGACGACGGCGTGATCTTCGAGACTCCCTACGGCGACTCCCGCCAGCTCGTGTCCTGGGTGCTAGGCCTCGGACCCCGCGCACGCCTGCTCGACCCTCCCGAAATGGTCGCGGAGGCCGAGGAGCGGGTGAATCTGGTGATAGAGCGCCACGCCCAGCCGATCGAGTTGGCCGAGCCCGCCAGGCGCCGCCGCCGCGAGGAGCCAGTGGACGACGGCAAGCGCGAGAGCCACATCCGCCCGGAGCGCTTCGCTCGGCTCGTCACGCTGGCAGGCATCCTGATCGACGCCGCCCGCCGGGGAGCCAAGCTCGACCTGCGCGAGCTGTGCCAGACGCTGCAGGTGTCTGGAAGCGAGCTGCGTCAGGACATCGACGTGCTGAACGTGGTGAACTTCGGCGGCGGCAGCTACGTGCTCTACGCCGAGCTGCAGGGGGACACGATCGAGGTCGACCCCGAGCCCTACGGGGACAACTTCGCGCGCCCCGCCCGGCTCCTGCCCCTGGAGGCCAAGGCGCTCGTCGCGGCCATCGACCTGGTGGGCGAGCACCTGCCCGAGGGATCGCTGCAGTCGGCACGGGAGAAGATCGTGGACGCCCTCGGCCGCGATCCCGCGGTCGACGGCCTCCAGATCACCACCGCGAAGGGAGACGACTCTGAGATCGCGCGCGTCGTGTCGAGCGCGATCGGCAACCGGCGCCTGCTGGAGATCGAGCACTACAAGGAGGCCGACGACGAGTTCACAACGCGCACGATCGAGCCCTACCAGCTTCTCAACGGGACCGAGGGCTGGTACGTGCACGCCTTCGAGCCCACCAGGGACCACACCCGCTCCTTCCGCCTCGACCGGATCCGCTCCGCCACCGTGCTCGACGAGGGCTTCGAGCCGCGTGAGGGGATCGAGCCCGACGTTCAGGGCTGGCCGACCACGGGTGAGGTCCCGACCTCCGAGATGGCCCGCGTATGGGTCTCCCCCGAGCGCGCCCGCTGGGCGCGCGAGGACAAGGAGGTGGCGGAGGAGCTGCAGGACGGGTCGGTGATCGTCGAGCTGCCCTTCGGCGGCCACGAGTACCTGGCGAAGGAGATACTCAAGGAGGCCGGGGATGCGGCGGTTGTCGAGCCCGAAGAGGCACGCGAGGCCGTTCTGAACGCCGCGGAGGCGCTCGCAGGCACCGTCCGACGTTAGGCTCCTCGCGCAAGTGGCCTCGCGGCGCGACCAGATTCGCATGACCGAGGAGGAGCTGCACGCCTTCCTTCAGGAGCAGCGCACCGTGATCGTCGCCACCACGGGACCCAACGGGCGCCCCCACCTGATGCCGCTCTGGTACGTGGCGGACGCGGGAGAGCTGCGCGGATGGACGTTCGCGAAGTCCCAGAAGGCCCGCAACCTGGAGCGCGATCCCCGCGCCACCCTCCAGCTCGAGAGCGGCGTGGAGTACGGGGAGCTGCGAGGTGCGATGCTCGAGTGCGACGTCGAGGTCGAGCGCGACGTCGAACGGGTGGAGTCCTACGGCGACGCCCTGGTGGACCGCTACGGCGGCGGCTCGCCGGAGATGAAGGACTTCTTCCGCGCGCAGGCGCCCAAGCGCGTGGGCCTGCGCTTCCGTCCCACCCGCGCGGTCACCTGGGACCACCGCAAGCTGGGGGGCACCTATTAGAGGGCTGATCCTGTCGGGCGGCAAGGGCACGCGCCTGCGCCCGATCACCTACACGAGCGCCAAGCAGCTGGTACCGGTGGCCAACAAGCCGGTGCTGTTCTACGGGATTGAGGCGATGGCGGCGGCGGGGATCACCGAGGTCGGGATCATCGTGGCGCCGGAGACCGGCAGCGAGATTCGCCAGGCCGTGGGAGACGGGAGCGAGTTTGGGGTGGAGATCACCTATGTCGACCAGGCCGAGCCGCTGGGGCTGGCTCATGCCCTGCTCACCGCCGAGGCGTTCCTCAGGGAGGAGCCGTTCGTGATGTACCTGGGCGACAACCTGCTGCGCCACGGGATCGTGCGCCTGGTGGACACCTTCAAGGCCGACAAGCCCGACGCCTTGATCCTGCTCACGCCGGTGGCCGACCCGCAGAACTACGGTGTGGCCGAGTTGACCGACGGCCGCGTGTCACGCCTGGTCGAGAAGCCCGCCGACCCCGCCACCGACCTGGCGCTGGTGGGCGTCTACATGTTCACCGCAGCCGTGTTCGAGGCCGCGCGCTCCATCGGGCCCTCGGGCCGCGGCGAGCTGGAGATCACCGACGCGATCCAGGCGATGGTCGACTCCGGCGCCCGGGTGGATCCACACATCGTCCACGGGTGGTGGAAGGACACCGGCCGGGTGCAGGACATGCTCGAAGCCAACCGGCTGATCCTCGACGAGGTCTCAGAGCGCCTGGAGGGAGAGGTGATCGACTCGCAGGTCGAGGGCAGGGTGGTGGTCGAAGCCGGGGCCCGCGTGGAGCGCTCCACGATTCGCGGTCCGGCGGTGATCGGCGCCGGCGCCCGGATCACCGACGCCTTCATCGGGCCCTACACCGCGATCGGCAAGGAGGTGACCATCGACCGCGCCGAGCTCGAGCACTCGATCGTGCTGGAGGGATCGACCGTTCGCGATCTCGAATACAGGGTGGAGGCGAGCCTGATCGGGCGCAACGTGCAGATCGGCCGCGGGCCGACCGTGCCCAAGGCATACCGCTTCGTGGTGGGAGACAACTCGGAGATAGCGATTCTGTAGTGGGTGCCGCGACGGCACGCTCGCCGAGTCGTGCGGTTGGTGTGGCCCTCTCATTCGCGCGGACGCGAGGCGCGGAGCCGGCTGTAGGCGGTGTCGAGCGCGGTCCGCATCGGACCGACCCCGTGGTGGGCGGTGGAGAGTACGTATCCCCCCTGGATCGCGGCTAGCGTGGCCTCGGCCAGGGCCTCCGGTCGGGCCGAGCGATCGAGCGCACGGCGTGCTTTCATGGACGCAAGCCCGCGGGCGAGCGCGCTCTCCCATCGTGAGAACGCGTCAGCGACGCGGCGTTGCATGTCGGGGCCGCAGGCGCTCAGCTCGACTGCGAGCGACCCGACGGGACAGCCCCTGAACTCGCGTTGCTCCTGGCCTTCCAGGAGCGCGTCAAACCAGGCCCGTATGCCGCTCCAGGTATCCAGGCGGAACCCTCTGAGCTCGCCGAGGACGGTCATGAGCTGGTACTCGAGAACAGCCGCCACAAGGTCGTCTTTGCTCGAGAAGTAGTGGTAGAACTGGCTCTTCCCGGAGTCCGAGTAGTCGAGTACGTCGTCCAGGGCCGTGGCTCGCACGCCACGTTCGTACATGAGCGTTGCGGCGGTCGTGATGATCGCGCTCTTGCGCTCTCTCCCACGCGCTGTCTTGGGCTCTGCCACGGTGGTCACCGGCACCCGTTCCGCCCGCGCTTCGGGCCAGCTTATTGTACCCTTCAGTACACTACTTGAGGCGCGCTCGACGCCCAAAACCGGAGGAGGCAGAAGTGGTACGTGAGTACGGGAAGGTCGTCGGAGTCACCGTGATCTTGATCGGCATCGTCGGACTGCTGCTGGGGGAGAAGTCGCTGTTCGGAGCGTTGAACATCGACATTGCAGAGGATGTCATTCATCTGGTCACCGGCGGGCTACTGGCCTACGTCGGCTTCGCCGCGCGCGACAGCGGCCTAGCCCGCGCAGTGGTTGGCGGGATAGGAGTGGTGTACCTACTAGTCGGCGCGATCAGCTTCGCCGAACCCAACCCGCTCGGTCTGTTCCCGAGCGAGTACAGCGTTCTCGACAACCTCATCCACCTCACGCTCGGCGTCCTCGCGATCGCTGTGGCGTGGCTCCTGCCGCGAAGCCGGCAAACCAGCGACCGGACCGCATAGGTCGCCGCAGCCTCGGCCGCCGTTGA
The DNA here is from genome assembly GCA_030447725.1 of Thermoleophilaceae bacterium. Taxonomy (GTDB): domain Bacteria; phylum Actinomycetota; class Thermoleophilia; order Solirubrobacterales; family Thermoleophilaceae; genus JAAYBF01. The sequence continues at coordinate 168,755 of JAUJOQ010000001.1, forward strand.
TCGAGCGCTTCACTGCTCCTTGACGCGGCCGCGCCGGCGGCCGCTGGACGCAGGGTCGGGCGCGCCGGCGCTGAGCCGAACCGGCGGGCCGACGCACCCGCCACCTCCGAGCTGGCCTGTCTACCGGGTCTTCGGCTTGCCGCGAAACTGCCCGCGGACGGCGCCGGTCGGGAACTCGGCGTTGTGGACGTTGACGTAGAACCCGCTGGGATCAGCCAGGATCCGGCGGACGAGCACGCGGTCGACGTCCTCGACGCAGCCCTTGCGCAGCTTGTTGGCCGATCGCGTGCCGAACAGGGTCACCCGGATGGGGCCGACCACGCCGACCGGAGCCTCGTGGATGTGACCTGCCGTCGACCCGGCGATGCCCTTGACGGTGACCTTGAAGCAGACGGTCCCACGCCGTTCGTTGAAGCTGACCACCGCTCTGCCCTTGCCGTCAGGATCGCCAGGGTTGGGCACCTCCTCGGCGCCGGTGAGCTTCGTGGTCAGCGCCTTCGTCGCCGGCTTCTCGGCCGCGACGCCGCTGATGGGCACGGCCGCCGCGACCGCGCACAGAGCCAAGACGCCGGCCGGAATCGTCTTCTTCACATTTCCTCCTTCGTCGGATCGACGGGTTGCTGCGAGGGTAGCCGCTCCGCCTATTCCGTCAGTGAAGCGCTCACGAACCGCACACGCGCGCGGCGCTCGCCCCCGCGGTGAGCGCCGAAACGTGCGGCCCACCCGCTTCCACGACACGCCGTCCGGGCCGACATCGAAGGAGAAACGGCGCCCCGGGCCACCATGCGCAGGTGCACCTGTCCCGAAGCGGGCGTCGCCGCGCTGGCGAGCATCCGCATCCTGCCTTCGTTGCGCTGCCACACCACCACTCGGCGACGGTCGGCGGCCACGCCGATCAACTCGTTTGCGTTCTTGTACGGCAACAGCGACGAGGGCGACCAGTCGGCCGGCCTCGACCGCTCCGGCCCGGCGGCTTCGGACGACGTGGGGCGCGTCGAGGCGGCGGCAATGTTCACCGCCTGGCGCAGGGCCAGGCGCCAGCTGTCGAGCACGCCGGAACTCAACCTGCATGGACCAAGGTGTGTTTCTGCGGCAGGTGGGAGAGTGCCGCGAGGTCGGCGCGGCCTCCCAGGTGGGTGTCCCGTTCCTGACCGGGTGGGCGCGAGCACGCTCTCGAGCTCACGGTGCGGCCGTCCCCCACCAGCGCGCGGCATTCGGTGAGCGCCTCGATCTCCGACGCCATCTCGCCGCGCGACTCGCGGCTCAGTCGTCGCCGACGGCGCGGTAGGCGGCGGGCACTGCCTCGTCCAGGTACCAGCGCCAGTACGCCCGGCGAGCCTCGACGTCGTCATCGGAAGCGCCCGGGTACGAAGCCACCGCGATCGAGCCGAGGAAGCTGGCCTCGAGCTGATCGGGATCGAGTTCGTGGTCGTCGATCTCCATCGGCGTCTCGTCCCCGTAGTCGCCCACCGTAGCGGTGCTGAGCAGGTCGACCGCGGCCTCTCCCGCGGCGTTCACCCGGCCGCCGATGTCCGCCGCCATGTCCATCAGATCCACGGCGAAGCGATCCTGCTCCGCTCTCAGGTCGTCGGCGGACACCTGCCCAGTCATCACCTGCTCGGCCAGCTCGGCCATGCGCGCGGGACGGTCGTCCTCGGGACGCGCGGCGCGCCATACCGGCATCACGCGATCGACGCAATAGCGGTTCAGCGCGAAGCGGCGCGCGCGCCCTGGCGTGCGGTCCTCCGGGCCGCCGCCCTCGTCGCCGAACGGGGCCCGGACCCGACGGCGCTCGCTCAGCGGGAGGCGGCCGTCGTCGCGGGCTTCGAGCGCGTCCCTGGCACGGGCGATCCGCTCCCCCAGCTCCGCCGGGAGCCCTTCGCCGGCCACCGGCTACGGGCCCCCGTCGCGCTGCGTGGCGCTTAACCCTTCGCTGACACCGCCCCCCGCGGCCGCGACTCTGCCATCGAACGAAGGGGCCGGCTGTTTGGAGAGCATGCTCGAGTCGGTCACGTCGACTGCCGGGGCGACGGGAGGGGTGGCTGCACGTCAAGCGTGAGCATCAACTATCACTGTTCACGATCCAGGAGAGTGCAATCCCGCGCCTGCCGATGCCACCCTGTTCAGCTCGGCGGGAAGGGTAAGCGCGTCGCGCACGGCTACTCGTCGTCGAGGGCGCGGTAGGCGGCGGGCACCGCTTCCGCGAGGTACCAGCGCCAGTATGCCCGCCGAGCCTCGACGTCCTCACCCTCCGTGCCCGGGGCCGAACCCTCCGCGATCGACGCGAGGTAGTCCACTGCCAGCATGTCGGGGTCGAGGTCGTCGTCGTCGGCATCGCTGGGGGTCTCCTCGCCATAGTCCCCGACATCCGCCACCACCACGAGGTCCGCCGCGGCCGCCGCCGCGGCGTTGGCTCGCCAGTCCATCGTCGACGCCAGGTCCATCAGGTCGGTGCGAAACCGGTCCAGCTCCGCCTCAGCCTCATCCCAGGACAAGTCGCCACCGATCACGCGTTCGGCCAGCTCCACCATCCGCTCGGGCCTTTCATCGTCAGGGTGTTCCCTGCGCCATAAGGGGAGCACGCGGGCGACGGCCATGCGGTCCAACTCGAACAGCCGCCGTCGACCCGCGGGGCGCTCGCCGGACCCATCACCCATGTCCCCGTACAGCGCGCGCACGCGCCGGCGCACGGGCAGCGGCAGGCGGGCGTCGGCCTGCCGATCGAGCGCCTCCAAGGCGCTCTGGATCTGAGCCGCGAGCTCAGGCGGGAGGTCCGCGTGATCGTTTGCCATCAGCCGCCTGTCTCGCGCCCGGGCTCCCCCGCCGCCACGGACGCGGCGGCGCCCGCGGATTGCAGCTCCGCGGAGATCGCGCTCAGCCGCTGGGCAGCGAACTGCTGGCGGACCGCTGCCACGACAGGAGGGGCGGCTGCACGTCGCGCGGGAACATCAGCCCTTTTTGTTCCCGAAAGGGGGGAGCGCCAACCTCGCCGTGACGGCGCGGACTACTCCGTCAGTGAAGCGCTCACGAACCGCACACGCGCGCGGCGCTCGCCCCCCGCGGTGAGCGCCAGCCGGGTGGTCTCCGTCACCGGAGTGCGAAACGTGCGGCCCACCCGCTTCCACGACACGCCGTCCGGGCCGACATCGAAGGAGAAACGGCGCCCCCGGGCCACCATGCGCAGGTGCACCTGTCCCGAAGCGGGCGTCGCCGCGCTGGCGAGCATCCGCATCCTGCCTTCGTTGCGCTGCCACACCACCACTCGGCGACGGTCGGCGGCCACGCCGATCAACTCGTTTGCGTTCTTGTAGGACGACAGCCCGCCCGCCGCGTCTGCGCGGAGGGCGCGGCGGTCGATCACCGCTGTCGCCGTGTAGCGCACGACGCCGAGCCGCCGGGCGAGCACGCCGCCGTCGAGCCGGCGAGTCACGCGGTCGCCGTCGCGCTGGCGCGCAGGCGCGCTGAGGGTCAGCCCGCCGGAGCCGGTGGCCCTTCCGGGAACGCGGTTCAGCGGCCACTCCCAGTCGGTGGCGAGGGGCCCAGCGAAGGTGTCGGAGAAGGCGAGGGAGGCCGCACCGGGCGCAGGCGCGGGCGGGCGGCCGTCGCCGATCCGCGGCCAGCCGTCAGCACCGAAGGTGACCGGCGCGACGAGCAGCTGGCGACCGGCCAGAAAGCCCTCTCCCGACCGGTAGGCGTGGAAGACGGCGTTCAGGTTGCCCATGCCGTCGTCGGCGATGCTGGCGTGACCGGGGCAGCGCCAGCCGTTGCCGCCGCGGAGGATCGGGTTGCCTCTGAACTTGCGCCAGGGACCCATGAGACTGCGCGAACGGGCCACCCCGACGGCGTACTGGCACGGCGGCGTGCAGCACAGCGCCCCGGAGTAGAAGAGGTAGAAGAAGCCGTCGTCGCGGCGTATGACAGCCGGCGCCTCCACCACCTTCCTCTCCCACGGGCGGTCGTTGCGGATGAGCTCGCGAGGACGCCCCAGCAGGCGTCGCGCGTTCTCACTCAGCCGCTGTGCGTAGATGGGCGTCGGTCGGTCGAACCGGTTGGCGTTTGACTTCCAGAGCAGGTTCAGCCGTCCCTTCTCGTCCCTCACCGGGAAGGGATCGATCGACCCGCTCTTCCCGCAGCGCAGGGGCCGACCGAGGTCCTTCCAGGGACCCTCCGGCGTGGGCGCGGTGGCAACGCCGAGGCAGTAGGCCTTGTCGCTCGTCTTGGGCAGCCCGCTGTAGAACACCGCATAGCCGCTGCCGAGGCGAGTGATCTCCGGCGCCCAGAGCGTGCCGCGCACCCACCGCGGCGGGCGGGGGAACACCGCCCCGGTGATGCGCCACTGGCGAAGGTCGGGCGAGCGCAGCACCCGCAGGCTCGGCGCCCACTCGTCCGACGTGGCGAGGGCGGCGTACTCGCCGTCGGCGAAGATGACCGTGGGGTCGGGCCAGTCGCCGGCGAGCACCGGGCTTGGCACAGCCAGCGCCGCGAGGGCGAGGGTCCGGGAGAGTCGGTGCCTGAGCATCGGGCGCACTCTAGTGCTGATATCCCTTGGGGGGTGAGGGTTCTCGTATGTGGCGCCGCCGGCATGCTCGGCCGCGACCTCGTACGCGCCGCGGAGCTGGCCAATCACGAGGTCACCGCCACATCGCGTTCCGAGTGCGACGTGACCGACCGGGCCTCGGTTCAACGGGCGGTCGGGCGCGCGCGTCCGGAGGTGGTGGTCAACTGCGCCGCCTACACCGACGTCGACGGCGCGGAGCGCGAGCCGGAGGCGGCCATGCGGGTAAACGCGGATGGCGCGCGCAACGTGTCCGCGGCGGCGGCGGACCAGGGAGCATCGGTGCTCTACGTGTCGACCGACTACGTCTTCGACGGCCGCAAGGATGGCCCCTACGTGGAGTCCGACGAACCCGGCCCGCTGTCTGGCTATGGCACCTCCAAGCTCGCGGGGGAAGTGGACACCGCCGTGGTCAACCCCGAGCACTACATCGTTCGCAGCTCCTGGCTGTTCGGCACGGCGGGCCGCAACTTCGTCGAGACGATGCTCGACCTCGGAGAGCACGAGAGCCAGGTGGTGGTCGTTCGCGACCAGGTGGGCTCGCCCACCTACACCGCCCACCTGGCGGAGGGGTTGGTGCGGCTGATCGCCACCGGGGCCTTCGGACTCCACCACATGGCCGCCGGGGGGCAGTGCTCGTGGTACGACTTCGCAATGGCCATCTTCGACCGTGCGGGTGTCGACTGCCGGGTGCTGTCCGCCACGACCGACGAGCTGGGCCGGCCCGCCCCCAGACCCGCGTACTCGGTGCTCGCCACCCAATACGACGACGCCATCCATCTCCCTGACTGGACCGAGGGCCTCGACGACTACCTGGCAGAGCGCGGATGAAGCTGCTGGTTACGGGTGCGGCGGGGTTCATCGGCTCGACGTATGTGCGGTTGGTGGCGGACGAGCACGACGTGACGGTGCTCGACAAGCTCACCTATGCGGGCCGACGCGAGAACCTGGACCGGGTCGGTGTGGATCTCGTCGAGGGCGCGATCGAGGATCCGGCGGCGGTGCGCGAGGCGATGGAGGGGGCCGAGGCAGTGGTCAACTTCGCCGCGGAGTCGCACGTGGATCGCTCGATCGCGGGGCAGGACCCGTTCACCCTGACCCACGTGATCGGCACCGGTGTGCTGCTCGACGCGGCCCGCGAGCTCGGCGTGTCGCGCTACCTGCAGGTGTCGACCGACGAGGTGTACGGGTCGATCGAGTCGGGCTCGTTCACCGAGGAGTCCCCGCTTGATCCCTCCTCGCCCTACAGCGCGACCAAGGCCGCCGGAGACCTGCTCGTCTCCGCCCATCACCACACCTACGGGCTGGAGACCGTGATCTGTCGGGGCTCGAACAACTACGGGCCGCGCCAGTACCCCGAGAAGCTGATCCCCCTGTGTGTGCTCAACGCTCTCCACGGCGACCGGCTGCCGGTGTACGGCGACGGGCGCCAGGTGCGCAACTGGCTCTACGTCGAGGACTTCGCGCGCGCGATCCACCTGGTGCTCGAGCGCGGCGAGCCGGGGCGCGCGTACAACGTCGGGGGCCCCGAAGAGTGCGAGAACCTCGACGTCGTCCGCCGCATCCTCTCCCTCACCGGTCAGGACGACTCCCTGATCGAACACGTGACCGACAGGCCCGGCCACGACCGCCGCTACTCGCTCTCGTCCGATCGGACGCGCGACCTGGGCTGGGAAGCGGCGACGCACTTCGCCGAGGGGCTGGAGCGCACCGTGGACTGGTATCGCGACAACGAATGGTGGTGGGGGCCGATCCGAAGCGGCGAGTACCGCGCCTACTACGAGCGCCATTACGGGCACGCGCTGGGCGCTGAGTAGTCTCGATGGGGTGTACAGAGACGAAAGCTACGGCCGTCCCGCGTTAGAGCTGCGTGGCCTGACCAAGCGCTACGACGACGGCACCCTGGCGGTCGAGGACTTCGACCTAGAGGTGCCAGCCGGTGCCTTCTTCGGGCTGCTCGGCCCCAACGGGGCCGGCAAGACCACGGTGATCAGCGCCGTCTGCAACCTGATCCGGGTCACCGCCGGCGAGGTGCTGGTGTTCGGCGAGCCGATCAGCTCGCTGCGCGCCCGAAGCTGGATCGGCCTCGCCGAGCAGGACATCAACCTCGACCGCTTCCTCAGCGTGCGCGAGACCCTGATCTACCACGGGGGCTACTTCGGGATGGGCCGCGAGGAGGCCGAGGAGCGCGCCGAGGAGATGATCGACGCCTTCGACCTGCGATCGAAGCGCGACGTTGTCGCGCCCAAGCTCTCGGGCGGACAGCGCCGCCGGCTGCTGCTGGCCCGCGCACTCATGCACCGCCCGCGGCTGGTGATCCTCGACGAGCCAACCGCCGGCGTGGACTATGAGCTGCGCCAGGAGCTGTGGCTCTACATCCGACGGCTGCACGCGGAGGGCACGACGATCCTGCTCACCACCCACTACCTCGAGGAGGCCGAGGAGCTGTGCGAGGAGATAGCGCTGATCCGCGGCGGGAAGCTGCTGGCCCGCGACAGCGCTCACGGGCTGCGCGAGCGCTACAGCGCCACCAACCTGGCAGACGTCTACGTGAAGGCCATGGCCGAGGTCTGATGGAGGGCCAGATCACCGGCACGCAGGGAATGCGGTGGCTGGCGCAGCGCGAGACGCTGCGTGTGTCCAAGCTCTGGACCCAGACGGTGCTCGCACCGGTGATCTCCTCCCTGCTGTTCATCCTCGTGTTCGGGCTCTCCCTCGGCGATCGCGTGCGCAACGTGGGCACCGTCGAGTACGACCAGTTCATCGTTCCCGGACTGATCGCCATGGCGATGGTCCAGGCGGCGTTCGCCAACAACGCCTCGACCATCTTCCAGGCGCGTGCCGAGCGCTACATCAACGACATCCTGTCCTCGCCGATGCATCCGTGGCAGATGACGATCGGCTTCGTGGTGGGCGGCGTCTTTCGAGGCCTGCTGATTGGCGGCTCCCTGTTGGCAGCCGCCTTCCTGCTCACCGGCGTCCCCCTGGAGAATCCGGCCGCACTCGCGCTCACCGCCGTGCTGTGCCTGGTGCTGTTCGCGGCCTTCGGCACCGTGGTCGGGATCTTCGCCGAGAGCTGGGACAACACAACCTTCATCGGCAACATCGTGATCCTGCCGCTGGCCTTCGTGGGCGGCACCTTCTACTCGGTCGCCCTCCTGCCCTCGCCGTGGGAGGAGCTGTCGCACTTCAACCCGATCTTCTACATGGTGCAGGCCATGCGCTTCGGCCTGCTCGGCGAGAGCGACGTGAGCATCTGGCTGTCGCTGGGGGTGACCGCGGCGCTGGCGATCCCCGCCTACCTGTGGGCGCAGTGGCTGTTCAGCAGCGGACGCAAGCTCAAGGATTGAACGAGTCGGTGCGGTGCTCGCCGGATCAACGATCCGGCTCCGCTCCTCCCCAAGGACTAGCCGACCTCGAGCGGCGGGTGGTCTCCTGTCGCCGCTGCCCCCGGCTCGTCGAGTGGCGGGAGCAGGTGGCAAGCGAGAAGCGGGCGGCGTTCCGCGACGAGGAGTACTGGGGCCGCCCGATTCCGGGCTTCGGCGATCCGGCGGCGCGGATCTACGTGCTCGGCCTCGCCCCGGCGGCGCACGGCGGGAATCGCACCGGGCGGATCTTCACGGGAGACCGCTCCGGCGACTGGCTGATCGCCGCGCTGTACCGGGCGGACTTCGCCAACCAGCCGCAGTCGCTGCACCCAGGCGACGGACTGCGCCTGAAAGACGCCTTCATGGGGCCGGCGGTGCGCTGCGCCCCGCCGGCGAACAAGCCGCTGCCCGTCGAGCGTGACAACTGCCTGCCCTACGCGCAGGAGGAGCTCGAGCTGCTGCCGAGCGTGCGGGTGATCGTATGCCTCGGCGGCTTCGCCTGGGATGCGGCGCTGCGGATCACCGGCTCGGCCACGCGCCCCCGTCCGCGCTTCGGCCACGGCGCCGAGCACGAGCTCGACGAGGAGCGGGTGCTGCTTGGCTGCTATCACCCGAGCCAGCAGAACACCTTCACGGGCCGGCTCACCGAGCCGATGATGGACGACGTGCTCAGGCGGGCGCGCGAGCTCGGAGGGCTCGCCTAGTCCCTCTGCTTCTTCTCGTCCTTGCCCTTCACGTCGTCCTCCAGCTCCCTCCCCTCCTTCTTGATCTTCTTGGCCCCCTTCTTGGCGCCCTTCTCGATCTTCTCGGAGGCGCCCTTACCGTCGTCGTCCCCGCACGCAGGCACGGCGAACGCGACTGCCGACGCTACGAGCGCGACGGTCAAGCGGTTGCGCAACACGTCCATGTGATCCCTCCTCGCCGGTTCCGGAAGCCACACTACGGCAGTTCGACGACCTCGGCCAAGCGGCGGTAGCCCTCCCTCGACGGATGGTCCCCGTCGATCGTCCACTCAGGCTTCATCCGCCCAGGCGCAGCGGGGTCCTCGAGGCGCCCGTACCAGGGAAAGACCGGCACCTCCTCCTCGCGGCCGATGCCCTCGATCAGCCGGTTGAGCCGGTCGATCGGGCCCGCCGCCCGGGGAAAGCCGTTGTTCCAGGGCAGCACCTCGACGAGCGCCACCCGCAGCCCCAGCTTCTTCCCGCGCGTGACCATGGCGCGCAGATTTCGCGCCGCCGTCTTCACCGGGACCATCTGAGCGATGTCGTTGATGCCTCCCTGCACGATCAGCACGTCCGCACCCTTCGCGCAGCCATCGAGCCGCTTCGCGATCTCGTCGGTGCGCTCGCCGAACACACCACAGTTGCGAAACTGCGCCCCGGGCATGCGCCGCTCGGCCCAGTACTCGTACTGGCTGGTGGGGTCGGCCGCCGGGCCGATCTGCGCGCGAACGGCCTCGTCTGGGTCCCACAGCGGGGAGCCGGCGGTGATGGAGTCTCCCAGGGCGGCCACGACCGGGCCTCTTTCGGGTCTCGGCGCCGGGTCGGCCGCGCGGGTCTCTTCTCCCCCTAGCCGGGCTTCGTCAGGCTTTGAAGGCTCCCCCGCGCCACAGCCCGCAAGCGCAGCGAAGATCACGCACGCTGCGCCGATCGCCACCGAGTTGAGACAAGGAATGCGCACTCCGTGAACATAGTTCGCGCCGAGGTGGCACACGGACCACCGGCGAACCCTCCCGTTTCCCGGCGAGCAGCGCCCAGTGCCGCCACCCCCGACCGGTACGCTCAAAGGCCGCGTGGCAGCAGACCCCCTCGCATCGTTCACCCCGCAGGTCCGTGACTGGTTCCGGCGCTCCTTCGCCGAGCCAACCGCCGCGCAAACGCAGGCCTGGCCCGCCGTCGCGGGCGGTGAGAATGTGCTCGTGTCGGCCCCCACGGGCTCCGGCAAGACCCTGGCAGCCTTCCTCTGGGGGCTGGACCGCCTGGTCGCTCACCCCACGCCCGAGGGCGAGAAGCGCACGCGCCTGGTCTACGTCTCACCGCTGAAGGCGCTCTCCTACGACGTCGAGAAGAACCTGCGCGCCCCGCTGAAGGGGATCGGCGGTGACATCTCCGTGGCCATCCGGACCGGCGACACGCCCCAAAAGGAGCGCCAGGCGATGCTGCGCCATCCCCCGGACGTGCTCATCACCACGCCGGAGTCGCTCTACCTGATGCTCACCTCGAGGGCGCGGGAGATGCTGGAGGCAGTCGAGTGGGCGATCGTCGACGAGATCCACGCGGTGGCCCGCACCAAGCGCGGCGCCCACCTGGCGTTGACCCTCGAGCGCCTTCAGCACGCCGCCGACCATGAGCTGCAGCGCATCGGCCTCTCGGCCACTCAGCGCCCGCTCGCGGAGGTGGGGCGCTTCCTCGTGGGCGCAGGCCGCGACTGTCGTGTGGTGGACACCGGGGTGCGCAAGCCGCTCGACCTGCAGATCCGCGTGCCGGTCGACGACATGCGCGAGCCCGGCCAGCACGACGTGACCGACCCGGCCGTGGGCGGCACCGGCACCGCCGCCGGCGGCGGCGACCTGGTCGGGATGGGCGCCGGAGAGTCCGGCGCGGCCACCAGGCGCTCGATCTGGCCGGCGATCTACCCCGAGCTGCTCGCGCTGGTGCGCGAGCACCGGTCCACCATCATCTTCGTGAACGCCCGCCGTGCGGCCGAGCGGCTGGCCATGCGTCTGAACGAGCTGGCCGGTGAGGAAGGCAGGCCCGCGGAAATAGCGCGTGCGCACCACGGCTCCCTGGCGCGCGAGGAGCGGCTGGTGGTCGAGGACCTGCTCAAGTTCGGCGAGCTGCCCTGCCTGGTGGCCACGTCCTCGCTCGAGCTCGGCATCGACATGGGTGCGGTGGACCTCGTTCTGCAGGTGGAATCACCGAAGTCCGTGACCGCGGGTCTTCAGCGGATCGGCCGCGCCGGCCACAACGTCGGCGATGTGTCCAAGGGCCGGATCTTCCCCAAGTTCCGCGCCGACCTGCTCGAGTGCGCTGTGGTCGCGCGGCGGATGCAAGACGGCGACATCGAGTCGACCGAGGTGCCGCGAAATCCCCTCGACGTGCTGGCCCAGCAGATCGTGGCGATGGTGGCCAGCGGTGACGACTGGCGGGTGCCCGAGCTGCACGACCTGGTCCGGCGCGCCTACCCGTACTCCGACCTTTCGCGGGAGCTGCTCGACCAGGTGCTCGACATGCTCGACGGCCGCTACCCGTCCGAGGAGTTCGCCGAGCTACGCCCCCGGATCGTGTGGGACCGGGTGCACGACACGATCCGCGCGCGCAAGGGGGCGCTGCAGCTGGCCGTGACCAACGCCGGCACGATCCCCGACCGCGGCCTTTACGGCGTGCACCTGCCCGACGGCCGGCGGGTGGGAGAGCTTGACGAGGAGATGGTCTACGAGGCGCGGCCGGGACAGACCTTCCTGCTCGGGGCGTCGAGCTGGCGGATCGAGGAGATCACGCGCGACCGCGTGATCGTGACCCCCGCCCCAGGGGCCCCCGGTGCGGTGCCGTTCTGGCGCGGGGACGGCATCGGCCGGCCCAAGGAGCTCGGCCGTGCGATCGGCGAGTTCTCGCGCACGCAGATCGACCGCGATCCCTCCGAGCTGGCCGCCGACTACGACCTCGACGAGCGCGCCGCCAAGAACCTCCTCACCTACCTGCGCGAGCAGCGCGAGGCCACCCGCGTGGTGCCATCGGACCGCACGATCGTGATCGAGCGCTTCCGCGACGAGATCGGCGACTGGCGGCTGTGCGTGCTCTCCCCCTTCGGCGGCCGCGTGCACGCGGCCTGGGGGCTGGCTTTGAGCGCCCGCATCCGGGACGAGTTCGGGCTCGAGTCGGATGCCATCTGGTCCGACGATGGAATCATCGTGCACCTGCCCGACGCCGATGAGCCTCCGGGCGCGGAGCTCGTGCTGATCGAGCCCGACGCGGTGGAGGACATGGTGGTGGCCGAGCTGTCCTCTTCCGCGCTCTACGGAGCGCGCTTCCGTGAGAACGCCGCCCGCGCCCTGTTGCTGCCCCGCTCCTACCCGGGCAGGCGGACCCCGCTGTGGCAGCAGCGTCTGAAGGCGCAGTCGCTGCTCGAGGTGGCCAGGCGCTACGGGCAGTTCCCGATCGTGCTCGAGACATACCGCGAGTGCCTGCGCGACGTGCTCGACCTGCCGGGCCTGCAGGAGCTGCTCCGCGGCCTGCACACACGCGAGCTGTCGCTGGTCGAGGTCGAGACCCAGCGCGCATCGCCGTTCGCGTCGTCGCTGCTCTTCGACTACGTGGCCACGTACATGTACGAGGGCGACACGCCCAACGCGGAGCGGCGAGCGGCGGCGCTGTCGCTGGACCGTGACCTGCTTCGTGAGCTGCTCGGTCAGGAGGAGCTGCGCGACTTGATCGACGCTGGCGCGCTCGAGGAGGTCGAGAACGATCTCCAGCGGTTGAGCGAGCGCACTCGGGCGGCCAACTCCGATGCTCTCCACGACGTTCTTCGCGCCGTGGGCGACCTGACCGTCGAGGAGGCCCGAACGCGGTGCCTCGAAGCGGTGTCGGCCGAGCGGATGCTCGCCGACCTCGTGGGCGAGCGCCGGGCCGTGGTCATGCGGATCGGAGGCGAGGACCGCCACATCGCCGCCGAGGACGCCGGCATGTACCGCGACGCCTTCGGCGCCATCCCCCCCGGTGGCCTGCCTGCCGCCTTCCTGGAGGATGTCGAGGATCCCTTCGCCCGGCTGGTGCGCCGCTACGCACGCACCCACGGCCCCTTCACCACCCGCGCGCTGACCGACCGCTACGCGGTGGACCCGAGCCCGGTGCTGAAGGAGCTCGAGCGCGGCGGCGGCCTGGTGCGCGGCGAGCTTCGCCCGGGAGGCAGCGAGCGCGAGTGGTGCGACCCGGAGGTGCTGCGCCGGCTGCGCCGCGCGTCGCTGGCCAGCCTTCGCAGGGAGGTCGAGCCGGCCGAGCAGCGAGCGCTCGCGCGCTTCCTGCCCGCCTGGCAGGGCGTTGACGCCGCGCCTGCGGGTGGCGCGGGCGTCGACCGCCTGCGGGAGATGCTCGTGTCGCTGCAGGGCCTGGCCCTGGCCCCCGAGGTGTGGGAGCGCGACGTGCTGCCCCGTCGCGCCGGTGCCTACTCGCCGTCCTGGATCGATCAGCTCTGCGCGTCCGGCGAGCTGGTGTGGGTGGGGGCCGGCTCGCTTGGCCGAAGCTCCGGAAAGGTCGCTCTCTACTTTCGCGAGGATGCGCGCTGGCTCGGCCCGCCCAACGTCAAGGCGGACCGCCCCTCCGAGGCGCTGCACGAGCGCATCCGCGAGCGGCTGACCCGGGGGGCCTCCTTCTGGGCCGACCTCCTGGCGGACATCGGCGACACCGAGCCGGTCGAGCTGCAAGAGGCGCTGTGGGACCTCGTCTGGGCCGGCGAGGTGACCAACGACGCCTTCGCGCCCCTACGCGCCCCCCGGCTCTCGCTGGCCCGCGAGCAGCGTGAGCTCGGGCGGCGCTTCTCACGCCGGCGACGCCCGGCGACGCCTCAGGTGCAGGGCCGCTGGTCACTCACCGCGCCCTTGTTCGCCGATCCGCCGGCTCACGGCCCGCGGATGCGCGCGCTGTCCGAGGTGCTGCTCGAGCGCTACGGCATCGTGACCCGCGAGACGGTGCTGGGCGAGGGAGTCGCCGGCGGCTTCGCCACGCTGTACGGCGAGTTGGCCAACCTCGAGACGCTCGGCACCGCGCGCCGCGGCTATTTCGTCGAGGGCCTCGGCGGAGCACAGTTCGCGCTGCCCGCGGCGATCGAGCGCCTACGGGGGCTGCGCGCGGATGAGCCGGCGGGCGCCCTCGTGCTCGCCGCCACCGACCCGGCCAACCCCTACGGGGCCGCCCTGCCCTGGCCCAAGCGCGATGACGCCGAGACCGGTTCGAACCCTCCGAGCCGGCGGCCGAGCCGCGCGCCGGGCGCCTACGTGGTCACCCTCGATGCGGAACCCGTGCTCTACGTGGAGCGCAGCGGCAGAGGGCTCCTTGCTCTGCGCGAGCCTCTGATGGATTCGGGCCAGCCCGCCGAGTGGCTGCGCGACGCGCTCGAGGCGGTGGCCGAGAACGTGCGCCGTGGCCGGCTCAAGCGCCTGGCCCTCGAGCGTTTCGATGGCGAGCCCGTGATGGGTTCGGCGTTCGAGGCGCTGCTGGTGGACATCGGCTTCCGTCAGGGGCCGCGAAGGCTCACGCTGAGCGCGTAGCCTCTCCCAGGCCGATATCGGGCCCCCGTACGATTGTGCGATGCCCGAGGGCGACACCATCCGTTACGCGGCCAAGCGCGTGGGAGCGGCGCTGATCGGGCACGAGATCAGGTCGCTCGAGACCCCCCAACCACGGCATTCCCGGGACCGCTGGCCCGAGCGCCTGGCCGCCCGGCCGGTGCATTCCGTGGACGCCCACGGCAAGCATCTGTTCATCCGGTTCGACGGTGGCCTGACCCTTCACTCGCACCTGCGGATGACCGGCAAGTGGGGCATCTACACGCCCGGGCAGCGGTGGCGGCGCTCACCACGCCGTGCCTGGTTGGTGATACGAACCGACGGACACGAGGTGGTGCAGTTCGACGGACCCGTGCTGGAGCTGATGACCGAGTCGCGCACCCGCTTCGACCAGCGGCTGGCCGGCCTCGGGCCCGACGTGCTGGCCGCCGAGTTCGACGAGGGCGCCTTCCTGCGCCGCCTGCGTGAGGACGACCCCACGCGAGGCATAGGCGACGCCCTCCTCGACCAGCGTACGGTGGCCGGCATCGGGAACCTCTGGAAGGCCGAGGCCTGCTTCGCGACGGGACTCGATCCGTGGCGCCGGACGGCGGAGGTGCCCGACGAGGAGGCGCTGGCCCTCGTGCGCGCAGCTCGCGGCGCGATGCAGACCTCCGTGGAGAAGGGGCTGCGCGTGAGATCCGCGGTATACGACCGCGCAGGTCTGCCCTGCCCGCGCTGCAACACCCGAGTACGCGCCCGCGGACAGGGCGAGGACAACCGCACCACGTTCTGGTGCCCTGGGTGTCAGGCGTGATCCGGGTCGGCCACAAGGGCGCCGACCACGTGGTCCCGGGGAACACGCTCGAGAGCTTCCGGGCGGCACTGGAAGCCGGCGTGGACATGATCGAGTTCGACGTGCTGCCACTGGACGGTGGCCGCCGCCTGGTTTTGGCCCACGAGCCCGAGGACGCCGACAGGCGAACGCCGCTCACGCTCGAGGAGGGCCTCGACCACTTCGCCGGGGAGGCCTACGCAGGTATCGACCTCAACGTGGATCTCAAGCTGCCCGGCTACGAACGCGAGGTGGTGGAGGGGCTGCGTGCCCGCGGGCTCGACTCCCGCGCCCTGATCTCCTCCACCTATCCGGCCAGCCTTCGACTGATCGGGCAGATGGCGCCCGGCCTCCGGCGGGGCTGGTCGGTGCCCCGGGCGCGGCGTGACTACACGAAGAGCCTCCTGCTCGCGGTGCCCGCCTACGGCGCCCTGCGCTTGATCCGGTCCCGGCTGCCCGCGAGGGCCGCGCGGGCCGTCCGGCAGGGCGAATGCGAGGCGTTGATGGTGCACCGCCTGCTCGTGAGCCGGCTGCTGGTGCGGCGCGTTCAGGAGGTCGGAGGCCAGGTCTACGTGTGGACCGTGGACGACGCCGAGGAGATCGCACGGCTCGCTGAGCTGGGCGTCGACGCGGTGATCACCAACGATCCCCGGTTGTTCGCGCCGGAGGCCGTCAGCGGATGACGCAGGTGGCCGCCGAGGTGCCGGGCGGGTCGCCGCCCTCGACACCGGCTATGCCGCCCCGTGTGACCCGAGACGCGCGCCGGACGACGACCTGCCCGGCCTCGCGCTGCGCGCGCCACTCGAACCTGACCAGTCCGCGCATCGTGAACTCCGTGCCGGGCGGCGGCGGCGCGAACTGAAAGGAGAAGCCGGACTGCGTGGACCTGAAGCGCGCGGAGCCCACATGGATCCAGCGAGAGCTGGCGCCCGAGGCCACGAACCGCTGCCTGCTCGCGTCGAACCACTGAGCCTCGAAGCGCATGTAGAGCCTCTGCCGCGTCCCGTTCCCGGGCATGCTGGCGCGGATGCCGACCGTGTCCGGCGCAGCGGCCGTGTCACACAGGTTGACGGTGGCCCACAGGAGCTTGGCGCCGGGCTTCGCCGCAGCGGCCGGCATCGGCACGACCAGCGCAAGGAGCAGCGCGGCGAAGGAGAAGAGGCGTCGCATCGACACGCATAGTGCCAGGGAGCGCGGGGATCGGCGACAGGTGGTCGCAAAGGGGGGCGGTACCCCCCTTTGATGGGTCGTGATGGATCGCCCGCCCGTACGTAGTGGATGTATGAACGAGGCGACGTTGGAGCGCATGCCCCCACTGGCCGGCGACATCCCGACCACCGAGAGCTTCGAGGCGCTGTACGAGCGCACATTCCCGAAGGTGTACGCATACGTGGCATCTCTGCTGCGCGACCGCTCCGCGGCCGAGGACGTGACGGCCCAGGCCTTCGAGCGCGCGTATCGGAAGCGGCGCAGCTTTCGCCGTGGGCGTGGAACGGCCGAAGCGTGGATCTTCGGCATCGCCCGCAACGCGGCCCTCGACGAGCTGCGCCGCCGCAAGCGCCGGGCCGGGCTCCACACCGATCCCGAGGATGTGGCCGTCCCGAATGTCGAGGACCACGCCGAGCGCTCGCTGCGCCGCGAGGTCGTGCGCTCCGCACTGGCCGGGCTGCCCGGGCCCGAACGCGACATGGTGGCCCTGAAGTTCATGGGAGGGCTTTCCAACGCCGAGATCGCCCGCGTGCTCGACATGGGCGAGTCAAACGTGAGCACCCGACTTCACCGGACCATCACGAAGCTGAGGGAGGCCTGCGATGACCGAGCTTGACGCCCGGATCGAGTCGGACCTGCGCGTGATCGACGAGGCGCTCGAACGCGGCACGGCCTCCGCACCCGGGGGACTGGAGCGCGAGCTCGAGGACCTGGTGCTCGAGCTTGCCGCCGACGCGCCGGAGCCGGACCCGGCCTTCGCCACCCGCCTCGGCGACAGCGTGCGCTCGGGCTTCCTACCGCCGCGGCGCACGCCTCGCCTCCGGCGCCCGGGAGTGCCGGGGCTGCGCCGTCCGCCGATGGTCGCGCTGGCCGGCGCCGCGTCGATCCTCGCCGCCCTCGCCGTGGTCATCTTGCTGCAGGGTCCTGACAGCCAGCCGGAGATGTCGGCCCGCAGCGACGGGGCCGCTGACACGTCCGCACCGCCCGAAGTGGGTGCTTCCGCCGGTAGGGCGGCTCCCGAGCCCTCGATCGCGCCCAGCGCGCCGCTGTCCCCGGACGGCGGCTTCGCGCCCGGCCGGGAAGACCGTCGCATCGAGCGCTCGGCCTCGCTCACGCTCGCGGCCCCGCCTGACCGCGGCGAGGAGGTGGCCAACGACATCATCGCTGTCACCGACCGCTACGACGGCTTCGTGTTGCGCTCGTCGGTCTCCACCGCAGACGAAGGCGCATCATCGGGGGACTTCGAGCTCCGCATCCCGGTGCCGAGGCTCCAACCCGCCCTGCGTGACCTGTCGGAGCTCGGCGACGTGCGCGCCCGGACCCAGACGGGGCAAGACATCACCCGCGAGTTCGTCTCGGCGGGCGACCGCCTCCAGTCCGCACGCGCTGAGCGGCGCGGTCTGCTGACCCGGCTGGAGAGCGCGGAGACCGACACCGAGGCGGAGTCGATCCGCCGCCGCCTCGACCTCGTAGCCGCCGAGATCAACGGCCTGCGGGGCCAGCTGCGTGAACTGCGCCTGCGCAGCGACTACGCCACCGTGGCCGTCACGCTCGAGCGCACCGATGACGAGGGGGGGTCGAGCAGCGAGGGCTCCGGGCGCGACGGCCTGGGCGGCGCGCTCGACGACGCCTTGGACTCGCTCTCGGATTCGGTAGAGCTGCTCGTGAGGGTCCTTGGCGTGGGCATCGCCCCCGCCCTGCTGGCCGGGCTGGTCCTGCTCGGCGTGCGCACAGCCCGCCGGCGCCGCCGCGAAGCCGTCCTCGGCTGAGCCGCGCCCGTACACTCGGACTGTGCAGCCGGCGCAGGACACGGCCGCCCTGCTCTCGAGCCTCGCGGTGTTCTCGGCGCTCGAAGGCGCAGAGCTCGAGCAGGTGGCCCGGGTCGCTGTGCCGCGGACGTTCGAGCGCGGCGAGGTGATCTTCCGGGAGGGTGACCCCGGCGAGGCGCTGTACGTGGTGCGCAGCGGCTCGGTGAGCATCCGCCGCG
>JAUJOQ010000001.1:187067-387748 GCA_030447725.1 Thermoleophilaceae bacterium
GACCCCGGCGAGGCGCTGTACGTGGTGCGCAGCGGCTCGGTGAGCATCCGCCGCGCCCATGCCGACGGGCGCACCCTGACCCTGGCCGAGCTGCGCCCGGGTTCCATGTTCGGCGAGCTGGCGGTCTTCGGAGGCGAGGTGCGCTCCGCCACCGCAGAGGCGCTGGAGTCCACGAAGCTGGTCGCCATTCTCGGGCAGGACATGCAGCGGGTGCTGCGCTCGGACCCCGAGATCGCGTTGAAGATGCTCGGGGCGCTGGCCGAGCGGGTGCGCCGCCTCAACGACCGGCTGCTGGCCCGTTCCTTCCAGACCGTGCCGGGCCGGGTGGCCGGCGCGCTGCAGCTGCAGGTGATGGCCCGTCAGGAGGAGGGTGCAGGACAGCACGACGTGCTGGTGGAGGCGACCCAGGCGGAGATCGCCCAGCTGGCGGGCACCTCGCGCGAAAGCGCCAGCCGCTTCCTTGCCAGCCTGGAAAGAGAGGGTGTCGTGGCGCTGGGACGCGGGAAGGTGACTGTGCATGACCCCGAGCGACTCCGGAGCTTCATCAGCTGAGGCGCACAACCGTCGCCGAAGGCGAATGGTCGAGCGACAGCTGCGCCGGCGCGGGATCGACGACGAGCGGGTGCTGACCGCGATGGCCGAGGTGCCGCGGGAGAGATTCGTGCCTCGAGAGGTCGCCGACCAGGCTTACGCCGACCGAGCGCTGCCCATCGGCGAGGGCCAGACGATCTCCCAGCCCTGGATAGTGGCGCGGATGACCGCGCTCCTGGAGCTCGAGGGGCCCGAGCGCGTGCTCGAGGTGGGCACGGGGTCGGGATACGGGGCAGCGGTGCTCAGCCGCTGCTGTTCGCACGTGGTCTCCGTCGAGCGGATACGGGCGCTGGGCGAGCGAGCCCGCGACACCCTCGCCGATCTGGGCTATCGCAACGTCGAGGTCCGGATCGGGAACGGCGCGAGCGGTGTGGCAGACCGCGCGCCGTTCGACGCAATCGTGGTCACGGCCGCCGCCGGCAGGGCCCCGCCGCAGGCGCTGAGCGACCAGCTCACACCCGGGGGTCCGCTGGTCTGCCCCGTGGAGCGCGAGGGCGACGAACGGCTGGTCCGGATTCGCGACCGCCAGGTCGAGCCGATCGCAGCGGTGCGCTTCGTGCCACTGGTGGAGGGTGACGCTTGAAGCGGGAGTTCTCCGCGGGCGGTGTGGTGGTGCGCAGGACCGGCGGACGGAGCGAGATGGCGGTGATCAGCCCCCGGCGCGGCGTGCTCGCCCTTCCCAAGGGCCATCCCGAGGAGGGCGAGACGCTGGAGCAGGCCGCCACGCGCGAGGTGCTGGAAGAGACCGGCCTCGCAGCCGAGCCGATCGAGCGCCTAGGGCAGGTCCGCTACTGGTACACGCTGGGCGGGGAACGTGTGCTCAAGGGAGTCACTTTCTTCCTGTTCGACTACCTGTCGGGCAACATCGAAGACCACGACGACGAGGTGGAGTCGGCGTCCTGGGTGCCGCTTCGCGAGGCCCCGCGCCTGCTTTCGTTCAGGGGCGAGCGGGAGATGGCCGCGAAGGCGCTCGAGCGAAGCGGCCCGTAGTATCCGGGCCCGTGTTCGTACTCAACTTCTACTCGCCCGTATTCATCGATCAGCTCAAGCGGGGCCGCAAGACGGCCACGATCCGCCTCGGCGACAAGCACGCCAAGTACCGCAAGGGCGAGGTGGTGCTGGTGACCGTGGGCTTTCAGCATTCGCGCCGCGAGCGGATCTTCGAGGCGGTGATCGACGGCGTGGAGGTCAAGCCGGTCAAGGAGCTGTCCCCGCGGGACATCGAGCACGACAACCCAGAGTTCCGCCGGCTCGACGAGACCGTGCATTTCCTCGAGCAGATCTACGGCCGCAAGCTCTCACAGGACGACACCGTGACCGTCGTGCGCTTCTCCCAGATCTCCGATCGGCCCACCGAGATCTCCGAGCGCCTGCGCCCGCAGGCGCCCAGCCAGAACTGAAAGGCGAGCACATTCCGGGGAGCCCTGGATTTGGCACTCGCAATGCTAGAGTGCCAAGCGACCCCGAATACGTCAGTCACAGACGGAGGTTTCGTATGAAGCTCACGCCTCTTGGCGATCGTTTGATCGTCCAGGCCATCGAGGAGGAGGAGACGACCGCCAGCGGCATCGTGCTCCCCGACACCGCCAAGGAGAAGCCCCAGCGCGGCAAGGTGCTCGCAGTGGGAGAAGGTCGTTTCGACGAGGATGGCGAGAAGCGCATCCCGATCGACGTGGTCGAGGGCGACGAGGTCCTCTACTCCAAGTACGGCGGCACCGAGATCAGCGTCGACGGTGAGGACCTGCTGGTCCTGCGCGAGTCCGACGTCCTCGCCAAGGTAGCGGCTTAGTCACTTAGAGGAGGAGCGCAGCCGGAACGCCTCGGGAGGAGCACAGCCGGAACGTTGTTCCGGCGAGCACCGCACCGAAGAGTCTCCGGCGAGCACCACACGTTCACTTAGTCAACTTCAGCAAGACGGAGGCAAGAACACATGGCTCACAAAGAGCTCAAGTACGCCCAGGAAGCGCGCACCGCGCTTCAGGACGGCGTAGACGCAGTAGCGAACGCAGTCAAGGTCACGCTCGGTCCCAAGGGCCGCTACGTGGTCCTCGACAAGAAGTTCGGCGCACCGACCATCACCAACGACGGCGTGACCATCGCTCGTGAGATCGAGGTCGAGGACGTCTTCCAGAACCAGGGCGCCCAGCTGGTCCGCGAGGTCGCGACCGCGACCAACGACGTGGCGGGCGACGGCACCACCACCGCCACCGTGCTGGCCCAGCAGATCGTGCGCTCGGGCCTGCAGAACGTGGCGGCCGGAGCCAACCCGCTGGGCCTCAAGCGCGGCATCGAGCAAGCCGTGGACCAGGTCGTCGCGAACATCGGCAAGCAGGCCACCGACATCTCGGGCAAGGACCAGATCGCCCGCGTGGCCGCCATCTCGGCCGGTGACGATGCCATCGGCGACGTGATCGCCGACGCCATCGACAAGGTCGGCAAGGACGGCGTCGTGAACGTCGAGGAGGGCCAGACCTTCGGCATGGACCTCGAGTTCACCGAGGGCATGCAGTTCGACAAGGGCTACATCTCGCCCTACATGGTCACCGACCAGGACCGCATGGAGGCGACCCTCGAGGATCCCTACATCCTCATCGCCAACCAGAAGATCGGCTCCGTGCGCGACGTGCTGCCCGTGCTGGAGCAGGTCATCCAGGCCGGCAAGCCGATCCTGATCGTGTCCGAGGACGTGGAGGGCGAGGCGCTGGCCACGCTCGTGGTCAACAAGCTCCGCGGCACGTTCACGGGCGTCGCGGTCAAGGCTCCCGGGTTCGGCGATCGCCGCAAGCGGATGCTCGAGGACATCGCCATCCTCACCGGCGGCGAGGTGATCACCGAGGACATGGGTCTCAAGCTGGAGAACACGCAGCTGTCCCAGCTCGGTCGCGCCCGCCGCGTGGTCGTCACCAAGGACACGTCGACGATCGTGGACGGCTCCGGTGACAGTGACGCGATCAAGGGCCGGATCAACCAGATCAAGAACGAGATCGAGTCGACGGACTCCGACTTCGACCGCGAGAAGCTGCAGGAGCGGCTGGCCAAGCTGGCCGGCGGTGTGGCCGTGGTGAAGGTCGGAGCCGCCACCGAGACGGAGATGAAGGAGAAGAAGCACCGCGTCGAGGACGCGCTGCAGGCCACCCGCGCCGCCCTCGAGGAGGGCATCGTGCCGGGCGGGGGCGTTGCGCTGCTGCGCGCGGTGGACGCCGTCAAGCTCGACACCTACGAGGGCGACGAGCGCACGGGCGCCATGATCGTGGTCCGCGCTCTCGAGGAGCCGGTCCGCCAGCTCGCCCACAACGCCGGGCTCGAGGGCTCGGTCGTGGTCAACGAGGTGCGCAAGGCCAAGAAGGGCCACGGCCTCAACGCCGATTCGGGCGAGGTCGTCGACCTCGTGGCCGCTGGCGTGATCGACCCTGCCATGGTCACGCGGTCCGCGCTGCAGAACGCAGCGTCGATCGGCAAGAACATCCTCACCACGGAGGCGATCGTCGCCGAGATCGAGGACAAGGACGGCGGCGGGATGCCCG
Source organism: Thermoleophilaceae bacterium (assembly GCA_030447725.1). Classification (GTDB taxonomy): domain Bacteria; phylum Actinomycetota; class Thermoleophilia; order Solirubrobacterales; family Thermoleophilaceae; genus JAAYBF01. The sequence continues at coordinate 191,183 of JAUJOQ010000001.1, forward strand.
GTGGCATGCCCGGCGGGATGGACGGGATGATGTAAGACCGCTTCGCGGTCCGCAGTGAGATGAAGGGCCCGGCGTTTGCCGGGCCCTTCATCGTTAAGCCCTTCCCCATCCTCTACACTTCGTTGGACTTTTACTCAACGTGAGATAGAGGATTACATGATCGAGACCCTGTCGAACCCCGTTCAGTTCGACCGCGCCTACCGTGACCATGCGCCCGCGATGCTCGCCGTGGCCACGAGGGTGCTGCGCGACCCTGCGGCGGCCGAGGACGTGGTGCAGGATGTGTTCATGCAGCTGTGGCGAAAGCCCGACGCCTTCGATTCCGCCCGCGGATCTCTCTCGAGCTACCTCACGATGATGGCCCGCAGCCGAGCCCTCGATCGCTGGCGCACCCGGGCGGCGCGAGACGCCGCCGTGGAACGGTCCGCCCAGAAGGTCCGCCTCGAGCGACCCGTGGCCGAAGACGCCGCCGAACCGGTGCTTCGCAAGGACAGCCGGCGCCGCGTGCTGCTGGCTCTCGACGAACTGCCGGGCGACCAGCGGGAAGCCGTGCTGCTGGCGTTCGGCAAGGGGCTGACCGCCCGCGAGATCGCGGTTGCAGCGAGGGTGCCCCTCGGTACCGCCAAGAGCCGTGTGCGGCTCGGGCTGCAGAAGGCGCGGACGGAGCTGGCCGCGGCCGCGTGAGCGCCACCGCCCTTACGATGCGGGAGGTGTGCGCCAAGACGGGGGTCGAGGCGCCGACCCTGCGCATGTGGGAGCAGCGCCACGGCTTTCCCAACCCACGGCGTCTGCCCAGCGGCCACCGGCGCTACTCGCCGCGCGACGTCGAGCTGATCACCCGGGTGATCCAAGAGCGCGAGACCGGACTCGCGCTCGGAGCGGCGATCGAGAAGGTCAGGCGCTGGTCGGACGCCGCCCCCGCCGGTGCCGAAGACGGCTCGCTATTCGCCGGACTTCGCCGCCTCCACCCAGAGCTCGAGTCCCACCTGCTCCCCAAGCGCGCGCTCGTAGCCATCAGCCACGCGATCGAGGACGAGTGCGGAGCCGGTGCAGAGAAGGCGATGCTGTTCGCGAGCTTCCAGCAGGAGCGCTTCTACCGCAAGGCCCAGGCGCGCTGGCGCGACCTGGCGGGGCCGGCGCGCTTTGCCGCGGTGCTGGCGGACTTCGAGCAGGTGCGCGACCCGGCGGACGGCCCGCTGGAGGTCCCGATCCACCGAGCCGATCCGATCAGCCGCGAGTGGTCGGTGATCTGCGACGCGCCGTCCTTTGCGGCGTGCCTGAGCGGCTGGGAGCGTCCCGGCCAGGACGAGGTCGACGACATGTCTCGCGACTTCGAGTCGTTCTGGAGCACCGAGCCGGCGCTCGTCCGGCAGGCCTCCTGTATGGCCTGCTCGATCATCGCGCGCGCGGTCCCCGAGGTAGGCGAGCGCGTGCGGCCGGCGCTCGAGGAGCCGGTGAGCGAGCGAGCCGGCGACCGCGCCACCCTCACACGGCTGACCAACCGGATCGTGGCCTACGTGAGCGGCGGCCTCAGCCCGCGGCTCCCAGCACCGCACCCATCCGCTTCGGCGTGACGCCCAGGCTCTCGGCGTCGGCGCTGCCGCGCGGCGTGACCATGGGCTCCTCCATCAGCTCGGCCTCCTCCCAGGTGGCGAAAGCGGCGGGACCGGTCAGTCGCTCGAGCACGCGTAGGGACCGTCTGACCAGCGGGCGGGGAAGGTGCAGCAGCGGCCGGTCACGGGCGAGCGGGACCAGAGCGAGCCTCACCATGTCGTCGTAGGAGAGCGACTCGGGCCCGGCCAGGTCGAACGCGCGGCGTGCCGCGTTCTCCTCACGCTCGAGCGCCGACACCACGCAGTCCGCGGCATCCTCGGCCCAGATCGGCTGAAACAGCGCCTTGCCCGATCCCGCCATGGGCATCGCCGGCAGGTAGGACAGCCGCGCCAGCAAGGTCAGCCACGGGTCCCCCGGTGTGTAGACGATCGAGGGAGAGAAGACGGTCGTCTCCAGTTTCGCGCTCTCCACCGCCTGGCGGGCCAGCGCCTTCGCGCGAAAGAACCGCGTCGGCGACTGAAAGCTCGCGCCGATCGCCGAGAAGAAGACGAAGCGCCGCGCGCCCAAGCGCTCGGCCGCGCGCGTGAGGCGCAGCGTGGCCACCGCGTTGAGCTCCTCGAGCGAACCCCGTGGCTGGTCTCGAATCGAGGCGGCCAGGTGAATCACCGTGTCCACTCCCCGCAGCGCGTTGCGAAACGAGGCGGGGTCGGCGAGGTCGCCGAGCACGATCTGCACCCGCACCCGGTCCGCGCCCAGCCGGCGCGGATCGCGGACCAGGCATCGCACGGAGGCGCCGGACGCGGTGAGCCGCCGCAGCAGCGCCCTGCCCACGGTTCCCGTAGCGCCCGTGAGGAGGATCATCGGCGTTCGAGGCCGGCGGCCCGGGCGGGAGGGATGGCGACGATCCCGCGGTCGGCGAGCGCCTGGGCCGGTTCGAAGGTCACGCGCGTGCGAGTGTAGAATGCCGCCCTCACCTGGCTCCGGTCGGGCCCCCCACCGGACACGGATACGCGAGGAACTCAATTCATGGCTTACGTCATCGCAGAGCCCTGCATCGGCCAGAAGGACAACTCGTGCGTCGAGGTCTGCCCGGTCGACTGCATCCACCCCACCCCGGACGAGCCGGACTACGACAAGGTGGAGCAGCTCTTCATCGATCCCGAGGAGTGCATCGACTGCGACGCGTGCGTCGAGGCCTGCCCGGTCGATGCCTGCTTCGCCGAGGACCAGCTACCCGACGAGTGGACCAAGTTCACCGAGGTGAACGCGCAGTACTTCCAGAACGCCGGGTAGGCACCCCGCCTCAAGCGGCGGGCCGCGCCTGTTCGTCTGGCGGCTCGTCGGCCCGCCCTTGCGGCTCTTCGGCCGGCTTGGGGGACGTCTGGTCCGGCGCAACCATCGGCAGCTCGGTGCCGGTGATCTCGCGCAGCGGTGGTCCGGACGGCGGCTGCATGGTAGGGAGCTCCTGGGGCGTCGCGGCGATCACGCCACGGGCCGTGTGGAAGAGCGCCTGCGCCGCCGGGGCGTCGGGGTCTGAGAGCACGAGCGGACGACCCTCGTCCGCTCCCACCCGCAGATCCTCCTGCAGCGGCACCTTGCCGAGCAGTGGAACCTCGAGCTCGTCGGCCAGCGCCTGGCCCCCGCCCTCGCCGAAGATGGCGACCCGGTCGCCGTTGGGTCCCCTGAAGGGAGACATGTTCTCGACGACGCCCGAGATCTCGAGGTCGTAGCGCAGGGCGGTCTCCGCGGCGCGCTTGGCCACCTTCTGGGCGGCGGGCTGCGGCGTGGTCACGATCACGAACCGCGCCTGCGGCAGCAGCTGGGCCAGGGTCATCGACACGTCGCCGGTTCCGGGCGGCAGATCGATCAGCAGGTAGTCCAGCTCGCCCCATTCCACATCCTCGAGGAACTGCCGGATCGCCTTGTGCAGCATGGGGCCACGCCAGGTGATCGCCTGATCCTCGCGGTCGAGGAAGAACTCGATCGAGATCGCCTTGACTCCGGCCACGGCCTCGAGAGGCACGATCTTGCGCTCCCGCGAGATCGACGGGCGGCCGTGGACACCGAGCATGCGCGGGATCGAGTAGCCCCAGACGTCGGCGTCCATCACGGCGGCCTGCATGCCCTCCATCTGCAGGGCCGCAGCCAGGTTGGCGGTCACCGTGGACTTGCCCACCCCGCCCTTGCCCGACCCGACGCAGATCACGTTCTTCACCTGCGCGAGCGCCCCCTGGGGCAGCGTGCCCCGGCCCAGGCGCTGCTGCAGCGCCTGCTTCTCGGAGTCGTTGAGCACGTCGAAGTCCACCCCCACCCCGGGCACGCCGCCGAGCGCCATCACGCTGTCGGAGACCGCCTGCTGGAAGTGAGCGCGGATGGGACAGCCGGCCGTGGTAAGAGACACCGTCACCTCGACCCGGCCGTCGTCGTGGCGGAGGATGCGGCGCACCATCCCCAGCTCGACGATGTTCTTGCGCAGCTCTGGGTCGATGACGCTCGTGAGCGCCTCGCGAATCTGCTCCTCGGTGGGCATCAGGTTGATTGTCGCAGACGCACGAAAGGGCCCCCGGAGGGGCCCTTTCGCTTGCTGAGGGAGGAGAGATGCTGCTGCTGCCGACGGGATATGGGTCGGCAGTGCTACCCGAGTCCGTCTCCAGCCGGCCCGGGGGAAGAGATTTGAGAGATAGGGCATCCAAGCCCGATCTCTCAACAGGCTTCGCTACGGAAGGACCGAGCTCACGGTCTCCTGCACGTCGCCGACCTGGCGCTCGAAGTCCCGCCGATTGCGCTTGACCAGGCGAGCGGCCTGGTTGCGGCGCTGACGCAGCTCACGCTCGACGCGCGTGCGGGTGCGCTTGACCTCGCGCTGCACGCGGTTGCGCGCGGTGTTGCCCCGGCGTTCGAACTTGTTCACGTCGACCTTCACCTCGCGCTGGAGCTTCTTCAGCTCACGCTCGGCGGTGGTCAGCTTGGTGTAGGGCTTGACGGCCTCGACCACGTTGTCGCGGGCGATCAGGGTGGCACCGACCGGGATCAGCACGGCGCGCTCCGCCTGCTTGCCGACGTACTCGAGCGTGAACGCGCCGGCCTCGGCACCCGTCTCGACGGTCCGTGCGGCGCTGCGGGCCGTGGCCTTCGCCGACGCCTGGGTGCTGCGGGCGCTGCGGCCGGCCACGTTGCTGCGGCGCGTGGCGGCGGCCTTCTTGCCGGTGGCGCTGCGCTGCGTGGCGGTGCTGTTGCGCTTGCGCGTGGCGGCCGCCTTCTTGGCGGTGGCGCTGCGCTCGTTGCGTTCGCGGGTGGCGGCGGCCTTCTTGGCGGCTGCGCGCCTCTGAGTGGGTGTCTGTGTGGCCATGGTGTTCTCCTTAGGGGTCGATGCCTACTAAGCTTATTAGTTCTAAGGTAGTTATACAGCATCGAACGCATGTTTGTAAACCCGGGCCGCTGATCGCACCCATGCGGGGCCGCGTATCCGGCCGCCGGCGAAGCGGAGCTAGAGGTCAGGCAGCTCCTGCTCGAGATCCAGCACTCCGGCGAACACGTCCCCGTGCTCGTCGAGGCGGGCGAGCACGTCAGCGGAGTCAAAGGAGAGGGCGCCGGGGTCGTCCAGCTCCTCCCACAGGAGGGGCGTGGAGACCGTGGGCCGCTCGCGTGCGCGTAGCGAGTAGACGCCCACCGTGGTCTTGTGGCGGTCGTTCTGGCTCCAGTCGATGAACACCTTGCCGGGCCGCAGGCTCTTCTTCATCACGGAGACGATCAGGTTCTTGTGCCGCGACTCCAGCAGCCGCGCCAGGCCGTGGGCGAACGGCTTCGTGTCGTCGTAGGTGACCTCCGTGTTGAGCGGCGCGTAGAGCTGCATGCCCTTGGAGCCCGAGGTCTTCACGAAGCACTCCAGTCCCAGCTGGGAGAGCACCTCACGCAGCAGCCGCGCCACCTCGCAGCACTCGGAGATCCCCGCCGGAGGTCCGGGGTCGAGGTCGAACGCCAGCACCGTGGGCCCGTCGGGGTCCCGCGCCAGCGCGAGGGAGGGGTGCAGCTCCAAGTCGGCCAGGTTGGCGAGCCACACCAATGTGGCCACGTCGTCGCAGAGCACGAAGTTGATCGTCTTCTCGCCGGCCTTGATGGCCTCCGAGCGCACCCAGTCGGGGGCGTGCGAGGGCTTTTGCTTCTCGTAGAAGTGGCCGCTCTCGACGCCGTCGGGATAGCGCTTGAGCGTGAGCGCGCGGCCCTGCAGGTGGGGCAGCAGCCAGGGCGCCGCCCGCGTGTAGTAGTCGATCACCTGTCCCTTGGTGAACCCGGCCTCGGGGTAGAGGACCTTGTCGAGGTTGGTGAGGCGCAGGCGCCGGCCCTCGACCTCCACCTCGACGGCGGAGGGCACCTACTTCTTGGCGGTCGAGCGCTTGCGCGGTTTCGAGCCCGACTTCGAGCCGTTGCTCGATGCCGCCTTCTTGGCCTTCGAGCCGTCTTTAGCGCCCGACTTCGAGCTGGCCGGCTTCTTTGAACCACCCTGGCGCTTCGCGGAGGCGATCGACGCCTCGAGCGCGGCCATCAGGTCCGGCACCTCCGCGGGCTGCTCCTCTGGTGCCTGCACGGAGATCTCCTCGCCCTGCGCCTTGCGCTCGATCATCTCGAGCACCGCCTCGCGGTACTCGTCGTGGTACTTGGAGGGATCGAACTCGGTGGACAGCGACTCGATCAGCTGCCGCGCCATGTCCACCTCCTTCTTGCTCGCCTTCACCTCATCCGGGTCTGGCAGCTCTCCCAGGTCGGAGGGCGAGACCACCTCGTCGCCGAAGAGCAGCGTCTCCATCGTGAGTACGTCGTCGCGCGGGCGGATGGCCACCAGCTGTTCCTTCGACCGGATGACCACCCGGGCGATGCCCACGCGCTCCGTTTCCTTCAGCGCCGCCAGCAGCAGCGAATACGCCTTGCCGGCGCCCGTTCCGGGAGCGAGGTAGTAGGGGTGGTCGTAGTAGATCGGATCGATGTCGTCGATCTCGACGAAGTCCTCGATGTCGATCGTGTGCGTCTTCTTGGGCTCGATGGCGGCCAGCTCGTCGGGCTCGACGACCACGTAGGCGTCGGGACTCACCTCGAAGCCCTTGACGAGCTGCTCGTAGGGGACCTCTTCGCCGGTCTGCGGATTGACCCTTTTCTGCTGGATCCGCGATCCCGTCTTGGCGTCGAGCTGATGAAAGCGCACGGTCTTCTTCTGGACGGCGCTGAAGAGCTTCACGGGGATGTTGACGAGGCCGAAGGAAATCGCCCCGCTCCAGATAGCGCGTGCCATAGGTCCAACAAGGTACCCCTAGGTGGCGTCCTCGCAAACCGCGGCAAGACAGCTTGCGACCCGAGGGCCTTCGGTGCGGTCAGGTCTCGCGCGCCACATCCGGCGGGTCCACATCGTCGCGCAGGCCCTTGAACGCCGGAGCGCGCAGCGTGCCAGCCCGGGTCCATTCCCGGAACTCGACACGCGCCACGAGGCGCGGCTCCACGAAGCGCGTGCCTCGCGGGGGTTGACGGCCGTCGAACGGACTGTCCTCTCGCTCGAGCGAGCGCAGCTCTCTCAACACCGTGGCGAGGGTGCGTTCGGTGAAGCCGGTGCCCACCTTGCCCGCGTACCTGAGCCGGCCGGCCTCGTGCACGCCAACGCAGAGGGCGCCGAGGCTGGCCGCGCGACCTCCCTCGCCCGGTGTGTAGCCGCCCACCACCACATCCTGGGCGGCGTGGTTCTTCACCTTGATCCACGCTGATGAGCGGCGTCCGGGCTCGTACGGCGAGTCCAGCCGCTTGGCCACGATCCCCTCGAGATCCTGCTGCTTGCTGGCATCCAGTAGGGCCCGGCCCCCGCCCTCGCGGTGTGCCGGAGCGCGCCAGGCCGGTCCACCCAACTCGAGCGCAGCCAGCAGGCGGCGGCGTTCCCGGTAGGGCAAGGCCAGGGTGGAGTGGCCCTCCGCCCAAAGCAGGTCGAAGGCCACGTAGGTGACGGGGATGTCGCGCGTGCGCCGCTTGACCGCTGAGGGAGACGCCAGATGCATTCGCGACTGCAGGCGTTCGAAGCTCGGGCGGCCCTGCTCGTCGAGGGCCACCACTTCGCCGTCGAGGATGAGCCGGCGCGAGCCAAGCGCGTCGCCCAACCCGCGCACCTCGGGATAGCGAGGCGTGAAGTCGGTGCCGTTTCGCCCCGTCAGCGTCACGTGCCCGGCGTCCACATGCGCGACCGCGCGTACTCCGTCCCACTTGATCTCATATCCAAAGGCGTCCTCGTCCGCCGGCAGCGGGCCAAGCTTGGCCAACATGGGCGCGAGGGTCTCGGGCATGGGCTCCGCCGTGGGATCGGCGGGCGGGTCCATCCGGTGGATCATCCAGTTCTTGCCGCGGGTCTGAAAGAGCGCGTACCGACCTCTCACACGCTCGCCCCCCAGGGTCACGATCACCTCGTCGTCGCGGAACTTCTCGCACTCGTAGTTGCCGCGGTCCCAGACGTGCATCGTGCCGGCGCCGTAGCTGCCCTTCGGGATCTCCCCCTCGAAGGAGAGGTACTCGAGCGGATGGTCCTCTGTGCGCACGGCCAGGCGGTTCTCCTCAGGGTGGCCGGGGACTCCCTTCGGAAGTGCCCACGAGACCAGAGCGCCGTCGCGTTCGAGACGGAGGTCCCAGTGCAGGTGGCTCGCGTGGTGCTCCTGGATCACGAAGCGCCCGCCGCTCTCGTCGAGGCTGGGGGCGCCCTCGCCGCCCGCCGGCTCGGGGGTGCGTTCCAGGTCTCTCTTGGCCCGGTATGCCTTCAGCCGATCGGCCATCGGAGCATTGTGCCGCCTGGGCCCCAGGCATCGAACTTCCGTCCAGACAGAAAGGACGCTCCGACGGCCCAGGCGACAAGCGCCCGACTTGAGGGCCATGTCTTCTCGCCGCCTTCGGCTCAAGCTCACCACCTTGGCCGTCGTGGGCTGTTCGGTTCTCGCCGGGGCCGCGGCGGAAACCGCTTTGGCCGCCGGCTGTGCAGGCGCGGGAGCGAACCCAGTCGAGACCTCTCGCGACGACATCGTCCGATCCACCGTCTGCCTGCTCAACCAGGAGCGTGCCGATCGCGGACTGCGCGATCTACGGCTCAACCCCCGGCTATCGGAGGGGGCTCGGGTGCACTCGCTGGACATGGTCGACAGGCAGTACTTCGGGCATGTCTCCAAGAGCGGCCGCGACGTGGTGGACCGGCTCACGAGGACCGGCTACCTGGGCGGCGCGCAGACCTGGGCCGTGGGCGAGAACCTGGCCTGGGGCTCCGGCAGCCGCAGCACGCCGAGGCGGATCGTGAAGGCGTGGATGGGCAGCCCCGGCCACCGCCATAACATCCTCAACGCCCGCTTCCGCGAAATCGGCATCGGCGTGGTGTCGGGCACCCCGGCGAACAGGGCAGAGAGGGGCGCCACCTACACCACCACGTTCGGCACTCGGGGGTGATACTCCGGGGGCTCTGCCCCCGGACCCCCGCCGGGGGAACACCGTCCCCCGGACCCCCCTCCTGCGGGCCCGGCCCCCGGACCCCCGCCGGGGGAACACCGTCCCCCGGACCCCCTGCGGCCGCGCCCCCGGAGCCGCGCCGCGACCGCGGACACCGTCTCCCCGGGACCCGCGGCCCGGCCCTATCCTGGCCGGGATGCCCCGATCCACCGATGGCCTGACCGACTCACAGCTCGAGGCCGTCACCCACCCCGCCGGCCCTCTGCTCGTGGTGGGCGCCGCGGGCACGGGCAAGACCTGTGTGCTCAAGCGGCGCTTCGCCTGGCTCGTGGAGCAGGGGGTGCCCGCCGACCGGGTGCTCTTCCTCGCGCTCAGCGAACCGGCGGCGACCGAGATGCGCCAGCGCATCGAAGGGCTGATCGAACCGCCCTACGAGGAGTTGCACGTGAGCACCTTCCGCTCCTTCTGCTCGCGACTGCTACGCGACGAAGCCCTGGAGGCAGGACTCGATCCCGACTTCTCTCCGGTGAGCCCTGCCGATCGGGTGGCGCTGCTCCTCGACCACATCTCAGAGCTTCGGCTGCGACATCACGACATACGCGGCAATCCGGCGCCGCTGCTGGCCGGCTTTGTGGCTCGGATCGACCGGCTCAAAGAGGAGATGGTCTCCGCTGCCGAGCTGGTCGGCCATGCGACCGAGGCCGACCGCGCCGCCACCGACGCCGACGACGCCGGCCGGGCCCGCGCAGCCCGCGAGCTGGAGTTCGCGGAGGTTTATGCGCACCACGACCGGCTGCTGGCCGACCGCGGCGCGCTCGATTCCGGCGACCTGGTGCTGCGGGCGTTCGAGCTCCTGCACGAGCGCCCGGATGTGCGTGAGCGAGTGGGCCGTCGCTTCACCCATCTGCTCGTGGACGAGTACCAGGACGTGAACTTCGCTCAGACCATGTTGGTGGGCCTGGTGTGCGAGGCCGGGCGCGAGCTGGCGGTCGCCGGCGACGAGGACGGGGCGGTGCACCGCTTTCGCGGCGCCGCACAGAAGAACTTCGGCGACTTCCGGCACGCCTTCGGGGACGCACCGACCATCGAGCTGAAGCAAGGCAGGCGGTCGGGCCAGGAGATCGTGGCGGCCGCCACTGCCGTTGTGGCCCCCATCGCCGGGCGAACGGAGAAGCGGGTGGACGCCCGCGCCGGTGGGCGGGTGTCGTTCTGGCGTTGTGCATCCGAGCGCGCGGAGGCCCAGGCCGTCGCGGCAGAGGCCGAGCGGCTGATCGCCGGCGGCACCCCAGCCGGCCGCATCGGCGTGTTCGTGCGCTCGGTGAGGGCCGACGGGCCGGTGGTGGAGGCGGCAATGGAGGAGCGTGCCGTGCCGTTCCGCCTCACCGGCGAGTCCGCATACTTCCAGTACGCGGAGGTACGTGACGTGCTGGCCTGGCTGCGAGTGCTGGCCGATCCCGGCGACTCCGGAGCAGCGGTGCGGGCCCTGTCTCGTCCTCCGATCGCCCTTCACTCGGTGGACATCGCCCGGCTCACCCAGCTCGCGCGCCGGCGCAAGCTCGACATGCCGTCAGCGGTGGCCGCGGCCCTCGAGGGGCCGCAGCTGACACCGGAGGGCCGCGAGCGCGCCCAGGGCTTCCTGCGCCTGTACCGCGCCGCCTCCGGCGCCTTCGAGGATCGGCGCCCCGATCAGTTCGTGCTCAGGCTGATCGAGCGCATCGGTGTACGCCGTCAACAGGTGTTCGCCACCGGCGCCGGCACCGTCGAGCGCCTGCGCAACATCGCAAAGCTGCCGGAGCTGGCGGCCGCCTACATGCGCCGCGAGCCGCAGGCCACCTCCCGTGACTTCACCCGCTACCTCAAGGCCGTGGCGGACTCCGGCGTGCGCGACGAAGAGGCGGGACCGGCGGCGTCGACCGCGGCGGTGCGGGTGGTATCCATGGAGGCGGCCAAGGGCCTCGAGCTCGATCACGCGTTCGTTCTCGGCCTCAGCGCCGGCCGGCTGCCAGGACGCGGACCGGCCCCGGAACCGGACGACGTTCCACAGGCTCTGCTCAAGGAGCGGCTACCACCGGCCCCAGGACACGAGGAGACGATGCGCCGGCTGGTGCATGTGGCCATGACCCGCGCCCGCGAGGGGCTCGTGCTCTCGTGGGCGGAGGACTCCGCCGAACCCCCGAACAGGCCTTCACCGTTCTACGAGGAGGCGCGCGCTGCCCTCGACGCCGGCGAGGAGCGCTTCGAGGAGGAGCTGTTCGGCCCGGCCGAGGGCCTGCACTCCACCTTTCGCATCATGCGCGACGAGCTTCTCGAAACCGTGTCCCGGCTGGGCGGGCGCCTCGGGGAGATGCGCCTGGACACATCGGTCGACGTGTCGAACGCGGTGGCGCGCTATCTCGAGTTGATCAAGGTGGCCGCGCTGATCGACCGCTCCCAGGCGGGCCAGTCCGTTGAGGAGGCGATCGGCGAGGTGAACGCTCTTCTGGCCCATGCAACCACGCGCGAGCAGCGGGAGCTGCTCGAGGCTTCGGCTCTCGACGACTGGCTGCGCGACGCCGGACGCGACTCCGTGCGGCGCCCGGTGGCGGGTCACAAGGGCAGCGAGCCCTCACTCGACCCGTTCATCCCACGCCGGCGCGGCGCAGCCGAGGGGCTGATGCTTTCGGCGTCCGACATCGAGACATACCGGATCTGCCCGCTGAAGTACAAGTTCGCGCGCGTCTTCCGGATACCTCAGGAGCCCACGATCCACCAGCGCTTCGGCATTGCCCTGCACCAGGTGCTCGAGCGCTTCCACAAGCACTCCAACGGCGGCCGTGAGGAGCTGATGGAGTTGTTCGAGTCCTCGTGGCGGCGAGGCGGCTTCGGTGATTCCGACGACGAGCTGCAGTTTCGGGAGCGCGCAGTGGATGCCCTCGACCGCTACTGGGAGGACTCACTGACCTCGGACGGCCGGCCGGTGTGGTTCGAGCGCAGCTTCTCGTTCAAGCTTGGCCCTCACGTGCTGCGCGGCCGTGTGGACCGTGTGGACCGCCATCCCGACGGCGACTACGAGCTGATCGACTACAAGACGGGCAAGGCGCGCACCGAGGAGCAGCTGCGCGAAGACGTGCAGCTGTCCGTGTACCAGATTGGGGCGCGCGAGTCGTGGAAGCTGGAGACCTCGGCGCAGAGCTACTTCTACGTAATGACCGGGGAGAAGGTGCCGGTGGAGCACTCCGAAGAGCAGCTCGAACGCGTGCGCGAGACCGTGGCACGGATCGGCGAGGGGATCACGCGCCAGGAGTTCCAGCCCACGCCCTCGGCGGAGATCTGCTCGTACTGCGACTACCGGATCATCTGCCCGGCGGCGGAGCGATAGCTGGTGCGCGCGCCAGTCGGTGCGCCGGTGCTTGTCGGCCTCCTCTCGGCGTTGCCGGCGTAAGCGAGGCAAGGGCGCAGGAGGGTCGTGATGCCTACCTAGGAGTCGGCGCCGGGGCGCTGGCGCAGGAACCGCTGGAAGTCGTTGGCGATCGCGTCGGCGGACGGAAGCCTGACCGGTGGGGAGTCCTCGACCTCCTCGTCGGCAGCGGACTCGAGGCGCTCGACGAAGGCCTTGACCTCCGGGTCGCTGGCGACGGCGGCGCTCACCTGGCGCTCGTAGTCGTCGGCGGCCGACTCGAGCTCGCCCGCATCGACCACCACTCCGGCGGCGCCCTCGAAGGCGCGCACCAGGGCCAGGGCGACCTTCGGGTTGGGCGCGGCGGCGACGTAATGGGGCACGGAGGCCCACAGGCTCACCGATGTCAGGCCCGCCTCCGCGCATACGTGCTGAAGCACGCCGACGATGCCCGTAGGGCCCTCGTAGCTCGTGTGCTCGAAGCCCAGACGATCGACCAGGGCCCCATCCGAAGCGATGCCCGAGATGGAGACCGGACGCGTGTGGGGCACGTCGGCAAGCAGGGAGCCGAGCGTGATCACCATCCGGGCATCGAGCTCGCGCGCCGCCTCCACCACGGCCTCGCTGTATCGCCGCCAGCGCAGCGAAGGCTCGGCGCCCTGCAGGATCGCAAGGTCGCCGTCGGCTCCCGGCACGGTGGCCGCCGAGATGGTGGTGGCGGGCCACTCGATCTCGCGAGTCCGCCCTTCGGAGAGAGTGACCATCGGCCGGACGCTGGTGAAGTCGATGAACTCGTCGGGGTCGATGTGGGCGATCTCGCGCGGCTCGAAGCGAGCGCTGATGAACTCCACGGCGGCCGACGCGGCGTCGCCCGCGTCGTTCCATCCGCCGAAGGCCGCCACCAGCACCGGCCGGCGCAGCGACGGTCGTTGGCTCCAGATCACGTCGGACATCAGTGTTCACCGTATAGCAGCGTCCGCGGCGGTCGGTCCGACCGATCTCCCACCATGGGGGCATGACCGCCGCCGTGGCCACCGACAGGACCACCGTGGCCGCGCTGCGCGCGGGCAGTGAGGTCGACGGATCCTTCGCCTGCTCGCGCAAGGACCGTCTCACGGCGCGCAGCGGTGCTGCATACCTCGCGCTCGAGCTGCGCGACAGCACCGGGGCCATCCCCGCCCGTGTCTTTCGCGACGCGGACTTCATGGCCGGGAAGTTCGACCGCGGGGACCTCGTCCACGTGGCCGGAAGCGTGGAGCGGTTCCGCGACGAGTTGCAGGTCGAGGTGCGCTCCATAGAGCGCATCGAAGCCGAGGGCCTCGTCCCGGGTGACTTCCTACCGGTGGCCTACCGCGACATGGAGGAGCTCGACGGCTTCCTCGAACACCTCTCCCGGGAGGTATATGACGCCGACCACCGGCGCCTTCTCGACTCGGTGCTCTGCGACACCAAGCTCCGCGAGGCGCTGCGCCGGGCTCCCTGTACCCGCGGCGGCCACCACGCCTACCTGGGCGGTCTGATCGAGCACACCGTGGCGGTGGCCACCCTGGCGATCGAGACCTGCGCCCTGCATCCGCGGCTGGACTCCGACGTGCTCGTGACCGCGGCGATCCTGCACGACATCGGCAAGGTCCGGGAGTTCGATCTCGGGGCCGAGATCACGCTGAGCAACGAGGGCGCGCTGCTCGGGCACCTCGCGCTGGGACAGCAGATGATCTCCGAGCGGGCGACGGCCCTGGGATCCTTCCCGCCCCTCAAGCTGCTGGCGCTGCTGCACTGCGTGCTCGGCCATCACGGTCCGGACGGTCTGCCCGGGAAGCGCTTCCGCTCGCCCGAGGCACTGGCGCTCTACCGGATCAACGTCATCGACGCAGCGGTCAAAGGCGCCCTGGAGCAGGGTCTCTCCTAGAGGCCCGATAAAGTTCGTCGAGCGATGGTCCCGCCCCCCGCCGCGCTGGAGACGCTCGTCCGGCGCTACGACAGCACCGTCTTCGAGCCTGTGCGAGCAGGGGCGCGCGTGCGCCTACGGGGTGGCGGGCCACAGGCCTGGGACGTGGTCTTCGACGGCGGCCGGGCCTGCCTCGGCCCCTCGGACGCACACCGGCGCGCGGACGCCGTGCTCACCGCCGATGCCGAGACATGGCGAGCGCTGGCCGACGACCTGGCCGGAGGCATGGCCGCCTTCCGCAGCGGCCGCCTGACCGTGCGGCGCGACCTGCACCTGGGCGTCGGCTTCCTGGCCGCCACCGCGCAAGAGCAAGGCCCCGGGCGCCTGCGCTTCCGCCAGGTGCAGACTTCCGGCGCGAAGATCTCCGTAATGGAGGCCGGAGAGGGGCCGCCGCTGCTGGCGCTGCACGGACTGGGCGCCACGAAGGCGTCCTTCCTTCCCACCGTGGCCGCGCTGGCCGGCTCTCACCGGGTGATCGCCATCGACCTCCCCGGCTTCGGCGACTCCGACAAGCCGCTGCGGGGCGCTTATGACCCCGCCTTCTTCGCCCGCGGCGGCGTCGCCCTGCTCGACGCGCTCGGCATCGACCGTGCCGACGTCGTGGGCAACAGCATGGGTGGACGGGCCGCGCTGGAGATGGGACTATCGGCTCCGGACCGCGTGGGCCGGCTGGTGCTGCTGGCGCCGTCGCTGGCCTGGCTGCGGGCGCGGCCGTGGGCTGCTCCGCTTCGGCTCGTGGCTCCCCAGCTCGGACTGATCCAGCCGGCGCCTCGCGCGGTCGTCGAGGGCTTGGTGCGCCGCCTCTTGCCGGCGCAGGGCTCGGAGTGGACCGCCGCCGGCGTGGACGAGTTCCTTCGCTCCTATCTCTCCCCGAGCGGCCGGGCCGCCTTCTACGCGGCCGCCAGGAACATCTACCTCGAGGCCCCGTGGGGCGAGAATGGCTTCTGGACTCGCCTGGGACAGCTCGAGGCGGAGAGCCTCTTCGTGTGGGGGAGTCGCGACGAGATCGTGCCGATCGGCTTTGCCCGCCACGTGAATGAAGCTCTGCCGCAGGCGCGCCATCTCGTGCTCGACTGCGGGCACGTGCCGCAGATGGAGTGCCCGGCGGAGACCCACAGGGCGATGCTCTCGTTCCTGGCCGGCCGCCGGGTGGGGCGCTCCGCGGTGCCCCTGGCAGCCTGAGCCCGCGAGGGGTGCCTTCGGTGTACGACGACGAATTCATCCAGCCCTGGCTGGCGGAGATGAGGGGCCGGGTGCCGGGACTCGAGCTGTTCGACGCCCACACCCATATCGGCCAGAACGACCCCGACGGCTTCGGCTGCACCCCCGGCGAGCTGACCGGCGTGCTCGAGGTCGCGGGCGCCCGCGCCGCGGTTTTCCCGATGCACGAGCCGGGCGGCTACCGCGATGCCAATGACGCCGCCATCGAGGCGGCCGCCGACTCCGACGGACGGCTCGTGGCGTTCTGCCGGCTCGACCCCCGAGCCGACCCACTGGGCGAGGCGGAGCGCTCGCTGGCGGCCGGCGCGGTCGGCATCAAGCTCCACCCCCGCGCGGAGGACTTTGCCCTTGACACGCCCGAGCTGGAGGGCGTCTTCGCGCTGGCCTCAGAGCGGCAGCTGCCGGTGCTGGTGCACGCCGGGCGGGGGATCCCGGCACTGGGCCGCCACGGGCTGGCCATCTGCCAACGCCACCCCGGCGCGCGGCTGATCCTCGCCCATGCCGGGATCTGCGACCTGGCCTGGATATGGCGGGAGGTGGGCGACCACCCCAATCTCTTCTTCGACACCTCCTGGTGGTCGCCCAGCGACCTACTGGCGCTGTACGCGCTGGTGGCGCCCCGGCACATCGTCTTCGCCAGCGACGCTCCGTATGCCACCCCGTCATTTGCAGCCGCCATGAACATGCGCTACGCGATGCAGGCGGGGCTCGACGGCGACGCGCTGCGGTCGGTGTTCGGCGGTCAGATGGCCCGGATCGTCTCCGGCGAGCAGCCGTTGGACGCCGGCCCTGCGCCGGGGCCCGCGCGGCTCGACCGAGACCCGTTGCTCGACCGCGTCTACACCTTTCTGGCCGCCTCTATCGGCCAGATGTTCCGAGGGGTCGACCCGGCGGAGACGCTGGCGCTGGCCGCCCTGGCATGCGAGGTGGGAGACGGCGCACCGCAGGCGGAGACCTGCACGACCGTGCTGCGTCTGCTCGAGCTGCGCCGGCAGCTGGCCGAGTCGGGCGGCCACCACGCCGGGGCGCCCGGCTTCGCGCCCGGTGTTTGGACGATCGTGGCGGCGGCCGGTGTGGCCCGCACGCCGGGGGTGCGTGTCCCGCCCGCCGGCGAGCCGGCCACGGGCGTCGGGGAACGGGAGGGCTAGTGGTGCCTCGCTACCAGCTCGTCAGTCGAACTGGAAGTGGCGGACCGGCAGGTCGAATCGCTTCTTGGCGTCGTCCACCACTCCATCCTCGAGCCAGTTTCGCTTGCCGCCTTGGTGTGTGCAGAGCACTATCTCGTCGGCGTCGAAGGTGACCAGCGCGTCCTCGATGGCCTGCAGCGGGTCGGACTCGCCGGTGTCGGCCGCGGCGTCGATGTCCGCCTCGTCCAGGCGCTCGGCCGTCTCCTGCGCCACCTCATCGGCGCGGCGGATGGCGGGATCGGGATCGGAAGCGAAGAAGCGCATCCTGCTGTTGAGCGCGGGGGCCACCACCAGCACCTCGGCGTCGTCGGCCGCCCCGGTGCCGATCGCGCTCTTGAGCACGTCGCCGGAGGCGACCTCGGAGACCAGCATCAGGATCCTCATCCGGCCTCCCCGAGGGCGGCGATCTGAGGACGGCCGGTCACTTCGAAGGACACGACTCCAGGACGCAGCACTAGACCTGGCCCGCGCTGTCGACCATCTCGAGGCGCTCGTCGAGCTTGGTGATCGTGAACACGCGTTGAATCGTCGCAGGGCCCCTCACCACGGCCAGGCGGCGGTCCAACCGGCGAGCGCGCTGGTCGGCGCCGACTATCAGCCGAAGTCCGGTCGAGTCGAGGAACGTGAGTGCCGAGAGATCGAGCACCACGAGCTTGGTTCCCGCCTTCTCGATGCGGCGCAGCTCGCGTTCCACCTTCTCCGCCGTCGAGAGGTCCAGCTCGCCTCGCAGGGCCAGGCACGCACGATCGGCCTGCTCCCGTGTCTCGAACTCGAGAATGGTCACGGAGCCGAGGCTACCCCTTCGCCGCCCGAGGCGGTGCGGCGGGGGCGGTCGCGCGTCGCAACAGACGGTACGCGAAGTAGATCTGGACGGCTGCAAAGGAGAGCTCCAGTGTCCGTTGGCTGAGCGCGTTGGC
Organism: Thermoleophilaceae bacterium; assembly: GCA_030447725.1. Lineage (GTDB taxonomy): Bacteria > Actinomycetota > Thermoleophilia > Solirubrobacterales > Thermoleophilaceae > JAAYBF01. The sequence continues at coordinate 208,838 of JAUJOQ010000001.1, forward strand.
GAGAACGGTGCCCACCAGCACACCGAGTGGCGCGAGTGCGCCGATCACCACCGCGTCGCGCAGGCGCAGGTTGCCATAGCCGTTCTGGCGCCACGCGCCCACTGCAGCCACGCCCACGATCGCGAGCAGGGACGTGGCCTGCGCCCCGAGCTGCGACTCGCCCAGGAAGATCACCAGCCCGGGCACCATCAGAACGCCGCCCCCCACCCCTACGAGACCGCCGGCCATCCCGGCGGCGAACCCGATGGCGAGCGCCCCCGCGAGGTCGGACAGCTCCATCAGAGGACCAACACCAGCGCCGAGACCACCAGCAGCGCGGCGAAGGCCCCGGCCACCGCTCGTTCGGGGATCTGCTGCTGGAGCGCGGTACCGGCCAGCACTCCACCTATGGCAGGTAGGCCGATCAGCAGCGCATTCACCGCGTCGACGTTGCCGTAGAGCCCGTGAGCTACCGCGGCGAGCGCCGCGATGATCGCTATGGCCGCCAGGGAGGTGCCCGTGGCCTCCCGCTCCCCGTAGCCGAACCAGAGGATCAGCAGGGGGACGATGATGGTGCCGCCCCCCACGCCGAACAGGCCGCTGAAGGCCCCCGCCGCGGTCGCGATCGCGGCGAGCCGAGCGAGCCTCGTTGACATCGCGAGGCATACTACGGATGGTGTCCGCTCCCCCCGTCAAGGCGCTTGTAGAGAGCCTCCGCCCGCTCACGCAGCACCCCTCCCGCGCGGCCATCTTCTGCGACATCGACGGCACCCTCGCCCCGATCGTCAGCCGGCCGGAGGACTCCCGCGTGCGCGAGGAGGTCTCGGTGCTCCTGGGACGCCTCGGTCGCCGCTACGCGATGGTGGCCTGCGTGTCGGGACGGTCCGTGGCCGAGGCACGCCGCCTGGTGGGGGTTGGTGCGATCGCCTACGTGGGCTCCCATGGCGCCGAGGTGCTTCGCGCCGGCGCCAAGCGCCCGCAGCTCGTTGAAGCCTTCGCCGGCTGGGAGGACCGGGTGCGCGGCTTCGTAAGAGGGCGCGAGAACGCGCGCGACTTCAAGCGTTTGCGCATCCGCCTCGAGGACAAGGGGCCGATCAAGGCCTTCCACTGGCGCGGCTCCCCGGATGAGCCCGCCGCGGAGACGATCCTCCGGGGCGTGGCCCAGGAGGCCGAAGCGACGGGACTGGCAATCCACTGGGGCCGAAAGGTGCTCGAGGTGCGGCCCCCCGTGCACGTGGACAAGGGCCAGGGGGTACGCGCTCTCCTGGAGAGCGCACCCGTGCGAGCCGCCATGTACGGCGGCGACGATGCAACGGACCTCGACGCCTTCGAAGCCCTCGACGCGCTCACGGCCGAAGGCCGGCTCGACGCCGCTGTCCGGGTGGGGGTGCGCTCGGCCGAGGGTCCAGAGGCGATCGTCACCCGGGCCGACGTCGTGGTCGAGGGCGTGCCCGGCTTCACCCAAGTTCTCATCGCCCTCACGGAGGCCGACTAGGCTCGGTGAGCTTCGCCGACTTTCTCCGAACCGCAGTCCTGCTCTTCGGTGCGGCGAGCACCGCGCTCGCGGTGGTGGCAATCGCCGGCGCCACGGGCGACGACGACACCGTGGCGCTGATCGTGGCCGTGTCCTGGTGGACGCTGGCCGCGGGCGGAGGGCTGTGGCTTGGACGCCGGCTCGCCCCCACGCCCGGCATCGGGCGGCTGCTGGCGAGCGCACGGTCCACCAATCAGCTGCCCGACATCGAGCCCGCGAGCATCATCTTCAACCGCCTGTGGCCGCTCGGCGTGTTCACGCTGGCCTCGAGCGCGGTGGCGTTCCTGATCCCCCAGGTGCCGGCGATCGCCGCCGGCTATGCGATCGCGGTCGCGCTCACGTGGCGGCGCCAGTCGGCTGCCGTGCAGGCGATCGAGTATCGCGACGGGGTGCGCTTCTACTTCGACAAGAGCTCGCCGTTCGGGGCTCCGAAGCTGCTGCGCACTCCGGGGATGCGCAAGATCGAGCCGGTGCCCGCCGGCGCCGAGCGGGAGGCAGCCCGGCCCTGACCGTTCGGTGCGACGTTCGCCTGCGCTCCTCCCTAGCCGCGGGGGCGTAGGGCGCGCAGGTCATCCCAGGACCTGGTGTTGGCCACGTCCGCCGCGCTCAGCCAGGCGCGGCGGGCGGTGGCCACGCCGAAGCGCATGTTGGCGAGCGTCTCGGTGCCGTGGGCGTCGGAGTCGATCAGGATCGTGACCCCCGCCCGAGCGGCTACGCGCGCGTGCACGTCGTCGAGATCGCGACGGTTGGGGTTGGCGTTGATCTCGAGGAACGTGTGGGTGCGCGCCGCGGCCTCGATCACCCTCCCGAGGTCGACGGCGTAGGGCTCACGCCTGCCGATCAGGCGCCCGGTGGGGTGCCCGATCACGTCTACGAGCGGATGCTCGATCGCCGCCACCATCCGGTCGGTCATCTCGTTCTCCCCGATCCCGAAGGAGGTGTGCACGCTCGCGACCACCCAGTCGAGCTCGGCCAGAAGGTCGTCCTTGTAGTCCACCGACCCGTCCGGCAGCACGTTGGTCTCCGTGCCGGCGAGCACGCGGAAGTCCTCCATCGCTGCGTCCACCGCTCTGATCCGCTCGATCTGACGCTTGAGCTCGTCGGGGGTAACGTGGTTGCCGAAGCCGTGTGTGGCCGAGTGGTCGGTGATGGCCACATACCCATAGCCGCGCTCCTGCGCGGCCCGGGCCATCTGCTCGATCGAATCGCGGCCGTCGGAGGCGGTGGTGTGGCAGTGCAGGTCGCCCCGGATGTCGGCCAGGGTCAGCAGCTCGGGAAGCTCGCCGCTGCTCGCGGCATCCAGCTCCCCACGGTTCTCGCGCAGCTCGGGCTCGATGTAGGCCATGCCCAGCAGCTCGTAGACCTCTTCCTCGGTGGTGCACCGGTGCACGGCACCGGTCGCATCGTCGGTCACCGAGTACTCGCTCACGTGCAGCCCACGCTTGACGACCTTCGTGCGTAGGGCCTCGTTGTGCCGGGCGGAGCCCGTGAAGTGCTGAAGCAGGTTGCCGAAGCTCTCCTGCGCGACGATCCTCAGGTCCACCGTCAGTCCCCGGTGGGTGAGCGCCTTTGCCCCGGCCTCGCCTGACGTGACCACCTCGTCGATGGCCGGCAGGCGCGTGAACGCCTCGACCAGGGCCGCGGGATCAGTGGCCGCCGCCACGATGTCAAGGTCCTTGCAGGTCTCGGCCCAGCGCCGCGCGCTGCCCGCCAGCTCCACCCGCAGAGAGGCCTCGTGGTCACGCAGCCCCTCGACCAGCTCCTCTCCGAGGGCGAGTGCGGAGGAGAGCAGGGTGCGGATGCGCGGCCGGCCGTCGGCGCCGGCCGCCAGAGCGGTCAGCACCTTCTCCTCGGCCTTGGCGCCGAAGCCCTGCACCGTGCGCAACCGCTGATCCTCGGCGGCCCGGCGCAGATCTTCGAGGGACTCGATCCTCAGCTCCTCGTACAGCAGGCGCGTGCGCTTGGGCCCCAGGCCGGGAATGTTCGTGATCGCCACCAGGCCCGCCGGGATCCTGGCCTTGAGCTTGTCGGCGGCGGGTATCGAGCCGGTCTCCACCAGCGCCGCGATCTTCTCCGCGATCGTCTTTCCGATCCCGCTCAGCTGCTCCGCTTGGCCCTGTGCCGCCATCTGCGCGACCGAGACACCGGACTCGCGGATCGACTTGGCCGCGGTGCGGTATGCCACCACCCGGTAGAGCACTGCGCCGTCCAGCTCGTAGAGCGTCGCGAGCTCCTCGAAGGCGTCGGCGATCTCGGAGTTCTTGAGGGTTCGTGCCACGGATGCTGGAGTAGGGGGAGGAGCGAAGCCGGAACGTCAGGGGAGGAGCACAGCCGAAACGCTAGGGGAGGAGCGCAGGCGGAGCGTCAGGGGAGGAGCGCAGCCGGAACGCAAGGGGAGGAGCGTAGGCCGATCGCCGATCGGCCGAGCACCGCACCCGAGGCTCTCCGGCGAGCACCGCACCCTTCCTTCTCCGGCGAGCACCGCACCCTTCCCTCTCCGGCAAACACCGCACCCTTCCCTAGGGTACGCGCCCATGTCCGGCGCCTGGCTTGTCCTGCCCACCTACAACGAAGCCGAGAACGTCGAGTCGATCGTGCGGGCGGCGCTCTCCCAGCTCGCGTCGACCGGAATGGACCACCACGTCCTAGTCGTGGACGACAGCTCCCCCGACGGCACCGGCCAGATCGCAGACCGCCTCGCGACCGAGATCGACGAGGTGCAGGTGCTGCACCGCAGCGCCAAGAAGGGCATCGGCCCCGCCTACCTCGCCGGCTTCGACCGCGCCCTCAGCCGCGGCGCCGATCTCGTGCTCGAGATGGACGCCGACTTCTCACACGACCCCGCCGACCTGCCGCGGCTGGTGGCGGCGTCGGGAGCGGCGGACCTGGTCCTCGGCTCGCGCTACGTGCCCGGCGGCGGGGTGATCGACTGGGGCCTCGGCCGGCGCGCCGTCAGTCGCGGGGGCTCTATCTACGCCAAGGTCCTCCTCGGCGTGCAGGTCAACGACCTGACGGGCGGCTTCAAGTGCTTCCGGCGCGAGGTGCTGGAGAGCCTCGACCTGACCTCGGTCGGCACGGACGGCTACGGCTTTCAGATCGAGATGACATATCGCGCGGTCCAGGCGGGGTTTCGGGTGACCGAGGTGCCTATCCTGTTTCGCGAGCGCCGCGTGGGAGCGTCGAAGATGTCTGCCCACATCGCCCTCGAAGCCTTCTGGAAGGTCCCCGCGCTGCGCATCCGCAGGGCCATGAACCGAGCATGAGGCCGACGCTATACTTTCTGAAGTATCACCGGCGAATTCTACGAAGGGGAGTCCAAGTGGCCGCAGTCAACGAAGTGTCCGACTTCAGCTTTCAGGCCGAGGTGATCGAGTCCACCGAGCCCGTCCTCGTCGACTTCTGGGCGCCGTGGTGTGGCCCGTGTCGCATCGTCGGGCCCCATCTCGAGGAGCTGGCCGGCGAGCGTGAAGACCTGAAGGTCGTGAAGCTCAACGTGGACGACAACCCGCAGACGGCGGCGAGCTACAACGTGATGTCGATCCCCACGCTGCTGCTGTTCAAGAACGGTGAGGTCGCGCATCAGATCGTGGGAGCGCTTCCGAAGAACAGGCTGATCCAGGAGCTCGAGCCGGCGCTGGCCTAGAGGCGCCATGCCCTTCGTCACCATCGAGTGGTTCGAGGGCCGCTCGGATGACCAGAAGTCGGAGATCGCCGAGAAGGTCACGGCCGTGCTGGCCGAGGTAGGCGAGATGCCACCCGACCAGGTCTGGATCCGCTTTGTGGACGTGCCCAAGGCCGATTGGGCGATCGGCGGCCAGATCCAAGGCGAACCTTCGAGCGGCGGGCGCGAGTCGGCGCTCGGACCGCCCGACTGACACAGGCCGCAACTCGGCGGCGCCATGCGGGTTCACCGGGCTATGCGTTCACGGCACGTCACCCTGGGTAGCCATCGCCACCGCGCTCGCTTGCCCCGCCGTTGCGGCAGCGGACGAGAGCTACACGTCCTCCGGCCTCCAGCTGACGGACTTCGCCGCCGAGAACGGGAAGCTGGTCAGCGTGGCCAGGCGAGGCATGTTCGGTACCGAGCGGCTGTACGAGGGCTTCGGGGCGGATATGAAGCCACTCGGCGGCCCCAAGGCGGCGCCACGCCGAGCAACGTTTGTCGGCCTGAGCCTCGGTACCGACGCGCGACGACGTCTCGTCGCCGTCTATACCTACTGCGTCCGCGCGGGGTGCCGAGTCTTTGCGTACGACTTCGACACCGGCCGTCACCGCCCGCTGTTGACCCCGAACCGTGACTGCTTTCCTGCCAGTCCCGAGATGGAGCGCGGAGTGCTCTACTTCGCCCAACCTCCGCGCGACGGCTCGCAATGCACGGTCGGGGTCTTCCAAAAGCGCCCGGGGCGGCGGGTGCGTCGTCTGACGAGGCGGGGTCCCCAGGACTTTGATGTCTCCGGCGGCTTGCTCGCGCTCAAGTTCACGCCGTCGGTTAACCCCGTCGAGCGCACCGAGATCCGTCTGATGCGCATCGGGCGGCGCAAGTCGCGGCTGGTCGCCGCCGCTCGCTACGATCGCGTCACGAGCGGCGCCGTGTTGTTCGGAGTCGAGCTCGACGAGGGCTTCGTCTACTGGCAGCACCTCGTTCAGCGGTTGGAGGGAGCCTCGGGCGACGTCGCCACGAGCATCGACCTCATGCGCGCACCCGTTCGTGGCGAGCCCGTGCAGGAGACCCTCAGCGGCGAAGGCAGGATGCTGGCCCCCGACGCCGAGCCGGGGGGTGGCCTTCCCGGCGACCTCTACGCGGTCGACGGTGAGAACATCTTCTATTCGAATTGGCCCGACGGTCCACTCACCCGCGTGACGCCTGCGCCGCGGTTCGCCCCTAGCGACAGAAACCGCTCACCGACCCCGAGTGCGGATAGCGCCGCCTGGCGCAGCGCGAGCATTTCGACGACGTTCTGTCGGCGCTGCTGAGCTCAAACGGTGGAGACTCGGCTGCAGCGCCCGGCTCGAACCCGACTGGTCAAACACGCGACACGCCGATGAGCAGCTCGAGGCCCTCGATCTCGGCGCGTGCGCCGGTCTCGGCGCCGGACAGGTCGACTGACACCGCCAGCGTCTCGCCCAGCAGGTAGTCCTCGTGTTCGCGCACGGCGGCGAGGACCGCCGCGTCGCCGCCGAGTGACAGGTCGATGCGGTCGGCCACGTCGAGGCCGGCCTGCTTGCGCGCGTTCTGCACGGCATGTACCACCTCGCGCGCCACCCCCTCCCGGCGAAGCGTGTCGTCGATCGTCACGTCCAGCGCCACCGCGTGCGAGCCCGAGCGCTCGACCTCATACCCCTCGAGCGGTCGCAGCGCCATCTGAATGTCGTCGGCCCCGAGCGCGTGGTCGTGGCCTCCTATCGCCACGTGCACCTCGCCGCCGTCGCGCAGGGTGCGGGCCGCGGCGTCCGCGTCGAGCCCGCCAACCGCGGCGGCCACCTGGGGCATCTGGCTGCCGAACCGGGGGCCAAGGGAGCGGTAGTTGGGCTTGAGCTCGAAGCGCCCGAGCTCGTCGGCCTCTGACACGTAACGCACGCTCTTCACGTTCAGCTCCTCCAGCAGCAGGCCTTCGAAGCGGCCGATGGCCTCGCGCTCGCGGCCGCCGGCCACGACGATGGCCTCGCGCAGTGGCTGGCGTACCTTGAGCTTGACGTGGGCCCGGGCCGCAAGACCGAGGCCGACCGCTTCGCGCACCAGACTCATCTGCCACTCCAGCCCGACGTCGCGCAGGGCGGGGTCGGGCTCGGGGTAGTCACACAGATGCACGGAGGGCTCGGCACCATCGAGGTTCCCGTAGATGGCGTCGGTGACGAAGGGAGTGAGCGGGGCGGCCAGCTTGGCCACCCCGAGCAGGCACTCCCGCAGGGTCGCGAAGGCCGCCGGGTCGCCATCCCAGAAGCGCCGGCGCGAGCGGCGCACGTACCAGTTGGACAGGTCCTCGACGAGGGCGGCGATGGCTCGCCCCGCGACCGTGGTGTCGTAATCGTCGAGGCGCTCGATCGCGATCTCGGTGGTTTCCTGCAGGCGCGAGAGCGCCCAGCGGTCGATGTCTGTCAGATCCACCTCCTCCAGTGCCGCTGTCCCGACATCGTTCACGTTGGCGTAGAGCACCATGAAGCCGTAGGTGTTCCACAGCGTCTTGATGAACTGACGCACCGACTCGCCGACGGCTTCGAGCGAGAAGCGGTAGCCGTCCCAGGGCTGCTTCGAAGTGAAGTAGTACCAGCGCAGAGCGTCCGCGCCGTGGGTATCGAGCACATCCCAGGGCACCACCACGTTGCCCTTTGACTTCGACATCTTCTGGCCCTCGCCGTCGAGGATCAGGCCCAGGCAGAGAACGGTCTCAAACGACGCGCGGCCGTAGAGCAGCGTGGACACCGCCAGCAGCGAGTAGAACCACCCGCGCGTCTGATCCAGCGCCTCGCAGATGTAGTCGGCGGGAAACCGCTGCTCGAACTTCTCGCCGTTCTCGAACGGGGCGTGCCACTGGGCGAAAGGCATGCATCCCGAGTCCCACCAGACGTCGATCAGGTCGGGCACGCGGCGCATCGTCTTGCCGTTGTGCTCGAAGGTCACGTCGTCCACGAACGGCCGGTGGAGGTCCTCGGGCACGTCGGCGCCGAGCTCGGCCAGCTCCGCGCGCGAGCTCACGCAGACCACCTCCTCGCCGTCGTCGGAGCGCCAGATCGGCAACGGCGTGCCCCAGTAGCGCTCGCGGGAGAGGGCCCAGTCCACGTTGTTCTCCAGCCACTTGCCAAAGCGGCCGTGCTTGATGTGCCCGGGGTGCCACTCGACCGCCTCGTTCGCTGCCAGCAGCTCCTCCTTGCGCTCGGTGGTGCGCACGTACCAGCTCGACTTGGCGTAGTAGATCAGGGGCGTCTCGCAGCGCCAGCAGTGTGGATAGGAGTGCTCGTAGTCCTCCGCTCGATACAGCCGGCCGGCATCGCGCAGCGCCTCGAGGATGTCCGGGTCGGCCTCCTTCACCCCACGCCCGGCGAATGGTCCCGCGCGCTCGTCGAAGGTGCCGTCTCCCAGCACGGGGTTCTGCACCTCGAGCCCGTAGGCCTCGCCCAGGCGGAAGTCGTCCTCGCCGAAGGCGACGGCGGTGTGCACCACCCCCGTGCCGTCGTCGGTGGTCACGAAGTCGGCAAGCAGCACCGTGTGGCCGTGCTCGCCGTAGTCGGCGATGTAGGGGAAGGGGGGCTCATAGGCGGTGCCCTCCAAGTCGGCCCCCTTCACCGGGTCGCTCGTCTCGATCCCCTCGCCGAGCACGCGCTCCGCCAGCGCCTCGGCCAGGATCAGCGTCTCCTCCCCGACCTGCGCGCGCACGTAGGTCACGTCGGGGTGCACGGCCAGCGCGGCGTTGGAGACCAGCGTCCACGGCGTGGTGGTCCAGCCCAGGAAGGACACTCCCTCCTCCCCGCGCACACCGAAGCGCACGTAGGCCGAGGGATCGACCACCTCCTTGTAGCCCTGCGCCACCTCGTGGCTCGAAAGAGCCGTGCCACACCGCGGGCAGTAGGGCACCACCTTGTGACCCTCGTAGAGCAGTCCCTGGTCGAAGACCTGCTTGAGCGACCACCAGACCGACTCGATGTAGGAGTCGTCGAGCGTGTAGTAGGCGTCGTCGGTGTCGAGCCAGAAACCGATCCGCTCGGTCAGCTCGTTCCACTCGTCGATGTAGCGCAGCACCGACTCGCGGCACTGGGCGTTGAACTCGGCCACGCCGTAGCGCTCGATGTCCTCCTTGGACTGAAAGCCGAGCTTCTTCTCGACCTCCAGCTCCACCGGCAGGCCGTGGCAGTCCCAGCCGCCCTTGCGGTGCACCAGCCGCCCGCGCATGGTGCGGTAGCGCGAGAACACGTCCTTGAACACCCGGCTGAGCACATGGTGGGACCCGGGCCGGCCGTTGGCGGTGGGAGGGCCCTCGTAGAACACGAACGGCTCCGCTCCCTCGCGGCGGCGGATGGACTCGTGGAACACGTCGCGCTCGCGCCAGCGCTCGAGGATCTCCACCTCGAGGGCGGGGAATGCCTGGCTGCGGTCGACGGGCTCATACGGGGGCACACGCCTCATCCTACGAGCGTGCGCGAAGCGGCCCGGGGTAGACTCGTCGATGCCCATGGGGACGAGTCCGCGACCGCCGGCCGACCCGCCTCCCGAAGAGGAGCCACCCGGCCGCCGCACTCGTCGCGCGGCCCTGATCGTCGAGGACTTCCGTTCGGTGCGCCGCTGGCTGGTGCTACTGGGTGTGCTTGCCGTCGCGGCTTCGGCCGTCGCCGCCTACGCGCTGCTCCAAACCGGTGAGTCCGCCGATCGGGAGCGCGTGAACTCGCTCGAGCGCAGCCTGCGCGAAGCCAACGTCCAGCTCAAGCGAGCCAACCGCGAGCGCGAGCTCGAGCGGCGAGAGCTGGAGCGCCGGCTGGGCAGCGCCAGCGAGGAGTCGGACGTGGCCAAGCTCGACCGACGCCTGCGGGGGATCGAGAGGGACGTGGTCGATGCCCTCGATGCGTCGGCCGACAACGGGCGAGCGCTGTCGCGGCTGGGCGGCCGGATCGACCGCGTCTCGGACCGCCTTTCAGCTGTCCAGGACCGCCGGCCCGACGGCGCCGGCCGGTAGCCGGGCAGGAGGGATTCGGCCCGGCTCCCTCGAACCTGCTTCAGGCGGCCAGCTTGCGGCAGATTTCGGCGAGGGAGCGCTTTTCGTGCTCATCGAGGGCCGAGAAGGCGGTGCTCACCCGGTCCGCATGACCTGGGAACAGCCGCTCGACGAGCTCATGGCCGGCGGCGGTGAGGTCGACCGCCGCTGCCCGGCGGTCGCGGACCAGGCGGCGGCGCACCACGAGCCCTCGCGACTCCAGAGTCAGCGTGACCTCGGTGGCATTGGCCTTCGACCAGCCGAGGCGCCTGCGCAGCGCGCGCAGCTCGGCCGAGCCACCGGCGGTGGTGAGCACGACCAGAGCCGAGAAACCCGCCGGGGAGACACCCTCGCGCTCGAGATCGGCAGCGAGAGCCCGCCGCACGGAGGTCTCCGCTCGAAGAAGTGCCTGCAGCGCGCGGTGGGCGAGCGGATCGCCGAGCTCGAGCAGCGTCATTGCCGCGCGATACTAGGCACGATGACGGACACATTCGTGCCAGTGGCAGGGCTGCTCCTGCTCGGCTGCGTTGCGGCGCTGGCCCTGTCGGGCTGCGCGAAGGAGGAGCGCAGCGGCGTTCCGGCCGCCTGCCGGCAGGGACAAGTGGCGGTGCGTGACGCCCTGCACGCCGCGCCGGGCGAAGTGCGCCTCGACGGCACGCCCCTGTCGGCCTGCCTGGCCGACGAGAGCGACGCGGCTGAGCTGGCCGACCTCGGGACGGCCTTCGTGAACGTGGCAGCTGAGCTGGCGGCCACCGCGGCAGAGGACCCCGAGAGCGACGAGGCGCTCCAGCTCGGGTACCTCATGGGCGCCACGCAGCGGGGCGTGAGGGAGCACCAGGGCGTGAACGCGGAGCTGGTGCGCCGGCTCGAGCAGGAGACGCTGATCGTGCGCCGCCGCTCCGAGGCGTTCAGGCGCGGGAAGCGCGCCGGGCTGCGCGGCGGCTGAGCGCGGTAGCTTGCCTCACCCAGACCATGCGAAGGAGACAGATGGCGACCGAGCAGCAGTTGTGGGGATCGGAGACCGGTAAGGCGGTGGACAACTTCCCCGTCTCGGGCGAGCGCGTGCCCGTCGCCGTGGTGCGGATGCTCGGTGCCGTGAAGGCTGCCGCGGCGCGGACCAACGCCGAGCTCGGGCTGATCGACTCCGAGCTGGCCGAGCGGATCGCGGCCGCGGGGGACGAGGTGGCCGATGGCAGGCACGACGACCAGTTCCCCATCGACGTCTTCCAGACCGGGTCGGGGACCTCGTCGAACATGAACGCCAACGAGGTGATCGCCAGCCTGGCCGGAGAGGGTGCCCACCCGAACGACCATGTGAACATGGGCCAGTCCTCCAACGACGTGTTCCCGTCGGCCGTGCACCTGGCCGCCGTGTCGGAGGCGAGCGAGCGGCTGCTCCCGGCCCTCCAGAGGCTCGCGGTGTCGTTCGAGGCGAAGGCCGATGAGTTCGCCGACGTGGTGAAGGCGGGCCGCACGCACATGATGGACGCCGTGCCCGTCACGCTCGGGCAGGAGTTCGCCGGGTACGCCGCGCAGTCTCGCCTCGCGCAGGCGCGGGTGAGCGACGCGCTCGCGCGCGCAGCGCAGATCCCGTTGGGAGGCACGGCCACCGGCACCGGTCTCAACACCCATCCCGACTTTGCCGCCGGAGTGCGCTTGCGCCTGGCCGACAGTGCCGGCATCGCGGTCGAAGGGCCCGCCGACCCGTTCGAGGCCCAGGGCAACCGCGACGGGCTCGTAGAGCTCTCGGGGGCCCTGAAGGTCGTGGCCGTGTCGCTCACCAAGATCGCCAGCGACCTTGTGCTGATGGGCTCGGGCCCGCGTACCGGGCTCGGCGAGGTGTCGCTGCCGGAGCTCCAGAAGGGCTCCTCGATCATGCCCGGCAAGGTGAATCCGGTGATTCCGGAGGTGGTGCTTCAAGTGGCCGCCCAGGTAATCGGCAACGACGCCGCCATCACCATCGCCGGCACGCAGGGCAACTTCGAGCTCAACGTGCGGGTGCCGGTGATCGCCCGCAACCTGCTCGACTCGATCACGATCCTCTCGAGCGCTTCCGCCCTGCTCGCTGAGAAGTGCGTGGATGGCTTGCAGGCCAACGAGGACGTGCTGCGCCGCCATGCCGAGTCGACCCCCGCGATCGCCACCGCGCTCAACCCCCACATCGGCTACGACCGTGCGACGGAGATCGTCAAGGAGGCGGTGGCCTCGCGGCGCACCATCAGGGAGGTGGCCATCGAGAAGGGCGTGGAGGAGGCCACGCTCGACGAGGCCCTCGATCTACGCAAGATGGCGCGGGGTTCTCAGGCCTGAGCGCCCGTCACCCGCCAGTCTTGTGACGTGTCATCACCCGCGCGCTCTCGAGCTCGGTCTCAGTCAGCCGGCGGGCGCGCCGGCAGACCCCGCGATAGAAGCGCAGCTGCTGGCTGCGGCCAAAGAGGCGGAACCCGAGGATCAGCAGAGGCGGACCGTGATCGGCGCGTCTGGAATAGGCGTGCGTCCGGAAGGCCACGTCGCCCGTGTCCATCCACTTCCACACCTCGTAGCTCATCTCGCCCTGCTCGAAGTGGCCCTCGAGCGTCCGGTAGCTCCACCCGAAGATCTGCACGGGGCGTCCGTCGACGGTGCGAGTGTCGTCGTACACCTCGCCGATCCGGACGCCCGCGTGGATCCGCAGCCCGAGAAAGCTGATCTTGAGCAGCATGTCGCGGCCCGCCAGCGGCTCGTCCCCGTGGTACACCGCACGGACGACCGCCGGGTCGGCGAGCTGATAGTCGATCATCAGCCGGCGGGCGACCTGCCAGCTTCCGCCGTCGACCGGCGGGCCCGAGGCCTCGTGCGGCAGGGGCTCGACCGTGTCGTCGACGTGCCAGCCGTTCTCCGGCGTGTAGGTGTCCGTCCGGCCGGTGTCGAAGTTGACCGCCAATCGCGCCAGCGCCGCGAGCCTGCGTTCGTCGCGCCGCGTGCGCCTTGGCCGCGGCGCGACGCCGAGCCGGTCGGCGTCGATGCGCCGTGTCGTGATCACGATGCCGCCGTCCATCCGCCCACGGGCGAGCTCCACCACGCGTGCGAGCACCGATGTCCACATGTGCGACTGCACCTCCTTCGCCAGGCCGAGGCGCGAATACAGGAGGTCGCTCAACCGGTCGCCGCTGCGCGCCCACGACTCGATCGTGAAACCGAGCGAGCGGTGATCGGCGTCGGCGCGGAACTCGATCTGCCCCGCCTCGAGGTGGCCGTTGAGGGTGGCGAGCCGAAACGACGTCGGAGTCACGGAGACCACCCGTACGGGGCCGTCGTAGGGCCCGGGCATGCGGACCACGTACTCGTCGTTCGGCACCAGTCCCTCGCCGCCGCGCAGCTTCTGGAACGTTGCGAACTCCGACGGCGCCACGCCGTCGAGGTCGGCGGCGATGCGCCCGACGAGCTGCTCCGGCGTGAGCGAGGAGCCGGCGATCCGGGTCCGGTAGATCCGGTGGACAAGAGGGCCGACCCCGTCGCCCGCGCGCTGGAGCCCGTCGAGCTCGACGTCTCCTGGCAGGTCCGGCGGCTGGTCGGTGTCCAGGGAGCCGGAGAGCTCCCAGCGATGCACGGGCGTCGTGCGCCACATGTAGCGCCACGCCGTGAGCCCGACGCCCAGCGGAAACCGCGCGGCGGTGCGCAGCCGCGTCGCGGTGGGCTGTCGGCGCGGCACCGGGTAGTCATACCACCGCCGCGCCACGGCGCGGCGAATCCGTCAAGCTGGGGCTGTGCCCCACCTCCCTCCTGCCGTCCGCAGTCAGCCTCACCGCTATCTGTACGCGATGTCGCTGAGCGCGATCCTGCTCTGTGTCGGGCTATGGATCCGGGCGAAGACGATCGGGGAGGACGAGCGGGCGAACGCCGAGCGCCGAGCGCTCTTCGTGGGCCTGTGGCCACCGATGCTCTGGCTGATCGGCAACAGCGTGCGGCAGCGCGAGAGCCACCGCCGGCCGGGGATGGTGCGACGGGTGGGAGGGCGACGATCCCCTATCCGAGGTTGATGGGAGTAGGGGAGCGCCCCGAAGTCGGACAGGGTGTTCGCGTGGCAAGCGGGTTCGGCCGTGGCAGCCGGGTCGTGGCATGAGGAAGCGTCCTCAACCCGGCACTTGTTGATAGAGGCAGCCCCCCAAAGTCGTCGCCGGAACGTGGGAGGGCAGCGCCCGCGAGTGCCGTCCGCTAGCCACGGGGTAGGTTGAGCTGGTGGCCACCCTCGACCCAGTCATACAGCTATCAATTGCGATGGCTACAACGCCAGGCGCTTTCGCGGTACTTGTCGGCGCTGGAGTCTCGGCCGAAGCTGGCGTCCCGAGTGGTGGTGAGATCCTCCGGTTGACCAAGCGGAAGCTCTACGCGACTGCTAACCCCTCCAGCTCCGAGCCTTCAGAGGACGACCTTGCGGAATGGCTCAGGTCGGAGGGCCTCAGCGACCTTGGTTACTCAGCATTGCTGGAAGCGGCACTGCCGATCGATCAGACTCGTCGTGACTTTGTTGCGGGGTTCTTCTCGGGTCGCTCACCGGGGCCGGCACACGTCGCTCTTGCGCGCCTAGCGGAGCGAGGATTGGTGAGAACCATCGTGACGACGAACTTTGATCATCTAATCGAAGACGCCCTTACAGCGCGCGGCTTGCCTTTCGTGATGGTGAGCGATGACGCTGGACTTGAGACAGCCCCTCATCGGGAAACCGCACCGATCTTCCTGGTCAAAGCACACGGGGACGCCGGGCAACTCACTATCCGGAACACCCCCCAGGAGGTAGAGACGCTGGACCCCCGCATGACCGACGAGCTCAAGGAAATCGCCGAGCGTCACGGAGTGATCTCCCTGGGATATGCGGGTCGTGACGGGGCCATCAACGGAGCGCTTCGAAAGACGAGCCCGCGCTTTGGCCTCTACTGGCTCACGCGTCCATCCGGTACCACCGCGCAAGCCGAAGCGTTGGTAGCGCAAGCTAGCGGGAAGATCATCAGCCGTTCCGGCGCCGGGGACTTCCTGGCTGAGTTGGAGCGCCGCGTCAGCGGATGGCTGTCGGATCCCAGCGGGGGTATGACCGCGCATCTGGTTAGAAGCAGGACTATCACCGCTTTGGAGCGAGGTAGTCCGGTCGCCTTGGCTGAGCTGCTGAAAACCGAGCGCGACGCTTTCGTTAGGACAACGCACCGCGCCGTAACAGCCGCGGCCGAAGCCCAGGTTGGGCCGGAGATCGACACGGAGCGTATGGCTCGGCTCGACGGTGAGCTGTCGAGCGCTCTTGAGCGACGGCTGGCGTCTTTGCTCCCTCTGATCCAACACGACCATCGAACCTTCATCCGCGGCGAGTTGCCGTGGCTCGGTGAACTGGCCGATCAGTCGTGGACGACTCCCGCACACCCCTACGCCGCATTTGGATACGCCCCCCGGCTGCTGGGTTGGATGCTTCTTTACGCCTGCGGTGCCATGGCGACGCGGGAGCACAGCTTCGACTTGGCTAAGGCTCTCTGGTCACAGCGGGCTGATCGAGGCGCGACACCAATGCCTGCAATAAAACTCGGTGCTGCGGCGGAGCTAGCTGGTGCCCTAGAGCTGTCGTACATGGGCAAGCGCGCGGAGGTATCGGGTGTGGGCGCCGCCTGAATACTGGACCGCCTGCGCCGGTTGAAAACTGACCCCCTGGCGCGGGGCCGGGTTGTGTCCGGCTGGGTCCTGAGCCTCGTCCGATCGAAGAGATCGAGGCGAGGAGGAGCGGGTGGTCGGTGTGGAGCGGTGGGCGGAGATCAGACGGATGCGGTTTGTCGAGGGGCGCTCGATCCGCCAGATCCATCGCCTGACCGGCTATCACCGCGAGACGATCCGTTCGGCGCTCGCTAGCGGTGAGCCGCCACGCTATGAGCGTCCTGGGCGCCCGTCGAAGCTCGATCCGTTCAAGGGTGAGATCCATAGCCGGCTGGACGAGGACCCCGAGATTCCTGCGCAGTGCCTGCGTGAGCGCTGCGAGGAGCTTGGATACGCGGGTGGCAAGACGATCTTTGACGACTACGTGCGCGAGGTGCGTCCTCGCTACCGGCCGCTTCGCACCTATCAGCGCACGGTCTACCGCCCGGGTGAGTTGTGTCAGTTCGATCTCTGGGAGCCCAAGGCCGAGATTCCGGTCGGGTGGGGCCAGACGCGCCGCGGCTGGGTCGTGACCGCCGAGCTTGGCTACTCGCGTGCGATCGCCGCTGCGCTCGTGTTCTCGAAGGAGCTGCGCGACCTGCGCTATGGCATGGGCCGCTGCCTCGGTCGCCTCGGCGCCCTGCCCGAGAAGCTGGTCTGGGATCGTGAGGGCGCTGTCCACCGCGGCGGTGGGCGCCCGACGGAGGACTTCGCCGCCTTCTGCGGCGCGCTGCCGGTCGGCTGGATCATCCTCGAGGCCCGCGATCCCGAGGCCAAGGGCGCACTCGAGCGCTCCCATCGCTTTATCCGCACCAACTTCGAGCCCGCTCGCAGTTTCGCGAACCAGCTCGACTACCAGGCCCAGCTCGACTCCTGGACCGACAAGGCCAACGCCCGCAAACACCGCACCACCCGGGCGGTCCCCGCGGAGCGCCTCGCCGCCGAACGAGAGCGGATGCGCCCGCTCCCGGCGCCGATGCCCGATCCTGACCACCGCTTCACGATCCGCGTCGCCCAGCAGCCCTACCTGCGCTTTGACACCAACGACTACTCGCTCGACCCGTGCCTCGCCGGGCGCCGCGTCGAGGTCTCGGCCTCCCAGACTGCCATTACCGCCACCGCGCTCGACACCGGCGAGCTGGCTTGTCGCCACCGGCGCGCCTTCGCCAAGGGACTCACCTTCACCGACCCTGTCCATCAGCGCGAGCTCGAGCGGCTGCGCGGCGAGCGTCGTCGAGGGCCCGACGTCGAGGTCGAGTCGCGGCCTCTGGTCCGCTATGACGCCCTGATCCCAGCATGAGCAAGACCTCGGAGCTCTCGCACTTGTTCCGGTCGCTGAAGGCGCCGGCGGCTGCCCACTCGGTTCCCGTGCTCGCCAAGCGGGCGCGCGAGGAACAGTGGTCACACGAGCGCTTCCTTGAGGCCGTCCTCTCATCGGAGGTCGCGTCACGCGAAAGCCACGGCGGCGAGTCACGGATCAAGGCCGCTCGGTTCCCGGCCCGAAAGACCTTGGAGGAATTCGACTTCACCTTCCAGCGCTCGGTCAAGCGCCAGGTGATCGAACACCTCGGCCAGCTCGACTTCCTCCACGGCCGCGAGAACGTGGTCATGCTCGGCCCGCCCGGGACCGGCAAAACGCACCTCGCGATCGCGCTCGGGATCCGCGCCTGCCTCGCCGGGCAGCGGGTCGCGTTCGCGACCGCAACCGAATGGGTCGCAAAGCTCGGCGAGGCCAAGCGCCAAGGCCAACTCGAAGCAGAGCTGACCCGCCTCGGCCGGGTGCCCTTGCTGATCGTCGACGAGGTCGGCTACATCCCCTTCGATCCAGAGGCCGCGAACCTGATGTTCAGCTTGGTCTCGGCCCGCTACGAGCGCGCCAGCCTGATCGTCACCTCGAACAAAGCCTTCTCCGCCTGGGGCGAGATCTTCGGCGACGAGGTGACCGCCGCGGCGATGATCGACCGCCTCGTCCACCACGCCGAGATCCTCGCTCTCAAGGGCGACTCCTACCGCCTGCGCGACAAAGACCTCGGCTCGCCCCCACCCGGCGACTGACCGCCCGCGCCCACTCCGCTTCGCCCTACGGGCTCCGCTCCGCAGGCGCCCCTACCTCGATTGGGGTGGTCCACTTTTCAACCGGCGTGGGTGGTCCACTTTTCAACCGGCCTTGACATCGGGCCTTTGGCACCTAGCTCGCACGCTCGCCGGGAGTGAACTCCTGGCCGACTTCTACAGCGACCTCATCGGGGGTCCGGGGAGGATCATCTCCTGGTGACACTGGGACGGTTGGGAGACTTCAGCGTGTTAGCGGGCCTCTTGGCCGGCCAAGATGGGATCGAGGTCATCCGGTGGTGGCAGGGATCACAGGTCAATACCCAACTAATCGACCGCCTTCAGCGCGACCCAGAAATGATGCAAGTCGTGTCGACCGTCGTCACGGGCGATGTGGATGGCATCAACGCTAGGACCCTCATCCCGCGATTGCGGGAAGTTCCTGGGCTATCGCTGCCGTAAGCCGTACGCCGTCGCGGAAATCGCAGGCAGTGGGTCCGACCGAACGTCCCCAAGTCGAAACCACCGGGGAATCAGCGGGAGGATGCGCTCTTAGAATCAAAGCATGGCGCTGTGGTCGGAGCGGCAAGGCCAAAGGCGCGGTCTGAACAAGGTCGACTGCCGTGACGCGCTCTTCGAGGTTCTCGCTGACCTTGAGAAGCGGCAGCTTTTCCTCGATGCCTGGGGGGAGGGGGATAGCTTCACGGAGTGGGGCGGCTTCATCGAGGACCCCGAGCGCTGGGTCCGAGACGAGCTAAAGGACTCCAGCCTCTGGCAGTACCTCTCGCGTCCATGGAGGGTCTACCAGGAATGGGATCCCGAGTTCGCGACTTACGACAAGCCGAAGCAGTGGTCGTTCCCTGTCCTGTTCGACATCGTCGAGGTCCTGCACCGCGACGCGGCCGCGCTGTCCGGCGAGGACGAAAGTGACTTCGACCGTGACGGTGGTCAGCGAATGTTCCGCGAAGCGGTGAATCCAATCCTCGCGCAACTGGAGCCGTCGAAGGTCCTGCTCGAGGACGGCCGCATCATGGATGTCGCCACCGTTACGAAGGAACCAATCGGCATCCATCGCGGTCGAAAAGGCGACACGCCGGTCCTTTCGGACGACGTGTACGACCATATCGTCGAGATCATCGAACGGGTGGGTAGGGGCATGGAGCTGGCGCCCGGCACGCACGTCAAGCTCGGCGAGGAAGGTCGGCGCGACATCTACCTAGTCTCGCTGAACACCCACTACGAGGATCAGGTTGCCGGCGAGGCCTTTAACCACACCGGCAAGACCGACCTGCGCGTGCGGCATGAGGGCAATAACGTCTTCATCGGGGAGTGCAAGATCTGGAAGGGGCCCGAGGTCTTCACGGACGCTTTGGATCAGCTCTTCGGCTACGCCGCCTGGCGCGACACCAAGCTCGCTCTCATCATGTTCGTTCCGAACAAGAAGCTTTCGGACGTGATCGTGAAGGCGAAGGAACTCGTCGAGGACCACCCCCAATTCATCGAATGGCTGATCGATCCCAAGGACCACCCGATGCGTGCACGGGTCCATTGGCGCGACGACGAGAAGCGGCACGCGAACCTCGCCGTGTTCCTAGTCCACCTGCCGGTCGAGTAGATCGCCTAAATGGGGGTGGGTAGCGTCTCGACCTGCCTAGGAATCGCAGGCGGATCCGTCGGAGTCGAGGTCGTAGTCGTCGGAGCCGGTAACCGTGACTGGCCCGGTGTATTCGGGTCCGGTGGAACAGAATGGCAGGAGCTACCACACAGATGTCCGCGATCTCCTTGCCCTGTTCGGCCGCCAGCAGCTCACGACCAAGGCACGGCTCGAACTCAGCCAAGAGCTGATGCGCGTCGGCGTCGCAGTCCGGCCCGATCTGTCGCTGGTCGAGCGCAACGACCCGATCGAACTGTTCATCCTAACGCCGATGCCGCGGATGCCTCAGCCTGGTGGCCGGCCGGCGGCAGTGGTGCTCGGAGTCCTGCCGGAAACGTGCTCAGCGGAGGCGGGAGACCGGGCCGTCCGACCCCAGGGCACGGTCTAGCCGGTCTCGTCGTCAATCAATCCGTACGGTGGTTCGTCGCGATTCCCCGAGTAGCGCACGACGATCTCGTTGTCATCCACGTTTGGTGGTGGTTGGTTGTCGACGACAATCAGCTGAGCCGCGGATCCCATCGCCCGGCTCCAGGTCAACAGATGTTCCCACACGCGTTCCACGATCACCGGGTCGGTGAATTCGTCGTGTTCACCCTCGGTTTGAGCGATGAGATTCTTCTGGGGACTATCGATCAGCAGGAAGCCTGGGTGGGGCTGCCCGAGTTCCACGGCGCGCTCGAAGACGGTGAGTTGCCACGCAAGGGCGATTAGGGTCATTGCGCCTGTCGATCCGATCTCGTTGTATCGATTTCCCCGCACGTAGGGCGCAAAGCTCTCGTCGAGATAGGGGCCCTTCGGGCTGTCGAGCTTCGGGAAGCCGAATGACCTCAGGATCTCGTCGAAGCGCTCGGAGAGCTGGCCGACTACCGCGTTCCTATCCGGGCGGTTGGCCCGAAGCTGGTTGATCCGCTCACGCAGCTCCGCGATCCGCGTCTCCAAGCGGCTGTGGTCAGTTCGTCGGCGATCAAGCCCCTCGTGCCACCGGACGGCCTGGTCAACTTCCACCTGGACCCGGCGAAGCTCTTCTCTCTGCTCCAGGAGATCGTCTCGCTGGGCTAGGAACGGAGACAGCGTCTGAGCGACCTCGCTGTCCAGCCTCCGTTGCGCTGCCGTCTCCGCTTCTAGAGCTTCGCGATAGGCCTGCTCTGCGCTAGCCAAATCGGACTCAACTTCCTCGATGTACCGCTCGATCGCTCGCAATCGTGCCCGTACCGCGGTCCTCTCGGCGGCAATATCGATCGGTGTCACTTCGGCGGGGATCTCCTGCCGGCAGAGGGAACAGCTTCCGCCAGGCTCAACCTCCTGCGGTTCCTGGAGTTCCTGCATGCACGCTGGACAGACGCGGACTCGCAGAGGGTCGAAGAGTTGCCCAGCCTCCTCGAAGAAGATGAGCTTGCGCTCATCCTCGGCGTACTGACCGCGAAGCGGAAGGAGCCGTCGGAGGAGGGTTTCGCGATCTCGCAGACGAGCTGCCGCTTCGCCGCTTGCCTGGCGACGACCACTGAACTCTGCCCTCGCCTTGCGCGCGTAATCCGACTCCGCACGCATGCGAGAACTCAGGTCGTCGAGGCGCCCCGTGACCGCTTGGAGGCTGGCCTTCGCTTCAGCTCCTCGCGCGTCCAGCTCCAGCCGCCCCGGCACCTCGTTCTCCCGCAGAAAGGTGTCGAGAGCCATAATCTCTTTTTCGAGGTCCGCCCGCTCCTCTTCCATGGCTTGGAGCTGGTCGCCCATCGCGGCCAACTGATCGTCGTAGACCTCGAAGACAACTTCGATTACCTGCCGGAGCTTCAACGCTCGAACGTGGTGCCCCTCTTGGAGGAGCTGCTTGTTGTCGAGGCGCTGGTTGGGCAGGAAACACAGCCACATCAGGTCCCGGAATGACAGTGGATCCGTCTTGGATTCCGGTTGCGTCGGGGCCTCCTTGAGGCGGATCCCCGCGAGGCCGGTCGCTTCAAGCAACAGGGTGGACAGCGAACTCGGGCTGCCCGGTGGACTGATGGCCCTCCGTTCGATGGTGTGGCTGTGGCGCAAGTCGGCGAGCCCACATCGGTGAACGGTTGCAGCCCCCTCGGAGCTAAACAACGGTCGTTCGATGACCACCGTCTCGCCGGCCAAATCCACTTCGAGCAGCGCCGCTCGCACCCGGCGTTCAATCTCGTAATGGCGTGGATGGCCCGACGCGCCGAGGCAGTAGGCGATGAACTCCAGGATCGAGGTCTTCCCAGTCGAGATTTGGCCCGCGATAACCGAAAGTGGGCGAACTGCACGCGGCTTTGGGGTGGCTGGCGCCGACTCGGGTTCTTCGGTACGGCTCAATGGCGGCGACCGATCGACGTCCTCCGGCTCGCCTTCTTCTAGGAAGCTCAATTCATAGCTTCGGCCGGTCCCGACGAGTCGAAGATGGCGTATCTGGATACTCACGGCACGTCCGTAGCGGCTTGTGCCGGATGCTCAAAGAGGTCGATCAGCAGATCGTCTGCCCGGAGCCACCCGCGCGTCTCCTCTTGCAGCGCCTTGTCGCTGAGCCGATTTAGCTCCCGGCCGACGACTTGAGCGCTCCTTCGATAGCTCTGGGCGTAGAACGATCGGAGAGCTTCAGCACCGTGGCGGCCCGTGGTGGTGAGCTCATACGCGATGCGCCGCTCCTCGGGCTTCGCCTCGACAAGCCCATAGGCCAGAAGCGTCGCGAGGTCGTGCTGGAGCCGCTCTCGGCGAGAACTGAAACGCTGGGCCGACGACTGGTACGAGAGGTTCCGTGAGTCGAACCCGGTCAGGACAAGTTCCGCATGCTCAGGAGTGTCGCGGCCAAAGATCAAGAACGGGTTGTCCGCGAAGAAGTCGTAGAACGAGATCCGCTCGACATCCAGCGGCTTCCGGTAGGGCAGCTCAGGGATCACCTCTAGGAGTAGGAGCAGCCGGCCCAAGCGAAACTCAAAGAGGTCATCGGGACGCAACGGACCGCCGGACGGTTTCTCGGCGGACTTAGGCATGGTCGTGGGCGATTTGTCGGAAGCTCCTAACCCAGCCCGCCCGTCCCGCGTCTACGACCTGATGCATCACGCCCTTCCGGTGAATTAGGTGCATAGGAAGGGGCTCTATGGGCGCAGCGGCTTGCCTGGCCTCGATCGCAGCCATCACGGAAGCGTGCAGACCAGGGAGCAACTCGTCCTCAGGATTCGCGGAGGTGCGCTCGTTGAATCGGTCTTCCCACATCGAGTGGAGGTCCGCTTGCTCGCCGTCCAGCGCTCGCATCTGATCCGGGAGCCGCTTGTCGGCTACCTCTCGCCCGAGCGCCTCGGCGTTGAAGAACTGCTGCTTGGCCGACTCGACCTCGGCGACGTTGGCAGCTCGTAGCTGCTTGATGAAGAGCATCTCCTCGTACTCCACGTCGTCTGGAAATGGGAGTACTTCAGGTACGAACGGCGCAGGGCCGGGGACGCCTGGGAAGTAGGCCGCCCTGAGGCTCGCGGCATCGGGGGTAAGGATGAAGCGTCCAAGTCGTGACTTGTCCCAGAGTTCGATCCGTAGCTTGTGCTTCTTCTCTTGGGCTCGCTTCCACTTTGCCCACCATTGATGGGTCGGGGCGTCCAGATCCACCGGGATACACAGCGTCCATGCATCAACGGTGAAGCCCTCTTCCTTGACCTTCGCGACTACCTGGTCGAAGGATTCACCGATCTGCTCCTTCTGGCTCTTCCCCACACCACCGATGAAGAACTTGGCCTGCCAAACCGAGACCACGCCGTCGATCTCGCCGACGAAGGCGTCGATACCCCAATCGCCCGGGTTCGCTTCGACCCGCATAACGCCTTTGTGTTGAAGGCCCACGAGCTGCGTGATCAGAGCCTCGAACTTCTCCCGTGCCCCCTCTTTCCCGCCCGGCCCGATGAGTTGATGAAAGTCGATCACAACGGACCTAGTGTTACTCAGGTCCAAGACGGGCGCGCTTCAATCATGCTCGACGCGTCGTTCATCGACGCGTGCCACAGGGGCGCGTCCGACTTCCGGGCGCTCCCTTACTCCCTATCCGAGGTTGATCGCCACGTACTTCGTCTCGAGGTACTCGTCGATGCCCTCGTTGCCGCCCTCGCGGCCCACGCCGGACTGCTTGACACCGCCGAATGGGGCTCCCGCGTTGGAGACCATTCCCTGGTTGAGGCCGACCATGCCGGTCTCGAGTCCCTCGATCACCCGGAGGGCGCGCTTGAGGTCGCGCGTGTAGACGTAGGCGACAAGGCCGTACTCGGTGTCGTTGGCCGCCGCGATCGCATCCTCCTCGGAGTCGAAGCCGATCACCGGCGCCACGGGCCCGAAGATCTCCTCCTTGAGGACGCGGGCGTCCGGGGTCACCCCGCCCAGCACCGTGGGCTCGTAGAAGTAGCCGGCGCCGTCGAGCGCCTTGCCGCCCACCAGGACATCGGCGCCCTTGCCGGCGGCGTCCTCCACGAGGTCGGCCACCTTCGATCGCTGATCCTCGTTTATCAGCGGCCCAACCTGCACGCCGTCCTCGGTGCCGCGGCCGATCTTCAGGTCACCCATCCGCTGCGCCAGCTTCTGCGCGAACTCGTCCGCCACCGGAGCGGCGACATGGAAGCGGTTGGCCGAGGTGCAGGCCTCGCCGATGTTGCGCATCTTCGCCAGCAGGGCGCCCTGCACAGCATCGTCGAGGTCCGCGTCGTCAAATATCAGGAACGGCGCGTTGCCGCCCAGCTCCATCGACACCTTGAGCACCTGCCCGGCGGACTGGGCGATCAGCTTGCGTCCCACCTCCGTGGAGCCGGTGAAGGACAGCTTGCGGGCCCGCGGATCCTCGATCAGCGGCCCCATCGTGGAGCCAGACGAGGAGGCGGTGATCACGTTGAGCACCCCGCCGGGGAGCCCACACTCCTCCAGGAGCCTGGCCAGCATCAGCATCGAGAGCGGCGTCTGCTGCGCGGGCTTCATCACCATGGTGCATCCGGCGGCGACGGCCGGCCCGATCTTGCGGGTGCCCATAGCCGTCGGGAAGTTCCACGGCGTGATCATCAGGCTCGGCCCGACCGGCTGGCGCAGCGTCATCACCCGGCTCGCCCCGTTGCCCGCGATCTTGTACTGGCCGTCGATGCGAAGGGCTTCGCCGGAGAACCAGCGAAAGAACTCGGCGGCGTAGGAGATCTCGGCCTTGGACTCGGCCACCGGCTTGCCCATCTCGAGCGTCATCAGCAACGCCAGGTCGTCGGCGCGCTCGTTGAGCTTCTCGAAGGCGCGCCAGAGGATCTCGCCGCGCTCGTTGGGGGGCGTGGCGGCCCATTCGGCCTGCTTCTCGTGCGCAGCGCCCAGCGCGGCCATCGCGTCGCCGGGCGTGGCGTCCGCAACCTCGCAGAGGGGCTCGCCGGTCGCGGGGTCGAGCACGGCGAGCGTCTCGCCCTCAGCCGCGTCTCGCCACTCGCCCCCGATGAGGAGGCCCTTGGGGACCTCGTCGACGATCCGCTGCTCTTCGGTCGCCAGAGCCATCAGGTGGCCACCGTCTCGGCGCCGAGCTCCTCGGAAATCGCGACGTGCCTGACGCCTTCCGCCTCGAGGCACTCCACGAACCCGTCCGACGCGCGGCGCTTGGACATCGACCTGAGGCTATCGAGGCGCGGAGTAGCCTCCTTTTCGTGGGCGCGCCGACCCGGTATACGAAGAGCGGTGACCTCCACATCGCCTACCAGGCGGTAGGTGAGGGCGACACCAGCCTCGTGTACATCCCCGCTTGGATAGGACAGATCGAGGTGATGGTCGAGGAGCCGGCCGTGCAGGCCTTCCTTCACCGCTTGTGCGCCTACGCGAGGCTGATCTCCTTCGACAGGCGCGGAGCCGGGCTGTCGGATCCGTGGCTCGGGGTGCCCACGCTAGAGGAGCAGATGGACGACGTGTTGGCGGTGATGGACGCCACTCACACGGAGCGCAGCGCAGTGATGGCCTCGTCGGAGGGTGGTCCGCTTGCGATGCTGTTCGCTGCCACCCACCCCGACCGGGTGAGCTCGCTGATCCTCTACTCGACCTTCTCGCGCTCGCGCTGGGCGCCCGACTACGACTGGGCGCCGGGCGACGAGGACCGCGATGCGGCCATCGACGCCCTCGTCGCTCAGTGGGGTGAGGGTGGGGTGCCGATGGCCGCGGCGCCCAGCAAGGCCGGCGATCCGGCGTTCGCCGACTGGGCGGGGCGCATGGAGCGCTACTCGGCCAGCCCCGGCACCATCCGCAGGATCATGGAGGCGGTGGGCGCGACAGACGTGCGCCACGTACTGCCCTCGATCCGGGTGCCCACCCTGATCATGCACCGCCGCGGGGACTCGTTCATGAAAGTCGAGCACTCCCGCTATCTGGCCGAGCACATCCCCGGTGCTCGGTACGTCGAGCTGGAGGGCACCGACAGCCTCTTCTCGGCCGGCGACTCGCAGTCCGTCCTCGGCGAGATCGAGGAGTTCCTGACGGGCGTGCGGCACGAGCCCGAGCCCGACCGGGTGCTGGCCACCGTTCTCTTCACCGACATATGCGGCTCCACCGAGCGCGCCGCGGCGCTGGGCGACAGCGCCTGGCGAGAGGTGCTGGAGCGCCACGACCGCCTCGTCAGACGTGAGGTGGTCCGCCACCGGGGCCGGGCGATCAAGTCCACCGGCGACGGGATTCTGGCCACCTTCGACGGGCCCGCCCGCGCCATCCGCGCCGCCACCACGATCGGAGAGCAGATGCGGCGCTTGGGCATCGAGATTCGCGCCGGCCTGCACACCGGTGAATGCGAGGTGATCGGCGACGACGTGGGGGGCATGGCGGTGCACATCGGCGCCCGGGTGATGGGCCGCGCAGGCCCCGGCGAGGTGCTCGTGTCGAGCACGGTGAAGGACCTCGTGGTCGGCTCGGGCATCGACTTCGAGGAGCGCGGCGCCCACGAGCTCAAAGGCGTTCCGGGCGAATGGCGGCTGTTTGCAGTGGAGTGAGAGCGCCGTCCCCTGTGGCGACCGACCGCTACCTTGGGGCCCGGTGCCGGTTGTTGTCACCGTAGCCGCGCCAATTCCGCCATGCGCCGCGTCGTTCTGCTCACAACACTGATCGCCCTGCTCGCTGCCGCCCCGGCCGGCGCCGCCACCCGGCACGTGGTCAGCGGCGCGGGCTTCGGCCACGGCATCGGCATGAGCCAGTACGGCGCCTACGGCTTCGCTCAGAACGGCGTCGGCTATGTGCGCATCCTCAAGCACTACTACAGGGGCACCGAGATCGGCCGGGCGCCCAGCCGGCCCGTGCGGGTGCTGCTACAGGCCAGCGACCCGTACGTGCGCTTCAGCGGAGCCAATCGCGTGGCGGGAAAGAGGATCGGCCGCGGCCTGCACATCGTGCGCCCGGCCGGCGGCGGGCGCCTGCGGGTCTCGGGCGCCGGCACCTTCAACGGCCCGATATCGGTGACCGGGAAGGGGCCGATCAAGCTGATGGGCCCGGCGATCAACGGGATCAACTCCGGTACCTACCGTGGCACGATGGTGCTGCGCCCCGGCGCGGTCGGGGGAGTCACGGCGATCAACTCGCTGCCGATCGACACCTACCTCGGTGGGGTGGTGCCCGGTGAGATGCCCTCGAGCTGGGACTACGACGCCCTGCGCGCCCAGGCCGTGGCGGCCCGCACCTACGCTCTCGCCGTTCGCCAGCGGGGCCAGGTCTTCGACCTCTACCCCGACACCCGCTCACAGGTCTACGCCGGAGTCTCGGCCGAGACATCGCGGACCAACAAGGCCGTGGCCGACACCGCGCGCCAGGTGCTCACCTACGACGGTGACCCCGTTACCACCTTCTACTTCTCGACCTCTGGCGGGCGCACCGAGAACGTGGAGCTGTCCTTTTTGGGGGCGCAGCCGCAGCCCTACCTCGAGAGCGTGCGCGACCCCTACGACGACATCTCCCCCCGCCACCGCTGGCAATTCCGCTTCTCGAACTCGGAGCTGGGCGCTCGCCTGGGCGCGCCCGGCACCCTCCGGCGCGTCGACGTGCTGCGCCGTGGCAAGTCGCCCCGCATCGTGCGTGCGCGAGTGGTGGGCTCGCGCGGCTCGCGCACGCTCACCGGCTCCGACATCCGGGCGCGGCTCGACCTCTACGACAGCTGGGCTTTCTTCCGAAAGGTGTCGACCGCCCAGGTCGGGGCCCAGCGCGGCCGCGGGGCTCGCAGCGCCCGCGGAGCCTCCCCGGAGATCGCCGGGGTCTTCGCTCCGGCGCCGCGGTCGCGGCGAGTGTTGGTCGAGCGTCGCAGCGGCAACACCTGGGAGCGCGTGAGCCGAGTACGGACCTCCCGCACGGGACGCTACCGGACAACCGTCGCAGTCGACGGGGTCTATCGCGTGCGGGTGGGCTCGGTGGCCGGCCCCGCCGTGAGCGTGCGCTGACGCCGGACCTTAGGGCGTGAAGCGCACCGTGATCACGTCGCCGTCGCGTACCTCGTACCCGCGGCCCTCCACCCGCAGCTTGGCCCGCTCGCGCGCCTCCGCGTAGCCGCCGGCCGCGGCCAGGTCCTCCCAGCCGACCACCTCCGCGGCCACGAAGCCGCGCTCGATGTCGGTGTGGATCCGGCCCGCGGCACGGCGGGCGGGTGTGCCGCGAGGGATCGCCCAGGCGCGGCCCTCCTTGCCCTCGCCGGCGGTGAAGAAAGAGATCAGGCCCAGCAGCTGCCACGCCTCGCGGATCACGGTGGAGAGCCCGGACTCCCCGGCGCCCAGCTCGTCGCGCATCGCGGCGGCTTCCTCGGCGTCGAGCTCGGAGAGCTCGGCCTCGATCCGCGCCGACACGGCGGCGGCCCTCGCTCCCGCCGCCTCGGCGTGCTGCGCCAGGGGCGGGGGGACCTCCATGGGATCACCCTCTCCGACGTTGGCCAGGTACAGCACCGGCTTGGCGGTGAGCGGCTGCAGGTTGGCCAGCGCGCCGGGGGCGGAGTCGGGCACCCCGACAGAGCGCGCGGGCCGGCCCTCGCCGAGGGCGGCCACCAGCTCGCGCAGCCACGCCTCCTCGGCCATCTTGGCCTTGTCGAGGGACTTGGCCTCGCGCCTCACCTTCTCCAGGCGCCGCTCGGCCTGCTCGAGGTCGGCGTAGAGCAGCTCGGTCTCCACCGTGTCCACGTCGGCCAGGGGGTCCACCCGGCCCTCGGGGTGCACGACCTGGGCGTCTGAGTGCGCGCGCACCACGTGTACGAGAGCGTCGGTCTCGCGGATGTTGGCCAGGAAGCGGTTGCCGAGACCCTCGCCTTTGTGCGCGCCGCGGACGAGCCCGGCGATGTCGTGGAACTCCATGGTCTCGTACACCGTCGGGGTGGCGCGCACGGTCTCGACCACCCGGTCGAGCCGTGCGTCGGGCACGCTGACGATCGCCACGTTGGGCTCCACGGTGGTGAACGGGTAGTTGGCGGCCTGGGCCCCCGCACGCGTGAGCGCGTTGAACAGCGAGGACTTGCCGGCGTTGGGGAGCCCGAGGATTCCCACCTTCACGGGAGCGCCTCCGCCAGGGAGGTGCCGAGCAGGGCGCCCGCGGCAACGTCGCTGGGGTAGTGCACGCCGGCGTAGACACGCGAGAGGGCCATGGCTGCCGCACATGCGTAGACCGGCGTGGCGGGCAGGGCGCCCGAGAGCACCCTGGCCGCGGCAAACGACGTGGTGGAGTGCGCCGAGGGATAGGAGAGCCGCGAGACCGTCGACGACAGAGCCGGCAGGCCGTCCAGCACCGGGCGGGGGCGGCGCACCAGATACTTCATCGCGATGTTGGTGAGGTACCCGATGCTCACGACCCGGATCGCTCGCAGGTAGACCGGGCGCCGGCGCCGGTCTAACTCCGCGCCAAGCACGGACCCGGCCAACCACAGAGCCCCGTGCTCACCGGTGCGGGTGAACAGCAGCACGGAGCGCTCGAGCGCAGGGGCATGACCCCGGGTCCGCAACAGGCGCAGGAGGGCGAGGTCCAGCGCCCGGATCAGAACCCGACGCGCTGGTCTCCGCGCTCGCGGCGGATGTAGATCACCTGGGAGAGGTCGATCAGGATCTGCGAGTCATCGGTGTCGAGGGTGTGCCAGCGCTCGGCACGCTCGTCTGCGAGTGCTCCCACCAGCGCGTCGTAGGCCTCGGCCTCCGCACGGACGGCCAGGACCGCCCCCGCCTTGAAGCCGACGTCCATACGCCTCAGATCAGCCATGGGCGTCCTCGCTTAGTTGGACTATCTCGGTCAGCACCCCGCCGGTGGACTTCGGATGCACGAACGCCACCCGGCTCTCACGGATTCCGGTGCGCGGCTGTGAGTCGATCAGGCGCACGCTCGACTCGCGCAGCCGCTCGAGGGCGGCGTCTATGTCGTCGGTGCGATAGGCCACGTGGTGCATGCCGGGCCCATTGCGGTCGAGATAGCGAGCCACGGCACTGTCGGGCGAGATCGGCATGAGCAGCTCGATGTGAGCGCCGCCGATCTCCAGCAGCACGGCCTCCACCCCGAACGCCTCGACGGTCTCGCGGTGCTGCTCGCGCATACCAAGGCGATCCCGGTAGAGGGCGATCCCCTCATCGAGATCCTCAACGGCCACACCGATATGGTCGATCGCCCCGAACACGGCCGGGGAGTCTAGATGGTGGCCCCCGCGTCGCTCGTACCAGCCGCGCGCGCTTCCGAGAGGTTGCTTCCCGGATCGCGCCCGTGTGGAAGGCTTAAGGCGTGATGTCGACGCAAGCGCGCTGGCGGGCCTTGAGGGTCTGCCATCGCACGGCATTATCCGGCTATGCCGCCGCAGCCGACGCTCGTCCTGGTCACCGGCGCCCCCGGGTCAGGTAAGACGACCCTCTCGAGGAGCCTTGCTGAAACGCTGCGGCTTCCATGGCTCAGCCGGGACCGTTTACGCACCGGCCTCTTTTTCGCCTTGGGTGGGTGGAGCGAGGAACCCGAGGCGGTACCTTCGAGAAAGGAGTCGATCGACGTCTTCCTCGAAGCCGTCGAGCTGCTCCTTGCCAGGCGCGTAAGCGTCGTGGCCGACTATGTGCTTCTGCGCGAGGGCTTTCCGAAGGGTTGCCGGATACCGCACCTCGCAAAGTGCGTGATCGTTGAGACCTCTACGCCCTGCGCCACCGACCGATACCTCAACCGGCTACGCAACGACCCATTCCTCAATCGACCCGCCGTACTTCGAGCCCTTGGTCACTCATCGATTGACGACGCGCTCACCGAGCGGTCCGCCGGAGCCTCCGCTATTGGGCCGCTGCTGTTCGACGTCGCCAACACCGGTCTTAGAACAGTCACAGTGGACACCACAGACGGGTACGTCCCGAGTTTCGAAGAGATCGTCGAGTTCGTCCTCGAACGTTGACACAGGCGTCCGAAGCAGGGCCACCGCGCTGCCCGCCACGGCCGAGCCGGGCGGCGTTCAGGACGCCCGGGCGGCTCGACGATCGCAGCTCGGGCCAGGCTGCTCCTCGTCGGCCCGAGTCACCGCGGTCATGACCGGCTGATGGTACCCAGCGTTCTCACCACTGAGCCAGGTGATCTCCGTGAACCCGGCGTCCTCGGCGGCTCGTGACAGCGCGCCCGAGGTGATCGCCCGATATCGGGTGCTGTGGTGCGCCACCGTCCAGCCGTCGCCGGACTCGGTCAGTAGCAGGAACCGGACGGTGTAAAGCGGACTGTCGGGGCCATCCCAGTCTTGTAGCCGGACGACGACGCGGCGCGGCGGGCCTGCCACGAGAATCGGCGGCGCAGTGGCCGGTCGCTCGACCAGCGCCCTGTCGAAATCGCGAGTGCTTATCACCAGCAGTCCTCCCGGTCGGAGCTTCGAGCGCATCGCCCGCAGCGCCTTGGATACATCCACATCGTCGAGAAGATGTGGAACCGCGTTATCGCAAGAGATCACGACATCGAACTCGCCGGCGACCCCTGCGAGATCGCGAAAGTCAGCCACGCCAAACGCGACGTCGGCTCCAAATCGAGTGGCCTCGACACGTGCGCGCTCGACCGAGTCTTCGCTGATGTCGGTACCGCACACGCGGTAGCCCCGACGGGCCAGTCCGATCGCCTGGGTTCCGATCCCGCAAGAGCAATCAAGAATCTCTCTCGCGCCCGGATGAGCCTGACGGATCAGTCGATCGATCGCGGCCCCTTGCCGCTCAACCGCCTCGTCCCACCTGTCGCCGTAGACGAGGTGGTAGTCGCTGGCGAAACCATCGTAGAAGTCCGCTACCGAAGAAGCCGCTGGAGTGAACGCTTCCGTGGGCACTGTTCGAGTGTTGCAGTGAACGCCGTGGGCGGCGGCGAGAGTCGCTGCACGGAGGCCCGGGAGGCGGTTGCCCCAGGCTGAACGCAGCGGTACTGTCCATCGGGCTTTGCACCCAAGGAAGGAGCTCGCATGGCCCGCGCCTCGACTCGAAGTCCCGACGACGCGCGAAAGGCCGTGAACCGGCGAGCCACCGCACAGCCCGAGGAGGCGCAGGCGCGCCCTGACGGAGAGCGCCGCAACGGCGGGCGCGCGGTCGATCCGCGCGCGCTCGAGGAACTCGTCGAAGCCCTGGACGCCGCGGGTCGCGGGGATTTCTCCGTGAGGCTCTCCAAGCGCCGGAAGGGCGTCCTCGGCGAGGTCGCCGCTTCCTACAACGAGCTCGTGGAGACCAACCAGCGCATGGCGAACGAGTTCGTGCGCATCGCCGGAATCATCGGACGCGAGGGGCGGATGACCGAGCGCGCCTCGCTGCCCGGGGCGGCCGGTGGCTGGCAGACGAGCGTGGACTCGATCAACTCGCTGATCGACGACCTGGTGCGACCGACCACCGAGGTCGGTCGAGTGCTGAACGCCGTGGCCGAGGGGGACCTGTCCCAGAAGATGGCGCTCACGATCGAGGGCCAGCCCGTGAAGGGCGAGTTCCTGCGCATCGGCACGACCGTCAACACGATGGTCGAGCAGCTGTCGTCCTTCGCCGACGAGGTCACGCGCGTCGCGCGCGAGGTCGGCACGGAGGGCAAGCTCGGCGGGCAGGCCGAGGTCAAGGGGGTCTCTGGGACCTGGCGCGACCTCACCGAGAACGTCAACCTGATGGCGAGCAACCTCACCGACCAGGTGCGCAACATCGTCGAGGTCACCACCGCCGTGGCGAAGGGCGACCTCAGCCAGCAGATCACCGTCGACGTCAAGGGCGAGGTGCTCGAGCTCAAGAACACCGTCAACACGATGGTCGAGCAGCTGTCGTCCTTCGCCGACGAGGTCACTCGCGTCGCGCGCGAGGTCGGGACGGAGGGCAAGCTCGGCGGCCAGGCCGAGGTCAAGGGGGTCTCTGGGACCTGGCGCGACCTCACCGAGAACGTCAACCTGATGGCGAGCAACCTCACCGACCAGGTACGAGGGATCGCCGACGTGACGACCGCCGTCGCCGACGGCGACCTCTCGCAGAAGATCACGGTCGAGGCCAAGGGCGAGGTGGCGGCGCTCGCCGACACGATCAACTCGATGGTCGACACGCTCGGGGTGTTCGCCGAGCAGGTGACCACCGTCGCGCGCGAGGTGGGCACCGAGGGCAAGCTCGGCGGCCAGGCCGAGGTGCCCGGTGTGGCCGGCACCTGGAAGGACCTCACCGACTCGGTGAACTTCATGGCCGGCAACCTCACGAGCCAGGTGCGCAACATCGCCCAGATCACGACCGCCGTCGCCCACGGCGACCTCTCGCAGAAGATCACGGTCGAGGCCAAGGGCGAGGTGGCGGCGCTCGCCGACACCATCAACTCGATGGTCGACACGCTGCGCGTGTTCGCCGAGCAGGTGACGACGATGGCGCGCGAGGTGGGCACCGAGGGCCAGCTCGGAGGGCAGGCCGAGGTCCCCGGCGCCGCCGGCACGTGGCGCGACCTCACCGACTCGGTGAACTTCATGGCGAGCAACCTCACCGATCAGGTGCGCAACATCATCGAGGTCACCACGGCCGTCGCGAGGGGCGACCTGACCCGCGAGATCACCGTCGACGCCAAGGGCGAGATCCTCGAGCTCAAGAGCACGGTGAACACGATGGTCGACCAGCTCTCGTCCTTCGCGGACGAAGTCACACGCGTCGCGCGCGAGGTGGGCACGGAGGGCAAGCTCGGCGGCCAGGCCGAGGTGAAGGGCGTCTCGGGCACCTGGCGCGACCTCACCGACAACGTCAACTTCATGGCCGGCAACCTGACCGACCAGGTGCGAAACATCGCCGACGTCACGACCGCGGTGGCCAATGGCGACCTCTCGAAGAAGATCACCGTCGACGCGAAGGGCGAGATCCTCGAGCTCAAGGACACCATCAACACGATGGTCGATCAGCTGCGCGCGTTCGCGGCAGAGGTGACACGCGTGGCGAAGGAGGTCGGCACCGAGGGCAAGCTCGGCGGCCAGGCCGAGGTCGAGGGCGTGTCCGGCACCTGGCGCGGGCTGACCGAGAACGTGAACCAGCTCGCCGGCAACCTGACGACCCAGGTTCGCAACATCGCCCAGGTAACCACCGCGGTCGCAAACGGCGACCTGTCCAAGAAGATCACCGTCGAGGCCAAGGGCGAGGTGGCGGAGCTCGCCGAGACGATCAACACGATGGTCGACCAGCTCTCCTCATTCGCGGACGAGGTCACGCGCGTCGCGCGCGAGGTCGGCACGGAGGGCAAGCTCGGCGGCCAGGCCGAGGTGAAAGGCGTCTCGGGCACGTGGCGAGACCTCACCGACAACGTGAACATGATGGCCAGCAACCTGACCGATCAGGTGCGCAACATCGCCGAGGTGACCACCGCGGTCGCAAACGGCGACCTCACGCGCGAGATCACCGTTGACGCCAAGGGAGAGATCCTCGAGCTCAAGCGAACGATCAACACGATGGTCGACCAGCTCTCCTCCTTCGCCGACGAGGTCACGCGCGTGGCGCGCGAAGTGGGCACCGAGGGAGCGCTCGGAGGCCAGGCTCAGGTCGAGGGCGTGTCCGGCACCTGGCGCGGGCTGACCGAGAACGTGAACCAGCTGGCGGGCAACCTGACGACCCAGGTGCGTGCGATCGCCGAGGTCTCCACGGCGGTGACCCAGGGCGACCTGACCCGCTCGATCGCCGTCGAGGCCCAGGGCGAGGTGGCCGAGCTGAAGGACAACATCAACGAGATGATCGCCAACCTGCGCGACACGACGAAGGAGAACGCGGAGCAGGACTGGCTGAAGACCAACCTTGCCCGGATCTCTGCCCTGATGCAGGGCCAGCGCGACCTGAAGACGGTCTCCTCGTTGATCATGTCCGAGCTGACGCCGACGGTCTCGGCCCAGCTCGGGGCGTTCTTCCTCGCCGAGGCCGCGGAGGACGATCCGCAGGGCCAGTCCCTGCGCTTGATCGCGGGCTACGGCTACAAGGCCGACGCGCCCACCCGGCGCCCCTTCCGCTTCGGTGAGGGATTGGTGGGCCAGGCCGCGCTCGAGAAGGCCGGCATCCTGATCGCCGAGCCGCCGAAGAACTACGTCAAGATCTTCTCCGGGTTCGGCGACGCGACGCCGGCGAACATCATCGTGCTGCCGGTGGTCTTCGAGGAGAACGTCCTCGCGGTCATCGAGCTCGCCTCCCTGCATCCCTTCAGCAACGTGCATCTGCAGTTTCTCGAGCAACTGACCGAGACGATCGGCGTGAGCCTGAACACGATCATCGCCAACATGCGCACCGAGGAGCTGCTCGAACAGTCCCAGTCACTCACGCAGGAGCTCCAGAGCCAGTCCGGCGAGCTGCAGGCGCAGCAAGAGGAGCTGCAGCAGACGAACGCGGAGCTTCAGGAGAAGGCCGCGCTGCTGAGCCAGCAGAACCGCGACATCGAGGTCAAGAACAGCGAGATAGAGATCGCCCGCCGCAACCTCGAGGAGAAGGCCGAGCAGCTCGCGCTGTCCTCCAAGTACAAGTCTGAGTTCCTGGCGAACATGTCGCACGAGCTGAGGACCCCGCTCAACTCGCTGCTGATCCTCTCGAAGCTGCTGGCGGACAACGAGGATCGCAGCCTCACCGAGAAGCAGGTGGAGTATGCGGGGACCATCAACTCCGCCGGCAGCGACCTGCTCTCGTTGATCAACGACATCCTCGACCTCTCGAAGGTGGAGGCCGGCAAGATGGAGGTTCGCCCGGCCCCGATCGGGCTCGACGCGGTGCGGGACTTCGTCGAGCGAGCCTTCAGGCCGGTCGCCGAGGAGAAGGGTCTCGAATTCGAGGTGCACGTGGACGCGGAGCTGCACGAGACCTTGACTACGGACGAGCAGCGGCTGCAGCAGATCCTGAAGAACCTGCTCTCGAACGCCTTGAAGTTCACACACCGTGGTGCCGTGACGCTGCGGATCTCGCGAGCGAACGACGAGCGTGTCGCCTTCGCCGTCGCCGACACGGGCGTCGGTATCCCGGAGGACAAGCTGCGGCTGATCTTCGAGGCCTTCCAGCAGGGCGAAGGCGGCACGAGCCGCAAGTACGGTGGCACGGGACTCGGCCTTTCGATCTCGCGAGAGATCGCTCGCCTGCTCGGTGGCGAGCTCGATGTGCACAGCACGCCGGGCGAGGGGAGTGAGTTCACGCTGTACCTCCCGCTCGAGTACGTGCCGGTCGCTCCCGATCCCGTCGTCCTTCCCGAGCCGAGCTTCGCGGCCGGGGGCACTGCTGAGATCCCAACGAACGGTCACCCCGATGCCCACGATGGGCCGATAGAGCTGATGCCGCAGGCGCTCGAGCGCGCGCTCGCGCCGACGGAGGTGCCGGACGACCGCGCCGCGGTCGCCCCCGGCGACCGGGTCCTGCTCGTGGTCTGTGCCGATGCAGACCAGTTGACGAGCGCGGTCGACGCGGCCCGCGAGCGAGGCTTCAGGGGCCTGGCGGCTGCGAGTGCCGAGGGCGGCATAGCGCTCGCCCACGAGTTCGTCCCCGACGCGATCGTGCTGTCCGCCGACGGGGAGGAAACCGACGAGACGTCTGCCCTCGCCCACCTCAAGCGCCATCCCCAGACACGTCATATCCCCGTCTACGTGGAGGCCGACCGCGCCCGCCGCCAGACGCTGCTCAGAGCTGGAGCCGCCGGCCAGTTCGAGCCGCCTGCCACCAGGGAGGCATTCGAGACGGCACTCGGCGAGCTCGAGGGCTTCGTCGAGCGTCGGGTGAAGAGCGTGCTCGTGGTCGAGGACGACGAGGAGCATCGGTCAGGCGTCCTCGACCTGATCGGTGGCGGAGACGACGTCCTCGTCAGCGGCGTCGGCTCGAGCGAGGAGGCCATGACCGAGCTCGACAAGGGACCTTTCGACTGCATGGTGCTCGACTTGAAGCTGCCCGTCGGGCAGGGCTTCGGCCTACTCGAGCAGCTCTCGAACGACGACCGCTTCCACGACCTTCCCGTGATCGTGTATGCCACCGAGGAGCTGACGGCGGACGAGGAGAGACAGCTCCGCAAGTACGCCGAGACCTTGATCGTCAAGGACGGGAGCTCACCCGAGCGCTTGCTCGACGAGACCTCGCTCTACCTCCACCGTCCCGAGGTCCGGCTGCCTGCGGACAAGCAGGAGATGCTCGAGCGCCTCCGCAACGCCGATGGCATCTTCCAGGACAAGAAGATACTGCTCGTCGACGATGACGTGCGCAACGTGTTCGCCCTCGCCAGCGTGCTCGAGAGCCGCGGCATGGAGATCCTGTTCGCCGAGAACGGCAGGGCCGGCATCGACATCCTGTGCCAGAACCCCGACGTGGACCTCGTCCTGATGGACATCATGATGCCCGAGATGGACGGCTATGAGGCCACCCGGCGTATCCGCGGCATGGACGCGTTCAGGCAGCTGCCGATCGTCGCACTCACGGCCAAGGCGATGAAGGGCGACCGGGAGAAGAGCCTCATGGCCGGAGCGTCCGACTACGTCGCGAAACCCGTCGACACCGACCGGTTGCTGTCATTGATGCAGGTCTGGCTTCACGGCTGAGCGAGCATGACGCCGGGGCGCCGCGCGCGCGTACTGCTCGTCGACGACGAGCCCGACAACCTCGTGGCGCTCGAGGCGGTGCTCGAGCCCCTCGGCCCGGAGCTGATACGGGCGACATCCGGCGAGGAGGCGCTGAGGCAGCTCCTCCAAGGGGAGTTCGCCGTGATCCTCCTCGATGTCCGCATGCCCGGCTTGGACGGCTTCGAGACGGCCGCGCTGATCAAGCGGCGCGAGCGCACGCGCCACTTGCCGATCATCTTCGTGACCGCCATCAGCAAGGACACCGAGCAGGTGTTCCGCGGCTACTCCGAGGGTGCCGTCGACTATCTGCTGAAGCCCTACGACCCGGTGGTGCTCAGGTCCAAGGTCGCTGTGTTCATCGAGCTGTACGAGAAGGCTGCCGCGCTCGAGGAGAGCGAGCAGCGCTTCCGCACCGCCTTTGCCAACGCCCCCAGCGGCATGGCCCTCGTTTCCGCAGAGGGCCGATTCCTGCAGGTCAACCGGGCGCTCGCCGACATGCTCGGGCGCGCCCACGCGGAGCTCGCCGGAAGCCCCTGGGACTCGATCTTGCATCCCGAGGAGAGGGTGGAGGACCGTCGAGCACTGCGCGAGCTGGTCGAGGGAACCCGCACCATCTACCGCGCCGAGCGGCGTTGCCTGCACGCGGATGGCCGCGCGCTCGTGGTGGCGCTCAGCGTGTCGCCAACGACCGGCGAGGCCGGCGGGGTGCAGCAACTCATCGCGCAGGTCGAGGACGTCACCGACCGCCAGCGGGCCGAGCGCGAACGGGCCGAGCGGCTCCAGGAGCGGGCCGCACGCGCGGAAGCGGAGGCGGTCGCGCAGATGGTGAGAAGCGTGCAGAGCGTCTCCGACACCGCGCTGGCGCACCTTGCCCTCAACGATCTGCTGCCCGAGCTGCTCGACCGCATCGGGGAGACGCTGCGAGCCGACGCGGTCTCTGTGCTGCTGAGGGATCCAGAGGGCGACGAGCTCGTCCTGCGCGCCACGCGCGGGGCGAGCGCGTCGGTGGAGGCGCTGCCCGCCCGGTTCGGGCATGGAACCTTCGAGGGGCGCGTGGCCGAAGAGCGGCGGCTGATCGCCATCGATGACATCCGAGGCGAAGGCACAGAGCTCTTCGACGACAATCTGCGCGGGAGCGGCGTGCGCTCGCTGATGGGCGTACCGCTGGTGGCCGAGGGCGAGGTGAGCGGCGTGTTGCGCGTGGGGTCGACTTCGCCCAACCGCTTCGATGACAACGATGCCGCGCTGCTGGCCCTGGTCGCGGACCGCGCGGCGCTCGCGATCGGCAACGCCAGGCTGTACGAGCGTGAGCACGGCATCGTAGAGACGCTGCAGCGATCGCTGCTGCCCGACCGCATGCCGCGCCTCCCGGGGATGTCCATCGCCGCGCGCTACCAGCCCGGCGGTGCGGACGTCGGCGGCGACTGGTACGACGCCATCGAGCTGGATGACGGCATCGGGCTCGTCATGGGCGATGTGGTCGGCCACGGAATCGACGCCGCGGCAACGATGGGCGAGTTGCGCTACGCCCTCCGCGCCTACGCGCTCGACGGCCTGTCGCCGGGTGCCGTGCTCGCCAGGCTCGACCGGCTTATGGACCAGCTGCAGGACGACCGGATCACCACGCTGTTCTACGCCGTCATCGACGCGGACTGGACGCAGGTGTGCTTTGCGAGTGCGGGGCACCTTCCTCCCCTGCTCGTGGAACCCGACGGCAGCGCCGAGTTTCTCTGGGAAGGGCGTTCGACCCCGCTGGGCGTTCGCATCGGCGGCGACTACGAGGAGGGCACGGCGAGGCTTGCGGGCGGATCCACGCTCATTCTCTATACCGACGGCCTCGTGGAGGTGCGTGGCGAGGAGCTGCTCGACGGCCTCGAGCGGCTGCGGAGCGCGGTGCGGGCCGGCCCCATGGAGCCGGATGCCCTCTGCGATCACGTGATCGAGTCGCTGCTCGGAGGCCGGGCCGCCAGTGACGACGTAGCCCTTCTTGTACTTAGGACGATGCCACTGGCCCGCGAGCTGATGCGGCTGGAGCTGCGGACCGATCGGTCGTCGCTGCGTCACGCGCGGCGAATGCTGGCTCGCTGGTTGGAGCTGGCGGGCGCAAGCGAGAAGGAGGCATGGGAGATCGGCCTGGCCACGCATGAGGCGATCGCGAACGCCGTCGAGCACGCCTACGGCTTCACCAACGACCTCGTGCAGATGGAGGCCCGGCTGGCCGACGATGAGGTGGCGCTCACGATCAGCGACACCGGCGACTGGCGCGAGCCCGTCGAGGGTGAGCGCGGCAACGGGATCGGCCTGATGAGCAGCCTGATGGACAGGGTCAGCGTGGACGGGGGAAACGGAGGAACGAGGGTGAAGCTGCGGCGACGACTGGGTCGCGACCGGGTCGCGCCGGTTCACCCGGACGGGCAAGCGGAGACGCCCGCCCGCTGAGTCGGGCCCAGCGCTCAGCCGCCCACTCTGCCGTTGCCCTCGAGCAGGGGCTCGAGCCGGAGTGCGGCGGGCTGCGCGCCCTCGTGCTCGGCCACCAGGCGCTCGATGTCGTCGCGCTCGAGCACCTCGTTGTCGAGCAGGGTGCGCGCGAAGTGCTCCAGCAGCGGCCGGTGCGCGCCCACCATCTGCTGGGCGCGCCGGTGGGCCTGGTCGGCGATGAACTGCTGTTCCTCGTCGATCATGCGGCGGGTGGCGTCCGACATCGAATAGTCCCCCGCGGGCAGCTGCTTGGACTGCAGGTTGGTGCCCATGCCGTAGTCGGTGACCATCGCCCGGCTGATCTCGTGGACCCTCTTCAGGTCGTCCGAGGCGCCGGTCGTGATCTGGCCGAAGATGAGGTGCTCGGTGACCCGTCCGCCCAGCAGGACCACGAGCAGGTCCATCAGCTCCTCCTTGGTCTTCAGGTAGCGGTCCTCCTCGGGCAGGTTGAGCGTGTAGCCCAGGGCCTGTCCCCGCGGGATGATCGAGATCCGGTGCACCTTCTCCACGGATGGCAGCAGCTCCGAGCACAGCGCATGTCCCGCCTCGTGGTAGGCCACCAGGCGCTTCTCGTGGTCGGTGATCACGCGGCGCGACTGCATGCCCGCCACCACCCTCTCCAGCGCGGCCTCGAAGTCGCGGGTGAGGATGTGCCCACGGCGGTCGCGCCCGGCGAAGATCGCCGCCTCGTTGCAGATGTTGGCCAGGTCGGCTCCCGTGAGTCCGCTGGTCTGGCGAGCCACCAGCTCCAGGTCCACATCGTCGGCCAGCGGCTTGCCGGCGGTGTGCACGGTGAGGATCTGCTTGCGGCCCTTCAGGTCGGGCGGCGTCACGAAGATCTGGCGGTCGAAGCGACCGGGGCGCAGGAGTGCGGGATCGAGCTTGTCGATCAGGTTGGAGGCGGCGATCACCACCAGGTTGTCGCCGCCGCCGAAGCCGTCGAGCTCGACCAGCAGCTGGTTGAGCGTCTGGTCCTTCTCGCCGGAGATGTCGTTGCCCCGGGTGGCGCCAACCGCGTCCAGCTCGTCGATGAAGACGATCGCGGGCGCCTGCTTGCGGGCCATGCGAAACAGGCGCCGGATGCGGGCGGCGCCGAGGCCGGCGAACATCTCCACGAACGACGAGGCCGACTGGGCGAAGAACTTGGCGTTGGACTCGTGGGCCACGGCCTTCGCCAGCAGCGTCTTGCCGGTGCCGGGCGGACCGTGCAGGAGGATCCCCTTTGGCACCGTGGCCCCGAGAGCGCGGAAGCGCTCCGGGTCACGCAGGAACTCGACCACCTCGCGCAGCTCGTCCTTTGCCTCCTCGACCCCGGCCACGTCGCCCCAGCCGATCGACTCCGAGCTCGCGGGCGTGATCTCCTGCGGCTTGGTGCGCGGCATGTAGCGCAGGGTCAAGATCAGCACCACGGCGATCAGGCCCATGAAGATCACCGGCAGCCAGATCAGAGCGAAGTTCTCGAGGTCGTCGAGGAAGCTCCCGCCGCCGGCGGCGGCATCCGCGGCCGGCGTCTGGGGACGAACGGTGAAGCTCGCCTTCCCCGATGCGCCCGTCTCACCGCGGGTGAACGTGGCCGTGGCGCGATCCACGGTCCAGGGCTCGGGCAGCGGCGCGTCGCCGGAGGCCAGAAAGCCGCGCAGCCGTTCGCGTGCGGTGTCGCAGTTCAGCCGCGAGCTGTCGGCCAGGCTGATGGTGTAGACGCCCTTCTCGAGCGGCAGCGATCCGGCGCGCCCGTCACCTGTCAGCTCGAGCGGCGCCTCGCAGGTGGCAGCGGGGCTCTGGGCCGCGGCCGGGGCGGCGGAGAAGACGACGGCGAGAAGGACGGCGCCGATGGCGAGCAGGCGAACGACGCCCGTGTCACAGAACACAGGGAGTGATATCGGCCAAACCCGCGTCGGCCTCAAGCCACGGGCCGCCTATGCGCCCTCCACCAGCAGGATCTCGGCCAGGGCGGCGCGGCCGACCTCCAGCTGCTCATCGCTGGGCTCTTGTGTTCCCACGATCCGCTGGATCTCATACCCGGGCTTTCGCAGCAGTCGCGACAGCCACGTGCCGTCGTTTCGCTCCGACCAGGCGAACACCTCGACCGCCACGGCAGCGCTGCCCAGCGCCACGCCCGCCTCCACCAGCGGCCCGCGCAGCCCCGCGCGGCGCGCGGCCACGTTGCCGACCGCTGCGGTCCCGAGCATGGGCGCCACCAGGTTCGATCCGCAGCGGTCGTGCTCCTTGTCGGCGTCGCCGACGTCACCGTCGGACTCATAGGCCGCGATCGACTTGTGCTCCACACCGTGGTAGGCGGCAAGGTCCCCGCCGCGCAGAGCCAGCAGCGCCGGCGCGAGGCTGACGACGCCGACCGCGGCCTCGCGGCCGACGGTGCGGGCGCCTGTCGAGCGGATCGCCTGTCCCAGGAGGGCGGCGCCGGCCATCGCGGCGAGGGTGCGCCCGTCCTGCATCGGCAGCCGTGCCGCGGGGAGTGCCCGCTTGACGAGCGGGATCACCGCCATCGCCTCGGCCAGCTTGGCCACTCCTCGCAAGCCCGGGATCCTCTCCGCGGCGGTTGCGCCCAGCGACGGCTTGCGTCCGCTGGCCACCTCGATCCGTCCATCCTCGGTACGCACGGCGGCCGCCCAGTGGGTCGGCCCGTGCACCAGCAGCCCGTTGCGCAGGGCCATCCCTCCCAGCCGCAGCTTGTCGGGCCCCTCGTCGGACTCTCCCACGATCGGTGGAACGCGGGGAGCCCCCGGTGTGTCGCTCATCGCAGCGTCTCCTCGACCAGCCCGGCGTAGAAGCGAGCGGCCAGCCCGAGGTCCTCGATCGGCACGCGTTCGTCGGCGCCGTGCACGAGCGGCGCCGCCTCGAAGAGGTCCATCGCCTTCTGGGGGAAGAAGCCGTAGGCCACGCATTCAGGGAAGGCCTCGCGAAACCAGCGCGAGTCGCTGAAGCCCGGGAGCATCACCGCGACCACGTCGGCCCCTTCGTCCTCGCGTGCCACGAAGGAGCGGATCGACTCCATCAGAGGCGTGTCGATCGGCGAGCGATTGCCCACCACCGTCTCCCCGAACTCGATCTCGTACTCATCGCCGGGGATCGTGCCGCGGATTCGCTCGAGCGCGTGCTCTGAGCCGAGCGCCGGGGGCACGCGGCAGTCGACCCTCAGGCGCGCCTGCGCGGGGATCACGTTGATCTTCTCGGAGGCGGAGACCATCGTCGGCGTCAGCGTGACACCCAGCATCGGCTCGAGCAGGACGGCCACCCGCGGATCCTCTCGCTCCACTTCGGCGAGCGCGGCCTCGAGATCGTCGCTCTGAACGTTCAGCCCGGCCAGCAGGGCATCCGCCTCGGGCGTGCGTTCGAGCACCACCCGCCCGCCCGATAGAGCGTCGAGCACCGGCGCGAGCTTGGTGAGGGCGTTGTCGCCGATCCGCGGAATCGAGGCGTGGCCGGCTCGGCCCGAGGTCGTGAGCGTGAAGCGAAAGACGCCCTTCTCCGCGACGCACACGCCGTAAAGGCGGCGGCCGGCGTAGTCGATCACCTCGCCTGCGCCCTCGTTGATCACCACGTCCGCGCGCACCTTCTCGGGGTGGCGCTCGCACAGCCACCTGGCGCCGTGCTCGGCACCGGACTCCTCGTCGGCGGTCACCACGATCTTGAGCTCGCCGCTCTGTGGACGCCAGCCCTGCTCGGCGAGAGCCACCGCCGCCGCCACCTCGGCGGCCACCTGGCTCTTCATGT
Source organism: Thermoleophilaceae bacterium (assembly GCA_030447725.1). GTDB lineage: Bacteria > Actinomycetota > Thermoleophilia > Solirubrobacterales > Thermoleophilaceae > JAAYBF01. Next base: position 252,553 of record JAUJOQ010000001.1, read on the forward strand.
CGAGCGCCCCGCGTCCCCACACGCAGCCGTCGCGTATCTCCCCCGACCAGGGATCGAGTGACCAGTCCGCGGGGTCGGCCAGCACCGTGTCCACGTGTCCGAGCAGGCACAGGGCCGGCCCGTCGGATGCAGCCGGCATCGTGGCGATCAGGTTCGGCCGCCCGTCTACCGCCGCCAGCAGCTCGCACTCGAAGCCGGCGCCTTCGAGCAGGTCGCGCAGGAACTCCTGTGCCTCCTGCTCGTCACCGGGCGGGTTGACCGTGTTGAAGCGGATCAGCCGCTGCAGCAACTCCGTGGCGCGTCGCTCGAGATCTGCGGACTCTGGCACCTCAGCGAGTGTAAAGACCCGCGCGCGGCGCCTGTGACGGTCCGTTGTCGGTACGGCCGGGAACGATTAGACTCGAAGGTCGATCTGCGGTCGTACGTCAGGGGCTGAATGCGACCGCCCGACCCAGGGGAGCCTTCGCGCATGCCGACCGACCGGCCGTACGTCCCGCGTCTCGCGATCTTCGCCGCCGTCCTGCTCATCGCCGTCGGCGCGCTGACGGTGACCGTCGGCGCATCGAGTCCGGACGCCGGCACGGTGTCCCTCGATGGACGGACGACCGGGTGGACGGGTGAGAGCTACGCCGTCGGCGTGCCCGTGCCGGAGAGCAACACCGCCCGGGTTGCCTGCACCCCCGGCGTCACCGCCCTGTGCGACGAGTTCAACCTGACGGTGGACATCGACGCCGCCCACTGGGACGCCAACCTCGGCGGCGTGGAGATCGGCATCGTGCCCGAGGGCGACGACGACGACTTCGACCTCTACGTCTATCGGGGCGCCGAGCTCGTGGCCAGCTCGGCGTCCGCGGGGCCGACCGCCGAGAAGGTCTTCATCGACGACGCGGCCGGCGAGTACGAGGTGCGGGTCGTGCCGTTTGAGGTGACCGACTCCGGCTACACGGGAGGCGCGCGGGTCGAGAGCCGCCCCAAGACCACCGGCGACGTGCCCAAGGAGCCGATCTCGAACGCGCCCTGCGAGAACGGCTTGGCGGCAGGGGTCTTCCCGTGCAAGGGCGTCGACCTGGCGGGCTTCCTGCCGCTGGACGAGCTCGGCGGCGCGTCCCCTGTGTCCGGCAATTCGGAGGGCAACAGCGGCCAGCTGAACGACATCTGGGGCTGGACCGATCCGGCCACGGGCAAGGAGTACGCCCTGGTCGGCAAGACGAACGGCACGGCGTTCGTGGACGTGAGCGATCCCGCCAAGCCGGTCTTCCTCGGCCAGCTGCCCTCGCACCAGAGCGCAGCCGGCATCCCCGTGGAGACCCTCTTCAACATCTGGCGCGACGTGAAGGTGTACAAGGACCACGCGTTCATCGTGGCCGAGGAGCCGAGCCACGGCATGCAGGTGTTCGACCTGAAGGAGCTGCGAGACGCCGACCGCGCGAATCCCGAGACCTTCACGGAGACGGCGCACTACTCGTACGTACGCGACGGCTTCGGCAGCGTGCTCGAGCCCAGCGAACGCTTGAACACCCTCGACAACGCGCACAACATCGCGATCAACGAGGAGTCGGGGGTGGCCTACGCGGTCGGCACCTCGACGTGCAACGGCGGAGGGCTGCACGTGATCGACATCAAGCAGCCCACCAAGCCGAAGTTCCTGGGCTGTGTGCTCGAGGAGGGCAGCCCCACCCAGGAGAGCTATGTGCACGACGCCCAGTGCGTGATCTACGACGGTCCCGACACCCGCTACAGCGGCCGCGAGATCTGCTTTGACTCCAACGAGGACAGTCTGACGATCGTCGACGTGACCGACCTGACCAACGGAACGGGCGAGCCCAAGCAGCTCTCTCGGACCGAGTACACCGACTCCGCCTACACACACCAGGGATGGCTCACCGAGGACGGCAGGCACTTCCTCGTGGACGACGAGCTCGACGAGATCGAGAACGAGGGAGTCGACAAGACCCAGACCTACATCTTCAACGTCGAGAAGCTCGACAGCGTGACGCTCGTGGAATCCAACGACGGAGTGACCGGCTCGATCGATCACAACCTCTACGTGAGGGGCAACCGGGTGTTTCAGGCCAACTACCGCTCGGGACTGCGCGTGCTCGATGCCAGCAGCGCGGCGGAGGGCCGGCTCCCCGAGGTCGGCTTCTTCGACGTGTTCCCGGACGACGACGAACCCGAGTTCAACGGCGCCTGGAGCAACTATCCCTACTTCGAGTCGGGCACGGTGATCGTCAGCGGCATCGAGCAGGGCCTGTTCGTGCTGCGCCCCGACGCCGAGGTGGCGGGGACCGAGGGGGGCGACGCCACCGCCGGAAAGGGCTGCGCCGCCGTCGCGTCACGCGCCCGGCCGAGAGGCATCGGGCGCGCCGGCCTGGGACGCAAGCGGGGCGCGGTCAGGAAGTCGTTCGGATCCCGGGGCACCTACCGCCGCTTCATGGACCGCTTCTGCCTCACCGACGGCAGCGCGCTGCGGGTGGGCTACACGGCGCCCAAGGAGCTGAAGCGGCTTTCTCGCTCGGAGCGCCGGCGACTGAGAGGCAGGGCGACGCTGGTGCTCACCTCGAGCGCCGGCACGACGCTGCGCGGGGTCAACGTGGGCATGGCGCGGGCCCGGCTGCTGCGGCGCATCGGCGAGAGCCGGGGCGTGCGCGTCGGGCGCAACGTCTTCTACCTGCGTCGCGGGTCGCGCGCCCGTCAGGTGTTCAGGGTCCAGGGTGGCCGGCTGCGTGAGGTCGGCCTGGCTGACCTGAGGCTCACCCGCACCCGGGCTCTGGCCAAGCGCTTCTTCAGGTCCGGCCGCTGACCGCCCCGCCCCCGGGGTCGGAGCCGGGCGCGCTGCTGCGCTCGGTCGGCTGAGCGGACGTGCGCGGCACGTTCGCCGTCGTCAAGCGGACGGCGGTGTCGTTCTACGACGACCAGATGACCCACCACGCCGCGGCGCTCACCTACTACGGGTTGATGTCGCTGTTCCCAACGCTGCTGCTTGCCCTGTCGCTGCTCGGGGTTCTCGGTCAGTACCCCGAGACCTACGACGCGATCATCGGGTACCTGCGGGAGGTGGCGCCGGAATCGGTGGTCGCCCCGCTCGACACCTCACTCGAGCGCGCGCTGCGCAACAAGGGCACCGCGACCACGACGCTCGTGATCGGCGTGGTGCTGGCTTTCTACGGCACGACGGGGGTGCTCGAGGCGGCCCGCCGCGCGCTCAACGTAGTGTTCGAGGTCGAGGGCGGAGGACGCAGCTTCCTGCGGCGCAAGACGATCGACGTGGCGTCCACGATCCTCCTGCTCGCCCTTCTGCTGCCCACCGCCGTGCTCGTGTTCGTCGGTGGGTCGTTCGCCGACGACCTGCTGGGGTTCATCGGCCTCGGATCGACCGCGGCCCAGATCTGGAGCATCGCGCGCTGGCCGGCCGCGGTAGCGGTGGCGATGCTGGTGTTCGCCTTCGTTTACTTCGTCACGCCGGACGTGCAGCAGCGCGCGTTTCGCTGGGTCACACCGGGCGCCTTCGTGGGCGTGTTGCTGTGGCTGCTCGCCTCGCTGGCCTTCTCCGAGTACATCTCGAGCGTGGCCGACGTCGGAGCCGTCTACGGCACCTTCGCCGGCGCGATCGTGCTGGTCGCCTGGATGTGGCTCACGAACGTCGCTTTGCTCTTCGGCGCCGAGCTGAACGCGGAGATAGAGCGCCAGAACGAGCTCGGAGAAGGCGTGCCTCAGCGCGACACCCTGAACCGCCCGGCCAGACGCGGTTGACGCGCGCCGGCGCTGCGAGAATCGTCCGCGTGGACCAGCTCTTCGAGGAGGACTCACCGGCGCCCGGACGCACCCCCGTCCCCGCCGGCGACCAGCCGCTGGCGGCACGCATGCGCCCCGCCACGCTCGACGAGCTCGTGGGCCAGGAGCACCTGCTGGAGCCGGGATCTGCCCTGCGCACTGCGCTCGAGGAGGGCCGGCCGCACTCGATGGTGCTCTACGGCCCGCCGGGCACCGGCAAGACGACGATCGCGCGGCTGATGGCCGTGAACGCGAGCGCCGCCTTCGAGGAGCTCTCCGCCGTCTCCGCCGGGCGAGGGGAGGTACGGGACGTGCTCGAGCGCGCCAGCCACCGCCGCTCGGTCTCGGGCGAGGCCACGATCCTCTTCCTCGACGAGATCCACCGATTCAACAAGGCCCAGCAGGACACGCTGCTGCCGGCCGTCGAGGAGGGGCTCGTGACCCTCGTCGGCGCCACCACGGAGAACCCCTACTTCGAGGTCAACTCCGCGCTGCTCTCGCGCTGCCGGGTCTACGAGCTGCGCCTGCTCGACGACGCTCAGGTGCGCGAGCTGATGCAGCGTGCGCTGGCCGACGGGCGGGGCGTGCCGGACGCCCCGCCCGTGGCCGACGACGCACTGGACTTCCTGGCCGCGCGAGCCGGTGGCGACGCCCGCACTGCGCTTGCAGCGCTCGAGCTGGCGGCCGAGACGGCGCAGGAGGAAGGGGTGACGCTCGCCGTCGCCGAGGACGCGCTGCAGCGTCGCGCCGTGCTCTACGACAAGGGCGGCGACCGCCACTACGACACGATCTCCGCCTGGATCAAGGCCACCCGCGGCTCGGATCCCGACGCCTCGCTGCTCTACCTCGCGGTGATGCTCGAGGGAGGCGAGGATCCGCGCTTCATCGCCCGGCGGATGGTGATCCTGGCCAGTGAGGACATCGGCAACGCAGACCCGCGCGCGCTGGAGGTCGCGGTGGCGGGGGCGCACGCCGTGGAGCACGTGGGGCTGCCGGAGTGCGCGCTCAACCTGGCTCAGGTGTCGGTGTACCTGGCGCTGGCGCCCAAGTCCAATGCCTCGTACGTGGCCATCGGCAAGGCGCGCGCGTGGGTGCGCGACCACGGTGCGCCCACCCCGCCCTCTCCCTTGCGCAGCGCCGCCTACGCGGGCGCGGAGGCGCTCGGCCGCGGACAGGGATATGACTATCCGCACGACCACCCTGAGGGGGTCTCCCCCCAGAGCTTGATGCCGCCGGAGGCCGAAGGCGAGCGGTTCCTGGAGCTCTCCGAGCACGGCGAGGAGCGCGACATGGCCGAGCGGCTGGGCCGGATCCGCCGCGCGCGCGACCGGGGGTGAGAGTTCCGGTGCGGTGCTCGCCGGAACAACGTTCCGGCTGCGCTCCTCCCCGAGCCGGAGGGTCGGGCATGATGGGCGCCTGATGGAGGCGACCACGACAGCCCCGCTCGAGTCCTTCAGCCCCATCGACGGCCGCCGCCTCGGCGCGGTGGCGACGGTGGCGCCCGAGCAGGTGCAGTCGGTGGTGGACGACGTGGGCGAGGTGCAGCCCTTCTGGGCCGCGCTGCCGCTCTCCGACCGCGCCCGCTACATGCGCCGTACCGCGCAGGTGATCATCGACTCGCTCGACGAGCTGAGCGCGCTGCTGACCCGCGAGCAGGGCAAGCCGCGCAACGAGTCCTACGTGATGGAGCTGCTGCCCACGATCGACGCCCTGCACTGGATAGCCGGCGCGGGGCCCGGCATCCTGGCCGACGAGGACGTCTCGCTGCCGATCTTCCTCAAACAGAAGCGGGCCAAGCACGCCTTCGAGCCGCTCGGCGTTGTTGGCGTGATCGCGCCATGGAACTACCCCTGGTCGATCCCCTTCGGCGAGGTGGCCATAGCCCTGATGTGCGGCAACGGGGTGGTGCTCAAGCCGGCGTCGCTGACCCCCCTGATCGGCCAGCGCATACAGCATGTCTTCGAGCGCGCCGGCCTGCCGGAGGGCATCGTGCGCGCGGTGCATGGCGGAGGCGCCGTCGGCCAGGCGCTGGTCGAGTCGAGCGCCGCCAAGATCTTCTTCACCGGCTCGGTGGAGGTGGGGCGCGGCGTCGGCGCGGCCTGCGCGGAGAGGATGAAGGGCTCGGTGCTCGAGCTGGGCGGCAAGGACCCGATGCTCGTGCTTTCCGACGCCGACGTCCCGAACGCCGTGGCTGGTGCGATGTGGGGTGGCTTTGCCAACGCCGGGCAGACCTGCTCGGGCATCGAGCGCGTGTACGTGATGCGCGACATCGCCGAGCGCTTCACGGAGTCACTGGTGGCCGGCGCCCGTGCGATGAGGGTTGGCGACCCGATGCAGTGGAGCACGGAGATCGGCCCGATGGTCTCGAGCGAGCAGTTCGAGCTGGTGGGCGAGCTCGTCGACGACGCCGTGGCCGGTGGCGCCGAGCTGCGCTGCGGGGGGCCGATTCAGCCCGGAGGGGCGCCCGAAGCCGACTGGTTCGCTCCAGCGGTGCTCACGGGCGTCACACACGAGATGCGGATCATGCGTGAGGAGATCTTCGGGCCGGTGGTTCCCGTGATCACCGTCGAGTCAGAGGACGAGGCGATCGCGCTGGCCAACGACTCCGAGTTCGGTCTCGGGGCGTCGGTATGGACCACCGATCGGCCGCGCGGGGAGCGGATCGCGCGGCGCATCGAGGCAGGGATGGTCTGGATCAACGACCACATGTACTCCCACGGCGCTTGCTCCTGCTCATGGGGCGGGGTGAAGCAGTCGGGGCTCGGCCGCGCGCACTCGCGGTTCGGCTTCCACGAGTGCGTGAACATCAAGCTTCTGTCCTGGGACCCCTCACGCACGCGCAACTTCTGGTGGCACCCCTACGACGTCTCGCTCGGCCGCGCCATGCACGCCTCCGCCCAGTTGCTCTACGGCCGCGACGACGACAAGCCGGGCGCCCTGCGCCGCGGCCTTCCCGCTTACGCGCGCCTCGCCGCGAAGATGCTGGGCTCAGGCGGGCGCTAGTCGTGAGTGGAACCTCGGCACGTGCAGCGCCACGACGCGCGGGTGAGCGAGGTCGGGGGCGCTCACAAGCCCCGCCCGACGGCGGGCTCGACGAGCTGGCCGACTTCGCGATGGAGAGCGAACGGGCAGCTCGGGACGCGAACCGGCTCGCGCGGGTCGTGGGCTTCCGGGTCTGCGGTCGGCGCTGAGAGCGGTGCGTTCGCCTCGTAGGCGGCCCGGGCCCCGCCTTGCGTGAGCCATGGACAAGAGAAGAGGCTGGCATCAAGCGACCCGAGCGGCCGGCACGAACCGCAAGCGTTCGGGCACGAACGGAATCACGGCGCGCTTGACGTACTCGGCGCCGCCGGCCACGAGCGCCTTGCGCACCGGCGCCGGGGGCAGCGGCGCGAAGCCGTACTCGCCCCGGATGCGATCGGGCAGCAGCGCGATCGTGATGAAGTTCACCGTCTGCAGCAGTGGCTGCGCGATCCACGGCACCGGCGGCTCGAGCACGATCGCGCGTGCGCGCTCACGGGCCCAGTCGGTGACCATCAGCGTGTCGCCCTCGAGCATCTCGCGGCGGTACTCGTCGAGGTCGGCGATGGTTTCGGGCATGTCGGCGCGCTCAAGCCCGAACAGCTCGCCCACCAGCTTGTAATCCTCCCAGTAGCGAGCCTCCTCCACGCGCGACATCGCGCCCACGTACTTGCGGTAGACCACCAGCCCCGAGTCGACGAGCGTGAACAGCACCCACAGCAGCAGGTCGGGCTGATCGGCCCGGTAGGAGGTGCCGGCGGGAAATCTGCCGACCGGCTGCTGGATCTTTCCGTTCACGCGCTTGTGCATCGAGCGCACGTGGGCGGTCACCCGGTCGGCGTCCTCGCGGGCCCCCCAGCCGATCGTGCTCATCACCGCGGCGGTGCGCGCCAGGCGGTCGTAGGGCTCGTCCATCGCGCTCGAGTGCGCGAGCAGGCCCGCGACCGCCAGCGGATGTGCTGCCTGCATCAGCAGCGCCCGGGGGCCGCTGAGGGCGATAGCGCGCTCGCGGTGCACGCGCCGCAGCATCGAGTCGTCGGTGAAGTAGCCCGCGGACACCTACACCAGGGTACGGCCCGTAGAATCGGGGGGACCATGCCTGCCGCCGCCTACGCCGGAAAGCCCTGCGTCTGCCAGTTCCGCAAGGGGATCTGTGACCAGACCTGCGTTCAGGGGATGTTGGAGACGCCGTTCTACATCGCCTGCCTGAAGCTCGCCCGGCGTAGGTGCCTGGTGGTGGGAGGCGGCGACATCGGCCTCGAGAAGGTGGAGGGCCTGCTGGCCGCGGAGGGTGACGTGACTCTGGTGGCCCCGGACGCCATCCCCGCGCTGGAGAGCCTGGCCGCGGAGGGCTCGATCGACTGGGAGCGGCGTGGGTATCGCCCCGAGGACCTGGAGGGAGCGTTCATGGTGATCGCGGCCACGAACGACACAGACGTGAACATCGGGATCTACGAGGATGCCGAGCGGCGGGCGATGCTCGTGAACGTGGTCGACGTCCCACCGCTGTGCAACTTCATCCTGCCGGCCATCGTGCGCACCGGGCCGCTGGCGATCGCGATCTCCACCGCGGGCGCGAGCCCCGCCCTGGCCAAGCGCATCCGCAATCAGATCGCCGAGGAGTACGGAGAGCCCTACGCCCGCCTGGCGGTGATGCTCAACGACGTGCGCGGGTGGGCCAAGGGCACCCTGTCCACCTACCAGGACCGCAAGGCGTTCTTCGAGTCGATCGTGAACGGCGACCCCGACCCGGTCGAGCTGCTGCGCCAGGGCGACGAGGCAGCCGTGCGCGACCTGATCGAAGCTGCCAGGCGAACGGCCACGCCGGCCTAGCCTGCGCACGCTCGCCGACCGCATGGTCGCGACGGGCAACCGCTGCCTCGACCGTCAAGGCGCGCCGGTTGCCTCGCCGGCACGCGGGGGTACCCTGGCGTCGTGGGTGAGCTCTCGCACCTCGACGACGACGGGCGTGCCCGGATGGTCGACGTGGGTGAGAAGGGCCACACCGACCGCCGCGCCGTGGCCCGCGCCGTGGTGAGCATGGCTCCAGAGACCGCAGCGGCGGTCGCGCGCGGCGACGCTCCAAAGGGGGACGTGATCTCGACCGCCCGCATCGCGGGCATCCAGGGCGGCAAGCGCACGGCCGACCTGATCCCGCTCTGCCACCCGCTTGCCCTGTCCTTTCTGGACGTGTCGATCGAGGTGGACCCCGCAGCCGGCCGGGTGCTGCTCACCGCGGAAGCCCAGACGAGCGGTCAGACCGGGGTGGAGATGGAGGCGATGACGGCCTGTACGGTGGCCGCGCTCACCGTCTACGACATGGTCAAAGGCATGGAGCGCGGCGTGGAAGTGGGACCGGTTTCGCTGGTTGAGAAGACCGGCGGCAGGAGCGACTGGCGCCGGGACGCCGGCGCCCGCCCGTCATGAGGGCGGCGGTGCTGACGATCTCCACCTCGCTTTCGGAGGGCAGGGGCGAGGATGTGTCCGGCCCCGCGCTGGCCGAGCGCTGCGAGGCGGCGGGGCTCGACACCGTGCGCGAGACCCTGCCCGACGACCGCCGGGCGATTGCCGTAGCCCTGCGCCGCCTGGCAGACGAAGCAGGCGTGCGCTTCGTGTTCACCACGGGGGGGACCGGACTGACCGCTGACGACGTGACGCCCGAGGCCACCCGCGACGTACTCGAGCGCGAGGCGCCCGGCTACGCAGAGACCATCCGTGCCGAGTCGCGCTCGCACACGCCGCTGGGGATCCTGACCCGCGGCGTCTCGGGCATCCGCGGGCGCACGCTGATCGTGAACTTCCCCGGCAATCCGAAGGCGATCGGAGAATCGTGGCCCGTGGTGGAGCCCACCCTGAGCCACGCCGCAGAGACGCTCGAGCGTGAGTGACCCAACGGTGGCACCGGCGCTCGAGCTGGACGGGCTCGAGCGCCGCTACGGCGACCGCGTGGCCCTGAGCGGTGTCACGGTGCGCCTCGAGCCCGGCCGGACCCTGGCGGTGTTCGGCGCCAACGGCGCGGGCAAGACCACCCTCCTGCGGGTGCTCGCAGGGCTGCTGCGCCCCCACGCCGGAACGGCACGGGTGATGGGATGCGAGCTGCCCGGCGAGACGTGGAAGGTGCGCGGTCGGATCGGTTACCTCGGCCACGACCCGCTGCTCTACCGCCAGCTGACCGGCCGCGAGAACCTGACCTACCAGTCGCGGCTCTACGACCTGGAGCCTGAACGAGTGGAGGAGGCGTTGGCCGCGGTGGGCCTCGAGCGCCGCGCCAACGAGCCGGTGCGCGATCTCTCGAAGGGGATGGTGCAGCGCCTGGCCGCCGCGCGCGCGACCCTGCACGACCCCGACCTGCTGCTGCTCGACGAGCCGCGCGCCAACCTCGACCCGGCGGCGGCCGACCGCCTGGAGCCGCTGATCGGACGCGACTCGGGCCGCGCGCGGGTGCTGGTGACCCATGACGTGGACGGCGGCCTGGCCGAGGCCGACCTGGCGGTGGGCCTGCGCGGCGGGCGCCAGGCCTTTGCCCTGCCCGCCGGCGAGCTGGACGGCGCCCGGGCGCGAGGCCTGTACTCGTGATCCGCGCCGCCGCGGCCATCCTTCGCAAGGACCTCACGATCGAGATGCGCACCAAGGAGTCGGTGCCCGCGATGACGCTGTTCAGCGTCACCGTCTACGTGCTGTTTCACTTCGGGCTCGACCGGGACACGCTCGACGGTGAGCTGGCCTCGGGAGTGCTGTGGGTCACCCTGCTCCTGGCCACGGTGATCGGCGTGTCGCGGCTGTTTGCGACCGAGCGCGAGCAGGGCGGCATCGACGCCCTGCTGCTGGCGCCGGTCGACCGCACCGCGCTGTTCGTCGCAAAGGCCGCTGCGCTGTTTTTATACCTCGTGCTGTTAGAGGTGGTGGCCGTGCCGGTGTTCGGCCTCCTGCTGCTGGGCCCCGATCTGCTCGCCGCCTTACCCGAGCTGCTGGTGATCCTCGTACTGGCCGACATCGGTCTGGCGGCGGTCGGCGCCCTCGTGGCCGCACTGGCCGTCGAGACCCGCGCGCGTGAGCTGGTCGTGCCGCTGCTGCTGCTGCCGCTGGTGGTGCCACTGCTGATCGGCGCCGCCTCCGCCAGCGAGCCGCTCCTGCGCGAAGGCGCCGAGCCCGAGGACTTGGGGCGCTTCCTCGCGTTGCTCGCCGGCTACGACCTCGTGTTCTTGCTGATCGCCCTGGCCGTGTTCGACTTCCTGCTCGACGATTGAAGCGCGGGCGCTAACCAGAACAGTGCATGCGAGTCCGCCGGCAGTACGCCACGTCTAGGATGGTGGTGTGTACTCCAAGGGCTTCAAGCCGCTCGCCGTCGCCACCGTGCTCAGCATCCTGGCGGCCTTCGCGCTCGTCTTCTTCTACGCCCCCAACGACGCGGACCAGGGCTTCATCCAGAAGATCTTCTACGTGCACGTGCCGATGGCGATCGTGGCGCTCTTCGGTTTCGTGGCCGGCGGGATCATGGCCATCAAGCACCTGCGCACGGGCGAGGCGTCGTGGGACATGCGCTCCTACGTGGCGATCCACCTGTCGATCATCCTCGGTACCGCCGTGCTGGTCACAGGGGCGATCTGGGCCAAGGCCTCTTGGGGCCACTGGTGGGTGTGGGACGAGCCGGTGCTGGTCTCGTTCCTGATCGTCTTCCTTCTCTACTGCGTCTACTACCCGCTGCGGTACTCGATCGAGGACCCCGAGCGCCAGGCGCGCTACTCCTCGGTGTTCGCGATCGCCGCAGGCGCCTTCGTGCCGATCAACTTCACCGCGGTGCGCCTGGCCGAGTCGGTCACACACCCACGCGTGCTCTCCCAGACAGGCGGCAGCCTGCCGGGCGACATGCGGCTCACCTTCCTGATCTCGCTGCTGGCAATGACGCTGCTGTTCGTGACCCTGTGGAAGCTCGAGCTGACCTCCAAGCACGCCTCGATGCAGCTCAAGCGTCTGCGCCGCCGGCTCGAGCTGCGTGCCGAGGAGCGGGGCGCCGCGACACCGGCGCGCAGCCCGGTCTGAGCCCATGCCGGCGCTGCCGCTCGAGGAGGCCGGGAAGTACGTGGCCGGGGCCTACGTCGTCTTCCTCACCTTGATCCTCGTCTACGTCGCGATCATGGGGGCCAAGATCTCGAGGATCGAGCGCGAGGTGACCGAGCTCTTGGAGCTGGAGGAGAGAGAAGCCAGGTGACGCGTGAGCTGATCGCCCTCGGCGTGTCGCACAAGACCGCTCCGCTGGCGCTGCGCGAGCGCCTCGCACTGCCCGAAGGCCGCGCCACGGCCGTACTGGCTGAGCTCTGCGGCCAGGACTCGGTGCAGGAGGCGGTCGCCATCTCGACCTGCAACCGGTCTGAGATCTACCTCGTGGCCTCCGACGCGGTTGCCGCCGAGAGCGCCGCGCTCACCGTGCTGGCGCGCGAGGCCGGCATCCGGCCCACAGAGCTCACCGACTGGCTGTACTCCTTCCGCGAAGGCGACGCGGTGCGCCATCTGTTCGGGGTGGCCGCCGGACTCGACTCGATGATCGTGGGCGAGGCGGAGATCCAGGGGCAGGTCAAGCGCGCATACGAGCTGGCCCTGGTCGAGGGCGCCACCGGGCCGATCACCAACCGCCTGTTCCGGGAGGCGCTCGGCGCCGGCAAGCGGGTGCGCACCGAGACGGCCGTGGGTCGTTCGCGACCCTCGGTCTCGTCGGTGGCGGTCGAGCTGGCCGCGGACATGCTTGGCGACCTCTCCACCCGCCGTGTGCTCGTGATCGGAGCCGGTGAGAACGGCGAGCTGACGGCCAAGGCGCTTCACGAGAAGGGCGTGCATACCGTGTTCGTCGCCAACCGCCACTACGACCGCGCGATCGGCCTGGCCCAGCGCTTCGCCGGCACCGCGGTGCGCTTCGACGACCTCCCGTCCGAGCTGGCCGAGGCCGACATCGTGGTCAGCTGCACCGCCTCTCCCCACCAGATAGTCGACCGCGAGGAGCTTGAGCTGGTGAGCGCCGAGCGCGGGGGGCGCCCGCTCGTGCTGATCGACATCGCGGTGCCCCGCGACGTGGACCCGCGCGTACGCGACCTCCCCGGCATCACCCTCTATGACATGGACGACCTTCAGCGGGCCGTGGCGCAGCGGCGCAGCGTGCGCGAAGCGGAGGCCGCCCGGGCCCGCACGCTCGTGGACCAGCAGGTCGCCGGCTTCGACCGCTGGCTCGCCAGCCTCGACGTGGTGCCCACCATCGCCGCACTGCGGGAGCGTGGACTGGCGGTGGTGGACGCCGTGCTCGCCGAGAACGATTCGCGCTGGGATGCCCTCTCCGACGCCGACCGCGAGCGGCTGAGGGTGATGTCCACCGCGATCGTGAACCGGTTGCTGCACGAACCCACCCTGCGGTTGAAGAGCGCCGCCGGGGAGGACTGCTCGTATGAGTACGTGCAGGCGATACGCGAGCTGTTCGGGCTGGAGATTCAGGGGTCCGGTGCTCGCCGGAACAACGTTCCGGCTGCGCTCCTCCCCGAGCTCCCCGAGGCGCCCATGCAGGACGGCGAGCGCTCGGCGGACGTCACCCGGCTCGACTCGCGCCGCCGCCGGCACGGCTGAGTGAGCGTCAGGCTCGGCAGCCGCGGCAGCGCACTCGCTGTTGCGCAGGCCACCTACGTGCGTGAGCGACTCGAAGAGCTGGGCGAAGACGTCGAGCTGATCACCATCCGCACCTCCGGCGACGAGCGGCCCGGTGGCGCGGCGGCGCCCGAGACAGACGACAAGGCGCGCTTCGTGAAGGAGATCGAGGAGGCGCTGCTGCGTGAGGAGATCGACCTGGCCGTCCACTCGGCCAAGGATGTGCCCTCGCTGCTGCCGGACGGGCTGGCGATCGTGGGCGTGCCTCAGCGCCTCGATCCTCGCGACGCGCTCTGCGGTGCAGCATCCCTCGACGCGCTGGCCGAGGGCACCGTGGTGGGCACCGCCAGCCTGCGCAGGCGGGCGCAGCTGCTGGCCGCCCGACCCGACCTCGACGTGCGCGAGGCGCGGGGCAACGTGGACACCCGGCTGCGACGGCTTGGCGAGGGCAGCTACGGGGCGCTGGTGCTCGCGGCCGCGGGCCTCGCGCGCCTCGGGCGCGAGGAGGGCGAGCCGATCCCCCAGGAAAGCATGACACCCGCTCCCGGGCAGGGCTGCCTGGCGTTTGAGGCGCGCGCCGACGACGACGCCGTGACCGACCTGGCCGCCCGCCTCACCGACCGCGACGCGCTCGTGGCGCTCACCGCCGAGCGGGCGCTGGTCGAGGGTCTCGCCGCCACCTGCCGCACCCCGGTGGGCGCCCATGCCCGGCTGCGGGGAGACGAGCTCGTACTCGACGCCTTCGCCGGCATGCCAGACGGCAGCCAATGGATCCGCGACTCCGCCACCGGGAATGCGGAGGACCCCACCGCTCTCGGCCGCTCCGTGACCGAACGGATGCTGGCTGCCGGCGCCCGTGACCTGCTCGACGCGGCCGAGCGCAGCGTGGCGCGATGAGCGGGGGCGTCGTCCACCTCGTGGGAGCCGGACCCGGTGACCCAGGGCTGATGACCCTCCGTTCGCTCGAGCTGATCGCCGAAGCCGACGCGATCCTCTACGACCGGCTGATCCCCGCCGACGCCCTCGCGGGCGCGCGGCCCGGCTGTGAGCTGCGCTACGTCGGCAAGGAGCCCGGCAACCCGGCCATGGCGCAGGAGGACATCGGCGCGCTGCTTGTCGAGCTGGGCTCGCGGGGACTGAAGGTGGTGCGGCTGAAGGGCGGCGACCCGTTCGTGTTCGGCCGGGGCGGGGAGGAGGCCGAGGCGCTTGCGGCGGCGGGCGTGACCTTCGAGGTCGTGCCCGGGGTGACGTCGGGGGTGGCCGCCCCCGCTTATGCCGGCATACCAGTCACGCACCGCGACGCCGCCTCGGCGGTGGCATTCGTCACCGGCCACGAGGATCCCGCGAAGGAGGAGTCTGCGCTCGACTGGAACGCACTCGCGCGCTTCCCCGGGACGCTCGTGCTCTACATGGGCGTGAAGAACCTGCCGCTTATCTCCGAGCGGCTCGTCGCCGCGGGCCGTCCCGCAGACGAGCCCGCCGCCGTGATCCAGCGCGGAACGCTTCCCGGCCAGACCGTCGTCACCGCCACGCTGGCCGACATAGCCGAGCGGGTGGCCGAGTCGGCCATACGGCCTCCGTCGATCACGGTGATCGGGCGGGCGGCCGCGCTGCGCGGCACGCTGGCGTGGCTCGAGAGCCGCCCGCTCCATGGCCGGCGGGTGGCGGTCACGCGGGCCCGCGCGCAGGCCAGCGGGCTGGCAGGGCGCCTGCGCTCGCTGGGCGCCGAGGTATCCGAGACCCCGGCGATCCGAATCGAGCCACGGCGGGTCGAGGACGAGGTGGAGAGGATGGCCACCGAGATCGGCGAGTACGCCCTGGTGATCGTCACCAGCCCGAACGGAGCGACGCTGCTGATGGACGCGCTGGCCGCCGCGGGGCGCGACGCCCGGGCCCTTGCTCAGAGCACCGTGGCCGCCATCGGCCCGGGCACGGCCCGGGAGCTCGAGAGCCACGGCATCCGTCCCGACGTGGTGCCGCCCCGCTCGATCGCCGAGTCCCTGGTGGAAGCGCTGGCCGGCGTGCCCGTGGACGGTCGCCGAGTGCTCGTTGCCCGCGCCGCGGAGGCGCGCGACGTGCTGCCCCGGGCGCTTGGCGAGCGCGGCGCCGAAGTCGACGTCGTGGCCCTCTACGACACCGTCGCCGAGCCGCTCGACGACGCGCGGCGCGAGGCGCTTGCGGCCGCCGACTACGTGACCTTCACCTCCAGCTCCACCGTGCGCTTCCTGCTCGAGGCGGTGGGCTCGCCCGAGGGGCTGCCCGCCGGCGCGAGGATCGTCTCGATCGGCCCGGTGACCAGCGCCACGGCCCGCGAGCACGGCCTGACGGTGCACGTGGAGGCCGAACGCCACGACGTCGACGGGCTGCTGGAGGCGCTGGTGCGCGACGCGTCTCCGTGATCGTCTCGCTGCTCACCGACTACGGGCGCGACGACGACTTCGTCGGTGTCTGCCACGGGGTGATCGCCTCCATCGCCCCCGATGCGCGCATCATCGACCTGACCCACGGCATCCCCCGCGGCGCCGTGCGCCAAGGCGCGCTAGCGATGCGGAACACGCTCCCGTACATCCCGGCCGGCGTCCACGTCGCGGTGGTGGATCCGCAGGTGGGAACCGAGCGCCGAGCCGTTGCGTTGCGGTGCGGCGACGGCCGGATGCTCGTGGGTCCCGACAACGGCCTGCTCTCTCTGGCCTGGGAGGGCGCCGGCGGCGTGGAGCTGGCGGTGGACGTGACCCGCTCCCCCCACCGCCTGGAGCCCGTGTCGGCCACCTTCCACGGCCGCGATGTGTTCGCCCCCGTGGCCGCGCACCTCGCCGCCGGCGCCGAGCCCGCCGACGCCGGCGAGCCGCTGGATCCGCAGACGCTGGCTCGGATCGAGCTGCCGGAGCCGCGAACGGAGGAAGACGGCACCCTGACTGCCCACGCCCTCGCGGCCGACCGCTTCGGCAACGTCGCCCTGGACCTGAGCCACGACGCGCTCGCCGGCACCGGTCTCACCCTGGGCGGCGAGGTAGAGATCGAGGCGGGTGACAACCCACATCTGGCCACCTATGCGGTCACCTTCGCCGACGTGCCGGCGGGGGACCTGATCCTCTACGAGGACGCCTACCGCATGCTCGCCGTCGCGATCAACCGGGGCGACGCCCGCGCCACGCTGGGAGTCGAGCCCGACGACGAGGTCCGCCTGCGCGCTCGATGAGCTCCACGACGATGGCTCTCGGCTTCCCGCGCGTGCACCACCGCCTGACCGACTCCACCAACGAGCGAGCCAAGGCGCTGGCCGGCGCAGGTGCTCCCCACGGCACGATCGTGACCGCGGACGAGCAGACCGCCGGCCGCGGCCGCCAGGGCCGCGCCTGGACTGCCGAGCCGGGCTCGGCCCTGCTGCTCTCGGTGATCGTGCGCGACCTCGATGAGCGCCACTCGCTGCTCCCGCTGGCCACCGCCGTGGCGGTGTGCGAGGCCGCCGAGGCCTGCGCGCCGGTCACCTGCGCGATCAAGTGGCCAAACGACGTGTGGGTCGACCGCAAGAAGCTGGCGGGCGTCCTCGTGGAGGGCAGGCCGCAGGAGGGGTGGGCCGTGGTTGGGGTCGGGCTCAACGTCTCAGCACGGCGCTTCCCGGCTGAGCTCGAGGGGATCGCGACGTCGCTGGCCCTTGAGTCCCCGGTCGAAGATCCTCAGTCCCCAGGGGCCGCACTCGAATCGCTGCTGCATGCTCTCGACCGCCGCTTGTCCGATGATCCGGGACGGGTACTTGAGGCCTGGAGAGAGCGCGACACGCTCAAGGGCAGCCGCATCTCTTGGCGCGACGGCGAGGGCAAGGCGGCCGGGGTCGACGACACCGGGGCCCTGCTGGTGGAGACAGCCGACGGACGCGTAGCGCTGCAAGCGGGCGAGGTGCACCTAACCCGCGTGACGTGAGCGCTGCGCTCAGGCTGACGCCCATTCGTGAACCGGTCGCCACGGGCAGATGCCGGCCACCCGCGACGTCCCACCCGCGGGTGGCTGCGGGAAGGATCTTCGGAGCGGGCGCGGAGCAAGCGAGGCCCTCTGCCGGAGGCGGTAGCCGGAGGCGGGCCGAGCGCAGCGGAGCGCACGGTCCGAAGAGCCTTACCGCAGACAGGACCCGCGGCTACAAGCGCCGCGGGAACAGGCGCTGCGGCGCACCCCTCCCGAGCAGCCTACGCGGCGTCCTTCTGCTGCCCCTTGGACTGCGGCCCACTGCCGTTCTGCGCGCCCTCCTGGCTGCCGCCGCGTCCCTTGCGCCGCCGGCCTCCGCGGCGGCGGCGGCCCTTCGGGAAGTTGCGCAGCAGCTCGCGGGCCAGGGCGCTCGGCTTGCGGGCCATCCGCATGCGTGCGCCGTCGAGCACCTGCTGGGCCTCGGGCGTGTGGGCCAGCGAGGCGGCGAGCACGGCAGCTGAGAGGCGCCGATCCTGCTTCTTGGTGGCCTGCACCACACGGCGCGCGTTGCGCCCGTGTGCGCCGCCCGACGAGTTCACGAGCAGGCCGAGCAGGCGCTTTGTCTCCGGCCAGCGCGACACCGCATACTCCTCGTGCACCTCGCGGCTGTACTCGGCCAGGTGCCACAGCCAGCGACTGGCCTGGTCGCGGCGTCCGATGGGCCGCTCGGCCAGCGCCTGCAGCAGGATCTTGACTCCCTCGCGGCGCTCGTCGCGCGACCAACCGCCCACGATCTCCACCGCCTCGTCGAAGGCCTCGGGATCGCGCAGGGCGCCCACCTCGGTGAGCGCGCGCAGGCGCAGCTGGGTGTTTCGGTTACGCTGAAGGCAGGTGACCAGGTACTTGCGCCGCAGCTCGCCGGTGGCGTCGAAGTGCAGCATCGCCTTCGCGCGGCGCCAGTTGTTGGCGGCCACGCGGGCGCCGGCCAGCTGCGCCCAGGCTCCCTGCTCGGCCCAGTTGAGATGCTCCACCGCTATCCGCCACAGCTCGCGCTCGAACACCTGTGCGCGCCGCTCGTTGTCGGCGGTCACCGGCACGACGCGACGCTCGACGCGCAGCCGCCGGCCACGGCCGCGACGAACGGGCCCGACGACGATCGCGCCGCCGCGGTACACGTCGCGGTCGAGCAGGCTGTGGAGGGTCACCACCGGATCGTCGTTGGTGGTGGCCGGGTGGACGAAGTCGACGACGATGCCGGCCTCCTTGCCCTGCCGGCGGCGCGTCACGCGGCCAACCCGCTGTTGGTAGATGCGCCGCGACGCCGTGGGCGCCAGGTGCATGCAGACGGTGGCGCGGGGAGAGTTCCACCCCTCGGCGAGGAGCTGGGCGTTGCACAGCACGTCGATCTCGCCGCGCTCGTAGGCGGCCAGCACGCGCGTGAGCTCTCGCTTGTTGGTCTCGCCGGACACCGCCTTGGCCTTGATCCCCGCCTCCACGAACGCGGCGGCCACGTTGTGGGCGTGGCGCACGCCGGCGGTGTAGACCACGCCGGGCAGATCCTTGAAACGCACCTTGTAGAGGTCGGCGATCGCCAGGTTGAACGGCGTCTGGTCGAGCAGCGCGGCCAGCTCTTCCTGGTCGAAGTCCTGATCCACCTCGCCCTTGCGCAGCGGAACCTTCGAGATCGAGCGCACGCCCACACCGGGCGGAATCCGTACGCAGCGCAGCGGCGCGATCACGCCGCGGCGAGCGGCCTGCGCCAGGTCGAAGCGCGAGGTCTGGGTCGGGAACAGGTCGGTGACGTGGCGCGCGATCAGGGCGCCGGTCGCGGTCATCCCCACGAACACCGGCTCCTGCCACTTGCGGATCGCGGCGGAGGTCTTCTCGCCAAGGGCCGTGTGGGCCTCGTCGCAGATCACGATCGTGTAGGCGTCGGAGACCTTGCCCGCGTTGCGCACGAACCACTGGTAGGTCTCGACGGTGACCGGCCCCTCCACCGCCGGCTTCTTGTCGCCGAGCAGCGGCGCGCACACGCGCTTGCGGTAGCCGCGGTCGCGGAGCTCTCCATTGAACTGGTCGACGAGGTTGCGGCGGTGGGTGAGGATGAGCACGCCGCCCGTGCGCGAGGCCTCGACGAAGCCCAGCGCGGCCACGGTCTTGCCGGCGCCGGTGGCGTGCTCGAACCAGAACCTGCGCGCCGCGCCCATGTCGTCCGATGGCGCGGCGTCCTGATCGGCCTCGTCGCCGTCCTCGTGTGACTCCGACCAGTCCAGCGGCTCGTCGTCGGCGGAGATCTCCTCGTCGCCCTCGATCTCGACCTCGCCCGAGGGCAGCTCCTCGTAGGTGGCCGTCTTGCCGTTGCCGTTGCTCTTGACGCCGGCCATCTGCTCCGCGGTGAGAGCGATCAGGGTGCCCGACAGGGCGTCGACCTGGTGGGCCGACAGCACGGTGCCGTCCACCAGCTTGGGCTCGTCCTCGGCGAGGACGCGCTCCAGCCCGAGAATCAGCGAGAACTCCCGTCGCCACTCGGTCGAGGGCTCTTTGCGGCCGGCCTCGATCTCCGCGAGGGCGGCATCCAGCGCGCGGCGCCGCGGCGTGCCGTCGGCAAGCGCGCTGGCGGCGTCCTCGCCCTCGAGCACGAAGGGCTCGCGGGCGAATCTCTCGGCGCGCTCGAGATCGGCGCCGGATACCGGCGATGGGTCAGCCACGGAAGTGCTTTCAGCCATGTTCGGCCTCTGGTTCTTGGGAAACGACGCGGATGGGTCTGCTTCCGCCACCTGAGGAGCAGGCGTTACGGGGCAGCGTCCCTGCGCGTCGTGTGAGCCGCTGGGCGGTTGCCCTTGAGCGGCGGGGGTCACGAGGCTCCCTCTGCCCGGCGACTAGGTGTATTACAGCACACGAATGGGTCACGCGATCCCCGTTGCTTCGGATATCTTGACCGGACCGTATGCGCCGACTGCTGCCAGCCCTGCTTTGCGTCGTCGTGGCCGCCGCGGTGGCGGCCGCCGTGGTCGCCGCTACCGCCGAGAAACCCGCCCAGCCAAAGAGCGCCGCACCGCCTCAGAACGAGGCCCGAGCCGCCCTCGCGGGCGCCCCCGCTCCGCTCGCCGCTCTTCACGACCAGTCCAGCCAGCTGCTCGGTGGCGGGCCCGAGGCCTTCGAGAAGCGGCTCGCGGCTCTGAAGGGCTACCCGATCGTGGTGAACATGTGGGGCTCGTGGTGCGGACCGTGCCGGGCCGAGTTCCCCTACTTCCAGAGCCAGGCGATCAAGCGCGGAAGGAAGGTGGCCTTCCTCGGGGTGGACGGCCAGGACTCGAAGGCCAACGCCAGCAAGTTCCTGAGGCAGTACCCGGTGGCCTACCCGAGCTACGAGGACCCCGATCTGAGGATCGCCGCGGTGATCAAGGCCGTCGGCCCCTTCCCCGCCACCGTCTTCTACGATCGCCAGGGCGAGATCGTCCATCTCAAGCAGGGCGGCTACCCCGACGAGCGCGCGCTGGCGCAAGACATCGACCGTTACGCTCGCTGAATCGCGACTCTGGACGATTGGTTGCAAAGGGGGGCACCGCCCCCCTTTGCGACCCCCCGGGAGGTACGGCCGGCCCGCACCCAGGCCGAGATCGATGCCGCGATGGAGCTGCGACGGGTCGTCTTCTGCGAGGAGCAGGGAGTGCCGCTCGAGGCTGAGCGCGACGGACGCGATCACGAGGCGCTGCACCTGGTAGCGCTCGACCGTGGGCGCGTGGTCGGCACCTGCCGCCTGCTGATGGGCGCTGACACCGCCCGGCTCGGCCGGATGGCGGTGGCCACCGACCGGCGCGGTGCCGGCGTGGGCGGCGCCCTGCTCGGCGCGGCCGACCGTGCCGCCGGGGCCGCCGGCAACCGGCAGATCCGACTGCACGCTCAGACCTATGCGAGCGGCCTGTACGAGCGCGCCGGCTACGAGGTGCGGGGAGCGCCCTACTTCGAGCAGGGCATCGAGCACGTGACCATGGAGAAGCGCGTTGCCTGAGATCCGCATCGACGCCGTCTCGGGCCTGCGCGTGATCGTGGCGGCCGAGCGCGCCGAGCGTCCCGGCGCCTGGTTCGAGGTGGCCCCGAGGCCCCCGCTGGACCCCGATACGGACCCGTTCCGCGAGGGCCACGAGGACCGCACTCCGCCCGAGGTCTACGCCCTGCGCCCGAACGGCGGGCCGGCGGACTCGCCGGGGTGGGATGTCCGGGTGGTGCCCAACCTGTACCCGGCGCTCGAGCCGGGTCCGCCCGACACGGTGGACCCGCTGCAGGCGGGCCGCGGCGAGCCCGATCTCTTCGCCACCCGCACGGCCGGCGGAGTCCACGAAGTGGTGATCAACGGCCCCGAGCCGGTGTCCTCGCTCCACGACCTCGGCCCGGAGGGCCTGGCGACGGCCATGGGCGTGTGGCGCGAGCGGATCCGCACCCACGCCGGCTCGGCCTACGTGCACGTGATCGTGAACGAGGGCCAGCAGGCCGGCGCCTCGCTGCCGCACACGCACACCCAGGTCTACGGGCTGCCCTTCGTCCCAGCGGCGGTGGCTCGCGAGCGCGAGCGGTTCACCGCCTACCGCGACCGCATGCAGGGCCGCAACCTCCTCGCCGACGTGCTTCAGGAGGAGGTTCGCCGCGGCGACCGCCTCGTGGCGGTGGACTCCGAGGCAGTTGCCATCTGCCCGTTCGCCTCCCGCGGTCCCTTCCACGTGCAGATCCTTCCCCGCAAGCCACGGGCGCGGTTCGAGGACGACGGGCCGTTGGGTGGCGCCCTCCTGCACGACGTGCTCGGCCGCCTCGAGTCCGTGCTCGGAGCGCTGCCGCCGTTCAACATGTGGGTTCGCACGGCCCCACCCGGCTCGGCGGCGTTCTGCTGGCGAATCGAACTGCTGCCGCGGCTGGCCCAGCAAGCGGGTCTAGAGCTGGGAGCCGGCGTCGAACTGTGCGCCTTCGCGCCCGAGCGCGGCGCCGAGCTGCTCCGGGCCGCGCTCCCGTGATCCCGATCGCCGCGGTGATCGCGACCGCGACCGCGGTCGGGTTCGGCATGGAGCACCGGCTGGGCGAGCGCGCCGAGGCCATGGCCCGGCGGATTCTGTGGCTGATTCTGTGGGTGTTGCTGCCCCCGGTGGTCTTCTTCAACATCGCCACGCTCGAGGTGACCGCGCAGGTGGGCGCGGGCATCGGCTTCGCCTACGCAGCGCTGCTGACCGTACTGGCGACCGCCTACCTGTTGGGCACCTATGTCCTGCGGCTGCCTCGACCGGCGGTAGGGGCGCTGATGGTGACTGCGGCGCTCGCCAACACCGGCTACCTGGGGCTGCCGGTCAGCGCCGCCCTCTTCGGGCTCGACGAGCTGCCCAACGCCATCGCCTACGACATCGCGGTGTCCACGGTCGCTCTCGTCACGATCGGCTTCTCGATCGGCGCGGCCTTCGGCACCGTGGCGGAGCGACCGCGCGAGCGCGCGGTTGCCTTCTTCTCGCGCAACCCGGCGCTGTGGGCCGGTGGGGCGGCCATGCTCGCACCCGCGGCCCTGACGCCCGACTGGGCGGTCGACGCCTCCCAGGCCGTTGTCTTCGCGATCCTGCCCCTCGGCTTCTTCGTCGTGGGCGTCACCCTGGCGGCCGAGGCGGACGAGGGTGGTCTGCGCTTCCCGCCGCCGTTCACCCGGCCGGTGGGTGTGGCGCTCGGCCTGCGCCTGCTGCTGGCCCCGGGGATCATGCTCGCGCTCTCGCGAGGCTTGCACGAGGTGCCCGAGTCCTACCTCAGCCAGGCGGGGATGGCGAGTGCGATCAACGGGCTGCTGATCGCACACGAGTACGGGCTCGACCGCGCGCTGGTGGCGTCGGTGATCGCCTGGTCCAGCGCCATCGTGGTGGCCGGCGGTCTGGTGCTCGCCCTCGTGTAGCTTCCCGGCGCATGCCGCCGGCCCAGCGCCCCCTGCCCTGCTACGCCGCCGAGCCGCCTCAGGAGCCGCTGCCCTACGGCCGCTGGGGCGAGGCGCTCGGCGACCACTTCAGGGCCGCCGCCGCCGGTATCAAGACCGACCAGCAGCTCGGCGAGCCGGGCGAGATCACATGGTTCCCGGACCGCACCTGGGGCGGGCGCACCTACGTACCGGGCACCGCCCCCACCTCGGAGGGCTTCGAGCTCTTCGGCTTCGTGTCCTACACCCGCGAGCACGAGGGCGCGCAGGCCGCGGACTTCGCGGCCATGGTCGACTACACCGACGAGACCGCCGAGGCCAATCCGGATTGGACCCTGGACCTCTCCGACCAGGAGATCGGCCACTGGCGGGGACCCGAGGCGCGGCGCGGGGTGATCACCCTCGTGTGGGGCGTGTCGCTGGTTGCCAACGGGGCGGTGGCCACGGCCGAGCTCGGGCCCACTACCACCGACCAGTGCCTGCTGGTGGAGGACCGCTTCACCCTCGTCTCCCTCGACGACTACACGGGCGACTACGTGGAGGTGCGCATGTACGCCCAGCGGGGCGCCGAGCTGGCGCGCGAGTCGCTGTACGAGGACGAGGAAGATTGAATTATCGTCTGGCCTGGCCCCGGTAGCTCAGCTGGATAGAGCGTCCCCCTCCTAAGGGGAAGGCCGCTGGTTCGAATCCAGCTCGGGGCATCGGAGTGCCCCTCAGCGGTCGGGACGGTCGGGGTAGAGGTCGTCGATCGTGAAGAGCGCCGCGTAATGCGCGCCGGCGGCCTCCTCGATCGCCTGTCCGCCGCCCGCCAGGCGGTCCAGCACGCTGACCACGCCGACGATCTCGAGGCCCTCCTCGCGCACCCGCTCGATCGCCTTCAGGGTCGACCCGCCGGTGGTCACCACGTCTTCTACGATCAGGCAGCGATCTCCGGGGTCGAGCGGCGGACCTTCGATCCAGCGCTGCAGGCCGTGCTCCTTGCGCTCCTTGCGCACGAAGAACGCCTTCACATCGGCTCCGGCGGCGAGCGCCGAGCAGGCAACCGGATCGGCGCCCATGGTGAGCCCACCGACCGCTGTGGCTCCGAGCCGGCCTGCCTCGGCGGCTACGAGCTCACCTAGAGCGGCGAATCCGGCGGGGCGAAGGATCGCCCGCTTGGCGTCCACGTAGTACTCGGCCTCCCGGCCGCTGGACAGGGTGACCCTGCCGACCACCAGGGCGTGGCTGCGCAACTCGCCGGCGAGCCGGGTGTGAGCGTCGCTCATCGTGGAGAGAAGGGCACAGGGGTCACGTTTCGCGCGGCGGCCGCCGATGGTAGAGAAGGATGGGATCCCTGATCCGTATCTGCGCCGTCACGGCCTCGGCACTCGTGGCCGTGAGCTTCGTGTTCTTCACAGCCGGTCAGCTCACCGAGGGCTCCGAGACCCAGGTGCGATCGCTGGGCAGCGACAGGGTCGAGCGCGCCCCCTCCGAGGCGGAGATCGACAAGCCGGCACCCGAACCGACGGTGGAGCGGGTTCGTGAGACGCAGCACTCCAGCGCGCGCGAGTACGTGGACGACGCCAACGACGTCCTCCTCTCACCCTTCACCGGCCTGGTCGATACCGATCAGGTCTGGGCCCAGCGCGTAATCCCCGCTCTGCTCGCCCTGCTCGTCTACGGGCTGGGCGGCACCCTGCTGGCCAACGCCATGCCCAAGCCCAAGCGCAGTGTGGGCGACTGGCGCGAGTCAACCGGCTGAGCGAGACCGCAACCTTCCCCGTCGCCACGTGCTCTAAGCGGCGACGACCCTTGTCAAACGCCTAATCCTCCTGCCCACTGGGCGCGGGGAGCGGGGGAACCGAAGCGGCCCAGGCCGCAGGGGCGAATCGCCGCGATCAGCGGCGTAGCGCGACTTCCAGCGCGAGCCCGTCAGCTAACCCCGCCGGCACGAAGGAAGAGGAGCACGACGGTGACCACCCCCATGCGAGACCTCGCGTCCCCTGGCCCCTGGGAGCATTCGATGGAGCGCTCCCGGCGCAGGAGGGCAATCACGCCGGAGGCAAGGAAGCGGCTCAATCGCCGCCGCAGAGCATCTACCGCCCTCACCACCCTCATGGTTGCCGGGCCCGCCGGCCAGGTGCTTGCCGCAACCGGCACGAGCGGGGACGGCGGGGGCGGGTCCGCGGCCTCACCTGTCGACCGCGCCATCGGCGGGCCTGCCGGCGGCCTGATGTTCGAGATCGGCAGCACCGGCGCGGCCGTGCAGGCCATCCAGGAGCGCCTCGGCGTGCCGGCCGACGGGGTGTATGGACCCGTGACCGAGGGAGCGGTGCGCGACTTCCAGGCACGCGCTCAGATCCTCGTCGACGGCGTCGTGGGCCCCATCACCTGGACCAAGCTGTTCGGGCTCGATCGCGCGGCCGCCAGCGCGGGAGCGGCCCGAGGCGAGGTGGCGGTGATCGTGCGAGAGCGCAGGCCGGCCGAGCGGAACGCCGGTCGCACGGTGCCCGCCTTCGAGCCCGTCAAGGACAAGACCGAGACGGTGCCCACCGTGGAAAGGGCCCCGTCGGGCGTGCCGTCCCCGGGCGCGCCACGCTCTGACCCGCAGGCCCAGACCCCCGCCGCGCGCCCTGCGCCGGCGCCACCCGCCTCGGGGCCGTGCGGCACGCTGCGCCTGGCCACCCCGGTCAAGGGCGTGCGCACCTCGCCGTTCGGGCCGCGCTGGGGACGCAACCACGACGGTGTGGACATCGCGGCCCCCACCGGCACGCCCGTGCGGGCCGCGGAGTGCGGAGTCGTGACCGTTCGTGGCCCGCAGGGCGGCTACGGGAACATGGTGTGCGTCGAGCACTCAGGTCGGTTCGAGACCTGTTACGCCCATCTCTCGCGCTTCGGGGTGAACGAAGGGCAGCTGGTTCGCAGGGGCCAGGTGATCGGCTACGTGGGCTGCACAGGCAGTTGCACGGGCCCGCACCTGCATTTCGAGACGCGGGTGGACGGCCGCGCGCAAGACCCCGATGCGTACCTGCGCGGCAGGTCCGTGCCCGGCGAGCCGAGGGTGAGCCGGGCCTCGCAGACGCACACGGCCAAGGCCGGTGCCCAGCCGATGGCCACGGAGTCGAAGGTCCAGCGCGCCGCCCCGGCATCCAGCACGGGACCGGCAACGTCTGTGAGGCGGGCCCCGGCACAGCCGGGCGCACCCGAGCCGTTCGTGCAGCAGGCTCCGGTCGAGCAGGCCGCACCGACACCGGACCCCGTGGAGCCCGTGGTGACAGAGCAGGCTCCCGTCGTCGAGCAGGTCCAGGCAGCGCCGGCGCCTCCCGCGGCGCAGACGCCGGAGCCCCCAGCGGCGCAGACGCCGGAGCCCCCTGCGGCGCAGACGCTCCCCGCACCTATGGCGCAGGCCCCCGCACCGGTCGAGCCGCCGGCACCGGCGCCTGCACCGGCGCCCGTCGAGCCGGTTCCGGTCGCGCCCCAGCCCGTCGAACCGGTCGGAGTCCAGCCCGAACTGCCCACCCCGGTAGCCGAAGCGCCCCTGCCGGCTGAGGCGGAGGCGGTCGAGCCGCCGGCAGCGGCGGTAGGGGAGCCGACACCGCTGGAAGCGGCAGAAGCCCCACCGGAAGGAGTGGACCCGGCGCCCTAGCTGACCGGAGACGGCGTCTCGCCAGTGGTTGGCCGGACCCTCTCAGCGGTAGACGAAGATCTTCTGCCCGATCGCGATCTGGGAGTCGATCTGGTAGGCGTTGGGGATCGGCACCCGAATGCAGCCATGGCTGGCTGGGTAGTTCGGCACGCTCGGATAGCCGTGGATCGCATACCCGCCGATGAAGTAGTTCGACTGCACCATTCCGTGCGAGTTGGTGCCCGGCTCCTTGCGGTAGAACTCGAACACTCCGAACACCGTCGGCGTCGACGCCTTGCCCGAGGACGCGTGGTAGACGCGCTTCGCGCGCCCGTCGTCGATCAGCGCTAGCACCTGCCGCGACCAGTCGAACTCCACGTGGCGACCGGCCCGCGGGTGGCGCGGCTTGAACGCCCCCCTCTGGCGGAAGACGCGTGAATAGACGCCGGGGATCGCGTAGCCGTCCGTACCCATGCGGTTTGTCTTCCGGAAGGCGGTGACCGCCCGTGCTGTGCCCGCGTCGAAGAGGCCGCTCACGGGCACGGCAAAGCCGAGCCGCTTGAGCCCGCGCTGGAGCAGGGTCACCTTGGCGCCCCTCTCACCCCCGCCGGCGCGGAACCTGCCCGAGACCAGACGCACCTTTTGGGTGCGGAACGCCCTCTGCTGAGCCGTGGCACGGTGGCGGACCCGCAGAGCGAACTTGCCGCTGCGGCGCGCCTTGAGGCGAAAGGCGGCTCGGCCCGCGCCCTTCGACCGCCGGATCTCTGCCTTTCGCCGCGCCACGACCTTGCCGCCCTGGATCACCTCGAGCACGGCCACCTGACCGGCCACGAAGGGCTTCACCTTGGTCACGGCCACGAGCTGCTGGCCGCGGAAGAGGAAGCGCAGCCTCCGGGTCGGCATCCCTCCCCTGACCTTCAGCGAGGCCTCGCCCGCCTTTGCCTCCGGCGCCGGCCCGGCCGGGGGCGTGGCCGGCGGAACGGGCGGAGGCGCCTGAGCGAGAGCCTGCGAAGGCACGCCGGCCAGCGCCACGAGCGAGATGGCGAGGATCAGGGACCGCTTCATAGGCGCGCAACTGTACCCCGCGGAGGTGATTGCGCACAAGGGACGTCAGGCCGGTGCAGGCCGCGGAGCAGCGGGCAGCAGGCGCGGCATGAGCGCACATGCGCCAAGCACCAGCGGCCCGGCGACCACCGACACCTGCCACCCATCGTCGGCCTGAACCGCGTACGCCAGGGCGTTGTTGAAGGCGTGCATCCCGATCACCGGGAACAGCGAGCCGGTGCGCTCGTAGACGAGGCAGAAGAGCACACCGAGCAGCGCCAGCGGCGGCAGGATCAGCAGTCCGTCCACTCCGTCGCCGCTGTAGTGGATGGCCCCGAAGAGCAGGCCGTCAATGCCGGCGGCGACCCAGATGGAAAGGCGGCTGCGCAGCGCGCGGTAGAAGAAGCCGCGAAAGAAGATCTCCTCGACCACCGGCGCCACCGCAATCACCATCAGGCCGGCGATGATCAGGCCGAAGGTCCCAGTGTCGCCGCCCAGGGCCTCGACGGTCTCCTGCTCCGCGTCGGGCCGCACCAGCGCGCCATAGACGATGGTGATGACGTAGAACGCCAACATCCCCAGCGCCGCCCAGCCGAGAGCGGACCCGAAGCGGGTGCCCCTCAGTCCGAAGTGCCAAGCCCGCGGCTTTGACACCCGACTCGCGAAGAAGATCGCGCTCGCGACGAAGGCCGCCCCCTGCGCGAGCGTGCCCACGACCACGACGGCCGGCGAGTCGCCGTCGACATCCGCCCCGAACAGGGTGGCCACGAGCCCGAGCACGACCCCGAAGAGCAGCGTGCCCGAAATACCCACGAGAAAGCCCACGAGGGCGAACCACGGCGGCCAGGCCGGGAACCGCGCGGCGCCCGGGGGCAGCTCCGGTGGTTCCGGCGGCGGCAGGTTCTGGGTCGTGGCCTCCACCGGCCTCAGATTAGGGAGGCGACCTCCTCGAGCGAGCGCACGCATTCCACACCCGCCGGTCGAGCTCTCGGATGCGGTGCTCGAGCCAACAGCACGGCGCGGATACCCACCGCCCTCGCCCCCTCCACGTCGTTGACCATCGAGTCGCCCACGTGCAGGGCGTCTTCTGCCTGCACACCGGCGATCGCGAGCGCCGCGCGGAAGATCGCCGGAGAGGGCTTGGGCTCGCCCACCTCGGCCGAGGAGACCACGCCGTCGAGCAGCGCTCCAACCCCCGCCGAGTCGAGCCAGATGGGCAGCGAGCAGTCCCAGTTGCTCACAGCCACGAGACGCAGGCCCCGCGCGCGCAGCGCGCGCAGCGCGGGCTCGGCATCGCTGAAGGCGGTGAACTCAAGTGAGGCCACCATGGCCCGGCGCACGGCCGCGAAGCCGAGCGCGGGCACGCCGATCGCCTCCTGCATCACACGGGCGCAGTCGTCGCGCAGGCATTCGAGGCTCGCGGGAGCATCGCCCTCGGTGTGGTGAGCCAGGTAGTGGGCGATCTCCGCGGCGAAGCCCCGCTCGGCGGCCTCGGCTCCCACGTCGACGCCGGTGGCTTCCAGCAGCGCCGCCCGCAGGCGCGGCGCTGGTGGCTGGAGCTCGACCAGGGTGCCCAGGGCGTCGATCAGCACGGCGCTGATGGGCGTCATGAGACGAACTGCCAGCCGGCGAACTGCGTCACGAACAGGCCCAGCCCCACAGCGGACGCAGCCGCCGCGCGGTCGGTGATCCTGCGCTCTCCACACACGAGCGCGAGCCACATGAAGATCGGAAACAGCACGACCACGAACCGGGGCAGCGACATCAACGGCTGTGGGCCGACCGGGTACGACAGCGGCAACATCAGCGCCGCCGCCACGTAGGCGCCGTAGGCGAACGGCAGCCGTCGCAGCACTCCCACTGTGCCCGCGAGCGCGAAGACGAGGGTGGCAAGGAGCATCAGGTTCATCGCCGCGGCCCGGAACGGGTCGCCCCCTGCCTGCTCGAAGAAGACGGGATCGCGGGACCCCGAGGCGATCTGCCTGGCACCGTCGACAGCCGCGACGACGCCTTCCCAGAATCCTTTGAGCGGTCCGGCGAACTCCCGCGCCCAGTACTCCTGGACCGAGCCGAAGGCCAGCGCGTCGCCGTGGGCGAAGCCGAGGTAGGTCGCGTACGCGACCAGCCCCGCGGGAGCGAGCAACAGCCAGGCGGCGTCGGCGCGCAGGGCGTACCCAGGCCGCAGCGCCGCGAGCCAACCCTCCCCGGTCGCAAGCGTCCTGTCGGGGGCTTTGTCCTTCGGGGAGGAGCGCAGCCGGAACGTTCGGGGAGGAGCGCAGCCGGGACGCTGTTCCGGCAAGCACTGGACCTTCCCTTCTCCAGCGAGCACCGCACCTTTCCCCTCCCTCGGTCCGTACAGATAGATCAACGCCAGCGGCAGAAGCAGCAGCACTCCGGCGCTGCGGGTCCCCGAGGCCGCGGCCGCGGCGACGCCGGCCCACGCCCAGTGCCCGGTGCGGGCGGCATAGAACGCGCCGACCGAGGCAAGCAGATAGAGGCTCTCCGAATACGGCGCGCCGAGGAAGAGGGAGGCGGGGAAGACGCTGAGCAAGAGCAGGGTCGGCGCCGCCAGCCGGCGTCCAAGCTCGAGCGCGGCAAGCCGGTAGAGCAGTACGAGCGCCGCGAGCAGGGCGACCAGGGACACGGCGTAGGCGGCCAGCAGCAGCGCCCCTCGCGACCCACCACCTGCCTGGGCCACCGCACGGGTCAGCAGCGGGTAGAGCGGAAAGAAGGCGGCGCGCGGTGAGTCGGCCGATGGGTAGCCCGACTCGGCGATGCCGAGGTACCAGACGGCGTCCCAGTGGGCGAGCGGGGAAGCCAGCGCGTCGCCGAGCCCGCCGAGGGGCCGGGTGAGCGAGGGCTCGTCGAAGCGCTCGGCGTTGGCAGCACCGACCCCGCCCGAGCCCGCCGACAGGGCGGCGAACGCCGCTACGGCGAGAATCGCGAGCCTGCTCCAGGCAAACGTTCGCCACGCCGCGCGCAGTGACTCCGACGCCCGGGCGCCCTCTGTGACCGCACGTACCGCGGCTCGGACGCCGGCCCCCGGCCCCGGGCGCGTAGAAGTAGCCTGATGCGCCATGCCGGCGACCGATCCAATCACGTTCGCCTCCTTCTTGGGCGACTACGCCAACGACATCACCGCCGTCGCCACCGTGATCTTCGCGGTCGTGCTCGCAGAGGTCGTGGACAAGGCGCTGATCCGGCGCGGGCGCAAGCTCGGAGAGGCGGTTTCGGGCCGGGAGCTCTCGCCGGTGGCCGACACCCGGCTGCGCCTGGTCCGGCGCCTGATCTTCGCCACGATCATCGTGATCGGGCTGGCCCTGGCGCTGGCCCAGTTCCCGGCCGTGAAACGTGTGGCCACCGGGGTGCTGGCCTCCTCGGCACTGCTGGGGCTCGTGGTGGGCTTCGCGGCACGGCAGACGCTGGCCAACGCGATCGCGGGGGTGCTCCTGGCGATCACGCAGCCGATCCGCGTCGGCGATCTCGTGACCTTCGAGGAGCAGACGGGCGAGGTCGAGGACGTCCGCCTGGCCTACACCCACATCCGCCTTGACGACGGCCGGCGGCTGATCGTGCCCAACGAGCGCCTGGCCCAGAGCTCGGTCGCCAACCACACCGTGGTCGATCCCAAGGTGCAGGTCGAGGTGTCGCTGTGGCTCGAGCCGGGAGCGGACGCCGGCCGGGCGCTCGACGTGCTGTCGGAGATCGGGGACGTGGACGTGCGAGTGGCCGAGGTGGACAAGGAAGGGATCCGCCTGACGGTGACCACCTCGGCCCTCGCTCGTGAGCGGGGAGGAGTGGCTGCGCGCCTGAGGAAGGAGGGTCTCCAGCGACTACGAGAGGCTTCTCTATCCTTCGGTGGTGCCGGGTAGTTCCGCCCCGGTTTCTTCTGATGACCTATCGGCAGCGAAAGACCAAACGCGGCCGTGGCCGCGGACGAGGGGGGCGCCAAGTCGCCCTGGCCCTCGGCGTGGTCGGGATCGTAGCGGCGATCGCGCTGATGTCGGTGGCCGGCTACGTGATCGCGGTGGCCGCGAGCGCGCCCGACCTGTCCGAGCTCAAGCCCGAGGACAAGGGGGAGAGCTCGGTGATCTTCGCCGCCGACGGCTCCCGCCTGGGCTACGTGCAGTCGGACGAGATCCGCACGCCGGTGCCGTGGAAGGACATGCCCCCCCACGTGCGCCAGGCCGTGATCGCGATCGAGGACGAGCGCTTCTATGAGCACAAGGGCATCGACTACTCCGCGGTGGTGCGCGCCGGGATCAAGAACATCGAGTCCGGCAAGAACGTGCAGGGCGGCTCGACGATCACCCAGCAGCTGGTCCGCGCCCTGTACATCGACGATCCCGAGCGCAACTTCGAGCGCAAGATCCGTGAGGCCAAGCTGGCTTCGGAGCTCGAGGACAGGCAATCGAAGAAATGGATCCTCGAGAACTACCTCAACGATGTCCCCTTCGGCACCGTCGACGGCCGTACCGCGATCGGGATCGAGGGCGCAGCTGAGACGTTCTTCGACAAGCACGCGCGCGCGCTGACGCTCGAGGAGGGGGCGCTGCTCGCAGGCCTGCCGCAGGCGCCGTCGCAGTACAACCCGTTCCGGAGTCCCGACGAGGCCCTGAAACGCCGCAACGAGGTGCTCGACAGGATGGCCGAGAACGAGTTCATCACCCCCGTCGAAGCCGCGGCCGCGGCGGCCAAGCCGCTGGGACTGACGAAGGGCTACCGCTACACACGCCGCCGCGAGCCGTACTTCTTCGACTACGTGCAGGAGAAGCTGATCGAGGAGTACGGGGTTGGCGTCTACCGCCGCGGCGGGCTGAAGGTGTACACCACTATCGACCCGGCGATGCAGGATCAGGCGCGCGAGGCGATCAACGCCTACTACGGCGACCCCGCCGGCCCCGGATCGGCGATCGCGGCCGTCGATCCGACCAACGGGAAGATCAAGGCGATGGCCTCCAGCGGCACCTACGCGGAGCGGACCTTCAATATCGCCGCCCAGGGTCATCGCCAGCCCGGATCGGCCTTCAAGACGATGGTGCTCACCGCCGCGATCCGCCAGGGCGTCGATCCGGATTCGACCTACTACACGTCCCAGCCGCTCAGCATCAACGACCCGAAGTACGGCCAGTGGGACGTCAAGACGTTCGGCGACACCTACTCCGGCTCGATGAGCCTGCGCAGCGCCACCCTGGCCTCGGACAACTCGGTCTTTGCGCAGCTGATCCTCGACATCGGCCCCGAGAAGGTCTGCGAGACGGCCAAGCTCCTGGGCATCACCACCAAGCTCGACTGCTACCCGGCCGAGGGCCTCGGCGGTCTGCGCCTGGGCGTCACCCCGCTCGAGATGGCCAGTGCCTACGCAACGCTCGCCTCGGGCGGCATCAGGCGCAAGCCGACTGCGATCGAGAAGGTGGTGTTCCCCGACGGCAAGAGCGACAAGCTGGTCGGAGGCGAGGGCAAGCGCGTGCTCACCGACGGCCAGGCGTACGAGGTCACGCAGATCCTCGAGGCCAACGTGCAGGGCGGCACGGGAACCGCCGCCAGCTACGGCTGTCCCGCCGCCGGAAAGACCGGTACCACCGACGAGGGCAAGGACGCCTGGTTCGTGGGCTACACGCCCAAGATGTCGACCGCCGTGTGGGTCGGCTATCCCGACGCCGGCATCGCGATGCCCGGCGCTCAGGGCGGCACGCTCGCAGCGCCCGTATGGAGAGCGTTCATGTCTCCGGCCCAAAGCGAGGACTGCAGCGACTTCCCCCTGCCCGAGACGCCGTTCGCGGCCTCTCCGTTCGACGGCAAGTACGCCAGCGGCGGCTATTCGGGAAGCGACAGCTACTCCGACTACACGGACACGTACGCGCCGCCCGCCACGGACTACAGCGCGCCCGAGGAGACGTACGACCCCGAGCTCTACGAGGCTCCACCACAGGAGGAGCCGGCCCCGGTGCCTGCGCCGGCTCCCGCGCCGGCTCCCGCGCCGGCCCCTGCACCCGCGCCGCCCGGTGGCGGCGAGGCACCACCCGACCAGTAGCGCGCATGGCCGCAGACCGGATCGGGCGCTCTCCGTGTCAGAGCTCGAGCTGATCGCCGCCATCCAGGGAGCGCTGGGTGAGCCGGGAGGGCGCGTGGTTCGGTGGGTCGGCGACGACGCCGCGGTGGTGCGCTCGCGCGCGCTGGCGGTCACCTCCATCGACACTGTGGTGGAGGGCGTGCACTTCACCCTGGAGACGCACAGCCCCGCTGACGTGGGCCACAAGGCGCTGGCGGCCGCTCTCTCCGACCTCGCCGCGATGGGGGCGCAAGCCGGAGAGGCCTACGTCTCGCTCGCTCTGCCGGGCGGCTTCAGGAGCGAGTCGGCGCTCGAGATGGTTCAGGGCATGATCGATCTGGCCCGGCGCCTCGACACGACGGTGGCGGGAGGCGACATCGTGCGGGCTCCCACGCTGGTCGTCACCGTTGCGGTGACCGGGTGGGCGGACGAGGAGTGCCAGCTGGTCGGCCGCGACGGCGCTCGACCGGGCGACCTGGTGGGGGTGACCGCAGCGCTGGGCGCCTCGGCCGCCGGGCTGCTGGTCCTGCAGGGCACCGGCCACAGCGGTCCCGGAGCGGCCGCGCTCGCGGAGCGCCACCGCCGTCCGATGCCCCGGCTGGCCGCCGGAGCCGCGCTCGCAGCCGCCGGGGCCACCGCGATGATCGACCTCAGCGACGGGCTTGCCACCGACGCCCGTCACATCGCCGAGCGCAGCGGCGTGGGCATCGAGATCGATGTCGGCGCGCTGCCGCTGGCGCGGGGAGTGGAGGAGGTGGCCACGGCGGCCCGCCGCGACGCCTACGAGCTCGCCGCCACCGGCGGTGAGGACTACGAGCTGCTTTTCACCCTCCCCGCCGAGCGCTGGAACGAGGCGGCAGGCGCCTGTGACCTGCAGCTGAGCCGGCTAGGGCAGGTCGTCTCCGGCGAAGGCCTGTCGCTCACCGGCGTCTCCACTGCCGGGCTGCGTGGCTACGAGCACCTCTGACCAGAGATCGTCGAGCGCTTTGGGCTTGCCGCACCTTGCCAGCATGGCCGCGGCCACCGCCCAGGGATCGACCGAGTACTCGCCGACGTCGAGGCTCTCCTTGATCTGCGAGACCATGTCCCTCCTGTCGTCAGATCGGTCGGCGGAGCCCATCGGTTGATCACCCTATTGGACGAACCGCTGACCTCATCGGCGCGGCAATGCCGACTTCGTGCCCCCCAGAGAGCCCGGGCCCGCGTAGGTCGCCGGCCCCCGGACCGATGGGTGCGCCCGCACTGCGCCGGGCGAGGGCCGGCGGCGAACTCGCAGGATCGACACCAGCGACCCGACCACACCTGCCAGCACGCAGCCCACCAGGGCGCTGGCGAAGCTCACGTGTCCACCCGTGACCAGCAGGAACCCGTACCAGGCCCCGCCGAGCGGGTCAAGGTCCAGAGTGACCAGGTCATAGATCGCGAGCAGCACTACAGGCAGCAGCCCGCCGAGGGCGAGCACGACACGGACGCGCAGCGGCGGCGGGGGGTCGATCAGCACGCTGAGCGACCAGAAGTGCAGCGCCGGGGCCAGTATCAGCGCGGAGAACGGGTTGACCAGCCATAGCGCAAGCATCACCAGGCTCAGCACGAGCGCACAGGCCACCGCCGCACCCGGGGCCGACGGGTCCGCCAGCGCCGGCTCGCTGCGGGCGGCCAGGCGCCGCAGGCCCCACCACGAAGCCGCCACCACGAGCGCGATCCCCGCCAGCACCGCGACGGCCGGCCCGTCGAGGGGGTACAGCGCGGGGGCGACGGGCGCGGCGGGGCTCTCGGGCGTAGCGCCGGCGAGGGCCAGCAGATGCGCCAGGCCGAGGCCCAGCACGAACGGAAGAGTGGCCGCCGCGATCCACAGCAGCCACGCGGACACCGCCTCGCGGCGGCGGCGGGCGCGCGCGAAGGCGTCGACGCTTGCCACCAGCGCAGGCAGGATCAGAGTGAGGGAGAGCATGGCCAGGACCCATCCCGGCATCACCTGGCTGACCGCCGTCACATAGGTGTTCGGCCCATGCTCGGGTCGCGGCCCCTGGTCCAGGGCCGTCAGCGTGCGCAGCAGCGCGCGGCCCGAACGTTCCAGGCTCTCCACGTTCACCTGCTCTATGGTCGTGGCGCCGTCGTCGGAGAGTTCGCCGTCGCCGGCCAGGCGCACCGCGTCGTAGCCGAGGTCGAGCAGCACTCCCTGAGCCCCGATGCCGATCGGGAAGGCCAACCGCGCCAGCTGCCCCGCCGGGCTCGAGCCTTCGGCCCCGGTGCCCTGCTCCTCGCGCAGCGACTCGGCCAGCGTGCGCTGCAGGCCCAGTCCCGCCCGGGTGGCGTCGTTGGACCAAGGCACGATCCGCGCCTGGTCGCCTCCCAGGCCGAGGCCCGAGATCACGATCACGCCGTCGACCAGATCCGCGTCGTCGAGCTCCCCGGCGAGGCGTTTTGTGCCCAGCTGGCCGAGGGTGGAGCCGTCCACGGAGGCGAGCACAAGGGTCTTGCGCGAAGGGCGCCCCGAGAAAACCCGCGCCACCTCCATCAGCACGGCCGTCGAAGCCGCGGTGCCGGCGGCGTCGGGAACGCCGCCGGCGTCACGCGCGGCCACGACCACGATCTGGCTTCGAGTGGCGCCCGCTCGACGTCCGACCACGTTCACCAGCTCCTTGCCGTCGCTCTGGAAGGTGTCGGACTCGTCCTCCACGTCGAACCCGTTGCGCACGAACCGCTCCCGCACGAGGGCGGCCACGGCCCGGTTGCCGGGCGTGCCGGCGCGGCGGTCCTCCGCCTCTCCAAGAATGGTCCGCATGGTGGTTGCCGCCTGATCGCCGTCGAACACCACGTCGGCGGCCAGGCCCTGCGGCAGTGCTCGCGGCCGGCTCTCGAGCGAGAACATCACAACGACGATCGCCAATAGGGCGGGCAGGAACGCCGCCCGGTAGATACGGGGTTCGATCACGCCCTCCCAACCTACAATCTGAGCCAGGCGCCGCTGAGTCGCCTCCGAATGAACAGCCAGGCCCCCCGCATCCTCCTCGTGGACGACGAAAGGTCGCTCCAGACGCTTCTCGCCTATCCACTACGCAAGGAGGGCTACGAAGTGGTGGCCGCCCTCGACGGCCGGGAGGCCCTCGACCGGCTGCGCGAAACCACGTTCGACCTGATCGTGCTCGACCTGATGCTGCCCAAGGTGGACGGCTTCGAGGTGTGCCGGCAGGTGCGCGCCCGCAGCTCAGTCCCGATCATCATGCTCACGGCGAGGGCCGAGGAGATCGACAAGGTGCTCGGCCTCGAGCTGGGCGCCGACGACTACATCACCAAGCCGTTCTCGGTGCGGGAGTTCCGCAGCCGGGTGAAGGCCGTGATGCGCCGGGCGGCCCAGTCGCGCGCCGAGGACCCGCTCGAGGAGCCGCTTGTGGACGGCGACCTGCGGATCGACTTCGAGAAGCGGCAGGTGACCCGCTCGGACGAGCCGGTGCAGCTCACCTATGTGGAGTTCGAGATCCTGGCGGCCCTGGCGCGCCATCCGGGCCGCGTCTACAACCGGATGGTCCTGCTCGAGCGCGTGTGGGGCGATGCCTCCTACCGGGATCCGCGAACGGTCGACGTGCACATCCGCCACCTACGGGAGAAGCTCGAGACCGACCCGCGCTATCCGGAGCTGATCGTCACCGTGCGCGGCGTCGGCTATCGCTTCAGGGATCACTGAGCGTGCAGCTCTCCGCACTGGGCTCCCTGCGCAACAAGCTGGCCCTGGTGTTCTTCGGCATCGTCGCGGCGGCCTTCGCGGTCCTCTACTTCTTCGTAGTGCCACAGCTCGAGTCCAACCTTCAGCAGCGCAAGCTCGACGAGCTGAGGCTCGTCGCCGGCAACTCGCGCTCCACGCTCGAGTCGCTCACGAACCGCCGCGACGTGACGGCCGCCGAGCTGAACGCGAGGGTGCGGTCGATCGCCGACGCTGCGGGAGTCCGGCTCACGCTGCTCGGCGTCCAGCAGTCGGAGAGCAGCGACGATCCGCGCGCGGGTGAAACCCCCTTCTACGTGGTGTCCGACTCGCGCAACGAGCTTCAGGTGCCGCGCAACGACTCGGTTGCCGCTCGCGCCGCGGTCAGCCGAGAGCCGGTCCCGGGCCGCGGGACCTTCGGGGGGGAGCAGCTGGTGGAGCTGGCCCAGCCCATCTCCTACCGCGGCCGCATCGCCCGGGTGGCGCTCTACTCACAGAGCCTCGATGACGCATCGCAGACGGTCTCCTTCGTCCGCGACCGCCTCCTGGCCGCTGCCGGAGCGTCGCTGCTGCTCACCCTCGTGGGCGGCTACCTCGTGGCTCAGGCGCTTTCGCGGCGGGTCAGGCGGCTGGAGCAGGGAGCGCAGGAGGTGGCTGCCGGCCGCTTCATCGAGCCCCTGCCCGTCGACTCGCAGGACGAGCTGGGACAGCTCACCCGCACCTTCAACGAGATGCAGCGCCAGCTGCTCGTGGTGGACCGGGCGCGCAAGGACTTCGTGGCCACCGCCTCACACGAGCTGCGAACCCCGATCTTCTCCCTGGGTGGCTTCGTCGAGCTGCTCCAGGACGAAGACCTCGACGAGGAGACCCGCCGCGAGTTCCTCGACACGATGGCCGAGCAGGTTGAGCGCCTCCAGAAGCTGGCCGTGGATCTGCTCGACCTCTCGAGGCTGGATGCCGGATCCGTCGCACTGGAGCGCGAACCGGTCGACCTCGGAGAGCTCGCCAGGGCCATCGCGGGCGAGTTCCGCCCCGCCGTGGCGCGCCACGAGACGGAGCTGGAGCTGCATCTACCCTCCCGGATCCAGGCGCTCTGCGACCGGGAGAGGGTGGCTCAGATCATGCGTATCCTGCTCGACAACGCCCTCCGTCACACTCCGGAGGGAACTCACGTGACCGTATCCGCCGAACGACAGAACGGGGCCGCCGCGCTCACGGTGGCCGACGAGGGACCGGGGCTGCCGGACGTGCAGCAGGTCTTCGATCGCTTCTACACGGGCGACGCCACCCGCGGCGCGGGGCTCGGCCTGGCCATCGCGCGCGAACTGGCCGAGCGGATGGACGGCTCGATCGCCGCCACCGAGAGCGCCGCCGGCGCGAGCTTCACGCTGAGGCTGCCGACGCAACTGGGAGGTGTGCAGCCGGAGCGCCAGGCGAGCACCGGACCCGCCATTCTCCGACGAGCATCAGATCCCCCGGTCGCCTCCCAACGCCAACCGGCCTCGTGATGCGCCGCCTCCTCGAGCGAGACCGTCGCGGCGCGGCGGCGGCGGCCCTGGCCGCGCTGGTCCTCGGCCTTTCGGCGTGCAGCGACGACGAGAAGAAGGATGGCGACGCGAGCTCCGGCGCCACAGCGGCGGCAGCGGGCGAGACCCAGAAGGAGGTACGCACCACCCGCGTCGAGGTGGTGGAGGGCCTGGGCGCCAAGGGCGGCCTCAACGCCTCCGCGCTGTATGACCGCCTCTCCCCCGGCGTCGTCACGATCCTCTCGGTCTTCGACGGCGGCGCCTCGCTGCTCGGCGAAGAGGGCGGGGAAGGTGGCCAGGGATCGGGCTTCGTGCTGGACGGCGAGGGCTACATCGCCACCAACGCGCACGTGATCACGACAGGCGATGCGCCTGACTCCGAGCGCGCCGAGGAGGTCTACGTCGAGTTCTCCGACGGCAACCGCGTGCCCGCCGAGATCATCGGCGACGACCCCAACTCGGACGTCGCCCTGATCAAGGTCGACCCCGCCGGTCTCGACCTCACGCCGCTCGAGCTGGGGCAGTCGGAGGACCTGATCGTGGGCCAACCCGTGGCGGCCATCGGCAGCCCCTTCGGCGAGCGTTCGTCGCTGTCGGTGGGCGTGGTATCGGCCCTCGACCGCAACATCGAGTCGCTCACCGCCTTCGCGATCGGCAACGCGATCCAGACCGACGCCGCCATCAACCCCGGCAACTCCGGCGGACCGCTGCTCAACGCGCGCGGCGAGGTGCTCGGCATCAACTCGCAGATCAAGTCCACGAGCGGCGGCGGCGAGGGCGTCGGCTTCGCCGTGCCGGTCGACACCGTGCGCCGCTCGCTGCGCGAGCTGCGCGAGGACGGCAGCGTCGACTACGGCTACCTTGGCGTCACCTCTCAACCGCTGTACCCTCAGTTGGCCGAGAGGCTCGGCCTCCCCGACCCGGCCGGCGCGCTCGTCGTCGAGGTCGCGCCGGGCAGCCCCGCAGACGACGCGGGGCTCGAAGCCGGCCGGCGGAGGATCGAGTTCCAGGGTCAGCCGGACATCCCCACGGGGGGCGACGTGATCGTGGGCGTCGACGGCCGCAAGCTCAGCCTCAGGGACGACCTCGCCGACCTGATCAGCGCGAAGAGCACGGGCGACGAGGTCGAGCTCGACGTCGTGCGCGCAGACAAGCGCCGCACCGTGAAGGTCGAGCTCGGCGAGCGTCCCGACCGCGCCCCCGAGCAGCCCTAGGTTCGCCGGCGAAGACTCCGGATCTCGCCTCGGCCGGTGAGCAGGCGAGCCTGCACGCACGGCCCGAGAAGAGATCGATGTCGGCATCCGTCGCCTCAATGGGTAAGTTCTTCGCCGTGAAGGAATACCCCAGCCGCGACGTCTCGCTCAAGATCCCGGCCCAGGCCGGCTATCTGGTGCTCGCGAGGCTGGCCCTCTCGGCGGTCTGCCGCCTCACGCCGCTCGAAGCGGTGGAGGTGGCCGACCTCAAGCTCGCCGTCACCGAGGCGGCCAACGAGTTCGTGACCGAAGGTGAGCCGACCGACGCCACGATCGACTTCGACTTCCGGCTCGCCAACGAGCGTCTCGAGCTCGAGCTCTGCGGCGCGAGGGCGCCCGACGCCGAGTCCGAGCTCGCGCTCAGCCGGGCGATCATCGATGCCACCGTCGACGAGTCCGACTTCACGGCCGGCCGCACTCTCTTGATCAAGCACCTCCAGTGACCGCGCGGAGCAGGTCCTGATGCTGCAACCGATCGCGGTGGGCCACAAGAGCCTCTCCGACTACACGCACGTGGCGGGCAGGCCGCTGATCGAGGAGATTCGTGAGCTGGCCACCGAGCTGAAGGGGCTGAAGGTGCTTCACCTCTCCGCCACCGCTTTCGGGGGCGG
Organism: Thermoleophilaceae bacterium; assembly: GCA_030447725.1. Lineage (GTDB taxonomy): Bacteria > Actinomycetota > Thermoleophilia > Solirubrobacterales > Thermoleophilaceae > JAAYBF01. The sequence goes on from JAUJOQ010000001.1 coordinate 293,594, forward strand.
AGTCTCGGAGATCCTCTACACGCTCGTCCCGTTGATGCGCGACGCGGGGATCGAGGCGGAATGGCAGGTGATGCTGGGCCGCGAGGAGTTCTACAACGTGACCAAGCTGATGCACAACGCGCTGCAGGGCAACCCCCAGGGCCTGACCCCCGAGCAGTGGCAGGTGTTCGCCAAGTACAACGAGCTGAACGCACAGGAGCTCTCCGAGGGCTGGGACGTGATCATCATCCACGACCCTCAGCCGGCGGCGATCCTTCAGCACGTGCCCGAGAAGGGCAAGCGCTGGATATGGCGCTGCCACATCGACCTCTCGACGCCCAACCCGACGGTGATCGAGAGGATGGTGCCGCTCGTGCGCTCCTACGACGGCGCGGTGTTCCATCTGCCCGACTACGTGCCCGACGGACTCGACGGCACACCGGTCCACATCTGTCCTCCGGCGATCGACCCGCTGTCGCCCAAGAACATGGCCTTCTCGCCCGAGGACGCCTCCTATGTGTGCGACCAGTTCGGCCTCGACGTGGACCGGCCGCTGATGTGCCAGGTGTCGCGATTCGATCCATGGAAGGACCCGATGGGGGTGATCGACGCCTACCGGGCGGTCAAGGAGGAGGTGCCGAACGTGCAGTTGGCCCTGATCGGCTCCATGGCCACCGATGATCCGGAAGGATGGGAGTTCTTCAACCAGACGATGGCGCACGCCCAGGGCGACCCGGACGTGCACATCCTCAACAACCTCAACAGCGTCGGCGCGATCGAGGTCAACGCCTTCCAGTCCCAGGCCGACGTGGTGATCCAGAAGAGCACCCGGGAGGGATTCGGACTCACCGTCTCGGAGGCGCTCTGGAAGGCGCGCCCGTTCATCGGCGGGGATGTTGGTGGAATACCGCTCCAGGTGATCGACGGCGAGAGCGGCTATCTCGTGGGCTCCGCCCAGGAGTGCGCCGACCGCGCGATCGCCATCTTGCGCGATCCCGACCTCGGCAGGCGCCTCGGGCGCGCGGGCAAGGAGCACGTACGCAGGCACTTCCTCACGCCGCGACTCCTGCGCGACTGGCTGCGTATCTTCAACGGAGGATGAGTCCCGAGCGAGAACTGGTCCTGGTCTCCAACCGGGGGCCCGCCACCTTCGAGCGCGCTGACGACGGCACGCTTGCACCCAAGCGCGGGGGCGGCGGCCTGGTGACCGCGCTGACCGGCCTGGTGCACCATCGCGACGCCCTGTGGGTGGCGTCGGCCATGTCCGATGAGGACGCCGAGGCGGCCCGCGATCACGGCGGCAAGAGCTTCGAATGCGACCTCAGCGGCACGACGTACCGGGTCCGCCTGGTGGAGTCCGACCCCGACGCCTACGAGCAGTTCTACAGCGTGGTGGCCAACCCGCTGCTGTGGTTCATCCAGCACTACCTGTGGGACCTGTCGAACGCACCTGACATCCGGCGCTTGGAAATCGACGCATACGAGCAGGGCTATCGGGTGGTCAACCGCGACCTCGCGGGGGCGGTGCTGGAGGAGATCTCAGAGGTCCCCGACGCCGTCGTGATGATGCATGACTACCACCTCTACACCGCCCCGCGGGAGATCCGCCTCAAGCGGCCCGACGTCTTCCTGCACCACTTCGTGCACATCCCGTGGACCCAGCCGGACGCCTGGCGGGTGCTCCCGCGCGACATGCGCGAGGACATCTACGAGGGCATCCTCTCCAACGACATCGTCGCCTTCCACACCCGCGCCTATCGCCGCAACTTCCTGCTCTGCTGCCGCGAGCTGTTCGACCTCGAGGTCGACGAGCCCAACGGCATCGTGCACTTCGAGGACCGCGAGATCTGGGTGCGGGCGTACCCGCTCCCGATCTCGGCCGAGACCTTCCGCCAGAACGCCCAGCGCGCCGCCGTGCACGTCTATGAGCGCGACATCCTGCGCCGGCGCCGCGAGCACCTGATCCTGCGCGTGGACCGCGCCGATCTCTCCAAGAACGTCCTCCGCGGGTTCGCGGCCTTCGACCTGTTCCTCGAGCAGCACGCCGAGTTCATCGAGGAGGTCACGTTCATCGCCCATCTGATCCCTTCGCGCCAGGACGTGCCCGAGTACGCGGAGTACCTCGAACGGATCGAGGCGCTGGTGGCGGTCGTCAACCACCGCCACGGAACCACCGACTGGATGCCAATCGACCTGCGGCTGCGGGAGAACCTCGAGGAGGCGATCGCCGCCTACAAGCACTACGACCTGCTGATGGTCAACGCGATGTTCGACGGCATGAACCTGATCGCCAAGGAAGGCCCGCTCGTCAACGAGCGCCACGGCGTGTCGCTGCTTTCCGAGAACACCGGCGCCCACGAGGAGCTGGCCGAGTTCGCGCTGTCGGTCAACCCCTTCGACGTCCAGGAGCAGGCCGACGCCATCCACCGCGCGCTCACCATGTCCGCCGACGAGCGCTCCTGGCGTGCCGAGGGGCTCAAGCGGGTGGTGGAGGCGCGCGATCCCGGGGACTGGGTCGACGATCAACTGGCCGACATCGAGGCCAAGCTCGCGGGGCAGCCACCGACCTCGGCGGGGAGCACTTAGCCTGGAGCCCGGTGGGGCTCGGGGTCGGGCGTGAACTCCCCCGCCGAGGGCGCCGGGGGACGCTCCTGGCTCTGCGGTGGCGGCGCCGGAGCCGGAGCCGGCGCGACCGGAGCGGGCGCGACCGGAACGGGCACGACCGCAGCGGGCGGCGAAGGCTTGGGCGGCGCAGGCGGGTCGCGGCGCATGGGGCGTGTGGCTGCCGGCTGCCGTGGCTTGCGCCTGCGATCGGGCCTGGGCCGCAGCTTTCTCGGCGGCCGGGGGCTCGGCGCCCGCTCGGGCTCAGGACCGATCCGGCGGGGCGCCGGCGGGGGCGGCGGCTCGTCCAGCACGCCCGTGTGCCTCGGCGGCCGGTCGGGCTCACAGCCCCGCGGGCCGAGGGCGATCAGCAGCGCGGCGGTCAGCAGCGCCGCCAGACGGGCCACGTTGCGCCAGCGCACCCGCTCGGCGAGAGTCGCACCTGCGTGGTGTCGGGTCACGCCGTATAGAGGGCGTCCGCACGGGCCGTTCGCCCCCCGTTGCTAATGTTCCGCGGCCGTGGCCCGCCTCTACGACCTGATGCTGCTCGTCGACTCCACCGCGCCCGAGGAGCGCCAGCTGGCGCTCCTCGACGAGGTCGAGAGCATGGTCAGCTCCGGCGGGACGGTGACCAGCAAGCACGACTGGGGCACCCGGAAGATCACCTTCGAGATCGACCACCGCCCCGAGGCCGCATATCACCTGTACCAGTTCGAGGGCGACAACCCCCTGCTCGAGCGGCTCAACCACAGCCTACGGATCATGGACGGGGTGTTGCGCTTCCGGATCATCCGTCAGCGCTCGGGCAGCCCGCCCGTGCCGCCGGGACCTGAGCCGGTACGCGCCGCTCGCTCCGAGGAGCCGGATGGCCGCGTGGCTGCTCGCGCTGCGGCCGACGCCGCTCCGGATCTGGCCGAAGCCCCAGAGTGAACCGGCCCGGCTCGCGCCGGCCCGGAGTGCGTCGCGACCGTGCGGGGCGCCTGCTCGCATCGCTGCCGGACGTCGTCCAGGAGGCGATCCGGCTCGCGTTCGTGGCGGCCCGGGTCGCCCGGGGGCCCCGCAGCTTCATCACCTACCTCAAGCTCAAGCGCATCCCCCACCACATGGGCTCTGGTCGGACCGTCGTGCGCATTCGCCTGCGGCCACTCGAGGGACACTCCGTGCTGCTGCGTCCGAGCACGTCGGACGTGGACACCGTATGGGGGACCTTCGCCGGCCTCTACCACCGGCCTCCCGAGGAGATGGATCTCACCGGCCTTCGGCTGATCTGGGACCTCGGCTCCAATATCGGGCTCACGATGGCCGACCTCGCCGTCCGCCACCCCCAAGCCCGCGTGATCGGCGTCGAGCTCGATCCCGAGAACGCAGCCCTCGCGCGCACGAACACCGCCCCGTGGGCTGACCGCTGCGAGGTCGTTGAGGCAGCCGTGTGGCCCGAGGACGGACAGCTGCACTACGTCCGCCTCCCCGGCGTCACGTCGGGCCACTACGTCACCGACGCTCAGCCCGATGACGATCCGGCCGTCTCGGTCGCACGCTCGATCTCGCCTGCCTCGCTGCTCGCGTTGTCGGGGCCGGGGTCGATCGTCGACTACGTCAAGGTGGACATCGAAGGCGCCGAGCCGCGCCTGCTGCGCGAGCGGACCGCCTGGGCACGTCGGGTGCGTTCCATCAAGGTCGAGGTGCACGGCGCCTACACGGTCGAGAACTGCCGGTCGGACCTCGAGCAGCTCGGGTTCGAGACGCGGCTCGACCGCCGCCAGGCGGCCTGCGTCACCGGGGTGCGCCGGCTCTCGCTGCGCAAGGCCTAGGTGCGCACCGCAGCCGCACCTTTGTCACACCCGCGCGAAAACACACCGACATTGCTGCTTCTTCGCGTCAGATCGCGCCCATGCACGCCGACCGTCTGAGTACCCTCGATCGTCCAGCCTCAAGAAACTTCAAGCCCCAGAGAAGGAGCCTTTCCATGGCAGCCACCAACATCAACAGGGTCGTCATCACCGGCAACCTCACGCGCGACCCCGAGCTCAGTGCACTTCCCAGTGGGACCCAGGTGTGCTCTCTCCGTGTCGCGTGCAACACGCGCCGCAAGGACAATTCCTCCGGTGAGTGGGTCGAGCAGCCCAACTACTTCGACGTCACGGTGTGGGGAGCGCAGGGAGAGAACTGCGCCACCTACCTGTCCAAGGGCCGGCCGGTCGCGATCGACGGTCGGCTCAGGTGGCGTGAGTGGGAGGCGAAGGACGGCTCGGGCAAGCGCCAGGCCGTGGACATCATCGCCGACAACGTCCAGTTTCTGGGCTCACGCGACGGCGACGGCGGCGGCAATGGCTCGCGGTTCACGCCTCAGAGCGATGTCCCTGCGGACACGAGCGACTTCCAGACGGCTCCCGCCGGCGCCGGTCAGAACAACGCCGACGAAGACATCCCCTTCTAGTTGAGGGCTGCGAACCGGCGCCTGCCTGCGTCATCGGTCGCTTCCGTGCTATCGCAGGCGGCGCTCGCTGCTTCCTTGGCATGCTTGGTTCTCGCAACTCAACCCTCGTAACGGAAGGGCTTCATGGCTCAGGCAATATTGCTTCAACCAGTTGACTCGCTCGGCGAGCGCGGGGATGTCGTCGACGTCTCCGACGGCTACCTGCGCAACTTCCTGGTCCCGCGCAAGCTGGCCCAGCCCGCGACGGCGGCTTCGATCGCGGACGCCCAGCGGCGCATCGAGGCCGCAGAGCGCGCGGCGCGGGAGCAGGTCGAGAAGGCGCAGGAGAACGCGGCGCTGCTGCGCAAGACCGTACTCACCATCTCCCACCAGGCGGGCGACGACGGCCGGCTGTTCGGCTCGGTCACCGCTCAGGAGATCGCAGACGCCGTGCGGCAGGCGCGCGGGGTCAAGATCGACAAGCGGCGAGTGCGGCTCCCGGAGCCGATCAAGACCACCGGAACCCACATGGTCACCGTCGAGGTCTCCGACGGCGTCACCGCCGACGTCAAGACCATCGTCACGTCCGGGTAGCGGTTGGCTGTCTCCGTACAGCCCCAGGCCAACGGCAGCGTTCCGCCTCAGAACGATGAGGCCGAGGTCGCGGTCCTCGGCACGATCCTGCTCACCGAGCAGGCGCTCGACCAGATCTTCGTCGACCTGAAGCTCAGCGCAGACGACTTCTACCGGCCGCGGCACGGGGTGATCTTCCGAGCGATGCTCCGTTTGAAGGAGAAGGCGGAGCCGGAGGCCGTCGACGCGCTCACGGTCTGCGACGACCTCGACCGCCACAATGAGCTGGAGGAGGCGGGCGGCGCGGCCTACATCCACGCGCTCCCCACGATGGTGCCCGCCGCGGGCGCCGTGCGCGACTACGCCCGGATAGTTCGCGACCACTCGATGCTGCGGAGGCTGCTCGGCGCGGCGCGCGAGATCCAGGAGAGCGTGGCCACCCAAGGCGACGACCCGCGGGCGCTGGTGGAGCAGGCCGAGCAGGCGATCTTCCGCGCCGCGCACGACCACGACACGAGCCAGGTGCGATCGATCGAGGACGTGCTCCACGAGGAGCTCGACAAGCTCGAGCGCCTGTCGAAGGAGGGTCAGAGCCTGACCGGGACCCCGTCCGGATTCCGTGACCTCGACGAGATCACCGGCGGCTTTCAGCCGGGCAACCTGATCGTCCTCGCTGCTCGACCGGCGATGGGCAAATCCGCTCTGGCCGCCAACATCGCCGAACACGCCGCCGTCGACCACGGCAAGGCCGTGGCGCTGTTCAGTCTCGAGATGTCCGACGGCGAGCTGGCCCAGCGCTTCATCGCGTCACGCGGGAAGATCGGCGGCGAGTCGCTGCGCAAGGGCCGGGTGAAGCCCGAGCAGTGGCCCAAGGTGCTGGCCGCGACGGAGAAGCTCACCAAGGCGCCCCTGTTCATCGACGACTCGAGCGACCTCGGCGTCCTGGAGTTGCGCGCGAAGGCCCGAAGGCTGCATCAGCACCATCCCCTCGGCCTGCTGATCGTCGACTACCTCCAGCTCATGCGCGCGGAGGATCCCCGCGACGGCCGGGTGGAGCAGGTCGGCAAGATGAGCCGCGGGCTCAAGATCCTCGCCCGTGAGCTGCACATACCGGTGATCGCCGTCTCCCAGCTCTCGCGAGCGGTCGAGGCGCGGCCCGACAAGCGCCCTTTGATGTCGGATCTGAGGGAGTCGGGCAACATCGAGCAGGACGCCGACCTCGTGATGTTCGTCTACCGCGACGAGTACTACAACAAGGAGAGCGAGAAGCAGGGCATCGCCGAGGTGCTCATCAGCAAGCATCGCAATGGGCCGATCGGCGGCGTCGAGCTCACCTTCCTCGACCGCTATCCCAAGTTCATGAGCAAGGCGAACGAGCAGCGCGTTGGCGCCTACGCCGGAGCCGAGGGCGCCGCGTGAGCCTGCTGCGACCTGTTCCAGATCCCGGGCCCGGCGAGCAGGAGCGGGGCTGTCCCATCGGCGTATGTGACGGCACCGGTTGGATCGCCCTGGAGGACAACACGGCCGCGCCCTGCGAATGCCGCAAGCAGCGGGTGGGCCGGGCAGCCAGCGCGGGCATGGGCACCGGTGTCCCCAAGCGCTTCCGCGGAGTGTCCTTCGAGCGAAAGCCCGTCTGCGACTTGGACCCCTTCGTCCTGCGTCCGGTGCGCACCTTCGTCGAGCGTGTCGAGCAAAACGTGGCGGAAGGGCGAGGGCTCTGGTTCGCCGGCGACGTCGGCACCGGCAAGACGTCGCTGGCGATGCTGGTGTCGCTGGCCGCCGAACGCGTCGGCCGATCGGTGGCCATCTACCCGGTCACCCGCCTGCTCGCCGAGATAAAGGACACCTACGACAGCCAGTCCGGCGGCAACTACATGCGCCTGTTTCGGCGGCTCTGCGCCGTCGACCTCCTCCACCTCGACGACCTCGGCACCGAGAAGCGCACGGACTGGGTGCTCGAGCAGCTCTACTCGATCGTCAACGAGCGCTGGCAGGATCAGCGCTCGATAGTGGTCACCACCAACATCACCGACCTCGATCAGCTCCGCGAGCAGGTGGGAACGCGCACGGTATCCCGGCTGCTCGAGATCTGCGGCGAGCCGCTACCCATCATGGGCGCTGACCTGCGGATCAGCTCCGCCGGCTGAGCGCCGGCGCCCCGGTTTTCCCAGTGGTGTCCCCTGGAACGCCGGGCCTCCGTCGGTGAGAGGCACGACTAGACTCGCCTGAGTGCCCGGACTTGTGATAGTCGGCGCCCAGTGGGGCGATGAGGGCAAGGGCAAGGTCGTCGATCTGCTCGCCGAGCGCGGCGATGCCGTGATCCGCTTCCAGGGCGGCAACAACGCCGGCCACACGATCGTGCGGGGCGACGAGGTCTTCAAGTTCCACCTCATCCCCTCGGGCATCCTCTACCCCGGCAAGCCCTGCGTGGTGGGCAACGGCGTGGTGGTCGACCCACGGGTGCTCACCGACGAGATCGACGGGTTGAGGCGGCGAGGAGTGGACCTCAGCGGCCTGCGCATCTCCGCCAACGCGCACCTGATCATGCCCTACCACCTGCTGCTCGACCAGGCGGGGGAGGCCAAGCTCGGCAAACGCGAGATCGGCACCACCAAGCGTGGCATAGGCCCCTGTTACGCCGACAAGGCCTCGCGCCTGGGCATCCGGCTACAGGACGTACTGGACGAGAAGATCCTCAAGCAGAAGATCACCGCGGCGATGGAGCCCAAGCGCCAGACCCTGCGCGAGTACGAGAAGCATCCCGCCCTCGACCTGCACACGATGACCGAGGACTACCTGGCGTTCGGCCACCGGCTGGAGACCTACATCGCCGACACGCCTCCGATCGCCTGGAAGGCACTCGAAGAGGGCAAGCTGGTGGTCTTCGAGGGTGCGCAGGGCACGCTGCTCGACATAGACCACGGCACGTATCCATTTGTCACGTCCTCCAACCCGGTGGCGGGATCGGCGTGTGTCGGCGCCGGCGTGGGGCCCAGCTCGATCGACGAGGTCTGGGGCATCTCCAAGGCCTACTGCACCCGCGTCGGGGCCGGGCCCTTCCCCACCGAGCTGCATGACGACATGGGAGCTCGGATCCAGAAGGCGGGCGGCGAGTTCGGCACCACCACCGGGCGCCCGAGACGCTGTGGCTGGCTGGACCTCGTGGCTCTGCGCTATGCGGTCAAGGTCAACGGGCTGACGGGCATCGTGATCACCAAGCTCGACGTGCTGCGAGGCGTGGAGACGCTACGGGTGGCAACGCGCTATACCGGCCCCGATGGCGCCCTCTTCGACGACTTCCCCTACCACCAGTCGGTGCTGCACAGGGCGCGCGGCGACCTCGTCGACCTGCCTGGCTGGACCGACGACATCACCGGAGCACGCCGCATCGACGACCTCCCAGAGGCCGCCCGTGACTACCTGGCCTTCGTGGAGGAGCAACTCGGCGTTCCCGTGGTGATGGTCAGCGTAGGTCCCGATCGCGACCAGATGATCTGGACCGAGGCCGCCGAGCGCGTGCGCCCCGCAGCGGCGTAGCGTTGGCAGGCACAACCTTGTTCCGTCCGACTGGCGGAGTTAAGGTGAACTGCACGCAACGATGGGAGGAAGATGGAAGACAAGGGCTTCTTCGGCTCGCTGTTCGACATCAGGTTCCGTAGCTTCGTCACCACGAAGATCGTCCCCGCCCTGTTCATCATCTCGCTCGTAGTGAGCGGGATCTACACCATCTTCCTCGTGGCCACCGTTTTCGGAGCTGACTCTGGGGCAGGCATATTCGTGCTGATCCTGTCTCCGCTCATCTACTTCCTGCTGGTGCTCTACTCCCGGGTCGTGCTGGAATTCCTGGTAGTCGTCTTTCGCATCTATGAGAACACTTCGGTCATGGCAGGTCGGGGTCCCATGGCCGGGCCGCCGGCCGCCTACCCCCCGTCCACGGTTTCACAGCCCCCGATGCCACCCGCGGGCCCGGAGTCGCCCGGACCTCAGTCTCCTCAGCCCTAGGAGGGGCCTACAAGCTACGCGGAGACCACACGGGTCGAGACCACGTAGTCGTGCAGAGCGCGGTTCTGGTCGTCCCAGAGCGGCCACAGATAGTTCACGAGGAAGGCGATCCCGAACGTCGCAGAAGACGCGATCCCCACCCCGAGGTTCTTCAAGACCACCTCACGCAGCGCGGCCCAGGTGAAGTCGAGAGGCTCACCGCTCGTTCGCACCACACGGATTCCGAGCGCCTGCTTGCCGAGTGTCTGGCCGTTGTGCTCGCCGCTGCGCATCATCAGCAGGGGCGCATAGATGAACGAGACGATGGCAATGACGAGCGCCGTGACGATGAAGGCTCCGATCAGAGCGAGAACCCCGACTTCGCTGTCGCTGGCAAAGGCGCCGATGACCCCGATTCCAAGAACCCCCATGCCTGCCAGTGCCGGCACGATGATGATCAGGCCGTCGAGCGCTGTCGCGCCCACCCTGCGACCCCAGCCGGCGAGCTGTGCCCCGTGAGCGGGCGGCTGAGACCGGGGAGCGAGACGTTCCCAGCCGCCCGGCGGCACCGGGCCGCCGTAGGCCGGTGCTGCAGAATCACCGGGGGGCTGCGGCCTCGCACCGGGGGGCTGGGGTGCCTCGGGAGTCGTCAGCGGACCGTCGGGCGGCGCAGGGCTTGCCGAGCCGGGACGGGGGCTCTGGGGGCCGGACCTGAACTCCATGGGCGCAGCTTAGATCATTGGCTGGCCGCAACCCCCTGTCCGCCCGTATCCAGCACCACCTGCTCGCCGCGGCGCAGGAAGCGGCTGGCCAGCGCGATGGCGGCCAGCAGCGCGGTCACCGCCATCGTGATCTGCACGCTGACCACCCCCTCTTCTGACCAGTAGACATCGTCGAGCTCGAGCAGGAGAGCGGACTCGTCCATCGTCAGGCCCATCCCCGCCCCGAAGGCGAGCGCGAGCCAGCGCTCCAGATCCTCGTCGCGCGTGACTACGGCGGCAGCGCCCGAGACGAAAGCGATCGCGATGCCAGGCACGAAGTGGTGGATGTGCCGCCGGCCCACCTTCAGGTTGCGGAAGGGGCCGAAGGTGCGCCGGCGGCGCAGCAGCGTGGTGATCGAGCGGGCGACCACGAAGGTGACCACGAAGGCGGTGAGCAGGTTGAACATCGCGTTCTCCCCGGCCGACACCTCGCGGTAGCCAGTGCGCGCCACCTCCGCCGTCTCCACGACAGCCTCCGCTGCCGCGCCGAAGGGATCGTCGGCCTCGGCGAGCATAGGAGCCGAGCCCCGCCGCCACACGCGGCTCACCTCGACGGCAACCGCTCCGGCGGTGGCGAGCACGGCAAGCACGCCGAGGCCCACGGTGCGCCGATCGGCAAGCACGCTCCGGGATCCGGGTTTCTGCCGCGCGATCACCGGAAGCGTTCGAGCAGGTCCTCGTCGCCCACCTGGCGCACCTCGCGCGCGGGGACCCCCATGACCACGGCGCGCGCCGGCACGTCGCGAACCACCACGGCGCCCGCCGCCACGAACGCCTCCTCGCCCACCTCCACGCCCGGCACCAGGACGACCCCTCCACCCACGCGGCAGGCCCGGCGCAGGGTGGCGCCGCGCATCTCGTAGCCGGCACCGTGGCGGCCCATCGTGTCGTCGTTGGTCAGCGTGACTCCTGGAGCTACGAACACGTCGTCCTCGATCGTCGAGTACGCGGTGATGTAGCAGCCGGTCTGGATCCGCACGCGGGCGCCGATCGTCACATCGTTGTCGACCGCCGACCCGCGGCCCACCACGCTCTGGTCGCCGATCACCGCGCGCTCGCGCACGTGGGCCTGGTCGCCGATCACCGCGTCGTCGCCGATCCGTGCGCCGGCCACGATCACCGCGCCCGCGCAGACCTTGGCTCCCGTCCCGATCTGGACCGGGGCCAGCGCGTCGCGCGGGGCCGTCGACCGCGCGCCGAGCGCAAGCGGCTTGCCGATCACCGCGCCGTCCTGGATCTGGGCCTCACCGCCCACCTGCGTGCCCTCGTGGATCACGACGTTGCCTCCCAGCTCGGCCGTGGGCGGCAGCAGCACGCCGTCCCCGAGCAGCAGGCCGGGAGCGCGGTCAGACGAGCGCAGCACGGCGGCTTTCGTCGAGCGACGCCTGCAGCTGCTCGAGCACGCGCACGACCCGCAAACCGCTCTGTGCGTCCGAGCGGGGGGTGCGGCCCTCGACGATGCACTCCACGAAGTGGCCGCACTCGATCCGCAGGGGCTCGTCGTTTGGAACACGCGGGCTGTGGGTGTCGCCCGAGCGCGCGATGTACTCGCCGTAGGAGGAGAAGTCCTCGTCGAAGCCCTTGTCGTAAATCGTGAGCTTGCGCTCGAGCTCCATGTCGTCGAAGGTGGCCATCTTCTTCGAGCCGACGACCGTGAAGCGGCGCTCCTTGTGCGGATCGAGCCACGACAGATGCAGGTGAGCGGCCAGGCCGGAGGGAAAGCGCAGGTAACAGAAGACCACGTCCTCGACCCCGGGGCGCATGTAGGACTCGCCCACGGCCTGGCAGTGGTAGGGCTCCTCGCCGGCAAGTCGCAGGAGCACCGATACGTCATGCGCGCCGAGGCTCCACAGCGCGTTCTCCTCCGCACGCAGCTTGCCGAGATTGAGGCGGTTGCCGTAGATGTAGTGGATCTCCCCGAGCTCGCCGCTCGAGGCGTACTCTCCGAGCTTCTCGAGGCCCGGGTGGTACTCGAGCAGATGCCCCACCATCAGCACCCGGCCGGTCTCCTCCGCCGCGGCCACCACCCGCTCGGCCTCGGGCACCGACTGGGCGAGCGGCTTCTCGACGAAGCAGTGCTTGCCTGCGGCCAGGACCCTCTCCGCGATCGCGGCGTGGGTGGACACCGGGGTGGCCACGGCTACGGCGTCCAGCTCGGGATCGGCCAGCATCTCGTCCAGCTCGGCGCAGGCGCGGGCTTCGGCGAACGTCGCTCCGACACGGGTGCGGGCCTCGTGGGAGCCGTCACAGATCCAGGCGAGCCGCGCGCCCGGCAGGCGGTCGAAGTTACGCGCCAGGTTGGGACCCCAGTAGCCGAGCCCGACCACCCCCACCTGCACCACCGTCACAGGCGGACCAGGTTGGGACCCTCGATGTGCCGGGTCACTCCGCGAAAGTCGACCACCAGCGGTGCCCGCTCGACCACCGCTTGGATGTCGAGCTCGGGGTGGGCAGTCACGATCACCGCCACGTCGGCCTCGTCGAGCGCCTCGTCGAGCGGCTCGCTGGCAAGCCCCAGCCCGACAGCGGCCACGCGTCGCGGATCCGCGTCGGCGCCCACCACCTCGTGCCCCTCTTCGGTGAACGCCAGCGCCAGCGGGAGACCAACGTAGCCGAGCCCGACCACGCCGATCTTCACGGACTAGCCTCCACCCACGTCACCGCACGGGAGTGTAGGCGCCCAACACGTCTCGAACGCGCTCTGCGGCCCTGCCGCCACCGTACAGCTCCCGCCGCTCGCCGGCGGGCGGCGGGAGGTCGAGCGCTGCCAGCGCGGCCTGGGCGTCGAGACCTACGAGGGTGTTCCAGCCGCTCTCCACCGTCTCGACCCACTCCGTCTGCTCGCGCAGGGTCACGCACCTCACCCCGAGCAGGTAGGCCTCCTTCTGCACCCCGCCGGAGTCGGTGAGGATCGCCCGGGAGTGCAAGGCCAGCTTCATGAAGTCGAGATAGCCCAGAGGCGCCAGCAGGCGCATGCCCGGCGCGGCTTCGAGCCGCCCGCGCAGCCCCGCCGTCTCCAGGCGGGCGGCCGTGCGGGGATGCAGTGGGAGAACCGTGGGACCGGGCAGGCTCTCCAGCAGCCCCACCAGCCTCTCCAGCCTGACAGGGTCGTCGACATTGCCCGCGCGATGGGCAGTGGCCAGCAGGTAGGAGCCGGCTTCGAGACCATGGTCGGCGAGGACCGTCGATCGCGCCTCGGCAACGGGCCGGAAGGCCAGCGCCACGTCTGCCATCACGTCCCCGACCAGGTGTGACTCGCCGACGATGGCCTCGGTGCGCAGGTTGTGCATCGCGGTCTCCGTCGAGCACAGCAGCAGGTCGCTCGCGTGGTCGGTGAGCACCCGGTTGAGCTCCTCGGTCATCGAGCGGTCGAACGACCGCATCCCAGCCTCCACATGACCCACCGCCACCCCGGCCTGGGCGGCGGCGAGCGCACCGGCCAGCGTGGTGTTGGTGTCGCCGTAGACCAGCACCAGATCGGGAGCCGTGTCCGCCAGCACCTCCTCGAGGAGGCCGAGGACGCGCGCGGTCTGGGCGGTGTTCGAGCCCCCGCCCGCATCGAGCTGCCGGTCTGGCGCGGGGACGCCGAGCTCGTCGAAGAACACCCGCGACAACTCGTCGTCGTAGTGCTGCCCGCTGTGCACGATCAGCTCCTCGTGGATGTCGCGCAGCACCCGCGACACCGCGGCCGCTTTCACGAACTGGGGCCTGTTGCCGATGACGGTGAGGATGCGCACGAATACGATGCCTGCGATTCGATGATTGCGACGAACGTGGCCAAGAAGCTAATGGGCGGGGCCGCCGGCGTGCTGGGAGCGGCCGGCGCGGCGGTGAGCCACCTGGCCTGGTATATCCGCTACCAGGCCGAGGGCACGGCCCGCGATGAGAGGGAGTAGGTGCGGTGCTCGCCGGAGAGCCACCCGTGCGGTGCGCGGCCGAGAGCCTTCAGTGCGGTGCTCGCCGGAGAGCCACCCGTGCGGTGCTCGGCCGATCAACGATCGGCCTGCGCTCCTTCGGCAACGTTCCGGCTGCGCTCCTCCCGAGGCGATCGGCCTGCGCTCCTCCGGCAACGTTCCGGCTGCGCTCCTCCCGAGGCGATCGGCCTGCGCTCCTCCGGCAACGTTCCGGCTGCGCTCCTCCCGAGGCGATCGGCCTGCGCTCCTTCGGCAACGTTCCGGCTGCGCTCCTCCCCAGGGGCTCGCTCCGGCTCCTCTCTAGGCCCGGTTGAGCACGTCGTCAAGGTGCGCGGCGAAGGCCGCGGCCGCCTGCCGGGTGACCTCACCGGCCTCCGGGAACTCCCGATCCTCGATGGCCGCCACGGACTGGACCTCGCGCACGGTCGAGGCCATGAAGGCCTCGCGCGCGCCGAGCAGCTCGTCCGCGGCCACCGGGCGCTCGGTGGCCGCCACGAGATCGATCAGGTGTGCACGGGTGATGGACGCGCGAGGATGTGGTCCTCGAGCGGCGGCGTGCACAGGGCCCCCGAGCCGTCGACCCAGAACAGCGACGAGGTCGGTCCCTCGAGCACCCGCCCGTGTGGCGTCACCAGCAGGGCCTCGTCGAATCCGCGCTCGCGCGCCAGACGGCTGCAGAGCATGTTGGCCGAATAGGAGAGGGACTTCACGCCGTCGAGCACACGGGTGGGCGCGTAGGTCACGAAACCCAGCCGCACGCGCTCCTCCATCAGCTTGGCCTGCTCGGTGAGTGCCAGCCGGCGACCCTCCCGCGTGAGCACGAGCCTCAGGCATCCGTCGAAGCCGGCGCCCCCCCGAGCCTCGAGCAGCGCAGGTATCTCCCGCTCGTAGGACTCCCGCGGGAAGGGGCCAGGCAGGCGGAGGTTCGCGGCGGAGCGCTGCATCCGATCCAAGTGCTCCGCGAGCGCGAACGGCTGCCCGTCGTAGACGCGGATCACCTCGAAGGCGCCGTCGCCGCGGAGAAAGCCCTCGTCGGTCACGGGGATGGTGGTCTCCGCGGCGGGGGCGGTCGAGCCGTCGAGGCACGCCAGCTCTTCGCTCATGCGAGCTTCATAGCAGCCCGTTTGCCGCGGGGCGGTCAAGGGTAGCCGCGACGGATGACCGGAGACCGCGAACGCCCCGAGACCCCGGCGTCCGACGAGGACGAGGAGTACCCCGCGGGCAGCGAGGTGGCGTCGGAGCCCGCAGGCGTGGGCGACGGCGTCGAGGACGCCGACCAGCCTGGACTGTCCGAGGATCCTCCCCGGGCCGACTGACCGCGATGCTGCGCGCGGTCCTCAAAGCCTTCGCCGGACGGCGCCTGGCCCGCTTCCTGCCCGGGGGCTGGCTGACGATGCTCCTGTTCAGCCCGCGGGTGCGCAGCGCGATCAGGCGGCGCTGGCAGGCGCGAGGTGGCTCCTAGACTTCGCACGCAGCCCAAGGCTGCGACCACGCGGTCGAGGCTCCGCTGGGGCGTTCGAAAGTGGGCCGTGAAGGACTCGAACCTTCAACCTTGAGATTAAGAGTCTCCTGCTCTACCAGTTGAGCTAACGGCCCCGCAAGAAAAGTCCCCGAAGAGGGCGATACCTACTCGGGGAGGGGCGCAGCCGGACCTTACCTACTCCGCTGGGGAGTTGAGCGCGCCGATAGCCTCGTCCCGGGTGGCGTGGATCGGGAAGACGCGGTCGAGGCCGGTGATCTCGAAGATCTTGGTGATGTTCTGATCGGTGCACACGAGGGCGAGGGCCCCACCGCTTGGGCGCAGCCGCTTGACCCCGCCGACGAGCACGCCGAGGGTGGTGGAGTCGATGAAGGTGGCCCCGGAAAGGTCGACCACGATCTGCTTCTTGCCTGCGTCGATCAGCTCGACCATGCGCTCCTTGAACTCGGGCGCGGTGTAGAGGTCGATCTCTCCGCCGAGTTCGATGACGTGGGTCTCCTCATCGACCTCGGAGTCTTGAATGTGAAAGTTCACACTTCTCCTGTTCGTCGTCGGCTCTCCGGACGCGCACTGTACCGCTGCGAAGCTATGGCGTGGGGGTGGCAGGCGGGACCGAGGCACCGCCCGTGGCGGCGGGGGCCTTGGCCCGCTCCGCCTCGGCCATGATCGCCTTGCGCTGCTTCTTCGGCGCCAGATCCACCGCCTTCTGAGCAGCCAGGTCCGCGGTCCGCGTGTCTCCGGCCAGTGTTGCGTACTCAACGAGCGTCAGGTAGCTGTCGGTGTCGTTCAGCACGCGCGCGCGCAGTGCCGCCGCCTCCTTGGCCTCCCGGGGCCTGTTGAGCGCGTTGGGGTCGTAGATCTGCAGCGCGGTGAGCGCGAGCGACGGGTCGGGCTGCTCAGGCTCGAGCGCGAGGTAGGCGCGGTAGTTGGCGTCAGCCTTGCGCAGGTCGTCCTGGCCCTCCTCGGGGATCCTGCCGTCTTCTCCGACCGGCAGAGCGGCGGCCAGTGAGTAGTAGTCGCGAGCCAGCGCCTTGCGCGCCGCCTCGTCCTGAGGGTTGGCCTTCACCCGCTCCTCGCTGGTCTCCACGCGCTCCTCGATGATGCCGTTGCCGTTGCCGCCGCCGCCGCCGCGCTCGGAGAACGCGTCGAAGAGGCCGCCGGACACGTCGCCGCCGATGCCGAAGAGGACCAGGCCGCCTCCCATGAGGATGGCGAGGCCGAGGTAGGTGGCTTGCACCACCCGCCGACGCTTGCCCTGAATATCGAACAGCATGCCTCGCGCAGCCTAGCTAGCTGCCTTCGGCCGGGGCTATCTGCGCGTCGGGAACATCCTTGGGGGCGAAGATCGAGGCCAGCACGATGCTGCCCTCGTACAGGAGGATCATCGGGAGCATCTCGAGGAGCAGCGTGATCGGGTCGATCGTGGGGAGGAAGGCGGCCAATACAGCTATTGCGAGGATCGCGTAACGCCGGTTCTTACGCAGCTTCTGCGGCGTGGTGATGCCAAGACGGACGGCCGCAAGGATGGCTATCGGCACCTGGAAACCCAGCCCCATCGCCGCCATGGTGAGCATCACGAAGCTGTAGTAGTCGCGCGCTCGGACCTGGGTGTTGAACTCGTCCGAGTTGAAGCTGAGCAGGAAGTCCGTAGCCGGCGGAAGCACGACGAAGTAGCAGAAGAGCACTCCCAGCACGAAGAGCACGGGCGCCATCAGGATGAGCGGCGTGGCCACCCGGCGCTCCATGGGGCTGAAGGCGGGCAGGATGAATGCGTAGAGCTGGTAGATGATCACCGGCAGCGCGAGCAGCACGGCGAAGTAGGCCGAGTTGGTGAGCGTGGTGGTAAAGGGCTCGGTGACCCCGAAGGTGATCGGCTCCGGGAGATTGGAGGGGAGCGGATCGTTGACGATCTCCAAGATCAGGTGGTTCTGCCACGAGCACAGCGCGAACGCGGCGAAGAACGCCGAGATGGCGATGAAGATGCGCGTGCGAAGCTCGCCGAGATGGTCGACGAGGGTGAGCCGGTCCTCGTGGTCGATGGGCCTGACGCGCGGCACGGGGTCCGCGACCTCCTATCGGCGTTGCGAGGCTCTAGGAGCTCTGGCGGCCGGCGGGCGTGGCGTCGGACTTCTCGCTGCGAACCGGCTCGGCCTTCTCGCTGGCCGGAAGCTCCTTGTCGTCATTCTTGCTGTCGCCGGTTACGGAGTCCTTGAACTCGCGCATCCCGCTGCCGAGCGAGCGGCCCAGGTCGGGAAGGCGCTTGGGTCCGAAGATCACGAGGACGATTAGGAGGACGATGCCTATCTCTAGGGGGCCGAACGGCATGAGGAGGACTCCTGAAGTTTCGGGGTGGCGACTCGCACCCGGGGCGGGCTGGTCGCAGACTGGATCGTAGCGTCGGTGGTTATTCGCGCCAGCTTCCGCCACGGATCATCCCTCGCCTGAGGGTTCGAAGTTCTTGTAGAAGCGGCTCGGCGTGGGCTCGACCTGGCCCTGGTACCTGCTGCCCGTGGCACCCGAGCCGTAGGGCTTCTCGACCGGCCCGTCCATGCGCATGAAGGAGATCTGGCCGATCGGCATGCCCTCGTAGATGGTGATCGGCAGGTTGGCGACGTTGGACAGCTCCAGCGTGAGATTGCCCGAGAAGCCGCTGTCCACGAACCCGGCCGTCGAATGGATGAGCAGGCCCAGCCGCCCGAGCGAGCTCTTGCCTTCGAGGCGGGCAACCAGGTCGTCGGGCAGCGTCACCCTCTCGAGCGTCTGCCCCAGCACGAACTCCCCCGGATGCAGGATGAAAGGCTTCCCGCCGTCCACCTCCACCAGCTCTGTGAGGCCCTCCATCGGCTCAC
Organism: Thermoleophilaceae bacterium; assembly: GCA_030447725.1. Classification (GTDB taxonomy): domain Bacteria; phylum Actinomycetota; class Thermoleophilia; order Solirubrobacterales; family Thermoleophilaceae; genus JAAYBF01. The sequence goes on from JAUJOQ010000001.1 coordinate 312,148, forward strand.
GGACGTCGATGTAGGGGTAGCGCGAGTTGTTGAAGACCCGGAAACGACGATCCACCCGCACGTCGATGCTCGACGGCTGGATGAGCGAGGAGTCGTGGGGTTCGATCACGATCCGCCCGGCCTCGATCTCGGAGCGGATGGTGCGATCGCTGAGAACCACTGGCGGCGCAGTGTATTGACCAAAGGGGGAGGCACCGCCGCCCCCCTTGGCAACCCGCCCAGGCGGCGGGCATTTCGCTCAAGTCGTCCGAGGTCCTGCCGATACGGGCGGCATGGAAGGCAAGGAGGAGAGAGATTCGCACTACGTGAAGCGCGTCGTGCTGCCCAGCGGCAAGACGATCGAGGTCGTCTACTTCAAGGATGCCGTGGAGCAGGACTCGAGCTTCCGCACCGTTGCGGAGCCGGACCGGGCCCTGCACGTGTGCACCGCATGCAGCTCCGCGCTCGTGTACCCCACGGGATGGGAGGAGGCGGACGGCGACCGCTGGCGCGTGCAGCTGCGTTGTCCCGACTGCGAGCACCGAAGCGAAGGTGTCTTCTCCCAGTCCACGGTCGAGGCCTTCGACAAGGAGCTCGACGACGGCACCGATGTCCTCGCGGCCGAGCTGCGCCGACTCTGCCGGGCCAACATGGCCGAAGAGATCGACCGCTTCACGGCCGCGCTGGACTCTGGCGCGATCCTGCCCGAAGACTTCTAGGCGTACCTCTCGACCACGCCGTCGGCCACCAGGTCGAGGGCCTTTCGCCGGCCGGCGGGCAGGTCGACATCGACCAAGCCCGCCTTCGCCTCGGCCACGTGGCGCAGCGCCTCCGCTCGGGCCTCTTCCAGGGCGCCGGTTGCCGCGATCCTCTCGCACAGCGCGTCCGCCTGGGGGGGTTCGGTGACGGCGGCGCGCAGATCCATCCGCTCGAGCTGCGAGTCGCGTGTACGGGCAACGATCAGGGGCAGGGTGACCGTGCCGTCGAGCAGGTCCGTGCCCCTGTGCTTGCCGGTGCGCTCGGCGGGGCCCGAGACGTCGAGAACGTCGTCGAGGACCTGAAAGGCCAGGCCGACGCGGCGGCCGAATCCGCCGAGCGCGTCCCGTGAGGCTTCCGACGCGTTGCCGAGTATCGCGCCCAGGCGGCATGCCTGCTCGAACAAGCTCGCGGTCTTGAGCTCGCAGCGCTCGAGGTAACGCTCGCTGGTCACGTCCGCCGACCAGGCGTCCGCGCGCTGCATCAGCTCGCCGCGAGCCAGGGCGGAGGACGCCGCCGACAGCGCGCGAACCGCGGCGGCGCTTCGGGTTGGGGCCAACTCGGCGAACGCGCGGGAGAAGAGGAAGTCGCCGGTCGTGGTGGCGGCGTGGCGCCCGCCGCTGGCGAACACCGTTGGTCGCCCCCGGCGCAGGGATGCCCGGTCGAGCACGTCGTCGTGCACCAGCGTGGCCATGTGCAGCAGCTCGACCGCCACGGCCGCGGCCAGCGGGGCGCCTGCGTCCGTGCCCCCACAGAGAAACACGAGCATCGGCCGCAGCCGCTTGCCGCCGGCGGCGAGCGTGCCCGAGACGTGGCCCGCCAGCTCGGCTCCGTGGCTCTCCGCAATCTCGGAGAGGCGCACCTCTGTGCGCGCCAGCCGGCGTGCCAGCTCCGGCCCGCCGGCCTCCAGAACCGAGGAGAGTTGGGCCACCGCGGTCACGGCCGGGCGGGCACCGTGCCGGCGTGGATGGCGATGATCCCGCCCGCCGTGACCAGGTAGGTCACGGCCTCGAGCCCGACCCTCGCCAATTCGCCGGCCAGCTCGTGCGGCCCCGGGAAGCGGGCCACCGAGCTCGGCAGGTACTCGTAGGCGTCGGAGTCCCCGGCCAGGCGCCCCATCGCAGGCACGACGCGGTCGAACCACAACCGAAAGAAGACCGACAGGGGCGGCCGCTGCGGCGTCGTGATCTCGAGCACCACCACCCGCCCGCCCGGGCGCGTGACGCGGGCCATCTCCGACAGCCCGCGCGTCAGGTCTGAGAAGTTGCGCGCCCCGAAGCCCACGGTGGCGGCGGCGAACTCCCCGTCGGCGTAGGGCAGCTCAAGCGCATTGCCCGGCTCGAAGCGGATGCCGGGTGCCTTGCGGCGCGCCAGCTCGAGCATGCTCTCGGAGAAGTCGGTTCCGACCACCTCGCCCTCCGGCGACACCCGGCGATCCAGCTCGACGGCCAAGTCGCCCGTGCCGGTGGCCACATCGAGCACGCGGTCGCCGGGTCCCACGCGGGCGAGATCGGCCGCGCGCGCCCGCCAGCGGTGATGCATGCCCGCGGTCATCACCGTGTTCATCCGGTCGTACACGCCGGCGATCCGGTCGAACATCGCCTGGACCTGCTGCTCCGGCAGCGTCCCGGACGGCACCCGAGGGCCTACTTCTGCTCGGCGTTCGCCTGCTCCGGGGGCTTGCTTTGCTCTTCGGTGGGCATTTCCTCCTTGAGGGAGGCGACGAAGCCGACGAGCTGCTCGAACTGCTCCGGGCTCTTCTCCTGCAGATCGGTGTACGGGGGCATCGGAGCCGTCGGGTTCAACAGCGTGCGGACGATGGCGTCCCGGCCCAGGCGGTCGCCGATGTAAGTGAGGTTGGGCCCGAGCGTGTTGCCGCTCTCGCCGATCTTGTGGCAGCCGAGGCAGCCCTGGGACGCCGTCACCAACTTGCCCTCCTCATGCTGGGGGGCCACCTTCAGCTCGATCTCGGACGGCGAGCCGGCGACCGCGCCGAGAATGGTCAGGTAGGCCATCGCGACGATGGTGGCGACCGCGCCGATCATCGCGATCGGGCGCTTGAGGGGATGGCGCTCCGGGCCGAGGTCGTAGAAGGGCAGCAGGAGCAGCAGCATCAGGCAGATCGTCGGGATGCCGAGCGTGGCCATGAAGACCAGCTCCGGCGGCTTGACCACCCGCAGCAGCTCGAAGAGGAAGAAGAAGTACCACTCCGGCCGCGGCGAGTAGGTGGTTGTGGTGGGATCGGCCTTTGGACCGAGCTCGGCCCCCAGCATGACCGCCATCAGGACGATCACGCCCATGGTGATCGCCGCCATCGCGGTGTCCTTGAAGACGGCGTAGGGGAAGAACGGCTTGCCCTGGGTCTTCAGGATCGAGTACTCGCGGAGATACTCCTCCTTCTCGCGCGCGTTCATATCTCTTCCTTGGTCAGTTCCTTCTTCTCGGCCCTCAGCCAGGGTGGCGCCGTGGTGCCCAGCTTGGCCACGAGGTAGAGGTGGGCGCCGATGAGGGCAGCGATCAGCCCCGGGATGAGCAACATGTGCAAGGCATAGAAGCGAGTGATGGTTACCGAGCTGAACTCGGCGCCGCCACGCAGGAAGTCGGCCAGGAACGGGCCGATCAGCGGGGCCGAGGCGTTGAGGTTGACCGCGACGATCGTGGCCCAGTAGGAGCGCTGGTCGAAGGGCAGCAGGTAGCCGGTGAGGCCCATGGCGAGCGTCAGCACCAACAGCACCACGCCGATCACCCAGTTCAGCTCGCGGGGATACTTGTAGGCGCCGAAGACGAAGGTCCTGGCCATGTGCAGGAACAGCAGGACGATCATCACCGTCGAGCCCCACTTGTGCATGCCGCGCACCAGTTCGCCCGCGAAGACCTCGTTGGTGATGTAGGACGCCGACTCGTAGGCGCGCGTGGCGTCGGGGTTGTAGTACATCGCCAGGAACACGCCTGTCACCGCCTGGGAGACGAAGGCGAACATCGTGGCCGACCCGAGCGAGTAGAACCAGTTGGTGCCCTTGGGCACCTTGCGAAAGAGGAAGCCGCGCAGGAACGGGCTCGTCCCGGTGCGCTCGTCGAGCCAGCCGATCACCTGGGCGCCGCCCTCGCCGGCACTCTCGCGCAGCTTGTCGGCCCGGCCCGGCTTGCCGTTAGGTTCCCCGATGTCCGGGGTGGGCTCCTTCTCTGAGGGACGCGGCGGCGCCGGGCGCAGGAACTTGGGCAGAGGTGGAGTGAGCTTGCTCATGTGCTGGGCCTCGCCGGATAGAGGTATTGCCAGAGCCCGTCGAGGTGGTTCGACGGGTCGCGCGGGGAGAATCGCCTCAGCTCGGAGTTGACCGAGAAGCGCTCGCCGACCTCGACCCGCCCGTTGGTCACCCGGGCCTCGAAGCGGTCGAGCGGTCGCACTGGCGGGCCGCCGTCGACCTTGCCCTGGAAGTCGTAGATGCCGCCGTGGCACGGACACACGAAGCGCTTGGGCGCCTGGTAGTAGCGCACGGGACAGCCCAGGTGCACGCAGCGGGTGGAGAGCACCACATAGGGAATCGGGTCGCTGCCACCGTCGCTCGGGCTGGGCTTGTCACTCTCGGGGTCGAACTTGCGCACGTAGATCGTCGCCTTGCCCGCCTCCCCCACGCCGGGGTCGGTGTTGATCACCTTGGGCACGTAGGCCGTGGGGTTGAAGTCAGACTCGGGGCCCACGTCCTGCCAGCGGTCGACCGTGCCGTCGGTGAACATCGGCGCGAGGGCGAAGCCCAGCGCCGGCAGCGCGAACGCCGCGGAGGCGATGCCGCCTGCCGCCAGCGCCCCACCGGTCATGAAGCCGCGGCGGGTCACGGTCTCCCCTTCGAACGCCCCCGGCATGCCGCGATCGGCGGTGTAGCGCGGCTTGCGGTTCTTGTCGGAGCGGTTCTCGGCCATCGGTCAGGGGGTGAAGGCGTCCTCCACATTCAACGCCCACTGGAGAATAGAGTCAACATGGCTACGGGTGTCACTAACGCCTGCGTTCATGCGCAATTGCGCTGGGATGCGCGGGCGCCGTCGCCGCCGCCCCCGGCGAGGGCGCGGGCGCTGGCCTCCCAGAGTCGCTCGGCGCGCTCAGGGCAGCGTTCGGCCTGCGCCTGGGCGGTGAGCGAGATCAGATCCGAGAGCTCCACCACGGCGGCGAGATCCCCGCACTCGGCCAGTCGCGAGAGGCCGAGCGCGTAGAGCGCATCACCGGCCAGCAGGCGCATGTCGGAGTCCATCCCCGCGAACGCGCGAGGCGTGGCGTAGTGCATCAGGTAGCCCTCGTAAACCGCCTCGAGCACGAACAGCCGGTCGGGGTCCGCGCCCGCGAAATCGAACCGATCCGGTCCGATGTCGGACTTGGCGTGGGCGGCCAGGCTGGGCTCGACGGCGTCCACCACCGCGGCGAGCGCGCTCACCGCGCCACCTCCGCGAACGCTTCAGCGGCGGCAGCGAGCGTCCGCTCCACGTGTGCGTCGGTGTGGGCAAGCGAGGGAAACCACGTCTCGAATTGCGACGGCGGCAGGTACACGCCGCGCTTCAGCAGAGCGCGGCAGAAGCCCGCGTGGGCGTCGGTGTCGCACGCCTTCGCGTCGGCGTAGCTCGCCACGGGACCGTCGTGGAAGAAGACGGTGAGCAGGCCGGTCGTGCAGGCGACATGGACCGGCACGCCGGCCGCCGCGGCCACGTCACGCAGGCCGCTCGCCAGGGCTTCGGCCACCGCGGTCAGTCGGTCGTAGGCGGCCTCGTCGAGCAACTCGAGCGTCGCGAGGCCGGCCGCGGTGGCCAGCGGGTTTCCCGACAAGGTGCCCGCCTGGTAGACGTCGCCCGCCGGCGCCACACGGTTCATCAGCTCCCGAGAGCCGGCGTAGGCCGCTGCCGGGACTCCGCCGCCGATCACCTTGCCCATGATCGTCAGGTCCGGTGTCACGCCCTCGCGCTCCTGGGCGCCTCCCCTCGCCACCCGAAAGCCCGAGATCACCTCGTCGAACACCAGCAGGGCGCCCGAGCGGTCGGCCTGGTCGCGCAGGAAGGCGAGAAAGCCCTCGGCGGGCAGCACGAGGCCCATGTTGGCCGGGTAGGGCTCGGCGAGAATGGCCGCGAAATCGGACTCGCTCAGCGCGCGCTCGACGGCCTGGCGATCGTTCCATCCCACGATGGTCGTCGCGGCGACCTGGGCGGCCGGAACGCCGGGCGAAGCGGGGATGCCTGCCGTGGCCAGGCCGGAGCCGGCCTCCGCCAGCAGCCCGTCCACGTGGCCGTGGTAGGCGCCGGCAAACTTGAGCAGCCTGTCGCGACCCGTCGCGGCGCGGGCGAGGCGGATGGCGCTCATAGCGGCCTCGGTCCCGGAGTTGACCATGCGCACCATCTCGGCGCCGGGCACCCGCTCGCAGATCGCCGCCGCCACCTCGACCTCGGCCTCCGTGGGAGCGCCGAAGCTCGTGCCCTTGCCGGCGGCGGCGGCCACCGCCTCCACCACCGCGGGGTGGGCGTGGCCCGCGATCAGCGGGCCCCACGAGAGCATCCAGTCGACGTAATGGTTGCCGTCGACGTCGAACACCTCGGCGCCCTCGCCGCGGGATACGAAGATCGGTTCGCGTCCGATCGAGCCCATCGCCCGCACGGGAGAGTTGACCCCGCCGGGAAGGAGCTCCAGCGCGCGGGCGTACAGCTCCTGCGACCGGGCGTCCCTCAGAGGCGGGTCCGGCGGACGGCGTTCCCCCGGCGGGGGTCCGAGGGCAGAGCCCCCGGAGGCATTCACGTGTTCTCTTCCTCCCAGCGCCGGTGGTCGTCGGTGAAGTACATCAGGCGGATCTTCTTGAACTCCGTCGACGAGTAGAGCGTCCTGCGGTCCTCGATCCCGGTCTCCCCGGCGATGGAGTCGAGGATCGCGTCGCACTCCTCCTTCGAGCGGCCGTGGGCCATCGTGAAGACCGAGTAGTGCCAGTCCTCGTAGGTGGGCCGCTGGTAGCAGTGCGAGATCCCGCGGAAGGAGGCCATCAGCGGGGCCACGTCCATGATCCGCTCCTCGGGCACGTTCCACACGCCCATGCCGTTGGCCGAGAAGCCGGCGCGGCGGTGAAAGAGGATGGCGGCCACGCGGCGCAGGGCCTTGCGGTCCCTCATCGTCTCCAGGTGCGCAAGCAGCTCCCCCTGTGAGATGCCTATCCGCCGGGCTGCGGGCGCGTATGGCTCGCTGATCACCGGCATGTCGCCCTGCAGCGCCCGGATCACCGCGTAGTCGAGGTCGGACAGCTCGATCGCGTCGGGCTCCATCGGGTCCTGGGCGACCCCGGCCGCGGCCAGGTCGCGCGTGCCCTTCTCCATCTCGAGGTCCATCCGGATCTTGAACAGCTTGAGCGTGGGCAGCTGGCGCACCGATTCGGCCCCCGTCAGCTGCTGCAGCGTGTCGAGGGTTCCCTGCATGCCGAGCTTCGACCCCGGCTCGGTGGCGAGCGTGAACCAGAGGTTGAAGTCGTGGTTGCGCAGGTAGTTGTGAGAGACGCCGGGATGCGAGTTGATGATCCGAGCCGCGCGGTGCGGGTTCTCGGGGTCCACCTTGGCCGCCACCAGCATCGACTCGTAGCCCAGTACCCGCGTGTCGAAGATCGGCGTGACCTGCCGGATGATGCGCTCGGCGAGCAGCCGTGAGACGCGGCGCATCACTTCCTCCTCTGAGACCCCGGCGAGTCCGGCCACGTGCTCGTAGGGGCGCGGGGCGAGCGGGAAGCTGCCCTGCATGAGGTTGAGGAGGCGCTTGTCGAGCTCGTCGAGCGCCACGGCAGCGCCGTCCTTGCGGCTGCGGGCCTTCGGTCTCGCCGCGTTTTCACGTCGGGAGGCGGTGCCTCCCCTCGTTTGTCTCACTGAAGCCATTCGGCAACCTGCCTCGCGTGGTAGGTGATCACGATGTCGGCGCCGGCCCGGCGGATCGAGGTGAGCGCCTCGAGCACCGCGGCGCGCCTGTCGAGGTATCCGGCCGCCGCGGCCGCTTCGATCATCGCGTACTCGCCGCTCACGTTGTACGCGGCCACCGGGACCCGTGTCGCCTCCTTCACCCGCCGGATCACGTCGAGATAGGGCAGCGCGGGCTTGACCATCACCACGTCGGCACCCTCCTCGACATCGAGGAGGGCCTCACGCACCGCCTCGTCGGAGTTGGCCGGATCCATCTGATAGGTGCGCCTGTCGCCGAAGGCGGGCGCCGAATCGACGGCGTCACGGAAGGGGCCGTAGAAGGCGGAGGCGAACTTGGCCGAGTAGGCGACGATCGGGGTGTCCTTGTGATCCTCGGCGTCGAGCTGGGCGCGCAGAGCGCCGACACGGCCGTCCATCATGTCGCTCGGCGCCACCGCGTCGGCTCCCGCGGCGGCGTGGGAGATCGCGGTCTTGGCCAGCAGCTCGAGCGACACGTCGTTGTCGACCACCGGAGAATCATCCGTGCGGTGCTCGGCCGATCGACGATCGGCCTGCGCTCCTCCGGCATCATCCGTGCGGTGCTCGGCCGATCGACGATCGGCCTGCGCTCCTCCGGCATCATCCGTGCGGTGCTCGGCCGAGAGCCTCCGGTGCGGTGCTCGCCGGAACGACGTTCCGGCTGCGCTCCTCCCGTGACGATCGGCCTGCGCTCCTCCGGCTCCGTCGCCACGGATGACGCCACAGTGGCCGTGCGAGGTGTACGCGCACAGGCACACGTCGGTGATCACGACCAGCTCGGGGTGGGCCTCCTTGAGCGCGCGCACCGCCAGCTGCACGACGCCCTCGTCGTCGTAGGCACCTGAGGCGCGGTCGTCCTTCTCGGCCGGCAGGCCGAACAGCAGCACCGCCGGCACGCCGAGGGCGTGCGCCCGCCCCGCCTCCTCGACCGCATGCGAGATCGACAGGCGCTCCACCCCCGGCATCGCCGCGATCGCGGTACGGCTGTCTGTCCCAAGCTCCACGAACATCGGCTGCACGAGGTGCGACGGCGTCAGCTCGGTCTCGCGCACCATGCCGCGCAGCAGACCTGTCTGGCGCAGCCGGCGCATCCGTGTGGAGGGAAAGGGCATCCCGATCAGTCTAGGCACCCCGGGGTCAGCCGGCGAAGCGCCGCAACGCCAGACGGCTGGCCGTGCCGAAGGCCACGAAGAGCGCCAGCAGGTGCAGCAAGGGGCCGGCGATACCGCCCGTGTCGTTGAGCGCGGCGTCCAGTGCGTCGAGGGTGGGCTTGAAGGGAAAGACCGCGGACACCACGCGCACCACGTCGAAGAGGAATGGCGAGACCGAGCCCGAGGGCACCAGCGCTAGGAAGGTGAGCGGCAGGCTGAGCATCACGCACAGCAGCGAAGCGGCCCTGACCTCCTTGGTGAGGGCGCCCACCGCGAGGCCCATGGCGGCGAAGGCCAGCGCTCCGGCCGTCACGCCGGCCACCCACAGGGGAAAGCGCTCCCAGCGCAGGTCCACGAACAGGCCGAGGGCGGCGAGCATCAGCAGGCACACGGCCGTGGAGCAGACCGCCGCCAGGCCGGCCTTCTCGAGCAACAGCCCGGTGCGTGACACGAGCCCGCGGACCAGGCGCAGGAACGCGTTCTCCTCACGTTCGAGCGCCAGGGCGCCGGCTGCCAGCAGCAAGGTGATGAACATCAGCGAGACGGTGACCGCGATCGCCACGGCGAACGAGCTGAGCGGGGTGGCGCCGCCGTCGAGCTGGGTCTGCTTGACCGAGATCGGGCTGCCGACCGACGACAGCACCTCGTCCGAGAGGTCGAGGTTGTCGCGGGCCAGCCGAGCGAAGGCGATCACCCGCTCGACCTCCTCGCGGGCGTCCGAGCGCGGCGGCAGCTCCACCGCGGCCTCACGCAGGATCTGCTCGGCGCGCTCGAGTCCCAGCACGTCGAGCTCGCGGCCGAAGATCTCGAACTGCCCGCCCGTGCCGATCAGGTCGAGGTACTCCACGGCCGCCTTGGCCAGCCGCTTGGTCAAGGCGCTGTTGGCGTCCTGCACCTGTGCCTTGATGGTGTCGCGCACGTAGCTCGACTTGACCGGATCGTCGGCGTTGTAGAAGACCTCGATCTCCGCCGGCTCGAGCCCGGTCTGAAGCTTGCGGGTGGTGTCCTCGGGGATCACGAGCGCGCCGAGCACCTCCCCGTCCTCGACCTTCGCGATCGCCTCCTCGCGGGTGTCGACCCGCACAGGATCGATCGCGCGAAAGAGCGGCCCGGCCTGGCGGGTCACGTCGATCGTCTCGCCACCCAACTCGATCTCGGTGGCCGACTCGGGCACCAGGTTCGCGAAGGCGACCTGAGGCTTGTCAGGGCCGCGTGAGAGGGCGAAGCCGATCAGCGTGGCGATCACGACCGGGTAGAGCACGAGCAGCCCCACCAGCAGCGGCGAGCGCCGGAGGATCCGCAGGTCCTTGAGCAGCAGCCAGCGCATCAGTGGCCGCGCTGGCGCAGGTAGGCGACGAATGCGGACTCGAAGTCGGGAGAGGACACGAGAGGTCCGGCTTCTTCGCCGGATCGGCGCGAGGGAGCATCACCTTCGCCGCGCTCGACTGCGATCTCGAGCTCGCCCGGGGAGCCGGTGAAGATCAGCTCGCCGTCGGCCAACACGAGCACCCGCTGCGCGTGGCGTTCGGCCTCCTGGATGTTGTGGGTGGAGTAGATGACCGTGGTGCCGGCTTGGGCAAGGCTGAGCACGAACTCCCACACGCGCTCGCGCTGGCGTGGGTCGAGCGCGGCGCTCGGCTCGTCCAGAAGCAGCACCGGCTGCTCCCCGAGCAGACCGATGGCGATGTTCACGCGTTGGCGGTTGCCTCCCGAGAGCTCACCGATCTGATCTCCGGCGCGGTCACGGAGATCCGTGAGCTCGAGCATCCGCTCGACCGTGGCCCGGGGGTCATCGACCTTCTCGAGCCGGGCGAACAACTGCAGGTTCTCGGCCACGGTGAGCTTGCTGTAGACCGCCGCCTGCTGGGGGACCCAGCCGATCTCCGCCGGCGCCCGGCTGACACTGCCCTCGTCCGGCTTCTGGATGCCGGCCAGGATCGAGAGCAGGGTGGTCTTGCCCGCGCCGTTCGGCCCGATCACCGCGACCAGCTCGCCCCGCGAAGCGCTCAGGGACACGCCGCGCAGCGCCTCGCGCTCGCCGTAGCGCTTGACGAGGTCGCGCGCTTCGAGCACGGCCGAGGCGTGAGGTGAATCGGTGTCCGCCGGGGGGCCGGCGCCGCTCGATTCGCCCGCGACGTTGCCAAGGGAGGCGCCGCCCCCCTTCGACCCCTCTCCCACCGCGGATGCCGGTTCGGTCATGAGGAGCGCCCACGGTAGCGGCCGCGTGAGTGGGACACTGCGGCCCGTGAAGGTTCTCTTCGTCGGCGATGTGGTCGGCGGTATCGGCCGCCGGGCGCTGGGCGCGCTGATGCCCGGCCTGCGCGAGCGCCACCAGCCCGACTTCGTGGTGGTGAACGGCGAGAACGCCGCCGGCGGCGTGGGCATCACCGAACGCACGGCGCTGGACATCTTCGCCTCCGGAGCCGACGTGATCACGCTCGGCAACCACGCCTACAGGCACACGGAGGTGTACGAGTTCCTCGACCGTGACGAGCGCGTGGTGCGTCCCGCCAACTATCCGAAGGGCAGCCCCGGCAAGGGCGTCACGGTCGTCGAACGCGGCGGCATGGCCCTCGGTGTGGTCAACCTCTCGGGCACCGTGTTCGTCGAGGCCGCCCGGTCGCCGTTCGCGGAGGTGGACGCCGCGGTCGCCGAGCTGCGCGGCAAGGCCACGCACGTGCTCGTGGACATGCACGCCGAGGCCACCAGCGAGAAGGTCGCCATGGGCTGGCATGTGGACGGCCGGGTGACGGCGTGCCTGGGCACCCACACCCATGTCCCGACCGCCGATGCGCGAGTGCTGCCCGGTGGCACCGCCTACTGCACCGACGTGGGGATGACCGGGCCGCGCGGCGGGGTGATCGGCGTGAAGCGCGAACAGGCGCTCTCGCGCTTCTTGACCATGACCAACGTTCGCTTCTCCACGTCTGGCGAGGACCCATGGCTCAACGCGGTGCTGGTCGAGGCGAGCCCCGACGGACGCGCCACCGCGATCGAGCAGATCCTCGAGCCGGCGCCCCGCTAGCCAGCCGGGGGGTTGCCACCGGGGGCGGTGCCCCCTTTGACCATCGGGGATGTGCCCCCGATTGATGGAGTGTTCGCGCGGCGAGGGCCACCACCAGCACCAGCACGGCGTCACGCACCGCCACGAGCCAGAGCGCCGCGGGCTCGCGTTGCACCACGTCTGCGTAGTGAGCGGGGAACTCGACCAGGGTGAGCGCGATCGCGGCGGTCGCGGCGGCGGCGAGCGCGGGCATGCGCCAGGCGAACGCCAGCGCGGCGAGCGGCACCACCCAGATCAGGAACTGAGGCGAGAGCACCTTTCCGAACGCGGCGAACGCCGCAACGGCGCCGAGCGAAGCCAAGGTCAACATCCGCGCGTCGGATCCCTCGCCGGCGTCAGCCGTCGACGACCGCCGAGCCACCCCCACGGTCAACAGCGCCACGGCGCCGACCAGCAGCGCGGTGAACAGCGCGACGAGCGCCGCCGAGGCCGGGTGCCGCACCCCCTCGGAGCGATGGCTGTGCACGACCTCCGCTCGACCGCCGCCCAGGCCGTCGAGCCCCAGCAGCAGCTGCGCCGGTGCGCTCTCCACCTGCACCGGACGGTCGAGGTGGTAGGTCACCGCCTCGGTGGCTCCGCTCAGCGACACGGCAGCCGCAGCGCCGGCCACGGTGACCACCACGAGCGCCAGGGCACCGGTGCCCTCGACGGCCTCTCGGCGGCGGCCGTGAGCCATCAGCCACGCGACGGCGACCGGCAGCACCACGATCGGGAAGCCCTTCGTCATCACCCCCACACCGAGCACCGCCAGCCCTGTGCGTGGGCGATTCGAGACGACCAACAACAGCGCCCCGAGGGTGATGACCACGGGCGCGAGGTCGAAGTGGGTGCGCAACATGGCGCCCGTGAACAGGGGCGCGGCGGCGCCGGCCAGCATCGCCCGGCGCGGATCGCCGCCCGTGCGGCGAGCCAGGCCGCCGAGTAGCGCCACCAGGATCGCCGCCAGCGCCAGCGCGAGCGCCGCGAAGGTGAGGCGATAGGCGTCGTCGCCGGAGCCGAGAACGGCCGGCAACGCCAGCAGCGGGGCGGCCAGTGGCGGATACTCGAAGGCGACGTCTCGGTAGGGCAAGGAGCCGTCGAGGAAGAGCTCCGCGTAGGAGCGGTAGAGGAACAGGTCGGTCACGCTCTCGTCGCCCCAGGGCCCCGGGAGCAGCGTGACGGCGAACGACACGGCCAGGACGAGGAATGCGAGCGCTCTCACGCCGGGACCGGCTCGCGCTCGGCGGAGGGCTCGGACGGCGCCGGCGCCTCGACCGCCGCGCGCCGCCGGTGGGCACCGAAGAAGGCCACCAGGGCCAACGGCGCGAACCACGAGACGTAGAGGTAGAACCAGTGGGTCACTCCCAGCTGCACCGCGATCGTCACCGCGGCGCCAAGAGCGGCCAGCTGGACCGGACCGCGCCGTCGCGGCGCCACGGCCACGACGAGGGCCAACCCCACGGCCGCTGCCTTGACGGCGGTCTGCAGCCAGCCGAGCGACTCGCTTTGGCCCCAGACGCTGAAGGGCGACGGCCGCGAGGCCTGATAGCCAAGAGTGCGATCGTAGATCTCCCGCAGCCCGCCATCTCCCACGAAGGGCAGCACGGCGGCCGCGAGGACCGCCAGCAGCGCCGCGGCGAAGAGCATCGCCCGGCGCCGGGACCGGCGCGCGGCCACAGAGCTGCCCCGCCATGGGTGCAGGGACCCCAGCCCGCCGGCGAACAGCGGGGCCAGGGCCAGCGGAGCCAGCTTGGCCGCCGCGCCGAGGCCCACCGCGACGCCGCAGGCCAGGGCGGACAGGCCCTCCCGCGAGGGAGCGAGCGTCAGCGCCAGCAGAGCCAGCACGGTGCACATCGCCACCAGTCCATCGTTGGAGTTGGTCTGCAGCGCGAACAGGGCGTAGGGATAGGTCGCCCAGGCATAGCCGAGGGCGACGCCGAGCTCGTACCCCTCCTTCCCGGGCCGTAGCCGGCGGCCCAGCATCACGAGCCCCAAGAGGGTGATGAGGTCGAAGGCGATCGACGCGCCGTGTGCAGCCGGGAGGTCGTCCCACGCTCCGCTCCACGGCAGCGCCTGCTCGAACGGCACATACGACAGGTAGGTGAGCGGGCCGTATGTGTCGCCGCTTTCGACGTCCTCGCTGAAGCCGGGGCCGTAGAGCGGGTCGCCGTCGGCGATCCTGTCCGCGCCGATCACGCCGGCGTAGCCCACGTCGATCACGTTCGAGTCGATCAGGTTGAGGCCGACCCGGAAGCCCACGAGGGCGACGAGCGCCACCAGCAGCCACGTGGCGGGTACGAGCGGCAGCAGGCGCTCACGTCTCTCGCTCGGACGAAACCCGGCCCACAGCATGCGAGCGAGCAGATAGAGCAGCACGGGGTAGACGAGCGGCACCGAGGTGCCGATCGCCCCCCGGTTGAAGAACACGTGAGAGACCCCGAACGCAAGGAGCATCAGCAGATCGAGATGCAGCAGCCGTAACGGCCGCCGTGGGTCGACGAAGGGCGCAAGGAACAGCACGCACAAGGGGATCCAGACCCAGGGCGAGTTGAGCTTGCGCCCGAACGCTCCCTCGTAGCCGCGGGCCATCGTCCACGCGACCTGGTCACCGGTCCACTGCTCGAGGATTGCGCCAGTGGCGTCGTCGATGCGTACCTGAGCCACCTCGCGGGCCTCGGAATCGAAGTAGCTCACCTGCCATCGCCCTGGCCCGCGCGTGTAGGCCGTGGGCGCGAACCGGCGGTGGCGCCCGCGCTCCGCGCGCACCTTCTCACCCAGTCCGGCGATGCGAACGACCTTCACCGCGCTCAGCTCGTAGCCCGGCGGTGGGGCGGTTCGTGAGGGGGGCTGCTCGAGCTCGGGCTTGGCCTGCGCCGGCGCCGGCGGGCCCGCAGCCAGGCCCGCGAAGGCGACTAGCGCGAGGAGGAGCGCCCGCCTGAGCCTTAGAGGCCGCGCGAGGCGGTGCCGAAGCTCCACATCTTGTTCCCGACGAAGTTGAGTGGCGTAGCCGCTGCGATCGAGATCGCCTGAGCGGCTATCTCCGGCACCCCGGTGACGCTGACCAGCATCTCGAGGATCGCCGCCGCGAACACGAAGGCGGTGAGGCTGACCACGAGGAAGCGGGAAGCCTGGAAGCCCGCGTGCCCCTCCCGCGCGCCGAAGGTCCAATGGCGGTTCCACCAGAAGTTGTTGGTCACGGCCACCGAGAAGGCCATCGTGGCGGCCACGAGGTGGTGCAGCCCGCCGGCCTGGAAGGCCAGCGCGAACACGGCCAGGTTGACCACGTAGCCCGAGCCGCCCACCGCGAGGAACTTCGCGAGCTGCACCCAGTTGTGGCGGCGCCTCAGCCCCGCGCGGACCCTCGTACGGGAACCGTCCTCGCGCGCCGGGGCGTCGAGGCCCCTCACCCGCTCGGAAGGACTTGGCACGGATGCAGAGTCCTTCATGCCCCCGGAAGGATTTGGCACGGACGCCGAATCCTTCACGCACTCACCCCGAAGTGGTCGAGCACCATCGGGGTGACGTCTTCGATCGACCAGCGCTCGCGCTCGTTGGCGCGCTCGGGGCCGATGCCGCTCATGAGCAGCACCCCGAGCGAGTCGCAGCGGTGCAGCGATCCGTGGCTGCCGCCGCCCACGTGGTCGTGTCCACCCCAGTCCGCGAACTCGTGGCCGGGCTCGGCCGACACGAGCACGTCGCCGCCCCGCGGGCATCTGAGCGCCGACCAGAGCCGCCCGAGCGCGTGCGGGTAGTCGTTGCTGCGCACCCCTCCCGCGGCGATGGTGAGATCGAGCACCGCATCCTCGCCCTCCACGCTCCAGCAAGCTCCGCGCACATCCTCGAACTCTCCGCCGGGGGCAAAGCGCAGCTCGCCGCGGCTGCTGTGCACCACCCCCTGACCGTCCTCGCGCCACGCCACGAGGTCGATGCCTTTCACGCCCGCGAGGTCGGCGGCGATGTCCGGGGCCAGCTCGTCCCGGCGCTCCTCGTCGATCACGTAGACCTGCCCGGAGCGCGCGCCCGGGCACACCGCTATCTCGGCTTCCTCGGGGGCCTGGTCGGAGGGCAGCAGGATCCGCCGATGCTCGAGCGCGCCGGCCAGGCTGATGCTCGTCTCGATCGGGTTCTGGGAGTGATCGGACATAACGATCACCGCGTGCTCGTCGAGAAAGGTCTCCGGCCCGCCGCCGGCGTGCATCAGCCGGTCGAGCGCGCGGTCGGCCTCGGCGATCGAGTGGGGCTGCTCCGTGGGGCCGGCTCGGTGGGAGTAGGTGTCGTTGTCGGGCAGGGAGAAGAGCAGGAAGTCGAACAGGTCGTTCTCAACGAGGTGGGCGCCCACACAGCCGGCGTGGCGGTCGCGCTGTCCCGGCATCCCGAGGGTTGAGAAGCAGCCCGTGCCCTGCGAGTCGAAGATGTCCGCGTAGAAGAGCTCGCGCGCCGCCCACACGGCGTGGCGGAACTGGGCCGCCTCGGCAAGCCGGCTGTAGGGCGAGTCGGTGGATGGCTCGTGGCGGTGGCGGCCGCGATAGATCAGATAGGTGGTGCACGCGGTGCGGAGGCCGGCGTCGTCGAGGTGCTCGAACACGGTGCGGCGCTCCTGGGTCAGGTGCGCGTGGTTCATGTTGTACACGGTGTCCATCAGCGACCGGAACACCCCGAACGCGCGGGTGGCCGGGAAGGAGCTGCCGTACTCCACGTAGCGCTCCTCCCCGCGGTGATACCAGTTCATCGAGGGGATCAGCGAGTCCCCGGGGCCGAGTCCCGTGGCTATGGCGGAGGCGGCGACCGGGGTGATCGAGGGGAAGGTGGAGACGCAGTCGTCCACGTACACGCCGCGGTCCATGATCGCCTTCAGCGCCGGAGCCCGACCCGCGGCCACTGCCTGCTGGAGGGCCTGGGGGTCCAGCGCGTCGATCACCGCGAGGACCACCTTGGCGGGCCCGCTCATCTCAGGATCCGCAGGCCGGCGTACTTGCGGTCACCCTGGCCGCGGCCACGGACCAGCAGCACGGCGAACGCCGCGAGCGCGAGGAAGGCCACGGGCGCGACGAAGATGGCGATGGCTGCCAGCGCGAGCGCTGCGGCATCGGCGTAGACGGTGAGCAGCGCGGCCGCCCCCTCGTCCAGGCGCCGCCCCGCACGCTCCAACACGCCGCTCACCGCTGCATAGGCAAGCGCGGCGCAGAGGACGCCCGCGACGATCCCGGCCGCCGCGGAACGGTCCCCGGCCGCCAGCGAGCCCGCGAACAGCAGCGCTCCGAGCACGACTGCGATCACGCCGGTGGCGAGCCCGAGCACGCGACGGTTCGCGCCCGAACGTTCAGCCAGGTAGGAAGCCACCGCGAGCGCCAGCACGGCAAGCAGGAACTCCGGCGACTCGAGGAACTGCCAACCCGACCCGTCGAAATCGAGGCCGATGTCCCCCCTGGCGAGAGCCCCCGCCAACAGCGGCGGCAGGTAGGGGCGCACGCCGCTGGCGCCGGCGAGGCCGGCGCCCTGGCCGATGTCGAGGAGGAGGCTCATTAGAAACGGTGCAGTGCTGGCCAAAGAGCCCCCGGTGCGACCGATACGCTTCGGCGGCCCCACGATAGAGGACCGACGCGGCGGATCACAGCGACCCACGAAGCGGTCCCCTCGGGCACGAGGACGCCCGGCAGCGGCGACGAAACCAACGAAATGAGCTCCCCGCAAAAGCCCCCGTCGCGCTCAACGTCGCGCGACCTCGAGCGCTATGCGGGCCTGTTTGCCTCCCGCACGCGGATGATGACCTCCTCGGCGATGCGCGACCTCATGGCCATCACCGCCCGTCCCGAGGTGATCTCCCTGGCCGGCGGGCTGCCCGACACTTCCACCTTCCCGCCTGAGACCTTCGCCGCGGTGACTGCCAAGATCGCGGAGGAATCCTGCGCCAAGGCGCTGCAGTACGGCCCCACGGACGGGCTCGACGAGACCAAAGGATGCATCGCGGAGGTGATGGCCGCCGAGGGGATGCACGCCCACCACGAGGACATCGTGGTGACCACCGGCGGCCAGCAGGTGATCGACCTGGTCACGAAGACGCTGATCGACCCGGGCGACGTGATCATCGCCGAGGGCCCCACCTACCCGGGCGCCGTGCCCGTGTTCAACGCCTACCAGGCCGACGTCGTGCAGGTCGACATGGACTCGGACGGCATGCGCGTCGACCTCCTCGAGGAGACGCTGGACCGCCTCGGCCGCGAGGGGCGCAGGCCCAAGTTCATCTACACCGTGCCGAGCTTTCAGAACCCGGCGGGGGTCACGATGTCGCTGCCCCGCCGGCGACGGTTGGTAGAGGTGGCCAACCAACGCGAGCTGCTCGTACTCGAGGACAACCCGTACGGGCTCCTGCGCTACGAGGGCGAGCCGCTCCCACCGCTCTTCTCGCTCGACGGCGGCGTGTTCGTGATGTACCTCGGCACCTTCTCCAAGATCCTCTCGCCCGGCATCCGGCTGGGGTGGGTCGTGGCCCCGCCCCCGGTGCTCGAGAAGATCAACCTCGGCAAGCAGGAGGCCGACCTCTGCACCTCGACCCTTTCGCAGTTGATGGTGCAGGCCTACTTCAAGCAAGGGGACTGGCGCGACTACGTGGGCTCGCTGAGCGAGATCTACCGCTCGAGGCGCGACGCTATGCTCGCCGCGCTCGCCGATCATTTCCCGCGCGAGGCGGAGTGGACGCGGCCCGCGGGCGGGCTGTTCATCTGGGCCACGCTGCCGAGCTACATCGACACCACCGACCTGCTGGCCCGCGCTTTACGCGACAACGTCGCGTTCGTGCCCGGCGCCGCCGCTTTCCTCGACGGCCGCGGACACAGCTCCATGCGCCTCAACTTCTCCGGCTGTGACGAGGCCCGGCTGCGCGAGGGCATTCGCCGGATCGGCGAGGTGATCAAGGAGCAGGTGGCGCTGTACGGCACCCTGACCGGCGAACTCGGCACGGTGAAGACCGAGGAGGTCCCGGACACCGAGGGCGAGGGCGGGCGGCTGGTCGAGCTGCCGCGGCGGCCGGCCCGCGGCCGGCGGGCGGGCGGCGCGTGAGCCGCATCGCCGTGCTCAAGGGGGGCAGCTCCCTCGAGCGCCAGGTGTCGCTGCGCTCCGGTGCACGGGTGGAGGATGCGCTCGAGCGGCTCGGTCACGATGTCGTCGGCATCGACGTGGGTCCCGACCTCATTCGCAGGCTGCGTGAGGAGCGAGCCGAAGCGGCCTTCGTGTCCCTGCACGGTCGCGGCGGCGAGGACGGCACGGTGCAGGAGCTGCTGGAGATCCTCGACGTGCCCTACACCGGGTCCGGGGTGTTGGCGTGCATCCGGGCGACCGACAAGGTGCTGACGAAGCACCTGCTGCTCGAGGCCGGCATACCCACGCCCGAGTTCTTCGCCTTCACGCAGGCGGCGTTCCGCGAGCTTGGTGCCGCAGAGATGCTTCCCGCCATCGCCGCGCGGCTCGACTTCCCCATTGTCGTGAAGCCTTCGAGCCAGGGCTCCGCGCTCGGGATCAAGTTCGCACGCACACCCGACGACGTGCCCGCCGCCCTGGTGGCCGCCTTCTCCTACGACGCCCGCGTGCTGCTCGAACGCCACGTGGAGGGACGTGACCTCGCCGTGTCCGTGCTCGACGGCGCCGAGGGGCCCGTGGCGCTACCGGTGGTCGAGGCGGTGCCCCATGAGGAGGACTTCTATGACTTCGAGGCGCGCTACGAGATCGGCCGCACCGGGTTCATCTGCCCGGCGCGGCTGGCGCCGGGCACCACCGAGCGCGCCCAGGCGCTGGCGCTGGCCTGCCACCGTCTGCTCGGGTGCTCGGGGTTCAGCCGCGTCGACCTGATGCTCGACGGATCCGACGAGCTGTACGTCCTCGAGGCGAATCCGATCCCGGGGCTGACCGACACCAGTCTCCTGCCCCAGGCGGCGGAAGCGGCCGGCCTCGGCTTCGATCAGCTTGTGGCCCGGATCCTCGAGCTGGCCTTCGAGCGCGCCGCGGGCACGCCGGCCTAGCTTGGCCCGTCAGCTCGTCTGGTCGGGCTCTTCGTCGGACTCGCCGGCAAAGTCCTCCGGCGAGACGTTGTCGAGGAAGTCCTTGAACTTCTCGACGACCTCCTCCTGGTCCTCGACCTCGTGCTCGAACTCGATCGCGGATTCCGAGATCACGTCCTCCGCGGCGAAGATCGAGGCGCCCGTGCGCACGGCCAGCGCCAGCGCGTCCGAGGGGCGCGAGTCGATCTCCATCTCGCGGCCGTTCATCTGCAGGGTGATGGCCGCGTAGAACGTGTTCTCGCGCAGCTCGGTGACCGCGACCCTCGTGCAAGATACCTCGAGCTCTGACAGCACGTCGTTGATCAGGTCGTGAGTCATGGGCCGCGGGGTATTGGCGCCCTGAAGCTTCATGAGGATGGCCGCAGCCTCGGGATGCCCGATCCAGATAGGTAGGAACCTGTTGCCCTCGCGGGTCTTCAGGAGCACGATCGGCTGCTTGCCGACCATGTCGAAGCTGACTCCGTAGATGACCATCTCCTGCATACGCGAACCGCTCCTCGTACTGGGCCCGGTGGCCGGTTTCCACAGTCTAGTCATGCGGCCCGGCGCCGCCGAGCATCCTGCGACAGCGCCCGCGGCGCGACGCCGGGGCCGCTAGAATCGCCCCGCCCGAGGGCGATTAGCTCAGCTGGTTAGAGCGCGTCTCTGATAAGGACGAGGTCCCTGGTTCGAGTCCAGGATCGCCCATCTCGCGGTCGTATGGCTTCGTCTGGCGGTGTCCTCGGTCGGGGACAGCCTGAAGGCTTGTCCCCTCCCTGCGTCCTTGCCAGACTCGCCCTACGACCGAGAGCCGCCGGACAACAAATACTCCAGACACGGCCTCCTCACCCAGCCCCTCTTGCTCTCAGCTGCTAGGCCGCTTCTGAGAGCGTCGTGCCGTGGCGGCGCAGTACCCGCTCGGCCAGTTCGATCGCGTCACTTGGCGAGTCGAAGACCAGCTCGGCCTTTGCTCCGTCGCCCTTGGCGCGCATCTTCACCTCCTGTCCCAAGGCTGCCGTCAGGGCGTCTTCGGCCGCTGCCAGGGCGTCGGCCAGGTCGGGGTGGATCTGGCGCGGGCTCGCTGACCGGCTAGGGATACCTTCTTCAAGGCCCTTGGCTCGGCGCTCGGTCTCGCGGACCGACCAGGCATTGTCACGGGAGTCGCGGGCGAGGCGCTTGCGCGCGTCGTGGTCCTTGCACATCAGGATCGCGCGGCCGTGGCCCTCGGTGAGTGCACCCGACTCGATCAGCTCGAGGGCCTCGTCGGGCAGCTCGAGCAGGCGGATCAGGTTGGAGACGGCCACGCGGCTCTTGCCGACGCGCCGGCCCACCTCCCCCTTTGTCAGGCCAAGGTCCTCCACCAGCATCGCGCAGGCGCGCGCCTTCTCGAGCGCATTCAGGTCGACGCGGGCCATGTTCTCCGCGAGGGCGAGGTCGAGCCGCTCCCAGTCCTCGGCCTCGCGGACCATCGCCGGGATGTGGTCGAGCTCAGCCAGGCGGGCGGCGCGTAGCCGTCGCTCCCCGGCTACGAGCTCGAACGTCCCACCGGGGATCGGTCGAACGACAACCGGCTGGAGGATCCCACGCGACCGAATCGACTCCGCCAGCGCGAGGAGGGCGTCCTCGTCGAAGTCCCGGCGTGGCTGGCGCGGGTTCGGCCTGACGAGATCGAGCGGGATCTCCCGCAGGCCGGACCCATCGGTCCGTGACCGCGGCAGGATCGCCGCCAGTCCGCGGCCCATGCCGCGCTGACCGTGCGTGGGGTCGCGGCCGGTGTCAGGCACGAGCGGCCACCTCGCGCGCGAGCTTCAGGTAGGCGGCGGATCCGGCGCTCTGGGGAGCGTGGCGAATTGCGGGCAGGCCGAAGCTGGGGGCCTCGCCGAGCCGCACGTTGCGGGGGATGACTGTGTCCAAGACCAGCTCGGGGAAGTGCTCACGCACTTCTCGCTCGACGTCCTGCGCCAGCCGGGTGCGGGCATCGTGCATCGTGAGGATCATTCCCGCCACGGTGAGCCGGGGGTTGAGCTCGCGCTGGATCAGGGAGAGCGTGTCGAGCAGGCCGGCGAGGCCTTCGAGCGCGAAGTACTCGGTCTGCACGGGCACCAGCACGCGGTCGGCGGCCACCAGCGCGTTGACCGTGAGCGGGCCGAGCGAAGGCGGGCAATCCAGGACGGTGAAGAGGAAGCGCTCGCGCACGTCGCCGAGCTGGTCGCGGAGGCGGGTCTCCGATCCGGGTAGGCGCGGCAGCTCGACGTTGGCCCCCGCGAGATCCGGGGTGGCCGCCACGGCCGAGAGGCGGGTGAACGCCGTGGGCCGGGCCGCCTCGGAGAGGGTGAGCTCCCCGCCGAGGCAGTCGTAGACACTTGGGCTGACATCTTTGGGGAGCCCGACCCCAACCGTGGCGTTGCACTGGGGGTCGAGATCGACCAGCAGCGTGTCGTAGCCGGCGTCGGCGACGCTGGCCGCGACGTTGACGGCGGTCGTGGTCTTACCCACGCCGCCCTTCTGGTTGGCTATCGCGAAGATCGTGCCCATCGATGTCGCAAGGTAGAGGCGGGCGCGGTCGGAACTCGCCCCCCAAGGTGGGGAATTCGCACCCGAACGAGTGGCTCCTTCTCGGCTGTGGCCGCCCCGCTGCACCCACCGGCAGGCTCCGGTGCGGCTCGCGCTCAGGTCAGCGGGCGCTTGCGGGCCATGCCCGCGCGCCGCGGAAACCGGGCGGGCGTCGGGCCCACCTTGCGGTACACGTGCAGATGACGGTCCCGGGCGCCATGGAAGGGCGTCACCTTGCGTATCTCCTCACACTCGAGGCCGACGATGCTCGCGGCCGCCGCCGCGGAGCGCTCGGCCTCCGAGTCTCGCTTTCCCGTCCACGCCACGAGTGCGCCGCGTTCCCGCAGCAGCGGGGCCGCGTACTCGACGAGTACTCCAAGGGGGGCCACCGCTCGGGCGGTAACGACATCGTAGACGCCGGCCCCTTCATCTTTAGCCCACTCCTCCGCCCGCGCGCGCACGGCGCGGAAGTTGGTCAGGCCGGCGGCCGCGCCAAGGCGCCGGATAACGGCGCACTTGCGCGACGCGGCCTCGATCAGGTCAACGGAGGCGCTGGGCAGCGCCGCGGCCAGTGCCAGCCCGGGAAAGCCCGCTCCGGCCCCGACGTCGGCCACGGTCAGTGCGGTCGCCAAAGCCTCTACCGCCAACCCGCTGAGGCTGTCCGCCAAGTGCACGTCCAGCGCTCCCGGCGGCTGGCTCACGGTCGTGGGCGGATCCTCCTCGGCGCTCAGCGCATCCAGCAGCGCCTGCAACGCAAGGGCCGACTCGACTCCTAAGCCGTGTCGCGCCGCGAGGGCCGCGACCGTTTCTCGTGAAACGGTCAAAGGGGGGCCGTGGCCCCCTTTGCAATCCCCACGGTCAGGACGTCGTGGGGCGCACCGGAGTGACGACCAGGCGCCGGTCGGGCTCGTCTCCCTCGCTGTGGGTCTCTACATCCGTGCGGTCGCGCAGGTACACGTGAACGACCTTGCGCTCCAGCGGCCGCATCGGCTCGAGGTCAACCGGCCGGCCGAAGCGAAGCGCGTCGGCTACGGCGCGATCCGCAGCGCGGTGGAGTGCGGTCTCGCGTCGCTCGCGGTAGCCGGCGGCATCCACGACGACCCGCTTGCGCTCCGCGTCCCCTCTCAGCGCCGCGCGCATCGCCACATGCTGGAGCGCGTCGATGGTCGCGCCGTGCTTGCCGATCAGCAGCCCGAGATCATCGCCGTTGACCGTTGCGCGCAGCTCCTCTGCCGTCTCCTCGACATCGACCGTCGCCTCCAGTCCAAGCTCCTGCACCACCCGCCTGACCACGCCCCGTAGACGTTCGGCCGGCTCGGGCGGCAGCTCCGCCGCGGCGGCTTCCTGCCACGCCTCGACGTCTACCTCTCCGCGGACGCGCGAGGGGCCGTCCCCAGCCGGTCCGACAACCTCGAACCGCACACATTCGGCGGTGATCCCGGGGAAACGCGGCTCGAGCTCTTTCATCGCCGACCACTTGGCCTCGCCAAGAGTCTCGCCCTCGGTCTCGATGGTGAGATCGTCCGGGCGCGCGCCCGCTTCGCTGTCCGGCGCCGTTGGCATCAGCTCTCCTCTAGGAGAAGGCTATCGCCGGCGCCCCGAGCGCTTCTTCTTCTTGCGCGGGGAGCTTGGGGGCGGCTTCGACGCCCCCCCGCCGTTGCCGCCGCTTGCCACGACGGCCCTGGCACTGGCCCGGGCCGGCTGACCCCTGCCGGGCTTAGCGCTGTTCTTCGCGTCCGTGGCGGTGTCCGCCTCGACCTCGCCCAGTACCGCCGGGCGGGGGTACAGCTTGCGCACCACGAGCTGCTGGCCGATCGTCCACACGTTCGTGGTGATCCAGTAGACGATCAGGCCGGCCTCGAAGTTGATGATGAAGATGACGAAGACGAACGGCAGCGCGAGCATGATCCGCTGCTGGGTCTTGTCGCCGCCGACCATCGTTATCAGGCTGGCGATCAGCTGGGTGCCCACATACAGCACGATCATCAGCGCCAGGATCAGCGGCTCGTCGGTGAGCGGCGCGGCGAGGTCCGGAATGAAGAGAAAGCTCTCCGCACCCTCGATGTCCGCCTTGAACTCGTCGCTGCGCAGCAGATAGAACAGCGCGATGAAGAACGGGATCTGAAGCAGCAGCGGAAGGCAGGAGCCCAGGGGGTTGACCTTGTTCTCCTGGTAGAACTTCATCATCTCCTGGTTCATCCGCTGGCGGTCTTCCTTGAACCGCTCCTGGATCTTCTTCATCTCCGGCTGGAGCACCTGGAGCTTCTGCATCGACTTCACCGACTTGAAGGTCAGCGGCAGGATCAGCAGGCGGATCGTGAAGGTCAGGAGGATGATCGCCGCGCCCCAGCTGCCGACGATGCCCTGCCAGAACTTGAGGATGGCCTCGCTGCCATCGATGAGTGGCTGGAGGACGTTGGCGATTTCGAGCATGGTGTTCACCTGCGCACGCGAAACAGAGCCTGGTCTGCGACGGGGTCGACGCCCCCGTGACTCCAGGGGTTGCAGCGCAGCACGCGCCAGGCAGCAAGGACCAGTCCCCTCAGTATGCCGTACTGCCGAATCGCCGTGACCGCGTAGTGCGAGCAGCTCGGATAGTACTTGCACCGCTGGGGCAGCGCGGGGGAAATCGCTCGCTGGTAGAAGCGCAGCGGGGCGACGGCGATCGAGCGCAGGACGCTCATCGATCCCCCATCCCGGCCAGTCCCGCCCCGTGGAGCACTTCCTGCAGCGCCTCGGCCATGCCGGCCTCCCCCCGTTCCGTGACCAGCTCGCGCACGGCCGGACGCGCGACGATCACGAAGTCGTGGCCGTCCGGCAGGTCTGCGGCGGCGGCCCAGAAGGACTCCCTGAGCAGGCGTTTCACTTGGTTGCGGTCGACCGCGCCACCCACCTTGCGTCCCACCGAGACCCCCAGCTGCGGACCGTCACCCCCGCGCGACCGGGGGAAGGAGTACAGGACGAGGTAGCGGCTCGCGTGGGATCGCCCCTCGCGGTAGACGCGGTCGAACTCGCCGCTGCGCGACAGCCGCCGGCGTTTGCGACGCGCGCCATGGCGACCCTCGCCGGCGTGGCCCATGGCTATGGAGTGAGACTGTGCCGGCCCTTGGCGCGACGGCGCCGCAGCACGTGGCGCCCGGCGCGGGTGCTCATGCGTTTGCGAAAGCCGTGCGTACGGGCGCGCTTGCGCTTCTTGGGTTGGTAGGTGCGTTTCATGTGAGGGCCGCCGGAGTATAGGGAACGACCTCCAGCCCTCGGCGTGAACGGCGAGCCAATCGCGGAGCCCTCCTGCGGGGTCGCGGATCGAGGGAATTGCCCCCGCTTCTCTGGGGGCGACACCTCTTTTTCCGCGATTTGCGCAAAGGCCAAGCCGTGTCCGGGCGGCTCGCCCGACGTCTCGCCAGACGGCTGTAGACTCGCCCGTCCGAGGCGGCGGGCCGATGCCGGCCAGCGCCTCTCTCGTCCACTCGTCAGTTCGATCACGCCTTGGGGGGTCGCGTCTGCCCGTGCGCGAACAGCTCGACTCAATCTGGGAACACGTCCGTGACGAGCTTCGTCAAGACGTGCCTGACTTCAAGTTCCACCTCTGGCTCGAGCCGCTCGAACTCGCCGGGGTGAGCGGACCAACGCTCTACGTCAGGGCGCCGGAGCACATCCGCACCTGGGTGCGCGACCGATACCTGCCCCTCCTCTCGGCCGCGGCGGCGCGGGGCTTTCGCTCCGACGCCCTCGTCGAGGTAGTCGACGGAGCGTGGACACAGGATCCCGGTCAGCGCGACGCCCGGTTCGCGTCTCCACTCGGTCCCCGCGAGCTTGGCTTGCGGCCGAAGTACACCTTCGAGCAGTTCGTGATCGGGCGAGGCAACCGGTTAGCGCACGCCGCCGCCCTCGCGGTAGCCGAACAGCCGGGCCAGACCTACAACCCGCTTTTCATCCACGGTCGCCCCGGGCTTGGCAAGACGCATCTCCTCCACGCCATCGGCAACTACGTAGCGCGGTTCGGCTCCGGGCTCACGGTCAGATACGCCACCGTCGAGGAGTTCACGACGGAGTTCGTTCAGGCGGTGCGGGCAAAGGACACGGCGACCTTCAAGCGCAACTTCCGCGGCGTCGATGTCCTGCTCCTCGACGACGTGCAGTTCCTGGCCGACAAGACTCGCACCGAAGAAGAGCTGTTCCATACTTTCAACGTGCTCCATGATTCCGGTCGCCAGTTGGTAATGACCTCTGATCGAAGCCCCGACGAGCTCGGCGGAATAGAGGACCGCCTCGGGGAGCGCTTCGCCTCCGGTCTGGTCGTCGGCCTCGACTCCCTTGATCTACCGGTGCGACGGGCCATCCTCCGCAAGCGGGCCCGCCTCGACTCGGTAACAGCGGCACCGGAGCTTGTAGACGAGATAGCCGCGTGCGTAACCACCAGCGTCAGGGCCCTCGAGGCGGCCCTGATCCAGGTCGTAGCCCACGCCTCTCTGCGCAACGAGCCGCCCTCGCCGGAGTTGGCACGCCGGCTGCTCAAGCGCCTCGCGCCGGAAACGGCCCAGACGCCGTGTACGGTGGCGGCGATCGTCGACGCCACCGCTGCGCAGTTCGGCGTCGGCGCGGAGTCCGTGCTCGCTCGCGATCGCCGGCCGACGGTAACCCGCGCGCGCAAGGTGGCGATGTACCTGGCGCGCGAGCTGACGGGCCAGAGCTTCCCGGAGATCGGCCGCGGCTTCGGTGATCGCGATCACAGCACCGTCTTGCATGCGGTGCGTAGCGTCTCGACCCAGGTCACCCGCGATCCAGAGCTGGCCACGGCTGTGGACAAGCTGCGCAAACGGCTGTCCGCAACTACGTGACCTCCGCTGCGACTGCAAGAATCACCGGAGATGCCCGGCGCGGTTGTGTCTATCTCAGCCGCTCTAGACAGCCGGTTGGCGACGCTCCTCACCTATCAACACCCCCTACTTCCCCTGACAAGACTGGATAGATCTCGTTGAAGTTCACCGTTTCCCGTGAAACGTTCTTGGCTCAACTATCGGTTGTAGCTCGGGGCGCGTCGACGCGGAGCGCGATCCAAACCCTCGCCGGTGTGTTGATTCGCCTCGAAGAGGACCGCGCCGAGCTACACGCGACCGACACCGATCTCGGCATCCGCGCCTCACTCGATGCGCAGATCGAGGTCGCGGGCTCCGTTGTCGTTCCCGGCCGACTGCTCCTCGACGTGGCGCGGTCGCTGCCGCAGGACTCCGTGTCCGTGGAGTACCGGGCATCGAAGCAGGACGTCGAGGTGATCTCCGGGCCTGCGAGCTTCCACCTGCGCACATTGCCGCTCGAGGACTTCCCCAAGCTTCCACAGCCCCATCCCGCCGCAGCGCTGTCGGTTCCCGCAGCCGCCTTCGTCGAGACCGTCGGACGGGTGGCACGCTCTGCGTCGCGCGACGAGACTCGTCCCCATCTCACGGGAGTGCTCGTCACCGGCGAGGACGATCTCCTCCGGATGGTGGCCACCGACTCCTACCGTCTTTCAGTCAAGGAGACCAAGCTCGAGCAAACGCTGGCCGGCAAGCTCGAGGCCAACGTCCCCGCGCGAACGCTGCAGGAACTGAGCCGAATCGCCGCCGCCAACGGCGCGGAGACCATCGACGTCACCGCGCTCGAGAACCAGGTCGTGTTCAGCGTCGGCAACGTCGTCCTGTCATCGCGGCTGGTGGATGGTCGATTCCCCAACTATCAGCAGCTCCTGCCGGAGTCCTACGAGCATGAGCTGAGGGTCGAGCGCAGCGAGCTGCTCGACGTGGTCCGGCGCATCAGCCTGTTGGCCCAGAAGAACGCCCCGCTGAGGCTGGCCTTCACCGAGGGAGCGCTCGAGATCTCCGCACAGACGCCCGACGTGGGCGAGGCCCGTGAGTCCCTTCCGGTTTCGTTTAAAGGCGAACCACTGGAGATCGGGTTCAACCCGGAGTTCTTCCGCGACGGGCTGGAGAGCGCGGAGACCGACGAGCTCGTGCTCAAGTTGATCTCTCCGCTGCGGCCGGGCCTGATCCAGTCCGGCGACGATGGCGGCTTCATCTACCTCGTGATGCCGATCCGGCTGAACGTCTGAAAGAGGGAGCCCGTGCAGGTCACGGCCCTCCACCTGCGCGACTTTCGCAACTATGCCCGCGCCGACGCCGAGCTCGACGAGCGGCTGACGGTCGTGGCCGGCCCCAATGGAGCGGGCAAGACGAACCTCCTCGAGGCGGTGTACTTCGCCTGCACGGGGCGTTCACCGCGTACGTCGACAGAGCGCGAGCTTCCGCGCCACGGGGTCGGCGTGGCTCGGGTAACGCTCGCCACACGGGGCGCAGACGATGTCGAGCACCTGATCGAAGCCGGCTTCACCCCGGGCGAGGAGAAATCCCTGCGGGTGGACGGCGCTCCTGTGGACAGCCTGTTGGCAGTGGCCGAACGCCCGCTCGTGAGCGTCTTCCTGCCCGATCGCCTCGAACTCGTCAAGGGTGCTCCAAGCGGACGTCGGGCCCACCTCGACAGCCTCGTCGCCGCCGTGTGGCCGGCCCGCGCCGGTACGCGTGCCGCGTACTCACGGGCGCTGGCGCAGCGCAATGCGCTCCTGGGCCGGGTAAAGGCCGGAGTGTCATCGCTGGGCTCGCTCTTCACCTGGGATGCCGAGCTGGCTCGGCACGGGGCACAGCTGATGGCCGACCGATCGAGCGTGCTCACCCTCCTAGCGCCCTTCTTCGAGGCGCGCGGCGCCGACCTCGGCCTTCCCGGCGACCCGAGCCTGGAGTACCGCCCGCGCTGCGCCTCCTCGACCGCGGAAGGACTGAGGGCCGAGCTCGGCGAGCGCCATGAGGCCGACCTCGAGCGCGGCTTCACCGCTCACGGCCCACATCGCGACGACGTACGCCTGATCCACGCTGGGCGCTCTCTGCGCAGCTACGGCTCGCAGGGCCAGCAACGCGTCGGATTGCTGGCCCTGCTGTTCGCGGAGCGCGATCTGCTGCGAGCCGAGCGGGGACGTCTGCCGCTGATGCTCTTGGACGACGTGATGTCGGAGCTGGACTCCCTCCGCCGGGAGCTGCTGGCCGACCTGCTGCGCTCGGAGGGCCAGAGCCTGGTGACGACCACCGACCTCGACCACGTCCCAGGTGGTCGCGACCCGGGAACGACGGTGATCGAAGTGAGCGACGGGACGCTGTCGCCCGCCGCCTGGCGAGCGGTCGCATGAGGCGAGCCGGCCCACGCTTGCTCGGCGAGGCCCTCGGCGAAGCCGTGGCCCGCGCCGCGCCGGCGACCGCGCTCGCCCGTATCCAGGCACGGTGGCCCGAGCTCGCGGGCGAGGCGATCTGCGCCGAGGCGACGCCCGTGGCCGAGCGCGGCGGCACCCTGACGATCGAGTGCCGCTCGGCGGTCTGGGCGGCTGAGCTGGAGCTCCTCGGACCGGACCTTCTCCGGCGCCTGAACGAGGCGCTCGGACCGGTGGGGCACCCGCCGCTCACCCGTCTCCGGGTACAGGCCACGGGCGGCCGCTGACGCGGATCCGTAACAGGGGGAAACAAGACGTTGCACACCGCGCCCGTTTACGCCTATTTGCGGGGCTTTTGGTGCACGTCGAGGCGTTCGCGGCACCCCGGCTCTGCTATCATCCCTCGCCGTTGTTCTGAGCGCCCCGACCCGTGGAGCTGAGTTACCGGGCCGGGGTCTTCTCTTGTGTGGATGACCGGAAGGAACGGCTTGGCGAAGGACTCTACGAACGGCAGGGCTGAAGGCTCCAAGAGCAGTTACGGGGCACAGGACATCACCGTCCTGGAGGGCCTCGAAGCGGTGCGCAAGCGACCGGGCATGTACATCGGCTCGACCGGGGTCCGCGGACTGCACCACCTGATCTATGAGGTGATGGACAACTCGGTCGACGAGGCGCTGGCGGGCGAGTGTGACCACGTCGACATCACCATCCACCCGGACAACTCCGTCACCGTCAGCGACAACGGCCGCGGCATTCCCGTCGAGATGCACGAGAAGGAGCAGCGCCCCGCCGCCGAGGTGGTGCTCACGGTCCTGCACGCCGGCGGCAAGTTCGGCGACGGTGGCGGCTACAAGGTCTCCGGTGGCCTGCACGGCGTCGGCGTGTCCGTGGTCAACGCCCTGTCGGAGAAGCTCGAGCTGACCGTCTGGCGCGAGGGCCATGAGTGGACGCAGTCCTACGAGCGTGGCGCACCCACGACCGAGCTCAAGAAGGGCTCGCCCACGGACCGCCGGGGCACGAGCATCACCTTCCTGCCGGACCTGGAGATCTTCGAGACGATCGGCTACGAGCGTGAGACCCTCGAGCAGCGCTTCAGGGAGATGGCCTTCCTCACCAAGGGCCTGAGGATCGACTTCAACGACGAGCGCAACGAGGGATTCTCGAGCAGCTTCAAGTACGACGGCGGCATTGTGGACTTCGTGAAGTACATCCATAGCCAGGGCACGAAGGATCCCCTGCACTCCAAGATCGTCTACATGGCCGACGTCGGCGACGTGGGCGAGGTCGAGGTGGCGATGCAGTGGAGCACCTCCTATCAGGAGGGGCTGCTCTCGTTTGCGAACAACATCAACACGCACGAGGGCGGCACGCACCTGTCCGGATTCCGGTCGGCGCTCACTCGCACGATCAACGCCTACGCCCGCCAGAAGGGCGAGCTCAAGGAGAAGGACCCGAACCTCTCCGGCGAGGACGTGCGCGAAGGCCTGACGGCGATCATCTCCGTGAAGGTCCCCGACCCTCAGTTCGAGGGCCAGACGAAGACCAAGCTCGGCAACCCACCGGTGGAGGGCTACGTTCAGGCCGCCGTAAACCGGGGCCTCGCCGAGTTCCTCGAGGAGAACCCGGCCGACGCGCGGCGCATCATCACGAAGACGATCGAGGCCTCACGCGCCCGCGAGGCCGCCCGCAAGGCTCGCGACCTCACGCGGCGCAAGTCGGCGCTCGAGAACTCGACTCTTCCCGGCAAGCTGGCCGACTGCAGCGTGCGCGACCCCAAGCTCGCCGAGCTGTTCGTGGTCGAGGGAGACTCGGCCGGCGGCTCGGCCAAGCAGGGCCGCGACCGCAACACGCAAGCCGTCCTGCCCCTGCGCGGCAAGATCATCAACGTCGAGAAGAACCGCATCGACAAGGTGCTCGGCAACAACGAGATCCAGGCGATGATCACCGCCATCGGCACCGGCATCCGCGACGAGTTCGACATCGAGCGGGCCCGCTACCACAAGGTCATCATCATGTGCGACGCCGACGTGGACGGCGCGCACATCCGCACCCTGGTGCTCACCTTCCTCTTCCGCGAGATGCCGGCCCTCATCGACGCGGGCTACGTCTACCTGGGCAAGGCGCCGCTGTACAAGATGAAGGTCGGCGGGCAGGAGACGTGGATCGAGAAGGAGTCCGAGCTCGAGGACGCGCTGCTGCGCGACAAGCTCGAGCGGATCTCCGTGAAGGGGCGCGGCGGCAGCGAGTTCAGGCTGACGCACGCCCGCTGGCAGAAGTACGGTCGCCTGCTCAAGCAGTACGAAGGCTGGGCAGCCGCGCTGCGGGCCGAGTACGGCCACGACACGATCACCTTCCTGGAGGAATCGCAGATCCTCGACGAGGAGGTGACCGATGCCGAGGGCGTGATCGCGCTCACGGCCAAGGTGGCGCCCGAGGGTGAGCCCTACGACACCGAGCTGCTGTCGCAGGACGGGGACGAGCTGGTCGTGCGCGTCGTCGAGCGGCGATCGGGCTCCGCGGCCACCTACAAGCTCGGCCGGGACATGTTCGAACGCCAGGACTACCGCAACTTCGTGCGCGTTCACAAGGAGCTCGAGCAGCTCGCCGGCACGCCGCCCTTCGATGTGGTCCTCGGCCGGCACGAGGCGCTGGCGCTGTCCTTCGAGGACCTGCGCAAGAAGGTTCTCGACGTGGCGCGCGAGGGAGTCAACGTACAGCGCTTCAAGGGCCTGGGTGAGATGAACCCCGACCAGCTGTTCGACACCACGATGGACGCCGAGCGGCGCACCCTCCAGCAGGTCACGATCGACGATGCCGCCGGCGCCGACCAGATCTTCTCGATGCTCATGGGGGACAAGGTCGAGCCCCGTCGTGAGTTCATAGAGGCCAACGCCCGCGACGTGACCAACCTGGACGTCTGATGGCCGGCGCCGAGATCCTCTCCGGAGGCCACATAGAGCCCCGCGGCCTCGAGGAGGAGATGCGCTCCTCCTACCTGGACTACGCCATGAGCGTGATCGTCGGGCGAGCGCTGCCCGACGTGCGCGACGGGCTCAAGCCCGTGCATCGGCGCGTGCTGTACGCGATGCACGAGAGCGGCCTCGGACCGACACGCCCGTACAAGAAGTCCGCCGCAACCGTCGGTGAGGTGATGTCGAAGTTCCACCCGCACGGCGACTCGGCGATCTACGACACGCTCGTGCGCCTGGCGCAGGACTTCGCGATGCGCGAGCCGCTCGTCGACGGGCAGGGCAACTTCGGCTCGATCGACAACGACTCCGCTGCCGCCATGCGCTACACGGAGGCCCGCCTTGCGCGGCTGGCCACGGAGATGCTCCGTGACATCGACGCGGACACCGTCGACTTCAGCCCGACCTACGACGACGCTCGTCTCGAGCCGTCGGTGCTGCCGTCGCGGTTCCCCAACCTGCTGGTCAACGGCTCCGCCGGCATCGCCGTCGGAATGGCCACAAACATCCCACCGCACAACCTCCGCGAGGTGATCGACGGCGTGGTGGCCTACATCGACGATCCGACGATCGACGTGGCCGGGCTGATGAGGCACATCAAGGGCCCGGACTTCCCGACCGGCGGGGTGATCAAGGGCTGGCAGGGCATCAAGGACGCATATGACACCGGCCGCGGTCGCGTGGTGGTCCAGGGCCGCGCGCACACGGAGGACATCGGACGCGGCAAGGAGGCGATCATCGTCACCGAGCTGCCCTACCAGGTGTCCAAGGGCGACGGGCGCAACGACGGCTCGGGCTTGATCAAGAAGATCGCCGAGGCCGTGCAGAACGGGCGCATCCCGCAGATCTCCGACCTGCGCGACGAGTCGGGCAAGACCGGCATCAGGCTCGTGATCGAGCTCAAGCGCGACGCCATCCCGAAGGTCGTGCTCAACAACCTGTTCAAGTTCACGCCGCTGCAGAGCACGTTCGGCGTCAACACCGTCGCCCTTGTGGACGGCGTGCCGAAGGTCCTCTCGCTGCGCGAGCTGATCGGCGAGTACGTGCAGCACCAGCGCGAGGTGGTGGTGCGGCGCACGAAGCACGAGCTGGGCCAGCGCGAGGCCCGGCTGCACATCCTCGAGGGACTGTTGATCGCGATCGCCGACATCGACGCGGTGATAACGCTGATCCGCGGGTCCGCCGATCCGGACACCGCCCGCGACGGCCTGATGGAGCGCTTCGATCTCACCCGCATCCAGGCCCAGGCGATCCTGGACCTGCGCCTGCAGCGCCTCACCGCCCTCGAAGCGGACAAGCTGCGTGGCGAGCACGCCGAGGTGGTGGAGCGCATCCGCGAGCTGCGGGCAATTCTTGGCGACGAGCAGCGGGTGCGGGACATCATCAAGGAGGAGCTGCTCGAGATCCGCCATGCCTACGGCGACGAGCGGCGCACGGAGATCACCCACTCCGAGGGCGACATCGACATCGAGGACCTGATCGCCGACCAGCAGATGGTGATCGCCATCACGCGATCGGGCTACATCAAGTCGCTGCCGCTTGCCACCTACCGCACGCAGCGCCGCGGGGGCGTCGGGGTGTCGGGGATGAACATGAAGGACGACGACTACATCGAGCACCTCTTCGTCTGCTCGACGCACGACTACCTGCTGTTCTTCACCAACCGCGGCAAGGTCTATCGGCAGAAGGTCTACGAGCTGCCCGAGGCCTCGCGCACCGCGAAGGGGCGGGCATTGGTCAACGTGCTGCCCTTGCGCGACGGCGAGTTCGTGCGCGCCGTGCTCTCCACCCGTGACTTCACCGAGGGCAAGTACCTGGTCTTCGCCACGAAGGAGGGCCAGATCAAGAAGACCGACTTCGGTGCCTACAACACGCCGATCAAGGCCGACGGCATCATCGCGATCAAGATCCGCGACAGCGACGAGCTGGTTGCCGTCCGCCGCACCGACGGAGAGGACGACATCATCATGGTCTCGAGGTCGGGGCAGGCCGCGAGGTTCAACGAGGACCAGGCGCGTCCGATGGGCCGCGACACCGCCGGCGTGCGCGGAATGAACGTCGGGCGCGGAGACAACTGCGTGCTGGCGATGGACATCGCGCGCGACGACACCGAGCTGCTCGTGATCACCGAGAACGGCTATGGCAAGCGCACGCTCGTGTCCGAGTATCCGGTCAAGGGCCGCGGCGCCATGGGCGTCAAGACCATCCATCTGACCGAGAAGAAGGGCGGCGTGGCCGGTGCGCTGATCGTCCGCGAGCACCAGGACCTCGTGTTCATCTCTCAGACCGGAATGGTCCAGCGCACGAGCGTCAGAGGGATCTCGCTTCAGGGACGGCCGGCCCAGGGCGTGCGGCTGATGAACCTGCGCGAGGACGACCGGGTCAGTGCTGTGGCCCTGATCATGGAGGATGAGGCCGACACGTCAGCGGTGGTGCACGGTGACGCCGAGGGCGTGGAGCGCATCGATGAGCTGCCCCCCGAGCCGGTGGGGGAGTCTCCCGGCCCGGCGATC
Organism: Thermoleophilaceae bacterium; assembly: GCA_030447725.1. Taxonomy (GTDB): domain Bacteria; phylum Actinomycetota; class Thermoleophilia; order Solirubrobacterales; family Thermoleophilaceae; genus JAAYBF01. Next base: position 347,309 of record JAUJOQ010000001.1, read on the forward strand.
GGCGGCATCGACGTCGATCGATCAGAGGCCGAGTCCCCCGAGGAGGACGACCCCGACGCTCCCGCCTGACCCGACCGACCCGCCGTTGGGGAGGAGCGCAGCCGGGACGTCTCGGGAGGAGCGCAGCCGGGACGTTGTCCCGGCGAGCACCGCACCGACCCTCTCATCTGTCAGAATGGCCTGACCAGGGAAAGGAGGTGGTCCTAACTTGATAGACAGAACATTCGGGACTCTGGAGGTGTCCGGCCGCTAGACCGGACGTCGGGGAGGGCCCAGGCGGAACGTTGTCCCGCCGAGCACCGACCCGTTGACGTTGGGAAGGAGCGCAGGCGGAACGTTGTCCCGCCGAGCACCGACCCGGGGATTGACTGGACCCCGTCGAGCGGAGTCCAACCGTGACACCGTCGGGAGTGGTGGCTGGGACTTGTCCCTCCGGCCCGGGCTGGGTGCCCGTGAAGCCACCCCGATCGAAGTCCAGCAATGGTGTACCCGAGGGGCGTCCGAAAGGGCGCCCCTCGAGGTTGCGGGCCCGCGTGCGTTCGTAGGCGCGCCGTCAGGGCGCCGGCCCGTCGACGTTCGGCTCGTCAGAGCCGGCTGTATCGTCGCTCGAGGACGGGTCATCCTCGAGGCTGCTCACCCTGTCCTGCAGCTCAGTGAGCGTGTCGGTTGCCTTCGTGACGTCCCGCTTCGCGTCGGAGGCGTCTTTCTCGGCGCGTCCGAGGCGGTCCTCGAGCTTGGATACGTCGCCGGCGGGGGCCAGGTTCCCGACTCGTGTGTCGAGCGCAGAGAGCCTCTCTTCCAGCTGCTCCTGTCGGCGTTCGAGCGACTCCGTTCGGTCGGCCGCGTCACGAGCGGTCTTGCGTGCGTCATTGCCAGAGGTGTCCAAGAGCGCGATGAGCGCAACGGCCGTGGCCGCGACAGCCCAGACGCCGGCCACGAGGGTCCAACGGCGAAGGGTGCGCAGCTCGGACTGGGTGGCCGCCGTCGCCGGGGGTTCACTGCGCTCCGGAGAGCGCAAGTTCTCCGACTCCTCAAGTGGCGAGGTATTGCTCCCAGGCCCGGGGAATCACAGGAGCGGCGACGTGGATGAAGATCGTGGAGCTGGGAGCGCGCGGCACGTGCCGTGGAACCATGTTCGCCTGACGTGGCAGCCGGTCGCCCTTGCGCCGGTTGCATGGAGCGCAGGAGGTGACGATGTTGTCCCAGCCCGAGCCGCCTCCCTTCGAGCGGGGGATCACGTGGTCGACGGTGAGGTTGCCACGCTCCTGCCCGCAGTACTGGCAGGTCCAGCGGTCGCGCGCGAAGACCGCGCGCCGGGTAATCTTGCGCCGGTGGGCGTCACGGGGGATGCGCACATAGGTCTTGAGGCGGATGACCACGGGCCGGGGCAGCGTCAGGCTCTCGGCGTGCAGAGCCCACTCACCGCGCTCGAGGATCTCCGCGCGGTCCTTGAGCACCAGGATCGCCGCACGGCGCACCGTGCATACGTTGATGGGCTCATACGAGGCGTTGAGCACCAAGACGCGGCCCCCGGAAGCTGCCTGCAGAGGAGGACGGTGCCCTCGTTTGCCGCTTTCGCCGACCCGCGGGGCGGGCCGGCATCCGGGCAGACCCCGAACTGGCGCCGGCTTCATCTCACCAGCCCCGAGTACCGCTGGTAAAGCCTGAGAGCTTGCCGCCACGGTGGCGCCAGTGTAGCGGCCAACCCGGCTCCGTCTAGACGGTTGGCGCTGCGGGCGCGGCGGGGTAGGAGCCCAGCACCCGCAGGCTCTGGACCCGTGCGGACAGCGCGCCAAGGGCCGCCGCGACCATCTCGTCGAGCACGTGCCCTTCGAGGTCGCAGAAGAACATGTAATGCCCCAGACCTTCCCGCCGCGGCCGCGACTCGATCTTCGTGAGGTTGATGTCACGCTCCGAGAACTCGCGCAGCACGGTCATGAGGGCCCCTGGGGATGAGTCGTTGAAGCCCCAGAAGACAACGGAGGTCTTGGCTGCGCCGTCGGGACGACCGTCCCGGGAGTCCGCGGGGGCCAGCCAGACGAACCGAGTGAGGTTGTCGGGGTGGTCCTCCACGCCCTCTGCCAAGACCGCGCCGCCGTAGAGGTCCGCGGACAGGCGCGAGCCGAGCGCGGCCCAGGGCTCGGGCGAGTCGCCCACCCTGCGCACGGCCTCCGCGGTCGACGTGGCCGCCACCCGCTCGGCGCCCGGAAGGCTCTCCCGCAGGAAGCGCGCGCACTGCGCCGTGGCCTGAGGGTGGGAGAGCACCCGCTCGATGGCGCCGAGATCGAGCGCCCTGCGGGCAATCAGGTGGTGATGAATGGGATGCACCACCTCGCCGGCGATGCGCACGCGATCGGCTTCGCCCGCCAGTGCGTCGAGGGTGGCGCCCACCCCGCCTTCGAGCGAGTTCTCGATCGGCACCACCGCGCGGTCGGTCTCGCCGTTCTGCACCGCCATCACCGTCTCGTACACGGTGGACCGCGGCTCTGGCTCCACCCCCGCGGGAGCGGAGGCCAGCAGCGCCTCCTCCGTGTAGGTGCCGGCGGGTCCCAGGAACGCTACGCGGAGGGCCATGCGGGCCTGGCTAGGCGCCGGCCGGGCTCTGGGACTGGCCGGCGAGCGCCGAGCTCACGGCTTCCTGCTCTTCGGGCGAGAGCTCGTGCTCCGCGGAGCCATCAACCACCTGCTTGACGTATACGCGCGCGTTCTCGCGGTGCAGGATGGAAGAGAGCACCACGCCAGAGCGGTGCGAATCGAGCAGCGCGATCGAGCTGGACTGCCGTCCCGACATCTCCCCGTAGGCGTCGTAACGGACGACGGCGCGGTAGGCCACCGCTCCGTCGATGCGCTCCTCGGCGGCCGTCATCCGTCGCTCGATACGCGAGGACGCCTCTTCCATCCAGTCACGCAGCTCCATAAAGCCCTGTTCGAGCCGGGCGGCGTGGGCGACGAGGTCTCGCTCCGAGCCTTCGCCCATCACGGCGCGCTGCGCGCTGCGGACCCTGCGCAGGCGTACGGTGGCGACGATGGCCAGCACCAGCGATAAGAGTGCCACTCCCGCCGCGGCCGCGGCCAGGATGCCCTCAGGAGAGGAAAGTCCGTCCACCGCCCGGAAGCTACTGCACGGGTCCGTGGCTGCGCAGCGTACTCACGACCGCGGCGATTACCGGGTGAAGATGACCGAGTACTCGCCCACGTTGTTGTCGGTCTTCTCCTCGCCCGGGACGGGCTCGATCTCGACGGTCACGGGCACATTCTGACCCGTCGGTGGCTGGTCGGTCACCGGGACTTCCACGGGCTTGGTCTCGCCGGCGGCGATCTCATCCAGGGTCCCGTCGAGCGTCACGGCGTCGCCGCCCTCGCCGAGGGTCACGGCCACGGCCACATCGGTCTCGGTGTTCTCGCCCTGGTTGGCAACCTGGACCTCGAAGGCCAGGTCCTCGCTGAGCGCCACAGAGGCCGGCGCGTCCGGGGCTAGCGCCTGACCCCCGAGCGACACGCTCACGAGCCCGTTGCCATGAAGGCCGGGCGCAGCCTCCTCATCGGCGGCGCCTCCTCCTCCCACGCCGGCTATCCGGTCGGCCACCACGTCGGGCTGGAGCAGGTCGAGATCCTGGAGGAACAGGCTCTCGGGCGGCGGCGCCAGCGCCAGCTCAGCCTCGTCGAGCGCCTGCTCGAGCTGCCTGCGGGCCCGGGTCTCGTAGATCACGTCGCTGGTCGAGAAGAAGAGCATCGCGCGGGCTATGTTCTCCGTGCCCTGCGCCTGGTCGCCGGCGGCGGTGAGCACCTTTGGCAGCTCCGTTGCTATCGCTCGCACGCCGTCACGACGGAACTCCAGCGTCTCCACCAGGTGGTCGTGTGCCGTCTTGACCTCGTCGGGGCGGTCGGTGGCCTTCGCCCGGTCGACCAGCTGCTCGGCCTGCACGCCGAAGGCGTTGAGCTGATTGGTGATCTCCACCTCGCTGGCCCCGCCGGAGTCGGTGAGGAGCGCAAAGAGCGCATCGCTCTGCTGATTCGACTCGCCGACGAGGGCGCTCACCTCGCGCACGTAGTCCTCGAAGGCGCCCTCCTTGCGGCTGTCCAGGCACCCCTTCAATCCCAACACCAGCAGAAAGAACACGAGCGCCCCCGCGCCCACGGCGATGGAGCGACGTACCATGAGGGTCTGACGGTCGGTCGTTGGTCCCATAGGAGGCCTACGGCGCCCAGGTCGGGCGGCGGCTGCTCGCTGGTCCGGTTCGTCGAAGAAGGACAGAACTCGCTCCTAGTACAGGGGTGGGAAGTATGACCGCTCCACCGGCCGTCTTGCCCGGGAGCTTCGCCAAGGACGGCAGGTAGACCTCCTGCAGAATCGAACCCCAGAACCTAGATGAGAACGCCCGACAGCACAGCAGCCCACGGAGAACCTCCGGTGCGGCGCTCGCCGGAGAACCTCCCGTCCGGCGCCCGGGTCGTGCTGGGGCGCTACGAGCTCGAGAAGCGGCTGGGCGCGGGCGGCTTCGGGGTGGTGTGGCAGGCACACGACGTCAAGCTCGAGCGCGACGTGGCCGTCAAGGTGGTGCCGCGCGAGGAGGGTCCCGACGACCGCTCTCGCGTGACGCGGGAGGCGCTCGCCGCGGCGCGGCTCAACCACCCCGGCATCGTGGCGCTCTACGAGCTGGGATCTGACGACCACGACGTCTACCTGGTCTCGGAGCTGGTGCGCGGCGCCACGCTCGAGGAGCTGGCGCGCGAGGGCGCGGTCTCCGATCGCGATGTGGCCAGGATCGGCAAGGCTCTCTGCGAAGCTCTCGAGCACGCGCACGCCCGCGGCGTCATCCATCGCGACGTGAAGCCCGGCAACGTGATGGTGCTCGCCGAGCCGGCCGCTGGAGCCGGGTTCGCCAAGCTCGGAGACTTTGGCATCGCGCACCTGGCCAGCGGCGAGGGACTCACCGCCACCGGCGACGTGGTGGGCACGCTGGCCTACATGGCCCCCGAGCAGGCGGAGGGCCGTCGCGTCACCGGGGCCTGCGATGTCTACTCGCTCGCGCTCACCCTCTACGAGGCCTGGACTCAGAGCAACCCGGTGCGTGGTCAGAGCCCCGCCGCCACGGCGCGCAACGTCGGCCAGCCGCTGCCGCCCCTGCGTTCGCGGCGCAGCGACCTGCCGCCCGAGCTCGGCGAGGTGATCGATGCCGCTCTCGATCCGGACCCTTTCTACCGGCCCGAGCCCGGCCAGCTGCGCGCGGTGCTCGGCGACGTCGAGGGCGCCCTGTCGGACGAGGGCGGTCTGGTCGAGCCCGAGACCCTGGAGCGCTTTGGGCTGACCGCCGTCCGAGCCCGCACACGCCTGCGAACGCTGCTGCACCGGGGCGCCGCTGCAGCCCCCTCCCTCGCCGGCGACGAGCACGAGCGCGCGCAGGCGCGGCGACAGAGCCTGGCCGTGCTCGCCGCGCCGCGCCTTGCCGCCGGGGTGGGCGCCGGCGTGCTGCTGCTCGCCGCCCTCGAGGGCCTTGGACCCGAGCCGCCGATTTCACCCGCGGCCGCCGCCGCAGCGGCGGCGCTGGTGGTGGCTGTGCTGCCGAGGATCGGATGGCTGGTCGCCGCTGTGGGCATCTGCGCCTGGCTGGCCTCGCCCGAAGCCGACCGCACGGGTGCCGCCCTCGCACTGGCGGTCGCCCTCGCACCCGTGCCGCTGCTGCTCCCGCGCGCCGGCGTGCTGTGGTCGGCGCCCGCGCTGGCGCCTCTGCTGGGGACCGTGGCGCTGGCGCCGATGTTCGTGGGCATAGCCGCGCTCGCCTCGACCGGTTGGCGGCGCCTCGGGCTCGCCGTGGCCGGCTTCCTATGGCTGGCGGCGGCGGAGGTGGCCACGGGCCGCGATCTGATGTTCGGCGTGGCCGACGGGACCCTCGAGCGGGGAGCCTGGGAGGCTTCCGCGGTCGACGCCGTCAATGAGGCGCTCCTGCCCCTCGTGACCAGTCCTGCGCTCGCGCCAGCCGCGGTCTGGGCCGCCTTCTCCGGTCTGCTCGGGCTTGCGCTGCGTGGCCGGTGGGCGGCGGTCGACCTGATGCTCGCGGCGGTGTGGGCGGTGGGTCTGGCGGCGGCCCACGGAGCGCTGGGCGACTTGCTGGCGGCGAGCACCGAGCTCGAGTATGCCCGGGGAGCGGTGGCTGGAGCCGCGCTGGGGGGCCTCGTGGCCGTGACCACAACCCTGATCGCCCCACCGATGAAGGCTCCGGGGCGCAGGCCGGGCCCTTCGCGCCGCGCACACAGGGAAGGCCGCACTACCCTGAGCCACCCATGAGCGTCTTGCGAAACCTGGAGTCAAAGCTCGGCGGCCTGGTCGAGGGCGCCTTCAGCCGCGCCTTCAAGTCCCGGGTCGAGCCTGTCGAGATCGCGCGCAAGCTCGCGAAGGAGATGGAGGACTCGAAGATGGTCTCCGTGTCTCGCGTCTACGTGCCCAACCATTACCGCGTCTTTCTGTCCTCACAGGATCGGGAAGGGTTCTCGAGCTACGAGCCGGCGTTGCGAAAGGAGCTGTCGGACTACCTGCTCGAACACGCGCGCGCGGAACGCCTGGCGCTCACCAGCCGCCCGGCGATCGAGTTCATGACCGACGACCGCCTCGGCCTCGGCGAGTTCGGCATCCAGGCGCAGCTGCTCGACACCGACGAGGAATCCGAGGAGCGCCCGGCGGCTCCCTCGCAGGGCGATTTCGGGCACACGATGGTCTACTCGCCCGACCGCGGGGTGCGCAAGCTCGATCCCCAGCCGGCCGCGCCGTCGCGCGCGGTGCTGGCCGGAGCCGGCCGGCGCACGGTGCTGAGCGGTGACCGGATGGTGATCGGCCGTAGCCGCGACTGCGACATCAGGGTCGACGACGCCAACATCTCGCGTGAGCACGCCGAGCTGCGCCAGGCCGGTGAGGGCTGGAGGATCGTCGATCTGAACTCGACCAACGGCGTGAAGGTCAACCGCCGTCGCGTCGACCAGGCTCAGCTCAGGCACGGCGACCGGATCACCGTCGGTGTGACCGACCTCGACTTCGAGCTCGAGTGAGAGGCCGGCCGTCATCGACGGTGCTGTCCGCGGGGAGCACCTGATGGACGACCCGCTGGCGGTGGCGCTCAAGTTCGGCTTCCTGGCCGTGCTCTACCTGTTCCTGTTGTGGGTCTCCCGCAGCGCTCTGCGTGACCTGATCCGCGGAGCGGGCGGCAGCGCGGCCGTGGACGCCGAGCCGGTGGACGCACCCGGCGCGCGGCGCCGGCGCGCGGAGCCCCAGGGCGGCGGCTTCATGGACTCGGTCGAGCCGCGGCTGGTGGTGGTGGCGGCGCTCAACCACGAGCCCGGCACGACGTTCGACCTCGCCGACGGGGCCCTGATGGGTCGTGCCGACTCCGCCGAGATCCAGGTCGACGATCCGTTCGCCTCCTCTGCGCACGCGCGCATCTTCTTCCGCGACGACTTCATGTACGTGGAGGACATGGGCTCGACCAACGGCACCTACCTCAACGGCCGTCAGCTGCGGGGAGCGGAGCGGCTGAAGGTGGCGGACGTGATTCGCATAGGCGACAGCGAGTACCGCTACGAGGAGTAGCGATGGCGCTGCGGGTGGTCGAGCAGGCAGGTCTCTCCGACGTCGGTCGTCAGAGGGAGGCGAACGAGGACAGCTATGTGCTGGCCGAGCCGGTGTTCGTCGTGGCTGACGGCATGGGCGGCGCCCGGGCGGGCGAGGTGGCGTCGAGAACGGCCGCGGAGGTGTTCGAGGAGGACGGCGGCGAGAGTGGCACGCCCGAGCAGCGCCTCACACGGCTGATCCAGGAGGCCAACCGGCGCATCCACGACCTCTCGCGTCGCGACGCCACGCGGCGTGGCATGGGCACCACCCTGACGGTGGCGATGCTCGCCGACGGCGAGCTGAGCGTCGGCCACGTGGGCGACAGCCGCGCCTATCGCCTGCGCGCCGGCGAGCTCGACCAGCTCACGCACGACCATTCCCTGGTGGCCGAGCTGCAGCGCAGCGGGCAGCTCACCCCCGAGGCCGCGGAGCACCATCCCCAGAAGTCCATCATCACCCGCGCGCTCGGGCCGGAGCCCCACGTCGAGGTGGACGCCCACACCCACGCAGCTCGTGACGGCGACTTGTACCTGCTCTGCTCGGACGGCCTGACGGGCATGGTCTCCGACGACGAGATGGTGGCGATCCTCCGCGGCTCGCAGACGCTGCCCGAAGCCGTCGAGGCGCTCGTGCGCGCCGCCAACCAGAGCGGTGGCAAGGACAACATCACCGTCGTCGCATTCCGCGTGGCCGACGACGGCAGGGCCCCGGCGGAGCAGGACACGCTCTCCGGCGAAGAGACCATCCACCGAGGGCTTACCACCGGCGACGTGCAGGCAGCGGTGGCAGAGCAGGAGCGTGCGGGTGTGCGAGCACCCTCGACAGGGCCTTCGACCGCGCGGCCGGCCGCAGCCCCACCGCGATCCGGGGCCGGGGTCGAGAGGCGTGGGCGTGGGGGCGGCAGGCGTGCGGTCAGGGTCTTCGCGGCGCTCGCCGTGCTGGCCGCGATCGGCGCCGGCCTGTACTTCGGCTCGCGCCAGGTCCACTTCCTCGGCACCGACGACTCGGGCCTCGTCACGCTCTACCGCGGCCTTCCGTATGAGCTGCCGCTGGGCATCGAGCTCTACTCCGCTCAGTACACGAGCAGCGTGCCGGTGCAGACGGTGGCCAAGCAGCGCAGACAGCGGCTGCTCGACCACCAGTGGCGCAGTCGCGCGGACGCCGCCGATCTCGTGCGCCAGCTCGAGCGCGGCACCCTCGATGACGGCGAGGCCGGTCGATGAGCGCCCGCACCCGCGAGCTGATGGGGCTCATCCCCGTGTCGCTGCTGGTAAGCGCCGGCTTCGCCGCGGTGCTGCTCACTCGCACCGAGGAGGTGAGCGACGCAACTGCGACCTACGGGCTGGTGTTTCTGGGGTTGTGCGTCTTCGCTCACCTCTTCATCCGTGCGCGGCTTCCCGATGCCGACCCCTATCTCTTTCCCCTCGCGGCGCTGCTGGCGGCTTTCGGCCTCGTGGTGATCTACCGGATCGACGCCGAGCTGGCGCGCCAGCAGGCGCAGTGGTTCGTGATCGGCCTGGCCTTCTTCTGTGCGACGATCGCCTTCCTACGCGATCACCATGTGCTGGAGCGCTACCGGTACACGATCGCCGCCGCCGGGATCGCCCTGCTCGTGATGCCGCGCCTGCCCGGGATCGGCAGCCAGGTGCGGGGCGCCTACCTGGCGGTGGACGTCGGTCCGATCCAGTTCCAGCCGGCCGAGTTCGCCAAGATCGCGATCATCGTCTTTCTGGCGAGCTACCTGCGCGACACCGGGGACGTGCTCGTACGCGCGCGCCTGAAGCCGCTGCCCTACGTGCAGCAGGCGGTGATGTTCGCACTGCCGGCCCTCGTCGTCGCTTTGATCGCAGTCGCGCTCGACGTGGGACCCGCGGTCACGGTCCTGCTCGTGGTGTTCACCGTCTCCATGGCCGCGGTGATGAGGGAGCGGCCTTCGCTGAAGCACTTCGGACCGCTGCTGCTGGTCTGGGGCGTGGCGATGTTCATGCTGCTGGTGATCCGCGATCTGGGCAGCTCGCTGATGTTCTTCGGCGGCTTTCTCGCGCTTCTGTACGTTGCCACGGCACGGCTGTCCCTCGTGGGGATGGGGGCCACCATGTTCCTCGGAGGCGCCACCTACTTCGCGAGCACCGTCGGGCATGTGCAGCAGCGCATCGAGGTGTGGCAGGACCCGTTCGACCGCGAACTCTACGACGCGGTCGGCGGCAGCTATCAGATCGCCCAGTCCCTCTTCGCGCAGGCCGACGGAGGATTGTTCGGGCAGGGGTTCGGCCAGGCGCTGCTCGAGCTGCCCAGCGGCCAGAGCATCCTGCCCGCCGCGCATACCGACCTGATCTACGCGGTGATCGCCGACGAGCTCGGTCTCTTCGGGGCCGCGGGGCTGATCCTCGCCTACCTGCTTTTCGCCAGCCGCGGGTTCAAGACCGCGCTCGTGGCCGCCGACGGGTTCTCCAAGCTGCTGGCCACGGGCCTGACTGCGGTGTTCGCGTTGCAGGTGTTCGTGATCATCGGCGGCGTGACCAAGGTGATCCCACTCACGGGCGTGACGCTGCCCTTCGTGTCCTACGGTGGCAGCTCGATCGTGGCCAACCTGGTGCTGCTGGCGCTGCTGCTGATCGTGTCCGACCATGCCCGCAAGGACCGCGGCCGCATGGACCAGGGTGGGCTCGTATGACGGAAGTTCGCCGATGAACCGCCAGATCGTCCAGCTCTTCGGCCTGTCGATGCTGCTCTTCGCGACGCTCGTGGGCTTCACGTCGCGCTGGACGGTGTTCGAGGCCGAGGCGCTCAAGGACCAGGCGCTCAACCGCCGGTCGCTCATCGAGGCGCAGCAGATACCCCGTGGGCTGATCCGCGCGGCCGACGGCACCGTGCTGGCGCGCAGCGTGCCCAAGGGCTCCGGTCAGCGGCGGATCTTCCAGCGCACCTATCCCGAGGACAACCTGTTCGCGCACGCGGTCGGCTACTCGTTCCTCGAACGCGGCAGCACCGGGATCGAGCGCTACCGCAACGACGAGCTGACCGGCGAGGAGGACGAGTTCAGCTCGATCTTCTCCGAGTTGCAGTCCGAGCAGCCCGAGGGCAGCGACGTGACCACCACGCTGGACCTCGAGGCGCAGCGCACGGCCGTGGAGGCGCTGGGCGACCGCCAGGGCGCAATTGTGGCAATCGAGCCCGCCACGGGCAGAGTACGGGCGATGGCCTCCTCGCCGGACTTCAACCCCAACGAGGTGCCGACAGATCGCTTCCGCGAGCTGAACACCGACGAGGAGGCGCGTCCTGTGGTCAACCGCGCGACGCAGGCCAACTACCAACCCGGATCGACCTTCAAGGTGGTGACCGCGGCGGCGGCGCTAGACAGCGGAAAGTTCAGCTCCGAATCGATCGTGGACGGCACCTCCGGCCAGCCGGTGAGCGGCGTGCCGCTGGCGAATTTCGGCGGCCAGGACTTCGGCGCGATCACGCTCACCGACGGCCTCACCAACTCGGTGAACACCGTCTGGGCGCAGGTCGGTGAGCAGATCGGGCCCAACACGCTGGTGGAGTACATGAACCGCTTCGGCTTCGGCCAGGATCCGCCGCTCGACTACCCCGAGGATCAGATGAACGCCAGCGGTATCCGCAACGCCGACGGCCGGCTGGTCGGCGGCGACGGTGGCTTCGACGTCGGGCGGGTGGCGATCGGCCAGGGCGGCGCCGAGGGCCAGATCCAGGTGACGCCGCTGCAGATGGCGATGGTCGCGGCGGCGGTCGGCAACGAGGGAAGGCTGATGCGGCCGTGGCTGACCGAGAAGATCGTCGCCCCCGACGGCCGCGTCGAGGAGAGCTTCGAGCCCCAGGAGCAGAGCCAGGTGATGTCCGCTGAGTCGGCCGGCGAGCTCGCGGCGATGATGAGCCGTGTGGTGGAGGAGGGCACCGGCACCGCCGCGGCCCTGTCAGGCGTCCCCGTGGCGGGCAAGACCGGTACCGCCGAGGTGGCCGGCGCGCAGCTCAACCAGCTCTGGTTCATCGGCTTCGCTCCGGTGGAGAACCCGCAGGTGGCGATCGCGGTCACCCTCGAGGACCAGCCGCTCGGCACTCAGGGCGGCCAGGTGGCGGCGCCGCTGGCCGCGCAGGTGATGGAGACGCTGCTGAGATGACCGAAGTAGCCGAGAACACCACGGTCGACGGGCGCTACCGCATCCTGCGCCGCATCGGGTCAGGCGGGATGGCCGACGTCTACCTGGCCGAGGACAGCCACCTGGGGCGTGAGGTGGCGCTCAAGGTGCTGCATCGCCGTTTCGCTCAGGACGCCGAGTTCGTGGAGCGCTTCCGCCGCGAGGCGCGCTCCGCGGCAGGCCTTCAGCACCCCAACGTGGTCGCCGTCTACGACCGGGGCGAGCACGACGGCACCTACTACATCGCCATGGAGTATCTGAGCGGCCGCACGCTCAAGGACATCGTGACCGAGGAGGCTCCCCTCGATCAGATACGGACGATCGAACTGGGCGTGAGCATCCTCCAGGCGGCGGCGTTCGCCCACCGGCACGGCGTGGTCCATCGCGACTTCAAGCCCCATAACGTGATCGTCGACGACGACGGGGTGCCAAAGGTCACGGACTTCGGCATTGCCCGCGCCGGGGCGTCGGAGATGACCGAGACGGGCTCGATCATGGGCACCGCGCAGTACCTGTCACCGGAGCAGGCCCAGGGCCACTCCGTGACCGCGGCCTCGGACATCTATTCGATCGGGATCATGCTCTATGAGATGCTCACCGCCAAGCAGCCCTTCGGGGGGGACAGCGCCGTCTCGATAGCGCTCAAGCACCTTTCCGAGCCGCCTCCAGCGATGTCGGGGGAGGGGCTCGCCATCGAGCCCAACCTCGAGGCCGTGGTGATGGGCGCGCTGGCAAAGGATCCGGCCGCGCGATGGGCCTCGGCGGACGACTTCGCTGTGGCGCTCGAGGCTTGCCGACCGTACGTGGAGGCCCAGGCCGCCGGGGGCAACGGCCCCGTCGCGACGGACAGCACGGCGGCCTTTGCGGCGGTACCCGTGGTCGCGGCGGGCCCGGCGGTGGCCCCTGCCGCCGCCGAGGAAGAGGAGGAGCGATCGCGGCGGTGGCCCATGCTCACCCTAGGGCTGCTGGTGCTGGTGCTCATCGGGCTGATGATCTTCGCGTTCTCCCGCCCGGAGGAGGTCGACGTGCCGCGGGTGGTGGGCCAGCAGCTCACCGACGCCCGGGAACGGCTCGACCGCGCCGGCTTCGAGCAGGTGGAGGTCGAGCGCGAGCGCAGCTTCGCTCCCCTGGATCGCGTGCTGCGCCAAGACCCCGACCCGGGCGAGCGCGCGCCTCGAGACGAGCCGGTCGTCCTGATCGTCTCGGGTGGGCCGGGGAAGGTGCGGGTGCCCGACGTGACCAACTTGCCGGAGGAGCGAGCGCGCAAGGACCTGAACGAGGCCGGACTGAAGGTCGATACCGATGTCGAGCCCTCGAACAACGTCAAGAAGGGCTTTGTGATCCGTACCTCTCCACCCGCCACGACCTCGGTGGACCGCGACAGTCGTGTGAGGATGTTCGTGAGCTCGGGGCCGAAGAGGGTCTCCGTGCCCGATGTGGTGGGCCTCACCCGTGAGGCCGCCGAGACGCGCCTCACCCGTGAGGGCCTCGACGTGCGCGTGGAGATGCAGCAGTCCGAGGAGCCCGAGAACGAGGTGATCGCCCAGTCTCCGGGGGCCGGGGAGACGCTCGACCGCGGCGACGACGTGACGATCACCGTGGCCGTGGCGCCCGAGGAGCCCGAGCCGGTAACCGTTCCCGATGTGACCGGCCTGACCCGGGCCGAGGCCCTGCGGGCGCTGCGCAACGCGGGGCTTCGGGGATCGGTCAGCGAGCGCGCCACAGACAACGCCGACGAGGATGGAGTGGTGCTCAGGCAGAGCCCGGGCAACGGCGCGGAGGTCGACTCGGGCGCCACCGTGACGCTGGTCGTGGGGCGCTTCGAGGCGCCGGAGGACCCCGTCGATCCGGATCCGGTGGCTCCCGACCCCACGGTTCCCGGCGAGCCGTGAGGGTGGCCCTGCTCGCTGGCGGCCGCTCCGGCGAGCCGTGAGGGTGGCCCTGCTCGCCGGCGGCCGCTCCGGCGAGCACGATGTGTCACTGGCCTCCGCGGCGGCCGTACGATCCGGACTCCAACAGGCAGGCCACGAGCCGGTCTCGGTGGAGATCTCCCGCGCCGGGCGCTGGACACGCGACGGATCGCCGGTGGTCCTGGACCCCGGGGAGGGCCTGCTCGGCTGCGATGTCGCCTTTCCCGTGATGCACGGGCCCTACGGCGAGGACGGCACGGTTCAGGGGCTGCTGGAGGCGCTGGACGTCCCCTACGTGGGGGCCGGGGTGCTGACCTCGGCGCTGTGCATGGACAAGGTGCTGTTCAAGGACCTGATGGGCGCGGCGCGACTGCCCCAGGTCGGCTACGCGGCGCTCCGCGAAGGCGAAGACGAGGCGCCACTGGCCGAGCTCGGCCTGCCCGTATTCGTCAAGCCGGCCCGGATGGGCTCCTCGGTCGGCATCTCGAAGGTGGCCGTGGCGGCAGACCTGCCTGCGGCGCTGGCTGCCGCCTTCCAGCACGATCCGCTGGTGATCGTCGAGGCCATGTCGCACGGCATGGAGGTGGAGTGCTCGGTGGTGGGCGATGCCGCCCCGCAGGCGTCGGTACCCGGCGAGATCACGTTCGAGGGCGACTGGTACGACTACGAGGCCAAGTACCGGCAGGGCGGCATGGAGCTGATCGTGCCGGCCCGGCTGCCCGAGCCGGTGCTCGAGCAGGTGCGAGGCCTGGCCATCGAGGTCTTCCTGCGAGTCGGCTGCGCTGGGATGGCGCGCTGCGACTTCTTCGTGGAGGACCCGGAGGGTGAGGCGCGGGTGCTCGTGAACGAGCTGAACACGATCCCCGGGTTCACGGAGACCAGCGTCTACGCACGGCTGTTCGAGGAGAGCGGCATGTCCTATCCGGCGCTCCTCGATCGCCTGCTGGCCATCGCACTAGAGCGCCACGAGCGCATGGGGCGCTACCGCCCCTGAGCCCCGGACTCACCGGAAGAGCGCGAGCTCCTGGATCTCGGCCTTCTCCTGCTCGCCGAGGTCGGTGATCCAGAGCAGGTAGTAGCGGAACCTCTCGCCTCCGGCGCTGATCGCGATCCGCTCGGTCTCCGAGACGGTGGCGTCGGCGCTCACCTTCTCCCAGCCCGAGACGTCCTCGGGCACCTCGTTGGCCGCGTACACCGAGGCGGTGAAGCCCGGCGTCGGGGTGGTCAGGTCCAGGCGGCGCGCGGAGATCGCCGAGCCCACATCCACGTAGAGCCCGACGCCATCCTTGCCGAGGCTCTGGAGATCGGTCTCATAGCTCTCCGTGTCCCAATTCGTGGTCCGGTTGCCGTCGATCGCGTTCTGGGTCGCCTCCGGGGACTCGTTGTCATCGCCCTGAGGGTCGTAGTCGTCGGCCGCATCGCTGGGCAGGGAGACCGCAGTGAGGCCGGCGGAGCGGGTGACCGCAGGCGTGCCGGCGCCCTTCTCGGTGCGGGTGGCGAGGTAGGCCACCGCGCCGCCGGCCAGCACTATCAAGGTGAGCACCGTGAGCAACCAGCGGCGAGGGTTGCGCAGGCGAACGGGCACGAAGTCGGCGGTGTCGTCGGGGAGGGCGCGCAGGACGTTCGTGGCCTCCCCGGTCGACTCACCCGAGCGCGCGACCTCGATCGCGAGGACCTCCTCGAGATCTGCCACCACCTCCTCGGCGGTGGCGTAGCGGTTGGCGGTCTCCTTGGCCGTCGCCTGCTCCAGCACTGCGGCCAGCGAGGCGGACACCTCGGGGCGGCGCCGCTGCACGTCGGGTATCGCCTCACCCACGTGCTTCATGGCCACCGCCACCTGGCTGTCGGCCTTGAAGGGCACCTCACCGGTGAGCATCTCGAAGAGCACAATGCCGAGCGAGTAGACGTCGGACTGCTCGGTCACCTCCTTGCCGAGGGCCTGCTCGGGGGATACGTAATCGGTGGTGCCGAGCACCCGACCGGTCGCGGTCAGGCCGTGCGCCTCCAGCGAGCGCGCGATGCCGAAGTCGGTGACCTTGGCGCGGCCCTCCATGTCGATCAGCACGTTCTGCGGCTTCACGTCACGGTGCACGAGGCGCTCGCCGTGGGCACATGAGAGCCCGCGGCCGATCTCGATGGCGTAGGCCACGGCCTCGGCCACGGGTAGGCGCCCCATCCGCTTGATCCGCTCCTTGAGCGTCTCGCCCTCCACGTACTCGAGCACGATGTAGGGCGTGCCGCCGTCCTCCCCGAAGTCGATCACGGTGACCACGTGAGGGTGCGACAGCCGCGCCACGGTCCGGGCCTCGCGCCGGAAGCGCTCGAGCTGGTCCGGATCATCCGAGATGTCGCGGTGCATCAGCTTGATCGCCACCCAGCGCTCCAGGGTGGGATCGAAGGCGCGGTAGACGGTGGACATGCCGCCGGAGCCGATCTTCTCCTCCAGGCGGAAGCGGTCGTTCAGGGAGGTGCCGATCATCTGCCTGCGTATTGTGGGGCTTTCCATGGCCGTTCGCGTCCGCTGTATCACCGATCCGGCCTGCGTCTGGTCCTGGGCCAGTGAGCCGGCGGTGCGCGCCCTGATGGTGGAGTTCGGCGAAGACCTCGCTTGGACCTTCGTGATGGGCGGGCTCGCGCGCGAGTTCCCCCCTGAGGGCTTGGGACATCACTGGATGGACGCCGCCGCCGACAGCGGCATGCCCACCGATCCCCGGGTCTGGGCGCAGGGCCCGATGCGGTCGAGCTATCCCGCCTGCATTGCGGTCAAGGCGGCTGCCCAGCAGGCGCCCGACGGCGGCTATCGCTACCTGCGCTCGTTGCGTGAGGGGATCTTCTGCTTCGCACGCAAGCTGGACGCGAGCGAGGCGCTGGCCGGCGAGGCGCGCGATGCCGGCCTCGACGTGGAGCGCTTCAGGCTCGACCTGGCCTCGAATGCGACGGTGGAGGCCTTCGGCGCCGACCTCGAGGAGGCGCGCGACGTGCCGGAGGTGGTGCGCCAGGCCGACAAGGTGGGCTGCTCCGACGCCGTGGGCGAGGAGCGCGTGTCGTTTCCGACGGTTCGCTTCCAGGGCGACGACGGCGAGGTCCGCTGGGTATGCGGCTTCCGGCCGGTGGAGGCGTATCGGGACGCGGTGCTGGGAGCGGGTGGGCGCCCCTCACAGGACCCCCGACCGAGCGTCCTGGACGCGGTCCGCAGCTTCGGGCGGATGGCGGCGCCCGAGGTGGCGGCGGTGTGCGACATACCGCTGCTGAAGGCCGAGGCCGAGCTGGCGGCGCTCGCCCTGGAGTGGCGCGTGCGGCCGGTGCCGGTGCTGGCCGGGCGGCTGTGGGAGCGCGCCTAGCGTCAACCGCGGCGCACTCGCAGACCCGGGAGAAGGTCCGAAAGAACCTCGAAGTCGTTGTCCTGTGTCCACACGGGCAGGTCGTGCACCACGGCGGTGGCGGCGATGATCGCATCCATCGCTCCCGCCCGGCGGCCCGTGGATCGAGCGACGGCGAGCAGGTCCCCGAGCCGTTCGGCGACCGCTTCGTCATACGCGAGCGCAATGAACGAGCGTGCCGTTTCGAGCGTCGTCTCTCGTAGGCTCCGCAGCGGTCCGTCGGGCGCGCGGCGGGCGCCGACGATCAGCTCAGTGATCGTTGCGACGGAGATTCGCGCGTCGCCGGGGGGCGGCTCGCCGAGCGGGCGGCGTTGCTCGGCCGCTACGAAGACGCTCGTGTCGACCAGGTAGCCGGGGGTCATGCCGTCATGTCATCGGTGGTCAGTCCCACGTCGAAGTCGGCAGGGGCGGAGACCACAGCCAGTTCCCCGGCTAGAGCGCTGAGGGCGGCGAGGTCCCTGAGCAGCAGCTCCGAAGGACGGCGTTCACTGCGCTCGTTTCGGGGCACGATGTCGGCGACCGGCCGGCCGTGCACCGTGAGCACCACATGCTCGCCGCTTTCGATCGCGGCGATGACCCGCGCGGTGTGGTTGCGAAGCTCCCGGACCGACACGTCCATGTGGCACAGCGTAGCCCAATGAGACGGCCGCACCCTCAGCCACCGGTTGGAGGGCTACCTCAGCTCGCCTTCACGGCGAAGCCGGCTTTCTTGCCGCCCTCCAGCCCCTGCCCAGGCAGCTCCACCAGGCCGGCGCGGTCGGTCACCGAGCCGATCACCCTGGTGCCGGGGTGTCGGGGTGTGAGCTGAGCCACCGCGTCCTCGGCGTGTTCCTCGGGCACCACGCAGCAGAAGCCGCAGCCCATGTTGAACACTTCGTAGAGCTCCTCGGGGCCCGTGCCGGCTCGCTCGGCGATCAGGTCGAAGATCGGCGGCACTGGCAGGGGGGCGTCGATCTGATAGCCGACGGGCGCCTCCAGGCGCAGCAGGTTGAGCAGACCCTCGCCCGTGATGTGGGCGAGCCCCCGGACGTCGACGGCGGAGTCCAGCAGCTCACGCACCGCGCGCACGTAGATGACGGTGGGCTCCAGCAGCGCGTCGCCCACGGTCGCGCCGCCGAGATCGGCCGGCGTCTCGGAAAGCTCGGTGAGGGCTCGCCGCGCGAGGGTGTAGCCGTTTGAGTGCACGCCGCTCGAGGGCAGTCCGATCACGGCGTCGCCGGGCTCGATGGCCTCTCCGGTGACCACGGCGTCGAGCTCCACCAGCCCCACGCACATGCCGACCAGATCGATGCCCCCGGGGGAGGGATGGCCACGGATCAGGTCCGGGACGACCGCCAGCTCGCCGCCCGGGATCTCCACCCCGGCAGCCTCCGCGCCCGCCTTGAGGCCGCGCCCGACCTCGGCGAGCACATCCTCACGCGCCTCCTCGACGGCGATGTAGTCGAGTACCGCGATCGGGTCTGCTCCCACGCAGATCACGTCGTTCACGTTCATCGCTATGCAGTCGATCCCGACCGTGTCGAAGCGCCCCAGCTGCTCGGCCACGATCAGCTTCGTGCCCACGCCGTCCGTTGACAGGGCGAGCCCCATGTTCCCCGCCAGCCGCATCACGTTGGCGTAGTGGCCTGAGCCGAGCAGGGTGCGCTGGTCGCGCCCGGTGTCGATCGTGCGCAGCACGTCGACGAGAGCCGCCACGCCGCTCCCCGCCCGATGGGTGTCCACGCCGGCGCGCGCGTAGGCAGAGTCGCCGCTCACCAGGCCATTCAACCGGACTCGGCGGTCAGGAGGCGGTCGACGGCGTCAAGGAGGAAACGTCCTTCTCCGAGGTTGCTCGCCGCCGGGCCCCGAGCAGCACCACGTCGTCGCTCAGGCCGTCGGCCCACTCGCGCACGTCGCGGTGGACGAGTCCCACGAGCTCCTGGACGTCACCCGCCCTCTCGGCGGCCGCCCGCACGATCCGCCCGAGTCGCTCGTCGCCCAGCAGCTCGCCATCGCGCCGGGCCTCCACCAGGCCGTCGGTGAAGCCCAGCAGCAGGTCTCCGGGTCCCAGCTCCAGCTCGTAGTTCTCGTACTCGGGCGAGGACGAGACGCCGAGCGGCAGCCCCGCCCCGCCCGCCTCGGTGAGCTCACCGTCGGCACGCAGGACGAGTGGGCGCAGGTGCCCGGCGTTGGCGTAGCGCAGGCAGCCCTCGGCGTCGAGGAAGCCGAACGAGGCGGTGACGAAGGCGTCCTCGGGCAGGCGGCTGGAGAGCATCGTGCTGGCCTTGACGAGTGTCTCCGCCGGATCGTTGCTGTCCCAGGTGCGCGCCTCGATGAAGAAGCGTGCCATGGCGCTCAGCGCGGCGGTGGGGAGGCCCTTTCCCGCCACGTCGCCGACCAGGACGGCAACCTCGCCTCCGGGTAGCCGCCAGAACCCGAACAGGTCCCCGCCCGCAGGCTGCTTCCCGGCCGGTTCATAGAGAAAGCCCGTCTCGAACCCCGGCACCTGCAGAGGAGAGACCGGCACGAAGCCCCGGGTGAGCGCCTGCGCCACTCGCCGCGCGCGGTCGAACTCGAGGGCGTTTGCCATCGCCGCGGCCGCGATCCGCGCCAGCCCCTCGATCAGCTCGGCCTCTCGTGAGTCGAACGCGCGGCCGCCGGTCCGGAGCACCGAGAGCACCCCGAAGAGCCGCCGGCCCACCTGGACCGGCACATGCACGGTATAGGGCGCGTGCTCGAGGCGCACCGTCCGTTGCGAGCGTGCTACCTCGGCCAGCGTGGCCGCGTCGAGCCCCGCCCCTACGGGCAGCGCGACCCCTGTGCTGGCGGCCGTGGCCAGCCGGCTCGAGCGCTCACCCATCCGGGTCAGCGCGGCGTGATCGGCGTCGACCAGCCGCAGGGAATGCTCGACAGCCTGGGTCTCCACGTCGCGGATCTCGAGCGAGCCGGCCGTGCTCTCCGCGGCGCGCTTCAGCAGCAGCTCCTCGCGCGCGCGCGCCGCTTCGCGCGACAGCAGATCGGCGCGCTCCGTGGCCAGTGCGGCCAGGTCGGCCAGCGCCTTGACGGTCTCCACATCGGTGCGTCGCAGCGCACGGGCCGGGTCGGCGGAGGCCACGATCAGCACTCCGATCGGCCGGCCGGCAGGCCGCACGGGGCAGGTGATCACAGACGTCCGGCGCAGTGCGTCCCAGGCTTCGGACGCCCGGGCCGGGTCCATGCGCTCATCGATCTGGCTCTTCAGCAGAGGCGCCGACTCCCACGCCTCGATCGCGGGGAGAAAGAGCGCGAGCTCGCGCTCGAGCGAGGCCGCGGCCAGGCTCGGGCTGCCGCGGTCAGACGACCCGTGAAGCGCCGCCTCGAGCGCCTCCCGCAGCAGCGGCGAGCCGAACCAGCCGGTGGCCGGCTCCATCCGCTCGCCCGCCGGGCCGGCCGAGAGCAGGACGGCGGCCTCTACGCGCGGGTGGGCTCGCAGGTGCTCGATGAGCACGCTGAGAGGGTCCCCTGGGGAGCGGCCGTCGGGTCTCACAGCAGCGCTGACGGCGGCGTGGTCGGGGGTCCACGCGATGTCGCGGGTGTGGCTCATGCCTGCAGGCTCACGGTAGGTGGCATCCGCCGATCGCGCCAGTCGGTGGGGCCCGTCAGGGCGACGGGTCGCTAGGCGACTTCGGTGGCCGGATCGCCCGGGGGGTCGCCGCGGCGGCGGCGTATCAGCAGATAGGCGATGCCCCCCACGATCATCGCCGCCACCGCGTAGTCCACGTAGTGCAGCGAGTCCTTCCAGTCCTCCCATCGATCGCCGGCCTGCTGGCCGATGAAGGTGAGCATCAGCACCCAGGGGACGCAGCCGGCGAAGGTGAGCAGGCTGAAGCGCCAGAACGGCATCCGGGCCACGCCCGCGGGCAGGGAGATGAAGGTGCGGATGATCGGCAGCATGCGGGTGAAGAAGACGGTGGCGTCACCGTGGCGCTCGAACCAGCGGTCGGCCCACTGCAGGTGGCTCTTCTTGATGTGCAGCTTCTTGCCGTGCTTCTCCAGGATGTCCACGCGCCCGTAGTAGCCGATCCCGTAGGCGATCCAGGAGCCCACCAGGTTGGCCACCGATCCCACCGCCACCGCGGCGAACAGCGAGTACTCGCCATCGGACACGTTGAAGCCGGCGAACAGCATCGTGGCCTCGCTCGGAACCGGGATGCAGGCCGACTCGAGGGTCATGAGGACGAAGACGCCGAGCAGGCCCAGCTCCGCGACGACGTCGGTGGCGACCTCCACGATCGGGTCGGTTATGGAGGCGAGAGAGAGCACGGGCAGCGGGATAGGGTAGCGAGCCGCCATGGCCGTTCCGCTCTTCGCAACCAGCCTGGACGCCTACAAGCCGCGCCTCGCCGAGGCCCTCGCCGAGGTGGTGGACGGTGGTCGCTACATCCTCGGTCCGCAGGTCGAGGCGTTCGAGCAGGAGTTCGCCCGCTACCTCGGCGCACGCCACTGCGTGGGGGTGGGCAACGGCACCGACGCGATTACGATCGCGTTGCGGGCGCTGGGCGTAAGGCCCGGAGATGAGGTGATCTGCCCATCCTTCACCTTCTACGCGACGGTCGAGGCCGCGGTAAACGCCGGCGCCACGCCGGTCTACTGCGACATCGACCCGCAAACCTTCTGCGTCACGCCCGACACCGTGCGCGCCGCGATGACGCCGCACACGAAGGCGATCGTGGCGGTGGACCTGTTCGGCAACGTGGCGCCGATCGCCGAGCTCAGGGAGCTCGGCGTGCCGGTGCTCGAGGACTCGGCCCAGGCGGCCGGGGCCCGACTGGGCCAACGCCGGGCCGGCGCGCTGGGCGACGCAGCCACGTTCTCCTTCTTCCCCGCGAAGAACCTGCCATGCCTCGGTGACGGCGGCGCGGTGATCACCGACGACGACGCGGTGGCCAAGCTGGCCCGCCGGCTGCGCCTCCACGGCTCCGATGACAAGCAGACGTTCGTGGAGGTCGGCTACAACTCGCGCCTCGACGAGTTGCAGGCAGCGGTGCTGCGCATCCTGCTCCCAGAGCTCGACGCCTGGAACGAGGCCCGCCGCGGCGCCGCCGCGGCCTACATGCGCCACGGGCTCGGCGAATACGCCGAGCTGCCCGAGCCAACCCCGGGTGCCGAACACGTGTACCACCTCTACGTCGTGCGACACCGGCGTGCCGACGACTTGCGCGACGTGCTCTCGTCGCGCGGAATCGAGGCGCGCGCGTATTACCGCGTGCCGACGCACCGTCAGCCGGCGACGGCAGTCTATGCCCCGCCCGACCGGGAGCTCCCAGGCACCGACGAGGTCGCGCGCACCCACCTTGCGCTGCCGATGGGCACGCAGCTCTCCGACGACTCGGTCCGCGAGGTGGTCGAAGCTTGCGCATCTGGGTCGATCTGACCAACTGCCCGCACGTGCTCGTGATGCGGCTATTGATCGAGTCCCTGCGCGAGGAAGGGCATGAGGTGGAGGTCACCGCCCGTGACGGCTCCAACGACGTGACCGTCGCTGCCGCGCTGCTTCGCGTTCCATCGGCCACGGCCTTCGACTACGAGTGGGCCACCGTCCAGCACAACGTGCTTTGCCGGCTGGCTCGCGCCGTGGTGGTGCCGGCCGTCATCCCGCGCGAGCGATTGGACCGCTATGGCGCCCGCGGCAAGGTGCGTACCTACGAGGGCCTCAAGGAGGAGTACTACCTGGCCGACTTCGAGCCCGACGCCGCCGTGCTGTATGAGCTGCGGCTGGATCCGTCGGAGCCGATCGTGGTGGTGCGGACCCCGCCGGAGGTCTCGCTCTATCACCGCTTCGACAAACCCGCTCGTCGCGCGCGTTCTCGAAAAGGTGCGCGACGTGCAGGCCGTCGTGCTTCCCCGCACACCCACGCAGCGGGCCGAGATAGAGGCCCTGGGAGGGTTCAAGATCCCGGATCGTGCCGTGGACGCCCAGAGCCTGATCGCCTTCGCCGACCTGGTGATCTCCGCCGGGGTACCATGAACCGGGAGGCGGTGGCCCTCGGGACCCCGGTGTTCACCACCTTCGAGGGCCGTCCCGGTGCCGTCGACGAGGCGCTGCTGCGCGAGGGGCGGCTGCTCAAGCTCGAGGACCCGAATGAGATCACGATCACCAAGCGCCCGCTGCACGACGTCTCCCGGATCCGCCGAGACCCACGCAAACTGGTGAAACTGCTGCTTTCGGCCTGACAGAAGTGAAGACCCGGATCACATCATCGGTGGGAGCGCGCCGCCTTGGACAGGTGGGCGTGGACGGATGCCTGGTCGCGCTTGCGTACTACCTCGCCTTCGTGCTGCGCTTCGACGCCGGGATCCCGGCCCGGTACGAGGATCTGATGGTCGACACGGTCGCCTTCGTGGTGGTTGCCAAGCTCGCTCTCTTCTCCGCCTTCGGGCTCTACTCGAAGCTGTGGCGCTTCGTGGACCAGACGGACTTCGAGTCGATCGTCAAGGCCGTGGTGGTCTCGAGCTTCGTGCTGATCGCCGGGCTCTTCCTGCTGTCGCTGGGCGCCAGCGATCCGCCGCGCGGGGTGATCGCTCTCGACTTCCTGCTCACCCTGGCGCTTGTGGGTGGCGCCCGCTTCCTGGTGCGGGCAGCCGTGGAGCGTCCCCTGAGAGGCCCCCTCGTACAACGGGCCAGCAACGAGGTGCTGATCGTGGGCGCCGGCAACGGCGGCCAGCAGGTGGCGCTCGAGCTGCGCCGCAACCCCGAGCTGTCGAGCGCGGTGATCGGCTTCGTGGACGACGATCCGCGCAAGCAGGGGATGCTCGTCTCGGGCCACCGGGTGCATGGCACGACCGACGACCTTTCCCGCATCCTCGACGACTCGGAGCCCGACGAGGTGGTGATCGCCATCCCCTCCGCGCCGGGCATCCTGCGTCAGAAGGTGGTGATGGCGTGCCGCCGGCGCGACATTCCCGTGCGCACCCTGCCAACGGTGTTCGAGCTGCTCTCCCGTGGCCCCAACCTTCTGCGACAGGTGCGCGATGTGCAGGTGGAGGACGTGCTCGGCCGCGAGCCGGTGCGCGTGGAGATCGATCGGGTGGGCGCCTACCTCAGCGGCAGGGTGGTGCTCGTCACCGGGGCAGGCGGCTCCATCGGCTCGGAGCTGTGCCGCCAGATCGCGCGCGTCCGGCCCAAGAAGCTCGTGCTCGTCGACCATGCGGAGAACAACCTGTTCGAGATCCGCCGCCAGCTGGACGAGGAACGCCACTTCGGCGCGACGGCGGCCGTGCTCGCCGACTGCAAGGACGCCACCCGGATGGCTGAGCTGTTCGAGGAGGAGAAGCCGTCGGTCGTCTTTCACGCCGCCGCCTACAAGCATGTCCCGCTCATGGAGGAGAACCCCGTCGAGGCCGTGCGCAACAACGCCGTGGCCACCCGCATCGTGGCCGCCGCCGCGGGCGAGACCGCAGTCGAGCGGTTCGTGCTCGTCTCCACCGACAAGGCTGTTACCCCGTCCACGGTGATGGGCGCCTCGAAGGCGCTGGCCGAGTGGGCGGTCGAGGCGGCGCAGAACCGCTACCGCCAGACGCGGTACGCCTCGGTGCGGTTCGGCAACGTGTTGGGCTCATCCGGCTCCGTAGTGCCGATCTTCCGCCGTCAGATCGCCGCAGGCGGTCCGGTCACCGTCACCGACGAGAGCATGTCGCGCTACTTCATGACGATTCCCGAGGCCGTGCAGCTGATCATCCGCTCGGGCGACCTGGCCACCGGCGGAGAGGTATTCGTGCTCGAGATGGGCGATCCCGTCAAGATCGTGGACCTGGCCCGAAACATGATCCGGCTGTCCGGCAAGGAGCCCGACGTGGACATCGCCATCGAGTTCGTCGGTCGGCGCGCCGGGGAGAAGATCCACGAGGAGCTGTTCGAGCCGGGGGAGCGCCCGCAGCCGACGCCGGCCGAGAAGATCCTCTCGGCCGTGCGGCCGCGCCTTGATCCGGGGTGGGTGGAGGGGGCCTTCGCGCGCATCGAAGAGCTGGTCTACAACGGCGATGCCGCCGGCCTGGCGGGGGCGGTGACCGAGCTGTCGGCCGAGCGTGCCCTGGCCGCCTCCGGGGCGCCGGAGGCCAGTTCGGCGCCAGCGAAGTGAGCGTAGCCCGTCCAGGCCGCTCGCAACACTAGAGTCCACGCCACCTCTTCATGGAGATCCTCCAAGAGATCGGCTCCTACGCGGGACTCGCGGCGATAGTGGGACTCGCCGTGCTGTGCGCCCTGTATTTCTCGCAGGCGCGAGACGTGCGCCGCCTGCGCGATTGGGCGGGCCGGGCGCCCGAGCGCACCAGCGAGCCGGCCGCCCAGCCGGCGCGTGTGGCGGTGAGGCCTGTGCCCAGGCCGCCGGGCGCCCAGCCGACCTATCCCGGCCTGCGCCCGCTTGGCCAGGCGCCTCCCGGCGCGGCGGCGGCCTCCGCTGCGGGTGCGGCGCCCGCGGTGGCCGCCGGTCCCGGCGCCGCCACCGCGGCCGCGGCCCGGACGGCAAGCAGCGGCGAGGAGGGGCGGGACTCGAGCGAGGGCGTGTCCCAGGACACGATGTCCCATCCGCCTCCCTCCCCCCATGAAGGGAACGATCACGGGCCCGATGTGGAGGAGCCTGAACGGGGCCTGACCGAGGACTCTCCCGGCCTGGTGGAGGACGTCGAGCCCGACGAGGGCGAGGACGAGCTGGTTCACGAGGAGCAGGACGAGCCGGTTCACGAGGAGCAGGACGAGCCGGTTCACGAGGAGCAGGATGAGCCGGTTCACGAGGAGCAGGATGAGCACGAGGAGGATTGGCATGACCGCTACGACGACCCCGACGGGGACACCGGGGAACGGCCCGCAATCGCCCCCGCTCTCCCGGCGGCCGGCGCCTCGCCTCGCCCCGTGCCTCCGCCTCCACGCATCACGCTGCCCCCGCGGGGCTCGCCGGCCACGCGGCCGGACACGGCGTCAGGCTCGGTGATCCTGCCGCCCTATGAGCGCAGCCGTCCCGGCGGGGATCGGTGGTATCGCCGTCTCTTCCACTCGCCGGGCAGGGCCGCGCTGGTGATCGGGCTCGGAGTGCTTGTGCTGGCCGCGGCGACGCTCGGCGGTCTCAAGCTGGCAGGGGGCGACGAGTCCGACGCGCCCGCCCCCGGCCAGGCCGCGGACGCCGGGCCGGCCGCCGGCGCAGGCGGCCAGGGCGCAGGCGCCACCAACACCGGGGCGCGCAATCCGCAGACCGGCATCGACCCGTCGCAGGTCACGGTGGCGGTGCTCAACGGCACCACGGTCACCGGCCTCGCCGCCGACGTAGGCGACACGGTGGAGAGGGAGGGCTACCAGCTCGGCAACGTGACAAACAGCCTCGACCAGGAGCGGGCCGAATCGGTCGTCTTCTACGCGCCGGGGGCGGAGGCCGAGGCCGAGGACGTCGCTCGCCGGCTGAAGATCGCCCAGCGCGAGGAGATCGACCCCGACACCCAGGCGCTGGCGGGAGACGCGAGCGTGGTCGTGGTGGTCGGCGCCGACAAGACGTAAAGCTGCGGTTCGCTTCAGGCGAATATCCCCGCGTCGCGGTTTGCCGCCGCTGCCTGTTCGAGCAGAGGCCGGTCCACGAGCGTGAGCGTCCGGCCGGCGACCTCGACGGTCGCGCCCTCGTGGGGCGGATACCAGAACGCCCGCATCCGCCGCTCGGTCAGCTCGGGCGGGTCACCGGGTCGCACACGGCGCAGCTGCTCGAACTCCTCGCGCGTCACGTAGCGGCCCTCGCCCTGCGGGATGCGGGGCAGCGGCTCCCCGGTGGCGGTGAGATCGACAACGTCGGCGAACATGGCGAGGAGCCGCTTCTGGCTGGCGATGTCGAGTGACAGCGCCGTCTCGTGAACCGGGTCGATCCCGAAGCGGTCCACCCGCACGATGTCGCCCGTATCGAAGTCCTCGTCGACGAAGTGGGCGGACACGCCCCACTCGGCAAGGCCCTCGAGGATGGCCACGTTGTAGCCGCCGAGCCCGCGGATGTCCGGCAGGGGGGAGGGGTGGAAGTTGAGGCAGCCGACCGAGCCCAGCTCGATGAGGGGCACGCGGATTCGCTTCCAGAACAGGAACGAGAGCACGAGGTCGACTCCCCCGAGGTCGATGCGGGCGCCGCCGGGATCCTCGATGGCGGCGTAAAGCTCTTCGTCGGTGACCGCGGGGATGTCACGGCGCGAGGCGGCCAGATCCAGCCGCTGTTGGGGCGCCGCGGGGCCAGGCTGCTCCGGCGCAACCACGGCCGCCACGTCCCAACCTCGTTCGACGAGATGCTCCAGCGCTCCCACGGCGGAGCGCTTGTGCTTGCCCAGGAAGACGGCCTTCACCCCAGCAGCCTCTCGTACAGCGCCAGCGTGCGCCTGCCGATCTCATCCCACGAATAGGGGCCGGCGGCCGCGGCCGCGGCGCGCTGTTCGAGCGCCACTCGGCGTTCGGGGCGTGAGATCAGGTCGGCCAGGGCGCAGCGCAGCGCATCGGGGTCCCCTGCCGGTACGAGGCTGGCGGCGCCGTGGCGGCGCCCCATTTCAGAGAAGCCGCCGACATCCGACAGCACCATCGCCTTGCCGAAGGCGAGCGCGGTGTAAAGGACCCCGGACTGGTCGATCTCGCGGTAGGGCAGCACCACGATGTCCGCGCGGCGAAGGTATGCGGGCAGCTCCGAGTCGGGGACGAAGCGCTCGACGAAGCGAACCGTTCCCTCGGCCGCCGCCGCGGCCCTCTTGAGCGGCTCGGTGGACATCCACGGGCGTCCGACGATCCACAGCTCCGCTCCTTGCACTCCGCGAAACGCTTCGAGCAGCACGTCCACCCCCTTGTAGGGGCGAAGCACGCCGAAGCAGAGGATCACCGGTCCCTCGACGCGCGCCAGTGCATCCGGGAGCGGGACCTCGGTGGGCTGTCGCGTGAGGTAGTCGAACGCTCCGTGGGGGATCACATGCACCCGCGTGGGGTCGGCTCGGAAACGGTCCACGAGCTCCCGGGCGCTCACGTCCGAGTGCGTGACCACCGCATCTGCTCGCGCCGCCACCAGGCGCGCGGCGCTCTCGGTGACCCGGCCCTTTCCCCGTCGCAGCACGTTGTGCGAGGTGAAGACGGTCGGCGGCCCCCGGGCCATCAGGAAGGCGTCGAGCGCCTCGAGGGTGAGCCACTGGTAGTGGACCACGTCCGCGGCCCCGGCTGCCCGGCGGTGGCGCAGCATGTCGGGCAGATGCTCGAGAACGCGGAGCGCACGCCTGTGGCCAGTCGAGCGGTGGTCTCTGGTCGCTCGCCGGTAGAACGCCTGCCGCACTTCGAACCCGGAGGCGGGCGGAAGCGGCCCATACAGGTACCGGCTCGTGAGCAGCTCGACCTCGGCCCCCACCCGGGTCAGGGCCGCCGCCAGCGAGAAGTCGTACGGGGGGGTGTAGGAGGGGGGATCCACGAGCTGGACGCGCATGCGCGTCATTCTCACGGCTCGGCGGTCCGAAGCACTAGCTTTCCGCCGGTGGAGTCGAGCCTCGTGCGTGCCGTCTTCGTGGTACTGGTGCTCGCCACCGGCGGAGCGTTCCTGGTCGCGCAGTACCTGAAGGCCGAGGAGCCACTCGTGTTGCGCTTCGCTGTGGACCGCGAGGCGTTCTCCCCCAACGCGGACGGCTACCAGGACAGGGTGAGGCTGGGCTTCGATCTGTCCGAGCCGGCCGAGGTCTCCTTCGTGGTGATCGATCCCGACGGCGAGGCGGTGCGCCGGATCGTGGACGACCGCGTGCTGGCCGGCGACACCAAGCACCGCTTCAGGTGGGACGGGCGCGACGACGACGGCAAGGTCGTGCCCGACGCGATCTATCGGATGCGGCTCGTGCGGCGCAAGGAGGGCCGCGCCGTGGACTCCTTCAAGGAGGTGATCGTGGACACCGTGCCTCCCAACGTGAAGATCACCTCGGCCGAGCCGGGGGTCGTGGACCCCGGCGATGGGCCGGTGTCGGTGCGGATCACCTACGACGGGCCGCAGAACGCCTCGCCCGAGTTCCGGGTCTACCGCACCGAGGGGGGCCCCGTGCGCCCGGTACGCCGCTTCCGTGGAGACGGCAGCCGCAGTGGCGTGTGGAACGGCAGTGTGATCAGCGGAGACCTGGCGGTCGACGGCAACTACGCCTTCCAGGTAAGGGTGCGAGACCCAGCCGGCAACGAGACGCTGGCCCCCCCGGGCTACCCCACGCCGGGCACCGCCGCGGCGGGCACGGGCACCACCGTCCGCCGCCTCACCCTCCAGGGCCCGCTGGGCGTGGTGGACGCCGGCTCGGTGGCCCGCCTGAAGGTCGCCCCAACCGGCCGCCGCTTCCGGTTCGCCCTCTCGCGCCTGGGCTCGGCGGTCTCGATCCGCCGGGACCGCCGCCGGGGCGGGATCCTGCGGGTGGGCATCCCCGCCCGCGCTCGTACCGGCGTGTACCTCGTGCGGGTGCGCTCCCGCGGCCGGCGCGCCGTCTGGCCGCTCGCGGTCGCGGGCCTGCCGCAGACCGAGCGCTCCCGGGGCCGACCCCGTCCGCTGGTGGTGCTGCCCGCGATCACCTGGCAGGGCCGCAACCCCTACGACTCCGACCTCGACGGCTTCGGGGACACGTTTGCCAACTCGCGTTCGGTACCGGCCGAGCGGCCCTTCGCCGACGGCGGCCTGCCGCCCGGCTTCGCGAGCGAGGTGTCGCCGCTGCTGCGCTTCCTGGACCGCGAGCGCATGGCCTACGACCTGACCACCGACCTCTCCCTCGCCCGGCGCGAGGGGCCGGCGCTGGGCAACGCGCCCGGGGTGGCGATCGCCGGCAGCGCCACCTGGGTGCCGCGCCGGGTGCGCGATGGGTTGCGCGAGGAGGTGGAGAGCAACGGGCTAAGGGTGGTCTCCTTCGGGTCTGAGACGCTCAAACGCACGGTCGCGCTCGTGGACGACCGCCTGCGCGACCCGAGCCCACCGCGCGCCGACGACCTGTTCGGGGAGCGGACCGAGGTGTTCCGGTCCGAGGTTTCCGCCCCCCTCAGCGCACAGCGCGACGGCCTGGGGCTGTTCGAGGGCGTGGACGACCTGTTCGGGGACTTCTCGGTGTTCGAGCGCTCGGTCGCCCTTCCGGCCGACGCGCAACTCGAGAGCGCCGCCGGCCGGGATGAGGAAGAGCCCGCCTTCGTGGCCTACCGGTTCGGAAAGGGCATCGTGATGCGCCCGGGCACCCCCCAGTGGAGCCGTGAGCTCGAGCAGAACCGCCTGAGCGTCGAGGTGCCCGAGGTCACGAAGCGGATCTGGTCCCTGCTGGCACGCGGTCGCTGACGGACCCGGGAGGCCCTTCTGCCATCCTGAGGCCCCTCATGGTCCGAAAGCTGCTCATCGGGGGCGTCCTCGCCCTGCTCGTTCTCGGTGTGGCCGGAGGTGTCTGGTACTGGCAGGCCGGCAAGCCCGTGGAGAAGCGCGGCTCGGCCGGCGAGGAGTTCGACCGCACCGACACACCCGGTGCCCAGCGCCCGAAGACCAAGCGGATAGCGGTGCCGTGGCCCACCTACGGCTATGACGTGCAGCGCACGAAGGTCTCCCCGTACGACCACCGCCCTCCCTACCGGCGCCTGTGGTCGGTCGACGCCCGGGACACCCTGGAGTTCCCCCCCACAGCCGGCTATGGCAACGTCTACGTCGCCCAGCAGAAGGGACTCTTCTACGCGCTGAACGCCAAGACCGGCAAGCCGGTCTTCAAGACGAAGGACTTCAAGCGCTGCGCGGCATCGTCGCCGACGATCGCCAACGGCACGATCTACCAGGCCTACATGGACTTCGTAGAGTGCGGGGAGAACGACCCCGATCCGACCGGCTTCCTGATCGCGATGGACGCGCGCACCGGCAAGGAGAAGTGGCGCTTCAAGGGCATGCCGATCGAGTCCTCGCCGCTGCTCAAGGACGGCATCCTCTACTTCGGCTCGTGGGACAACCGGATACACGCCATCCGCGCCAAGAACGGCAAAGAGGTCTGGAGCTACGACACCGGCGACCGGGTCAACACCTCGCCCGCGTTCTCGAAGGGGCTGATCTTCGCCGGCAACCAGGCCGGCAGCGTCTACGCGCTGAACGCGAAGACGGGCAAGCTGGCGTGGCGGGCGGCGTCGGGAGCGTCCGCGCTGGGCGCCCGTGAGTTCTTCTACGCGAGTCCGACGGTGGCCTACGGCCGGGTCTTCATCGGCAACAGCGACGGCACCATGTTCGCCTTCGGCGCCAAGACCGGGAAGACGCTCTGGGCCCGGCCGCTGGGCACCTACATCTACTCGGCGGCCGCCGTATGGGACCGGAAGGTCTACGTCGGCACCTACGACGGCAAGTTCTTCGCTCTCGACGCCGCCACCGGCGACACGAAGTGGGAGAAGGAGATGGTGAGCGCCGTGCACTCGCCGCCCACGGTGATGGACGGGCTGGTGTACGTGGCGGCCTGCTCCTCCTGTGGCTCCGAGGCCTCGCGCTTCGTGAAGATGGGCGACAAGGACCTCACCGTGGCCTTCAATGCCCGCACCGGCAAGCAGGTGTGGAGCTTTGCCAACGGCAAGTACGCCGGGCCGATCATCGCCGACCAGGATCGCGTCTATCTCACCGGACGCAGCATCCTCTACGGGCTCGAGCCGCGCAAGGTGCGCGGGCGCCCGGGCCCCGGGACGAGCGCCGCCGTGATTCAGCGTGGCAAGGCAAAGAAGGCCAGGAAGGCCCGCACCCCACGACGTGCCGAGCGCGGCCGGCGGGGCAGCACCAACTAAACGCGTCAGGGGCTGGGTGGAGGAGGCCGGCCCTCGCCCCGGCCCGCGCCGGAAAGCCGGCCACCCCCCGCTTACCCTGCCGTCGCTTCTTCCCGCGCACGGATCGCCCCTTGGCGGGGCTCTGGCGCAGCGTCCGAGGCGAGCCAGACGAGCGCCGCCGCGATGGCGCCCGTCATCGGCCACACCAGGTAGTAGTTGTTGAAGGTGCGCCCGATGAAGAGCAGCACGAGCATCGAGATCGCGAACCCGGCGGGCCCCACCCACGCTTGCCGTAGCCGGTGCTGAGCCAACAGCAGCCAGACCGTCAACGGCAGCCACGTGAGCACGGCGATCAGGGCGAACGGGTACGAGCCGTCGCGGTCCTCGAGGATGCCCGCCCGGATCAGGATCCCCGAGAGCCCGTACCCGACGATCTTGTAGGTGCCGGCTCCGAACTTCACGGTGTCCTCGTAGAAGGCCACCGGGTCGGCGATCAGAAAGGGCAGAATACCCACTGCCACCACGCCGGCGAACACGGCCGCTACGCGTTTGAGCTCATCACGCGCCACGCCGCGCGAGAGCAGCATCAGGGCGACGAAGGGGCTCGCCACCACCGCGAACTGCTTCAGCAGCACCGCCGCGGCCAGGCTGGCGGCCGCCCACCGGTAGCGGTCGCGGGTCACCAGGGCGAAGGCGAGCAGCATCAGGGTCAGGCTGGGCGCGTCGTTCTGGCCGAACCACGCCGAGCGCACGGCGATCGGGTTGGCCACCACCACCGCCCCGAGCGCGAGCCGCCATGAGAGCGGAGCCGGGAAGGCCATTGCGGCGGCGAGCCCCGCCAGCGTGAGCGCCAGCACGAACAGCCGGTAGTCGTCCAAGGGAGAGGGCAGCAGGCGCCACACCGACGAGGTGATCGCCGTGCCCGGGAAGTAGGCGTAGTGCTCGAGCGACACCTCCCGCTCGCGGACGCGCTCCGACACGCTTCCGTCGCGCGTGTAGAAGCGCTCCATGCCCGACGAGCGGTAGTCGTGGCCATAGGGATTCTCACCGTCCTGCAGGAGATCCCCGGCGATCTCGATCTGGTAGACGGAGTCGTTGGTGTGAAACCACGGCGCCGTCGCGTCGCGCAGGCCGATCTGCAGGAGCGTGGATGGCAGCAGGAGGGCCAGCGCCACCCCGAGGACCAGCGCCGCCGCGCCCGGTGCAGGAAAGTCGCGGCGTCCCAACGACGCCCCCCCCACCAGCGCCAGGGCCAGGGCGGCGAGCAGGCAGGTCGCGCGGGCGATGCCCACGTCCCACTCCTCGCCGGCCGCCCGCACCAGCGGCGCGAGCAGCCCCTGCGGATCGACGGAGCCGGGACGGAAGGGCCACGGGTCCGAGCCGAGCTCGGGCAGGTTGATCGCCAGCAGCCCGAGCAGCACGCCAAGCAGGCCCCAGAAGCCGCCCCTCGAGATCGAGTCGGAGGATCCGGTGTCCCTGCCGGATCCTCCACGGCCGTCGAGGCCGAGGCGCTCCAGCATCAGGCGCCGGCCGCCAGGGCGTCGGCGGCGTCGGGACCGCCCCCCGTCGGATGAGAAACGGGATCCGACGAACCCCGATCGCGGCGCACACCGTCGTCGCGACGGGGCCAGGTGAGATAGCCGGCGCCAACGCCGAGCACAGCCCACGTGAGCGGGTCCTCCAGGAAGCCGCTGTAGAAAAGCGCGTGCACGAACAGTGCCAGGAACGCTGCCCCGAGAGCCAGGCCGAGGGGGGGCTCGAGCCGGCGCACCGCCGCCAGCAGCCGCGCTCCTCCCACCAGCAGCCATACGTAGAGGGCCAGTCCCGCCAGGCCCAGCTCGGCCGTCACCGTGAGCGGTGTGGTGTGGGACACGAAGTTCGGAGTGGTGCGGTCGCGTCCCGACAGGCGCCGGCTCGCCTGCGGCTGGCCGCCGATGCCGACGCCGGCGATCGGGTCCTCGCGCACCACTCGCACCGTGTCCTGCACACGCTGCGAGCGATCGGCGGTCCGCTGGCGCAGTGACTCGCCCCGGATCTCGATCGAGGCCAGGTATCCGCCGGTCAGCAGCACGCCTACCGCGAGCATCGCGAGTACCAGCCGGCGCACCTTCCTGCCGCCGGTGGCGGCGGCCAACGCAAGCGTGATCGAGAGGAGCGCCACCATGCTCGACTGCGAGTACGAGAAGAACAGCCCGGCCCACATGAGCGTGAGCAGGCCCACGCCCAAGAAGAGATGCACGCGCCTGAGGGCCAGCAGCACGAGCACAACTCCTATCCCGAGCACCACGTGGCGTCCGTAGAGGCTCGGATCGCCGAACAGCGAGGTGACTCTGAAGTAGTCGGCATTGGCGTTGGAGACCTCGAGGTTGGGTGCGAAGAAGAACAGCTCACGTGTGGCCGCCTGGTATAGGCCGATGAGCGCGAACAGTGCAGCCAGTCCCGCCCCGAGCCGAGCCAGGGCCTTCGGGGCCCACTCGGGAAACGGCGACCGGGCCACCAGCCCGAGCAGCAGGGCGAAAGGCAGCGTGAAGAAAACCAGCAGCTCGACGCCCGCCTCGATCTCATCCGCCCACACCAGCGACACGGAGGCGAAGGCAATGAAGGCAGCGGTCGGAAACGCCACCACGCGTGGCAGCGGCCTCACAGCGCCGTGATCGTGGTGCAGGGCCCGCCAGATCAAGGCGAGCGCCGCGGCGGCGAGCACGAAGTAGAGCGGCAACAGCCGCCCCAGCTGACCGCCTTCGGCCAGGGTGATCGGCAGGCTCTGTGCCGGATCGAAGGTGATCGGCGGACGCAGTGGCGCGGCGGCGAGCACCGCTAGAGGCACCCACGCGGGTCGGCGCACGAACACCGCGCCGCCGCCCGCCAGCGCCGCCAGCCCGGCCACGGCGGCCACCCCACCGGTCGGAGACAGAAGCGCGTCCAGCTTGTCGGAGCCGGGAATCGACAGCGTCAAGCCGAGCGTCCCAAGTCCGAGCATGGCGATCCCGCCCAGCACCATTGCCCTCCCCCGGCCTGCCAGCAGCAGCGCCGCGCCGGCGGCGGCCAAGACGGCGGCGAGCTGAGCGAGGTCGGGATGTTCCACGGTCGGCGGGAGCTGGAGGCTATCGCGCGCGGGGCAAGCGATCGGTCCGATTGCGGCTTGTCATGGCGCGATTCGCGACCGGCGGTTGTACTCCTCGGCAGCCTCTCGTATCCCTTCGCAGCGTAGGGGAGACAGCTCCTGGCGCGCGTGGAAGAGGTAGCGGCGCACGTCGTGGCCAGGGGCTGCGGCTGCAACCAGGGCCAGCACGAGGTAGAACCAGGCACCCAGCAGCCTCACTGCCAACCGCTCGGGCGCCGAGGCGTGCTTTCGCATATAGCGGTCCCTGCCGCGGTGGAACTCCACGATTCGTCGCTGCGCGCGCCCGAAGTCGGTGGTCAGCTGGTCGTGGTGGACGGCCCGCGCCGAGGGTACGTGGAGCACCCTCCAGCCCGCGTCGTGCAGACGCTTGCAGAAGTCGGTGTCGTCCGAGTAGACGAAGAAGTCCGGATCCAGATAGCCCACCCGGGCGGCCGCCTCCGAGCGCACGAGCATCGCGCTCGACTGCGCCCAGCCCACCGCTCGCGTGTGCGCCCCGCCGCTCTGCACCGTGAGGAAGCGGTACAGGAACAGCGCACCGGCGAGCGCGGTGGCGATACCCGGCAGTCGCCACGCGCAGGGCTTGGGCTCACCGCCGGTCGTCAGCAGCTGGGCCGCTGCCGCGCCGACACCCGGGTCGGCGTCCATCGCGGCAAGCAGGGCGGCGGTCGCCCCCTCGCACAGCTCCGAGTCCTCGTTGAGCAGGAGGCAGTAGCGGCCCCGTGCCGCGCGTAGCAGCCGAGAGTCGTTCTCGGCCTTGCCGCGGCGGCGGTCGAGTGCGATCACCCGTGCGTCGTGGCCGCTCTTCTCGACCGCCGCGGCGGAGCCGTCGCCCGAGCAGTTGTCGAGCACGAGGGTCTCGTGCGAGACGCCCGGCGGGTGGGTGCGCGCGATAGCGTCGAGGCAGGCCAGCAGGAGGTCTCGCCCGTCCGTGTTCACGACGCAGTAGGAGATCTCTAGGTCCACGAGGCAGCCCTCTCGAGCACCTCGCGCATGCGCTCGGCGAGCATGCGGCGGTCAAACTCGGTCTCTGCCAACACGCGGGCGTTGCGCCCATAGGCGGCGGTCTCATCGGGGTGGTCGCGCAGCCACAGCACCTGCTCGGCCAGATGGGCGGGATCGCCCCCCCGCGCGTAGACACCGGCCTCGCCGCGCTCCACCAGCTCTCGCTGCCAGCCGTCCGTGTTCACGATCGCCGCCCGTCCGGCCGCGAAGGTGTCGAACAGCTTGTTGGGGGAGTTGGTCGCCAGGATCGGCACGTCCTTGAAGATCGTCATGCAGGCGTCGGAGGCCGCGGCCAGGCGCGCGGCGGAGGACTTGCCGGCGGCGGGCAGGAGCACGAGGTTGCCGAGCTCGCGCCGGGCCACCTCATCCTCGATCGCCGCGCGGCGCTTGCCCTCTCCCTGGAGCACGAACGCCACGCCGTTCTCGCTTCGCTCCTGGAGCAGGCATGCCGCCTCCACCACCTGCGTCAGGTCGTTGGCCTCGCCCATCGTGCCGAAGTAGGAGCACACGAACTTGTCGTCGAGGCCCAGCCGCCGGCGCAGGTCGCCCGGGTCGACCTCGGGGGAGAAGAGGTCCAGGTCGGAGGCGTTGGGCACCAGCGTCACACGCTCGGGGTCGGCGCCGGCAGCCACCACGCCGTCGCGGATGCCAGGCGAGAGCGCCACCACGTGGCGGGCGCGGCGGTACGCGAAGCGCTCCAGCGCGCGCGCCGCGCGCTGCGCGAGCGGGTTGGGCAGCGCTCCCATCTGGATCGGCGCCTCGGGCCACAGATCGCGCACCTCGAACACCAGCGGCACACGATGGCGCTTCGCCGCCACGATGCCGGGCAGCGCGATCGTCAGCGGCGGTGAGGTGGCCAGCACCACGTCGGGGCGCTCGGCGCGCACCGCGGCATGGGTCGCTGCGGCCGCGAAGCCGGCAAACCCCGCCATCCGGCGACCGTAGCCCCGGGCCGTGGCGGCGGCGTAGTCCGGTGAGGCGCCGCCCACCTCCACGACCCGTATCCCGTCGACGGTGCGCCGTACCGGGGAGGGCCCGGCCGCCGCAGTTACGATCACCACCTCGTGACCGCCCGACACCAGGTGCCGCGCCAACTCGTACGAGCGGGTGCCGCCCGCTTCCTCGCGCGTCTTGAAGAACTGGTGCAGGTACAGGATCCGCATGGCGAGGAAGACCGTACGTGACGCGCGCGCTCGACATCCTGATCGCGGCCGTCGCGCTTGCGCTGGCGTCTCCCATCCTGATCATTGCCGCAGTCGTTATCCGGCTCGAGTCCCCGGGGCCCGTGATCTACCGCCACGTGCGCGTCGGTCGCCACGGGGAGCCGTTCGAGCTGTGGAAGCTGCGAACGATGGTGCAGGGGGCGGAGTGCATGGGAGCAGGGCTCTACATCGAGCGCGGCGACGCTCGCATCACCAGATCGGGGCGGTTCCTGCGCCGCTTCTCGCTCGACGAGCTGCCCAACCTCGTCAACGTCCTGCGCGGCGATCTCTCGATCGTGGGTCCGCGCCCGACGGTGACCGAGCAGGTGGAGCGCTACACGGACCGCCAGCGCCGTCGCCTGGAGGTGAAGCCGGGCATCACCGGATGGGCGCAGGTCAATGGCCGGGCTTCACTGTCATGGCCCGAGCGGATCGAGCTGGACGTCTGGTACGTGGACCACCGCTCGGTGCTCCTCGACCTGCGCATCCTGGCCCGCACCGTGCGGATGCTGGCCACGGGCCGGGGCCTCTACAGCGAGGAGCTGCGCCAGGGCTGGGACTAGCGCCGCGAGGAGCGTCGCCGGCAGTCCACCGAGCCGCCCGCTCGAGACTCAGCGGCGCTCGACGGCTACCCGCAGCCCGAACGCGATCAGCACCACGCCGGTGGTCCGCTCGAGCCATGCCTTGACACGCGGCGCGGTGAGCAGTCCGCGCGCGCGATGCACCAGACGGGCGTATGCGGAAAGCCAGATGAGTCCGACGACCACGTGGATCGCGGCCAAGGTCAGCGTCTGCGGCAGGACGGCCGCGTCACGGTTCACGAACTGCGGCAGGAACGTCAGGAAGAAGAGCGCCGGCTTTGGGTTGAGGACGGTGCTGATGAGCCCTTGCAGGAAGGCACGGTGCGGCACGGCAACGGCGCCCGCCGGCGCCTCGGTCGCAGGGCGCCTGGAGGCCAGCAGCGCCTGGACGCCGAGCAGGACGAGGTAGGCGGCGCCGGCGAGCTTGACCCCGGTGTAGGCGGTCGCTGACGCCACGAGCAGCGCCGACAGCCCGGCGGCGAGCGCGACGCCGTGGACGAGCAGCCCGGTGAGGTTCCCGAAGATCGTCTTCTGCGCCAGCGCCGGCCCGCCGACGAGCACCTGCCGCGTGACGAGCGCCATGTCCGCGCCCGGGATCACCGTCACGAGAACGGACCCGACGAGGAAGGGAAGGAGCAGTTCGAGCGGCACAGCCACCATTCCATCGTTCCACACCTCCTGGCCGGCACCGTGAGGCGCCGGCCACTGGCCACGGGCTCTACAGCGGGAGCTGCGGCAGGGCTGGGACCAGCGGGGGCGGCGCCGACACGCCATCCGGGGAGGGCGCCACGACCCCGCCGTCGCCGTCGCCGTCGCCGCGGGGACCGCCCACCCGGAATCTGTACGCCTCCGAGGCGCCACGCGCGGTCACGCTGTCGGCGCGAGACGTCACGTAGTAGCGGTACAGCCTCGACCCGGCGGGCACGAAGGACCCGCGGAAGGTGCGGTCGTGCGCCACGCGCAGGCGCTTGACGCTCACCACGCGCCAGCGGTGGCCGCGGCGTACCTGCAGCACCTGCCACACCGATTCCTTGCGGGGGCGGACCCTGCCGCGCAGCACGGCGCGCCTGCCCGTCGCTCCTGTCGTCGGCGCGCGGGTGAGGGTGACGATGGGGCGCACCTTCACCGCCAAGGGGGCGGAGGCCGTGGGCAGCCGCCCGCCGGAGCCGGGGAAGCTGGCCCGTAGGCTGCGGTTGCGGCGCGGCTTGACCAGGGCGGAGAAGCCGCCCTGGGAGTCGGTGGTCTGGGTCGACGACGTGCGCCAAACGGTGCCCACCAGCGCCTGCACCTCCACGGGCTGGCCGGCCAACGGCTTGCCCTGCTCGTCGGTCAGCGTGCCGCCGAGCTGTACGGGAGTACCCAGCGACACGGTGTCCGCGCTCTTCACCTCGGCGTCGAGCTGGGTGATGGCCCCGGGGGCCGGCTTGGCGCCGGCCACCAGACGGCGCAGCTCGGGCAGCTGCGCGTAGAGCGCCCCGCCGGGACATTCGGTGGCGCCGGTGTCGCGGTGCCCGCTCACACGCTGCAGGCGCACGGTGCGCCCCGCCGGATAGCGGTTGGTGGCCCCTCCGGTGCTCACCACGTCTACGCTCCCGGAGGTTGGCGCGCCGTGCCGGGGCAGCTTCCAGCGGATGAGGGCGGCGAGGGAGCGGATAGCGGCGGGACTCTGCTGTTCATCGCTGAAGGTGCCGAGGTTGGCGATCCCGGTGGACTGCCCGTTGTAGCCGACCGCGTGAGCGCCGACCACGGGCCTATCCGCGCCACCCGCGCGGCCCTCGTACAGGGTGCCGAAGCGATCGACGAGGAAGTTGTAGCCGATGTCGTTCCAGCCGTTGGTGTTGCGGTGAAACAGGCAGATCGCCAGTACGACATCGGGCGCTTCGCCTTGGGTGTAGTCGTTGTTGTTCACGGTGTGGTGCACGAAGGCGGCGTCGACATCGCCCAATTCGGGGGCCGACCGCGGCTGGCACTTCGACGCTCCCCACTCGGCCCGCGACACCATCGACGGCTCGGCTGCCGCGGAGGCGCTCCCGGGGGAGAGGAAGCTCGCGAGCGTGGCCACGCCGGCGCTGGCGGCCCGGCGCACCCGAGTCTTGGCGCGGTCGGCGGCGGTGGCCGTGCCGCGCACGTTGATGAACTGCAGGCGCAAACCGGGGAGTCGACGGCTGGAGCGGTACTGCACCCAGTCCGCCTCCCCCGCCCACGTCGGGCTCGTGACCCCCCGTGGAGCGCGCTCACCACCCGGGTCCGGAGCGTCCTCGGCGTGAGTCGCCATCGTGCTCCATGCAGTCCACCCTCCGCCGTCGAGCCGTGTGCGCACGGCGATGCCGGGCTCTCCGATTCGCCCCCGCCATGTCAGGCCGACCGCGTTGAAGCGCTTCGGGCTGCGAAGGGGGCGGGACACCACGCCGACGCCGCGGCGGGACGCGGTGCCGAGCAGCGAGTCCTCGCCGGCCGCGGGCATGGAGAACTGGACCGGCTCGGGCCGGTAGGGATCAGAAGACAGCGCGGGCGCCGCGACCACCGCGAGGGTGAGGGCGCAGATCAACGCGCCGGTGACTAGAAGCCTCTTCACCACGCGTCACAACACCCTCCCAGAAAAACGATGCGGCCATGAACGAAACCTTGCAGCGGGCCGCACTGCAAGACCGCTTGCTACGCCTGCCGGAGGAGCGCAGGCCGATCGCTGATCGGCCGAGCACCGCACGGTTCTGTTGGAGGAGCGCAGGCCGATCGCTGATCGGCCGAGCACCGCACGGTTC
>JAUJOQ010000001.1:387848-448009 GCA_030447725.1 Thermoleophilaceae bacterium
GGTTCTGTTGGAGGAGCGCAGGCCGATCGCTGATCGGCCGAGCACCGCACGGTTCTGTTGGAGGAGCGCAGGCCGATCGCTGATCGGCCGAGCACCGCACGGTTCCTTCACGGGATGGCCTCGGGCCCGTTGCTGCGGTGCTCGTCCTTGAAGGCGCGGATGGCATCGAAGGTCTTCTCGTTGTAGGCGTCGCAACCCAGCAGCCGGCCTGTGCCTTCTGGCTCGGGGTCGCGGTTCCAGGCTGTGACGGCCACCTGGTAGGGCATGTTGGTCGCGTTGGGCACAAGCACTATCTGGTAGGGGTCCTCGTCGAAGAGGGCCTTGAGGTTGGCTCGCTGCTCTGCGGGCAGGTCCTTCTTGAACCAGACGACGATCCGGCCGTGCTCGAGGTTGTGCACGAGCTGCTTCGCGTCGGGCGCCTCCTCGTACGAGCCGTCCGGCACGGGCTGATCGAGGTGCCGGCCTTCGCTGGGAGGATTTGAGCTGTAGTCGGGCACCTCGTTGGGATCGGTGATGTGGTCACGGCTGCCCTCCTTGCCGGGGAAGCTCTCGAGCTCGCAGCCGGCCGCCTCCACGGCCTCCTGGAGGTCGGTGACCTCCTGGGCGGGCACCTCGCCGCCGTCGGGCAGGACGTCGGCCGCGCCCTCGCTTCCGCCGCCCCCTTCGTCATCGCCGCTCATCAGCACGAAGCCGGCCACAGCCAGCGCCAGGATCACAACGGCCGCGCCGGCGGCATAGCCGATCAGGCGCTTACGGCGCGCGGCGGCGCGCGCGGCCGCTTCGCGCTCCTCGCGCTCGCGGCGTAGCTGTTCCTTCTGTTCCTTGCGGCTCGCCACCGTCAGGAAGGGTAGTGAGGTGGGGACCGGGACCGGGACCGGGCGGCGGCGCGCCTCGTCACTCGCGGGGATTGCCGAGCGGGGTGAGCGTCGCCTCGATGCGCTCCCGCATCGGCTCGAAGCGGGGCGGCAGCACCAGCCTCTCGCCCAGGTGCTGCGGGTCCTCATCGACATCGAAGCCAGGGCCCATGCTGGCGATCTCGAACAGCACCCCACTCGGCTCGACGAAGTAGATCGACAAGAACCAGAAGCGGTCGATCACCTCGGTGGGGTGCGCGCCGCCCTGCAGGGCGCGCTTGCGCCACGCCGGGTGGTCGTCCATCGTCGAGGCCCAGGCCACGTGGTGCACGGTGCCTCCGCCGGGGCGGCCCGGCTCGGCGGGCGACGCGTCGTAGGCGATCACGCCGCCGCGCTGCTCGCCGCGGGCCTCCCACGCGCCGTCGCCGGCCGGCGTGAAGTCGAGCCCCTCCTCGAGCAGGTGGCGGCTGGCCGCGGGATCGGCCGAGTAGGCGCGCACGCCGTCAAAGCCCTGCAGAGCCATCTCGGCCGGCACCTCGGGGTGGTCGGCGATCAAGGGGGG
The DNA here is from genome assembly GCA_030447725.1 of Thermoleophilaceae bacterium. GTDB lineage: Bacteria > Actinomycetota > Thermoleophilia > Solirubrobacterales > Thermoleophilaceae > JAAYBF01. Next base: position 389,265 of record JAUJOQ010000001.1, read on the forward strand.
GTCATCGCGGTCGGTGACCACCAACTCGTGCTCGAGCCCCTCGGGGTCGCGTAGGCGCAGCGCGCCGTCCGCCCTCTCGGCCCACACGTCCTCTTTGGCCAGGCGGTCGGCCCAGAAGGCGAGCGCCTCGTCAGAGCCCACGCGCCAGACCACCCGGTGGACCATGCCGGTACCGGGCCGGCCGGGAACGGCGCCGGGGTACTCGAAGAAGGTGAGATCGGCGCCGGGGCTGCCCCCCTCGTCGCCGTAGAAGAGGTGGTAGACGGTCGGATCGTCCTGGTTCACCGTCTTCTTCACCAGGCGCAGGCCGAGCACGCGGGCGTAGAAGTCGAGGTTGCGCTGGGCGTCGCCGGTGATCGCCGTGACGTGGTGAATGCCTTCCAGCTTCATGAGCGCCTCCTGTGATGTGGCCTCTAGAGTCCTTGTGCACGCAATCATAGCGAGGTAATTGTGCCCACAACTAACACCGGGCTACGAGCTGGTGGAGCCCTGCTGGAGCCCGACGCGCTCGCGGCATGGCGCGGCTTTCTGCGATTGCACTCCGCCCTCACCGGGGAGCTGGACGCCGAGCTCCTGACCGCCCATGGCCTCTCGCTCAGCTCATACGAGGTGCTGCTCTTTCTCGCCGACACGCCCGAAGGTCGGCTGCGGATGTCGCAGCTCGCAGAGTCGGTGCTGCTCAGCCGCAGCGGGCTCACCCGTCTCGTCGACCGTCTGGAGCGCGACGGTCTCGTCCGGCGCGAAAGCTGTCCTTCGGATCTGCGCGGCTTCAACGCGCTCATCACCGACGAGGGCCGGAAGCTGTTCGCCGCGGCCCGTCGCACCCACCTCGCGGGCGTACGCAAGCGGTTCCTCGACCCCCTGACCGCAGAGGAACAGCGCACGCTCGCCGGCCTGTGGGAGCGCTTGCAGCCTGGTGCCGCCTCCGGGGACGGCCCATGATCACGAAAGCGGTGCGGCCGTCGCCGTGCGGTCACGCCGTCGTACCTCGCGCAGTGCGCGCGCGAGGCGCCTGACGCCCTCCTCGAGCTCGTCCGGCTCGACGAGGGAGAAGGAAAGCCGCAGGCTCGTCCGCTTCCGGCGCTCGGCGCACACCGCCCCGCCCGGCGTGAAGGAGACGCCGTTGCGCACGGCCTCGGAGTAGAGCGTGCGCTCCTCGGCGGGGCGGCGCAGCGTGACCCACACGTGGTGGCCTCCCCGGGGCACGGCTGCGTCGTACTCGCCCGCCAGGTGGCGCTCCAGCGCGGCCATCAAGGCGTCACGGCGCTCGCGGTAGTAGGGCAGCCCCTTGGCGAGCTGCCGGTCATAGGCGTCGCCGTCCAGGTAGCGAGCGGCCATGTGCTGGACCAGCGTAGGCGTGTGGAAGTCGGCGCTCTGCTTCAGCATGGCCAGGCGCTCGTGCACCGGCCCGCGGGCCGCGATCCAGCCGATCCGCAGCCCACCGCCCACGACCTTCGACAGCGAGCTGACGTAGATCACGTGCCCGGGTGCGGCCTGGCGCAGCGGGCACGGGCGCTCGCCCTCGAAGCGCAGGTCCGAGTACGCGCCGTCCTCCATCACGAACAGGTTGCGTTCAACCGCAAGCTCGGCCAGCCGCAGGCGCCGCTCGGGAGAGAGGTCCACGCCGGTGGGGTTCTGGCAGGTGGTCTGCAGCGCGCAGAGGCGCACCTCGTGGCGGGCCAGCGCCTGTTCGAGGGCCTCCACGTCGAGCCCGTCCTCGTCCACGGGGATCCCGATCACTCGCGCTCCGGTGGCGCGCAGGGCCAGCAGGGACCCGGTGAACGTGGGCGACTCGACCGCCACCACGTCGCGCGGGCCCAGCAGGGCCCGCGCAGTCAAGTCGATCGCCTGCTGGGCGCCGGAGGTCACGATGATCTCGGCGGCGTCCGTCGCGAAGCCACGCCGGCGGCCGAGATCGGCAAGGCCTTCGCGCAGCGCGGGGAGGCCCGGGGCCGGAAGATAGGAGAGCGCGGCCCCTCCCTCGTCGGCGAACACCTGCGCTGACAGGTCGGCCATCTCCTGGGCGGGATGGAAGCGCTGCGACGGAAAGCCGGTGGCCAGTGAGATCATGCCCTCCTCGCCGGGGAGGCGGAAGGCATCGGAGAGCATCTCCTCCTGGTAGGTGGAAGGGCGGTCGGGCAGGACGTACGCCTGCCAGTCGTCGCCTCGCTCCTCGGCGGCCGCCGGAGCGAGTGAGCGCACGAAGGTGCCGCGTCCCACGCTGGCGGTCACGTAGCCCTCCTCCGCCAGGCGCCGGTACACGCGTGCCGCCGTCAGGTGGTTGATGCTCGCGGCGGCGGCCAGGGCGCGGGTGGGTGGCAGCTTCTCCCCCGGAGCCAGCTCTCCGGCTTCGATGGCCCCGGCGAACCGATCCACGAGCTGCTGGGTCAGGGAGCCGCCCCCGTCCCGTTCGAGATGGGACAAGTCGACCTTGTACGACATTGCGGGAGCCATGTACGACGCTAGGGTAGCCCATATAAGGGCGACACGACAACTTGTACGATCGTGAGGTAAGCGATGCATAGTCCCATCAATACGAGCGATCCGACGGAGTCACGGACCGAGGTGACCGTGCGTCTGGCCGGAGAGCGCGATACCGGGGATCTGCTGCGCCTCGCCGCTCTGGACAGCGCCCCCGCGCCCACGGGTCCCACAGTGGTGGCTGAGGTCGGTGGCGAGTTGGTGGCCGCCGTGCCGATCGACCGAGGCGCAGCCATCGCCGACCCGTTCCGCCGCACCGCCGCCGTCGTCCAAATGCTCGAGCTGCACGCGGAGGGGCTGCGTGCGAGTCGGGAATGCGTTTCGGGCGCCGGCCGCCGCGGCCGCCGCATCGCCCGCGCAGCGCCGGCTGGGTAGCCCCTCCGCGCGGTTCCAATCGGAAATCCGTTCGCGTAGTCTCCGGAGGGCGCCGAAAATATTGACCGAGAGGCTGAGCCCATGACCGATCCAGGCAACCACCCGCCCGCCCAAGGCGATGGCCGCCGCGTCCTCACCACCCGCCAGGGCCATCCGGTCCACGACAACCAGAACCAGCGCACGGTGGGCGAGCGAGGCCCCGCGACGCTCGAGAACTATGCGTTCCTCGAGAAGATCAGCCACTTCGATCGTGAGCGCATCCCGGAGCGCGTGGTGCACGCCCGTGGCTTCACGGCGTATGGCTACTTCGAGTCCTACGGGAAGGTCGGCGACGAGCCGGTGTCGAAGTTCACGCGCGCCAAGCTCTTTCAGGAGAAGGGCAAGCGCACCGACGTGGCGCTGCGTTTCTCCACGGTGGCCGGCGGGCGCGACTCCTCGGAGGCCGCGCGTGACCCGCGCGGCTTTGCGGTCAAGTTCTACACCGAGGACGGCAACTGGGACCTGGTCGGCAACAACCTCGGCGTCTTCTTCATCCGTGACGCGATCAAGTTCCCCGACTTCATCCACTCGCAGAAGCCCGACCCGGTCACCTTCCGCCAGGAGCCCAACCGCCAGCTCGACTTCATCAGCCAGTCTCCCGAGGCGCTGCACATGGCGATGCTGCTCTACAGCCCACGGGGCGTCCCGGCCGGCTACCGGAACATGCAGGGCTTCGGGGTGAACACCTACAGGTGGGTGAACGCGCAGGACGAAACCGTGCTCGTCAAGTACCACTGGATACCCAAGCAGGGGGTGAAGAGCTGGACAGCGGCCGACGCCGCCGCCGTGCAGGCCGAAGACCTCGGAGCGCACAGCAAGGATCTCCACGACGCGATCGAGGCCGGCGACTATCCCGAGTGGGAGCTGCAGGTGCAGCTGATGAGCGACGACGAGCATCCAGAGCTCGACTTCGACCCGCTCGACGACACCAAGGTCTGGGCCGAGGAAGGGTTCCCGCCCAAGGCCGTCGGCCGGATGGTGCTCGACCGCAACGTGAGCAACGTGTTCGCAGAGAACGAGCAGATCGCGTTCGGCACCGGAGTGCTGGTCGACGGCCTCGACTTCTCCGACGACAAGATGCTCGTCGGGCGCACCTTCTCGTACAGCGACACCCAGCGCCACCGCGTGGGATCGAACTATCTCCAGCTGCCGGTCAACCAGCCCAAGGCGCCGGTGGCCACCAACCAGCGTGACGGTCAGATGGCCTACGGCGTGGACGACGGCGGCGAGAACCCGCACGTGAACTACGAGCCGTCCATCAGCGGCGGCCTCAACGAGGCGCCGTCGGCCGGCCACGACGAACAGGGGCCCTCCATCGAGGGTCGCCTGACGCGCAAGCGGATCCCGCGCACCAACGACTATAAGCAGGCCGGCGAGCGCTACCTGCTCTCGGAGGAGTGGGAGCGCGACGACCTGGTTGCCAACCTGGCGGACGCCATCGGTCAGTGCGATCGCAACATCCAAGAGCGGATGGTCTGGCACCTGTTCATGGTCGAGAACGAGCTGGGCCGGCGGGTGAGCGAGATCGTCGGCATCTCGGCCGACGACGTGCGGCACCTGCCACCACTCGCGAGCCAGACCCTCACCGAGGAGGAGCTCGACCGTGTGGCCAACCTCGGAAACAACCCGTCGCGTGACGTGAGCGGCCTGACGATGACGCACTGCGTGCCGAACGAGCGCGACACGCGGGCGGGCGACACGCAGCCCGTCTCCGCCTGACGGCCATGCCGCTCCGGCGCCGTGCCGCGGCGCCGGCCGGCGCACCGTGAGCGCCACCCCCGCCGGCGGAACTTCGGCACGGCTGCTCATCTCCTGTCCCGACCGGCCGGGCATCGTCGCCGCCGTGTCGGGCTTCCTCTTCGCGCACGGCGCCAACATCGTCTCCTCCGATCAGCATTCACTCGATCCCGAGGGCGGGCGCTTCTTCATGCGTATGGAGTTCACCACCGAGGCGCTCGACCTCGGGCGCGATGAGCTGGGCAGGGAGTTCGCGCGCGAGGTGGGCGACGGGCTGGAGATGGACTGGCGCCTGTCCTATGCCGACGAGCCCAAGCGGATGGCGGTGCTCGTATCCCGGGAGGAGCACTGCCTGCTCGATCTTCTCTGGCGCAACCGCCGCGGCGAGCTGGACGCGCAGGTAGAGCTCATCGCCTCGAACCACCCCGACCTCGAGCCCGACGCGGCGGCCTTCGGGATCCCCTATCACCACGTGCCCGTGCCGCCCGGCGGCAAGCCCGAGGCAGAGAGCGCCCTGCTCGAGCTGCTCGAGGGCCGCGTCGACGTGGTGGTGCTGGCGCGTTACATGCAGATCCTCACGGGCGCCTTCCTCGACCGCGTCGGGGTGCCGCTGATCAACATCCACCACTCCTTCCTGCCGGCGTTCGCGGGGGCCGATCCCTACCGCCAGGCCGAGCGGCGGGGGGTGAAGATCATCGGGGCCACGGCCCACTACGTGACCGAGGAGCTCGATGCCGGGCCGATCATCCACCAGGACGTGGCACGCGTGTCACACCGCGACGGCGTCCCCGAGCTCGAGCGCCTGGGCGCGGACATCGAGCGCGCGGTGCTGGCCCGCGCGGTCAAGCTCCACCTCGACGACCGGCTGCTCGTGCACGAGGGCAAGACCGTGGTCTTCTGAGGGCACTGTAGGGTCCGTTCGCCGGCCATAGCCGTTCACTGCAATCAGAGGAGAGAGAGAAATGCCTATCCCCACCGAGCTCGTCGGATCCCTACCGAGGCCGGAGAAGCTGCAGAACGCCTACGAGGACCTCGACCAGGGCAAGATCACCTTCGAGGAGCTGCAGAATCTGCAGGACGAGGCCGCCAAGGACTCGATCGAGCGCCTCGAGCAGACCGGCGAGACCTACCTGACCGACGGCGAGCAGCGGGAGTCGAGCTTCGCCACCTACCCGATCACTGACACCCTTGCGGGCACCGGCCTCGCCGACAACCTCGCCGGAGACGGCCAGTTCTTCGCGATCTTCGACGACGGCCATCACCGTCAGCTGCCCCGCCTGACCGGCGGTCCGTTCCGGTACAAGACTTTCGCCTCGGAGTTCGTGCAGAAGAACAAGGAGATCGCCACCAAGCCCGTCAAGCAGGCGGTGATCTCCCCGTCGATGATGATGCTGCTCTACCCGCTCGAGGAGGAGATCGAGGGCTACCCCCGCGAGCAGTTCCTCGACGACGTCTGCGACGAGGTCGAGAAGGACATCCGCCAGTGCTTCGACGCCGGCGCCGAGCGCGTGTCGATCGACTTCACCGAAGGCCGGCTGGCGAACAAGAACGACTCCCGCAACCCGTGGACCGGCAAGGACATGCTGCAGGAGTTCATCGACCTCAACAACCGCGTGATCGACCGCTTCTCGCCCGAGGAGCGCAGGAACATGGGAATCCACACCTGTCCCGGCGGCGACAACGACTCGGTGCACTCGAAGGAGGTGCCCTACGAGAAGCTGCTCACGAAGATGTTCCAGCTCAACGTGGGCTACTTCCTCATCCAGTGCGCGAGTGAGGAGGACAAGGAGACGGTCTACAAGCTCGTGGGCGAGAACAGCCGCGACGACGCCAACGGCGTGCCGCAGGTGTGCTTCATCGGGGTGATCAATCCTCTGAGCCCCGACGTCGAGACGGCTGAGGAGGTCAGGGACCGCCTCGTCGCCGCGGCAAAGCACATCCCCGTCGAGCGGCTCGGCGCCACCGACGACTGCGGCTTTTCCCCGTTCTCCCGTGACCTCAAGCCCGCCCACGGCTCCCCGGACTTCGCCCGGGACGTCGCCATGCAGAAGATCGCGAATCGCGTCGAGGGGGCGCGGATGGCCTCCGAGGAGCTCGGGGTCTAGGCGATCGGGCAGCGCCGCCGCCCCTGTGCGGCGGCGCTAGCTGTCCTGCGACACCTGGGCAGGTATGCCCCCGCTTGGGCCGGCGGCGTGAGCGCCGGAGTCGGGGGTGGGCGCGGGACGGCGCCAGCGCCAGAGATATAAGCGGCCACGGCCGCATTGCAACGCGTCCACTCTGGGGTCGCCCTGCCACCCGTGGTTGGCACGGTCGACGGAAAGCCGGCCCTCGCGGGCCTGCGGTCACGCCCGTGTCAGCTTCTTGTAGGAGATCCGGTGCGGGCGGTCGGCTTCGGCGCCGAGCCGCTCGTGGCGGTGCTCCTCGTAGGCCTCGAAGTTGCCCTCGAACCACCTCACCTGAGAGTCGCCCTCGAAGGCCAGCACGTGCGTGGCCACGCGGTCGAGGAACCAGCGGTCGTGCGATATCACCACGGCACATCCGGCAAACGACAGCAGCGCCTCCTCCAGCGCGCGCAGCGTGTCCACGTCGAGGTCGTTGGTGGGCTCGTCGAGCAGCAGCAGGTTGCCCCCGGTGCGCAGCAGCTTGGCCAGGTGCACGCGGTTGCGCTCGCCCCCTGACAGCGCGCCCACCTTGCGCTGCTGGTCGGAGCCCTTGAAGTTGAAGCCGCCCACGTAGGCGCGCGAGTTCATCTCCTGGTCGCCGACCTTGATCGAGTCGTACCCTTCAGAGATCTCCTCCCACACGTTCTTGTCGGAGTCAAGGGCGTCGCGGGACTGATCCACGTAGGCCGGCTGCACCGTGTCGCCGACACGCAGCTCGCCCGCGTCCGGCTGCTCGTCGCCCACGATCATTCGGAACAGGGTGGTCTTGCCCGCGCCGTTGGCGCCGATCACGCCGACGATGCCGGCGGGAGGGAGGGAGAACGACAGGTCCTCTATCAGCAGCTTGTCGCCGAAGCCCTTGCGCACACCGTCGGCCTCGACCACCACGTCGCCCAGGCGCGGGCCGGCGGGGATGTGGATCTGTACGGAGTCGAGCTTCACGTTGCGGTCCTCGGCCAGCAGGGCGTCGTAGCGCGCCAGGCGGGCCTTGCTCTTCTTGCGCCGCCCCTTCGGGTTCTGGCGCACCCATTCCAGCTCGGCCGCGATCGTGCGCTGGCGCGCGGACTCCTTGCGTTCCTCCTGGGCCAGGCGCTCGCCCTTCTGCTCGAGCCAGGAGGAGTAGTTGCCCTTGAAGGGGATGCCTTCGCCGCGATCGAGCTCGAGGATCCAACCCGCCACGTTGTCCAGGAAGTAGCGGTCGTGGGTGACGGCGACGATCGTGCCCTTGTAGTCCTCGAGGTGGCGCTCGAGCCAGGCCACGGACTCAGCGTCGAGGTGGTTGGTCGGCTCGTCGAGCAGCAGCAGGTCGGGCGCGCCGAGCAGGAGGCGGCAAAGGGCTACGCGCCGGCGCTCGCCGCCCGAGAGCTTGGTCACCTCGGCGTCGGGCGGCGGCAGGCGCAGCGCATCCATCGCCGTCTCGAGCATCGTGTCGAGGTTCCAGGCGTCGGCCGCGTCGATGCGGTCCTGCAGCCGGGCGAACTCGTCGGCGGTCTCGTCGGTGTAGTTTGCGGCCAGCTCGTTGAAGCGGTCGAGCAGGTCGCGCAGCTCGCGCACGCCGTCCTCGACGTTGCCGCGCACGTCCTTCGACTCGTCGAGGTGGGGCTCCTGCTCGAGCATCCCCACGGTGGCGCCGGGATGCAGCTGGGCCTCGCCGCGGTAGTCGGTGTCGGTTCCCGCCATGATCCGCAGGAGGGTGGACTTGCCGGAGCCGTTGTAGCCCAGCACCCCGATCTTCGCGCCGGGGTAGAAGCTCAGCGACACCTCGGAGAGCACCTTCTTGTCCGGCGGATGGGTCCGCGAGACTTTGTACATGGAGAAGATGTGGTCGGCTGAGGCCATCAGGACGGCAACCATAGCCGGGCTCGTAGAATCCGCGGGATGGAGCTAGCCGGGCTCGAACCGGCGACCTCCTCGATGCGAACGAGGCGCTCTTCCAGCTGAGCTATAGCCCCGAGAGCCGCCATCGCGGCTGACAGACGCTCAATGTTACCGGGCTCCGCGCCTCAGTTCTCGCGGCGTCCGAGCCGATACCAAACGCAGCCATGGACCTGTGCTCTTGACCTTCAGAGGCCGCCTTCGCTTCTTCTTCGCGATCATCGTGATCGTGCCCACGGTTGGGCTGGGCGGTGTGCTGCTGACTCTGACCAAGGCCAGCGAGCAGGGCAAGACCGACGCCCGCCTGGCCACGGCGCTCGACGTGGCGATGGCCGCCTACTCGGAAGGCCGCCGCGCGGCGGCCGCCGACCTCCAGCGGATCGCCGCCGATCCCCAGCTTGCCGCGGCGCTTCGCGACGGCGACCGTAGCGCCGCCGCCAGCCGCCTGCGCGAGCTCGCGCTCGCCGACTCCGCCGTCGTCTCGGCCGCGCTGTCGCTGGACTCCGGGAAGGTGGTGGCCCGCACCGGATCGCCGTTCGGGGTTGCCTCGGCGGCGAGCGTCGTCCGGAGCCCGAACGGAGGCCGGATCGGCACCCTCTCCGTCTCGGTGACCGACGCCCGCGGGCTAGTGAGATCGGTCGCGTCGAGCACGTCGGTCGGCGTGGCCGTGATACGCGACGGCAGACCCGTGGCGAGCAGCGTGCCCGAGGTTCGCTCGGCGCCGGAGCAGGCAGGCGAGTTCGAGGCCGGCGGAGAGGAGTATCGCGGTCGCCGGGTGCCGGTCCCGCGGGCAGCGGGAGCTCGAGAGGAGATCGCGGTGTTCCGCGAGGCAGGCGGGATCAACGAGGCGATCCGTAGCGATCGCCTTCTGATCATCGCCGCCCTCGTGGCCTTCCTCGCCCTGGCGCTCGCTGGCGCCATCGTGCTCTTGCGCGCGCTCCAGGGCCAGATAGGCGAGTTCCTCAGCGCTGCCCGGAGGCTGTCCGACGGGCGTTTCGATCAGCAGGTGGCCGTGCGGGGCAACGACGAGTTCGCCCAGCTCGGACGCGAGTTCAACAGCATGTCGGAGAACCTGGAGGCCCAGATCCGGGAGGTCGAGCTCAAGCGCCAGGAGCTGGAGGAGACGATCCGGCGGATCGGGGAGGCCTTTGCCAGCGGCCTCGACTCGCAGGCGGCCTTCGACCTCACGGTGCAGACCGCCGTCGATGCGTGTCACGCGGATGCCGGGTCCGGGATTGCGCTGGACAAACGCCTGCTGCGCGACAGCAGCGCAGGGGTGAGGGCGCCGGCCCTGAGCGCTGCCCTGGACGAGGCGGTGAGAGGAGCCACCGAGCCCGGCAATGCCGACAAGCCTGTGGCAGTTGCGGTCTCGGGAGCCCATGCGCTCGGGATACAGCTCTGCGCCGAAGGCGAGTGCGGTCCCGACGGCTGTGCGGGCGTGATCGCCATCGCCCGCTCCCAGCAGGCCTTCACCCGCGAGGAGACCGAGTTGCTTGCCTACCTCGCCGCCCGGGCCGCCATCTCGATCGAGAACGCGGACCTACACGGCCGCGTCCAGCGCGACGCCGTGACCGACGAGCTCACCGGGCTCTCCAACCTGCGCCGGATGAGGATGGGGTTGACCCGCGAGCTGGAGCGCGGCCGGCGGTTCAACACCTCGGTGGGGCTTGTGCTGCTCGACATCGATGACTTCAAGAAGGTGAACGACACCTTCGGCCATCCGCAGGGCGACGAGGTGCTGAGGCGGGTGGCCGGCGTCTTGCACGACCTCTCGCGGGAGATCGACGAGCCGGCCCGGTACGGGGGCGAGGAGATGGCCGTGGTGGTCTCCCAGACCGATCTCGAGGGCGCTGCGCACCTGGCCGAGCGCATGCGCGAGAGCATCGCCGCGCTGCGGACTCCACGGCTCGACGGGGAGGGCGAGATCAGGGTGACCGCGAGCTTCGGTGTGGCGGCGGCGCCCGGCAGCGCCGGCGACGAGGAGTCGCTCGTGGCCGCGGCGGACGCCGCGCTGTACCGGGCCAAGAGGGCCGGGAAGAACCGCGTGGAGCTGGCCGGGTGGGGGGTGGCGCTGTAGACGACGATTGTCGCGGCCTTGTCGTAGGCTGTATCCGATGGGGGTCCTCGACGACGCCATTCGAGAGCACATCGAGCTCAAGCGCCAGCACGGCGTGAGCGAGACCGACCTGAAGCGACAGGAGCAGGAGGCCCTCGGACCCGCCCGCCGCGAGGCTGCCGCGCCCGCCGAGCCCGCCGCCGAGGAGCCAGCTGTGGCGGATGCTGCGTATGCCGAGCCCGCCCCCGAGCCCGCCGGGGAAGACTTCGGCGCGGCGCCCACCGAGGCGATCCCGCCCGCTGCCGAGCCGGTGGCCGCTTCGGACCCCTTCGGCGAGCCGGGGCAAGGGCCCGACCGCGGCGATGACAAGGAGGAGGACGTGCTCGAGGAGACGCCCGAGTTCCTCCAGGAGACGCCCGAGCACGACCGGCTCTGGTTCGAGCAGAAGCCGCCGCGCGACTTCGACTTCGACGAATAGACCTTTGGTGGTGCCTACGCTCGCTCAGCCGATGTAGCCGCGGGTGCGGGCTGCCTCGAGCACACGCTCCACGCCGAGTGCGAATGCGGCGACGCGCAGGCAGTCCCCGCCGGCTTCCGCGCGCGCCGACACTTCGGCGTAGGCGCGGTGCATCACCCGTTCGAGCTTCCGGTTGACCTCGGTCTCGTCCCACCGGAAGTGCTGCTGGTTCTGCACCCACTCGAAGTAGGAGACCACCACGCCGCCGGCGTTGGCCAGGAGGTCGGGCACGATCATCACGCCCTTGTCGGTGAGGATCTCGTCCGCGGCTGGGGTCGTCGGTCCGTTCGCTCCCTCCACGATCATCCGGCAGCGCAGGAGGTCGGCGTTCTCGCGGTGGATCATGCCTCCGAGGGCCGCCGGCACGAACAGCTCGCACTCCAGCGAGAGCAGTTCGCCGGCGGGGATGCTCTCGGCACCGGCGAACTCGGGTAGGCGGCCGCCGTGGGCCAGGTACTCCTGTAGGGCGTGGGCGTCGAGCCCCGCGTCGGAGGCGATCGCCCCACTTGCATCGGAGACCCCCACCATCGTGGCGCCTATGTCCTGGAGGATGCGCGCCGCCCACGAGCCCACATTGCCGAAGCCCTGCACCACGAAACGCGTGGACGCGGGATCGAGCCCGAGTCCGGCCGCCGCCTGCGTGAAGCAGTGAACGACCCCGCGGCCCGTGGCCGCCTCACGGCCGTAGGAGCCCTCGAGGGCGATCGGCTTGCCGGTCACGATGGCGGGAGTGTGGCCGTGCAGCTTGCCGTACTCGTCCATGAGCCAGGCCATGGTCTGAGCGTCGGTTCCCACATCCGGCGCGGGAATGTCACGGGTGGGGCCGAGCACCTTCTCGATCTTGTCCATGAACGAGCGCGTGACCTGCTGGCGCTCGCCCGGGGTCAGCTCGGCCGGAGTCACGTTCACGCCACCCTTCGCGCCCCCGAAGGGCACGCCGACGAGAGCGGTCTTCCAGGTCATCAGCTCGGCCAGCGCGCGTACCTCGTCCAGATCCACCTCGGGGTGAAAGCGAATGCCGCCCTTGTACGGCCCACGGGCGCCGTTGTGCTGCACCCGAAAGCCCGTGAACAGGTGTATGCGCCCGTCTCCGCGCATGATCGGCAGCTGCACCGTGACCTCGCGGTAGGGAGAGCGCAGGACCGCCGCAACGTCGTCCGCCAGCCCGAGCCGCTCCGACGCGAGATCGAACCAGTGGCTGACCGTCTGGTAGTTCGACGCCTCGGCCGGCCTGGTCACTTCCCGCATCAGGCTTCTCCCTCCCGGGCGAGGAGCGCAGCCGGAACGTCGTTCCGGCGAGCATCGCCCCTATCCCTTCCGTGATGGAGCCAGCCGGGCTCGAACCGGCGACCTCCTGCTTGCAAAGCAGGCGCTCTTCCAGCTGAGCTATGGCCCCCCGCGACGAATGTTCGCACGCCGCGCGAGGGCGGCGTGCGCCTCAGCCGTACCGGAAGCCCAGGTCGAGCAGCCTGGGCGCCTGGATGTCGGGGTCGGGCGAGTTGAGCAGCACCACGCCAAGGGTCCGGCCCCCGCGCCGCGCCACACCCACGAAGCAGCGCCCGGCCGCGCTCGTGTATCCGGTCTTGAGTCCGATGGCTCCCCGATAGCGGGCTCGGATCAGCGGGTTGTGGCCCGCAAGGAAGAGGCGGCCGCCTTTGACCGGGAACCGAAACGAGGCCTGTGGGCGGCGCGCGATCCGCGCGATCCGGCTGTTTCGCATCGCCAGGCGGGCCATGACCGCCAGGTCGGCGGGGCACGAGCGGTTGCCGTCCTCGAGACCGTGGGCGGAGACGAAGGTGGTGCAGCGCAGCCCCCACAGCCTTGCCTTCTCGTTCATCAGCGCCACGAACCGCTTCTCGCTGTCGGACACGTGTACGGCAAGCGCGATGGCGGCGTCGTTGCCGGACACGATCATCAGCCCGTTGAGCAGCGTCTCCAGGCGCACCCGCTTGCCCTGGGGAAGCACCCCCACCCCCGAGCCCGAGTACTCGAGCGCGTCGCGGGTGATCCGCACCGGCTCGGCCGGCTCCGTCTCCTCTGTCACGACCAGTGCGGTCATGATCTTGGTGAGGCTGGCCATGGGGGCCACGTGCAGCGGCCGATGGCGGTAGAGCACGTCGCCCGAGTCGAGGTCGAACACCAGCGCGGCCGCGGGCGGCCTTCTGAACTTGAAGCGAAACGCGTCGACTCCGGTGAGCCGGATCGGCGCCAGTGATCGCGGCTCGAGCGAACCGCCCGGGTCGGGCTGGGCCGAGGCGTTGCCACCGATCACCTGCGGGGCCGGCGGGGTACCGACCCGATCGTCGTCGCGGCCGAACGACAGGTAGCCCGCCGCAACCACCACCAGCGGCGCCAGCAGCAGCAGCAAGGACGCCAGGCGGGCGCCGGCGCGGCGCCTGCGCCGCCCCGCCTGGAGAGGCCCGCTCACTCTTCGGGCGGGGTTGTGAGGGCCCCCACGACCCCGATCGCGAACATCGCCAGAATCCCGAACGACAGCACCACCAGAGGGGTCACCCCGTCCTCGACGGCAACGCTGACGGTGAGGAAGGCCAAGAGGGCGATGAAGGCGAGGCTCGCGAGAAGGGTTGCCGTGCGTGGGTTCACGGACTCAGTAGACCGGGATCCGGTGAGCGCGTTCGTAGTTGTCGTGCACGCGGTTGGCGAACAGCCGGATCGCGACCAGGCCGAAGACGAAGCCGCCGATGTGCGCCCAGTAGGCCACCCCCCCGCCTCCGGCGACGGGGGTGGCGAGTTCCGAGGCTCCGTTGAGCGCCTGAAGCAGGAACCAGGCGCCGAGCACCAGCAGCGCCGGCAGCTCGATCACCGTGAAGAAGATGACGATGAAGATCAACGTGACCACGCGCGCCCGCGGGTAGAGCAGCGCATAGCCGCCGAGGACGGCGGCCACGGCCCCGCTGGCGCCGATCGTTGGCACCGCGGCATCGGGCTGGACCACCACCTGCGCCAGGACGGCCGCCAGTCCGCCCAGCAGGTAGAAGGAGAGGAAGCGCGCCCGGCCCATGGAGTCCTCGATGTTGTTGCCGAAGATCCACAGGAACAGCATGTTCCCGGCGATGTGCAGCAGGCCGCCGTGCATGAACATCGACGTGAGCAGCGTTAGCCACGTGGACGGCTGGGCACCGGCTTCGCCGCTCACGCCCTCCTGCCCCTCGCATACCAGGGCCCGGCCCGACGCGGACTCCTCGCATTGGTCCCCGGGGTTGGTCACCTCGTAGGGGATCGCCCCGTACTCGATCACCCTCTCGTTGAACTTCTCGTCGCTGCCGAAGAAGGCCCCCTGGAAGCCGAGGAACATCACCACGTTGATCGCGATCAGCGCGACCGTGAGGATCGGGAAGCGGCGGGTTGGGATGTCGTCCTTGAGAGGGAACACTGCCGGCGCCCATCATGGCCTACAAGGCGGCGGCTCTGCTCAGTGTCTGCTCGGCGTGGTAGCTCGAGCGCACCAGCGGACCCGCCGCGACGGAGTCGAAGCCCATTGCGTAAGCGTCGCGCTCGAGCTCCTCGAACTCGTCCGGATGCCAGTAGCGCACCACGGGGAGGTGGTCGCGGGTTGGCCGCAGGTACTGACCCACCGTGAGCACCTGTACCCCGTGACCGCGCAGCACGGCGAAGGTCTCGAGCAGCTCCTCCCTGGTCTCGCCCAGGCCGGTCATCACGCCCGACTTGGTGACCACCCCGTCGCCGCCCATCTCCTTTGCGTTGCGCAGTACGCGGCAGGAGCGCAGGAACCGCGAGCCCCGCCGGGCGAGCGGATAGAGCCTCGGCACCGTCTCGACGTTGTGGTTGAACACGTCGGGACGCTCGGCGATCACCCGCGCGAGGGGCATCTCCTCGCCGCGGAAGTCGGGAGTCAGCACCTCCACCTTCGTGTGGGGCGAGAAGCGCCGGATCGAGCGGATCACGCCGACGAACGCACCCGCGCCCAGGTCGGGAAGATCGTCGCGATCGACGCTGGTGATCACCGCATGGCGTAGCCCCATCCTCTTCACCGACTGCGCCACTCGCAGCGGCTCGAGCGGATCGTTGTGGGTGGGCTTGCCCGTCTTCACGTTGCAGAAGCCGCACCGGCGGGTGCAGGTGTCGCCGAGGATCATGAAGGTAGCCGTGCCACGCTCCCAGCAGTCGCCGATGTTGGGGCAGGCCGCTTCCTGGCAGACGGTGTGCAGGGCCTCGTCGTCCACCATGTGGCGCAGCTCGCGGTAGCGCGCGCTCCCGGGCGCGGGCACCTTGAACCACGCCGGCTTGCGCTCGCCGAAGGGCACCACGTCGCCCATGGCGAGCACCCGCGCGCCGCCAGGGGCCGAGCGCGAGCGTGTGCGGTGCTCGCGCGTCGCCTCGCTCATGCCGGCACCGGTTGGGCCACTTGCCGCCGCAGCCCGGCCTCGGAGACAAGCCGCTGGCGGCGGCCGAAGGCCTGTGCGAAGCGCCATGCCGTGCGCTTGCGAAAGCAAGGCATCGCGCCGGTGCGCCCGGTCTCCTTGAGCACGGAGGTCATGCGAACGTGGTCGAGCCCGCAGGGCCGGATCCACTCGAAGGGCTGAAGGTCGCCGTCCACGTTGACCGCGAAGCCGTGTGTGGTCACTCCGCGGGAGACGTGCATCCCGATGGAGCCGATCTTGGCCTCGCCGGCCCAGACACCGGTGAGGCCATCGCGCACCTCGGCCTCGACGCCCTCGTCGGCGAGGGCGGCCACGATGGCCGATTCGATCGTGTGCACGTAGGCGGGCACCTCGCGCACGCGCATGATCGGGTAGCCCACGAGCTGGCCGGGGCCGTGGTAGGTCACGCGGCCACCGCGGTCGGAGTCGGCCACGTCGAGGCCCTGCGACAGATACCAGGACTCGCCCATGGGCAGGTCGTCCGGCTCGGTACGGCGCCCGCGCGTGTACACCGGCTCGTGCTCGAGGCACAACAGCACGTCGGGGACGAGATCGGCCTGCCGGGCTTCACGCAGCCGCCCCTGCAGGGTCAGGGCATCGCGATAGGGCACCACGCCCAGGTTGACGACCCAAAGCTCCGGCGTAGTGCTGTCGACGCGCGGCGCAGGCACGCCTCTGAGAGTACCGGTGGCGAACCGCGGCCTGTGAGTGCTCGCAGCGCCAGCCGACCGCGGTCCTGGACCAGCTCGTGCAGCTCCACGCGGTTGCGCCCCCGGCGCAGCGATCGCTCGGGGACGACCATCGAGAAGGTCTCCCGGGTGTCGGAGCCGCGCATGCGGAAGGTGCGCCCGGTGGCCCGGATGCGACCGTTCACCACGGCCACCACCTCGCGGGTCATGCCGGGGGCGCCGCCGAAAATCCAGCCCGCTACCTGGACGGGCACCACCTTTGCCTGTGGCCTGACCCTGCGCCAGCGCTCGGGCTCCGCGAACGCCGCCACCACATTTGCACGGCGGCGGCGCAGCCCCGAAGCGCGCAGGCCCAGCAGCCACCCGTTCGGGCCGCTGCGGTACAGCGAGGCGAACGGGTCTCCGTAGCGGCGCATGCTCGACGCTCCAGTGCCGAACAGGCGCGCACGGCGGGCTATCACCGCCCGTCGGCGGCGCTCCAGCTCGCCCAGCCCGAGCCTGATGAAGCCGTCGAACTCGCGCCGGGCGATTCGCATTCGGCGCCGGGCGCGCGCCTCGGCTGAGAACCCGGACACGCCCTCGACCTTCCACCTGGGGGCCAGGCCGAGTACGTCCGCCACCGTCGGCACCAGGTCGACCGCGGCCACGTGCGCACCGTTCACCCGTCCCCGGCGCTGACCTGGGGCCTTCACGAAGAAAGGCACGGGCGCCACCTCGTCGACGTTGAGCGCGCTCACCTGGCGCCGGTCGCTCACGCCGACGTCGAAGGCGATCCCGTGATCGGCGGTCAGCGCGATCAGCGACCGGTCGTAGATCCCTTGGCGCTTCATCCGCCGGATCAGCCGCCCCAGCTGGCCGTCCACGTAGCCGAGCTGCAGGATCATGCGCTGCTCGTTGTGCAGGGTGAGCCCGCGGTCGTGGAAGCCGTCGGGGCTGAACAGGCTGCCGATCGTCGGATCCACGTGGCGTCCGGAGGGCAAGTAGATCCAGGGCCCGTGGGGCAGCAGCAGGTGCTTGAAGTAGAAGGCCGGGCGCGCCCGCCGGCGGATGGTCCGCATCCACTCCACGAGGCGTTGCTCGCGGCCGTTCTCGGCCAGGTTGGCGATGATCCCCAACCGTTTCTGGGCGGCGCCCGGGCAGTAGCGGCGCGGGCAGATGTCGGTGGCCTCCTCGGCCGCGAACACCTCGTAGCCGCGCCCGCCGAACAGGGTGAAGACCGACGCGGGGTGGCCGGCCACGGTCGCCGGCTCGTCACGACGCGGATAGCGCCCGTCGAGGATGGGCGGGTAGGCCTTGGGCGTGCTGTCGTGCACGGCGGTGGCGCTCGGCCACCAGGTGGCGTCCTGCGCGAAGCGGGCGAGGTTGGGAAACCGCGCCGCGTCGATGCTTCCGCCCGGGAGGCGGACGGCGTCGATCGGGAACTCATCGAAGCCGATCAGCACGACCGGCGGACGGGGATCGGCGCCACGAGTCGTGTCTGCGCCCGCGGCCTCCACCGTCCCACTGGCGAGCAGCGCGCCCATGGCTGCGGCGACGGCGGGGAGGCGGCGCTTCATAGCCCGCTGACTCTAGATCAGCCGCTCCGACCTTCCAGGAATGCACGCATCGGCGCACTACGCTGCTCGGGGTGAGCAGCGAGAGCTTTTGGACCAACCGCATCCGCTGGCGCCTGCGCGGCGCCACCGTATGGCCGGCCTTCGTGCTCACAACGCTGCTCGACGGCCTGATCCTCGACCTGCTGCCTCCGGTTGCCACGACCGGGCTCAACTACGTGGAGGGCGTGCTGATCGCGACTTTCGGCAACCTTTTCCTGGTCGGGGCGCTGGCTCCCTTCCTCACCAAGAGGCTGGCACGACGCGGTCGGGTCGCCCCGGCCGGGGGCGCAGCAGCCGTGGTCGAGGTGGAGCTGCTGCGCGACCGCGTGGGCAGCGCGCTGCTGGCGGCCGGTGTCGTGGCCTCGCTCGCTTCCGGGCTGGCCAACCGGCCGCTGATCGTCTCGGAGACGGAGGCCAGCGAGGAGAACGCGCGGGTGGTGCAGGACTACGTGAACGACTCGGATGACGAGGAGCTGCGCCGCAACATCGAGACCGCGAACACCATCCGGCTCGGGGAGGGCTATTTCCGGACCTGCATCGCCCGCGACGACCGCGACCGGTTCGTGTGTCTGCTCGTGGACACAGAGAAGGAGCCGGTCGACGTGCGGCGCGATCCGAGCGCGGTGCCCAACAATCTGGTCGGGGGTAGCAGGGAGTGACGCCGACCATGGCCACACGCCCGAGTCAGGCGTCGCCGATCAGGCGCAGTCTTACCCCGCCGAGCACCTCGAACACCTCGACGCGATTGCGCCCCGGCCGAAGGGCCACCTCGGGCACGTTGACGGCGAAGCTCTCCTGCTCGCTTCCACGCAGGCGGAATGTGCGGCTCACGGCCTCGATGCGGCCGTTCACCGCGACGGCGATGTCACGCACCTCGCCGTCGTCGCTGCCGGTCACCGGT
The DNA here is from genome assembly GCA_030447725.1 of Thermoleophilaceae bacterium. GTDB lineage: Bacteria > Actinomycetota > Thermoleophilia > Solirubrobacterales > Thermoleophilaceae > JAAYBF01. The sequence goes on from JAUJOQ010000001.1 coordinate 408,095, forward strand.
CCCGCCACCTGGGTCGGCAGCAGGACGGAGTGCTTGCGCACCGCGCGCATCGCGGCGCCACCGGCGACGTTGGCGCGCACTTTCCCGGCGCGTGCGGGCGCCGGTTCTCCAACTGCCCGGCCCAGCAGCTCGCGGTTGGGACCCACCCCGGTGTACAGAGAGGCCCAGTCCCCCGAGCCGAAGCGCGCCAGCCGGTCGAGGAGGAGGGCCCGCCGCTGCGCCTCGAGCGCTTTGGCCGGCACCTCGATGTCGGCGCCGAAGCCGCGCCTCACCATCACCAGGGAGCGCCGGCGGCGCACCGCCTGCGAGAAGGCCGACCGGCCGTCGGCGCGGTAGGGCATCCGCAGTCCCAGGATGTCCGCAATGGTGGGCACGATGTCGGTGGTGCGCACGTAGGAGCGGACGATGCGCCCGCGGCGCTGTCCTGGCGCCTTGATGAACAGCGGCACCGGCGCCACCTCGTCCACGTTCTTCGCAGAGGCCACGCGGCGGTTGTCCACGCCGATCTGTGACGAGAGGCCATGGTCGGCGGTGATCACGATCAGCGACTCGTCGAGGAGGCCCTGCTTCTCCATGCCGTCGAGCATCCGGCCGATCTCGTGGTCCACGAAGCCGATCTGGAGCAGGATGCGCTGCTGGTTGTAGTTCGTGACGTGAAGGTCATGGAAGCCGGGCACGCTCTCGGAGCCGGGCAGCGGATCGGCACCGGCGCGCGCCGCCTTGCCCGAGGGCAGGTAGAGGTGCGGCCCGTGTGGGAGCAGCGCGTGCTTGAGGTAGAAGGTGGGGCGGCCGGGCTTGATCGCCCGAAAGAAGCGCCTCAGGCGCTCGCGACGGCCCGCGTTGAGCAGCGACAAAATCTTCGGGCCCTTCGGCTTCGCGCCGGGACACCAGCGCGGCGGGCACACCGCGGTGGCCTCCTCGGAGCTGACGATGCGGTACCCGCGCGGGCCGAACAGGTCGAACACGGTCCGGGGGTGGCCCTCGAAGGTTCCCGGCACACCGCGCTCGGGGGTCTTGCCGTCGAGGATGGCGGGAACGGACTTCGTGGTCGCGTCGTAGACGGTGTGGGCGTTGGGAAACCAGGTGCCGGTGCGGGCGAGCCTCGCGAAGTTGGGATAGCGCCCTGCGTCGATGCGGCCGTCGGGGCCGAGCAGGGCGTCGGCGGGGAACTCGTCGAGCACGAGCATCACCACCGGCGGCTTGGCGTCGCCCTCGGCCGTCTGCGGCGTGGCGGTGGCAACCGGGCCGCCGGCACGGGCGCTGCGATCGGCGTCCGGGTCTTTGCCGCCGCAGGCCGCGACGGCGACCACGGCCGTCATTAGAGAGGCGGCAGCGAGTGCCGGCGAGAGCTGCTTGCGACGCATCGCGTGCACTGTAGGCACCGGCCGCGGACCGTTCACCGTCCCTTGACGGCTCGGACTCAGCTGGGTAACGCCGGCGGCTCGAAGCCGTGGGCGCGCATGCCCGACTCGATCTCTGCGATCACCGTCTCGAGCACCTTCACCCGCGCCCAGCGCTTGGAGTCGCCCTCCACCAGGTGCCACCGGGCGTGCTCGTGATCGGTGCGGTCGAGCATGTCCTCGAGGGCCTGCTCGTAGGCGGGCCGCTTCTCGCGGTTGCGCCAGTCCTCGTCGGTGAGCTTCCACCGCTTGAGGGGCTTTCGCTGCCGGCGTTCGAAGCGACTCAGCTGCTCCTCGTCGGAGATGTGAAGCCAGAGCTTGACGAGGATGACCCCTTCGGCGGCCAGCGAGCGCTCGAACTCGACGATCTCCCCGTAGGCGCGCTCCACCTCCTGCACCGTGGCGAAGCCCTCCACCCGTTCGACCAGGACGCGGCCGTACCAGGAGCGGTCGAAGACGGCCATGCCGCCCCAGCCCGGAAGCTGGGGCCAGAAGCGCCAGAGGAAGTGGTGGCGCTTCACGTCGGCGCTGGGGGCGCCGAACTGGGCAACGCGCACGTGGCGCAGGTCCAGCGGTTCGATCAGGCGCTTGATCGCGCCGCCCTTGCCCGAGGCGTCCCAGCCCTCGAAGACCACGCACACCGGCGGTCCGAGCTCGTCGCCGTCGAGCTTCCCGCCCAGGGCCAGTCGCAGCGTAGCCATCCGTTGCTGTCCGACCTCGAGGCGCTCGGCCTCCTCCTTCTTGGAGAGCTTGAGCGAGAGGTCGAGCTGGTCCAGGCGCCCCACGCTTCCTAGCCTAGCCGGGCTACTCCAGATGTTCTCCACCCCATCACTTCCCTTTCACGGGCGGCGCGCCGTTGGCTCCTACGGTGCCGAGGTGCTGCACGGCTCCTTCTCCCCCCACGCTCCCCGCATGCCGGCTGAGGCCCATCACATCGGCAACGTGGAGGTCCGCGGAGCTGCAGGTGTTGATCGAGAGCATCCGCGTGGGCTTCACCGTCCGTGAGTTCGAGCTCTTCTTCGCCCTCGCCGAGCGATTCGACCGCGTAGTGGCCCGGCCCGAGATCTACACGCTTCGCCCCGCAGCGCCGTCAGGCCGCAGCGACCAGCTTCTCCGCGAACTCCGCAGGAAGGCCCGCCTCGGCCACCTCGCGCGCCACCGCCTCGGCGTCGTAGGCCACCCGCTCGATCGTCACGTTCACCCCGTCGGCGGCCGGGGAGAGAACGGCGAAGGCGCCGCGGGGATCCTCGTCCTTGGGCTTGCCCACCGAGCCGCAGTTCACGAACAGGACGCCGCCGTGCTCGCGTACCCAGGGCTTGTGGGTGTGACCGAACACGAGAGTGCTCGCCTCCTCGGCCTTGGCCAGTCGCTCGTAGAGGCTCGCAGGCTTGTCCTCGAAGAGGTACTCGTTGACCTTGCGCGGCGAGCCGTGCACGAGGTGCACGCCTTTCGAGCCGACCTCGAGATGCAGGTCGAAGGGCAGGTCGCGCATGAAGTCCTTCGAGCGCCGGTCGGTGTGGGCCAGGGTCCACTCCACCGACCGCCGCCCGAGGTCGCGGTCGTGTTGGGTGACGTACGCACAGCCGCAGTCCTCGAGGTCGCGCGCGATGGCGTAGTCGTAGTTGCCGTAGACCGTGGGGATGCCGCGGTCCTCGATGGCGGCGCACACTTCGCTTGGATGAGGTCCGTAGCCGACGAGATCGCCGCCACAGAAGATGCGCTCGATGCCGAGCTCTTCGATGCGCGAGAGGGAGGCTTCGAGCGCCGGCATGTTCCCGTGGATGTCGGTGATCACGGCTACGCGGTCGTCCATGAGCGCAGGTTATGCATTGGACGGCGGTCGCCTCAACGCGTTCACAGGACGGACACAGGCCGCCGAGCGGGCATGCCGGTGGCTAGACTCTGCATCGATGTCCGTCGATCTGACCCTCGAGCCCAAGACCAAACGCCCGAAGGGCGAGCCCTGCTGTGAGCCCGTTGTCTATCCGGACGTCGAGCGTGCCGAGGCGATCCGGCTCGCCGAGCTTGCGAAGGCCCTTGGCGACCCCGTGCGACTGCAGCTGGTCGATGTCCTTCGCAAGCACGCCGGCAAGGTGTGCGTCTGTGAGCTGGTGCCCCTCTTCGACATCGCCCAGCCGACGCTCAGCCATCACCTGCGCAAGCTGCGCGAGGCGGGGATCGTCGACTCCGAGCGCCAGGGCCTGTGGGTCTACTACTACGTGCTGCCCGAGGCGCTCCGAGAGCTCTCCGCCTGGCTGCACTAGCCCTTTTACGACGGCCTGTCTCCACGCACCAGCCCGTAGGCGAACGCCCCCGCGGCAGCGCCCACGACTGGGCCGGCGACGTACACCCAGAAGTCGGTCCACTCCCAGGCGGCCACCGCCGGACCGAGGGACCGGGCCGGGTTCATCGAAGCTCCGGTCACGGGCCCGCCGAACAGCGCGTCGAGGCCCACGGTCGCCCCGATGGCGATCGCCGCGGCCGCGCCCACAGCACGCGTGTCGGTCGCGACTGCCGTGATCACGAACATCAGCAGGGCGGTGAGGACCAGCTCGTAGACGAAGGCGCTGCCGGCGCCGACGCTCGGCACGGTGGCTCCCAGCTCTGCCGGCTGGTCTGGCCATACCGCGAGCAGCAGCAGCGCTCCGAGCACGGCACCCAGGATCTGGGCGGCGATGTAGACCACCGCTTCGCGTACCGGAAAGTGGCGCGACAGCGTGAACGCGAGCGTGACTGCCGGGTTGATGTGCGCTCCCGACAGGTGCCCGGTCGCGTAGACCATGGCCATGATGACCAGCCCGAAGACCAGGCTTATCCCGACGGTGCCCAACGCTCCGCCGTACTCCGCATCGGTAACGACCGCGCCGCACCCGGCGAAGACGAGGGCGAACGCGGCGAGGGCCTCCGCTCCCGCTCGCCGCGCGAGGTCCGGCGTACCCGGGGTCGTAGCGCTCATTGCCCGGCGCGCTCGTCAGGCGGCGGCGAGCGCGTCGCACTGCTCTTTGGCCAGGCATTCCCGCGATCGACGGTGCGCGAGGTTCATCACGAAGCTGCGCACCGGGACGTCGTCGTAGTCGCTGAGGATCGCGTCGGCGCAGGCGCGGATCTCCGCTTCGGAGCGCCGGTCCTCGAACTCGCGCGCCAGGTCTGGAAGCAGCCTCTCCAAGCGCAGCCCATGAGCGGTGCGGTCGGCCCTGATGGCGTCGATGCGCTGCGCCAGGAGATCCTTGACGCGCGACTCGACGGCGTCGCGGATCGAGCGCACCTCCTCGAGCGGCTTGCCCGCCGGGTCCGGGATGTCCCAGTCCTCCACCGTCGTCGGCACGAAGGGACATGTCGCTCCACAGGCCAGCGTGATCGCCCAGTCGGCGTGTAGTTGCATCTCGACGGTCAGCTTCTGAGGTCGGCGCCCCGACAGGTCGATGCCGACTTCGTTCATCGCCTCGACCACGGCCGGCCACACCTTGCGGCCGGGCTTCTGACCGGCGGACTCGGCACGGATGTCTTTGGGGGCGTGGCGCTCGAAGAAGGCCTGAGCCATCTGCGAGCGCCCGGCGTTGTGCGTGCATACGAACAGGACGTGCTTCATGGAGACCTCCCACACGGTGGCTGGTCTCGGCAGGAAAGCCGATTCCATCGACAAACACAAATCGATGCCCGTCAATCTGGCTTGCGCGCGCGCACGATGGCCGCGGCAGCGTGGTCGTGCACGCGGTGGGTCTCCCGTATCTCGACCTCGCCGAGCCCGGCGCCGGCCAGGGCGCTCTCGAACTCCTCGCGGGTGAGGGCGCCGGCGATGCAGCCCGTCCATTCGGCAATGTCGGCTCCCGTGGCCTCGTCCATGCCGGTGTCGGCGATCACGTCGGAGACCGCGAAGCGCCCACCGGGCTTCAGGACACGTGCCGTCTCGGCCAGCACCTTGTGCTTGTCGCCGGCGAGGTTGATGACGCAGTTCGAGATCACGACATCCACCGAGGCGTCCGCGAGGGGGATGTCCTCGAGATAGCCCTTGACGAACTCCACGTTCTCGACTCCCGCCTCGGCAGCGTGCTTGCGCGCAAGTGCGAGCATCTCATCGGTCATGTCCAGGCCGATGGCCTTGCCCGCCTGACCCACCCGCTCCGCGCTGATGAGGACGTCCGCTCCCGCGCCCGACCCCAGGTCGAGCACGGTCTCCCCCTCATGGAGGTCGGCCACCGCGGTCGGGACGCCACATCCCAGCGAGGCCGATATAGCGGCGTCGGGAGCCTCGGTGGCATCATCGTTGCCGTAGAGCGCCCGTCCGAAGACCTGGTTGTCCTCGCGGTCTGTCAGGCCGTTGTCGGCGGGCCCACAGCCGCACGACGACGACCCGGCGCCGGCCACGGCCGTGGCAGCTGCCGCGTAGCGCGCGCGGACGGCCTCGCGAATGTCGACATCGCCGGCGACCGCGCGGGGCTCGCCGGGCGAGCAGGCGCAGCCGCCCTCGATGGTCGGGTTCCCTGGCCCACAGCACTCGGACTTCGCCGAGGGCTCGCAGCAGCTGGCCTGCTCGGTCGCAGAGCAACGGGCGTCAGGGGTGGCACGTGACATCGGTTGGACCTCCTCGGGCAGAGCTTGCATTGACATACATCACTTCGATAAACGTCAATGTAGCAAGCCAGGCCTCCGTCAGCCGCCCAGCTCGCCGGGGTTGCCCTGGGCCTTGTTGAACGCGCAGCGGAAGTTCTCCGGCTGCCCCACCGGCTTGCTGCCCGCGAAGCCGCCGCGCTCGCTGTTGTCGTAGACGGTCACGTACTGCAGCGTCTCCGGCTGCGGGTTGGCCGGCTGGGGGTCGGATCGGGCTCGCCGGCGCGCGGGTCGCCTCGGGACTCCTCGCTCACGCCATGGGATCCGGCCGCGCGCGAGCCCGAGGCGGTCGTGGTGAGCGAGGCGCTCATCTCGCGCCGGTCCTTCAGGCCGTCGGTGGCGTCGATGTCCGTCGACGCGGTCACCTCGCTGTAGTTGACGGTGAAGGAGAGCCTGACCCGGTTCGCGGCGCCGATCAGCTGCGCGGCGGTGGGGAGGTAGCCGCCCAGCTCGACGCACTTCTGGGTGGCGAAGAAGTAGCTGTTCGTGCCCACCTCCTCCTTGTCGACAGGGTAGATGCTCGAGAGCAGGCAGAAGGTGCCGAGGTCCACCGTCTCGGCGCTGCAGCGATCGACGAGCGCGCGTGCGCGCCGTCCGCCGACCCGATCGGCGTTGCTGGCCCTGCGCATGGGGATCACGCTGGCGGGGAACATCTTCTTCTCGTTGAGCCGCAGCAGGCCCAGCTTGCGTGGCTCGAGGCTGGGTCCGGGCAGGCGCTTGCCCGCGCGATTAGGTGGTCGGGGGGCTCAGGGGTACGGGGGCGGGGCCCCTAACAGAAGCGAGGGGGTCCCACGTGGGACCCCCTCCTCCTCGTTCTTTCTACTCCTGGGTGTCCTCGTCCGGGGACTCCGTCTGGTTCTCCTCGGCGTCCGACTCGGCTACCGTGCGCGTGACCTTCTCGCACGAGCCGTTCGGGTTCTTCGGGGTGGCATCCGCGATCACGTCGTAGACGTCGAGGATCGCTCGGTCGCGGCCGGGGCCACAGTCGATTCGGTCGACCTCGCCGTCGAAGGTGTGGAAGGTATCGTTGCCCTTGCCACCCGTCAGCGTGTCCCCGGTCGGGTCTCCGGGGCCTGTGACGTCCTTGCGCGAGAGCGCCCACAGGTCGTCGTTGCCCCCGCCGCCGGAGACCTGGTCCACGCCCTGGTTGGCGAAGATGCGGTCGTCGCCCGCCCCGCCGGTGAGTACATCGTTATCGAAGCCGCCGGAGATCAGGTCTCGCCCGACGTTGCCGTTGATCGTGTCGTTGCCGGCGCCGCCGTGCAGACGGTCGCCCGCCTTGCCGCGCCCGCGACGCGAGACGCCGGCTGCGGGTCCGCCGGTCACCTTGTCGTCGCCCTTGCCGGCGAAGACGCGGTCTCGCCCGCCGTTGCCGCGCAGGTCGTCGTCCCCGGCGTTGCCCGTGATGAAGTCCGAGCCGCGGCCACCGAACACCGCGTCGTTGCCGGCGTTGCCGTGGATGCGATCGGCGCGGCGTCCGGGACGGCCTCCCGCGCCGCCGCGGAGCTCATCGGCGCCGGACCCTCCGCGGATGCGGTCGGGACCCTGCTGACCGTCGATCCTGTCGTTGTCCGCGCCGCCGAACAGCCGGTCGCGGCCGAAGCCGCCGAGGATCGTGTCGTTTCCGGGGGCGCCCCGGACGAGGTCGCGTCCGGCGCCGGCGTCGACGACGTCGTCGCCTCCCAGCGCGCGCACGCGGTCGTTGCCCGCGAGTGCATTCATGAAGTCGGCCTTGGGTGTGCCTACGAGCCTGTCGTTGCCGGGAGTTCCGGCCATCGTGGCTGCGACGGCCGTCGCGGCAAATACGCACGGCAGCGCCGCCGCAAGCGTGGATATGAAGCGAAACGTTCCGCTACGCCTGCCTCGTCTCATCTCTCCTCCTCGTGGGATCGCTCAGGGGTGTGGGACTGCTTGCTGAAGCTCATCTCTCCGCTGCCTCCTGTCGGTGGTGGTCGGGGGCGACGCTAGGTCTCGCGGCGGCACCCGGGCAAGGGCGCTCTCATCGGTTCCTCATCGCCTATGAAAAGATCGTGAGAATGCGCTGCTGGGCTCCCTCTGGCGGTCTTGCTCTGCCATCGTGGTGTCCGATGTACCGCCGCAAGCTTCTGCTCCTGCTCACGCTGGTCTTGGCCGTTGGCGCGTGCTCGGTCGCCCTGGCCGCCGTGAAGCGGGGCACGTCGGGTCCTGACCGCCTCATCGGGACGGCACGCGCCGATCGGCTCAGCGGCCTTGGCGGCGCCGATGTGCTCAAAGGCCGGCGCGGACCCGACCGTCTCCTCGGCGGCTCCGGACGCGACAGGCTCTACGGAGGCCCCGGTCGCGATCTGCTGGCCGGCGATTCCCGAGGCGACCTCCTAGTCGGGGGCCGGGGCGCCGACATCATCCTCGGCGGCTCAGCGCGCGACCGCATCAACGCCAAGGGGGGCGCTCGGGATGTCGTGGCCGCCGGTGACGGCAACGACGTGATCCGGGCCCGGGACGGAGCCCGCGACCGCATCTCCTGCGGCGGGGGCAGAGACCGGGTCATCGCCGACCGCAGGGATCGGGTGTTTCGCCCCGCCTGCGAGACAGTCTCGCGTGGGTGACGAATCTGGGTCGGGCCTCGGAGGTCCAGTCGTCTTACTCGTCGACGACGATGCGGCCATCCGCCGCACGGTGGGTGCGGGCCTGGAGCTCGAGGGCTTTCGTGTCGTCGGAGCGTCGGGTGGCCGCGCGGCGCTCGCCGCCGTCGAGTCGGTGCGCCCGGCCGTGATCCTGCTCGACCTCGCCATGCCGGACCTCGATGGCCTGGAGGTTCTGCGCCGGCTGCGCTCAGGCGGCGACGAAGTCCCGGTGTGTGTGCTGTCCGCACGTGACGAGGTCGATGATCGCGTGCGCGGGCTGCAGGACGGCGCGGACGACTACGTCGTCAAGCCCTTCGCCCTGGAGGAAGTGAGCGCTCGGCTGCAGGCGCTGCTGCGGCGCCGGCCCCCGGCCCTTGACATGGCGATCGTGGTGGGAGACCTGGAGATCGATCCCCGCTTGCATGTCGCTCGGCGCGGCGGTCGGGAGCTGGGCCTCACCCGGCGGGAGTTCGAGCTGCTGCATCTGTTCCTGCGCCGGCCGGGCGAGGTGATCGGCCGCCGCCGGCTGCACGAGGAGGTCTGGGGCTACACGTTCGACCCCTGCACGAACGTCGCGGACGTCTTCGTCGGTTACCTGCGCCGCAAGCTCGAGGCGGAGGGTGAGCCACGAGTGCTGCACACCGTCCACGGCGTCGGCTTCCTGCTGCGACCCTGACTGCGGTGCGCAGTCTCCGTGGTCGCCTGACCCTCAGCATAATGCTGGTACTCGCCGCTGTTCTCGGCGGCGCCGGGGGCATGGTCTCCCGTTACGTCGAACGCGCCGAGCGCGATGCCCTCGATGATCGCCTGCAGCGCACCGCCGAACTGTCGCGGGAGACCGCGCTGGCGGCAGTCGAACGCGAGCTGCCCGACAACGACCGCCGCCTGGATGCCGTCCTGTCGGTCACTGGCACCTCGCTGCGGCTGCTGCTCGGAGGGGCCGTGCTGCTGGACACGGGTCGCGGGCCCCCTTCGCGCCCGGCGCTCGTAGACGGCCTGCGGACGTTCACCGCCGGGGGCGAGCGCTACCGGTCCTATGTGACGAGCCTGCGCAAGCCCGAGCTCGGCGGACTCGCGCGGCTGGAGGTCACCACCCGGCTCACACCCCTGGAGCGCCAGCAGGACGCGCTCGACCGGCGGCTGGCGACGTTCGGCCTGGCCGCGCTGGTGTTGGCCGGTGTCGGCGTCTGGTTCGCCGCGGATCTCCTGCTGCGGCCGTTGCGCCGGCTGCGGGCGGTGACATCGAGGATCGCCGGCGACGAGGACCTCGACCGCCGCGTGTCCTCCGACGACGGGCCGGCCGAGCTGCGCTCGCTGGCCGCGAGCTTCAACGGCATGCTTGCGCGCCTGGCGCGCTCCGGCTCAGAGCGCGAGCGGGCGCTGGCGGCCACACGGCGCTTCGCCGCCGACGCCGGGCACGAGCTGCGGACTCCGCTGACGAGCATCCAAGCGACGCTGTCGGCCCTCAGCCGGCACCCGAGCATCCCCGAGGCCGATCGCACCGATCTGGTCCGCGACGCGCTCGCCGAGCAGCGCCGGCTCGTGGATCTGCTCGACGGGCTGCAGGCCCTAGCGCGCGCGGACGTGGCGGGGCTCGAACACGCGGACCTCGATCTGGTGGAGCTGGTCGGCGCGACGGTCGACGTGGCCATCGCGCGCCATCCGGACCTTGCCTTCACCTCGAACCTGCCCCAGCACCCTGTCCCGCTTCGCGGCTGGGAGCCGGGCCTGCGGCTCCTCGTCGACAACCTGCTCGAGAACGCCGCCCGCCACGGCCGGGGCGCGGGAGGGACCGTCCGCGTCACGCTGATCTCACAGGGCGAGGATGGCGGCCCGGCGCTCCACGTCGACGACGACGGCCCCGGCGTGCCCGAAGAGGAGCGCGAGCGCGTCTTCGAGCCCTTCGCGCGGGTCAACGGCACGACGGCATCCGGATCGGGCCTCGGCCTGGCGCTCGTCACCCAGCAGGGCCGCGCCCACGGCGCCACGGTCGAGATCGAGCGCTCCCCGCTCGGCGGCGCCCGCTTCACGGTGCGCTTCCACGCCGCGGCCGGCACGACGGCCGCGGAGGGCCGGCTCCAGGGCTGAGGTTACGGTGCGCCGGCAACGGCCCGGTCTCAGGAGGCGGCGAGCAGCTCCACACCGAGGCGCCGTGCCAGGCCCTCGCCTCCCTCGCGCATGACGCGATCGTGGCTGCGGGTGAACACCGGCCGCAGGACGGGGGCGAGCGCGTTCATCCACGCGGGCGTGGTGTGCACATCCCACTCGTAGAGCACGGCGGTCACGCCCTCGTGCTCCATCAACCGCCAGGTGCCCGTGCCCTGCAGCTCGCCCGCGGAGCGGCCCGACATCAACACGGGCTCACGCACCTCGTCCACCACGAACTCCAGCTCGACCGAATAGCCAGCTCGGGCGCGCCACCGCACGCGGTGCACGCTGCCCACCCGGCGCGGGTCTCCGGGCGCGATTTGCTCCGCCGATTGCACCCCGGGCCACCACTGCGGCCAGTCGATCACATCCGCCAGCACGTCCCAGCAGTCCTGGCGCGGCGCCTCGAGCAGCCACGCGGTGAGGAAGCGGTAACGCGCCATGGGCGCAGGCTAGGGGCCGAGCGCCCACCTCCGCTCACGCGAGGCTCACCAATCACGTGCTTGACGTGCGTGTAGTACTCGAGTGAGTACATCGAGAGGTCCTTGCCGTAGCCGGACTCCCCGTAGCCGCGCCGGCCTCGCCGTCGTGCTTGTGACTGCGGTGTGGTCGCCCTCTCGGACAACCGTAACCGCGCCCCGACGAGGAGGTCGCGTAGGCTGCCCACGAATGGCCACCTGGGACAGGCTCCGAGACGTCCCGCTGCAGATCGACTCCTACTCGCTCGAGGGCTTCGAGCAGCCCTTCGGCCCCGAGTTCACGCGCTACACCACGGTGTTCCGGCTCGAGGGTCGGGGCGACGTGGGCGAGGGCGAGGACGTGATCTACGCCGGTCTCGACCACATGTCGCTGCGCGACCGCGGACCCGAGCTGGAGCTGGCCGGCGAGCATACGCTGGGCTCCTTCGCCGAGCTGCTCGATGGCCTGGACCTGTTTCCCGACCCACCGGTCCGGGAGGACTCGCGCGACTACCGCCGCTGGGCCCTGGAGTCGGCGGCGCTCGACCTGGCCCTGCGCCAGGCCGGCCGCACGCTCGGCGACGTGCTCAGCCGCGAACCGAGGCCGCTCAACTACGTCGTCTCGATGCGCCTCGGAGCGTTCGGGGCCGACGAGCCCGAGGCCGCCGACCGCCTCCTCGACGTGCTCGAGCGTTACCCCGGCACCCGCTTCAAACTCGATCCCACGAACACCTGGACTCCCGAGCTGATCGAGGAGCTGGCCGCCACCGGTGCCGTCGACTCACTGGACCTCAAGGGGCGTTACAAGGGCACGCCGGTCGACGTGGACACCGACCCCGAGCTCTACCGGCGTGTGGCGGAGGCCTTTCCCGACGCCTGGCTCGAGGATCCCGATCTCGATGACCCCGCCGCCGACGCGGCGCTCGAGCCCCACCGCGACCGCATCACCTGGGACGCCCCCATCCACTCCATCGCCGACATCGAGGCGTTGCCCTTCCCTCCGAAGACCGTGAACATCAAGCCGTCGCGCTTCGGCCCGCTCGAGCGCCTCTTCGCCGCCTATGACTTCTGCGAGGAGCGCGGCATCGGAGCCTACGGGGGCGGGCAGTCCGAGCTGAGCATCGGCCGCGACCACATCCAGTACCTGGCCGCGCTGATGCACCCTGACACGCCCAACGACACGGCCCCGAAGGAGTTCAACCTGCCGCGCCCGCCCGACGGCCTGCCCGCCAGCCCGATCGAGTTGCCAATAGCGCCCATCGGCTTTCGCTTCGCGCGATGACCGCGCTCAAGCGGCGAAACTGCCCTGGGCTTGCGGCGCACGCTTGACCGCGCCAGGAGAGAGGTCGATGACACGCTTGAACGCCCGGGCGAACTCGGCCTCCGAGCGATAGCCGAGCCGGCTTGCGAGTTCGGCGACGGTGGCGCCTTCTTCTTTGAGCGCGTTCAGCGCGACTAGCATTCTCCTTTGGGTCACGTACTGCATCGCGGGCTGGTATCGGCGGCAGCGTCACATCGACCAAACGGTGTTGCGGACCCGGCCGCTCCGCTGCGCTCCCACGCCTCGAGCACGGCATGTAGTACGGCCCGCGTGTCGCTGGTCCCGACCTCAGGATACGCCTGGGGTCGCCGGCTCAGCCCACGCGCCATTCGCAAAGCTGGCCCGCGGCTCTTCGCCGAGTGCGGCGGAGAGTTCCTCGCGTGAGCCGATGGCGAGCTTGCGGTAGGCGTTGCTCAGGTGCATCTCGATCGTCCTCACTGTCAGAAAGAGCGATTGGGCGATCTGCCGGTTGCTCTGTCCGCTGGCCGCCATCTCTGCAACCCGCCGCTCGCTCGGGGTGAGCGAGTCAAGGCCGGTGAGCAGCGGCCGTCGCGGACGAGCGCCCGCCGCGAGCAGCTCCTGGCGTGCGGTCTCTGCGAGCACGGCCGCACCCAGGCGCTCGGCGAGGTCGAGTCCCACGCGCAGAGGCTCGCGCGCCTCGCTGCGGCGGCCCTCCCTTCGGATTGCGCCACCGAGCTGGACGAGGGCGCGCGCGTGCTCGAGCCTTACCTCAGACCGCTCCAGGTGAGCGACGGCTTCGCGGAGCAGATCGATCCCGCGCTCGCCGCCCTCGAGGAGCCCGAGGGCGCCGAGGCTGACCCCGATCGCGCCCGGGGCGCCAAAGCGCCGGGTGCGCTGCAGCTCCTCGCGCGCCAGAGCGCGCGCTTTCGCTGTCTCGCCGAGCGCGGCGTGGGCGATCGCGGCGGCTGAGCGCCACTGCACGAATATGCCGTTGGCGGCGCCCCACTCCTCCTCCCAGCGGCCGTAGGCCGTCAGCTCGGCGAGGGCGTCGGCCGGCCTGCCCTCCGCAAGCCATAGCCGTGCCCGGCTGCCGCGCAGTGGCTGCGCCGTACATGCGCCAGGTGCACGGGGCCCCGCGTCCCATTCCGCGAGCGCCGCTGAGGCGGCGCAGAGCTCGCCGCGTTCAACGAGCACGTCGACCAGCGCGCTCACGGCCATCGGCCGGATGAGGTCCCAGCCTGGCTCACCCGCCAGGGAGAGAAACGCGCGGGCGTCGGCCTCGGCTCCAAAGAGCGCGCCGCTGCGATAGCGGCTCCAGGCCCTGAATGCCGAGGCGTGTCCGAAGCCGCGAGCAGATCCACGCTCGAGCGCTTCGTCAAGCGTGGCGCTCAGCTTGCGCTCAGCGCTCTCGTTTCGTCCCGCGAGCGTGAGCGCTACTGACGCAAAGTAGGGATGGGGCGCCTCGGCGGTTGCCTCCTCGATCAGGCGGCCGCCTGCGAGGGCCCGCTCGGCGAGCGCCGCGACTTCTTCGGCGGTGCCGCCGTCCACCATGACTGTCTCGTAGGCGATGATCGCGAGCAGGCTGTGCGGCGCAGCGTCTGCGAGGCGCTCAACGGTCTCGGCGGCGCGGGACACCAGCTCGGCCGTCATCTGCCGCGCCGCCATGTCGGTCACGGCGAGCACGAGCAGCAGCATCTTCAAGGCGCGCGCGACCTCAGGCTCGTCATGCATCGCCGCGAGCGTCTCGAGCGCGAGGGACGTCGCCTCGGACGGCTTTCCCTCGTAGGAGAGCACCTGTGCCAGCTCGATCGTCGCCTGGGCCTCCAGCCACGGTTCGGTTGCAAGCTCGCGCGCGGCCGCGAGGTGCTCGCGTGCGCCGGCCTCACCCGCGCGCGCTTCCGCGCAGCCGAGCTCGACGAGCACCTGGGCACGCGCCTCGGGCGGCTCTGACAGGGCTCGGCGCAGGTAGCGGGCGGCCACCTCGGGCGCGCCCTGAAGAGCGGCCCCGCGCGCAGCCTCACGCAGCGTCTCTGTGACCCACGGGTCGGCGGCGGGCTCGGCGGCGAGCAGTTGCAGCGCGATCGCGTCGGGCTCGCCCCCCTCCTGGGCGAGGAAACGCGCGGCGCGCGCGTGAGCTTCCCAGCGCTCGGCCTCGGGAACGTCCTCGTGGATCGCGGTACGCACGATCGGGTGCGCGAAGCGAAGCGGTCGTCCGCGCTCGAGGATCGTCGCCTCCGCAAGGCGCTCGGCGGCGCCGACGGCCTCTTCGGGCTCGAGCCCTGCCAACGCAGCGGCGTGCGATAGCTCTGCCTGCTCGCCGAGGATCGCGACCGACCGGGCAAGTGCTCCCGCCGCGTGTGGCAGGCGCGCGAGGCGTCCAAGGACCGCGGCGGCGACTCCGCGCGGGGCGAGCTGTCGGACGTCAGCCGGCTCGACGAGGCCCGGCGTGCCCTCGCCGAGCTCGACGAGCAGCTCGGAGAGCAGAAACGGGTTGCCGCGCGTCGCCTCATGACAAGCCCGGCAGAGCTCCTCGCCGCAGGTCCCCCCGAGCCGTGAGCGCACCAGCCCCGCCACGGCGTGCTCGCTGAGGAGCGCCGGCTCGATCGGGCGCTGGCGGAGCTCCTGCCAGAGGGCACGCAGCAGATCGGCCTCGGTGCCCGGCTCCCCCCGCCGGCTCGCGAGAACGACCAGCAGGCCCGTCCGTTCGAGCCGGCGCGCGAGAAAGGCAAGAAATCGAAGCGACGGGCGGTCGGCCCAATGGGCATCGTCGACCGCGATCATGGTAGGGCCGCGCTCGGCAAGGTTCGCAAGCAGCCAGTAGAGGCCATGCAGGATCGCGTAGGAGGGGTCGCCCGCCTGCTCGGTCGCGGCCGCGGGACCTGAAAAGACCGGCTCGCAAAAACGCGCGGCGCCGGCCATCAGCCGCTCACGCTCTGCGGGCTCCGCCTCCCTCAGCACCGGCTCGAGCAGCTGACGCACGATCCCAAAGGCGAAGTCGCGTTCGAGCTCACCGCCGCGCGCCGACAACACCGTCAAGCCGCCCCCGCGCGCGCGTTCGCACGCCGCGCCGAGCAGTCGCGTCTTGCCGATCCCCGGCGCGCCCTCGATCAAGGTCAGCGCGCCAGACCCACCCCCGACATCCGCGATCAGCCGCTCCAACTCCGCCAGCTGGACATCACGCTCGAGTAGCAGCTGCTCGCCGTTTTGGCTCATTTCCTATCCCCGAACAACGACCTGCGTCCCCCATCAGTAGAGCGCCGGTCCGATTGGGTTCAAAATTATACGGTCGCGTCTACGGTCGCTCCCCGTTGCCCACGCCAGCCCACGCGGGCACCATCGGAGGCATGGTCGACGCTCAAAAGCGGTCCGCACATCACGGCGAGCAACCTTCTCCCGACCGCACAGGCACCCTTCAAACTGCGGCGTTCGGGTCTATTAGATGACCGAGGTCCTGATCGCGGAGGACTCGCCGCTGTTGCGGGAGGGGCTCGCTGCCGGGCTTTCGCAGGAGGGGATGAGCGTGGTAGCGAAGGTCGACAACGCCGTTGCGCTACGCGCCGCGATCGCGACGGCCTCTCCTGACGTCGCGCTCGTCGGGGTGCCGATGCCACCGGTCGGGGAAGACGAGGGGCTCGCCGCGATCGAGGCGATCAGGCTCGGCCACCCCGGCGTGGGGGTGCTGGCGCTCTCTGGCTACTTTGATCCCGCGCTCGCGGTCGGGCTGATCAGCCGCCGCCCGGCGAGCACCGGCTACCTGCTCAAGGAGCCGGTCCCCGACATGGCGACGCTGGTGCGCGCGCTGCGAGTCGTCGCGGCTGGCGGCACGTTCGTCGACCGCGCGGTGATCGAGCGCCTACGCAGCGCGCGCAGCCGGCCGGCGCTCGAAACCCTCAGCGCGCGCGAGCGCGAGATCCTCGCGCTGATGGCAGAAGGGCGCACCAACTGCGCCATCTGCGACGCGCTGCAGCTCAGCCCGAAGACCGTCGAGAGCCACGTCCGGGCGGTCTTCGGAAAGCTCGACCTGCGCGCCGCGCCCGACGACCACCGGCGCGTGCTGGCGGTGCTGCGCTACCTGCGAGCGAAACCACAACACGAGGCGGGGCAGCTCGTCGGGGCGGCACGCTAGCCACTGTCCCGACGGCACTCGACTTCTGCAGCTCGAACTTGGGTTCGATGGCCTGTTGGCACCGACGGCGTCAGGGGTTGCCCTGATATCCCTTGCCGGCGAGGCAATCAGCCGTCACGGTCGTAGTCAAACGGGTCCGCACCCCTGGTCGTGGGCCACCTGCAGCCAACCGGGAGACCGTATGCCCTTCGCCACCTTGCAATCCAGCCGCCCACGGCCATCGAAGCACGCCGCGCTGATGGCGGTGTTAGCGGGATGCCTGCTGGGCGGCGTCATGGTCACCGACGCCGCAACCGCGGCGACCGGTGATCTGATCCAGAAGCCGGGAACGGCAGGCTGTCTGAGCGCGGTCGGTCCCTGCTCGCCGGGGACGGCACTCGGCGGTGCCGGCTCGGTGACGGTCAGCCCTGACGGCCGGAGCGCGTACGTCGCATCCGTCAGCGGCACGGTGGCGGTATTCGACCGCGCCTCGGACGGGACGCTGACCCAGAAGCCCGGCACCGCGGGCTGCATCTCCGAAACCGGCGCCGCCCCCTGCACCGACGGAAAAGCCCTCGACAATGCCATCTCGGTAACGGTCAGCCCCGACGGCAAGAGCGCCTATATCGCGTCTTACGTCAGCGACGCGGTGGCGGTATTCGATCGGGGCGCGGACGGCGCGCTGACCCAGAAGCCCGGCACCGCGGGCTGCATCTCAGAAACCGGCGCCGGCCCCTGCGCCGACGGCACCGCACTCGACGACACCATCTCGGTGACGGTGACCCCCGACGGCAAGAGCGCCTACATCGCGTCTCAGGGCAGTGACGCAGTCGCGGTGTTCGATCGGGCCGCAGACGGCGCGCTGACCCAGAAGCCCGGCACCGCGGGTTGCATCTCAGACACCGGCGCCGGGCCCTGCGCCGACGGCACCGCACTCGACCGTGCCTCCTCGGTGACGGTCAGCCCCGACGGCCGAAGCGCCTACGTCGCCTCTCAGCAAAGCGACGCGGTGGCGGTCTTCGATCGGGCCGCGGACGGCGCGCTGACCCAGAAGCCCGGCACCGCGGGCTGCATCTCAGAAACCGGCGCCGGACCCTGCATCGACGGGACCGCACTCAACAACGCCACCTCGGTGACGGTGACCCCCGACGGGAAGGGTGCCTACATCGCGTCCTTCATCAGCGACGCGGTGGCGATCTTCGATCGGGCCGCAGACGGCGCGCTGACCCAGAAGCCCGGCACCGCGGGATGCATCTCAGACACCGGCGCCGGGCCCTGCGCCGACGGCACCGCACTCGACCGCGCCTCCTCGGTGACGGTCAGCCCCGACGGCAAGAGCGCCTATATCGCGTCTCAGGGCAGCGACGCGGTGGCGGTCTTCGATCGCGCGCCGGATGGGACGCTGACCCAGAAGCCCGGCACCGCGGGCTGCATCTCAGACACCGGCGCCGGGCCCTGCGCCGACGGCGCCGCACTCGTCGGCGCGCGCTCGGTGACCGTCAGCCCCGACGGCCGAAGCACCTATGTCGCGTCCCGGGGCAGCGACGCGGTGGCGGTGTTCGACCGCGAGCCGCTGCCGGCGCCGCGACCCGACCCACCGCAGCCACGGCCACCAGTCGCGCCCGACACCACCAGGCCGCTGCTGAGCGGACTGTCGCTGTCGCCGACGCGCTTCCGCGCCGCCCGACGCGGTCCGAGCACCGCCGCGCGGGTCGGCAGCCGGGTCTCCTACAGGCTCTCAGAGCCCGCGACGGTCCGCTTCCGCGTCGAGCGCGCCCTCCCGGGCCGGCGCGCCCGCGGGCGCTGCGCCAAGCCGCGGCGCTCCAACCGCCGCGGCAAGCGCTGCACCCGCCACATCACCGTGCCCGGCGCGTTCACCCACTCCGGCAAGAGCGGCCAGAACACGCTCACGTTCAGAGGCCGCCTACGCGGTCGCGAGCTGCGCCGCGGGCGCTACCGCCTCCGCGCCATCGCCACAGACCCGTCCGGGAACCAATCACAACAGAAACGCAGCCGCTTCCGGATCGGGCGGCGCTGAAGCGCCGAGACGAAGCGAAACAGGGTTATCCCTGATATCGCTTGCCAGAGCGCCGGCCAGCCGCCATCGTCGTAGTCAACAACGGGTCCGCAACTGCGGGCTACCTGCAACCAGCGGGAGAGCGCATGTCCTTCGCCAGCTTGCAATCCAACCGTTCAGGCCGCTCGAAGGCCGCCGCGTTGATCGCGGTGTCGGCGGGGTGCCTGCTGGGCGGGGTCATGGCCGCCGACGCCGCAACGGCGGCGACCGGTGATCTACTCCAGAAGCCCGGTGCGGCGGGCTGTTTGAGCGCGGTCGGTGCCTGCTCGCCGGGGAAGGCAGTCGACGGCGCCTCCTCGGTGACGGTCAGCCCCGACGGCCGAAGCGCCTATGTCGCCTCTCAACTAAGCGACGCGGTGGCGGTGTTCGATCGCGCCGCGGACGGCACGCTGACCCAAAAGCCCGGCTTGGCGGGCTGTGTCTCGGACACCGGCGCCGCCGGCTGTGCGGACGGGAGTGCACTCGACCGCGCGACCTCGGTGACGGTCAGCCCCGACGGCCGAAGCGCCTACGTCGCGTCCGCCGCCAGCGGCGCGGTGGCGGTGTTCGATCGCGCCGCAGACGGGACGCTGACCCAGAAGCCCGGCACCGCGGGCTGCACCTCAGAAACCGGCGCCGGCGCCTGTGCGGACGGGCGGGCACTCGACTTCGCCGTCTCGGTGACGGTCAGCCCCGACGGCCGAAGCGCCTACATCACCTCTCAGCAAAGCGACGCGGTGGCGGTGTTCAACCGCGCCGCGGACGGGACGCTGACCCAGAAGCCCGGCACGGCGGGCTGCATCTCAAACACCGGCGCCGGGCCCTGCGCCGACGGGAGGGCACTCACCGCCGCCGCGTCGGTGACGATCAGCCCCGACGGCCGAAGCGCCTACGTCGCCTCTTTCCTCAGCGACGCGGTGGCGGTGTTCGACCGCGCCGCGGACGGCGCGCTGACCCAGAAGCCCGGCACCGCGGGCTGCATCTCAGAAACCGGCGCCGGGCCCTGCGCCGACGGCACCGCACTCGACGGCGCCGTCTCGGTGACGGTCAGCCCCGACGGCCGAAGCGCCTACGCCGCGTCCGCCGAAAGCGACGCGGCGGTGGTATTCGACCGCGCCGCGAACGGCACGCTGACCCAGAAGCCCGGCACCGCGGGCTGCATCTCAGAAATTGGCGCCGGCGCCTGTGCGGACGGCCCAGCACTCGACGGCGCGCGCTCGGTGACCGTCAGCCCGGACGGCAGCAGCGCCTACGTCGCCTCTTTCGACATCGGCGCGGTGGCGATGTTCGACCGCGCCCCGGACGGCACGCTGACCCAAACGCCCGGCCTGGCGGCCTGCATCTCAGACACCGGCGCCGGGCCGTGCGCCGACGGCACCGCACTCGACGGCGCGCGCTCGGTGACCGTCAGCCCCGACGGCCGAAGCGCCTACCTGGCCACCTTGGACAGCGACGCGGTGGCGGTGTTCGACCGCGAGCCGCTGCCCGCGCCGCGACCCGAGCCACCGCAGCCACGGCCGCCCTCCGTTCCCGACACCACCAGGCCGCTGCTGAGCGGGCTGTCGCTGTCGCCGGCGCGCTTCCGCGCCGCCGGACGCGGACCGAGCACCGCCGCGCGGGTCGGCAGCCGCGTCTCCTACAGGCTCTCAGAGCCCGCGACGGTCCGTTTCCGCGTCCAGCGTGCCCTCCCGGGCCGGCGCGCCCGCGGGCGCTGTCTCAAGCCGCGGCGCTCCAACCGCCGCGGCAAGCGCTGCACCCGCAACATCACCCTGCCCGGCGCGTTCACCCACTCCGGCAAGAGCGGCCAGAACACGCTCACCTTCAGAGGCCGCCTCCGAGGTCGCAAGCTGCGCCCCGGGCGCTACCGCCTGCGCGCCATAGCGACAGACTCCGCCGGAAATGTGTCGCAACCGAAGCGCAGCCGCTTCCGGATCGTGCGCCGGTGAGCAACCCCTAGCGCGCGCAAGCCGACAAAAGCGCCCCCGCTGCGTACCATAAAAACTCGATGCTGGAACCGGGTGCCATCGTCGGCGGTTACCGCATCGAGGGAGTGCTCGGTCGCGGCGGCATGGGGGTGGTCTACGAGGCCACGCAGCTCTCACTAGACCGTCGAATCGCATTGAAGGCCTTGCGCGCGGAGCTGGCAGACGACCCGAGCTTCGTCGAGCGCTTTCGCCGCGAGGGGCGCCTGCAGGCGTCATTCGAACATCCACACGTAATCGACGTCTATGAGGCCTTCGAGGCCGACGAGGGGCTGTTCCTGGCGATGCGCCTGGAGCGGGGGGTCACACTCGCTCAGCTGCTCGGAGCCGGAGACCTCGACGGCGCCTGCGCCGTACGCCTGCTGCGCCAGGTCGCCGAGGCGCTCGACGCCGCCCATGCCGCCGGTCTGGTGCATCGCGACGTCAAGCCCTCCAACGTGCTCGTCGGCGAGGGCGACCACGCCTATCTCGGTGACTTCGGACTGACAAAAGCCGGAGACGGCACGGAGGTCACGGGGACCGGCGGGATGGTGGGAACGCTGTCCTATCTCGCCCCGGAGATCATCCATGGGGACCCTGCGACGCCGGCGTCGGATCGCTACGCCTTCGCCGCGATGCTCTTCGAGTGCCTGAGCGGCGAGGTGGTCTTCCCGCGCGCGTCCGAGGCGGCCGTCCTCTACGCGCACACCAGCGAGCCACCGCCCGCGATAAGCGAGCGCCGGTTGCAGCTGCCTCGTGCCCTTGACTCCGTTCTGGCAACCGCACTCGCGAAGGTGCCCGGGGAGCGGCCAGAGAGCGCCCGTGCCCTGGTCGACACGGTCGAGCGGGTGATCGGAGCCGAGCGTCTACAGGATCTGGGTCCGCCCGAGCCCGCGGCCGCCCCCGTGCCCGGCTCCGCCCCCGCGACACCGCGTCCGCGGCCCCCGCCACGGCGACGAACCGCCTCTGCCCTCGTGGCCGGCGCACTGGCCGGAGCAGCGCTCGGCGCCGGCGCGATGGCGCTGGCCGGGAGCGGGGGTTACGACTCCGATGCTCGGACCGCCGAGCCTGCGCCGCGCCTCACCGCCGGCACCGAGGCGCTGGGTAGCGGGTTGGCCCCCGTCGAGGGTCTGCGCACCGTCGATTGTCGGGGGCGCCGGCCGTCCACCGCCTCGCCCGGGTGCTCGATCATGCAGAAGGATCTGCCCGGCCGGACTGTCCTGGCCCCGCGCGACGGAGCCATCCGCAGCTGGGCCGTCCGGGGCGCTGTCGGCGAGCTTTCACTGCAGATCCTGCGCGAGCGCGGAGGCAAGCTCAAGCAGGTCTCCAAGTCCCAGGTCGAGGTCGCCTCCGATAGCAGTCCGCACCTCTTCTCAACGAATCTGCCGGTCGAGGCAGGGGACAGGATCGCCCTCGTGGTGAGCCCGGGCGCCGGCGTCGGGATCCGCCCGGATGCGGATGGTGCAACCGTCGACCGCTGGCTGCCCCGCCTGCGCGGCTTCTTCGAGGTCCCCACGGACGGGCCAGGCACCGGCTTCGATCACGAGCTGCTGCTGCGGGCCGACTACGTGCCCGGCGGCGAGGTGCGCTTGCCACCGCAGACCACCGGCGCGAAGGCCGCGTCGGCGCCGGAGGGCAAGATCCTCGACCGCGGCAGCGTCAGGCTGGTGGAGGGCGGACAGCGGGTTGAGATCGCTGTGGTCGAGCTCGACGCCACGGTCGCTCTGGATCTGCTGCGCGGTGGGAAGCGGGTCGCCCGGGTGCGGCTTTCGCGCTTCCGCCCCGAGGGCCGCCTCACGACCTTCGCTCCGACGCCGGAGGGGTTCGTCGACCTCGAGTGGATCAACCTCGACTCAAGCCGAGCGCTCTTCGAGTTCTTCGGGTTCGACGCACGCAGCTTCATCTACTACGGCTCGTGAACTGCGAGGCGATCCTCGGGCCGGGGGCGCACCTCGGCGATTTCCGGGTGGAGCACGTGCTTCGCACAATCTCGGGCGCCGTCGTCTATGAAGCGACGCAAGTCTCCCTCGAGCGCCGCGTCGCGCTGACCGTGCTCGATATGCCCCTCGGCGGCGACCGGCAGTTCTTCGATCGCTTTGAAAGCGAGAGCCGCCGGCTGGCGTCCCTCGACCACCCGCACCTGCCCACGATCCTGGCCGCCGGCCGTTTGGAGCGCGGACCATACGTGGCCACTCGACTCGTCCGGGGGTCGGCACTCACGGCGGACGGACGGGATGACCGAAAGCGTGCCCTGGCCCTGCTCGCCCAAGTCGCGAGTGCCCTCGACGCTGCGCACGCGGCAGGGCTCGTGCACCGCGCACTCGAGCCGTCCTGCATGCTCGTCTCCGGCGAACGGGCCTTCCTGACGGACTTTCGCCTGGGCCAGGAGAGTGGCGGTGTCGTGGAGGACCGCGTTGCGTTCACGGCGGTGCTGGCCTCGCTGGGCGGACAACCTTCGACGCTCGACCCGGCGGACCACCCGGCGGTGACCCTGGTGGCTGAGGCGGCCACCGCTCACGGGGCGCGTGGCGATCGGGGAAACGAGGGCTCTCGCCGCGGGGGCAGCCGGAGGGCCCCGCTGGGCCACCCGCTCGCCCAGGCCGGCCTGGTGGCACTCGCACTGGCGGTCGCGGGCGTAGCGGTTGGCGTCAGCGGGGGGTCGGAGCAGTCTCCGGCCGGAGCCCAGCCTCCGCCGGTACCGGCGGGCGCACGCACACTGGGCAGCGACCTGGCGAGGGGAGCCGTCCGGAGCGTGGACTGCATCGGCTCGGCTGCGTCGTCCAACTCGCCGTCATGCACGGTGATGCAGGCGCGGCTCCCGGGCCGGAGGACCCAGGCGGAGGCCGACGGCGTGGTCGTCAGCTGGTCGGTTCGCGGCGCGAGAGGTGACCTCGCGCTGCAGGTCCTGCGTCCTGGCCCGGACGGCTACACGGACATCGCCCGGACACCGTTCGTCACTGTGCCCGACGGCGGCGTGCACCGCTTTCGAGCAGCGGTGCGAATTGGCAAAGGTGACCGCGTGGGTGTCGAGCTGCGGCCCGGATCTGCCATAGGGGTGCGCGAGGGCCCGCCTGGCACTGCGACAAAGCGCTGGATTGCTCGCCTCAATGGCGGTCCGCTCCCATCCACGCCAGTGCCGGGTGCCCCGTTCGACCATGAGCTGCTCGTGTCCGCCGCCTACGTTCCGGGTCGCGACGTGCAAGGCCCACCGCAGCTCACGGGAAGACTCGCGGCAGCCGCGCCGGCCGGCCGCGTGCTCGCGAGCCTCGAGCAGGAGCTCCCCGAGGGAACTGTGCGCGAACTACGGCTGGTGCGCCTCGATGGCGAGGTGGTGCTCGACCTCTTCGCGGCCACGCGGCGTGTGGCGCGCCTCAAGGTGCCCGACGCTGATCCGGCCGGCCGGCTACTCGCCTTCGTCAAGGAGGACCGCCTGGCCCGAAACGACACCGAGGAGATACTGCGCTGGCGCAACCCAGGGTCAGCCGAACCACTCGTGCACACCTACAGAATCGCCGCCTTGGACATCGAGCTGATCGACTGAACGAGCCGGGTTTGGCCTCACCGGTACGCTGCCCATGGAGTCGCGATGCACTCGACCTTTGCCCGCCACGCCTCCACCCCGGCCGAGCTGAAGGAGCAACTCGACGCCGACGGCCGCGGGCGCCCCTATCTCCTGCTGCGCGATCCCCGGGGCGGCCAGCGCATCCATGCGCTCGAGGATCCGTCCATCACCGTGGGGCGCCAGGCAGGCAACGACTTCTCACTGGAGTGGGACCGGAAAGTGTCGCGCATCCATGCCCGCCTCGAGCGCCTCGGGCCGCATTGGACGGTCGTCGACGACGGGCTGTCACGCAACGGCACGTTCCTCAACGGAGCGCGAGTCGTGGGCCGCCGTCGGCTGAACGACCGCGACGTACTGCGTTTCGGGCGAACCGATGTGCTTTTCCGCGACCCTGGTGAGGCACCCGAGGAAACCGCCCCCGCAGACGACGCCGCCGGACTGGCCCGGCTTACCGACAGTCAGCGGCGGGTGCTCCTGGCGCTGTGCCGACCGCTGGGTGTGCCCGGGGGCTTCGGAACGCCGGCGTCAAACCGCGAGATTGCGCAGGAGGTGCATCTCTCGGTCGACGGAGTGCGCACGTGCCTGAGGGCGCTTTTCGACGCCTTCGAGGTGCCGGATCTACCACAGAACCGAAAGCGCGCCGAGCTCGCCCGGCGGGCGCTCGCCGCAGCCGTGGTAACCCCCGCCGATCTCACCGGCTGACCGAATAAGGGGGGGGCCAACTCCACGCCTATGGGGGGTTTTCGGAGCGGGCGCAGGAGGTCAAGCTCGCGAGATGACCGAGGTTGTGGTCGCGGAGGGATCTCTGCTCTTGCGCGAGGGGGTTGCTGCCGTGCTTTCGCAGGAGGGGATGAGCGTGGTCGCCAAGGTCGACAACGCCGCCGCCCTGCGCGCCGCGATCGCCACGAACCCTCCTGACGTAGCGCTCGTCGGCATCCCGATGCCACCGGTCGCGCATGACGGGGGGCTCGCCGCGATCGAGGAGATGAGACTCGCACACCCCGGGGTGGGGGTGCTGGCGCTCTCTGGCTACTTCGATCCCGCGATCGCGGTCGGGCTGCTCAGCCGCCGTCCGGCGAGCATCGGATACCTGCTCAAGGAGCCGCTCCCGACCCCGGTGGCGCTCGTGCGCGCGGTACGAGTCGTCGCGGCAGGCGGGACGTTCGTCGACCGCCCGGTGATCGAGCGACTGCGAAATGCGGGCAGCCGGCCCGAGGCGCTTTCGCCCCTCAGCATGCGCGAGCAAGAGATCCTCGCGCTGATGGCAGAGGGGCGCACCAACCACGCCATCTGCGCCGCGCTGCACCTCAGCCCGAAGACAGTGGAGAGCCACGTGCGTTCGGTATTCCAGAAGCTCGACCTGCCGGCCGCCGCCTACGACCACCGGCGCGTCCTGGCGGTGCTGCGTTACCTGCAAGATCAAACGCCCGACATAGCGCTACAGGCCGTCGTCGACTCGACACGCTAGAGCCCGAGCCCTGCCAGCGTCCTCGCCCTCTACAGCGCAAAATCAGTTCGGTGGCATGTGGCAGGCACCGATGGTGTCAGGGGTTGCCCTGACATTGCTTGCCGGCGAGGCGATCAGCCGTCACGGTCGTAGTCAACCAACGGGCCCACACCTGCGGGCTACCTGCAACCAGCCGGGAGAGCGCATGTCCTTTGCCAGCTTGCAATCCAGCCGCCCAAGGCCGTCGAAGGCCGCCGCGCTGATGGCGGTGTCCGCGGGGTGGCTGCTGGGCGGCGTCATGGCCGCCGACGCGGCGGCGGCGACCGGTGACCTGGTCCAGAAGCCGGGCACCGCGGGCTGTGTGAGCGCGGTCGGTGCCTGCTCGCCGGGGAAGGCGCTCAACGGCGCCGAGTCGGTGACGGTCAGCCCCGACGGCCAAAGCGCCTATGTCGCCTCTTTCGTCAGCGACGCGGTGGCGGTGTTCGACCGCGCCCCGGACGGCACGCTGACCCAGAAGCCCGGCCGGGCGGGCTGCATCTCAGACACCGGCGCCGGCGGCTGCGCCGACGGGAGGGGACTTGACGGCGCCGTCTCCGTGACGGTCAGCCCAGACGGCCGAAGCGCCTACGTCGCGTCGCAGGTCAGCGACGCGGTGGCGGTGTTCCACCGCGCCGCGGACGGGACGCTGGCCCAGAAGCCCGGCACCGCCGGCTGCATCTCAGATGATGGGTTCGGCGGCTGCGCCGACGGGAGAGCAATCGGAGTCGCCTTCTCGGTGACGGTCAGCCCCGACGGGCGAAGCGCCTACGTCGCGTCCCTCCTCGGCGCGGTGGCGGTGTTCGACCGCGCGCCGAACGGCACGCTGACCCAAAAGCCCGGCCTGACGGGCTGCATCTCAGACACCGGCGCCGGCCCCTGTCGGGACGGGAGGGCACTCGACAGCGCAGCCTCGGTGACGGTCAGCCCCGACGGCCGCAGCGCCTACGTCGCGTCGCTCATCAGCGACGCGGTGGCGGTGTTCGACCGCGCCCCGGACGGCACGCTGACCCAAAAGCCGGGCCTGACGGGCTGCATCTCAAACACCGGCGCCGGGCCCTGCGCCGACGGCACCACACTCGACGGCGCAGCCTCGGTGACGGTCAGCCCCGACGGCCGCAGCGCCTACGTCGCGTCGCTCATCAGCGACGCGGTGGCGGTGTTCGACCGCGCCCCGGACGGGACGCTGACCCAGAAGCCGGGCCTGACGGGCTGTTTCTCGGACACCGGCGCCGCGCCCTGCGCCGACGGGACCGCACTCGACGGCGCGCGCTCGGTGACCGTCAGCCCTGACGGGCGAAGCGCCTACGTGGCGTCGGCCTTCAGCGACGCCGTGACGGTGTTCGGCCGCGCCCCGGACGGCACGCTGACCCAGAAGCCCGGCCTGACGGGCTGCATCTCAGACACCGGCGCCGGGCCCTGCGCCGACGGCACTGCACTCGCCGGCGCGGAATCGGTGACGGTCAGCCCCGACGGCCGCAGCGTCTACCTGGCCGCCTCCAACAGCGACGCGGTGGCGGTGTTCGACCGCGAGCCGCTGCCGGCGCCGCAACCCGACCCACCCGAGCCACCGCAGCCGCGGCCGCCCTCTGTCCCCGACACCACCAGGCCGCTGCTGAGCGGACTGTCGCTGTCGCCGGCGCGCTTCCGCGCCGCCGCCAAGGGACCTAGCGCCGCCGCGCGGGTCGGCAGCCGGGTCTCCTACCGGCTCTCAGAGCCCGCGACGGTCCGCTTCCGCGTCGAGCGCGCCCTCCCGGGCCGGCGCGCCCGCGGGCGCTGCGCCAAGCCGCGGCGCTCCAACCGCCGCGGCAAGCGCTGCACCCGCCACATCACCCTGCCCGGCGCGTTTACCCACTCCGGCAAGACCGGCCAGAACACGCTCACCTTCAGAGGCCGCCTGCGCGCTCGCAAGCTACGCCGCGGGCGCTACCGCCTGCGCGCCATAGCGACAGACCCATCCGGAAACAAGTCGCGCCCCAGCCGCAGCCGCTTCCGGATCGTGCGCCGCTGAAGCGCCGAGACGAAGCGAACCAGGGTTACCCCTGATATCGCTTGCCAGAGCGCCGGCCAGCCGCCACGGTCGTAGTCAACCAACGGGCCCACACCTGCGGGCTAACTGCGACCAGCCGGGAGAGCGCATGTCCTTTGCCAGCTTGCAATCCAGCCGCCCAAGGCCGTCGAAAGCTGCCGCGCTGATCGCGGTGTCCACGGGGTGCCTGCTGGGCGCTGTCATAGCCGCCGACGCCGCAACGGCGGCGACCGGTGATCTGATCCAGAAGCCCGGTGCGGCGGGCTGTGTGAGCACGTTCGGTGCCTGCTCGCCGGGGAAGGCACTCGACGACGTCCAAGAGATCACGGTCAGCCCCGACGGCCGCAGCGCCTACGCAGCCTCCCCCGGTAGCGACGCGGTGGCGGTGTTCGACCGCGCCCCGGACGGCACGCTGACCCAGAAGCCCGGTACCGCCGGCTGCGTCTCAGATGACGGGTCGGGGCCCTGCGCCGACGGCACCGCGCTCGATAGCCCCGCCTCGGTGACCGTCAGCCCCGACGGCCGAAGCGCCTACGCCGCGTCCGCCGCCAGCGGCGCGGTGGCGGTGTTCGACCGCGCCGCGGACGGCACGCTGACCCAGAAGCCCGGCACCGCTGGCTGCATCTCAGACACCGGCGCCGGCGGCTGCGCCGACGGGAGGGCACTCGCCTTCGCCGTCTCGGTGACAGTAACCCCCGACGGGCGAAGTGCCTACGCCGCGTCGCTTGTCAGCGGCGCGGTGGCGGTGTTCGACCGCGCCGCGGACGGGACGCTGGCCCAGAAGCCCGGCACCGCGGGCTGCATCTCAGACACCGGCGCCGGGCCCTGCGCCGACGGCAGCGCACTCGACGCCGCCAACTCCGTCACCGTCAGCCCCGACGGCCGAAGCGCCTACGCGGCCTCCCCCGGTAGCGACGCGGTGGCGGTGTTCGACCGCGCGCCGGACGGCACGCTCGCCCAGAAGCCCGGCGCCGCGGGCTGCATCTCAGAAACCGGCGCCGGCGGCTGTGCCGACGGGAGGGCACTTGACGGTGCCTTCTCGGTGACGGTCGGCCCCGACGGGAACAGCGCCTACGTCTCGTCCCGGGCCAGCGACGCGGTGGCTGTGTTCGACCGCGCCCCGACCGGCACGCTGACCCAAAAGCCCGGCACCGCGGGCTGCAACTCAGACACCGGTGCCGGCGGCTGCGCCGACGGCACAGCACTTGACGGCGTCGTCTCGGTGATGGTCAGCCCCGACGGCCGAAGCGCCTACGTCTCGTCCAACGTCAGCCAGGCGGTGGCGGTATTCGATCGTGCCGCGAACGGCACGTTGGCTCAGAAGACCGGCACCGCTGGCTGCATCTCAGACACCGGCGCCGGCGGCTGCGCCGACGGGAGAGCACTCGTCGGCGCGCGCTCGGTGACCGTCAGCCCCGACGGCCGAAGCACCTATGTCGCGTCCCGGGGCAGCGACGCGGTGGCGGTGTTCGACCGCGAGCCGCTGCCGGCGCCGCGACCCGACCCACCGCAGCCACGGCCACCAGTCGCGCCCGACACCACCAGGCCGCTGCTGAGCGGACTCTCTCTGTCACCGGCGCGCTTCCGCGCCGCCGCGAAGGGTCCGAGCACCGTCGCGCGGGTCGGCAGCCGGGTCTCCTACCGGCTCTCAGAGCCCGCGACGGTCCGCTTTCGTATCGAGCGCGCCCTCCCGGGCCGGCGCGCCCGCGGGCGCTGTCTCAAGCCCATGCGCTCTAACCGCCGCGGCAAGCGCTGCACCCGCCACATCACCCTGCGCGGCGCGTTTACCCACTCCGGCAAGACCGGCCAGAACACGCTGACGTTCAGAGGCCGCCTGCGCGGTCGCAAGCTGCGCCGCGGGCGCTACCGCCTTCGCGCCATAGCGACAGACCGCGCCGGAAACAAGTCGCGCCCCAGACACAGCCGCTTCCGGATCGTGCGCCCCTGACACAAGACCACGTGCGCGCCGTCTCCGGAGGCTCGACCTGCGCGCCGCGGGCCGACCATCACCGGCGCTTCCTGGCGCGCTGCGTTACCTGTAAGCCCAACCGGGAAGCGAGGCAGCTCGTCGGGGCGCCGCGCTAGCCTCGATTCGCCATAGGCGTTGGCGAGCGGGCTGGTTGAGCCGCGCGGAAGGTCTGGAAACGTCCGCCTGAGGAGGACCGCGGTCGGGTCGCCAGATCCCCCCGCTCACGATGTTGCACCGTGAAGGTAATGGGACGTTGCACAGCGACTGCGCTAAGCGACGCGCTGGGGTGGGCGCTCTCGGGACCCCGCGAGCGGCGCTTTACGCAGGAGGGCTGCCCACACCCCCGCCCGAGGCTGCACGCCATCTCGACGACCTCCCCCAGCGCCTGGCATACGCCGGACAGCGCCCGAGAAGCGTGTCCTTGCCGGCCTCGCCCGCGACCCCATCGTCGCCATCGCCGCCGGCGAGCCGGTCCTCCGCCGCGCCACCGAAGGGGAAGTCGTCTCCCTGCAGGCCGTTCAGCCTGTTATTCCCCTTGCAAGCCCGAGGAGCCTGTCGCCGACGGGGTGCCGTTGATCGTCTCACCGGCCGCCGTGCCAGGCTTTTCCCTCACGCAGGCGGCCGGGGAGGATTGAGCACGTCCCTCCCTGTGCCGCCCCCGGTCACCGCCGGCGTTACCGGTCAGCGATCCCCGAGGC
The DNA here is from genome assembly GCA_030447725.1 of Thermoleophilaceae bacterium. Lineage (GTDB taxonomy): Bacteria > Actinomycetota > Thermoleophilia > Solirubrobacterales > Thermoleophilaceae > JAAYBF01. The sequence goes on from JAUJOQ010000001.1 coordinate 438,457, forward strand.
GACCAGGCGCGTCTTGAACATGTCAGCGGCAAACGGGCACGATCCCTGTGATCAGCTTGATCTCCCGCTTGCCCTCGCCCGGCTTGAGGAAGACGTGCGCGGAGACGACCCGGCGCGAACCCTTGCGCAGGCCCTCGAGGCGGACGTGGGCGCTGAATGGCTTCTTTCGGTCGACGACCTTCACGCGATTGAGGCGGAACAGCGCCTTCTTGATCGTGTATGTCTTGCCGCGGTAGGGCTTGCCGTTCTTCTGCTTGACGTTCTTGGCAACCAGATTCACCGGCAACCGGCCCCGCTGCGGCAGACAGCCCGCCGCCGGCAGCCGAAGCTTCAGCGTGACCAGCGTGCGCCCGAAGCGCCGAGACCTCCTGAGGATCACGACCTTGGGCGTCGGCCTCGGCATCGTGACTACCGGCGGCTTCGGTGGCTGAGGCGGCGGCAGCGGGTCGAGCCGGGAGCCGAACACCGTGTCGCCGTCGTACCACGTCACGAGCCCGTAGCCGTCGGGCGCCGTGCTCACGCTGTACCGCGCCCCCGGTATGCCGAGGAGCAGGGTCGAGGTGGCGAACGAGGCGCCGCCGTTCGTGCTCACGCCATGGCGCAGAGCCTCGCCGTGATCAAGCCAGACAGCGTCCAAGCGGCCGCTCGAGTTCTGCGAGAGATTGCTGAGGAACGGGTCGACGGTCGGAGGCGCCGGGTCGAGCGTGCCGAGCCCTGATACCGCCATCGGGGCGCCGAACACCGTGCCGGCGAATCGGCGCACCACATAGCGGCCTTCGGGCGCGTAATGCTGCACGAAGAGGCCGGCCGGTCCGTTGGCCGCGGTCACGACGCGGCCCGGCCCGACCGGGTTGGGGCCAATCCAGTTGGCCTCTACGTCGAGTGGACCGGTGCCGTCATAGCGGAACGTCGAGACCGTCTGGCCGTCGTCGGCGATGAGCACGGGCTTGGAGCCGTCTCGCCCGACGGCGACCGTGTTTACGTTCTCAAGCGGCAGTCCGGCGTACCCCTCCGTGTCGGTCGAACCGCTCACGTCGACCCGCTGCAGGATCGCCAGGCCGTCGATGCCCGACGCGCTCGGAACGTATATCCCGCTTCCACTCGCGTCGAGGATCGGCACGCCGGTGGTCGCGCCGGTCGCCTCGCCGCTGCCGACCTGCACGCCGGTGGGAAAGCTCACGCCCCCGTTCGACGAGGTCCACAACTGGACGTCGTCGACAAACCGTGGCATGACGACGTAGACCTTGCCGTTGCCGAGCAAGACGTACGGTTCGTCGACTTCTGAGGGGCTGTCGCTCGGCGTCAGCTTGAGCTTGGCCGCACACGCCGTCGCGCCGCGCGGGACCCGGCAGTAGAAGACGTTCGTGAGGTCCCGCCAGGCGACGTGCGCGGTACCCGCGCCGTCGACCGCGGCGTGCGGGAAGATGCCCGGGCCGAGGGCGAAGGGCTGCGCCGCGCGAGCGGTCGAGGCCCCGAGGGCCAGCACGGCCAGAGCGGTGGCGGTGAGCAGCGCGAAGCCCGTGAGCACGCTGCGCAGACCACAGGGTCCCGCAGGCCCGGTCAAGGATTCTTCACAACGCGTCATCGATACCCCCGAAGAGTCGTCTTGTAGAGAGTGGATCTGACCAACTGTGCACGCAGGTGCCCCACATCGCAAGCAGCTTCAGGGGATACCCTGAGCGCCCGCGATGGGCGGTCGGTCGTGTCTGCCCGCCCCGGCTAGCGCTGCACGCACGTCGCGAACACAGTCAGCTCGAGCGACGAGCCCGTCGTGTTGCGGACCCGTACCCTCCACGTCGTGGCGATCCCGCCCACGGTGTCCGAGCCGCTTACGAACGCCGCCGGACCATTCGAGATCGCGGTGACTCCGGTTTGCAAATCCTCCACCGTTCCATAACCACCGGCGATCGCCCGCTCACCGGGCGGGCAGGTGGCGAGCTCGGTAATGGTGGTGTTGTTGGGCACGGTTTCCTTCGAGACACGAACGACCGGATTGAAGAGAGCTTCTGACAGGTCGGCGGCGCGAACTCCGCCGTCCTTCAGCTCATCGCCGTCAATGGAGTTCGGCTGTATCTCGTCGGCGCTCACCGCGTTCGCCTGTAGCTCGTCGCCGCTCACCGCGTTCGGCGCAATGTCAGACCCGCTGAGAGAGTTCTCCCGCACGTCCCCGCCTATGAGGGAGTTGCTTGCCACATCACCCGAACTAACCGTGGAGTTCCTCACATCCTTTCCGTGAACCGAGTTGTTCTGGATGTCCTTGCTGAGAATCGTGCTGTCCTTGATCTCTCTTGAATCGATGGAACCCGTAGCGACTGCATACGACGTGCCGCCGAGCGCGACGAACAGCGCTACAGAGGCGACCGCCATTGCGGGACTCGGGCGATGGGAACGTAGCTTGGCGAGCATGCGTCCTCCCTGGGGATGAGCGATTTGAGGGTGATTACGACCACCACCGTGATCGCTGCACTGCGCCGTGGCAAGCGATATCAGGGAAAACCCTCAGTGCCTTAGCCAAAGTCCCAAAGCCCCTGCCGACAGCACCCTCGCCTTCTGTTCTCGAACTCTGGTTCGGTTGGCGTCTGCCGCCGACGGTTTCAGGGGTTGCCCTGATATCGCTTGCCAGAGCGCCGGCCAGCCGTCACGGTCGTTCAACAACGGGTCCGTACCTTGTCGCGGGCTACCTGCAACCAGCCGGGAGAGCGCATGTCCTTTGCCAGCTTGCAATCCAGCCGCCCACGGCCGTCGAAGGCCGCCGCGCTGATGGCGGTGTCCGCGGGCTGCCTGCTGGGCGCTGTCATGGCCGCCGACGCGGCGGCGGCGACCGGCGATCTGATCCAGAAGCCCGATGCGACGGGCTGTTTGAGCGCGGTCGGTGCCTGCTCGCCGGGGAAGGCGCTCGACGGCGCCTTCTCGGTGACGGTCAGCCCCGACGGCAACAGCGCCTATGTCGCCTCCGAGGACGGCGACGCGGTGGCGGTGTTCGACCGCGCCCCAGACGGCACGCTGACCCAGAAGGCCGGCACCGCGGGCTGCATCTCAGACACCGGCACCGGGCCCTGCGCGGACGGGAGGGCACTCGACAACGCCGTATCGGTGACGGTTAGCCCCGACGGCCGAAGCGCCTACGTCGCGTCCACCGCCAGCGGCGCGGTGGCGGTGTTCGACCGCGCCGCGGACGGCACGCTGACCCAGAAGCCCGGCACCGCTGGCTGCATCTCAGACACCGGCGCCGACGGCTGCGCCGACGGGAGGGCACTCGCCTTCGCCGTCTCGGTGACCGTCACCCCCGACGGGCGAAGCGCCTACGTAGCGTCCGCCATCAGCGGCGCGGTGGCGGTGTTCGACCGCGCCCCGGACGGGACGCTGACCCAGAATCCCGGCACCGCTGGCTGTGTCTCAGAAACCGGCGCCGGCGGCTGCGCCGACGGGAGGGCACTCGGCTTCGCCGTCTCGGTGACGGTCAGCCCTGATGGCAACAGCGCCTACGTCGCGTCCGCCGGCAGCGACGCGGTGGCGGTATTCGACCGCGCCCCGGACGGGACGCTGACCCAGAAGCCCGGCACCGCGGGCTGCGTTTCAGAAACCGGCGCCAGCCCCTGTGCCGACGGGAGAGCACTTGACGGCGCCTTCTCGGTGACGGTCAGCCCCGACGGCCGCAGCGCCTACGTCGCCTCTTTCGTCAGCGACGCGGTGGCGGTGTTCGACCGCGCCCCGAACGGGACGCTGACCCAAACGCCCGGCACCGCGGGCTGCATCTCAGAAACCGGCGCCGGCGGCTGCGCCGACGGGAGGGCACTCGAGGACGCCGGCTCGGTGACGGTCAGCCCAGACGGCCGCAGCGCCTACGTCGCCTCTCAGCAAAGCGACGCGGTGGCGGTGCTCGATCGGGCCGCGGACGGCACGCTGGCCCAGAAGCCCGGCACCGCGGGCTGCATCTCAGACACCGGCGCCGGCGGCTGCGCCGACGGGAGAGCACTCGTCGGCGCGCGCTCGGTGACCGTCAGCCCCGACGGCCGAAGCACCTATGTCGCGTCCCGGGGCAGCGGCGCGGTGGCGGTGTTCGACCGCGAGCCGCTGCCGGCGCCGCGACCCGACCCACCCGAGCCCCCGCAGCCACGGCCGCCCTCGGTCCCCGACACCACCAGGCCGCTGCTGAGCGGACTGTCGCTGTCGCCGGCGCGCTTCCGCGCCGCCGCCAAGGGACCTAGCGCCGCCGCGCGGGTCGGCAGCCGGGTCTCCTACCGGCTCTCAGAGCCCGCGACGGTCCGCTTCCGCGTCGAGCGTGCCCTGCCGGGCCGGCGCGCCCGCGGGCGCTGCGCCAAGCCGCGGCGCTCCAACCGCCGCGGCAAGCGCTGCACCCGCAACATCACCCTGCCCGGCGCGTTCACCCACCAAGGAAAGACCGGCCAGAACACGCTCACCTTCAGAGGCCGCCTGCGCGGTCGCAAGCTGCGCCCCGGGCGCTACCGCCTCCGCGCCATAGCGACAGACCCCGCGGGGAACAAATCGCAACCGGCCCGCGGCCGCTTCCGGATCGTCCGGCGCTGAGCGAGGAGACGAACCGACCAGGGTTCCCCCTGATATCGCTTGCCAGAGCGCCCGCCAGCCGCCACGGTCGTAGTCGACAACGGCTCCGCACCCCTTGCCGCGGGCCACTGCAACCGGCCGGGAGAGCGCATGTCCTTTGCCAGCTTGCAATCCAGCCGCCCACGGCCGTCGAAGGCCGCCGCGCTGATGGCGGTGTCCGCGGGGTGTCTGCTGGGCGCTGTCATGGCCGCCGACGCGGCGGCGGCTACCGGTGACCTGGTCCAGACGCCCAATGCGGCCGGCTGTTTGAGCGCGGTCGGTGCCTGCTCGCCTGGGAAGGCGCTCGACGGCGCCAGGTCGGTGACGGTCAGCCCCGACGGCCGAAGCGCCCACGCGGCGTCCGCCGGCAGCGACGCGGTGGCGGTGTGCGACCGGGTCGCGCGCGACTGCGAGCGGGTCAGGCGCGCCCGCTGATCGGCGAAGAAGCAAGCGGCCCTCCCGCGCTACACGCTTCGGGGCTTTCGCTGAGCGCCTACGCCTCGATGATGCAACTCGTGTGCCGGCGGCGAGCCACCCGTTTCGACACCGAGGACCCAAAGCACAAGAGATGACACCGCCCGCGGAGACGACTCCTTCGGCGCGAAGCGATGACCCCGGACGCCGATCCAACAGGCGACTGTTCAAGGCCACCGAGCAGTCGCCCGTCGACCGTGATGTGGCGTATCGCTTCCGGCGGTGGCTGTTGCACAAAGGTGTCGCGAGAAAGCCGCTGCGTCCTCGCGGAAGTGGGTGTCAGAGCGGCTATGCCCAGTCACGTCGCGATGGACCGCGCCGGAGAGACGGATGAGTAGCGCGATCTCGCAGCCCACCCTTAGGAACGCGCTCACGGCCTCGCCGGGGGTTTATGCGACAGCCACGGCGCGGAGGGTTCGCGGCAAGGCTCTTGGGTGGGGGGTGACTATGCGGCGACGTGTTGGTCTGGCCAGGCGCCAGTTCGGACCCGCTGGTAGAGCGTGTCGGGCGCGAGGTCGGCCCCGCCCGGCCACGTCACGGTTCCGGTTTCGCCGTCGACCTGCGCCTTCGCGAAGCCTTCCGGCGTGCGTGCCTGATCGAAGACAGGGCCGCGCATCCTCTCGAGAACGCCGACTTCGCCGGTTAGCCCGTCGGCGAAAGTAAGCGCGAGAACGCCGTGGCGAACCGCGCGCGCATGGGTTATGTCGGGAGTCAGGCCGATCATCGCAACGGCTCCACCTCTTGAAGTGTCTCACCGACGCGAGCCCGGCGCCAGTTCTCAAACAGTTCGTCTTGATGCAGCTCGGCCCACGCGAGCACGAAGCGCACTTGCCGGCGCGCGAGGGTGCTCTCGATCACCTCGAGCGTGTCGATCCGGACCTTGGCGCTGCCATCGGCATGGCGTGCGTGGAAGTGCGGGGGGCCGTGATCGTCGAAGTACATCGCAATCACGATCCCAAAGAAACGGCTGATCGTGGGCACGGCACACATACTCCTGGCCGCGGCGGCCGCCACGCTCGAGGCAGGTCGTCGAGAAGGCTGCATACCCTCGTCGTTCGGGCGTAGCTGTGTCTGCTGGTAGAGCAAGCGTGGTCAGTCGTTCTACGAAGGAGGGACCGATGTCCTCGCTCTCAAATCTCGACGCAGTCGGCCGGCGGCGTTCTCCGGCCACCACGGCCGAGTTCCACCTCGGCCGTGCCCCAGGCAACAAGGCGATGCGCTACCCCGCTGACCCGCCGCGGGTCGAGGAGATCGTCGCCGTGATGCGCCAAGCGGGCAGCGGCGTCCATGGTGATCGCGCGCGCGGGCTGATCGTCGTGCTGTGGCGCGCAGGGCTGCGGATCAGTGAGGCGCTCCACCTGCACGAGAGCGATCTTGAGCCCTGCCGCGGAGCATTGCTCGTCCGTGAGGGCAAGGGCGGCCGGCGCCGCGAGGTCGGGATGACGACTGGGGCTGGGAGCAACTGCGGCCCTGGCTGGGCCGGCGACCTCGATGCCTATCGCCCGCTCTTCCGCGTCATCGACGGGCCCACGCGCGGACGACCGTGGGCCGCACTGGCTGTGCGGATTCAGCTCCGCCGCCTCGCCGCTGAGTCTGGGATACGGCGCCGCTTCGCGCCTCACCAGCTCCGCCACGCTCACGCAGTCGAGATGGCCCGCGAGGGAGTGCCGTTGAACGTGATCCAGCGCCAACTCGGTCACGCGAACCTGCGCGTCACCTCGATCTACCTCCAGGGAATCGACAGCGCCGAGATCATCAACGCCGTCCACGCCCGGCGGGCACCGCTGATGCCCGCCAGCGCAGGACTACACCTCTGACAGGCGCCCCAAGGATCCCTCCGCGCCGGTAGCAGTCACCCTGAGATGCGACGGCTTCGTTATCGCTTCTCGCGGGCTGCGGTGGCTCGCTGAGTGCTGCTCTTGGACGTGGCTGTCAAATGAAACTCAGCCAGCCGCACAACCGCTGCCGGGCTAGCGCCTGCCAAGCGATCCTGCCTTACGATGGCGACCATGCGATCTCGCGCACGGAGGGTGCTCGCCCGCGTCGGCATTGCCGTACTGGCGCTCGTGGTGCTGCTCGGCGTGGCGCAACCGGCCGCCGCTTGCAGCTACGGCCTGCCGGACGGCACGACCGTGGACGAGCTACAGAGGAAGGAGTATCGCCGTGCCGACGCCGCGATCGTCGGCCGACTGATCGAGGTTCGTCCCGTCGGCTCACCGGGTGCGGAGACAGGCCCCGCCGACTTCCGCTACCGCGTCGAGCGGGTCTACAAGGGCGGGCGGCGGCTCCGACGCGGGCGCGTGGTGACCGTCCGTGCCGAGCGCTCGGAGGCGGCGTGTGGACTTCCTTCGCGAATCGGCCGACGCTACGGGCTCCTGCTTCACCGGCGCAGGGGCCGCCCGCCGTGGAGGGCGGGCCTGTTTGATGCGATGTCGCCACGCGAGCTGCGCGAGGCCGCCCGCCCGTAGCCAGGCGCGCAGCGCAGTGTCAGGCCGCTGTCTGTTCTTGGCTTTCCCCCCGGTCGTGCGGCCACTCCGCCAGAGCCCGATCCGCTCTGGTCCGTCGAGTCCTATGGCCCCTGGCGCTACCGCGGAAACTACTGCGGCCGATGCCTTCTGCTCCGCGCCGCAGCGATCACCGACGCGGACACCGCCAGCGCTACTCCTTTCTCCGCCATCGGGCAGTTCGCCTGGATGCTCTCGGGTGGCATGAGCGTGGCGGATGGAGTCGCGAGCAGAGCGAGACGAACGTCGGCGCGGAGAGATAGCGCCCCCAGTCCCGCGCCGGCATGCGTGGCGCATCATCTCGGCCCCGGCGCCTTAGCTCTCGATGTAGGTCTGGGAGCCGCCGCGGGGGGAGGCTCGCTGCTCCGCCGCGGGCTCAGGGCAGCGGCCGCCACGCGGGATAGAGGCCCGGCGCGAGGCGCCTGGCCTTGCGGCCTCCCACGCTCTTGACCGTGAAGACGGTGAAACGGCCGAACTCCGGACGGTCGACGAAGGCGATGCGCGTGCCGTCGGGCGAGTAGACGGGGTCTCCGGCGCCGCGCTTGGTCCCCTGCACGTGCTGCACCCTGCGGCCCCTGGGGGTCATCCGGCAGATCCCGCGGCCGCACTCGAAGATGATCCACTTTCCGTTTGGAGCCCAGTCGGGCTCGCGTCCTATGCGCAGTTTCCTCGCACCGCTGCCGTCCGCTGCCGCTACCCAGATCACCAGCCCCTTGCGCGAGTAGGCGAGCCGCCCGTCGGCCGAGAAGGCAGGTGAATCCGCACCCTCGACTAGGACCTCCGGCGCGCCCCCGGCCAGGGCGACGATCTTCACGTCACCGCTGTCGGTGTAGGCGATCCGCTGCCCGTCCGGCGAGAACGCGGGCGTACCGAAGGAGTCCGTCGCCGGGGCCAGCTCCCGCGGCGCGGACCCGTCCCGGTTTGCGACGACCAACCCTTTCGCACCGATCAGCGCTAGCAGCCTGCCGTCAGGCGACCAGGTCGGGCTGACGTCTGCGCATACCTCGAAAGGGCCGCCGAGGTTGCGCGGTGTCCTGCTGACCGGCTCGACGGTCCTGGTCCCTCCGATGCAAGGCAGCACAGCGCGGCCGTTGCCCCGCGGCCCGATCGTCGAGACGAGACTCTCGACGCCCGAGGGCCCCTCGCACGCCGCCCCCGAGTTACACGGCGGGGTCGAGAAAGCGATCCGGCCGTTCGAGCCCGGGAAGGCCGCGTGCGCGGCCGCGGGCATCGCGACCACCGCGACAGTCACCACGAGAAGTGCCTTCACTGCGGTTTCTACTCCACCACTGCGCAAATAGCGAAGACGAAGAAGCTGCGCTGCTCTCCAGTGTTGTTGTTTACGTTCGCGGCCCAAACGGTAGCGGTGTCAGGATATGAGGCGCTAATGCTCTGGCTACCAACGGAGCCGCTGGTGCCTTGCACGCCGCCGCCCAAGAGCTTCTTGCCGGCAGGGCAGCTGACGTTGCCTCTACTTTGCGTGTGAGCGGGGTTGGACAAGACAGGCGATTCGACGCGCTGGTGACCGCTCACGCCCGGCGCTCCCTGTGGGCCAGCGGGGCCGGTGTCGCCGGGGATGCCCCTCAGACCTTGCGGGCCTTGCGGTCCCACAGCGCCCGGTATGCCCTGCGGTCCGGGTCGCCCGACCGGTAGCTGCCCGGCGCGGAAGTCGGCCGCGAGCAGCGATCTGTTCTTGACGTCAGGCGAACGTACGGCGTTGTTTTTGATCTGCTTCGCGCCGACGCTGTTGGCGGGCAGGCGGATCGCGGCGTAGGAGCTGCCGCCGAGCGCCACGAAGAGCGCGAGATAGGCCACTACGTTCTGGCGCATGTGGCCAGCAAGACGGGAGAACACAGAAGACCTCCCAGGTCCTGGGGATTGGCGGCGAAGATGGGACCGAAGCTTGGCGAACACGGGGCCTCCCGCTCGTGGACGGACTGATCTGTCCTCACCATAGGAGCGCCACGTCGGCAAGTGCAAGCAATATCAGGGCAAACCCTGACGCCGGG
>JAUJOQ010000001.1:448109-457321 GCA_030447725.1 Thermoleophilaceae bacterium
GAGCGATACGCCACGCCACGGTCGGCGGGCGACTGCTCCCGTGGCCTTGAGCAGGCGGCTGTTGGATCGGCGTCCGGGGTCATTCGCTCCGCGCCGAAGGAGTCGTCCCCCGGGGGCGGTGTCATCTCTTGTGCTTCGGTCTCCTCGGTGTCGAAACCGGGTGGCTCGCCGCCAGGACGCGAGCGCATCATCGAGGCGTAGGCGGGTAGCGAAAGCCCCGAAGCGTGTAGCGCGGGGCCGCCGCCGATCAGCGAACGCGCCTGACCCGCTCGCAGTTGGGCGCGACCCGGTCGATCCGGTCGGCGATCACGGTGTCGCGCCCGCGGGCGCAGTTGACGCGGTCGCGCTGGCCGTCGCGGGCGTCGATGCGGTCGTTGCCGGCGCCGGCGCGGATCACGTCGCGGCCGGCGCTGGCGGTGATCTGGTCTTTGCCTGAGTTGCCAAGCAGCCGGTCGTTGCCCGAGTTGCCGTTGATGCGGTCATTGCCGCGGTCGCCGCGGATCACATCGCCCGTGCTGCCGCCGGCGATCACGTCGCGGCCGGCGCCGCCGTTGATGTTGTCGTGGTCGCGGCTGCCGATGAGGCGGTCGTTGCCGGCCACACCGTGGAGGCGGTCGTTGCCAAAGCGGCCCACGATCACGTCATTGCCGGCATCGCCAAACGCGCGGTCGTTGCCCTGGCCGGCGTCGATGCGGTCCTCGCCACCGTTGCCGCGCAAGCGGTCATTGCCGAAGCTGCCGCTGATGCCATCCGCTCCGATCCCGCCGACGATCAGGTCATAGTCGGACCCGCCCTGGCCGCGGTCGATACCAGGTCCGAGGTCGAGGCAGTCATCGCCCCCGAGGCCGTCGAGCGTGTCGTCGCCGGTGCCGCCGAAGATGCGGTCGCCGCCGACGGTGCCGATGATCCGCTCGCCCGCGCTGCCGGCGCGAATCACGTTGGCGGTCAGCGCCGGGCAGCCGGCGAAGGCCGCCGGCGGGCTCGCGTTCAGCAGCACCGACACGTTGTCCGAGTCGGCGTTGGCGGCGGCGAGGTCGGGATCGCCGTCGGCGTTGAAGTCACCGACCGCGACCGAGAACGGGCCGTCGCCGGCCGGGAAGCTCGTCGCCGCGCCAAAGCTCGCGCCCGCGCCGCCGAGCAGCACCGACACGTGGTCCGAGACCACGCTGGCGACGGCGAGGTCTGGATCGCCGTCGGCGTTGAAGTCGCCCACCGCGACCGAGACCGGGCCAACGCCGACGGGGAAGCTCGTCGCCGCGCCAACGCTCGCGCCGGCGCCGCCGATCAGCACCGACACCTTGTCCGAGCCGTCGTCGGCGACGGCGAGGTCTGGATCGCCGTCGGCGTTGAAGTCGCCCACCGCGACCGAGAACGGGGCGTCGCCGGCCGGGAAGCTCGTCGCCGCGCCAAAGCTCCCGCCCGCGCCGCCGAGCAACACCGACACCTTGCCCGAGAAGAAGTTGGCGACGGCGAGGTCTGGATCGCCGTCGGCGTTGAAGTCACCCACCGCGACCTCGACCGGGCTGTCGCCGACGGCGAAGTTGGTCGCCGCGCCAAAGCTCGCGCCGGCGCCGCCGAGCAGCACCGACACGTGGTCCGAGCCGTCGTTGGCGACGGCGAGGTCTGGATCGCCGTCGGCGTTGAAGTCGCCCACCGCGACCGAGAACGGGGCGTCGCCGACGGGAAAGCTCGTCGCCGCGCCGAAGCTCGCGCCCGCGCCGCCGAGCCGCACCGACACGTTGTCCGAGAATTGGTTGGCGACGGCGAGGTCGGGATCGCCGTCGGCGTTGAAGTCGCCCACCGCGACCGATTGCGGGGCGTCGCCGACGGCGAAGTTGGTCGCCGCGCCAAAGCTTCCGCCCGCGCCGCCGAGCAGCACCGACACGTTGTCCGAGCCGGCGTTGGCGACGGCGAGGTCGGGATCGCCGTCGGCGTTGAAGTCACCCACCGCGACCGAGACCGAGGTGTCGCCGGCGGCCAGCGGCGAGCCGCCAGCGCCCGCGAAGTAGACCGCCCCCGCCGGCGCGGCCGCCACCAGCAGCACGCCAACACCCACGACGGACACCGACAGCACGGCCGCGGCGCGGCGTCCCAACCCGCTCCCAACCGAACTGTCAGCAATCGAACCGGTCGCGACGGCACGGGCGCTGCCACCGACCACGATCAAGAGCGCGATTGCCCCTAACGATCGCTGGCGAAGGTCAATCAAAAACTTGGCGAACATCGCGGCCTTCCACTCCTGGACGGATTCCTCCGAGCGCGACGAACAGCGCTACAGACGCGACCGCCATTGCGGGACTCGGGCGATGGGAACCTAACTTGGCGAGCATGCGTCCTCCCTGGGGATGAGCGTCATTTGAGGGTGATTGCGACCACCACCGTGATCGCTGCACTGCGCCGTGGCAAGCGATATCAGGGGAAACCCTGGGTGCTCTACTGAGGCCCCCAAAGCCCTGCCCGACAGCACCCTCGCCTTCTGTATCTCGACCTCTGGGTTCGGTGGCGTCTGCCGCCGACGGTGTCAGGGATTGCCCTGATATTGCTTGTCGACGAGGCGATCAGCCGTCACGGTCGTAGTCAAACAACGGCCCACACCCTGCGGGCCACCTGCAACCAGCCGGGAGACCGCATGCCCTTCGCCAGCTTGCAATCCAACCGCCCATGGCCATCGAAGCTAGCCGCGCTGATGGCGGTGTCAGCTGGCTGCCTGCTGGGCGCTGTCATGACCACCGACGCCGCCGCGGCGACCGGCGATCTGATCCAGAAGCCGGGCGCGGCGGGCTGTCTGAGCGCTGTCGGTGCCTGCTCGCCGGGAAAGGCGCTCGACGGCGCCGTCTCGGTGACGGTCAGCCCCGACGGGCGAAGCGCCTACGCGGCCGCCTTGGACAGCGGCGCGGTGGCGGTGTTCGACCGCGCCGCGGACGGGACGCTGGCCCAGAAGCCCGGCCCGGCGGGCTGCATCTCAGAAACCGGCGCGGGCGGCTGCGCCGACGGCACCGCACTCGAGGGCGCCGCCTCGGTGACGGTCAGCCCCGACGGCCGAAGCGCCTACGTCGCGTCCCGAGTCAGCGACGCGGTGGCGGTGTTCGACCGCGCCGCGGACGGCACGCTGACCCAGAAGCCCGGCACCGCGGCCTGCGTCTCAGACACCGGGACCGGGCCCTGCGCCGACGGCACCGCACTCGACGGCGCCGGCTCGGTGACGGTCAGCCCCGACGGCCGAAGCGCCTACCTGGCCGCCTTCAACAGCGACGCGGTGGCGGTGTTCGACCGCGCCGCGGACGGCACGCTGACCCAGAAGCCCGGCACCGCTGGCTGCATCTCAGACACCGGCATCGGCGGCTGCGCCGACGGGAGGGCACTCGACTTCACCGTCTCGGTGACGGTCAGCCCCGACGGGCGAAGCGCCTACGCGGCGTCCGCCGGCAGCGACGCGGTGGCGGTGTTCGACCGCGCCGCGGACGGGACGCTGGCCCAGAAGCCCGGCACCGCGGCCTGCGTCTCAGACACCGGCACCGGGCCCTGCGCCGACGGCACTGCACTCGACGGCGCCTTCTCGGTGACGGTCAGCCCCGACGGCCGAAGCGCCTACGCGGCGTCCGCCGGCAGCGACGCGGTGGCGGTGTTCGACCGCGCCGCGGACGGGACGCTGGTCCAGAAGCCCGGCACCGTGGGCTGCGTCTCAGACACCGGCACCGGGCCCTGCGCCGACGGCACTGCACTCGACGGCGCCGGCTCGGTGACCGTCAGCCCTGACGGCCGAAGCGCCTACCTGGCCGCCTTCAACAGCGACGCAGTGGCGGTGTTCGACCGCGCCGCGGACGGGACGCTGGTCCAGAAGCCCGGCACCGTGGGCTGCGTCTCAGACACCGGCACCGGGCCCTGCGCCGACGGCACTGCACTCGACGGCGCCGGCTCGGTGACCGTCAGCCCTGACGGCCGAAGCGCCTACCTGGCCGCCTTCAACAGCGACGCGGTGGCGGTGTTCGACCGCGAACCGTTGCCGACGCCGCGACCCGACCCACCCGACCCACCGCAGCCGCGCCCGCCCTCCGTTCCCGACACCACCAGGCCGCTGCTGAGCGGGCTGTCGCTGTCGCCGGCGCGCTTCCGCGCCGCCGCCAAGGGACCGAGCACCGCCGCGCGAGTCGGCAGCCGGGTCTCCTACAGGCTCTCAGAGCCCGCGACCGTCCGCTTCCGCGTCCAGCGCGCGCTACCGGGCCGGCGCGCCCGCGGGCGCTGTCTCAAGCCACGGCGCTCCAACCGCCGCGGCAAGCGCTGCACCCGCCACATTACCCTCCCCGGCGCGTTCACCCACCAAGGAAAGACCGGCCAGAACACGCTCACCTTCAGAGGCCGCCTACGCGCTCGCAAGCTACGCCCCGGGCGCTACCGCCTGCGCGCCATAGCGACAGACCCCGCCGGAAACAAGTCGCGCCCAAGACACAGCCGCTTCCGGATCGTGCGGCGTTGAAGCGCCGAGACGAACCGAACCAGGGTTATCCCTGATTGCGCTTGACGGGGCCCCGAAGCGGTGCGCATGGTGGTCGCGCAACCACATTTTCCACCGACTTGATGGGGGACCCGATGGCGCTTCGTGGAGGATTTCTGGCAGCGGCCGCGGCAGTAGCACTGCTGTGCGCGGGACCGGCGGGGGCCGCCGCGCCCGTGACCCTGGGCCCGACCGGTAACAGCAACGGTGAGCCGGACATCGCAGTTGACGGGTCGGGCCGCGCGCACGTAACCTGGTACAACGGCGAGGGTTCGTCGCCCGCTACCACGCGCTACTGCCAGCTGCCCCGCGGCGGCACGGGCTGCGTCAACCCTAAGGTCTTCGAACTGACCCCGGGTCAGGGCAATAACCGGTTTGGCCGCCCGCACGTCTTTCTCCCCGGGGCGGGGCGGGTGGTGTTGCTCGAGACCCAAAACTTCGACTACGGGGTGCGCCAGTCCACAGACGGCGGCCTGAATTTCGGCGGATTCGGGGAGATCGGCAACGTCGGCTTCAGCGGAGTGCCCGACGAGGCGGTCTTCGGCCCCGGTGAGTCGGTGACCGTGATGCCCGAGGTCGGCGAAGGAGCCCAGGTTCAGAACGCCCCGCTGTCCGGCTCCTTCCAGGAAGAGGAGGCGGTGCTCGACCCCGGCGGCCTCATCAATCAGGGTGCGGTGGGTCTCGACGGCGCGACGCCGGTGGCGGTCTACACGGACTTTGGTGGGACCGACGACGACTATGAGCTCTCGTGGCGCAAGTACGACGGCAGCGGCTCGATCAATCTGGCGAGCAACTGGACCCCGGAGCAGCTGATCGAGGACAATCAGAAATTCCCGCCGGACTCCGTGTCGCTGGCGGGTGGCCCGTCAGGACTGTTCCTCCTCTACTCGCTCGAGCGGCCCGGCAACGACGCGTTCGTGGTGCGCAAGTTCACGGGCAGCTCCTTCGGTCCGGCGATCACGGTGAGCGACTCGACCAGCCTGACCGACGGCGATCTCACCCAAGACGGCGGCGGCCGCCTCCACGCCGTGTGGAACGACAACAACCGCAACGACAACTTGCGTTGGACCTTCTCCGATGACGGGCTCAACTGGACTCCGCCCGTGACGATCCATGCCGAGAACGTCGACCATTTCAACCCCCGTGTGGCAGCGGCGCCGGACCATCGCGGGTTCGCCGTATGGGGCGAGGGCGACGCCGTCCGGGCGGTCCCGCTCGAGCCGCTCCCGACCGACGGCCCCGGCCCAGGCCCCGGCCCACTCCCCGTCCGGGACACGGTCTCTCCGGCGACGAGCGGCCTGTCAGTCAGCGACTCGACGCTCAAGCCCGGTCAAGGCGCCAGGTTCCGCTTCAGATCCTCCGAGCCCGGTCGGGCGCTGCTGGTGATCGACCGCGCGGTGGCGGGCCTGAAGCTAAAGGCAAAGGGCAAGCGCAAGGCGAGCTGCTTCGCCGAGACCAAGAAGAGGCTCGCCGGCCTTCGCAAGCAGCTCGCAAAGCGCGGCGACGTGAAGCGCCTGAGCGGGAAACGGCGCGCAAAGAAGCTGCGCGCGCTCGTCAAGAAGCGCCGCTGCACGACCTGGAAGAAGGTGACGGCGCTGAGGCGCGGCATCCAGGCCGGGGTGAACTCGATCGTCTTCGGCGGCAAGGTGAACGGTCGTGCGCTCAAGAGCGGGCGCTACCGCGCCGTGCTGATCGTGACCGACGCCGCCGGGAACGCGTCACGCAAGCAGGTGACCAATTTCAAGGTGCTCGCGAAGAGGAAGAAGGGAGTCAGGCGTTAGGCAGCTCTCGCGTACCGCCAAAGGAGAATGGAGATGACAGCAGCCATCATCGTCCTCGCCGCGGTCGTCGTGCTTCTCGGAATCTACGCGGTCGTCACGTACAACCGCCTGGTCTCCCTGTCGGTCTCCGCCGACGAGGGCGAGTCCGAGATCGACGTCCAGCTCAGGCGACGCCATGACCTGATCCCGAACCTCATCGAGACGGTGAAGGGCTACGCGGCCCACGAGCGCGGGACGCTGGGCGAGGTGGTGCGCGCCCGGGGCGCCGCGGTCCAGGCCAGCGGGACGGCCGAGCGCGCCGAGGCGGAGAGCGGTCTGACGCGGGCTCTCGGAGGGCTGCTGGCGCTGGCGGAGAGCTACCCCGACCTCAAGGCGGACGGGAACTTCCTCGAGCTGCAGCGCGAGCTGACGGCCACCGAGGACCGCATCCAGGCGGCGCGGCGCTTCTACAACGACACCGTCCAGGCGCTCAACACCAAGATTCGCACCTTCCCACCGAACCTCGTCGCCGGCATCTTCAAGTTCGGGCAGCGCGACTTCTTCGAGCTGGAGGACAGCTCGCAGGCGGCCGTGCCGAGCGTCAGTTTCTAGGAGCAGGGAGACGTGCTGCTCGAAGACCAGATTCGCAGCAACCGCCGGCGCAGCGTCCTGCTGTTCGGTGCGTTCTTTGCCATCTACGCGCTGATGGGGGCGGCGATCTCCTTCGCCGTTGCGGGCTGGCGTCCCGAGCTGAATCTCATCGTGCTGGTGGTGTACGCGGTGGCGGCCGTGCTGCTCGTCTTATTCACGCTCTACGCGGGCGACGACGTCGCAGCCACCGTGGCGGGCGGACGGCGGATCGAGTCTCGCGGCGAGGCACCCGAGCTCTGGGACGCGGTCGAGACGATGGCGATCGCCGCCGGCATCCGCATGCCGCGGCTCTACCTGTCCCCTGACCCGTCGCCGAACGCTCTGGCGGCGGGACGCAGCCAAGATCAGGCGTTGGTGGTGGTTACGCGTGGGTTGCTCGAGCGCCTGGACAAGGAGGAGCTCGAAGGGGTCGCTGCCCACGAGATCGCCCACATCCGCAACCTCGACGTGCGGGTGATGACCTACGCGGCGGTGCTCGCGGGCTCCGTAGCGCTCATCGCCGAGCTGCTCTTCCATTTCGACTTCCTCGACCTCGACGGGCCGTGGTGGTTCGCCGTCGTCCGTGGTGTCGTCTACCTGCTGGCCATCCTGCTCGCGCCGCTCGCGGCGCTGGTGGTGCAGCTTGCCGTCTCGCGGCGGCGTGAGTTCCTGGCCGACGCCACGGCCGCGGACCTCACGCGCTATCCCCAGGGCCTCGCTTCGGCCCTGCGCCGGATCTCGGCCTCAGGGGTGGCGCCCCAACGCTCCCTGAAGACGGTCACCCACATGTGCATCGTCGCGCCGGAGGTCGTGGGTGGAAGCACAGCGGGCCTCTTTTCGAGCCACCCGCCGCTGGCCGAGCGCCTGGCCCGGCTCGACGGGCTTGCCAACAGCCAGCTCCACGAGCACCGTCCCCGCCCGCGCTCCGGCGCGCTGCAAGAGCTCCTGACTCCCCAAGTTCCAAGTGTTCCCGAACCGGAAAAAGCGAGGTAGCCGTGCATGGGACTAGATCTCACACGACGGAGACGAGAGAACGCTGAGCTGTCGAAGCCGGGCGCCGGATCGAAGCCCCCGCGGGGAAGACTCGCTCAGGGGCTGATCGGCGTCGCGACGGCGACGCTGCTGATGGCGCCCGCGGGCGCCAGCGCGGGCACGGCAAGCGTGTTCTTCAACGCCGCCGAGTACGAGGCGTTCCCGGGTGAGCGCAATGCTGTGGTGTTCTCGGTAAACGACGCCAGGGGGCAGTCTGTGACCATCCGCGACAGCGCCGGCGTCGTGCCGGGCGCCGGCTGTTCGCGGCCCGACCCGGCCGACCCCACGGTGGCCGTCTGCACGCCCGACCTCTCCGACGGTGCGACGGCGCGCCTCGATACTGAGCTGGGCGACGGCGACGACGAGCTCACGGTCGCCGGCCCGCTCGGCATCGACGTCGATGGCGGCCCGGGAGCGGACGCGCTCACGGGCAGCCCGGCGGATGATTTCCTTCGGGGCGGAGAGGGGCGCGACATGATCCGGGCCCACGGCGGCGAGGACGAGCTGAGCGCCGGTCAAGGGGGAGGCGCGATGTCCGGGGGCGCGGGTGAGGATCTCCTGCAGGGCGGCACGGGCCCCGACATCACCGACGGCGGCGAGGGCACCGACCTCTTGTCGGGGGTGGGCGCCAACGACGTCTCTCGCGCGCGCGACGGTACTCCCGACGTGGTCTACTGCGGGCGCGGGCGCGACCGTGCGGCGGTCGACGATGTGGACTTCATCTCCTCTGCCTGCGAGGAGCGCACGCGCGGGAGATCCGGCGCCGCCACGGTGATCGAACCGGACTACCGCTTCTTCGCCCCTAACTTTTCCGAGGGCGGCACCAACCTCGAGATCGGCTGCCCGGGCGACGGCCCCCGGCGGTGTACAGGCACGGTGATCGTGAAGCGTAGAAAGACCGTGCTGGGCAGGGGTCCATTCAGCACCCGCCGCGACCGGGTGGGCCAGGCGCGCAAGGTCAAGCCGACGAAGGCGGGCAAGGCGCTGCCGACCGGCAAGCCGGTGAAGGCCACCGTGATCCTCGTGACGCGGGACCGCAAGGGGCGGCGCGTCGTGCGCAGGCGAGCCGGCAGCGCGGAGGACTTCCCGTCCTCGGAGTTCTATTGAGCCGTGCCGGCCCGGACGGCTGCCGGGAAGCCGAAGGTCCACGCGAGTCGCTGGAGCGCCTCAGCCGGCGCGAGCGCGAGGGGCTGGCGTCGGCCCTGCGCCGGATCTCGGCGTCCGGGGTGGCGCCCCAACGCTCCCTGAAGACGGTCACCCATATGTGCATCGTCGCGCCGGAGGTCGTGGGTGGAAGC
>JAUJOQ010000001.1:457421-723973 GCA_030447725.1 Thermoleophilaceae bacterium
CCTGAAGACGGTCACCCATATGTGCATCGTCGCGCCGGAGGTCGTGGGTGGAAGCGCAGCGGGCCTCTTTTCGAGCCACCCCGCCGCTGGGAGAGCGCCTGGCCCGGCTCAACTGGCTTGCCAACAGCCAGGTCCACGAGCACCGTCGCCGCCAGCGCTCCGGCGCGATCCAAGAGCTGCTGCGCCAACAAGTTCCAACTGTTCCCGAACCCGAAAAGGCGAGGTAGCCGCATGAGCCTGGACCGCACAAGCCGGAGACGAGAAGACGCTGAACTGTCGAAGCCGAGCACCGGATCCAAGCCCCCGTGGGGCAGACACGCTCAGGGGCTGATCGGCGTAGCGGTGGCGGCGCTGCTGGTGGCGCCCGCGGGCGCCAGCGCGGGTACGGCGAGGGTGTCCCTCAGCTCCGCCGAGTACGAGGCGTTGCCGGGTGAGCGCAATGCTGTGGTGTTCTGGGTGAACGACGCCAGGGGGCAGTCTGTGACCATCCGCGACAGCGCCGGCGTCGTGCCGGGCGCCGGCTGTTCGCGGCCTCACCCGGCCGACCCCACGGTGGCCGTCTGCAGGCCCGACCTCTCCGGCGCTGCGACGAAGGCGCGCCTCGACGCTGAGCTGGGCGACGGCGACGACGAGCTCACGGTCGCAGGCCCGCTCGGCATGCACGCCGACGGCGGCCCGGGAGCGGACGCGCTCACGGGCACCCCGGCGAGCGACTTCTTTCACGGCGGGGAGGGCCGCGACACGATCCGGGCCCACGGCGGCGACGACAGGCTGAGCGCCGGCCGAGGGGGAGGCGCGATGTCCGGGGGCGCGGGTGAGGATGAACTCCAGGGCGGCGCGGGCCCCGACATCACCGACGGCGGCGAGGGCACCGACCTCTTGTCGGGGGTGGGCGCCAACGACGTCTCTCGCGCGCGCGACGGTACTCCCGACGTGGTCTACTGCGGGCGCGGGCGCGACCGTGCGGCGGTCGACGATGTGGACTTCATCTCCTCTGCCTGCGAGGAGCGCACGCGCGGGAGATCCGGCGCCGCCACGGTGATCGAACCGGACTACCGCTTCTTCGCCCCTAACTTTTCCGAGGGCGGCACCAACCTCGAGATCGGCTGCCCGGGCGACGGCCCCCGGCGGTGTACAGGCACGGTGATCGTGAAGCGTAGAAAGACCGTGCTGGGCAGGGGTCCATTCAGCACCCGCCGCGACCGCGTGCGTGAGGCGGACAAGGTCAAGCCCACGAAGGCGGGCAAGGCGCTGCCGACCGGCAAGCCGGTGAAGGCCACCGTGATTCTCGTAACGCGGGACCGCAAGGGGCGGCGCGTCGTGCGCAGGCGAGCCGGCAGCGCCGAGGACTTTTCGTCCTGGGAGTTCTATTGAGCCGTGCCGGCCCGGACGGCTGCCGGGAGGCCGAAGGTCCACGCGAGTCGCTGGAGCGCCTCAGCCGGCGCGAGCGCGAGATCCTCGCGCTGATGGCGGCGGGGCGCACCAACCACGGCATCTGTGCCTCGTTGTCCTTGAGCCCGAAGACCGTCGAGAGCCACGTGCGGGCAATTTTTCACAAGCTCGGGCTGAGTCACCGGGCCACCGATCACCGACGCGTGCTGGCGGTGCTGAGCTACCTCAGGGCCGGGCAGGATGTTGTCCCCGGCCTTTCACCCCCACCTCGCCCGCAATCTCCCGGGGTCGGCGACGGGACTCAGCGCTTGCTCTGAAAGCGCGTCACGGCAGGCGTCAGCTTGTTCATCTGTTCAGAACTGGATGAGAAAGCCGGCCGTCGGGCTGTGGCGCCCGGTGTGTCCTGTCGAGGGCCGTCGGGAGCCTGCGCTTCCGCCTCGCCGCTCGCTCCGGCTTGGAGGTAGCGAAGCACCGCCAGCACGCGCCTGTGATCGTCGGCGGCCGCGGGCAGATCTAGCTTCTTGAAGACCGCCCGCACGTGGCTCTCGACGGTCTTCGGGCTGAGGCGGAGCGCGTCGCAGATGCCGTGATTGGTGCGCCCCTCGGCCATCAGGGCGAGGATCTCGCGCTCGCGCCAGCTTAGGCCGTCAAGCGGCTCGAGCCGGCTGCGGGCGTCTTGCAAGCGCTCGATCACTGCGCGGTCCACGAAAGTGCCGCCGGTCGCGACCACCCGGACCGCGCGCACAAGCGCCATGGTGTGGGGTAGCGGCTTCTTGAGCAGGTAGCCGGCGCTCGCCGGCCGCCGACTGATCAGGCCGATCGCAAGCTCGGGGTCGAAGTAGCCCGACAGCACCAGCACCCCTACGTCGGGGTGCTCGCGCTTCATCCTCTCGACCGCGGAGAGTCCCTCGTCGTGCCCGACAGGGGGCATCGGGATGCCAACCAGAGCGACGTCGGGCCTGGACGTGGTGAGCGCGGCGCGCAGCCCAGGCGCGCTATCCACCTTGCCGACGACCGTCATCCCCTCCTGCGAAAGCACGGCAGCGAACCCCTCGCGCAGGAGCAGGGAGTCGTCTGCGATCAGGACTCGCTTCACGGGAAACCGACGTCCGTAAGCGAATGCCTTTGGGCCACGCCGTCGAGAGGTGCAACGGTCACCATGCCCGCAGTCTCTGCCTGCCCAGCCTCCTTTCACAACCGGGGCAACCCCACACATGACCCTGTACATCGCGCGGGGTACAGTGACCGGAGTGGGACGGTCGATCGGTAGGGAGCTGGTCGAGCGGGACGGCGAGCTCGCGCAGCTTCGCAACGCGACGACGGGGACACCGGCAGGTCACGGCGGTGTCGTCATCATCGAAGGCCCCGCGGGAATCGGCAAGACGCGGCTGCTCGAAGCGGCCCGCGCCCTCGCAGAGGAGAAGAGGCTGGGAGTTGCGTGGGCCCGCGGTTCGGAGCTCGAGCGTGAGTACGGATTCGGCCTGCTGCGCCAGCTGCTCGAGCCGTTCGCGATGTCCTCGGATGGTCTCTTGAGGGAAGAGCTCTTCAAAGGGGCCGCCGCCTTGGCCGCGGCCCTCTTCCAGCCGGGGGCGGATCCCGAGGCCCGCGCCCCCGAGCCTGACTTCTCCACCCTCCACGGGCTCTACTGGCTCCTGGCGGAGCTGGCCGACGAGCAGCCGCTTGCGGTCTGCATCGACGACGTCCAGTGGGCCGATCCACCTTCGCTGCGCTTTCTCTCCTTTGCCTCGCGCCGCATCGAGAGTGTCGCCATCACGATCTTCGCCACGTTGCGGACCGGCGAGGTGGGAAGCGACCCGGAGCTCGTCTCACAACTCACCACAGAATCGGGGGTCCTGACGATGCGACCGCGACCGCTCACCGGAAGCGGCGTAGAGGCGATCGTGCGAGAGGAGCTGGCGTTCGAGCCCAGCCGCGACCTCGTCGAGGCATGCCGCGAGTCGACCGGCGGGAACCCCTTCTACCTGAAAGCGCTCCTCGGCGAGGTTGCCGGTTCCGGCGGCGACGTCGGGGTCGGATCGGTGCGTCGGGTCACAGAGATCGGCTCCGGGGAGGTCTCAGCCCTCCTGCTCCGCCGCCTCGACGCTCTGCACGAAGGGGCCAAGGAGCTGGCCGGGGCGGTGGCGGTGCTGGGTGATGGAACCCATCTGCCGCGGGCGGCCCGGCTCGCCGGGCTCGAGCCGATGCAGGCCGCGGAAGTGCTTCAGACACTCGTGAGCGCCCGCCTGCTGAGAGAGCAGGGCGGGATCGGGTTCAGCCACCCGATCGTGCGCTCATCCGTCTATGCGAGCTTGCCCCCCCGCAGCCGCTCCGATCTTCACACGCAGGCGGCCAAGCAGCTGCAGGCAGAAGGCGCTCGAGTCGAGGAGGTTGCCGGTCATCTTCTTCATACCCACCCCGGAGCCGCGCCCGATGCCGCCTCGAAGCTTCGGGCCGCCGCGCAGCGGTCGCTGGCCGTGGGTGCGCCGGAGAGCGCATGCGGCTTCCTCGAACGTGCGCTGCTCGAGCCGCTCGAGAGTGACATCCAGGCCGAGATCCTGCTCGAGCTCGGGCGCGCCGAGATGCGCGCCGGCCTACCGGGGGCGGCTGACCATCTGGGGCAGGTGATGGAGCATCCGGCAGCCTCTCCGGCATATCGCGGGCTGGCGGCACTCGACCTGGGAGAGCTCTTCATGCACGCGCTTCGGGGGACCGAAGGCATTCCCGTTCTCGAGGCAGGCCTCGCAACAACCCGGGACCCCGAGCCCGACCTCGCCAAGCGTATCGAGGCGACCTTGATCTTCAACGCCTTCGGCTCGTTGACCGTCCGCAAGCAGCTGCTCGGCCGGGTGCAAGCGTTGCGGCTACCGGCGGATACCCCAGACACAGACCCGACGCGCCTGCTGTTCGCCGCGCTGGCCTATGACCAGGTCGCCGGAGGAGGGACGGCCTCCGACGCCCTCAGGTTCGCGCGGCAATGCCTGTCCTACCGCGGCCCGATACAGGGGTCGACTGAGGGAACCGCGATGGCACTCGGTCTCGTCGGGCTGGGGGGTGCTGACCGACCCGCTGAGGCGGAGGAGCACGCCGACAGGATCATCGATGTCGCCCGCGCCAGCGGATCGATAAACATGTTCGCGAGGGTCTCGGCTCTACGCGCCTGGGCTCGCTGGCGCCGCGGACATCTCCCAGCGGCGGAGGCGGACGGGAGGGCGGTACTCGCGATTGGGCCAGACGGAGGGCTCGGGGTAGTGCGGCCGCTGGCGGTGGCCGTGATCGTCAGCTCGCTTACCGCGCGCGGCGAGCTCGACGCCGCCTAGGCGGCGGTTCAGAGCATCGACCGGGACCAGGTGCTGGACACGCCGACCTGGCAGTTTCTCCTCGAGGCGATCATCGACCTGAGGTTGGCCAAGGGGGAAGCTCAGAGCGCGGTGGAGGAGGCGCGGCACTTCCCCAGATTCGAGGCAGAGTGGGGCGCGGGTCCCGGTGTTGGGCTGTACGAGTGGCGCTGGCGGTCGGCGACCGCACATTCTGCAGCCGGCGATGAGGACGCCGCCCTCGAGATCGCCGACGAGCAGCTATCCGTGGCCGAGCGCTTCGGCTCCGGGCGGGCGCTCGGCATCGCGCTACGAACGTGCGCGCTCCTCTCCTGCGGCGGGGAGCGCATCGAGATGCTCCGCAGAGCCGTCGACCACCTGCCGCGCGAGCGCTCCGCGGTCGAACGGACCCACGCCCTTGTGGAGCTGGGGGCCGCGCTGCGCCGCTCCGGTCACCGAGCGGAGGCACGCGAAGCCCTGCAGGAGGCCCTGGAGCTCGGCCGTGACCATCACGCCCTGCTGCTTGCCCGGCGCGCTCACACGGAGCTGCGCGCAGCCGGCGGGCGACCGAGGTCGCCGTTGCAGACGGGGCTTGACTCGCTCACTCCGAGCGAGCGGCGAGTAGCCGAGATGGCTAGCGGAGGCCTCTCGAATGCAGAGGTGGCACAGGCACTCTTCGTGACCGTGAAGACGATCGAGATGCACCTTTCGAACGTCTACCGAAAGCTCCACATCGGAGCCCGTACCGACCTCCGGGAGGCGCTCACGGACTCCAGTGTCGATGGATGGAATTCCGGGATCCGGGGTAATCAAAGAGAAACGGTTGATCAAAGGAGAGACGTATGAACATCGGCATCGGCATCGGCACACTCATCCTGATCATCATCCTGGTCATCCTCCTCACCTAGATGGAGGAAGGGGCGGCTCCGCCTCGCCGATCGCAGACTCAAATCGCCTTCGTCTACGTGCTGCGCTGCGGCGACGACAGCCTCTACTGCGGCTGGACGAACGACCTCGACAGGCGCTTGGACGCCCACCGCACTGGCCGGGCCAGCCGCTACACCCGCTCCCGCCTCCCGGTGCAGCTGGCCTGGTCGCGGCAGATGCGCTCCCGCTCCGAGGCCATGCGCGAGGAGGCGCGGATCAAGCGACTCTCGCGTGCGGACAAGCTCCACCTGGTGAGCCAGGCCGGCTAGGGCGAGCCGGCGCGATTCCGGCCGCGCGCCAGCACGCGTGCGGCCACGATCCCGCCGACCGCGCCGAACAGATGCCCCTGCCAGGAGATGCCCTCCTCGGGCAACAAGCCGCCCAGTAGCACGCTCCCCCACACGACCGCCACCACGGCGCCGATCGCCAGCTCTGTCAGGTTGCGGTTGAAAACGCCGCGGCTGAGGAGGTAGGTGGCATAGCCGAACACCACGCCGCTGGCGCCGATGTGCACGGTGCCGTCCGGCGCGACGAGCCATGTACCCAGCCCGCTCGCCAGGGCCACGATCGCCGTGACCGCCACCACCCGCAAAGCACCGGCGAAGGCGATCACCAGGCCCATCGCGATCAGCGGCACGGTGTTCGAGATCAGGTGGCCGAAGCCGGAGTGCAGGAACGGCGCCGCAACGATGCCCACAAGGCCGTCCCCGTCCCTCGGCTCGACGCCGTATTGGTCCAGGCGGTTGCCGGCAGCAGTGTCGACGACCTCTGAGAGCCACATCAGCGCCACGATCAAGCCGAGCACCTTGACCCCATCGAGGCGCGTGCTCCGCGGTGTGGTGGCCGTGCCCACGGACCGGATGCTAGGCGGCTCGGCGATTGCGCACCGGCATCGCGGGTAAACGGGGAGTCTGGCCCACGAACGAGAGGAAACGCCAATGGCCGATCTAGAAGCCCGCGAAGCGAAGCTGATCCAGTACCTCAACGAGGCGTACGGCAAGGAGAAGGAGCTCGAGACCGCGCTCCAGGCTCACATCTCGATGACCAGCCGCGACGCCTACAAGAAGCGCCTGAAGGACCACCTGAAGGAGACCAAGGCACAGGCAAAGGGCCTCGAGCGGCGGATCAAGCAGCTGGGCGGCAAGGCCGAGGCGATGCCGGCGCCGGGCCCGGACGTCGTGCAGAAGGCCGTTGGCGCCGGGACCAGCGTTGCCAACAAGGCCGTGGCCGCGGCCAAGGGCCCGATGCACGCGCTGCGCGGCACCGGCGAGCAGGAGACGATGCTCAAGAACGCCAAGACGGAGTTCTTCAACGAGGCCGAGGAGATCGCCAACTACAACGCGATCGAAACCCTCGCCGAGGCCGTCGGCGACAAGGACACCGCGAAGCTGGCCAAGGAGTACCGCCGCCAGGAGGAGCGAATGTCGAAGTTCCTCGACAAGACGATCGTGCAGCTCACCAAGGAGGTGGTGAAGGCGGAGATTCCTGCCTCCCAGCGCAAGAGCAGCCGGTCCGGCGGCTCTCGCTCCCGAGCCTCCTCGAACGGCGCCAAGTCCTCGGGCTCGCGCTCGTCGACATCGCGCGCCTCCTCGGCGCGCTCGTCCTCGTCGCGAGCCTCCTCGAAGTCCTCGTCGGGCGCCGGCAAGGCCAAGTCGGGCAGCTCGCGCAGCCGCAGCTCCGCCAAGAAGTAGAGAGACCGTTCGCCATCGGCGCCGTTGCCTGAACGGTCAGGCGGCGGCGCCGTGGGCCGTCCTACGCCGGCGTTCACCAGCAGCCAGACTGCGGGCCATGCGCGTGCTCGCCGTGGTCCACCAAGACGACGCCGGGTTGGGCGTCTTCGGGGAGGCACTGCCCGATGGAACGTCGCTGGAGGTTTGGCGTCCGGCGGAGGAGCTGGGCCCCCACCTGGTGGAGGTCGACCCGAACGCGGTGATCGTTCTCGGGGGGGCGATGAACGCTCATGAGGAGAGCGAGCACCGATGGCTGCGCACCGAGAAGCAGTGGATAGCCGGCCTGCTCAGTCGCGGCGTGCCGGTGCTCGGAGTATGTCTTGGCGCCCAGCTGCTGGCCGAGGCGGCGGGCGGTTCGGTTCGCCGGGTGGCGCAGCCGGAGATCGGCTGGCACGAGGTGCGCCTGGAGCCCGGGGCCGGCGAGGATCCGGTGCTCAGCGGCCTGCCCGAGCGCTTCTCGAGCTTTCAGTGGCACTCCTATGAGGCCGTGCCGCCACAGGACGCAACGGTGCTGGCGCGAAGCCGCCTGGCACTGCAAGCCTATCGCCTGGGTAGGAGCGCCTGGGGGATCCAGTTCCACGCGGAGGTGAGCGCTCGAACTCTCGAGTCGTGGATCGCCAACTACGGAACCGACCCCGACGCCGTAGCGATCGGGGTCGACCCGGACCGGCTGCGAGCCGAGAGCCGGCCGGCCATCGAAGGGTGGAACGAGCTCGGGCGCGGACTGGCGCGGCGCTTCCTGGCGGTCGCGGAGCGCCGCTGAGGGATCAGTCAGCGCACCGCCCCCCGGGCGGCGTTCACCAGCGCCTCCACCACGCGGTCGCACATGTCCTGCTCGGGATGCCAGAGCACGCCGAGCGCGAACCGCTTCTGCGGCAGCTCGATCGACTCGACCAAACGGTCGGGCTCCGCCCAGCCGGTGACCACCAAGTCCTCGCCGATCTCGTCGATGCCCTGGTGATGGTGGGACTTCACCGCCAGCCGATCCGCCCCGCCGGCCCGTGCGGCCAGCGAGCCGGGCTCGAGCCTCACCTCGTGGTCGCCGAAGGTGCCCGGCGTGTGCCGGTGATCGGAGTGGCCGAGAGTGTCGGGAAGGTGCTGCACCAGCGTGCCGCCGCAGGCGACATTGAGCATCTGCATTCCCCGGCAGATGCCGAGCACGGGCATGTCCCGCTCGAGCGCGCGATGGGTCACCCCGAGCTCGAAGCGGTCGCGCTCGGGGCAGGTGCCGCTGGTCTCAGCGTGTGGCCTCGCCCCGTAGGAGGCGGGATCTACGTCGGCACCCCCGGCGAGGATCAACGCGTCGATCCGGTCGAGCAGCGCATCCGGCGACTCGGCGGCATCGTCATCCGGAGGCAGTATGAGAGCAAGCGCCCCCGCCTTCTGCACCGCTGCCACATACGAGCGCGGCACCATCGCCACCGGCTGGTCCCACGCCCCCCAACGCACCTGTTCGACGGCGGAGCAGATCCCGACTGCGGCGCTGCGCTGCATCGCTGCAAGGTACTCGGACCCAGTCCGGCCCCGGCGGATCTGCGCCCCATAGGATCGAAGGTCGTGGACCTTCGTCGCGAGAGCGTGGTGGTGGAGACCGACCGCTACCGGGTGACCGGGCGCATGACCCTGCCCTCCGAGGGCTACGGCAGCCGGCTGTCCGACCACGTGAACCGCCGCGACCTCGAGTTCTTCACCCTGCAGGACGCCGAGCTGACTCCGCTCGACGGCGGAGAGCCCTGGACCACCCCGCTGCTCATGCTCGCGAGCCGGCACGTTCGGCTGATCGTGCCGGGTGCCGATGACTGACCCGAAGCTCTGCAGCTACGGGCAACGGAGAGGGTGGGATTCGAACCCACGAGGCGGATAACTCCGCCCACGCGATTTCCAGTCGCGCTCCTTAAGCCGCTCGGACACCTCTCCTAGGAGCGGATCTAGGCTAGCCAACTGGCGGCGGCGTGGCGCTTATAGGCCGAGCTCGCGTACCCCCCGCTCTCCCCATCCCAGGTGGTGCGCCACCTCGTGGCGCAGTGTTCGCTCCACCTGCGCCCGCAGCAGGTCGGGGTCGTGCCCGAAGTCGCGCTCCAGGGTGTCGCGGTAGATGATGATGCGGTCCGGGTAGCTCTGCCGGGCCACCGTGTCGCCGATGTAGTGCCCGTAGGCATGGTGCTCGCGGCCCAGATGCGAGATCACCACCGGCGTGGTCTCGAGCAGGCTCCTGAACTCGGCGGGCAGCAGGTCGATTGCCTCCACCACCAGCTCGTCGAACTCTCCGGGCGGCTTCTCCGGCGGCGGGCGGCGCGCCAGCTCTTCACTGCGGTCGCTGATGCGGTCCACCTCGCGCTCGCTCGGGCCGTCGCCCATCAGGCTCACCGTCATCCATGCGGTGACCAGCACGAGAGCGGCGGCAGCCACCAGCAGGGTCAACAGATCCTCGGCGCCGGAGAGCGAGGGCGGGTTGATCAGGAACAGGATCGTGCCGACGGTGAGCGCGGCCGCGGCCGCGGCCTTCAACGGAGCGCGAAACGCATCCCTCACCCCGGAGAGGCTAGACACCGGGGCGCGGGACCCCCGCAGCGTCGCCGACTATGCAGCGGCGCGCAGGGCGGCCAGCTCGCCCTCGTCCGCCAGGCGGCGCAGAGCGCGGTCTTCGATCTTCTGCACGTTCTCGGCGGTCAGGCCTAGCCTGCGGCCGGTCTCGCGCAGGGCGACCTCTTCGCCGCCACCGAGGCCGTAGCGCAGGGTGAGCACGTCCCGGTCGGGGCTGGGCAGGTGCTGCACGACCCGGAGCACCGTCTGGTCGCCGAGATCCTTCTCGACCTCCTCCGCGGGCCCGATGTCGTCGTCGGCGATCAGCGCGCCGAACGGTGTGTCCCCGTCCTCGCCCACGGCCTTGTCCAGGCTGGTGGGAGCGCGGTCTGCGGCGCGGATGTCGTGGATGTCCTGAGAGGTCATCTCCATCGCATCGGCCAGCTCGGCGTCGGTGGGCTCGCGACCGAGCTCGGCGCTCAGCGCTCGCTCCCGGTCGCGGATCTTGCGAGCGAGGCTCGAGATGTGCACCGGCAGCCGCACCGTGCGGCTCGAGTTCGCGAGACCGCGGCCGATGGCCTGGCGGATCCACAGCGTGCCGTAGGTCGAGAACTTGAAGCCCTTGCGCCAGTCGAACTTCTCGACCGCGCGGATCAGACCGAGCATGCCCTCCTGGATGAGATCACTCAGGGGAAGGCCATGGCCCTGGAACTTGCGCGCGACGGACACGACCAGCCTGAGGTTCGCATTGATCATGCGCTCCTTGGCGGCCAGGTCGCCCTTCTCCACGCGCTTGGACAGCTCGATCTCCTCCTCCGCGGTAAGCAGTGGATGGCGCAGCGCCTCGTTGAGAAACAGCTGCATCGAGTCGGTAGTCACTTCAGGCTTGAATACGTCTTTCTGAGGCAGTGGAACGGCCCTTCTCTCGTGTTTCGCCAAACTAACGGGTAGCTAGTTTAGCTTACGTATGGTAAGTTGGCAACTCTGGGCGAGGCTGCCACGGCCCGCGAAACAGGCATCAGACCGGGTTCGGGCGGACGGGACAGAGTAGAGGTAATACGGTCGTCGTGCAAGCCGGGCTGCCGGGGTCGAAGCTCTGAGGCCGGCCGGCGATGAGTTTTGACTTTTTGCCCAGTCCTCAGGGGAGACCTACAGCGACACCCGACCCCGATGCCGAGGAGCCAGATGACGACGCAATTCCCGCTCGCGATCGAAGCCACCGGCCTCGTCAAGTCCTTCGGCGAGACGCGCGCCGTCGACGGCGTGGACCTGGCCGTGCGCAGGGGCTCGCTCTACGGCGTGCTCGGCCCCAACGGCGCCGGCAAGACGACCACGATCCGAATGCTGGCGACGTTGATCCGCCCAAACGCGGGCAGCGCCCGGGTGCTGGGGCACGACGTCTCGAGGAGGCCGACGCCGTTCGGGGCGCCGTCAGCCTCACCGGCCAGCTCGCATCGGTGGACGAAGACCTCACGGGCCGGGAGAACCTGATCCTGCTCGCCCGTCTGCTGGGACACAAGACGCCCGCAGCGAAGGTCCGGGCCGCCGAGCTGCTGGAGGCCTTCGGTCTGCCGAGACCGCCGGCCGGCTGGTCAAGCACTACTCGGGCGGGCTGCGGCGCAGGCTCGACCTGGCCGCGAGCATCGTGGTCACCCCGAAGCTGATGTTCCTCGACGAGCCGACGACCGGCCTCGATCCGCGCTCGCGCAACCAGGTCTGGGACATCATCCGGGCGCTGGTCGCAGAGGGCACCACGATCCTGCTCTGCACCCAGTACCTCGAGGAGGCCGACCAGCTCGCCGACGGGATCGCCGTCATCGACCACGGCAGGTGATCGCCGAGGGCACGCCCGGCCAGCTCAAGGCCTCGGTCGGCTCGGGCGCGCTGCATGTGCGTCTGATGGACCCCGAGCAGCGCCCCGCGGCCGAGCGGGTGCTCGACACAGCGCTCGGCGCGGTCACGCTCGCGGCAGATCCCGCCACCCTCTCGGCCTCGTGCTCGGAGGCCGACCGCGCCGCCGAGGCGGTCGCCGAGCTGACTCGCTCCGGAGTGCGCATCGCCGACTTCTCGCTCGGCCAGCCGAGCCTCGACGAGGTCTTTCTCGCCCTGACCGGCCATCCGGCGGGCGAGGCTGAAGCCGAGCAACCCGACGCCGTTGAGGAGGAGCGGGCAGCATGAACGCCAAACCGACGACGCAAGCGCCGCCCACGCCCGCCGCCGACGAGGCCGCCGTGCGCAAGGCCATCTCTTCGACCTCACGCCCGCCCGAGGCGGGCGCGGTGTCGGCTGCCCTCACCTTCGGCTGGCGCGGGATGCTCAAGGTCAAGCACGTTCCCGAGCAGCTCCTCGACGTGACGATCACGCCGGTGATGTTCGTGCTGATGTTCACCTACCTGTTCGGTGGCGAGATCGCCGGGTCGACGGGCGAGTACCTGGACTACATCCTCCCGGGCATCCTCGTGATGTCGGTGCTGTTCACCACCGTCTACTCAGGGGTCGCGCTCGACACCGACCTGACCAAGGGAGTCGTCGACCGCTTCCGTTCGCTGCCGATCTGGCGGCCGGCTCCCCTGGTGGGATCGCTCCTCGGCGACAGCGTCCGCTACCTCGTCGCCGGCACCGTGATCATCGTGCTCGGGGTGATCCTCGGGTACCGCCCGGACGCCGGCATCGCCGGGGTGCTCGCGGCGCTGGCGCTGGTGGTTGTCTTCGCCTTCGGCCTGTCCTGGGTCTTCACGACCCTGGGGCTGCTGCTGCGCTCGCCGAACGCGGTGATGAACGCGGGGTTCATGGGAATCTTTCCGCTCACCTTCCTCTCCAACGTCTTCGTCGCCCCCGAGACGCTGCCGGCGGGCCTCGAGGCCTTCGTCGACGTCAACCCGATCTCGATCCTGGCGACGGCTTCCCGAGGGCTGATGGAGGGCAACGCCGACACCGGCGACATCGCGATCGTGCTGGCGGTGGCGGCGGCGCTGACCGCCGTGTTCGCGCCGCTGACGATGCGCCTGTACCGCAAGCCCTGAGCGAAGCTGAAATCGCTGCCCGGGCGCGACGTCGTCCGCGTCAGTCGAATAGGCGACGGTGCTCACAGACCGCGGCATCGTCGAGGCGATCGAGGCGCGCGCGGCGCGGCTGCCGCTGGGCGTCACGCTCGAATGCGATCCCGACCTGCGGCTTACACGCTTCGACGAGGCCGTCGAGGGCGGCGTCTGGTTTCTCGTCAGCGAGTGCTTCGCGAACACGCTGAAGCACTCCCGAGCGGAGCGCGTGGTCGTGCGGATCACGCGCACGGACGGCGAGCTGCGCGTAGAGGTCTACGACGACGGCGTCGGGTTCGATCCGGCCGCGGGTGAGGCGGGCGGCGGGCTGGGCGGCCTTGGCGACCGGATCGCCGCGCTCGGCGGAGCACTCGAGGTGGAGTCCACCCCCCGCGCCGGCACGCGCGTGCGGGCGACCCTTCCGGCGCGGGAGCGCTCCGTTGCCTAAGAGCCCGCTCAGGGTCGCGATCGCCGAGGACCACTACCTCGTCCGCGAGGGCGTGCGGGCGCTGCTCGAGGACTCCTGCGAGGTGGAGGTGGTCGCCGCGGTCAGTACCGCGGTCGAGCTGCTCGACGCCGTCGCAGAGCTGGCGCCCGACGCCGTCCTGACCGACATCCGGATGCCGCCCGGCCACCACATGGAGGGGATCGACGCCGCGCACCGCATTCGCGCCGAACACCCCGACGTCGGCGTCGTGGTCCTTTCGCAGCACGCCGACGAGGGCTACGCGTTCGCGCTGCTCAAGGACGGCACCGCCGGACTCGCGTACCTGCTGAAGGACCGCATCGGCGACCTCGACGAGCTGCTGCGCGCGCTGCGCGAGGTGTGCGCCGGACGTTCCGCACTCGATGCAAGGGTCGTCGATGCCCTCGTCGAGCGGAGAGGCCGGCGGGCACGGTCAGGCCTCGACGAGCTGACGCCGCGCGAGCTGGAGGTGCTGCGCGAGATGGCGCGCGGGAAGACCAACAGCGGGATCGCCGAGGCCATGTTTCTCTCCGAGTCGGCCGTCGAGAAGCACATCAGCGCGATCTTCGCGAAGCTCGGGCAGGCCGGCGAGCCGCACGTCCACCGGCGCGTCGCGGCGGTGCTCGCCTTCCTCCAAGAGAGCCAGTAGACGGCCGGCCACGTGCGGTGTGCCGGTCCGCATCCGCTCGTTGTGTCGGGCCTGCCGTCCAGCTTGTCGATGAAGGGAGGCGGACGCCTCAACGGCCGCTACCGCCGCTACCAACGGAGACCGAAGCCCCGTCCCTGAGAGCCGGGCCTTGCTCCCCACTTGCGCCGCGGAGCGACAGCGGCGGCGCCGTCGACTCGCACCCGGGGACCGTTCGAGCGCGTCCGTCCCGCTCAGCCGTACCGGCAAGTCCTTACGGCCGCGCACGGCCATGGTGACCGTCGTGGCCGAGGACAGACGTGCGCGGCGGAGCGCCTCACCCCATACCGAGGTCACGTATCCCCTGCGCGTGGCGACGGCCAAGCTTCGCGTCCCCCGCTCGTCTAGAGGAGTTGGTGACGGCGCGCCTCGTCGAGGCAAAGGTGGCAGGATCCCTGCTGCAGGGTTGCTGCAATGAAGGGGCAAGGAGGTCGACCGGGGCCGTGATGTCTCGCCCGCCGGCGCTCGCTGCGTAGGAGCCGAAACTCGGCCACAAACGGAGGGGGTGGGATTCGAACCCACGAGGGACCGAAAGGCCCCCAACGGTTTTCGAGACCGCCCCGTTCAACCACTCCGGCACCCCTCCGAGGCGCGTGCTGGGACGCCTCCGAGAGGCTAGCGCCTCGCCCGACCGCACCCGCTTGACAACGGGCACGCCCTTCTCCAAGCTCCGGCGGGTCCGGGGACCAATCGAGGGGCAGTAAGCATGGGCATCGCAGGAGGCGTCGCCGGGCGATGGCGGGCGGTTGCGCTGGGAGCCGTCGCCGCGGCGGTCGGCACGCTCGCTAGCGCCCCCGCGGCCGAGGCCGCCTTCGCTCCCTGCCCGGACAACCCGAAGTTCGCGTGCGACACCGTGCCCGTTCCGCTCGACCGCTCGGGTGCCGTGCCCGGCACGGTCAACCTGGCGGCGCGTGTCGCGCCGGCCCGGGTCACCCCCGCGGCCGGCACGGTGCTCTTCATCGCCGGCGGGCCCGGTCAGGCTGCCACGCCGTCGTTGCCGTCGCTGTCGGAAGCCTTCGGCGCGCTGCTGCCCAACTATAACCTCCTGACCTTCGACCAGCGGGGCACGGGCCGGTCCGGGCCGCTCAGGTGCCTGAGCTTCGACTTCCCCAGGCGCGAGTCCCGGACGAGGGCGGCGGCTCGGTGCGGAAGACAGCTCGGCCCAGCTCGCGGCTTCTATCGCACCTCCGATTCGGTGGACGACATCGAAGCGGTAAGGGCGGCGATCGGCGGCCCCCCGCTGGCCATATTCGCCGTCTCCTACGGCGGCCGGGTGGCCGGGGAGTACGCGCGCCGGTACCCGGCCGGTGTGAGCCGTCTGCTGCTGGACTCCCCCAGCACGCTGTCGGGCACCAATCCCCTCGACCTGCAGCGCATCCAAACGCTGCCGCGACTTCTGCGCTCGATCTGCGCCCGGAGGTCCTGCCCGTTCACCAAGTCGGCTTTCCGCGACCTGTCCCGGCTCGCCAGGCGGCTGCGCAGGCGGCCGTTGAGCGGAAGGACCTTCGATTCCCTGGGGCGGGCGCGCAGGGTCAGGCTGACCCTGGCCGACCTCTACGGGCTCACCATCTCCTCGGACCTCGCCGCTTCCATGCGCGCCCAGCTGCCGAGCGCCTACAGGTCTGCGGTGGCCGGCGACCCGGGGCCGCTCCTGCGTCTACTGGTGTCGCCTGGATTCCGAGCGGGGGCGGCACAGGATGAAGGGGTCGAGGAGGTCAGCTTCGTAACCAACACCGCGACCCTCTGCGCCGAGTCCCCGTTTCCGTGGAGCCCGGCCTCGGCGCCCAACGGCAGGCGCGACCGCCTGCTCAACCGGCGCCTGAGGAGACTGGGGCCTCGCCCCTTCCGGCCCTTCGGGGCGCGGGTGGCGATCGGCGTCGGCACCGTGACGCCCGACTGCCTGCGCTGGCCGTCGGTCCCGCCCGCACCGCCGGCCGCCGCGATCGGTCCGCCTGTGCCGACACTGGTACTCAGCGGCCTCGAGGACTTCCGGACGCCGATCGAGACCGCGCGTGCCGTGGCCGCCGGCTATCCGAACGCCCAGCTGCTGCCGATCCCCTACGCCGGGCACTCGGTGGTGGGCACCGACCCGTCCGGCTGCGCCTCCTTTGCGGGCTTCACCTTCCTGGCAGGAGGCGCCCCGCCCACGGCCTGCCCACCCCGGCCACGGCTGATCCCGGTGGCTCCCCGGGCGCCGCTGACGCTGCGCACGCTCAAGCCGCTCGGCCTCAAGGGCCTCCGCGGGCGCACGATCAGGGCCACCACCCGCACCATCGACGACGCCCTGGCCCAGGTGATCGACGGGTCCGGAGGGGTGCGGGCCGGGGGCCTGCGTGGTGGGCGGTTGTCCTTCGACGCCGGTACGAGCAGACTCACCCTGAGCGGCTACCGGTATCTGCCGCGGGTGCGGGTGAGCGGCCCGCTGCAGGTGACGGCGGGGCCACGGCTGAGCGGCACGCTGCGCGTGTCCGGCGGTGGCACGGCGCCGGCCGTGCTGCAGGTGTCGGCCAACGGCGAGATCCGGGTGAGCTTCGGGCGTGAAGCGCGACGCTCGCAGGCGGCAGCGGCGGTGCGCGTCGAGCCCTTCCGCCTGGTCCGGGTCCCGCGGGCCCAGGCGATCGACCCTTAGCTCAGCGCCGGGCTGCGAAAAAGGAGCGCAAGAGGCCTGCCGCCTCCGTGTCGAGCAGGCCGCCCGCCACCACCGGCCGGTGGTTGAGCCGGGGCTCGGCGAACACGTCGAGCACGCTGCCGGCAGCGCCGGCCTTTGGGTCGGCGGCGGCGAAGACCACGCGCGGCGCGCGCGCGAGGACGATCGCTCCGGCGCACATCGCACAGGGCTCGAGGGTCACGTAGAGAACCGCCCCGTCGAGTCGCCAGCTACCGAGATGGCGTGACGCCTCGCGTAGGGCGAGCACCTCGGCGTGCGCGGTCGGGTCGCTGCGCAGCTCGCGCTCGTTGTGGGCGGAGGCCAGCACTTCCCCGCGCGCGGCCACCACGCAACCCACGGGAACGTCGTCGTGCTCCACGGCCCGCTCGGCCTCACGCAGCGCAAGGCGCATGAAGTACTCATCACGTCCGAAGAAGGTCGCCTGGGTCAAGTCGGGCTGACAGGCGGCCGACAGGAACTCAACAACTTGACTGCACTCCCGGTGTTCTTCCCCTCGTACACTGGACCGCACCGTAGACCATGAATCGCATCCCCCTGCTATCGGCGGCCCTGGCCGCAGCCATGCTGCTCTCCGCAACCGCGGCAGGGGCGGCGACCTACGTCCCCGGCGAGGTGATCGTCAAGTACCGAGACGGCACGTCAGGCAGCGTGCAGCAGTCGATCGAGCAGTCCACGGGCACCGAGACCGAGCTCGAGGCGCCGGGCGGCACGGCAAAGCTCGAGATCGAGGACGGCGACTCCGTGCGCCAGACGGTCGACGAGCTGCAGAGCGATCCCGACGTGGCCTACGCGCGCCCCAACTACGTGGCCCGTGCGAGCGCCTTTGTGCCCAACGACCCGGGCTTCGCCAGGCAGTGGAATCTGAACGCTCCGTTCGGGCTGAACATGCCGGAGGCCTGGGAGCTGGCCGCCGCCCGCGGAGCCCCCGGTGGAAGGGGGGCCGTGGTGGCGGTGCTCGACACGGGGGTGGCCTATGAGAACTGGGGCCGCTACCGGCGCGCTCCCGACCTGAGGCGCTTCGTCCGGGGATACGACTTCATCGACTCCGACCGCCACCCAAACGACCAGAACGGACACGGCACCCACGTGGCGGGGACGATCGCCCAGTCCACCAACAACGGCGTGGAGACCGCGGGCATCGCCTATATGGCCAGGATCATGCCGGTGCGGGTGCTCGACGCCAGCGGCGCGGGCGACACCTTCTCGATCTCACGGGGACTGCGCTTCGCCGCCCGCCGCAACGTCGACGTGATCAACCTCAGCCTGGAGTTCGATTCCTCGGTCCGAGCCTCCGAGATCCCCGACATCGTGTCAGCGCTGCGCTACGCCCGCAGGAAGGGCGTGGTAGTGGTGGCCGCGGGCGGCAATCAGGCTGGCACCCTGATCGCGTACCCGGCCCGCGCCCGCACGGTGATCGGTGTCGCGGCCACCACCATCCGCGGCTGTCAGGCCGCCTACTCGAACAGCGGCGTCCGCACCGACCTGGCGGCACCGGGCGGCGGAGTGGACGCCGACAACTCCGACACCGCCTATGACGCTGCCGTGTGCCGGCCAAACAAGCGGGGCGCCTTCGTCTTCCAGCAGACCTTCACGACCAGCGTGCGCAGGTTCGGTCTACCGCGCGGCTACGAAGGCACCTCGATGGCGGCGCCGCACGTGGCCGGCGCCGCCGCGCTGGTGATAGCCAGCCAGCGTCTGGGCGCCGACCCCGGGCCCGCCGAGGTCGAGCGTCTGCTCGAGAGCACCGCCCGTGACGCCGGCGAGCCGGGCTTCGACCACCGCTACGGCCATGGCCTGCTCGACGTGGCGGCGGCCCTGCGCGATCCATCTCTCCCGACGCCTCAGGTCGACCAGGTCCCGATCGCGCGCAGGTAGCTCGGCGCTAGGTGGTGCGGATGATCATCACGCTGCAGGGAGCGTGATGAGAGACCTTGTTCGGCACCGAGCCGAGCAGGAAGCGCTTGGCGCCGGTCATGCCCCTGTTGCCCACCACGATCAGGTCGGCGTCCTTCTCCTCGGCGACGTCGAGGATGGCGTCCGCGGGATCTCCCTCGAGGGCCAGCGTCTCCACCTCGATTCCTGACTCCTCGAGCGAGCCCGCGCCCTGGTCGAGGGTCTCCTCCACGTCCTCGCGCGGGTTGACCATCCACTGGAGATCGTCGGGCACCCCCCGGCGCTCATCTCGCAGGCGACCCTCGGGCACCGGCTCGTAAGCGCTCACGAGATACACCTTGGCGCCCAGCGCGCTCGCCAGCTCCGCGGCCTGGCGCACAGCCTCCTGGGCCGTGCTGGATCCGTCCGTTCCCACGACGATCGCTCCGAACATGCGACTCCTTTTGCCCGCGGAGGTCAAACGATCATAGGCGCACCGGTCACCGGGCAATTTTCCCGGCATGAGGAGCGATCGCCGTCTACGATGCCCGGGCATGAGCGCCTCCATCACCTGCCTGGCCGTCGATGACCACCCGGCGGTGCGCCAGGGCTTGGAGCTGCTGCTCGACGGAGCCGAGGACATAGAGCTGCTCGAGTCGGTCCCCTCGGGCGAGCAGGCCATCGACGCAATTGGCCGGCACTCGCCGCAGGTGGTGATCGTGGACGTCCGCCTGCCCGGCATCGACGGCATCTCGACCGTCAGGCGGATCGCCCAGGAGGCGCCTGCCGCCGGCACGGTGGTCTTCTCCGCCTACGGCGACAAGCGGCTGCTGTCCGACGCGATCGCAGCCGGGGCGCGGGGTTACGTGATGAAGGGCTCGCCCCCCGAGGACCTGATCCGAGCAATTCGTACTGTGAGCGACGGCGATGCCTTTGTCGACCCGTCGCTCTCTCCCACGCTGCTGATGACCCAGCCTGTGACCGACGCGCCGCTCTCTGAACGCGAGCGCGAGATCCTCCAGCTGCTGGCCGAGGGGCTGCACACCGAGCAGGTTGCGGACCGCATAGGGCTCTCCGCCGAGACGGTCAAGTCGGACACCAAGCGGGCGATCACCAAGCTCAAGGCCGACGGGCGGGTGCACGCCGTTGCCATCGCGCTGCGCCAAGCGCTGATCGAGTGAGGGAAATTCAGTAGCGGTCGCGAGGCGGCGCTACGCGGTCACGGTCACGGTCACGACCGGCGAACTCCAGCGCCAGTCCTGCGACCAGACCCACCACTCCGGCGATGATGAGGATGGTGCCGACCGTGGCGATCTCGATGCCGGAGACGCTGCCGGTCACGGCGTAGCGGAGGATCGCCCCTACCGCCGCGATGAAGATCGAGGCCCCGATGGTCACAATCTGAGTATATGCCCCGGTTCTGGATCTACATGCAGGTCGTGATCGTGATGTGCTGCATCGCCTCCTTCGTGATCGCGATCGTCAAGCTCTCGTAGGGACTGCTAGGTGTTGCCCGCCGAAGGGGCTGTCTCCACCACCTCCACCACCTCGACCACCTCCGAGGACGGCGGGACCCCCATCGGCCCGGGCTCGTCGAGGCGGTCGGCCTCCTCCATCGGATGGACCCAGAGCTCTTCGACGAGGATCACGACCAACGACAGGATCGGCACTGCCACGATCAGGCCGAGCAGCCCGAACAGCTGCCCGACCACCACCACTCCGACCGCGATCACCGCCGGATGCAGCTTCACGGTGCGCGACATCACGAGCGGGATGGTGAGGTTGCCCTCCACCTGCTGCACGAGCACGTAGATGCCCATCACCAGCAGCGCTTTACCGGGGGACTCCGTGAAGGCAAACAGCACTGGCGGGATGCCGCCCGCGATCGCTCCGAAGTAGGGGATCACGACCAGCAGCGCAGCCAGCACGGCGAAGAAGATCGCGAAGTCCAGGCCCACGAGGCTCAGCCCGATGTAGAGCAGCACGCCGGAGACCACCATGTCGGCCGCCACCCCCTGCATCCAGCCCACCCAGGAGCTGCGCAGCCGCCGCATGATGTGGTCGGCACGCGGGCGGTAGGCCGGGGGCACGAGCCGGCGCACGCCGTCGATCAGCGGCTCGGGGTTGATCGCCATGTAGTACGCGGTGATCAGGATCAACACGAGCGCGGCGAGCACACCCGCCAGCCCGAGGCCGATTGAGGCCAGCGGCCCGATCAACAGGCCCGGATTTTCCGTGTATCGCTGCGTGAACTTCTGAACCCGATCGCCGATCTCCCCGGGCTGGGCGCCGGTCAGGTCGCCAACCTGGTCGCTCAGGTCATCGATGTAGGCGGGCACCTCTTCGACGAATTCGTTGGTCTGCTCCACGAAGGAGGGGATCACCACGGCAAAGAGCCCCACGATCAACCCCACCCCGACCACCAGCGCGATCAGCGCGCCGATCGCCCGCGGCACCTGGCGGCGCTGGAGGCGCTCAGCCACCGTGGACAGGGCGATGGCCAGGATCACCGTGATGAGGATCGCCAGCAGCAGCGTGACCAGCTCGTGGAAGAGGATCCCGAACAGCAGCAGCCCGGCGGCCAGGAGCACCGCCCGGTAGGCCACCGTGCCGATTCCGCGCTCCTCGTCCATAGCGATCACGGTACCCGGCCCTGCGGCTTCTAGTGTTGAGGCGTGACGAACTCGGAGGCTCACCGCCACGCCCGCGAGCGCGGGCCCTCCCGGCTGCTCTACGGCCTCGTGCGCG
Organism: Thermoleophilaceae bacterium; assembly: GCA_030447725.1. Taxonomy (GTDB): domain Bacteria; phylum Actinomycetota; class Thermoleophilia; order Solirubrobacterales; family Thermoleophilaceae; genus JAAYBF01. The sequence continues at coordinate 478,785 of JAUJOQ010000001.1, forward strand.
CGACCTTGGTGGCCTTCTTCCGGGTCTGGTTTCGGCTGCGGATCACCGGCGCCGAGCATCTCCCGGAGTCTGGGCCCGCGGTGATCACGCCCAACCACAAGAGCTTCTGGGACTCGTTCTTCATCGGCGCCGCCACGCGCCGGCATCTGCGCTTCATGGGCAAGTCGGAGCTGTTCGAGGGCTGGAAGGGGCCGCTGCTCGTCAGGCTGGGGGCGTTTCCCGTCCGCAGAGGGGAGTCCGACCAGGAGGCGCTCGACACCGCGCGAGCGGTGCTCGACCAGGGCGGGCTGCTGTCGCTGTTTCCCGAGGGCACCCGCGTGCGCGAGCCCGACTCGCTCGGCGAGCCCCGGCGCGGGGCCGCGCGGCTGGCGATCGAGGCCGGAGCTCCGATGGTGCCGGCGGCCATCACGGGCACCGACAGGCTGTGGCTCGGGCCGATCCCGCGACCGCGGCGGGTGCAGGTGGCCTTTGGCGCACCGATCTCCGTGAGCGAGCTCGCCGCCACCCCGGAGGCCGCGGGCCAGCTGGTGGAGCGCGAGCTGTGGCCCGAGGTCGAATCGCAGTTTCGCGGCCTGCTCTCGCGCCCGGGGGTGATCGCGGCGGGGCTGGCGGCGCTCGGAATCGGCGGGGCGGCGCTGGCCCGCAGCCGCACGCAGCGCAAGCCCGCGTGGCGGCGGATCGCGCCGCAGCTGCCCCGAGGGCGCGGCAAGCGGCCGGCGTCGTGGCGGCGGATCGCGCCGCAGCTGCGCCGCGGTCGCAGGAAGCGCCGGGCGCCATGGCGGCGAGGCTGAGCAGGAAGCATCAGGCCGCGAACAGCGTGAGATCCGGCACCCGCTCGCCGCGCAACACCGCTGGATCGACCTCCACGCATGCGATCCTGCGCGACTCCGCCAGCACCCGCGCCTGCGGCCTGATCTGCGAAGCGGCCAGGACACCGCGGCAGGGCGAGGCGAAGGCCGGGTCGGCGGCGATGCGCTCGAGGTAGCGGGTGAGCTGCTCCACGCTGTCGATCGTGGCCACGCGCTTTATCTCGACCGCCACCCAGCCGTCCCCGGAGTCGCGGCACATCAGGTCGACCGGTCCGATGTCCGTGGGCCACTCGCGGCGCACCAGCCGGAAGCCCTCGCCGCAGTGATGAGGAGCGTCGGCCAGCAGCTGCTGCAGCTCGCGCTCCACCCCTTCCTTCTCCAGGGCTGCGGCTTCGCCCATGTCGTGCGAGACATCGGAGATCACCCCGGCCACGATGATCTCCAGGCGGTCCTCCGTGGAGCCGGCGTGCTTGCGCACCACGATCCGGCCCGGCTCCTCCTCGATCACGGTCGGCGGCGTCATCCAGTTCTGGGGCTTGAAGCCGCCGGTGTCGGCATGCACCATCACCGAGCCGTCCGACTTGAACATCAGCAGGCGCAGGGCCTCGGGCAGCACGGCCGTCAGGCGACCGGTGTAACGGACCTCGCAGCGGGCGACGATCAGGCGCAAGAACGGCAGGCTAATGCGCGCTCCCGACGGCGCCGCGGAGGCCTGGTCCTGCTATGACACCCGAATGACAGAAGAGCCCGCAGTCCTCACCGAGCGCCGGGGCTCCACCCTTCTGATCACCCTCAACCGGCCGGAGGCCCGCAACGCGGTGAACGCCGCGCTGGCCGGCGGCGTGGCGGTGGCGCTCGACACGCTCGACTCCGACGCCGATCTGCAGGTGGGCGTGATCACAGGCGCGGGCCGCGGGTTCTGCGCGGGCATGGACCTCAACGCCTTCCTGCGCGGAGAGAGCCCGTACGTCGAGGGACGCGGCTTCGCGGGAATCGTGGAACGCCCGCCCGCGAAGCCCCTGATCGCCGCGATCGAGGGATTCGCCGTGGCAGGCGGCCTCGAAGTGGCGCTGGCCTGTGACCTGCTCGTGGCCGCCCGGGGGGCCAAGCTCGGCATCCCGGAGGTCAAGCGCAGCCTCGTGGCCGCCGGCGGGGCGCTGCTGCGCCTGCCGAGGAGGATCCCATACCACCTGGCGATGGAGCTGGCGCTCACCGGCGACCCGATCCGGGCTCAGCGGGGAGCGGAGCTTGGGCTGGTCAACCGGCTGGTCGAGCCGGGCGGCGCCGTGGACGGCGCCCTCGCGCTGGCGGACAAGATTGCGGCCAACGGGCCGCTGGCACTCCACGCGTCGAAGCGCATCCTGGTCGAATCGGCCGGGTGGAGCGAGGACGAGGCCTGGCAGCGTCAGGGGGAGATCGCCGGCCCGGTGTTCGTGTCCGAGGACGCCCGCGAGGGCGCCACCGCCTTCTCCGAGACCCGCGATCCGGCGTGGAGGGGGCGGTAGCCAGAAGGCGCGGCGCGTGGACTCTCTCCGCGGACAGCTCCTGATCGCCGCGCCTCAGCTGGTCGATGCCTTCCGGCGCACCGTCGTGCTCGTGCTCGAGCACGACGAGGACGGGGCCATGGGACTGGTGCTCAACCGGCCGACCGAGACCGAGGTGGTCGAAGCGGTGCCCTCGCTGGCGGAGATGACCGCGAACGGGGACGTGGTGCACGCCGGCGGACCGGTGGAGCCGACGGCGATACTCGCCCTCGGCGACTTCGAGGATCCGGAGGAGGCCGGCAGCGCGGTGACCGGCACTCTCGGCCTGCTCGATCCCGACCGGCCCGCTCCCGAGCTGAGACGGCTCCGGGTGTTTGCGGGGTACGCGGGCTGGGCGCCGGGACAGCTGGACGCGGAGATCGCCGAGAAGGCGTGGGTGATCTCACCGGTCGCGCACGACGACCCCTTCATCGACGGCGACCTGTGGCCGGTGGTCCTGCAACGTATGGGCGGGCGCTACGCCCTGATGGCCTCCATGCCGGCCGATCCGAGCATGAACTGAAGGGCCCCCAGGGCTACGGGCTGACGTTGAGGCCAACCGGGCACGAGACTCCTGTGCCACCGAGACCGCAGTAGCCACCCGGGTTCTTGTGCAGGTATTGCTGGTGGTACTTCTCGGCGTAGTAGAGCTCGCCGGCCGTCAGGATCTCCGTGGTGATCTCGCCGTCGCGACCCGCCGCGGCCAGAGCCTCCGCGTAGGCGTCGCGAGAGGCGAGCGCGACCTGCTGCTGGGAGTCCGAGGTCGTATAGATGCCCGACCGGTACTGGGTGCCCCTGTCGTTGCCCTGACGCATGCCCTGGGTGGGGTCGTGGCCCTCCCAGAAGGTGCGCAGCACCTCTTCGAAGGAGAGCTCTGCCGGGCGAAAGACCACCAGCACCACCTCGTTGTGGCCGGTGCGCCCGGAGCAGACCTCCTGGTAGGTGGGGTTGGGGGTGATCCCGGCGCCATAGCCGACCGCCGTGGTGTGGACGCCCGGGTGCGTCCAGAAGGCACGCTCGGCCCCCCAGAAGCAGCCCATCCCAACCACCACATGTTCGGTGTCGCCCGGAAAGGGTGGAGCCATCGCCGTGCCGAGGACTGCGTGGTCTCCCGGAGCGGCGATCGGGCTGTCACGGCCCGGCAGGGCTTCCTCGGGCGAGGGCATCGTGGGCTTGCGGCCGGTCAGGAATTCGAGCATGAGCTCAGCCTAGCGAGGCCTGCTTACGGGTCCCTTTCGGGGTGTGGGCTGACCACCAGGACGGCGACGTCGTCGCGAGGCGGGCCCTTGTCGCGCGAGAGCGCCGCTGCTTCGATCGCCGCCGCGGTGGCCCTCGCGCTGTGGCCGGTGGTGTCGGCCAGCAGCTCGACGAGGCCCTCGTCGCCCAGCTCGGCGGCGGGCGCTCCCGCCTCCACCACGCCGTCGGTGTAGAGCACCAGCCGCTCGCCCGGGCGCAGGTGGATCACCTCCTCCCTGAGGTCGGGCGCATCCCATACGCCGATCAGTGCGCCGCGCCCGCCGACCTTCGTGGTCACGCCCTCGGCGCTGACCTTCAGCGGAGACGGGTGGCCCGCGACCGAAAGGGTGATCCTGAGCCCTCCGTCCTCGCACCGGCCGGACTCCAGGAACGCGCAGACGGCCGTGAGGAAGCTGGTGTCGTCGCGCTGGCGCATTACGGCCTCGTTGAGCTGCACCAGCAGCTCGGCCGGCTCTGCGCCCTCTTGGATCGCCGCCGCTCGCAGCGTGTAGCGCGCCAGGGCGGTCAACGCCGCGGCCTCCGCGCCCTTCCCGCACACGTCGCCGATCACCATCATCCAGCACTTGGGTCCCATCGGGAACACGTCGAAGAAGTCGCCGCCGATCTCGTGGCCGTCCCCGGCCGGCCGGAACGCAGAGGCGATGTCGGCTCCCGGCACGTTCGGCATGCGATCGGGCATGAGGCTGACCTGGAGCTGGGTCGCAATCCGGTGCTCGTCCTCCAGGTCTCGCTCGAGCGCTCGCCGGTGGCGCACGGCGTCGGTGGTCTCCTGGCCGACCACCAGCACCCCGGTCGCCTCGCCGTCCGCGCCGGGCACGGGCAACGCGGTGAACGTGTAGTGACGATTGCCCTCCAAGGCCTCGTCACCGCCGAACGCAAGCGGAACATCCTCGAAGTGGACGGACTCCCCTCTCTCGAGCACGGCTTCGGGTAGCTGCTCTGCCAGCGCCCGTACCTCCGGGAAGGCGTCCGCGATGCACCGGCCTGTGAGGTCCCCCCTTTCCGGCAGCTGCTCGACGGCCTGCTTGTTATGGGACCGCACGACCAGCTCTCGGCCCCACAGGAGCAACATGCCCGCCGGGGCGCGGGCGAACACCTGGGCGGAGATGACCTGCTGCTCTGCCAGCTCGCTCGCCAGACGCGCCTCCGCCCGTCTGGCCCGCCGTTCGTCCATCACCTCCCTGACCGCCGTCCACACCCCGACCACCTGACCGTCTTCCGCGATCGGGTAGAGGCTGCAGTCGAAGCCGCGCTCGGCGCCCGCCTCGCGCGGGCGCAACGAGATCCGGAGGTCACGCACCGGCCGGCCTGACTCCAGCACCTTGCGAGACGCCGCCACCGGGGTACCGGACGCGCCGGGCCACAGCTCCTCCATCGTCTTGCCGACGTAATCCTCAGCCGCCAGCCCGTCCATATGAGCCATGGCCGCATTCACCCGCACGAACCGCAGGTCGGCATCGAGCAGGCCCAGGCCGAACTCGGCGCCGGCGAACAGGCTCTCGACCAGCGCCGAAGAGCTGACCTCCGGGCCGGCTGCGGTTGTGATCGCGTCATCGCTCATGCCGGCCCGGTGCTGCACGGTAGCCTCTCCGGGGCCGCCACGCGTTTGGGTCACGGCGGGCGAGGGTAACGCGGCCCGGCATGAGAACGGCTCTCCTCGCGCCCACTTCCAGCTAGCGTGGCCCGGCTGCGGCGGGTCGACTGCGCGGGCACGGGCATCACACGACGCCGGCGAGGTCGCGGCTTCGAGTACCTGGATGACGGCCGGACGGTGACCGACCCGGACGTGCTCGAGCGTATCCGCGCGCTGGTGATCCCGCCCGCCTGGGAGGAGGTGTGGATCTGCCCCTTCCCGATGGGTCACATCCAGGCCACCGGCATGGACGCGGCCGGACGCAAGCAGTACCGCTACCACGACCGCTGGAGAGAGCGCCGCGACGCTCAGAAGTTCGAGGCCATGATCGATTTCGCCCGCGCCCTCCCCCGGTTGCGCGAGCACGTCGACGAAGATCTGGCGCGCGCCGACATGTCCCGCGAGCGCGTGCTGGGCGGAGCGGTGCGCCTACTCGACCGCGGCTTCTTCCGCATCGGCTCTGAGGGCTATGCGGAGCAGAACGAGACCTACGGACTGGCGACGATCCACAAGGACCACGTGCGGGTCCGCGACGGCGCGGTTGCCTTCGACTACTTCGCGAAGGGCCGCAAGCGCCAGGTGCGTCAGATGATCGACGCCGACCTTCTCGTGCTCATCGAGGCCCTCAAGCGCCGCCGCGGAGGCGGACCGGAGCTGCTGGCCTACAAGAGGGCCGGCCGCTGGACCGACGTCAAGTCCCTCGACATCAACGACTACCTCAAGCAGGCCGCGGACGGTGACTTCTCGGCAAAGGACTTCCGCACCTGGAACGCCACCGTGCTCGCTGCGATAGCGCTCTCGGTGTCGGCGGGGGCCGCAAGAGGGACCAAGACGGCGCGCAAGCGGGCGATCAAGCGCGCCATCGACGAGGTGGCCCACTATCTGGGCAACACCCCGGCCGTGTGCCGGGCCTCCTACATCGACCCGAGGGTGTTCGACCGCTACAACGGGGGCCTGACCATCAGCGGCGTGCTGCCGGAGATGGCCGACGAGCCGGGGAACTGGCCGAGCCTGCACCGATCGGTCGAGCAGGCCGTGCTCGACCTGCTCGAGGATGACCGCGATTCCTACGCGGTGGAGAAGGTTGCCTAACGGGCGTGGCCCTCGGCCGCCGCGCTCAGCCGGTCGAGAGATCGGCGCAGCAGCCGCGATACGTGCATCTGCGACACCCCCACGCGCTCGGCGATCTCCGACTGCGTGAGATCCTCCATGAATCGCAGATGCAGGATCGTCTGCTCACGGCGCGGAAGGGCCCTGAAGGCGGGGGCGAAGGCACTGCCCAGATCGACGTACTCGTAGCCGGGATCGTCGCCCCCCAGGCTGTCGCCGAGCGTGCGCTCGCCCTCGAGGTCGCCGGGGTACGGCGCGTCCAGGGTCACAGGCGAGTACGCGCTCGAGGCCTCCAGCGCCTCCAGCACCTCCTCGAGGGTGAATCCCGTCTGCCTGGCCACGTCGTCGGGAGAGGGCGAGCGGCCCAGGCTGCCGGAGAGTTGCTCGACCGCCTCGTTGATCTTGAGGAAGCGCTCCTGCAGCGAGCGGGACACGTGAATGCCCCAGCCCTTGTCGCGAAAGTGGCGCTTGAGCTCGCCGAGAACGTTGGGCACCGCATACCTCACGAAGGGGCCGAGGTCGGGGTCGTAGCGGTCTATGGCCTTGATCAGGCCGAGGTAGGCGACCTGCTCAAGATCCTCCTGGGACTCGGCGGTATGCCGGTAGCGACCGGCGAGCCTCTTAGCGAGAGGCATGTAACTGTGCACGAGCCGGTCGCGAACAGAAAGGTCTCCGTCGCGGTAGCGGCGCAGTAGCTGCGCTTCGGACTCGGAACCGGCAAAGGTCTGGGGGATCACCGAAGGGCCTTTCAGGAGATAAGAGCGACAACCGAGATCCGTCGCCCCGGCCTACCCGGGCCGGAGCGGTCCCTCGTCTTTTCTGCCTGACCGGATTCGTTTCCGCACGGTCCCCCAACCGCAACGTGACGCCCCGCAGTCTTTGACTGTGTACCCCTTCGGGGCGAACGTCAACCGGTCTCGGGGCCCTTCGGGTCGATCTCGGGCACCAGCGGGGGATCGACGTCGGGCTGCTCGGGAGGCGAGGGCTCCGGCACGTCGGGTCCGGCCGGTGACGGCTCCGGGGGGTCGACCGGCGAATCGGGGATGGTGGGGCCGACCGGATCCGGTCCGACCGGGGGGCTGGGTTCGGTGATCTCAAGCGTGACTGTCTCCATTTCAGGCAGCTACCCCTCGGTGCGCCGGCCAAACGACGACAGGCTGTTTCGGCTCGGGCGTTCGGGGTAGACCGGCGCGATGCCCCTCACCGCAGTGCTCGACGTCGACGGCACACTGGTCGACACCAACTACCAGCACGCTATCGCGTGGTACCGCGCTTTCAAGCGCCACGAGCTGACTCTGCCGATCTGGCGGATCCACCGCAGCATCGGCATGGGCGGCGACCAGCTGGTGCCGGCGCTGGCCGGAGACGACTGGACAGCCGAGCACGGCGAGGACGTTTCCGCGACGGAGAAGGAGTGCTACGCCGAGCTGATCGGAGAAGTCGAGCCCCTCCCCGGCGCTCGCGACCTGATCGTGCGCTTGAAGGACGAGGGCCACGCCGTGGTGCTGGCCAGCTCGGCCAAGGAGGACGACATGGAGCACTATCTCGACCAGCTCGACGCCCGCGAGCTGGCCGACGCTTGGACGGTGGCCGACGACGTGGAGGTCACCAAGCCTGCTCCCGACCTGGTGAAGGCCGCACTCGACAAGGTGGACGGGTCCGACGGGGCGCTGATGCTCGGCGACTCCACCTTCGACTGCGAGGCCGCCATCAGGGCCGACGTGCAGACGGTTGCAGTGCTGACCGGTGGCTTCTCTCGTGAGGAGCTGCAGGAGGCCGGCGCAATCAGCGTCTACGACTCGCTCGAGGAACTGCTCGACCGGCTCGAGGACACGCCGTTTGCGGGCTCGGACGGGGGGTAGGTCTTGACGATGGAACGCGACCCGGATCTTTCAGGCGACACCGAGGAGTCAGACCAGCTTCCCGAGGAAGCGCCCCCCGAGGTCGTGGAGGAAGACACGGGAGGCGCCGAGGATGCTCGCTCCGAGGCCGAGGAGAGCGCCGGCGTGCCGGACAATCCTGGTCAGGCCACCGGCCACCCCGGCAACGCCGGCTGACTAGCCGGCGTCCGTAGCGGCTCGGCGCCGCACGGCCAGCTCGGCCAGGCGGCGCAGCGACTCCTCGTTGCGCCCCCGTACCAGCAGGTGCGTGATCGGGTTGAAGACGAAGGCGGTGAGCGCGTCGCCCGCGTCCTCGCGCATGCGCAGCCGGGTGCCGCGGCCCTCGGGTTGGAGGTCCAGGCGCACCCGCGCAGTGCCCAGCGGCCGGGACTTGGCCTGTAGCTCGATCATCGTCGGTCGCTCGCAGCGCTTGCAGACGGTGTGGTCCTCAAGCGTGAGTGGGCCGAAGCCCACGGTGTGGTGGAAGCGGGTGCCGGGCGCCGGCCAGCCCGGGTCGGCGTCGCGGACCTCCTTCGAGCCCACCACCCAGTCGCCGTAGCTGTCGGGGTCGCTCAATACGTCGAAGACCTTCTCCGGTGGGGCGGCGATGTAGGTCTCGCTGACCGCCATCGCTCAGCGGTCCGGGGCCAGCCCGGGACCCTGGCCGGGATCGTCCGGTCCCTGCGATGGATCGGACGTGACCTCGGAGGGGTCGACTTCGTCGGCCTCGCCGTAGACGGCCGTCGAGCGATCTGACTCCGCCTCGGGAGTGAACGCGTCGGCGGCCGGGTCGGACAGGTTGTCCTCGTGGGACGCATGGCGGATCAGCGCGTCCTCGGCCTGCTCGAAGCCCTCCGCCTCGCCTCCGCCGCCCTCGGCCACGGCCCGCTCGGCCGGGTCGGCTCCGGGCATCGGATCGGGGCCACCGATGGCCGCGGCCTCGGCTGCCGCCGCCGTCTCCTCCTCCTCGACTCTCGCCGAGGCGGCCCTGCGCGCCGCCTCGGCGTCCTCGGTGCTCTCGGTCATGTGATGAGTCCTCTCAAGGTGGCGTCAGTTGTTGATCGCGCTGTGGCTCAGCTCGAGCTCGCGCAGGAAGCCCTCGAACAGCCGCCGGTGGCCCTCCTCGTCGCGCAGGATGCCGATCACCATGTCCTCGGTGACCGGATCGCGCTCGCTGCAGAACTCGATCACCGCGTTGTAGTGCTCGATGGCGCCGGTCTCCGCCGCGATCACGCCCTTGACCACGTGCACGAGGTCGAGCTGGTCGTCAGGCGGCTGGAGGAATGACTGCTCGGCCGCGAACTCCAGCGAGCCGGGGACCACGCCGTACAGCTCCTTGATGCGGGTGGCGAACTGCTGGGCGTGTCCCAGCTCCTCCTGGATGTCCTCCTCGAGGCTCTCCGCGATCTCGCGCGCCAGGAGGCCATCGGGGTTGACCGAGTTGGCGATGTAGCTCATCACCGTCTCGAGCTCCATGAAGTACCCCTTCTTGAGCAGCTCCACGACCTGCTCGCGATCGGCCTTCATGTCCTCGCTGAGGATTCCCTGACTCGCTGCGGTTGCCATCGTGCCTCCTTCGGGGGGTTCAATTCGTGATCAGGCCGCGTCGCGCAGGCCTTCGAGCTCGCGCTCTCCGGCCAGCCGGCGCAGCGCCTGCGCCTCGAGCTTGCGCACTCCCTCCGACGAGAGACCAAGCTTCTCGCCCGCCTCGCGAAGGGGCGTGGGCTCGCCGCCCTCGATTCCGAAACGAAGCTCTATCACCCGGCGCTCGGTCTCGGGCAGCCGGGCCACCACATCGTGCAGGACCTCCTGGCGGAGGGCGATCTCCACCTCCTCGTCGGGTCCGCGCTCGTCGCTGGGCAGTAGGTCGCCCAGCTCTGAGCCCGCGTCCTCGCCGACCGGGCGTTCCAGGCTCGTGACCGTCCTGGGAGCCTCGCGGGCCTCCTTTATAGCCGCCACGGTGAGCTCGGCGGCCTCGGCGATCTCCTCGTCGGTGGGGTCGCGGCCGAGCTTCACCCCCAGCTCGCGCTGCACCCGCCCGATCTTGCGCTCGCGCTGGCCGATGTGTACGGGGATGCGGATCGTGCGCGCCTTGTTGCCCAGCCCGCGCTGAATCGCCTGCCGCACCCAGAAGGTCGCATAGGTCGAGAACTTGTAGCCACGGCGGTGGTCGAACTTCTCCGTCGCCCGGATGAGACCGAAGATGCCCTCCTGGATCAGATCGATCAGCGGCAGGTCATGTCCCTGGTACTTCTTGGCGATCGACACGACCAAGCGCAGGTTGGAGTTGATCATCCGCTCCTTGGCCTCGAGATCGCCCTGCTCGATCCGCTTGGCCAGCGCTATCTCCTCGTCCTTGCTCAGCAGGGGATAGCGGCGGATGTCGCGCAGGAACAGTGAAAGGGCGTCGCTGGTGACACCGGCCATGTCGCCGTTGCCGTAGACCGGCCCCATCTCGGCATCGGCGTTCCCGCAGTCGTCGGAGACCTCCAGTCCCCGCGAGTCGATCTCCTCGTTGACCCGGCCTGCCTGCTCGTCGGAGAGATCGAACTCTTGGACCAGCTCGCTCAGGTCGGCCAGGCTCACGCAGCCCAACTGCTCGGCACGGTCGAGCAAGCCGTCCATGCGTGCACGCGTCTCAGTTTCCACATGTCCCGGGTTCCCGTAGAACGCGCTCGCAAACTCCCGGGCTGGTTTCGGCGCCTTGGCGCGAGATATCGCCCAAGCAAGTGTGATCCCTACGGTGTCTGGGAAAGCATCGTCGCGACCCCGACAGAAGAGGACCACCAATGGCAGGACTCATGAGCAGGATCACCCGACTCGCACGCAGCCCCAAGGGGCGCAAGCTCGCGGATCGCGCGCAGAGCTATGCGAGGAGCCCTGAGGGCAAGCGCAAGATCGAGCAGGCGCGCGGCCGGCTGGCCAAGCGGGGCGGCAAGCGGCCTTAGGGCTCGGTGCCCGGCTCGAGTCGGCGCGCGAGCCCCGCGGCGTTGCGGACGGCGAAGCCTTCCCAGTCGTTGTTGAAGTAGGCGTAGACCTCCACGTCAAGACGCCAGCGCGCCAGCGTCTGCGCCCACCCGTCAAGCTCGGACTCCGAGTAGTTGCCTCGGCGCCCGCGAGCGCCCCAGTGGAAGCGCGCGAACGTCCACCCCGCCGTGAGCTCGTATGCCTGGAAAGGGCGCTGCGGATGATCTCCGATCACCAGCGCCACCGACCGCTCGCGCAGCAAGGCGTAGACGTCCGGCACGAACCAGCTCGGGTGGCGGAACTCGACGCAGTGGCGGCCGGCGGGTAGCCGCTCCAGGGCTCGGGCCAGTACCTCGTCGTCGCGCCGGAAGGTCGGCGGCAGCTGCCAGACCACCGGGCCGAGCTTGCCGGCGGCCACCAGCGGCTCAATGCGCTCGTAATAGCGTGCGACGCCCTGCTCTAGATCGCGCAGCTTCTTCATGTGGGTGAGATAACGGCTGGCCTTGGCCGCGAAAACGAAGCCCTGCGGTGTCTGCTCGACCCAACGCGCGACCGCGTCGCGTGAGGCGAGCCGGTAGAAGGTCGAGTTGACCTCCACCGTGTCGAAGCGCTCGGAGTAGCGCTCGAGCCAGCGGCGCTTCGCGAGTCCCGCCGGATAGAGGCCGCCGCGCCAGGAGTCGTACATCCAGCCCGAGCACCCCACCCGGATTGCGTTTACGGACATTCGCTCCCGGTACCCCAACCCGCACGTGACCGCACCCCTCACACAGAAACCCGACACAGGCGACGGCCTCTGGGAGGGCTACGCGCCCGAGAGCGAGCGCCCGCCGCTCGGCTCGCGGCTGGCCCTGTCCTCGGGGTTCGTGGCCGCCCTCCTCGCATTCCTCGTGGCGCGGCGCCGAAGCGGCTCCGGGCTTCCCGAGCGGATCGAGGCGAGCGATCTGGCCCTGCTCTCGGGCGCCTCGTTCAAGCTCGGCCGCCTGATCGCCAAGGAGAAGGTCTCGGCTCCCATCCGCGCGCCCTTCACCGAGTATCAAGGCAAGGCCGAGGCTCCGGGAGAGGTGGAGGAGCGTCCGCGCGGCACAGGGCTCCGGGCAGCTCTCGGTGAGCTGCTCGTCTGTCCCTACTGCCTGGGGATGTGGGTGGTGAGCGCCCTCACCGTCGGCATCGTCACGGTCCCTCGTGAGACGCGGCTGGTGGCCTCGATCCTCTCGGCCCTTGGCGTATCGGACTTCCTGCAGCTGGCGTATCGCGCGCTGTCGGCTCGAGGCGCTACCTCTTCTTAGTGCCCTCCCCGGGGCCCGAGTCGCCTGCCGAGCTGGACAGCGGCGGGTGGAGGGCAGCGCTGCGGCGCACCTTCGACGGCTTTCGGTCCGATCAGGTGACCGACCTGGCGGCCGGGCTCACCTACTACGCGGTGCTAGCCCTGTTTCCCGCGCTGATCGCGCTGGTGTCGATCGTCGGACTCTTCGGTGATCCCGAGGCCACCACGCGCACCATCACCGACATCGTCTCCGACCTGGGGCCGAAGACCGCCGCCGACACCTTCAACGGGCCGATCGAGAGCCTCACGTCAGATCGAGAGACGGCGGGGACGCTGTTCGTAGCCGGTCTGATCGGCGCGCTCTACAGCGCCTCCGGCTACGTCGGTGCCTTCATGCGCGCCTCCAACCGCATCTACGGATATGAGGAGGGGCGGCCCTTCTGGAAGCTGCGCCCGCTGCAGATCGCGGTGACTCTCGCCATGGTGCTGCTGCTGGCCCTGGTGGTGGTCGCCGTGGTGCTCAGCGGTCCGGTGGCGGAGGCGGTGGGCGAGGCGCTCGGGCTCACGAGCACGGCCGTGTCGATCTACGGCCTGGCCAAGTGGCCGGTGCTGGTGGGGGTGGTGCTCACGATGCTGGCCTTCCTCTACTACGCCGCGCCCAACGTGCGGCTACCGGGCTTTCGCTGGATCACACCCGGCAGCTTGCTGGCGGTGGTCGTCTGGATCTTGGCTTCGATCGGCTTCGCGTTCTACGTGTCGAACTTCGGCTCCTACGACAAGACCTATGGCACCCTCGGTGGAGTGGTCACCTTTCTCGTGTGGGTCTGGATCACCAACATCGCGGTGCTGCTCGGCGTGGAGGTGAACGCCGAGCTGGAGCGCACGCGCGAGATCGAGGCGGGCGTAGCCGGGGCCGAGAAGTCGATCCAGCTGCCGCCGCGCGAGCAGCCGGGCTAGCTTCCCACGTCCTCGTCGCGCCCCGGCGCGGCCGGTGTTGTGCCGCCGACGCCGTCCTGCCCGGTGTCCTCGCTGCCCAGCGGTGCGGCGGGGCGGCCTTTGCCCTCCGCCGCGAGCTCCTTCGGTGTCGGCTCGGCCTTGGGATCGGTTGCGGGCACCTCGGCGTTCACCCTGCGGCTCGGCGGACGCCGGGTCTTCGCGGACGCGCGCTTGGCGCCACCCTTGGCTGCGCCGGATTTGGACCGCCGAGTCGCGGGCGCCTGGTCTTCGGTCGTCTCGGTATCCGTGCTTCCCAGAGGCGCAGCCCGGCGGCCCTTGCCCTCTGCCGCCAGCTCCTTCGGGCTCGGCTCGGCCTTGGGATCGGTCGGAGGCACCTCGGCGTTGACCCTGCGGGCGGGCTTGCGCCGGCCTGTCGAGGACCCGCCCTTGGCACCGGTCTGCTTGGCTCGCCGGGGGCGCCGCGTCTCGAGCAGGTTCTCCACCCGCTCCACCTCCGGAATGGCCTGCGTGCGGACGGTCAGGTCGGCGACCATGGTGGCCGACCTGGCCTTGCCGCGCAGGTAGACCACCCGGCCGACGGCATTCACGTCGATGTCGCCCTTGGGCACGGCCCCGTCCCGGAAGAGCTCGCTTTCGACCTTGCGGGCCAAAGCGGTGTCCGTGAGGTGCGACTTGGGTGCGGGGGCGGGGCGATCGCGTTCGCCGCCGAGGTCGCTGTCGTGATCGCCACCGCGCACGGCGGTCACGATCTGGCCGGCGACGCGCAAGCCGGCCGACGCGGCGCCCGCGACGGCGCCGACGCTTCGCTCGGCGATGGATAGCAGTGTGCTCACAGGTACCTCCGTCGGTGGGGACGAACTTCTCCTGCCCGGGCCCCGGCGGGGTCAAACCGAGGTCGCCCTCGTTTCCGCGATTGCGGCCCGGGTACCCGGCAGGCATGCGCATCGTGGTCATAGGAGCCACCGGAAACGTGGGCACGAGCCTGCTTCGGGCCCTGGGACAGGATCCGGCCGTGCACGAGGTGGTGGGACTCGCCCGGCGGGTGCCGGCACTGACGATGCCGAAGACCTCATGGGTGCAGGCCGACGTGGTTCACTCCGACCTCCGGCCCATCTTGGAGGGCGCCGACGCGGTGGTCCACCTCGCATGGCTGATCCAGCCCTCCCGAGACGAGGCCACCACGCGGGCCACCAACGTCGAGGGAAGCAGCCGCGTGTTCGAAGCCGTGGGCTCGGCGGGGGTAGGCACGCTGGTCTACGCCTCCTCGGTGGGCACCTACTCCCCCGGCCCCAAGGATCGGCGAGTCGACGAGAGCTGGCCCACCGACGGCATCGAGACCTCCTACTACTCCCGCCACAAGGCCGAGGTGGAGCGGCGCCTGGACCGCTTCGAGCGCGAGCATCCCGACCGGCGGGTGGTGCGGCTGCGGCCGGGCCTGATCTTCAAGGGCGACGCCGCCTCGGGGATTCGCCGGCTGTTCGCCGGCCCGTTCCTGCCCAACCCGCTGGTCCGCCCCGAGCTGATCCCGTTGCTGCCGGTCACCGAGCGGCTGATCTTCCAGGCCGTGCACGCCCATGACGTGGGTGAGGCCTACCGCCTGGCGGCGGTCAGCGAAGGCGCACACGGCGCCTTCAACATCGCCGCGGAGCCGGTACTCGATCCGGCGCGTCTTGGCCGCCTGCTCGGCGCCCGGCCGGTCAAGGTGCCCCGCGGCGCGCTCAGGCGCGCGGCGGAGGTGAGCTGGAAGCTGCGACTGCAGCCCACCCACCCCTCCTGGCTCGACCTCGGCCTCGACACGCCGCTGATGGACACTACCCGCGCCCGCGAGCAGCTCGGGTGGCGGCCCAAGCGTTCATCCGAGGAGGCCTTGGCCGAGCTGATCGAGGGCATCCGTCAGGGCAGCGGCGTCGACACTCCTCCCCTGGCCCGCGAGACCGGCGGCCCCATGCGCATACGGGAGATCGCGACGGGGGTCGGAGCGAAGGTCGGACTGAAGAGATAGGACGGCCGCTCATTCGCGGGAGGGCGCCCAGTGCCTGGCATGCTCGGCTCGCACCCCTTCGACGTCGGCGTGGGTGGGCACCTCGCCGTCGGGCCCTTCGGCGATGAGCGCCGCTTGGCGCGCCGGCTCGAAGCACCGCACACCGCCGCGCCGCGCTGCATCCTCGATGTGTTTGAGCAACGTCAACAGACGCCTGGCGAACACCGGATAGGGCGCGGCGAAGACGCGGACCTGCTCGAAGCCCAGCCGCACCAGGTCGTCCAGCTCGACGGCGAGCGCGACGAAGCGGACCGTGCCGTCCTCGTCGGCACGCATCGGCGACGGCTTCCGGCTTGCGGCGAAGCGGACGAGCAGTGACGACAACGCGTCCATGGCGTTCTCCGCAGTCGTGGGATCGTTGATGCCCGGCGACAAACCCTTCAGCGCGATGTCGGCGAGCTGGCGAATCGGGAAGGCGGCGTCCTGGACGGGCGTTCGCTGGCTTCCCAGCACGAACGCGTTCTGCACGGCCTCGACGAGGCGTTCGCGGTCGTCGTCCTCAGCGCACCACACATCGGCAAGCGGCGTCCCGAGGGTCAGGTAGTCGCCGATCCGTACGCGCTGAACCACGAGCCCGTCGCTCTCAGCGCCCGCAGAGAGCATCTCGATGCCTCGGACCATCGTCAGGTATCCCTCGCTGCGGGCGTGCACCGGTACCCCCGGGCCGGCGGGGCAGCGCCCGAGCACATCCCGCTCGGCCACCGTGGCGTCTTTCGGCTCCGTGCCCATCTGCCCCGGGTACGGGCGCTCGAGCGCCGCGCGTCCGGTCTTCCCGATGTCCTCGATTATCGACGAGGGCTGGAGCATCTGGACGATGTGGGCGATGAAAGCCGCAAACATCACGAAAGCGACAAACGCAAGCAGCAGCGCCAACGTGACCGAGAGGTTGGGCACCGGCCGGCCGTCGGCCGCAGAGCCGAGGCGCACGAGAACCGCCAGGCAGTAGATGAAGGTGCCGAGAAAGCAGGCCAGTGTGACCTGGCTGAGACGATCGGCGCTGAATGTGCGAAGCACGCGGGGACTGAGCTGTGACGAGGCCAGCGTGAACGCGACCACCGTCACCGAGAACGAGAGCCCCGCCACCGAGACGGTGGCCGTCGCCACCGTCTGAAGCAAGGACCTTGCCACGTCCTGGCCGGCGAAGTCGAACACCGGAAGAGCGACATCCAGCGCCGCATCGATCGATGGCAGCGCGAATCCCGCCACGAGGCCGGCGAGCATCGCGACGCCCGTCAGGAATCCGAAGCTTCGGCGCGCAGCGTCGAGAGCGCCGGTGGCGCGTTCCCGCAGCGACGCTTTCCCTGCGGCAGCTCTGGTCATGTTCGGCGCCTCCCGGTTTGCCGACGCCAAGCGCCGCCGGTGCCAGAGCGACCATGTTGACATGACGGCGCCGGCCGGGGAGGCCCCATCCTCACCGTTGACCGACCGTCGAGCGGTCACCGCCTCGACGCCGCGCAGCCGGCGACCGGGCCAGCCGCTGCGCGGCCCGACGAGCACGATCAGCGCCGGGACCAGCAGCGTGCGGACGAGGAAGGCGTCGATCAGCAACCCCGCGGCCATCGCGAACCCGAGCTGCTGGAACGGCCGGATCGGCACGAGGAACAGCAGCGCGAAGGAGCCGGCCAGCACGATCCCCGCGATCGTGATCGGAGTGGCCGCCCGCGCGCCGGCCACACGGACGGCCTCGCGCAACGGGCGTCTGCCCGCCTCCTGCCAGATCCGTCCTGTCAGAAACACGTTGTAGTCCGAGCCGAGTGAGAGCAGCAGCACCGCAGCGGCGAAGGGCACGAAGTAGGCAAGGCCTTCTTGACCGGCGAGACCCTGGAAGACGTACGCCGTCAGCCCGAGGGCAGCCACCAATGCCAGGACGCTCGCCGCCAGGAGGTAGAGCGGCGCCACCAGCGCACGCAGGAACACGACCATGATCAAGAACACCACCAGCAGCGCCACGGGCGTGACTCGGCCGATGTCTCCGACCGCCTCGTCGATCGTCTCCGAGACCAGCGCGGTGTCACCTGCGTAGGACGCGGAGGCGCTGGACAGGCCGGCCCCGGGAAGCAGTCGCGGCATCTTCGCGCGCAGCCGGCTGAGAGTGGCGATGGCCTTCGCTCCCAGCGGGTCGGCGTTGAGGACCACGAAGTACCGCGCCGCGTCGCCGGTCTTCGACAGCACCCCGCCGAAGACCCGGCTGCTGGGCTGATCCCCCGGCCCGACCACCTCTGCGACCCCCGGTTGCTCTTCGAGCAGCCGTCCGAGCGCGGCAAGGGCGCTTCGCTCGCTGGCGATCCCGCGGCCTTCGACCACGATCACCGTAGGCGACAGGATGCCCGGCGCGAAGCCGTAACTGGCCTGCACGTAGGCCTCCCTCGGCGGAGAGTCCGGGGGAAGCCCGCGGATGAGCGGGTTGCCGAGCTCGACCTGCGCCAGCCCACTCGCCGCCGCGAGCAGCACCGCTCCACAGACGGCGATCGTGGCAACGGGCCGTGCCGCGGCGAGCTCGACGGCGCGGTGGCGCGCCGGGCGTCCGCTGCGCTCGGTGGGCGTCTCTTCCGCTGCCTCGCCGGCGGGCACCTCGACGCCGGGTCGCCGGGGCCAGAACAGCCACCGCCCTCCGATCGACAGCAACGCCGGCACGAAGGTGATCGCCACCAGCAGCCCGACCAGCAGCGAGAGAGCCATGCCCGGACCGAAGGCCTGGAAAAAGCCGAGCTGGGCCACCACGAGCGAAGCCGCGGCCGCGGTGACCGTGATGCCGGCGGTGAAGATGATCGGCAGCAGCTCGGCGGTGCCCGCGATGGTCGCGGCATGCGGGTTCTCTCCGTCGGCCAGCCGTCTTCGAATCCGCGACAGGAAGAAAATCGAGTAGTCGGTCACCACGCCGAACAGCAGCACGATGACCACGGGCTCCACCTCGCTGGGCACGGAGAATCCGGCCTCCTTCCCGATGCCTGCGATCGCTCGGATCGAGATCAGGTAGGCGAGGGCGACGGCGGCCAGGGTGGCCAGCGGCGCTCCAAGAGCGCGGAAGTGCAACCCCACGACGAGGGCGACCAGGAGCAGTGTGGCGATCTCCACCGCGGGCAAGGCCTCCTCGATGGCCTCGGCCTGCTCGGCGCGCGCGGCCAGCGCCCCCGTCGCGCCTACGTAGCCGTCCTGCTCGGGCTGGACGCGATCGATCAGGCGCTGGGCGAGGATACTGCGGTCACCCTGATCGACGGCCGGTGCGAACAGGAGGTAGGTGAGCGCTGTGGTGGACGCCTCCTTCGAGAAGGGGGGCTGACCGAGTGTGTTGCTGACCACGAAAGCCCCGGCCACGCGTTCGAGACCGGCGAGCTGATCCCGGTTGAGCAGCACCGCGCGCCACAGCGCGTCGACCTGCGCGATCGCCGACAGACCGTCGGGATCTCGCTGGACGACAAGGGTGCGGCTGAGCAGGGGGAAGGCAAACAGCTCGGATGACCGCAGCTCGGCCTGCAGCGCCTCGGCGTCGTGGGGGACCAGATCCCCGAGCGCTCCCGCCTGCGCCTCACCGACGGCAGGCAGCTTCACGGTCATCACGACGGCGGCAAGGATCCAGAAGGCGACGACCGCATAGCGAAGCTTGACGATCAGCCATGCGGCGCTGCCGGCCAACCCGGGCGGTCGACCGCCGTCGGGCATTTCAGGACCCGCGCGGCCGTTCCAGCACGCCCACGCCCAGGCCGAAGCGCTCCAGCTCGGCGCACGCGAGCTGTCGATAACGGCCCTCCGCCAGGTCCCGCCACGGCTCGGCACTGACCCGTCGCAGCCTGCGGTAGGAGAGCCTCTCGACCGCCCGGCGGGCCAGGAACTCCTCGAGAGCGTGACCCCGAGCGCTGGCGATGGCCCCCAACAGGGCGCGCCGCTCGCGGACGTAGCCGAGGCGCAGCGGGAGATAGAAGCCGAACACCGGAAGCGAGGGTATGACAGCGAGCGCCAGGCCGAGCAGCACGCTGAGCGACTCGACGCTGTCACGACTGGAGCTGCCGCTGCTCACGGCCGAGCGTCCGGCCTCCTCGATTCGCCTTGCCGGCTCCTCCAGGCGGTCGCCGAGTCCGAGCGGGAGCTCCCCGAGCCCCGACAGCACCCGGCCGGACTCCTCGACCGCTGTCCCCACGCGCGAGACCGTGGTGCTCAGCTCGGCGAGACCGCGTACCTCCTGGGCTACCTGAAGCGCCAAGATCAGCCAGACGGCCACCCACAGCGCGAGGGTCACGTCGAGTACCAACAGCCGGCGGCCGGCGGGGATCACTCGGCGCCCCTCTCGTGCTGCCGGCTCGACTTGCGGTCCATCCTCGTCCTTTCAGTTTGCTCCCTGCGCTGGCTCACCCCGCCGTCGGAGGCGCAAACGACCGTTGTCACCTACCCGACGACGGACGCGTGCAGCCTTTTGTGCAGGCGCGGTGACGGGTAGCCCGCAACCCATGGAGCTCGACTTCAGCATCGGCGCCGCCGTCGCGGCGTTCGCGTTGGGACTGGTCCACGTCTTCGCCGGCAAGTTGCGCTTCCTCTCCGATGTTCCGAGAAGTCGCTGGCTCTCGTGGGCGGGGGGCGTCTCTGTGGCCTACGTCTTCGTGCACCTGCTGCCCGAGCTCAGCGAGGGTCAGGAGAGCGTCGCGGCCGAGGCCGAGGGCGTGCTGCCGTTCCTCGAGGAGCACGTATACCTGATCGCTCTGCTCGGACTGGGCGTCTTCTACGGAGTCGAGCACAGCTCGCGCAGCTCACGAGCCGGCCGCCGGCAGACCGACGGCGAGGACCAGACGGACGACGCTGCCTTCTGGCTGAGCATCGGCTCCTTCGCCGTCTACAACGCGATCATCGGCTACCTCCTGGTCCATCGCGAGGAGTCCGGCGCCCGCGGGTTGGCGCTTTTCGCCATCGCCCTCGGTGTGCACTTCGTGATCAACGACGTCGGTCTGCGCGATCACCACAAGCACGCGTACGCGCGGGTGGGCCGCTGGCTGCTGGCATCGGCCGTGCTGCTGGGTTGGGCTATCGGGACGTTGACCGAGATCTCTGACGCCGCCCTCGCCATGCTGATTGCCTTCATCGGCGGAGGGATCATCCTCAACGTCATCAAGGAGGAGCTGCCGGCCGAACGCCAGAGCCATTTCGCTCCCTTCGCGCTCGGCGCGACCGGCTACGCCGCGTTGCTCCAGTTGATCTGATGAGAATCTCGCGCCGAGCGCTCGTGGTCCTGGCTGCCGTCTTCCTCATGGGCGGGGCGCTCTCCGCCTGCGAGGACGTGGACGACCCGGGCCTGGATGAGCCGGGCGAGCCGCGCGGACCCACCGCCGCCGGAGTCGCCTACACCGCGACGGTGAAGAGCAGCGTCGCGCTGCTTCCTCTCGCGAAGAAAGCCGCCGACGTGGTCGACCGCCCGCCGGGGGTCGAGGTCGAAGTCGAGGCGACCGGCAGCGACGATGCCCTGGCGGCCCTCTGCGCGGGACAGGTGGAGGTGGCGCTCTCGAATCGCCAGATGTCAGAGGTCGAGCGCGAGGTCTGCGAGGAGAACGGGATCAGGCCCGTCGGGTCGCTGGTGGCCCATCAAGCCGTCGCGGTCCGCAGGCACCAGGGTCTCGATGTCCGCTGCCTGACCACCCGGCAGCTGCGCCGCCTGTGGCGTGCGGATTCGGACGTGCAGCGTTACTCCGAGCTGGGCGCAGGTCTGCCGGAACGACCCGTGCGACTCATCACCCCTCCGCCACCCAGTTCGGCCTTCGAGCTCTTCGCGCGCAAGATCACAGGAAGCGACCGCTGCGCGAGGACGCACGGCGGGTCGCAGATCGGCTGGACTTCGAAGGGATCGTGAGAGCGACCCCGGGCGCGCTGGCGTTCGCCCCGTTCGACATCGGCCGCGAAGAGCAGCGGCCGCCCGTGGTCGCCGTCGACGCCGGCGGGGGCTGCGTGAGCCCCAGCGCGCAGACCGTTCGCTCGGGAGCCTATGAGCCGCTGTCCGCGCCCCTGGTCCCCCCCGAGCCCGCTGCCTTTCCCGAGGCAGAGCCACGATCATGAGGCGCTGGCTTGCATCGGTCGCAGGGATCGTGGCGCTCGCGCTCCTGGCCGGCTGCGGGGAGAGGGAGGACACACCGCCAGGGGTCAGAGGCGATGTAGGTCCGGACAAGGGTCTGCTGGCAAGGCTGACCGGAACTATGCGTATCGACGGTCCACGGGTGTTGCAGCCGCTGAGCAGTCAGGCCGCGGCCAGGTTCGAGGTCGACACGCCGGTCGAGGTCGAAGTCGAGGAGTCGGACACCGCGACGGCGTTCGACAGGCTCTGTACGGGGCGGATCGACGTGGCCGGGGCGCGCCGGGGGATGACCGAGGCCGAAGAGACGGTCTGCCGCGAGCGCGGTATCGAGGTCCAGCGCCTGAAGATCGCCAACCACGCCGTGGCCGTCGCCACAAGCGAGGCGCTGGGCATCTCCTGCCTCACGACAGATCAACTCCGGCAGCTGTGGCGGCCGGGCTCGACGGTGACCCGCTACTCGGAGCTGGGCGCCGGCCTCCCACCGGCCGAGGTGCAGCTCTACGGCCCGGAGACGGCCAACGACTCCTTCGCTCTGTTCACGGCCCTGATCAACGGTCGGGCGGGAGAGATCCGGCGCGAGTGGAGCTCCGTCGTCAACCGGGGGGCCATGACCGGGCGACTGCGCACGGGCCGCCGGGCGCTCGGGTTCTACAACCTCGCGCAGTTGACTCCCGTGACCGACATCCGCCTGTTGGCCGTCGACGGCGGGAAGGGATGCATCGAACCGACGGAGGCGACTGTGCAGCGCGGCAGCTACCCGCTGCAGGAGGACCTCTTCTACTACGTCAGTAAGCAGGGCCTTCGGAACCTGCGCCTGCGCGCGTTCATGGAGTCCGTGGTGAACAGCTACGACGCGCTGGCCGCAGCAGCGCCGTCGATCGTGCCCGCGTCCGAGGAAGAGATCGAAGAGGCGGAGCGCCGGCTTTCGCAAGCCGAGACGCCGTAGGATCCTCGACGAGGAGATCCGCCGGTACGCCCCCCGGCTACGAGAGCAAGGAGAGGCCGCGCTGGTGCAACTCGGAGAGCGCTATCTCGTCACCCGCGCAGAGGTCGAGCCCCAGACCTTCATTCGCGTCGCCGAGGGCGACATCGAGATCGTGGGCCGCTTCGTGGTCGCGATGCATAACGCGCGGCAAGCCAAGGACCGGATTCTCCGCCGAGCGCTCGAGCGCTTCTCATCGCGGTCGGACTCACGTTGACCGTCGTGGACTGGGTCATCGTCGGCTTGACGCTGCTGATGGCGGTGGCGGGCTACTCGCTGGGCCTGATAATCGGCGCCCTCTCGCTCGCCGGATTCCTCGGCGGCGCCCTGGTCGGGTCGCGGCTTGCTCCACAGCTACTCGAAGAAGGCTCGCGCTCTCCCTACGCCCCGCTGGTGGCGCTGGGGGCTGCGGTCCTGGGGGGTGCCATCCTGGCCTCGGCGCTCGAGCTGGTCGGCTTCCACCTCCGTCGGCGTCTGGGGGAGCGCCTGGGGGTGCTCGATGGCCTGGGCGGCGGCGTCCTCTTGGCATGTCTGGCGCTTGCCCTTGCCTGGATCGCTGGTGCGGTGGTCCTGCAGACGCCGGGCATTCGCGAGCTGCGGGAGCCGATACAGCGCTCGGCGATCCTCCGGGAGCTGAACGAGACCCTGCCGCCGTCGGGACCGATCCTGCAGGCGCTGGCACGCTTCGATCCGCTCCCGGAGATCCGCGGCCCGAGGCCTGACGTGAGGCCGCCGAAGGCCGCAATCGCACGCGACCCCCAGGTACAGGCAGCCGGACGTAGCGTGGTCAAGCTGCTCGGAACCTCTTGTGGCCTCGGGGTGCAAGGGAGCGGCTGGGTCGCAGGTGACGGACTGGTGGTCACCAACGCCCACGTCGTGGCCGGCCAGGACGACACGACCGTCCAGCTGGGAGGTGGGGGCCGTCGCTACGAGACCCAGCCGGTCCGGTTCGATCCGAAGACCGACGTGGCCGTCCTGAGGGCCCAGGGGCTCGGCGATGTGCCGGCTCTGCCGCTGACCGATGCGCCTCCGGGCACCTCCGCCGCGATCCTCGGCTTCCCCGAGAACGGCGGCTTCGACGTGGAGCCCGGCAGACTCGGTGAGACCACCACGATCAAATCGCAGAACATCTACGGCGAGGGCCCGGTGCGGCGCCCGGTCACCCTCCTGCGCGGCGACGTGCGCTCGGGCAACTCGGGCGGCCCCGTGGTCGACGGGGCCGGGCGCGTGGTCACGACGGTCTTCGCTGCCACCGCGGCCCCGGGCAGTGACAGCGGGTACGGCGTCCCGAACTCGATCGTCCGGAAGGCGCTCGCCCGGGCGGACGAGCCCGTCGACACCGGACCGTGCGCCGGCTGAGCAAGGGACCGGCGCCCGGCCGCCTAGGACCGATGAACGGTTCGACCGCCTCCAACCGACAGCTCGGGCGCGGGGTGAAGAGAGCTGACGGAGAGCGGGAGCTGTCAGTCCGGCGGTGCCAGATCGATCGAGCGCGCCGCAATCACGGGCGCCGTGATCAGCTCGCCGAAGAGCGCCTCGTCGAGGTTTCCCCGCTGTGGCAGCTGATCGGGGTCGAGTCGCCTCACCGCGCCTCGAACGCGGACGGTGTCGCCGTCCTGCACCGAGTCGGACTTCAACGCACCCGCCAGCACAAGCAGGCCACCGTCGAGTACCAGAGCCTCACCGCGGATCACGTCCGTCACCCGCTCCTCGATCGACACCAGGTCTCCGAGGAAGGCCCGCGGCCGAGACAGGATCCGAGCGGCGTTGGTCGGGCCGGCGTGAGCAGACGGGCGTCACGACGATCTCGTCGACCACCAGCACGGGCTCGCCCGCGAAGCGCTCCAGGTGATCCGCCAGGCTGACCCAGCCGCGCCTCGAGCCCATCCGGGGGCGTGCGTGCAAGAGTTGCCCGGCGATGTCGGTCCCCCCCAAGCGCCGGCTCAAGCACTGGGGCTGGGGATATGAGGACTCAGAATCCTCGCGCGAGGAGACCCTGCAGGCCGCCGCGGCGATCCGCTCCCACCTGGGCTTCGGCGAGGGGGAGGTGGAGAGCCCGGTGGCGCTGGCCGACATAGGGCTGCCCGAGGCGCGCCTCGCACCCCCGGCGGGGCTGGCCCCGATCTGTCGCACGGACCCCTACGAGCGCGCGTCCCACGCCCTGGGCAAGTCCTACTGCGACGTGGTCCGTGGCTTCCGCGGCCGGTTCGATCACCCACCGGACGTGGTGGCCCACCCCCGCGACGAGGGAGAGATAGCGGCCGTGCTGGAATGGTGCGAGTCCGCCGGCGCCGACGCTATCCCCTTCGGAGGCGGCACCAGCGTGGTGGGAGGGGTCGAGCCGCGGGGTGAGCGCCCCGCTGTGACCATCGACCTCCGCGCCCTCGACCTTGTGCTCGAGGTCGACAGGGTGTCGCGCTCCGCCCGCATCCAGGCCGGAGCCACCGGGCCCGGCCTCGAGGAGCAGCTGCGCCCCCATGGGCTCACGCTGCGCCACTTCCCGCAATCGTTCGAGTACTCCACTCTGGGCGGCTGGCTCGCCACCCGCGCCGGCGGTCACTTCGCCACGGGACCGACCCACATCGACGATCTGGTCGAGTCGGTACGCGCGATCTGTCCACGCGGCGCATGGGAGAGCCGCCGGCTGCCCGCCTCTGGTGCAGGACCGAGTCCCGACCGCCTGCTGATCGGCTCTGAGGGGATCCTCGGGGTGATCACCGAGGCCTGGGTGCGGGTCCAGGCGCGCCCTGGCTTCAGGGCCTCCGTCGGAGTCGGCTTTCACAGCTTCGAGGCGGGCGCAGAGGCGGCGCGGACCCTTGGGCAGTCCGGCCTGCAGCCCTCCAACTGCAGGTTGCTCGACCCCGGCGAGGCTGCCGTCACCGGCGCGGGCGCCGACGGCCGCGCTTTGCTGTTGATCGGCTTCGAGTCCTCGGACCATCCGCTGGACGCATGGCTGGCGCGCGCGCTCGAGTGCTGTGCCGACCACGGCGGCTCCCCCACCGGCGAGCCGGCTCTGCGCACCTCTACCGACACGGGATCGGCCAGTGGCAAGCCCGAAGGCGCGTGGCGCAACGCTTTCCTGAGAGCTCCCTATCTGCGCGACACGATGGTGGCGGCCGGGATCCTCAGCGAGACGTTCGAGACGGCGACCACCTGGGACCGGCTTCCAGGCCTGGTGCGCGATGTGCGCGAGGCCGCGGTCGCTGCGCTCGCCGAGGTATGCGAGGCGGGTGTGGTGACCTGCCGCCTCACGCACGTCTACCCCGATGGCGCTGCTCCCTACTTCACCGTGCTCGCTCCCGCCCGGCGCGGCGCCGAGTGCGAGCAGTGGCAGGCGGTGAAGGAGGCGGCGTCGGAGGCGATCGCCTCTGCGGGCGGCACGATCACCCACCACCACGCGGTCGGCCGCGACCACCGGTCGGCCTACGACCGCCAGCGGCCCGAGCTCTTCGCGGCGGCGCTGCGCGCCGCCAAGCGCGAACTGGACCCGGCGGGCATCCTCAACCCCGGCGTGCTGATCGACCCGTGAGCGAGCCGAAGAAGGCAAAGGAGCTCGGTCGGGCCGACCGCATCCAGCCGGGGCTCTGGCGCCTGCGCCTGCCGTTGCCCTGGCCGGGGGTCCCCCATGTGAACGCGTTCGCCATCGCGGCCGGCAGCGGCGTCGTCCTGGTCGACACGGGCATGCACGAGCCGGGCTCGCTGGCTCAGCTCGAGCGCGCTCTCGACCAGGCAGGACTCAAGCTCGAGCACGTGCGCCTGCTGGTGTGCACCCACGCCCACTCCGACCACTACGGGCAGGCGGGGCCGATCGTCGACGCCGCCGGGTGCGAGCTGTGGATGCATCCGGATCACGCTCACGCTACGCGCGCCGCCAAGCGTCCCGAGCGGGCCCTGGAGAGAAGGATCGAGATCGCGCGCCAGAGCGGAGTGCCCGCTGCTGCGCTCGAGTCCTATCGCGAGGAGCGCAAGGGCCAGGGGACGGGGGTGGCGAGGGTGGTGGCGCCCAATCGCGACCTGGTGTCCGGCGCCGAGGTGGACACCGACCTGGGCCGCTGGCAGGTGTACGAGACACCGGGTCACGCGCCGTCGCACGTCGTGCTCCACCAGCCCGACCGCCGGCTGCTGCTCTCGGGCGACCACATTCTGGGCCGCGTCTCCCTGTTCTTCGACTACGGGCACACGCCGGACATGGTGGGAGAGTTCCTCACGAGTTTGGACACCGTTGACGGCCTAGAAGTGGACCTCGTCTTGGCCGGCCACGGGCGTCCCGTGCGCGACGCCCGCCGGTTGACGCAAGCCAATCGCCGGGAGGTGACCGAGGGCATCGCCCGCGTCCGCGAGGCGATTGCGAGCGAGCCACTCACCGCTTTCGAGATTGTGCCGAAGCTATTGGGCATCGAGAACCTGACGCCGATGCATGTGAGCTGGGGACTCTCCATGGTGCTCTCCTACCTGCGCTACCTGCTGGTGCGCGGGGAGGTGCGGACGGTCGAGGGCAGCGACCCCGGTCGCTGGGAGCCGGTCGCCTAGACGGGCTGCGGTGCTCTCGCCCAGGGCTGCGCCGCGCGCAGCGCAGCGAGGATCGCCCGCGTGGCCGGCGAGCGGTTGAGGGTGTAGAAGTGGATGCCCGGCGCCCCGCGGGCCAGCAGGTCCATGCACTGCAGCGTCGCGTAGGCGATGCCGAGGTCGTGCACGGCGTCGCTGTCCTCCGCCCGCGCCTCCAGCTCCTGCTCGAACGCGTCCGGGATGTCCGACTTGCACAGCTCCGTGATCCGCTTGATGTTCCGCACGGAGGTCACGGGCATGATCCCGGGGATGATCGGCACGGTCACGCCGGCCTCGCGGGCGCGGGCCACGAAGTCGAAGTAGAACTCGTTGTCATAGAAGAGCTGGGTGATGAGAAAGCTGGCGCCCGCATCCTGCTTGGCACGGAGGAAGCGGATGTCGGCCTCGGGGCTCTCGGCCTGCGGGTGCACCTCGGGGAAGGCCGCCGCGCCGACGGCGAATCCGAAGTGCTCGCGGAGCAGCTCGATCAGCTCGGTGGAGTAGCGCAGGCCGCCGTCGGTCTGGGTCCAGTCGGACTCGCCCTCCGGCGGGTCTCCACGCAGGGCCAGCACGTTGTCCACGCCGGCGGCCTCGATCTCGGCGAGCGTCTCGCGCAGCTCGTCGGTGGTGGCGCCCACGCAGGTGAAATGGGCCATCGCCTCGATCCCGAGGTC
Source organism: Thermoleophilaceae bacterium (assembly GCA_030447725.1). Lineage (GTDB taxonomy): Bacteria > Actinomycetota > Thermoleophilia > Solirubrobacterales > Thermoleophilaceae > JAAYBF01. Next base: position 506,476 of record JAUJOQ010000001.1, read on the forward strand.
CTGCTTGAGCCACTTGACGATGTCGATGGTGCGGTCGCGCGTCGAGCCCAGCGCGCCGTAGGTGACCGACACGAAGTCCGGCTTGTCGTGGCGCAGGGTGTCCAGGGTCGCGCGCAGGTTGGCGTGACCGTCTTCGGTCTTGGGCGGGAAGAACTCGAACGAGAAGACGGGGCGGCGCTCGGTGAGGATCTCGTCGATGTGCATGAGCGAAGGCTACCCGCAGCCCCGGGGGATCCATCACCCTGCGGGGTGGAAGTCGAGACCCGTGGCCACCTGCTTTCGGCCTGCCACCTCGTACTGCACGTCGACCGTGTCGTTGCGCCCGTAGCTTCCGAAAAGCGCGAAGAACATGGCGGTCCAGCGCCAGAAGCCCACCCGCTCCCTCACGAGCAACCGGTTGAACACCAGCTCGCCGTCCTCGACCTCGTAGTCCTCGCCCTCGCTCTGAGGCATCCCGCTCACGAACACCCGAAAGGGCGGCTCGGCGCCGCGCGGCAGGGATACTCGAGAACAGGGGGTCGCAAAGGGGGGCGGTGCCCCCCTTTGATTTGCTTCCTGCATCGAGCCGTTATACCGCCAGCTCGCGGCGGAGGGCGTCGTAGGGCGTTTCGCCGTCGCGCTGGGTCACCAGCGTGCGCCGCAGCCGGCCGGTGAACGCCTCCGCCGAGCCGTCCCCGCGCACGTCCACACCGGCTCGCAGCCTGCCGGGGCCCTTCAGCTCGACCCGTCCGATCACGCGCTGCACCGGCTCGAACCGGCGCATCAGGGTCCCGCCCACGCCGTGCGCCGCAGCGGTGGCCTCGAGATCGTGACCGCTGCGTTCGAGCAGCACGAGGGCCCCTCTCAGGTTGTCGGCGTACTGGTGGAGCACCTTGGCCCCGCTGCGCACCGTGATCCGGTAGCCGCCCATGGGGCCAGCGTAATCTTCGGGGCATGGGTCAGGTCGTGTCCGTGAACCTCGCCGAGCCGCGCGTCCTCATGCGCCGCGGGCGAGAGGTGCGCACCGGGCTGTGGAAACGACCGGTCGACGGACCGGTGCTCGTGGGTGAGCTGGGCCTGCAGGGCGACCTCGTAGGCGACCTTCGCGTCCACGGCGGCCGCGACAAGGCGGTGTACGCCTACGCGGTCGACGACATACGCTGGTGGGAGGACGAGCTGGAGCGCGACCTGGGTCCCGGCTTCTTCGGCGAGAACCTCACCGTGCGGGGCATCGACGCGAGCGGCGCACGCCCCGGTGAGCGGTGGGAGGTGGGGCAGGCCCTGCTCGAGGTCACCGAACCGCGCAGCCCGTGCTGGAAGCTGGCCCAAAAGGTGGGAGAGCCCGGCTTCATGAAGCGGTTCGTGGCCGCGCAGAGGCCCGGCACCTACCTTCGCGTGGTGAGAGAAGGCGAGGTGGCGGCCGACGATCGGGTCCGGGTGCTCAGTCGGCGACGCCGGTCTTCACGATCACCCGCTCCGGCCTGAGGCGCACGAGCAGCTCGCCGGGCGCCGCGTTCCGCTCGCCGTACTCGCGGGCGCCGAGCACCGCACCCTTCCTCCTCAGCCACCGATGGCGCTCATGCTGCGCGCGGGCTGGCGGAAGCCCTTCTCGCCCACCCGGTGCTTCAGCTCCTTGCGCCAGACGGCGTCGCGCACGATCCACTCCAGCTCGTCGTCGTCCGCGCCGTCGCGCAATGGAGTACGGAGGTCGGTCTCGTGCATGGAGAAGAGGCAGGTGCGCAGCTTGCCGTCGGCGGTCAGGCGGATGCGATTGCAGTCCGAGCAGAACGGCTCCGAGATCGGGTTGATGAAGCCGATGTGGCCGCGCCCATCCGCGAAGCGAAACGTGCGGGCGGTCGCCGAGGGCTCGCGCGGGCACTCCTCGAGCGGATGCACCGCGTGGACGATCTTGCGCAGCTCGTCGCCGGTGAGCACCTGGTCGGGGGTCCAGCCGCGGTCGCCGTCGAGCGGCATGAACTCGATGAAGCGCACCTGGAAGCTCCCCTCGCGCGCGAACTGCGCGAAGGGCAGCACCTCCTGCTCGGTGAAGCCGCGCATGGCCACGGCGTTCACCTTCACCGGCGCCAGCTCGGGACGGCGGGCGACAGCCTCGAGCCCGCGCAGCACCTGGGGCAGCGAGTCGCGCCGGGTCATCTCGAAGAACCGGTCGTTTTGCAGGGAGTCGATCGAGACGTTGAGGCGCCGGATGCCGGCGTCGGCGAGGGCGTCGGCGTCGCGCTCGAGCAGGTAGCCGTTGGTGGTCAGGGAGAGGTCCTCGAGCCCCTCGATGCCGGCCATCATGCGCGCCAGCACCGGGAAGTCTCGTCGCACGAGCGGCTCGCCGCCTGTGAGACGCACGTCGGTCACCCCCATCTCCACCAGCACGCGCACGATCCGCTCGATCTCCTCGAAGCGCAGCACCCCGTCGCGCTCGAGCCACGGCAGCCCCTCGGCCGGCATGCAGTACTGGCAGCGGAAGTTGCAGCGGTCGGTGACCGACACGCGCACGTCGCGGATGCTTCTGCCATGGCCGTCGATGAGCGGCTCGCGGCTCATGGTGCAAGGGTACTCCGCCCATGGAGAGTGAATCCTCGCCTCCTCCGGAGGGCCCGTCACATCCCAGCGACGCCGTGAGCAACGTCGCGTTAAACGCGCCGACCCGGGGAAACCGCAAGCTCGAGGCGCTCTTGGCCGCGGCCAACACCAGCGACCGCCTCCGCGCCACCTGGCACATGCAGCACGTGGTGGCCGGGCGGATGGGCATGTCCGACCACTCCTGGGTGCACGTGCAGATCGTGCTCAACATCGCCCTGCGCCTGTCCCGCCTGCTGACGCGCCGCGGGGTCGAGCCCGCCATGGCGGGCGAGCACCTCATGCGCCACCACGACGCCGAGGTGGTGATCGCCGCAGCCTGCCTCTTCCACGACGCCGGCATGTCGATCCACCGCACCGACCACGAGGCCTACAGCCTGTTCCTGGCCGCCGACCTGCTGCCCTCGCTGCTCGAGGACATCTACGACGAGCCCGAGCGCACCGTGGTCGTGGCGGAGGCTCTGCACGCGGTGATCGGCCACCGCCGCCGCGGCGACCCGATCACCGTCGAGGCCGGCATCGTGCGGGTGGCCGACGCCCTCGACCTCGCCCAGGGCCGCTCGCGTGTTCCCTTCGAGAACCGCCGGCCCAACATCCATTCGCTGTCGGCGGCGGCCATCGACGCGGTCGAGATCAAGGCGGGCGTGGAGCGCGCAGTGAGGATCGAGATCGCCATGAACAACTCGGCGGGCATCTTCCAGGTCGACGAGCTGCTGGCCACCAAGCTGCGCGGCTCGGGCCTGGAGGAGCAGATCGAGGTTGTGGCCCGGATCGACGCCGAGCACGAGAAGCGCCTGGTGCCGGTGTTCCGGATCTGACGCCAGGAAGGCCCGCCTGGTTGCACACGCAAGTACCTGCTAACTTTCGGTTAGTAATTCCTCGACACGGAAGCAGGTTCCAGATGGACTTCGGACTTTTCCTACTCCACGCAGCCGTCGGGCTGTTCTTCACCGGCCACGGCGCACAAAAGCTGTTCGGCGCGTTCGGAGGTCACGGGCTGGCCGGCACGGCCGGATTCTTCGAGTCGCTCGGGCTGCGGCCCGGTCGCGTCCACGCGACCGCCGCCGGGCTGGCGGAGCTGGTGGGCGGTATCTCGCTGGCGCTCGGTTTCCTCGTCCCCTTGGGAGCGGCGCTGATCGTGGCCGCGATGGCCGCGGCCATCGCCACCGCCCATGCGGGCAAGGGCCCCTGGGTCACGGAGGGTGGCTGGGAGCTAAACGCCACCTACGCCGTCGCCGCCGTTGCCCTGGCGGGCGCGGGCGCAGGCGCCTGGTCGCTCGACAGCGCGTTCGGCCTCGACGTCTCCGGCACCGAGTGGGCGCTCGGCGCGCTCGCCGCGGGACTCCTCGGGGGCGCCGGTGCGGTGTTCTCCGGCCGTCTCGCCTCGCGGGGCCAGGACGGACGGGCTCCCTCCGCCGCCTGACGCTTGCACCGTCGCCGGCCCTCGGGCCGGCGACGGCCGTCGTTCGGCTAGCGTCTGGCACATGCCCGAGCCCCAGAGCACGCTTCGGCGCCTCAACGTGATCCGGATCGTGGCGGCGCTCGACTTCCTCTTGCTGATCCCGCTGGTCGTGGCGGCGATCACCCACGCCGAAGGCGTGGTCTCGATCCTCGGCCCGATCCACGGCACCGGCTTCCTCATCCTGCTGGCGCTGTGCGCAAAGGGCGCCGCCGAGGACCGATGGGGCTGGTGGTACCCCGTGCTGGTCGTCGTGACGCTGGGACCGCCCGGCTCTCTCATCGGGGACGTGCGCATCCGGCGCGCGCTGAAGACGGCCTGATCTGCCCAGCCGGTCAGCGCCGGTCCATCGGCACGTAGTCTTGCTCCCGGTCGCCGGTGTAGATCTGCCGTGGCCGGGCGATCTTCGTCTCCTCGTCGTCGAGCATCTCCAGCCACTGCGCCAGCCACCCGGCGGTGCGCGGAATCGCGAACATCACAGTGAACATGTCGGTGGGGATGCTCATCGCCTCGTAGATCAGCCCCGAGTAGAAGTCGACGTTGGGGTAGAGCTTGCGCTCGGTGAAGTACTCGTCGTCGAGGGCACGCTTCTCGAGCTCGGTGGCGATCTCGAGCTTGGGGTTGTCCGAGCCCGTGGCCTCGAGCACCTCGTCCACGTGGCGCTTGATGATCCGGGCGCGCGGGTCGTAGTTCTTGTAGACGCGGTGCCCGAAGCCCATCAGTTTCTCCTTGCGGTCCTTCACTCCCTGGAGGAAGTCGGGAATGTTCTCCACGGTGCCGATGCGGTCGAGCATCCGCAGCACCGCCTCGTTGGCGCCGCCGTGAAGGGGCCCGTAGAGCGCTGCGATGCCGCCGGCCAGGGCCGAGTAGGGGTCGACCTGCGAGGAGCCGACGGCGCGCACCGCGGCGGTAGAGCAGTTCTGCTCGTGGTCGGCGTGCAGGATCCACAGCACGTCGAGAGCCCGTTCGAGCCGCGGGTCGGGCTCGTACTTGAACTCGGTCATCTTGTAGAGCATCGACAGGAAGTTGCCCGGGTAGGACAGGTCGTTGTCGGGATAGACGTAGGGCAGCCCGAGGTTGTGGCGGTAGGCGAAGGCGGCTAACGTGGGCATCTTCGCGATCAGCCGGACCACGGCCATGTAGCGCTCGGTCTCGTCGTCGAGGTTCTTCGCGCTCGGGTAGAAGCTCGACAGCGCGCCGACGGTCGAGAGCAGCATCGCCATCGGGTGGGCGTCGTAGCGGAAGCCCTCCATCAGGTTCTTGATGTTCTCGTGCACGTAGGTGTGGTGAGTGATGGCGTAGGTCCAGTAGTCGAGCGCCCCCTGCTCGGGCAGCTCGCCGTGGACCAGCAGGTACGCCACCTCCAGGAAGCTCGACCCTTCGCACAGCTGCTCGATCGAATAGCCGCGGTGCTCCAGCACCCCCGCCCCGCCGTCGATGTAGGTGATCGCGCTGCGACAGGAGGCGGTGTTGGTGAACGCCGGGTCGTAGGTCATCAGGCCGAAGTCGTCCTCGGAGACCTTCATCTGGCGGAAGTCCATGGCTCTGACCGTGCCGTCGTTGACCTCGATCTCGTAGGTCTCGCCGGTGCGGTTGTCGGTCACGCTCAACGAGCCATCTGTGGTGGCTACACCGCCGCCGTCGTCTGCCTGGTTTCGCTCCTCCGCCATACAGCCTCCTCTGTCGCGCTCTCGCCGGCCGCCGATTCTGACACCTCAACGCCGCTCGAAGGCTACGTCGCGCGCGGGGGCCACGGAGAGCCCATTCTCCCTCCAGCGCAGCCGTGTGCCGTCGGCCAACCGGGCGCCCGCGCGACCGCAGGGCGGGTCGCCCCAGAGCGTGGCCTCGAGCGGCCGCTCCGTCTCGGGGGTGTCGCCGAGGCCCTCGGCCACGTGGCGGGCTGGGTAGGTGACCACGAGAGCCCCCTCGCGCACGTACACCGGGATGCGTCCCGGGGGAACCTCGGCCACCACCTCGCCCCCGCCCTCATGGCGCTCGCCGCTCCAGAGATCGATCCAGCGCCCGCGCGGCAGCGGCACCTCGCGCTCGCGAGCCCCCTCCTCGAGGACCGGCGCCACCCACAGCGAAGGGCCGTAGCCGTAGGCGTCGGCCACCGAGAAGCCGCGTGGGTCAGACGGGTCCATCAGACACAGCGGGCGCACCACCGGCAGGCCGCAGCGCGCCGCCGTGGCGGCCGCCGCGCGAACGTAGGGCACGAGGCGCTCGTGCAACAGCACCGCCCGGCGGTAGACGTCGAGGGTCTCACTGTCGTACGTCCAACCCTCCTGGGGGAAGCGCCCGTGCGCCTGCATCAGAGGGGTGAAGCACCCGAACCAGGCCCACCGGAGCAGCAGCTCCTTCGGGCACCGGTCCACCAGGCGCTCGCCCAGATAGCCGCCCACGTCGTGGGACCAGTTGGAGAAGCCGCTGGCGGCGGCGGTCAGCGTCGCGGCCACCAGCGTGCGCAGCGACCAGAAGTCCGAGGCCTGGTCGCCGCCCCAGGTGATTCCGGTGGCCTGCTGGCCCGACCAGCCGCTGCGCCCGAAGAGGACCCCGCGCCCGGGATGGGCGTCGTCGAGCGCGCGCTGCATCGAGCGCCGGTAGAGGTCGCCGTAGCCCCATGCCGCCTGCGCCCCCGTGCGCCCGTCGGCGAAGCGCACGTCGGGAGGGAAGTAGTAGCCCTCCCCGTCGTCGGCCTTGATCCCCTCGACTCCCATCGCGAGGACGAAGCGGGCCTGCTCTCGCCACCACGCGTCGGCGGCCGGAGAGGTGAAGTCGATCGGCGACCCGGTGCCCATCCACCAGCGCGCCAAGAAGGGCTCGCCCGACTCGGTGCTCACGAAGTGTCCCTCCTTGGCTGCCTCGGCATAGTTGGGCGCGGGCTCGCGGTGCAGGCGCTCGGACTCGGCGCCCGGCGGGCGCTGGCCGTCCACCGACTCCAGGTTGATCCAGGGCGTGACCCAGACCACGGTCCGCACCCCTCCCGCCCGGAAGCGCGCCAGCATCCCCGCCGGGTCGGGAAACTGGTGGGGGTTGAAGACCCAGGTGTTGTACTGGGTCTCCCACGGCGAGTCGATCACGATGGCGTCGAGCGGGATCTCGTGGCGCGCGTAGCCGTCGAAGTCGTCCTCGACGTCGGCCTGATGCTCGTAGACGTCGCGGCTCTTCCAGTGTCCGTAGCCCCACTCGGGCGCCAGCGCAGGCAGCCCCGTGAGGCGCAGATAGCGCCGCAGCTGCGCGGCTGGTGTGGGCGCGGCCAGGAGGTGGAGGGCAAAGGCCCCAGCGGCGCAGCGCTGGGAGATCGACACGCGCCGGCCCAGGTCGATCTCCACGCCGTCGCCGGCCGTCTCGACCCAGAGCGCATACCCCCGGCTGGCGAGCACCCACGGCACGGGCGCGTAGTCGCCCTGGGGGATGCCGCCGATCTCGAGCATGTCGGCGGGGCAGTCGGGGCCCGTGAAGCGCCGGTCGGCGCCCAGACGGATCCGACGGCCCGCCTGGTCGACGTCCTCGCCGTGGCGCGCGCCGAGCCCGGTGAACGCCTCTCCTGCGCTGCGCTCCCAGTCCAGTCCCACCCGCAGTGGCGATGGCTCGGCCGTGAGCTCGAAGACGACCCGTTCCTCGGACAACTCCACGCGCACGCGTACCTCGCGCCCGGCGCCCGCGTGTCCCACCATCTCGACCCAACCCGCGCCCCGGGAGTCGAGCGCCGCGCGGTCCACGTGCGTGCGCGTCTCGCGCTCCTCCGCGGCGATCACACCCTCGGTGAGCTGCACGAACTGATCGCGCACCTGGCCGTCGGCGCACCAGGGCCGCCCACCGTGCACGAGCCTGCGTCCGTTGCGGCGAATCTCGAAGCCGAAGGGCTCGAGGGCGATCGCCACCCTGATCGGTCCGCGCTCGAGCACGACCTCCCCTGAGACGACGGACACGGCCCCTGTTCTCCCACGCGTCGCCGGCCCCCCGGTCAAAAGGGTGTGAAGACCCTGCTTCACACCCTCATCACCGCGCGTTCGCGTTCCAGTAACGGGAGCGCGGCGTTTGCAGGAGATTCTGCTCACACCATGACGATCGAGGAGGGAGCGACGACGATTCCCACGAGCCCCAGCAGAGCTGACCTGCACTGTCACTCGACCGCTTCGCAGGAGTCCCGTCTCGGTGTGCAGAGGGCGCTTGGCCTGCCCGAGTGCGCCACCCCGCCCGAGGAGGTCTACGAGCTGGCCAAGCGCCGCGGGATGGATTTCGTGACGATCACCGATCACGACACGATCGCCGGCGGTCTTGAGATCGACGATCGGCCGGACACGTTCCTCTCCGAGGAGCTGACCGCATGCTTTCGTGGCGAGCCCCAAGCGGTACACGTGCTCTGCTACGGGATCACGCCGGACGACCACGAGCGGCTGCAAGCCAACTCCGGCGACGTCGAGGCGTGCGCCTCATACCTGCGCGACCACGACGTGGCGTGTGCGCTGGCGCATCCCTTCTACGCAGTGGCCGCTCCGCTCAGCGCACGCCACCGGCGCCGGCTCGCGGAGCTGTTTCCCATCTGGGAGACACGAAACGGCTCCCGTGCCCGTGAGCTCAACCTGCCCGCCGCGATCTACATCGAGACGCACGGCGGCACGGGGGTCGGCGGCTCAGATGACCACGCCGGTGTGGACATCGGGCGCACCTTCACCGAGACGCCGCCCGCGGCGACCCCTGAACAGCTTCTCGACCACATCCGCGCCGGCAACGCCGCCGGCCGGGGAGACCAGGGCAGCGCCGCCAAGTGGGCGCACGCCGCGATGGCGCTTACGATCAGGGCTCTGGGCCGGGACGCCGGGGCCTGCCCACCCGACCCTCGCGCCGTGCTGACCATGGTGGAGCGGGTGATGAGCCAGGGCGAGGCCCGCAGCGGTCCCCTGACCGCCGATCTGCGCCCGGAGGACGCGCGCGCGCTGCTCGGCGCCTGGTTGGACGCCGTTGGGCTTAACATGGACGAGAGCGGTCTGCTCGCTCATATGCAGTCCGACGACTTCAGCCATGCCGACCTGTTCCGCCGCGCGCGGCGGATGCACGAGCGCCGGCTGCGGGAGGCGGTCGGCCGGACCGTTGCCACCGCGGCCTCGGGCGGCAACTACGCCGCGGCGGCGGGCGACCTGTTCGCCTCCTGCGTACCGGCGGTGCCCTACGCCCCGGCCGCCGCCTTCCTCGCCCGGGAGAAGCGCAAGCTGGCCGGCCGGGAGGCCGAGCCGCGGCGGGTGGCGCTGGTTGCCGACGGCCTGGGAGGCATGCACGGCGTGACGCACACCCTCGACGAGATACGCGATCGCGGCGTGCCGGGCTACGAGGTGGAGGTGATCGGCACCGATCCCAACGTGGATCGCCGCCTGGCCGCCGTAGCCGAAGTCGAGATTCCCTTCTACGACGGTCTGCGCGTGGGTGTGCCCAGCCTGCCCGCCATGGTCGAGGCCCTGGCGGAGGGGCGCTATGACCTCGTGCACCTCTGCTCGCCCGGCCCCTCCGGGATCGCGGCCGCCCTGATCGCGCGCATGATGGGTCTGCCGGTGCTCGGCAGCTACCACACCGAGCTCGGCGTGTACGCCGGTCTGCGCTCGGGCGACGCGCGGCTGCAGGCGGGTATGGAGGCCGCACTCGCCGTCTTCTACGGGAGTTGCGAGGTCGTGCTCTCCCCGAGTGAGTCCGCCGACGAGTCGCTGCGCAGGCTGGGGATCGAAGCCTCGCGCCTGGGCCGCTGGGATCGAGGCGTGGACGTCGAGCGCTTCGGCCGGCGCCACCGGCGCGAGCGCTCCTTCCGCGGCGAGGTGAACGTGCTCTACGCCGGCCGCCTGACCGAGGAGAAGGGGGTCGACCTGCTGGCCCGCTCGTTCTCGGAAGCCCGCGCGGCGGACCCACGGCTCCACCTCGTCCTGGCCGGCGGCGGACCCGAGGAACATGCGCTGCGCGAAGCCCTCGGTCGCGATGCCACCTTCCTCGGCTGGCTCGACGGCGACGATCTGGCGTGGGCGTACGCGAGCGCCGACATCTTCCTCTTCCCCAGCCAGACCGACACGTTCGGGCAGGTCATCCTCGAGGCTCAGGCCAGCGGCCTGCCGGTGGTGGCCGTCGCCGCAGGGGGCCCGGCATCGCTGATCGAGGACGGCCGCAGCGGGCTGCTGCGAGCCGCCGATCCCAAGGCGCTCGCGACTGCCGTCATAGAGGTCGCACGCTCGCCCGTGCTGGCCGGGCGACTGGCGGAGGGTGGCCTCGCGGCGGTGCGCTCACGCACCTGGGAGGCGGCGCTGGGCCGGCTGGCCGACGGGTACGGCAGGGCCCTGGCGGTCAGTCCTTCCGCCAGCCGCCGCCCAGGAAGCGCGACAGCTTCCCCCCGCCGCGCGGCTTGAAGACCGGCGGGCCCTCCTCGGGCGGTGGCAGCTGCGCGGCCTCGGCGGCTGTAATCGTCAGCGTGACCGCGCGCTCAGCGGTGCGGCCCACCTCCGGGGCGTCTACGAACCGTCGGTCTCCGGCTGGCGTCTCGATCACGATCCCGTCGAAGATGTGCTCGCGGTAGTTGTCGAGCACGTCGACCAGCTTTCCGACCTCGACCTCGTCTGAGCTGAAGACCGGCACACCTTTCTCGAGGGCGCTGTAGTGAACCGCGTGCCCGTCGTCCACGGCGGCGCTCAGAGCAGATCCGTCGGGGGCAGGACGAGCGCGGCTTCCTCGCCGCCCTCGCTCTCCTCTTCCTCCTCGGCGGCCGAGGTGATGATCGCCGCGCCGATCGCCATCACGACGAGCACCACGGAGATGGCCGAGACCACGCGCTCACTGCCCTTCGACCCGGGAAAGCCCTCGCGGGTGACGCCGAGGAAGGAGACCACCAGGGCCCAGACCGCAAGCAGACCGCCGAGCACGTGGAAGGCGTTCATCGCGGCGAAAGCTAACGCATCGCAACGCTGCGGTGACCGCGCTAGCGCGCGGTGCGCCGAAGCTGGCGGCCCGCGGGGGCGCGCACCCTGCGCGGCGATCCGGACGGTGGAGCGCCGTGGGGCCCGCGGCGGGGAGGCCGGGGCCTGCGCTGACGCGGGCCACCCTCCCGATCCGAGCCCCCGCCGCCCTCGTCGCTCTCGCCGGTGTCCGGGTCGGGCGCCTGCACGGCGTACCAGATGAGAAAGAAGGCAGCCAGGATCGGAAGCTTGAGGATCACGAACATCCAGAGGATCGCGCTCAGCTCCATCGCGACGATCCTACCCGGGAAGGCAGGAAAGTGCAGCGCACCTTCCTTCAGGCCGGCGCGGCTTCGAGCGCCGTCATCCGGCGGAAGCCCTCGAAGCGCTCGTCGATCTCCTCTCGGGTGAGGCGGGCGACTCGTTCGGTGCCGAACTCCTCGACGTTGAAGGACGCGATCACCGAGCCATAGGTCATCGCCCGGCGCAGCGAGGCCTCGTCCTGCCAGCCCTCCTGGGAGGCCAGGTAGCCGAGAAAGCCGCCGGCGAACGAGTCTCCCGCCCCGGTGGGATCCGCCACCGTCTCGAGGGGAAAGGCGGGCAAGGCGAAGTAACCGTCCTCGGTGAACAGCGCGGCGCCGTACTCGCCCTGCTTGGCCACCACCACGCTGGGGCCCATGGCCATCACCTCGCGCGCAGCGCGCACGAGGTTGGGCTGGTCGGTGAGCATGCGGATCTCGGCGTCGTTGAGGAACACCAGATCGACGCCGCCGATCGTCTTCACCAGCGAGTCGCGGGCGATGTCGATCCAGAGGTTCATCGAGTCAAGGCCCGCGAAGCGCGCTTCGCGGCACTGCTCGCGCACCTCGCGCTGCAGGTCGGGCTGGATGTTGGCGAGGAAGAGGTTCTCGGCCGCCTTGGACTCGTCGGAGAGCTTGGGGGCGAACTCGCCGAACACGTTGAGCTGGGTCTCGTCGGTGTGCGCGGTGTTGAGGTCGTACTCGTAGTGGCCGCGCCAGAAGAAGGTCTTGCCGCCCTCGACCCGTTCGATGTCGTCGGTGTTCACGCCCCGGCCTTCCAGCACCGCGTACTCGTCGGAGCCGAAGTCGTCGCCCACGGGTCCCACGACGCGCACGTCGCAGAAGAAGCTCGCGGCCAGGGAGAAGTGGACCGCCGAGCCGCCGAGCATGCGCTCGCGCTCCCCGAAGGGCGTCTTGACCGCGTCGAAGGCGATCGATCCGACTACAACGAGGCTCATGGGCGGCGGAGGGTATAGGCCCAAGCCCCAGGCAATACGCTGCGGACCTCGTGCGGGCCGTCCAGCTGCAGTCGTTCGGAGGACCGGAGGTGCTGGGGGTGACAGACTTGGCCGTGCCCGAGCCGAGGGAGGGCGAGGTTCTCGTGCGGGTGTCCCGCGCCGGGGTCAACTTCGGTGACACCCACCAGCGCGAGGGCTCCTACCTGGCCGAGCGGCAGCTGCCCTTCGTGCTCGGCGGCGAGGTGGCGGGAGTCCTCGAGAGGGCCGCGCCGGGCTTTGAGCCGGGCGAGCGCGTGGTGGCCCTGCTCGAGACCGGTGGCTATGCGGAGCTCGCCGTGGCGCCGGTCACGCAGACGTTTTCCGTCCCCGAAGGGCTGTCCGACGACGCGGCGCTCGCTCTGCTGATCCAGGGCCTCACCGCCTGGCATCTGCTGCGCACCTCCGCGCGGCTCGCACCCGGTGAGAGCGTGGTCGTGCACTCCGCCGCGGGCGGGGTCGGGGGACTGGCCGTGCAGCTGGCGAAGCCGATGGGCGCCGGGCGGGTGATCGCCACGGCCGGCTCCGACGGGCGGCGCGCGCGGGCGCTGGAGCTCGGGGCCGATGTCGCGGTCGACCCCGAGACCGAGGCGCTCACAGACGCCCTCGTCAAGGCCAACGCGGGCCGGCCGGTGGACGTGGTGCTCGAGGCCGCCGGCGGGCGCCTGTTCGAGCAGAGCCTGCAGGCGCTCGCTCCGTTCGGGCGCCTCGTGGCCTACGGCAACTCCACCCGCGAGAAGGTGAGAGTCTCCAACGCGGCGCTGCTCAAGACGAGCCGGGCGGTGGTCGGCTTCTGGCTCATGCACTGCCTCGAGCGCCGGGAGATGACCGAAGGGCCGCTGCGCGAGCTCTACGAGCGGGCGGCGCGGGGGCAGCTGACGCCGCATGTGGGGGAGACTTACCCGATGAGCCAGGTAGCCCGAGCCCACGAGGATCTCACCGCGCGGCGCACCACCGGCAAGCTGCTGCTCGATCCCTCGCGCTGAGTGGGCTCGCCCGGGGGCGCTAGTCTCACTTCCCGATGAAGACGTTCGCAGAGCTCGGGCTCTCCACGCCCCTCTTGGAAGCCCTGGAGCGCCTCGGCTACCAGCAGCCGACACCGATCCAGGAGGAGACGATCCCCCTGTTGCTCGGCGGAAGCGATGTGATCGGCCAGGCCCAGACGGGCACGGGCAAGACCGCCGCCTTCGGTCTGCCGATGCTCGAGTTCGTGGACCCCGGCGATCCGGAGGTGCAGGCTCTGGTGCTCACGCCCACGCGGGAGCTGTGCATCCAGGTGACCCAGGCGCTGCGGGCATATGGCGAGCAGCGTGGGATCTCGGTCGTCGCCGTGTTCGGCGGCGCGCCGATTCGCGACCAGGCGTCTCGGCTCAAGGAGAACGCGCAGGTCGTCGTCGGCACGGTCGGCCGGGTGATGGACATGATCGGCCGCCACTACCTCTTTCTCGACTCGGCCCGCTACGTGGTGCTCGACGAGGCCGACGAGATGCTCGACCTCGGATTTCTCGAGGATGTCGAGACGATCCTCGGGAGATGTCCCTCGGGCCGCCAGACGGCCCTCTTCTCCGCCACGATCCCGCGGGAGATCAGAGAGCTGGCCGAGAAGCGCATGTACGAGCCCGTGACGGTCAAGGTCAAGGCGGCCACGCTCACGATCGACACGGTGGCCCAGTTCCACGTCGAGGTGTCCGACAGGGACAAGCCCGAGAAGCTGGCCGAGGTGATCGCGGCCGAGTCACCCGAGCAGGCCATCATCTTCGCGCGCACGAAGATCGGGGTGGACCGGCTGGCGCGGCGCCTGGGCGACAAGGGCCTGCGCGTGAAGACGCTGCACGGCGACATGAGCCAGGGCTCGCGTGACGGCGTGATGATCGCCTTCAAGGGCGGGCGCGAGCGCCTGCTGGTCGCCACCGACGTCGCCGCCCGCGGTCTCGACATCGCCGGCGTCTCGCACATCGTGAACTACGACGTGCCCAACTCGCCCGACATCTACGTGCATCGGATCGGGCGCACGGGCCGAGCCGGCGAGACCGGTCGAGCGATCACCTTCATCACGCCCAAGCAGCGCAGCGACCTCGAAGCGATCGAGCGCCACGCCCAGACCGAGATCAAGGCGTGGGGCACCAACGGTGGTGCGCCGGCCAAGGGGCAGGAGCGCTCCGATCCCAGCTCGGCGGGAGGAGCGCAGCCGGAACGTCAGGGGAGGAGCGCAGCCGGAACGTTGCCGGAGGAGCGCAGGCCGATCGTTGATCGGCCGAGCACCGCACGGATGGCTCTCCGGCGAGCACCGGACCCTCCCTTCTCCGGCGAGCACCGCACCGGGGACTCTCCGGTCGAGGAGGCGCCGCTCGTGGAGGCGCCCGCGCCGGGCGGCGATACCCGGCCCGCCGACACCGAGGAGAAGCCGTCCGAGCTCTCCGGGGCCCGACGGGACCCCGGGCGCCGCGAGGCCGGGCAGCGCGAGCCGCGCCAGACCCGCCGTCCGCGCCACACCAAGCCGCGACGCGAGCTGCAGGGCGACACCGTCAAGCTGATCGTGGGCGCGGGGCGTCAGAAGGGCATCGAGCCCGCGGACGTGGTCGCTGCGATCGTGGACGGCTCGCACCTCGACGGCGAGGACGTTCGCAACGTCCGTGTGCTGGAGAGGTTCAGTTTCGTCGAGGTGCCCGCCGAGCGGGCGCAGGAGGTGGTCGACCAGGTCACCGGAAACGAGGTCCGGGGCGTCGAGCTCCGGTTGGAGGTAGCCAAGCGATGAGCCAGGCCACACTGCACACCAACCACGGCCCGATCGTCGTCGAGCTGTTCGACGAGGACGCGCCCAAGACGGTCGAGAACTTCCGCAAGCTGTCCTCCGACGGCTACTACGACGGGCTCTCCTTTCACCGCATCATCAAGGACTTCATGATCCAGGGCGGCTGCCCGCAGGGCACAGGCACCGGCGGACCCGGGTACACGTTCGAGGACGAGATCAACGATCACAAGGTCGTCCGCGGCGCGCTGGCCATGGCCAACTCCGGCCCGGACACCAACGGATCCCAGTTCTTCGTCGTCACCACCGACGCCGCCCCGTGGCTCGACGGCAAGCACACCGTGTTCGGCGAGGTCACGTCCGGCATGGACGCGGTCGACGCGATCGAGGGCTTGCCGACGGGACGGGGCGACCGCCCCGAGGAGCCCGTGATCATCGAGCGCGTGGAGCTGGCCGACGCCGCCTAGGGCCGCACCGCGGGTCGAGCTGCTCTGGTGGGAGGGCTGTCCCTCGACCGCCCGGGCGCTCGAGCTCGTGCGTGAGACGCTGGCAGCCGAGGGCTTCGATCCCGAGGCGGTCGAGATGCGAGAGATGGAGACCGCCATGGACGCCGAGCGCGAACGCTTCGTGGGCTCGCCCACGATCCGGATCGGCGGCGAAGAAGTGGCACCGGCGCAGGGCGAGCCAGCCGGGCTCACGTGCCGGATCTACCGCCTGCGCGACGGACGGATCTCGCCCACCCCGGATCCCGCCGACATCCGCGACGCCATCAGGAGGACCGCGCAATGAACCTCGGAGACACCGCCCCGCCCTTCGACCTGCCCGCCACCGACGGCACCACCCAGGGCCCCGGGGCGACGCCGACGGCGGTCGTTTTTACCTGCAACCACTGTCCCTACGCGCTGGCCTGGCATGACCGCCTGCTCGACGTCGCCCGTGACTACTCCGCCCGCGGGGTGCACGTCCTGTTCGTCAACCCCAACGATGCCGAGAGCCATCCCCGCGACTCCTTCGACGCCATGAAGGCCCGGGTCGAGGCCGACGGCGGCTGGCCGGCCCCTTACCTGCGCGACGAGACGCAGGAGGTGGCGCGCGACTTCGGCGCCCGCACGACCCCTGACGTGTTCCTGCTCGACGAGGACGGCGTGCTGCGCTACCGCGGCGCGCCCGACGCGGACTACGACGACCCGTCGCAGAACGCCGTCTGGCTGCGCGGTGCGCTCGACGCGCTGCTCGAGGGCCGTGAGCCGGATCCTGCGCAGACAGAGCCGGTGGGCTGCAGCGTCAAGTGGTCGCGGTAGCGGCACCGCGACCTCCCAGCGTGCGCGGGCTCTCGACGTCAGGTGCGGTCGGCTTCGGCGATCACGACGCGGTTTCGGCCGCTCGCTTTTGCCTCGTTCAGCGCGGCGTCGGCGCGGCCGACCAGCTCATCCCCGGTCTCGCCGCCGTCGAAGGCGGCGAGACCGGCCGAGCAGGTCTGTCCCCGCGGCGTGGAGGCGCGTATCCGCGCGAGGGCCGTCGCGGCCATCTCGATCGGCCAGCTGGACAGCAGCAGTGAGAACTCTTTCGCCGCCGTAGCGCTCGAGGATGTCGCCCGTGCGCAGCTGTGGGCGCCAGGTCTGGGAGATCTCGCCCAGCAGCCGGTCGCCCTCTTGATGGCCGTGAGTGTCGTTGTAGCGCTTGAAGTGGTCGAGATCGAGCATCGCGACGCATAGCGGCTGGCCGTGGCGGCGCGCAAGCGCGAGCTCGCGCTCGAGGCTCTGCTGCCAGGCGCGACGGTTGGGCAGGTCGGTCAGCTCGTCGGTGAGCGCGAGCCGCTCGAGCTTCGCAACCAGGCGTGAGCGCTCGTCGAGCAGGCCTATGAACCTACCCATCTGCGTGGCGGTCGTGGCGAGGATCTCGCGGGTGGCGTGATCCGGCTCTCCGGTCTCGACGCTGAAGAACTCAATCGCGCCTCGGAATTTGTGATCGCTGACGATCGGGGCGCACAGCGAGGCGTGCAGACCGGCGCGTGCCGCCGCGTCTGATCGCGGAAAGCTCGGGTCGGCCGCCATGTCAGCCGTCCAGGCGGGCATCCGCTGGCCCATACGCGCCCCGGAAGCCGGACTCCCCGCGCAAGCTCGAGTCCTGGGGGGTGCTCTGCGCCTCGGCGCACGCGCTGGTGATCGCGTGTTGCGAACGCAACATGCGTTCGGAGAACCGGCGCTCGGAGATGTCATGCAAGAAGGCGCAAAAGCACGGAGCCGAGGGCTCGGGCTGACGAGTGATCGTCAGCTCGACCGGGAACTCACGGCCTGAGCGGTCGATTGCGCTGACCTCGATACGTTTGCCGAGCAGTGGTCCTTCGCCGGTGTCCAGATAGCGGCGCAGGCCAGCCCAGTGCGCGTCGCGAAGGCGCGCCGGGATGATCAGGTCGGCGAGCGCCAGCCCGACCGCCTCCTCGTGCGACCACCCGAACGTCCGCTGAGCTTGAGGGGTCCAGTCGATCACAAAGCCGCCCGCGTCCATCGCCACGAAAGCCTCGTGGGCATGGTCGATCACCGCCCACAGGTCGTCGATCGCGCCCTCGGCGAATTCGCGCAACCCTTCCCGCTCACCGGCAAAACAGCCCCTCCCCGCCGGCTGGCCTACTCCCTGGCCTAAAAGACGCTTCATCCGCCGACGATGGTAACCCGCCTCCTCGATCCATGCCTGACGCGTTCCGCGGCATGCTGGTCGCTGCGCAACAGTGTTGATCGCGCCGGCTCTACTCTCTCCCACCGAATGCGCATCGTCGGCAGCTTCGAGTGGTAGCGGTAGCCCTGGGGCTGGCCGCCAGCTTCTGCTGGGGGCTTGCCGACTTCATCGGCGGGACCAAGAGCCGCACCCTTGACGTCCTGGCGGTGCTGGCGGTGTCCCAAGCTGTGGCGCTCGTGCTGCTTGCGGTGGTCGCGGTCGCCCGAGCCGAGGGACCGCCCGGGGTTGAGCCCGTGCTCTACGCGGCGGGCGCCGGGGCGGCGGGGGCGGCCGGCCTGGCCGCCCTCTACCGCGGTCTGGCCGTGGGCGCCATGGCGGTGGTGGCGCCCATCGCCGCGCTCGGCGCCGGTATTCCGGTGGTGGTCGGAGTTCTCACAGGCGACCGGCTCGCGGGCGTGCAGGTGGCGGGCATCCTGCTGGCCCTGACCGGCGTTGCCCTTGCCGCACGTGAGGAGGCGCCGGAGGACGGAGGGGTTCGGCTGGCCGTGGGCGTCGGGCTGGCGGCCACGGCCGCACTCGGAATCGGCCTCTTCCTGGTGGGCATGGACGCCGCCGGCGAAAACGACGTGCTGTGGGCGCTGCTGGTCGCACGGCTCACGAGCGTGGTGCTCGTCGGCCTGGCGGCTCTGGCCACGCGCCCGGACCTGGCCGCCACCCGGCCGCACCTGAGCACCGTGGCCGCGATCGGGCTGCTCGATCTGGGAGCCAACGCGCTGTTCACGCTCGCCTCCACCGAAGGCCTCGTCAGCGTGGCCTCGGTGTGCTCCTCGCTCTACCCGGTGGTAACGATCGTGCTCGCGGCGTCGCTTCTGGGCGAGCGTGTGCGTCCGGCTCGGAGCGCCGGCATCGCGCTGGTGATGCTCGGCGTGGTCGGAATCGCCGCGGGCTGAAGCGGGTCAACGCCACTCGAGCGCCGCCATCAACGCGGAGAGATTGGAGACGTCCTCGAGCACGGCGTGGGCGCCCGTCTCGCGCAGCTCGGCCGCCGAGTAGGGACCGCTTGCCACAGCCACCGCGCGGGCACCGGCCTCGCGCGCCGCGCGCACGTCGAGCGGCGTGTCGCCGATCAGCACCGTCTCGTGTGCCTCCACGCGCACGCCTCGCAGCCGCGCCGCCTTCTCGCGAGCGACCCGCACGAGATCTGAGCGGGCCACGTGAGGGTCGGATCCATAGCCGCCGATCTCCAGATCCACCAGCCGATCGAGGCCGAACGCGGCGAGCTTGAGTGCTGCATTGGTCTCGATGTTGCCGGTGAGCAGCGACTGGGTCATGTTCGGCCGTCTCGCCACCGCCTCGAGCGCCTCCCGGACCCCGGGCATCGCGTGGCCCTCTTGGGCGATCCGCTCGCGGCGCGCCTCCAGGGCGCCGGCCAGCTCCTCGAACATCCGCCCCATGTGGGACTGTCCGTCGCTGACGCCGCCGCCCTCGAGCACCGCCATGGCGATCATGTGGTCGGTGCGCCCGGCCATGTTCACCTCGTCGATGGAGACCTCGCGACCGAACACCGCCGAGAACGCCTCGGCGAAGGCGTCGCGCCCGTGGCCGGCGGTGTGCACGAGCGTTCCGTCGATGTCCCACAGCACGAGCCGCACCCCGTGAGTTTCGCGATTCGGCTCACGGGAAGGATCCCGCTCGTGTTCGAAGCCCTCACCCTGCCGCCAAGGCTGGTGGCCCAGGCCGTGGAGGACCTGCACACGCTGGCCACCGGCCTGCGCGAGCTGACCGAGCCCCAGGGCGACCTTCATCGGCTCACCGAAGCCGCGCGCACGCTCCCGAAGGTCGAGGGCGAGCTGACTTCAGCGGTGAAGTCCCTGCAGGTCGACGTGGCCCGGGTGCTGGACGTCGTCCAGCCCCTCAACGACAGGATCGACGGGCTCAGCGAGAAGCTGGTCGGACTCGACGAGGATCTGAGGACCCTCGATCAGGACATTGCCGCCCTGGACAAGGACGTGGACGCCCTCGACGGCAACATGCAGGGCCTCGACAAGAACCTCGTCGGCCTCGACAAGAACCTCGTGGGCCTCGACAAGAACCTCGTGGGCCTCGACAAGAACCTCGTGGGCCTGGACAAGTCCCTCGACCGTTCGATGGCCGGCCTGAGCGCGCAGATCACCACCCTCACCGACGAGGTGCAGGGCTTCCGCCAGGACCTCGCCGAGTTGCGCGACAAGATCCCGGGGCTCTAGGTCCGGGAGAGCTCCACGCCCAGCAAGCCCTCGAGGCGGGGCAAGGTGGTGTCCGCGCCCCGATGCAGCACGGCGGTCATGCCCACGGCCTCGGCGCCCTCGCAGTTCTCGCGCAGATCGTCCACGAACACGCACTCTTCGGGCGGCAGCCCCGCGCGCTCGGCACCGAGCCGGTAGATCTCCGGCTGGGGCTTGTGGAGGCCCTCCTCTCCGGAGATCACCACGGCGTCGAACAGCTCGGGGAACGTCGAGCGGTCGTAGCGGCCTTCGCCAAGGGAGTTGGAGATCAGACCCGTTCGCACTCCGGCCCTCTTCGCCGTGCGCACGGCGTCGACCATCGGCAGATCGGGGCGGATGCCGGCGAAGAGGCGGTCCACGAGGCCTTCGTTGTCGGACACGCCCAGCATGCCCGCAAGGCGCCGTGAGAACTCCGCCTCCTCCATCTGCCCGGTCTCCACCCGGCGCAGCTCGACACGCGCCTCGGGATCCGAGCGAAATAGCGTGACGAAGGCGTCCTCGGGCAGTCCCTCGGTGCGGCAGAACTGCCTGAAGGAGTCGAACACGTTCGAGGTGAGCACGCCACCGAAGTCGACGAGCAGCCCCTTCACGAGGCGTGCGCGATCTCGCGCGCCTTCTCCGCCAGGGCGGGCACTCCCTCGTCGAAGATCGCCAGGAAGCTGTCGTCGCTGGCTCCCGCCAGGAAGCGCTTGTAGTTGCCCTCCATGAACACCGCGGCCTTCCACAGCGCCAGCGCCTGATACCAGTGCAGCGCCGCCATGGAGCGCCCGCTGCGCTCCTCGTAGCGAGCGATCATCGCTTCACGCGTGGGAAAGCCCTCCGCGCGGGTGACCGCCGACAGCGAGCTGAACATCGTGTCCGCGGGATCGTCTGGCGCCACCCAGGTGGCGGTGAGGTAGCCGAGATCGGCCAGCGGATCGCCGATCGTCGCGAGCTCCCAGTCGAAGATGGACACCACCCGCCCCGGAGGCTCGGCCGCGACCATCACGTTGCCCAGGCGGTAGTCGCCGTGCACGATGGTGGAGCGGGGCGACTCGGGCAGGTTGGCGGCCAGCCAGTCGCCCACCTCCGCCACCACCGCCAGCTCGCGGGTCTTGTTGTGCTCCCATAGACCGTTGAAGCGCCGCAGCTGGCGCTCGAGGTAGCCGGTGGGCTTGCCGAAGCCCTCGAGCCCCGCGCCCTCCCAATCGACGGCGTGCACCTCGACCAGGGCATCCAGCAGCTCGTCGCCTATGCGCGCGCGGTCCTCGGCGGAGTCCAGGGCGCCCGGCATCTCTCCGGTGATCACGTGCCCCTGCACCTCCTGCATGACGTAGAAGGGCACGCCGAGCACCGACGCGTCATCGCAGGTGGCGAGCACCCGCGGGGTGCGGACGTGGGCGCCCTCGAGGGCGCTCAACAGACGCGCCTCGCGCAGCACGTCGTGCGCCGATGGTGGAAGAGGGGGGCGCGGGGGACGGCGCAGAACGAACCGCTCGCTGCCGCGCTGGACAAGGTAGGTGACGTTGGAGTGCCCTTCGCCGATGCGCTGGACGGCGATCGATCCCGAGCCCATGCCACGGGAGTCCAAGAACTCCTCGAGCGCTTCGCGCACCACCAGCGGCGCCACCTCCTGCTCGGCGGCCTGCTCGCGGCTGTCGACTATCTCCAGCGCGCCCATAGCGCCGCGCATCCTTCCAGACAGCCGGATTGACGATCGGCACCGTGATCGGCTCGCATCATGAGATTTCCTTCCTCCGTGTCCTGGCCGGTCGGCGGCGCTCGCGGCACCCGGCGGCGTCGCGGCCGCACGTGGCGGATGGGCGCCGGGGGCGAGTCACACACGGTGACCACTCTCGGTCGGGTGCCCCAGCGCTTCGACTCCGGCGTGAAGGACACGGGCGAGACCTTTCGCTACGGCGCCAGCGGACTTGGCTGCCGCGCCCCGCCCCGGGGCGCTACAGGGTCTCGGTGACCGCCACCGATCGCGAGGGCAACCGGGCGCGGCCAGTGCGGACGGTTCTCAGGGTTCGCTAGCGGATCTCCTCGACGTGGCGGATGTTGGCCACGTCGTCATGCTCGCTGCTCGGGCCTTCCTCGAACCAGCCGTCGAGGATCTCGGTGAGCAGCGCCTCGCTGGTGGTGCGCAGCGACAGCGCGAGCAGGTTGGCGTCGTTCCAGCGCCGCGCCCCGCGGGCGGTCTCGGCGTCGGCGCAGAGGGCGGCCCGCGCGCCCGGCACCTTGTTGGCGGCGATCGACGCTCCGGTACCGGTCCAGCAGCAGACGACCCCCTGGGCGGCGCGGCCCTCGGCCACGTCGCGCGCCGCGGCCTCGCTGGCCCAGGCCCAGTCGTCGCGCTCCTCTTCGGTGAGCGCTCCATGAAGCAGCGGCTCGTGGCCGCGGCGGCGCAGCTGCGCCACCACGGCGTCGGCCACTCCGGTGCGCTCGTCGGCGGCTACGGCGATCCGCATCGCCGCCGAGGATACCCCGCCCGGGCTGTCTGGGCGTACCTTTTCCCGATGCCCGAGCTGCCGGAGGTCGAGATAGCCGCGCGCCGTATCGGCCGCGCCGTGGCCGGGGCTCGGATCGAGTCCGCGCTGGCGCCCGGCATGGTGACCATGAAGAGCTTCGACCCGCCGGTAGATTCGCTCGCCGGCTCGACCATCGACGCGGTGGGCCGGCGCGGCAAGCTGTTCGTGGTCGAGGTCGGCGAGCTGGCGCTCGTGATCCACCTGATGTCCGCCGGGCGGCTGCAGCTGTTCGACAAGCGGGCTTCGTTGCGCGATCGCGCCTCGCGCCTGCTCCTGCGCCTCGATGACGGCCGCGAGCTGCGCCTGCGCGAGTTCGGCACCCAGCAGAGGGCCTGGGCCAAGCTGCTGCCCGCCGATGACGTGGACTCAGACGAGGCTGTGGCCACCCTCGGGCCGGAGGCCTGGCCCGCACCGGCGGCCCCCGAGCTGGCGGCGCTGCTGGACCAGCCCCGCCACCTGCACCCACTGCTGCGCGACCAGCGCACGATCGCCGGCATAGGGCGCTCGTGGGTCGACGAGATCATCTGGGAGGCCCGGCTTTCCCCCTTCAGGAAGGGATCGGAGCTCGACGGCGACGAGGTGGAGCGCCTGCGCGTGGCCATGGACGAGCGGTTGGGGGCAGCGCTCGAGCACTACGAGCAGGCGGTCGGGGACACGATTCCCGACAAGCTGCCTATGCCGCTGGCCGTGCACCGACGCGCAGGCGAGTCCTGCCCGCGCTGCGGCACGCGCATCGAGGCGATCCACTACCGCGACTACGTGCTCTGCTACTGCCCCGAGGAGCAGACGGGCGGCCGGGTGCTCAAGGACCGCCGCCTCTCGCGGCTGCTCAAGTAGGACGCGGCCCGGCCCTTATGGTTCGCGCCGTGCTCCCCGCAGGTGCCGTCGGCGAGTCGTTTCGGTCGTTCTTCGATGCCGTCGACGACTTCTTCTCGGGCTTGGCGGAGGTGCAGCTGGGCTCGTTCACGATCGCGCTGCTGTGCTTCGGCGTCTACCTGAGCCTTCGCGCTCGCGCCTCCTACAACATCCTCCGAGCGGCGTATCCCACGGAGTCCTTCCGCTACCGGGAGATCTGGGGCGCGTACTTCGCCGGCTATGGCTTCAACTCCGTGATCCCCGCCCGCGGTGGCGACGTGATCCGCCTGTTCTTGACCAAGACGTCGGTGCCCCACTCGAGCTACCCGGCCGTCGGCGCGGCCTCCGTGGTCGAGATCGGCTTCGACGTGGCGATGGGCGTATTGATCCTCTCCTTCGCCTTTACCCAGGGCGTATTCCCCAAGCCGCCCGACTTCGCCAGCCTCAACGCCTTCGACCTCTCCTATCTGGCCTCTCATCCGCGTTTCGCGCTCTTCTTGATCACCGCGCTCGGCGTGGCTGCGATGGTGGCCTTCGCCCTGCTCTCGGTGCGGGTCAAGGCGTTCTGGGCGCGGGTGCGCCAAGGGTTCACGATCCTCTTCGACCGCCGTCGCTACTTCCGCGAGGTCTTCGCCGTCCAGTTGGTGGGTTGGATGTTCCGCTTTGCCGCGTTCTGGTTCCTGCTCGAGGCGTTCAACGTCGGGGGCTCGGTGAAGAACGTGCTCCTGGTCCTCGGCGTCAATGCCGTCTCGGCCGCCGTGCCCTTCACCCCACAGGGCGCGGGCGTCGCGCAGGCGCTGCTGGCCAAGGTGTTCGCCGACACAGCTCCCGGCGCCACGGTCGCGGCCTACTCGGTCGGCCAGCAGATCGCGATCGCCGCCTTCACGTTGGCGGTTGGCTTCACCGCCCTGGTGTTCATCTTCAGGGTGCGCAGCTTCAAGGAGATCGTGCGCCGCGGCCGCGAGGACCGCGAGGCGGAGAAGGCCGCCTCCCGCGGCCCGGCGGAGGCGGTCTAGTGCGCTAAGCGCTCTACGCGGCCGGCCAGCCGATCAGATTGCGCACTAGGAACTCGGTCTGGTCGATGACCGCGCGTTCGAACTGCGGCTCCGCGTAGATCGCGAAGTGCCCGATCGGATAGCGGATCAGCTCGGCGTTCGGTGAGCGCTCCGCGGCCCGCACGGCCGGAGCGGGAGGGGTCGTGCTGTCCTCTTCGGCGACGACGACCAACACGGGGCAGCGCAGCTTCGAGAGCTTGGAGTAAGGGCGATAGGCGCCCACATACAGACCCACCCGAGCGGCCACGCGGTTCTCCCATGTGCTCTCGGGAGGATCGATGGCGAGGAAGCCGGGCTCCGCCTCCGGGGCCGTCATCACCGCGGTCGAGCCGGGCGGCCCGACCGACGGGACATAGAGAGGCGCTCGCCCCGCCAGCCCGCGAAGACCGTCGCCGATCGCAGCAGCGGTGAGCCGCAAAGCGGCAGGGGCGCCGCCGGCTCGGATGGCGCTCAGGCCGTCGGTGAAGGGCACCTGCGAGACCACCGCGGCCACGCGGTCGTCGCCTGCCGCTACCTGCACCACGTGCCCGCCGCTGAAGGACGTTCCCCACAGCGCAATCCGTGCGGCGTCGATTCCCTCGAAGCCGCGCGCGAAGCCGATGGCCGCTCTCCAGTCCGCCAGCTGCCGGCGGATGTCCAGCAGCTGGCGCGGATCGCCCGAGCTCGCGCCGAAGTGGCGGTAGTCGAACGCCAGCACGGCCAGTCCGGCGGCCGCGAAGCGCTCCGCGTAGGCATCGAGGCGCTGCTCGCGGACGGCAGAGAAGCCGTGCGCCATGACCACCAACGGGGAGGAAAAGGGTGCGGTGCTCGCCGGAGATTCTCCGGTGCGGTGCTCGCCGGAACGACGTTCCGGCTGCACTCCTACCGAGACGTTCCGGCTGCGCTCCTTCCCTGGGGACTCGCTGCCCGGATGCCACAGCCAGGCTGCGCATGTCTCGCCGCCGGATTCGAAGGAGACCTCCGAGCGGGCGGGCAGCGGGGTCAGGTGCCGAAGCCCTCGCGGGCCTCGCGCACGAGCGCGACCGCCTCGGGGAAGAGCCGCGTCATCGCGCCGCGGATCTCTTCGGCCTGCTGGTCGGCATTGCCCTGGAGGTTGAGCCGATTGATGCCGGCCACCGTCATGTCCACGGCCAGCTTGATCGCGTTGTCGGCCCACGCAACCTTTTGCGCTCCCTGCATCTGCTCGGCCATCTCCTCCATCCGGCGTCGGAGCTCGTCCGGGTCGCCGAAGAGGCCGCCGAATGGATCGTCAGGTGCCATCGGTTGCTGAGTCTAGGGGGTGCTCTCAGCCGGCGCGCGGCGACCGGGGGGCCCGGCGGCAGCCGGTGGACTGTACCCTCGGGGGCGATGGCGCCCCTCACCCCCGAACAGGTCCGCCGCCGCGAACGGGTGGAGGACCTGATCCGCCTGGCTGCCCCGGGGCTCACCCTGCTGCTGGCCGTGGGGGAGCGCATCTCCCGCCTGGTGGAGCCCGAGGATCACGAGTACTACCCGCCTCGTTCGAGCAGCGACCCGCGCCCGTAGCCGGTGACGGCAGCGTCGGAACAGCTCCGGTGGGAGGCCCGGTGGGCGAAGCCCGCCGCCTACGCGGCGTTTGCTTCCGCGTTCCTCACCGTCGCCGGGAACATCTACGCTGCCACCGCGCTCGAGTCGCGACCGGAGCCCGGAGACTCGAAGGGCTTCGCCGCCGCTCTGGCGTCGGAGTCGGGCGTGTTTGTCACGTCGTCGGTCATTCCGGCGCTCGGGGCGGCGTTGCTGCCACTCGCGCTGGTCTATCTGTATGGAGCGGTCAAGGCCCGCAGGCCGGAATTGCCCACGATCGCGCTGTATCTGGCGGTGGCCGGACCGCTTATCTACGCCATCGCCATCGTTCTGTCGCAGCTCGAGCGGATCGACAACGCCGAGCAGTTCGTTGCCTCCGGTTCTCAGGACGAAGGGCGCGCGGAGGAAGCGCTCCGCGACCAGAGCCCGCTTTCCGTCGCGGTCGGATTGTCCGGCGCCCTGTCGCTGGGGTTCGCGCTCGTCCTTCTGAACGTCAACGCGATGCGGGCCGGCATCGAGAGCCGGTTCATGGGGGTGATGGGGGTGGTCGTGGGCGCCCTTCCAGTCCTTTCCTCGCTTATACCCGTCATCAGCGCCAGCTTTGTGCAGCTCTTCTGGGTGACCGCCCTTGGCGCTTTGTTCCTCGGCAAGTGGCCCGGCGGCCGCGGCCCTGCCTGGGAGACCGGAGAGGCCACGCCCTGGCCCTCGGCTGCTGATCGCCGGCTCGAGCAGGCCGAAGCCCCCGCCGAGGCCGAAGCTCCCACGGAGGCCGCTCACCGCGACGAGCCTCGCCCGGCTGGCTCCACGTCCCAGAAGCGCAAGCGCAAACGCAAGCGTTAGGCCGGGCGCAAGCCCGGCCGGCTCAGCCCGGCTCAGCCGAGCTTGGTGGCGCGCAGGTAGCGGCGCAGCAGTACGCGCCTCTTCTTCGCCAGCTCGCGGTCGATGATCGCCACGTAGCGCACCTTCCCCGCCCGCACCACGTAGATCACCCGGCTGCGGCTGCGGCTGCGCCTGGGCGCCCGCACGATCCGCACCCCGGCAGCGAGGGTGCGCAGCCGCTTGCCGAAGCGCTTGCGCAGCGCGCGCACCGAGTCCCCGCGGCCGAGACCGCGGCGGGTGTGCCCGCCGGCGTTCGTGGCCGCCAGTCGCAGCTTCCCGCGCCTGTCGAACACCACCGCCACGCGGGCGTTGCCTGCACTGCGCACGCAGTAGCGGAAGACGCGCGTGCGCCTTGAGACGTTGCCGAGCGGGCGCGCGCGCGCCGCGGTCAGCGAGCGGCTCTGGCCCAGCCTGAGCCGGCCGATGCTGCGCGGGCCGATCTTCACGCGGCGGGCCAGGCAGCTGCTGGGCTCGAAGCCCGAGCCCGTGCCGGGAATCCGGCTGCCTCGGGCCGGGGCCGGCGGCGCGGGCAGGGTCACCTTGTAGACGTCGATCGCGCTGCGCCCGGCGCCGGCTCCGACGACGCCGTCTCCCGTCGCGCCGAAGTAGGTGAACGTGCCGTCGTCGTTGCGCTGCACCTTGAAGATGTGGGACACCCACTGGTTGGCGTTCTCGGGGATGAAGTAGCCGGCCTCCTTGAACTCGAAGCTGCCGTCGGCGTGTTCGACGAAGTCGACCACCTGTGTCCCCTGCGAGTACCAGCCCATGAATATGCGGTTCTGCCCCGGTATCTGCTGGAAGACGTGGGCGGTGCAGAAACTGCCCTGGGGCCGGGTGCGGATCCGCGCCCGGTAGATCGCCTTCTTGCCGTCGGGCGTGCGGGCGTAGGACTCAAACGCCTCCTCTGCGGTCTTCGGCACGGACTGCTTCAGGCGATCGACCGAGTAGGCGTGCAGTCCTCCGTTGCCCTGGCTGTTGTCGCCGGCCGGGCTGCAACTCGCCCCCGGCGGAACGACGCCGCCGCCGCGCTCGTCTGTCGCGATCAGGAACCTGCCGGATGCGGTGCGCTCGAGCTCGTGGTCGAAGTCGATGTCCTCGGTCGAGTCGAACGGCGCGACGGCCTCGTCTTGGGTGGCGACCCGGCCCTGGTGGAACGCGCTTCCCAGGTGCTTGATCCCGGCGAGCGAGGGTGAGCCGATCGTGATCCAGTTGGGAATCCGCAGATCCACGGCCTGCCCGTCCCTGGTGCCCGTGACGCAGTCGGTGACCTTGGCGCCCGTGCCGAACGCCACCGAGCTTGAGTCGCGTCGGGCGCAGGGCAAGGGCTCGCCGCGCAGCTTGTCGTCGGTGAAGTCCATGGGCGTGCCGTTGTCGTCGAATGCTCCGCCCATGTCGAAGACGATCCCGGCGTTGCCGCTGCCGCAGGTGAGGCGATCGTCGGGGTAGACCTCGAGCTCGTGGCAGCCGAAGACACCCTGGTCGGGCGCGTTGACGGTGTGGCCGCGCGCGATGGCCGCACTGGGATAGCGGAAGCGGAAGACCTCGGGCTTGCACAGGTCACGCTTGGCCATCGGATCGGTGCCCGGCGGGATGGTGCCCAGCGGGGCCTCGAGGCACGACTTCAGGTTCACGACCTCGAACCCGTCGAGGCTGTTCGGTTGAGCGGATGTCTCGTTGGCGCGCTTGCCCTCCGAGTCCACGCCGACGGCGTCGGAGGTCACCGAGTAGGCGATGTGCGGGCGCCTGGGATCGACGTTGACCGTGTGCGACTGGCCGATGTGGCTGGTCAGCCCGATCTCGACCGGGTTGGCAGGGTCGGTGACGTCGATGATCTCGAGACCGCCGCGCGGCGCGCCGGCGAGGCCGAGCTCGCCGTTGTCGTGGCAGCGCCCGGCGGCGTCGCTGGCGTCCAGCAGCAGCTGGGCGTCGGCGCGGTTGGCGTCGAGGACGTCGGTGTTGAGGATCGCGTCGCCCTTCGGCGTTGCCTCCACGTCGTGCTGGAGGCCGGTCGCCGATGCCGCAACGCCGGCGCAGGAGGCGGAGGGATGTTGTGAGATCAGCTTCGGGTCGATCCCGCCCTTGTCGGTGAGCTGGGCGATCGACTGGCCGCCGCCGTTGGCCGAGGTGCCGAGCAGCCCGACCGAGACGTATGTCTCCCCTCCCCGGGTGAAGAAGTCCAGGTCGCTGTGCGGGTTGCCGGTCACGAGCGTGTCGAGCAGCTCCCACTTCGCGCCCGGGCCGCCCGAGTTGATGTTCGCGGTGGGCGGTGAGGCCGGTGCCGTGAAGCTCGGTGCCGGGTGGTCGAGCTCGTGGGCCACAGCGGCGGTCGGTAGAGCAATCATCACGGCCAGAGCGGCGACCACGACAGATCTACGGCTCATGCGGCGGCTCCTGCAAGTGTCCGGTGTCGACGTGACATGCTCTTGCAAACGCGCCGGGCGCCCATTCGTTGCGCCCAGGGCTCACGCGCCGGCGGCCGCCGCTATCTCCCGGTAGGCGGCAGCCACGTCCTCTGCGCCGTAGATCGACGAGCCCGCCACGAACAGGGTGGCACCAGCGTCGGCCGCGGATCCGGCGGTGGGCACATCGATGCCGCCGTCGACCTCTAGCGGGACATCGGATCCGATCCGCGCCCGCAGGTCTTCGATCCTGGCTTCTGAGCCGGGTATGTAGGGCTGACCGCCCCAGCCGGGGTTGACGGTCATGCAAAGCAGCAGGTCGAAGGCGCCGGCCAGAGAGTCGATCGCCGTGGTCGGGGTGCCGGGGTTGAGCGCCAACCCCGCCTTGCAGTCTGCCTCCCGCACGGCCTTGAGCGCGTAGTGGATGTGCGGCGTGGCCTCCACGTGCACCGAGATCGAGTCGGCGCCGGCCGCGGCGAACGCCTCCACGTGACGCTCGGGGCGCTCGATCATCAGGTGCACGTCGAGCCACCCGCCGGCGTCGTGCACCTGGTCGTGTAGGGCCGAGACCATCTGCGGGCCCATGGAGAGAGCGGGGACGAAGGCACCGTCCATCACGTCGATGTGGATCACGCGCGCGCCTGCCGTCATCACCTCCTCCACCTGCGCTCCCACGCGCGCGAAATCCGACGCGAGCACGGAGGGCGCCACCTGGCGGGTGTTGAGGAGGTCGTCTTGCACGCCGCGAAACTCTAGAGCCTCGGCGCGTGATGTGGGACGGGGCGCCGGGAAGATGCGAAAACGGCCTTGGCTATTCTCGGGCCCATCGAATCCTCCACGACGCGCCGGCGGTTCTTGCAGGCGGCGGGCGCGTCGGCGGCCGTCCTGGCGGCCGGCTGCGAGATGACGTCGACGCAAGCCGTCGACGACCAGCCGAACGTGGTCGTGATCGTGGTCGACAACCTGCGCGCCGACTACACCTTCGGCGACCTTGCCAAGACGCCCACCATGGACGCGCTCGCGCGCGAGGGTCTGAGCTTCACCCGCTGCTACCCGGAGGCGATGCCCACGGTGCCGGCGCGCAAGTCGATCTTCAGCGGCCAGCGCGGCTTCCCGTTTCGCAACTGGCGCGACTATTCGGGCCTGATCGAGTCTCCGGGCTGGGAGCCGCTCGACAGCGTGCCGGACACCTTCACGAGCACACTGCGGCGAGCGGGCTACTGGACCGGCCTCGTGACAGACAATCCGTTCCTCGCCTTCTCCAAGCCCTACAGGCGCTTTCGAAACAGCTTCGACCACGTGGCCGTGCGCGGGGGCCAGGTCGCGGGGCTGTCCGGCGGCGTGCCCGAGCGGGCGATCCGCCACTGGCTGCCGCGCACCCTCGACAACCCCAAGACGCGGCTGCGGATCCAGAGGTACCTCGCGAACGGCATCTACAACCCTAAGGAGGAGGGCCTGTGGGCCGAGCGGGTGTTCCGCGACGGCCTGAAGGCGATCGACCTGGCCGAGGTCAACAAGCCCTTCGCGCTGGTGGTCGACACCTTCGAGCCCCACGAGCCCTGGACCCCGCCGCGCAAGTACATCGACATGTACGGCGACCCCGACTACCGCGGTCCCGAGCCAGGGATGATCCGCTACAACCCGGTCGAGAACTACCTGTCCGACGCCGAGGCAGACGTGCTGATTCCCCGCATGAAGGCACTCTACGCGGCCGAGGTGACGATGACCGACTACTGGCTCGGCGTGTTCATGGATCGCCTGGTCGACCGCGATCTCGAGCGCGACACGATGTTCGTGCTGGTATCCGACCACGGAGTGTTCCTCGGCGAGCACGGGTTCACGGGCAAGAGCTCGGAGATGCTGTTCCCCGAGCTGATCCACGTGCCGCTGATCGTGGTGGACCCCAAGCGCCGCCGCGCGGGCGAGAAGAGCACCTACTTCGCCACGACCCACGACATCGGCCCCACGGTTCTGTCGATCGCGGGCGTCGAGGCGCCGGGGCGGATGGACGGCGTGGACCTGTCGAGCCTGTTCGACGGCAACCAGCCGTCCCCGAGGTCCTATGCGTACGGCGGCTACAAGAACAGCTTCTTCCTGCGCACCGACCGCTGGGCTCTGTCGGGCATCAACGAACCCGCCGAGTTCAAGCTGTATGACCTGAAGTCGGATCCGGGAGAGACGCGCAACCTGGCGGGGCGCAACCCGCGCAAGGCGCGGCAGCTGTATGAGATCGTGAAGCGCAACGCCGGTGGCGAGCTGCCCTACTACGAGGGCCTGCCGCACTCCACGCCGAGGAAGGCTTAGGCAGGCTGTGGCCGGGAGGCGGGGCGCTTCAGACCTTGCGGTGCTGAGGAACCCACGATCCGTCGTCGGACCGCTCGAAATCGACGGGCCGGCAGCTTCGCTTCATGGAGAGTCCTTTCGTCGAGAAATCACGGCGCCACCTCGGCGCACTGCGCGACGGCGACGATGTTCCAGTTGCCGGTCGTCCCTGCAGCGTCCTCGGTCGCCCCTACCCTGACGCCGGAGTTGTCCGGGGTGGGCAGTACGTAGGTGGCCTGCAGGTGCTGCTCGACCGTGTTGCCGCCTGCGTTCAGGTTGTAGCCGGTCCCGACGACCTGCTTGCCCGCCGGGCACGACACCGTCGCGGTCTTGGGCGAGGTCGAATCGAACGGGAGGGAGAAGCCCAAGACCCGCTCCAGGCCGCTGATGCCGGGTAGCCCCTGGGGGCCCACCGCGCCTGTGGGTCCCGCCGCGCCCGTCGGGCCTGGCGGACCGGTGTCGCCCCTCCTGCCCCTGAGCGAGGCGGCCGTCTTCCTGTTGAGGTCCTTCGTAGCGATCGTGCGGTTCTTGATGTCTTTGCTTGCGACGGAGCCGTCCTTGATCTGCGCCGAGCCGATCGTCGCCGCGGCATAGCCGACGCCGCCGAGGGAAACGAACAGCGCGACGACGCTCAAGACCATCGCAGGCGATTGGCTTTGGATCCAACGGTGCATTCTCCACTCCTTCTTGGTTGCAGCGGGCAGTAGCCGCCGATGGCGATGAGATCCACCGTCTACTGGTCGACGCAGAGGACGACGACGCTGAAGTTGTCCGCCGCGCCGTTGTCGTTGATCCTCGCCAGCCAGGAGTTGGTGGTATCCGGCGCCGGGAAGCTCTCGAGCAGATCCGTGGTAGCCGAGATATTGGCCGGTCCCCCAGAGAGCAACGTGTCCCCGGCGTCACACGCCTGACTGATCACGTTGGTGGCATCGCCCAAGCGGGTGCCTGGGCCCATCACGGACTCGCGTTTGTAGACAGTGCTGCCAAGGAAGGCCGCGGGCGCCTTGCCGCCCAGCAGACCGGCATTCGGGACGCTTCCGAGTGTCGACTCGTTGACATCGGTGCCGGTCAGGCTGTTATCGGCCACCTTTGAGCCGTTCACGGCGTTCGGGCCGATCGCTGGATTGGGGTAAGTGCCCGCCAGGTCGCCGCCGGCAGGCCCGGCGGGGTTGGCGCTGTCGGCCGAGCTCGCGCTGCGCACCTCACCCAGGCTCCGCTCGAGGATGTCCGTCCCTTTCAGGCTGTTGTTCTTGACGTCCGTGCCACGGATCGTGTTGTTCTTGATCTCGCGGCTGTTGATTGAGCCGGTCGCGACACCGTAGGACACGCCGCCCATCGAGATGAACAACGCTAGGACGCTGACGACCATCGCAGGCGAAGGTCGCCGCGCGCGGATGTGCTTGTGGATGTGCTTCAAGGGGTCCTCCCTCTCGTGTGGTTTACGGGTTCCCCGCCTGGCGGGGAGACACTGGGGCTGAGCGACTTCGCGTTCTCAAACGCCGCGGCGAGGCTCTTCGCGCCGGCTTTGGCGTTGGCCTCGAGCGTGAACGGCACGCCGCGCACGGTGACGGTGATCACCTGGGCGAGGCCGAGACGTCGCACGTCGATCGAGTCCACCTCCTCGACGGGCGCCGCGCCGGCCAGGTCTTTGACCTCGCCGCCGATCCCCATCCCGATCGGCGAGCCGATGCTCAGCGAGAGCAGTCGGTCCTGTGTGATCGCCAGCGCCATCGCTGGCAAGCTGAAAGCCCGCCTGCTCGCTGCCGGCCACAGCCTTCTGCTGCTGGTGGAGGCCGAGCTTTTTCGACCCGGCCATGGTCTGCGTCCAGCCGCGCGGTCTGGCGATGAAGGAGGCCTTGACCTCCTCGCCGTCGGCGAGGAACGGCTTCGCGCCCTCGGCGATCTTCTTCTCGTAAGCGCTCATCGAGTCCTACCTCCTCGTCGCTTCACGGGCGCCACCTTCGTCGCCGCGGCTTCCCCCCGCCGTGCCGTGCATGCCGGGTCCCGGCGGCCTGCTAGAGCTCGGGAGGTCGGCCGGCCTGGCGTGCGTACGGATGGACCGCATCGTCATTGCCGTGTCCCGACGGCCAGTAGGTACTCCTTTTCGAAGCGCGCGCGGTCGGACGTGCCGCGGTTCCACTCGTCGCAGAAGCGGTTGAGCGCCTCGTCGAACTCAGCTTCGCGGCCGGTCTTGCGCGCGTTCGCCCGGGCGGCGATGGTCGGGCCGTACCGCGCCTTGAAGTGCTCGCCGTAGTCGCGGGGTCGCTCGAAGGCGGTGATCTCCAGCACGTCACGCTGGAGGGTGCGGAACTCCACGCGGTCGCCGAACAACTCGTGTACGTGCTCCTCGCTGCCCCACAGCGGCGGTGGTTGCCCGCCCGGGGGAGGCGGCGGGGCGAACGGGCCCATTGTTCGAAACAGCGCGCCGAGCATGCCCTCGGGGGTCCAGCTCACCAGCCCGATCGTGCCGCCCCGACGGCACACGCGCACGAGCTCGTCGGCCACGTCGCGGTGGTGGGGCGCGAACATCGCGCCGATCGAGGACATGACGACATCGAAGGACTCGTCGTCGAACGGCAGGTTCTCGGCGTCGGCCTCGACCCATTCCAGCTCGAGCCCTTGGGCCTCCGCGAGGCTACGGCCGGCCGCAAGCAGCTCGGGCGTCAGGTCGCTGGCGGTAACGCTCGCGCCGCGCTCGGCAGCGGGAATCGAAGCGTTGCCCGTGCCGGCGGCGACATCGAGGACATGCATCCCGGCGGCGATACCGCACGCCTCGACGAGCCGCGGTCCGAGCGGCAGAAGGAACGTCTCGACCATGGACGGGTAGTCGCCGGATGCCCACATCGCGCGATGGCGCGCCTTGAGCTCCGAGTTCGACGCGCTGGACGGCAGGGGTCCTCTCATGGAATGGGCGGTCATGCCGCCTACCCTGAGGGCCCACGTCGCCCACAACATCAGGGAAATCCCTGGACCTGCCAGGGGGTACACTGCCCGCGGCGATCGGCTTGGACACGGAAGCGCTTCACGGACGAGAACGTGAGACGGCGGCCCTCGACCGCGCCCTGGATCTGCTCGAGGGCGGCGATCCGGGGCTCGTGTGCATCGCCGGTGAGCCCGGCATCGGGAAGACGAGCCTGCTGGAGATGCTCGGTGAGCGGGCGCGGGCACGCGGGATGCTGGTGCTGGGCGGCTCCGGCGCGGAATTCGAGCGCGGTGTGCCGTTCGGGGCCTTCGTGGACGCCCTGGACGACCACCTCGCGACCGTCGACCGGCGTTCGCTGAAGCCGGTCAACGAGGACGCCTTGGCCCGTCTCGCCGCGGTCCTGCCGTCGCTCTCTCCACGGCCCGAGCCCGCGGGGCCCGGCATCGGAGATGAGCGCCACCGGACCCTCGTAGCGGTGCGGACCCTGCTCGAGGCGCTGGCCGCGTCCCGCCCGGTGGTCCTGGCGATCGACGACTTGCACTGGGTCGACGACAGTTCGCTCGAGCTGGTCTCACACCTCATCCGCCGCCGACCCCGGGCGCCGGTGCTGCTTGCGCTGGCCTACCGGCCGCTGCCGCTGGACAAGCGCGCCGGACCGGCGCGGGCCGCATTCATCGCCGCAGGTGCGGACGCTCTCATCGAACCAGGCCCCTTGTCTCGCAGCGACGCCGCGGCGCTGGTGGGCGATCGCGTCGACCGAGACGCGCTCGAGGCCCTCATGGCCGAGAGCGGTGGGAACCCGTTCTATCTCGAGCAGCTGACGAGGAGCGGTGCCAGCGTCACGCTGGGGGCAGCCGGGTCGGGGCTGGAGGTGCCGGCCGGCGTGGCCGGCTCACTGACGCGCGAGCTTGCCGAGCTGTCGGACTCCGAGCGAGCCGTGTGCCACGCCGCCGCGGTCGCCGGGGATCCATTCGAGCCGCAGCTTGTGGCGGCTGGCGCCGCCACAAGCGAGGAAGTGGCGCTCGCCGCGATCGATGCGCTCGCGCGCGAAGGGATCGTGCAACCGAGCGACGTGCCCCGGCGGTTTCGCTTTCGCCACCCGATCGTCCGGCGCGCGGCCTTCGAGTCCGCGGATCCGGGCGCGCGGCTTATGGCCCATGCCAGGATCGCCGAACTGCTCGAGCGCAGCGGCGCACCTGCGCTGCAGCGAGCGCACCATGTCGAGGCCGCCGCGGCGCCGGGTGATGTCGATGCCGTCGCGCTGCTGGCCGACGCCGGACGCGCCGCGGCCGTGCGCGCGCCGGCGATCGCTGCGCGCTGGTATGCCGCGGCGCTGCGCTTGATGCCGGCCTCGACGGAGCCGGCCGAGCGGATCGGTCTGCTGGCGGCCATGGCCACCGCCCAGGGCTCGGCGGGCATGCTGGAGCAGAGCCGCCAGACGCTTCTGGAGGTGCTCGACACGCTGCCGCCCGAGCTGGAGCCGATGCGCGCCAGGATTCTCCCGTTCCTGGCCGTCGTCGGTCACATGCTCGGCCGTCACGGGGAGGCCACTGCCCTTCTGCGCCGTGCGCTCGCGGACCTGGGAGACCCGCGGGACCCGAGGGCCGCCGAGCTGGGCATCGAGACCGCGCTGGACTGCCTGTACGAGCCCGACTACGAGGCTATGTTGCGCTACGCGGCCGATGCCGACCGCGGGGCGCAGGCATCGGGCGAGCCGCCACTCGAGGTCGCAGGAGCGGCGGTCTGCGCGCTTGCCCACTACAACGTAGGCGCGCTCGAGGTAGCTCTGGCCGAGTGCGATCGGGCCATCGCGCTGATGGCTCCACTCACCGACGGCGAGCTGGCCGGGCGACTGGAGGGAGTGCTGGCGGTCGCTTGGACCGCCATGTGCCTCGAACGCCACGCCGACTGCATCCTCGCCTCCGAACGTGGGCTCGTCATCTCCCACGCCACGGGTCAGCGGCACCTGATCGTGCCGCTCACCATCGCCCGCACCGTGGCCAGAACCTGGCAGGGCGAGCTGGTAGGGGCGGCCGCCGACGCGGACGACCTGGTCGAAGCCGCGCGCCTGTCCCGGGTGGATCAGTGGATCGCCTGGGCCCTGACCCTGCGCGGCTGGATCGCGACTCTCGCCGGAGAGCTCGAGCTTGCCCTGGCATATGGCGAGGAGTCGCGAGCGATCGCGCGCGCCCAAGCGCGACCCAGCTATTTCGTCGCCCATTCCGCTCTGCACCTCGCGGCGACCCAGCTGGAGGTGGGGCGAGCCGAGCGGTGCATCGACGACGTGGTCGCGGCCGCCGGCGGCCCGGAGCTGCCTATCTGCGGGCAGCCGATGCGCCCGCATTACTACGAGATGCTCACGCGGGCATCCCTGATCCTCGGCCGGCTGGAGGACGCTCAGGGGTGGGCGGACCGGGCCCGCGAGGCCGCGGCCGGATCGCCGCTGGGCGGGCGCCGATGCGAGGCGGGCCTGGCCGAGGCCGCGGTGACGCTCGCCGGCGGCGAGGCGGAGCAGGCCGGAAGGCTCGCGCTCGCGGCGGCCCGGGATGCGGACTCGGCCGGCGACCGGGTGCTGGCGGCCCGCGCCCGGGTGCTGGCAGCACGAGCGCGCGCACAGCGGAGCCGGGGCGCGGCGATAGGGCTGCTCGAGGATGCGTGCGCGGAGTTCGAGGCCTGCGGGGCGATGGGCGGGCGCGCCGAAGCCGTACGTGAGCTCAGGCGCCTGGGCCGAAGGGTGGGTCGCGGCGGGCAGCGCGGGCGGGGCCTCGAAGGAGCCTCCGCGCTCAGCGGCCGCGAGCGGGAGGTGGCCCGACTCGTGACCGAAGGACTTACAAATCGTGACGTGGCTGCCCGCCTCTACCTGTCGGAGAAGACGGTGGAGACGCACCTGGCGGCGGTCTTCCGCAAGCTGAACGTGCGCGGACGGGCGGCGATAGCTACGGCGCTGAGAGACGACGAGTAGACGGCTCGCCCGCCGGCGCTCGGGCGCAGGCGACTTTGGCAGTCCGGTCTGTCGCCGTCAGTCCGTCAGACTTTTCGATGCTGAGGGACCCAGGAGCCGTCCTCCGATCGCTCGAAGTCCTGGAACAGGTTGGGCGCTTCGCGGCACGCGATCTGCGCGACTTCGTCGAATACGAGGCGCAGCTCCTCCTCCGCTCCCGGGGCGGTACGCATCTCGATGACGTGGCGGAGCGTGCGGACATTCGCGGTCCAGAGGATGTCCGTGCTCAACCCGATCGGCGCCAGGCGGCGAAGCGCCGAGGTGATCTCCTTCTTGATCGCAAAAGGCACCCCCTCATCGTCGAGCCCGAGAGCGTCGGAGGCCGAGAGCTGAAACTCCTCCAGCTGCTCCACCAGGGTCAGGACCTCGTCGCGAATGGGCTCGAGAGCCGACGGAACCCGAAAGCCGATGTCGGTCAACCGTACGTAGCGGAGGCTTTCCTGGCTGAACGCCGACCCTGCGCGGTGGCGGACGAGCTCGTGGGTGAACACGCGCGAGACGTTGTGGAAGGCAAAGGAGTAGTTCGCGTGCTCGAAGACGCTTCCGTGCGAGCTGCGAAGGAGGTTTCCGAAGTACTCGTCC
Organism: Thermoleophilaceae bacterium; assembly: GCA_030447725.1. GTDB lineage: Bacteria > Actinomycetota > Thermoleophilia > Solirubrobacterales > Thermoleophilaceae > JAAYBF01. Next base: position 544,486 of record JAUJOQ010000001.1, read on the forward strand.
TTCTCGGTACGAATGCGCGTGACGTTCGCGTTGAGCCCCGGTTCCCAGCTGCGATAGCACATACGCCCGCCGAACTCGACCAGCAGCTCGGCGTCAGCGTCGGATCCCCGTTCCTCTTCCAGTCGGCGTTCGAGCCAAGAAGCGCCGCCGACGCTCTCGAGATAGTTGCGCATCCCGTCGACGTCCACGGACGGTCTGGCGACTAGGAATACAGAGGGTGTGGTTTCCCGCATGGCGGACGGATTGGCGTCGGTATGGGGCAGTGTCGTCGTTGGGTTCATCGCAGGCAAGTCGCGGCATGGTGTACGAAGCGCCGGACGTACTTCAGGACCCCGATGCTTTCTCCGCCATCTCGACGCCCTTGAGGGCCTGCCGCTTGCTGGCGAGCATGTCCCACTGGCTCAACTCGCCCTCGAAGAACGTGCAGACGAACCAGAAGCGCTCCTCGGTGGATTCGCCGCTGTCGGTACGTCGCCCCCGCTGGCGGATCTCGGCCACGACGCTGTGCTCGCGGCTGATCAGCTCCCCGACCGTCAACTCGAGCTCCTCGAAGGGCGCGGTCCACTCGCCCCAGGCCATGAGCATTCCGGCGGGGCCGATGTAGGCCTTGGGATCGGGGAGAGGGGCTATCCGGTGAGTCCGCACCTCCATGCGGACGTCCTGGAGAGCCGCGTGGAAGTCACCGCGGCCGAAGGCCTCGAAGATCCGTCTGACTCGCTCCTCGTTGTCCTGCGCCATCGCACCGCCCAGTATCTCGCTCATCGAAGAGCCAGGAGCGTGTCATGGGGCAATGGGGCCCCGCGCCTTGGAAGAGGTTAGGCCAGCTGGTGAGAGAACACGCACTCCAGCCTCGGCTCGGCATGGCCTTCGGAGCCGTCGCTGTCGGGCACGGCCTTGTCGATCTCGAAGCTCATCCGCCGCCCGTCCACATTCAGGATGGCCACCTGGTTGTCGAACCAGGGAGCGTCGCCGACCATGCGCCAGCGCACAGGCTCTGAGTCCACGCCCGCGGCGAGGGAGAGCGCCCGGCCCACCGCGTAGCCGAAGTCCGAGACGGCGGCCCGGATCACCCGGCGTTCCTTGGCGTCCAGCGGGTTGCGCAGCGGTGAGCACACCGCCTGGTACACGTTGCTCTGCACGCCCGAGCCACGCCGGAAGGCCACCTCGCTCAGGTAGGCGTGGTGCACGTCTCCGGAGAGGGTCACGATCGACGCCGGCGGCTCGCCGCGCTCACCCGCACCCACCGAGCGCTGCAGCTCGGCCAGCCGGTCGAAGGAGTCGTTGAAGGCGCCCCAGTGCTCTAGGTCGAGGCCCTGGCGGATCTTCTCGCCCACCTTCGCCGCCAGCCCGCCCCAGGCCCCGCCGCATACGGCCTCGTTCCAGGCCTCGAGGTGGTGCATCCCGGGTGAGAGCAGCCACGGCAGCGAGGTTGCCAGCAGCAGGTGGTCGAAGTCGCCACCGACCTTCTCCTCGATCCAGCTCCACTCGTCCTCGTCGAGCATGGAGCGCTTGCCCTCCTCCAGCACGCGACCGCAACGGGAGTCGATCACCACCAGCCGGGTGTCGCCGAGGTCTCGATAGTAGCTCCAGCGGGTGCCCTGGACCTCCCTGTCGGCGCGCAGGGCGAACTCGCGCAGGACCGGCCCGCCGTCCTCGACCTCTCTGACCCTGTCCAGCAGGTCCAGCTGCTCCTGCTCGTCCGGGCTGAGGTTGCCCAGGTGCTGATAGACCCAATACGACATCAGCGCCCCGACGATGTGCTCGTCCCACCAATCGGTCTTGCGCGCCTCGTCCAGCCACGCCTGCGACGTGTTCCAGTCGTCGTGCACGTCGTGGTCGTCGAAGATCATCGCCGTCGACACCGTCGAGAACAGCCACCGGATCACGGGCTCGCTCCACGACTCGCGGTAGAGGCGGGTGTACTCCTCGAAGTCGAGCGCCAGCGGGCCAGGCTCTTGATCCATGTCGCGACGCGAGCGCACGAACTCCTCGGTGCGGGGCGACACCTCGTCGGCGTACACCTGATCTCCCAGGAGCAGGAGCAGGTCGGGCCACTGGTCGACAGGCTGGTGGCGCATCCGCAGAGCGAGGCCCCGCAGCGCGTCGAGCTCGCGGCCGCGGTCGTCCTCGTCCTTGGGGAGGGTGTACGGCGGCTCGTTGGGCACCGACACCCGGCACGACCCGAAGGCGATCTGCAGCGCCTCCTTCTTGGGATAGGTGCGAAACCGGCTGGGCGGGAACTCCGAGTCCTCGAGCGGCCACCGGCGCTCGCCGTCGAGCTCGACGGTGTACTTGTATACCTCTCCGCACTCGAGATCCTCCACGCGCAAGAGCCCGAAGTGATGACCCTCGACACAGAAGGTTCGGGCGCTGGTGGAGAGCACGGTGACCTCGCAGGCGCTGTCCGTCTCCATCCAGAAGACGGCGCATTTCTCTCCGACGTAGCGAAGCAGTGGTCCCAGGATCAGTTCGGCCATTGCCTATTCCTACCGGATGCGGGCACAGATTGCGCTCGGTAGTCCGTCGAGAGGCCAAGGCGGAGTAGCGTTTGGGGCGATGTCACACTGCGAGGAGCTGCTTGTCCGGGTCGGGCGCGGCCTTCACGCGGCCCTGCCCCGCCCTTCGCGGCATCCGATCAAGGCGCTGGACGCGAAGGGAATGGAGCTGGCCTCCAGCGACGCCGAGTTGCGCGCAGCGTTGTTTCGGCTGGTCGACGTGACGCCGGCCTGCCGCTCGCACGACGACCTGGCCCGACACCTGACCGAGTACCTCAAGGAGGTCGACGAGCGTCCGCAGGCGCTACAGGCGGCCATGCGGGTGGCCCACACCGCACCGGGCCGGGCGGCGCTCGGAGCCGCCGCCGCAACCGGGGTGCGCCACATGGCTCACCGTTTCATCGTCGGCGAGTCGCCGCAGGCGGCCCTCGGCGTGCTCGAAGGCCTGTGGAAGGAGGGGTCGGCGTGCTCGGTCGACCTGTTAGGAGAGGCCACCTTCACCTCGGAGGAGGCCGACCGCTACGCCGCTCGCTGCGAGGAGGCCCTCGAGGTGCTCAGCGCGGCGGCCCGCTCATGGCCGCAGCGGCCTTTGCTCGAAGCCGACTCTGCGGGGCCCCTGCCGAGGGTCAACCTGTCGGTGAAGGTGTCGGCGCTCACGCCGCTGATGCGCCCCGAGGCTCCGCACGTGGGGCGCGACGACGCCGCGCAGCGGCTGCGGCCGCTGCTGCGCCGCGCCCGGGATCTCGGCGCGCATCTACACATCGACATGGAGTCCCTAGATGCACTGGAGACCACCGAGGAGCTGGTCTTCGATCTCCTCGGCGAACCCGAGTTCGGCGACGGGCCGTCCGCGGGGGTTGTGCTGCAGGCATACCTGCGCGACTCAGGGCGACAACTCGACCGGATGCTGGAATGGGCTCGTGCGAGCGAGCGGCGCCCGCCGCTGACGGTCCGGCTGGTCAAGGGCGCCTACTGGGACCACGAGGTGGTCGAGGCCCGCCAGCACGGCTGGGCGCCACCGGTGTTCGAGGTCAAGGCGGAGTCCGACCGCAACTTCGAGGAGCTGACGCGGCGGCTCTTGGATGAACGCCTGACGAAGGATTCGGCAGGGAAGCCGGATCCTTGGCATCCTCTCCTTCGTGTGGCGATCGCCTCCCACAACATCCGCTCGCTGGCCTCTGCCATCGCCCACAACCGGGCCTCCGGGGGCGAGGACCACGACCTCGAGCTGCAGGTGTTGCGGGGGCTCGGTGACGAGCTGGGGGTCGCGATAGCCGCCTCCGGGCTGCGCGTGCGCTCCTACTGCCCGGTGGGCGACCTGGTGGCGGGGATGGCATATCTGGTGCGGCGCCTGCTCGAGAACACGTCCAACGACTCGTTCCTGGGAGAGCAGCAGCGCGGGGCGTCGATCGACGAGCTGCTGGCCGCGCCGTGAAGGATGAGGCAGGGATGCCGAATCCCGCGAATCCCGCGAATCCCGTGCATGACAGGGCCGCACCCTTCGCCAACGAGCCGGTGCTCGAGCTGCGCCGCGCCCCCGTCCGCGACTCGCTGACCGCCGCGCTGGCCGAGCTCGACGCTCGGCTGCCGCTGCACGCGCCGATCATGATCGGAGGCGAGCGGGGCGCCGACAGCGGCTTCGAGTCGACTGACCCGAGCGCGCCCGAGCGGGTCGTCGCCTACGCCGGGCGGGCCACGGAGAGCGATGCCGGCGCCGCGGTGGCGGCGGCCAGCCGCGGCTTTCGCGAGTGGAGCGCCCGCGGCGCCGCCGAGCGGGCGGAGGTGCTTGTGCGCGCCGCCGCCACGCTGCGCGAGCGCCGGCTCGAGCTGGCCGCGCTCATGGTGCGCGAGTGCGCCAAGCCGTGGCCGGAGGCTGACGCCGACGTGTGCGAGGCGATCGACTTCCTTCAGTACTACGCCCGCGCCGCCGTGGCGCTCGAGCGTGGTCCGGAGCTGGTGCAGGTCCCCGGCGAGCGCAACACCATGCGCTACGTGCCGCGCGGCGTCGTGGCCGTGATCTCGCCGTGGAACTTCCCTCTCGCGATCCCGACCGGCATGGTGGCGGCCGGCCTGGCCACCGGCAACGCCGTGGTGCTCAAGCCGGCCGAGCAGTCGCCCGCCTGTGCACTCGCGCTCGTCGAGGCCCTGCACGGCGCCGGCCTGCCCCCCGACGCGCTGTCGTTGTTGCCCGGCTTCGGCGAGGTGGGCGCCGCGCTCGTGAGCCACCCGGGAGTGCATACGATCGCTTTCACCGGCTCGGGCGCCGTGGGGCTCGAGATCGTCCAGGCCGCGGCCGAGACGCCCGACGGCCAGGGCCACGTAAAGCGGGTGGTGGCCGAGATGGGCGGCAAGAACTGCGTGATCGTCGACTCCGACGCCGACATCGACGAGGTGGTGCCCGCGCTCGTCGGCTCAGCCTTTGGCTTCGCGGGCCAGAAGTGCTCGGCGGCCTCGCGCGTGATCGCGCACGAGGCCGTGCACGACGCGCTGGTCGAGCGCCTCGCCGGGGCCGTCGACGTGCTGGCAGTCGGCCCGCCCGAGCGCTTCGGCACCGACATGGGCCCCGTGATCGAGTGCGAGGCCCAGGAGCGGGTGCTCGCCTACGCGCGCGAGGCAGGCCAGGCGGGGCGCATCGCCGCCTCCGCGGCGGCGCCGTCCGGCGGCTGGTACTGCCCGCCCACGGTCGCCTGCGATCTGGACCCGGACGCTCGGGTGCTGCGCGAGGAGGTGTTCGGCCCGCTGCTCACCGTCGAGGCGGCGGCGAACGTGGACGTGGCCTGCGAGACCGTCGAGGCGCTGCCCTTCGCCCTCACCGCCGGCCTGTTCTCGCGGAGCCCGGCCACCGTTGAGCGGGTGGCGGCCCGCCTGCCGGTCGGGAATCTGTACGTGAACCGCGGCATCACCGGCGCGATGGTCGGCCGCCAGCCCTTCGGAGGCAACCGCCGCTCGGGCATCGGCTCCAAGGCGGGCGGCCCGGACTACCTGCTCCAGTTCGTCGAGCCGCGGGTGGTCACCGAGAACACGATGCGCCATGGCCTGGTGGTTGAGTGAGCGAGCACCGCGCCCTTTCCGAACTGCCTTTCGTGGACGAGCACGCGCTCGCGATCGATGCGCCGCCGGAACGGGTGTGGGAGGCGCTGCTCGCTTCGGTGCCCCTGGGGTTCGAGGGCCGGGTCTCCGAGGGCTTGGCCGGGGTCCTCGGCTGTGAGCATCCTCGGTCGGGAGGGCGACGGCCACTCGAGCCGGGGTCGACCTTTCCGGGTTTCGCGGTGGCCGCGGCGGAGCGTCCGCTGCGGCTTTCACTGGAGGGCCGGCACCGTTTCTCCAGCTACCGGCTCGACTTCGCCCTCGATGACCTCGGCGATGCCCGCACGCGCCTACGCGCGAGCACGTGGGCGGCCTTTCCCGGACATCACGGACGGGCCTACCGATCCGCGGTGATCGGCACGGGCGGGCATGTGGTGGCGGTGCGGCGCATGCTCGCCGCAGTCGCACGGCGTGCGTGTCGCGAGGCCCGCGCGCTCACGTAGCGAGGGCGCCCGGACTACTGCGCGCTCGCCTCGGCCTGGGTCCCGGAGGGCACCTCGATCTCGCGCTTGAGGATCTTGCCGGTCGGCCCTTTGGGCAGCTCGTCGAGAAACCACACGTGGCGGGGGTACTTGTAGGCCGCCACCTGGTCCTTCGCATAGGCCTTGAGGTCGTCGGCGCTCAGCTCCTCGCCCTCCTTAAGCACCACCGCCGCGCCCACCTCCTCGCCGAGCTCGTCGTCCTTCACGCCCACGACCGCCGCCTCCTGGATCGCCGGGTGCTCGTAGAGCACCTCCTCGATCTCGCGCGGGTAGACGTTGTAGCCGCCGCGGATGATCAGGTCCTTCTTGCGGTCGACGATGAAGAAGTAGCCGTCCTCGTCCACCTTGGCCATGTCGCCCGAGTAGAACCAGCCGTCCTTGATGGCCTCCTTCGTGGCGTCGTCACGGTTCCAGTAGCCCTTCATGATGTTGTGGCCCTTGATGACGATCTCGCCGACCTCGCCCTGGTCGACCTCGTTGCCGTCGTCGTCGACCACCTTCATCTCCACACCCTTGATCGCCGTACCGATCGAGCCGGCCTTGTTCTCCTTGTCGGGGTGGTTGAACGAAGCTACCGGGGAGGTCTCCGACAGGCCATAGCCCTCGAGCACCTTGCAGCCGAACTTCTCCTCGAACTTGCGCATCACCTCCTCGGGCATCGCCGAGCCGCCGGACATGCACAGGCGCAGCGTCGACGTGTCGGCCGAGTCCGCGCTCTCGCAGGCCAGCATCGCGTTGTACATCGTGGGGACGCCCTGGAAGAGGGTGACCTTGTCGCGCGCGATTATCTCCAGCGCCTTATCCGGATCGAAGCGGGGGATCATCGAGATCATCGCGCGGCCGTGAATGCCGGCGTTCAGGGTGCAGGTCTGCCCGAACGAGTGAAACAGCGGCAGCGCACCGAGCAGGCGGTCGTCGTCGGTGATCTCGCCCAGCTCGTCGGCCGCCACGGTGCAGTTTCTGAGCAGGTTCGAGTGGGTGAGCTCGGCGCCCTTGGGCTTGCCGGTGGTGCCCGAGGTGTAGAGGATCACCGCGGTGTCCTCGCCGTCGCGCGCGGCCAGGTCGTGGTCGGGCTCGGCGTCGGCCAGCAACTTCTCGAACTCGCCCGGCTTCACCAGGATGCACTCAGCGCCCGCGTCCTCGGCGCCCTTCTCGGCGGCCTCGGCGAAGTCGCCCCAGGCGATCAGCAGCTTGGCGCCCGGATCCTCGAGGTAGAAGCCCACCTCGCGGCCCTTGAGCAGCACGTTCATCGGCACGACCACCGCGCCGGCGCGCAGCACGCCGTAGTAGGCGATCGGGAAGTAGGGGACGTTGGGAAGCATCACGCCGACCCGGTCGCCGGCCTGGACGCCCTTCGCCTTGAGCAGCCCGGCCATGCGGGCGCTGCCCTCGTTGAGCAGCCCGTAGGAGACCTCGGTGTCATCGAGCTTGATCGCGATGTCGTCCGCGCTCTGCTCGGCTGCCGTGGTCAGGATCTTGGCCAGGTTGTCGCTCATCTGCACTCCTTAAGTTGACGCTACGTGAGCACATACCCGCTTTGGTCCAGCCCAAGCACCGTGCGATGCTGCCGCGGTGACCGGGACGTTCCTCAACGTCGGCACCGTGCTGGCCGGCACGGTGCTCGGGACGCTTGCGGGCAGCCGCCTGCCCGACGGCATCCGGCAGCGCGTGCTGGCGGGCCTCGGGCTCGTCACGCTCGTGATCGGCATCGAGAGCGCACTGGCGTGGCGGGACACCAACCCGCTGTACGTGCTCGGAGGTGTGCTGCTCGGCGGAATCACGGGCGAGGCGATCGGCATCGAGCGCCGGCTGGAGGCCTTTGGAGACCGCATTCAGACTGCTGTCTCCCGGGGCGGGCCCTCGCGCGTCTCGGAGGGGTTCGTGACCGCCAGCCTGCTCTTCTGCGTCGGACCGCTCACCGTGCTCGGCTCGATCGAGGACGGTCTGACGGATCAGTACACGCAGCTGGCCACGAAGGCGGTGCTCGACGGGTTCGCGTCGATCGCCCTGGCCGCGGCGCTCGGGTGGGGCGTGGGCATAGCCGCGGTCAGCGTCCTGGTGATCCAGGGCGCGATCACACTTGGCGCAGAGGCGTTCGACTCGGTGTTGAGGGGGGAGGCCCTCGCTGTGCTCACGAGCGCCGGCGGGATCCTGATCATCGGGATCTCGCTGAAGCTGCTCGATGTGAAGGAAGTGAAGGTGGGCAACTTCCTGCCGGCGCTCGTCTTCGCTCCGGCGACCTACGCAGTGGCGTCGCTGCTGTGAGGAGGCGCCCGTAGGCGCCTCCTCCTTCCAGGCTCGGCTTCCTACTCGGTCACCTCGACGTAGAAACGACGCGTTTGCGACGCCACGTCGGTGTTGTCCGCCAGTGAGCGCACCACCAGCACGTTGTCGACGTTCGTGCCGGTGGGCACGCAGTTGATCGCCGCCGTGTTGCAGCGCCCGACGGCGACGTCGCCGGCGAAAGCCGGGTCTGCGTCAGGGCTACCGGTGCGGTTGAGGCGGTTCTGAATCGCCGTGGTGGCGATCAGTCCATGGCCGACCAGGGACGAGCCGGCGTCGATGTAGATGTTGGGGTTGGTGGCCGGCTGGCCGTTGATCCCCGGCTTTGACATCACTGTGAAGCCCCCCGACTGCTCCTCGATGTCGCCGTTCTCGTTCACGAGCGCCCAGCGCACGGAGCTGGCGGAGATCTTTCCGATCTTGTCGAGCTCGAGCACCTGTTCCTTCACGGCGTTGCCGCCCACGCGCTCGATCTTGATGTCGGTGCCGTCGAGCGAGCGACGCCTGACCTCGGACTCGGTGATGGAGTTCGCCCGGATGTCCTGGGCGCGGAGGGTGTTGTCCTTGATCTCGCGGCTGTCGATCGATCCGGTGGCCACGGCGTAGGAGACGCCGCCCATCGACGCGAACAGTGCGATGCAGGCGATTACGAGGGCCGGTGACGGCCGGGAGCTGAAGATGCGCTTCACTTGGAGTCGCTTTCTGTCGGGTGCGGTTGGAAGGGGTTTCGCATGGCGGGACCCGTTTGGTTCAGGCGCGCGGACGTCAGCCGAGCAGCGAGGCGAACACGTCGTCGACCTGTTGCCAGCCGATGCTCATCAAGAACTGCGAGTTGCGCCCGTATGACTTGGCGCCGAGGATGAAGAAGCCGGGCTCGGGATTGAGCAAGGTCTCGGGGCCGTGGCTGGTCTGGGCCAGGCAGTCGCCACCCCCGCCGGCCAGCAGCGTGGCGGCCAGCTTCATCGGCCCGCACGTGGCGTAGCACTCGTGGACCTGAAGCTGGCGGTATAGGGAGTGGTCGCCCACTCCGCCGTTCAGCGCCAGGATGCGGTCGACCTCCACCCGCTCCACGCTTCCGTCGCGCAGGGAGACGGCGATCCGCCCGCCGCTGGGCTGCAGCGCCTCTGTCACCCGCCCGGGGCGCACCTCCACCGCCGCCGAGTGGCCGCGCTGCAAATCCTCTGAGGCGCGGTTGAGCGAGGCTCGCTCGGGCAGGGGGTCGCCTTGCACCTTGCCCCAGTCGGGCCGCGGGCGGCGCACCGCCCAGATCACCTTGGTTCCGGGCGCATGCCGGGCGAACTCGGCGAGCGCGCGGGCGGCGGTCTGTGCGGAGTGCCCGGAGCCGGTGAGAAGGACGGTGCGTCCCGCCCACTGGGAATGCTCCACGTCGAGCTGGGGCAGGAAGCGCTCGATGCGGTCCTCGAATGCGCGTTCGCCGGGAGCATCGATGCCGCCGTCGCCGAGCCGGTTGGGGTGGCCGTAGGTGCCCGAGCAGTCGATCACGGCGTCGGCGTGCTCGATCGACTCTGAACCGTCCGGCCCGGCGACCAGCAGCCGGAACCGCCGAGCCGCACGCTCGCTGGAGCCGATCGCCTCGTGCTTGAGCAAGCCCTCCCGTCCCACTGCCCGCACTTTCGTGGCGAGGCGTACGCGGCCCACGAGCGCCGGGCCGGCTGCGAGCGGCTCGATCAGACGCTCTACCAGCTCGTCTCCGGTCGGGAGCCCGCTGCCGTCGGGGGCTTGGACCCCGAGCGCCGCGCGGGCGCGATCGGACACGTTCATCTCCCAGGGGGTGAACAGGCGCACCTGCCCCCAGCGGCGCACGTAGCCGCCGGGCGAGGCGGCAGCCTCGTACACGGTGAAGTCCAGGCCGCGCTCGGCCGCGGCGAGCGCGGCTTCCAGGCCGATAGGGCCGGCTCCGATGATGGCGACTCGCCTGGGGGTTCGGATCTCTCCCATGGTTCGTCCTTCTGTTCGCACCCCAGCGGCGAACGGATCCTAAACTGATCGCACGGTGCGCATCGCGGCCTTTGGAGGCGCATACGCCAATCCCTACGCCCTCCGCGCGATGCTCGATGACGCGCGCGTCCGCGGCTGTGAGCGGATCCTCAACCTGGGAGACCTCGGCGGCTTCGGCGCCGAGTGCGACGCGGTCTGGCCGCTGCTGGAGGAGTTCGGAGTCGAGTCGATCGCCGGCAACTACGACATCGCCATCGGGCGCGGGGACGAGGACTGCGGCTGCGGCTACTCATCCGAGCGCGACAACGAGTTCGCCCAGCTGATGTACGACCACACGCGCGCGAACACGGGCGTCGCGTTCGCCGCCTGGATGCGCGGGCTGCCGGGCGAGCTGCGTGAGGAGATCGACGGGGTGGACGTGCATGCGGTGCACGGATCGCCGCTGGCGGTCAACGACTTCCTGTGGGAGTCGCTCGCGGACGACGAGCTGGGCCTGCGCGTACGCGAATCGGGCGCCGGCGTGCTCCTGTGCACCCACACCGGCATCCCCTGGCAGCGGGAGCTGGACGGCACGCTGGTGGTCAACGTCGGTGCCGTCGGACGCCCCGCCAACGACGGCCGGCGCGAGACCTGGTACGCGGTCCTCGACCTCCACGACGGCGTGGCGCGCGCCCGGCTGGCGCCCGTCTCCTACGACTGGCGCGCTCAGGCGGCGTCGATGCGCACGGCCGGGCTGCCGGAGGCTTTCGTCGAGACGATCGAGTCGGGCTGGTGGACCACCTGCCTGGAGGTCGTGCCTCCAAGGGAGCGTGCGCGCGGCCGCTACCAGATGTACCGCGATGCGGTGCCGGCCGGCTTCGCCGCCGGCGACGGTGCGGGCTGGGCGGATGCCCCGGCGTACGAGGACCGCGGCCTGCCGGTGGTCTCGATGTTCGGCACCGACGCCTTCCCGGCGCGGCTGTGGATCTACTCGAACTTTCACTGCAACCTGGCCTGTGGCTACTGCGTGGTGGCGTCCTCGCCGCGGGCGCGCAGGCGCGAGATCGCGGCGGATCGCTTCCGAGCGCTCGTCGACGAGGCCCTCGAGGAGGGCTTCCGCGAGCTGTACGTGACCGGAGGGGAGCCGTTCGTGCACCCGCAGATCGTCGACATGCTCGAGTACGCGAGCGCGCGGCTCCCGACCGTGGTGCTCACCAACGCGATGCTCTTCACCGGCCGCCGGGCCGGCGAGCTGGAGCGCCTGGCGGGGTGCGAGCGGCTGGTGCTGCAGAGCTCGGTGGACGGTGCGCGCCCCGAGACGCACGACCGCTGGCGCGGCGCGGGATCGTGGGCGCGTGCGATGGAGGGCATCCGCTTCGCCCGCGACCTGGGGCTGCCGCTGCGCGTCGCCATGACCGAGACGCCGGAGAACCGCGGCGAGGTCTCACAGCTCGGGGATCTGCTTGCCGGCTTCGGGATCGAGGGCAGCGACTTCGCGGTGCGCCCGCTGGTGCAGCGCGGGTTCGCCGAGGGGCTGGACGCCGGCATCGAGATCTCCGAGGGCGTGATGGCGCCCGAGCTGACGGTGACCGCCGACGGCGCGCACTGGCACCCGGTGGGAGGCGACATCGAGTCGAGTCCGGACTTCGTGGTGGCGCGCGGCGAGGTTGCGCTCGCCGACGCCAAGCGGGCGGTGATCGAGCGTTTTCTGGAGCTGCGTCTGGAGGACGGCACCCTGCCCGCCGCGTTTCGCTGTGCGGTTTGAGCCCCGGCGGGCCGCTCGTCTCGGTGATCGTCCCGACCCTCGACGAGGAGAGGGCCCTTCCGGGTCTGCTCGACCACGTCGACTCCCTTCCCGGGCGGTGGGAGGTGCTGGTGGCCGACGGCGGCTCACGCGACGCCACCGTCGACATCGCGGTGGGACGCGACGTGCGCGTCGTGCATGCGTCGGGAGGCCGCCCCCGACAGCTCAACGACGCAGCCCGAGAGGCGGGCGGCGAGTTGCTGCTGTTCCTCCACGCCGACTCGCGGCTGCCGGCCGGCGCGTACGCGTCGCTGACCTCGGCGACCACCGACCACGGAATCGCCGGTGGGAACTTCGCCCTGCGCTTCGATGGGGAGGACGGCTTCGCGCGCCTGCTCACGGCCGCCTATGCGTTCCAGCGGCGGTTGGGCTTCTACTACGGCGATTCATCGGTGTGGGTCAGGCGCGAGGTGTTCGAGCGCCTCGGCGGCTACCGCGACCTCGAGATCATGGACGACTACGACTTCGTCCGCCGGCTGGAGGCCGGTCATCGAACGGCGTGCCTGCCAGGACCGGCGCGGACGAGCGATCGCCGCTGGCGACGCGCCGGCCTGGCGCGCACTCTGTTCTCGTGGTGGGCGATCCGCCTGCTGTACGTGGTCGGCCTGCCGCCGTCGCGGCTCGCACGGCTCTACCGGCGGGTGCGGTGAGCGCCCGAGTCGAGGCACCCGGGAGTGCGCGTCGAGAACGCTGCCGATTACCCGCAGTCCATCGACACGGTCGCACAACGGCATTGGGCGGCCTGGGGTCATTGTGACCCCGACGGTTCGCTGGAGGGTTGGACCGCGAGGCTGCGAAGCCAGGCAAACCGCGATCGCGTACCGATGACTTTCCTATTGCACGAGGCTGTCGGGAAAAGGGGACGGAGGTGGGGCTGGAAGAGCGCCTGCTTTGCAAGCAGGAGGTCGCCGGTTCGAGCCGGCTGGCTCTATAGATGACCACCGGCGCGACCAAGCCCACCGACGTTTCCAACAGGAGAGTGCGTCACGGGGAAGGAACACTCCGCGCCGCCCGGGGCCGCTCTGCGGGCGAAGCTATTGTAGCTCGCGGGGGAACCGTTGTCCGCCGGGTCCGGCCGGAGCAGGCTCGATCGACCTGTAGGCAGGCGCGATGCCGACTCCCCAAACACGCCACGATGCCGACTCCCCAAACACGCTACGCGAAGAGCGGCGATGTCAACGTCGCCTACCAGGTATTGGGCGAGGGCCCACTCGACCTCGTCTACGTGTGGGGCTGGCTCTCGCACCTCGACCTCCAATGGACCGAGCCGACGGTCGCGAGCTTCCTGCAGCGGTTGGCCAGCTTCTCCAGGCTGATCATGTTCGACAAGCGCGGCACGGGGCTGTCGGACCCGGTGGGAGCCGCTCCCACCTTCGAGGAGCGGATGGACGATATCCGGGCGGTGATGGACGCCGTCGGCTCGGAGCGGGCGGCGCTGTTGGGCTTCTCCGAGGGGTCGGCGCTCAGCTGCCTCTTCGCCGCCAGTTACCCCGAGCGCACCACCGGGCTGATCCTCTATGACAGCTTCGTGGTGGGACTGGACATAGAGGACGCCCCACGGGACCTCACGAGAGGAGTGCACGCTTTGGAGGTCCGCGAGACGATCGAGCGCTGGGGCGAGGGGGAGACGATGCGATGGGTCGCGCCGTCGGTCGCCGAGAGCGGCGTGGAGAAGCGCTTCTGGGGCATGTTCGAGCGGGCCTCGATGAGCCCGGGCATGGCGCTGTCGCTGTGGGAGGCGATCCAGCAGGTCGACGTTCGGGACGTGATGCCAATGATCAGGGTGCCGACGCTCGTGCTCCACCATGCCCACTCGTCGATCCCGGCTGCAAACGGAAGGTTGACGGCGGAGCTGATTCCCGGCGCGCGCTACGTCGAGCTTCCCGGTCGGGACCACCTGCCCGGTGCGGGCGATCCGGAGGCGATCGCCGGCGAGATCGAGGAGTTTGTCACCGGGACGCGCGCCGGCGGCCGTCCGGACCGGGTGCTCGCGACCGTGCTGTTCACGGACATCGTCGATTCCACTCGCCGTGCGTCAGGGCTTGGCGACAGCGCCTGGCGGCAGCTGCGGGAGCGCCACGACGCGCTCGTGCGCTCGCAGCTCGAGCGCTTCCGCGGCCGCGAGGTGAAGCAGACCGGCGATGGCTTCCTCGCACGCTTCGACGGCCCCGCTCGGGCGATCCGCTGCGCCTGCTCGATCGGTGAGGAGGCGCGTGAGCTCGGCATCGAGATCAGGTCCGGTCTTCACACCGGCGAGTGCGAGCTGATCGGCGACGACCTCGGCGGCGTCGCCGTTCACGTCGCAGCGCGAGTAGGCGCCATGGCGCAGGCGGGTGAGGTGCTCGTCTCCGGAACGGTCAAGGACCTGGTTCTGGGCTCTGGGATCGACCTCGCCGACCGCGGCGTTCACGAGCTCAAGGGCGTCCCCGGCCAATGGCAGCTGTTCGCGGTCGCAGGCCACGACGGTCCACCACCGAGCGCCGCTGCGAAGTCAGCGGGGTCTGCCGACGGGCTCGGTCTCAGCGACCGGGCCGGACTGCGTCTCGCTCGATGGGCTCCCGGGCTTACACGAGCCGGTACGCGGGCGCTGCGGCGTGGGCGGGCGCGGACTAGACGATCGGGCTGACCGGTACCTGCAAGAGGCCGCAGGATCATCGTCTCCGGGACACGCGCTGAACTCTCTTGAGGTAAGAGTTCCGCCCCCTTGCCGAGGGGGCGGACCGGTCCAGGTTCTCGCCGCCAAGGGGCGCCTCTCACGAAGGAGCTCCTGAGCGGAAGCGGGTGTCAGCGGGTGGTGTACACGCCGAAGGAAACTTCCCCGACGTCATGCGCATGCGGTGTCCCGTAAGACCAGTCCGCTGCAGATTCCCGTGGGCGGGGGCTATACGAAACGGCGAGACCGACCAAAACGGACCCTCGCCAGGCGGATTAGCGACGCCGGGCTCCTCTTGACGAAACCAGTTGCCGTGGTGCCTCCAGTTCCCCTTATCGGATCCGGCGTCGGCGCCAAGGAGTAGCGCGGGAGCTCGTGATCCCTTCTCGCCGCGAGCGATACAGGACGCCGCCGTCGATGGCACGACCGCTTCGTGGCCAAGGCAGTCGTCTTCCGGAAAGCGATCGCGTGATCGCCTGGCCGGGGGGACGAGTCGTCCGCGGGGGCGGCGTTGTCATGACTGTCTTCTTGCCTCGTCGGGCGTTGCCTTTTCCCGTACGGCGACCCCTTCAGTGAGCTGGACGGACGCGACCGGGTCAACGCGGGCGGCGGCAACGGCCGCATCTTCGCCGCGGCCCGCGGCCGGATCAAGTGCTGATCGGGTCGCGATGTGGCCCGCGTGGACGCCTGGGATCGGGTGTCCCGGACTGCGAGGTCGTGATCGTCTCGCGCCCCCGGGGACGCCGCTAGGCAAGGCGGACCTGCGCTCAGCCGGCCCGGTGCCTCAGTCGCCGGGCCGGCGCGTGAGTGCGCGCAGCAGGCCGCCCATGCCGCCTTCTCGGTGCGCCACGTGCTGGAGGCCGGCTCCGCCTCCCTGACCGGCCAGCGCTGTCAGGCCCTCGAGCTCTTCCGCGCATCCCAGCGCCCGCGCCACCGGGCGCGCGAGCTCCAGCGCCTCGTCGAGCAGGTCGGCCACCGGCCGCAGCCGCCCGGCTGCGCCGGGCAGCATGGCCGCCACCCCCGCCCGGGCGGCCTTGAACGACGCCTCGTCGAGGATCTCGGGCGCCGGTCCCGCCACCGGCTCGGCCTGCGCTTCGTGGCGGGCCAGCGACTGCACGGCGGCCACCAGGGCGGCGGTGTGCTCGGGCCGCGCCTGCACGTCCAGGGCGCGCAGCTCCACGGTGCCCAGCCGCGGGTGGGGGCGCAGCTTCCACCAGTGGAAGGTGTAGTCGGGCACCTCGGCCACGGCGGTCAGCGCCTCGGTGGACTTCTCGAAGTCTCCGAAGCTGGCGAACGCGCGCGGGGCTCCCGACCGCGCCCACGCGCGAAGGGTGATCTCGCGCGCGGAGGCGAGGCCCGTGTCGCGGCCGTGGCGAAACGGCGAGTTCGCGCCCAACGCCTCGAGCAGGGGGGGTGGCGGCGCAGCCCGTTGAAGACCCGGATGGCCGTCTCGGGGTCCGGCACGCCCACGTGCACGTGCAGGGCCGAAACCGGCGTGGCCACGGCGTCGCCCAAGAGCGAGCTGATCAGCTGGTAGCGCTCCTTGTTGCTGACCTGCGCCTCACCCTCCTGGGCGCTCGGGTGAGTGCCCGAGCGCAGCAGGCCCACGCCCGCGTCGAGCACGGCACGCTCGAGCTCGCCGAGCTGTCCCATCGCATCGGCCACCGTCTCGCACACCCCGCTGATCAGCTCGACCTGGCAGGCCAGCACCTCTCCTTCGACCTCGCCGGCGTCCGGAGCGTCGAGGCGGTCGAGCACGGCGGCCGAGTCGTTGAGCAGCGCCCCAGTGGCGGGCGCCACCAGGCACAGCTCCTCCTCGACGCCGAGGGAGAAGGGCTCGCCGGTGCCGAAGGAGTGCTCCACCGGCGTGATCCTAGGCGCGCCGGGCCCGCACCGCCCTGTACTCGATCGGCTCGCCGCTCATCGCCCTGCGGTGTACGAAGCGCTCGCAGTGCAGCTCTTCGAGCCCCCGTCGCGCACCGCTCCCGCCAGGTAGCGCCCGTAGGGTCCACCCGCGGCGTCGCCCAGGTCCTCGGCGCTCGTGGCCTCGAGCCACGTGCCGGGCGCGAACGCGCTCCAGCCGGCGTCGAAGGCCTCGACCGGTACGTGCGACAGCCCCCGGCGCAGGCCAGCGCGTTGAGGCCGTGCTCCTCCACCAGGCCGGCAACCAGCCCGGGCTCGCCGACGTCGCCGACCACGTACTCGGTGTAGGCCCCGGGGCGGTCGCGCAGCGCCGCGTCGTGCGCCTCGGGGATCAGGTCGATCCCCACCAGCACCGACACGCCGCCCGCCAGCAACGGGTCGGCGGACAGGCCGTTGCCGGCCGCCAGGTCGAGCGCGCACCGCACGCGGCTGCACCCCCGGGGGCCGCCAGGAGCAGCTCGGCCACCTTGTCCGGCGACGCGTACTCCAGTCGCCGCAGCACCTCGTCGTAGTGGCGGCCCGCGGTAGGCCGCCCCACAGGAACAGTCGCGGCCATTAGCGAGCGCTCGGAGCTGCCGCTGCCTACGCTTGCCGCGATCGCAAGCAGCGAAGAATCACGCTGCCGCCGCCAAGGCAGATGACCGCTTTGGCCACAAAGCAGTCGCCGCGCCGCCTCAGCCTCGCGTGACTGCTTCCGGCGCCCAGCGATGCGGCGAACCCGTTCTCAGTTAGCCGAGCGACGGACCCGCCGCAGAGTCTCGATCGATTAGCCGGGCAGCCCTGCGCTGGCTGGCATCATCGGGGCTCGTCTGGCGTGGACGGCGTTGATGATCTCCGCGCTGGCTATCCCTTGCAGGTAGATAGAGGTGACGCGCAGGTTGGCGTGCCCGAGCTGGCGCTGGATCACGCGCACGAGCCATCTCGACCGCGTGCGCGTGCCGGAGCTGGTGCCGGCCGCGAGGCTGGATGCCGGTGCCGTCCACGGCTGGATCGATCACGCAGAAGAGCGGCCCGACCGGCATCGAGCGTCGCCGATCAAGCCAGGGTCGGAGCCGCTCCCAACCCCAGTCGTCCATCCCAACCTCGCGCCTGCGTCCTCCCTTGCCTTCGCGGACGAGCATCGCGCCGCGCGCCGGCGCGAGATCACCCTCGTGCAGAGCGAGCGCTTCAGCGATCCGCAACCCGGCGCCCCCAGAGCACGGTGATCAGCCCCCGTGCTCTGTCGCCGTGGATGCCTTGCCCGGCCTGGCACATTACGGCGACGATCTCCTCGACACGCGGCGGGTCGGCGGGGTAGCTCATCCCCTTGTTCCCCGGCGCGCGCCCCTCGGCGGTGGTGGCCGGCGAGCGGCGCCGACCCGCCACATCGATACTGGAAAGCAACGACATCGATCCTCCCTCGTAGAACAGCGAACCCACAGCCGGTGCCGCAGCCCCGCCCCATCCGGATGCGGCGGGATCTTGCCGCGCGATCGGTGAGCGCCGTCGATCACGCGAGGCTGAGACGACGGCGCGACTGCTTTGTGATGCGTCGAGGCCTGCCTGCTTTGCGCAAAGCGATCTGAGATGAGGTGCTCGCAGTCGCGCTCGCATGGGACGCCCTTGGTGTCGTCGGATTCGACGGCCTTGTGCCCGACCGGGTTGGCGCGGCCTTGCGGCGCGCTCCTATTGGGGCGGTGCCGACCGTCTGCGACACTCGGGCGATGCCGGGTTCGGTGGTCGGACGGGAGGCCGAGCAGGCGGCGGTCGACTCGCTGCTCGCTGACGCGCGCGAGGGCCTGCAGTTGTTAGCGCTCGAGGGTGAGCCGGGGATCGGCAAGACGACGGCGCGCCTGTCGAGCGGCTCGGCCGAGTCGCGCCTCTCGTTCACGGGCTTGCTGATCTTTTGGCGCCGGTCGAATCGGAGACGCGCCGGGCCCGCAGCGGCGCGGTCTGGAAGTTGCGCCCGGAGGCGGCGGGTGGCGCGCCACCCGCGCACGATCGGGACTGCCGTTGTGTCGCTTCTCAGAACCCTGTCCGCCGCTTCGCCGGTGCTCTTCGGCGCTCGATGATCTCCAGTGGCTCGATCGCCCGACCGCGCGCGTTGGAGTTCGCGCTGCGCCGCGTTGAGGATCGCCACCGCCCGTGTCGGCGGGAAAGGGAGTCGAGCGCTGCTCACGGCGCGTCGCGCGCTCTACGAGGTCGTGAAGGAGCAGCTCGGTCAGGCGCTTACCCGGCCGCTCCTTGGCGGCATCGGCCAGGCGTCGGGGGCAACCCGTTTTATGCCCTCGAGGCCGTGCGCTGAGAACAGGGCCGCTTGCCTCCGGCGAGGCGCTGCCGATTCCGGAGGACATGCGCGGCGTGGCCCGGCGGCTTCGCCGTCTGCCCAAGGGGACCCGCGATGAGCTCCTCAGGGCGCGCCCGCCGACCGCAGGTCTCTCTGAGCTCGAGCCGGCGCTGGATGCCGGCATCGTGCGGATCGACGAAGACGGCGGCGTCGAGTTCTCGCACGCGCTCTTCGCCGGCGCCGCGGCGGGCCGCGAGCGTCGCCGCGAGCTACACGGCGAGCTGGCAGAATCGATATTGAGGAGCGCGCGAGGCACCTGGCGCTCGCGAGCGATGACCCGGATGAGCGCGTCGCCGCCCTCATCGAGCAGGGGGCCGATCTGGCGCACCGCCGGGGGGCGCCGGAGGTTGCGGCCGAACTTGCCGAACAGGCGTTACGGCGCACCCCGACGGGCGCGGTCGAGGTCAGGGGGGGACGGTGCCTGCGCGCGGCAGGTCACCATTTCAAGGCCGGAGACCAACGTCGCGGACGTGCGCTGGCCGAAGAGATCATCGCCGCCTCGGCTTCGGGTCCGATCCGCGCGCGCGCGCTGCAGCTGCTTGGCGAGGAGCGCGGCATGATCGAGGGGCCGGCGGCCGCCGTTCCGTTGTTCGAAGAGGCGCTCGGGTGCATCGGCGACGACCCTGCCCTGGCGGCGCAGCTCGAGACTGCGCTGGGGCTACTGGCGGGAGCGCAGATGGACGCCGTCGGCGCCCTGCGTCACCTCGACCGTGCGGTCGAGCTCGCGGAGCAGGCGGGAGATAGGGCGGTGCTCGCGGAGGCGCTCTCCACGAGGACTCTGGCGCGGCTCGTGGAGGGGCGGGGCGCCGACGAGGCGTCGCTCGAGCGCGCACTGGCGCTCGAGGATCCCGAGCACGAGGTAGCGTTTCAGTTGAGCCCGTCGTTGCACGCCGCCCAGTTCTACGAGTTCACGGGACGCCTCGACCGGGCGCGCGAGCTGCTCGTAGGGTTGCGCGAGCAGATCCTCGCCCGAGGCGAGGAAGGCGCCCTGCCGTACGTCCTCGCGCACCTCGCCGCAACGATGTGGCTGTCGGGCGAGTTCGAGGCGGGGGAGCGCGAGGCGGGCGATGCGCTTCGCGCCGCCGCGCTGACCGGCCACGAAATCTCCTGCGCGCTTGCGCTCGCCGCGCGCGCTGCCACGCGGGCGGTTCGCGGAAACGATGGCGGGTCACGGGCCGACGCGGAGGAGGCGCTGTCGATCTCGGAGCGAATCGGCTGGGCGCCGGGGATCTGCCAGGCGCGCTGGGCACAGGCGCTTCTTGCGCTGTCGCAGGGAGACGCGCAGGCGGCTGCCACGGCGGTCGATCCCGTCGTCGCTTCGGTCGAGCAGCTCGGCGTCTACGAGTGGCCGTACGCGTTGTTCGTGCCGGATGCAATCGAGGCCTTCGTCGCTACAGGCGACATGGAGCGAGCGACCCGGCTCACTGACGCCCTGGGCGACTGGGGGCGAGCGCATGACCGCCCGTGGGCGCTTGCCCTGTCGGGGCGCTCGCGCGCGTTGCTGGAGGCGGCGGCAGGCAACCTCGAGTGCGCCCACGACCATGTCGAGCGCGCGCTGGTCGCGCACGAGCGTCTACCGATGCCGTTCGAGCTTGCGCGAACGCTGCTCCTGCAGGGACAGCTGCAGCGTCGCCGCGGAGAGCGGCGGGCGGCGCGCGAGTCGCTCGAGCGGGCACTCGCGCTATTCGAGCAGCTCGGGGCGCCGCTGTGGGCCGAGAAGGCGCGCGCGGAAACGCGCAGGATCGGGGTGCGTCGCGCCCCCATGGAGCTGACCGAGAACGAACAGTTGGTCGCCCAACTCGCGGCGGAGGGAATGACCAACCGCGAGATCGCGACGCAGATGTTCATCAGCCGCAGGACGGTGGAGGCGAACCTCGCACGCGCCTACCGCAAGCTCGGAATCCGCAGCCGGGCGGAGCTTGGCGCCACGATGGCGGCTCACGCGAGCACGACAGGCTCCTAGAACGCCGGCTGGGCCTCGCCCCGCCATTTCATGTGGAGATGACCGATGCGGAAGGCGGGCGCTCGCGCGTAGCGTCTCGCCCATGGCAAACCCGGCGATCGCAGCGCCCCGCCGGACCTACCTGGTCGAGCATTACCTGGTCGGCGCGGGGGCCGAGGAGCTCACGCGCTCCGCGACGCGCCTGCGCGACACCGTCGCGCAAATGCAGCGCGAGGGCACAGAGATCGGGTATGTGAGCGCGACGGTTGTCCCCGCCGACGACTACTTCGCCTCCGTGCTCGAGGCGCCGACCGAGCACCTCGCGCGGGAGGCACTCACACGCGCCGACATCGCGTTCGAACGGATCTCAACGGCGGTCCAGGTCACCCGGTCCGATGAGCGGGAAGGCGCGCCACTCAGCCGTAGGAACGAGCCACCAAACCACCAAGAGCCCTGGTGAGACCCCGCTTCACTTCGACCCATCCTCGCAACAGCCGCGGCGTTGACTGCGGTGGACTAAGAAGACGAAGGTGCCTAGATCTCAACGGACTGCTAGCCGCGAAGGAGGAGTGATGTACGCACGTGTAGCGACTTTTGAGGGTGTCGAGCCAGACCAGGTCGATCTGGCCGTCGAGCGCATGGGCCAGGAGGCCGGCCCCCCTCCCGGCGTACCGGGCAAGCGCTTCATGATGCTCGCCGACAAGAACAACCGGAAGACGATGGCGATCGGCTTCTTTGAGACCGAGGAGGACCTGCACACCGGCGACGCGGCGCTCAACACGATGGACCCCCCGACGACCGGTATGGGACGCCGTACGTCGGTGGAGTTCTACGAGGTCGCAGTCGAGCTAGGCGTCTGAGTCGACCGGCCCTCGACTTGGCAAATGAGCAAGCAGCCAACTAGGAGGGGAAGATGGGTATGAAGCGCTGGACGGTTACCGTATTGCTCGCCTGCGCGGCGATGACCGCACTGACCGCGTGCGGAGACAGCGACGACGGCGGGAAGCTCGAAAAGAAGTCATTCAAGATCACCGAGCGGTCAAGCGACGACTTCAGCTTCTCCGACAACCCGCCGAAGACCAAGCTGGGCAACCGGGGACCGGAGAAGTTCTCGCCAGGCGACCAGCTCGGGTTCCGCAGCGACCTGATCCGCGCCGGCAAAGACGTCGGTGACCTCTTCGCACAGTGCACGGTCATCAGCGGAGAGTCCTTCATGGACGCGGGCGGCGACTGCACCGGCGTATACAAGCTCGCCGAAGGCTCGCTGTCGGGCCAGGTCGGCGGCAAGCCCTTGTTTGGCGAGGAGACCACCACCGGCATCATCACAGGCGGCACCGGCGACTACCTGGGCGCTTCGGGCACGTTCTCCTCACCCAACAACGAAGACCAGGGCAACACCGTGACCACCGTGACGATCTACGTTCCGAAGGACTGACGTCGGGCACTCGCCCTCTCGCGGCAATGCTCGCTGCGCGTTAAGCCATCTCGAAGGCAAGTGCTTTAGCTTGGCCCTGCGAGCTCGTGCTATTGCCCGGCGCGAGAGCGATCCGCGCTCGCTGTCCGACCTCGCGATCAGGCGTTGGCCCCGCAAACTAACGAGCACCTTCGGCACCTCGAGTTCCGGGGCCGTGTGAGAGTGCTGTCACTGTCAGAGTCGTCGTGGGTTTGGGGCTACCGCCACGACTATTCCACCGGCTGGGTGGTGTGGTCGGCGTCGCCGGGCGAGTAGATGAGCAGGCCTCGCAACGATTCCGTGATGTGCGCGGTGTGTTCGACGCCTCGCGGCACGAAGACGAAGCTGCCCGGGCCCGCCACGACCTCGCGGTCTCGGAAGATGAAAGTCATCTCGCCTCACCGATGTAGAACCCCTCGTCCGTGTGCGGATGGATGTGCATCGGTGGGCCTTGGCCAGCCGGGGCCCGACCCACCATCACTCGGTAGGCCCCGCTCGTGAGGTCATCGCCGATCAGATCGGGCTCCCCGTCGTGGTCGAAGACGAAGGTTGCCCCACAGATGGTCTCCATGGAGCGGAGCCTAACCGGCGACATGATCGCGATTCCCGCGCCCTTCCTTTTCGACGACCCCGGCACTCTCGAGACCATCCGGGGGCCTCGTCTAGCTTCGCTTTGGCAGAAAGCAGTAGGGGGCGCCCGTTCGGGCGAACGACTGCTTACGGCGCAGCGCTATAACGCGGTGCGCAAGTACCGGGGCGTAGCTTCACGTCCCGCGGCTCTGCCTGCCTCGGAGGGCGCGTTTCCAGTAGCGCTGAACGGGACGCGGCGCCGACCTTCTCGGTGCTGGCGAGCAGTGTCGGTGGCGCGGCAGGCGAGTGGGCGTTAGGGCGGCTTTCTCGCCGTCACCGGCGGTCAGCCGCGTCCGGGTGCGCCCGTGACGCCGAGAAGAAGAGGTCGGCTGCGGGGCAGGTCGGCTTTCCGGTAAGTTTTGGACTGCGCAACTCGCCAAACGGGCACGGGTTACTTGCCAGCCACACCCCCAGCCCAAGGAGACACATGCGAAGCCTGATGACCCTCCTGATCGCCGTGAGCACCCTGGCGGTATCGCTCCCCGCAGAGGCGTCGGCACGCAAGAATCCCTATACCGCCAAGGGACTCTGCGGACCGACCTTTTCCGTCATCGACCGCAAGCGGCTGTACGACGTCAGCCCTATCGACGGCAGGCGCTACCACCTATCCACGCTAGTCCTGCTCTACAGCAGCGCGACCGGGCAGAACTGCGCGGTGAACATGAAGCGCCGTCGGATCGACAAGCCCGACAACCTGCACATCTCGATCATCACGCGCCCGCGCACCGCCGAGAACTCAGACGGCGACGTCAGGCATAATCTGGGCTTCTTCGCGGGCCCAGTCAAGGTGTACGCGCGCGACAAGTGCGTCCAGTGGTGGGGCGGGACGTTCCAGAAGCACCGCAAGCACCACACGACTGTCGAGCTCTTCAGCGGGTTTCGCAGCGGCTGGGTGCACTGCCGCTGATTCCTCACTCAGTTTCCGGCGTAAGCCAGGTGGGTCGGCTCGATGCCGCGCGCTGCGGCCTGCTGGGCGATCAGGATCGTGTTCCTAGCGCTATAGCGATGAAGCACAGCGCGCGTGCGCAACCAGCGCCTCACCCCTCCGAGGTCAACAGCGCCCGCCAGCGCCCGCTCGAGCTCCTGGCGCTGGGCGCGGCGGCGCTGCTCCCGCTCGGCTCGCTCAGCTGCCTTCGCCCTGCGCGCTCATCGCAGCCGCTCCCCCGGCGCGACCAGGCAGCCGGCGTCGAGACCTCGCCGGGGGCGGAGACAACCAGGATGGTCAGGTGGCGGTGTCGGTCACACGGTGATCAGAACCAGCCCTGCATTGGGGCGTAGCCGAGCCGCTTGGCCTTGGCGAGGTAGTCGTCGATGAGGGCCTGGAGCTCGTTCATCTTGGTGAGTCCTTCTTCGACGAGGTAGGCGCGCCCGCCGCCTCTCTTGGGCCGGTCGGTGATCCGTACGATCCCGTCGACGCGCTGGCCGATCAGTTGGCGTTGGCCTTCGTCGCAGTCGTAGGTGGCGAGGACTTTGGCCTGGCCGGTGGTGTGCTCGGTGGTGGCGGTTGCGCTCATGGTGTGGCCTCCTTGGTGGTTGGACGCTTGATGGGCGCCATCCACGGCCGCATAGGGCCGGTGCGGAACCCGAGCCGTAGGTGAGGGCCCGTCAGGGAGGCCCGCCCCGTCAGGGGCCGGCGTAGCCGGCGCCCAGCGCGGCCTTGAAGCACCCGGCCGCGGCCGTAGGGTGCCCCCAGCAAGTGGCCGGGCGCCGGGGAGGCCGCGACGAGACGTGCCGGCACTGCGGGGCTCTTGTGGTCCCCAGTGCTGTGCGATTTCACGGCGGGTGACGAGCCGGCCGGCGGCGGTGCTCGCGTATCGCGGCGTCCACGTTGGTCGGCGTTGAGGGCGCTGGCGGCCCCGCCGCGGCGGGGCTAGGATGGTGGACGAGACTCCATCGCCTGTTGTGTTAGTGGTTGTTGAGCAGCCGGTCCTCGAGGGCGTCCTCGTAGGCGATCAGCGCGTCGAGCGAGCTCTCGCGCTCGGGGTCGTAGCCACAGTCTCGGCGCAGCTGCTGCAGTGTGCCCGCCGCGGCGTGGCCGCCCGCGCGGAAGGCGGCGAACGGGTTGGTGGCCGTGAGCTGGCCACGCAGTTCGCTGCGCAGCTCGACGGCGGCACGGCGCAGGTCGACGCGCCCGCAGGCCAGTTCGCCCGGGAGGGCACGACTGGCCGCGTGGGTGGCGGCGAGCGCCTCGACGAGCGCGTTGACGCGGGCGGCGCGGGCGTCCTCCCATTGGCCGGCGGACAGGCGCTGCAGGGTGTTGTAGTCGGTTCTGTCGGCCATGGTGTTCAGCTCCTCGGTTCGCCGTCGCCGGTCTTCCAGGTGGCGGTAACTGGCGACATGCGGATATGCGAAGCGCCGGAATAGGCGCCCGATGCCTGGTCCGGTTCATGGTCTCGCGTGAGGCAGGGTGGACGCCGCTGACACCCAGGAGCCGGCCGCTGGGCGAAGCGTCGCCCGGAGGGCGACGCGGAGCGCTGTCGCCGCGCGCTCGCACGGGCGATGCCTTGCCTCAGCAGGGGCGGCCGAGGGGAACCCGGCGGCGAATCTGGGGTCTGTCGCCAGCCTTCACGACCAGTGTCGCGCAGCGCGGACGGTCGATCACCAGTCCCCCTGGCCACCCGGTAGGCGTTGCCGGGCAGGACGTGAAGCGAACCACCCGGTCCGCTGCACTCACCCCTCTCGCATTGACCCGGTCCTGAGTCTCCAGCGAGTAGACCAAGCCCACTCGACCACGCAACGGCCTGGAGACCGACAGCGTCGCCCCGGCTCTTGCGGGTAGCGCCACGGGCACCTTGTAGCCGTGGCTGTTAAAGGCATCCGGTCGGCGCGACGCGACGTTGCGCGCCCCCCTGAGGATGAGCAGGTCGAGCACTATGTCGCTCTTTGCCCCCAGCCTCATCGCAGGACCACCGGTCGCACAGGTCGCTTTGGCCACGTCCGCAGAGCGCTCACCAGAGGGTGGCTTGGCATCGCCGGAGTCGGCCTCATCCAAGCGAGAAAGCACGAGAAAGGCAGCCACAGCGACCACGGCAACGCGACAAGCGTGCCCGCCCCACGCAGACTCATCAACATTGCCGCTCCGAGGCGGTCAGTGGGCCCCGCTCACGACGCGAACGACGCGGCCGTCCGCCGAGCGCCACACCATGCGATCCGCGAAGGCGTCTGTCGGCGCTCGGGGCACCGTGAACGAGACCACGTTGTCCTGAACCGGCACCGTCACCTCCACCCTTCGCGGATAGCGCTTTGGCTTGCGCCCGGAGCCGGGGGGCTTGGGGCGGGGGGCTGGGAACCTTGGATGCGTCGCGACCGAACGTCGAGGTCACCGTCGCCACCCCGTCGGGAATCAGCCCGTCGACACGCGAACGCCGAGCGGCTCCCCGGATGGAGGACGCCGAGAAGAGCCCGTTGCGCCGGATCTCACGCGCGCCCGAGCCTCCGCCCCGCCGCCCGCGCGATCCTCGAAAACCGACAGGTCGAAAAGAAACACACCCTCCTGTGGCCCGCGAGCCTGCCTGCGCCTTTCGCTGTGCAATAGCCGCCTCCCGATCCGCACCGCAAACCGGCGAAACCCGGCCGGACGGCCTCGAAGCAGGCGCTCGAAGCGGCGTTGCAACTCGGCCCTGCAGCGTTCGGGCCTCGCCCTGGTCGGGTCCACGTCGCGCGCGACGAACACCACGAAGCGCCTGCCGCTCGCGCTCGTCGCGACACGGATGAAGCGCCGGTAGACACCCTGGCTGATCGCAAACGGGATTCCCTGCGCGACGCCAGCTGCTCCTCCTCGCCGGACTGGGGGCGACGAAGGACACCGACCGTCGATAGGAGCTCCTCGCTCGGGGCCCCGTCGGAGAAGCTCGGCTCGCGTCGCGGGGTGAACGTCCGGCACGCCCGGTCGCGCTGCACCTGGCGGTCCGCTTGAAAGAAGAGCTTGAACGTCAGCCGCTGGGATGCCCGCTCTCGCTTCGGTGGCGCGGCGGCAGCGCCAACCGTCGCGCTCAGCGACAAGATCACCAGAACGCACAGCAACGAGGGCCAAGACTTGCCCATCCTCGGAGCGTAATGCCTGGCCCCGAGGAGACGCGCCACCGATCGACCGCGCCGGCTTCACAAGCCAGCCCTGCGACCGTTTACCGAACTCGTGCGACCAGGGTCTTAAGAGCCGACTTCCGAAGCCGTCCGTCCTTGGCCGCAGCGCCGGAAAGCTCGGGGAATGCCCTCGACGGTCACATCGATACCGACCGTTCCCCGGCGATCCAGGGGGACCGGGAGGGTGATCGTGCGCCGGCCCCCGTCGCGGCGGGCGAGGTCGGCGTGCACCAGGGCGCGGTTAGCCCTGACCTCCGCCGAGCCGATCATGCCTCCGGGGTATTGGGCGACGAAGCGGACGGTGTTTGGTCGTCCAACCCGGGCGGGGGCGGTGAGGCGAAGATTTGCTGACGCGGGGTCGGCCGTGGCAGATGCGTCCCTCGCCGATCGGGCCTGCGAAGCCCTCGGGGTAGCCCACGCCGACCAGGTGGCCCTTAGCGTCGCGAGCCTGGGCGCTGACAGCGCGCGAGTTGGGAGGCACCTCGCCGAGATAGGCCCCGAACGGCTTCTCGACGCCGATCGCCCGCAGCAAGTCCCGGTTTCGCACGATCACCAGAGCCGCACGGCTCGCGCGCATCTTGCCGCGCAGCTCGTAGCGCATCGTCACCCGCTTGACGAAGCCTCTGGTGGCACCGGTGACCGTCGCGGGCCGGCCCGCTGCTCGGCTCACACCCGTGGCATCGATAGCGCCGCCGCCCCGGACCCGGTCGCTGCCGCAGCCGCTGCTCTCACCAGACTCCGGGTAGTGCACGTCGAGGCACAGCGAGCCGCGCTTCGAGCGACCGAGCCGGTAGCCGACAAGGTCGAAGTCTCGTCCGCTCGGCAGGCGTCCGCAGCCGATCACGATCGGTGGCTTGCGGTAGCGCAGCGAGCCCTCGGGTGGGCGCTCGCTGTAGGGAGGCCCCGGGGCCTGCCCAAGCCGACAACGGTCGCTTGACGGTGCCTCTCGCGGTGGACGCTCCGGGGCGTCGGCCGCCAGCGCAACCGCCCCTGCGGCGACCACGGCCAGTGCGGAGGCGACATCGGAAAAGTCACCCTCGCGCGCACAACAGCAACGGTAGTGCCCCGCCCTTGCGATGGGAAGAGGCATCCGCCCCGGCTACCGACCCGCAGGCGAGCCCGCGGATCGCCGCAGGCCCTTGGGGGAGTCCCGTCAGGGTCTGTTGCGCAGGGCGACGTAGTCGGCGTAGGTGGTCCCGGCGGCGCGGACCCATTGCGCCGCCCGGCCTTGGTGGATGCCGATGCGCTCGGCGAGGATCGGGGCCGGGAGGCTAGCCGCGAGCGCGAGCAACGCCGCTTGGCGTCCGCCGCGGCTGGTGATGCCGTAGGGCTTGAGCCGGTCGCGTAGCCGCTCGGCGGTGATGTGGGTGCCTTGTTTGCGGCCGGCGAGCAGCCATCCGTCGCCACCGGTGGCGGCGCGGCGCTGGTCTCGAAGGGAGATCGTGAGAGAGCTGAGCGGGTCGGGGAGCGTCACGGCGCCGCGCGCGAGGGTGATCGCGATCTGCCCGTCGGCAGTGGTGGTGATGTCGCTGGTCTTGAGGGTGGCGGTGCGGGTCAGCGGTTGCGCGTAGAGCAGCAGCAGACAGCCGGCAAGGCGGTCGCGCGGGTCGGCGCGAGTGTCGTGCAGCAGGCGGCGCAGCACGTCAAAGCGCTCAGTATCGGGTAGCGCTGCGGCCCGCGCGCCGGCCGTGTGCCAGGCGACGTGCAGCGGGTCGATGGCGTCGCCGCGGGCGAGCCAGCGCAGGAACAGCCGGACGCGCCGGCGGGTGGTAGCGCCCTGCGCGATCCAGGCATCGACGAGGTCTTGGCGCAGGTCGGAGAGTTCGAGCTGTCGCGGTCGGCGACGAGGATGGTGTCGGCCATGTTCTTTTCCCTCCTGGAGGGCTTGGGCCCCGCCCGCTGCGGGGCCTGTGGCCGCCTCTGGCGCACCCGTCAGGGTGCGATCATCAGAGCCGACCAGCGCCCCGCCGCGGCGGGTGTGTCCAGCCGTGCTCGTCGCGGCAGGCGGTCAGCTCGCGGCGGTGGATCGCGACTTGGTCGATTGGGGCGGCGAAGTGCTCGGCGAGCTCGTGGTCGGGCCATCGGGCGCGGGCGAGGAACTCGCCGGTGGGCATCAGCAAGCAGCGCGCGAAGTCGTGCGCGTCGGCGCTGCGGTAGGGGCCGCGGTGGTGGCCCTCGGCGATCTCGGTCGCATACACCGCCAGCGCCGCGACGAAGCGCCGGCGCGGGTGGTCTCGAGCACCTCGATCGCCTCGCAAAATACGACAAGCTCGCCGTCGGTCGCGCCGACGACTTGGCCGTCGAAGTAGAGGATCGCCATGCCCTATGAAGGCCTCAGCAGCCAGGATTCGCCCCCTCCGAGGTCGAATGGGCGCATGTCCTGGTAGCGGGCCGCCGGCCGGGCAAAGTTGTTGGTGGCGACCGACGGTGGCCCCCGGGGGCCCAACGGCAGCGCTGCGGCCGGGCGCTCAACGCGCCCAGCCGCGGCTGCGAAACCAGTCGGCGTGGCTGTCAAACCACGCCTCGACCTCCACGTCGAGGGGGGGGGCACTACGCGATCGAAGCCGTGTAGGCCCTTCTCGCGCGCACGCTCCGCCGGCTCGCGGTCCTCGCGGACACGGATCACGACGCTGGCGTCGCCGTATGCCGACCCGAACAGCGCCGTGAAGAACCTGAACGCCCCGTCGGGGAAGCGAAAGGTGCGCGGGGTGTTCATCAGCGCCTCCTGGTGGTCGAGTGACTCCACGACCGTGCTTTGGCGAGGCGTGTAAGGCGTCCGTCACTCGTCGCAGGTGAGGGCACCCCCTCCGGGGGTTGACGGGCGCTGGTCGCCCGCACGCTGGGCGTCGAGCGGAGCACCTGGTCTGAGACTTCTCGTCTACGCACAGCACGAAAGCGGCGTCGGGAGGGCAGGTAGAGCCCGACGATGTCGCAGGTCTTGTCGCTGAACTGCGGGTCGGGCGAGAGCTAGAGTGAGAGCGTGGGCCCGCTGATGGTCGCCTTCGTCGGCGGAAACGTTGGATCTTGGGTGGTTTGTCGCCTCGAGACGGTGGTTGGGGCGCCGCTCGAGGCGGTGTCGAGGGTCGAGATCGTCGAGGGAAGGGCGACGAGTGGCCTCGACCGCAGACCGGCATGGACCCTGCGCGGCGTCACGAGCAACGAACGCTATGTCTACCGAAGCGAGCGCGACGCTTTGGCGGCGAAGCAGGAGCCGCTTGGCCGTGAGACGTCCACGCGAGCCGCGCTCATCCCGATCACGAAGTCGGAGGCCTGGTGGGAGCTGCCGCAGGACGACCGCCGCCGGATCTTCGAGGACAGCTCGCACCACGTCGCGACCGGACTCGAGTACCTCCCGGCAGTCGCTCGCCGGCTGCACCACGGCCGTGACCTGGGAGAAATCTTCGACTTCCTGACCTGGTTTGAGTTCGCCCCCGAGCACGCAGACGCCTTCGAGGAGCTCGTCGATCGCCTACGCGAGACGGAGGAATGGGCCTACGTCGAGCGCGAGATCGACATCCGGCTCTTCCGCGATTCGGCTCGACGTGGCTAGGCTAGGGGCCTATCCACATACGCGGATGGTTGATGTTCGGCACGGGTTGTCTTGCTCGACGATTACCTGGACGTCAAGGTTGTTGCAGACGGTGAGCGCGTAGCCGACGCCGCGGGTGTTTGCGATCGGGTCGATCGCCCCGGCCTGCTGCAGGCGTTGGCGCAGCCGCCAGGCGTGCGTCGACGGTGCGGGTTCGCACCTGTTGTGGG
Organism: Thermoleophilaceae bacterium; assembly: GCA_030447725.1. Lineage (GTDB taxonomy): Bacteria > Actinomycetota > Thermoleophilia > Solirubrobacterales > Thermoleophilaceae > JAAYBF01. The sequence goes on from JAUJOQ010000001.1 coordinate 575,344, forward strand.
TCGTGGCCCCACAGCTCGCGCAGCAGCTCGTGCTTGGTGTAGCCGCGCCCGGGCTGCTCGGAGAGCTGGGCCAGCAGCCGCCACTCCACTGGGGCTCTGAGGGGCCGCTAGCGTTTCGGAGTAGAGCGTTTTGATCGGAACGCGAGTGAGGTTGCCGTGCACCGCTCGCGCCACGTGGGCTGAGGCTGCGATCCATGCGTCTGCGACGCCAGAAACCAAGCGGCCAGATGGGGCGGCTGTAGATGTCGAAGATCGCCGCATCGTTATAACCGGGCGGCTCGTCAGGGTCTATGTCCGGGTCAAGCCCACCCATCCTGGCCGAGCTCGCGGTAGCTGTAGCCGGCGACCTTGCCGGCGAGCAGGCGCCGTTGGCGCTCCGGTAGCGCGGCGAGCGCTTCGAGCGCCTCGATCGCCGCGGCGCGTAGCTCGCCGGCGCGCTCATCGCTGCCGGCGAGCGTCTGGGCGGGCCCGCGGACCCGGGAGCGCAGCAGCCCGAGCAGCCGGGGCTGCAGCGGTGAGTACCTCGATCTGGCGCTGCTTGCGCCGGCACAGGCCCTTCGCCTGGCCCGGCAGCTCGGCGGTCCAGATCACCCGGTAGCCGAGCCCGCGCGCGAGCGCCTCGAGGATCAGGCCGATGTGCGAGTTGCCTTCGATCTCCCCGAGCGACGGCGGTGTGAGCGGCGCCGGCTCGACATCCGGGAGCGGGTAGGTCTGGGAGGTGTCGAAGACCGCCGCGGTGCGAAGATCGTCTTTCGCTCGTTGCGCTCGCCGTTGTCGGTGTGGGCTTTGACGCGCATCGGCGCCCAGATCGTCAGGCCCCGCTCGCCCTTGCGCACGCAGTGCCTGAGCTTGAGCCAGGCCCGAAAGCCGGCCACATGCGTCGGCGCCATGCCGCGCGCGAAGGCCTGGTGGGCGATCAGCAGCGTGTTCCGGGGGCTGTAGGCATGAAGCGTTGCTCTGGTGGTCAGCCAGCGCCTCCAGCCCTCCGAGGACAGCAGCGCCGAGAGGGCGTCCTCGAGCTGCCTGCGCTGCGCCTGACGGCGCTGTTCGCGTTCGGTGTCGGTGAGCGGTTTGGTGTTGCGGGCCATCGGGCCCTCCTTTGTCAGAGGCGGCGTGCTAGCCGTGCTCGCGCGCGGTGCGTTCTTTGCGCTCGAGTGGTGTGACCTTGTTCTGCAGCGCCGCGGCGAGCGCCGGCGCCGCATCGCGGCGAGCGAGCTCGCGGCCGCGAACGAGGTCGACGACGTGCCATGAGTCGAGCGGCGATCGATGCGCACGGTTTCGCCGCCGAGCGTGGCTCGCGCTGTCCAGTAGCGCCCCGACGGGTCGCGCTCGAGTTTGGTGATCCGCAGCCCTCCAAGGGCGCGTGCGCTCACGCGCACCGCCCCACGGCGTGCGCGTGGAGGAGGTCGGCGCGGCCGAGATACCAGCAGCGCCCGTCGGCCTCGAGCGTGTGCTCATAGCAGCGCCCGAGGGTGCGGTCGGCGGTTTGCACGTAGCAGCAGCCGGGCGCGAGGTGGCAGCGGACGGCGACTGAGAGCAGCTCGCCGTCCTCGGCGGTCAGGCGCAGGATCGAGTCGATCGCCTGCAGCGACAGCTCGCGATCGGCGAGCGCGACCAGGTCGTGATGTCGGTGGGCGCTTGCGCGGGCACCAGTTGGTGCCGTAGCGTTTTCGGCATGGCTCTTGACGGCGCGCAGCTCTGTGGCGGACCGCATGATGGCGAGCGAGTCGTTCATCCGCCCGCCGCTCCGCTTCCCGAGGACCTCGTGGCCATCAGCTTTAGCGACGGCGCACAGTACGCCCGCACGAGCGAGGAGCTAGCCGAGGGCAGTGGCGAGACCGTGGTCCTGTTCCGCTACGACCCTGACGGGGCGCTGGCCCGCCAAGCCAAGCTGGCTTTCGGCTGAGCCGCGCGCCAGCCCCGACTGACGCTCCTGCTTCTCGACGCACCTCGGCAGCGTGGGTCGTGGGCGAAGGAGTACTGGATGGGGACTGTATCCTCGGCGTGAGGGCGACGACGCGGAGTGACGACCGCGGAGCCCTTCGTCTGACCCTCGTGACCGGGTCCTAAGGAGGCCGCTTCGGCGGTGAAGTGCGGTGGCACCGCGGGGACGCCTCCCGCCCGCACAGGTAGGGCGACTGTGTGAAGGAGGTGAATCCGGATGCGAGTTCTTTCGAGCGAGCTTGCCGCGCACGTGGGCGAGCGAGTGACACTGGCGGGGTGGGTGCATGCCAACCGCGAGCTTGGCGCGGTCTCTTTTGTGGTTATCCGCGACCGATGCGGGATCGCCCAGGTGGTGCTCAGCGCCGCCACACCGCAGTTCGGCTCGGCGTTCCGTGCACGAGAACAACGGGGGGGCCGTTGCCGAACACCTCGAACGCGATCTCGCCCCACGACGTCTCTGCGCGCTGCGTTAGGGGGAGCGTCACCCACGCAACCTACTGCGACCGATCGTTGGAGGTCAGTGGCGCGCCGGGGACCGTGCGACGCCTCCCGCTTTTCGACGAAACCGCCTGACGTGTAGGCGCTGCCGTTTCGGTTGTGTTCGGTCGGTAGCTTTGCGGCCGATGCGGATCGATCATGTCATCTACGCCGCCGCCGACCTCGAGGTGGCAGCGGCTGAGATCGAGGCGCAGCTCGGCTTGGCGGCAGTGGCGGGGGGACGCCACGAAGGGTTGGGCACCCACAACCGGATCGTGCCTCTGGGGGGCGGTTATCTGGAGTTGCTTGCCGTCGCCGATCCGGATGAGGCGGCGCGCTCTCTTTTCGGCAGCGCGTTGCTCGCCCACTTGGAGCGCCACGGTGACGGGCTCGCGGGCTGGGCCGTGGCGGTAGAGGACGTGGCGCAGGTTGCTGCGCGGTTGGGGACATCCATCAGCACGATTGCGCGACAGGGGCTAAGAGCAGAGCTGTCGGGGCTGGCCGAAGCGCTACGCGAGCCCTTCTTGCCCTTTTTTCTGAGTCGTGACCCCGGAGTGCTGGATCCAGGCGCGGGCGGTGAGGCCGGCGGCATCACGTGGATCGAGGTCGTCGGTGATGCCACGCGGCTTGAGCAGTGGCTCCACGGTGCCCAGCTGCCCGTGAGAACCGTGGATGGAACGCCCGGCATCCGGGCAGTCGGCATCGGCGAGAACGAATTACGGACGGGGTAGAGCCCCCGAGGAGCCGCTCGGCCCCAAACTCCAAGGCGCACACCCCGCTCTTCGACGAGAGCGGCAGCGGCGACGAGGTGTTGACGCGCTTGACCGCTCGCCCACGGCCACTGGGATGCAAGACGATGTAACTTGATTTGCGCAAGGCGGCCCCAAACCGGCGGTCACGCGCTTGCGCTCGATGAACGCTCGAAGGACGGCCCCTAGGTGACCAACGTCTCGCTCGCCGTCGGCGTGGGCCTTATCTGTGCGCTGCTATCCGCGCTCGGAACGAATTTCGCCTTCCTGCTCAAGCACAAGGGGGCGCTCGCCGCTCCCGACGTCGACATGCGCCATCCGCTGCGCAGCGCTATCGATCTCTTTCGATCCAAGTGGTGGAGCGTCGGCTGGGGCGTAGCGGCGGTGGCGTTCGCGCTGCACGTGGCGGCGCTCACGCTCGCTCCGATCTCGATCGGTCAGGCGGTGCTCGCGGGAGGCCTCGTCTTCCTGGCGGTGCTCGCCGAGCGCTTCTTCGGCTTTGAGCTGGGCCGTCGCCAGTGGCTCGGGATCAGCTTGGTGGCGATCTCGCTCGCGCTGCTGACGCTGACCGGCGGCGGTGGAGGCGGAGGAGCGCACTCCGGGTACTCGCTCGCGGGGATGATCGTCTTCGAGGGCATCGCCGTCTGCATCGGCCTGCTGCTCGTTCTCTGCCACCTGATCGAGCGCATCCCGGGCCAGCGCGGCGTGCTGCTTGGCATCGCGGCCGGGCTCGGGTTCGGGATCTCAGACGTGGCGATAAAGGCGCTCTCGGGCGACCTCGAGGGCGGGCCCGGCGGCCTCCTCAGTCCGTGGAGCGTGGTCATCGTCACGGCGGCTGTCTTCTCGTTCTATGCATCCGCTCGCAGCCTCCAGATCGGCGACGGCGTCGCGGTGATCGCCGTCACCTCGGTCGCTGCGAACCTGTCCACGATCGTCGCCGGGCTGGCGGTCTTCGGAGACCGGCTCGGCGACGACGCGCTCGTGGTAGGCGTGCGCCTCGCGGCGTTCGCGCTGATCCTGGTAGGGGCGGCGCTAATCCCAGCGCCCGTTCGCGCCGGCGACACGCTCGAGCAGTCAGCCTTGGAGCCCGAGGCGCCAACGGCGACCCCTGCCCGGCACCGAATTCCCGAAGCCGAGGGAAGCCCGCAGACCGCCGCCCGCCTGCAGTAGCGCAGTCACCGGCTCCTATGGGTCCGGTGGAATCCGGTCGCGACGGAACTACAGCCTCTCGACGAGAGGGGGAGCGAAAAGCCAGCTTGCCGCTGGTGCTCAATAGGGGGAGCGAGCGGCTACCAACTAGGGAACTGAGACCGCAGCCCGGGCGGGAAGGGCGTACACCCAGCGTGGTCCTTGCCCGTCGGCGTACTCCAGGGTCCGGCGCATTCCACTGTGCTCCAGAACGCGGCAAGACGCTGGGCTCGGCGGGCGAATGCTGGCGAAAAGGAGATCGACGCCGATGTTGGCGACGCCCCACGCCACCACCTTCGCGGCGGCCTCCTTTGCCAGGCACCGCCCCCGATACGGGCGGCGATGGCATATCCGAGCGCGACTCCGAGGTCGTGGCTTCGCCACCCGCAGAAGCCGACCAGAGTTCCGGCCTCCCGGGTGCGACATCCCCAGTAGCTGTAGCCGTGCTGATGCTCGCCCCACCTGCGAATCCACTCCCGGTTCTGCTCATCCGATTCCATCAGAAGGTCCTCCGCGGCGGTGGCGTCTGCGATGTCGCGGAAGGTGAGCGGCTGAATGACCAGCCGCTCGGTCGTCAGCAGGGGGGAAGCGTTGCGCGCACCTTGCCCCATGCACCGACTCTTCCAGGTCGACCAAGCCGACGACCCGAGGGGCGGCCTGTATGGCCGCTATCGGCACGACCAGCCCATGATCGAGGGCGCGCGGTCGAGTCGGACGCGGACCAAGACCGCGCCTCCTTTTCGACGCAAGGAGGAGCGAGAACACGGCTGCCGCTCGTGCCCAGAGGGAGCAGCGAGGGCCGCTGACCCGCTCGCTCTGGCAACCACGCGAAAGCGGAAGCGTCGCAACGCGGTTATCACGGGCTAGCTGGCTGCCGCGCGAGTCACACTCGGGTTGTGATTCTCGAGACTGCGCGCCTCCTTCTACGCCCTCTCGCGATCGCTGATATCGACGAGTTCGTCGCGCTCCACGACGATGGCGAAGTCACGCGCTTTATCCAGCGGCTCGACCGGCCTGCGGCCGAGGAGCGCCTCCAGTTCATTGAACGCGAGTGGCTCGAGCGCGGCCACGGCATGAGCGGGCCTGAGTACTGGGGACAGTTCGATGAAATCGAGGTCGGCTGGGTGCTGCGTCGGGACGCCTGGGGGCACGGATACGCGACCGAGGCCACGCGGGCCTGTCTGAACTGGAGGTTTGCCTCGCTGGAAGGGCCGTACTTCCCCGCGATGATCCATCCCTAAAACGAGGCATCGGTCCAGCTGGGCGGCCGCTTGGGATGTCACGTCTTCCCGCGACTTCTGCTTTGGGGACCCAGTGGTCGTCTTCTCGCTTAACCGCGGCGACTGGTGGATCACTCAGCGAGCCTAGGCTCGCTCCCGCTTCGCGATCAGGAGTGGCGCCACCCACGTTCCGGCGCTGCTGTTTTCGACGCAAGCGGGAGCGCATCAGCGGTGCGCTGTGCCGCTCAGCCAGCTCAGCACGTCCTCGGCGAGTAGAGCCTTAGCCGTCGGCGTCGCGCTCGCCGGTGGTGGGCGCTCGAGCAGAAGCTGGAAGTACTCGGCGAGCAATTCGCCGGGCAGGGCATCGACCTTCTCGCGGATCGCATCCGGTGTGTCGGCGATCCGGATGGCGGCCGACGCCGGCTGACTTCATCGAGGCGGCGCGATCACGGAGGGAGATACCTGGTCCGCCCGCTGGGATCCGCCTCAACGGGTAGCCAGAGCGCACCTGTCGGCGGAAACGCGATTCCCACGGCTACCGAGGCGCCGAGCCAAAGGAGCCAGAACAGGACGAGGGAGGTCCGACTCTCTCTCATGCGGCCTGGGCAGCCCCGAGTAGCTCGGTGACCGCTTCGATGTCTGATGTCTTTGAAGGCTCAACACCCGCTTGCATCATCTAGCCGCTTCTGGCTGTGGAGCCTGCACCGGGGTACTCTCGCGCGGTGCAACCGAAGACCCGCTACGCCCGCAACGGTGAGGTGAGCCTCGCCTACCAGGTCTTCGGGGAGGGAGGGCTTGATTTGGTGTTGGTCACCGGATGGGTGACTCCGATGGATTCGTTCTGGGAGGAGCCCCGCCACGCTGAGTTCAATGAGCGGCTGGCCTCGTTTGCGCGAGTCATCTGGATGGACAAACGCGGGACAGGCCTGTCCGACCGAGTCTCACTGGACCGCCTCCCGACGCTCGAGGAGCGGATGGACGACGTTCGCGCGGTCATGGACGCCGCGGGCTCTGAGCGCGCGGCGTTGTTCGGCTTGTCTGAGGGCTCGCCCCTGTGCGCCCTCTTCGCCGCCACCCATCCAGAGCGCACGGCTGCCTTCGTCTCCTACGGCGGCTTCCCCAGGCAGATCTACGACGAGGACTTTGAGTGGATGGCCGACCGGGAGGCGCTCGAGGACTTCGCTGAGGGGTTGCGCGAGGCCTGGGAGGACATCGGGGGCCTGTTGGAGCTCTGGGCGCCCAGTGCCGCCGACGAGCCCGGCGCCAAGGAGCGTTTCGGGCGTGGGTGGCAGCGCGGTGCGAGCCCCGCCGCGGCGGGCGCGTGGCTTGAGATGTCGATGGACGCCGATGTCCGCGACATCCTTCCGGCCATCCGCGTGCCGACGCTCGTCCTCCACAGAGTCGAGGACATGATCATTCCGTCGGAGTGCGCCAGGTACATGGAGCGGCGGATCCCCGGTGCCCGCCTCGTCGAGCTGCCAGGCGTGGATCATCTCTGGTGGTATGGCGATCACGACGCCCTGCTTGATGAGGTGGAGGAATTCCTCACCGGGGCGCGGCGAGCGCCCGAACCCGATCGGATTCTGGCAACGGTGCTGTTCACGGACATCGTTGGCTCGACATCGCGGGCGGCGGGCCTAGGCGACCGGAAATGGCGAAAGCTCGTCGAGCGACACGACGAAATCGTGCGGTCGGAGCTCCAGCGCTACCGCGGCGAGGAGATCAAGACGATGGGCGACGGCTTCCTCGCCACGTTTGACGGCCCGGCTCGCGCGATCCGGTGCGCGTGCGCAATACGCGACGCCATCGACACTATCGGCCTGCAGCTGCGTGCGGGGCTCCATACCGGCGAGTGTGAGCGGATGGACGGCGACATCGGCGGAATCGCGGTCGCGATCGGAGCGCGAGTCGCCGCGATCGCCGGATCCGGCGAAGTCCTGGTCTCGAGCACCGTCAAGGACCTGGTTGCCGGGTCTGGGATCAGCTTCGAGGACCGCGGCATGCAGGTCCTCAAGGGAGTACCGGACGAGTGGCGCTTGTTCGCCGTCGCTGCTCTGTAGCCTGACAAGACCGTCGGCCAGGCCGTGCGCCTCTGTCGTTGGTGGACGAATCCGGCCGCGCTTAGCAGGTGGCGTGCCCACTGTTCCCCCCGGGGGGGGGGGGGGGGACGCGCACCGGCGCCGAAGCCAGGAGGCCTCCGGCTGCGCACGCTATTCACTACGAGGCCGCGATCAACGCCAACAACCTCGCGGCGGTGCAGTACCGACGCGGGGGCATCGACGACGCCGAGAAACTGTCGCTAAGAGCGCTCGCTGTCAAGGAAGAGCTCCCTCGGTGCCGACCAACCCCTGAGCTTGGTGCGACGGTCGTCAATCTCGGTGTGGTGGCCGCGGGGCGGGGCAAGGAACGAGCGGCGCGCGCGCACGCTTTGAGCGGGCCCCTCGAACTGCTCGGAGACGACGTGAGCGGCGATCATCCTGTGCACCGTGCGGCCACCCAGAGCCTCGCGAGGCTTGCAGAGTCGAAATAGAAGCCGCGCCGAAGGTCGAGGCGAATCGGAAGATGGAACCCATTCACGCAACCTCCTTTTCGACGAGAGCGGCACGCCTCCCTTTGCCGTGCGTCACTGGGGCTCGCCCAGCGGGCGAACCATGGCTACTCCGTACCAGCCGCGCCCCTTTCCCGCGACTTTGAAACCCCCGCGTAGTAGAGGCGGACCGACGGGTTGCGGAGATGCACGTTCAGTGCCAGGGCACTGAAGCGGCTGGTCGCCTCGCTGGCGAGCTCCTCGAGCAGGCGGCCACCGATTCCGCGCCCCCGAACGTCTTCGCGGACCGCCATCGTGAGCTCCGGCAATGGCTGACCTCGTTCGTCGACGACGAGCGGCGGCTCGTGGGAGTGCAACCACGCGGCACCCACGCAATGCTCGCGATCGGCAATAGCGACTACCGCCAAGTCCGTCGGCCGAGGTAGCAGCGCGAGGACCGACGGATCTTCAGGTGCAGGCAGCGGCCGATCGTCGAGGCCGCACGCCAGCCGAGCCATCTCCAAGAGGAACTCGCGATCGTCGTCCTCGGCTCGGCGCACTCGCATGTGCAGACCGTAAAGATGCCCAGCAAGCGCTGGGTTCCCGAGCGCTCACGGGCTCCTGCTTTTCTACGTGGCTGTCGGATAAAGCCGTCGCCACAATGGTGGCCCGCACTCGCTGAAGTGGCCGCCAGAGCGCGTGAGACGCGCGACCCAGCGACCCGCCGTACTCATCCGCCGGATGACATGGCCGATTCGCCACCCTGCCTTAGGAGCGACCCAGCGAGCTGGCCGGGGGTTTTCCCGACAGCCACCTACGGGAGGGGCAGTCCGCCGCCCCCTGGTGGGCCTCGCCTGATTGGCCACGAATGGCAAGCCATCGTGCTAGGGGGCGCGTTAGCGCGCGAAACCCGCAGCATCGGAACTGCCGGGGTGGAGGCGGAAGGAGGAGCCACAGAGCCTCGACGCGTAGCACGCCTCACGGGTCCAGGAGTGTCGCCGCCCGCTCGCCGGCTCTCGCTTCCAGGGTCACCATTGATGAGAAGGGCAAGCTCGTCTAGCCTCGCTGCACGATTGGGCCATCTCCAGTCCTTTACAACCTCAGGAGGGTTTCCGTCGACATCCGCTTTGGCAACGCGCAGCGAACTGTCGAGAGCGCGGCCGATGTGGACGCAGTCCTCACGGAGGCCGCCAGACACCAGACATCGCTCTTCCTGGTCGGAGATAGTGGGACGCTGGCTGTCGGCGTTGGCCATCCGACCCACGCCGTACTGCTCTACAACGCGACGGCGGGACCGCCGATGCATGCCCTCGGCGATGCAACAGCTGACGCCTGCGAGTTGCAGCCACCCTTGACGTTCGACGGACGACGCTTCTCCGACCGCTGTGCCATTCCGGTGCGCCGAGCACGCACTGCCGCACAAGCCTTCGTTGAATCCAGCGGCGTGCTACCGAACTCCGTCGTTTGGGAACCAGAACCGGTGGGCTCGAACGTCGGCTGACGCGACGTGGAGGAGAGTGCCGCTTCTCGACGACGAACTGGGCAGCGCGCGAAGCGCCTTATCCCGTTGCGCTGGAAGGTCGCCTTGTCAGTAATGCTTCCGTGGCGCGGCGCGGATGGACGTCCCTGCTGCGACAGTCGGGCAGCGCGCTCGCCTCTTTGGCCGCTGAACGCGACAATCCCTCGCCTAACCGGGCGCTGCGGCCCGCCGTTCGGAGAACCGCCAGACCGCCTCGGGGCTGATCGGGTGGAGGAGGCTCTTGTTCAAGATCACCTCATCGACCGCGGGAAAGCCGGTCGCGCGCAGAGCAGTCACCGCGGCTGCGATGTCGTAGTCTGTGCGCCTCAGCGTCGGCGTCGCTTCCAATAGCAGCCAGAAGGCCGCTGCCTCGCCCTGGTAGGGCATGCCTACGCTACCCGCGTTTACGAGCCGCTTTCCAAGGGCGTGCCTGTCGAACTGATGGTGGGTGTGGCCGCACACGACGGTGGATTGCTCGACTCCGGCCAGCATTGGACGCAACCGGTCATCGCCGGTCCGCGCGGTAATGCTGTCTTCGTCGCTTCGCGGCGAGCCGTGGCAGAAATGCACGGAGCCGTAGCCCTCGATGTCGAGCTCGAGGCGCGGAGCGAAGCCCGCCATGAAATCGCGTTGGCTCTGACTCAGGCGCTGAGCGGCCCAGCAAGCGCCGCGGTCAAGCGGATCGTCCGTGTCGGTTGGCGTTGCGCGCAGATCGAAGGCCTCGATCAGCGCGCGGTCAGTGTTTCCCATAATGAACCGAGCGCTCTCGCCGAGCGCGCGCAAGCGATCGGTCGTGTCGGAAGGCATCGGGCCAAAGGCCACGTCTCCGCCCACCACGATGAGATCGGGGTTCTCCGCGTCAACTTCTGCAAGCACGGCCTCGAGCGCCGGGAGGTTCCCGTGTATGTCGTAGAGCGCCGCTACCCGCAAGGTCAGCGAAAACTACTGACCCAACCGTCACGGACCGCGCGCTCGGCGTCGGCCGGGCCGCTCAGCCGGCTGCAATAGCCGCGCCGGATGGTGCTGCCTTCGCCGCGAGCCACCTCGCCGAGGCTCCTCGTTCTCGGGGCATGACAATGTCGCTCGAAGGCTGACGTCTGGGTCCGGACCTACGTTCCGCTGACCGGGATAGGGGCCTTCTGGGAGAACGCAGGCTGGGCAGGCCGGTCCTCGTCGATGGGCTTCGAGCCCGACTTTTCGGTGGCCGCCCCTGCGACTTGCCTGGTGGTGCTGAGAGCACGAATCCGTCGCTGTCGTTTGCCCATCGGTTCTCCCCCGGCAACAACCACAACAGGAGGAGGAGCAGGTGAGAGCGATCGGTTTGGATGTTCACCGTGGCTTCTGTGAGGTCGCGATCGTCGAGCACGGGGAGGTCAGATCCGCCGGGGCGGATCGACACGACCCCCGAGTCACTCGAGCTCTTCGCAGGCAGCCTCGGCCCGCATGACCGCGTCGTGGTCGAGGTGACTGGCGGCGCGTGGGAGATCGCGCGCATCATCGAGCCCCACGTCGCGCTTTGTCGTCGTCAGCCCGCACGACACCGGCATCCGCCAGGCGCGTGCGAAGACAGACCGCCTCGACGCACGGGCGCTCGCGAAGCTGCTCGCATCGGGCTCGCTCGATGCTTTGTGGGTGCCAGACGAGGCGACGCGCATCATGCGCCGGCGGATCGGGCGGCGCAGCCGACTCGTGCGTGCGGATCCGATAACGCGACCCGGCCGCACCATGGCTGCTACTTCGTCGAGGAGAGCGGTGGTCGTTCGTGGCATGGCGAGGGGGCGCCCTTGGCCAGCCTCGACGTGTCCGTATAGCCCCCGCTCACCGGGAATCCTCATCGGGCGGGTCTTACGAACACCGCGCATGCGTACGGCGTCGGGGTAGTCGCTCCATGCAGGTGAAGCGCCCGCGTGGGGTTCCCCTACGCGACGTTCTCGGAGCTAGATGAGTGATTCCATGTAGAGAAGCTCTGACCGGCTCCGCTCACCAGGTGAAGGGCCGCGACAGGCGCGGCCCACGACACCAGGAGACCACGATGCCGAAGTACCTGCTGCTCAAGCACTACCGCGGCGGCCCGGAGCCGCACCATCCCTTCCCCCCGATGGACCAGTGGGCGCCCGAGGACGTGGAGGCGCACATGGCCTTCCTGCGGCACGTCGGCGAGCTGCTCGAGGAGCGCGGCGAGCTCGTCGGGGTGCAGGCGCTCACGCCGGCGCAGACGTGGGTGCGCTACGGCGGCCCGGACGCCGCGCCGGTGACCACCGACGGTCCGCTGCCCGAGACCAGCGACCTGGTCGCGGGCTGGTACATGATCGACGTCGAGTCCCACGAGCGCGCGGTCGAGGTCGCGGCCTACATCTCGTCCGAGCCCGGCCCGGGCGGCGGGCCGCTGTACGAGTGGATCGACGTCCGGGAGATTATGTCCGGGGAGCCGTCGGACGGCTGACGTGAGCGCGCTCGACGAATCGACGCGACGGCTGGACGAGGGCGCGCTGCGCGCCCTCGTCCCGCGGGTGCTCGCGGGCCTGGTCCGGCGGGGCGAGGACTTCGATGCCGCCGAGGACGCGCTCCAGGAGGCGCTGCTGGAGGCGCTGCGGGTGTGGCCCGAGCACCCGCCGCGCGACCCGCGCGCGTGGCTGGCGACGGTCGCGACCCGGCGGCTCGTCGACGCCCGCCGCAGCGAGGCCGCCCGCCACCGCCGCGAGGAGGCGACACACGCCGAGCCGCGGCCCGCCGCCACCGAGGAGGGCGACGACACCCTCTTCCTGCTCTTCTGCTGCTGCCACCCCGACCTCGCGCCCGCCTCCCAGGTGGCGCTGACCCTGCGCGCCGTCGGCGGCCTCACCACCCGGGAGATCGCCGACGCCTTCTACGTGCCGGAGGCGACGATGGCGCAGCGGATCAGCCGGGCCAAGCGCACCCTGCGGGGACGCCGCCTGGACCAGCCCGGCGACCTCGCCGTCGTGCTGCGCGTGCTCTACCTCGTCTACACGGCCAGTCACGCGGGCCGGATGGACCTGGCCGGCGAGGCGATCCGGCTCGCCCGCCAGCTCACCCTCGCCACCGAGGAACCGGAGGCGCGCGGGCTGCTCGCGCTGATGCTCCTCAACCACGCCCGCCTCCCGGCGCGACTCGACCCCGAGGGCCGGATCGTCACGCTCGACCGACAGGACCGCGGCCTGTGGGACAGGCGCGAGATCGCGGAGGGCGCGCGCGTCCTGCAGTCGGCGCTGGCCGTTCAGCGCCCCGGCCGCTACCAGGTCGAGGCCGCCATCGCCGCCCTGCACGACGACGCGGTGAGCGCCAAGGAGACCGACTGGCCGCAGATCCTCGCCTGGTACGACGACCTCGTCGCCCTCACCGACGACCCGGTGCGCCAGGACCCCGCCGCGGTGCTCGGGCGCGCGGTCGCGGTCGGCCACGTCCTCGGCGCCGCCGCCGGGCTGCGCGAGACCGACCGGCTGCGCGAGGTGCTCGGCGAGCGGCACCGGTGGCACGCCGTCCGCGGTCACCTGCACGAGCTCAGCGGCGACCTCCCTGCCGCCGCCACGGCGTACGCGGATGCCGCCCGTCGGGCCACGGACGTCGCCGAGCGCGACCACCTGGTCCGTCAGGCCGCCCGCGCGCGGGCCGCCGAGCTATGTAACCGAGAGACGCTGTAGCTGGGCTGTCGTGTCGCAGCGCCGTTCGCGGACAGGCCACTACTGCAATCGGCGCGCAAAGGAGAAGCGCGCGCCGGACCCACCTACCTTCCAGCCGCTGCTGGTTAGGCGCACATCGTCGAGCGCGCCAGCCGCTGCGGCCGGGTCAACGAAATCCTCAAGGTACTCATCCGCGTGCGACGCGCACCACTCCCACGGCCAGCACCCGACGTGGTCAGCGAACGCCCGCACTCGGCGCGCGTTCGCGCGGATCGACTTCGCCTCGAGATCACATCTCTCGATCGCACTCGCGATCAAGGCTTGCCAGCAAGGCCACCGCGTCGCGTTCGCGACCGCCCAACAGTGGGTCGACCGCCTCGAGGCCGCCCAGCACCGCAATGCGCTCGACGCCGAGCTGCGCCGGCTCGAGCGCTACGAGCTGCCCGTCGTCGACGAGATCGGCTACCTGCCGCTCGAGCGCCAGGCGGCCAACCTGCTCTTTGCGCTCGTCGCGCGGCGCTACGAGCGCGGCTCGATCATCGTCACCTCAAACCGCGGCTTTGAGGCCTGGGCGAGATCCTCGGCGACGCGATGGTCGCCGCCGCGCTGATCGACCGGCTCGTCCACCACCCCCACATGGTCACGCTCAAGGGCGAGAGCTACCGCCTGCGTGAGCGCGGCACCGCCGCAGCGCCCGCCGCTCAGGCTCCGGGCCTACGGCCCTCCACCTGAGCCGCGCCACCAGCGTCGAGTGGTGCACTTTTCGGCTCCTGAAAGTGGTGCACTATTCCGTTCCCGTTGACACATCTGATGTGACGACCGACACTTCACTGGCGACGTGCGGATACGCGGTTCGCTGATGCCCCGATTGGGTTCGGCGCGGAGTGGCGGTGGGCGCCGTGCACGGCCCCAGCGGGTGCCAGTTCGGCTCCGGGCCGGAACCCGACCGTTGGGGAGGGCACGTCACCGAGCCTGAAGCGCGGGTGATGTGGTGAGGCGGATCGGTTTGTAGTTGCCGCCTGGTCGTCGCCGCGCCTATCCAGCGGCCGGTAGCGGCGCCGTAGGCCTCTAGAGCGCCGGGGGCGTCCAGCCACCGGAGAGCGGTTCGCCCATTCGCAGCCCGAAGCGCTCAAGCAGCTCGGGAACCGTCTCCGGCCGCATCATCAAACCGTAGCGATCACTGAGCTGTGCGAGCGCCTCCTCATCCGCCTGGGCCGCACCGCCCATGTCGGAGAGCTCCCGGAAGAAGCGCTCGAAACCGGCCGGCGAGATGATCTCGAGGATCCGGCAGGGCTCATCGCCTGCGTTCCAGAACGTGTGCCACTGGTTGCGCGGCTTGAACACCAGGTCACCGGGCCCGGCCTCGACGACGTCGTCGCCCAGCAGCGCGCCCATGCGCCCCTCGAGATGAAGCTGTACTCATCCTCGCGCTTGTGCAGATGCAGCGGCGCGGCGAGCGCGCGCGGCGACATCGGACGCTCGACGAGCGAGAAGCGCTCGCCCGCTTCACCCCCGTCGATCATGAAGCGGACGCCGATGCTCCCAAGGAAGCCTTCCTGCCCGTCCTCGGGGCCGACGACCTTCCCACCTGCGGCTGTCGCTTCCATTCCTGCTCCTTTCGTGGGACAGTAGTGTCGCGCTAAACTGTCGGGGGTGTTCGGGGAGTCTGTCAAGATTCAAGGAACAGATATGTCCGACCAAAAGCGTCCATACCGGAAGAAGCGCCGCGCTGAGCTCGAGCAGGAGACGCGGCTGCGCATCACCGAGAGCGCCGTCGCGCTTCACGGATCGCTCGGACCCGCGCGCACGTCAATGAGCGCGGTCGCAGAGCACGCGGGTGTCCACCGCTCGACGCTCTATCGCCACTTCTCCGACGAGGAGGCGCTCTTCGACGCCTGCTCCGCGCACTGGAGCGCCACCAACCCGCCCCCGGACATCGCCGAGTGGGCGGGCATTGAGGATCCGGATGCGCGCCTGCGCGCCGCGCTCGAGGCGATGTACGCCTACTACCGCCGGACCGAGGCGATGATCGCCAACCTCCTGCGCGACATCGAGCTGCCTGCCGTCGGCTCCCGAATGGCCGGATTTCTCGAGTACCTCGAAGCGATCCACGGCACGCTCTTGCGCGGCCGCCCGCGGCGGCGCGCGGTGCGCGCGGCAATCGGCCACGCGCTCGCGTTCACCACCTGGCGGTCGCTCGCCCGCGACCAGCAGCTCAACGACCGGCAGGCAGTCGAGCTGATGTGCCGCCTGGTCGCGGCGGCCGACGACCACTGACGGTTAGCTGGCGACCTGCGGACTATGCGCAACGCAGGAATACCTCCTATGGCGCCGTTGGCGTGGCCGATCAGGAGCGCAATGTGGCTGCGGGCGCAGAGCGGCGCGCGGAGGCGGGCGCCACGGGCGGCATGCCTCGCACGGGTGCGCGGTCGTCAATTGCCGCGCTGAAAGCCCGGCCGAGCAAGGCAACGACACCGTGCTCAACTGCCCGATTGGCGCTTCTGTGTGAGCAGGAGGCTGGGCGAGTTCGTGCGCCCTCAGGGCAATCCCTGATTTCGCTGGCGCAAACGGCGGATCGCCCCATAGTGGGCGTCATCCCACTCCCCGCCCCAGGAGGCGTCCTCTCTCATGCGTTCCACCGAGGCCCGTACCGCCGGGCTCCTCGCAGCAGCGAAGAAGCGGAAGTCAACGTGGCCGTCCCAGCGCGACGCGAGCGTGCCACGGGATATCCCGCGGGCGTGGTGCGCGGCTCGCCGGCGCCCATCCGGATTCGGCAACGCGTGTAGGGCATCCCTAGCTATGGCGCAGGGAGCTATGAAGGTCCGTTGGCTTGTCGCGGGCGCCACGCTCCTGATGGCGACCTATGTTGGAACGTCCCCGGCGGGAGCCGTCGAGGGTTCAGTCTTTAAGTTGGACAGCTACCAGCAGCTCGGCCGGGCGTCGTCGAGCGGGGGCGTTGTCGCCGCGGGTAACCGCGAGGCGGCACAGGCCGGCCTGAAAATGCTCAATAACGGCGGTAACGCCGTCGACGCGGCGGCGGCGACGATGTTCGCCGTCGGGGTGGCTCAGTTCGAGTCGTGCGGGATCGGCGGCGGCGGTTTCATGGTCTATCGCTCGGCGAGCGGCGACGTGGTCGACACGATCGACTTCCGCGAGTGGTCGCCGAAGAATTACGAGTACACCGACGGCGTCAGCATCGATGAGGAACGCAGGCTCTACGCGTGGGGCGGAGGGCACAGGGTGGTCGGGGTTCCGGGGAGCGTTGCCGGGATCGACGTGGCGCTCGAAAAGCACGGGACGCGGCCTCTCCAGCACGACCCGCTCAAGGAGGACCCGCTTGCTAAGAAGATGAACGTCCTCGACCCGGCCATCGAGCTGGCCCGCGACGGATTCACCGTTTCCGAGGGCTCCGTCAAGTCCATCGAAGCAAACCCGGCGCGGCTGGCGGCGTTCCCGACGACCGCGTCGATCTATCTGGGTGCGCCGGCCTATTACAAGAGCGGCCAGAAGATGCGCAATCTGCCGCTCGCCGAGGACATGGAGGAGCTCAAGCGCCTGGGCGCTCGAGCCTTCTACGACCCGGGTCTCAAGGGCGGCACGATCGCCGACGACCTGCTCGCCGAGATGAACCGACCGACGCCCTACCAAACCGACCAGGCGAAGTGGATCCCCGAGGACCTGACGGAATATCCCGCCATACAACGCCCCGCGGTGCGCACCCGCTATCGCGGCGCCGAGTACATCGGCATGGGCGCGCCCTCCTCGGCCGGCACCGCCGTCGCCGAGGTGCTCAACATCCTCGAGGGCTACGACCTGCGCGAGGCCGGGCAGAGCTCGGCCCGCCAGGTGCACCTCTACGCCGAGGCGATGAAGCTCGCCTGGCGCGACCGCGCGCGCTACCTCGGGGATCCGAAGTACACACCGACCCCGGAGAAGTTGACCTCAAAGGCCTACGCGGACCTTCTCCGAGGCAAGATCACCTACAACGCGCAGCCGTTCGGCGCCGAGCCGGTCGAGCCGGAGGTCGGCACGCACAACATCGCGGTGATCGACAAATGGGGCAACGCAGCGGCGATCAACTGCTCGATCGAGCAGCCGATGGGAAGTGGCGTGACCGCCGCCGGCACCGGCTTCCTGCTCAACAACCAGCTGACCGACTTCGAGGGGCCCACGAAGGACGCGGACGGGAAAACCGTACCGGCTCCCAAGGGACCAGGGGACTGGCCGACGAAGGACGAGATTGAGAAGAACCAGGACGGCCCGGCGAACGGTTGGGCGCCGCGCAAGCGACCGCGCTCGTCGCAGGCGCCGACGATCGTCGTACGCCAGGGAAAGCCGATGCTCGTCACCGGCGGCGCCGGCTCGGCGAGCATCATCGGCGGTACGGCGGCAGCGGTGCTCAACGTCGTCGACTTCCGCCAGAACGTCGCGCAAGCGATCGACGCCGAGCGCGCCGATCCACGCGGCAGCTGCCCCGACGCCAACGGTGTGCAGCTGTGCGTCGAGTGGAAGCGCTTCAGGCCGGGCGTCCTCGAGGAGCTGCAGAGCCGCGGGCACACCGTCAAGCCCAGTTCGGCCTACACGTGGTGGACCTCGGAGTGCAACAGGGACACCGGGTTCATAGATGCCGGGCAGGAAGAGTGCGAGTATGGGCTGCTACCCATAACTCACGCGGCAGGGGTCAACCTGGTGACGGGCTGCGCCGAGGCCGCCTCGGATCCCCGCGTCTTCTCCGCGAGCGCGAACCAGCAGACCGGATTCGCCGCCGTCGGCCAGGGGGAGGGATGCTGACTCGGCTGTCGCCGCCGCGGGCGGCGCGCTGGACGGCTTGGCGGTTCGCCGTCGCGTTCGTGAGCGGGCGATGACCTTCTTGGCGGGTTGTGGGTTGCGGCGCCCCTACCGCCCGTTCGCGGGCGGAACATGGGCGCAGTTGGCCGCAGCCCACCTCCCGCCCTCGGGCAGCACCTGGTGGCCGCTCGGACCACCGTGTCGGGGATGGTGATCGCATAGACGACGCCGCGGATGCTCGCGATCGCATCGACCGCACCGGCCCGCTCAGGCCGCTCCGCCGGTTACCATCACCCCTGTGGCCTCTCTCGCCGCACGCCTGCGTGACCTGGAGCTGCGGACCCGCCCTGAGCACCCCGACCTCACGGCGGCGCTGGCCAGGCGCTGGGAGGAGCTGCCCGCCCACGTCAAGGCGCGCAACCAGATGCTCGGCCGACGCACAGCCGGCTGCGAGGGCACTCACGGGGTCTTTCCGCGCTGCAACCTGGCCTGCACGCCGTGCTACCACTCGCGGGAGGCGAACCGGGTGCGCACCGACGGCGAGCACACCGTGGTGGAGGTCGAGCGTCAGATGGCCTACCTGCGCGCAGAGCGCGGACCCGGCCAGAACGCCCAGCTGATCGGCGGCGAGGTGACCCTTCTCGAGCCTGACGATCACGCCGGCGCGCTGCAGGCGATGATCAACCACGGCCGCAAGCCGATGTCGATGTCCCACGGCGACTTCGACTACGACTACCTCGAGGCGCTGGCGCTCGACCCGGCCAGTGGCCGGCCGCGCTTTCGCCACCTCTCCTTCGCCGGGCATTTCGACTCGATGATGTACGGCCGCCGCGGGCTGAAGGCGCCCGAGTCGGAGGCGGCGCTCAACCCGCACCGCGCACGGTTCTGTGAGATGTTCGCCCGGCTCGAGGCAGAGCACGGCGTGACGCATTACCTCGCCCACAACATGACTGTCACGCCCGCGAACGTGGACGAGGTGGCGCAGGTGATCCGCGACTGCCGCGAGATGGGCTTTCGGATGTTGTCCTTCCAGCCGGCCGCGTTCATAGGCAATACGAGCCGCTGGAAGCACGACTATCGCGAGTTCTCCACGGACGAGGTCTGGCGGCGGATAGAGGAGGGCGCGGGCGCGCGGTTGCACCCGGGGGCCGTTCAGATCGGCGACCTGCGCTGCAACCGCACCGCTTACGGGGCCTATGCGGGCGAGCGCTACGTGCCGCTGCTCGATGAGGACGACGAGCGCGACGCCCGAGCGCTCGACGACTTCGTGACGGCGTTCGGCGGGATGGACTTCGTGGCGCCGTCCGGCATCCTCGCCGCGCGCGTCGCCCGTGGCCTGGCCAGGCACCCGCGCGCGATCGCCAGTGGCGCCGGCTGGGGGCGGCGCTTCGCGGCCCGCGCCGGCGGGTTGCGGGCGCTGGCACGTCAGCGCCCGCAGGCTCTCACCTACGTCATGCACGCCTTCATGGATGCCGACAAGGTCAAGCCCGCCTGGGAGCTGCTGCGCCGCGGCGAGCTGTCGGAAGAGCCCGCGGTCCGCGAGACCCAGGAGCGCCTGCAGGCGTGCTCGTACGCCATGGCACACCCGGACTCGGACGAACTCGTGCCCGCGTGCGCGCAGCATTCGGTGCTCGATCCCGAGGAGAACGTGCGCCTCCAGGAGCGGCTACCGCTCCTGGAGCTACCGCTGGCGCCCGGATAGAGGCTCAAGCCCAGCGTCGCCCGGCTGCGACCCAGCGCGCGAACAGCGGGTCGACGAGGCGGTAGCCGGTGGCCCAGGAGCGGTCCACGGCCAGGATTCCGGCCGCGTCGAGCCGCGAAGCTGCCGGCGGAGCGCCCCCCTTCGTGAGGCCGAAGGGAGCGAAGGTCGAGCGTGCCGGGAGGCCGGCGTCGGCGCTCGCTACGGCCTCCACCATGCCGCGCTCAACAGAAGCGAGGGCGCCCCAGGACGCCTCGAACTCATCGCGAACGAACGCCTCGACGCGGGCGAGCACGTACTCCCAGTGCTCCTCGGTCGCGGGCTCTCCCGGATGCAGCGCGTCCCAGAGGAGGTGGGCCAAGAGCATCGCGCGCTGAGGGTGTCCGTTGGCGAGGCGCAGTAGCCAGTCCAGGGCCGCCCCCGGATCGCGGCCGGACGATGTGAATCGACCCTCGATGTAGTCGGCGAGATCGTCATCTGCTAATGCGCCCAGTATGAATGGGTCCGTGAACGAAAGCGGAGACGACCACGAGCGACTAAAGCAAGCCATCGTCGATTACCAGGCGGCACTCTCGAGCACTGTCTCGTCCTTCATCGCGCCGCCTATCCGCCCGGTTCGGATGGTGCTCGACAAGAAGGGCATGGAGGCCTCGCTTCAACCGCTCAGCACCGCCTCGGAAGAGGTAGTTCGGCGCTTCGCCACCGCCGCTGGCGTTGACGAGCAAACGGCCAAAGCGAACGTGGAGCCGCTGCTCAAAGAGCTAGCCGTCTTGGCGAACAGGAGCTGGGACAGGACGGTTGACGATGAGGCCGTCACGCAGACTGGGAACTCGGCTGCGCTGGCGCGCGCACGCCGATCGGAGCGACTGAACGCCGCCGCAGTGGACGCTCTGCTCCGGTTCTATCTCGAGGCTCGGCATGACGAACCATTCGCGGAAACAAGACGGGCTTGGGACGCGTACGAGTCGCAGCGGCGAGCACGCTTTCGAACGCGTCGTGCGCGCGTAGCGGCTTCCGAGCGCCACGAGGCGGCGTGGAAGCGCTGGGCAGCCGCCCAGCAAGTCTGACCGCCCAACTATGCGTCAGGCAAACCCCTCATGGCTTTCCGGTCGCCCTGCATTCGCTCGCGTGAACCGCCCGAATCAGCCTTTGGCCACCACCAGGCAGTACCCCATGTCCCGCTCGTCGAGCCCGCGCAGGTGACCGTGGCGGCGATCCCACTCGCCCGAGTCGAGGTCGGCACGCAGGCGTGCGAGGCGTCGCTCCCGCACCGCGGGATCGAGCACGCGCATGCCCGACATGCCGGCCAGCACCTCGGGCTCGAGGTAGGCCTCCGGGCGTGCCCAGAACGCTTCGATGAACCCGTCGCGGCAGTCGCGGGGCACGGGGACCGGGGTCACCTCGGCACCGCCGAGGGCCGCGGCGATCTCGGCCGGGGGCGGGAAGTCGAAGAGATCGATCTCGCGGAGCTCGGGGAGGTATTCGGCAGTGAGCCACTGACGGCCGGCGACGGCCGGATCCCACGTGAAGATCACGATGCGCTTCGTGGCTACGCGGCGCAGCTCGGCCAGCCCCCGCTGCATGTCCTTCCAGTGGTGAAGGGTCATCAGCGCCATTGCGGCGTCGAAGGCGTCGTCGTCGAAAGGCAGCGCCTCGGCCGAGCCGCGGACCGCCGGTGCCGCGCCCGGCGCCCGTTGCGCGATCATCGCCGCTGATGGCTCCACGGCGGTCACCTCGCGGTCGGCCGGCTCGTAGTTGCCGGTACCGGCGCCGACGTTGATCACGGTGCGGGCGTCGCCGAGCGCCTGGTCGATCAGCGCCGCGATCCGGGGATCGGCTTGCCGCGTGCGCGTGTATCCCTCGCCGATTGCGTCGTAGAGCGGGACGCCGCGCCAACCGCTCACGCCTTCGAGCGCACCAGGAAGTTCAGGCGGCCGGCTCGTGCGTAGCTCGCCTCGCCGGCCAGCCGGCCGATCCCCATCGCCAGCGTGGGGTAGACGTGGACCAGCGAGCCCAGATCGGAGAGCTTCTTCTCCTCGAAGATTGCGAGGGCCAGCTCGTGGATCACCTCGCCCGCGTTGGGCATGAGGGCGTGAGCGCCGACGATCCTCCCGCCCTTCCCGGTCACGATCCGGACCTCGCCGCCGGGGGCGCTGTCGGTGCGGGCGCGGTCGGAGTGCTCGAGGTCATGGCGCCAGACGTGCACGTCGTCGCCGTCCCGCTCGCGCGCCTCGGCCTCGGTCAGGCCGGCATGGGCCAGCTCTGGGTCGGTGTAGGTGCACCAGGGCACGAACCGGGGGGCGTCGCTCGAGCCGGGGAAGAACATGTTGCGGATCGCGGCGGCCGCCTCATAGCCGGCCGAATGGGTGAAGAGGAAGCGCCCGGCCACGTCGCCCGCCGCGTAGATCGACTTCACGCTCGAGCGCAGCGAGGCGTTCACGACCACGCCCTTCGGCGAGGTCTCTACCCCCGCCTCCTCGAGCCCCAGTCCCTCCACGTTCGGCCTGCGGCCGGCCCCCACGAAGATCTCCGCCGCGCGCCACTCCCCCGGCGCACCGGCGATCTTGCCGCGCACTACCTTCACACCGTCCTCGACGACCACGGTCTCGATGTCCACATCGGTCAGGAGCTGCACGCCGTCGTTGCGGATATGCCCTGCCAGGCGCGACGCCAGCTCCGGCTCGTCGCGAGAGAGCACGCCAGCCGAGCGCTCCAGCACCGTGGTCTCGACGCCGAGCCGCGCGAAGCCCTGCGAAAGCTCCATCGAGATCGGTCCGCCGCCGACGATCACGAGGCTCTCGGGTGCGCGGTCGATCTCCCACACGCTCTCACTGGTGAGGTAGCCGGCCTCCTGGAGACCGGGCACGGGCGGCGCCGCCGGGCGGCTGCCGGTGCAGAGCAGGAAGAACCGGGACCGCAGGGTCCCCACGCCGTCGACCGCGAGCGTGTCCGGGCCGGTGAGGCGGGCGGCGCCGAAGTGAACGGCCACCCCCACGTCGGCGAACCGATCCGCGTTGTCGTCGGTGGCCGCGAGGTCGGCCTGGATCGAACGGATCCGCTCGAACACCCGCGAGGTGTCGATCTCGGGCTCAACCGCGGTCAGGCCATAGCGGTCGGCGTGGCGGATGGTGTTGGCCGCCTTGGCCGAGGCCAGCAGCGCCTTGCTCGGCACGCAGCCCGTCCAGAGGCAGTCGCCTCCGACGCGGTCGCGCTCGACCGCGGCGACCTTGATGTCGAGCGTCGAGGCGAACTCGGCAGCGACCATGCCGGCCGAGCCCATGCCGACGATCACCAGGTCATAGTCGAGCTCGGGCATGGCCGCCGGAGGCTAGCCGCGGTCGCCGTCGGCGCGCACGTCAGCGCAAGCCCGCGACCGCTCGGTGCATGGGTCAGGGAGCGGGCAGCCCCGGGGGGTGCTCCCGAAAACGACGAAATACTGGACGGAAAAGGGAGAACCCTCCGGCGGTCGCTCTCACACCAGTCCCCCGAACGAAGTGCCCACGTCGCTCACCAGATCGAACAGGGGCGACGGCACTATGCCGAAGAAGATCGTGGCCGCAGCGGCCAGGATGGCGACGGACGCAACCTCGGGCTGGGCGCGGGCGTCGGCCTCCGGCGACCGGCCGGCCACCGCCTTCACGCGGCGCGGCGGAAAGCTCGGCAGCTCGACCTCGAAGCGCCCCATCCACATCACTGCGATCACGCGCAGGTAGTAGACGAGGGAGATCATCGACCCGACGACGATCACTATTCCCAGCCACGCGTAGTCGCCCGCCACGACGGCCTCGATCAGGTAGAACTTGCCGATGAAGCCGGCGGTGGCGGGGAAGCCGGCCAAGGCCAGCATGGCGATCGTCATCGGCCAGGCCAGCAACGGGCTTGCGCGGCCTAGATCTCGCAGGGACTCGATCCCGTCCCCGTGCTCGGAGACGCGTTCGCAGGCGATCACCACTGCGAACGCCGCCACGTTCATGAACAGGTAGGCCGCCAGGTAGAAGGCGGTGGCCTGCAGCCCGAGCTGAGTGCCCACCACCACGCCGGCGAGCAGGTAGCCCGCCTGGGCGACCCCCGACCAGGCAAGCATCCGCTTCAGCGAGCTCTGGGCGATGGCGCCGGCGTTGCCGATCACGATCGTGACCGTGGCGAGCGCCGCCAGGGCGGGGCCCCATTGCACCTGGGCGTCCGAGAGTGCGTAGTCGAAGAGGCGCAGCGTGACCGCGAAGGCGGCGACCTTGGTGGCCACGGCCATGAAGCTGGTGATCGGAGTTGGGGCGCCCTCATAGACGTCGGGCGTCCACTGGTGGAAGGGCGCCACCGACGCCTTGAACGCCAAGCCGGTGGCCGCCAGCGCCACGCCGGTGAGCAGCAGCGGATCGGTGACTGCCACGGTGTCGCCGATCGCTATGGCCATGGCGCGGAAGTCCGTCGAGCCCGTGGCGCCGTAGAGAAGCGCCAGGCCGTAGAGCAGCGTGGCGGATCCGACCGAGCCCACGACGAGGTACTTGAGCCCGGCCTCCAGTGAGTGTGCGCGACGAACATAGCCTGCGGAGAGCACGTAGAGCGGGATCGAGAGCAGCTCGAAGCCCACGAACAGCGTGACCATGTTCTCCGCCCCCGCCAGCACGACCATTCCCGAGATCGCCCCAAGCAGCAACGCCATGTACTCGCCCGCGCCGACCTCTCGCTGGACGTCGGAGCGCAGCGAGAGCGCCACCGTGGCCAGGCCGGTCACGTAGAAGAGCATCGACATGAACAGCGCGAGGGTGTCGATGGCCAGGGCGCCCTCGATGATCGGCCGGCTGTCGCCCGCCTCCCAGTTGGCGATGGTCATGCCCATCGCCACCAGCAGCGCCAAGGCGGCGACCGCGGGCA
Source organism: Thermoleophilaceae bacterium (assembly GCA_030447725.1). Taxonomy (GTDB): domain Bacteria; phylum Actinomycetota; class Thermoleophilia; order Solirubrobacterales; family Thermoleophilaceae; genus JAAYBF01. The sequence continues at coordinate 599,965 of JAUJOQ010000001.1, forward strand.
CCAGCGTGCGCTGCACGAAGCGGCCGCGAAACAGCCCGATCATCAGGACGGCGAGCGAACCGCCGATCGTCGAGAACAGGGGAGCGAGCCCCTGGTAGTCGATCTTGGGCGCCTGGACGACTTGGGCGAGCTCGATCACTTGGCCTCCGAGATCTCGGAGTCACTTGCGCCCGCGGCGGTCAGGGCAGGAGCAACCTTCGTCGTCGTGGCGCGCTCGGTGCGGTCGAGCACCAGCTGCGGGTACACGCCGAGCGCGACGACCACGGCCGCGACCGGCAGGATCGCCGCCAGCTCGAGGCTCCCGAGCTCGGCGGGTTTGACGCCCGGCCCCGCCCGGTTGTGCATGGAGCGCTGGAAGATCCGAAGCATGTACACCGCCGCCAGCACCACGCCGAGGATGCCGACCGCGCCGTATACGAACTTGTCGTCGAAGGCGCCGAAGAGGATCAGGATCTCACCCACGAAGTTCGGCGACCCCGGCATGGCCAGCGTGGCGAAGGTGACCACCAGGAAAAGGGCGGCGAGCACCGGCGCCCGCAGGGCCATCCCGCCCATCTGCTCGAGGGTTGCCGGCCCCGCGGCTCGCGCCGAGAGCGCTGCGATGATGAAGAACAGGGGCGCCACCACCAGGCCGTGGTTGACCATCTGCATCAGCGCTCCCTGACTCCCCAGGTCGGTGAGCGAGAAGATGCCGAGCACGATGAAGCCCAGTTGGGCGATCGACGAGTAGGCCACCACCAGTCGCGGCTCCTCCTGGGAGAAGGCAAGCACCGAGCCGTACAGGATCGAGAACACCGCCAGCACCAGCATCAGGTCCTGGAAGTAGGCGGAGGCGTCGGGCAGGATCGGCAACACGATCCGCAGAAAGCCGTAGACGCCCACCTTCGAGACCACGGCCGAGAGCACGACGAGCACTGGAGTGGGCGTGGCGCGGTAGGTGTCGACCACCCAGCCGTGGAAGGGAAACAGCGGCGCCTTGACGAGGAAGGCGGCGGCGAAGAGGCAGAAGATCCACTGCTGGGTGCCCTCCCCGAGCGTCCGCTGCTCGAGCACCGCGAAGGAGAAGGAGATGTCGCCGCCGCCGGCGGACAGCACGCCGAGCGCAATCGCTCCCGCCAGCATCAGCAGCGACCCCACCAGCGTGTAGATCAAGAGCTTGGTGGTGGCCCGCACGCGATCCCCGCCCCCCCACTGCCCGACGAGGAAGTAGAAGGGCACGAGCATCAGATCGAAGAACACGACGAACAGGGCGAGGTCCTGCGCGCAGAAGGCCCCGAGCACCGCGGTCTCGGCCAGCGCCATGTGGAAGAGGAAGAGCTTCGGGCGCTCGCTGATCCTCGCCGCGCCCCACAGCGTGGAGGGCACCCACAGCAGCGCCGTGAGTGCGATCAGGAAGAGGTTGAGGCCATCGACGCCGAGCTGGTAGCGCACGCCCAGCTCGGAGATCCAGTTGTCGTCGGTCACGTACTTCAGGCCTGCCGTACCTGCCTCGTAGTCGGCGATCATCGCGATCGCGTAGCCGAGCACTCCCGCCATGGCGCCCACCACCAGCCAGCGGCCCACTCGTGCGGGCAGCAGGGCCGCCAGCAGCGCCGCCGCCAGCGGCAAGAACACGACGATCGAGAGGTGGATGGTCAGCATCAGCTCGACACGAGCAGGAAGTAGAGGATCAGCCCGCTCACGCCCATCAGCAGGAGGGCGGCGTAGAAGCGCAGCTCACCTGTCTGGATCGAGCGCGCCAATGAGGTGCCGGCGCGCACGATTCCAACGGTGCCGCCCACGAGAACGCCCTGCACGATCGCGCTCTCGACCACGGTGCGCCCGAAGCGCCCGAAGGCGGCCACCGGGCGCACGATCGCGCGGTCGAAGATCTCGTCGAAGTACCACTTGTTGATCAGCACGCGGTGCACGCCCGCGAAGCGCTCGCGCGTGGCCACCCGCGCCTGAGGGTCGCCCGTGAAGTAGCGGTAGGCGGCGGCGAGGGCGATGATCGCGACCACCCCGCCGACGGCTAGGCCGATCAACTCGGCGGAGGTCGAGGGGTGCACCTCGGCAAAGCGGGAGCCCTCGAAGGTGGGCTCGAGGAAGTGCTCGAGCGTGTCCGTCACGCCGGGGATGCCGAGCACGCCCGCCACCACGGCGAGCAGGGCAAGCGGCGCCATCGCCGCCTTCATCGGCCACTCGCGCTCGGCGATGTGGTGCTCTGCCCCCGGGAAGCCGACGTCGGTGTCCTCCTCCTCGCCGGTGGCCGGATTGGCGTGGGTGCCGTGGGCCAGCTGGCCCCTCTCGAGCTCCTGTGCTTCGGGCACGGACGCCCCGAAGAACACCCGGAACACCATCCGGCCGGCATAGAAGGCGGTCAGCAGCGCCGCGATGTAGCCCACCACGCCGAGGATCGCGTACAGGCCCCCGCGCTCGAGCGCGTAGGCCAGGATCTCGTCCTTGGAGAAGAACCCCGAGAACAGGGGGAAGCTGGCCAGTGCCAGCGCTCCGATCGTGAAGGTGACGAAGGTGAAGGGCATCGCCTTGCGAAACCCGCCCATCCGGTCCAGCGACTGGATGCCGCTCATCGCCCCGATCACAGAGCCCGCCCCCATGAACAGGAGCGCCTTGAAGAAGGCATGTGTCATCAGGTGAAACAGCCCCGCTCCGTAGGCGCCGATCGACACGCCGAGCACCATGTAGCCGATCTGCGACATGGTCGAGTAGGCGATCACCCGCTTGAGGTCGGTGGCGGCCAGAGCGACCGATGCGGCGAAGATGAGCGTGGCCGTGCCGAGGATCGCGCCCACGTCGGCGGCGGTCGGAGCAAGCTCGAACAGCGGGTGGCAACGCGCGATCAGGTACACACCGGCGGTGACCATCGTGGCCGCGTGGATCAGCGCCGAGACGGGCGTGGGGCCCTCCATCGCGTCGGGCAGCCACGTGTGCAGCGGCAGCTGCGCCGACTTCGCGAACGCTCCCACCAGAATCATCAGGCAGGCCGCCACCAGCTTGCCGTCGTTCTCCGCGAATACCTCGGGCGCGGCCGCGAAGATGCCGGCGTAGTCGAGCGCGCCGGTGGCGTCGAAGAGCAGGAAGGCGCCGATCACCAGGCCCACGTCGCCGATCACGTTGATCACGAAGGCCTTGATTCCCGCCGCGGTGGCGGTGCCGCGCCGGTACCAGAAGGAGATCAGCAGGTAGGACGCCGCGCCCACGAACGCCCAGCCCACGAGCAGCAGCACGAAGTTGGCCGCCAGGATCAGCAACAGCATCGAGAACACGAAGAAGTTGAGGTAGGCGAAGAAGCGCGCGAACCCCTGATCCGAGGTCATGTAGGAGATCGAGTAGAGATGAATCAGGAAGGAGACGCCCGACACCACCAGGCACATGAACACCGACAGCGGGTCCACGAGAATCGAGAGGTCGGCCCGAAAGCCGGCGGTCTCGACGTAGTTGTACGCCGAGCTGACCAGCGCGCGCGACTCCTCCGGCGAGTCCAGTAGCCGGATGAGCATCCCGACCGAGGCGAGAAAGCTGACGCCGATCGCGGCGCTCCCGAGCCAGCCCGCGCTGCGCCCGGGAAGCACGCGCCAGCCCAGCGCGATGATCAGCATGCCCACGAGCGGGGCGGCCAGGACGACCCACCCGTAGGCGGTCGCGCTCATCCGCGCAACTCGTTCATCTGGTCGACGTCGATCGGCAGCCGGCGCCGGAACATCCCGACGATGATCCCAAGGCCGATCACCACCTCACAGGCGGCGACGACCACCACGATGAGCGCGAAGATCTGGCCCTCCCCGTTGCCGAGCATTCGCGAGAAGGCGATCAGGGCGAGGTTGCCCGCGTTGAGCATCAGCTCGAGGCAGAGCAGGACGACCAGTGGGCTGCGGCGGGTCATCACACCGGCTGCGCCGATGCAGAAGATGAACGCCGAGAGGACCACGTACCACGACGTGTCCATCAGCCCGCCACCCCGCCCGGCGCGTCGAGATCCTCTAGGCCCCGCCGCTTGCGGGCCAGCACCACGGCGCCCACCGCTGCCAGCAGCAAGAGAAAGGAGGCGGCCTCGAAGGGAAGCAGGAACTTGGTGAGCAGCAGGTCCCCGATCGCCTCCGGTGAGCCGTAGCGGGCGTCGACATCCGGCCCTCTGCCGCCGAGGCCGCTCAGCGAGGAGCCCACCACGGCGAAGGTGATCTCCAAGAAGATGGCCAGGGCCGCCAGCGGCCCGAACGCCTTGACCAGTCCGTCGTCGGTGGCGCGCAGCGGCGCGTCCGAGTCGCCGACGTAGGCGACCACGAACACGTAGAGCACCATCACCGCCCCCGCGTAGACCACCACCTGAGCGGCGGCCAGGAAGTCGGCGCGCAGCAGCAGGAACAGCACGGCGAGCGCGATCAGATGCGACACGAGCGCGAGCACGGAGAAGAACGGGTTGCGCAGCATCGCCACGCCGAGAGCGCCCGCGATTGCGCCGAACCCCGCGATGAAGAAGAGGATCTGCTCGAACAGCACCGGCGCCTATTCTCCCTCGCGCCGCAGCGGTGTCTTCTCGATGGCGTCCGCCAGCAGCATCTCCTTGGTGAAGATCAGGTCTGAGCGGTGGTAGTCGGCCATCTCGTAGTCGTTGCCCATCGTGATCGCGTCGAAGGGGCAGGCCACCTCGCAGTAGCCGCAGAAGATGCAGCGGGTCATGTTGATCTCATACACCGCGGCGTAGCGCTCGCCGGCCGACACCTGGTTGTCGGGGGTGTTCTCGGCGGCCACCACCCGGATGCACTCAGCCGGGCACGCGGCCACGCACAGCGAGCACCCCACGCACTTCTCGAGGCCGGTGTCCTCGAAGCGCTGCAGCTTGTGGCGGCCGCGGAAGCGCGGGTAGACGGGCGTCTTCTCCTCCGGGTACTGGTAGGTGGGCGGCTTCTCGGCCACCCGCCCCAGCGTGGTGCGCAGACCGCGCAGGGTGGCGCCGAACGCACGGTAGGCGCCACCGAGCCCGCCAGGCTCGGGGCCGCGCTGGACCGTAATCACGTCGTCGATTGGAGTGTGGGGCTCAGGCATCAGGTGACCACCAGGAGGATTGCGGTGACGAGGACATTCAACGTGGCGAGCGGAAGCAGCACCTTCCACCCGAGAAACATGAGCTGGTCGTAGCGCAGCCGGGGCAGGGTCGCCCGGATCCAGATGAAGAAGAGCACGAACGCGAACATCTTGAGCACCACCCACAGCGGAGCGAGGGCCTCGGGCCCCGGCCCGTGCCAGCCACCCAAGAAGCAGGCGGTGGCCACGCCGGAGATCACGATCACCTCGATGTACTCGGCCATGAAGAACGAGCCGAAGCGCATCCCGCTGTACTCGGTGTTGTAGCCGGCGACCAGCTCGGCGTCGGACTCCGGCAGGTCAAACGGCGGGCGCGAGGACTCCGCGAAGCCCGCGACCATGAAGATGATGAAGCCCACGAACTGCGGCACGACGAACCAGATCCCCTTCCCGGCGCTGCCCTGGGCCTCCACGATGTCGACGAGCGACAGCGAGCCGGCCATCATCGCCACGCCCAGCAGGGACAGCCCGATCGCCACCTCGTAGGAGATCAGCTGGGCCGCCGAGCGCATGGCGCCCAGGAACGAGTACTTCGAGCCCGACGCCCAGCCGCCGAGCACGAAGGCGTAGAAGGCCAGCGAGCCGAAGGCGAAGAAGTAGAGCAGCCCGATCGGCACGTCGATGCCGTAGAGGCCGAGGTCGCCGCCCCAGGCCCCCTGGGGGCCGAAGGGGATGATCGCCAGGGTGGCCACGGCGGTCACGATCGAGATGACCGGGGCGATGGCCATCATCCACGGCACCGCGGTCGTCGGTGTCGAGCTCTCCTTGGACAGCAGCTTGAGCACGTCGGCGAACGGCTGCAGCGCCCCCTTGGGGCCGACCCGGTTGGGGCCGTAGCGCTGCTGGAAGCGCCCGAGCAGCTTGCGCTCGAGCAACAGGATCACCGGCACCACCTGCAGGATGACCGCGAAGATCACGATCGCCTTGACGATCTGCACGAGGGTGGTCTCCACCACCGGATCGGCCCCGAGCAGCACCATCAGACCGGGGGCGGCTGCGCGCCCGGGCCGGGGGCTGCCGGGGCGGCGGCGGGGGGACCGGCGCCGTTCACGGCTCCGGCGGTCTTGGTGATCTCCACGGTGCGCGGCACGCCGTTGGTGAGGGCGGTGGCGTTGTTGTCGGCGGTGCCGCTCACGAGGAACACGCTGCCCGGCTGCATCGCCTGGCGCAGCGCCACGGTGGCGCGCAGGCGCTGCCCACCGGCCGCCACCTCCACCTCGTCGCCGGAGCCGACACCGAGGCGGTGCGCGTCGGCGGGCGCCAGCTCGGCGCGCTGGACGGGGGCGAGAAAGCGCAGCGACGGGGCGTGCTCGACGGTGGTGCCCGCCCACAGCGATGGCACCGTGCCGAGGCGCATTCCCTCCGGCAGCTCGGGCGGAACCTCGAGCGTGCCCTCGGGCAGCTCGGCGCGGGGCAGGTTCGAGGCGGCGTCGCGATCCTGCCAGCGCACGCCCTTGCCGCCGATCTCGTCGAGCGTCAGTCCGTCGAGGAAGCCGACCGTGGCGAACAGCTTCTGCGTGACCTGCGGAGCGGAGCGCACGTCGGGCCTCGCGCCGCAGCGCCCGGCCAGCTCCGCCAGCACGCTCCACTCCGGGCGCACCTGGCCCTGGTGGCCGATCGCCTGGCGCACGCGCTGCAGGCGCCCGTCGGGGTGGGTCAACGTGCCCTCCTTCTCCGCGTAGGACTCGGCGGGGAAGATCACCGTCGCGTAGTCTCGCAGCGCGGTGGTTACGAAGTCGGTGAAGGCGATCACCGTGGCCGCCGTGTCGAGCGCCGTCTGCCAGCGGCGACGCTCAGGATGGGTGGCCAGCGGATCCTCGTGCAGGAGGATCAGTGCGGACAGCTCGCCCGCGCCCAGGGCGCCGGCGATCTCGGCCGCGGGCATCCCGGCCTCCGGGGCGTCGGTGAGGCCCGGCGCCAGGCCGGGGGCCACGCCCGCCTCGCGCATGCCGCGCGCGTTCGTGGCCGCGGGCACCTCGATCAACCCGGACTCCGGCCGGTCGACGATCCCCAGCGCGCCCGCCACCGCCAGCAGCGCGTCGACGGCGCTGGCGCCGCGCGCTCCGTCGGAGATCCGCTCGCCCCACAGCACCACCACGTCGCCCGCGGCGCGCAGCACCTCGGCCGCCGCGCCGATCGCGCCGGGCTCGCAGCCGGCGCGGGAGTGCAGCCGGGAACCGGTGGCGCGCCCGGAGCCAAGCTCGGCGGCCAGCGCGGACAGGGCGGCCTCGGCCGCGCCCGGCGCAAAACGCACGGCGGCCGTGGCGTTCGGGTCCAGCGACGAGGGCCGGCCGGTGAGCGTCACCACCTTGGCGTTGTTGCGCCGTGCCGCCTTGCGCACGCGCAGGTCGAGGATCGGCGCCTCCTCGACCAGCTCGGTGTCCACCACCAGGATCACGTCGGCGTGGTCGATGTCGCTCACCCGCGCGGACAGGTCCGGGCGGGCGAGCACCCGCGCCTGCTGAGGATCCAGCGCCCCGCCCGCGCGGGCGTCGAGGTGCGGCGAGCCGAGCGCCTCGCGCATCAGGTGCCCGAGCAGGAACGCCTCCTCGTTGGTGGTAGCCCCGCCGGCGAGCGCGGCGGTGCCGGCGCCCGCCCTGGTCAGCGCGGCGGCGGCCTGTTCGAGGGCGTGGTCCCACGGCGCCTCGCGCAGCATGCTGCCGTCTCTGACCATGGGCGCGCGCAGCCGCTCCTCGGAGTGGATCGCCTGGTAGCCGAACCGGCCCTTGTCGCACAGCCAGCCGTCGTCGACCTCGGGGTTGTCGCGTGCGAACGCGCGCAGCACCTTGGAGTCGTCCCGGATCGTGAGCTGCACGTTGCACTGGCTCGGACAGAGGGTGCAGAGCGAGCCGGCCTCCTCCACGTCCCACGGGCGCGCGCGGAAGCGGTACGCGGTCGAGGTGAGTGCGCCCACCGGACAGAGGTCGAGGATGTTGCCGCTGAACGGCCCCACGTACGGACGCCCGTCGTGAGTGCCCACGTAGGTGTGGTCGCCGCGCTCGAGGAAGACGAGCTGATAGTCCTCGGCCACCTCCTGTGAGAAGCGCACGCAGCGGTAGCAGAGGATGCAGCGCTCGCGGTCGATCGCCACGAGGGGGGACAGCTCGAGCGGCTTGCGGAAGTGGCGCTTGGGCTCGATGAAGCGCGACTTGCCACCGCCCCAGCCGTAGGAGATGTCCTGCAGCGGGCACTCGCCGCCCTTGTCGCACACCGGGCAGTCGAGCGGGTGGTTGATCAGCAGGAACTCCACGATCGCGTTCTGCGCCGACTTGACCCGGTCCGAGGTGGTGTTGATCACCATGCCGTCCTTTACCGGAGTGGAGCAGGAGGTCTGCAGCTTGGGCATCCCCTCGATCTCCACCAGGCACATCCGGCAGGCGCCCACGGGCTGGCCGAGCTTGGGCTCATAACAGAAGTAGGGGATCTCGACGTCGCCCGACTTGGCGGCGTCCACGAGCATCGTGCCCTCGGGCGCGCGCACCTCGCGGCCGTCGATCTCGAACGAGATCTCCTTGATCTGCGGGCGTGCCATCAGTGGTTCCTCACTAGGCCGGCCCGGCCTCGCCCGCCGCCGCCAGCTCTCCGGCGGAGAAAGCCCGGATGTGCTCGCGGTCGCGGGCCGCGCGGGCGGCCTCGATGTGCTGCTCGAACTCGCCGCGGAAGTGCTTGATCATCGAGCCGATCGGCATCGCCATCGAGTCGCCCAGCACGCACAGGCAGTTGCCGATGATGTTGGTCTGGACCTCGGCCATGATTTCGAGGTCCATCGGCGTAGCGTCTCCCTGGTCGATGCGCTCGAGCATGTGCACGGTCCAGTTGGTGCCCTCGCGGCATGGCACGCACTTGCCGCATGACTCATGTCGGTAGAAGCCCGCAAGGTTCAGCGCCAGCGGCACGATCGGCTGTGAGTCGTCCACCACGATCATCGAGGCGGTGCCGAGCATCGAGCCGGCCTCGGCCATCGCCTCGTAGGTGAATGGCAGGTCGAGGTGCTCCTTCGTGAGCACGGGCGCCGACGAGCCGCCGGGAAAGAAGCACTTGAGGTCGCGCCCCTCGGGCGGGCCGCCGGCCAGCCCGTAGATGATCTCTCGCACGGGGATGCCCAGCTCGACCTCGAAGTTCCCCGCCCTCTGCACGTTGCCCGACACCGACACCATCTTCGTGCCCGTCGACTTGTCCACGCCCATCGCGGCGAACCACTCGGGGCCGTGCTCGATGATCGCCGGGGTGTTGCAGAGCGTCTCCACGTTGTTGATCAGCGTCGGGCCCTGGTAGAGGCCCTGGTTGGCGGGGAACGGCGGCTTGAGTCGCGGGTTGCCGCGCTTGCCCTCGAGGGCGTCGAGGAGCGCGGACTCCTCGCCGCAGATGTATGCGCCCTGCCCGCGGTGCACCACCAGCTCGAGATCGGTCTGCGACCCGAAGATGCCGCTACCGAGGTAGCCCTTCTCATAGGCCTCGGTCACGGCGGCGTCGAGCATCTTGGCCTGGGTCTCGTACTCGCCGCGAATGAAGATAAACGCGCGCGTGGCCTGCGCCGCGATCGCGCCGATGATGCAGCCCTCGATCAGCTGGTGCGGGTTGCGCTGCATCAGCACGCGGTCCTTGAAGGCACCCGGCTCGGACTCGTCGGCGTTGCAGCACAGGTACTTCTCCATCGTGCCCTCGGGGATGAAGCTGGCCTTCTTGCCCATGGAGAAGCCGGCCCCGCCGCGCCCGCGCAGCCCCGACGCCTCGAGCTGATCGAGGACCTCCTCCTGAGTCATGTCGAGCGCGGCCTTGCGGGCGCTCCCATAGCCGCCGAGGCGCTCGTAGACCTCCATCCTGTGGAGGTCGGGCTCGTCGTAGTTGGCCGTGAGCTTCTTGAGCTGCCCGGTCACGCTTTGTCCTCCCATGGCAGGCGGAAGCCCTCATCGCCCAGCCCTCTTCCCGGCAGCACCTCTCGGTTCTCCTTGACGGCCGCCACCAGCTCGTGCGCGTCGTCCTCGCTCAGGGGCCCCACGTAGCGCCCGTCCACGGACGCCATCGGGGCCATGTCGCAGGCTCCCAGGCACTCGAAGTTGCGCACCTCGACGTCCTCGAGCTCCTGGTCGCGGGCCTCCTGCGCGATGGCCTCGTACACCGCCCGCGCGTCGCGCACGTGGCAGGCGACACTGGTGCACACGTACACGTAGCGGCTGCCGATCGGCTCGGTACGCAGCATGTCGTAGTAGCTGGCCAGCGAGGACAGGTAGGCCGGGGTCACCTGCATCACGGCGGCCACCTGACGCAGCGCCTCGGGCGAGCACCAGCCGTGCACCTTCTGCGCGGCGGCGAGCGCCGGGAGCACGGCGGAGTGGCGATCGGGGTAGCGCTGCATCGCGGCCGTGATCGAGGCGCGCAGGGCCTCCGGCACCTCCACCTCCGCGGGATCCGGGACGACGGCGGGGTCGCGCTCGAGATCGACCGCCTCGTCCCAGCCGAGAGGCATCGTGCGGCGGTCTCTCATCGGTCGATGCCTCCGAGGATCGGGTCGAGCATCGCGATGCACGCGATGAAGTCGGCGATCAGCGAGTTCTCACCCATCGCCTTGAGCGACTGCAGGTTCACGAACGACGGGTCTCGCATGTGAACGCGCGAGGGCTTGGCGGAGCCGTCGGCCAGCACGTAGCAGCCCAGCTCGCCGCGGGGCGACTCGATCGCCGAATAGGCCTCCCCGGGCGGCACCCGGAAGCCCTCGGTCACCAGCTTGAAGTGGTGGATGAGGGCCTCCATGGAGGTGGCCAGCTCGTGACGCGGCGGCAGGGCCACCTTGCGGTTGGAGGTGATGAACGGCCCCTCGGGCAGGCCATCCAGAGCCTGCTCCACGATCTTCAGCGACTCGCGGATCTCGGCCAGGCGCACCCGGTAGCGGTCGTAGTTGTCGCCCACCGTGCCCACCGGGATCCGAAACTGGAAGTCCCCGTAGGAGGAGTAGGGCATCGCCTTGCGCAGGTCCCACGGCTCGCCGGTGGCCCGCAGCAGCGGCCCCGTCACTCCCAGCGCGAGCAGCTCCTCGCGCGCCACGATGCCCGTGTTCTTCATCCGCTGCAGCCAGATCTCGTTCTCGTCGAGCAGCGCCTCGTACTGGTCCAGGCGCGCGGGCATGACCTCGAGCGCGCGCCGGCACTTGGCCTCCCATCCCGGCGGGATGTCCTCGAACACGCCGCCGACCTGGAAGTAACGCGTGTGCAGCCGCTGGCCCGAGGACATCTCGAACAGGTCGAGCATCAGGTCGCGCTCGCGCAGCGCCCACCACAGCATCGTGATCGCGCCGATGTCAAGCGCCGCGGTGCCGAGCCAGAACAGGTGGCTGGCGATCCGGTTGAGCTCCATGTGGATCACCCGCAGATACTGAGCGCGCGGAGGCACCTCCTCTTCGAGCAGCGTCTCGACGGACATGCAGTAGACCTGCGCGTTGAAGTAGTAGGCGAGATAGTCCATCCGCTCCACGAACGTGATGGCCTTCCAGTACTCCTGGTCCTCGCAGGACTTCTCGATGCCGGTGTGCACGTAGCCGATCAGCGGCTTGATGTCGCGCACCACCTCGCCCTCGAGCGTGCACAGCAGGCGCAGCACCCCGTGCGTGGCCGGGTGATGGGGGCCGAGGTTGATCGTCATCAGCTCGGTCTCGCGATCGGGCCCGCCGTCGATGTCGACCTCGGTGCCGGACACCGGCTGCTCGTCGAGCGTCCCGAGCGAGATCGACTCCTCGCGCTCGCGGTAGGGGGGCAGGAGCGCAGCCGGACCGTCGGTCCGGCGAGCACCGGACTGGGATTCTCCCGGGGTGTCGAGGCCGCCGTCAGTCATACCAGCGCGGCAGCTTGTGCTCGTTGAAGGTGAAGAGCACCGGCTCACCACCGATCGGGAAGTCGCGGCGCTGGGGGTGGCCCTCGTAGTCCTCGGGCATGAGGATGCGCCGCATGTCGGGGTGGCCGTCGAAGACCACGCCGAAGAAGTCGTAGACCTCGCGCTCCTGGAAGTCGGCGGTGGGAAAGAGATCGGTCACGGTGGGCACGACAGGATCGTCGGCGCCCAGGCGGGTCTTCACCCCCAGACGCTCACGACGCTGCATCGAGAGCAGCTGGTAGTGCACTCCCAGGCGCGGCTCGGAGGGCAGGTAGTCGCAGCCGTGCAGGCTGGCGAGGAAGCCATAGGGCTCGTCGTCGTGGTCGCGCAGGTGCTCCAGCACGTCGTGGACGCGCGCGGGGGCCACCTCGAGCATCGCCTGCTCGCGGTGGTAGCTCGTGCTCACCACGGCGTCGTCGTCCAGTGCGTCGCGCACCCGCTGCGCCGCCAGCTCGAGTCCCGTCGCGTCAGGCAAGGCGGTCGGTCGCCTCCTCGGTGCCCTCCGCGCCATAGCGCTCGCGCCAGCCCTGATCGGGGCCGTCGGTGATCTTCTCCTGCAGCTTGATGATCCCGTAGATCAAGGCCTCGGGACGCGGGGGGCACCCGGGTACGTACACGTCCACGGGCAGGAACTTGTCGGCGCCGGCCACCAGCGCGTAGTTGTTGAACATCCCGGCGCTCGACGCGCATGCGCCCATGGAGATCACCCACTTGGGCTCGAGCATCTGGTCGTAGATGCGCCGGATGACCGGCGCCATCTTGATCGACACCCGGCCGGACAGGATCAGCATGTCGGCCTGGCGGGGGGAGAAGCGGATCACCTCGGCGCCGAAGCGCGAAAGGTCGTTGCGCGGTGAGCCGATGGTGGTGATCATCTCGATCGCACAGCAGGCCAGCCCGAAGCCCAGCGGCCAGATGGCGTTCTTGCGGGCCCAGTTCTGGGCGTCCTCGAACTTGGTCAACAGCAGGCGCTGCTCCACGTATGCCTCGAGATCCTCGCCCTCCAGCTCGCCGCGGAGCAGCTGCTGGGCGCGGCGCTGCTTGATGCGCAGATCGTGCTTGGAGGCCGGCGCTTTCGAGCGGGTCACTTCCATTCGAGCGCACCTCTTCTCCAGACGTGTACGAAGGCGATCGCCAGCAGCACTATGAAGACCACGGTCTCGATCAGCGCGAAAGTGCCGACCTCCTCCAGGCGGACGGCGATCGGGTAGAGGAACACCACCTCGATGTCGAACAGGATGAAGAGCATCGCCACGAGGTAGAAGCTGACCCCGAAGCGGAAGCTCTTGCGCACATCGGAGGGCAGGCCGGATTCGTACGGCTCGCTCTTGACCTTGCTCGGGCGCTTTGGTCCCAGGAGCGAGTTGGCAAAGGTGAATGCGACGCCGACCCCGACGCCGAGCACGAGGAACACCAGTGCCGGTAGGTAGCTCTTCAGCAAGGACCGAGTGTATAACGCACGCTTGAGCGAGATGCACATGTACCTCGGCATCGCGGTGCTGGCCGGCAACGGCGCCGCGGGGATCAGCGGCGCGGTGCTGTGGCTGCGCAGCCGCCTGTCGAACTGGTTCTGGTACCTGCTGCGCATAGCGCAGGCGTCCGTCGCCGTGCAGGTCGCCGTCGGGCTGATTCTTCTCGCGCGCGGCGAGACCGCGCCGGACGGGTTGCACATCGCGTACGGGATCGCCCCCCTCCTGATCTCGCTCGTCAGCGAGGGCATGCGCGTGGGCGCCGCCCAGCGCGAGCTCGAGGACGTTGAGGACCTGGAGGGACTCGAGCGTTCCGAGCAGATCGCGATCGCCCGGCGCGTGGCCCGCTCCGAGATGGGCGTGATGACGGTGGGCACGCTGCTCATCCTCACTCTCTCCCTGCGCGCTTTTCAGACCGGCGGCTCCTGATGTCGGGGTTGGTTTGATCGACATACGGGAACATGGCTTAGGTGAGTCGTGCGGGGGCCATGTTCGACAGCTTCGTGAAGGCGGGGGCTTTCAAGGAAAGGGAACTTAGGATCCCCGCGGATCTGTCCAGGCTCAAGGACGCCCGTGACTGGGCGGCTGTGGCCGCCGCCGACTTCGGCCTCGAGAAGGAAGAGCGCTTCCAGGTCCGCCTGGCCACCAGCGAGGCGGTTACCAACGCGATCGTCCACGGCTCGGCCGCCCGGGGCGGCACGGTGGATCTGCAGGCTCGTGAAGAGGGTGGGGCGCTTGTCTTCGAGGTGTGCGATGCAGGGGCTGCTGCGACCGGCGAGCCGGTCGAGCGGCTGGCCGAGGGCGGCCGGGGGCTCGAGCTGGTAGCGCTCGTGATGGACGAGGTCCAGCTGGAGCGCCACGGCGACGGCAGCCTGCTGCGCTACGCCAAGCGCCCCGCAGCCTGAGCCCTCCGAGGGGAGGTTCGCCCCGGCGCCGGCTGTATCGCCGCCGATGAAGGCGACCGTCCAGCGGTCGCCAGTGCCGCCGCCGGGGCAGTGCTCCATTCGGCGCGCGGATCGCGGCTCCTGCACCCGAATGCTACGGGCGCACCTGCAGCTCGCCCGCCATGCCCAGCTCCTCGTGATCGGCCACCGTGCACACCAAGCGGTAGCGGCCGGTCTCGACCCTCACCGTGGTGGTGCGCTCCTCGCCGCCCGGAAAGCTGGGGAGGCCGCCGATCTCCGTTTCTCCCTCGAGCACTTTGATGTTGTGAGCGAGGTCTCCCTGGTTGTCGAGTGTGAGGCGCAGCCGGGGCGGCCCTCCGGACACGATGATCCGGCTTGGATCGAATGCGTACTCGGAGGCCGACACGCGCACCGGCTCACCTGCGCCCACTCGTACCGTGCGAGTGGGCGCGTCGTCGCTGCCGCAGCCCGCAAGGGCTGGTAGCGCCACGCCCAGTGCCGTGATGAGCCACCTCATGGGCGGCGGATAATATGCTGCCCGTGATCCGTCCCTCACCCGTTTCCCGCGCCCGATCGACGCTTCTCGCGCTGGCCGGCGCGGTCCTGACGGCAGTCGCCGTGGCCGGTTGCGGCGGCGAGCTCGACGTGAAGGAGGAGGATCGCGCGGTCGCGACGATGTTCAACCAGCAATGCTCCGGCTGCCATACGCTTAAGTCGGCCAACTCCTACGGCTCCAAGGCGGAAGGTGAGCTGGAGGCCGGGGAGCGCACCAACGGTCCCAACTTCGACCAGCGCAAGGAGCAGCGCGAAGACGTGCTCTTCGCCATCCGCAATGGCGGCTTCTCCGGCGCCATCATGCCGGCCAACATCGTGGTGGGCGAGGAGGCAGAGGCGCTCGCTGACTTCGTGGCGAGCTACTCCGGCACGGAAGCTACACGCTGACGGCCCCCCGCTGGTAGTGCTCGACCTCAAGGCGATCAGGCGAGAGCCGGGCGCCGCGCGGGCCGCTCTCGCCCGCCGGGGGAACGGCGCGGCCGACACGCTCGATCGGGTGCTCGAGCTCGACGCCCGCCGCCGCGCACTGCTGCCCGAGCTCGAAGGGTTGCGCGCCGACAAGAACGAGGCCAGCAGGCGCATCGGCGAGCTGCAGCGCCAAGGGCTGGACGCATCCGAGGCGATCGGGCAGGTCAAGCAGGTCTCCGACCGCCAGAAGCAGCTCGACGCCGAGCTGCGCGAGGTGCAGTCTGCCCTCGACACGGGGATGCTGACGCTCCCCAACCTGCCCGACGAGTCCGCCGCGCCCGAGGACACGGTGCTTCGCGAGGTCGGCGAGGGCGGCGCGGCGGGACGTGACCACACCGAGCTGCTGGGCGACCTCGTGGACCTCGAGGCGGGTGCGCGCGTGGCCGGCTCGCGGTTCGCCTACATCAAGGGGCCGCTCGTGATGCTTGAGCTTGCGCTGGTGCGATGGACCCTCGAGGAGCTGTCAGGCCGGGGCTTCGAAGCGGTGATACCGCCCGTGCTGGTGCGCGAGGAGGCGCTGGTGGGCACCGGCTTCCTGCCCGACACCGAGCAGCAGATCTACGCCGTGCCCGGCGACGATCTGTACCTGGCGGGCACGAGCGAGGTGCCACTGGCTTCCCTGCACTCCGGCGAGGTGCTCGACGAGGAAGGGCTGCCGCGCCGCTACGCCGGGTTCTCACCGTGCTTTCGGCGTGAGGCGGGCGCCGCCGGCAGGGATACCCGCGGGCTGTTCCGGGTGCACCAGTTCGACAAGGTCGAGATGTTCGCCTTCGTGGGCCCTGAGCAGGCGGATGCGGAGCACGAGCGGCTGCTCGAGATCGAGGAGCGTCTGATGCGGGCGCTCGGCTTGGCGTACCGGGTGGTGAACATCGCGGTCGGCGACCTCGGCTCCTCAGCAGCCAAGAAATACGACATCGAAGTGTGGCTGCCCGGCCAGGAGCGCTACCGCGAGCTCACGTCGTGCTCGAACACCACCGACTTCCAGGCCCGCCGGCTCGACATTCGCTACCGGCCGCGGGACGGCGGGGCCCCCCGCCACGTGCACACCCTCAACGGCACGGCCGTGGCGGTGGGACGGATGATCATCGCCCTGGTGGAAAACGGCCAGCAGGAGGACGGCAGCGTCTTGCTCCCGGAAGTGCTGCGCCCCTACGGCGCGCCGGAGCGCATCGAGGCGCAGTAACCGGGGCTCGCGGCGGGCCGCGAGAAGCGGAGGGGGTGGGATTCGAACCCACGAACGAGCTGTTGCCCGTTTCCGGCTTTCAAGGCCGGCGCATTCAACCGCTCTGCCACCCCTCCAGGCCGCGCTCGCGCGCGCATCCAGGATGCTGTCACGTCGGCCGGGTGGCGGCTTGCCTGAGCCTAGCCGGGCATCTTCCCGCGGCCCTTGCGGCCGGCCGAGGCGCTCTTGCCCGCTGCCTTGCTCGACGAGCTGAAGGGCTTGCTGGCCCAGCGGCCGAGGAAGCCGGGCAGCTTGCCTCCGGCCCGCCCTCCTGCGCCGAGGTCTTGTGCACCCCGCGCTCCGGGTGGCGCGACAGGCGCGGTGCCACGAAGGCCAGCAGCAGCAGAACTACACACACCACGACGATTCCTGCTATCAACATCTGGGCTCTCTTCCGACGGGGTTTTCGGCCACCCTACTCCCAGTGCGGGTGGGGAAAGGCCGGTTTCCTGGGGAGATGCACAGCCGCCGCGTCCATGTCCCGTCGTGGGCCCGAGCGCCGCCGCCTCCGATGACCGACCGCGAACAGCCAGCCAAAGCCTTGGGGCGCCCGGATCCGCACGGGGGCGGGCGGCGCCGCGCGGCCATCGGCCTTGCCGTGGCCGTTGCGCTGCTGGTCCCGGCGGGCGTGGTGACCGCGTTCGGCACCGCGGACCCCGCGAGCACCGCAGGCGCCAACCCGGACCCCCGGCCCTTCGTTGCCGAGCCCGAGACCATCCTCGACCGGTCCCACTCGAGTCAGGACAGCGCCTCCGGACACCCTGTGGCCTACGTGGACCGTCCCACCGTGCTCTATTCGAAGCCGGGGGGCGAGCGCAAGATCCGGATTGCGGCCAAGACGGAATGGGGTTCGCGCCGCGTGCTCGGGATCGTGAAGCGCTCGGGGTCCTGGCTGGCGGTGCTCGCGCCCGAGCTCGAGAATGGCGAGGTGGGCTGGATCCGTGAGGACGACGTGGAGAGCCTCGATGCCGTTTCCTGGTCGCTGCGCGCCGATCTGTCCCGGAGGCGCCTGGTGGTCCGCCGCGGCGGCAAGGTCGTGCGCTCGATGAAGGTCGGGGTGGGCCGTGCGGATCATCCAACCCCCGTCGGGCGCTACGCCGTCACCGACAAGCTGCGCGTGACCGACGAGGGATCGCCGTACGGCTGCTGCGTGCTCGCCCTCACCGGCCACCAGACCAAGCTGCCGGCGGGCTGGCCCGGCGGCGACCGTTTGGCGGTGCACGCCACCCTCGACACGAGCGGGTTGGGGCAGGCGGTGAGCACCGGCTGCATGCGCGCCGATCCCGAGGATGCGGCCTGGATGGTCGAGGCCGTGCCGCTCGGCACCCCCGTGTTCGTCCGCCGCTGAAGCTCTCACACCAGGGCTGTGGCTTACGTTCAGAGGGCGTGGTGAGTCTCCCGCCCTTCCAGACGCTGCTCGACCGCCACGGTGGCGCGATGCACCGCTTCCTCGTCGCCTCCGTCGGCGCGGCAGAGGCCGACGACTGCTTCCAGGAGGCGTGCATCGCCGCCCTGCGCGCCTACCCCCGGCTCGACAATGCCGGCAACCTGCGCGCCTGGCTGCTCAAGATCGCCCAGCGCAAGGCGATCGACGCGCACCGCGCCCGCGCCCGGCGACCCGTCCCGACGGGAGAGCCGCCCGAGCGCGCCGTCGCCGGCGGGTTCGGTCCCGTGGAGAGCAACGGCCAGCCGATCTGGGCGCGCGTGCGCGCGCTT
The DNA here is from genome assembly GCA_030447725.1 of Thermoleophilaceae bacterium. Lineage (GTDB taxonomy): Bacteria > Actinomycetota > Thermoleophilia > Solirubrobacterales > Thermoleophilaceae > JAAYBF01. Next base: position 618,246 of record JAUJOQ010000001.1, read on the forward strand.
CCCGAGAAGCAGCGGATGGCGGTCTTCCTGCGCAGCGTGGCCGACCTGTCCTACGCCGACGTCGGTCGCGCCCTCGACTGCTCGCCCGACGCCGCGAGGCGCAACGTGCACGAGGGCCTAAAGCGCCTCAGAGAGGAGATGGCGGCGTGAACGGCATCGATCGCGACCTGACCGAGGCCGCTGGCGGCCTGCCACTCGGGGGCCCCTCCGCCGAGGCGCTGAGGGCGCTCGCTGCCCGAGCGGCGCAGGAGGGCCTGGTCGACGTGGCCTATGCGCAGGTGGACTCGCCACTGGGACCGCTCACGGTGGCGGGCACCGGCCGCGGGCTGGTGCGGGTGGCCTACCCCGAACGCCGGCTCGACGACGTGCTCGCCGACCTCGCCGGGGCGGTCTCCCCGCGCGTGCTCGAGGCGCCGGAGCGCCTCGACCCGATCCGGCGCGAGCTCGACGAGTACTTCGAGGGCCGTCTGCGCCGCTTCAGCGAGCCGATCGACTGGTCGCTCACCCGGGGCTTCTTCCGTCGCGTGCTCGAGGCCACGGCGCGGATCGGCTATGGCGAGGTGCGCACCTATGGCGAGGTGGCGGCCCGCGCCGGCAGCCCGCGGGCCGTGCGCGCCGCCGGCAACGGCCTGGGCTCGAACCCTTTGCCGGTGGTGGTGCCGTGCCACCGCGTGGTGCGCACGGGGGGCGGCCTCGGTGGCTACACCGGCGGCATCGAGCGCAAGGAGTTCCTCCTTTCGCTCGAACGCGGCTGAGCCGGCAGGCAACCACCGCATACAATCGCCCCCGTGCTGGAGAGGTGGCCGAGTGGCTGAAGGCACTCGCCTGCTAAGCGAGTATCGGGTTCACGCTCGATCGAGGGTTCGAATCCCTCCCTCTCCGCTAGCGGCGTTCGGACGGGCAACGGCCCGGCGCCACGCGCACCGACACCCGGCGAGCGTGGCGCCTGGAGCGCAGCCTCAGGTATCGACTGCCGCAGCGCGACAGGACTCGCGCCCCCCGGACCTCCACCTGGTAGCCGCCCTTGTAGTGGGCGGCGGTCGGGATGTAGACCACCGTCGACGCCGTCACGCGCCGGGAGGGAGCGTAGGTGAAGGTGAACCGGCGCCTGGCGCGGTCGAAGCGGTAGCGCAGGGGCGTGCCCGCGGTCGCCATTGGGTAGGGGCGCGACAGGACCCGCACGTGGGCGCGGCGGAGCGTCCGGTTGTCGTCATCGTCGGCGAACAGGCCGCCATCGCCAGGGCCGCCCGGCACGTCCTCCCAGTCCTTGTATCCCCAGTAGAGCCAGCCCATCCGGCGGCTGTCGGCCTCCTCGATCAGTCGCTCGACGTGCTTCTTGTCCTGGCTGTCGCCGAACTCGTCGAAAAGGGGCGGGCCGCCGAGCGCCTTCGCAGTCCTCTCCGCGTTGTCGAAGGCGCGCGGATCGTTCTCACGCGCGCACTCGCGGTATCTGGGGCCGCGGGACTCGGCGTCGGGAGCCGCCGAGCCGTTTCCGAAGCAGTACACGTGAAAAGCGAAGCCAGCCGGCCGGACGTCGCGCGGCGCGGACCGGAGGGCCGACGGGGCCGCGGTGCCGCCGAACATCAGGTAGGGCTCGTACCAGACCGGGCTGCGTCCGTCGGCCCTGCGGACCCCTCGAGCAAGGCGGTCCTGCAGCGATTGGAGCTGTCCCCGGTCTAGAGCGGCGCAGCCGTCGAGGCACTCGCGCCAGCGTCCGCCGGGCCAGGGCTCGTTGAGGAGGTCGTAGCCGAGCATCAGCGGATTTCTGCTGAACCCCTTGGCCATCTGCTCCCACGCCGCGGCGTAGGCGTCCGCGATGCCCTCGCGGTTGGCGTAGAGGGCGTCGAAGGCCCTGCCGACCCCGGGAGGCGAGTATTCGATCAGCCTCGTCGGCGGCCCAGGGTCGAGGCCGTCCGTGAAGGTGGCCCAGTCTGGGAAGCCCACCCCGCTCAGCTTCTCGTCGTTGTAGACGTCTTGGTGGGACTCCAACAGCACGAATGTGCCCCGCTTCGTGAGCAGGCGACCTTCGCGCAGGATCTCGGACTGGTAGGCCCTCGAGTAGCGCCCTCGCCTCGGCTCGAGGCCCTTCCACATCCAGGCGAGGCGGATGGCGTTGAAGCCGAGCCTGTTGATCAGCCGCGCGTCGGCGTCGGTGAACGACCGGCGCGGCGGATGGTACGGAGGCCGTTTATGCGCCAGCTGGAGGCCGTGCACGATCACGATCCGCCCCTTCGTGTCCTTGAGCCAGCGCCCGTCGACGCGCAGCGGTCCGGTTACGCCAGGGTTCGACGCGACTGCATCCGCAGCGGCCCCCAGCAGGGCGGTGGCGACGAGCGCGGCGGAGAGTAGTACGCGTGTGACGATGTGACTTCTGTCCGAACCCGAAGGGCCGCTCAGCTTACTGCGAGAGCCGCCGCCTGGAGCGACAGGGCTGACGATGGTTGAAATGGGCTGGCAACGGCTGTCCGGCCGCGTCGCTTCACGATTCGTTGCTCTCCTGTCACCATTCGGTCCGATGCTGATCGACACCCGTGAACAGCATGAACCCGGCGATGAGCGCGAGCCGGTCGAGCCCGACTTGCGGCTGTGGCTCTGGGTGGTCTCGAGCGTGGGCTTCTTCATTGCCGCCACGTCGGTCACCGGGCCGCTCGGCCCGGGGTTGGCACTGCTCGGGTTCACCGCTGCGCTCCTGGCGCTCGAGCGCTTCACGGGCCGCTACGGCAGCGGTCTGCAGGAGTGGCGCCAGTAGCTGTGCGGACCTTGCCGGTCATCCAGGGAGCGCTACGCTAGGCAGCCGCAAGCGCCCGTAGCTCAGCTGGATAGAGCGTCGGTCTACGGAACCGAAGGTCAGAGGTTCGAATCCTCTCGGGCGCGTAAGGAAAAGCCTGTAGCTACGGAACCAGAGGTCAGAGGTTCGAATCCTCTCGGGCGCGTCGCACAGAGACCCAGCGGGGCCCGGCGGGGTGGAGATTGAACAGTAGAATCGCGGCCGTGCCATTCACGCTCAGGAACCTCAGGGAGGATCTGGGGGATCTCGGGTCCAACTTCGACGGCGCGCCGGACCTGGAGTTCCGCCTCGCAAGCAAGGCGCTCGAACTCGAGCAGTCCGGCCTTAGCTATCAGCGCATCCCGCCCGACTATCGCTTCCCGTACGGCCACACGCACAAGGAGCAGGAGGAGGTGTACGTGGTCGTGCGCGGGAGCGGGCGGATGAAGCTCGACGACGAGATCGTCGAGGTCAAGGAGTGGGACGTGGTGCGCGTCCCGCCCGCTACGTGGCGAGGCTATGAGGGCGGGCCGGAGGGCCTCGAGATCCTCGTCTTCGGTGCACCCAATCTCGGCGAGGATCCGCGCGAAGACGTAGAGGGTCAGCGCGACTGGTGGGCTGACTAGCGCCCAGGGGACCCAAGGTCAGAGGTCAGAATCCTCGGGCGCTCGTGGGAAACCCGCTTTCCCATCGTGACCGGACACGTCCCACTAGACAGCCGGACCACTTCGCTCACGGGGATGTCGGCCGGAGCCTCGCCGATGTCGGCGGCGAGCGGACGCGCCGACATGCACGACAAGGGCTCAACGTCCAGGTGGTTTCACTGAAAGGGAAGGCGCCCGGGTGACGGCGCAGCGTGACTCCCGGCGCTGGTGAAGGCGACTTCGTCGTTTGTGCCCGCATCGTCGAAAGGCTCGATGGAGATGAGAGGTCGGAAGCTCTCCCGCGATCCCGTCTTTCGGCGGTCAGGCGCTATCGATGGTGGCGAGGAAGTGGTGGAACGCCTCGTCAGTGCGTGCGGTGTCGCCTGTGGCGTCGAGGTCCATGAGGAGGCCGCGGATGACGGCGAGCACGACGGTGGCCAGTTCGGGCCGGCCGAGGCTGCGCATGCCCTCCTCGAGGGGCGCGAGCCAGTCGGTGGTCGCGGTGCGCCGGAAGCCCGGCCACAGTGGTTCGCCTGCGGTGTCGTGCAGTCGGCTGAACATGCGCAGGTAGGGCCGGCCGTGCGGTCCGGTCATGGCGGACCATGCGTTGCCCAGGGTCGCCGGGTAGGGCTCTTCGGGTCGGACGCGCAGCAGGTCGGTGAAGGCCTCCACTTGGCGCTGCCGAGCCTGTCCGAGGATCTCGCGGAGCAGTCCGTCGCGGGTTCCGAAGTGGTAGATCAGCATCCGGTTCGAGGTGTCGGCGGCGGCAGCGAGCGGTCCGAGCCGGTCGGGAAGCCCGTGTTCGAGCGCGTGGTCGGTGCACGCGTCGAGGAGCCGCTGCCTGATCTGTGGCTGTGGATGCCTGCCCATGTTCGCCACCTTTTCACGTAACGCACGGTACGTCTACCGTGGTTCGACAACTGATCGGAACGAGACGAGGAGGTCGCGATGAGGGTTGTTTTCGTGCACGGGGCGTGCGTCAAGGACGGGTCGTGGTGGTGGCATCGGACCGCTGAGCTGCTGGCCGAGCGGGACGTCGCCAGCGAGGCGCCCGCCCTGCCGAGCTGCGGCGAGACGGGTGAGGCGACCGGTGCGCAAGGACCGGGGCTGGTCGAGGATGTCGCCGCGGTCCGGGAAGTGCTGACGGCGAGCGACGAGCCGACCGTCGTGGTCGCCCACAGCTACGGCGGCATCGTCACCGCGGAGGCCGCCGCCGGCGTCGACGCCGTGCGCCATCTGCTGCTCGTGTCCAGCTACCTGCCCGAAGTCGGGCAGAGCCTCTCCTCGTTCGGCGGCGAGGAGCCCGCCCCGTTTCTCGACATCGATCCCGAGGGCGGCACGTTCACCGTCCGGCCGGACGCCCTGGCCGAGACCTTCCTTCAAGACTGCGGCCCGGAGATCCAGCGACAGGCCACCGACAAGACGGCCCGCCAGAGCCTTGCGGTCCTCGAACAGCCGGTGCGGTCAGCCGCCTGGCAGCACGTGCCCTCGACCTACCTTGTCTGCGCCGATGACCGAGGCACCCCCGCCGGACTGCAACGCGAGTTCGCCGGTCGGGCAGGCAGCGTCGTGGAGATCGACGCCGGCCACCACCCCTTCCTGTCCCAGCCGGCCGCCGTCCGCGACCTGATCCTCGGGCTGTGACAGCACGCGTCGACGTGCCGGCGGATCGCCGAGACCTCCTGATGCGGGCTTACGCGGCCTACAACGGCCAAGACGTCGAGGCGCTGCTGGCCCGGGTCAGGGACGACGTTGACTGGCCCGACGGCGAGGGCAGCCTGCACGGCAAGGAGGAGGTCCGGAGCTACTGGACCGAGCAGTGGACGCGAACGCGAACGCACGACGGGCCGGTCGGGTTCAACGCGTTAGACGACGGTCGGACCGCTGTCCACATCAGTCAGGTTGTGCGCTCGCTCGAGGGCTCGGTCGTGTCCCGAGGCCACTTCCTGCACATGCACCGCATCGAACGCGATCGGCGATCGACGAGGGCGGCGCCGTCGTCCAGGGCGTGCACCGCTACCTCGCGACCCGGCTAAGACCCATCGGCCGACGGCATGCCTCTCAGCGACCGTCGTGCGTCGACATGTCGCTGTGGCGGCCTGAACCACCGCAGGCGGATGGGTTCATCAGCCGCATCAGCTGCCGCGATCTCCGGCGATCCGCGGCCGCTTCATGTCCGCGCTGTCGCCGGCTGCGGCGACAACGTCTCCTCGAGCACCTCACGCAGAGGCGTCGGCGGCCGGCCGATCAGCTCGCCGAGCGTCGGGTCGACCCGGGCGAACTGTCCCAGCCGTGCTGCGGCGAAGAGGCCGAGGAGCATGCCCACCGCCTGCTCGGGGATGCCGCGGGCGTCCCCGAGGACGTCGCCGAGGCGGTCTCGTTTCTGGCTGGTTCCGCCCGCTGGGTCAACGGTCAGGTCCTGTACGCCAACGGCGGCGTCATCTAGGCCTCCAGTCGAGTCATCCCGAAAGGAAAACCATGCCCAAGACCATCATCATCTCCGGCGCCTCGAGCGGCTTCGGCGCCATGACCGCCCGCCACCTCGCCGACGCGGGACACACCGTCTACGCCGGGATGCGCGGGACGGCCCACCACAACCGGCAGGCCGTCGCCGACGCCGCGAACTATGCCGACGACCATGAGGTCGACCTTCGCACGATCGACATGGACGTATCCCACCAGGCGTCGGTGGACGCCGCCGTCGCGACCGCGCTGGGCGATGCCGGTCGCCTCGACGTGGTCGTCCACAACGCCGGGCACATGGTGCTCGGGCCGACCGAGACGTTCACGGTCGAGCAGATCGCCGCCGCGTACGACACGAACGTGCTCTCCACCCAGCGGCTCAACCGCGCCGTCCTGCCGCACCTCCGGGCCCAGCGGGACGGGCTACTCATGTGGGTCGGCTCCACCAGCACGCGAGGCGGCACGCCGCCCTACCTCGCGCGGTACTTCGCGGCCAAGGCGGCCGAGGACTCCCTCGCGGTGTCTACGCCGCCGAGCTCGCGCGGTTCGGGATCGAGACCACCATCATCGTCCCGGCTCCTTCACCACCGGCACGAACCACTTCGCCAACGCCGGCCACGCCGAGGACACCGCAGTGGCCGGCGCCTACGAGGCGCACTACGCGGGGCTGATGGAGCAGGTCTCAGCGAAGCTGGCCGAGCTCGCGCCCGACGACGCCGACCCGGCCGAGGTCGCCCGCCAGATCGCTCGCATCGTCGACCTCCCCAAGGGCGAGCGCCCGTTCCGGGTGCACATCGACCCCGCCGACGACGGCGCTGCGGAGGTCAATGAGCTCGGCGACCGCATCCGCGAGCGCTTCTACCACCGCATCGGACTCGACGATCTGCTGCACCCCGCGGTCGGCGCAGCCTAGAGCTGACCGTGCCGCGCGGCCGGTCCTGGCATGGACGCGATCTCCATCGTCCCGCCGGCCGCTCAAGCGTGCAGGTGGACGCGTTCGCCGTGCGGGCCGAAGATCATGATCGCCTCGACGGGACCGTCGACGGCGCCGAACCAGTGCGGGGTCCAGGTGCTGAACTCGACGGTCTCTCCGGCCTTGATGGTCAGATCGTCGGCGCCCAGGATGAGCCGCAGGCGCCCGGTCAGGACGTAGATCCAGTCGTGCCCTTCGTGCACGTGCAGGGTCTCGACATCCGGGGGCGTGCGCCGCTTGGCGCTGATGTGGACCTTGTAGGCGTGCAGCCCACCGGCCGAGCTGCGCTGGCTGAGCGGCCACATCGTCATGCCGTCATACCTGCGCGGCTTGCTGCGGACCCGCGGGTCCTGCGGCGGAGGGGTGCCGAGCAGGTCGTCGGCCCTGACGCCGAGCGCCGCGGCCAGGGCGGGTATGTGGTCGAGGGCGAGGCGCCGCTTGCCCGACTCGAGGCGGCTGAGGGTCGAGACGTCGATGCGGGCGCGTTCGGCGATCTGCTGGAGCGTCAGCCCCTGCTCGGAGCGAAGCTCGCGAAGGCGACGGCGGACGCGGACGTCGACGGGCTCGTCGGTGGCGGTGTCCGTCATGGTCGAGAGTATATTGCCTGATCAGCAATGTGACTTGTCGAATCATAACGTTCCTGCCATGTTCGCTGCATGGATACGAACTGGGACTGCATCGTCGTCGGCGGCGGAGCCGCCGGCCTCAGCGCCGCGCTGGTGCTCGGCCGCGCTCGCCGGCGCACGCTCGTCATCGACGCCGGCAAACAGAGCAACCGACACACGGACGGGATCGGCGGCCTGCTCGCCAACGACCGCCGCCCGCCGCCCGACTTCTACGCCACCGGTCGCGCCGAGCTCGCGACCTACCCGACGGTGGAGTTGCGATCCGGCGAGGTGCTGAGCGGCGGACTCGACGAGGCGGGCTTCGTGCTCGAACTGGCCGACGGCTCGACGGAGGCGGCGCGGCGCGTGCTGCTGGCCACCGGCATGGAGTACCGCTACCCGCAGATCGAGGGGATCGGGGAGCGCTGGGGCGGCTCGGTGTTTCACTGCCCGTTCTGCCACGGCTGGGAGCACCGCGACCAGCCGCTTGCGGTGCTCGACCGAGGCGGAGCGCTCATGCTGACCGCCTGGAGCGATGACGTCACGCTGCTGACGGACGGCCCGGCTGACCTGACGTCGGAGGATCAGGACCGCCTGGAGGCGGCCGACGTCGCGATCGACGAGCGATCCATCGCCGGTCTGCGCGGCCCCGACCGGACCCTGACGGCCGTGAGGTTCGCAGACGGCAGCGAGCGTCCGGTCGAGGGCTTGCTCATCCCGGTCACGCTGCACCAGCGCTCGGCGCTCGCCGCGCAGCTCGGGGCGATCACAACCGAGCCGGGGCCGCTGTTCGCGGACGCCCTGGCCGTCGACGCCAAGTCCGCGACCAGCGTGCCCGGCCTGTTCGCGGCGGGCGACGCGGGTGGCGTGATGCCCTCGGTGGCCAATGCGGTCGCCTCGGGCAACACCGCAGCCGCGATGGTCGTGATGAGCCTCATGACCGCACCGCACGGTCTTGCCGCACTCGGCGGCGGCTCGGGGGCGACCCGATGAGCGCGCACACCCTTCTCAAGCCCCGCGCCGTCCCGGTCGCGATCCTCGTGTCGGTCGCCGCCACGGCGGGCGGCGCCGGCGAGACGGAGCCCGGGGCGTTCGCCGACGGGGCCGCCGACGCCTTCATCGCCGCCGCGGCGTTCGCCACGATCGCGCTCGTCCTGATCGTGACCGCGGTGCGGCCGGCCCAGGCCGCGGGAGCCGCTCCGTCGTGAGCGTCGAGGCGCAGGCGTTCTGGGACGAGGTCCATCGCGGGCGCGGTCGGTCGCGTCATGGCGAGCCCCATCCCTACCTCCGCGAGGTGCTGGGCTCACTCCACCCAGGACGCGCGTTGGAGCTCGGGTGCGGCGACGGCGCCACTGCCATCTGGCTGGCCGCGCACCGCTGGACGGTCACCGCCGTCGACATCTCGCGGGTCGCGCTCGACGCCGCCTCCGAACACGCCGAGCGCGCCGGGGTCTCGTCGCACATCACGTGGCAGCGAGCCGATCTGCGCGACTGGACAACACACGAGACGTTCGACCTCGTCACCGCCCTCTTCCTGCACACCCCACTCGAGCTGGACGCTCCGGCGGTGCTGGCACGCGCCGCCGCGGCAACACGCAAGGGCGGGACCATGCTGACCGTCGGCCACTACACGTTGCCGCCGTGGGCGTGGGCTCCCGCCGACACCGATGGCCTGCTCAGCGCATCGGAGCTCGTGGCCGCCATCGGGCTGCACGAGCCCGGCTGGCGGACCATCCTCGCGGAGGAGGTGCGGCGCACGGTGACGGGCTGCGACGCCCATGCCAGCACCGTCCTGGATGCCGTTCTTCACGCCGTACGAGCTACCGCGCCGCCAACCAGATCACCGGTCGCTCCTAGCGTGGCGTGATGCTTGGACACCGGCCTGACCGTCACGGCGAACCATCCTCGCGTCTGCACTCCCACGGCGACACCTTCGATTCCACTCGATTCGCCGCTCTCCTCGAAGTGGAGGGCGAGCTGTCGCTGGGCTTGGTCGAAGAGGCGATTACCGTGTGCGCCGGCCTGTTCGACGACGCTGGGGTGCAGGTTCGCCGCGTCATCGATCTTGGTTGTGGTCCCGGTGTAGGCACGGCCCTGCTCACGCAGGCGTTTCGATCCGCATCTGTCCTCGCGGTCGACGGCTCACGCGCCATGCTCGAACGCGCCGAAGCCCGGGCAACGCGGCTCGGGCACGCGGGCCGCGTCGAGAGTCGCCAACTCGACCTCAACGAAGACCTCGCGAGCCTGGGTCGCTGCGATCTGGCGTGGACAGCCATGGCCATCCATCATGCGGACGACGAGGTCGCCACGCTTCAGCGCATCAGGTCGCTCCTCGATTCGCGCGGGCTGGTGTGCGTGCTCGAACGAGCGGATCCGACGTTCATCCGGTTCGCAGACGACCTCGGGCATCCCGGCATTTGGAATCGTCTCGAGGCGGCCCGAGGTGAGTGGTTCGAGAGCGTGCGAGACCGCATGCCGGGCGCCATGAACGCCGAGGCGTATCCCTCGATGCTCGCCGCCGCGGGGCTGCATCTCGTCGTCGATCGGACGTTGGTCGGCACCCTCGAAGCGCCTCCGGATGCCGCGACCAACCAGTTCATCGCCGGCCAGCTTGAGCGGACGGTGAGGGACTTGGCGAGCGTCGCGACAGAGACCGACCTTCATGCCCTGCGTACGTTCGTTCAACGGATGCCTCCCTCTACCGAAGGTCGCTGGCACGGGGCCAGTATCACGTCGAGCCGAAAGCTCCTTATCGCGAGGCCAACGGCCGATTGAGGCTTGCTGTGCGAGCGGATCGAGCCAATCTCGGCGGTTCCGGGTCGGCTCCGCGCTCGCAAGCCAGCACACGCAGGCCGACCCGAACCCGCTGTTATTTCGTCGCGACCTCGCTCGGCCTGGCCGCTCCGACGATCGCCGGCTTCGGCGCCTCGGCCGCGGTCCCGCAGGGGCCTCCCGACCTGAGCGGCCTCGCCCGGCCGCCGAACTACGCGGGGGTCGTCTGGCGCGTGGCGGCGCGGCTGTCGAGCAGCGCGGCGACGGTCTTCACGTAGGCGTCCACGTCGACGACGTCGCCGAGCAGGCTCACCTGAATCAGCAGACCATGGAATCCGGCGAGCATCAGCCGGGCGACGTGCTCAGGGTCGAGCTGCGGATCGAGCTCTCCGCGCTCCTGGGCGGCGCGCGCGAGCTCGGCGAAGATGCCAACCCCGCGTCCAAGGCCTTCCCTGACGCGGCCGCGCAACGCCGGGTTGCGCTGCGCCTCGGCGAGCAGCTGGGGACCGAGCCGTGTCCTGTGCGCCCAGGTGCTGAGGTCGATGTCGCGGAAGGCACGCACGAGCATCGCGAAGCCCTCGCCGGGCGTGTGGAGCCGTCCCTCGGGGCCCGGCCGGGAAAGCGTCTCGAACAGTCCCAAGGCGAAGCGCACGACCTCGGCCGCGATCGCCGCGATCAGCTCGTCCTTGCCTTTGAAGTAGCTGTAAACCGCTCCGGGGGACAGCTCGGCCTCGCGGAAGATGTCCTGCATCGTCGCGCGGTGGAAGCCCTCACGGGCAAAGCAGGTGAGCGCCGCGGACAGGATCTGGCGGCGCCTGGCTTCTGTGTGCTCCTCGGTGACCTTCGGCATTGCGCTCGATCCTAGCCTTGACAGCGAACGGTCGTTTCATTATAAAAAACGAGAATTCGTTTTCACCAAGGAGGTGGGATGTTGGCGACAGAGAAGCACCGCAACCGCTGGAGGACGTTGGCCGTCCTCTCGCTTTCGCTGGTCGTGATCGGGTTCGACAACACCGTGCTAAACGTGGCGCTGCCGAGCCTCCAGGAGGACCTCGGCGTGTCGGGGTCGACGCTCCAGTGGGTCGTCGATGCCTACATGCTCGTGTTCGCCGGACTGCTCCTGGCGATCGGCAACCTCGGCGACCGCCACGGGCGCCAAGCGGGTGCTGCAGCTCGGACTCGGAGTCTTCGGCGCCGCCAGCGTCGCCGGTGCATTCGCCGAGACCGGCGCTCAGCTGATAGCCGCGCGGGCCGCGATGGGAGTCGGCGCGGCAGCGATCATGCCCCCCACGCTCTCGATCATCATGGACGTCTTCCCGCAGGAGGAGCGCGGTAAGGCCGTCGGCATCTGGGCGGGGATGGCCGCGATCGGCATCGGCCTCGGGCCGCTGATCGGTGGGGCGCTGATCGAGCTGTCCTCTTGGCCGGCCGTCTTCTGGATCAACCTGCCGATCACACTGATCGCGATCGCGCTGGGGACGCGCGGTGGGTGCCCGAGAGCCGCGACCCCGCGCCGGGCGCGCTGGACGCCCCTGGCGTCGTCCTCTCGATCGGGTCGCTCGGGTCGCTCGTGTGGGGAATAATCGAGGCGTCGGAGCGGGGATGGACCGACGGGCTCGTGCTCAGCGCGTTCGGCGCGGGCGTCGTGCTCGGGATTCTCTTCGTGCTGCGCCAGCGCAGCGCGCGGGATCCACTGCTCGACGTCTCGCTGTTTCGCCGCCCGGCCTTCTCGGTCGGTTCGGCGGCCATCTCGGCGGTGTTCTTCGCACTGTTCGGGATGTTCTTCCTGATGACCCAGTACCTTCAGGTCGCGCAGGGCAAGTCGGCGCTCGCGACGGGCCTCCAGATGCTGCCGGTCGCGCTCGGCCTCGTGGCGGGCTCGGCGCTGAGCCACACACGGTGAACGTGCGGGTCGGCGCGCCGCGCCAGATCTCGACTGCGATGGTGGCGGTGGCGGCGATGCTCGCGAGCGTTGCGCTGTGGACGCCCGCGACGGCGTGGTGGGTCATCGCGCTGTTCTTCCTAGCCCTGCCGTTCGCGATGGGGAACGTGATGGCGCCGGCCTCCGAGGCGATCATGAGCGCGGTGCCGCTCGCCAAGGCGGGCGTCGGGTCGGCCAGAACGACGTCAACCGCATGGTCGCCGGGCCCTGGGCGTGGCCGCCGCCGGCTCGATCGCGAACTCGCTCTACGGCTCGAAGCTGTCGGGCGACGCCACCGCGGGGCTGCCCGCGCCTGCAGCGGACGCCGCCGGCGAGTCCGTCGGCGCGGCGGCCGCCGTGTCCGGCCAACTCCCCCGAGCCGCCGGCGACTCACTCATGAGCGCGGCGGGCACGGCGTTCACCGACGCTACCGGGATCGCGATGCTCGTTGGCGCGGGGGTTGTCTTCACGGGTGCGATCCTCGTGCGGCGCCACCTGCCGGACATCCGGCAGAAGGAGCCGGCCGACGTCGTTGAGCTCCGCCCGGACGCCGAGGCGGCCGTGGCCTGAGGCGATTGCCGGGCGGCGGGCAGCGGGGGTTCGCCATCCCGCCCGCGCCACGGCTCGGCAGCGCAGTAAGCGGCGCCTTGAGCCTCGTCCTACGAACCGAAGGTCAGAGGCTCGAATTCTCTCGGGTGCGCTGGAAGTCCTGAAAATGCGCGGTGGCTGCGCCGGACGGTGACGCGTTCTCCGTTGGCCTCGCGCGGTGGCCGCGCGTCACCTGGCGCGGCGTCGCCTACGGCATCGTGAAAAAGGGGGTCGCACCCGAGTCGAGGAGCTTTGTGAGCCCTGACTGCTCGTAGCCAGCCGTGCGGACCGACAGTCCGCTTCTGCTACTGTCCTGTATCAAGCGGACTATTGGTCCGCATCCACGACAGGAAGGCAGCCATGCCGCTCACTCAGACTCAGACAGCACAGGACCGCCTCGCCGGTACCTGGAACCTCTCTCCCGCCCATTCCTCCGCGGACTTCGCGGTCAAGTACCTGGTGGCCAAGTTTCGCGGCCGCTTCGAGGATCTCGACGCCACCCTGGAAGACGGCGTCCTCCGCGGCGCGGTGAGGATCGCGTCGATCTCCGTCAAGGACGAGAACCTCGCCGCCCACCTTCAGGCCCCTGAGTTCTTCGACGCCGAGCAGTACCCGGAGATCAGCTTCGTCTCGGAGGTGCTCGACATCGACGGCGACGCGCTGGAGCTCGACGGCGAGCTCACGATGAAGGGAGTCACCAGGCCGGTGCGCGCCACCGGCACGGTGGAGGGCCCGACGGAGGACTTCATGGGCAACACCCGTCTCGGCTTCACGCTGCAGACGACCGTGGACCGCACGGAGTTCGGCGTCGACTGGAACGCCGACCTGCCCAAGGGCGGCCACGCGCTGGCCGACGCGGTCACGCTCGTCGTCGAGCTCGAGTTCACGAAGAGCTGATCCGCGTGCGGATCCTCGCCATATCCGGGTCGCTGCGGCGGGATTCGCACAACTCGGCGCTACTGAGGGCGGCAGCAGACCTGCTGCCGCCCGGCGTCGAGCTCACCGTGCACGCCGACCTGAAGGCCATCTCGCCGTTCGACGAGGACGACCTGCATCAGCTTCCCGTCGCGGTGCAGCGGCTGCGTGACGAGGTCGATGCGGCCGATGCCGTGCTGATCTCCACCCCTGAGTACAACCACTCGATTCCCGGGCAGCTCAAGAATGCCCTTGACTGGCTGTCGCGCCCCTTGATCGAAAGCCCGCTGCGCAACAAGCCAACCGCCGTGATCGGGGCATCGACAGGCATGTTCGGTGCCGTCTGGGCGCAGGCAGAGGCGAGGAAGGTCCTGGCTGCGATCGGCGCCCGGGTGCTCGACCGCGAGGTTGCCGTCCCGAGCGCGGACGAGCAGTTTCACCCTCACGGTCACCTCAACGATTCAGAGCTCGAGCAGGAGATCGTTGAGGTCCTGAAGGCGCTCGCCGAGGCGGTCGCGCGCCGGCACCCGGTGGCGGTCCCTGCCGGGGGCCAGGCTGCCGAAGAGCCCGTCCGCTCGGGATAGGGTGCAGCGCGTGTCGCCTGGCGCGCCATTCAACCTGCCCATGGCCGGGGCACGTGTCGAGCGAAAGGACGCGGCCGCAAACCGAGAGCGCATCCTCGTCGTCGCGCGCCGGCTGCTGCGCGAGGAGGGACCGGCGGCCGCCTCGATCGACCGGATCGCGGAGGAAGCCTGTGTCGGGAAGGGGACGATATTCCGGCGCTTCGGCGACCGGGCGGGCCTCACCGCGGCGCTGCTCGACGACAACATGAGCGCCTTCCAGGACGCCTTCATCAGCGGTCCGCCGCCGCTCGGCCCCGGGGCCCCGGCTGCCGAACGCCTCGAGGCGTTCGTGGATGCCCTTCTCGTGCTGCTCGACCAAGACCTCGAGCTGGCCCTCGCCGCCGAGCACGCCGCTCCCGGCGGGGGCAGCGCAGTCGCCGGCGCGCTTCTCCTGCACGTCCGCGGCCTCGTCATCGATCTCGACCCCGACCTGGATGCCGACCTGGTCGCCACCCTGCTGCTCGGGGCTCTCTCGCCGCCCGTGATCGCGCGCCTGCGCGCGCGTGGCGCGGACGTCAAAGCTCAGCAGGCCGCCGCTCGAGCCCTGTTGCGCGGCCTCACGACGGGATGAGCGTGTCGTTCGATGGCGGGCGAAGTCGACGATCGTGTTGTCCGCTGCGGCGCCACGTTCAGCTCAAGGGCGAGCTCCACGTAGCCGTCGCCGAAGCGATCGAAGCGCGCATGAATCATTCAGCCTCGCTGTCGAGCTCGGCCATCACGAACTCGGCGAGTAGCGGGTGCCGGCGGCCACTCCGGCCGGCACGCCCTCCTCGAAAGCGGGTGAATCGAAACGAAATCCCGCGCGTCCAACTCACTTTTGAGCTCCCCCGCGGCCCCGCCGTGCCCGCCGCCGGCTTCTCTGCCGGCGACGGGCGTACTACGGTCGGTCGGGGCGGGGGCGCTCGCCCGATCGACGACTTCGCCGTCAGGCGAGGCCGCCGGCCCGATCCACCTTGCGGTGGTAGCGCTCACCGGCCTTTCCACCTAGGAACGCTGCGACCAGCGTGCCGAGGAGGATGATCGCGAGGGCGATGGCCCCGCCCGTGGCGAATGACTCCCCGTCCACGGGGATGCTCGGCAGGTTGAGCTGCGAGAGCACGTTGTACTTCGAGCCGGCGATCGCGCCCGCTACGGCGAGCAGGATCGTGATGAGCAGCCCGAACAGCCAGGCGCCGATTCCCTGGCGGCCGCCGTCGAAACGCGACATCCGTCCGGCGACGTAGCCGCCTGCGAAGTACGCCGTCAGGAGGACCAGCACCAGCAGGATGCCTCCGGCCAGGCTGATCGTCTCGGCGCTCTGACGGGCGTCCGAGGCACTCAGGCTGGTCAGACCGATCGCCGCGCCGGCGGCACTCAGGATCGCCGTCAGCAGCGTGGCCATGCCCGTCGCAACGAGCCATCCGAAGAAGGCGGCTCCGATGTTGAAGCCGCCGAACTCGTCGCGCTGCTGGGCCCGGTCGACCCCGGGGGCCCGATTCCGATCCGCTCCGCCGTCTCTCGTTTCCTGGGCGCCCATGGGACGGGCGCCGGTGGTGGTTCGTGCCATGTCTTCCTCTCCTTTGTGTGGGCGCGGGTCGAGCCGCGACGCGGCCCGGCCCGCTTCGTTTGCCTATCGCGCGCCGGTGTCCGCTTCGATCTGCTCCTTGCGGACCTCCTCGGAGACCTGCTGCTCATCGGTGACGGTCTCCTTGTCGAGCCGCACGCGCTCCTTGGGAACGGCGCGCTTCTCGGTCACGACCTCCTCCTCGTGGAGCACGACCTCGTGCTCCTCCTCGGAGATCGCGGGCCCGTCGGTCGCGGCGCCCACGTTGGCGTCCGTGATCGGCTCGCGTTCCACCCGGACCTCCTCGCGCTGCACCGGTACGGTCTGCTGGACCTGCTCGGTGACCACGTACTTGCGCAGGCGCGCGCGGCCGCTCTCGCGCTGGGTCTTTCCGACGCGGAGCTCCTCCTCGGACCGGGTCATCGCATCGTCCGTCGTCGGCCCCGACGTGTCGTGGCCAGTCTCGGGCCGAGGGGCTTCCTCGGCGGTCACGGAGTTCTCCTCGGTATAGGCGACGCCGTAGTGGCGGAAGAGCTGCGCCTCCTCCTGCTCGCTCAGCTCATCGTCGGCCGACATCTTGGGCGCGTCCTTCACCTGCTGCGCCTCGACCTGCGCGACGACGTCCTCGCCTTCCGGCGTGGCGCCCGCGAGCGGGACGAACGACGACTTCGAGCCAAACAGCCCGGTGTTGACGAGCGCCCACTCCGGCTTGTCGGTGTCGCGGTCGACGAACAGCTCGTCGATCTTTCCGATCTTGTCTCCGTTGCGGTCCTTCAGCGTGCGTCCGCGCCAGTCATATGCGCTTGTCATCTCCGACATTGCTCCGCCTTGGGGGTCGTTTGGCGGCCGGGCGGCCGCGTCTCTCTCCTGGATACCCCGAACCCGTCCTGCCCGCCGGGTGTGTTCAGGGTCTGTTCAAGGGGTAGCCCTGCCGGGTGGACGAAACCCCCAGGTTGCGGATCGGCGAGCTGAGCTACAGAGTCGGTGTGCGCCCGGAACTGCTGCGAGCGTGGGAGAAGCGCTACGGCCTACTCCGGCCCGCGCGCTCGGACGGAGGCTTTCGCCTCTACTCGGAGGGCGACGAGTGGCGCGTGCGGGTCATGCAGCAGAAGCTCTGGAGTGGCCTGGCGGCGGGTGAGGCGGCGCGGGAGGTTCTGGCGATCGAGCGTGACTCCACGCGTGCCGGCCTGCCGGTCGCGACCCCCAGGGAGATGACCCAGGAGCTGGGAGCCGTCCTCGAGGCCTTCGACGAGGAGAGTGCGCACGCGCTGTTCGATCGCCTGCTGGCGGTCTTCGGCGTGGAGCGCGCGATACGCGAGGGGCTGATGCCCTACCTCAGGGATCTCGGCGACCGCTGGGCGCGGGGGGAGGTGAGTGTCGGGCAGGAGCACTTCGCCAGCAGGCTGCTCGAGGGGCGACTGCTGGCGCTCGCGCGGGGATGGAACAAGGGACCGGGACCTCGGGTGGTGCTGGCGTGCCCGCCGGGAGAGCAGCACACGCTGCCGCTGCTTGCCTTCGGCCTCGTGCTGCGCGGGCACGGCTGGCGCAACATCTACCTCGGCGCCGATACGCCACCGGCGACGGTGCGGATGGCGGCCGAGACGGTCGACGCCAACGTCGTCGTCCTGGCGGCCGCGACCAGTGAGCGGTTCGGGTCGATCATCGAGCCCCTGCGGGCGCTGAGGCGGGACCGGCCACTGGTGCTCGCCGGTGGCGGTGCCTCTCCAAAGCTTGCCGCGCAGCTCGACGTGCAGTGTCTTCACGAGGACCCCGTGACCGCCGCGGAGGCCCTCTCCTTGGAGTTCGCCGGCGGCTAGGCGACTGCGCACGCGGCTACCCGACATTACGTCGGCCCGCCGGCTGTTCGACGAGGCCGAGGACCGCCTCCTTCGCAGCGACCGGCCCCCGACTACTGGCGCGAGATCGCAGTGCCCGCCGCGATGCTCGGGCGGCTAGAGCAGCTCTGCCGCGCGCCTCGCGGCCAGGGTGAACGCGCACGTCGTCCTTCCGCTGGTCGACGCCCGCGGCGGCCTGGACAAGCATCGCCAACCGGGTCCTCAACGACGCAACCGTAGCCGATCTTGCCGGGCTCGCTGAGCGCTCCCCTGGCGACTTCGGAGGTCTACTCGGCCGCCCCGGTCTGCGGTTCGCCCCTGTGTTCGCGCAGAGCCAGTCGCTCGGCGGCGCCGACGGCGACTTCGTCGTCGCCGGCACACTGATCGAGCTCAAGGCGACCGGCCAGAGCACGATTTCGGGCGCGACGAGCTGTGGCAGGCGCGGGGGAACGTGGCCGGGTCGATGCGGCGGACCTTGAGGACGACGCTGCCGAGTCGGCGACCTAGCGAGCCTGCGACCGCGCCGGTAGTAGCTCCAGTGGCGTACGGCTACTTCCCTAACGAGCGTCGGCCGGTGCCTCGGTCCGACGAGCGGGGCCATCATCTCGGCGCGCTGCCGGACAGGCTCACTCAACACGGTCAGTCGTTTGGCAGTTCCTCGGCAAGATCGGCGAGAGCGGCGAGGAAGCGATCACCCGTCTCGTAGAGCAGTCGTTCGCGAACGAAATCGATGTCACGCTCCTCGCTGTTCTTCCGCCGAAAGCGCTCGAAGTACGCGTTCAGGCTGCGTCCCGGCAGCGGGTCGACCCACCACTCGACCATGTCACGTCGTCCGTCCTTCGTGCGCGCCCACTCGTTGACGTCGAGGTCTCGCATGCTGCACCCAAGCCAAACCCATGGCACCGGCGGTCCATCGCCGAGGATCGCGTCGAGCACAGCGCGCGCCTCGTCGGTCAGGCCAAACGCCGTCTGCTCGACGTCAGCGACCATCGTGTCGGGCTGCTCGATGTCGCCGTGCAGCTTGACCACCGGTAGCGGGCCGCCGCCCTCCCGCAGCCGCTGCTCTAACACTGCTACGCCAGCCGAGAACTCGTGCGAGTCGCGGAACACCGCATGCTCCACCGGCATCTCGTCTTCGATGAGCCGGTCGAAGTTGACAGTTACGACGACCAGACGGGGCAGCGCTGCGGCGAGCCGCCGGAGAGCCTGGCGCCCGGGGGGCAGCCGATCCAATGCCGCGCGGCAGTCGGCCTGCAGGCGCTGCACGATGGCCGACCCCGCATTGTCGCGGCCTTCCTGGCGCAGCCTCCGGAACTCCTCGCGCAGCACGCGCTCCAGCGTTAGCTGTGCGCCGAACTGCTGGGCTGACATCTCGCGCTCGCCCTCCATCAGCCTGTTTCGGTCGATGACCCAGCGCCGGAAGGTTTCGTGAAGTTCTCGCGAACCCCGCGGCACGCCAAGGAGCTCAGCGATGGCGTCGTCGCGCAGAGTGTCGCCGAGCGGCAGACGTGCCGCTCGCGAGAAGCCAGCGCCGAGGAACAGCACGAGCGGCCGGTCGCGCTCGCGGAGGATGCTGCGCACGCCGGCGGTCAGGGCTATTTCTCCGCCACGCCGCGCGAAGAATCGTCCCGACTGGATCGCGTAGCGCAGGGAAGGTTCGCCGGCGAGATGCAAGTCGAAGTCCACGCTGCCCTCCCACACCGGCACGAGCACACGGATCTCGCCGGTCAGATGCCGCGGCGCCTGCCTGACCGCCAGGTCCCATACGAGTCGCTGGCGGCGATCGTCGAGACCCTGAACCGGGGCAATGAGCACGACCAGTGCGTGCGACCGTGCGGCGTCGCCAAGGAGCAGCCCGCACAGCCTGAGGACGGCGGCGAGCGAGTCGTTGACGGCGCCGGCGTCGAGGGCCCGGACCGTGACTGTAGCGTCGTTGACATCTACCGCGACCAGCAGGCCGTGCCGTTCGCAGGTGGCCCGGACGGCCTCGATGAGATCCGGTGGTGGGTCGCCTCGGACGACCGCGGCCGAGCCCTCGGCGGCATTTAGCGTGACACCACCGAATCGCTCGACGACGGCTTCGATGACGTCGCGATCGGGCGTGAGCGCGTCGTGGACTATCGGAAGCACACGTGGCGGGCCGTCGGCGGTCGCAGCGGCTAGATCAGCGAGGAGGCCGCTGAGCAGGTCGATCAGCGCCGGCGCGTCAGTCAAGACGCCGAGCGGGTCTGAGCGAAGGCGTCAAGCAGGTCGTGCCGCAGCGAGCGAATGCGGTCCGAACGCCCGAAAGCCAGTTTGCGGGCAGCCAGCGCGGGTCGTGCGGTATCGGCATACCGCTCGGCTGCATCGTCGAAGGCGCTGGCGAGGCGGTCCAGCTCGATGCGAGGCCTTGTGCGCGTTGCGAGGACTCGCCCGAGACGCCCGACGAGCGCGTCGCGCTCGCCCTCGTCGATCCAGTAGCCGGGCTCGCCGCGGACCACCTGTCCGAGTAGCTGACGCGGTAGCTCGGTCAGCGCCCACAGGCTCTGTGGGCCGCGCGCCACCTCCGTCTCTTTGAGCTTGCTACCGCTGATGCCCTCGGCGAACGCATCAGCGGCGACGGCCAGTCGCCGCAAAACTTCGACGGCGTCGGACGCGTCGGCGGGGAAACGGAGCGCGCGGTCCTTGCCCACACTGTCGTTGATCAGCAGCAGCACCGCGAACCCCAGAGAGGCCGGACGCAGGTCTTCGCCGCGCAGCTGCTCGCCTAGCCAGGCGCGCTGCGCGCCGCCGTAGAAATCGGCAGCGCGCGCAAGAGCAAACACCAACGCCTCCCGCCCAAACACGACGCGCCCGGCATCGTCCACCGCTTTCGCTAGCAGCTCGAGCACGATGCGCCCCTCGGGCAGCAGGAGCGCTCTTGTAGCGGTGAGCGGCCGCAACAGCTCGCCCGGAACGCCGTCGCAAGAAGCTTCGAGCGGGCGCGCGCCAGTCACGAGCGCGCGAGGTCTCTCGGCCCGCACCCCGGGGGCGAGCGCAGCCATCGCCCGCAGGTCATCGTCGAGGTCTCCGGGTGGGCGGTGGTGCTGGGCCACGAATGCTGCGCTGAGCACGGCGCGCAGGGCTTCGGCGTGGTCACGCTCGAGCGCGAGCGGTAGCCCGAACAGCGTCGCCGGACCGCGCGCTTCCATCACAGTGCCTCGCTTAGTGGCATGGCGATGTAGCCCTGCTCGTGAAGCTGCTGAACACGTTGTTTGACGCGCCGGTGCAGCTCGCCGCGCGTCTCGTCCAGCTGACGAGCGTAATCGGCCTGCTGCGGCAGGATCACGAGCACATGGCTGGCAACCGCTCGAACCTCATCGCCGGCAAGAAACTCAGCGAGCGCCCGCATTCGATCAGCCGAAACGAAGGCCCCGAACTCATCGAGCACAAGCAGACGGTCGGGCTCTACGGGTGAGCGCAGCTCCCGAATCCGGGCCTGCGTGAACGCAAATGCCTGCTCCCCCGTGGAGAATGCCTCAAGAGGGCGATCCCGTGGCTCCCCCTTCGGCCCGACCCAGAATGCGACGCGCTGGCGCAAATCGATCCGGGCCAGCGGGTTACCGTCAAACAGGGCCTTACGGATCGACGGGGTGTCCAGCTCGCGCCGCAGACGATCGCCGGCGGCGTCCGCAAACGTCTCGGCGAACAGTCTGTCTCCACCGACCCGCCGGTTGGCCACGGATTCAGCGACGTCTACCAGCGCCCCCAGCGCATTTTCCGCACCCGTCAGGCGCGCATCGACGCGAGCCACAGCGACAGCCAGCCGCCCGACGAGCGCCTTCGCCGCTGCGTCACCGTTCGTGCCGGTGTCAATCCCAGCAACCGCGAGGAGCTCGGGGTGGTTACGCAACTGCTCCGCGGCACGCTGCTCGGCGAGCGTGCCAATCCGTAGCTCGCGGTCGACGTCTGCGAGCGCCTCGCGCGCGGCGGCCAGCTCGACGAGCGCGCGGTCAACCTCGCGCTCGGCGGCAACGGCGACGTCATCGAGCCCGTCCGCATCCACGCCGAGTTCTGCTAGGCCCGCGTCCAAGTCTGCCTGAGCGTCGGCCGCGCTCACCCTTCCGAGCTCCCCAAGCCGGGCACGCAGATCAACCGCCTCCCGCGCGAAGGCGAGGAGACGCTCGTCGTGACCAGCAAGCGTGGCCATCTGCTCATGTAGCCGCTGCGCAATGTCACCTCCTGCCTGAGCGCGGAGGCGCTCGACCTCGAGGCGTTGTTCGTCGACGAGCTCCTGCTGACGCTTCCGAGTGGCCAGGCGGTCGCGCGCGACAAGGAGGCGATCGCGGCGAGCAGCTACGGACGCACGCCGCGCATCGAGCTGCTCAAGAACGCCGGGCACTGGTCGTCCTGCCAACTCGGCGGCGCGCTCCCGCAGCGCCTCCGCAAGCGCGCGGGCCTCAATCGGCCGCCCGTCGAGCCGCGCGACGATCTGGTTGTCGGCTATCCCTTCCCGGCGCGCGAGCTCGACCGCAGCGACGAGCTCTCCGACTAGGCGCTCCGTGCGCTCGCTGGTGTCGAGGTCTGAGCGCTCAGCCGCGATGGTGGCGAGCTCGACGGCGACCACGCGCAGCTCGGCGTCCACGTCCGGCGGCTCGCCAGCATCGCGAAGGGCCTGCTCGGCTTCCTCTTGACGGTTGGACAGCCGTCGGAGTCGCGCCTGCAGCGTCTGCTCGGCCTTGGCCAGACGTTCCGCTACGACGCCGGAGCGGACGAGCGCGTCGCGCGCCGCGTTGACCTCGGTGGCCACGCGGTCGCGCTCCTTGCGGGCGTGCGCGAGGTTGCGCTCCACTTCGTCGAGGCGGTCCTGAAGCTCGCGGCGGTCGCTGGCGTGAGCGCCTAGCGCAGCGCGAGCTGCCAGCGCGGAGGCGGTCAGGGCAGCGCGGCGCCGGGCCTCGTCTGCCTCGTGGTCTGCGCGCTCGACGCGCTCGGCCATCTGCGCCCGGCTGCTCGCGAGGTGGGTCGCTCGCTCAGGGTCGATGTCGCGCAGCGCACCCCGGAGTGGCGCGAGGGCGTCGCGGACGGCGGCGAGGCGAGGGTTCGCGGCGGCAGCGGCCGCGGCGACGCGCGTGCGCGTCTCGCGCATTGCTCGCACAACCGTCTCATCAGGGGTCTCGGTCCCCGCGATCCGCACCACCGACAGCAACGCAGCCGCCTCGGTCGCTGGAATCTCCTGGCCGCCGAGCCATGCTTGCCCGAGACGGTCGCCGGGGAACTCCGCCACCTCGGCGGGCCACAGCTCGGGTTCCAGACGTACGCGCAGCTCCTGCCCACCGGCGAGTCCTGCGACCGTGACCGTCGTTGGGCCGAGCGTCCCGCGCAGGGATGTCCATAGCGCAGGGGTGGGAAGGAACGGTTGTGCACCGGCGACGAGCTGCAGCAGGTGAACGGCAAGAGTCTTACCGATCCCGTTGGGGCCTTCAAGCAGACCCGGATTGTGGTGAGGGATCTCTCCGAGGACGCGCAGGCCACCGGCTTGGCCGCGCTCGCGCTCAATCCGGAAGTGCACGAGCAAGCTCCCGCGCGGCGACGCTGTCGGCGTCGAACGGCTCGACGGTCGCCGCGAGCAGGTCGCGCGCAGCCTCGAGCAGCTCGCGCTCGCCGTCGTCGGATTCGGCGACCGCGATCAGGTCGGCGAGCAGGACCAGCGTTTCAGTGACGTTGACGTTGGCGCCGGTATCGGGGTTGTCTCCCATTCGGCCGCAGTTTAGGTCTGTGTCGTGCCGTGGGGCGCTGGAAGTAGCGTCTTCAGGGCCGGGTGAAAATGAGAAGTTGCTCAACGAGGGGGACCTGGTGCCGGGTCCCATTCGTTCGCCAGCGCAGCCCGCGCGACCGGACATGTTCGATCGAGGCGTCGCCGAACCCAGTTGAGACGGCGAGGTCGCGGACGAGCGCCGGGGTGTCGACGTGGACGCCGTATGGGGCGCTGTCACCGATGACCCAGGCGGAGCGCGCACCGGGCCGGGAGTGCTGATGCAGCCGGGCGAGTACGCGCGCGATGTCGGCCAAATAGGTGGGTAGCACCTGGTCGTACTCCTTGCCTCGCTCGCGGCGCCTGCGCTCCGTCACGAGCGCTTCCAGGATTGGCATGGTGCGCGCGTGCACCTCGGGGTGAGCGCGCTCAAGCGAGGCCAGGGCGCGTTGGGCGGCGCGCCGGCGCGACTGCTGTGTGGTGGCCACGACCATGCCTGCGCGCACAGTGCTGCACATCTGCGCCCAGGTAGTAACCCTGCCGAGAAAGAACAGCTCGATGCGGGTGGCGTCGGCGTAATCGTAGTTGTTGAGGTACGGCGGCGAAGTCACGCACGCGTCGAAGACGCCTTCGTACGCGCTCCGACGCCAGGCGGCCGGCGTCCGTGCGTCGCCGCGAATGATTCGTCCGCGAGGCGGTTGCGGTCCAGTCTCAAGGTCGTCGGCAATCCGGTCGGCGCGTGCCACCAGCCGCGCCGCGGGATCGTCGAACGGAGCCCGGCGGCTCTGGCCTGGGCGTTGATACGGCCAGCCAACCTTGACATTAGCCACATCGCGCAGGGTGCCCAGCAGAGCCCAGCGGAGGTGCGCCGCCCACCGGCTGCGCGGCTCAGCGGCGAGTCGGTCCCGCAGCCCGACCAGCGCATCCAGCGTCTGCGCATCGAAGCAACGACGCAGCAGCTCAGTCTCGCCATCGGCCTCGCCGGCAACGGGATCCGCGGCGAACCGTCGGGCCGCTCGCCGCAGTCCGTCCGGGTGTCCGGGAGGTGGCCGAAGCTTGAGCGCACCGAGTTGAGCGATGAGCGGGTGCGCTTCGATGCCGACCACTTGCGCGACGTTGACCGGGAGCGCGAACGCGATGGTCGCGGAGCCGCAGAACGGGTCAATCACGCGATGGCCGCTACGGACGTCCGCAGCCTCGACGGCAATTTGCAGGGCCTCAGGCGAGAACCCCGCGGGATAGCGAAACCAGCGCGCGAACGCGTGCTGGCGACTCGTGCCGTAGACCGCACCGATTCCCCGCTGTCCGGTCACCGCGGTGCCTTCTCTTCCACCGCGGTGGATCATACCGTATGCGCAGTCTGGACCGGCACGTCGGTGTCGGACGACGCCCGACGTCGCGGCGATGTCGCGGGGGCACGCGACGCCAGGCGGCGCGGGCTGTCGCTTCTCGTCCAGCGGGGAGCCCCACCGATCAGTCCTCAAACATCTGCGCGTCGGCGCGTCCCGCTCGCCGGCTAATCGGCGTCAGAGCCGGTTTCAGCGCCGGCGTTGACCGCGTCGTCGGCTGCCTGGAGGTCGTCGGCCTGGTGCTCCTCCCCAGACATGGGCGGTCCTGGGCTCGGCCCGTCGCCGGCTGTTGCTCACCGGCCTGCGGCTCCGCCGCCGCCGACATTGCCCCGGCGTCCTCAGGCGCCTCCTTTTGCGGTCCGGCACCAGGCTCCAGCCCCAGGAGCAGCGCACGCAGATCAAGCTCGGAGGTCTGTCCGGTCGCCAGCGCGGCCTCCCGCCATCAGCGGCTCGTCTGCCGGGCAGCCCCTCGAAAGCGAAGCGCGCCAGCGTGCGAGCTCCTTCCGTGCGTTCCCCCTCAATCAGCCGCTGAGCCGCGATGACCTGCAGCGCGGCGTCGACGCCGGCGGGCAGCTCCAGGTGACGACGCCTGCGGGCGCTGAGGCGGGACCGGCCACTGGTGCTCGCCGGTGGCGGTGCCTCTCCAGAGCTTGCCGCGCGGCTCGACGTGCAGTGTCTGCACGAGGACCCCGTGACCGCCGCGGAGGCCCTCTCCTTGGAGTTCGCCGGCGGCGTCGACGGGGCCTGAGCCCCTTCCGCCTCACGGATACCGGCAGCGCCCGCCCGTCCCTGTGCCGGTCCTCTAACTCCCTGGAACGTCGGGGCTTGCGGCCCGGGTCTCGGGCGGCTGAGCGTCCTCACGATAGAAGCTGATTGCGCCCGTGCTCTCGAGGTCGCCGAGGTGGATGGCCTGGACATCGAGGGTCACTTCGATCTCTCTGCCGACGACCACGCCTCCGCGTGGCAGCTTGTCCTGCCAAGAGACGCCGAAGTCAAAGCGATCGATGGAGGTCCGGGCTTCGAAGCCAATGCGCCGCATCAGCCCCTTGTTCTCATCGCCGACCCAGAAGGGGCTCTCCCATTGTCCGAGGTATTGGACGTCCATCTCCACCGTGCTCGTGTTGCCGCGAAGGGTCAGTTCGGCCTCGGCCTTCAGGGTGTTGTCTCCGACGCGCTCGGTGATCTGCCCTGAGAAGGCAATTGTGGGGTGGTTATCCACGTCGAAGAAGTCACCCGTTCGTAGGTGTGCGTCCCGGTCGGGCTCTCCTGTCCAGACGCGGGTGGCGTCGATCTCGCCGGAGAAGGTCGAGCCAACACAGTTCTCCAGCTCGAAGTCCATCTCCCCGTGGATGTCCTTGAACAAGCCCCGGACCCAGGTGACCATCATGTGCCGCGCGCGAAACGCGGCCTCGGTATGGCCGGGCTCGAATATCCAGGTCGTCATGACATCTCCTCGGGGTGGTTGCAAGTCATGTCCCGATGATGACGTCGCAGCGCTTAGGCTCTGGTGACGTGAGCGACTCGGAGAGGGAGATCCGAAGCACTCGCGGTCGCAGGCGTCACGATGACGAGTCCGAGTTCGAGGCCTGGATGGCGCAGGTGAGCGAGCGGGCCGATCCGTTCATGGCGTTGCTCGGTCTGTTGTTTGCCCTTCTCGTCGGCTACGAGCTCGCGGTGAACCTGGGCCCGGACGCGTCGCGCTGGGTCCAGATCATCGGCTGGGCGCTCTGGGCGGTGTTCCTCGTCGAGTTTCTCGTCAAGTTCTGGCTTGCCCCGCGGCGGATCCGGTTCCTGCGCCGGCACTGGCTCCAGCTGCTGGCGCTGGCCGTCCCCGCGCTTCGGGTGTTGCGGTTTCTGCGCCTCGTTCGCCTCGGTCGTGCGATGCCGGCGGCTTGGGTGCTTTCGTCTTCGTACCGCACGGCTGGGAGCGCCCGCCGCCTGCTCGGCTCGCGACTCGGATATCTGGGCGGTCTCGGTCTCGTCGTCACGATCGCCGCGGCTGAGCTCGGCTATCTGTTCGAGCGCGATAGGCCAGATGGGGTCTTCGAGTCTTTCGGCGACGCGGTGCTGTGGGCCTTCTCGGTCGTGCTGGCCCAGCAGGGTGACCCCGTCCCCAGCAGCGTCGGTGCACACATCGTGATGCTGGTGGGGTTTGGCTTTGGCCTGGTGATCATCGCCTCTCTGGCCGGGACCCTCGGCGCGTTCCTGGTCGAGCAGCGCGGTGCGCCCCAGTCCGGGGCACAAGTGGATGCGGCGGGGCCGCGCGGATGAGTCAGGGGGAGAGCGGGGACGGCTCGCAGTCGATGGGGATCACGATGCTGTCGGTCCTCCTCGGGGTGGCACTGACCGTGGCGTTCGGCATCGAGGGCGAGTGGTGGGTTCGGACGCTGGCCGGGGTGGCTGTCTTCCTGGTGCTGACGGCTGCGATCAAGCTCGGGACCCGCCGGGGGAAGGGGCCGATCTCGAAGCTCGCCGAGTGGGTGGTCCGGCGCTAGGCGTCGGTCTCCGAGGCGGGGTCCAGGGGCCGGCGCAGCGTTCGGAAGGGCGGCCGCCCGGCGAAGGCACGGACCCCCGGCGTCGCAGTGACCGAGTGGACGACGATGGAGACACAGATCGCCAGCGTCGCCGCCCCGAAGATCCGCTCGCCGTCGGCGACCGGAAACCGCTCGATGTAGGTCGCGTAGTAGATCGCCGCGACCCCGAGCGGACCGAACCACGCGAGAAACGCCACCGAACGCCGGTCCGTCCCGGTCTGGCTGAGCGCCAGGGGAACGACGGGCGGTCGCCTCAGGAACAGCACCCAGGCGGCGAAGGCCACGCCGGACAGCCCCAGCGCCTCCCACTCGCTCCACGGGAGGATCGTGCCGAAGAAGATGAACGCCGGCAGGATCAAGAACTGCGTCACCGTCTCCTGCGTCTCCTCGACCTTCTCGCGCACCGGCTCCTCGAGGAGGGCCGAGAACACGAGAGCGGCCACGAACACCGCGAGGATCCCGCTTCCGCCCAATATGTGCACAAGCCCGACCGTCATCAAGGCGAGCGCCAGGCCGATGCCGAGGAGATTCGGCTCCTCCAGCTCCGAGGCGCGCAGGCTCATTTCGGCAAGCCGGCCGGCCAGGTAGCCGACGACCAGCCCCACCGCCACGGCGATGCCGATCTCCTTGCCCGCCTCGAGCGCCCAGTCGGCGAGCGGCGTACCGCTCGGCTTCGTGAGCATGTACGCGGCCAGGAGCACGAACGGGAGCGCCAGGCCGTCGTTTCCCCCCGCCTCTATCTGGAGGGTCCGGCGCACCCGCCGCGGGAGGTTCTCTTCCGCAAGGGGACCCGTCACCAGCGCCGATGCGACGACGGGATCGGTCGGTGTGAGGATGGCCCCCAGCAGGAAGCCCGCCCAGAAGGGAAGCCCCAGGAGGAGCCAGGCGCCAAGCCCGGTGACCACCCACATGCCGATCATCCCCACGGTGAGCAGCGATGCGTAGCTGCGGAGGTTCTCCCGGAGGTCCGCCCGGGTCACCGCGAGCCCCGTCCCCATCAGCGCGATCGCGAGGGTCAGCCGCGCAAGCTGCTCCATCAGCTTGCGCTCCTCGCCCACGGGCGGCTCTATCACGCCGAGGCCCTCCGGCCCTATCGCCACTCCGATGAGCAGCGCGAGCAGCACCGTCGACAGAAACAGGCGCTTGATCACGCGCGACAGCAGCCCGAGCACAAGCAGCGAAGCACCCACCACGACCAGCACTTCGTCCAGCCCCATCACGCCACCCCTCACAGCTCGACCCGAGGAAGGTCTGCGTTTACCCGCGGGTGCCGCCGCGACACCGGAAGGGGCCCCTTCTTCGCTATTCGAGAGCCTCGCGGGGGGCGAGTGTGGTGGTGGCCAGAAGCACCGCCGCCGCGGCCACGAACACTGCGGCCAAGCCGGTGTGGTCGGCAGCGGAGCCCAGCACTGGGGGTCCCACCAGCAAACCGAGGGCGTTCATCGCCATCGCGGCCGCGAGGCCCGCGGACGGCCGCTCGCCGAACACTCGGCCGCTCCATATCACCTGCACCGCCACGACGATGTTGTAGGCGGCGCCGAAGAGCACCGCTGAGGCGATTGCCGCGCTCACGCGTCCGGGAGCCAGGCCCAGCAGCAGGAGTGCCGTCGCCTCGGCAGCCAACGCCAAGACGAAGGTGGCGCGCCCGCCGAGGCGTTGGACGGCGTCGCCGGCCACCGTGCCGCCCACGCTCGCGATCCCGACGACCGCAAGGAAGATGCGGCTCTGGGTCGGGGACTGGGCGCCGTTAGTGACCAGATGGTCGACGGCGAACGTCCAGTAGACCGAGCTGGCCACACCTACGAGCAGCGCACCCACCAGCAGCGGGCCGGAGCGGGGACAGAGGAACCAGCGGAGCCGCAGTGCCACCACGCCGGCCGAGCCCGGCGGCGCCTCACGGCCCGGCAGCACCAGGAGCGCCCAGGCCGTGGCGGCGACTGCGGTCAAGGCGAACAGCCAGGTAGGCCACATACGATGCGGCCGCCAACAAACCGAGGGCACCGCTGCTCAGGCCGGAGCTGGTACGGATGTCTGGCGCCAGCAGTCCGAAGCCGTAACGCGCCATACCGAAGGTCACGCCGGCCAGACGCTGAAGTCCTTCGCGGCCGAGGCGGTGCCGGCGATGATCAGCGAGATCGCCGCCGAGGCGCACCTCCTCCTCGACCTCTCCGAGCGGGCTCGCTTCGAGGACGCTAGCCGTATGGCGAAGTTGAGTGAAGCCGACCGCCACCTCAAGGAGCGCAAGCGTGGCCGGCGCGTCGCTCCGCGAAGCGACGATGATGCCTAGCGATGACCAGGGGCTCCGTCCACACCGTCGGCATCGACCTCGCCGTGCAGAACGCCGGCACCGCGTCGTGCAGCATCGAGTGGGCGAGCGATGGCCCGAAGATCGGCACGCCGCTCCTCGGGCGTTCTGACGACCAGCTGATGGAGGACGTCAAAGGCGCGGACATCGTCGGCATCGACGCGCCGTTCGGCTGGCCTGAGCCGTTCTTCGACGCGATCAGTGCGCACCGCGCACACGGGGCATGGCCGGGCAGAGGCAAGGGACTCGAGGGGTTCCGGCAGACGCTCCGGCTGCGCTGCACGGACCTCGTCGTCAAGCGGGAGGCGCTCCTCACGCCCCTCAGCGTGTCGGCGGACAAGATCGCGGTGACCACCTTCCGTTGCGCGCTGCTGCTCGATCGACTCGAGCACGAGAAGCGATGGCGTATCGATCGATCCGGTCGTACCGGGCGCACCATCGAGGTCTACCCAGCCGCAGCGCTCAAGCAGTGGGACCTGACCCAGCCGAAGAGCTACAAGGCCGCAGACGCTTACGCGGAGCGCACGACGATCGCCAGTGGCTTGGCCAAGGCGTTGGACGTGACACTGCCGTCGGCGGTCGAGAAGGCATGTCGCGAGACCGACCACGCGCTCGATGCGCTCGTCTCGGCGGTCGTCGCGCGGGCCGCTGCGCTCGGCTGGACACGGCAGCCGTGGTCGGACGACGAGCGCGAGCACGCCGACGTGGAGGGCTGGATCCACTTCCCCCACCCAGACGCAACTCTGCGCCTGGTCGGCGGAGATCGCGGCCCGACGGGGCCCGCGGGATGGCCTCCGCGCCGCTAGAAGCGTTGCGCCAAACGCGCCCGCTGATGCGAAGACCCCGAGAGGAGGCTTGCTGGAGCGCATGATGCATCGGTAGCCCGCCGAAGCATGGTGTGCGCTGCGGAACCCGTTCGGCGTTCCCCTATGGCTCGGTTGGGCGCTGCACGCGCCACGGCCATTGGTCGTGCTCGGTGTCAAGCCAGCGCTGTGCATCGGTGCGGCCGAGTTCGATCAGCTCGTCGATGAACTCCCTCCCGAGGAACAAGTAGCTGTAGAGCTCGGCGTGCATCGGGTTGCGCGCCGCGTCGAGGATGCGCCCCAGCAGCGCCAGGTTGGGAAAGCGCAGGAGTGCCCGGGCGCTCTTGTAGTGGCGCTTGTACACGTCGAGGGCGATGTGGCCGATCGTCAGGCGACCGGAAGGCACGATGAAGATGTAGGGGATCTTGCGGCTTGGCTCGTCCCTGCCGGAGTCGGTGCCCTGCTCGACCGCCTCGTTGACCGCTGTCAGCGTGGCGACGTCGGTCGTGAGCTGGTCGGCGAGCACGCCCAGCAACGACGAGGCGCCATCGAAGAGGTCGGGCTCAGTCGTCACCGTGGGCTCATCGCCGACCTCGGCGGAGTTCAGGCCGATCACGATCACCCGCTCGGCGCCGAGCTCGAGCGCAGGGTCCAGCGGGGCGTTCAGCCGCGCCCCGCCGTCCCCATACCAGCCACGGCACGACGCGGGCTCGGTGACCTCGACGGCGGGGAAGACGATCGGGATCGCGCCCGACGCGAGGACGTGGACGTTGGTGAGCTGGGCCGCCACGTAGTCGATTGCCCGCTCCTCGTTGGTCGGCGGCGTTTCGCCACCCTGGTGGAAGACGATGCTGCGACCGGTCTCGTAAGCGGTGGCGATGACGCCCACGGCGTGCAGCGGCGTCGCATCGTCGGCGACGTTGGCCGCGATCCGCTCGAACTCGATGACCCGATTGAGGGTCTTTCGCAGCGGCGCCGTGTCGAGCAGGCTCGACACCGCCGCCACGCGAAGGCCCAGGAAGGTGCCGACGAAGCGGCCCAACCGGCTGAGCGCGGAGCCCGAGAGCAGCGAGCGCATCGCGTCCCGATAGCGCAGATTGCGCCAAACGTCCGCGCCGCCCGCGACCGCCTCGCTGAGCGGCCGGTGGGCGTTTGCGGCCAGATAGGCGGCGTTGATGCCGCCGACGCTGGTGCCCACGAAGATCTCCACCTGCTCGCTACTCGCGGGTGCTCGAAGCGCTCGCGCCCGACCAGGCGACCCGCAGCGGGATTACCTGGCCAAGCACTTCGAAGGCCGGGCGCCGGCCGAAACGCACGAGCTGCTCGCCGGCTTGGCTGCGGACGGGCTGGTGCGGGTGTTCGTCACGACGAACTTCGACCGGCTGCTGGAGCATGCGCTGCAGGCGCACGGCGTCGAGCCCGTGGTCGTCACCGATGGGGTCTCGTTGCGCAGCGCGGTTCACGCTTGTGCTGCGGATGCCCGACCACCTGGCCGTGCGGCGGCCTAGCCGCACTCCTGGAAGCCGTAGTCGCCGGCGAGCTGACCCGCTTCGTTGAGCGCCGGTGGCGGCTCCTGCGAGGCGAACATCTCGGGATCCTCCTTGATCTGGTCTATTCCCTCCTGCGCTTTGTCGTAGATCGCGGCGACTGTCTCCTCGTCACCCTCGGGGGCGGGAAGCTCACGAAGCTGGTCGATCTGGTCCTGGAGCGTCGGCACCACGACCTCCTCGGTGAAGCGCGCGAGCTCTTCGGGCGGCGGCTGCTTGCCCTCGGCTCCGAGCGCGACGGCGGCCGAGCCGATCGCGGCGTCGCCCTTGCTGCAGATCGCGTCGCCCTGCTTGATGTACTCGCTCTTCGTCAGCGGCTCCTCACCCTCATCGCCGCCGCAGCCGGCGGCCGCCAGCACCACCGCGAGGCCAATGGCCGTCACCGATCCGAGTCTCGTCCTCAAGCCAGCCTCCAGTCGTTGACCGGGCGATCCTACAACCGCCACGATGTGGCGACGCTTGCTGCTGCTCCTCGGCGCTCAGGCACGCCAGCAGGAATTCCTCGTGGGCCAGGCGGTGGACGGGGAGGTTGTCGATGAGGGCCCGGCCGCTCATCAAAAATCACGGTTGCCTTGGACGCCAAACAGCGCCGCCGACCCGTTCGGCGTTCCCCTATGGCTCGGTTGGGCGCTGCACGCGCCACGGCCATTGGTCGTGCTCGGTGTCAAGCCAGCGCTGTGCATCGGTGCGGCCGAGTTCGATCAGCTCGTCGATGAACTCCCTCCCGAGGAACAAGTAGCTGTAGAGCTCGGCGTGCATCGGGTTGCGCGCCGCGTCGAGGATGCGCCCCAGCAGCGCCAGGTTGGGAAAGCGCAGGAGTGCCCGGGCGCTCTTGTAGTGGCGCTTGTACACGTCGAGGGCGATGTGGCCGATCGTCAGGCGACCGGAAGGCACGATGAAGATGTAGGGGATCTTGCGGCTTGGCTCGTCCCTGCCGGAGTCGGTGCCCTGCTCGACCGCCTCGTTGACCGCTGTCAGCGTGGCGACGTCGGTCGTGAGCTGGTCGGCGAGCACGCCCAGCAACGACGAGGCGCCATCGAAGAGGTCGGGCTCAGTCGTCACCGTGGGCTCATCGCCGACCTCGGCGGAGTTCAGGCCGATCACGATCACCCGCTCGGCGCCGAGCTCGAGCGCAGGGTCCAGCGGGGCGTTCAGCCGCGCCCCGCCGTCCCCATACCAGCCACGGCACGACGCGGGCTCGGTGACCTCGACGGCGGGGAAGACGATCGGGATCGCGCCCGACGCGAGGACGTGGACGTTGGTGAGCTGGGCCGCCACGTAGTCGATTGCCCGCTCCTCGTTGGTCGGCGGCGTTTCGCCACCCTGGTGGAAGACGATGCTGCGACCGGTCTCGTAAGCGGTGGCGATGACGCCCACGGCGTGCAGCGGCGTCGCATCGTCGGCGACGTTGGCCGCGATCCGCTCGAACTCGATGACCCGATTGAGGGTCTTTCGCAGCGGCGCCGTGTCGAGCAGGCTCGACACCGCCGCCACGCGAAGGCCCAGGAAGGTGCCGACGAAGCGGCCCAACCGGCTGAGCGCGGAGCCCGAGAGCAGCGAGCGCATCGCGTCCCGATAGCGCAGATTGCGCCAAACGTCCGCGCCGCCCGCGACCGCCTCGCTGAGCGGCCGGTGGGCGTTTGCGGCCAGATAGGCGGCGTTGATGCCGCCGACGCTGGTGCCCACGAAGATCTCCACCTGCTCGCCCCGCTCCTCCAGGACCGGCGCCAGCACCGACAGCGCGCCCATCTCGTAGGCGCCGCGCGCACCACCGCCCGCGAGCACGAGCGCGATCCGCCCCTTGGAGCGCTCCTCCCCATCACCGGCTTGGCTGTCTGCTGCCACGGCGGATCTCCCCCTTTAATGAAATGGCCAAGAGTGACCGGACGCCACCTTATTAGCTCAGTGGCCCGCGACTCGCTCCCGGCAGCGAGGAGCGCTCCGCTTGGCCCGCGATTATCGCCCTCAGCAGCCTCAGGCGATGGTGGAAGCGCACACCGCAGCGCGCGGAGACGAGATCCGGGCCTTCCTGCCTCAGTTGGTGGACCCGCAGGCGGGCGCGCCGTGGACCCAGGTTCTCGCG
Source organism: Thermoleophilaceae bacterium (assembly GCA_030447725.1). Classification (GTDB taxonomy): domain Bacteria; phylum Actinomycetota; class Thermoleophilia; order Solirubrobacterales; family Thermoleophilaceae; genus JAAYBF01. Next base: position 652,226 of record JAUJOQ010000001.1, read on the forward strand.
CTCGGCGCGATCCTGGCCGTGCTCGGGCTGGCGAGCGACGTGCTCTACGCCCTCGTAGCGGGCTGCGGGGGCTCCTGGCTCCGACGAGTACGGCTTGACTTCAAGCGAAGTTGAACTTATAGGGTCATAGGCGGCAGTAACCCCGAGCCTCGAGGAGCAGGTCATGACCAAGACACAAACGGCAAGCGAGCAGATCACAGACGAGGTGGCTTCTTGCCGGGCGTTGAGGCGGGCGGCCCTGGTGAGCGTGGCGAGTTCGCGTTCAAGTTCGGCGGTGAGGAGCTCGGTCACCTGCACGGCGATCACGTCGCCCACTTCGGATTTCCGAGAGAGCTGGGCGCCCAGCTGAGGGAGCAGGGGCGGGTCGGACCGCACCCGGTCAACCGCCACTCGACGAAGATGGCCGCGCGCAGGATCGAGGGCGAGGCCGACGTCCTCGAAGTGATCGAGTTGATGCGTCTCAACTACAACCGCGTCACGGCGCGCGATGGCTCTCCGGCGGAGGCTGCATGATTGGAGCGCCGCGCTTCAGGTCTGACGCGCGACGAAGATGGGGCCGGAGTGCCGCCGGCGATCTTGAGCGTGACGAAGGCCGGCTCGGAGGCCACCGGCAGCGCCGCGATCCCGCGCTCGCCGCGATGCCCTTCAGACTCTCAACGCTCGCCGCGACCGCCCCCATCCTCGTGGGTGTCGCCACCCCCTGAGACTCACAACCCCTCACTGAACCGCCGCTGGTCTTCTCCGAACGCTGGGGGCGCCAGCGAGCACGAGTAGCTATCCACAGCGCTTAGGCTCTGATCATCGGCTGGGCGCTGTGGGCGGTGTTCCTCGTCGAGTTCCTCGTCAAGTTCTGGCTTGCCCCGCGGCGGATCCGGTTCCTGCGCCGGCACTGGCTCCAGCTGCTGGCGCTGGCCGTCCCCGCGCTTCGGGTGTTGCGGTTTCTGCGCCTCGTTCGCCTCGGTCGTGCGATGCCGGCGGCTTGGGTGCTTTCGTCTTCGTACCGCACGGCTGGGAGCGCCCGCCGCCTGCTCGGCTCGCGACTCGGATATCTGGGCGGTCTCGGTCTCGTCGTCACGATCGCCGCGGCTGAGCTCGGCTATCTGTTCGAGCGCGATAGGCCAGATGGGGTCTTCGAGTCTTTCGGCGACGCGGTGCTGTGGGCCTTCTCGGTCGTGCTGGCCCAGCAGGGTGACCCCGTCCCCAGCAGCGTCGGTGCACACATCGTGATGCTGGTGGGATTCGCGTTCGGCCTGGTGGTCCGGCGCTAGGCCGTGGTCGACCACGGCGCAGATTGCTAACCCCTCACGTGCACCGTCGCGCTCCCCTGCGCGGGGTCGGACAGGTGCGCCAGCGCCGTCCGGGTGGCCTCGCGGCGCACTTCGTCCAAGCGCCCGGCGGGAATCTCCACCAGCGGCTCGACCACGAGCTCGGCCCGGTCACGAACGGTCGAGCAGGTCCAGGTGGCGGCCACCCGGCCGTTCACGAGCACCGTCTGGGCTCCGGAGAGGGTGATTGCGCCGGAGTCGACCTCGGGCGGGAAGATCCGGGTCCGATCTGCGAAGGCGAGCAGCGCCTGGTCCCAGCGGGCGAGCAACCGCACGGGCAGCGGCTCGTCGCCCCGAAGCACCCGGATGCCGCGACGGTCGAGCAGCTCGCGGCCGTCGGCGGCGGTGAGCCGTCGCAGGTCGAGCCGCGCGAGGCCGGCTTCGAAGTCCTTTTGGGGGAGACCGAGCCAGACGGCGACGTCGTGGCGGCTCGCCGGGCCGAACGCCGCCAGGTAGCGCGCGGTGACGAGCTCGGCCGCGTCCTCGGGTGAGGGCAGTGGACGCCGGTCGAGCACGAAGCGCGGGCGGGCGCGCACGCCCCAGAACCCTGCGGGCGGCTCTTGGACCAGGGGCAGCAGCCCCCGCGCCACCTGCAGCGGCTCCCAGCGCTCGGACGCCTCGGGGGGCAGCAGTGCGCCACCGTGCTCGCGGATCTCGGCGGCGGTGCGTGGCCTGCTGAGCAGCCTCGAAAGCTCGGCGAGGACCTTCTCCTCGTCGACCTCCGGGTGGCGGGCCCGCCACGCCCGCAGGAACGCTTGGCGCCAGAGCTGGGCATACGCCGGGTAGTCAGCGGCCGCGACGAGGTGCAGCGTGCCGCGGTTGATCGTCGTCTTGACGACGCTTCGCCGCGCGAGCGCGCGCTGCAGTCCATCGCGTCTGAAGCCGGCGACCCTTGCGTGCAGCGCCACGTACGGGGCGTTGGGCTCCTGGCCCTGCAGCGGCGTGAGGCGCCCGATGGCGGCCGCCGCGCCGATGCTCAGGGGCTTCAGCAGTCCCTGACGGGCCATCAGGGTGGCGGTGAGCTGGGCGTCGGTCAGCCGCTTCACGCTCGCATCCTCCCGGACGCGCTGGTTCGATCGCGGGTGGGGACCTCCTACACGCCCAGAGCTGGAATGGCAGCCGCGCCGGCCGCGACTCGTCCGGGGCGGGCAGGTCCCGCGAGACCGAGTTCACGACGATCGAGCTGCGGCACAAACCGCTGAATTAGGGGGCCCTGCGCCTCACCTGGATCCGGCCGTCGCTCTCGCGGGCCTCGAACGAGGGCTGCGCCTGGGTCGCCGGACCGCGCTGCACCGACCCGTCGTCGACGCGGAAGCGCGAGCCGTGGCATGCGCACTCCACCACCTCGCCGTCGACCGTCCCGTCGCTGAGCGAGCAGCCCCGGTGCGAGCAGCGGTCGTGGATGGCGTGCACGCCGTCGCCGTGGCGCAGCAGCATCACCGGGGTGTCGGCCACCACGACGGCCTTTGGCGCTCCGATGGCCAACTCGCCCGAATCGGCGGCGTCGGTCCAGTCGGTGGGTCCCGGATCGTAGGTGGTCTGGTTGGGACCGACGCCCTGCGCGAACGCCATGTGGGCACCGAGGTACCCACCGGCCGCGAGCGCACCGGACCCGGCCAGCCCCAGTGCCTTGCCCCGCGCCGTGTGGCCGCCGCGACGAGACATCAGGGACGCTGAGTAGAGACCCAGCGCAGCCGTGTTGGCTGCGGCGTGGGCCAGGCCGACCCTGCGCACGTGAGGATCGACGGGCTCGCTGTCGGCCCAGTCGCTGGTGCCTGTGAGCACGGTGGGCGGGTATGACGCCAGCCCGACCGCGATCAGGCGCTCCGCCGCCTTGCCGTCGCGGTCCCCGCCGATCACGTCGAGCACCGTTGCGCTCACGAGGAAGCTGATCACAAGATCGGTTAGCAGCGGATGTAGCGCGTGCCCCAGCCAGGTGCCGCTGAGGGCGTCCTTGAGCGCGCCGGGACCGATGCCGTTGCGCACCGACTTGCCGATCGCCTTGCCGGCGCCATCGAGGGCGTCGGCGTTCTCGAGGGCTTGGAGGGCGCGGACGTGCGGGCGTCGCTCTGTCTCGGGCATGGCCGGTCCCTACCCATTAGGCGGGCAGGAATCACATCGGCGCAGCGCCCGGGTGCCTCACGGACACTTCCTGCTCGGGCGCCCGGCGATCCGCGATGGGTGCGGTGGCAGGCCTCCGCTCAGGCGCCCGGAGCCCGGGGGCCATCGCCCTGCTTGACGGCCTGATCTATGGGCTTCCGCCCGTCATTCCGCAAACGCAACGGTCAGCGGCCACGCGCCTATCGGTCAGCGCGCCTCCGAGGCGTCAGGCCGCTTCGGCGCGGGCCTTCAGGCCCTCGGCGGCGCCTCCCAGCAGGAAGTCGCGCACCTTGCCCTCCGCGGGCCCGCGCAGCAGCATCCCGAGCATCCGTCCCGGGTCGGCCGCCAACCCGTAGGTGGCGCCCGTGCGCCCTGCGCCCAGATCCTCGAAGAGCCAGTAGCCCTCGAGCGACTTTGTCTCGCCCTTCTCCTGCACCCAACCGATGCGTTCGGGAGGCTCGTACGAGAAGCGCAGCGTGGCCTTCACCGTCTTCACCTTGGCGTCGGACTCCGTCTCCACCACCAGCGCCCGCTTCTGGGCGTCGCGCTCGAGCACCTCCACCTCGCGCAGGGAGCCCTGCCACTCGGCGGCGTTCTCGACATCCGCGGCGATCTCGTAGCAGCGTTCGATAGGAGCGTCGATCTCGACCCTGCGCTCTCCCTCTATCAGTCCCATGTAGGAAACCTATCGTGGTGGACCGGCTGTCGATCCGCACGGGCCGATCTTTGGCCGCCGGGCCGTAGGGCCTGATCGGCTTTGCGGGGAAGATCCCGGCATGTTCGGAAGACGTCACAGCCCCAGCGCGCCCGCGGTGGCTGCCGTGGCCGGTTCCTTCGGTCGAGATCTGGAGATGTGTTTCACTCGCATCGAGCACACCGTGAGCCAGGCACGCTCTCGAGGCGCGAAGCTGGTGGTCTTCCCGGAGGCGGCGCTGGGCGGCTACCTGTGGGAGGCCTATCTCCCGCAGGGCCCCATGCCGGTGGCTGCGCCTCCGGCGCTGAACCGCGAAGGCGAGGAGATGGCCCGTCTGGCGTGCATCGCGGGGGACACCGTGCTGTGCGTGGGCTACACCGAGGCCGGCGAGACGGGCGTGCACTCCAGCGCGGTGTGCGTGAACGGCGACGGCGTACTTGGCCACCAGCGCAAGGTGCACCTCCCGGAGGGCGAGCGCGGCGCGTTCTCACCGGGCGACGGCTTCGCCGCGTTCGACACCCCCGTCGGCCGGATGGGGATGCTGATCTGTTACGACAAGGTCTTCCCCGAGGCCGCTCGAGACCTCTCACTCGATGGCGCCGGGATCATCGCCTCGTTGGCGGCCTGGCCCGTGTGCCGGATGAATCCAGCGGCACGGGTCCGCCACGACCGCCAGGTCCGTCAGTTCAACCTGCTCGACCAGGCACGAGCCGTGGAGAACCAGGTGGTGTGGGTCTCGGCCAATCACAGCGGCCGCTTCGGGCGGCTGCGCTTTCCCGGCCAGGCCAAGGTGGTCGACCCTCACGGCACGGTGCTCGCGTCAACCGGGTCGCGCGCCGGCCTGGCCCTGGCCCGGGTGGATGCGCTGCGGGCCGTCGACCCCCTGCGCAGCCAGTTCAACCACCTCGAGGACCGCCGTCCGGGCGCCTACCGGCTCTCGCATCCCGGGGCGGTCGTCTAGCCTCGTCGAAATGTGTGGGATCGTCGGCGGGCACGGACACGCGAGGGCCGACGACGGTCGGCGGATGTTGAAGCGCTTGGTGCACCGCGGTCCCGACGACCAGGGCGAGGTGCAGGCAAACGGCAGCTGGCTGGGCCACCGGCGGCTCTCGATAGTGGACGTGGAGGGTGGCCGCCAGCCGCTGGTGAACGCCGACGGCGACCTGTGGCTCGTGGGCAACGGCGAGGTCTACAACCATGAGCAGGTGCGGGCCAATTTGCCGAAGGCCTCTTACGCGACTCGCTCGGACAACGAGGTGGCCCTTCACCTGCTCGACTCCGAGGGCCCGGCGGCTCTCGATCGTCTCGAGGGCATGTATGCCTTCCTGGCCGCCGGCGCCGACGGCTTCTTCCTCGCCGCGCGGGACCCGGTGGGGATCAAGCCCCTGTATTGGGCGCGCCGCGACGGCACCGTGTGCTTCGCATCGGAGATGGCGGCGTTCGATGCCGAGTGGCTTCCACACGTGGAGAGCTTTCCGCCCGGCTGCCACTGGACCCCGGAGCGCGGCCTTCAGCGCTTTGCCTCAGCGGTGGGCCAGACCGATTGTGAGCCCTCCGACCGCCGCCAGGCGCTCAAGGACACGCGTGCCGAGCTGATCGCCTCGGTGGAGCGCCAGATGATGGGCGACGTGCCCGTCGGCGTGTTCCTGTCGGGTGGCCTTGACTCGAGCCTGATCGCCGCCATCGCGGCTCGATACCTGGCCGAGCGCGGCGAACAGCTGCAGACCTTCGCTGTGGGCACCCACGCCAGCCCCGATCTGCGGGCCGCACGGGTGGTGGCCGAGCACCTCGGAACTGAGCACCACGAGCGGGTGTACACCGCCGACGAGGCTCTCGGCGCCGTGCCCTTGGTCGTACGTGCCATCGAGCACTTCGACCCGTCGCTCGTGCGCAGCGCGGTGCCCAACTACCTGCTCGCCGAGTTGGCGTCTCGGCACGTGAAGGTGGTGCTCACCGGCGAGGGCGCCGACGAGCTGTTTGCGGGCTACGAGTACCTGCGCGGGCTGGCGGGCGCGGAGGAGTTGCAGGCGGAGATGGTGCGCACCGTGGAAGGACTGCACGACCTCAACCTGCAGCGCTGTGATCGCGTGACGATGGCCCACGGCCTCGAGGGGCGTGTGCCCTTCCTCGACCGCCAGGTGATCGCCTTCGCGCTCGGCCTGGCGCCCGAGTGGAAGCTGTCCGCCCCGGGCGAGCCCGAGAAGCGTCTGCTGCGCGAGGCGTTCGAGGGCTGGCTGCCTCAGGAGCTGCTCTGGCGTGAGAAGTCCCAGTTCGGCGACGGCAGCGGTGCGGCGGCCGTGCTGACCGGGCGGATGGAGCAAAGCGTGAGTCCGGAGGAGCTCGAGGCCGAGGCGGGGCTGTGCGATCCGCCGCTGCGCACGCGCGAGGAGGCGGCATACCACCGGATCTTCGCCGAGCACCTGCCCGGCGTGCGCCCGGAGCACACCGTGAGCCGGTTCGCAACGGCCTGACGTTCAAGCCTGCGCCACACCCCACTCGGTAGGCTGCGCACGGTCCCGAACGCAGGGGGAGTACACCCACATGCAGACCCGCCAACAGGCCGAGATCCATGGCCACCGGGTGAGCTACCTCGCCGCCGGCGACGGTCCACCCGTGGTGCTGATCCACGGCGTCACCGGAACGTGCGACCAGTGGGCGCCGGTCTTGCCGCTGCTATCGGACCGCTACAGCGTGGTAGCGCCCGACCTGCTGGGTCACGGCCAGTCGGCCAAGCCGCGGGGGGACTATTCGCTCGGCGCGTACGCGTCGGGAATACGCGATCTCGTCGTCGGGCTCGGGCACGAGCGCGTCACGGTGGTCGGCCACTCGCTCGGCGGCGGCATCGCGATGCAGTTCGCCTATCAGTTCCCTGAGAGCTGCGAGCGGCTGGTGCTGGTCTCGAGCGGCGGCCTCGGCCGGGAGGTCCATCCCCTGCTGCGTGCTGCCACGTTGCCCGGCTCGGAGCTCGTCCTGCCCCTGATCGCCGGCAACCGCGTTCACGCCGTCGGCACGGCGGTGGCGGGCACGCTCGATAAGGTGGGTCTGCGTGCAAAGCCGGACATCGCCGAGATAGTCCGCGGGTACGGCTCCCTGGCCGACCCCGACACGCGGCGGGCGTTCATCCACACGCTGAGGTCGGTGGTCGATCCGATGGGTCAGCGCGTGGATGCCACCGACCGCCTCTATCTCGCGGCTGATATGCCGGCGCTGATCGTCTGGGGGCGCCGTGATCCGGTGATCCCTGTGAGCCACGCCGGGGTGGCCGAACGCGGTATGCCTGGCTCCCGGCTCGAGATCTTCGATGGCTCGGGGCACTTCCCGCAGCTCGACAGCCCCGTGCGCTTCGCCAAAGTGCTCACGGACTTCATCGAGACGACGGAGGGCGCAGTCCTGAATGCGGACACGCTGCGCGGGCGCCTGCTCGCGGGATCCACTCGCAACGGCGGGGACGCCGCCACGTAAACACCTAGATGGCGGACCGCGTTCCCGATCTCGCAGGGATGCGCCGCCCCTACGGCCCCGAGGGGCTATCCGACCACGACTTCGCGCCCACGTGGCTCGAGCAGCTCACCGACTGGCTACAGGATGCCGTGCTGGCCGGCGTGCCAGAGCCCAACGCCATGGTGCTGGCCACGGCGGACGAGGACGGCACACCGGCGGCGCGCACCGTGCTCCTCAAGGCGCTCGACGAACGCGGCCTCGCCTTCTACACCAACCTTCGCTCGCGCAAGGGGCGAGAGCTCGAGCGCAACCCGCGCGCGTCGGCGGTGCTGCTGTGGCTGCCCGTCCGGCGCCAGGTGAGGGTCGATGGGAGCGTGGAGGAGGTCGAAACGGAGGAGGCGGACGCGTATTTCGCGTCCCGGCCGCGTGGCTCGAGGCTCGCTGCTCTGGCCAGCCCCCAGTCTGAGGTGATCGAGTCACGTGAAGCGCTCGACCGGCGCCACGCCGATCTGGAGCGGCGCAACCACGACGCCGACTCGATTCCCCGCCCGCCCTGGTGGGGGGGACGCCGGCTGGTGCCCGCCAGCGTGGAGTTCTGGCAGGGGCGTGGCGATCGCCTGCACGACCGGCTTCGCTACCGGCGCGAGGACTCAGGCAGCTGGGTCTTGGAGCGGCTGGCGCCGTAGGGCCGGCGACCGACGGGCTAGTGGCCGCCGCCGGCCTGGTCGAGCTTCTCCTCGCTTTTTCGGGTGGCCTCCTCGTCGCGGTCGCCCTGTCCAGGCGGAGTTGTGGCCTCGTGGGTCTTGCCACCGGGAGGGCTGGTGCTGCTGCGAGCTTCCTGGCCGGGCTCTGTGTCCTCTGGCTGCTGTTCGTCGATCATGTCCAGGCTCTACCCACAAGGCTAGTGCCGAGAACAAGCGGGCGCGGCCGGGGGTGGCACCCGAGCGGGTGCACATGGATCCCGACGGCTAGGTGGCCAGCGCCTCGGACACCACACGGAGGTCGGCGGCGAACGGCTCACGCTCGGACTGGCGGTCGTCCTCGCCTCGCGGTCGCCCGGCTGCTCCCCCACGAGCACCACTCCGCGCCTTCGGGGCCCTCGCCGAACACGGTTTGGGGTCGCCGGCTCCCACAGGTGGCAGCCATGGCATCCCGCCGCAGCCTCGCGAAGCTCGCTCAGGGCGCCGGCAGCCTCGGGTACGAACGGTGTTGCGTCTGCGGGCGCCTTCACACGAATCGCGGGTAGAGGGTCATGCCGCCGTCGACGAAGAGCGTGGAGCCGACGACGTACTCGGCGCCGGGTCCGGCGAGCCAGGCGATCGCGCCGGCTATCTCCTCCGGCGTGCCGAGGCGCCCCAGGGGAATCTGCTCCTCCTGCTCGCGGAGCTTGGCCGGATCCTTCATCAACGCGCGGTTGATGGGGGTGAGGATTGCGCCGGGGGCCACCAGCGCGACGCGCACGCCGCGGGGGGCAAGCTCGCGCGCGATGGTCTGCGCGAACAGCTTGAGCCCCCCCTTGCTGGCGCAGTAATGGGAGAAGCTCGGCCACGGGATGGTCTCGTGCACGCTCGAGACCATCACCACCGCCGCCGGGGAGTCACCGAGCCCGCGCACCATCTCCCGGGTGCATAGAAAGGGACCGGTGAGGTTCACCGACAGCACCCGCTCCCACTCGTCGAGTGGCATCTCCTCCAGTGGGTAGGACGACTCCACCCCCGCGTTGTTGACCAGGAGGTCGACGGCGCCGCCCAGCGCGGCCGCCGATTCCCGCAACAGCCGCTGCACGTCGGCCTCCACCGCCACGTCGGCCTCGACGGCGACGGCCGTCGAACCGCGTTCCTCGATCTCCGCCACCACCGCGTCCGCCGGCGCACGATCGCCGATGTAGTTCACGCTCACTGAAGCGCCCTCGGAGGCGAGGCGCACGGCGGTGGCACGCCCGATGCCGGTCGCGGCACCGGTTACGAGGGCCCGCCGCCCGTCGAGAGGACGAGCGTCACTCACGAGCGGGCGGGCCGAGGATCCCGCCCCGGCCCTCTCCACGTCTTGCCTGAGCCGGCAGGCTCAGGTCTTGCGCTCGAGGTCGGCCACGTCGGCCGCGGCCGAGTCGGCCTTCTCCTCCGCGCGGGCCTGCTTCTCCTTGGCCTCGCCCTTGGCCTCTTCCTTCTGGCCCTGGCGGCGCAGGGAAGGGTCGTCTGCCACGTCGCCGGCGGCCTTCTTGGCGCGGCCCGTGATCTTGTCGATGATGCTCATGCTGATCGCTCCTTCGTCGTGTCATGGCCACCTACCCACGCACGGGCCCGGCTAACGGGAGTTGCCGCCGCGGGTTTTGCCTATCCCGCTTCGGCCGCTTGCCGGCGGGCGCTCTTCCAACTCCCGAACGCCGCGAACACGTCGCTGAGCGGTGGGATGTCCGGATCCACGACCGCGAGTTGCTGGTAGTCGACCATCAGCAGACGCTCCGGCCGCTCCCCCATGGCGCCCGCAACCGTGCGGATGCCTTCGAGCACCTCGTCCGGGGACGTGGTCGGATCGTCATCTTCATCCCCGTGACGCTTGGCCCGGCGGCTGAACACACCCGCCGCGGTGCCCTTGGCGCCTGGCTCTCCGGAGGGCTGGGTGCGGGAGCGCCCAGCGCCGATCAAGAGCTGGCAGTGGGCGCAGCGCAACGGTCTGTCGGGCCACGGCGCGCGGACGCCGCGCTCGACGAGCAGGTGACAGTGCGGGCAGTAGGCGCCGGTGATCTCCGCGGTTTCGGCTCGGGCGCCCATGTCTAACCTCCGGGATTGACCGAAAAAGGCCGCCGCGAAACCGAAAGACGCAGCAGGGTGCAGGTGAGGACTAGGGCCTTCAGGGCCGTCTGAAGGTCCATGTCGGAATGGGTTCCCCTGCGGCGTGGTGTGAAACGTGCTTGGTGCGCCAAAGGAGGGGTAGATTCCGGGCATGGCGCGCGACACTGGCTTTCCGCACAGCGACGCCCAGTACGACTTCACCCGCGCCCGTCGCAGCCGGGCTCTGTCGCGCCTGGCCAACCGGCTTCGGGGCGAGCCCGGTGACGTGAACGTGATCCTGCCCTTCGAGGAGGTGATCGAGGCACTGGGCAGGCGGGGGGAGCGCAACCTCGGCCTGCAGACGATCGACATCGACTCGATCGTCGGCACCGTCGACCGTTCGCGGGACTTCGATCGCAGCTTCCGGCCCACTTCAGGCCGGGTGCGCACCCGCTGGGAGCGGATCGCCGAGGCCCAGCGGCGCGGCAAGCCGATGCCCCCCATCCATGTGTACCGGATCGGCGAACTGCACTTCGTCAAGGACGGTCATCACCGCGTCTCGGTGGCCCGCACGATGGGCCATCGCAAGATCGACGCCTACGTGACCGAGGTCACCACGGAGGTCGGGCCCGATCAGGAGATCCGAGTCGCCGACCTGCCGCTGAAGGGCCACGAGCGGTTGTTCTACGAACGTGTGCCCCTGCCGGCCGAGGCACGGCGCCGGATCAGGCCCAGCAGGCCTTCGGCCTACGCCTGCCTGGCGGAGGGAGTCGAGGCCTGGGGCTTCCGGCACATGCAGGCACGCGGGCAGTTCCTGACCCGCGAGGAGGTGGCCGTGGACTGGTGGCGAGAGGAGTACGAGCCGGTGGTCCAGATGCTGCGCGAGGCCGGGATCGCCAACGACGGCAACGAGACCGACGCGTACGCGGCAATGGTGTCGCTGCGCTACCTGCTGCTACGAACCCACGAGTGGGACGAGGAGACCCTGGAGCGGCTGCGCCTCGAGATGCGAAACCCCTCCTTTGAGAACACCGAGATCCGCCGCTTGAAGCGCTCGCTGGGCTAGCCGCGCCCGCCCGGCTCTCGCTCGGGGTCGCGTCCGGCCGGCGACTGACCTCCGCTCGCCGAGGGCGCGCCGTTGCCCTCGGCGGTGGAGTCGGCGGTCAGCGAGCGGCCGTCCGCGGGGTCGAACAGCTTCACCTTGGTCGCGTCAACCCACAGCTCCGCCTCCTTGCCGCGTGCCACCTTGCTGGCGGGATCCAGCCGGGCAACGATCTCGCCCTCCTCGCCGGCCCCGGGCACCTCGCCCGCGCCCGAGTCCTCGGCCAGCTCACGCAGCTCCTCGGACTCGATCGAGTGCTCGGACACGGCCGAGAAGTGGGCGTACAGCTCCGAGCCCATCGATTCCACCAGCTCGATGGTGACGGTGAAGGTGGTGCCGCGGTCCTTGTGGTCCCCCACCTGGTGGGCGTCCTCGAAGTCCTCGGGGCGGATGCCGGCGATCACTTGGCGGCCGTCACCGGCGCTCCCGCCGAGATTGCCGCGCAGCTCCTCGGGCAGCCGCACGTCGGCCACCGGCAGCTTGAGCGTGTCGCCCTCGATCTGGGCCGGCATGAAGTTCATCGCGGGAGAGCCGATGAAGCCGGCCACGAACAGGTTCTTCGGATTGTTGTAGAGGTCCATCGGCGACCCCACCTGCTGAAGCACCCCGGAGCGCATGACCGCGACGCGGTCGCCAAGGGTCATGGCTTCGGTCTGGTCGTGGGTGACGTAGACCGTCGTGGTGCCGAGCCGCTGCTGGATGCGCGACACCTCCGTGCGCATCTGAACGCGCAGCTTGGCGTCGAGGTTGGAGAGCGGCTCGTCCATCAGGAACGCCGACGGGTCCCGCACGATCGCCCGGCCCATCGCCACCCGCTGGCGCTGGCCGCCCGACAGGTTGGCGGGCTTGCGGTCCAGGTGCTGGGTGAGGTCGAGCACCTTGGCGGCCTCGCTGACCTTCCTGTCGATCTCCGACTGGTCGACCTTGGCCAGCTTGAGTGCAAAGCCCATGTTCTCGGCCACGGTCATGTGTGGGTAGAGCGCGTAGTTCTGGAACACCATCGCTATGTCACGGTCCTTGGGGGCCTTGTCGTTGACCACGCTGTCGCCGATGCGCAGCTCGCCGTCGGTGATGTCCTCGAGGCCGGCGATCATCCGCAGCGCCGTCGACTTGCCGCAGCCCGAAGGCCCTACGAGGATCACGAACTCGCCGTCCTCGATGGTCAGGCTCATGTCCTTCACGGCCTCGAAGCCGTCGGGGTACTTCTTGGTGATGTGGTCGAGAACGATCTGGGACATGTCTGCGTGTGCCTCCTTTGGCTAACCCTTGACGGCGCCGGCGGTGAGCCCGGCGACGATCCGCCGCTGGAAGATCAGGACCATGATGATGATCGGGATGGTGACCACCACGGCGGCAGCGGAGATCGCTCCGATCGGCTCGGTGAAGCGCGACCCGCCCGAGAAGAAGGCGAGCGCGGCGGGCACCGTCTGCGCGTCGGTGGTGGACGTGAGCGTGTTGGCGAACAGGAAGTCGTTCCAGGCGAAGATGAACACGAGGATCGCCGCCGTGAACACGCCCGGCGCGGCCAGCGGCACGATCACCTTGCGAAACGCCTGGAACGGCGTGGCGCCGTCGACCTGGGCCGCCTGCTCGAGCTCCCAGGGGATCTCGCGGAAGAACGCCGACAGGGTGTAGATGGCCAGCGGCAGCGTGAAGGTCATGTAGGGCAGGATCAACCCGGGCCAGGTGTCATAGAGCCCGATCGCCCGCCACAGGTCGAACAGGGAGCCGACGATCGAGATCGGCGGGAACATGGCGACCGCGAGCGCGCCGGACAGGATCACGGCCTTGCCGGCGAAGTTCAGGCGTGCAAGGGCATAGGCGGCCATCGAGGCGAGCGCGATCGAGATCAGCGTCGCGATCGCAGCTATGCCGAGCGAGTTGACCAGCGCCGCGTTGAACGTGTTCTCGGAGAAGATCTGGTCGTAGTTCTCGAACGAGAAGCCGGAGAAGAACTTGCCGTCGGCCACCTGGTCGGGCGACTTCAGCGACAAGGACGTGATCCACGCCACCGGGATGAGCGCGTAGAGAATCACCACCAGGATCGCGATCGACCAGAAGGCCTTCTCTCGCGGAGTGTGGGTCATCAGACCTCCCCTCGCTGTTGGGCGGTGCTCGTGCCGAGCACCTTGACGAAGAAGGCGGCGATCAGGATCACCGCGATGAATATGAGCACCGACACGGCCGAGCCCAGCCCGAGGTTGACGCGGTTGATCAGCACGTTGTAGCCGAGGATCGACACCGTCTCGGTGCGGTTGGCGCCTCCGGTGAGGATGAAGGCGCTGTCGAAGACCCTGAAGGCGTCGAGCGTGCGGAACAGCAGCGCCACCAGAATGGCGGGCTTCATCAGCGGGATCGTGATCCGGAAGAAGCGCTGTACGGTGCTCGCGCCGTCGACCTTGGCCGCCTCGTGCAACTCGTCGGGCACCAGCGAGAGGCCCGCCAGCAGCAGCAGCGCCATGAAGGGCGTGGTCTTCCAGACCTCGGTGAGGATGATCACCACCAGCGAGCCGGCGCGCTCGGTGAGCGGGGCGGCGTCGTCGCCCAGCAGGAACGTGCCCTGCACGAAGCCGGCGCTCGGATCGAAGGCGTAGCGCCAGGCGAACGCGGCGACCACCGTCACGATCCCGTACGGGATCAGGATCGCCGCGCGCACCGGGCCGCGGCCGAAGATCGCACGGTGCATGATCAGCGCGATGGCCATGCCCAGCACCAGTTCGATCGCCACCGAGGCGAGGGTGATGATCGTCGTGGTCAGCACGTCGTCCCACCAGATGGAGGACGTCAGCACGTCCGAGTAGTTCGACAGGCCGACGAACTCCTTCTCGTCGGGGAAGCGCAGGTCGTACTTCTGCAGCGACAGGTAGACGGCGTAGCCGATCGGGTAGCCGGTCACGATCAGCATCGCGATCAGCGCGGGAGCGCACAGCAGATAGGCGAGCTTGCGCTCTGCCCGCGCGCGCTCGGTGATCTTGGCCTTCTTCGGCGCGGGGGCCTTCGTCGCCGCAGGCTGGGCGGTGGTGGCCTCCATCAGAAGATCTTCCCCTCGGCCGCCTTCTTCAGCCGGTCCTCGAGCTTGTCCCTCACCTTGTCCGGCTCCACGTTCTCTGGCGGGTGGTAGGTCTTCTGGATCGCCAGCGAGATGTCGCTGTAGGCGGGGCTGACAGGTCGCGGTGTGCCCTCTTCGATCGACTCGCGCAGCAGGTCGGCGAACGGCAGCGCCTTCTCGACCTTCGCCAGTCCGTAGGCCGACTCGGTGGTCGGCGGCAGACCGCCCAGCTCAGAGGCCACGGCCTGGTTGGCCGGCTGGGCCAGGCACTGGGCGGCCTCGAAGGCCAGGTCCTTGTGCTCGGAGAACGCGCCGACGCCGATGTTGATTCCGCCCAGCGGAGGCCGGCTCGGCATGTCCGCGACCGTGCGCGGATAGCGCGCCCAGCCGATCTTCTTCTGGAAGTCCTCGCCAACGTTCTCGGCCGCGCTCGGATAGATGAAGGTGTAGTTGAGCTGATAGTTCGAACGCTCGGACTCGAACCCGATCCGCGCCTGGTCCTCCTTGTTGTTGGCCATGCCAGGCGGCGCGGCCGCGGAGTTGGCCAGCTCCGAGACGATCTCCCCGGCTTTGGTGGCGCTCGGGCCGACGTTCACGTCGCCCTCCTCGTCGACCACCTGTCCGCCGGCGCCCGCGATCAGCGAGTTGATCCACACGGTGAAGCCCTCGTATTGAGCGGCCTGCACCTCGATCGCCTTGCCGTCGGCCGCGGCCTGCTCGATCATCTGGTCCCAGGTGAAGTCCTCGGGCGGCTCCTCGACCCGGTCCTTGCGGTAGAAGAGCAGCTGGGTGTTGGTGGTGAAGGGGATCGCCCACACCTTGTCCTGGTACTCGACCGTCTTGCGCGGGCCCTCGAGCTTGCCCTCCGTCGCCGCCAGGGCGCGGTCGCCCTCCCAGGGCTCGATCCAGCCGGCCTCGGCGAATTCGGCGGTCCAGATCACGTCCATGCCCACCAGGTCGACGGTCGAGTCTTCAGCCGCGAGGCGGCGCACGATCAGCTCGCGCTGCTGATTGGCGTCGGTCGGCAGGCGCCGGTAGGCGATGTTGTAGCGGCCGTTCGACTCCTCGTTGCACTTCTTGATCGCCTCTTCGTTGGCCCCGCCGGGCTCGTTGAACACGTACCAGTTGAGCGTCTGGCCGCGCCCACCGCCACCGGTGTCGCTGAAGCCGCATCCGGTCACCACCGACAAAGCCGCGGTGGCGAATGCTGCCAGGAACCGCTTGCTCCTGTCCCTCCTCATCGTCGCGCGATTACCCGGCGGCGCGAGCTTGTAACCCCCGCCTCAATCTCGACGCAGCACGACGGCGGCGTGGGGGCCGAGCGAGCCGGCAGACACCGGGCCGGGCTCGCTCTCCAGCACGGTCTCGGCGGCCCACGGAAGACCGGCAGCCTCGGCGGTGGTGTTCACAGCCACGAGGTGGTCGCCACGAGCGTAGGCCACGACCCCCGGCGCGGCGTCGAGCATGGTCAACCCCGGACCGAGCGCGGGCCGCAGCGCGATCAGCGCCCTGTAGAGCTCGAGCAGGGAGGCCGGGTCGCCCGACTGGCTGGCCACGCTGCGTTCGCCGGCGTCCACCGGAGCGAGCCAGGGCGTGCCGGTCGTGAACCCGGCCCGCTCGGGCTCGGGCCCCCACTGCACTGGATGACGGAACGGGTCCCGGCCGGCTCGGTCGTACACGCGCTCTGTGACCGGGCCGTCGACCTGGCCGATCTCCTCCCCCTGATACACGAAGGCGAGGCCTGGGAGCGTCAGGAGCAGCACCGCCGCCGCCCTCACGTTCTCGGCCCCGACGCGGTTGGGCAGCCGCGCGAAGTCGTGGTTGGAGAGCACCCAGGCAGCGCCCCCCTTCGAGGCCTTAGCGCACGCTTCGATCGCCGCCCGCAGCGGCACCTCCTCCCACGGTGCGTGGAACAGCTCGAAGGCGAACACGGCATCGAGGTGCTCGAGGTAGGGCCCCGTGGCGGCGGAGGGGACGTAGACCTCGCCGACCAGCAGGGCGTCACCTGCCGCCTCGCGCAGCGCCGCGAGCGCCTGGCGGATCTCGGGGCTGTTGGTCGAGTAGAGGTGTTCGAGCCGTGCGTACTCCGCGGGCAGCGGCAGGCCGAAGGGGGCGCCGGCGGGCGGGTCGTCGCGTAGCCGCTCGTCTTTCACCAGCCGGTCGATGGCGTCGATGCGAAAGCCGTCGACGCCCCGAGCCCGCCAGAAGCGCACCACGTCCTGCATCGCCGCCACCACCGCCGGGTTGCGCCAGTCGAGGTCCGGCTGCTCGGGGTAGAAGGAATGCAGGTACCAGCGTCCGCTGCGCTCGTCGCGCGTCCAGGCCGGTCCTCCGAAGGTGGCCAGCCAGTTGTTGGGAGGCCCATCGCCGCGGCCGTCAGCCCAGACGTAGCGGTCCGGATGCTCGGAGAACCACGGGTGCTCGATGGAGGTGTGACACGGCACCAGGTCCATCAACAGCCGCAGGTCACGGTCGTGGGCCGAGGCCACCAGCCGGTCGAAGTCCCCGAGCGTCCCGTACACCGGATCCACGGCGGTGTGGTCGGAGACGTCGTAGCCGAAGTCCGCAAGGGGTGACGGGTAGACGGGCGACAGCCACAGCGCGCCGGCGCCCAGCGCCGCGATGTGCTCCAGCCGCCTCTCGATCCCGGCGAGGTCGCCCACGCCGTCGCCGTCGGAGTCCTGGAAGGAGCGCGGGTAGACCTGGTACACCACCGCGTCGCGCCACCAGCTCATGGGCTCATCCTGCAGGACCGCGACACGAGGGCGCTCAGCGCCCCGAAGGCGGAGTCACCGGTGACGGATGTGCTACGGGGCGAAACGAGGCGTTTGGCGCGTCAACGCGCGGGTAGGCGGCGACATGGGAAGGCGTTGGAAAGCGGCAGGATTGGAGCAGGGATGGCAAGTCCGGACCAGGTGATCGACATCGAGATTGGGATCCTCCGCTCGGACGTGCGGATGGAGATGCTCGCGTCCGAGGACAGCCTGCCGGTGGTGCGTCAGGCTCTGCGCTCGATCGGCGAGACCGTCGAGGCCGACGAGGAGGCGCTCGAGGACGCCGAGCTGGCCGTCACCGAGGCGCTCGCCAACGCGGTGGAGCATGCCTACCCCGGCAATCGCGGCCTGGTGCGGATCTTCTTCCTCCCGCGCGAGGAGGAGATGCTCGTGTCGGTTCGCGACTTCGGTCGCGGGATGGACGGTTCAGCGGGCAGCGGCAAGGACACTCCCGGCTACGGCCTGTCCCTGATCGAGGGAATTGCGCGCCGGGTGGATATCCGCGCCACGGAGGGCACGGAGATCGAGATGGCATTTGGCCTCGGGACGGCCGCTGACAGCCACACCGTCGACGGCGCGGCCCCCGGCCTGCTGCCGGCGGAGCGCATACTGCGCCGGGTGGTCGCCGTGGTGGCTGCCCAGGTCGACATGTCAGTCGAGCGCGTGATGGAGGCCCTGCTCGTGGTCGAGCTCGTCGCCCGCCACGGGCTGCGTTACCTGGTCGGCGAGCACGTGAAGATCCGGGTGATCCGCGGCGAAGGGTCCTTCGACCTCCGGCTCGGCCCCCTCGAGGAGAACGGCGCGCTCAGCGTCGTGAAGGACACCGATATCCCTGTCGTGGGCTCGGTGGTTCAGCGCCTCGCCGAGGAAGTGCGGGTTGAGAAGGTGAAGGCAGAGGGCGTCGACTGCGAGTACCTGCTGGTACGGGTAGCCACCCGGTAGCTCAGGCGATCTCGGCCGGATCGCCGACGATCTCGAGGCGCTCCCCGGCACCGGTCAGCTCGAAGACCCGCGCCACCCGCCGGCCGCCCTGCACGATCACCAGCCGCCCGCCGGCGCTCCTCTGGCGCTCGTCGAGACGCAGCAGCAGCCGGAGACCGCTCGAGTCGAGGAATGTGACCAGCCGCAGGTCGACCACCAGCAGAGGGGGGTCTTCCCCGAGCGGGCCCTCCAGACGGCCCCGCACCTCCTCGACGGTCGAAACGTCGATCTCGCCCGACAGGACGGCGTCGAGGCGCCCGTTCCCCGGCTCCGAGAGTTGGACATCGAAGAGCTTCAAGGTGCTCGGGTTGTACACCACGGCACTCGCTCCGGGCTCGGGGCCGGAGCCCGAGTGATCCATCCGGGACGCGTCTCCGCAAGATCTGTGAAAGGTTAGTTCTTCCGCTTTGCGGAGAACACAACCGGACCGGAACCACCATAGGAGGATTCACTCATGTCGAAGACCAGGACGCGGGAGCAGGGAGACGGCGAAGTAGCCGCTCTCGACCAGCTGGCCCGCGAGGACGCAGGGTCGCGCGCCCAGTTCCTGAAGATGGTTGGTGGTGCCGGCGCAGCCGGCGCGCTGGCGATCTTCGTTGCTGCGTGTGGCGGCGACGACGAGGCGGAGACGCCAAGCGGCGGCGGCAGCACGGATACAGGCGGTGGTGGTGGAGCAGCCAGCAAGGGCGACATCGCGATCCTCAACTACGCGTTGACGCTCGAGCACCTCGAGTCGGCCTTCTACCAGCAGGTGCTGGACTCGGGTCAGATCAAGGATCCGAAGGTCGGCGACGTGGCCAAGAGCATCGGTGAGGACGAGATGGAGCACGTCCAGGCCCTCACCGCAACGGTCGAGCAGCTCGGCGGCAAGCCTGCCAAGGCGCCGAAGACGGCGTTCGAAGACGTGATCGCCGCCGGAGCGCAGAAGATCCTGGAGACGGCCGCTGCGGTCGAGAACCTGGGTGCGGCCGCTTACCTCGGCCAGGCCGGGAACATCAAGAACAAGGAGATCTTGGCCGCGGCGCTGTCGATCCACACCAACGAGGGTCGTCACGCGGCTGTGCTCAACCAGGTTGTCGGCAAGACGATCGTGCCGGACGGCGCGTTCGCCAAGCCGGCGACGATGGAAGAGGTCCTGAAGTCCGTCAAGCCGTTCATCAAGGCCTGAGCGGCCGGGACTGCGAAAAGGAGATTGTTATGTCGAAGACGATGACTCAGCCCGAGCTGGCTGCCATCGAAGTGAAGGGAATGACCCGCGAGGCGTTCCTCATGCGCGGGGCGATCGCCGCCGGTGGGGTCTACGGACTCTCCACGGTGGGACCGTTCGTCCGCCAGGCGATGGCTCAGGGGGGCGGCGACGTCGACATCCTGAACTTCGCCCTCACCCTCGAGTTCCTCGAGACCGCGTTCTACACCATGGCCCTGAAGCAGGTCAAGGGCCTCTCCGGGGACGTGAAGGAGATCGCCACCACGCTGCGCGACAACGAGGCGGAGCACGTGGACGCCCTCACCGCCACGATCAAGGACCTCGGCGGCAAGCCCGTCAAGGCTCCCGGCGTGGACTTCGGTGACGCCTTCTCGAGCGAGGACGCGTTCCTGGAGCTCGCGCAGACGTTCGAGGATCTCGGCGTGGGCGCCTACAACGGCGCCGGCCCCATGATCGAGTCGACCGAGGTGCTCGCCGCGGCGGGCTCCATCGTGCAGGTGGAGGGTCGTCACGCGGGCGTCATCCGCCTCCTGAGGGGCGAGAGGATCGCTCCCGGCGCGTTCGACAAGGGCCTGGAGATGGCAGAGGTCCTCGAGGCGGCCAAGCCGTTCATCAAGGCCTAGCAAAAGACACACGGGGACCGGGACGGTCTCTTCGGCCGGGTCGCCGCCGCTTCCTCGGGAGCGGCAGGCGGCCCGGCCGTTTTCGTTGCCCGGCGGCGGGGTACCCGACGCCCGCCGATGTCGTTGCACCATCACTCTGAGTTTCCGCTCGAGCGAATCCTGGCGGAGTGCGATGACAGCATCTCCGTCTGCCTGCCGGTTCGAGACGAGGCCACGACCATCGGCCCGATCCTCGATTCGGTGTTGAGGCTGGCCGAGGCGGGGGCCGTCGACCAAGTCGTAGTGGTCGACGACTCATCCGACGGCAGCGGCGAGCTAGCACGGTCCCGCGGGGCGGAGGTGCACAGCCAGTTCGACCTGCGCTCCGGCATGGGTCCCGTGCTCGGCAAGGGCGACGCCATGTGGCGGGCGCTGGAAGTACTCCGGGGAGACGTGGTGGTCTACGTGGACGCCGACTCTCGTGACTTCGGAGACCACTTCGTACGCGGGCTGATGGGTCCGCTGGTGTGCGGCTCCGGGGTCTCATTCGTGAAGGGCTGCTACCGCCGCCCATTCGACTCCGGTCCCGGAGGGTGCCAGGCCGAGGGGGGTGGGCGGGTCACCGAGTTGACGGCCCGGCCGCTGCTGGCGGCCTTCTACCCCGAGCTGGCGTCGGTATGCCAGCCGCTCGCCGGCGAGATCGCCGCGCGGCGCGAGCTGCTGGAGGCCCTGCCCTTCACCACCGGATATGGGGTGGACGTCGGCCTCTTGATCGACGTTCGGGAGCGCTGCGGCATCCAGAACCTCGTCCAGGTCGACCTCGATCAGCGCCAGAACCGCCACCGGCCGCTGTCAGAGCTCGCTCCGATGGCCGCCGCGGTCACCGACGCGATTCTGAGCCGCACGGACACGGGCGGCCGTCCCGTCGACGGGTCGAGCCGGATCGCGCTCGAGGGTCTCATGCCTCGCGCTGTGTTACGCCCCCCGGCGGCATCGCTGCGAGCGCTCCCCGTCTGAGCCGGCCCTGCCGCGGGTCGCCACCTCCGGCGTGCCAAGCTGTCTCTGTCGGGCGGACCGCTTGAACGCTGCTGTCGACCCATCGAAGGGGCAACCCACCTCCGCCGCTGCCGCGTCAGCGCCGCGACGTTGGTCTCTGCTGTGGCGGCTGCTCGCCACGAACGCCGCCGTGATGGGGGTGGCGACGGTGTTCCTCTCGCTGTCGCCGGCCAATATCCCGGCGCCTGGATCGCTCGCGCTGGAGAGCGCCCTGCTCCTGATGCTCGGCATCACCGTCATGCTGGTGGCCAACCTGTTCCTCCTGCGCCGTGCGCTCGATCCTCTGCGCAGGCTGACTGACCTGATGCGGAGGGTCGATCCGCTCCGGCCGGGACAACGGATCCCCGTATACGGACACGATGGCGAGGTCGCGGACCTGACGCAGGCCTTCAACGAGATGATCGAGCGCCTCGAGGAGGAACGCCGGGACGCGACGGGCCGGGCGGTGGCGGCGCAGGAGGGAGAGCGCCACAGAATCGCTCAGGAGCTGCACGACGAGATAGGCCAGGGCCTGACCGCGGCACTGCTGCAGCTCGAGGGGGCGATGAAGGTGGCGCCGCCGGAACTGGTCGCCAAGCTCTCCGGTGCTGTGGAGTCCGTACGCGGCAGCCTGGAGGAGGCGCGCGAGGTCGCTTCGAGGCTTCGCCCCGAGGCCCTCGACGACCTCGGCTTGGTCAGCGCCCTGAGCGCTTTGGGCAAGCGGCTTGCGGCGCAGACCGGACTGCGGATCGATCTCGAGCTGTACGACGGATTGCCTTCCCTCCCGCCTGAGCATGAGATCGTCGTCTACCGGGTGGCCCAGGAGGCGCTCACCAATGTCCTCCGGCACGCGGACGCGACGCGCGCGCGCGTCTGCCTCGACCGCCATGCGGGAGCGGTGCGGCTGCGCGTCGCCGACGACGGGGTCGGGCTCAACGGCGACGAGCCCGGAGGGGGCATCCGCGGGATGCGCGAACGCGCGGTCCTAATCGGCGCAGACCTCACGATCGAGCCCGGGAAGGAGGGGGGCCTCGCGGTCACCCTCGACGTACCTGTGGAGGCCGCGGAGTGAGCGTCCCGCTGAAGACACGGGTTCTCCTGGCCGACGACCACCCGGTCGTGCGGCGAGGGCTGCGGGAGGTGCTGGATGCGGAGCCGGACTTCCAGGTCGTGGCCGAAGCCGAAGACGGGGCCGCGGCGGTCAGCCGAGCGCTCGAGCACGATGTCGACCTGGCCGTCCTCGACGTCACCATGCCGCGCCTCACCGGGCTCCAGGCTGCCGCCGAGCTGGCGCAGCGGCGCCCTGAGCTGCGCGTGCTGATGCTCTCGATGCACGACAACGAGGAGTATTTCTTTCAGGCACTGCAAGCCGGGGCTTCGGGATACGTGCTCAAGTCGGTCGTGGACCGGGACCTGGTGGAGGCCTGCCGGGCGACGATGCGCGGGGAGCCGTTCGTCTACCCAGGGGCGGTGAAGGCCCTGATCCGTGACTACGTAGGGCGTGTGCAGAATGGCCAGGAGCCGACGAGCGACCCGCTCTCTCCCCGCGAATCAGAGGTGCTCAAGCTGATCGCGGAGGGCCACACGAGCAAGGAGATCGCCGAGCTGCTGGTGATCAGCGAGAAGACGGTGGACCGCCACCGCGCCAACGTGCTCGAGAAGCTGGGACTGCGAAACCGCGTGGACCTGACCCGATATGCCATTCGCCATGGGCTCGTCGCGCCATAGTGTGCCGGCGGCATCCAAGTTGGGGGTTTTCCCCCATCGTGCAGCGCGATCGACGCTGACAGGCTGGCCACGTGCCGGGCATCCTGATCGTGGACGACCACCCCGCCGTCCGAGCCGGGCTTGTCGCTCTTTTCGACGGCGAGGGCGACTTCGAGCTGGCGCCCCCAGCCGAGGGGGCCACGGAGGCATTGCAGCTCGCGGAGCGCTCCCCTCCGGAGTTGGCCGTACTGGATGTCTCGCTGCGAGACGGAGACGGCATCCGGCTGTGCCTCGAGCTCAAGCAGCTTCCCGTGCCGCCCCGGGTGCTGCTCTACACCGCTTTCGTGACGCCCACGGTGATTCTCAAGGGCAGCCTCGCCGGAGCCGACGGGCTGGTGGAGAAGGGCGCTCCGGCGGCCGAGCTGGTTCGCGCGATCAGGCAGGTCGCGGCCGGTGAGTCCCGCATGCCGCCGCTTGACCGCGATCTACTCAGCGGACGGACGGAGAGGCTCTCGGCCGAGGAGCTGTCGATCGTCGGGCTGCGGCTCGCGTCAAGTCAGGTGAGCGAGATCGCCGACGCGCTGCGGCTCCCCCCGCAAGAGGTCGTCGCTCGGATTGGCCGCCTGCTCGCGAGGTTGGAGGAGGAATCCCAAGACCAAGATGGTGGGAATCTGTCAGCCAGATGACGGTTCTCACCCATCGACGTGCGGCCCGAGCGCTGGCACGCTGGCACCATGACGATTGCCGCTGTGAGGATCTTGGACGCCGACCCCGATCTGGGAGATGCCCTTGGGGAGGATGAGTTCGAGGAGGCGAGGCTGGCCCTCGTCGCGCCGGCCATGACCCTGGCCAAGGGTGATTGGAGGCCTCGGCAGACCACTTCGGAGCCACATGGCCATCTGGGCGTGCTCGTCACTCAGGGCATCTTGTGCCGCGAGGTGGTGATAGCGGCTCGTGTCTGCGCGGAGCTCGTGGGCCCCGGGGACCTGATCCGGCCGTGGGACCCGGCGGGCGGCCCCCCCTCGGTCGCCTATGCCGTCCGGTGGCGGGTCCTACAAGAGACGCGCTTGGCGTTGCTTGGAAGGCGGTTCACGACCACGGCGGCACGCTGGCCACCTCTCACCAGTGCCTTCGTGGCCCGCGCGGTCAGCCGCTCTCAAGGGCTCGCGTTGTCGGCGGCCATCACTTGCACGACCGGCCTCGACAGGCGTCTGCTGATGCTGTTCTCGCACCTCGCGGATCGGTGGGGGAAGGTCCGTTCGGACGGTGTGCTGGTTCCAGTTCCCATGACGCATGAGTTGATAGGGCGCCTGATCGGGGCCTGCCGGCCGTCGGTGTCCACGGCACTGAAGGAGCTGGAGCGCGAAGGGCGGATCGTGCGAGTCGGCGCCGAAGGTTGGCTGCTTCGCGATCCGCCGCGGAAGCTGCTCCACGACGCCGGTCGTCAGATCGCTGACGAGCGCGACGGCGCGATGGCGACCGCGGCCGCGAGCTAGCGGGGCGGGTCAGGAGCGCAAGCTCTGCCAGGCGGCGCGCGCCTCGGGCGCAGCGAGCGGGAGGGCGGCCCAGCTGGCGGCGCTCGCGACGAGGCAGTAGAAGCAGAGCGCGCGGTGCTTTGTGATCTGCTCCGCGGTCAGCCAGGCGGCTCCGGCCGCGTCGGCTGTGAGCTTCGCGCTCGCCGCGAGCGGGATCGCCGGGCTCCTCTTGGCGCGGTCGGCGCCTCCCATCCCGATCAGCGCGAGCGTGACGCCGTAGCTTGCGAGCGCGAGCGTCGCGTCGGGAGTCTTCAGCGTTTCATAGGCCTCGCCGGAGGCGTCGACCTTGTCGGAGTCAAACGCCGCTAGCGGAGGATCGGGGAGGTGGCGCACGATCCCCGTCTGGTAGAGCGCTACGACGCCCATCGCGCCGGCGGCGCTCAGCATCAGCGCCGACTGGCGCCGGCGCATGCGCAGGTGCGGACCATTGCTTCGCCTCAGGTCGTCGCTGACGCGCTCCGCTCCCGCCGAGCTCTTTCTCCCGACGCCGTCGCTTCGTCCACGCGCTGCGGTCGCCGGGGGCCCCGCCGGTCGTTCGAGAGACTGTGCACGTCTCGGTCGTGGCACTCGCATCGGTCCTGTCTCTCTAACCGGCTCGCGTCAGCTCTAATCTCGAGGCGTCTGCTCGCGGACGTCTTCTCGCCCGGCCGTTAGCGGCCTGCCGCCGCCGGGTACGGCTGTCGGGTGACACAGGTGGTTGCGATAACCGGAGCTTCGGCCGGCGTCGGGCGGGCAGCCGCGGTGGAGTTCGCACGGCGCGGGGCAAAGATCGGGCTTCTCGCTCGCGGCGAGGCAGGCCTCGAGGCGGCCGCGCGTGACGTCGAGGCAGCCGGGGGCAGCGCGTTCGTGCTCCCCACAGACGTTGCGGACGCCGGTCAGGTGGAAGCCGCCGCCGATCGCATAGAGCGTGAGCTCGGACCGATCGACGTGTGGGTGAACGCGGCGATGACGGCGATCCTCGCCGAGCTGCGGCACACCGAGCCCGAAGAGTTCCGACGTGTCATCGAGGTCACGTTCCTCGGAAGCGTCCACGGCACGATGGCGGCGCTCACGCGCATGCAGTCCCGCGACCGCGGCAAGATCGTCCAGGTCGGCTCGGCGCTGGCGCGGCGCGGGATCCCGCTGCAGGCGAGCTACTGCGGGGCAAAGCACGGCATCCAGGGTTTCGTCGAGTCGGTGCGCACAGAGCTGCTGCACCAGAGAAGCAACGTGAAGATCACGCTCGTGCAGCTTCCCGGGCTGAACACGACGCAGTTCGGCTGGGTGAGGACGCGTGGACTCTCGAAACACCCCCAGCCGGTCGCGCCGATCTACCAGCCGGAGGTGGCGGCTCGAGCGATCGCCTGGGCGGCCGACCACAACCGCCGTGAGCTGTGGGTCGGGCTTCCGACCTACTTCACGATCCTCGGAAACTGGTTCGCGCCCGGATTGCAGGACAGGTTCCTCGCCAAGGCCAATTACGACGGGCAGCAGTCCGAGCGCGAGCTCGACCCAGACCGGCGCGACTACCTCTTCGAGCCGGTCGACGACCGCGAGGACCGCGGCGCCCACGGGATCTTCGACGAGCACGCGAAGCCGCGAAGCCGTGCGCTTTGGGCCACGACACACCGCCGCGCGATCGGCACGGCCGCGCTTTGTGGCGCGGCCGCCTCCGTCTCGCTGCTGCGCAGGCGTTCGTGAGAAAGCGAGTGTCTCGGCCACCCGGAACTGTGAGCCTCAGCGGCCCGGCCTCTGAGCGCCAGCGCCCCCAGCGCGCCGAGCGCCAGCGTTCACAGCGGCACGTAGAGGTCAAGCGCTCGGATCGGCGGACAGGCGGACGGTGCCCACCGGCAGGTCGCGGTCGACGCTGAACAGAGCCAGCGCGCCGGTGCCCGCGCCCGCCATGGTCAGCAGCACGACCACAACGGCGATCACGCGGCGGACGTCCACGGCGAGAAGGGTAGGAGCCCGCTTCGGCGGGGGCTAGAGTGACGTGAAGTGGCTACTCCCAAGACCACCGTCCACGGTCAGACCGAGGCTCAGGACTCCAGTCCGGACGGTGCCGGCGAAGCGCCTGGCGCCGAGCTCGTCGATGTGACCTTCCCCGAGATGGGTGACTCCGTGGCCGAGGGCACCGTCCTCGAGTGGCGGGTCAAGGTCGGAGACACCGTCGCCGTCGACGACGAGCTGGTCGAGATCTCCACCGACAAGGTGGATGCCGAGGTGCCCTCGCCGGTGGCCGGAACGGTGGCGGAGCTCCTGGTGGAGGCCGACCAGAGCGTGCCGGTGGGCGCCGTGCTCCTTCGGATCGATCCCGGCGACGCCGCGGACAGCGGCTCCACAGTGGCCCCCGCCGCAGAGGCGACCGAGCAGCGCGCGGGCACCGACGCCTCCGCTTCCTTCGGCAACGGCGATACGGGGGCCAGTCCGGTGGCCGCCCGAATGGCCCAGACGCTGGGCGTGGACCTGACGGCCCTGACCGGGACCGGCCCGCGCGGGCGGATCACCAAGGAGGATGTGGAGGCGGCCAGCAGCGGGCAAACTCCCGCCGCGCCGAGGGCCGCCAGCGCGCCCGCCCCGCCCGCGCCCGCCCCGCCGGCGCCCGACGGCGCCGGCACTAAGCCGATCCGCGGTCCCGCCGCCACGCTCGCGCGCTTCATGGAGGACAGCCTCTCCATCCCCACCGCCACCAGCTTCCGCACGCTGCCAGTCGACACGCTGGCCTCGCGGCGCGCCGAGCTCAAGGCGGCTGGACGCAGGCTCTCCTTCACCCATCTGATCGCCTGGGGGATCGTCGAGGCCACGAAGAGCATGCCGGTGATGGCCAACTCCTTCGCCGAGGTCGACGGCAAGCCCCACCGAGTCATTCCGGGCGAGGTCAGCCTGGGCCTGGCCGTGGACGTAGAGCGCAAGGACGGCACGCGCGCACTGGTGGTGCCCGTGATCCACGGCGCCTCGCAGATGAGCTTCTCCGAGTTCGTGGCCGCCTACGACGAGGCGGTGGCCGGCGCCCGTGACAACACGCTGGCGCCGGACGCCTACCAGGGCGCCCAGATCACGCTGACCAACCCGGGCGGCATAGGCACGGTGGCCTCCGTGCCGCGGCTGATGCCCGGCCAGGGGACGATCGTGGCCACCGGCGCGATCGCCTTCCCGCCGGGGCTTGCCCAGGCCGACCCCGAGGCGCTGAAGCAGATGGGCGTGTCAAAGGTCATGACGATGACCTCGACCTACGACCACCGCGTGATCCAGGGCGCTGAGTCGGGCGCCTTCCTCAAGCGCATCGACGGGCTGCTGCACGGCGAGGACGGCTTCTACGAGGGGATGCTCGACTCGCTGGGCGTGACCATCGAGCGCCTGGAGGGCGAGGGCGAGGACGTCAGCGTGACCGCCGCCGAGCCGGTGCCCGCCGCGGCCACGCCGGCCGTCTCGGGCATGGCCGACGAAGCGCTGCTGCAGGCCGTTCAGGCCGCGACCTCGGTGGTCAAGGCGCACCGCATGCACGGGCACCTGGCCGCGCGTCTCGACCCTCTGGGAGGCGAGCCCCGAGGCGACCCGGCCCTCGACCCCGCCACGGTGGGACTTACCCCGGAGCTGATGGAGAGGATCCCCGCCTCGGTGCTGCGCGTGGCGGTGCCCGGCGACACGTTCGCGGAGGCGCTTCCTCACCTCGCCGAGACCTACACGGGCACAATCGCCTACGAGATCGAGCACATCTCAGGCCACAACCGCCGGATCTGGCTGCGGCAGGCGATCGAATCCGGCGACTACCGCCGGCCACTCTCCGAAGAGGAGCGCCGCCGGCTGCTGAGCCGGCTGTCCGCGGTCGAGGCCCTGGAGGGCTATCTACACAAGGCGTTCCTGGGCAAGAAGCAGTTCTCGATCGAGGGCCTCGACGTGCTGGTCCCCATGCTCGACGAGACGCTCGAGCTGGTGTCCGGCCATGGTGCCCAGGAGGTGATCGTGGGCATGGCCCACCGCGGCCGCCTGAACGTGCTGGCCCACACGGTCGGGCGGCCCTACCAATCGATCCTCGTCGAGTTCGAGAGCGAGCAGACCCTGTCCGCAGACAGTGCGGCGCCGGAGGGGGGCACCGGCGACGTCAAGTACCACTACGGCGCGTCGGGCACCTATCGCACGCAGGGCGGCAGGGGCGTGACGGTCACGCTGTCGCCCAATCCCAGCCACCTCGAATACGTGAACCCGGTGATCGAGGGCCGGGTGCGCGCCGACCAGACCAGCCGCAAGGGGCGCGAGATCAGCCGCAACCCGAGCCTCGTGGTGCCCGTCCTGATCCACGGCGACGCGGCGTTCCCCGGCCAGGGGATCGTCGCGGAGACGCTGAACCTGCAGGCCCTGGCCGGCTACACCACCGGCGGCACCGTGCACATCATCGCCAACAACCAGCTGGGCTTCACGACCGACCCGACCGACAGCCGCTCCACGCGCTATGCCTCGGACCTCGCCAAGGGCTTCGACATCCCGATCATCCACGTGAACGCCGACGACGTGGAGGCCTGCATCGCCGCCGTGCGCCTGGCGGTGGCCTTCCGCAACGAGTTCGGGCGCGACGCCCTGATCGACCTGATCGGCTACCGCCGCTTCGGTCACAACGAGACCGACGAGCCCGCCTACACGCAGCCGCACATGTACGAGCTGATCTCAAAGCAGCCGCCGGTGCGGAAGGTCTACGCCGACAAGCTCCGAGGGGAGGGAGTGGTGTCCGCGGCGGACGCCGAGAAGCTGGCCGAAGACGCCTACGGGGCGGTGGCCGCCGCCCACACCGAGCTGAAGGAGTCGATGGCGGGCCCGCCGGAGACCGGCGCGCACGAGATCGACCGCACGATGAGCCGGGAGCCCAGGACCACGCTTCCCGAGGACCTGTTGCGCTCGCTCGGCGAGCAGCTCGTGAAGGTGCCTGACGGCTTCCAGGTGCACCGCAAGCTCAAGCCCCTCCTCGAGAAGCGCCGGGAGGCCCTCGACGGCGGGCCGGTGGACTGGGCACACGCCGAAGCCCTCGCCTTCGCCTCGCTGCTGGCTCTCGGCGTGCCCGTGCGCCTGACCGGTCAGGACACCGAGCGCGGCACCTTCAGCCAGCGCCACCTCGTCCTGCACGACGCCACGGGCCGCGAGGCCTACTGCCCGCTGCAGAACCTCCACAGCGCCGTGTCGCCGTTCGAGCTGCACAACAGCCCGCTGTCAGAGCAGGCCTGCCTCGGGTTCGAGTACGGCTACAGCGTGCAGGACACCGACGCGCTTGTTCTGTGGGAGGCCCAGTTCGGCGACTTCGTGAACTCCGCGCAGGTGATCATCGACCAGTTCCTCACCTCCGGGCTCGCCAAGTGGGGACAGACCTCGCGGCTCACCCTGCTCCTGCCACACGGGTACGAGGGATCCGGTCCCGAGCACTCGAGCGGACGTCTGGAGCGCTTCCTGCAGGCCTGCGCCGAGGGCAACATGCGGGTGGCCAACGTGACCACGCCGGCCCAGTGCTTCCACCTGCTGCGCCGCCAGGCGCTGGTTTCCAAGCCGCGTCCACTCGTGGTGATGACTCCCAAGAGCCTTCTGCGCCTGCCCGCAGCCAGCTCGACCCTGGATGAGCTGTGGGGGGGCTCCTTCCAGCGGGTGATCGACGACCCGGCGCTGCCGGGCTCGCGCGAGGAGGTCAAGAAGCTGGTGCTGTGCTCGGGCAAGGTCTTCTATGACATAGCCGCCCACGAAGAACGTGACCAGGCACGCCACATCGCCGTCGCGCGGGTGGAGATGCTCTACCCCTTCCCGGAGGCCGAGCTGAAGGAGCTGCTCGCGAGCTATCCGAACCTCGAGCTGGTCGTCTGGGTTCAGGAGGAGCCGCGCAACATGGGCGCGCGCGCCTTCATGCGCAGGCGGATGGCGGCGATCCTGCCAGAGGGGCTGCACTACTTCTATGTGGGCCGCCAGCTGCGCGCGTCCCCGGGCGAGGGCTACGCCGCCGCCCATCGCAAGGAGCAGAGCCGCATCGTGCGAGTGGCGCTCGATCTCGAGGAGGATCGCCTCGAGCCCGACCTGTCCTCCCAGCGCCCGTTCCTGTAGGGCCGGGCGAATCGGGTCGGTTTTAGCCCCGCGTACAGGGGATATCCCGACCGGATCCTCGAGCGTCGGCGCGGCTCGAGCGCCGCCACCGGCGCCCGGCGCGCGCCCGCTACCGCTTGTCGGCCTGCCCGCGGGCCATCTGGTCGGCCACATCGGCCCCGCCGAGGCGGCGCTGCACCGCGCTCGACACCGCTGGGGCCAGTCCGCCGAGCGCCGCTCCGATTCGCACGGGCAGTGGGGCGACGTCCACTTCCAGGCGCCCGCGCTCGATGCCCTGCGCCAGCGCCTCCGCCACCTGCTCCGGCGTGCGGGTGCCCACGAACGGCGGCAACTTCGCGGCGCTGTCATGGAACATCCCCGCGTCGCGGATGAAGCCTGGGAACACCGTCGTCACCCCCACGCCCGTGTCCGCAAGATCCTCGCGCAGGCCGATCGCGAGGCCGCGCATGCCGAACTTGGTGGCCGAGTAGAGCGAGCTGCCGCCGCTGGCGGTCTTGCCCGACAGCGAGGAGACGAACACGAGATGACCCGAGCCGCGCTCCACCATCCCCGGCGCGAGGGCGCGGGCCAGGTGCACCGGAGCGCGCAGGTTCACGTCGAGCGCGCGGTCGATCTGTTCGTGCTCGAAGCCCAGCAGCGGCCCGCTGGCCGGCAGGCCGGCGTTGGCCACGAGCACGTCGACCGTGCCCGCCCGCCCGACCAGAGCCGCCACGTCGGCCCCGTCGCTGAGGTCCGCCGGCAGCGCCTCGGCGCGGTCACCCAGTTCGGCGCACAGGCGCCGCAGCACATCCTCGCGCCGGGCGCTCGCCAGTACGGTCGCGCCCCGGGAATGCAGCGCGCGGGCCACCGCCAGCCCGATTCCCCCCGACGCGCCTGTGAGCAGCACTCTACGGCCGTGCAGATCGAGTCCCATCGGCGGAGTATCGCGATCAGGGGAACGGCCCGCGCTCCGCTATGCTCGGCGGCCCCTGCGGGCGTAGCTCAGTTGGTTAGAGCGCCGGCCTGTCACGCCGGAGGTCGCCGGTTCGAGTCCGGTCGCTCGCGCTGTAGAGCCCCTGCTAACCACCACTTTCTCTCCGGTGGCGCGTGGTCCGGGGAGCTAGCAGACCTTGTGCGGGCCTTGCCACCAGGCCGCCAACGCGTCGAGTACAACGACACCCCTGCTCCAGAACGCAAACGGGCTCGGCGCGCAACGTCATACAGTCGACGCTCGACTGGAACAGCGGGTTGTCCCCGCAAAGAGCGACGATTCCGTTCCGTCCGACGGACGTGACATAGTGCCCAGACTGCCTCAGGTCCCTCTCGCCGCCGTTTAGCCGTCCGACCTCCTCGATTTCATGGGGGAGCAAGTTCGGCTGCGCAAGGAGTAGCCGATGCGGAAGAAGGAGGTGGGGCCATCATGGACCCCACGGAGCTGGACCCCGAGAGGGGATTGAAGGTGACGATGTTGCTGGCCGATCACGCCCAGGTGGCCGACGGCAAGCTGAACATCATCGGAGCCGGGTGGACCCACACGGGTCCGCAGCCCATGCCGTTTGCTGTCGCCGGGATCATCGAGGTGCCCTGGCGGGCGGCGAACAAGAAGCACACGTTCAGGCTCGATCTGATCGACCTGCACGGAAACCCGGTCCTCGTCGAGACCCCCGAGGGTGAGCAGCCGCTCTACTTGGAGGGCGAGTTCGAGGTGGGCCGGATGCCGGGCCTCCGAGAGGGCAGCGGGATTCCGTTCCAGTTCGCCCTCAACAGCGGCCCCGTGCCGTTGAAGCCGGGCAACCACTACGAGTGGCGGCTCCTGGTCAACAACGAGGCGGACGAGGACTGGCGGCTCGCGTTCAGCACGCGGCCCGAGGTCCAGTCCAACGTGGCGTAGTTCGCTAGTCCCGAACTAGGCGCAGATGAGGGCGCGCTGCGCCCGAGTCAGGAGTAGTGGCGCCGGTGGGACCGTGTAGCACCGGATCGTTTGCAGACGATCCAGCGGTCCGGCCGGTGGCCACCACGTACTTGATGCCGGAGACCTGGGTGATGGTGATCTTCCCGGGCTCCGGTGGCATCGCGCGTGCCATTCGACGTGTCATACGTTACCCCTTCGCCAGGCGGATCACGTTGTTCCCCTGCCCGGCCTCGCGCCAGCCCGCGTCGAGCTCGGCGGCCACGCGGTGCTCCGCCCCCCTCATATAGGTGCCCGTAGAGGTCCATCGTGGTGCCGATCTTCTTGTCCCATCTGCCTCGAGAGCTCCACACGCCGTTAGTCGATCACGGACACCGGAGGCGAGCGGACGTTGACCCGCCGGCAACTGCCGCCGTAGACCGGCCTGAGTGACCGAAGGGGCTAATCGGTATGCGCGTCAGTCTTACGCGAACGGGCTGAGCGAGAGTACGAACTGAGCAGCGGCCGCTATCGGGCGCGGCGTTGCCAGTAACAGCTCATCACGGTTCATCTCCCCACGTTGGTCTCTGATGGGGCTGGATGAGCGGCTGCTCACGGGCGGACACCAGCCGCATCGGCCTAGCCGCGGGGGCCGACAGGACTGAAACGGAAAGAGGTCCGATAGGAACGGCACGAGCATGCGCCGGTCGATCAGTTCCACCAGCTCCCGAAGACCGGCCCTGGCATGGCGAGCCTCTCGTTCGCTCGCGAAAGCTGCGTGCGTCCAGCACGCGGTAGCTCACGCCGTCGTCGCAAACAGCACGTCAAGCCACAGGTCAACGGCGAAGACCGAATTGCCATCCCGGATCATGGAGTTGCGATATCGCAGTTGAACGCGAACGGAGGCGCATCGCCATCGGTGGATCCCGTTTCGGTGAACCGGCCTAAGCTAAAGCAAGGAAGGAATCGAGATCATCACGGTCGATCGCGGCACACGCGGCCTGCGCCAGTTCAACGTTCTGCCGCGACATCGCCTGCCCAGTATGCCGCCCAGACGCGAGTGCGGCGATTCACAGCCGCCTACATGGGCCCGGTCGTAGGGGGGCTGGAACTCCTCGCGTACGATCGAGGGATCCGCTTCGGCAGAAAACAAGCCTCGTGCATGACCGGGACGTAGGGACCATGATGGCGAGTTGGCCTCGGGGGTTACGCGGCATCACGTTCGGCACGGCGGTCGTGTTCGTGAGCGCGATGGCCGCAGCCGGCGGCGGGCCGGCCGCCCAGCTCGGGCTGAGCGGCGCGAAGATCACGAGCGGCCCCACCGGCGAAGTCCCGTCGCGGGAGGCGACCTTCACCTTCACCGGCGGCGAGCGAGTCCCCCTTGCCGCTTCCGCGTGCCGGCTGGATGGCGGTCCCTGGGTCAGATGTACCTCTCCGGTGACCTACCGCGATCTCGTCGGAGGCTCGCACCGCTTCGAGGTGCGGCTGGACGGCGCCCTCGTCGACCGCACGCCCGACGTCAGAGACTGGGTCGTGGCGGTGAACACAGAGTCGACCGACCCCTGTAGCGGCCCAGGCGGCTGCGCCAACCCAGCCCACTTCGACAACCGCCCCGTCCGGCCGAGGCGCCCTCGCCGGCGTGACGTCTCGGGTTGTGCCTACGGCGGCAACCGCCTCGTCGACGGCACGAGAGGAGGCAGGCGCTACGCCGCCGCCACGGCCTGTCTGATCTCAGTGTCGCGTGCCCGCCACGGGATCCCTCGACCCAGCGCCAGCCCGAGGCTCGCGCTGGCTGCACGGCGACAGGTCAGGGACATGATCGAGCGCCGCTACTTCGCCCACCTTTCGCCTGACGGACGCTCGGCGGCCGACCGCATCGCCCGCACGGGCTTCCTGCGCGACGCGCGATTCTGGGCTATCGGAGAAGTCTTGGCCTACGGAACCGACAGGCTCACCCCCGGCCAGCTCGTGCGGGCATGGATGCGCAGCTCTCCACACCGGAAGGTCATCCTCACCGCCGCCCTGCGCCGCATAGGCGTAGCAGTGTCCCGGGGAACGCCACGCTCTCGGCGCCGAGGCGTCACCGCCGCGGCCGAGCTCGGCCGTCGGGGGTGAGGGCCCGCCGGTACTTTCCGCCCTGTCAGGCCGGAGGTCGCCGGTTCGAGTCCGGTCGCTCGCGTCTTCTCTCCTTCAGCGTCGTCCACCCCAACCAGCCCAGGAAGCCCGCCACCGGCAGAAGGTAGGCCACCTGGACGAGCCAGTGGCTGGCGTGGGCGAGCTCGATGGTCATACGTTGGATTGCAGCAGAAGGACGAGGGCGAGGGTCGTGAAGCCCACCATCACCACCAGCATCCAGTATTGAGACAGCACCGCCTGCTTCGGCTGCTCGTACAGCTCGAGCGCGCGGTCATGGGCCAGCGCGAGGGCGGCCACGTGGCCCACCAGCACGAAGAACACCTGCGCGTACTGGGTGAAGGACGCGCCGATCACGCTGTAGTCGATGGGCCGATCGGCGGTGCCGAAGATGTCGACCCCCTGCTCACCGAGTGGGTTGGAGGCCAGAAACCACATCGCCTGTCCCTGAAACACCAGAAAGGACAGGTAGTGCGCGGCCACGTAGGCGACCACGATCGGCACCAGCGAGTGCGCGAAGGCACCCTTGAGCCGCTCTGCTCGCAGGTCGTCGCCGACCAGCGCCGCTCCGGCTACGCCCAGCCTGTAGAAGCCGTACACGAGCGCCACCGTGGCGGTCAGACCGATCAGAAAAGCGCCCTCGAGCGCCTTCTCGGGAGAGAGGCCGATCGACTCGAGCCCGTCGGCGATCTTCGGCGCGAGGCCGGTCCACAGTGAGGACTCGGCAGCTCCGTCGAAGCTGGTCGAGCCGATCAGCACCGCGATCAGCGCCACCGTGCCGGGCTGTGGCTCCAGTGCGGCCAAGCCCGCCAGAGGAGGCCGCAGTCCCAGGCGATCGCCTCGGCGCTCGACGGGAGAGATCTTCGCGAGGAGGCTGAAGAGGACGCCGAAGGCCTCGCCTCGTTCGCACCAGACCTCGACGCCGTACAGCGCCATGCCAACGAAGGTGGCCGCCGAGTAGACGAGCGCGGCGATGGCCACGGTGTCCGGGGCGTCGCCGCCCGAGCGCACCAGCTCGAGCACCGCAAACGCGAAGATGCCCGCGACGGCAGGCCAGCGGCCCAGGCGCTCGGGGTAGGCCAGCGGCGCCGGAATCGGGCCCCGGGCGGCGGTCTGAGCGATCCAGGCCACCGCCCTGCCGATCGCCCGCCATGGGTTGAAGGCCCGGAACACGTCCCCGAAGAGCACGCTCACCGGGACCAGTCCCAGCCAGAAGATCACGTAGACGAAGGTGGGCGCGAAGTTGGCCGACGAGGTCTGCACGCCGGTCAGACCGGCGTAGATCGTCAGCTCGAGCAAGAAGACGCCGATCGCGCCGCAAAGCACCGCGAGCGGCCGGCTCAGCAGCACTCGCGAGAGCAAGCCGGGAAGCGCGACGAAACGGTATTGCGCGAGCTTGGGCTTCGGCCACAGCACCGCCAAGGCCACGAACGACAGGATCAGCACCAGTGCCGCGGCGTATATGAACAGGGTCTTCGAGATCGGCAGATCCGTCCTCCCGCCGCCGAAGCCGTGGGCTGCGGCGGAGGAGGGAGCGGTGAGCACAGCGCCGAGCCCCGCCACGAGCGCGACGGCCAAGGGCCGCCACTGCCGGTGGGGCTCGTGGCGCGAAGGAGCCGCCCTCACGAGGGCTCGACGACGAGCCTCGCGATCAGCGGCTCGCGTCCCGCATCCTCGGCGACATGGCTCTCGATCTCGAAGACACCCTCGAGATCCGTCTTGATCTCGAAGCGAGCCGGCTTGCCGAGCGCGGCCTCCTTCTCGATGTCGTAGCCGTGCACGTGGATGTCGTCCGAGGCGTCGGAGATCACAACGAATCGCGCAGTGCTTCCGGCCTTTGCCTCGATCCGCTGCACTCCTCCCTGAACCTCACCTCCGTCCAGCCGGATCTCGGTTGGCGGCGGAGGAAGGGCCGACTCCGCGGTGGCCGTGGGACGGTCATCGCCCGCAGCGGGCGTGGTCTGCCCGGCATTCCGGCTGGGATCGTCAGCCTTGTCGCTGCCCTCCTCAGGCCGGGCGAGCACGAACACCACCACCGCTATCACCGCTGCCAGGCCCAGGAGTCCGATACGTCCCTGTCTGCTCATCCACGCACCCGCTCGCAGTATGCCAACGGCCTCTCCCGCCGTTCACATCAACTCCACATCCAAGTAACGGAAGGGTGACGAAAACCCCTGCTCCTGGCCCGAATGTTGTGACCACGATGGTCGGGACCACCAAGAGCGTCGAGCTTCACTTCCACGCCCTCCCCGGTGTCGACGACGGGCCGGTCACAATCGAGGAGAGCGTCGAGCTGGTTCGGCAGGCCGCCGCGCAGGGCACGGAGACCATCGTGGCCACGCCCCACGTGCGCGCCGACTTCGTGACCGACGTGCTCGGGCTGGGCGAGCGCGTCGAAGAGCTGCAGGCCGCGCTGGTTGCCGCGGGCGTGCCGATCGAGCTGCGCCGCGGGGCAGAGCTCGGCCACGACATGGTCGGCCGGCTCTCCCAGCGCGAGTTGGACTCGATCGCTCAAGGCCCCCGGGCATCGCCGTGGCTGCTGGTGGAATCGCCTTTCGACGGGATCGAGGAGGAGTTTCATGCCGCCACCGACGAGCTGCGTGATCGTGGCTTTGAGGTGCTCGTGGCGCACCCCGAGCGCAGCGCCGACGCCTCTCTCTACGGCAGCGCCGGCCTGCGTCGTGAGCTGCAGGCCGGCTCGCTCGCCCAGGTGAACGCCCAGTCGGTCACGGGTGCTCACGGGGCCGATGCACAGCGAGTCGGTCTCGCGCTGATCGATCAGGGGCTGGTGACCGTCGTGAGCTCGGACGCCCACGGTCCGAGCAGACCTCCGCTGCTACGCGAGGCTGCTGCGCATCTTGTCGAGCACGGAATCGATCCCCTGCTCTGCCGCACCCTCGTCGGCGGAGGCCCCCGCCGCCTGCTGGCCCGGGGCATTCCCCGGTCCGCCGCCCTCGTGGCCTAGGCGAGAAGAGCTCGAAGGATTCGGCATCCCCGCCGGATCCTTCTCCGTCCGTACCTCGGGGTCGAAGCGGTAGCCCACACCGAAGTGCGTGTGGATGTAGTGCCAGCCGGGCGAGGCCGCCTCTAGCTTCTGCCTGACCTTGCGGATGAAGACGTCGACCGAACGGTCACCGTGGGCCATCGCGTAGCCCCATACCTGCTGGTAGATCTCCTCGCGCTGGAGAACCCTGCCCTCGGCGTGCGCGATCAGCTGAAGCACCTCGAACTCGCGCCGGGTGAGGTCGGCGCTGCGCCCGCCGGCGAAGGCCTGGAACTGGTCGGCGCGGATCTCGAGCTCGCCGGCCGCCATCGGGCCCTCGTCGATGCGGCTGGTGGCCTGCTTGCGGCGCCTGACCACGGCCTCGACCCGAGCCAGCACCTCTTCGGGGTGGCAGGGCTTGGTGACCCAGTCGTCGGCGCCCATGCGCAGACCGCGTACCCGCTGTGCCACGGTGGAGCGGCCGGTGCAGACCACCACACCGAGACCGGGCATGGCGGCGGACAGGCGCTCGAGGAACTCCCAGGCCGAAGGGCCCATCAGGGCGAGGTCCACGACCACGGCGTTCACCCGCATGGCCACGAACTCCTCGATGCGCGGCGCGGCCTCGAGGCGGCGGTACTGCCAGCCGATTCCCTCCAGCCGGTTCACGAGGACCTGCACGAACCCGGAGTCCGAATCGAGTACCGCGAGCCGGATCGGTCCCGAATCGGAGGGGTTGGCGTGGTAGCGGTCCACGCGGTGAGCATACGGCAGCTTCCGGCGCCTCACAGTGCTTTACACTTTTTTCACAGGCCGGTCACGCACTCATAACGGCCGCTTCCCCCCGGGGTGGAACGGTCCACCGTCATGGAAGCCGCTACGGACGGGCGCATCCTGCGGGCCGGCGAGCTCGAGATCAGACCCGAGGAGTTCCTGGCCCTTGCGGACGGCCGTCCGCTGAACCTCACCGCGCGCGAGCTCGAGCTGCTCAAGGCACTGATGGAGCGTGCAGGACGGATCGTCAGCCGGGAGGAGCTCTACGTCTCCGTGTGGGGCGAGCCGTACCGCAAGTCCGACCGCTCCGTGGACGTATACGTGGGAAAGCTGCGGCAGAAGCTGGAGGAGGCCGCGCCCCACCACCGCTTCATCCATACCCACTTCGGCTTCGGCTACCGCTTCTCACCCCAGCCGGCAGAGCGGTCCTTCACCCGTCTTTCGTAGGCGCTGGGCCGCGGCGGGGTTCTGGAGCCGTAGCGACAGAACCCTTTACATGGTTTTCACATGCGAGAGACAAGTCTGCAACAGGCTGTCTCGGAGCAGGTGAAAGCGTGGGCCGCCGACCGATGAACGAATCGAGGAGGGTATCTATGAGGAAGTGGCTCGCACTGGCCGTCACCGCGGTGATGGCGCTCGGCGTCGTCGCCTGTGGCAGCGACGACGAGGAAAGCAACAGCGGCGGAGGCGGAGGTAGCGGCGGCGACCTCTCCGGGAACATCCGCATCGACGGATCGAGCACGGTGCAGCCGTTTGCCCAGGCGGCCGCGGAGTTGTTCATGGGGGAGAACCCGGGGGTCAAGATCACCGTCGGCGGTGCCGGCACCGGTGACGGCTTCGAGCGCTTCTGCCGCGGAGAGACTCAGATCTCGGACGCCTCACGCCCGATCGAGGATGACGAGGTGGAGCTCTGCAAGAAGGAGGGGGTCGACTTCGAGGAGGTCCAGGTTGCAAGCGACGGCATCACCGTATTCACCAATCCGGGCCTCGAGGTCAAGTGTCTGACGACCGCCCAGCTCGAGAAGATCTTCGCCCCGAACTCGACGGTGTCCAACCTTTCCGAGGTCGGACCCCAGCTCCCTGACGCCGAGCTGGCACTGTTCTCGCCGGGAGCGGAGTCCGGCACGTTCGACTTCTTCACCGAGCAGATCAACGGTGAGGAGGGCGTCCAGCGCTCCAAGGGCATCCAGACCTCGGCCGACGACAACGTGATCGTCACGGGCGTCTCCGGCGAGGAGGGCGGCCTTGGCTACGCCGGCTTCTCGTTCTACGAGCAGAACCAGGACAAGCTGAACGCGGTGTCGGTGGACGGCGGCAGCGGTTGCGTGGAGCCGACCTCGGAGACGATCCAGAGCGGCGAGTACAAGCCGCTCGCCCGGCCGATCTTCATGTACCCGAGCGCCAAGGCGCTGAAGCAGCCCGAGGTGAAGGCGTTCATGGAGTTCGCGCTGGAGAACCACCAGGAGATCGCGGAGGCCGCGAACATCGTCCCGATGTCCGAGCAGCAGGCCACCGAGTCACAGAGCAAGGTAAGCGGCTAGCGCCGCCCGCCTGACGGAGCAGCAATGACGGCAGCTTCCCCCACCACCGCGCGCCCGGCCCCGGCCCTGAAGCGGCGCCGGAGCACGCGGTCGGCGGGGGAGACCGCCATCAAGATCCTGCTTGCCACCGCGGCGGTGGTCTCGGTGGTCACCACCACCGGGATCGTGATCGCGCTGCTGCGCGACACGATCAAGTTCTTCGGTGAGGTGGGCATCGGCGAGTACCTCTTCGGCACCGAGTGGGCGCCGCTGGCGGGCGGCGGCCAGCAGTCCTTCGGTGTGGTGCCGCTGGTGTACGACACGCTGTATCTGACCGCCGTGGGCCTGCTGCTGGCGGTGCCGCTGGGGCTGGGATCGGCGATCTACCTGTCCGAGTACGCCTCCGCCCGCGCCCGCCGGCTGCTGAAGCCGGCGGTCGAGGTGCTGGCCGGCATCCCTACGATCGTCTTCGGGTTCTTCGCGCTCACGTTCGTGGGCCCAGAGCTGCTCAAGGGCGTGCTGAAGGTCGATGTCGGAACCTTCAGCGCCCTCTCCGCCGGGCTCGTGCTCGGCATCCTCGTGCTACCGACCATCGCCACCGTGGCCGATGACGCGCTATCGGCGGTGCCTGTGTCCCTTCGCGAGGGCGCGTTCGGGCTGGGGGCGTCACGGATGCAGGTGTCGTTGCGCGTGGTCTTCCCTGCCGCGCTGTCGGGAATCGTCGCGGCGCTCGTGCTCGGAGCCTCGCGGGCAATCGGCGAGACCGTGATCATCCTCGTAGCCGGCGGCGCCGTGGCCAACCTCACGGGCGATCCGCGCGAGCCGATGCAGAGCATGGCCGCCTTCATCGCCCAGACGGCACAGGCCGACATCTCGACCCAGGGCACGGAGTACCTCACGATCTTCGCGGTCGGCACCACTCTGTTCGTGATCACGCTGCTGCTGAACCTGATCTCGATCCGGTTCGTGCGCAAGTACCGGCAGGTGTACGAGTGAGCGTCGCCGAGGCGCGGATCACCCGCCTCGCAGTCGAGCGCTCTACGCGCGGCGAGCAGATCCGGGAGCTGGCCTTCCGAGCAGCGCTGCTGTTCAGCCTGGGCTTCGGCTTCCTCGCTCTCGCGGTGCTGCTGATCGACGTGCTCCTCGACGGGGCGTCCTTGATCTCCTACGACTTCCTGACCAAGTTCCCCTCGCAGATCTTTCCCGAGCGGTCCGGAATCTCCTCGGCGCTCCAGGGAACCCTCTACCTGATGGTCCTCACCGCCGTGTTCATCGTGCCGGTGGGACTGGCCACGGCGGTCTACCTCGAGGAGTACGCCGACCGAGACCGGTGGTGGAACCGTCTGATCGAGGTGAACATCCAGAACCTCGCGGCGGTGCCGTCGATTGTCTACGGCATCCTCGGCCTGACGTTCATCGTACGCGGGGCGCTGGACCTCGGCGCGGTCCTGCTCGCGGGTTCCCTGACACTTGGGCTGCTCGTCCTGCCGGTGGTGATAGTGGTCGCCCGCGAGGCGATCCGCGCCGTTCCGTCCTCGATCCGCGAGGGCTCGCTGGCTCTGGGCGCCACCCATTGGCAGACGATATGGAAGCAGACGTTGCCTGGCGCCCTGCCGGGCATCGCGACCGGTGTGATCCTCGCTCTCTCTCGTGCGATCGGCGAGACGGCCCCCTTGATCCTCGTAGGGGCGATCGCCTTCGTCCCGTTCAACCCGGACCCAAACCCCGCCGAGGGGCAGTACTCGGCGATCCCGATCACCATCCTGAGCTCGGTCAGCAACCCCGACAGCGACGTTCAGGCCCTGGCGTCAGGGGCGATCATCGTCCTGATGGCGATCCTGCTCGTCATGA
Source organism: Thermoleophilaceae bacterium (assembly GCA_030447725.1). Classification (GTDB taxonomy): domain Bacteria; phylum Actinomycetota; class Thermoleophilia; order Solirubrobacterales; family Thermoleophilaceae; genus JAAYBF01. The sequence continues at coordinate 693,728 of JAUJOQ010000001.1, forward strand.
ACGGCGGCGCTGTATACCTACGCAATCGTTATGAACAGAAGTGGTAGGTGACTAGAGTGGCCGGACGAGTGGCCCAAGAGCCTGACAACCGAGAGGCCGCCGAGCAGGCGACGAGTTCCCTGGGTGCGCCCGCGAGCACCGTGGACGGGCAGGTTCAGGCGCGGAAGCTCGAAGCAAGTGGCCAGAAGCCCGCGGATGGGCGCGAAGCGATCTTCGATCTCGAAGACGTCGGCGTCTCCTACGGCGGCGTGCCCGCCGTGCGGGAAGTCGACTTCCCGATCTACGAGCACGAGATCACGGCCCTGATCGGTCCCTCGGGCTGCGGCAAGAGCACGTTGATCCGCTGCCTGAACAGGATGAACGACCTGATTCCCGCCGCGGCGGTGACCGGCAAGGTGAACTACCACGGCCAGGATCTATACGGCGACGAAGTCGACCCCGTGCAGGTGCGCAAGCGGATCGGGATGGTCTTCCAGAAGCCCAACCCGTTCCCCAAGTCGATCTACGACAACATCGCGTTCGGCCCCCGCGTGCTCGGCATGACGGGCGAGATGGACGAGGTCGTGGAGCGCGCCCTGCGCCGCGGCGCCCTCTGGGACGAGGTCAAGGACCGGCTCAAGACGAACGCCTTCGGCATGTCCGGCGGTCAGCAGCAGCGCCTGTGCATCGCCCGGGCGCTGGCCACCGACCCGGACGTCCTGCTCATGGACGAGCCCTGCTCCGCGCTCGACCCGATCTCCACGGGCCGCATCGAGGACCTGATGCTCGAGCTGCGCGAGGACTACTCGATCGTGATCGTCACCCACAACATGCAGCAGGCCGCGCGGGTGTCGAACATGACCGCGTTCTTCACCGTCGAGCTCGACGAGGACGAGAAGCACCGCACCGGCCGGGTCGTGGAGTACGACGACACGGAGAAGGTGTTCACCAATCCGGGAGATGAGCGCACGGAGGCTTACGTGACCGGCAAGGTCGGCTAGCCGGCGGTGGCTCCCCAGACCTCGAACCGCCAGCACTTTCAGGACGAGCTGGCCAAGCTCGAGGAGTCGGCGTTGGGTGGCCTGGACATGGTGGCCCAGGCGCTCGACCGCGCGCTGGAGACGGTCCAGCACCGGGACGTCGAGCTGGCGAGCATGGTGATAGCCGACGACGACCGCATCGACGGCCGCTACCTCGAAGTGCACCAGGGGATCCTCTCCCTGCTGGCGCTGCAGGCGCCGGTGGCGGGCGACCTGCGGCTCGTCGCCGCCCTGCTGCACGTGATCAAGCACATCGAGCGCATGGGGGACCAGTGCGTGAACATGGCCAAGCTCGTGCCACTCGCGGGCCACGAGCCGCCGGCCGACGTCGAGCTTCTCGACAACCTCGGGCGGATGGGCGAGCAGGCTCGCTCGCTGGTCGTGCAGTGCAAGCAGGCCTTCTCCCGGCGGGACGTCGACCTGGCTCAGGACCTCGTGCGCCAGGACGACGAGATCGACAAGCTCAACCGCGCCTGCTTCCGCCGCGCGCTCGAGATCGGCGACGACCCCGACCCGCGCGAGTGGGCGATGCACATGATGCTGATCGCCCGCTGCCTGGAGCGGATCGGCGACAACGCCGTCGACATCGGCGAGCAGTGCGCCTTCGTGGTAACCGGCCTCTTCCGGGAGTTCGAGGACGCGTCGCACCCCGAGCTCGCTCCCGGGCGCTGACGTGCCGGTCCTCGGCAGCGCCCCCAACAAGCGCACCTTCTTCTCGCTGCTTCAGGAGGCGGGCGAGAACGCCGAGAGCGCAACCGGCAAGCTCGACCGGCTCATGCGCACCTGGCCCGACGAGCACGAGCTGCGCGCCGAGGTGAAGGAGCTCGAAGAGGAAGGCGATCGGATCACCCACGACATCCTCCACCAGCTCCACGCGACCAAGTTCACGCCGCTCGACCGCGAGGACATCCACGCGCTGGCGGTGGCGCTCGACGACGTGGTCGACTACACCGAGGAGGCGGCCGACGTACTCGGCCTCTACAAGATCGAAGCTCCGATGGAGCAGGCCGTGGAGCTGACAGGAGTGCTGCGGGACGCCGGACGAGAGCTGGCAACGGCCCTGCACAAGCTCGAGACGACGTCCGAGCTCGGTTCGCACGTGCTCGAGCTCGACCGTCTGGAGGACGAAGGCGACCGGATAAGCCGCCAGGCGCTAGTTTCGCTGTTCGCAGGCGGCATCGATCCGATGGTGGTGATCCGGTGGAAGGACGTATTCGAAAGGCTCGAGCAGGGCATCGACGCCTGCGAACGGGTGGCCCATGTGCTCGAGGGGATCGTCGTCAAGCACAGTTGAGCACGCGCCTTCCCGCGCCCCCGATGATCTACGGCTGCATCGACATCGGCAGCAACACGACCCGGCTGCTCGTGGCCACGGAGCAGCCGCTACGAGAGCTCGCCGCCCAGCGCTCCTTCACCCGCATCGGCCGCAGCCTGGGTGAGGACGGTCAGATCCCGGAGGAGAAGATCGCCGAGACCGCGGCGGTGGCCGGCGCCCAGGCGCGCCTGGCCCGCGAGATGGGCGCCGGCACGGTGGCCGCGGTGGCCACGGCGGCGGTGCGCGACGCCGTCAACCGCGATGAGATGGTGGCGGCGGTCGAGGAGGCCGCGGACCTGGAGCTGAAGGTGCTCGACAGCAACGAGGAGGCACGGCTGTCGTTCGTGGGCGCCACCCGTACCCTGCCCGAGCCCGCCCAGGGCACGATCGCGGTGATCGAGGTGGGCGGCGGCTCCACCGAGATCGCGGTGGGAGCGCCCGATGGCACGGTCGAGTGGTCGCAGTCGCTGCGTGTGGGCTCCGGAGTGCTCACCGACGCCTACCTTCGCTCGGATCCGCCGGCCCTCGCGGACCTCGACGCCGCACGTGAGCGCGTGGGCGACGCGTTCGCCGCCCTCACACCGCCGGTGGCGGGCGTGGCGGTGGCGGTCGGGGGAACGGCAACCTCTCTCCACCGCCTGGTGGGCGGCGAGCTCTGCGAGCGAACGCTGGCTGAGGGCATAGCGGTGCTGTCGGGGAGCCGGATCGACGAGGTGGCCCGGCGCTTCGAGCTCGATCCCGAGCGGGTATGCCTGCTGCCTGCCGGGATCATCGTGCTGGCGGCGGCGTGCCGCTGCCTGCGCCTGCCGCTGCAGATTGCGCGAGGCGGCCTGCGCGAAGGCGTGATTCTCGAGCTGATCGACGCCTCGCGCTCGGAGGGAGATTGACCGTGGCCCAGGCTCGGCCGATCCCGGAACTCAGTCCGGACATGCGCTTCGCCGACGCAGCGGCGGCCGCCGTGGAGGTACGCGCCGCCGAGGTGTTCGAGCACTCCGCCGGGGTGCTCGACTCAGACGACATCGAGCGCGTGCACGACATGCGGGTCAGCACCCGCCGCCTGCGGGCTGCGCTGGAAGTGTTCGCGGTCTGCTTCCCTCGCAAGGAGCACAGACGGGTGCTTCGCGAGGTCAAGGCGCTCGCCGACGCCCTCGGCGAGCGGCGCGACCCCGATGTGGCCCTCGAGGTCCTGTCCGGTGTGGCCGCCGAGCTGACGCGATCGGACCGGCCGGGGATCGAGAGCCTGGCGGCCGAGCTGCACGAGGAGCAGAAGCAGGGCAACGCGCGCCTGGAGCAGGCGCTCTCACGCGCACGGGAGAGCCAGCTCGAAGGGCGGCTGGCGGCGCTGGCCGAGGCGGCGCGGTCACCCCGCGCGCAAGCCGGCGCCTCACCATGAAGGCTCGAAAGGTCAAGAAGCTCGCCCCCGAGGGCGCCCTGGCCGACAACGCGCAGCGGATCGTGGCCGTACGGTTGGAGGAGTTGCGCTCCTTCGCCGGCGCGGCGCACGATCCGGCCGAGGTCGAGGCTCTGCACGACATGCGGATCGCGGCCAAGCGGCTGCGCTACGTGCTGGAGATCACCGAGCCCGCGCTGGGGCCCTCCGCCCGCCAGGGCGCCAAGACCGCGAAGAGGCTCCAGGACCTGCTCGGGGAGATCCACGACTGCGACGTGATGCTGCCGCGGGTGCGGGCTCACACCGAGCGGCTGCGGGCCGAGGACGTCGAGTGGGCACGACACGCTGCCGGCGGCAGGGCGCAAGACTTGACTCCGTCCGTGGCCAGCGGCGCTCCCAACCGCGCCCGCTACCGGGGCCTGGAGGCGCTCGGCGTCTACCTGAGCGCGCGCCGGTCAGTGCTGTTCGACCGCTTCCTGCGCGAGTGGGAGGCGCTCGAGTCGGGTGGGTTCGCCGCCCGGCTGACGGACGGACTCAACCCTGTCCGGCCAGAGCCCGCAGCTCCTGCAGGCGGAGAAGGACCTTGAGCTCGCCCCGGTCGACGCCGACGACGGCTCCCTTGGGCAGCCGCACCTGGGCGCCGGTCATGCGGTGCACCGCCATGGAGAGGTCCGGATCGTGGCCCACGAGCAGCGCGTGCTCGCCGACCTCCTCCGCCACCTCCTCGGGGTCGAACGGACCGCCGGACAGCCGCTCGACCTCGACGAGCTCGTGGCCGAGCGCCTCGCAGATCGGCCGTGCCGTGTCGCGAGCTCGTACCTTGGGGCTCGACACGCAGCCATCCACCTCGACGCCGAGCACAGCAAGCGCCGAGGCGATCGCGCGAGCGTCGTCGCGGCCCTTCGCGGTCAGCTCACGGGCCTCGTCCGGCGAGCCGTCCTCGGCCTCCGTATGTCGCACCAGCCAGATCACGCGCGCGCAACATACCGATCGCCCTAACCTGGATGTCACAACCGTGTGGAGGATGTAAAAACGATGGAGCCGCCGACAACGGACATGCTCACCGACCGTCCGGCCGACCCTTCCCAGGACTCCGTGCCCGACCTCGCGTCGAGCGAGCTCTACACCAACCGGGAGCTCTCGTGGCTCGCCTTCAACGAGCGCGTGCTCGAGCTCGCCGAGGACGAGCGCACCCCGCTGCTCGAGCGGGCCAAGTTCCTCGCGATCTACACCACCAACCTGGACGAGTTCATGATGGTCCGAGTCGCCGGCCTCCACGATCAGGTGGATGCCGGCATCGACGCGCGCAAGGCCGACGGCCTGTCCCCGGTGCAGACGATCGAGCGCATCGCCGCGGGCACTCGCGAACTGGGGCGCCGTCAGAGCCGTCAGTGGGAGGACGAGATCTGCCCGGCGCTGACCGAGCACGGAATCCGGGTCACCGAATGTGGCCAGTGCAGCGAGGAGCAGCTGGGCGAGATCGACCGCATCTTCAACGAGCAGGTCTTTCCGGTCCTCACCCCGCTCGCCGTCGGCCCGGGGCGGCCGTTTCCCTACATCTCCAACCTGTCGCTGAGCCTGGCGGTGTGGGTGCGCGACCCGGTGAAGGACACGGAGCTGTTCGCCCGGGTCAAGGTGCCGCGCGAGGTGCTCCCGCGCTTCATCGAGATCGGCGAGGGCACCTACGTGCCGCTCGAAGCGGTGATAGCGCGCAACCTGGGCGCGCTCTTCCCGGGCATGGAGGTTCAGCGCCACGCAGCGTTTCGAGTCACCCGCGACGCCGACTTCGAGGTCTCCGACGAGGCCGACGACCTCCTCCGCGCCGTCGAGCAGGAGCTGCGCCAGCGCCGCTTCGGCGAGGTGGTGCGCCTGGAGGTGGGCTCGGAGATGGACGCCGACCTGCGCTCCTTCCTCATCGATCAGCTGCGGGTGGAGGAGAACGAGGTGGAGGACGTCGACGGCCTGCTCGACCTCTCCGACCTCTGGGAGATCTACGGGCTCGAGGGCTTTGGGGCACTGCGCGAGAAGTCGTGGAAGCCGGTGTCCGTCGGCCCGTTCTCCGCCGATGACGGCAAGCCGGACGTGCTGGCGGCCATGAGGGCGGGCGACCTGCTGGTGCACCATCCCTACGACTCGTTCGCTTCGAGCGTCGAACGGCTGGTCGAGCAGTCCGTGAACGACCCGGACGTGCTCGCGATCAAGATGACCGTGTACCGGACGTCCGACGACTCCGAGCTGGTGCCGCTGCTGATCAAGGCCGCAGAGCGCGGCAAGCAGGCGGTGTGCCTGGTGGAGCTGAAGGCGCGCTTCGACGAGCTGCGCAACATCAACTGGGCGCGCGCGCTCGAGGAGGCCGGCGCCCACGTGGTCCACGGGCTGCCGGGGCTCAAGACGCACGCCAAGGCGCTGCTGGTGGTGCGCCGGGAGGGCAAGGGAGTGCGCCACTACGTGCACGTCGGCACCGGGAACTACCATGCCAAGACCGCTCGCCTGTACGAGGACTTCGGCCTGTTCACCACCAACCGCGAGGTCGCCGCCGACGTGGCGGCGCTGTTCAACGCCCTGACGGGCGCTTCGCGAACGCCGGGCTACCGCAAGGCGCTGGTGGCGCCCGAGTGGATGCGCGACGGGTTGCTGCGCGAGATCGAGGAGACCGTCCAGGCCCACCGCGACGGCAGGCAGGCGCGGATCGTGATGAAGATGAACTCGCTGGTGGACAAGCGCTGCATCCACGCGCTCTACGAGGCGTCCCGGGCCGGGGTGCCCGTGGACCTGAACATCCGCGGGATCTCGTGCCTGCGAGCGGGGGTCCCCGGCGTGAGCGACAACATCCGGGTGGTCTCGGTCGTCGGGCGCTTTCTCGAGCACTCCCGTGCGTACGGATTTCTGCGCGGGGACGAGCAGCGCTGGTTCATCGGATCGGCCGACCTGATGCCGCGCAACCTCGACACCCGCATGGAGCTGCTGATCCCGGTGGAGGACCCCGTGGCCCGGGCCGAGATCGAGGACACGGTCGAACGCTGCCTGGCCGACGACGCCTTCGCCTGGGACCTGCTGCCAGACGGGTCGTGGGAGCGCCGAACGGGGGCGTCGCGCAGCGTGCACCGGGAGCTGATGGAGCGGGTCTCCGACCGCGCGGCGCGCGACCGGGCTATGGCCGAGACGTCGGCCGGCGAGCGCTGAAGCTGCCGGGGCGGCCGGTCAGCCCGCAGGCTGCAGGCCGAGCCGCCTCTTCAGCGCCGCCACCCGCCCCGCCGCGTCTCGCACGCGGGCGGCGAAGTCGGGGTCGCGCTGCGCGCGCTCGAGCAGCACCGGGTAGATCTCGTTCCAGCTGCCCGAGCCGGTCATCAGCACCAGGTCGTTGCCTGCTTGCACCGAGCGTACCGCCGCCTCGGCGACGTTCGAGCGGTCCTGCACTGCCTGCGCCTCGATGCTGTCGGTGACCACCGCGCCCTCGAAGCCGAGCTCGCCGCGCAACAGGTCCCCGAGCACCCCGCTCGACTGGGATGCGATGTCCTCCTCGTCGAGTGATGGATACAGGGCGTGAGAGGACATCACGAGCGGCACGTCCTCCTCGATGGCGGCGCGGAATGAAGGCAGGTCGCCCTCCTCGATCTGCTGCCTGGAGGAGGAGACGGTGACCGACTCGTCGTCGGTGTTCGCCCCCGCGGCGCCCAGGCCGGGGAAGTGCTTGGCGGTGGCGGCCACGCCTTCGTCGTCGTGGGCGCGCACCGCCGCCGCGACCATCGCGGGCACGGTGTCGGGATCGCCGCCGTACGCGCGGCCCGCGACCACCGAACCCGGCCCCGACGCCACGTCCGCCACCGGAGCCAGGTTCACGTTGATCCCCTCCCCGCGAAGGGCGCGGGCGCCCTCGCCGGCGGCCTGCGCGGCGGCGTCCGGCCTGGCCAGCGTGCCCTGGGAAGCCTCAGGCGCGGCGAATGCCACACTGCGGATGTCACCGCCCTCCTGATCGGTGGCCACGATCGCTCCTCCGCCCGCGGCTCGCTGCAGTGAGTCGGTCACAGACCTCAGCGTGTCCGAGTCCGGGGCGTTCTTGGCGAACAGGATCACGCCCGCGCCCTCGCCGTCGCGCAAGCGCCGGAGAATGTACGCCGGCGCCTCGGTGCCGTCGAAGCTCATGATCAGCAGCTCGCCCACCGCGCGCTCGAGCGACAGCTCGGCCTTGGGAACGACACGCTCGCCCGTCCCGTCGCGGGCACCGGCCGGCTCGCCGGTCTCGCGCTCGCCCGATACCTGGTTCTCGCCCCCCGTACCGGCGCCGATCACGACGCCGGCGACAAGGGCCGCGGCGGCCGCCGCGCAGAGAGCGGTCAGTCGCCGGCGGGCGGCGGGATCACGCGCGACGGGCACGCGGGCAGGGTAGCCGTGGGAATCGATCCCCGACCTCATCCTCGCCACGGAGCTGGGTCTGGTTCGCCGCGCTATCCGGGGTCGACGCGCCCTACGCCCGCCGCGGCACAGCCTGCTTCGAGCTCGTCGAGACCGAAGCCGTCGACGGGACCGAGCGCCCCGGCGCCCGTGAGGCCTCCGGCCGCAGCCCGCTGCGCCCCCCAGGCGAGTATCTCGCCGGTGAAGGTGTATGCATCGACGCCGCTCAGGTGCACCTCCGCCAGGAGCTTGCCGGAGGGGTCGTAGGCGGCGCCGACGACGTGCGATCCGCCGCGGGCGCGCTCACCGGCGTCCGGCCCGCCGGTGGAGCCCTTGATCAGCCGGTCGGCTGCGGCTGCATAGAGCGTCTTGACCCCGGGCACGCGGAAGGCGCCGGATCCGACCAGCGACACCGCCTGCACCGGGCGCGACAGTGGGCCGAACCAGCCGAGAAAGGAGTTCACCTCCTGCAGACCGGCATGGATCCGGGGGAGAGCAAAATGCTCTGAGGAGCCGACCGCCACGGCGGAACGGTCCCTGCCTCGAACCCTGAAGGTGCGGCGGCGCGCGGCGCCCCGCTCAGAGCGCAGGCTGCCACCCCGCCACGCGAAGCTCGGGGTTGCGGCGACGCCCGCGAGCGAGGCCTTCGTGCCGCCACTCATCGCCCCGGCGCCGGCGCTGCCGGTGATGAAGTAGCCGGTGTCGACGCGCACGGCCGCGGGGCCGGCGTCGCGCAGAGCGAGGGCGCCGGCCAGGTTGCCCGGTACCCAGTCGTAGCCGAAGGCGGTGACCATTCCGGTGCCTGCGGCGGCCGCCCGTGGCCCGTAGCGCTCGAACACCTCGCGGATGAAGGGTGGCTCGCCGGTGGAGTCGATGTAGTGCGCGCCCGCGGCGATGGCGGCCTCCGCTGCGGGCCTGCCCCACTTCACGAAGGGTCCTACCGTGGCCACCATCACGTCTCCCTCCTCCACCGTCGCCCTCACGGTCTCGGGTCGCGACACGTCGGCCACGGCCCTTTCCAGATCGCCGCCGAGCTCTCCCGCCACGTCAGCCAGCCGGGCGGCGTTGCGCGCCGCCAGCACGGGGCGCACGCCGCGGCGCACGAGCGCCTCCGCGGTCAGCCGGCCGGTGTAGCCGGTGGCCCCGAACACGACGATCCTTCCGGCCACCGGCGCGCAGCTCAGATCTCAGGCGTTGCCGCGGGCACGGGCCGCCGAGCGGATCTTGTCCGCGGCGCTGGGAACGGCCTTCTCCAGGCGCCTCATGTCCCACTGGTCCAAGGTGAGCAGGCGCATCGGCGACGTGGCCATCACCGTCGCGTTGCGCCGGTCGTGGCCGAGCAGCCCCATCTCACCGAAGAAGTCTCCCGGTCCGAGCTCGGCGAGCTTCTCGTCGCCGCGCGTGACCTCGGCGGTTCCCTCCTCGATCGCCATGAACTCGTACGCATAGTCGCCCTCGGTGACCAGCGGCTTGCCCTCGGACACAGAAACTTCGCTCACGAAGGGCGAGATCTTCTCCAGATCCTCGTCCGGCACGGACTCAAACAGCGGAAGCGTCTTCAGCCGGTTGGTGTCCAACCCGATCTCCTCACTCGCGGGAAGCTAACTGGTCGGAATCTAGCCCACCCCGGTCGCGATTGATCGGAGAGACGCCCCTCGGCGTAGAGACGGGATATGCCCTCCGTCCGCCGGCTGACCACCGCCTTCGCCCTGGGGCGCCTAGTTTTCGGGGTCGGCCTGATGGCCCGGCCCGAGCGCGTGGCCTCAGGCTGGATAGGCGCCGATGCCGAGAAGGGCGCGGTCAAGATCGTGCTTCGCGGCCTCGGCGCCCGCGATGTCGCGCTATCGGCGGGCGCGCTGGCGGCCCTCGGCGACGAGGACCGGCTGGCGCATTGGATCGCCGCGGCGATCGGTTGTGACCTCTCCGACGTCGTGTCCACGCTGGCGGCCCAGCCCGACGCCCTCCCCGGCAACGCCCGCTGGGGCACGGTCGCCCTCGGCGGCGGTGCGGCTCTCGCCGGCGCGCTGCTGCTCGCCCGGATGAAGCGATGAGGATCGCGGTCGTCGGGGCTGGCGTCTCGGGACTGGTAGCCGCCCACCGCCTGCACCGCGAGCACGACATCACGGTCTACGAGGCGGGCGATCGTCTGGGCGGGCACTCCAACACCGTGCGCGTGGACTTGGCCGAGGAGACCCACTGGGTGGACACCGGCTTCATCGTGCTCAACGACCGCAACTACCCCAACTTCGAGCCCCTTCTGGCAGAGCTGGGCGTGAGCACTCAGCCATCGCACATGAGCTTCTCGGTGAGCGACGGCGCCGACTTCGAGTACGCGGGCACGCCCCGGGGGCTGTTCGCGAAGCCCTCGCACGCGGCCAGCCCGCGCTTCCTGCGGATGGTCGCCGACCTCGCGCGCTTCAACCGCCAGGCGCGCTCGCTGCTGGAGATGGCCCCCGGCGAGGGTCCTTCCCTGCGGCAGTTCCTCGCCGACGGCGGCTACGGCGACTGGTTCGTGCAGCGTCTGATCGTGCCCCAGGCCGCCGCCGTGTGGTCCGCCGACCCCGATGGGATGTGGTCCTTCCCCGCGAGCTTCCTCGCGCGCTTCTTTCACAACCACGGCATGCTGGGCTTCACCGGCCGGCCGCAGTGGCGCACCGTGACCGGAGGCTCGCGAACCTACGTCGAGGCGATCTCGCGGCCCTTCGCCGACCGCGTACGCCTGTCCGCGCCGGTGCGCTCGGTGACCCGCCGCGAGGACCACGTGGAGATCGCCGCCGACGGGTGCGAGACCGAGCGCTTCGACGAGGTGGTGATCGCCGCGCACTCCGACCAGGCCCTCGCCATGCTCACCGACGCGTCCGCGCTCGAGCGTGAGCTGCTCGGCGCGGTGGGCTATCAGCCCAACGAAGCAGTGCTGCACACCGACGAGCGGCTGCTGCCTCGCCGCCGCGCGGCGTGGGCGAGTTGGAACTATCACCTTCGGTACGAGGCCACTCCACAAACCAAGCTGACGTACTGGATGAACAACCTGCAGTCGCTCGCGTCGGACACCAATTTCTGCGTGTCGCTGAACATGACCGACCAGATCGACCCGGGCAAGGTGATCCGCACGATCCCCTACGCGCATCCCGTCTTCACTCCCGAAGGCGTCTCCATCCAGCGCCGCCACGCCGAGATCTCAGGCATCGATCGCACCCACTTCTGTGGCGCCTACTGGCGCTGGGGCTTCCACGAGGACGGCGTGGTGAGCGCCCTCAACGCACTCGAGCGCGTTGGCTCCAGCGAGAGGCTCGCGAGCAGGGCCGCGGCATGACCGCCTCCGCGGTCTACGACGGGTGGGTACGCCACCGTCGCCATACGCCGGTCGAGCATGAGTTCGCCTACCGCCACGCAATGGTGCTGCTCGACCTCGACGAGCTGCCCGAGGTGCTCGACACGCACCCCTTCTACTCCGCCACCGGCCGGGCGCCCGTGCGCTTCCGGCGCGAGGACTACATGGGCGATCCCGACCGCCCGCTCGACGACTGCGTGCGCGACCTGGTCGAGGAGCGCACCGGAGCGCGCCCGCGCGGCGCCGTGCGCCTGCTCACCACGCTGCGCACCTTCGGGCACAGCTTCAACCCAGTCTCGTTCTACTACTGCTTCACGGCCGGAAGCGAGCGCGTGGAGGCGGTGGTGGCGCAGGTGACCAACACGCCGTGGGGCGAGACGCACTCCTACGTGCTCAGCCGCTCGGAAGAGCACGCCGTGATGAAGGACACGATGGACAAGGTCTTTCACGTGTCGCCCTTCATCGGCATGGACAACCGCTACGACTGGCGCGTGACCGAGCCCAACGGCAAGCTCCTGGTTCACATCGACGAGCGCGACGCCGAGGGCAACGGGGTCTTCGACGCCACGCTGTCGCTGGACCGCCGCGAGCTCACCCGCGGGCGCCTGACTCGGATGCTCCTGCGCTTCCCCGCCACGTCGCTGCGCGTGGTCTTCCTCATCTACTGGAACGCGCTCAGGCTCAAGCTCAAAGGCGCCCCGTATCACCCCCATCCCAAACGAGATCTCTCGGAGCCGACCGGATGACCAACACCCTTGCCCGCCGGTTCTTCTTCCGGCTGCTCTCGGGCATCCGCGACGAACGGATCGAGATCTTCGAGCGCGGCCGGCGCTACTCGTTCGGCTCGCCCGACGCGAAGCTTCACGCCCAGGTCACCGTGCGCTCGCCGCACGTCTACCGGCAGGTGCTGCGCGGGTCCACGGGTCTGGCGCAGACCTACGTGGAGGGGGCGTGGGAGGCCGATGACCTGGTGGCCCTGGTGCGGATAGCCGCGCGCAACATGGGCCCGCTCGACCGCGCGCGGCACGCGTGGCGGCACGTGCTGCGCACCGGACAGCACCTGGCCGACATGGTGCCTCACAACGACCCCGAGAGCAGCCGCGAGAACATCGCCGCCCACTACGACCTCGGCAACACGCTCTTCTCGCTCTTCCTCGATCCCACGATGATGTATTCCTGCGCGCTGTTCGAGTCCGCGGAGATGTCGCTCGAAGACGCACAGCTTGCCAAGCTGGAGCGGATCTGCAAGCGCCTCGAGCTGGGGCCGGAGGACCACCTGCTGGAGATCGGCACGGGCTGGGGCGCGATGGCCGTGCACGCGGCGTCGCGCTACGGCTGCCGCGTGACCACCACCACCATCTCGAAAGAGCAGCACGACATGGCGGTCGACCGGGTGCGCGCCGCCGGGCTCGAGGACCGGGTCGATGTCCTGCTCGAGGACTACCGCGTCCTCGAGGGCACCTACTCCAAGCTGGTGTCCATCGAGATGATCGAGGCGGTGGGCTGGCAGTACTTCGACACCTACTTCGAGCGATGCTCCGAGCTGCTCGAGCCCGACGGGCTGATGTTCCTGCAGGCGATCACCATCGACGACCGCGCCTACGAGGGCGAGAAGGCCTCCAAGAGCTTCATAAACACGCAGATCTTCCCCGGCGGCTGCCTTCCCTCCCTGGAGGTGATCCACCGCTGCCTGGCCGGGCGGACCGACATGCGCACCGTGTGGCTGGACGACGTGACCGCGCACTACGGAGAGACCGTGGCGCGCTGGCGGGAGACGTTCCTCTCGAGCGCCGAGCGCGCCGAGGCGCTCGGATACGACCTCGGCTTCCGTCGCATGTGGGAGCTGTATCTCTCCTATGTGGAGGCGGGCTTCCTCGAGCGCCGGATCGGCGACGTGCAGATGGTGTTCGCCAAGCCCGAGTGGCGGGGCAGGCTGCCCGAAGGGGGGCTAGGCCCGAGGCTCGCGGCTGAACATCCGGTCGGAGATCCGGTCGAGAAGGAACGCCGGGCCGCGTGACGCCAGCTTGGCCACGGCGGTCTTGCCGCCGGGCCCGAGCACCGTACGGTCCTCGCGGATAGCGGCGATCACCTTGCCTGCCCACTCCGACGCGGGCACCTTGTCCCAGCGCGAGGTGTCGAGGTAGCGCCCGTAGGTCTCCTCGGTGGCATCGAGCATGTCCGTGTCCACGCCGCCGGTGGCCAGGTGCAGGGTGCTGACGCCCGTGCCCTTCAGCTCGCGGCGCAGAGACTCCGTGAAGGCCACGACCCCGGCCTTCGAGGCGGCGTAGGTGCTGGCCGCCGGGAAGAAGGCGTAGCCGGAGATGCTGGCGTTGTTGACCACCTTGCCCGACCGGCGCTCGAGCATCCCGGGCAGGACCGCCCGGGTGAGCTGCACCAGACCCAGCAGGTTGGCCTGGAACATCGCGTAGACCTCTTCGAGATCCTGCTCCTCTAGCAGCCCTCCTGTGACCAGCCCGGCGTTGTTGACCAGCAGGTCGATCCGGGCGAGGTCTGGCCCCAGCTCGGCGCAGCACTGCTCGATCGCCTCGCGCGAGCTCAGATCGATCCGCACCGCCTTCACCTCGCGGGCGCCGCTCGCACCGGTGGCGATCGGCTCGAAGCCCCCAGGGTTGCGCATGCCGCAGAGCAGCAGGCCCAGCGGCTCACGGGCCAGAGCTTCGGACAGGGCCCGTCCGATGCCGCGGTTCGATCCGGTGACCAGCGCGGTACGCCCCGATAGGTCCATGGGTCCCAGCGTAAGGCGTATCTGATCGGGTGGACCCAACGATCCGTACAGCTATGGGAATGCAACCAAGCGACCTGACACTCGCTCACGACCGCGCCGGCTCCGGCGAGCCGCTGGTGCTGGTGCACCCGCTCGGCGCCGACCGCGGCGTCTGGGCGCCCGTGATGGACCGCCTGGCCGCGCGCCACGATGTGATTGCGATGGACATGCCGGGCTTCGGCGAGTCGCCGGAGCTGCCGGAGGACGTGCCCGCCACCGCGCACGGCATCGCGACCGAGATCGCAGCCACTCTCGACTCGCTGGGCGTCGGCCGCGCACACGTGGCAGGCATCTCCCTCGGCGGCTGGGTCGCCCTGGAGTTCGCGAAGTCAGACCGCTGCCTGAGCGTGACCGGCCTCTGCGCCGCCGGGTTCTGGGCGCGGCCGCTCGGACCGCGGCCGGAGGCGTCGCGCGGCGCCGCCAAGGCGCTCGTGGGACTCCTGCGGCCGCTCCTGCAATCGGAGGACGGGCGGCGCCTGGCGCTCCGCGGGGTGATCGCGCATCCGGAGCGCGTGCCCCCCGCGGACGCGTACCGGCTGGTGCGCGCCTACGCCGCCTCTCCGGGCTTCGCCCGGGCAAACGCCGAGATGCGCAAGACCCTGTTCTCGGGGCTCGAGGACATCCGGGTTCCCGTCACGCTCGCGTGGGCCGACCGCGACCGGCTGGTGTCCCCGCCGCGCAGCGTGCCGCAGGGCGTGCACACCGTCCGCCTCCGCGACTGCGGGCACGTGCCGACCTGGGACAGCCCGGACCAGGTGGCGGCCGCCATCCTTCAGACCACCGCCGCGGCCCGCCCCGTATCGTCCGGGGCATGACCGGCCCGACGACCGAGCCGCGAGACGGAGCCCTCCAAGCAGCCCGGTGGGACCTGCAGCCGCTCGTGGACGGCGAGGGCCCGGCCGGCGCCCTGCGCCTGGTGGGGGAGGCCAAGGCGCTCGCCGAGGCGTTCGCCGCCAGCCGGCGCGGCTCGCTGACCGACGCCGGCGCGTCCTCACTGGCTGCCGCGATGCGCGAGCTGGAGGAGATCTACGATCGCCTGGGCCTAGCGGGCTCCTACGCATCCCTCGCCTACGCCGTCGACACTCAGGACCCCGAGCGCGGTGCGCTGCTGCAGAAGCTGAGCGAGGCCGGCGCGGAGATCGAGACATCGCTGCTGTTCTTCGACCTCGAGTGGAACGCGCTGCCCCAGGACCGCGTGGATGAGCTGCTGGGCGCCGGGGAGGTCGAGCCCTATGCCCACCACCTGAGCACGCTGCGCCGCTACCGGCCCCACCAACTTTCCGAGCCAGAGGAGCGCGTGCTCACCGAAGCCGAGGTGACCGGGCGCTCGGCCTTCGCGCGCCTGTTCACCGAACAGACCTCGGCGGTGACCGTCGATCTGGCCGACGTCGACGAGCCGGTGCCGCTCGAGGAGGCTCTCAGCCGTCTCCAGGATCCCGACCGCGAGCGCCGCGCCCAGGCGGCCGGGAGCGTGACCGCTGCGCTCCAGCCCGGCCTACGCACCCGGACGTTCATCTTCAACACCCTGCTCGCCGACAAGGCCACCCAGGACCGGCTGCGCTCGTACCCCCACTGGCTCGCGTCTCGCAACCTCTCCAACGAGGCCGGCGACGAGTCCGTGCAGGCGCTGATCTACGCGGTTGTCGGCCACTACGAACTGGCACGCCGCTGGTACCGGCTGAAGGCCAGGCTGCTGGGACTCGACCGGCTGGCCTACTACGACCGAATGGCCCCCGTGGCCGCCACCGACCGCCGCGTCGCATACGCCGATGCCCGGGAGCTGGTGCTGGACTGCTACCGCGGCTTCTCGGAGGAGCTGGGCAGTGCGGCCGCGGAGTTCTTCGAAGGCTCCTACATCGACGCTCCGCCCCAGGCCGGCAAGCGCGGGGGAGCCTTCTGCGCGTACGCCGTGCCCTCCGCTCATCCATACGTGATGCTCAACTACACGTCGCGCCCGGGTGACGTGCTCACCATGGCCCACGAGCTGGGCCACGGCGTGCACGCGGCGCTGGCCCGCCCGAAGGGACTGTTCGAGTTCTCCACCCCGCTGACCGTGGCCGAGACGGCCTCGATCTTCGGCGAGACGATCGTGCTCGAGCGCCTGCTCGAGGAGGCGCCCGACGCCGCGGCCCGGCTGTCGCTGCTGGCCGAATCGCTCGACGGCGCCGTCGCGGCGATCTTCCGCCAGGTGGCGATGAACCGCTTCGAGCACCGCATCCACACCGAGCGGCGCGACACGGGCGAGCTGTCGGTGGACGCCTTCGCCTCCGCCTGGCTCGAGACCCAGAGCGACATGCTCGGCGATTCGGTTGAGCCCTCCGAGGCCTACGGCAGCTGGTGGTCCTACGTGCCCCACTTCGTGGACAGCCCCGGATACGTGTATGCCTACGCCTACGGCAACCTGCTGGCGCTGTCGGTCTACCGGCGCTTCGAGGAGGTGGGCGAGGGCTTCGTGGAGTCCTACCTCGAGCTGCTTCGGGCCGGCGGCTCGATGGCGCCCGAGCAGCTCGGGCAGATCGTTGGCGTGGACCTGACCGACCCGGGCTTCTGGAACGCCGGGCTCGATCTCGTCGCCCGCCGGCTGGAGGCAGCCGAGCGTGCCGCCGAGGAGGCGGGCGTAGCCAGTTCCTGAGCGGCCGGCCTCTTTGACTTCCGAGGCGGCTCCCGTCAGGGTCGGCTTCGACGGACGAGACGCTGACAGGACAGCTCAAGCACGGCCAGCGCATGTCCTGGGAAGCCGGCGGCGCACCTCAGTGGCCCAGCACGCCGATGACCGAGTACAGGGCGAGACCGGCGCCGATCAGGAACAGGTAAAGAAGAACATCGCGCGCATCAGGACTCGAGCTCGCAGTCGTAGGGGCGCTCCTCGCCCGGCTGGGGCCTGCGCCCGGCGGCCGAGACCTTCCACCCCTCTTCGGTTTCGTCCAGGAAGGCCACGTCTCCGCTCCGCAACTCGACACGAGCCTGCTCCGTCTCGAGCTTCTCGGCGGTGGCCCGGCTCACTGGCGGCAGGCCCTCCTGCCACCAGTCGCCGCCTCCTAGAGTCGGTCGGTCGGGCGAATACTTCCACGCCGCTCGGCCATACCTCAGATCATGTACCGGTTTAGGCTCATCTCCTGGAACGTGGCCGGCAGGGTCGGGCGCCAGCCCGAACAGGTAGACGCGGTCGCGGCCCGTCCGTGGGATGTCGTCTGCCTCCAGGAGGTGACCCTCACCACCTTGAGGACCTGGCGCCAGGCTCTGCAGGATCAGGGGCTCGTGCATGTGCGTACGTCGATGGACGACTGGATTCCCGGCGAGTCGCCGCCGGAGGACCGTCGGCTCGGCGTGCTGATTGCCGCCCGGGCGCCGCTCGAGGTGATCGGCTCGGCTCATCCGCCGTGGCCCGAACGGCTCCTTTCGGTGCGGGTCGTCCAGGACAGCCCCTTCGAGCTGCACAACCTCCACTCGCCGATCTCCCAGAAGCCCGACTACGTGAAGGTGCGCACCCACCGCGCGCTGCACGCCCACCTCGCCCGGGCACGGGCGCTGCCGCAACTACTGGCCGGGGACCTCAACACCCCCAGACGGGAGTTGCCCGATGGCGAGACCTGGAGCTTCGCCCGCACCGCGGGCGGCTCCCTGCGCACCGACCGCGGCGAGGCCTGGGAGCGATCCGAGCTGGCCCTGCTGCGAGGGCTCGAGCCCCACGGCCTTCGCGACCTGTTTCGAGACCTCCACGGATACGAGCACGAGGAGTGCAGCTTCGCGCCGAGGGCGGGAGGGGCGGGCTGGCGACTCGATCACATGGTCGGCTCCGAGCACTTCAAGCCGGTTGCGTGTGGATACGAGCACCCGGCCCGCGAGACCGGCCTGTCCGACCACTCGCCGATGTGGGCAGAGCTGCAGATGAGCCAGCGTGCAGCCGGCGCCGATTGATCCGCGGCGGCATGGGGTAGCACCAGTGGATGTTCTTCTTCTCGAATCGCATGGGCTGCGGGGCGTCGCTGCTCGTGTCGGCCGTCGGCACGCTCATCCTGCTGCTGATCTTCGGCGTCATCAACATCGACTAAAGGGACCCCTATGACCAAGAAGGCCGACTTCAACGCGGAGGAGTGGGCGAAGGTGGTGGAAGGCCCGATGCTGGCCGGCATGCGAGTGATCACCGCCGATCGCGGCGGCACGATCCGCGAGAGCCTGGCGATGGGTCAGGTCTACACCCAGGCACGCCGGCAGCAGGGCGGAAGCGAGCTGCTCGACGAGCTGGTGGCGAGCCCGCCGGCCATGGACCCGAACAGGGTGAGATCAGTCGGCGACGTCGGACAGGCGAGCAGCGAGGGACTCCGGGAAGCGGTGCGGCTGCTCCAGGAGAAGGCCTCCCCTGAGGAGGTCGACGCCTATAAGGGCTTCGTCCGCGCCGTGGCCGACGCCGTGGCCCGAGCCCACAAGGAGGGCGGCTTCCTTGGCGTGGGGGCCAAGGAGGTGAGCGCTGACGAGCAGGCCGCGCTCGATGACATCGAGGCCACGCTGAGCTAGCCGGGGGTCTTGCTCGCGACGCAATCGCGCTCGATGAGCGACACTTCGCCCCCATGAGGACCGAGGAAAGCCAACCTACGTCGCCCCCGTGACGCCCGACGAGCGGATGCAGGAAGAGCTCGCGCGGCGCCTGGCGACGATCGAACGGATATTCGACACAGGTCTGCTCGAAGGCAGAGGCGAGAAGGAGGCCGAGGTCGCCTGCTACTACGAGCAGAGCAATTGGGCGTACCGGATCTTTCATTCGAACGAGGGGGCCATGCACCTGGCCTTGAATCCGGACGGCGTGTTCGACAAGCAGGGCTACCTCGGCCAAGCTCGCGAGGTTGAGCGCCTGATCGGGCAGGACACCGAATCGGTGCTCGAGCTTGCCGCGGGCAAGGGGTTCAACCTTCGCTACCTCGCCGAGCGCCATCCGGACACGTCATTCACCGGCGTAGACCTCGTCCCCACGCACGTCGCCGCAGCACGCTCCAAGGCGAATGGTCTCGGAAATGCCCGCTTCCTGGAGGGGGACTTCCAGCGACTCCCATTCGATGCGGAGACCTTCGACCTCGTGTTCGTCGTGGAGAGCCTCTGTCACGCGACCGACCTAGACACGGCCCTGCGCGAGGCGCACCGCGTGCTGCGCCCAGGCGGGCTCTTCGTTGTGATCGACGGCTGGCGGACGGCCCGCTTCGCAGAGCTTCCCGCAGAGACCCGGCGAGCGGCGACCGCCACAGAGCAAGCCATGTCCGTGGACCGACCGTGTGTGTTCGACGACTGGCTCGACGCTGTCGCCGAGAGGGGCTTCGAGGTAGTCGAGGAACGAGATCTGACGCAGCAGGTGCTGCCCACCGTCCGGCGACTGGAACGGATTGCCAGAGTGGTTTTCGGCCGCCCGCGGGCGACCAGAGCCGCCCAGCGGGTCCTCCCGGAGAGGTTCCTGATGAATGGGATCGCCGTTTACCTGATGCAGCTGACGATGGTCGGCGGAGTTCACACGTATCGCTTGGTCGTGCTCCGCCGCTGACGCGCCAAGTCTCCGAGGCGCATGCCCGAGTAGGCTGCCTGGTCCGCTGCCGCTGCCGCCGCTCTAATGACCCCTCCATTCGCCCCAGTCCACGTCGTCGTCCTGGCCGCCGGCCGAGGGAGCCGCCTGGGCCGGCTCGGCGGCGAGACTCCGAAATGGCTGCTGGAGGTCGGGGGCCGCACTCTGGCCGACCGACAGCTCGCGGGAATCGGCGGTGCGGGGGAAGCGGTGGCTTCCATCAGTGTCGTCGCGGGCCACGCCGCATCCGCAATCGAGGACGCGCTGGAGATGCGGCCCGAGGACATCCGGGTAGTGCGCAATCCCGAGTTCGCCGAGCTCAACAACTGGTGGTCGCTGCTCCGCGCCCTGCGGGAGTTGCCCGAGGACGGTCCTGTCGTCGTGGTGAACGCCGATCTGCTGGCCGACCCCGAGCACGTCACGGCCTTCGTCCGTGGTGCAGCCACCGGAGATGCCGATGGCCTGATGGCGGTGGACCTCGAGCGCCGGCTCACCGACGAGTCGATGAAGGTCGCCCGTGCCGGCGACGGGACGTTGGAGCGTATCGGCAAGGTCGGCGTGGATCCGGCCGCCGGGGAGTACATCGGCATGCTCATGGCCCGCGGTTCGAATCTCCGTGCCCTGCGCCAGGTGCTCGAGAGCTTCGTGGGCCACGAGGAGTCGGCCAATGCCTGGTACGAGCGTGCGGTCGGAGATGTGGCCGCCGCCGGGGTCCCGTGGCACGTCTGGCCAATGCCGAGCACCGCCTGGGTCGAGATCGACGACGACGATGACCTCGATGCGGCGAACGCGCTCGTGGGAGCGGCCTGATGTCCCCTCATCAGCGCGCCCTCGCCATACCTCGGCTTCTGCATTTGGGCGTCGGTTGCCTCCGCGACGTGGCGGAGCTGCTCGCCGCCCATGACTTCGACATGGGCAGGGTGCTGGTGGGGAGCGGGCCGGGCCCGTCGCGCCTGCTGGCCGAGGGCGTCGTGTCGGGGCTTCGCGCGCAGGGAGTTGACGTGCTGCACCGCCCCGGCCTGTGCGGCCGGCTGGACCAGGGGGCCGCTCTGGCAGCCGAGGTCATCCAGGAGTGCGTGACGACTGCGGTCGGGGTAGGGGGAGGTCGGGTGATCGACCCGGTGAAACTCGCCGCCGCGAGGACGGGCATCGACTTCGTGAGCGTGCCTACCACCATCTCGAACGACGGCATCAGCTCGCCGGTGGCCTCCCTGGTGGGTAAGGACGGCGTTCGCGGCAGCCACGCGGCCCGCATGCCGTGCGGCATCGTCGTCGACATCGAGGCCGTCGGGAGCGCACCGGCCCCGACGATTCGCGCGGGTGTGGCGGACCTGGCCAGCAACCTGACCGCGTGTCTGGACTGGCGGCTGGCCGACCAGCTGGGGCACGATCGCTTCGACGCCTACAGCGCGATGATCGCCGAGGCAGCGGCGCGGCCGGTGCTCGACCTCTCAGATCTCAGCGCTACCGCCGAGCACGAGATACTGGCGCGCGGGCTCTTGCTCAGTGGCCTGGCGATGGCCGCGGCCGGCACGAGCCGGCCGTGCTCCGGCGCAGAGCACCTCGTGTCTCACGCCCTGGACGCCAAGCTCGGCCCGCGCGCAGCGCTCCACGGAGAGCAGGTGGCGCTCGGCTGCCTCGTATCGGCCACCGCGCACGGCTCATCGCTGTTGAGCGACCTGCGGCGCCTCTTCGGGCGTGTCGGACTGCCGCTGGCACCCGAGGATCTCGGAATCACGCGTCAGGAGCTGGTGGATGCGGTCGCCTCCGGCCCGTCGCTTCGCCCCGATCGCTGGACGATTCTCTCCGAGCGCTCTCACGGCCCGGCCGACACCGCCGATCTCGTGGCGGAGGCGTTCAGCTCGCCGCGGGTCGCGGAGCTGGCTTCGTGAGCACCCGGTCCAGCACCCGCTCGGTTGCCCGTCCGTCCTCGAGCTCGCAGAAGGTGTCGCGGAAGTGGGCGTAGCGGTCCGCATGCCGAGCACTGACCGCCGGCAGGTCCTGGAGGGCATCGAGAAGCTCGCCGGTGGTCTGCACCATCGGCCCCGGGGCGACCGTACCCAGGTCGAAGTAGAACCCGCGGACCCGGGTCTCGTAATCCTCGAGGTCGTAGGTGTAGAACAACAGCGGCTTGCCCGTCACCGCGAAGTCGAACATGCTCGACGAGTAATCGGTCACGAGAACGTCCGCAGCGAGATAGAGCTCGGCGACGTCGGGGTAAAACGACACGTCGCGCACGGCCGGGTGCTCGGCCGCCTCGTAGCGACCTGTGAGCATGTAGTGCAGACGCAGCAGGAGGACGTGGTCATCGCCCAGCCGGTCGGTAAACGCGTCTACGTCGAGGTCGAGACTGAACCCTCGATCCGCCTTCGAGAAGACGACGTCGTCACGCCAGGTGGGCGTGTAGAGCACGGCCGTCTTGCCGTCCGGGATACCCAGCTCGCGGCGGACCCGATCGCGGACGGCGAGCCGGTCGGGGCTGCTGAGCACGTCATTGCGCGGGTATCCGCTCTCCAGCACCTCCCCGGTGAAGCCGAAGGCCCCGCGCAGGCGCTCGATGCTGACGTGGTTGGGGGAGAGCAGGAGGTCCCACTGCGCGATGTCTCGCGAGAGCCGCTCGAGGCGCCCCTCCGGGGCCCACAGGACGTCGAAGTGGATCCGCTTGAGTGGCGTGCCGTGCCAGGTCTGGACGTAGAGCGCATCGGGGCGCTTGGTCCATTCGAGGTCGGTGTGGGTGTTGGCGATCACGATGTCGGCGGCCTCCAGTGCGCGCACAGACTCCTCGGATCCGTAACGCACGGTGACCGCGTCGGCGGGAAAGCCGGCCGCGTGGGCGGGGTCGGCCAGCCATACGGCGTCGTGGCCTCGCTCGCGGTCGGGCAGGGCCTCGTAGAGGACGCGCGGGCTGTCGGAGTACCGGCCCTCGAAGCTTTGGAAGACGATCTTCATTGCCCGGGCGGGCACGGTATCGGCCGGTGGTTGACGGTGGCGTGCCCATGACAGCCCCTGTTCGCCTCGGTGACGACACGTTGGGGCATCACGCCGCGCGGGTGGCTGTGCCCACCTACGATCGATCCGCGCTGACGCCGGCCGTCGTGCACATCAGCGTCGGGTCCTTCCACCGATCGCACCAGGCCGTGTATTTCGACGAGCTGGCCCAGCGGGGGATAACGACGGATTGGGGCCTGACCGGTGTGGGCCTCCACCGTCCCGAGATGCGTGAGGTCCTGACTGCCCAGGACGCCCTCTACACCGTCGTCTCGCGCAGCTCCGCATGTGACGAAGCCCGCGTGGTGGGGGTCATCGGCGGCTATCTCTTTGCGCCCGAGGACGGCTCCGCGGTGCTGGACGTTCTCACCGACCCGCGCACGCGGCTCGCGACCCTGACGATCACCGGCCCCGCCTACTCGGTAGACCCAGCGACCTCCCCCACCTCCGCTATCGGTCAGCTGGTGGAGGCGCTGGACCGCCGCCGCCGCGCCGGCGCCGAGCCGTTCACGGTGCTGTCCTGCGACAACATCCCGGGCAACGGCGAGATAGCTCGTAACGCGCTCGTGTCCTTCGCGGCGCTGCGCGACCCGCGGCTCGCCGCGTGGATCGAGGGATCGGTCGCGTTCCCGAGCAGCATGGTCGACCGCATAACGCCCAAGACGACGGTCGCCGACCGCGAGTTCGTCGAGCAGGAGTTCGGCGTGGCCGACCGCTGGCCGGTGATCACGGAGCCCTTCTCCCAGTGGGTGATCGAGGACAGCTTCTGCAACGGCCGGCCCCCGCTCGACGAGGTGGGGGCCCAGTTCGTGGACGACGTCCGCCCCTACGCACTGCTCAAGACGCGGCTGCTGAACGCGAGCCACTGCGCGCTGGGCCACCTCGGATCGCTCGCGGAGCACCGGCGGACCGACGAGGCCGTGGAAGACCCGGTATTCGGCGCTTATGCCGCCCGGCTGATGGACGAGGTAAGCCCGCTCCTGCCACGGGTACCCGGCGTCGACCTTCCGGCCTACAAGCGGACGGTCCTGGAGCGGCTCGCCAACCCGATGATCGGCGACGACCTCTCTCGGCTGCGACGCAACGCGTCCTCGAAGATCCCCACCCACGTGCTCAGCTCGATCTCCGAGGCGCGCAGGTTGGGCCTTCAGCATGGCCTGCTCACCCTAGCCGTGGCCGGGTGGTGCCAGCACCTGCGCGGGGTGGGCGAGGTCGGCGCGTCGCTCGCGGATGATCCCCTCGCCGGCCTGCTGCAGCCGCTGGCCACCGAAGGCGGGACAGATCCGCGCCCGCTGCTCGGCGTGCGGTCGGTGTTCGGGGACCTGGGGGAGGATGCTGACTTCGCCGTCCAGCTCGAGCAGGCCCTCGTCGACATCGACCGTCATGGCGCGCGCGACGCGGTGGCGGCCGGCCTGGCGGGCGGTCGGACGCTGGCCGCGTGAGCGCCTCCGCGGCGCTGCGGTCCGCCGCGCTGGCCGACGTCCGGGTGCTGTTGTGCGACGCCGACGACTGCCTGTTTGCGTCCGAGGAGCCGGCATTCGCGGCATCGACGGCGGTGACGAACGATCTGCTGGCAGACCTCGGCATCGACAAGCGCTTCACTCCCGACGAGCTGCGTAGCACCGCGGTCGGCAAGAACTTCCGCGCCACCGCTCTCGAGCTGGCGGCGACCTACGGCGTGGTGCTCGAACCCGAGGAGCTGGAGCGCCGAGTCGCGATCGAGCGCCGGGAGGTGAGCGCTCATCTGTCGCGCGTCCTCGAGCCAGACCCGGCGGTGGGTGAGCCCCTCGCCGAGCTGGGACTGCGGTTCGACCTCGCGGTGGTCAGCTCGAGCGCGCTGGCTCGCCTGGACGTCTGCTTCGAGGCGACGGGTCTGGCCGGCCTCTTTCCCGCCGACGTTCGTTTCAGCGCCGAGGACTCGCTGCCGATCCCCACGAGCAAGCCGGACCCGGCCGTGTACGCCTTCGCCGGTGAGCAGCTTGGTGGAGGAGACGGTGAGACACTGGCGGTAGAGGACTCCGTGGTCGGCGTGCGGTCTGCCGTGGCGGCCGGGTTCCAAACGATCGGCAACGTGCTGTTCGTGGCGCCGCCGGAACGGGAGGAGCGCATCGCCGCGCTCCGGGAGTGCGGGGCGGCGGTGGTGGTCGAATCGTGGTGGGAGCTGCTCGAGCTGCTGCCGTCTACGCCGCGTCGGCCAGCCATGCGGCTTGCACCGACGCCGCGGCCACGCCCGGCACGTCGGTGATCACCCCGTCGACCCCGGCGGCCAGCGCCCGAGCGATGTCCGGCGCTGAGTTGACCGTCCAGGCGTGCGCGGTGAGCCCGCGCGACCGCGCTGCCCCGACGAGGGCGGCGTCAGCGTGGACGTGGTGGACACAGACGCCCGTCACGTAGCGGGCGACGGCGTCCAACGTCCGCGACGAGGGGCGGCCGCGGTGCAGTGATGCCAGCGGCAGATGCTGCGCGAAGAGCCGAAGCCGGCGCAGCGCGGACAGGTCAAACGACTGCAGGGCCACGCGGTCAGCCAGGCCGTGCCGGTCTACCGCCTCGACCAGGAGCCGTTCCCACCAGGGCTGAGGGTCCTTGAGCTCGATCAGCAGCCGGATCGCTTGGCCGTGGGCCTCGAGGACGGCGTCGAGGGTCAGCGGTCGCAAACACGGCGTGAGCCCCTCGAGGTCCGCGCGGGTGACGTAGTCGACGCGCCGGGGGTCGCCGGCCGTGCGCAGGAGGGTCGGGTCGTGGACCACAACGAGCTCACCGTCCACCGTGGCCCGCACGTCGACCTCGAGGACATCCGCTCCCTGAGCCACGGCAAGCTCGTAGGCGTGATGGGTATGTTCCGGTGCCGCCACCGAGGCGCCGCGGTGGGCCACAACCTGCGTTCCCCGGGTTGCGCACCGCACGCCCGTCATGCAATCCGAGCGCGCGCGGCCACATGTTGGCGCCACGTGACTCCCGTGTGGCCAACCGGAGAACGCGGGAGGGTGTCACGAGCGCTGGACCGGGGTAGCAGCGCGTGGTGAGCAGCCGGGATCCAGCGGACATCTGGCACGAGAGCGTCGACGAGGGGGAGCGCCGGGTCAGCCGGTCGGTGGCCGGGCTGTTGGCCACCGGGATCGTCGGCGGGATCGACGTGATGCTCGGCATCGTCGGCCTGACCGTCGTCAGCGGAGCGTTCGAGGCAGTCCTTCCCGAGGAGAGCGCGCACGTGCTCGGCTCTCTTGCCTTCGGCATCGGCTTCGTGCTTCTGATCGTCGGGCGCTCGGAGCTGTTCACCGAGAACTTCCTCGTTCCGATCACCACGGTGATCTCCACCCGGCGGGGCCTTCTCAGCGTGAGCCGGCTCTGGGCAGGGACGCTGCTTGGCAACCTGCTGGCGCTGATGGTGCTCGCCGCCTTGTTGAGCCGTGCGGGTCTCGTGCCGTCCAGCGCGCTCGACTCCGCCAGTTCGCTCGCGGAGACATTTGCGCAACGCGACTTTGTCTCAGCCCTCTTCAGCGCCATCGTGGCGGGAACGCTGATGACGCTGCTCACATGGGTGGCGCACGCCGCGGACAGCGACATCGGTCGAATCGCCGTCGCCTTCATAATCGGCTTCCTGCTCGCGGCGCCCAGCCTCAATCACGCGGTGGTGAGCGTCGGCGAAATGGCTTTCGGCCTGTTCGCGAACCGCGGCAGCGCCGAGTGGATCGACCTCGTCCAGAACTTCCCCGTAGCGGTGCTGGGCAACTTGATCGGCGGCATGGCGCTGGTTACGGCAACCCGCCTGATACAGGTGCGCGGCGAGCCCGGCTGATAGCTGCCCGAAAGGACCGACGATCGGGCGCGCCTACTGAGGTTCATTCACGGCGGGCGCGGGTATCAAAGACCCACGTAGGAAGCCAGCCACGAGCGAGGGAGACGCTGCAAATGAGCGAGTCAGGCGACGAGACGACCGACCGGGAGAAGCCGATCACCAGCGAAGGTGAGGCGCCCGACGAAGTCACCACCGGCAAAGAGCCGGAGGTGGAGTTCGGTGCAGGCAAGGGACCGGCGGAGGCGGATAGTCCGGGAGCGCCCGAAGTCGAGCCAGGCCCCGGCGGCTACGCGGGGCGCGATCCGAAGACTGACATGCCGCGCATTCCGAGCGTTCCCGAGTCCCAGGACGACGACTGGGCCGGCCACGATGCCGCGCCGTCGGACAAGACTTCGGAGCCTCCAGCGAGCAACTAGCCCTTCTTTTCCCCTTCCCTTCGGAGCACCCGCTCCGCTCCTCCCCCTGGGCAGGCAGCTTTAGTCATAAGCGACCGGCGCGGCCGCGACGGGGCGCGAGTACCGTGCTTCACATGCGCTTCACAGGTGCGTTAGGGGCGCTCATCCTCATGCTGGTGCTCGTCCCCGTCGCGTTGGCGGGCCCGTCGTCGAAGACCACGGCGGCGGTGTCGCTGGGGGACTCATACATCTCCGGCGAGGCGGGACGCTGGAACGGCAACTCGCTGACCCCGACCGGCGACAAGGACGGCACCGACCGCGCCTGCCTGCCCGCCGGAGCTACCTGCCGGGTGGACAAGACAAGCGTGTATGAGAAGGGCACCGAGGACCGCGGCTGCCATCGCTCCGACGTGGCCGAGATCAAGAGCGCCAGCCTCCCGGTCGCCGAGCGCATCGACCTTTCCTGCTCGGGCGCTCAGACCAAGAACATCTTCCGCGCCTCGCAGGGCGGCGTGGGCCAGAGGGGCGAGCCGCCCCAGGCCGACAAGCTGCTGCCCGTCGCCCGCGATAAGAACGTGAAGCTGATCATGCTCTCGATCGGCGGCAACGACCTCGGCTTCGCGAGCATCGTCCGGGACTGCATTACGGCCTACGTGACGAGGACGGGACCCTGCGAGCCCTCCCAGCAGCAGAAGATCGATGCGCTCAAGCCAGAGGTGATCGCCAACGTAGGCAGGGCGATCGACGAGGTCCGCGCTGTGATGAGCGAGGCCGGCTACGCCACGGATGACTACCGGCTGATCGTACAGACCTATCCATTGGTGGTCCCGCGGGCTGCGGAGAACCGCTATCCCGAGTTCAGCCCCGAGCGCACGATCAACGGCTGCCCGTTCTATGACCAGGACTTCGACTGGGCCCGTGATCGCGCCGCGCCACAGATCGGGGCCGTGGTCAAGGCTGGGGCGAATTCGCGGGGGGTCGAGACGCTCGATCTCATAGATGCCTTCCAGGGGCACGAGTTCTGTTCTCAGACCGCCGCTCAGAGCACGCCGCTTGCCCGCCCGACCGCGGCCGGCGCGGAGTGGGGTCGCTTCGTGGGGGCGAGCACCGTTCAGCAGGGCGAGTTGCAGGAGGCCTTCCATCCCAACGCCTACGGGCAGCGCGCGCTGGGCACATGCGTGACCAAGGTGTTCGCCGCCGCGCCGGGCACCTTCGCCTGCTCTGGCGCGGCCGGCCTGGATCCGAGTGGCCTGGCTTTGCACCGTATCCAGACCATTCGGGCGCCGACCTCATGCCTGGCGCGGCGCTCCTCGATCGGACCCAGGGGGATCGGCCGGCTGAGGCTGAGGGTCACACGCAAAGGACTCGACGCCTCACCACGCCTGGCGACTGTGACCGCGGCGAGCAAGAGCCCGAAGCGCTACCGCTACTGCGTGAAGGGCAGTAGGGGGCATGTGACCGCCGTGTTCGGCAAGGGCACCAAGGTCGAGCTGCTGAGCGCCACCGCCGGCTCCTATGGCAACCGGGGCGTGCATCCGGGAGTGAGCCTGCGCAAGGCCAGACGAGCCTTCAAGGCACTACGCCGGGTGTCGGCGACCGTCTACCGGCTGAGCCCGAGCAGCCGCAGGATCATCGGCGTCCGCCGCGGAAAGGTGCGTTACGTCGGGGTGGCCTCGAAGCGAGTGCTCAGGAGCAACCGGCTGCTTCGCACCTACGCGCAGCGAGCCGGCTGACGGGCCGCTTCCGAAGCGGCTTCTCGACCATGGGCGGTACCGGGATTGAATCAGTGACCTCCTGCTTGTAAGGCGAGCGCCTGCCGCCTGTACCGCCTCCTGGAGTCCAATGCCTTCTTGAGCGACATCACGGTTCTGATGGGTCGGTGTCTGCTGCGGTTTGACGCTTCCACGTCGCTTCCACTCTCTACCGAGACGTTTACGCGTCGGGGTGTCCCCCGCGCCGCCGCGCTTTGCGGTGACGGTCGGCCTCGGTGAACTTGGCGACTCGGCGAGGGTCATCGTGGCTCGCACGCAGCGACAGGTCGGAGAGCAGCTCGGCCTCAGCCGCCATCTCTGCCGACATCTCAGTGGCGGCCATCGGGCCGAAGTCGCGCAAGGCCGAGCCCGCGCTCCCGTAAAGGCCCGCCGCCATTGCAGCGTCCCCTCGGCGCAGGGCCTCAGCGGCCTCGCGCTTGGAGCGCTGGGCCGCCTGGAATGCGACCTCGGTGCGCACCGTCGGGTTGGCGATCCGCCCCGCCGCCTGGTCTCCGGGGACGACGTTCACGTGGACCGGGATGGTGACCATGTGGGTGTCGAGCTTGGCCGCGTCGACCCACTGCAGCTCGAGCGAGCAGATCTCAGCAAGGCCGAGAGCTGACATGGCAGGAACGTCGATGGTGAGTAACAGCTTGCGCTCCTCCCCTGAATGAAAGTCGCCAAGCTCGACCATGAAGCCGCCTTCGATGCCCACGACCGGCAGATCGTTGAACAGGCGCACCGCGTCAACCGCGCCTGTCGGGCGAACCGTGAGACTGCACGCCTGGGCCACCTGCTCGAGCAGGCCGTCGACCTCCGAGGCGACGGCGGCTCCCGCAGCGTCGGCCTCCTCGGCGAAGTGCGCGTTGCCGGCGCCGCCGTTTGACACCGCGGCAAGCAAGCTTTCGTCGTAGTCCAAGCCAATCCCGACCGTGGAGGTGGTCACGCCCTTGGCGCGGCCTCCGGCGGCGATCGTCCCCAGATCTGCGGCCGCGGTCACCCCGTGATTGGCATGACCGTCGGAGAGCAGCACGACGGTGGCCGAGCCTTCAGCCTGCACTCGCCGCACCTCCTGCAGTCCGCGCATGAGGCCCCCCGAGAGGTTGGTCATCCCGCCGGGAGAGATGCCGCGCACAAGCTGGCGCACGGCCGCCTTATCGGTCAGGCGACCAGCCGGGACGGCGACATGGACGTCTTCGTCGAACAACACGAGGCCGAAGCTGTCCGTGGGGTCGAGTCGGTCGATCAGCGCCTCGATGGCGCGCTTGGCCGCCTCGAGCCGATCGCCGGACATCGAGCCGCTGCGGTCGAGCACGATCTCCAGGGCGGCGGGGGCCCGGGTTTGCGCGGAGTCGGCCTCGGGGGCGGTGAGCTCCAAGAGCACGGAAACTTCGTCCTCGGCTTCGACGGCGACGATGTCCAGGTCCAACCGGGTGCTGAAGTTCATGGTGGCTCCTTCGAATGACCCCTGGCTGGGGCTTTCGATAGAAGTCGCGCGCCCTTCCCGCTCGCTGACACGATCGGCATGAGAGGTCCTTT
>JAUJOQ010000001.1:724073-752665 GCA_030447725.1 Thermoleophilaceae bacterium
ATAGAAGTCGCGCGCCCTTCCCGCTCGCTGACACGATCGGCATGAGAGGTCCTTTGATCAGCCGATGCTCCGCCCACCCTCGAGCAGATCCCTGCCTTTTCCTGTCCGCCACCGGCGTTGTACGCTGACCGTGTGAGGGGTGAGGCCCTGCAGGGTTCGAAGCGGCGACTTGGCGCAGCACCTCTACGAGCTCTTCAACGCTCGCAACATCGACGCCCTCATCGAGCTTGCGGCGCCGGACGTCGAGTGGGACTGGTCGCGCTCGATCGGTTCTGACGCCGGCGTGTATCACGGAGCGCGAGCCCTCCGCCGCTTCATCTGCGCCAGCTTGCGAGCACTGGGACGCGGTCGAGATGGTCCACGAGGAGATCGTCGAAGCCGCGGAGGAGGTAGTCGTGCTCGTTCGCGTGCGGCTGCGGGGCCGTGACGGCATCGAGGTAGAGGCGCGCGGCCCGCACGTGCAAACGTGGCGCGGCGGACGGCTCGCCCGCTACCGGCTGTTCCAGGAGCGCGCCGACGCGCTCGCGGCGGTCGGACTGCAGGCGGGGCCGCACCGCAGGCACGGTGGCCATCCGAGGATCCGTCAGGTGATGCGCAACTTGGCCACGTCGCGGGCCGAGGTGCCGGCCGCTGAAACGGCTCGGACCTTGATCTTGTAGCGCCCTCTGGGCGCAAGCTTGCCCTTGATCTTGCCGTTCCAGGTGAGCGAGCCGCGACCGGCCTTGCGGCGCGTGGTGCTCACCTTGGCAACCACCCGCTTCCCGCGCAGCACGGTGAGCGTCACCTTGGCCGGGCCGTTCACCATGAAGGGCACCAGCACTCGCTTGCCGCGTCGCGCCTTGAAATGGGCGGCCGACAGCCCCACTATCAGGCGCGGGCCGGCTCCCGCCGGGCCCGTGCCGGTCGGCGTCCCGGTGCCGGTCGGCGTTTCGGTGCCGGTCGGCGTTTCGGTGCCGGTCGGCGTTTTGGTGGCGGTCGGCGGCTCGGTGGCGGTCGGCGGCTCGGTGTCGCCCGGAGCCGAGGGGGCGCCGGTGGCGATGGTCAGGGACTGGCTGGCGCTCCCCACGTTGCCCGCGGGATCCGGAGCCGAGGCGACAACCGGCCACGTGCCCTCACCGACGGAGGTCGGCGTCGCGTTCCAGGCGCCGTTGGCCTGCAGGAGCGTCGTCATCGTCTGGCCCGCGACCGATACGGTGACGGTCGTGCCGGGCGCAGCGTCGGAGGTCCCGGTTATCGTCGGGGTCAGGTCGTTCGTCGTGGCAGTCGCTCCACCGGCAATCGTGACGACCGGGGACACAGTGTCGACGGTCAGCGTCTGGGTGTAGCTCGCCCGGTTCCCGGCCACGTCGGAGACCGACATGACGACGCGATGCGGGCCCTCCGAGAGCCCGGCTGCGGTCACGGACCAGGTCCTGTCGTCCTGAACCAGTGCAGTCAGCGTCTCGTCGGCGAGGGTCACGGTCACGGCGGTGCCGGGCGCGACGTCCGCGGTCCCGTAGATATTCGGTGTCGCATCGTTGGTCAGCGCGTTCGCCCCACCGGCGATCGTCACCGCGGGTGCGGCGGTGTCGACGGTCAGCACCTGGCTGTCGGTGCCCTCGTTGCGGGCGGGGTCGGTGACGGAGGCGGTGACGGTGCGGGTGCCGTCGCTCAGCGCGGTCGGGGTCACGTTCCAGGCTCCCCCCGACTGCACGAGCGCCGTCAGGGTCTGCGAGTCGACGGCCACGCGGACGGTCGTGCCGGGCGCGGCGTCGCTGGTTCCGGCGATCGTCGGGGTCGGGTCATTCGTCGTCACGGAGGGTCCGCCGTCGATGGTGACCACGGGCAGCACCGTGTCGATGGTCAGCTGCTGGGTCGCGCTGCCCGGGTTTCCTGCCCCGTCGATGACCGAGGCTTCGACCGGGTAGACGCCGTTCGCCAAGATCTCCGAGGTGACCGACCATACGCCGCCGGACGGGGTCGCGGTGAGGGTCTGCCCGGCAACCGTCACGGTGACCACCCCGGGCGCCTCGACGTCGGTGGTGCCGCTGATCGTCGGGGTCGTATCGGTCGTGATATCGGTGGCCCCGCCGGCGATGGTGACCACGGGCGGGGCGCTGAAGAACTGGTTGTTGTCGAGCGTCAGGGCGCCGTTGCGAGCGAAGGCACGGCCGTTGACCTCCGTGCCGGCACCAATCCCGACCGCGTCGAGTGCCATGAGCGTTCCCGCGAACTTGGCGCCGGCGCCGACCGCGCCCGCGCCGTTGACCTGCCAGAACACCCGGGAGGCCTGGGCGCCGTTGATCAGCCTGACTTGGCTTCCGGCGGCAAATGCCATGGCGCCGTTGATCTGAAAGACGAACACGGCGTTCGGGTTGCCCCCGCCGTCAAGGGTCAGCGTCGTGGTGTTCGAGGCGGCGGCGCTGATGGTGTGCAGCCCCGGCGAGACGGTCGTGCCGGCCAGCGCGCCGGCGAGCGGGGTGCCGCCCGTTCGAGCGGCGACCTCGGTGTAGGCCGCGACGAGGTCGGCGTGCGCCTGGTCGGCCGTGCTGCCGATCCGTGTCGTGCCGGTCACCACGCCGGGGGGAAAGCCGGTCGGCTGCGTGTTCGCCTTGACGCCTAGGTCCCCCCGCAGCGTGGTGTGCGGGGCGCCGGGGGCACTGACGGTGTTGTCGACGGAGGCGCCGCTCAACACCGCGTAGGTCGAAGCCTCACCGAGGTCCACCATGGGGGTCGAAGCGGCAAGGGCGGACGGGGCGGACGGCCCGAAGCCCGCGATCAGCAGGGCGGTTGCGAGCGCGCCGAGGAGGAGGGCCGTCGCCCAACGTGTGCTGAACCCCCGGCCGAGCGGCCGGACGACGTCGAGACGACAGGGCGGCGACTGCAGACCGAACATAAGGGAGCCCCTTCCAAAGGGGGCTGTCCGAGCCCGGCGGGTGACTTTCTGTCAAGGGGGCCATCGGCATTCGGCGTCGCGGGCTTGAGTGCAACGATGGGCGGTACTGGGATCGAACCAGTTACCTCCTGCTTGTAAGGGACGAGCCGAATGTTGCGGCCTGCTGCGACCCGCGAACAAAAGCGTCAGGGGCGGTGGTCAGCTTGTCGCTCGCTGCAGCTTGCTGCGGTTCGTCGCTTCCAGCCTGCTTCCACTGGGCGGCGGCAGAACATCTCGGCTGCCGCGCGAAGTCGGACCACCGGGCCACCTGGGGCAGATTAGGATCGTGGCTATGAGCGTTCGTCGCCGAGACGAAACCGGCTGAGCGGAGCGCCTGCAGTTCCCGCACTGGATCTCAGCGGCGGGCTACTGCTTGGCGGGTTCCCCTTGTGAACGCCATCAGATCGCGTGGAGTGCGTGCGACAGCAAAGTTTCCGGTCACCTACCGATTGAAGGAGAACGCCGCAGTGCTTACCGACGATGTGCGTGCCCGCCGGGAAGAGGTCGTCCTCGATCACTTTCGTGATGAGGTCGCGCAGGAGTGGGACGCGGTCCTCTCGACCTTCCCGCATCCGCACTACGAGATCATCCCCACTCAGACAGTCCACGACGGCAACGACGCGGTGCGGGGCTATTACCACGACACCCGCGTGGCGTTCCCGGATCAGCGTCATGAGATGATCGCCCTGCGCCACAGCGACGACGCGGTGATCGTCGAGTTCTATCTGCTCGGCACCCATCTGGGACCCCTCGGTCCGGTTCCTCCGACTGGCGGAACGTTCCGGGTCCGGATGACCGCGATCTTCGTCTTTGACGAACATGAGGTTCTCGTCACCGAACGGATCTACTTCGATCAGCTGACGCTGCTCAGGCAGCTGCTCGCGGGGATCGACATGCGGTCGTCGGGCGGCATCCTCACCCTGCTGCGCGCGTTGCGTGGTTTCGCGAAGCTCGCGCGTGAGCCCAAGGACGTTATCCCCGACACGCCGGCGCGGGTGGCCGCGAGCGCGCCGTGACCGCGAAGCCTGAACGCGTCCTGACGAACGCGCACGGTCGAGCGGTCATGGTGACGGGAGCCGGATCGGGTATCGGCCGTGCTGTTGCCTCGCGCCTGCTCGAGCGGGGCTACACGGTCTTCGGGGGTGCGATCGACGAGGCGGAGGCGGCGAGCCTCGAGGCCGCGCCACCTGGCCGGCTCGTCCCGGTCGTCATCGACGTTCGCGACGAGGACAGCGTGCAGGCCGCCGCTGAGCGGGTCCGCGGGGAGTTGAACGGCCGTCCGCTGCATGGGCTGCTGAACATCGCCGGAGTCACCAGCAACGGGCCGCTGGTCGACCTGTCGGCCGAGACGTTCGCTCAGGTGCTCGCGGTCAACGTTGTCGGTATGCACGCGACGACTCGGGCGTTTCTGCCGCTGCAGCGAGCAGGCGGCAAGGTCATCAACATGAGCTCGGCAAGCGGATCTCGGACGCTTCCTTTCACGGGTGCGTATTCGGCGAGCAAGTTCGCCGTGGAGGCGCTGTCGAGCGCGATGCGGATGGAGTTCGCGCCGCTCGGCATCGATGTGGTGGTCGTCGCGCCGGGACTGATCAACACTCTGATGGCCGGCAGGATCCAGGAAGAGCTGGCAAAGCCGCCATCGCTGACGATCTACCGCGAGCCGCTGCGGCGGTTTCGTGAGCGCACGGAGGCGTCAGTCGAAAAGGGCATCCCGATCGAACGGGTCGTGGAGGCGATCGTGGGGGCGCTCGAGGCGTCAGACCCGTCTATTCGCTACGAACTGCACAACAACTTCGCGCGTGACGTGCTCCTGATGCGGGTTCTGCCGACGCGCTTGCGCGAGGCGCTCGTACGGAAGTCGCTGCGACTCGGCGGCGAAGCGGGCCCGCGATGAGAATCCACGCGTTGCAGACCGGCACCGCCGAACTCAAGCAGGCCTTTCTGCACCCGCGTCGCGGTCTGGCCGGCCGCCTCGGTCTGCTGCTTCCCGGGGCGTGGGTGCCATCCGTTCCCATCCACGCCTGGCTGATAGAGCACGAGGGCCGGCGAATCCTCGTCGACACCGGCGAGACCGCAACGGTCAAGGACCTCCCATTCGCGCGCTACAACGTCGCCGCCGGCGATGAGCTGCCCCACGCCTTGGCGCAGGTGGGAGCATCCGCCGACGACCTGGACACGGTAGTGGTCACCCACCTCCACAGCGATCACGCTGACGGCGCGGTCCACGTGAACGCGCCGGTACTCGTATCCGAGGCCGAGTGGCGAGCGGCCAACAGCCTCGTCGGCCGCGCCGCGCAGCGTGTTTCGCGGGCCCCGCTGCCCACGCAGGTCGACTTCAGGCCAATAGCGCTCGACGACGGGCCGTTCGGGACGTTCGCCGCGAACCGAAGGCTGACCGACGACGGTCGGGTGAGAGCCGTGTTCACCCCCGGCCATACGCCGGGCCACATCTCCATCATCGTGATCGACGACGACGGTCACCATGTGCTGCTCGGCGGAGATGCCACCGACTCCCTCGAACAGCTTCACTCGCGGCGGCCCGATGCGGTCGCGCCCAACCCCAGGCTGCACGTCGAGACAATCGATCGCATCCTGGCTCACGGTCGCCAGAACCCGACCGTGTACCTCCCCAGTCACGACCGACAGTCCGTAGCACGGCTGGAAGCCCGCACTCTGCTCTGATCAGGGCGTTCCCGCGGTGCGCGCTTGCACGACATGTCACTGCGCCTAAACCGAACTTCCCACCTTGCTAAGGCTGGCTGGAAAGCCCTCGCGCCAACTGGGGTATTGGGGCTGCCAGCCCAGCTTGCGGCGCGCCTTCGCGTTGGATGTGCCGGGGAAGGCGGTTGCCCAGGCCATCATGGCCGGACCAACCGCGAGGCGGGCCAACCATAGGGGGAAGCTGCGTGGCGGCTTGGCTCCGATGACCTTGGCGAAGTAGGGCAGCCACTCGCGTATGGGCGCTGGGTCGTCGTCGACCACGTTGTAGATGCCGGGCTCGCAGCCCACCAGCGCGTCGACCGCCGCCTGGGCGGCGTCTCCGACGTGCACGAACGACCAGACGCTGTCGCCGTTGCCGGCCAGCGCCATGCGCCGCTTGCGAATGTCCTCATACTGGCTGTGGCCGGGCACGAAGTGCGTACCCGGCCCGTAGAACGTGCCATATCGCAGCACCACGCCTTCAAGCGTCAGGTCGTTTGCGATACGGGCGTCGTGCGCCGCCGCCACGCGCAACGCTTCCCCGATTCCGATGCCCTCGGCGTGGAGCGGAGCTCGGCAGCGGAACGCGCTCGGCGACGTTCAGAAGAAGGCGGAGAACGGGGCGCTTACCCCAGATCAGGCCGCCGCGGAGATCGTCGGTGTGGTCGAGGAGTTCGGACTGCGCCCCGTCGACCCGCCGCCGCTGCCGGAGAAGATCCGCGTGGAGGATCTTCCGAAGCGGATTGGCCACTATGGGCGGTACTGGGATCGAACCAGTGACCTCCTGCTTGTAAGGCAGGCGCTCTACCAGCTGAGCTAACCGCCCGCGCTCGCGAGAGTAGCGGGGGTGGAGTTCTAATATCCGGTCTGTGAATCAGGGCCTCTTCCTGCGGGCGCTCCTCGTGCAGGCGCTGGTGGTTGGCGCCCTCTTCGGCCTGCTGCTTCTCCTCCCCCTCGACGAGGACTTCTTCGCCGATTACGGCTTCGCGATCGGGCCGGTCTCCTGGCTGGCCTGCTCGCTGGTCACAGCCCGACTGCTGTCGCTTCCCGCCGGGCTTGCGCTCTTCGCGGCGCTGGCCGGCGGAGTGGCGGGCACGCTCGTGGGCCTCGTGGCCGGCCACGCACCGGGCTTGGTCATCTCGCTGCTCGTGTTCGCGGCGTCCTGCGGAGGCTACGACCGTGAGCGCGACGCCGCCCCCCTGGACGCATGAGCTCCACGCCCAAGCTCGCCGACTCGCTCGACCTCGGCCCCGTGCACATCACGGTGACGGACCTCGATCGCTCCGTTGGCTTCTACCAGGACGCCATCGGCCTCCAAGTGCGCGAGCACACCGACACCGAGGCGTCTCTGGGAGCGGGTGGCGGCGAGCTGCTGCATCTTGTCGAGGATCGCGACGCCCGGCCGGCAGGCCGCCACGCCGGGCTCTACCACTTCGCGCTCCTGCATCCGTCGCGGCGGGAGCTGGCCCGGGCCGTCGCGCGCCTGACCGCCACCCGCACTCCCCTCAGCGGCGCCTCTGACCACGGTATCTCGGAGGCGATCTATCTCCCGGATCCGGACGGCAACGGCATCGAGCTGGCCGCGGACCGCTCCCGCGACCGGTGGGGCGACCTCAGCGACCCGGCCACGGTCGGGCCCCAGCCACTGGATCTCCAAGCATTGCTGGCAACGGTGGCCGGGGAGGAGGTCCGCCGGCACGCGGACTCCGCCCTCGCCGTCGGGCATCTGCACCTGCACGTGGGAGACGTGGACCAGGGCCTCGCCTTCTACCGGGAGCTGATCGGGTTCGAGGCCAAGACCCTCTTCCCGAGCGCCGCGTTCGTGTCCGTGGGCGGCTATCACCACCATCTGGCGTTCAACACCTGGCGGGGGGAGGGAGTGCCTCCCGCGCCCGCGGGTTCCGTGGGACTGCGCCACTGGACGGTGCTGCTCGACGCAGCGGACCTCGACGGGGTGAAGCGGCGCCTGGCGGATGCGGGCATCGCCGTCGAGGACGGCAACGGCAGCGCTCTCGTCCGCGATCCGTGGGACAACGCGCTGCTCTTGGGCGAGCGGGGTGCATAGGCGCTAGTCCACGCCCACCGCCTTCTGGACCGTGCATACCCCCAAGGGGACTCGAACCCCTCCTACGAGGTTGAAAACCTCGCGTGCTAACCGCTACACCATGGGGGCGGGGACTTTCGAGTCTACGGCCGGGCGCCACTAGCATGGAGGCGCCCCCGTAGCTCAGTTGGTCCAGAGCGAGCGGCTTTTAACCGCGAGGTCGTCGGTTCGAGTCCGACCGGGGGCATGTCGTGCTGGGAGGCTGCGGTACTGCCGTCCGCACGCTATACGAACATGTGTTCGTGTCGTCTCCGCCGCCTCCTGCACCGTGGCTCAAGCGAACCGGAAGACCTCTGGTCGGTACGCGAGGGTCCGAACTCCGAGTGTGCTTTCGGCACGGCGAGACCAGATGGCATCGCTACAGCGCGGGCAAAGCCGGGTACAGGTGGCGCTGCAGCGGTGTGTGGCTGAGGCGGTGACCCGGCGCCATCAGAAGATCAAGCGCATCCTCGTCGAGGAGGCGGGCGGACGATGTGCCATATGCGGCTACGACCGGTGCATCATCAACCTGCACTTCCACCACGTCGACCCCAACGAAAAGTCGTTCAACATGAGCATCAGCGGCGGGAAGGCGATCGCCTCCTACAGAGCCGAGGCGGCGAAATGTGTGCTGGTCTGCGCCAACTGCCACGGCGAGATAGAGATGGGTCTCGTCCAATCGCCGCCTGCCCGCGGACCGCTAGTGCCGGAAGTGCCGCCGTGAGGTGAAGACCATCGCCACGCCCGCACCGTCGCAGGCCTCCACGACCTCGGGATCGCGGCGCGAGCCGCCCGGCTGCATGATCGTCTGCACGCCGGCCTCGATGGCCATTGCCGGTCCGTCCGCGAAGGGGAAGAAGGCGTCAGAGGCCATGGCCGAACCGGTCAGGTCCAGATCGGCCGCAGCGGCCTTCTCGACGGCGATCCGTACCGAGTCGACCCGGCTCATCTGTCCGGCTCCGATCCCAGCTGTGCCCAGGTCCTTCGCCAACACGATCGCGTTCGAGCGCACGTGCCGGCACACCTTCCACGCGAACAGCAGCTCACCCCACTCGGCCTCGGTGGGCTTGCGCTCCGTGACCACCTGCATGCCCTCGCGCATGTCCGCACCCAGGTCGCGGTCCTGCACGAGCAGACCGCCACGTACGCGTTTGATGTCCTGCTCGGTCACGGTCGGCACGCGGCGCTCGTGGTCCACGAGGATGCGCACGTTCTCCTTCTTCTGGAGCACCGCGAGCGCGTCGTCGTCATAGGCCGGCGCGAAGACCAGTTCGATGAACATCTCGTGGAGCTGCTCGGCGAGCTGTCGGCTGACCGGGCGATTGAAGACCATGACGCCGCCAAACGCGCTCACCGGATCGGTGGCGAGAGCACGCTCGAAAGCCTGCTCCACGGTCGTGCCGACCGCTGCCCCGCAGGGATTGTTGTGCTTGACGATCACCGCCGCGGGGACCTCGAACTCGCCGACCAGCTTGCGGGCCGCGTCGAGGTCGAGCAGGTTGTTGAACGACAGCTCCTTGCCGTGAAGCTTGGACACCATCGAGAGCAGATGCGTGCGCGCACCCGCGTCCGCATAGTAGGCCGCGCGCTGGTGCGGATTCTCCCCGTAAGGCAGGTCCAGCACCTTGGTGAACGACCGGGTCTGCTGGCCGGGGAAGTCCTCCTCCCTCTCGGCGAACCAGCGTGAGATCGCGGCGTCGTAGCGAGCGGTGTAGGAGAAGGCTTCCGTGGCCAGCGCCTCCCGCGTGCGCGCTTCGATCCGACCGTCATTGGCCTTCAGCTCCTCGAGCACGGCGTCGTAGCTCTCTGGCGTGACCACCACCGCGGCGAAGGCGTGGTTCTTGGCCGATGCCCGGATGAGCGCCGGCCCCCCGATGTCGATGTTCTCGATCACCTCTTCGCGGCTCACGCCGCGCCTGCCCGCCACCTGTTCGAACGGGTAGAGGTTGACGCACACCAAGTCGATCGGCTCGATCGCCTGCTCGCGCAGCGTGCCGACATGTCCCTCGTCAGATCGGATCGCGAGCAGTCCCGCGTAGATGCGGGGGTTGAGTGTCTTCACCCGCCCGTCGAGTATCTCCGGAAACCCGGTGTAGCCCTCCACCGAGCGGGTCTCTATGCCGGCTCCGGCCAACTCTCGCGCGGTGCCCCCCGTCGAGACGATCTCGACGCCCAGCGCAGCGAGCCCGCGGGCGAAGTCGACCAGCCCGCGCTTGTCCGACACGGTGAGCAGCGCCCGGCGCACGCGCACCTCGCCGGGCGCGGTGACCTCCGGCGCGCCGGGCTCAGCCGTCTCGGCCACCGGTGCGCGCCAGGCGCGGGTTGTCAGGATCGAAGCGCACCGAGCCGGCGGCGATCAAGGACACCGCGCGGGGCAGCAGCCGGTGCTCGATCCGGTGGATGTGCTCCTCGATCACCTCGATGTCGCGAGCATATGGAAGCTCGAAGGACTCCTGCAATATGACCGGCCCGCTGTCCACCCCCTCGTCGACGAAGTGGACGGTGACGCCCATCACCTGCACCCCATAGTCGAGCGCCTGCTCGATAGCGCCGACCCCGGGAAACGCCGGCAGCAGCGAGGGGTGCACGTTCACGACCCGCCCCTCGAAGCGGCGGATGAACGCGCCGCTGAGGATCTCCATGAATCCCGCCAGCACCACCAGGTCGACCTGGCGGTCAGCCAGCCAGTTGCCGAGCGCCGCGTCGCGTGCGTCGCGGTCGGGGTAATCGTCTCGGGCGAACACCTCGACCTCGATCCCCGCCTGCCGGGCCCGCTCTAGTCCCCGGGCTCCGTGTCTGCTCGAGGCCACAGCCACCACCTCGATCTCGTTTCCGTGCAGCGTGTCGAGGATCGCCTGGAGGTTGCTTCCCTCCCCGGAGATCAGGACGCCGACGCGAAACGCCACGGTCTAGTGGACCACCTCTAGGCGGCAATCCGCGCCGGCAGCCGCAGCACCGGATAAGCCCCACCGGAGGTCTCCACGACACCGTCCGCGATGAGATCGTCAACCCGCGCGAGGATGTCCGCCCTCCGCATGTGTGACGAGACCCCGTAAGCGGGCAGGCCATCGTAGGAGTTGCGCTCGATCTTCTTGGTGCGCGCGCCGTGCAAGATCTCGGCGCAGGTGGTGCGGCCCACCGCCGGTCTGGCGCCGCGGGCGACCGAGACGATCGCCCCGTCGAGGTCCGCGATCGCCTCCGGCGGCGGGGGTGGCAGCTCGGGCACCAGGCCCTCGGCGCAAACGTCGCAGCAGCGCACGCCCTCCGGCCGGGGCGCCGGGTCGGCGCGGTCGCCGAAGTGGCGCAGGATCGTCCGGCGACGGCACTTCTCACTCTCGACGTAGGCCCAAATCTCCCGGTACTGGCGCCAGCGCACCCTGGCGCTCTCCTCGACCGAGGCCCGGCAAGCGGCCGCGGCGCGGCGGTCGAAGGGCCCGGCGAAGCGCCCGGCCACCCGATCGGGAGCCGAGGGCGACGGCAGTATCACGCCGGCCCGCGCGAGGTGCCCGAGCAGCGAGCGCAGCCGGTCCTGGCCGCCGCCGATGGCTCGTGAGAGCTCGGCGGCCGCCACGCCATAGCGGCCATTTCCGTCGGAGGAGGCGCGCAGACGGTCGTGCAGCGCGGCCGGCAGCTGCTCTTCGACCTCGTCGCGCTTGATGAAGTGCACGTGCAGGGCCTTGTCGCGGTTCTCGGCCAGCAGAACCGCTCGCGCCGGGCGCCCGTCGCGGCCCGCGCGCCCGGCCTCCTGGTAGTAGGCCTCCAGCGACGACGGCACGCCCGCGTGGAGCACCGTCCTCACGTTGGCCTTGTCCACGCCCATGCCGAAGGCGTTCGTGGCGACGATCACCCGTACGTCGTCGGCGAGGAACCGGCGCTGGGCAACGG
This sequence comes from Thermoleophilaceae bacterium, assembly GCA_030447725.1. Classification (GTDB taxonomy): domain Bacteria; phylum Actinomycetota; class Thermoleophilia; order Solirubrobacterales; family Thermoleophilaceae; genus JAAYBF01. The sequence continues at coordinate 735,656 of JAUJOQ010000001.1, forward strand.
CGCGGCGCTCCCGGTCGAGCCCGGCGTGGTAGGCGACCGCCTCTTCGCCGAGCTCGGCCGCGAGCGTCTCTGCGATCTCCTCGGCGCCTGCCCGAGTGCCGGCGTAGACGATGGCCGGCAGGGCGTCCTCCCCGCGCAGCGCCTCGGCGACCAGCGGTCGCTTCTCGTGCGGCGCCGGGCGCGCCACCGCGAAGGAGATGTTCGGCCGGTCGAAGCCCGTGGCCACCCGCAGCGGGTCGCGAAGGCCCAGCCGCCTGACCACATCTGTGGCCACCCTCGGCGTGGCCGTGGCCGTGGAGGCCACGATCGAACCCGCATCGAGGTGGCGGGCGGCGTCGGCCAGGCGGAAGTAGTCCGGCCGGAAGTCGTGCCCCCACTGGGACACGCAGTGGGCCTCGTCGACCACGAACAGGCCGATGCGTGCCTGACGCATGCGGTCGAGAAACCCCGGAGACGAGAAGCGCTCAGGCGACACGTACAGCAGGCGCAGATCGCCCGCGACCGCGCGTGAGAGAACGCCGGCATTCGCGTCGAGGCCCTGCTGTGCGTTGACGAGCGCGATCTTGTCCGAAAGCCCGCGAGCCTGGAGCGCCTCGACCTGGTCCTGCATGAGCGCGACGAGCGGCGACACCACGATCGTGAGGTCGTCGCGCATGAGCGCGGGCAGCTGGTAGCAGAGCGACTTGCCGGATCCGGTGGGCATGACCACCAGCACGTCGCGCCCGTCAAGTGCCGCCTGGCAGGCCTCTTGCTGGCCCGGACGGAAGGCGTCAAAGCCGAAGTTCTGCTCGAGGGCGGCGGGGAGGTCCACGACTGGTCACACTAGCGCCGGTTGCGGCGGCCTCGGGTGCGCTGGTGCCGAAAGGTTACGAAGGAGCGGTGAACTGTTGCAAGCGTGCCGCGCGCAGCCCGATCGTCCCCACGACGGCGGCAGCCAGGGCAGGCACGATCATCGCCGCCCAGGAGATTCCGTCGACCTCTATGTCCGCGTAGGGCTGGCTGAAGACGCTCCATTCCGGGAACACGTGGATCGCCACGAAGCCGGCGGCGGTGGCGAGCCCGACGAGGGCGGTGAACCCCGGCGCCAGGCGGTGGCCGGAGAGCGCCAGTCCGAGCGCGAAGACGGCCGCCACGAAGCCCGCGAGCCCGGCGGTCGCGGTCGCCGACGGCACGGGTGCTTCCTGACGCAGCAGGTGGTCGAGGGTATGGACCACCAGCAGCGCCACGAGCAGGAGGTTGCCCACGATCAGCTCTCGGCGTGAAGACGTTGCTGCCATCACTGGTCCGTGCGTCCGTGGACTAGCTTCGGATGACAGCCAGCTCTTCGAGCGCGAACTTGCCGTTCGCGACATCGGTGCGCTCGAGCGGGTACTCGCCCGAGAAGCAGGCGTCGCAGTGGGTCGCGCGCTCGCCGCGGATCGCCTCGTAAACGCCCTCGAGCGACAGGTAGGCGACCGAGTCGCACTCGAGCTCGGTGGCGATCTCCTCGACCGTGCGGCCATGGGCCACCATCTCCTGCTTCGTGGACATGTCGACCCCGTAGTGGCAGGGATGGCGGATGGGGGGAGCCGAGATGCGCATGTGCACCTCCACCGCGCCCGCGTCACGGAGCATCTTCACGATCTGGCGCGTGGTGTTGCCGCGCACGATCGAATCGTCCACCACCACGAGCCGCTTGCCCTCCACGACCTCGCGGAGCGGATTGAACTTCATCCGCAGGCCATGCTTGCGCAGCTTCTGGCCGGGCTGGATGAAGGTGCGGCCCACGTAACGGTTCTTGATCAGGCCGTCGTCGCGCGGCAGGCCCGAGGCGTTGGCATAGCCGGCGGCGGCCGGGTTGCCCGAGTCGGGCACCGCGATCACCACGTCGGCCTCGACGGGAGCCTCGCGCCAGAGGATCTCCCCCATTTTGCGCCGCGAGACCTGCGTGCGGTTGCCCTCCAGGATGGAGTCGGGGCGGGCGAAGTAGATGTGCTCGAAGACGCAGAACGCCTTGCGGGGCGAGTCGACCACCTGCTTCGTGGCGATCCCGCGCTCGCTGATCGAGATCATCTCGCCAGGCTGCACCTCGCGCAGCAGCTCGGCGCCCATGATGTCGAAGGCACAGCTCTCCGAGGCCACGCAGAACCGCTCACCTGCGCGGCCGACCGAGCCGGTCGCCTGTCCACTGCGCTCGCCGAGGCGGCCGATCGAGAGGGGGCGCAGGCCGGCTCCGTCGCGGAACGCGACCACGCTTTCCGTGGTCATGACTACGGTGGAGAAGGCGCCCCGCAGGCGCGGCATCACATCCGCCAGGGCCTCCTCGACGGTGTCTGCCTCGTGTGTGGAGAGCAGCGCAGCGATGATCTCCGAGTCGGAGGTGGAGCGGAAGAACACACCTCTTTCGGTGAGCTCGGAGTGCAGCTCGACGGCGTTGATCAAGTTGCCGTTGTGGGCGAGGGCGATCTGGCGGCGGTCGGAGCGGTAGACCGGCTGGGCGTTCTCCCAAGCGGACGATCCGGTGGTCGAGTAGCGAACGTGGCCGATCGCCATCGTGCCCGTGAGCGCGCGCAGCTTCTGCTCGTCGAACACCTGCGACACCAGGCCGAGATCGCGCACGGTCATGATGTGGCCACCCTCGCTGGTGGCGATCCCGGCCGACTCCTGGCCGCGGTGCTGGAGCGCGTGCAGAGCCAGGTACGCCAGCCGCGAGACCTCGGACTCGGGCGCGTATACGCCAAAGACACCGCACTCGTCGCGCGGCCCGTCGCGCTGCTCGAGCGGATCGGTCAGGGGGTCCATTGAGCCCAAAGAGGTGGCCGGCGAGAAGTACGCGGCAGCCGAGTTTTTGAGCCTAGCAGCGGGCGCCGCCGTCGGCGCGCCTCCGGAGCGGACGGTAGGCGAATGTCCTAAGGGAAGGCAAGCGCCAGCGCGCCGAAGGCCTCGCGCAGCTCGTCGAGGGTCCACATCCAGCGCCTGTCGATCTGCAGCACCTCGCCGCCCACCGCGCCGATCGGTGTGGCGAGCTCCGCCAGCGACTCGAGGGCCTCGGCGGGGCCGGAGACCAGGAACCGGCCCGCCCCCTCACCGAACAGAGCCTCGAGCTCGTAGCTCGGCAGCGAGATGGTGGCTCCGATGCCGCCCTCGATGCAGCACTCGGCCAGCGCCACGGCCAGGCCGCCCTCGGCCACGTCGTGCGCGCTGGCGAGCTCACCGTCGCGCACCGCGTCGCGCACCGCCTCGATCACGTGCCTCGTGCCGGTCACGTCGATTTCGGGAAGCCGGTCAGGCAGCTCTTCCCCGTGCAGCTTGGCCAGCTGCGATCCCGAGAGGGAGACCGTGCCGGCGGGAGAGCAGACCAGCGCCACAGTGTGGCCTTCGGTGCTGAAGCCGGCTCCGGCTGCCCGTTCGGGGTCGGGCACCGCGCCGACCATGCCCACCACGGGAGTCGGGTAGATCGGTCCGTCCCCGGATTGGTTGTAGAGGGAGACGTTGCCCCCCACCACGGGCACCCCAAGCTCGGTGAGGGCGTCCGCCATGCCGGCCACCGACCGCTCGAGCTGCCATGCGACGTGGGGGCGCTCGGGGTTGCCGAAGTTGAGGCAGTTGGTGAGCCCGAGCGGCTGCGCTCCCACGCACGCGAGGTTGGCCGCGCACTCGAGCACCGCCTCGACGGTGCCGGTGTAGGGATCACACGCCACGCGGCGCCCGTTGCCGTCGATCGACGCGGCTATCGCGCCCTGCGCACCGTCGGGGCGCAGGTCGAGCACCGCGGCGTCGGCGTGGCCGGGGCGGCGCACCGTGCGCGACCCGACCAGGCAGTCGTACTGCTCGAAGAGCGGGCGGCGAGAGCTGAGGTTGTGCGAGGCAAGCAGCGCGGGCAGGATGTCGGCGGGTTCGTGGGAGTCGAGGGTGCGCTGCGGCGCCGGGTAGACCTGGCCCTCTGGCCTGGCGGGCGCGAGGTCATAGAGCGGGCAGTCGTCCACCAGCGCCTCGACGGGCATGTCGCCCACCGCTTCGCCGCCGGCGAGCACCCGCAGCCGGCGGGAGCCGGTGACCTCGCCGATCGCCGTCGCGCGCACCTCCCAGCGCTCGCAGACGCCCTGTAGCTGGGCCAGCTTTTGCGGCTCGATCACGCACAGCATCCGCTCCTGGGACTCGGAGACCATGATCTCGAAGGGCTCCATGTCGTCCTCTCGCAGTGGCACCTTCGACACGTCGATGTCCAGGCCCACCTCTCCCTTGGAGGCCATTTCGGCCGAGCTGGACGAGAGGCCGGCGGCACCGAGGTCCTGCAGCGAGCGCAGCGTGCCCCGCTCGAGCAGCTCGAGGCAGCACTCGAGCAGCTTCTTCTCCTCGAACGGATCCCCGATCTGCACCGACGGCCGCTTGGAGGCGTCGTCGGAGTTCAACTCGGCGGAGGCGAGCACCGATGCCCCGCCGATGCCGTCGCGCCCCGTGCGCGCGCCCATGAGCACGAGCAGGTTGCCCACGCCAGCGGCCGCCGAGCGGATCAGGCGCTCCTCGGGGGCGATCCCGAGGCACATGGCGTTCACCAGGCAGTTCTGCTCGTAGGGCGCCTCGAAGTAGACCTCGCCACCCACGGTGGGCACCCCGATCGAGTTGCCGTAGTGCCCGATGCCTGACACGGCGCCGTCGAGCAGGTAGCGCGAGCGGGCGGAGGTGAGCTCGCCGAAGCGCAGCGAGTCGAGGATCGCGATCGGCCGGGCGCCGACCGCGAACACGTCGCGCAGGATGCCGCCTACGCCCGTGGCGGCGCCCTGGAAGGGCTCCACGGCGCTCGGGTGGTTGTGCGACTCGACCTTGAAGGCGATCGCCAGACCGTTGCCCACGCTCACGGCCCCGGCGTTCTCGCCGGGCCCCATCAGCAGGTGCCGGCCCTCGGTGGGCAGGCGGCGCAGCAGCTTCTTGGAGTGCTTGTAGGCACAGTGCTCTGACCACATCAGGCTGAACACGGCCAGCTCCACCCGGTTGGGCTCGCGCCCCATCTTGTCGACGATCAGGTCGTACTCGGAGTCGGTCAGCCCGAGCGCTCGGTGGGAGGCGACCGCGGCCGGGCCGCTCACGCGCGGGCCTCGGCGAGCCGGGCGGGACCCTCCTCGACATGATCCATGAGCGACTGGAAGATGCAGCTGCCGTCGGCCGACCCGGTGAGCGGGTCGACCGCGTGCTCGGGGTGGGGCATCAGGCCCATCACGTTCCCGTCGCGGTTGACCACCCCGGCGACATCGGCGAGAGAGCCGTTGGGGTTGCAGCCCGTGGCGTAGCGGAGGATGATCTGCCCGTGTGCGTCCATCTCGCGGAGAGTCTCTTCTGGCGCGTAGTAGCGGCCGGTCGTGTGCTTGACCGGGATCGAGAGCGTGTCGCCGGCCGCGCAGGCGCGGGTGAACGGAGTGTCGGAGTTGACCACCTCCACGTCAACCTGCCGGCAGAGGAAGCGCAGGCCGGCATTGGGCAGCAGCGCCCCGGGCAGCAGACCCGCCTCGCATAGGACCTGAAAGCCGTTGCAGATGCCGAGCACGGGCCCACCCGCCAAGACGTGCGCCTTGACAGCCTCCATCACGGGCGAGAAGCGCGCGATCGCCCCCACCCGCAGGTAGTCACCGTAGGAGAACCCACCGGGGATCACCACGGCGTCGACGCCGGCGAGGTCACGGTCGCCATGCCAGAGGATCTCGGCGTCGGCGAAGCGCCGGCAGGCCATCAGCGCGTCGACCTCGTCGCAGCTGCCGGGGAAGCGAACGACGCCGAACTTCACTCGATCACCTGCACTTCGTAGTCCTCGATCAGCGGGTTGGCCAGCAGCCGCTCGCACATCTCGTCCAGGCGCGAGCCGTCCTCGACGTCGAGCTCCACCAGACGACCGACGCGCACGTTGGCCGCGCCGCCGAATCCGAGCGCCGGCAGCGCGCGCTCCACCGCCTGGCCCTGCGGGTCGAGGATCCCGTCCTTGGGGCGGATGAGCACGCGCGCCTTCACGGCGCTCCGCTGCGCTCGAGCCACGCCGAGAAGGGCTCGCCGGCGATCCGCTCGTAGGCGTCGACGTACAGCGCGCGGGTCTTGGCCACCACGTCGTCCGGCAGAGCCGGCGCCGGCGGTGTCTTGTCCCACCCCGATCCGGCGGCCCAGTCGCGCACGTACTGCTTGTCGAAGCTCGGCTGTCCGCGCCCCGGCTCGTAGCCGTCGGCCGGCCAGAAGCGTGACGAGTCGGGGGTGAGCACCTCGTCGCCGAGCACGATCGTGCCGTCGGCGCGGCGGCCGAACTCGAACTTGGTGTCGGCCAGGATGATCCCCCGCTCGCGCGCGTGCTCGGCACCGTGGACGTAGAGCTCGATCGACAGCCGGCGCAGCTCCTCGAGCAGCTCGCGGTCGCCGATGATCTCGGCCGCGCGGTCGAAGTCCACGTTCTCGTCGTGATCGCCGATCTCGGCCTTGGTGGCGGGGGTGAAGATCGGCTCGGGCAGCTGCTCGGACTCCCGCAGGCCCGCGGGCAGCTCGATCCCGCAGACGGCGCCGGTCGCCCCGTAGTCCTTCCACCCCGAGCCCGTGATGTAGCCCCGCACCACGCACTCGACGGGCACCATCTCGAGGCGCTCGACCACCATCGCGCGGCCGCGCGTCTCCTCGGGCACCTCGGTGAAGGAGGCGAGGTGGTTGGGCGCGATGTGTGCGGTGCGGTCAAGCCAGAAGGCGGTCAGCCCGGTGAGCAGCTTGCCCTTGTCCTGGATCGGCGTGGGATGCACCACGTCATAGGTGGAGATGCGGTCGGAGGCGACCAGCAACAGGCGGTCCTCGCCCACCGCGTAGATGTCGCGGACCTTGCCCTGGGCGAGCAGCTCGAGTCCCTCGAGGGCGGCGGTCTCATTCATGTTGCTGAGGCTAACGATCGCGCGGGTCGTTCCCGCCCCGCGCGACTCACGGGGTGGGGGGAACGGGCGGTGGACGCGGGGCTGCGGCAACGCAGCCGGGCCCACGTGCCGACCCCGTCCCGGGCCCATCGGTCTGTCGCAGGGTGACCTGCTCCACGCGCGTACGCTGAGCGGCGGCCGCGCTGGCGAGCACGGCCACCGCCGCCAGCCCCGTGACCAACCCCACGTGCTCGCCCAGAAGCAGGGCCGCCCACACCAGCGTGAGCACGGGCTGGGCGAGCTGCACCTGCCCGATCTTGGCGACCCCGCCGCGGGCCAGGCCCGCATACCAGGCGAAGAAGCCGAGGAACATGCTCACCAGCGACAGGTAGGCGAAGCCCAGCCAGGCGTCCGTGCCGCCGCTGAGGTCACGGGTCAGGGCCACGGTCACCGCGAGCGGCGCCACCAGGGGCATCGAGAGCAGCAGGGCCCAGCAGATCGTCTGCCAGCCCCCGAGCTCGCGCGACAGCGCTCCCCCCTCCGCGTAGCCCAGCGCACCCAGGGCCACGGCGATCAGCACGAGGCCGTCCGCGGGCTGTGGCGCCCCCGCTCCCTGTGACGCTGCGAAGGCGAGCACCGCCACCAGGCCGCTGCCGGAGGCCAGCCAGAACCCGCGGCTGGGGCGCTCGCCTGCCCGGACCACGGCCATCGCCGCCGTTGCCGCCGGCAGCAGACCGACGATCACCGCGCCGTGGGCGGAGGTGAGCTCCTTGAGGGCAAGCGCGGTGAAGAGCGGGAAGCCGATCACGACACCGAGGGCCACCAGCGCCAGGCCGCCGAGCTGATCGCGCCGCGGCACGGGCTGGCGCATCAACAGCAGCAGGGCCCCCGCCAGCGCCGCGGCCACAACCGCACGGCCGAGTCCGACAAAGGTGGCGTCGAGGTCCTCCACCGCCAGCCGCGTGGCGGGGCAGAGAGAAGCTGAAGCCGAGGACGCCGAGGAATCCGAGGAAGACCGCCACGAACGCACCGTAGGCGCGACCGAGCCGCCGGTCCATATCCCACAAGCAGCGCTTGTGGGACACCACGCGCCACGATCAGCTCGATCAGCGGATCGAGTCGAGCCGGCCCACGATCGCCTCCGCGTGCAGCGAGAAGGCAGCCGGATCGAAGATCGGGTCGAGGTCAAGCCCGGGCGCCGCCACGGCCAGCAGGTCGCGAAACGGCGTGCGCTCGTCCCAGGCACGCTGGGCGTTCTCCTGGACGATCCGGTAGGCCTCGTCGCGCGAGCGTCCCGACTCGACCAGGGCGAGCAGGGCCCGCTGGGAGTACAGCGCGCCGTGGGTGGCCTCGAGGTTCTCCAGCATGCGGTCGCCGTGCACGGTCATGCCCTCCACCACGCGCAGCGACAGGCCGTGGGCGTAGTCGAGCAGGATCGTGGCGTCCGGCAGGGCCACCCGCTCGACGGAGGAGTGCGAGATGTCGCGCTCGTGCCACAGCGCCACGTCCTCCAGCCCGGCTTGGGCGTAGCCCCGCAGCAGCCTCGCGATGCCGGTGATCCGTTCGCCCGTGATCGGATTGCGCTTGTGCGGCATGGCGGAGGAGCCCTTCTGGCCCGCCCGAAACGGCTCCTCGACCTCGCGCACCTCCGTGCGCTGCAGGTGGCGGACCTCCGTGGCGAAGCGCTCGAGGCCGGCGCCCGCCAGGGCGACGGCCTGCAGCAGCTCGGCGTGGCGGTCGCGCGCCACCACCTGTGTCGAGACGTCCTCGCGCGCGAGACCCAGACGGCTGAGCACCGCCTCCTCGAGCTGGGGGCCGTTGGCCGCATAGGTGCCCACCGCTCCAGACAGCGCGCCAACCGAGGCGGTCGTGACCGCTCGCTCGAGCCTCTGCACGTTGCGATGCGCCTCGAACGCGAATCCCGCCAGCTTGACGCCGAAGGTCGTGGGCTCGGCCTGGATGCCGTGCGTGCGCCCGACGCACAGCGTGTCGGTGTGCTCGCGGGCGCGGTGAATGAGCGCATCGCGGTAGGCGCGCGCGCCGGCGACGAGGAGTGACCCGGCCGCGGCGATCTGCAGTGCGAGGGCGGTGTCGAGCACGTCCGATGACGTGAGGCCGTGATGGACCCACCGGCCGGGATCGCCGATCGATGCCGCCACCACGTCCACGAAGGCGGCCACGTCGTGGTCGGTCACCTTCTCGCGCTTTGAGACTTCCTCCTCCGTGAACGAGGCGCGCTCCCGTATCGCGGCGGCGTCCTGCGCCGGCACCGCGCCCTCGGCGGCTAGCGCGTCGACCACGGCCAGCTCCACCTCCAGCCAGGTGTCCAGCTTGCGCCGCTGCGACCAGACGGCCCCCATCTCCGGCCGGGTGTAGCGCTCTATCACCGGGCACCCGGCACGTCAGGCGTCGAGGATCTTGGCCGCGAGCACCGCTGCGTTGCGCGCATTGTCGACGCCGACGCAGCCGACGGGCACGCCCGGGGGCATCTGGGCTATCGCCAGCAGCGCGTCGAGTCCGCCGGCCACCGAGCTCTTCGAGGTGAGGGGCACTCCGATCACCGGAAGGTCGGTGTGGGCGGCCACCACTCCGGGGAGCGCAGCGGCCAGGCCGGCCCCGGCGATCACCACACGCAGTCCCCGCATGCGGGCGTTCTTGGCGTACTCGGCCACCAGGTCGGGATCGCGGTGGGCGCTCATCACCCGGATCTCGTAGTGGATGCCGCGCTCCTCGAGCTCCTTGCCGGCCTTCTCCATCACCGGCATGTCGGATTTGGAGCCCATCACTATCCCCACCCGAGGGGCGTCGACGGCGAGGTCGTCGAACTCGTGCTCGACATCGGTCTCGGTGGCTGGGGCCTCGTGATCGCTCATGCCTTCACATCTATCATCGCGCGCGCGGCGATGTCGGTGCGCATCTGCTTGCCGTCGAACTGGATCCGGTCAGCCGCCGAGTACGCGCGCTCCCGTGCCTCCTCCGAGGTCGCACCGATCCCGGTCACGCTGAGCACCCGGCCGCCGTCGGTGACCAGACGGGAGCCGCGCTCTGCGGTGGCGGCATGCAGCAGCTCCACCTCCAGCGAGTCGATGGAGCGCAGCCCGCGGATCTCGTCGCCCTCCGATGACGTCTCGGGGTAGCCTGCGGAGGCGAGCACCACGGTGACCGCCCACTCGTCGGACCACTCGACGCTCACCTCACTGAGACCGCCCGGACGAACGGCGCCCTCGATCAGCGCGAGCAGGTCCGAGCGCAGCCGCGGGAGCACCGCCTGGGTCTCGGGATCGCCGAAGCGGCAGTTGTACTCGAGCACCTTCGGCCCATCCGCCGTCATCATCAGCCCCGCGTACAGAACGCCGTGGTAGGGCGTGCCCCGCCGGCGCAGCTCGTCCACGATCGGCTGGTGCACGGCGAGGGCCAGAGCCTCGGCGTGCTCGCGATGGATGCCGCCCACCGGCGAATAGCTGCCCATCCCGCCGGTGTTCGGGCCCCGGTCGCCGTCCTCGATGCGCTTGTAGTCCCGTGCGGGTGCCATCGGCACCGCGCGCTCTCCGTCGCAGACGGCAAGCAGTGACAGCTCCTCGCCTTCGAGGAACTCCTCGAGCACCACCTCGGTGTGGCCGAACCTGCGCTCGGTGAAGAACATCTCGACGGCGTCCTTGGCGCTGGCATGGTCAGCGCAGATGACCACCCCCTTCCCCGCCGCAAGCGCGTCGGCCTTGAGCACGGTCGGGTAGGCGGCGCGCCCGATCGCCTCCAGCGCCTCCTCGCGCGATCCGAGCACGGCGTAATCGCCGGTGGGCACGCCTACCTCGGCCATCAGCTCCTTGGCGTAGCGCTTGGACCCCTCGAGCCGCGCGGCCTCACGCGACGGCCCGAAGGCACGCACGCCGGCCTCCTCGAGCGCATCGACCAGACCGCTCACCAGCGGCGCCTCGGGGCCCACCACCACCAGGTCGATCCCGCGCTCGAGAGCCGCTCCTACGATGCCGCCCACGTCCTCGGCCGGCACGCCGAGGCACTCGACCCGGTCGCGGGCTATGCCGGCGTTGCCGGGAGCCGCCAGTACCTCCGGCTTCTGTGGGCTGCGCATCAAGCTGCGCACGAGCGCGTGCTCGCGTCCCCCTGCGCCGACTACGAGGACCTTCACGCCCCCGCCGTCATATGAGGCGGCTCGGGCGGGGCCGCCTCATGGGCGCCCTCGCCCTCACAGGGAGGCGATGAATTCGTCCACGGGGATCGCCGCGAGCGACTCGTACCGCGCCGTCCCGCGTGAGCCGAGCTCCAGGGACACCCTTGCCATGGTGGTCTCGTCCGGTGCCTCCACCACGTTCACGAAGTCGAACCGGCCTAGCACCGCCCACTGCGCCTTGACGGTGGCCCCGAGCTGCTCGATCTCCTTGTTGACCTCACGGATGCGCTGGGGGTTGTTCTTGATCGTCTGAACGCCCTCTGGGCTGAGCGTGCTGAGGAGTACGTAGGTCGGCACAACGGTCCTTTCGGCCGGGTATGCGGCAGGTTGAGGGGGCGCCCTCTGAAGGGTGTTGTTTCATCTTTGCCTCCCGAGCGCAAGGAACTCGGGGGGACCTCGTGCCTTTGGCAGTCCGGTGCGACCGCGGTTACCAGGCAGCGCTACGCTGGCGCCGGGGGAATCAACCACTGGAGGTTTCAGATGAAGGTTCGACACGCCGCATTGCCCGCTCTTCTCACCGCCACGGCCCTCGCCGCGCCCGCCGCGGCCCAGGCCGCCACTCTCACAGCGCAAGTCACCAAGCCGTGCTATGGCACCGGCGACCGCGTGCCCCTGGCCGGCACCGGCTTCACGCCCGGTGGCGGGGTCACGATCAAGCAGGGCCCGATCACTCTCAGGGACGGGCCCAGAGCGGACGCCGCGGGAGCCTTTTCCGGCGCCGCATCTGTGCAGCCGATCCCCACCAACGAGCAGACCGTGCCCTTCGGCGCCATCGACCAGACGAACCCGGCGATCTTCGCAGTCACCCAGCCGATCCGATTCAGCCGTACGGTGATCGCGGGCAGGAAGGCCGGCGCGAACGGCTTGATCCAGCGGATCCGCGCCCGCGGGTTCACGACCGGGGGAAGGATCCTGTATGCACACGTGCGCCGCAACGGGCGCAACATCAAGACCTTGCGGATCGGCGCACTCAAGGGAGCGTGCCGCACCCTCTCGGTGAGGAAGCGCTTCTTCAGCTCCAACGCCAGGCCGGGCACCTACAAGGTCTTTTTCGACGCCTTCCGCCGCTACAAGAAGGTCAGGGCCCAGCAGCTGGTAGGCACGCTCACGGTGTTCCGGATCGTCCGGCGCTCCGCGGCCGGCGCGGTCGCCGCGACGTCCTCGGCCTCGTCCTCGACATTGAACGGCTTCCGCAGCTGGTGACAGGAAGGCTCGGATGACCACCAGGGCGACCGCTGCGACAGCGCTGCTGGCGGTGGCCGTCCTGGCGGCGCCGGGCGCCGCAGGGGCCGCCACGCTAAAGCTCCGTCCCGCGCAGGCCTGCTACGGCACGGCCGATCGGGTGAGCCTGGTCGGTGCCGGGTTCACGCCGTCACGCTCGGTCAACGTCTTTCGCGACGGCAGGATCCTCAACCGGCGCAACGGGACGATCCAGCCCATCGTCACCGACCGGGGCGGGCGTTTCGCCGTCCTGGCCACGGTTCCAGACCTCACCCGGGCGACCCAGACCTCCACCTACTCCGCCGTCGACAGGGCCAACCGGGCAACCCGCGCCTCGGTGCGCGTCAGGCTCAGCGACCTGAGGGCCACCATCAAGCCCGACGACGTCGCTGCGGACCGTCCACGGCGAATCCGGGCCCGTGGCTTCACCGCCCGGGGCAGGACGCTGTTCGGCCATGTCGTGCGCAAGAGGACGAGGCGCACGTTCAGGGTCGGGCGGCTCGAGGGAGCCTGCAAGACGGCAAGCGCAGTGCGCCGCCTGTTTGGCAGGAACGCGGCCCGGGGCACCTACCGGGTCCAGTTCGACACCTTCAGGAAGTACAAGCCCACCCGGCCCCAGCGGGTGCGGTTCAGCGTCACCATCCGCCGGGTCACCCGATCGGCCGCAGCGGGTGTGGCGGCGGTCACCTCTGAAGCCAGGGCTGTCGCCGGCTAGACCTGAAGGTCGGGGTACCGCGTGCGCAGGTGCTCGGCCAGCGCCGCACGCACGCGGCGGCGCTCGTCGGGCGACGCCAGCCGGTAGCGCCCCAGCAGCTCCTTCGAGCCCTCGAGCGGCAGCCCCTCGATCTCCCAGCGCACCGCCAAGTGCTCGAACAGAAGCTCGGCGCGGCGCTGCCAGCGGTCCTCGGCGCTCGCGGACGACCTGCCCTCGAGCTGCTCGAGCCGGCGCAGGGTGCCCGCGCTCAGCTCGTCACGCAACGTCAGCACGCTCCCTTCGGCGTCCACGTGGTCGGTGGTCGCTGCCCCCGTGGCGCCGGCTGCGCCCTCTCTCTTGCGCTTGCGTTCTCGGCGGCCCACTAAGTGCTGACCGCCGAACGGAGAGCGTCCGACTCCACAGCGGCGCCGGCCCTGTCGAAGGCCAGCTCACCGCCCGCGGCGTCGACTCTCACGCTGTCGCCGGGCTCGAACTCGCCCTCGAGCAGCTTCAGCGCCAGCTTGTCTACCAGCTGCTTCTGGATCACGCGCTTCAGCGGGCGGGCGCCGTAGGTGGGGTCATAGCCGAGGTTGGCGATCAGCGTCTTGGCGTCGTCGGTCAGGTCGATCTCCACTCCGCGCTCGCGCACCCGGGAGGCCAGCTTGGCCACCTGGACCTGCACGATCTCGCCGATCTCGTCGCGGCTCAGCTGCTCGAACTCCACGATCTCGTCGAGCCGGTTCACGAACTCGGGCTTGAACAGCCCCCGCACGCCCTCGAGCCCGCCGGCGACGTTGGAGGTCATGATCACCACGGTGTTGGTGAAGTTGACCGTGCGGCCCTGGCCGTCGGTCAGGCGCCCGTCGTCCATCAGCTGCAGCAGTACGTTGAACACGTCGGGGTGGGCCTTCTCGATCTCGTCGAGCAGCACGACCGAGTAGGGCCGCCGGCGCACGGTCTCCGTCAGCTGGCCGCCCTCGTCGTAGCCCACGTATCCCGGAGGCGCTCCCAGGAGCCGCGCCACAGAGTGCTTCTCCATGTACTCCGACATGTCGATGCGCACCATCGCCTGCTCGGAGTCGAACATGAACTCCGCCAGCGCGCGGGCGAGCTCGGTCTTGCCCACGCCGGTGGGGCCGATGAACAGGAAGGTGCCGATCGGGCGGTTGGGGTCCTGCAGCCCGGCGCGGGATCGGCGCAAGGCGTTCGACACGGCCTCCACTGCCTCGTGCTGGCCGATCACCCGCTCGTGCAGGCGCTCCTCCATGTGCACGAGCTTCTGCACCTCGGACTCCATCAGCTTGGAGACCGGGATGTTGGTCCAGCGCGCCACCACCTCGGCCACGTCCTCATCGTCGACCTCCTCCTTGAGGAAGGTGCGATCTGACTGCAGCGCGCGCAGCCGCTCCTCCTGAGAGGCCACCTCGCGCTCGAGCTCGGGGATGTCGCCATAGCGCAGCTGGGCGGCGCGCTCGAGGTCGGACTCGCGCTCGGCGCGCTCGGCGTCGCGGTGGGCCTGCTCGAGGCGCTCCTTGGCCGAGCGAATGGCGTCGATCGCCTCCTTCTCGCCCTTCCAGTGGGCCTTCATCTCATTCGAGCGCTCGCTCAGGTCGGCCAGCTCGCGCTCGATCGCCTCACGGCGCGCGACGCTGGCGTCGTCGGTCTCCTTCTTGAGCGCCTGCAGCTCGATCTCGAGCTGCTGGATGCGGCGCTCGACGACCTCGATCTCCTCGGGCATCGAGTCGATCTCGATCCGCAGCCGCGATGCCGCCTCGTCGATCAGGTCGATCGCCTTGTCGGGCAGGAACCGGTCGGCGATGTAGCGGTGCGAGAGCAGCGCGGCGGCGACGATCGCCGCGTCCTGGATCCGCACGCCGTGATGGACCTCGTAGCGCTCCTTGAGCCCACGCAGGATCGCGATCGTGTCCTCCTCGGAGGGCTCGCCCACCTGCACCGGCTGAAACCGGCGCTCGAGCGCGGCGTCCTTCTCGATGTGCTTGCGGTACTCGTCGAGGGTGGTGGCGCCCACGGCCCGCAGCTCGCCGCGGGCGAGCATCGGCTTGAGCAGGTTCGCGGCGTCGACGGCGCCCTCGGCCGCGCCCGCGCCCACGATCGTGTGCAGCTCGTCCATGAAGAGGATCACCTGACCCTCCGCCTCGGAGATCTCCTTGAGCACGGCCTTGAGCCGGTCTTCGAACTCGCCCCGGTACTTGGCCCCCGCGATCAGCGAGCCGATGTCGAGCGAGATCACACGCCGGTCGCGCAGGGAGTCCGGCACGTCGCCCGAGACGATCCGCTGCGCGAGGCCCTCGGCGATGGCGGTCTTGCCCACTCCCGGCTCGCCGATCAGCACCGGGTTGTTCTTGGTTCGCCGCGACAGCACCTGCATGACGCGGCGGATCTCGTCGTCGCGTCCGATCACCGGGTCGAGCTTGCCCTGCTCGGCGGCCTCAGTCAGGTCGCGCCCGAAGCGCTCGAGCGCCTGGTAGCGATCCTCGGGGTTCTGGTCGGTCACGCGGTGGGGGCCGCGCACCTGCTCCACCGCCTCGGCGAGCTGGTCTCGAGAGGCGCCCGCGTCCACCTGCGGATCGGCGGCCAGCACCAGCAGCAGGTGCTCGGTGGACACGTACTCGTCGCCCATGCCGCGCGCCTCGTCGTCGGCCGCCTGCAGCAGCGAGATCAGCGCCGACCCAAGTGAGGGCGCCGTGGCGGCATCGCCGGTCACGGTGGGCAGCACGTCGAGCGCCTGGTTGGCGCGACGCCGAACGGCGTCCGGATCGGCTTTGGCCCGGCGGAGCACCGGCACGACGATGCCGCCGTCCTGCTCGAGCAGCGCGGCAAGCAGGTGGTGGGGGGCGACCTCGGGGTTGCGGCGTGCGCCGGCGAGCTTCTGCGCGGCGGCGAGGGCCTCTTGGGACTTGATTGTGAATCGATCGGCTTGCATAGGAAATCTAAGTGGTGGAGACTGAGATCATCGATGATAGCAGCCGGTCTTGCCGCTCCTCGTCGCAGGCAGGGCGTTCGGTCGAGACCGATGGACGGGTCTGGTCAGGCGGGCAAGCGCCGTACCCGCATCCGTCGCTGCGGGGCGCCCTACGGCCCATAGGGACGCGAACCATGCCTTGACCTTCGCGCATGCGCTTGTGCATCCGCCGGGCCACCCGCGGCCGGCGGATATGACGCGCTAGGTCGGCGAGCCCGTGGGGCGCTTGAAGTAGTGAAATGTCAGCCAGTCCCCGCAGGGGGTCCAGCCCTCGGCTTCCATCTCGGCGAGGACCGGTCCGCGGCGTCCCGCTGTACGGCGCCCGTACTCCCACGTCGTTTGCGCCTGGGGCTTGACGGGGCGGCGGGCGTCCAGGCCGACGAGCCTGACGCCGGTCAGTTCCCAAGCGTCGCGGCCGAGGTCGGCGAGGAGTGGCACCTCGTCGAAGGCGGTGGCGCGGAATGTCCGGGCCTCGTAATGAAGCCCGGCGTCGCCTTCGGGGTCGTCTGCGGCGAGCAGCGCCGCGGCGTACTGATCCGGCTCACCGAACGCCGCCTGCGGCCGCTCGCCGCTCTGCGCGAGGTGATCGGATATCTCGCCGATCACCTCCGCAGTACGGGCGGCGTCGAGCCCGCGCTGTATGAGGGCCCGGTCAAGTTGCTCGAGGTATGTGCGGTCGTCGATCATGCAATGCTCCTGGGTCGATTAGCCTTTCGGTCGTGCGCGCGAACGCGGCCCATGCGAGTCCTTGGTCGCGCAGCAACGCTCGCCCGTCCTGTGTCAACGCGTAGTACTTGCGACATGGTCCGCGCTCTCCGGGCTCCCACCGGGCGGTGATGTGCCCGGCCGACTGCAGTCGCGCCAGCAACGGGTAGAGCGTCCCACCCTTGACGCCCGCGAGCCCCGCCTGCTCCAACAGGCTCGTGATCGCGTAACCGTGACGCTCACGCTCGGTCAGTGTCGCCAGAACGCAAAGGTCCAGGACGCCTCGGAGCCACTGCTGCCGTCGGTCATTTACCACACCGGTCATTCGGACGCGTCGACGTTCGGGATCCAACCGCGACCGAGCGTGCAG
>JAUJOQ010000001.1:752765-780722 GCA_030447725.1 Thermoleophilaceae bacterium
CACCGGTCATTCGGACGCGTCGACGTTCGGGATCCAACCGCGACCGAGCGTGCAGTTTCACAGTTGGGGCGAGAGGCTCTACTCTCTCCGTTCGCCCGGCAGCAGGCACGTCGAAACTCGGGCGTGCAGTGGGGGTGGCCAGGGGGAGCCCGGGCCCCAAGAGGACGCGACATGACGACGACCCCGATACCGACCCTCTACCACCCCCGGGCCGAGCACGACGGCTGCGGTGTGGCCTGCCTGGCCCGGCTCGACGGCCGGCCCACCCGGGAAACGGTTGAGCGTGCGATCGCCGCGCTGGTCAACCTGGAGCACAGGGGGGCCGAAGGGGCCGACGCCAGTACCGGCGACGGCGCCGGGATCCTGATGCAGCTGCCTGACGAGTTCCTGCGCGCCGCGGCTGCCCGCGAGGGTCACCAGCTGCCGGCTGCGGGCGCCTACGGCGTGGCGATGTGCTTTCTTCCGCGTGACGAGGCGCGGCGCGCCGAGATCGAGGCGCTCGTCGAGCGCACCGTTGTGGCCGAGGGCCTTCAGGTCATCGGATGGCGCGACGTGCCCGTCGACGAGACCCACGCGGGCGAGCGTGCCCTGGCCGCGGCGCCGACCATCCGGCAGCTCTTCGTCGGCGCCCGCGCCCTCGCGCACGAGTCCGAGGCGCTCGAGCGGCGCCTCTACGTGATCCGCCGGCTGATCGAGATCGAGGCCGGCTCCGACATCGCCATCCCGAGCTTCTCGTCGCGCACCATCGTCTACAAGGGGATGCTCTCCGCCCCCCAGCTCGGGCGCTTCTACACCGACCTCGACGACCCCCGGCTGGCGAGCGCCCTGGCCATCGTCCACTCACGGTTCTCGACCAACACCTTCCCGAGCTGGGAGCTGGCCCACCCTTACCACATGAGCGCCCACAACGGCGAGTTCAACACGCTGCTGGGCAACGAGAGCTGGATGCGCGCACGCGAGGCGCGGCTGGCAGCCGGGGCGCTCGGGGACGACGTGCAGCGAGTGCTTCCGGCCATTCCCGAGGGCAGCTCCGACTCCGCCGCCTTCGACTCCGTGCTCGAGCTGCTGGTGATGGGTGGGCGTTCCCTGCCGCACGCCGCGATGCTGATGACCCCGGAAGCCGAGGGCCGCCCTGACCTGCCCGGCGAGCTGCACGACTTCTACGGCTACGGATCCATGCTCATGGAGCCCTGGGACGGTCCGGCGTCGCTCACCTTCACCGACGGCCGCGTCCTCGGCGCCACGCTCGACCGCAACGGCCTGCGCCCCGGGCGCTGGGTGATCACCGACGACGGCTGGTTCGCGCTGGCCTCCGAGGCCGGCGCCTTCCACGTGCCCGCGGAGCGCGTGGCGCGCGTGGGCCGGCTGCTGCCCGGCCGGCTGCTGGTGGTCGAGCCGGGCTCGGGGCGAGTGCTCACCGAGCGCGAGGCCGAGCTCGAAGTGGCTCGCGCGCGGCCCTACGGCGCGTGGTTGTCCGAGCACTCGCTGCACCTCGACGATCTGCCGGAGGGCCGGCCCGCGCCCCCCGAACCGGTGCCTCTGCGAGACCGCCAGCTGGCCTTTGGCTGGTCGCAGGAGGACCTGCGCGTGCTGCTGGCCCCGATGGCCGCAGACGCCCGCGAGCCCACGGGCTCCATGGGCAGCGACACCGCTCCCGCGGTGCTGTCCGACCGCCAGCCACCGCTGTTCTCGTACTTCAAGCAGCTCTTCGCGCAGGTGACCAACCCGCCCATCGACCCGGTGCGAGAGCAGGTGGTGATGAGCCTGTCCACCCGGTTGGGGCCGGAGGGCGACCTGCTGGAGGAGACACCGGAGCAGGCACGGCGCCTGGTGCTCGACCAGCCCGTGCTGCGCGACAGCGAGCTGGCGCGATTGCGTGCGGTGGAGAGCGGTCCGCTCGTGTCGGCCACACTCGACACCACGTGGCCGGTGGCCGCAGGAGCGGCCGGACTGGCGGACGCGCTGGAACGCCTGTGCACCGAGGCGGACCGTGCGCTGGCGGGCGGTGCCGGCATCCTGATCCTCAGCGACCGGGCCGTGGGGTCCGAGCGGGTAGCGCTGCCCTCGCTGCTCGCGCTCTCCTGCGTGCACCACCATCTCGTGCGCACCGGCGCCCGCACGCGAGCGAGCCTGGTGGTCGAGTCGGGTGAGCCGCGCGAGGTGCACCACGTGGCGGTCCTGATCGGATATGGCGCGGGAGCGGTGAATCCCTACCTCATGCTCGAGTCCCTCGCCCACCTGGAGGGCCGTGCCGAGCCCGAAGGCCAGGGGCCGATCCCTGACGCGGAGGGCCGCGTGATCGCCGCTCTCGGCAAGGGACTGCTCAAGGTGATCTCGAAGATGGGCATCTGCACCGTTCGCTCCTACTGCGGAGCCCAGGTGTTCGAGGCGGTCGGCCTCGCCCCCGACCTGATCGACCGGCATTTCACCGGCACGCGCTCGAGCGTCGGGGGCATCGGCCTCGACGAGCTCGCCTCCGAGGCGCTCGAGCGCCACGGCCGCGCCTGGCCTCACGCGCACGGGGCGCCGCTGCCCGCCCACGTCGAGCAGGCGCTCCTGCCCGCAGCCCACTCGCAGCTGCTGCCGCAAGGGGGCGTGTACGCGTGGCGCCAAGACGGCGAGCGGCACATGTGGGACCCGGAGACCGTCGCCGGCCTGCAGGCCGTGGCCCGGGGCGGCGGCCGCGAGGCCTACGCCGAGTTCAGCCGGCGGGTCGACGAGGAGAACGCCTCCCACGGACTGCTGCGCGGCCTGATGCGCCTGCGCACGGCCGCCGAGCCCATCCCGCTCGACGAGGTGGAGCCGGCGAGCGAAATCGTGAAGCGCTTCGTGACCGGCGGCATGAGCCTTGGCTCTCTCTCCCCCGAGTCGCACGAGACGCTCGCCATCGCGATGAACCGGCTCAACGGCCGGTCCAACACCGGCGAGGGGGGCGAGGATCGTCGCCGCTTCGAGCCCGACCCCAACGGCGACCTGCGCCGCTCGGCCATCAAGCAGGTGGCGTCGGGGCGCTTCGGCGTGACGATCGACTACCTGGTGAACGCCGACCAGCTGCAGATCAAGATCTCCCAGGGCTCGAAGCCGGGCGAGGGCGGCCAGCTGCCCGGACACAAGATCTCCGAGGAGATTGCCCAGCTGCGCCACTCCATGCCCGGCGTGGAGCTGATCTCGCCGCCCCCCCACCACGACATCTACTCGATCGAGGACCTCAAGCAGCTCATCTACGACCTGCGCTGTGCAAATCCGCGGGCCTCCGTGTCGGTCAAGCTCGCCGCGGAGATGGGCGTGGGCACCGTCGCCGCCGGTGTTTCGAAGGCGAACGCCGACCACATCGTGATCGCCGGCCACGACGGCGGCACCGGCGCGTCGCCGCTCTCGTCGATCCAGTCGGCCGGGGTTCCATGGGAGATCGGCCTGGCCGAGACCCAGCACACGTTGGTGCGAAACGACCTGCGCTCCCGGGTCGCGCTGCAGGCCGACGGCCAGATGCGCACGGGACGCGACGTGGTGATCGCCGCGCTGCTGGGTGCCGACGAGGTGGGCTTCGGCACGGCTCCCCTGATCGCCACCGGCTGCGTGATGATGCGCGTCTGTCACCTCAACACATGTCCCGTGGGCATCGCCACCCAGGATCTCGAGCTGCGGCGGCGCTTCGCCGGGCGCCCGGAGCACGTGGTCAACTACCTCGTCGAGGTGGCCGAGGAGACCCGGCGGATCATGGCCACGCTCGGCGTGCGGCGCTTCGACGACATGGTGGGGCACTCGGAGCTGCTCGAGGCCGACCCGGCGATCGATCACTGGAAGGCGCGCGGGGTGGACCTCACCGCGCTGCTGGCTGCACCAGAAGGCCCCTCCATGGCACGCCGCCAGGCGGAGCCTCAGGTGCCGGTACTCGACGACTCGCTCGACCACCTGGCGCTGATCCCGGGCGCCAGCCGGTCGATCGACCGCGGGGACAAGGTGCGCCTCAAGCTGGCCGTGGAGAACGTACACCGGGCGGTGGGAGGCATGCTGTCCGGCGAGATCGTGCGCCGGCACGGCCCGGAGGGGCTGCCGGAGGGGACGGTGGAGGTGGCCCTGCGGGGCTCCGCGGGGCAGAGCCTGGGCGCATGGCTGGCCCCCGGCGTGACGCTGACTGTGCACGGCGCGGTGAACGACTACGTGGGCAAGGGGCTCTCCGGCGGCATCGTGGCCGTCCGCCCGCCCGCCGACGCGCATTTCCCCGCAGGCGAGAACGTGATCGCCGGCAACGTCGCCCTCTACGGCGCCACCTCGGGGCGCGCGTTTCTTGCAGGGCTGGCGGGCGAGCGCTTCGCAGTGCGCAACTCCGGTGCGCTGGCCGTCGTGGAGGGCGTCGGCGATCACGGGTGTGAGTACATGACCGGCGGCCGCGTCGCCGTGCTGGGCGCCACCGGGATCAACTTCGCCGCGGGCATGAGCGGCGGCATCGCCTGGGTGCTCGACCCCGAGGGCGCGTTCGAGGGCCGCTGCAACACCGAGCTCGTCGACCTCGAGCCGGTGGGTGAGGACGAGTCGCTCGAGCTGCACGACCTCGTGGCCGAGCACCTGGCCCGGACGGGCTCGGTGCTGGCCCGAGAGCTGCTGGCCGATTGGAATGCCTGGTGCGCGCGCTTCACCCAGGTGATGCCCCGCGAGTACCGCAGTGCGATGCATCAGGCACAGGAGGCAAATCCCGTGGAGGCAACGGCCTGATGGCGAACCCGCGCGGATTCCTCGAGGTGCGGCGGGCTCCTGCGCCCGAGCGGGCGCCGCGCGAGCGCGTGCGCGACAGCCACGAGATCTTCGGCACCCTACCCGAGCCCGAGCTGCGCGACCAGGCCAGCCGCTGCATGGACTGTGGCGTGCCGTTCTGCAACAACGGCTGCCCGCTCGGCAATCTGATTCCCGACTGGAACGACTTGGTGCGCCGCGGCATGTGGCGAGAGGCCATCGACCAACTGCACGCCACCAACAACTTCCCGGAGTTCACCGGTCTGGTCTGCCCCGCTCCGTGCGAGTCGGCCTGCGTGCTCGACATCGCCGACGACCCGGTGATGATCAAGCAGATCGAGTACGCCATCGTCGATCGCGCCTTCGAGGAGGGCTGGATCGTGCCCCGGCCGCCCGAGAACCGCACCGGGCTCGCGGTCGCGGTGGTGGGCTCCGGTCCCGCGGGGATGGCCGCGGCGGCCGAGCTGAACCAGGTGGGCCACACCGTCACCGTCTACGAGCGCGACGAGGCCCCCGGCGGGCTGATGCGCTTCGGTGTGCCGGACGCCAAGCTGGAGAAGTGGATGATCGACCGCCGGATCGCCCTGCTCGAGGCCGAGGGGATCGAATTCGCCTGCGGCGTCGACGTCGGAGCCGACGTCGGGGCGGAGGAGATCGCCGAGCGCCACGATGCGATGGTGGTGGCCGTCGGCTCGCGCGTCGAGCGCCCGCTGGAGATCCCCGGCGCCGACCTCGACGGCGTGCACTACGCGATGGACTACCTCTACCAGCGCAACCGCGCCGTGGCGAGAGAGGAGGGCCGTGAGGCCCCAACGGCGAAGCGTGTCATCACCGCTGGGGGTAAGCGGGTGGTGGTGATCGGCGGCGGTGACACCGGCATGGACTGCCTGTCGAGCGCCAACCGCGAGGGCGCCGAGAGCGTGCTGATGCTCGACGTGTACGGCAACGTGCCCGAGGGCGGACGTTACGCCAACACTCCCTGGCCGATGGCCCCCCGCCGTACGGAGACCACCTACGCGCTCGACGAGGGCGGCGAGCGGCGCTTCGGCACTCAGGTAACCGAGCTGGAGGGCGACGGCGGGAGCCTTGTCCGCGTCCACGGTCGCCACGTCGCGGGCAGCTCCTCACGCGACCTGCGGCCGGTCCCCGGGTCCGAGTTCGTCGAGAGGGCGGAGCTGTGCCTGGTGGCGATCGGCTTCCAGCACCCGGCTCACGAGGGGCTCCTGAGCGACCTGCGCCTCGCGCTCGACGCGCGAGGCAACGTGAGCGCCAAGTCCTTCGCGACGTCGCGCGAAGGCGTCTACGCGGCGGGCGACGCCCGGATTGGGCAGTCGCTGATCGTCAATGCGATCGCCGACGGCCGGCGGGCCGCACGCGTGATCGACCGCAGGCTGCGCGAGGGCGCCGCGGCGCCCGCCGGCGCGGCGGCCTGATCGCGATGCTCGCTTCGGGCGCTTCTGGCTGCGCTTGGCAATCGGTGCTTTTGGGAAACGTGCACCTATGACCTGCCGGCCGCTCGCCTGCGTCG
This sequence comes from Thermoleophilaceae bacterium, assembly GCA_030447725.1. Taxonomy (GTDB): domain Bacteria; phylum Actinomycetota; class Thermoleophilia; order Solirubrobacterales; family Thermoleophilaceae; genus JAAYBF01. The sequence continues at coordinate 759,025 of JAUJOQ010000001.1, forward strand.
TGCTCGCCGCTCTCGGACTGGGTGCGCTGCCCGCGGCCGGCGCGGCCGCGCCCCGGGTGACCACCGTGGCTCGTGGCCTCAGCGTGCCGTGGGAGATCGCCTTCCTCCCCGACGGCCGCGCACTGGTGACCGAGCGGCCCGGGCGCGTGCGGCTGCTCAGAAGTGGCGGCGGGCTCCAGCGCCGTCCCGTGGGGCGGGTGCGCGTCTCCGCCAACGGTGAGGGCGGCCTGCTCGGGCTGGCGCTCGACCCGCGCTTCGGACGGTCGAACAGGTTCGTCTATCTCTACTACACGACCGCCTCGGGCATGAAGCTCGCCCGCTACCGGTTCCGCGGCGGCCGGCTGCGGCGCGACCGCGTGATCCTGGGTCGTATCGCCGCGGGGCCGATCCACGACTCGGGTCGAATCGCCTTCGGACCTGACGAACGCCTCTACGTGGCAACCGGGGACGCCGGCGACGAGCGCCTTCCCCAGCGCCCGCGCTCGCGCAACGGCAAGTTCTTGCGCCTGTCCCCCGGCAGCTACCGCGGCCGCGGCGGGCGCGCCGAAATATTCAGCCGCGGGCACCGCAACCCCCAGGGCTTCGACTGGCAGCCGGGCACCGGGCGGCTGGTGTCGACCGAGCACGGGCCCGAGACCAACGACGAGGTCAACGTGATCCGCCGCGGCGGCAACTACGGCTGGCCGCTGGTCGACGGCCCCCGCCACGGGCGGTTCGTGGCGCCGATCGCGACCTACAGTCCGTCCGTGGCCCCCTCGGGCGCCACCTTCGTCAGCCGGCGCGGGTCGGCCTGGACGGGCGACTACCTCTTCGCCACCCTCGTGGGCGAGCACATCCGGCGGCTCGAGATCTCCCGCCGAGGCCGGGTCATCGACCAGCACGTCCTCTACCGCGGCCGCTTCGGGCGCGTGCGCACGGTGGTGGAGGCCCCGAACGGCGCGATCTACGCGCTTACGAGCAACCAGGACGGCCGCGGCGACCCCACGGCCGCCGACGACCGAATCCTGCGCTTCCGCCCGCCCCGCCGGCCCGGGTGATCGACCGCCGACCCGCCTCCAGATCGCGTGGGGCAGGAGGTGTGGAGGAAGCGGCTAGCTACGCGAGCGGGGCCAGCGCCGGCGCTCGCGGGAGCGGGCGCCGTCCGCCGGAGCCGAGGCCGCAACGGGTGCCGGGGCCAAGCCGTCCGCCGGGTCCCCGGGCACGGGCCGTGGCGGCTGCTCAGCCGCCGGCTCGTCGAGCTGTGAGCGCAGGCCCTTGAGCGAGGCCTCCAGCTCGCCGAGGCGCGCCTCCATCTCGCCTCCCTGCGGAGCAGCGACCGGCGCGGCGGCGGGCGCGGGCTCGGCCGGTGGACCGTCGAGCGGCTGGCCGGCAGGGGGTTCGCCGCGGGCCGCCTGGGCGGCCTGATCGGCCGCCCGTGCCGCCGCTGGATGGCGGGTCATCGTTCGCGCGAAGGGAACCGCGAGCAGCACCGCGAGCGCGGCCATCCGGAAGCCCCAGCCATAGGCGTCGCGGGCCGCTCCGGCGGTCTCGCGGGCGGCGATCTCGTCGAAGCCAGGGCCCAGCTCGAACCGCTCGGAGTGGGAGGCGCCGCTGTAGTCGGCGAACGCCCTCATCCCCAGTCCCAGCGCCATCTCAGGAGGCAGCTCCGCCTGGTCGTTGGCGTCGACGATGTCTTCCTTGGCGTACTCCAGCGTGTAGCCGGAGGCGGTGATGAGCGTGGCGACGAGCAGTGCGATCCCGAGCGCGGCTCCGAGCTGGCGAGCGGTGTTCACGATCCCCGATGCCAGCCCCAGCTCCTGCCCAGACACGGCGCCCATCGCCCCCACGTTCGTCGACGGGAACACGATGCCGAGGCCGACGCCGATCATCGTCAAACCGGGCAGCACGATCAGATAGTCCCACCACGACTCCGAGGTGGACGGGACGAAGGAGAACCAGACCAGCCCGACGGCCATGATCATCAGCGCGGGCACGGCCAGCTGGCGCGGCGGCCGGGTGTCGGCGCCCTTGCCGATCAGCGGCCACACCAGCATGCCCGTAATGGGCACGGGAATCAAGGCGAGAGCCGCCTCCCAGTGGTCATAGCCCCACAGGTTCTGAAACACCAGCGATAGCAGGAACAGGGCGCCGAACGCCCCGGCTGCGAAGAGCACCATCGTGGTGTTGGCGCCGGTGAATTGCTTGTTCTTCATCAGCGACCGGGTGATCATCGGCCAGCGCCCGTAGCGCTGGGAGAGGTAGAAGGCGCCCGCGAGCAGCACCGATCCCTGCAGCAGGAACAGGATCAGGGCGTCGTCCCAGCCCCGGGCGTTGGCCTCCGCAAGGGCGAAGGTGAGGCTGAAGACCGCCAGGGTGAGCAGCGCCATGCCGAGCCAGTCCGGCTGGCGCTTGACCGCGGAGAGGTCGTAGGTCTCGGGCCAGATCCGCTGCGCCAACACGATGCCGAGGATCCCGAACGGCACGTTGATCAGGAAGATCCAGTGCCACGTGGTGACCTCGAGGATCGCGCCGCTGATCACGGGCCCGAGGGCCGAGGAGACAAGGGCCACGACTGCGATGGTGGCGAGGCCCTTGCCGCGCTCGGCGGGAGGGAACACCAGCACGGTCATGGCGAAGCCCAGCGGGGCGAGCATGCCTGCGCCTATGCCCTGGAGCACGCGGAAGAAGATCAGCGCGTCGATCGACCAGGCCGCCGCGCACAGCGCCGAGGCAACCGTGAACACCGCCATGCCGGCGATGAAGAAGCGCTTGCGCCCGAACTGGTCGGCGAGGCGCCCCATCGTGACCAGCACCACCGCGAAGGCGATGTTGTAGGCGTTGATCACCCACGTGACCGTGTCGGTGTTCGCGTCGAGGTCGCGCTGCAGCTCGGGAATCGCGATGTTCACGATCGACACGTCGAGCAGGGCCATCGCCCACCCGATCATCATCACCCCGAAGATCGCCCACTTCTTCGAGTGGAGCTCCTCGGCCGGCGGGTTCACCCGCTCTCGGGCGGTCCCTCTAGTTGGCATCGGAGCGCCCCTGGAAGTTCAGGTCGTCGTCGCGATCGAGCCGGCCCTCGTCGGTGCTCGACTCGTCGTCGTCCTCGATCTCGGGGCGTGGCCTGATAGGACCGTCGGGACCGAACCTCGGCAGCGTGCCCCCTGCGGCCGTCATCGCGACCTGCCAGAGCCGCTGGACGGCATCGGCGTCCTCCCGGGAGACGTCCTTGTCCTCGTCGCGCTCGGCGAAGTCTTCGTCGTCGGAGTGGTCGTCCTCCCACTCGTCTGGATCGGTGTCGTAGAGGCGCTTGGGCCGGCCATCTCCCTCGGAGACCAGCACAAGCCGGCCGTCGGAGACCACGATCTGCTCGTCGATGCGGATGGCGAAGTTCGGCCGCGGATGCACGTCGTCCTCGTCGAGCAGGCCGTTGAGGTCCTCCCCGTCCATCTTGCCCGGCGCGGTGATCCCCATGTAGCCGAGCACGGTGGTCGCCATGTCGGGCGCGGCGGCGTGGAAGCGGCTGGTCTCGTTCTTGCGCCGCCCCTGGGGGTCGCGGATCATGCAGGCGGCGCGGTATACGTCCTCGTGACCCGCCGCCGCGGCCATCCCGAACACGCCATGCTCACCGAGCGCCACCGTGGTCGGGCTCACGAAGTAGACGACGGTGTTCTCGGCGAGCCCCTCCGACTCGAGGGCGTCGAGCAGGCGCCCGATCTCCCTGTCGACCTCCTTCACCTCCTTGGCGTAGTGGTCGCGCACCTCGCCGTCCGAGGGCTTGTCGGCGTCGATTCCCTCGAACGGCCGCCAGGCGACCGCGTTCACGTCCTCCAGCCGCGCGGCCGCGCCGCGATTGGAACGCTGGTCGATGATCTCCGGGCGCGCGTAGACGGGGGTCGGCTCGCTGGCCTCGATCCGGTCGAACACGTCCACCCCGAGGAAGAATGGCTGCCGGCGCCTGAGCCCACCCAGGGCTTTGATGCCGCTGTCGATCACGCGCTTGGCCGGACGGTCCCCGCCGTCCTCGATGCCACCGGGGACGGCGGGCGCGAGCAGTCGCTGCACCTGGGTCGCCTGCGGCGCGCTGCCGGCAGGCTTGCGTGCAACGCCGCTGAAGCGGTCGTTGTCGAGCAGCGGGTTGTCGGAGATGTAGAGCGTGGTCACGCCGCCGTTCTCCAGGGTCTCGGTCAGGATCGGCTGGTGGTCCCAGATCCGATGCCAGCCGGGGTACTGGGCGAGCCCCTCCGTGGGCCGCCAGTCGCGAAACGGGTAGCTGCGCATGCCGCTGACCAGGCCGCGCCGGGAGGGGAAGGCAGGCATCGCCTCGGGCACCGCGCGATCGAAGCGCAGCGAGTCCTTGGCCAGCTCGTCGAGGTTGGGGGTGTCCGCGCGATCGTCGGGATCGTCGTAGGCGCTCACGAAGTCGGCGCGGATGCCGTCGACCGCGATCAGCAACACGTTGGGGATGTCGCGTCCCGCCGCGCCCTGTGCCCGTGCGGTGCGCCGCCCCGTGCCCGGGATGCCGGTGGCCCCCAGCACCGCGGCGCCCGCGAGCGAGGCGCCGCCGGAGCGCACGAGGCGCCGGCGCGTCAGCCGGCGGGGGGGAGGAGCGGAGCCGGAACCCTCAGCCACCGAGCACCCCGGCCCTCTGTCCGAACATCGGCAGTGACCCGCCGGCCTCGTCGGTCAGCGCAGTCCAGAGCGTCTCGACCATCTCCGGGTTTTCGGCCGCGACGTCCTTGAGCTCGCCCGGATCCTTCTGGGTGTCGAACAGCCGCCGCGCCTTGCCGCCGAGGCTACTCGACATGAGCAGCCAGCGGCCGTCTCCGGCGATCAGGTTGTCCGCATAGCAGGCGGTCCAGAAGGGCCGCGTGGGCGGATCCTTACGGTCGAAGAGCACCGTCAGGTCCTCCCCGTCCATCATCCCGGGCACCCGCACGCCCATCGTGGAGAGGATGGTGCGCGCCACGTCGTGGGTCGACGCGAAGAAGTCGCTCGTCTCGCCCGCGCGGCGGCCCTGGGGGTCGCGCATCATGAACGGCACGTGGTAGATGTGATAGTGCGGGCGCGACGCCGCCTTCCCGATGATCCCATGCTCGCCCAGCGTGATGCCGTGGTCGCTCAGGTAGATGACCATGGTGTCGTCTGTGAGGCCCATGTCGTCGACCTTGTTGAGCAGGCGGCCGATCCACTTGTCGGCGTAGGTGATCTCGGCGGCGTACATCTCGCGGATCAGATCGAGGGTCTCATCGTCGATGTCGATCGTCTCGAGACGGTTCGACGGGGTGTCGAAGGGCTGGATGGGAGAGATGCCCCGCTTCTCGATGCCCTTCGGCTCCGTGCCCGACTGCTCGATGACGTACGCCCGCGGCGCATCGAAGGGCTCGTGCGGGTCGAAGGAGTCGACGCCCAGGAAGAAGGGTCCCTCTTTGCCTGCCATCTCGTCGAGAACCTCCATCCCGCTGCGCATGACCCGGGCGGCCGAGTAGTCGCGCTCGCCACGGCGAAACAGCTGGTTCCAGCCCACGTGGCTGCGTAGGCGCTCCACCTCCACCGTGTCCGAGAGCAGGGGCAGCAGGTACTTCTCGATCTCCTCGCGCGCGGCCGGGCGGGTGAAGGGCTTGTTGAACGCCCGGTAGGCCCCCTGGGAGTAGTCGGGGCGCGCCATGTCGAGCGTGCGGCGAAACTCGGCGTAGCGGGGGCCGACTATGAAAGGGTTGTCGGTGCAGTAGGCCGTGTTCACTCCCGCCTTGCCGAGCACCTCCGTGAACATCGGCTGGTGGTCACCGATCGGTGTCCACCCCGGCTCAGCGGGCAGCGGCGGCGACTCGACCCAATCCCGGAAGGGAAACCCGCGCATGCCGCTGAGCAGCGCACGCCTGACCGCGCCGGTGGGCATCGACTCGGGCACCGCGAGGCCGAACTTGAGCGACTCGCCGGCCAGCGCATCCAGGTTCGGCGTCTTGGCGATCGAGTCGGCATTGTAGGCTCCCAGGTAGTCGACCCGGGTGCTGTCGGTCACGATCAGGAGCACGTTCGGGGCGTCCGAATCCCGCCTCACATCCAGCTCGAAGTCGTCGCTGGCACAGCCCGCCGCGCCGAGCGCGAGGGCGCCGGCGCCGCCTGCCTTGAGCACGTCTCTTCTCGTGAAGCCTCTTCGGGCTAGCATGCTGCTCCTGTTTCGGCCGGGCGGGAGACGAGGGGTGAAGGGGTTTCGGCCGGCAATGGTCGCCGGTCGCGCAGAGTAGCGGAGGCGGCGGCCCCTTCGTCCCTATCGCCGGCCGGCCGACCGCGAGATCCGGACGCGGATCGCGGGGTCTTGGCGGCGCTGGGGCGCCACGAGTGCCGTGCCGGGGGGCTGATAGGGCACCAGCTCGGCCTTGAACGAGCGCCGCACCCGGTGCAGCTCGGAGACCAGCTCCGCGTTCACGCGCTCGGCCTGGCGCTCGAGATTGCGCAGCCGCCGGCGCATGCGGTCGAGCTCGGACTCGAGCTCCAAGACCCTCTGGACCCCGGCGAGGTTCATACCCAGCTCGGTGGTCAGCTCCTGGATGCGCTGCAGGCGGTTCACGTCCTCCCGCGAGTAGAGCCGGGTGTTCTTGGCCGAGCGCTGGGGCGTTATCAAGCCCTTGCTCTCGTACACGCGCAGGGTCTGGGGGTGCATGCCGGCCAGTTCGGCGGCTACGGAGATCATGTAGACGCCGCGCGCGGTGTCGTCGCCCGAGGCCATCAGCTCCGGTCGCCTCCGCTCGACCTGAGGATCCGCTCGCGCGGGTTCTCGTCGATCACCGCTGCCAGCTCATCGACCACCTCTCGCTGCTCGCGTGACAGCGACCGGGGCACGTCGATGGTCAGCCGGTAGTGGATGTCGCCGCGGCCGCGCCCGCCCAGCCGCGGCGGGCCCTCGCCACGCAGACGCTGGACCGTGCCGTGCTGGGTGCCGGGCGAGACGCGGATGCGCTTGGAGCCGTTGAGCGTCGGCACTTCGATGGTGGCTCCGCGTATCGCCTCCGGGATCGTGACGGGCACCTCCACCTCGATGTTGTCGCCGCGGCGCTTGAACAGCGGGGAGTCGGCCACGCGGGTGACTACGTAGAGGTCCCCGGCGGGGCCGCCGCGCCGGCCGCCCTCGCCCTTGCCCGCCAGCCGCACCCGGCTGCCGTCCTTGACGCCTGCGGGGATGTTCACCTTGTAGCGCTTGACCTGGCGCGTGTGGCCGGCGCCGGCGCACGTGGGGCAGGGGTCGGTGATCTCGGTGCCTGTGCCCCCGCACTTCTGGCACGGCTGGGAGATCGAGAACAGGCCCTGGGACTCCGCCTCCACGCCGCGGCCCTGACAGCGGGTGCAGACCTGTGGCGTGGTGCCCGGCTTGGCGCCGGTGCCGTGGCAGGTGGGACATGCCGCGGACAGCGTCAGGCTGACCGGCACCTGTGCCCCCTCCATGGCCTGCTCGAAGGAGATGTGCACGTCGGTCTCGAGGTCGCGACCGCGTTCGGAGCGCGGGCCGGTCGCTCCGCCGCGGCCCCCGGGGCCGAAGAGGTCGGAGAGGATGTCCCCGATCCCGCCGCCGAAGCCGCCGGCTCCCGTGCGGAAGGCGCCCGGGTCGAAGCCGCTGCCGAAGACGCCACCGCCCTGGTCGTACTCGCGGCGCTTCTTGGCGTCGGACAGGATCGAGTAGGCCTCCTGGACCTCCTTGAAGCGCTCCTCCGCCGACGCGTCACCCGGGTTCTTGTCAGGGTGGTACTGGCGCGCGAGCTTGCGGTAGGCCTTCTTGATCTCATCGTCGGAGGCCTTCTTGTCGACGCCGAGCGCCTCGTAGGGATTACGCGTAGCCGGCATCTCTCACCCCGATACGACCACGCGCGCAGGACGGAGCACATTGCCGTTCAGGCGATAGCCCTTCTCGATCACGTCGAGGACGAGACCGGAATCGGAACCCTCCTGCTCGCGGGTCGAGAGCGCCTCGTGAACCGCCGGGTCGAACTTCTCGCCGGCCGGGTCGAACTGCTCCACCCCGTTGCGGTTGAGCACGGACACCAGCTCGGAGTGCACCAGCTTGACCCCCTCGGCGAGGTGCTCCTCGCCCTCGCCGGCCGAGCCCAGGGCCCGCTCGAGGTTGTCGACCACCGGCAGCAGCTCGCCGACCAGCCCGCTCTTCGCGCGCTGGGTGGCCGCCGCCGCCTCCCTCGCAGCTCGCTTGCGGTAGTTCTCGAAGTCGGCCTGCGTGCGCTGAGCGAGCGCGAGGTACTCGTCGCGCTCGCGCTCGGCGGTGGTGAGAGCGTCTTCGGGCTCGGTCTCGGGCTCGGTCTCGGCCTCGGGCTCGGTCTCGGCCTGGGCCTGGGCCTCCGGCTCGGGCGCCTGGTCCTGCCCGCTGTCGTCCTCGGCTGACGCTTCGGAGGCCGCCGGCTCCCCGGCGGCCTCCGGCTGCGCTCGCTCGTGTTCCTTGCGCAGCTGCTCTCGCACGGCGTCCTCGGCGGGCGCCTGTCGACGGTCGGAGGCCACTACCGCCGCTCCTCCCCTTCGACCACCTCGGCGTCCACGACCTCCTCCTCGGCGGTGCCGTCGGCGTCGGCCGTGGTCGCGCCGTTGCCGGCCGCGCCGTCGGACTGCGCCTGCTGGGAGGCCGCCGCGTACATCTGCTCCGAGACCTTGTGGAAGGCCGTCTGCAGCGCGTCGGTCTTGGCGGTGATCTCCGCTGCGTCCTCGGACTCGAGCGTGCCGCGCAGATCCTCGATGGCCCGCTTGATCTCGGCCTTGGAGGACTCGTCGACCGAGTCGCCCAGGTCAACGAGCTGCTTGTCGGCCTGGTAGGCCGCGTTCTCACCGTTGTTGCGCGCCTCCACCAGCTCGCGCAGGCGGCGGTCGTCCTCGGCGTGGGTCTCGGCATCCTTGACCATCCGCTCGACCTCTTCGTCAGCCAGACCGGAGCCGGCCTTGATCTCGATCTTCTGCTCCTTGCCGGTGCCGAGGTCCTTGGCCGACACGTTGAGGATGCCGTTCGCGTCGATGTCGAATCCGACCTCGATCTGCGGCACCCCGCGCGGGGCCGGGGGGATCCCCGTGAGCTGGAACTTGCCGAGTGACTTGTTGTAGGTGGCCATCTCGCGCTCGCCCTGCAGCACGTGCACCTCCACGCTCGTCTGGTTGTCCTCGGCGGTCGAGAACACCTCTGATTTGCGCGTGGGGATCGTGGTGTTGCGCTCGATGAGCTTGGTCATCACGCCGCCCTTGGTCTCGATGCCAAGCGTCAGCGGGGTCACGTCCAGCAGCAGCACGTCCTTGACGTCGCCGGACAGCACCCCCGCCTGGATGGCGGCGCCGACGGCCACGACCTCGTCGGGGTTGACGCCCCGGTGCGGGTCCTTGCCGGTCAGCTGCTTGACCTTCTCCTGCACCGCGGGCATGCGCGTCATGCCGCCCACCAGGATCACGTGGTCGATGGAGGAGCCGCTCACCCCGGCGTCCTTCATCGCGTTCTTGGTCGGTCCCTCTACCCGGGCCAGCAGCTCGCCGACGAGCTCGTTGAGCTTGGCGCGGGTAAGGCGCTGGTTGAGGTGCTTGGGCACCGAGTTCACCGCCGTGATGAACGGCAGGTTGATCTGGGTCTCCTGCGCCGAGGACAGCTCGGCCTTGGCCTTCTCGGCCTCCTGGTAGAGGCGCTGGAGGGCCATCTTGTCCTGAGAGAGGTCCTGGCCCTCGGCCTTCTTGAACTCGTCCACGAGCCAGTCGACGATCGCCTTGTCGAAGTTGTCGCCGCCCAGGTGGTTGTCGCCCGCGGTGGCCTTCACCTCGAAGACGCCATCGCCGATCTCGAGCACGGACACGTCGAACGTGCCGCCGCCGAGGTCGAACACGAGGATGGTCTCGTCGGCTGAGCCCTCCTTGTCGAGCCCGTAGGCCAGCGAGGCCGCCGTGGGCTCGTTGATGATGCGCTTCACGTCGAGGCCCGCGATCTTGCCGGCGTCCTTGGTCGCCTGGCGCTGATCGTCGTTGAAGTAGGCCGGCACGGTGATCACCGCGCTGTCGACCGTGTCGCCCAGGTAGGCCTCGGCATCGGCCTTCAGCTTCTGGAGGATCATCGCGCTGATCTCCGGCGGCGGGTACTCCTTGCCGCCGGCGCTCACGCGCGCGTCGCCGTTCGGGCCGCGGACGACCTTGAACGGGACGATCGTCTCCTCCTCCTTGACCTCGGCCTCCTTGCGGCCCATGAAGCGCTTGATCGAGAACACGGTGTTCTCGGGGTTGGTCACGGCCTGGCGCTTGGCGGGGGCGCCCACCAGGCGCTCGCCGCCGTCGGTGAAGGCCACCACGGAAGGCGTGGTGCGCGCGCCCTCGGCGTTCTCGACGACGCTCGGCTCGCCGCCCTCGAGTACCGCCATGCACGAGTTGGTCGTGCCAAGATCGATTCCGATGGTCTTGCCCATCGCATGTGCTCCTTCGTCTTGCTTTCAGAGTCAATGGAAGAAAATCTAAGCGTCATTATGGCAGATCGGCGGCTCCTCGGGAGACCCGGAGTGAGTCGCGAGGTGCTGAGCCGGCCACGACGGGGGCGGCGGAACCGCCAGCCCCGTGTTCAGGCCGCTGCCGGCGGAGGGTCGAGCCGATCCAGGCGGTCGAGGTTCTTGAGCAGAGCGTTGCGCTGCGCGCGACTCTCCTCGCGGCCCTCAGCGCCTTGGCGCTCCAGCTCGTCATTGAGCCGACTGAGCTCTCTCCACTGATCGCGCCCAATCCGTTCCACCCGGAGGATCATCTGCCTCATGAACTCACGGTGCTCGGGCAGCTCCACACGGTGGAACTCGTGGGTGAGCCGCATCTGCTCCTCGACCCGGAATTGTGCCACGGTCCGGGTGACGCGACCGTGTCCGGAGGTGACGACTCTGCGACTCGCGGTAACGGATCACACCTCTGGCAGCGGCCGCGGCGGGCGCCAGCGCGGCACCAGCTCCACAGCAACGATCGCGATGAGGATCAGCGCCGCGCCGGCCAGCGAAAGCGCCGAGAGCGTCTCGTCGGCCAGAAGCCAGCCGAAGAGGCCGGCGAAGGCGGGCTCGCTGGCGAGGATGAGGGCTGTGCGCTCGGGTGGGGCGTGTTGCTGAGCGTAGGTCTGGACGAAGAACCCGAGGGCACTGGCCACGAGTGAGGTAACGACCAGCGCGGACCAGACCGTCGCGCCCCTCGGCACCTCCAGCTGGCCGGCCGGCGCCGCTATCGCGAGACAGATGAGCCCGGTCACGGCTAGCTGCACCACCAGCAGCGCCCCCACGTCGTGCTCGCGCACGCTGCGCGCGGTCACCAGGATGTGGGCGGCAAAGGCGAACGCGCAGAGCAACACCAGGCCGTCGCCGCGCAGGTCGAGGTCGCCCGCCGCGCCCGTGAGCAGGTAGAGGCCCACGGCGGAGACCACCGCCGCCGCCCAGGTGATCAGCGACAGGCGCTCCCTGAAGAAGATCGCGGCGAGCAGCGGGGTGAGCACCACCATCAGACCGGTGATGAATCCGGCATTCGAGGCGCTCGTCTCCTCCAGTCCGAGGGTCTGGAAGACGTAGCCGAGGGTGAGGAAGATGCCCATCACGGTTCCGGCGCGCCATCCCGCCGCTGTGAGCGAGCGAAGCGCCCGCCAGAACACGAGCGCCACGAGCAGCGCCGCCGGCAGGAAGCGGTAGCCGAGAAAGGCCATCGTCGGCAGCTCCTCGATCGCGTCCTGGACCATCACGAAGGTGAGGCCCCAGACGGCGGCGATGCCCACCAGCGCACCCTCGGCCAGCAGCCGGCGCGAGCCGGCTGCGGGGGGTTGCGAAGGGGGGCGGTGTCCCCCTTCGATGCCTTCCCGGCGGGAGTCGCTCACGCGGCCGTTGCCGGGGGTCGGCGCCCCCCTTTGGCCGTTGCCCGTGCGTAGGGGCACATCCGCCGCAGCGGACACTCCCCGCAGCGGGGCGACCGGGCGTGGCAGGTGCGCCGACCGTGGCGGATCAGCGCCACGTGCACCTCGTGGGGGTCGCTGCCCCGCGCCAGGCGCAACAGCTCGTCGTGAGCCTCGTCGAGGGGAGCGTTGGGCCGGAAGAGCCCGAGCCGGATGCCGACTCGGTGCACGTGGGTGTCCACCGGAATGTCGGGCCGGCCGAAGGAGAACAGCAGCACGCAGGCCGCCGTCTTGCGGCCCACACCCGGGAGCGCGCAAAGCTCGGCTCGCGCCCGTTCGAGCGGTTCGTGCTCGAGCCGGAGGAGATCGTCGTCGCCGACGGCGCGCAGGATCTCCTGGATACGCGGCGCCTTGGTCGCGGCGAGCCCGCCGGGGCGAATCGCCTCCTCGACCTCTTCGCCCGGCGCCTCGCGCACCTGGGCCCATGACTCGAAGCGGTCCCTCAGCCGGTGGTAGGCCACGTCGCGGTTGCGGTCGTTGGTGTTCTGGGAGAGCACCGTGAGCACCAGCTCGTCGATCGGTGCGCGATGGGGAGCTCCGGTAGGCCGCCCGTACTCGTCGCGGAGGCGTTCGAGGATCGTCCTCAGCCGACGCGGCGGGGGTGGGCGCCAGTGCGACGACGGGTCTTCGCGCCTCGTCTGCGACACGTCAGTGAGCGCCACGCGGCTCGCGCCGGCGAGAGGTTCCTACGAGGCCCCACAGCGACACCGCCGCCCACACGACCTCGAGCAGCAGGAAGCCCCACTGCGACTCCGCGTATGCCAGCACGGCGAGGATCGCCGAGCCGGCGAGGTTGAGCACCAGATAGGCGCGCGAGTGCTGGTCGAGGCGGCCGAACTGGGCGGCCGCGAAGGCCGCCAGGATGAGCAGTGCACCCGCTACCTGTACGAGCTGGTCCATGGAGGCGAGGGTAGTGCCGGGGGTGCGAGGATGCCGCACGATGGCGATCACGGACCGCACCACGCAGGTCGCGGGCGTCGAGGTGTTCTGGCGCCGTGGCGAGCCGGACGCCGGCTCGGCGCCGATCCTCTACGTGCACGGGGTGCCGACCCATTCGGACGACTGGCTGCCCTTCCTTGGCGAGACCGGCGGGGCGGCGCTCGACCTGCCCGGCTTCGGACGCTCGGGCAAGCCGAACGACTTCGACTACTCCATCCGCGGCTACGACCGCTTCCTCGAGGCATTCCTCGACACGGTGGGCATCGACCGCTTCTCGCTGGTGGTGCACGATTGGGGAGCGGTCGGACTGGCCACGGCGCAGAGGCTGCATGACCGGCTCGAGCGGCTCGTGGTGTTTCCCAGCGTGCCCCTCCTTCCAGGCTATGAGTGGCATCGGATCGCGCGGATGTGGCGCCGGCCGGTGGTGGGCGAGCTGTTCATGGGCTTTACCACGCGATTCGGCTTCAAGCAGCTCTCCAAGGAGGCCAACACCACGCCGGGGCCGCTGCCAGACCCGATGATCGACTACGTCTGGAAGCATTTTGACCACGGCACCCAGCGCGCCATCCTCAAGCTCTACCGCGCCTCTTCCCCCGAGGAGCTCGAAGCCGCTGGGCGTGGCCTTGGCGACATCTCCGCCCCGGCGCTGGTGCTCTGGCCCACCGCCGACCCCTACTTGGGCCCCGAATTCGGCCCCGCCTACGCCGAGGCGCTGGGCCGCGCCGAGCTGGAGATGGTCGATGACGCGGGACACTGGCCATGGCTCGACCGCCCCGAGCTCGTGCAGCGAGTGGCGAGCTATTTACGCCGCTGATCGGCCTGGCTACCCTGCTCGGGGTGTCACTCAGGCGTCCCACCCTCCTGGCCACGCTCGCGGCTGCGGGCCTGATGGCCGGCTGCGGCGGGGACGACGAGGGCGGAGAGTCCGAGCGCGCAGCGCCCGCGCCGGCGCCCGCGCAGACCACGGAGCGACCACCCCCCGCGAACCGGGCCGACGAGCCGCTGCGCACCGACGGCGAAGCCGAGCTTCAAACCGTGGCCACGAACCTCGAGGCCCCCTGGGAGATCGCCTTCCTCCCCGACCGCCGCGCGCTGATCACCGAGCGACCGGGGCGGGTACGGCTGCTCGAGCGCGACGGCACCCTCCGGGCCGAGCCGGTGGCCGAGGTGGACGTGTCGGCGGTGGGAGAGTCCGGCCTGCTCGGACTGGCGGTCGACCCCAAGTTCGCCGACAACCGGCTGGTCTATCTCTACCGCACCGTCGACTCGGGCAACGAGGTGGCGCGCTATCGGCTGGAGGGCGCCCGCCTGACCGAGCAGGCCACGATCCTCGACGGCATCGAGGCCGGAGCGATCCACGACGGCGGACGAATCCACTTCGGGCCCGACGGCCTGCTCTACGTCGCTACCGGGGAGGCGGGCAACACCTCTCTCTCCCAGGACCCGGACTCGCTGAACGGCAAGATCCTGCGCCTGCGTGACTTTCGCGGTGAGGGCTCAGAGCCCGAGATCGTCTCCCTGGGCCACCGCAACGTGCAGGGCTTCGACTGGGACGCCCAGGACCGCCTCTACGCAACGGAGTTCGGGCCCGACTCCGACGACGAGGTGAACCTCATCCGCAAGGACTCGAACTACGGCTGGCCCGAGGCGCAGGGCAAGGAGGGTGGCGACGGGTTCGAGCCCGCCGTCGTGAACTACGAGGACGTGATCGCGCCCTCGGGAGCCACTTTCGTTTCGATGCCCGGATCCGCCTGGTCGGGCGACTTCCTGTTCGCCAACCTGGTGGGCGAGCAGCTGCGCCGGGTCGAGCTCGATGGCACCGGCGCGGGCGCGGACGAGGCGCTTTTCGAAGGCGAGCTGGGGCGCCTGCGCACCGTGGTCGAAGGCCCCGATGGTGCGCTCTACGCGCTCACGAACAACACCGACGGACGTGGCAGCCCGCGTGAGGGCGACGACCGCGTCGTGCGAATCATCCCGCCAGCCGGCTGAGACGGCCGCCGGGCATCGGCCCCAGGCAGCGGCGAGCGGCCGCTAGCCTGTCCGCGTGTCGCGGCTCTCCCTCTCTGTAGCGGCGTCACCTCCGGCCCGCACGGCGAAGGTCGCGCCCGACCGCGCCGAAGCCGGTCCCGACGGCGCCGTGCCGGCCCCACGGCGCAGGCCCGACCCGTGGCGGATCGCCCCCACGCTGGTCTCCGTCGCGCTCGCCGTCGTCTACCTGATCGTCGAGCCGCGGTCGCCGGACCTGGCGGCGCACATCTTCCGCGCCGAGCTGTTCGGCCGCGAGGGGTTCACGATCTGGAACGGGCAGTGGTATGGCGGGCACCACACCCCCGCGTACTCGGTTCTCTCGCCGCCGCTGGGGTGGTTGCTGGGGCCACCCCTCATGGGCGCGATCTCGGCGGTGGCCTCGACCATCTTCTTCACCGAGATCGTCCGCGCCCACTGGGGCCCGCGCGCCGCGCGCCTGGGCGCTTTGTGGTACGGCGTGGGCTCCGCGACGCTGCTGTTCACCAACCGGCTGCCGTTCGCGCTCGGCGTGGCGTTCGGGCTGGCCGCGGTACTCGCGCTGCAGCGAGACCGCAGGCTGCTCGCTCCGGCGCTCGGCGTGCTCTCGGCCATCTCCAGCCCGGTGGCCGGGCTGTTCCTCGCGATGGGGGGCCTCGCGTACGCATTGGCCGCGCGCGAGGACCGGGCCGCGCGGGGAGACCGCGAAAGGGGGGCATCGGGCAAACGCAGGGACGGCATCGCCCTGGCCGCGGCGGGGCTGCTGCCCCCGGTGTTGCTGTTCGTGGCCTTTCCCGAGGGCGGCTACGCACCGTTCCCGTTCTCCTCGTACCTGCCGATCCCGTTGTTCGCGATCGGCTGCCTGATCGTGCTTCCACGCTCGGAGCGCACGCTGAGGTACGCGGTGGCGCTCTACGCTCTCGGCACCTCGCTCGCGCTGCTGATGCCAACTGCGATGGGGGGCAACGCGGTGCGCCTCGGCGCGCTTGTCGGCGGGCCGATCGTCGCCTGCTCGCTGGCCGGCAGGTGGCGCCGCCCGGTGGTGCCCCTGGCCGCCGCACTGGCCCTGCTGGCCGTCTGGCAGTGGTCGCCCGCGGTGCGCGACATCTACAAGGCGATCGACGACCCGGTGGCAAAGGCCTCGTACTTCGATCCCGTGCGCGAGTACTTCCGCCTCAAAGGCGGCCAGCGGCGCGTGGAGATCCCGTTCACATTCGGCCACTGGGAGGGAGCGGAGGTGGCGTCGGAGGTGCCGTTGGCCCGCGGCTGGCTGCGCCAGCTGGACACCGGCCACAACCCGATCTTCTACAGGGACGGACTGAACGAGCTGACCTACGCCAGCTGGCTGTCGGAGAACGCCGTGCGCTACGTGGCGCTACCCGACGCCAAGCCGGACTCGAGCTCCTACCGCGAGCGGGCCCTGATCGAGGGCGGCCTGCCCTACCTCAAGCGGCTGGCCACCTTCGAGCACTGGCGCATCTACGAGGTCACGCTGCCGACCCCGATCGTCATCTCCGAGGGCGACGCCAACATCGTGCCGGAGCAGCTGGGCTCTGACGAGCTGCTGCTGAGGGTGATCAAGCCGGGGGATGCGCTGGTGCGGGTCCGCTGGACCCCCTACTGGCTGGCGAAGGGAGGCTGCGTCGAGCGCGACGGCGAGTGGACCCGCGTGACCGCCAAGAAGGAAGGCTTTCTGCGCCTCGTCACGCGCTTCTCACCCGAGCGGGTGGTACAGCGCGGGCGCCGCTGCAACGGGATCTGACGAGGGATGGGTGCGGCCGCGCTCCTTCCCGAAAAAAATGGCCGATCAAGGATCGACGCACTACGCTGTCCCCGTCGTGCATCAGGCCTCCCAGGACTTCCTCTCCCAATTCAAGCGCGCCTGGATCGTCAGCAGCCGCTGGCTCCCCCAGGGGTGGCTAGACGCCCTGTGGCAACTCACGCTGTTCGCCGGCGCGTATTACGCGTACAGGATCGTCCGCGGCCTCGCGGCCGGCCAGGCCTCCGTCGCCTTCGAGAACGCGCGCGCGCTGGTGGACGCCGAGCGTGCCCTCGGCACCTTCTTCGAGCCGGCCCTGCAGACGTGGGCGCAGAGTCAGGAATGGATCGTGACGGGCGCCAACTGGATGTACGTGAACTCGCACTTCGTGGTCACCACCACGTTCCTCGTCTGGCTCTACATCGCGCGCAACCACGCCTTCTACTACGTGCGCAACATGTTCATGATCGCGATGGGCATCGCGCTCGTGCTGTACATGGCGTTCCCCACAGCGCCGCCGCGCTACCTGCCCGAGTGGGGGTTCACCGACACCGTGGCCGCGTTCGTGGGTGATGCGGCCGCGCAAAGCGCCAGCGTGCTCTACAACCCCTTCGCCGCCGTACCGAGCATGCACGTGGCCTTCGCGTTGATGATCGCAATCCCGGCGATCAAGCTCGTGAAGCCCCGGACCCTCAAGCTGACCTGGGCTCTCTACCCCGCGGTCGTCACCTTCGTCGTGGTGGTCACCGCCAACCACTTCTGGCTCGATGTGGCCTTCGGAGCCATGGTCGCGGCCGTTTCGGCCTGGGCCGCCTCGTACGCGCTCGCGCGCGCCCGCCCCGAGGCCTGGGCCTGGCGCACCGCTCGCGCCGAAGCGGTGGCGTAGTTGGCCGGCGCCTCTGAAGGCAGCCGCCTGACGGGCGCGGCGATGCGCGCTCGCACTCGCAACCGGCTGATCGAGTCGCGCCTCACGCCCAACGCCATCTCGATGACGGGCCTGGTCGGCAACCTGATCGCCGCCGTGCTCGTGATTCAGGAGGAGTTCTTCCTTGCGGGCATCGCCTTCATCCTCGGCTCGGTGATGGACACCCTCGACGGGCGCTACTCGCGCATGTCGGGCAAGGGCACCCCCTTCGGCGCGTTTCTCGACTCCAGCCTGGACCGGATGGAGGAGGGCATCGTGCTCGCGGCGGTGGGCGCGTACTTCGCCCGGCAGGGGGACGAGCTCGCCACCTCCGCGGTGGTGCTGGCCGTGCTGTTCTCGCTGATGGTCAGCTACACCCGGGCCCGAGCCGAGGCGCTGGGAATAGAGTGCAAGGTCGGGATCGCCACCCGGGCGGTCCGAGTCGTGATCCTCTCTGCCGGCCTGCTGTTCGCTGAAGGCGCCGGTGTGGGAGACTTCAACTTGCTCGAGCCGGCGATCTACGCCCTTACGTTGCTCACCGTGTTCACCACCTTCCAGCGTGTGTGGCACGTGCGCCGAGAGCTGATGGCGCAGGCCGGCTCCGCGTAACCCGAATCGGAGTTCGGGGTTCGTTCTCCCGCTACGGTCCCCGGCTCGGGGGCCGTTCTCATGAGGATCATCAGGAGGGCTTTGTGACCGACAACATCCATACCAATGGCGGCTCTCGCTACCAGAGCGAGAAGGTGCGCGTGGCGATCGTGGGAGTGGGCAACTGCGCCTCCTCTTTCGTCCAAGGCGTCCACTACTACGAGAACGCCGATCCCAACGAGCGCGTGCCCGGACTCATGCACGTCGACCTCGGCGGATATCACGTGAAGGACATCGAGTTCACGGCGGCTTTCGACATCGACGCCGACAAGGTGGGCAAGGACCTGTCCGAGGCGATCTGGTCGGGGCAGAACAACACCATCAAGTTCGCCGACGTGCCCAAGCTCGACGTGCCCGTCCACCGCGGCATGACCCACGACGGTCTGGGCAAGTACCTCAAGCAGAAGATCACCAAGGCCGAGGGCGCCACCGCCGACATCGTCGAGATCCTGAAGGACACGAAGACCGACGTCGTAGTGTCCTACCTGCCGGTAGGGTCCGAGCAGGCCACCAAGTGGTACGTGGAGCAGGTGCTCGAGGCGGGCTGTGGCTTTGTGAACTGCATTCCGGTGTTCATCGCCCGCGAGGAGTACTGGGGCAACCGCTTCCGTAAAGCCGGGCTGCCGATCGTCGGTGACGACATCAAGTCGCAGGTGGGAGCCACGATCGTCCACCGCCAGCTCGCCCAGTTGTTCGGGGACCGCGGAGTGAAGATGATGCGCACGTCGCAGCTCAACGTGGGCGGCAACATGGACTTCTACAACATGCTCGAGCGCGAACGGCTGGAGTCCAAGAAGATCTCGAAGACCAACGCCGTGACCTCGATCATGGAGCATGAGCTGCCGGCCGACGACGTGTACATCGGCCCGTCGGACTACGTCCCGTGGCTCACCGACCGCAAGTGGGCGCACATCCGGCTCGAGGGGCAGGCTTTCGGGGACGTGCCACTGACCGCCGAGCTCAAGCTCGAGGTGTGGGACTCACCGAACTCAGCCGGCATCGTGACCGACGCCGTGCGCTGCTGCAAGCTGGCGCTCAACAACGGCCTCGGCGGTCCGCTCGAGGCCCCGAGCTCCTATCTGATGAAGTCGCCGCCCGTGCAGGTGCACGACTCCGTGGCGCGAGACAACACCGAGGAGTTCATCGCGCAGTACAGCGGGGCGCCGAAGCTGCCCGGCGGACCGGCGCAGGTGCGAGTGGTCGAGGAGTCGTAGCGGCGTAGTCGAGAGTCGCTGCCCCATAACGTCCCAGGCGCTCTGAGGCGGCTCGCCGGCGCCTGGGACGTTAGGCCCGTATCGTGGGACGTTCGGGCCCGCGCGAGTTGGGTCGTTGGGACCTTGTGCGCCACATGGCGGGGCCGGAAGATTGCGCCCATGCCACCGCCGTGCCGACAAGCAGGTCAGGCCAGCGCCGAATACCTCGGGGGGATCCTCGTGGTCGCGGCGATCCTGGCGGCGATCGGCGCCGGCGGAATCGGCGCGGCGATCACGGATCGGCTGCAGCAGGCGGTCTGCCAGGTCGCCGGCACGGCGTGCGAGCCCGGGTCGCAGGGCGCGACGCCTGAGACCGTCGAGGACGAGGCCGAACGGCTCGAGGAACTGCTCGAGGGCGACCCCACGCCGCAGGAGGTGGCCGAGCACTTCGCTGCGCTCGACCCTGAGGTTGCGCGTGAGCTCGCTCTCGAGCACCCCGATCTCGTCGGCAACCTGGACGGCGCACCGACACAGCTGCGCTACGCCGCCAACGCGCGTGCCATCGAGCAGGAGATCGAGCGGCTGGAGGCAGAGGGCGTCGACCCCGACGACGAGCGACTCGCCATGCTGCGCGCGCTCGATGACCCCGACCGCCACTTCCTGCTCTTCGACCCCGAGGGCGACGGGCGGATCGCCGAGGTCTTCGGGGACCTCGACTCCGCGGAGAACATCGCGATCAGCGTGCCCGGGATGGACAACGAGCTGAACAACTACAGCGGCGCCAACGCGCAGCGGCTCCAGCAGCAGGGTGCCGACCTCGGCGGCGACGTCGCCACGATCCAGTGGCTCGGCTACGACACCCCGGAGGGCATCACAGCGGCCAGCGGCGGCCCGGCCGACGCGGGCGCCGAGGACCTGCCCGGCTTCCTCGAGGGCATTCGCGCCCAGCGGCCTGGCGATGACCCACACGTGACCGTGGTCGGCCACTCCTACGGGTCGCTGGTCACCGGCAAGGCGCTCAAGGATCATGGCCTCGACGTGGACGAGGTCGTCTTCATCGGCTCCCCGGGGACCGGTGTGAACGACGCCGACGACCTCGGCACCGACGCTGAGATCTGGGCGGGACGGGCGAACGAGGATATCGTCGGCACGCTGCCTGCGCACGGCGAGGATCCCCATGACGTCGGCTTCGGCTCCATCCGCTTCCACACCGGCGACATCAGCGGCCACTCCTCCTACTTCAACGAGGGATCGCTGTCGCTCTACAACATGGCCCAGATCGTGCTCGACAACCCCGGCGACGTGGACGTGATCGAATGAGGCGTCGGATGCTGCCCGTCGCCGTCACGCTGGTCATCGCAAGTGCCGCCGGCTGCGGCGACAGCGGTGAGTCGCGCGAATCGTCCGGTGGCGCCGCAGGCGACGCACCGGCCGCTGGAGGGATCGAACGCGCCGAGCGGCGCCTGCGCTCGGAGCTCGAGGCGGCTCTCGTCGCGGCGCTCGACGGCGGCGAGACACCGGTGCTGGAGGAGGGCGTGCGGCGCGCTCCGTGCGAGGGGCTGCGGGGACCGACGGATGCGGTGTCGAGCGGTTGGCGAGCGCGGATCCCCGTCGTGGGCGACGACCGCGGCGACACGCTGCTCGAGCGCGCCGCGGCGCACTGGCGATCTGAGGGGTTTCGAGTGCGCGCGCGCGAGGGCGAGGTCGGCGGCGGCGGGCAGGGTGACCCCGGTGCGCGCGCGGTCTTCGCCGAGCGCGACGGCTACACGCTCTCGCTCGTGCTCGGCCGCGGCACGGATGCCGCCGTGCTATCGGGCGGCACTCCCTGCGTGCCGCAGCGGCGCGCGTAGGAGCGGGCGGCCGCGCGTGCGCCTGGAGGTGCGAGCGATACAGTCCACCTTCGTGGCCGGTATCCCACGCGCCTCGCTGCACCGGGCGGTCGCCCTCGCCCTCACGTGCACGGCGTGCCTCGCTCTCGCCGCTTGCAGCGACGATGCACCCGAGCCCGCCGACCTCGTGTCCGAGGCCGTCGCGCTCGAGAGCAGGCTCGCCTCCGCCACCGAGCGGCTCGCGAGCTACGCCGCGAAGCCGCCAGCGCTGAGCGCGACGATCGCCGAGCTCGAGGAGCTCACCGCCCGGGTCGACGAGCTCGAGTCCCAGGACGCCGCCTATGTGCGCCCTTTGCGGCGCGCGCTGCGCAGCGCGACCGACGCCGCGCGCGACCTGCAGGCGATCGAGCGCCGCGCGGCGGCGGCGCGCGAGCAGCTTCGAGCACCTGACACCTTCGACTCCGCCCGCGCGCCTGAGCTGCGCGCCACCGCCACGGCGCTCGAGCGCGACGCCACCCGC
>JAUJOQ010000001.1:780822-981471 GCA_030447725.1 Thermoleophilaceae bacterium
CCGCGCGCCTGAGCTGCGCGCCACCGCCACGGCGCTCGAGCGCGACGCCACCCGCGTCGCCGGCGTGCGCGACACGCTGGCCGAGGCGACCACCGCGCTCGGCTCGGCGCTGGCGGCGCTCGGCGAGCGGCCCGCCGAGGAGATCGGCGCCGAGGCGGAGGGCCGCGAGTCGCTCGCCGGCCTGCGCCGGCGCCTGAGGAGCGACACGGGCGCCGCCGGGCCGGCGCGAGCGCTGCGGGCAGCGCTCACCGACCTCAGCGCCGAGGCCCGGGACCGCGCCGCACCCCACCCCTACGGCGCCCTGGGACCGCGCGCGGTCGGTCCGGTGTCGATCGGCATGCGCTCGCCCGCGGTGCGCCGCGCGTTCGGCCGCCCGAGCGCGATCCAGCCCGTCGGCTTCGGCTTCGCCCCGACCCCCCAGATCGACTGGCGCTGGCGCACCGAGCCGGGCTTCAGGCTCATGTTCGACACCCGCACCGACCGCGTGGCCGGCTACGAGTGCGCCCGCGGCTGCGAGCTGCGGACCGCGGACGGAATCGGCGTCGGCGACCGCTTCGCGGACTTGCGCAGCCGCTACGGCGACCGGCTGCGCACCTACCGCCTCGGCGTCGGCGGCGAGCTGCTCTCGGCCGGCGCGCCCGGCAGCTTCCCCGCCCTGATCTTCTCCGCCCCGCCGCTCGGTCCCCAGGGCCGCATCGCGGCGATCAGCGGGCTCGGCGCACAGACGGGTCCGGCCGGGGACTGAGCGAAGCGACGAGCTGCCGCGTCCGACAACATAGACCTTATCCCCACCCCCAATTCCTCGGCTTCGCCTCTCAGTCCCGAAACGCGGTGCTCCCATCTGCTCTTTCGGCGACATTCCCGCCGCCGCACCGCTCGGAACACACCCCGAAAGTAGGATCAAGCGTTGCGCAACACTGCCGACGAGCAGATCCGGGCCGACGGTGAGCGCTCACTTCCCGGTCGCTCGCCCGAAGCGTTCGTGCTCAAGAACCGCCTCATGAGCGTGATGGCGGGCTGGCTGTGGGGGATCTTCGGAGTGATCGCCGTCGCCGTTCCGACCAACCTGCTCGTCAGCGAGGAGTCCGTCGACGCGGTGCTGATCCCGAGCGGGATAGCAGTCTTTGCCTACATGATCTGGCGCGCGTCGCGGATCGAGTTGCGGATCGATCTACCTCCGGGCCGTGTCGCCTCCGAGCCGATCGAAACCTTGAGGTATTTGATCCGCGAGCGCTTGTCGAGGCCGAAGCTCACCTCTGTCGTGTATGGCAGCAAGAGGCTTTGACTAGCCGAGATGTCGACTATCTGCTCCCAGCTCGCCCACGGGATTCTCTTTCAACTCACGCTCGAGGCCAACCTCTTCCGGCGCCCGGTTGACGCCCCGTGGGCGAGCACGCCCGAGGAAGCACGGCGACTCGCTCGCGAGCAGGCGCTCTCCGAGCGCGACCAGGCACCGGTCGAGGCCCCGCCTCCCAGCGAGCGCAAGCCGCGTCGCGCGGCGGGACCGATGCCGCCACCAAGCCGGCCTTCTCCCTCCCTCGCTTCGTCGGCGCCTGCCTGCTCTTCGGCCCGATCATCGCCGGCTCGATCGTCTTCGGCGACAGCAACCCCGAAACGCTGGCGGTGGTCGCGGCAATCTCAATCGCCGTCACGATCGTCGCAGTGATCTACGCTCGACGCTCGGCGACTCGGGGCTCGAGCTGACGGCGGCAGCGACCGCCGGATCGCGGTCGGCTCCAGGGCGGGACGCCGAAGGCGCAGCTGACCCGGTACTCGCGATCCGCTCGTGGCGCGCATCGGTGTATCGGATGATCTTGCCCACGCTGGGTGCCTTCATTGATCGCGGCGATAGGCGCTGAACTGCTGGTGCCCTCCTCGCCGGCGGCATTCGCGGTCCCCGTCTTCATCCTCGTCGAGGGGGTCGTGGTGTGGCGGTCGTTTCGGCTGTACGCGCGTCTCGACCCCTCCGGTCTGCTGATCAAGAACTTCGCCAACACCCATGAGCTCCGCTGGGATGAGATCCACGAGATCACCCCGGTGAATGACTTCGGTCTGTCCAACTTGACGGTGGGATTTCATCTCCATGACCAGTCGGGCTTCCTGGCACCCCTGCCAGCCGCCCAGGTGACCAGCCACATCGCCGCGCGGGGCCAGAAGGAGGCGTTGCTCGAAGCCCTCGACCACTACAGCGCCAAGCACCACATCCCCTCCTACCTCGAACTGGACGAGAACGGCGAGTGGCGGGTGCCCACCGACGCCGAGGGAGACCGCGTAGCCCGCGCGGCGGGCGAGGCTGAAGGAGCCGCTCTGCCCGTCGAGGCTCCCGAGAGCGTGGGGGACTACTTGTCCTCTCGCATGGGACCAACCTTGATCACTCTCGTGACCATGGGACCCGTAATCGCGGTCGGCGCGGGCAACAGCGGCATCGGCCCCCCCGTCGCGATCGCCGCCACAGGCGCAGCGCTGGCACTCGGTCTCGCCCTGGGAATCGGGAGGCTGCTCTGGCGACGGCGAAGTAGGCGAGGATGACCTCCCCTCTTGGTGCGTCGGGTGACGAAGCTGAGAAAACCTCGAGCTCGCCACGGGTTGTGCCGACGTTCGAGATGCGCTCAGTGCGCGTGCGGGTTCTGCGCGGGTTCTGGGCGGTGATTCCGGTGTGGATCGTGTTCGCGATCGCCACCGAATTGCTCATCGACAAGGAATCAACGACGAACGCGATCGGCATTCCGCTGGCTTTTCTCGCCTGTGGTGTGGTCTTCCTGCGCGGCCTGCGACTCTACCTGCGGCTCGACCCCGAGGGAATCCACGTGAGGAACTTCCTCGACACCCAGGACGTCCCATGGAGCGAGGTGGTCGAGATCGTCGCAACCCGCGACTTCGCGTTTCAGAGCACCGTCGGGTTCCGCCTCGGGCACCGGGGCGAGCGGTTCCGGCGGATCGCCGCGGCCCAAGTCAGCGCCGATATCGCGCCGTTCGCGCAGCGCCGTGAGCTACTCGAGGTCGTGCGCCGCTACGCGCACCACCACGACATCCCGCTCCGCCTCGAGCTCGGCCCCGATCGGGGGTGGCGGGTTCCAGTCGACGCATACGACCAACCTGCCGGCGCCCCAACCGCGGTCCCCCAAGCAGGCGACGACGTCTCGCGCCTGCCGGCTGGGCAGTCCGGCGAGGCAGTCGCGACCCGCGGGCCGGGAGACACCGGTCAACCTCGGTACGCCCCCAACGCCGGGGAGAAGAGCCCAGCCAGGCACTTGATGCGCACGGCGCTCGCGCTGTTGATGTTCGGGGCGATCATCGCCTCGGTGCTGATCGGCGGTGACTACCCGATAGCCCAGGCCATCGGGTTCTTGGGGATCGGCGCCGCGCTCGGCCTCGCGATCGTCCTGCGCTCACGCCGAGCGTCGAGGTGAGGCGTGCCGGGCGCAGTTAGACGAGCACGCCGTTGAGCGCTCGCGGAGCACGGGGGCAAGTGATCCCCCCCGACGTTCCCGGCGGCGCCTCGGCCGAGGGTCAGATCCCCTCCGTTCGCCTGCGCGCTCCGGTGCAGGTGTGGGCGCCGTTCGCCTTCGTCTGGATGGTGTTCGCCTGGGGGGTCCTCGGGATCGCGACGTCGCCGCTACAGGGATCGGCGGGCACGGCGGTGGCCGTGCCGCTGGGTCTGCTGGCGGCGCTCGTGGCCTTCGTGCGCTATCGCGCCATGCACATCGCGGTCGACAACGAGGGGGTCACGATCCGCAACTTCCTGCGCACCGAATCACTCCGCTGGGAGCAGGTCGAGGAGGTGCTCGCGGTCCAGGGGCTGGCCCCCGTCGGGGCTCGGTCGGCTTTCAGCTCCGCGGCGAGCACGGGTTTCTCAGCAAGCTCCCCGGTGCGCAGGCGACCATCGGCGGCGGCCAGGTGGCCGAACGCGAGCGCCTGCTGGAGGTGCTGCGCCAACACTGCGACCGTCACGGGATCCGCTTCCGGCTGATACTGGAGACACATGGAACCTGGGACACCAGCCCCCCCTGACGGTGAGCCGAGCCGGCTCGTTCCGTAGGTGTTGACCTCGCGGTACCGCAAGCCGGTCGTAAGCGATGAGGTCGCCGAGGGCTCGGTCGGGACCCATGCTCGCAAATAGCGCTTCAGCGAGAGCGGGCGCCCAAGCGGCGCGACGCGTGTTCGAATTCAGGTCGTGGCGCAACTTTCGGCGCAGCATGACGGTCGGTTTGATCTGTGGGGTATTACCGCCCATCGGTCTTGTCTTGATGATGTTTCCGGCTCACCAGCTGCCCCTTGGCCTGCTCACGGAGCCGTCTCACTGGTCGCGGTGGGTTTGCGCGCGTCGCGGTTGCGGCTGGTGATGGACGACGTAGGAGTCCTGGTGACCACGTTTTGGGACACCTCCCGCTTTCGATGGCGGGAGGTCGAGGAGATCAGCGCCGCGAGGTCCTCTCCGGGGCTCCTGCTGCAGACATCGCCCGCGTTCCGTTCGGGAAGGTACCTGGTGGCCGTCCATGCCGCCGCCGTGCTCGACAGTGCGGCCCAACGCGAGCTCGTGATGAACGCGATGCGTGCTTTGCCCGGCGTCATGGCATTCCGTTTCGGCTTGCCCTTCGCGGCGCGGGTGGGACGATTCAGACACTTGCCGCGGGCACGAGCACTCCGGTGGCGGTGCGAGTGACGACCATGTGCGGCAGGGTCAGGTTCCTATCGCCCGTGGCCAGTGTGCGAGCTGGAGCTTTTTCCGCAGGCGTCGGAGTGGCTGTGGTGGGCCTGGTTCTCGGCATGGGCCAGCGCGTCGATCCGTTCGCCATCGACCTCGACACGGTCCAGGGGATCGTGCCCGCCGTGATGGCCGGGGCATTCCTCGTGGGATCGCGGATCTCTCTCACGGTCGACAGCGTCAGTGTCACCGTTCGTGATGGGCGCCACACGCGTCGGATCCCCTGGGCCGTGATCGATGAGGTGCTCGTGACACCTCCCGAGCCCGGGTTCTTGGATGGCAACTCGCTGGCGCTCTACACGCGGGGCCAGGTGATCGGGGTGCCCGCGTCGGGCTATCTGAGCCACGAGCGGCGACGGGCGCTGGTGGCCGCCGTGCGCGAGCGAACCGACGCACACGGAATCCCGTCCGTGCCGACAGCAATCAGCCGATGAGCGGGGCCCCGCTTGATCAGACCACCAATCCCGCCCCGCCGTGGCGGCCACCTTGGCGTTGAAGGTCGGGGGAAACGTGTCAGAGCCGCGCAGCGTCGCTACCGCAGCAGGTTTGTGATTGTCGTCGGTTGCTGTCTCGGAGTCGTTTTTGGGCTTGCGGCGTTCGGATACGCGGCGAGCCCGCACGACCCTGGGCTGCAAGCGTTCGGCTGGGTGATGCTGGCGATCTTCATCTGGGTATTCGGCGTGCGGAACCTGCGCGCCGGTGTGTACCCGAAAGAGCGCGGGATCCTGGTCCGCAACCACTTCCGGACCTACGAGGTTCCGTGGGAGGAGATCGACGAGTTCGTGCTCGCACCGCATGGGCTGACGCCGGCGATGGGGCACGTTGTGCTCCGAAGCGGCAACAAGCGCGCCATCTCGTCGATCAGTGCGAGCAGCTTCGAGATCCTTGCGCCCAAGCTGCACCCGACCAGCAACCTCCTCGATGAGCTCAACGACCTGGCGACGCGAATGAACCGGGCTCAAGGCGAATCGAACCCCTCGGCGAGCGCAACGCGTCAATGATCGAGGCTCCACGCGAGCAGGCAGCGACCCCTGTAGCGGGGACGTCGCGATGCCGAGCGTTGACAGCGGAAGCTACGCACCCCACGTTCGTCAGCCGCCCAGCTGCTTGCGCAGCAGGGCCACCTCGGCGCGCAGCTCGGCCACCTCGCGCTCGAGGCCGCTGAGGCGATCGTACTCAGCGGCGGAGTTTTCCTCGGGAAGCGCCGGGCCGGCTGGCAGATCCTCTCCCCCCAGCAGCTGCGCGTAGCGTTGCTCCTTCTGGCCCGGCCGCCTCTCGAGCCGGGCCACCAGCTCGCGATCGATCAAACCCTCCAGAACCGCCTCGATCGCGGAGAGGTCCGCGAAGGCGTGCATGCGCTCGGTGCGCTGCTTGAGCTCGCCGGGTGTCTGGGGGCCGCGGAGCATGAGCACGCACAGCAGCGCCAGCTCGGGCTCGCCCAGCTCCAGCGCCCGGTCGATCAGGTGGCGGTACTTGCGCGCCCGGCTACCCGCGCCGCTGGCCATCCGCGTCCAGCCGCGGCGGTGTAGCCGCTCGAGCGCTGCTACCACCGTACGCTCGTCGTAGGCCACCACCGGATCTCGGTTGGTGGACTGGTTGCAGGCCAGCCGCAGCGCGTTGAGGCTGAGGGGGTAGGCCTCGGGGACCGTGCGCTGCTTTTCGAGCAGCGATCCGAGCACTCGGATCTCCGCGGCGTCGGGATGCGCGCTCACGGCCCTATCCTGCCATCCGTGGCCACCGACGACGAGCGCTTTGCGATCGCCCAGGTGACTCCCTTCCCGTGGGAGCAGCATCACGAGGTGAACCGCTATGTGGAGCGGCTGTCCGACGAGCTGTGCGCCCGGGGCCATCGCGTGGTGGTCGTTGCGCCCTCGGAGTCACGCGAGTTGATCCGCGAGAGCCGCGCTCGGATCAAGCGCCTCAAGCGCGAACCGGAGGCCATCTTCGAAGCCGCGGGCTGCGTCAGCCTGCTCGGCGTGGGTCAGAGCCTGCCCTTCCGGCGAGGGGGCTCTGTGTCCTTGCCGCTGGACGTGTCGCGCACGCTGGAGGATCTGCTCGAGGGCGCCCGATTCGACTTCGTGCACGTGCACGAGCCCTTCGCTCCCAGCGCGGCCGGCGCCGCGCTGCGTCATTCGCACGCGCTGAACATCGGCACCTTCCACTCCCCGTCCGAGCGGTTCCTCTCGACTCAGGTGGCGCGGCCGGTGGTGGCACGACTGTTCGGGCGCCTCGACGGGCGGACGGCGTCCTTCAACGCCACTCGCGAGCGGGTCGAGCGCTACTTTCCCGGCAGCTATCGCGTGATCGGCCCCGGCGCCGACCTGATGCCGCGGGAGGACGGTCCGGTCGAGGGCCCTCCGGAGATCCTGTTCTCGGCGGAGGAGGAGAGAGGGGCGCTGCGCCTGTTCCTGCGCGCGTTGCGAAAGCTGCCCGCCGATCTCGACTTCAAGGCCACCGTATGGATGCGCGACCCGGCCTCCGCCGCGCCGCCGCAGCTCCCGCGCCGGCTGCGCGACCGCGTGCGCTTCGCCGGCCCCGCCGACGGATCGGAGGCCCAGCACCTGGCTCGGGCCACGATCGCCGTGGCGGCCTCGACGGGCGCGGCTCCGGCGCCTCAGCTGGTGCTCCGAGCGCTTGCGGGGGGCGCCGTGCCGGTCGTCTCGCGCCTGCCCCAGTACGAGGAGGTGCTCCGCGAGGGCGAGCTGGGGCTGCTCTTCGAGCCCGGGGACGTGATCACGCTGGGCGCCCAGCTGCAGCGCCTGCTCTCGGACCCGGAGCTGGTCGAGCGGCTGGCCGAGAGCGTCCTGCGGGCGCACCCGGCGCTGGAGTGGGGCCGAACGGCCGACGGCTTCGAGGACCTCTACCGCAACGTCTCCGCCCGCAGGCACGACATCGACGGCAAGCCGGCGGTGCGCAAGCGCCTGGCGGGGCGCGACTTCATCCACGTGGATCTGCACATGCACACCGATCACTCGCCTGACTGCGCCACGCCTGCCGCCACCCTGCTCGAGGCGGCCGCCGTGGCGGGGCTCGGGGCCATCGCCGTGACCGACCACAACGAGGTGTCGGGCGCACACGAGGCGCGAATGCTGGCCGAGACCGGCGGCGGTGGGGTGAAGGTGATCGTGGCCGAGGAGGTGAAGACCGCCGACCAGGGCGAGGTGATCGGCCTGTTCATCGAGGACAAGATCCCGCGGGGCATGTCGCTGCCGGAGACGATCGCGGCGATCCGCAGCCAGGGGGGCCTGGTGTACGTGCCCCACCCCTTCGACCGGATGCACTCCGTGCCCGACTACGAGCACCTGCTGGAGGTGGTCGAGCAGGTGGACGCGATCGAGGTCTTCAACCCCCGGGTGGCCTTCACCGCCTTCAACGAGGAGGCCGCGCGCTTCGCCGCCAAGTACCGCATCGTGGCGGGGGCGGGCTCTGACAGCCACGTAGCGGCCGGGCTCGGCTCGGTGAAGATCCGCATGCGCGACTTCGACGGCCCGGAGGAGTTCCTCGAGTCGCTGCGCGACGCCGACATCGTGCGCAAGCGGACCAGCCTGCTCTACGTACAGGCGCTCAAGTTCATCCAGACGAAGGCCACCCCGGCGCCCGCGCGGCGACGGACCGCCCGCCCCGGAGCCGGTGCGCGGAGGGCCGGACCGAGCAAGAGGTGATGCACGCAAGAGGAGCAGGAGCGGACTCGTCAAAACCCTCCGCCCAGATGCCGGCGACCGACGACCAGATCCGTGAGAAGTACCTCGAGCGCGCGATCCGTGAGCTGAACCAGCTCACGCGCGACATCCAGGGCTGTGAGCACTGCCCGCGCGGCAACCTTATGCCGGTGCTCGGGTCAGGCCACCCCCAGGCCGACATCTTCATGCTCAAGTTCGCGCCCCGCCCCTCGGAGATCGAGGAGGGTGTCGCGTTCTACGGCCGGGCCGGCAGCGCGCTGATGAAGAGCTTCAAGCGCCTGGGTGTCGACCCGCTGGCCGTGTACGGCACGGTGTTCGTGAAGTGCCCGGTGTCCGACACCGACCTCTCGGCGCCGGAATGTCGTGCGCGGGTGCTGAACGAGGTCGCCGTGGTGCAGCCGCGGCTCGTGGTGGTGATGGGCGAGGAGGCGCGCGAGGAGCTGAACGCCCTCGGTGTGCCGCTGGCCGCCGAGCTGGCGCAGGACCCCGGCGAGATCCAGAAGCTCACCCCCAGCTGCGATGCCCTGGTCGTGCCCGACATCGACGCCTCCCTCGACGACGAGCGCTCCAAGCGCGCGTTTTGGAGCGCCTTTCGCACGCTCGGCGACTGGTACGCCGACTTCCCGCCGTACTGAGGGAAGGGGTGCGGCTTTACGCTCGCTCGAGCAGCGCCACACACTCGATATGCGGCGTCTGCGGGAACATGTCCACCGGCTTCACGGTCTTCAGCTCGTATCCCGCCTCCACCATCTGGCGGGCGTTGGGCGCCAGCGTGGTCGGGTTGCAAGACACGTAGACGATCCGCTGCGCCTCTGCCTCCAGCACCCTGCGCACCACCTTCTGGGACAGGCCGGCGCGCGGGGGATCGACCACCACGACGTCGGCCGAGCCCTCCTGCTCGATCAACGGGCGCATTGCGGTGCGCACGTCGCCGGCGTAGAAGCCGGCGTTGTCCACGCTGTTGAGCTGCGCGTTGGCGATCGCGTCGGCCACCGCCTTCTCGATCACCTCGACCCCCACGACCTTGCCGGCGTCCAGCGCCAGTGCCAGCGCGATCGTGCCGATCCCGCAGTAGAGGTCGAACACCCGCTCGCGGCCGGTCAGGCCGGCCGTCTCCGAGGCAATCGCATAGAGCCGCTCCGCCATCTCGGTGTTGGTCTGAAAGAACGCGTCCGGCGAGATCTTCAGCTGCAGACGCACGCCGCGCAGGTCAAGCTCCTCGCTGAGCTCGGCCGCCCCCTTGAGGGTCTTCGTCTTGCCGCCCCGCGTGGTCTCGGCCACGCCCTCGATGCGAGTCCACAACACGCTGTCGCACGGCAGCGCCGCGGCCAGCTCATCCTGGGCCAGCTCGCCCACGCTCGTCACCAGGCGCGCCTGCAGCTGCCCCGTGCGCCGCCCCTCGCGCACCACCAGGTTGCGCAGAAAGCCCTCGTGGGTGTGGCGGTCATAGGCGTCGAGTGAGCGCTCGCGACACCAGTCCAGCGTGGCCTGGCGCAGCTCGTCGACACGGGGCGAGGCCAGCACGTCGGATTCGATGCCGTCGATCACGTCCCAGCGCCCGGGGCGGTGAAAGCCCAGGGTCAGTCGGCCGTCCTCGGCCTGCCCGAAGGAGTACTCCACCTTGTTGCGGTAGCGCCACTGCTCGGTGGCGGGCACGATCTTCTCGACGGGTGGGGCCTCGAAGGAGCCGAGCCGGGTGAGAGCCTCGCGCACCTGGCGCTCCTTCTCTTCGAGCTGGCGCTCGTATGACAGCACCTGCCACGGCGCGCCCGGATGAGGAGATTCCGGCTCGATCCGGTCCGGGCTCGGCTCGAGCAGGTCGACCAGGCTCGCCTCGGCGAAGGAGCGCTTGGCCTTCTCGATCCGCGCGCGCACCCGGTCGCCGGGCACGACTCCCCGGACGAACACCACGAACCCCTCGGCTCGGCCGACCCCGGCGCCTCCGTGAGCGAGGGAGTCGATGGTGACCTCCACCTCGTCTCCCTTCCTGGGGCGGGCGCGCTGGGGGGCGGGAAGGGAGGGCATGGACCTATGCTCGCAGGCGGGGTCTGCACCCCGAGGCCCGGCTACCCGCGGGACCGAACCCTACGACGCGGCGCGCGCGACAGCCACCGGACCAGGGCGGAAGCGGGCGCGCCGCGGCGGTGCGCTAGAGGGGGGGCGACCGGCGGTCGAGGAGATACACGAACTCGCAGTTCTTGATCCTGTTGAGCTCGTTCCTGTTGACGCGCACGCGATCCTTACGGCCGGGGCCGCAGTTGACACGGTTGGCCGGCCCGACAATCGCTGCGTTGATGATGTCGTTGCCCGGCCCGCCGAGGATGCGGTCCCGGCCCTGGCCGGTGCTGATGCGATCGGCTCCGGCTCCTCCGACGAGGACATCTGACCCGAAGCCGCCCTGGAGCTTGTCGTTACCACCGCCTCCAGAGAGCCTGTCCCGCCCGCGCGCGCCCGAGATGGCGTCCGCGCCTGCTTCGCCCCTCAGCGTGTCCGACCCGACGGCGCCGGAGAGGATGTCGCGTCCGTTGCCGCCGAGCAGCAGGTCGTTGCCGTTGCTGCCGTCGAGCTCGTCGCGGGCGTTCCCACCCTCCACGCAGTCGTTGCCGCGGCCGCCCGACACGCGGTCCTTGCCGCCGAGG
This sequence comes from Thermoleophilaceae bacterium, assembly GCA_030447725.1. Lineage (GTDB taxonomy): Bacteria > Actinomycetota > Thermoleophilia > Solirubrobacterales > Thermoleophilaceae > JAAYBF01. The sequence continues at coordinate 791,847 of JAUJOQ010000001.1, forward strand.
GCGAAGATCGCGTCAGAGCTGTTGGAGCCGGTGATCCGGTCCGCCTTGTTGGTGCCGACGATCGCGAAGCCCTCCCCGAAGATGGACGCTCTACAAGGGCTCTTCCCGATGCCCGGCACCTCGTCCTTCGGAACGATCTGGCCACCGGTCGCCTCGCAGAGAGACGTCCGCGGGTCGAACTGGGTTCCGTCGGGGCACCGCACATCGGTGAACACGCATCTGCCCGTGTCGCTGGACGGCGAGCTGTTGGGTGGGCAATCGACATCGGTGATCACGCACTGGTTCGTGTCGTTGAAGGGCAGGGTCCCGGGCGGGCAGACGATGTCACGCGGCCCGGCGATGTTGACGAACGCGCAGGTAACGGTCTCGCCGGCCCTGAGACGGACCAGCACGGCCCTCTCCTCGACCGAGACGCGGGTGTCGCCGGTCGGGTCGGCACACTCGATGGCGGCGACGCGGAAGGGCGCGGGCGGGGGGTCCTCGATGACCGCGTAGACGCCGGCCGGAACGTCCTCGAACACCCGCTCCTCGTCGTCCCTGAGCAGGAAGGCGGCCGGCATGAGCCCCCCGAAGGCCGTGAAGTTGAAGGGGGTCACGTTCGGCTCCTCCTCGGGCGCCGTCTGCTTCCTGATGACGATCCTGCCCTCGGGACAGACGTCGCCGCTGATGCCGGCCCTCGACTCGGCCACGATGATCTCGGCGATGCCGGGAGCCTCGATGCGCAGGGCGCGCCGGGTGAGGTCGCCGGTGGTGGCGCCATCGGCAAGCGGCCCTTCGTTCCCCATCCGTTCGTTGATGAAGATGGTGATCAAGCCGAGATTCAGGGTCATGGGCTCGCCGCCCTCGGGGATCTGGATCCGCTCGCCGTTGACGGTCAGTTCGACCAGGTTGCTCGAACTCTCGAGCGTGGCCACGCCGGCGTCGTTGCATGACGCGCGCACACGCGTGTTTGCCGCGCGAGCCCGGAGGGCCAGGCCCGGAATGTTCACGGCGAGGTCCTCAACGTCTGCTCGCGCGACGACTTGCTGCTCGAAGCTGCGAAAGCCCGGGTCGCAGGCGTCGTTGTCAGGCGGGTCGACGTCGGGGTTCGGATCGTCGTTGCGACACAGGACGTCGGTCCTGGCTGACGCGGTCGTAGTAGTGACCAGTGGCGAGTCTCCGGGTGGGATCTGCAGGTTGTTGACGCCGGCGGAATCGTCCGCGCATGGGTTCTCGTTGGGATTCGCGATCAGCGGCTCGAGCGGAGTCGCCAGCAGTGGGGTGGAAACGCGCGCGACGCTCGAGCGACACTTGAAGGTCGCATCCGGCCCCTGAGCCGAAGCCCCCGCGGGCATGAGCAGCGTGGCGAAGACGACCGCCACCACCGACGTGAGCGCACTGCGACGCAAGACGAACCCTGTACGCGGCATCCTTACCTCTTTCCCCCGTTAGACCCTTTAGCCGCGAAAATAACAAAGATCGAGTCGATCGCGTCGCACTAGAGCACCGGCTCATCGGTGGGGAGGCACGTTGGGGTCTGAGTGCGGCCGGCTGAGTCGGTCTACGCCAGCTTCTCGCCGATCGTGCTGAGCACCGTCTTGCGGTTGGCGTGGCGGCGCTCGTAGTCGCGCACCTTTCGCAGCTCGGCCGGGCTCAGATCGCTCAGCCGGCCCTGTACCTGAGCCACCGTCAGATCGTCGTAGCCGGTGATCGGAAAGCTTGGCCCGAGCCTTGCCGCGCGGCGGGCGCGATCGGCGGTGGCGATCACGGGATCGGCCTGCTTGACCGCTCCCTTCCGGGCTCGGCTGGTTGCCGTCTCGACCTGGCTGCGGGCGCGCTTGGCAGCGTCAGATCCGCGCTTGCGCGCGTCGTCGGTGCGGCCCTCTATCCCTCCGCGGCCCTTGCTCAACAGCCCTTCGAGGTCGCCGAGCACGTCGTTGGTCTGCCTGCGCCCGCGGTCGAGCAGCCCGGCCACCAGGTCCGCCGCGTCGTCGGCGGTCACGCGGCCACGCGTGACAGCGTCGGCCACCGCCTCCTCGATCCGCTCGCGGGTGAGCAGCACCAGGCCGAGCGGATCGATCAGGCGCTTGCTCAGCGCGTCGCGCAGCTCGGCCGCGCTCTTGGCGGAGATGTCGTCCCCGGGCGAAGAGCTCCGCGCGGCCGAGGAGCGCTGAGCGGAGGTGCGCTTGGCCGCCCCCTTCTTGGCCGCTGCGGAGCGCTCCTTGGACGCTTTGCGCTTGGTGGCCGCCGCCTTCTTGGCCGCGGCCGAGCGCTTGGCAGAGGAGGCCGATCCGGCGCGGGAAGAGGCAGACTTCGACCGCGAGGACGCGGACTTCGATCGCACGGACGACGCCCGGCCGCCCGACTTGGCGCTGCCCTCAGACCGCGACGCGCTCGACGCAGGCCGACCACCCCGCTTCGACTGGCTGCTCCGTCGCTGCTCGGCCATCTCCTCGCTCCTCCCAAGTTGTGCGCTCGCCCTTGTGCGGACTATCGCATGCCGAACGTGGCAGTGACAGGGGCGTGGTCGGACAGGCGCACACACAGCCCGTCCGGCTCGCGGACCTCACGCGCGGTCGCGGGGAGCGCGCGCGGGGGCTCCACGATGTCGAGGCCCCGGGCGAGCAGGTGATCGATCGCGTCGGGTCCGGTGGGGCGGGCGAGGCCGAGCCGGTCGTCGAGCTCGGCGAAGGCACCGGGCTCGCGCGCGGGGCGCAGGTTCAGATCGCCTCCGAAGATCAGCGGATCCGCGCCGGCGAACTCGATCGCCCGCTCGGCGCCTCGAACGACCTCGCCGTGAGCCTGTCTCGTGCCGGGCACCGACAGGTGCACGCAGGCGACGGCCAACGGCCTCCCACTGGCCAGCTCGAGCCGGGCGAGGAGCATCCGCCGCCGCTCAGGTCGGGTGGCCAGGGTCATCCTCTCCACCGCCATGATCCGGCCCGGCGCTCGCACCAGCACCATGTTCGACCCCCCCTCGTTGGAGGCGATCAGGTCGGGGTTGTGCTGCGCCAGCGCGGCACGCAGGAAGGCCAGGGAGTTTCGTGAGGTGAGTGCCGACGCCCCGCTTGCGGCGCAGCGCCGAGCGAGCGGGGCGAGCCAGCGCGGCGGCACCTCCTGGAGCAGCGCCAGCTGCCAGTCCCAGCCGTCGAGCAGTCCGGCGAACTCGTCCAGCAACGGCCGGTTCACCTGCGCGTGCGTGGCTCCCCGCTCGGTGCGCCGCAGCAGGCGCGAGCGCCAGGTATGCAGCGCGGGATCGGGCGGATGGTCGCGCCCGTGGAAGAGGTTCCAGGACAGCGCCGCCAACAGGATCGGTGAGTGGCTCGCCATTTCTGACCGGAGAGCAGCTTACGAGTGCGGAGCCAGCTTGCCTGCTCGACCGGGCCGCCCGGCTGCCGGCGCGTCGCGGCCGGGGTTTGCATCGCCTGGCGTCACCCTCGATCGATGCTCAGCGGTGGACACGGAGGTGGCGGTCGCGAACTGATGCGTCTTGCGGCGCTTGGAGGGTTGGTGCTGGCCGTCGGGATCGTCGCACAGGTCCTGGTGAGCGGCGACGGGTCGGCTCGGCGCGCCACCAGGCCGAGCGGTTCTCGTTCTCCTACCCGGCGGAGTGGGAGAAGATCGAGGGCGAGCAGCCGGTGACGGTAGGGAACTCGCCCGACTTCGGCCGCCATGTCTTCGGCTCTGACCGCGACCACCTCGTGATCGTCGCCTACCTCCAGGACCTGCCTGACCGGATCAGCGCGGGCAACGTCGATCAGCTGATCCCCGGCTACCGGCGGATCTTCGCGCGCTTCAACGAGTCGCTGCGCGACGGCGGTCGCGAGGCCAGGGTGCTGTTGGCGCCGACGGTCACCGAGGCCGCGGGGCTGCCGGCGGTCGAGAGCCGGATGGTCTCGCTCGACGAGCGCGACCGCGAGATCCGCCCCCGTTCGATCACGATCTATCGCGGCCAGGAGCAGTACATCGTCGCCTGCCGCCGCCCCGTCGCCGAGAGCCCACAGACCACGGGGGCCGACCGCGGCTGCGAGCAGGTGCTCGAGACGCTGAGCATCGAGGGGGACGGGTGATTCGCGGCGCGCTGGGTCGCCTGTGGGGCGATCAGTCCGGTCAGACGGCGACTGAGTACCTGGGCGTGATCGTCTTGATCGCAGCGATTCTCGGGGTCCTAGCCCGAGCTGACATCGACGTCCAGATCCGCGACGGGGTCGAGCGCCAGGTCTGTCAGGTGCTCGGTGAGGCGCGGCAGAACTGCGACGAGCAGGCCGGTGACGACCGCTCACCCGGTGAGGCTGACGGCTCCGATGCGTCGGGCCGCGGCGACCCGCCGGGCGCTAACCCAGGCGGGGCGCCCGAGGTCGGGCCGGGCGACGCCCCACCAGCGCCCGACGCGGGATCGGTCCAGCTGGTCTCGGTCAAGACCGGCGGCACGCCGCAGGGGTCGCCCGCTCCGAGCGGGCCAGACCCCGAGGACAACGCCGCCTGCGACGAGGGCTATGCCCCAACCGACTCCGACGGCGAGGACAAGGTCGGCCAGGACATCCTCAATGGCCCCTCGATCCGCTGCCAGGGCGGCGTGCCGATCCTCGACCTCAACCGGGACGGGATCGACGACAACGACCAGCGCAACCTCTTCTGCGCCTAGGCCGGCGCGTGCCCTGACGACACCGACTTCAACGAGAACGGGATCCCGGACCGGCTCGAGCCGGGAGCGTTCGACCACATCACGCCTCCCTTCAAGTGCGGCGGAGGGGAAGGAATCACCGACCCCTTCTTCGTCGACCAGTTCTGCACGACGGAGAACCGCTACTACCGGCCCGGGCAGCCCGGGGTGGAGTGCGAGGAGGCCGACGACTCCGAGCTCTCTGACGACATCGAGGGAAAGGACGCGATCGCCTGCAAACCGACCGACGACCTCTTCGAGAAGCTCGAACGCGTCCAGCGAGAGACCGACCCGCAGCCGGAGTCGCTGTGCGAAACCCAGACCGAGAACCCGCTCCTTTGCCTCGGCCTCGCCTTCCTCGGAGGCGGGGGCCCCGGCAAAGCCGACGACGCACCCGGCTTCCTGCAGCGACTGCTCCGCCGCCTGCGCGGAACCCGTGGGCGCCCGGCGCAGCCCGGCACCTATGTACGCAAGAACGAATCGATGAGCGACTTCAGTCGCCGCTACCAGGAGCAGCAGGGAGGGCGTCCCGGGCAGGCATACCGAGTGGATCGACCGGATGGGGGGCGGCCAGTCGACTTCGACGCGTTCGAGAACGGCACCCTGATCGACGCCAAGGGTAAGCTCGCCCAGTTCTTCGACGAGGGGGGGGCGGCCCAAGCCGTTTTTCCGCGGCCGTGAGTCGGCGCTCAAGCAAGCCAGTAGTCAGGTTGAAGCCGCTCGCGGAAGGCCGATCGAGTGGCGCTTCGCCGAGGCCGGGCCTGCCCGATACTTTCGTCTGCTGTTCGGGAGGAAAAGATCTCCATTCGCGTCAGACATGTGCCTCCCAAGTGATGACTGAGAACCACGAAGGCACCGAATTCTCGCTCGTGCTGTGGCGCGGGCCCGAACGGGCGGCCCGATCTGAATGGGTCGCCCGCTGCGTCAGTCTCCTCGAGGCGATTCGGTCGAACTCGGACATACAGCGGTTCGTGATCTACGATGACGCGCGCGTCGCGCACGACGTCGGAGTCGAGCCCGATCGGATCGAAGCGGTGATCGCCCGTGAGGCCGACGAAACCACCGAGATGGGCTCGCGTGTGACGCTCATCGGCACCGACGGCTCGGATCCAACGGACGGCTGCCACTGGCGTTTGGGTCTGACCGTTGGCCTGAGCAGTTCCATACCGGGGGTGGGTGGCAACAACGTTGTCCTTGCCCTCTGGCCGGGGACCGACCCGCGTGTCGCGAGCCGCGTCTTCCGGGCGGCGGTCGAGGCATGGTCTCCGTCTTGGGGCTGCATCGAGTCCCTGCCCAACCTCGAGAACCGAGACCCTCCGACAGACGCGGGCGTACCACTCCCGCTCGATCACATGCTGCACTGGGTGACTTACTTCGGGCCCGAACGCGCCGGGGAACTCGACCTGGAAGCGCTAGACGACCTTCCCACTGTGGCCATCCGGGAACTGGGCAAGGGGATCGAGGTCGTGCTCGGCGGCCAATGGCCCGGCGAGCAGGCGCTCCTCGCGTTCCAGCGAGAGACCGAGCCCCGGGTCTTCCAAGACGGTCGGCTTGGCACACGCCTGCGGAGACGGCTCGGGCTATAGCAGCCGGCGCGGGGATCAGCGCGGGCAACATCTAGTGTTAGCCCGCAGGCAGGCCGCCCGATCAAGCCATGACTCACGACCCTGCCGAAACTGACTTCTCGATCGTCCTGTGGGATGGACCGCTGGACCTCCCGTCGAGGGCATGGGCATCCCGATGCATCGACCTGTTAGAGGCGATCCGTACTGCGTCGCCCGTGGCGCGCTTTCTTGAGTACGAAGCCGAGGGAGTGGCAAACGAGGTGCCGGTGGACATCGAGGCTCTGGCGAGAAGGATCACCGCGCCATCCACATGGGGACCTGACGGTCTCGGCAGAGTCCTTGAGCTGGTGTGCGCCGGAGACGACGCACCCGAGGACGCCTGGCACTGGCGCCTGGTCGTAACGGTTGGGGTCACCCACGAAGCCATCGGGGGCAACAACGTGGCGCTCGACCTAGCCCACTCACCCCGCCGAAGATGGCCGAGCAGCTGTTTGCGCCGCCCGTGGTCGCCTGGTCCCCATCGTGGGCGTGCATCAGCTCTGAGGCGAACCTCTCCTCGCGCCGGGAGGCGAGCCTCGCGGACGGCTCGCCTCCGCGAGGGCTCGACAACATGCTGCATTGGATCACCTATTTCGGGCCGGAGCGAGTGGCCGGGCTGGACCTCGACTCCGCTGGGGCGCTCGACTTCGTCCACGTGCGCGACCTCCACGAAGGCGTCGAGGTCGTCATTGGCGACCAGTGGCCCGGCGAGAAGGACCTCCTCAGACTCCAGCACGAGACCGAGCCGCTGCTCCTCCGGCCCCCCGGGCGCCTCGCACGCGGTCGCCGCCGCCTCGGATTGTGACGACGGTGGCCGCAAGATCGGTCATCCCTCACGCGAACAGAATGGGGTCGACCCGCTCCAGCAGCGCCACGAGATCGTGCAAACGCCCTGCCGCTGCGCCTGATCGTCGACGAGATCCTCGAGATCAGGCCGATCCGCCAGACGCCCCAGCAGAGCGTTGAGGACCACGACTTCGTCCTCACTGAGCTCGATGCTGTGGGTCTGACCCATCACGCCAACGGTCCCTTGCTTCACCGCGAGGCGAGCGTCCGGACCGTCACGCGGCTCGGTGCGCATTTCCGCGAGCACGCGGCGGCTTCTCCGAGACGGCCTGGTGCAACACCGGCCGGCGCTCGCCTCGGACGGGGGATCGCGCCCAGGAAAGTTCCAGGACGCCGCGCCTCAATAGGATCGGTGGTGACTCGCCATTTCCTTACCGGAGAGGAGCTTACGAGCGCGGAGCCGGCTTGCCTGCTCGACCGCGCCGCCCGGCTGTCGGCGCGTCGCGGCCGGGGTTTGCATCGGCCGGCCCCTAGCGTCACCATCGATCGATGCTCAGCGGTGGGCACGGAGGGGGCGGTCGCGAACTGATGCGTCTTGCGGCGCTTGGAGGGTCCGAGTATCCGGGTACCGAGATGACCACGCACTTCGAGTTGTACGGGTCCCGTGATACGAACCCGGCCGGGGTCCAAGAATCGGTTGCCCGAGCCATGGGGATCGCCTTCGAGGCGCGTGAAAGCACTTTCTGGGGGGAGTACTTCTCGTCCGGCCTGCCGGGAGCCGAGCACTTCGAAGTGCGACCCAACCGGGATGTCGACGAAGAATACGTCGAACCCGAGTTTGCCGAATTCTCAACGCTTGTCTACGTGAACGAGACTTCTCGCCCGAAGGAGGTCATGCTCGCTCTGAGCCGAGTCGATGGCTTGACCAAGCTGAGAGAGGAGTCGATCGAGTGACTGACCGGTCGACGCGGACACGGGTGTCGACCGTCTCACCTCGCCCTTCCTCGATCAGCCGCGTTGACCCGTGGCCCCGCACCGGGCCGCGCTCGGTAATCGAAGGGGCGCCAATCTGGTGCGCGCCCTCAATAGGATCGGTGGGTGCCTCGCCATTTCCTGACCGGAGGGGAGCTTACGAGCGCGGAGCTGGAGTCCCTGCTCGACCGCGCCGCCGAGTTGAAGGCCGCCCGGCTGTCCTCCCGCGTGCTCGAGGGCAAGAGCGTCGCGCTGGTGTTCGAGCACCCCTCCACCCGCACCCGCGTCTCCTTCGAGGTCGGAGTGACCGAGCTCGGCGGGCATGCCGTGGTGTTGCGCGCAGGCGAGCTGCAGGTTGCGCGCGGAGAGTCGGTGCGCGACACGGCGGTCGTGCTCTCGCGCTTCGTGCATGCGATCTGCGTGCGCACGGGTCCGCACGCGATGGTGGAGGAGCTTGCCGCCTACGCGGACGTGCCGGTGGTGAACATGCTCACCGCCGATCACCATCCCTGCCAGGCGCTGGCCGACCTGCTCACCCTGCGCGAGCGCTTCGGTGACCTGGCGGGCCTCAAGCTGGCCTACGTGGGCGACGGCAACAACGTCGCGAGCTCCCTGTTGGTGCTCGGCCCCAAGGCGGGGCTCGACGTGGTGGTGGCCACACCCGCGGAGCTGGCGCCCTTCGCGACCCCCACAGGGGCCGAGGGTCCGGGCCGGGCGACCCTGACCACCGATCCCGCAGCGGCCGCGAGCGGCGCCGTCGCGCTCTACACGGACGTGTGGGTGAGCATGGGAGACGACATGGCCGCCTCGGAGGCCCGGCGCGCGCTCCTGGCCCCCTACCGGCTCGACGAGGCGCTGATGGAGCAGGCCCGTGATGACGCCGTCGCACTGCACTGCCTGCCGGCGCACCCGGGCGAGGAGATCAGCGAAGGGGTGCTCTATGGCCCCAGCTCCGCGGTCTTCGACCAGGCCGAGAACCGCCTGCACGCGCAGAAAGCCCTGCTGGAGCTGCTGCTTACCTAACGCGTGCGCCGGCGCGCGCGGGCCCCGGTCGAGCGGCACTCCGCCGCTGTGATAGACGGTCCGGCAGCTCGCCGAGGTCGAGCTCCCCGTCGAAATAGGAGGCAGCGAGGTAGAAGACGCCGGCACCGACCAGACAAAGGACGGCGTAGCCGAAGTTGAAGCCGATCCAAGCTGCCACGAAGGCGAAGCCGAGCGCGGCAGCGGACTGCTTGCGGGTGATCATGAGAGTTCCCTCCGTTGCTTTCGGTCGAAGCCGGTCAACGTCACGTTCACCGGCATTTCCGGCAGGCCGTGCACGTGCAGCGCATCGACGACGCGGTCCTGCACGTCGATCAGGGTTTCCTTGAGGTCTCGGGCGCGCTGGAGATCCAGGCTCACGTCGAGGTCGTCCGTGCCGTATCGACCGGTCGCCGAGCTGACCGCGGGGTGCTCGGCGGCCGCCGCTTCCGCGACCCGCTCGATCGCGCGTGGCTGCACATCGACGGTGCCGCGCTCGTCTTCGGTGAGCCGTACATCGCTGCGAGCGAGATAGGGCCGCGGAATCTCCTTCAGCGCGAGGTAGCCGAAGGCGAGAAACGCCGCGACGCCGGCGAACGCCGCGATCAGCCGCGTGAGTCCGTCGACGTCCTCGGAGGTGAGGCCGGCGAGGTAGTCGTAGACGGTTCGGTAACCGCTGACCACGTCGATCGAACCGGGCGACGCCTTGAAGGCGAGCAGCACCAGCATCAGGCCATACCAGACGGGAGCCAGTGAAAAGACGACGAGTATCGCTCGACCGACGTGGGCGACGGGCGAGGTCCGGCTGCGCAGGCGTTGACGCGGCATCGCTATCGCACCCGCTTGCCCTTGCCGCCGAGCCGCGCCCGTACGCGCGTCTTCAGCTGGAAGTCCTTTGCGAGTGGGGACACCGCGGCGGTCGCCTCATGCTCGATCTGACCCGGGTCTGAGGCGAGCGAATGGGCGGCCTGAATCTTCAGCTTGCCGCCGCGCCGGCCGCGACTCGGACGAAGCTTGACCTTGCCGGCGGTCACGCCTCGTGCCTGCTCCACGAGCGCGCGGGCCACCTGGCGAAGTGGCCTGCGCCGGGCCGCGAGCGTGCCCTCGTCGGTCCTGTCGAGTACCACCAGCCGCTCGCGGGTGGGCGCCAGGGCGCCGATCAGCAGGAGGATGCCTACAGCGGCTGCACCCAGCCCGGCGAGGGCGGAACGCGCGGCGATCGGGCCATCTGACTCCACCGCCCCCAGCAATCGGCCGGCCTTCTGTTCGAGCTCGGGAAGGCCGGCGAGCTCCGCAAGGCCCGCCAGGCTCAGGTCGCCTGAGCCGCCAACCGAGAAGATCGCGATAGCGAGCCCGATCGCGGCTAGGGTGGCCAGCAGGACGAAGGTCACCAAGCGCGCCACAGCGCGGAGCAGGACGACCATCTAGCTCGGGGCCTCCTCCGCCGGCTCGACGAGATCACCGAACGAGATCGAAAGGTGACCGAGCACATCCGCAACCCCGGCTTCCTCGGCAGCGGCGGCGACCCGTTCGCGGATCGTCGCCGCCACCTCGTGCAGCGGCGGGGTCGGCCAGCCCGCTATCAGATGCAGCTCGACGGCGAAATCCCCCTGGCCCTGTGCCGCTACGACGACACCGTCGAGAATCTCGCCCCGATCCACGGTCTGCCATAGCCGGGCCCTGCCGGCGTCGCCGGCTGCCACCCCACCCGTAGCAAGGGCCGTCTCCCACGCGAGCCTGGCCAGCTGCACCCGCGGCGAGGGTCCGCCGACCGCATGCGCCGGCGCGGAGGCTGCTCGCTCGGCGGTCACCGATCGAGCCCTAGGAGACCCGTGACTCTTCGTCGGACTGCTCATCGCCCGGAAAGAAGAGGTCGTTCACCGCGATGTTCACTTCGGTCACCGACAGCCCGGTGATGCCCTCGACTCGCTTGACGACGTTGTTGCGAATCGCTTCCGAGACCTGGGGGATCGACTCGCCGTAGTCGATTACCAGGGTGAGATCCACGGCGGCCTCCCGCTCGCCCACCTCGACGGTCACCCCCTGCATGCGTTCGTCGCCGATGCCGACCCGCTGCGTGACCGTCCCGATCGCGCGCGCGGTGCCGCCTCCGAGATCGTGGACGCCCGGGACCTCGCGCGCCGCGATGCCGGCGACCTTGGTGACCACCGCATCCGCGATGGTCGTGGTTCCGGGGCCGGAGTCCTGCGCGGAGTCGGCTCCGGTCCGAGCCACCGCCTTGCCGCTGCTGCTGGGTGCTGGGTTCTGCTCTGCCACCTGTTCCTCCGTTCGTCGAGAATCAGCTCCTAAGGGTTCCAAGTATTAGATGGCTTGCGGCGAGGAAAGTTCTGCTCCTATGCATCCTCTTCTGCGACCTTCGCCACCGTGATGTCGATCGCAGCTGTCTCGAGCCCCATCATCGACCTGATTGCATCCACTACCCGCTCGCGCACGGCCGCGACGACATCGGGGATCACGTAGCCGAAGTCGACCACCAGGCGCAGTTGCGCCGACACCCGCTGTCCCTCGAGCTCAACGGTCACTCCCGCGCGATCCAGACCCCTTACTCCTGGCGTGACCAGCGCTTCTCTACCCACTATCCGGGCGATCACCGAGTCGGCGATCTTGGTGGTGCCCCGCTCATCCAGCAGCAGGGCATGGTTGACGAGACGAGGAACGACATCGTCAAGTGGCACCCCGGCCTGCTCGTCGCGGCGCTGCTGTCGGACAGCGCGCATGACGGTCTGCACGAGGGTGGCCGGCACGCTGACCTCCTCCCGGGCCAGCTCGCGAACCTGTGCCCAGAGGGGTTCGAGCTCGGCGAGCGCGGCCTGACAATGCTCGCATCTGCCCTGGTGGGCAGGGTCTGCCGCCCGCAGGTTCTCCGCGACCTGGTCGACGAGCAGGCCGAACTGGGTGCCGCACGGGAGCCGGTCGCTGCGGCGGCTCATCTCCATTGCCGCATCCCCCTGACGAGCTCGAGTCGCGCTCGATGCAGCCGGCCCTTGACGGCTCCCGGCGTGAGGTCGAGCACGTGACCGATGGTCTCGTACGAAAGGCCTTCGAACTCGCGCAGAACCAGAGGTGCCCGCTGCTCCGGCGTAAGCCCGGTGATCGCACTCTTCATGGCGTCAAACCGATCTCGCTCGAGCGTGGCTGCCTCCGGCCCGGGGCGCAGATCCATCTCGGCATGGGTCAGAGGCTCGGTTCGGCGGCCAGGCGCCGCCAGCGCCGTGAGACAGCGGTTGGTGACGATTCGATACAGCCATGTGGAGAAGGCGCTCTCCCCGCGGAAGGTCGGCATCGCCCGCCACGCCTGGATCAGGGCCTCCTGTGCAGCGTCTTCGGCGTCGCTCTCACCGCCCAGCATGCGCAGCGCCACTCGGTAGACGCGCAGCTCGTGCCGGCGCACCAGCTCTTCGAACGCAGCGACGTCGCCCGTCTGCGCGGCACGAACCAGCTGAACGTCGTCGGCGACCAGAACCAAGGGACACCGCGATTCAACACGACATCGCAGGACAGCGTCGGGGCCTGCTTCCCGCCGAGGCCGGTTCCAGCCATAGATAGGCTTGGCGGTCACCCCCCACGAGGAGCTGCCATGAAGAAGATTCTCTTGCTCGTATTCGCCTGTCTGGCCCTAGGGCTCATGGCCACCGGCTGCGGTGGCGACGACGAGCCGAACAGCGGCGGCTCGAGCGCCGACCAGCCGGCCGAGGAGCCGTCCGCCGCCGCCGGACCGGCCGAGGACGCCGTCGAGGTCTCCATGGAGGGCATCGCGTTCAACCCGCCCAAGGTGACCGTGAAGAAGGGCGGCACCGTCACCTGGACCAACGACGAGTCCGTGGGCCACGACGTGACCAAGACAGACGGGCCCGGCCCGGACTTCTCGTCCGGAGACCCGGGCGCCATGGGCGAGGGCGACACCTACGAGCAGACCTTCGACACGGCGGGGGAGATCGCCTACGTGTGCACGGTCCACCCGAGCATGACCGGCGCGATCACCGTCAAGTAGGCGACGGCGTCAGCGTCAGCGCCTTAGACCAAATCCTCTGATCATCAGAAGGGCGGCCTCGCCGAGGCCGCCCTTCTGCGGCAGCAGGCCCAGCTGGGTGGCGCCTTCATAGAGGTCGAGGAAGCCGCGGGCGCGGCGGATCAGCCCGTCCTTGAGCTCGAGGTAGTGCAGGCCCTGGAGGGTCACGGACTCATCGGTTGCCGGCAGCATCGCCAGGTCGCCGCGCTGGGTGCCCGTCAGCTTCCACGGGATGCATCCGTGGTCGCCGCGTACGAGCCCGGGCGCGGTGGTCACGACCCCCACGTCGGGGAAGGCCCGGTGGAGCTTGCGCGCGTGGTCCTCCAGCGCTTCGACTCCCGCGAGGGGGATCTGCGCGAACGGGTCCTCGTATCCCACGTCGCCGGTGCAGCAGGCAGAGAACCCGCCGCCCGCCGTCCACGCGGCCGTCCACTGCTCGGCCAGCAGGTCGATGTCGGCCTGCTCGAGGCCCAGGCCGGTCACGGGTGCAACTCCGCCACGCCCTCCATGGGACTCGAAGCCTCCCCGTACAGCCGCCGCGGTATCCGCCCGGCGTGCCTGGCCTCCCAGCCGGCCTCCACCGCCTTGCGCATCGCGGTGGCCATCGCGCGCGGCTCCTCGGCGCGGGAGATCGCGCTGGCCAGCAGCACCCCGTCGCAGCCGGCCTCCATCGCCAGGGCGGCGTCGGAGGCGGTGCCGATGCCGGCGTCGAGGATCACCGGCACGCGCGCCTGCTCGACGATCAGCCGCAGGTTGTAGGGGTTGGCAATGCCCATGCCACTGCCGATCGGCGACCCCAGAGGCATCACCGCGGCACAGCCCGCGTCCTCCAGGCGCTGCGCCAGCACCGGATCGTCGTTGGTGTAGGGCAGCACGGTGAAGCCCTCACCCACCAGGGTTTCGGCGGCGTCGAGCAGCTCGGGGGCGTCGGGCAGCAGCGTCTTGTCGTCTCCGATCACCTCGAGCTTCACCCAGTCGGTCTCGAGCGCCTCGCGGGCCAGGCGCGCCGTGGTCACGGCGTCGCGGGCGGTGAAGCAGCTGGCGGTGTTGGGCACGACGAAGCAGCCTTGGCGGTCGAGCACCTCCAGCAGTGAGCCGCGCGTGGAGGGGTCCACCCGGCGCATCGCCACCGTGGCCACGTCCGCACCCGAGGCCGCCACCGCTTCGGCCACCACGTCGAGGCTGCGAAAGCCACCCGTGCCGATGATCAGGCGCGAGGCGAAGGTGCGGCCGGCGATCTCGAACCCGGGCATGCTCAACATCCTCCCTGGACTGCCTGCAGCACCTCGACCCGGGCGCCCTCGGTGAGGGGGGCATCCGCCCAGTGGCCGCGGGCCACGACCTCTCCGTCCACGGCCACGGCCACCCCGCGGCCGTCCTGCGCCGCCCCCGTGGCGCGCACGGCGTCGGCCGCCGTGGCCCCGTCGGGCAGCGGGCGCTGCTCACCGTTCAACGTGACCGTCGGCATCAGGCGCTCACCACCGTCGACACGCCGCGCAACGCCTCCACCATCCGGCGCGCGGTGAGAGGCGCGAGCAGCACGCCGTTGCGCCCGTGGCCCGTGGCCCACAGCAGACCCTCGATCTCGCCCGGACCGATCACCGGAGCGTTGTCGGGGGTGAACGGGCGCAGGCCGGCCCGCGCGCGCACAAACTCCAGCTCGCCGATGTCGGGCAGCACCTCATAGGCGGCCTCGAGCAGGCGGAACACGCCGTCGGCGGTGATCGTGGTGTCGAAGCCCTGCTCCTCCATCGTCGCCCCAACCACCACGCGCCCGTCGGAGCGACCGACCACGTAGCAGCGAGGCGTGCGCACCAGGCGGCTCGCCGGCAGCGAGCCGCCGCGGCGAACGCGCAGCTCCAGCAGCTGGCCCTTGACCGGGCGCACCTCGGGCGCGCCGGCCTCGGCGCCCAGCTCGCCCTCCGAGCTCCATGCGCCGGCGGCAATCAGCACCCGGGATGCCTGCACCGTGTCGCCCGCCGCGGTCCGCACACCTGTCACGCGGCCCGAGTGCGTGTGGAGCGCGATGACCTCGGCGCCGCTGCAAAGCTCGCCTCCCGCGTCCACCAGCGCGTGCGCGAGCGCCGCCACCACGGCGCCGGGATCGACCTGGCCCTCCTGCGGCGCCAGGATCGCTCCGGCGATGCGCGGAGACAGGCCAGGCTCCAGCGAGCGCGTGGCGCGCGGTCCCAGCCACTCCGAGTCGAGGCCCAGCCGGCGCTGGAGGGTGTGCAGGCGGCGCAGCTCTTCGGCGTCGTCGCGATCGGCGGCCACCACCAGGGCGCCCGGCTCCGAGTAGCCGCTGGGCAGGCCGGTCAGCTCCTCCAGCTCGGCGGCGAACCCCGGCCACATCCCCCGGCTGTCCAGGTTCAGGCGCAGCAGAGCGTCCTCGCCGAAGTCGGCCTCCGTTACCGGGGCCAGCATGCCCGCGGCCACGCCGGAGGCGCCCGAGCCCGGCTCGTCGCGCTCGAGCACCACCACCGACAAGCCGGCCTGCGCCGCGCGCCACGCGCACGCGAGTCCGATCACGCCCGCGCCGACCACCGCGAGGTCGTAGCCGCTGCCCTCTGGGTTCTGCGAGACCGTCAACTTGCCTCCGCCGGAATTACCCGGATCAGGTTCCACGGTCGGTGGCCGACCCTCGCGTTCGTATGCCACCCTCTCAGCCGGGTTCGCCCGGCTCCCGTCAACTGCCCCTCCATCGTACCCGGGCGCCTCTGCCAGGATTCCAGTTGATGCCTACCGGAGACGAGCGACGGGAGCGACTGGCCGGGGCGCGCCTCTACTTCGTGACCGACTCGCGCACCGATCCCGCCGTGCTGCGA
This sequence comes from Thermoleophilaceae bacterium, assembly GCA_030447725.1. Taxonomy (GTDB): domain Bacteria; phylum Actinomycetota; class Thermoleophilia; order Solirubrobacterales; family Thermoleophilaceae; genus JAAYBF01. The sequence goes on from JAUJOQ010000001.1 coordinate 807,726, forward strand.
GCGGCGCTCGAGGGCGGGGCGGACATGCTTCAGCTGCGCGACTCCGAGGTGAGCGAGGACGATCTGTTGCGCGCGGCCGCCGTCTTCCGCGCGCTCTGCGACGAGCACGATGCGCTCTTCTGGATCAACGACCGCCCGGATCTGGCGCTGCAGACCGGAGCCGACGGCGTGCACGTGGGACAGGACGACATGAACGTGGAGGACGCGGGCCAGACGACCGGCGGCGATCTGCTCGTAGGGCTCTCCACCCATTCGCCGGGCCAGCTCGAGAGGGGCATCGCCGCGGGCGCCGACCAGCTGAGCGTGGGTCCGGTGTGGGAGACCCCGACCAAGCCGGGGAGACCCGCCGCCGGGCTCGACTACGTGCGCCACGCCGCCGAGCTGCGCCCGCCCGCGCCGTGGTTCGCCATCGGCGGCATCGATACGGCGAACATCGGCGAGGTGGTCGAGGCCGGCGCCGCGCGAGCCGTGGTGGTGCGCGCCATACGCGACGCCGACGACCCGCGCGCGGCGGCGGCGGCCATCCGGGCGGCGCTCGAGAGGAGACCCGTTGGCACAGCGGGGTAGCCGCAAGAAGCGAAAGCAGCGCCGGCGCGCGGCGGGCGGTGGAGGCGCGGCGGCACCCCGCGAGGGGGCGAAGCCTGGGGATCCGAGCGCGACCGCCACCGGGGCGTCGCCCGCCGAGCAGGACGAGGCATCCCAGCCGATGGCGCGCGGCTACGCCCGCGGGCGGGCCAAGGACGAGGCGGCCCGCGCCCGGCTGGTGCCGCTGGAGGAGGGCGAGCGGCCCCTGGCGGTCACGATCGGAGCGATCGCTGCGGCACTCCTAGCCCTGGCGGAGGCCGTTGCCTTCGCTCTGACCTCCGAGACGGAGGGAAGAGCAGTGCGAGCTGCCGTCGTAATCGGACTTCTGGGCGTCATGGCGTGGGGCATGTGGAGGATTCGGTACTGGGCAGTGCTCGGGATGCAAGCGCTATTGGGTTTAACCATCGTGTTTGGTTTCCTGGCACTCATAACGGCGTCAAACTTGGGTGCCGTTGCCTTGTCCACCGGGATAGTGCTGCCTTCGAGCATCCTCTTTTGGTTCCTGATCAAGTCGATGGCGCGGATCCAGATGCCGCAACGTCCGGGGGCGTAGCGCTGCGGAAAGGCCCGCCGACTCGTCAGGGGTCCGCTCGGAGCAGCAGCTCGCGGCGATCGATAACGCCGTGTGGGGCGTGGCCACCGCCTTGCTGGCCCTTGCGCTCGGCCGCAATTCTTGGCCCCGCGACGCGCTCGACATCGCCATATCATTGGCGACTACGACGCAAAGCTCGCGAGGCCTCGTTGCCGGAAGCACCCAGCCGATAGCCTCACACGCCGATGGCTGAGAGCAAGTACGACTGCATCGTGATCGGCTCTGGCCCCGGTGGCTACGTGGCCGCCATCCGCGCCGCCCAGCTCGGCATGAAGACCGCCGTGGTCGAGAAGGCCAAGGTGGGCGGGCGCTGCCTCAACGAGGCGTGCATCCCCGCAAAGGCGCTCCTGCGCGTGGCCGACGCCATGAAGGAGGTGACCGGGGCCAAGGGCTTCGGCATCGACGTCGGCGAGGTGAGCTTCGACTTCAGCGGCGCGACGGAGCACCGCGATCAGGTGGTGAAGACCCTCACCGGCGGCGTGGCGATGCTGTTCGAGAAGAATGGGATCGACCTGATCGACGGCTTCGGCTCGGTGAACGACGACGCCAACGTGAAGGTGGGCGGCTCCTTCGACGGCTCGGAGATCGAGGCCTACACCGTGATCCTCGCCTGCGGCTCGGTGCCCCGCCCCGTCGCCGGCCTGCGGTTCGGCGGGCGCATCCTCGACACCGCGGCGATGTGGCTGACCTCGGAGCAGCCCGAGAGGCTCGCCGTGATCGGCGCCGGCGCCTCCGGCACCGAGGTGGCGTCGGCGTTCGGGCGCCTGGGCACCGACGTGATCCTGCTCGAGGCGCTCGACCAGATCCTCCCCCTGGAGGACGCCGAGATCGCCAAGGCCTGCGCCCGCGAGATCGCCAAGCAGAACGTGAACATCGTGACCGGCGCCTCCGTCGAGAAGATGGAGGACAGCGGCGACTCGGTCAAGATCGACGTGGGCGGCGAGACCCACGAGGTGGACCTGCTCTGCATCGCCGCCGGCCGCGGCGCCGACGTCGAGGGACTCGGTCTCGAGGACGCCGGAGTCGAGGTCGACGACCGCGGCCTGATCAAGGTCGACGGCGCGATGCGCACCTCGCTCGAGGGCGTCTACGCGATCGGCGACATCGTGCCCGGCCCTGCGCTGGCCCACAAGGCCTCCGACGAGGGCGTGCTCGCCGTCGAGGACGCCGCCGGGATGCACACCCACCCGATCGACTACGACTTCGTGCCGCGCGTGACCTTCTGCTCACCGCAGGTGGCGTCCTTCGGGCTCACCGAGCAGCAGGCGCGCGAGGCCGGCCACGACGTGGTGGTCGGCAAGGTCCCGATGGGCGCGGTGGGCGCGCCCACCGTGTACGGCGACCGCTCCGGGATGGTGAAGATCATCGGCGACAAAACCTACGGCGAGATCGTGGGCGCTCACATCGTGTGCGCGAAGGCCGCCGAGCTGATCGAGGAGCTGGTGGTGGCGCGCCAGCTCGAGGGGGGCTATCCCGAGCTAGCCCACTCGATCCACCCGCACCCGGCGTTCGCCGAGGCTGTGCTCGAGGCCGCCCGGGCGACCGACGGCTGGCTGATTCACGGCTGAGCGAGTCCGGAACTCGCCGGGCCGTTCGTGGAGGTCAAGGCCTCGCTCTCGAAGACCTCAGCGGCGCAGGCGGATTGCGTTCAGGTCCTTCTCGACGATCTCGTCGGCGCGCGCGATCAGGTCCTCGACGTCGTCGTGCTCTGCGTGGAGGTACCTGCCAGTGAGTCGGTCGGCGCGACCGGAGGCGAGCGCGCGCACGAGTTGGGGCGCGAGCGAAGGCGGCGTCCACGGGGCGTCGTCTCCCAGCGCCTCGGTAAGGGAGGTGCGAACAAGGCCGGGACTGACCGTGAAGACGGCGATGCCGTGTTGCTCGAGCTGAGCGGCCAGCAGCTCACCGAAGCGGTGCAGCGCAGCTTTGCTGGGGCCATAGGCGGTGCTGCCGGCCCTCCCCGGCGTCGGCGGCAGATAGCCGCCGCCGCTGCCGAGGTTGACGACCCGCCCACCACCGCGCGCGACCATTCCGCGCAGAACGCTCCGGCACCACAGGTAAGCGCCGAGCATGTTGACTTCGAAGACTCGCCACCACTCGCCAGTGTCCTCGTCGTCCCAGACCGGCGGCGCATCCGGCTGGACGCCGATGCCGGCATTGTTGACGAGCAGGTCTATCGCGCCGACCTCGCGCTCGGTGTCCTCGACCATCCGCTTGACCGACGCCTCGTCCGAGACGTCCACCGCGAGCGCGAGGCCGCCGATCTCACCTGCCACTCGCTCGACCTGCTCACGCGTTCGCGCCGCAACCGCTACCCGCATCCCCGCTTCGGCGAGCTCACGTGCGATATTCGCACCGATCCCGCGGCCGCCGCCGGTGACGAGGGCGACCTGTCCAGCGAGCTGATCCGCCACGGCGCCGCAGGATAGCCACGGCTCGGCGTTAGGCGGGCTGGGGACGGTCGCTCTGGTGCTCGATCGGTCTGTAGGCGCGCCGAGCTTGGCCCCACCCTCCACTTGCCGTGGCCCTCTCGGAGTGCTCCTGTTCAGTCCCATCGATCAGGGCCGGGACCCACCCAGCAGCCGAGTTTCCGAGGGTAGGGTCTCAAGAGTGACGGCCGAGGCGTTTGTCAGGTCAGTTCAGCTGCTCTCGGGCGAGAATGGCCAGCGGCAAGTCGGCTATCCGTGGGAGCTGCCGGCGATCGAGGCGCTGAGGAGCGGACTGGAGTTGCATCCAAAGGTGACCTACCTGATCGGCGAGAACGGCAGCGGCAAGTCGACACTGCTCGAGGCGCTGGCCGTCGCCGCCGGCATGAACGCCGAGGGCGGCTCATCGAACTTCGCCTTCTCGACGCGCGATTCGCACTCCCTGCTGTGGCGGTCGATACGCCTCGTGCGCGGAGCCCGCCGACCCAGAACCGACTTCTTCCTGCGTGCCGAGAGCCTGTTCACCGCGGCGACCTACCTCGAGCGACTGCCCAGGGAGGGCGGCGACCCGCTGGCGAGCTACGGCGGTGACTCCCTGCATGAGCAGTCTCACGGCGAGTCGTTCTTGGCCGTGATGCTCAGCCGCTTCGGCCGCGACGGGCTCTACCTGCTCGATGAGCCCGAGGCGGCCCTATCCACCCAGAACTGTCTCACCTGTCTGCGCCGCATCCACGAGCTCGTTCTCGACGGTTCTCAGTTCATCATCGCGACGCACTCGCCGATCGTGCTCGCCTATCCACAGGCGACCATCTACAACTGCGACGAGCACGGGCTTGAGCAGGTCGCCTACGAGGACGCCGACCCTGTGCGCCTGATGCAGAGCTTCCTCGGAGCCCGCGAGCGCTTCCTGGACCGATTGCTCTCAGACTGATTCCTAGCGGCAGTCGCCGGTGTCGACGCGTTGAGGGGAAGGCAGGGCGTTCTCGAGCGCCTCGCGGATGATGGGACTCGGGATTCCGAAGGCGTCGCGGCCGCCCGTCCGGGTCTATGACACGTCCACCGGAGCCGCCCGGGCCGATACCGAGGCCGGCGAGCAGCGGCGTGATGCTGCTAGCGAGCACCGTCAAGCGCCGGGAGCGAAGGACAGTGCCACCTGGTGATCCCCGAGGAGCCAATCGCGCAGAGGGCTGACGCTGAGGTCGGGCACCGAAAGCCGACTAGCAACGCCCCAGTGAGCCACGGTTGCGTGCTCGTTCGCTGCTGATATTCGTCGCCTTACAGTGGCCAGCGCTCGCGCCGGTAACCCATGTCCCAGAACATCCATTCGTAGCGAGCGGTGATGTTGAAGTGGCGCGCGGCGCGGCCTCGCTCGCCAACGCTGAGTTCAGGCCCGAGGCGGTCGGTCACCGAAAGCACGGCGCGGACCACCTCTGCGAAACCCTCGCCGCCGTAGGTCTCGATCCAGCGCCGGTAAAGCGGGTCGGGAGAGCCCTGCGCCAGTAGCGCCTTACCGACCTCCCCATAGATCCAATAGCAAGGAAGAACCGCCCCAAGGAGCTCAGGAAACGAACCACCGTAGGCGGTCGCCAGCAGATAGCTCGTGTAGGCAAGGCACGTCGGCGCCACCGGCGTCCGGGCGACGTCGTCCTCGGTGAGCCCGAGATCGCGGAAGAACCCCTCATGCAGCGAGCGCTCGACGTCGATCGCTTCGGCGGCATGCCGGGCGAACATCGCGATGTCCTCTTCGCACGGCGCGCGCGCCGCCGCCACGCTCAATGCGCGGGCGTACTCGCGCAGGTAGTGGGCGTCCTGAACGACGTAGAACACAAAGGACTCACGTTCGAGCGAGCCGTCTGTCAGCCCGGAGACAAAGGGATGGTCAAGGATGCTCCGATAGGTGCCCTCGATCCCCGCCCACAGCTCCGCCGTGAACGCCCGCGGCGCGGCTGTAGATCGCTCATCCACCTGTGTGCTCCCTTCGCCGGGCGTGACCTAATACCAGCTTTCGAGTCGACCCGGCGTGCGCCGGCAGCGCCTTCCGGAAGGGCTGAGCGCAGCCTACCTTCCGCGACTGCGCTTTCGTCGGGCCGGCTCGATCGCTCAAGTTGGGACCTGAAAGGGCCGACACACGTGAAATGTTCTCGGGACCCTTGATCTTGGGTGGCGCGGGATCGCGGAAGCGGGTTGTCGAGAAGCTCCGATCTGGCCTTCCCAGCGGCCAGACGCTTCCCGCGGATGCTTGGGAGAAGCGACATCGCGCGCTGTTTCTGCTTCTCTGCGCGCACGCCCTGAGCCTGCCGGCTTTCGCCGCGCTTCAGGGCTACGGGCTCGGTCATTCGCTCGCCCATAACGCAGTCCTCCCGCTGATAGCGGGCGTCGCGTACATCGTCAGGCGTCGGCGGCGCGTGGCCGCGACGGTCGTCTCGCTGGGACTGATCACCTCGTCAGCGCTGCTGGTGCACCTCTCGGGCGGGGTGATCGAGGCGCACTTCCACTTCTTCGTGATGATCGTCGTTCTCTCGCTCTATGAGGACTGGGTGCCGTTTCTGGTCGCGGCGGCATACGTCGTCATCCACCATGGGCTTGCGGGGACGGTCGCGCCGCACGCGGTCTTCAACCACCCCGACGCGCTGGCTCATCCCTGGAAGTGGGCGGCGATCCACGGCGCGTTTGTGACGGCGGCCGGCATCGCGAGCGTGGCGGCGTGGCGCCTGAACGAGGCAGCCCGCGCGGACACACTGGCGGCACACCGCCAGACCGAGCAGATCCTCGAGACCGCCCACGACCCCTTCATCTCGATCGACGAACGCGGGCTCATCACCAGCTGCAACCCGCAGGCGGAGGCGACCTTCGGCTGGTCATGCGCGGAGATGCTCGGACGTGAGCTCGCGGAGAGGATCATCCCCGAGCGCTACCGCGACGCTCACCGGCGCGGCATCGCTCACTTCCTCTCCAGCGGGGAGGGGCCGGCGCTCGGCAAGCGGCTCGAGCTGGCCGCGCTTCACCGCGAAGGCTATGAGTTCCCGGTCGAGCTGACGATCTCCGCGCTGGAGGTCGAGGGAGGCCACACCTTCAACGCCTTCCTGCGCGACATCTCAGAGCGCAAGCGGCGCGAGCGCTACCTCGAGGCCCAGCACGCGACCCAGGTCGTCCTCGCCGAGGCCGACCGGGTCAGCGAAGCCGTCCCGCGCCTGCTCGAGGCGATCGGCGAGGCGATGGGGTGGGAGTTCGGTGCTCTGTGGGGATTCGACGGAAGCAGGCTCCACTGCGAGAGCACCTGGATGGCCCCGGAGACCCATCTTGAAGCTTTCGACGAGGCTTCAAGGCGGCTTCGGCCCGCGCCGGGCGTCGGACTGCCGGCGCGCGTGTTCCGAAACAGCCGGCCCGAGTTCGTGGCCGACGTGAGAGTCGACGCCAACTTCGCCCGCGTGCCCGCCGCAGTCGAGGTCGGCCTCTCCGCCGCGGTCGCCTTGCCGCTGTGCGACGGGGACGACGTGCGCGGGGTGATCGAGTTTCTCAGCCGCGGCACGCGTTACCCCGAGCCGGAGCTGATCGAGACGATGGAGACGCTCACCGCGCTGATCGGCCGCTTCTTCACGATCGTCACAGAGCGCGAAGAGCTGCGCGGAAAGCTCGAGCGCCTCGCCCTGACGGACGAGCTCACCACCCTGCCCAACCGGCGCGCGTGGGAGCAGGGGCTGCAGCGCGAGCTCTCCCGCGCCGAGCGCACAGGCGAGAGCCTGTGCGTGGCGCTCGTCGACCTCGACGACTTCAAGGGCTTCAACGACAAGCACGGTCACCCGGCGGGTGACGCGCTGCTGCGCGACACAGCCGCCGGCTGGATGGATTGCCTGCGGCCCAGCGACCTGCTGGCCCGCGTCGGCGGAGACGAATTCGCCCTCGCCCTTCCAGCTCAACCACTCGGAAACGCGCAGGCGGTGATCGCACGCCTGCGGGCGGCCGTGCCGCACCCCATGACGTGCTCGGCCGGTCTCACGACATGGCGGCCGGAAGAGACCGCCCGTCAGCTCGTATCGCGTGCAGACCGAGCACTCTATGAGGCCAAGAGGACGGGGCGTGACAAGACCCTGAGCGCCGACGAATCAGCCGCTCTGCTCGCCGGCCCCACATAGGCAGGCCCCAAGTTCAAGTTTCGTCCCGGTCAGGGTCGCGCGGTGCGCGCGAAACGAAGGAGCTGCTCGAGCCACCGCGAATCAGTGTGGGTGCCGCCCACGAAAGCCGACCAGCCGGCGTCCGACGACGAAAGCGGTCAGCGCACCGTCCTCGTCATCGGCGACGGGGATTTGAGCGACGAGACAGCGCGGGCGCTGGAGGCGTTGGACGCTCGCGTCTGCCGCCTGCGCGAGCCGAGCGAGGGCAACGTCCGGGAGGCGCTCGAAGACGGCGTCGACTCGGTTGCCATCGTCGCGCGGGCGGACGCGATCGTGCTCCGGATGGCGCTGATGGTCAGAGCGGTCTCCGAGGATGTCCCGCTTCTGCTCACGATCTTCGATCAGACGATGGCCGAGGAGGTGGCCCGGGAGTGGCCCAACGCGCACGTGACCTCGCTCGCGGACATCGTCGCGCCGTCGCTCGCCGGGCCTTGCATCGCCAAGCGCTTCACGGCCGTCACCGTCGACGACGGTCAGCCGGTCGGACTGATCGAACGCGACGGCGAGGTGCAAGAGCAGCCGATCGTGGCGCCCAAGCCCCACCCGATCCAGGCCGCTGCGCGCAGCCTCGTCTCTCCGTATGACAGGAGCGCGGGGCTGTTGCTGTTCGGCGCCCTCGGGCTGCTGTTGGCGTTCGCAATCGAAACGGTCACTGCGGTGTTCGTCCTCGACGACAACGTCGTCGACGCGACCTACGGGTCGGCCAAGACGCTCGTCACCGTCGACCCCAACCCCAAGGTCTCCGAAGGCCCGGAGTGGTACAAGCTCTTCACCTCGGCGACGATGCTGGTGGCGTTCGTGTTCGCCGCCGGCTTCACGGCGGGCCTGGTCAACCGGGTGATCGACCGGCGCCTCACCGGCGTGCTCGGACGGCGGGCCGTCCCCCGCCGTGACCACGTAGTCGTCGTCGGGCTCGGCCAGGTGGGCTTGCGCCTATGCCTGCTGCTGCGCGCGTGCGGGCTCGCCGTGGTAGCCGTCGAGCGGGATGGAGAGGGCGAGAACGTCGGGCTTGCCAAGCAGGCCGGCCTGCCGGTGGTGGTGGGCCGCGGGGCCGACCAGTCGCTGCTGCGCCGGCTCTCGCTTCCCAACGCAACCGCGGTGGCCGCGGTCACTCCCGACGACCTCGAGAACATCTCGGTGGCGATGGCGGCCCGTGCCGTTCACCGTGAGATCCATGTCGTGCTGCGCGTCGGCGACGGGCAGGTCGCCAACGAGACGCGGTCGCTGCTGGGGCTCGGCCTGGTTCGCGACGTACATCGGATCGCCGCCGCGCTGCTGGCGACGATGGCCCTGGGCCGCGAAGCCGAGAGCGTCGTCTGCCTTGGCGAAGACGCCCACCTGCGCTTCCCAGACGGTCGGCTCGAGCGCGCAGCGCTCACCACGATGGAGTGATCTGGCGGATGACAGCACCCCCCGGATCCGACAGTCCGGCTTTCGCGCTCCCGGCGGGTCAGTTGTCGAGGTCGAGCGCGCCGAGCAGGTTGGAGTAGTCGTCGGTCCACGAGGCGGCGCCGGGGGAGCGCCGGCAGTCGTGCCACCGGGGGTGGGGGGCGACCGCCCTCAGGTCGCGCGTGTGTCTCGACATCACCACCCAGTCCGAGCCTTCCGTCTCGGGCAGCCCGTCCCTCGCGCTTCTCCGGTCCTCCTGAGCGACGCAGGCCATCCTCGCGTCGTGTGCGAGGTTTCCGAGCACGGGCTCCAGGGCTAGGTAGCTGTTCGACACGTTGAAGGCGACGATCCCCTGCTCACGTAGCTTCGAGCGGTAGAGCTCGAGCGCCTCGCGGGTGATGAGGTGGACCGGGACGGCGTCCGAGCTGAACGCGTCGGCAACGATCAGCCCGTAGCGCCGATCGGCGGCGCGGGTCAGTCTCAGCCGGGCGTCGCCGAGGACTACGTCGAACTCTCCAGGGCACACGCGCAAATAGGTGAACCAGCGCGGGTCGCGAGCGATGCGCTCGATCGTCGGGTCTATCTCGTAGAAGGTCCAGCGCTCGCCCGGCTCGCTGTAGCAGGCGATGGAGCCTGTACCGAGGCCGATGATCGCGGCGCGCGCCGTCATGCTCGCGGGGATGGCGCTGAGCACTTGGCCGATCGGACTGCCGGGGTGGTAATAGCTGGCCGGGATGCGCTCGCGACCGGGAGAGAGGTCTTGAGCACCGTGCGTCGTGGTGCCGTGAACGAGTCGGTGCAAGTCGCCGCCCTCGGCTGCCGTTACGCGGTAGACGCCGAAGAAGCTGCGCTCGCGATGCAGCTCCTGCAAGTCCGGGGCCGAGGCGAGCGCGACCCCCAGCACGATCGCTCCCACCGACAGGCCGAAGCGGAGCGGGCGGCGGATGAAATTGACGGCGATCCCCGCCGCCATGCCGAAGGCGAACATCTTGCCGTACTGCTGGGCGTCTGTCTCCGCCAGCCCGATCAGCGCGACCATCACCGCGACCATCGTCCCGAGGGCCAGCGGCAGCGCGAGATCGAGCCAGCGCGCGTAGGGGCCTGGCGGGATTCGGGGCGAGCGCCTGGGCAGGCAGAGGGCCGCGAGCACGAGCGCAATCGGGTACTCGGCCAGAGAGTCGAACAGCGCCGGCGCAACGATCGCGTTGAACGCTCCGCCGAGCGCTCCCCCGAGGGAGATCAGTAGGTAGAACTCGGTGAGCCATCGCGTCGGCGGGCGGTCCTTCGCCAGCTCCCCGTGGCACACAACGGCCACTACGAAGAAGCCCACTAGGTGGACCGGCCCCAGCAGCCAGAGCGGACCGCGGACCTCCAACAGCAAGATCACCGAGATCAGCAGCACGACCGCGGGCAGTGCGAACACCATCGCCCGGTGCAGCCTGTCCGCCCGCGCGCCGGGGGCGAAGACGAGGATGAACGAGATCAGGTAGAGCGAGAGCGGCAGCGACCACAGCAGCGGGATCGGTGCGATGTCGGTCGTGATCGCCACCGTCACACCGAGCATCAGGCTCGACGGAACGAACGCGAGCCCGACCCAGCGCAAGCGCCTGGTGACCGTGGGCCGGGAAGTGAGGCCCCGAGACGCCAGCGGGCCGGCATCCGAGGCGGTCGCCGGCTCAGCTTCGGCACCCCCGTTGGCCGGGGCCGGCGGCACTCCCGTAGCCGGGCCCGGCGGAGCCTGCCGGCCGCCGTCGGGGGCATCCGCGTGCGGGGCGAGCGGCGGATCCGCGTCGCTCGCGCCCACCACGTCCCCGCTCGCCCCAGCGGCCTCCGAGCCCCGCGGCGAGCGCCACACCACGGCCGCGCACGCGAGCACCAGCAGGGCGAGCAGCGCGTAGCCCCCCGACCACAGGCGTCCCTGCTCCGCGAGGCGCAAGGACGGCTCCACGACCAGCGGATATCCGAGCAGGCCTAGCACGCTGCCGAGGTTGCTCGCGCGGTAGAGGAAATAGGGATCCGCGGCCACCGGATGATCTGTGGCGGCGAGCCACCGTTGCAGCAGCGGCGCGGTTGTCGAGACCACGAAGAAGGGAAGCCCTACCGCGACCGCCAGCAGGCCGAGCAGCCAGGGCACCGGAGTGCTGTCAGCAGGAGGGATCCAGCCGTCGGGAATGCCGATCGGCAGCACCAGCAGCGGCACGAGCAGAACCCCGAGATGCAGAGCGGCCTGGCGGTGCACGCCGAGGCGGCGGGTGCTCTCGTGCGCGTAGAGATAGCCGGCGAGCAGCGTCGTCTGGAAGAAGAGCATCGAGGTGTTCCAGACCGCCGGCGTACTGCCGAACAGAGGCAGCACGAACTTCGCGAACATCGGCTGGATGAGGAAGGTGAGCCCCGCGCTCAGGAACAGCGTGGCCGAGAAGAGCGCGACGACGCCGGACCCACCCGCCCGCCCGCGCGAGCGTGCAGACGACCTCGGGGTCCCCTTCGGGCGTGAAGCCATGAGCGCGGGACTCTAGGAAAGCATCACCTCAGAGGCAGCCGCGGCACACCGGGCGGTGCCGTTGCGTCACGTCTACCGGCGGGCAGCTTCAGTCGCGCGCCGACGCCGCCGGGCGGCGACCGTCGGCGCTACGAGCTGAGCGAGGCGGCGATCTCCGAGCTGCCTGACGACCTGCTGGAGGACGCTATGAGGGAGGCCGTGCTCACGGTGGCGCTGCGAGAGCTGCACGACCCGTCGCGCGCTGCTGCCCGCGAGCGGGCGCAGGCCCTAATCGCTTGCCGGCGGAACCCCGCGTCGCTTGACGCCGTGATTAGGATCACATAAACTAAAGTTATGCATAAGCAAACTTCCCCGAGCACACCAGGATCGCAGCGCCGCGGCGAGCTCAGCCGCCGCCACATCTGTTGCCTCTGGCTCGCCGCGGGGCTCGCCGTGCTTCCCAGCCTTCCGTTCGTCGAGTCAGAGGCGACCGCGTTCGTCCGCCTCCACAACTGGGCCACCTTCGCCGGCGGCATCGCCCTAGGCTGGATCCTCGCAAGTGCGCGTGCGTCGCTCCGCTGAGCAGGCGAGCGGGGCTCACGCCGGGCGGCCGTCGGACGACGATCGCTCCCGGCGGCTCGGGCTCACGATGGCCGTGCTGGTCGTCATGCTCGCCGGGAGCGTCACCACCGCCGTACCGCTTTTTGTCGCTTCGCTTGGCAATGCGGCCCCGAGTGCCGCCGTCGTCTATTCGCACATCGGTTTCAGCAGCGCGTTCTTCGTTGCGCTCGGCGTGAAGCTCGTGCTGTTGGGAGCGCGCGCCGGGCCGAGCCGCGCCCGACGCCTGTGGAGCTCGCTCGTCGCGCACGTCGGGTCTGCGCTCTCGGGCTACACGCTCCTCACCGGCGGTCTCCTGATCTCGAGCTCTGCCTGGGCGGACCAGCACCTCGCTGCCTCATTCTGGCTGCTCGCGGTGATCGGAGTGCATTCCCGCCAGTACGGTCGCCGCGCCGTCGAGCTGCTCGGCGGCGCGCTCGCTCGCAGCGGCCGGGCGCGGGGCCCCGAGCGGCCAGGCTCCCAGCCGCCAGCGGTGCGTGAGGCAACACCGGTGGGCGCGGAGGCGCCCTTGCTCGACGGCACCCGCGAGCCGTTCCAACCTCCCGGCGAGGGCGTGCCTCGAGCAGCTTCGAAGACCGACGTGGCGCCGGCAGTGGGAGCCCGGGCGCTCGGCGCGGGCGCTCGGCGCCGGCTGGTCGTGGTCGGCACCGGGTTGGCAGGCCTCGCCGTCGTCGAGGAGGCGCTTCGTCGGCGGTCGGCCGAAAGCTGGCGCATCACCATGCTCGGCGAGGAACCGGGGCGAACCTACAACCGCATACTGCTGTCAAAGCTGCTGGCGGAAAGCTGCGATCGGCATCAGCTCGAGCCCCGTCCGGCCTCGTGGTTCGCCGCCAATGAGATCGACGTGCGCCCCGGCTTGCCGGGGGCTTCAATCGACCTCCAGCGGGGCGCGGTGGTCGACTGCCGAGGTGGACGTCACCGCTACGAGGCGCTTGTGCTCGCGACCGGCTCGCGCCCTATCGTTCCGCCGATCCCAGGCGTCGAGGCCGGGCACGTCTTTTCCTTCCGCACCCGCACCGACGTCGAGCGGATCGCCGCGGCCGCCGCCGCGCCAGCGAGCGCGGTCGTCGTCGGTGGCGGCCTCCTTGGGTTGGAGGCGGCGGCCGGTCTGCTGGCGCGGGAGATGCAGGTGACGGTGATCGAGGCCTCTGATCGTCTCATGCCCCAGCAGCTCGACGCCGGCGCAGCGGCCATGCTCGAGCGGGCACTCGCGCGGACGGGCGTCGGTGCGCTGGTAGGGCGCTCAGTTCGATCCGTCGAGGCCCGGTCGGTTCAGCTGGACGACGGGCAGCAGGTAGCGGCCGACCTCGTTGTCATCGCCGCGGGTATTCGCCCGGAGGTCTCCCTCGCGCGGGAGGCCGGAATCGAAACCCGGCGAGGGATCGTCGTCGACGACGAGATGGCGACAAGCGCCCCCGGCGTCTGGGCGGTCGGCGAGTGTGCTGAGCACCGCGGCTCGGTCTACGGACTGTGGGCACCGCTGCTCGACCAGGCACGAGTCGCCGGGGCGTCCCTGAGCGGCTCGCCGGGGGCATTTGCCGGAGCGGTCGTTTCGACCACTCTCAAGGTCGTTGGGGTGAGCGTCTTCGCGGGCGGCTCGCAGGCGGCCGGACCGGGACAGCGCGAGGTCGCCTGGAGTGACGACGAGCGGGGAACCTACGCCAAGCTCGTACTGAATGGCGACCGCCCGGTCGGAGCGCTCGCAATCGGCGACGAAGCGCTCGGGCGAGAGTTCGCACGGATGCTGAGCACCGGTGAGGCATCGGCCGAGCTCCTCGCCGCGATCACCCCGTCGAAGACCGCCTCACTGCCGCTTGAGCAGCCGCCGAGCGTTGCGCACTCGGACCCCGGAGCCCCGTCGGACCCCGTTCGCAGCGAGAACATGTCGCGCGAGACGGAACTCGTCTGCCTGTGTCGGCAAGTAACGCGCGGAGAGATCGTCCGCGCGATCCGCGTCGGCGGCCTGAGCACGCGAGGTGACGTCGCACGGGCAACCGGCGCGTCGGCTGGTTGCGGCTCGTGCGGTCCGCAGGTCGAGGCGCTGATCGCGCTGGCCTCGTGACGGCGAACAGGGAGACGGATGCGTGGCCGAGCGCGGCGCGCGCGCCGCCGGCACCGCCGTGGTGAATCGAGCTCGACGAGAAATGATCGAACAAGGAGAAGACATGAACACACTGAGATGGTCCACCCGGCGGAGCCTGGCCGTCGCGCTCTTGGGAGCATTCGCCGCTCTTGGGCCCGCCGGCGCCCTGGCCCACATGCAATCGACCAGCGATTCCGAGCCCCCCAGAGTCGACGCCGTAACAGTGGTCGACGCGAGCACGATCCTCGTGACATTCAACGAAGCTCTCGCCAACGACACCGTCGACCTCGCGTCACGGCACTTCTACGTCGAGCATCTGAACGCGGATTCGCCCCATACGCACGAGGCCTCGGCTTTGGCACTGAGCTCGGACGGGACGAGGGTCAAGGTGTCGCTGGCCAGAGCGCTCCACCTGGATCGGAGCATGCCGCTGATCATCGACAACGTCGCCGACCTCGCGGGCAACGTGGTCTCGGACAAGGAGACGATCAAGTACGAAGGCGGCTAGCCGCCTGAGGCGGGCTAGCCGCGGCGTTCGCGGTGTCACGAGGCAGCGGGCCGATGGCGACGAGTCCTTCCGCTGGACTCGTGTCACCGGACGTGCGAAGTCAATAGCGGCGATGGGGCAACAACCTGGATGTGGTGTTACGAAACTGTGCTTTACTACAGGCCATGAAAAAGATCAGCCGACGACGACTCTTGGCGGGCGGCGCCGTGGCGGGCGCTGCGCTTCCGCTTCTGCACGAGGGCGTCCCCCACAACGGAGTGCATAGCCGCTTTGCCGCGACCGCTGCGCCGCCCGACCACGGATCCGGCCAAGCAGGCGCCCGGCCGACCTCGGCCAGCCACGGCGGCGGGAACAAGGGGCCGACCTTCAAGCACGGCGATGTCGTCGACCACGCCGCCAACGGCTTCAACCCGACCGACATCCTGCGCGACTTCGACTACGGCAAGACGCGCCGCCTGCCGAGCGGGCGGTTGTTGCGCGAGTGGGAGATCGTCGCCGAGGACAAGGAGATCGAGGTCGCTCCGGGGGTCAAGTTCCCGGCCTGGACCTACAACGGCCGCATTCCCGGCCCGACGATTCGCGCTAACGAGGGCGAGTTGTTGCGGGTGCGTTTCGTGAACGGCTCAGAGCATCCGCACACGATGCACTTCCACGGCTTCCATGCGCCCGAGATGGACGGAGTCCCCGAGTCGGGCGACGGGATGATCGCCCCCGGCAAGAGCACGACCTATGAGTTCGAGGCCGAGCCGTTCGGGCTTCATCTCTACCACTGCCACGTCGGACCGCTCGCCGAGCACATCGCGCGTGGCCTCTACGGCGCCTACATCGTCGATCCCAAGCAGGGCCGGCCCGAGGCCGACGAGATGGTGATGGTGATGAACGGCTTCAACACGAACTTCGACTTCGAGGGCAACCAGGTATACGCCGTGAACACGGTGGCCTTCCACCACGTCAACGAGCCGATCGAGGTTCGCCGCGAGGACCTGGTGCGGATCTATCTCGTCAACGCGCTCGAGTTCGACCCGATCAACTCCTTTCACACCCACGCGACCTTCTTCGACTACTACCCGACGGGCACGAAGCTCGAGCCGCGCGACTTCACCGACGTCGTCATGCTCGGCCAGGCGGAGCGCGGGATCTGCGAGCTGCGCTTCAAGGGCGACGGCGAGTTCATGTTCCACGCCCACAAGACCGAGTTCGCAGAGCTCGGCTGGATGGGCTTCTTCAAGGTGTCCGCATGAAGCCCACCGAGTCCACGCCCACCGAGTCCACGCCCGCCGAGTCCACGCCCGCCGAGTCCACGCCCGACCATGACGGCACCGCCCGCGGCGGCCCGCTCGCGGGTGTGCCGGCGTGGGCGCTGGGGCTGATCCCGCTCGCCCTGATCGTCGCTTCCCTGGTGGCACTGCTCACCGTCGGCGGCGACACCCTGGGCGAGCGCCCGGGACCACCGGCGGAGGAGATCGCGGTCGAGCAGACGGTGCTGCGCGACGGGGAGGTCGAGCTCACCGTGCGAAACGCCGGTCCCGATCCGGTCGAGGTGGCGCAGGTGTTCGTAAACGACGCCTACGTCGACTACGAGACCGACACCGAGCAGGTGGGCCGGCTCGGAGACCAGAAGCTGACGCTTGACTATCCCTGGCAGGAGGGCTCGCCGATGCTCGTCACGCTGCTCACCTCCACGGGCGCGACGGTCGAGCACGAGGTGGACGTCGCGGTCGCTACCCCCGAGGCGGACGCCAGCTTCTTCGGGCTGATGGCCCTGCTCGGCACCTACGTCGGGGTGATCCCGGTGGCGCTCGGGATGCTCTTCCTGCCCTTCCTGGGGCGCGTGCGTGAGCACTGGGTGCGCATCTTCATGGCTGCGACGATCGGGCTTCTGGGCTTCCTCGCCGTCGATGCCTACCTGGAGGGCACCGAGATCGCCGAGGAGAGCACCGGGGCCTTCGGCGGGGTCGAGCTTCTGTTCATCGGCGCGGCGCTCGCCTACTTCTCGCTCGTCGCGCTCGACCGCTTCCTGCGCGGCCGCCGCGAGCGCGCCGAGGCCGCCGGGGCAGGAGCCTTTCAGCTGTCGCTGCTGGTGGCGATCGGGATCGGGCTCCACAACCTCGGCGAGGGCCTTGCCATCGGCTCTGCCTATGCCATCGGGGAGCTCGCGCTCGGCGCCTTCCTGGTCTTTGGCTTCGCGCTGCACAACACGACCGAGGGGCTGGCGATCGTGGCTCCCTTGTCCAAGGGCGAGCGGCCCTCGCTGGCACGGCTGGCAGCGCTCGGGCTGATCGCCGGCGCGCCGGCGATCCTCGGCGCCTTCATCGGCGCCCTGGCCTACAACCCCGAAGTGACCGCCTTGCTGATAGGGATCGGCATCGGCGCCCTGGTGCAGGTGATCGTCCAGCTCGTTCCCGCGATCCGCGACCGCGCCGGGCGGGCGCTCTACCCGGCGAGCGTCGGCGGGATCCTCGCGGGGGTCGGGGTCCTGTACGTGACGGGCCTCGTTATAAGCGTCTGATGACCGCCACAGCCCGGCAGGGCCCCGTTGAGTGCGGCTCCTCCGACGCGTGTGACTCGCTTCGATGACAATGGGGTTGATGGAGAACCGGGTATCGCCCGTCGTGCAGGACTACGCCAAGGCCATCTATGCGCTCGAGCAGCGCGGCGAGGGGGCGGTCAGCACGAACGCGCTCGCCGAGCGGCTCGGGGTCACGGCCGGCTATGCGTCGAGCATGGTCAAGCGCCTCGACGCGATGGCGCTCGTTACCCACGTCCCGTACAAGGGGGTCAAGCTGACCGAGGAGGGCCGGCAGGTGGCGCTCGAGACGTTGCGCCATCACCGCCTGCTGGAGAGCTACCTGCGCGATGAGCTCGATGTGCCGTGGGACCAGGTGCACGCTGAAGCCGAGGTGCTCGAGCACGTGCTCTCAGAAGATCTCGAGGAGCGAATCGCGGCCAAGCTCGGACACCCCTCGCGCGACCCTCACGGCGACCCGATCCCCACTCACGATCTCGAGGTGGACGAGGAGCGGACTCGCCCGCTGGCCGACCTGGCTCCCGGTGAGCGGGGGACGTTCGCGCGGGTGTCCGACGCGAAACCCGAGATGCTGCGCTACCTGGCCGAGCGCGGGATCGCGCCCGGGATGGAGCTCGAAGTGACCGCCAGAGAGCCCTTCGGGGGACCGCTGGTCGTGCGCTTCGCCGGCCGCGAGCACTCGCTGGGGCGTGAGCTGGCCGACTCGATGCGCGTGAGCGGGCGTCGGTGAGCACTGCCGGGGCCCGGCAGGAGGTGCGGGTCCTGAGTGCGTTGCCTGGACGACTGCGGGTCAGGCACGTCGCTCGCCGTCGCGGCCTCTAGGAGCTCGAGGCGCTGCGTGACTTGCTTCAGGCCCGGCCAGAAGTCGACGCCCGTCAAAGGCAACCTGCTAACGGGCAGCGTGCTGATCTCCTTTGACCTGGCCCGCATCACCTTCGAAGATCTTTACGACGCGCTGGACCGCTCGGCAGGGAAGGTACTGACGGGCACCCTTGAGCGGTAGCCTCGGCATGAGGTCGGCGTCTGGCGAGACTTCCGGGGCCGATGCGCCTCAGAGGCGCCCACTCACGTCATCGCCAGCGGTCCGCCAGGACGGCCAGCGTGCCCGCGAAGCGGGCCTCGAGCCAGCGTCTTCCGCCGAGGACGAGCAGCGCTCGATCGAGCGGACCGGCGGCGTCGATCGCGGCCGCAAGGCGCACGTCCGCCGCGTCCCCGTTCTTTGCTGAGAGCGTCCAGGTGATGCGTGCGCGCGTCCGTCGCCCAATCAACGCGGTGCCGCTCATTCGCCGCGGCGGCTCGGCTTGGACGACCCGCGTCGCGGCGGTGCGCCGCAGGCCGAGCGGCCCGCGCAGCATCACTCGGCCGCCCGTCGCCGCGCCACCGTCCGGCCGGTCGAGGGAGACCACCTCGATGAATCGGTCGGCTACCAGCCAGTGGTTCTCGAGGTCGGACAGGAAGTCGAAGACCTCATCGGCGGGCGCGGCCACGTGGGCGTTCGCGACGATGTCCTCCCACGACGGGCCGGCAGGCGCTTCGCTTCATTGTCGCGGGGAGAGCGACGCGCCCTCCCGCGCGTCGGCACGGCGCGCGCGCCGGTGAGCGACCATGGCCCCGACGACGACGCCGTAGAGGACGTGATCGGCGACTTGCGGGCCGAGCGGGAGCGCGCGGATGCGCCGCGCGCGCTGTCCGATCACGCCGAGGTCGAGCGCGGCGATGCCGAGCCCCGCCGCCGCGCCGGCCGCCGCCGTGGCCCGCCGTGGCAGCGTGGCGGCGAGCACGAGCGCCCACCCGACCGAGAGGGCGAGATGCACGGGAAGCGCCGCGGCCAGCAGGCTCGGGGCGCGTTGGGCGGAGGGCAGCAGAAGCGAGCCGGCGGCCAACGTCGCCTCGAGCGGATTGCGTCCGGTGGCGAGCGCATAGAGCGTCGACGGGGCGCCGCTCGCGATCCCCGCCACGCCGCCCGCGACCAGGCCGTCGCGAAGAGAGTTCAGGTCGGCTTGCCGCATAAAACCCAAGAAACTAGATAATATGTAGATATCGTGTCAAGTATGTTCTCGCTCGATCCGCTGGCGGACCCTACGCGGCTGCGGATCGTGCGCCACCTGTCCGAGCAGGGCAGCGCGTCCCTGCGCGAGCTAGCCGCGGCGGCCGACGTGCACGTGAACACCGCTCGGCCCAACGTCGTAGAGCTCGAGCGTGCCGGGGTGCTCGAGCGTGAGAGCGCGACGCCGAGCGGTCCCGGCCGCCCGGCGGTGCGCTATCGGCTGGTAGAGGGCTGGTCTCCCCCGAGCGCGGACTTCCGCGGGCTCGCCGAGGTGCTGGGTGCCGCGCTCTTGCGGGGCGGATTCGGGCCCGACGAGATTCGAGCCGTCGGGCATGAGTGGGGGCGCTACCTGCTCGGGCGCCCCGGCGCGCACGATGTCGAGCGTGAGGTCCCACTGGCGTTGGAGCGGCTTGGCTTCCAGGTCACGCTGAGCGGGTCGACGCTCCGTCTGTCGGCGTGCCCATGCCCGTTGGTCCTTCCCCAGCGGCCGCAACTGCTCTGCGGGCTCGCGGTGGCCGTCGCGGACGGCGTCCTGGCCGGGGCCGGCAGCGAGCTGCGCGTCGGCGGTCGCGACCACAACCCCGCCGCCCGCTCCTGCGCCGCGCGGCTCGAGCGCACTGGCGCGAAAGGAGGCCGCGGCACCGCGTAAGGGCCCTAAAGAGACCAATAAACACAGAAAGCTGTGTGCTAATCTGAAATGTATGTGCGTAATCCCCCTCCGGGATGAGGGAACCTCAATCGAGGAAGCGCATCGAGCGCCGGCCGTCGATGTGAAGGCGGCGGAGCGGGCGGCGGGCGACCTCCTCGTCGCACTCGGCGCCGATATCTCGCGCGACGGCCTCCGGGACACCCCCCGCCGCGTGGCCGCCGCATACGCCGAACTGCTGTCGCCGGCGCCATTGAGCTTGACGACGTTCGCAAACGACGACGGCTATGACGAGCTCGTCGTCGTCCGAGACGTCCCCCTCCATTCGCTCTGCATGCACCACCTGCTGCCGTTTCACGGCGTCGCGCATGTCGGCTACCTGCCGGGCGAGCGCATTCTCGGGCTGTCGAAGCTGGCGCGGGTCGTCGATCGCTTCGCGCGTGACCTCCAGCTTCAGGAGCGCCTGACAAAGCAGGTCGCCGGCTGGCTCCAGGAGAAGCTCGAGCCGAAGGGCGTCGGCGTCGTGATCGAGGCCGAGCACCTGTGCATGTCGATGCGCGGCGTCCAGAAGCCGGGAGCGCGCACGGTGACGTCGGCGCTGCACGGCCTCGTCCGCGACGACGCGCGTACCCGCCAAGAGTTCCTCGCCCTCACGGGGGCTTCGCGTTGACAGTGAGCAGGCAGAGATGAACAGCAGCGAGACGTTCGCGATCCGCGGAGCGGGCCTCGCCGCGGCAAAGGCGGCCGAGACGCTGCGCGAAGAGGGCTTCGACGGGCGGCGGGCCACGCACCTCCGGGGGTCAGGTAGGGGAGCGATGACCCAGCGCCGCTTCACGACCGCCCTCGGCAAGTACATCGTCAACCTGAACGTCTAGGAGGAGAACATGCGTCGCCTGCTGCAGGGCTTTCCCGGCAAGCCGTCACACCCGCCGCTCACAGACGCGAGCATCGGCGCCTACACCGTCGGCGTCGTGATGCTCGTCTTGGGCGCGCTCGGGGTCGAGGAGGAGCAGATGGCCCACGGGTCGCTGCTCGCGATCTCGTTCGGGCTGCTGCTCGCCGTGCCGACCGCGCTCACCGGCCTGCTCGACTGGCTGGCGCTGCCCAAGGGAACGCCCGTGCGCACGACCGCAACCGTGCACCTCATCGCGATGGTGCTGGCGACGGTCCTATTCGCGCTGACGTGGATCGCCCAGCTCGACGGATACCGCGACGACGACGTGAAGACGCTCGCGATGATCATCGGCCTGGCCGCAGAGAGTGTGCTGATAGCCGGCGGCTTCATCGGCGGCGCGCTCGCCTACGTCTACGGAGTCCGCGTTCTCAAGCGCCCGCGCACATCGGTCGCCGACGCGCTCCGCCCCACCGCCGGCGAGCCCGACGTTCTACCCGAGCCCGAACCGACCGGCCCGCGACCAGCGCGCCATGACCCTAGCCCTCCTTAGAAGGGAGCAGTACATGCAGCGAACGCCCGCCCAGCTCTACGCCTGCCGATCGGCGCCGTGCTCGTCGGCGCGGGAGTCCTCGGCTTCTTCTATAACGCGAGCTTCGACACAGGAGACAACGTCCCGCGGGATGCGGTCCTCGGCATCCTCGACGTAAACGCCTGGCACAACCTCGTCCACCTCGACACCGGCCTCCCGCTGGCGTGGAGGGTCGAGACTGCGAGCGCCGCCGAGTCCCCGTTCGCACTCGCGCTGATCGACCAGGCACGAGAGCGCGGGTTCGCGGTCGCCACGGCAATCATGGACAAGGGCTATGACAACGGCCCGATCCACGACGGGTGCACGGACCGCGACGTGGCCCCGGTCACCGCCCTTCGCAAGACTGAGCGGGTCAAGCGCGGCGAGCACAAGCCGCCACCTGCGAGCACGGCGAGTGGACGTTCGCCGGGGCCGACTACAAGCGCAGGGCAACCAAGTGGCGCTGCCCGACCGGCGAATGCAAGCCCGCCTCCCGCTGGGTCAAGGCTGACCGCCTCCACCCGCTCATCCCGCGTGAGACTGGCGGTCACGCAAGCTCTACCAATCTCGCGGAGCTGTGGAACGCGAATTCGGCCGCCTGAAGCACGAGTGGGCGCTGCTTCCCCTCCGCGTGCGTGGACTGGATCGGGTGCGGCTTCACGCCGGACCTGACGATCCGCGCCAAGCTCGCTTGCGCGCTCGCTAGAGCGCGTGCCGTCCGCTAGCCGCCTAGCGGCTCTCGGAACTCATAGGCTCTTTGCGCTTTTCCAAAGCCTTGACCGCGAGGTCGACGCATTGGTCGCAGATGTAGACGCCCGGGCCAGCCACCAACGAGCGCCCGTCGCCTTTCGTACGCGCCGCAAAAGTTACATCGATGGCCGACAGCAGGCTGCGAGTACGGCATAGGCCGACCTTAGCGCGACTTTCGCTAGCCGTTTCGCTAGACCCGCCTAGTAGGAGCCGCTCGAGCGCCGAGCCAGCCCTCCTCTGTCAAGTCACCGACGACGATCCGCTCGTCGCGTTGCCGCCGCGTCAGCCGGCCCGGCCCGCGAGCTCCTCTTCGGCGAGCAGCGCGCGATGCTCCTCGAGCGCCGCCGCGTGGCGTTCGTCGCCGACTCGGCCGGCTGGACGGCGATCGAGCTCGCAGAGCCTTGGCGAGCGCCCGTAGAGGACGAGAGTGTCGTTCGCGCGGATCTCGGTGTCGAACCTCGGCGCACCGAGATAGGTGCCGTCCGGCCGCGATATGCCGAGCACGACGACGCCTTCGTCGCGCAGCGCCAGCTCGCTCAGCGTGCTGCCGGCGATCCAGTCGCCGGCGTTGACCGCCATCTCCATGACGGTGTAGGGCCCAGAGAGGTGCAGAAGGGCCGCGTAGTCGCGCGCGTCGAGGTCGGTCCAACGCTTGAGCGCCCGGGCTATCAGCGCTGACAGTCGCTTGTCGACCCACGCACTTCGGGCCAGCAGCCACACGCCCAGCAGCCCGCCGAGCAGCATCGCGACCCGGGTCGTGCGCTGCGAGGCGTCGGCATTTGCAAACGACAGGAAGAGCGCCCCGATCACGGTCACCGTGCCGGCCCCGCCCAAGAGCATCAACACCATCACCACCCGCCGTCGGACGGGATGGTTGACGACCGCCTCTGCCTCGCCGGTCGTGAAGCCGACTCCCGACAACGCCGACCGCGCCTGAAAGCGAGCGCTCTCCCTCGAGAGCCCCGTGAGCGTCAGCGCCACCGTCGCCACTCGCGTGATCACCAGAGAGACGAGAATCACCACCAACAGACCGGATAGCGCTACCAAGTTGCCCTCCTTCGGCTCGAACTGTCAGTGGTCGCGTCAGATGCGAGCCGCTGCATCGCTGTGCGCACACATCGTGACGGCTGCCGTTGCTATGCGTGAAGTCCGAAGGGATCGGGGCGCGCGTCTCAACCTTCGGAGCGTTTCCGTGCGTCACCTAGACAATGGACAACGCGGTGGTACCGGCAGACGACGACCTCCGTTTCGAGCGCTACCTCCGCGACTCATTCGCGGGCTTGGTCGCGCGGCTTCGCAGCAGTTTCTCGGAGCGGGTCGCGGCTGAGGACGTAGTCCAGGAAGCGCTGATACGCGCGTGGCAGCTGGACGCGCGCGGGGAGCGGATTCGCTTCCTCGAGCCATGGATGAACGCAGTGGCGACGAATCTCGCCGCTCGCGGTGGCGCACGATCCACGCCGAGGACCGGGCACTCGAGCAGGTCGCCAGCGATCGCTCGAGCGATCCCTCGGACATCTTTCAGGCGCCACCCCCTTCGAGCCTTCCGGGACAGCTCGAATTCGCGATTGGACGGCTTTCTCCGCGTCAGGGCCAAATCGTCGCCCTTCACTACTACGGCGACCTCTCCCTGCGCGCGATCGCAAGTCGGCTCGATGTCAGCGAGGGAACCGTCAAACGCACGTTGCATGACGCCCGCGCCGAGCTCCGCCGCGTGGTGGGACGGGATCAGCAACTCCAACGACATAGGAGGCAGACCATGACGGGATGGCACATGGCAGGCAGTCACCCCTCGCAGTACGAGCACGCATTCGCGGACGAAACGACGTATGAGGGGAAACCTGTGGTCGAGCTGCGGTCCGTGGTGCCGCGGACCGACGGGTTCGGGACACTCATGCAGACGTTCTCGGCCGAGCAGTTCTCAGGGCAACGCGTCCGTTTCTCGGGAGCGCTCAAAAGTGAGAGCGTCGAGGACAGGGTTGGGCTCTGGATGCGCGTCGACGGGCCCAGCAGGCAGATGCTCGCATTCGACAACATGGCCGGTCGCCCGGTTGGGGGAACGACCGACTGGGAGAACCACGAGGTGGTCCTCGACGTTTCAGACGAAGCGGTGGCGATTGCCCTCGGCGTTCTCCTCGTCGGCGGCGGCGAAGCCTGGATGTCTGACCTTGACGTCGAGATAGTGGGACCCGAAGTCGAGACCACCGACGCCGGGATGATCGCGGCGCTTCCGGAGCGACCTCAAAACCTCGACTTCTCCGAACCTCTGACCGCGGCGGGCGACGAGCGCTGACCGGGACAGCTTCGCTTGGACGTGCCGGCACGCGGCACCGGTAGGTCCGTGGTCGTGAAGACGTCCAGGCAAGGCGTCTGACTGGGTGTGAATGGAACCTCAGGCGCGAGCCGGTAGTAGGTCGAGTTCCTTGCGGGGTCGGTTGTCACACCGACACTGCTGGGCGGGACGACGAGTTCGTTTTTCGACGCAGTTTGCGGCAGAAGCGCCCGGCGACGCGCTTCCTCAAAAGCACACCGACCCTTATGGTCGTGCCGCGCCAATCCCTCCCTAATTTTGCCGTTGGGGGGGCGAAAAGAAGGACCGCCGGGCCTTGACAGGCCAGACAGCCGAAGGCTCCAGCGACAGCAAACCGGTGCGCCGGTCAGGAGGAAGAGATGCCAAGCATTAGTGCCAGCCGGCTCCTCTGTGCAGCTTCAACCTTCTGCGCACTGGCCTGCCTCGCTCCGGCAGGCGCCTCGGCGGGCTCGTACACCGTTCGCACGTGCAACGCCGCACCAGGCGTCTTCTCGACTCAGGCGTTCGGCGACTTTGCGACTCGTGGCATGCGCGTCCGGAGGGCCTGCAATCCAGAGGGGCCCGGACGGCGGGGGTTGCTGGTCGGAAACGTCCTGCGGCGCGGCCGAGTTCCGTTTGCCGCGCGGTCCATCCTCACCCTGCTCGCGCCGCCGGCGACTCACTTCAAGCGGTACGAGTGGTCCGGCGAGCTTCTCCGCCGTGACTGCGGCTACGCGCTACAGGTCTACACAGACCGCCGCGACGGCACCGGGCAGCGGTATGAGATCCGGAACAAGAAGCCGCACACCAAGTGCCCCCGGAACAGTCTCGCGCAGAGTTCAGGGTTCACGCGGCCGGAGTCCTACCCGGTAGGCAGCGACCAGGCGGGGCCGGATCGCATCGTGCAGCGGATTGACTGCCGCTCGCGCGACGGATGCCTGGCGCGGGGGGAGAATTACGTGCGGACCTTCAAAGGATCCGCCGAGGTCGTGGACTACACGCCGCCCAGCGTCCAAATCACGGGTGGCGGGTTGGCGTCGGGGCGTGGGTGCGCGGTGATCAGATCGTGCAGTACACCGCCTCCGACAATGTGGGGGTGGGGGCGGCGGAGGCGATTGTTGGTTCCCTGCGGAAGGGTTTTGCTGAGCGCCCGTGCGACTTCACCCGACTCGTCCCCTGCCCTAACGGATCCGGCACAGTCAGCGCTGACACCACGAAGCTAACCGAGGGGACCCAACCGCTTCTAGTCGAAGCCTTGGACAGTGCCGGGAACTCCGCCCGCTCACCGACCGTCACCGCGCGCGTGGACAACACGCCACCAGCAAGAGTCGACGTGACAGTCGAGGGAGGCGAGGGCTGGCGCCGCACGCCCAGCTTCGTCCTCGTCTGGGCGAATCCGGGCGAGGGCGACCGGGCGCCCATCATGGCGGCACACCACAGCCTGTGCCGTGCTGGAACGCAGGAGTGCAGCTCGGCGCGCTCGGGCGGCGACGGCATCGGCCGCATTGCCCTCGACGCGCCGGCGCCCGGCGAGTACACCGCCAGTGTCTGGCGCGAGGACGCCGCCGGAAACCAGGAAGCCGACAACGCCTCCGTGCCGGTCACCCTGCGCTACGACCCCGAGCCGCCCCAGCCGGCCTTTGAGCCCTCCTCCCTGAGCGATCCCACCCGGATCTCGGTCATCGTGGCCGACAAGGTCTCCGGACTCGCAGGTGGCGCCATCGAGATCAGCCGCGCGGGCTCGGGCACATGGCAGGCGCTTCCGACAGGCCAGGAGGGCGACCGACTCGTCGCACGCATCGATGACGCGCGCTTTCCTGCCGGCGACTATTCCTTGCGCGCCCGGGCGTTCGACCAGGCCCGCAACGAGGCATCGACCGATCGCCGCGCCGACGGGCAGCCGATGACGATCCGGCTGCCGCTGAGGATCGCCTCCGAGATGCGCACCGGGATCGCCCGCAGGAAGATCGTCCAGCGTGAGCGAGGCGGCCGCGGCAAGCGGCGGAGCGGGCGCCGCCGCGTGACGGTGCTCGACGCGCGCCGGCGGGTGCGTTTCGGTCGCCGGGTCACCGTCACCGGACGGCTCGCCAACCGCGATGGCCAGGGGATCGCCGGAGCGCAGGTGCGGGTCTTCTCCAGTTCTCCCGTGGCGCCCGAAGCACTCGTCGGCGTGATAGCGACCGATTCGGAAGGCCGGTATCGCTACCGGGCGCGCGCCGTTTCCACCCGCACGCTGCGGTTCGCCTACGCGGGCACGGAGCTAATCCTGCCCGCCGAACGTCAGGTGACGCTGCTGGTGCCCGCGACAAGCACGATGCGGGCCAGCCGCGGGCACGTGCGAAACGGCCAGGCCGTACGGTTCGCCGGTCGTCTCGGAGCGCCCGCGACCGACAAGCTCGTGGAGCTCCAGGTGCGCCTCTCCGGTCGCTACCAGACCTTCCGTACGGCGCGAACCGAACCGGGGGGACGCTGGTCGATTGGATACCGCTTCCGGCGCACCTGCGGCCGAACCCGGTTCGATTTCCGCGCGCGGCTTCCGAAGGAGTCGGGCTATCCGTTCGAGACCGGTCGCTCTCAGACCGTGCCCGTCACCGTAACGGGGCGTCCGTGCGCCTGAACGCGCCACAGCAGCGGGTCCCCGATTCCCCTGGCGCGCGCCGGCAGAGCCTGCAAGACTCTGCGCTCTGGGGATCGGCGCCCTTCAAAGGATGGTTCGAGCGTGAAGCGCAGCGAAGGCAAGCTCACCTATGCCAACGTGATGTCCACGGTGGCGGTATTCGTCGCGCTCGGCGGTTCCTCCTACGCGGCTTTCACGATCAGCGGCCGCGATGTCAAGGACGGCTCGCTGACCGCTCGGGACATCAAGCGCAACGCGCTCGGAGGCGATCGCATCAAGGAGTCGCGCCTCGCCACGGTGCCGCGCGCTCGGAACGCCCTGCGGCTCAACGGCGTGTCCGCCGCCCGGTTGCTCGTGCGCTGCCCGCGCGACACCGTACCCACCGCCGGCACATGTGCGGAGATCTCGGTCAGACCGGCACTCGCCTACGGCGCAGCAGTGGACGCGTGCCGATCCACGGACTTCCGCTTCACACCTGGGCGGCGGGTGCCCACCCATCAAGAACTCGTCGGGGCGCTCAGTTTCGAGCAAATCGTGCTCGCACCTGGCGGCGAGCTGACGGCGAATGTGTATCCGGCGACCGACCCGGCAGAACCGCTGAATGTCCTGTTTGTGACAACAGAAACTGGACGGGTGGGGATCACCCCAGACACCTTCGCCGGGGCCAAGCCCTTCCGCTGCGTCGTCGATCCCCTGAACTGACTGCGGAGACGCAGTCGTGAGGTCGCTCAGCGCGCACCTCCGGCAGGCGGGAAGCCACGGCGGCCTCCCCTTCCACCCCGACTGTCCGGTGTGCCGCACCGAGCGCCTCGCCGGCAGCCCTCCCAGTGACGAGCTGCTGTCGGCTCGCTCGCGAGCCGGCCTCACGGCCGCGCTGCTCGCGACAACATCGCCAGCGCCCCCGGCCCTGGCAGGTGAACCCGACAGCGAGCAGGAGGGAGCGGGGAACGAGAAGACGCCGCCGGCTGAAACGGACCCGGGTTTCGGAGAGGGCACGGAGGACGCCGACCTGCCCTCCGACGACGGAGCGGAGCTGCCGGGGGCGGATGACGATGGAGAGGTTGAGGAACCCCCCTTGGGCGAGGGCCACGCGGAGGATGACCCCGACGGCGATCCCGGTGAGCCTGCTGGCGTGCCGGCGCCCGCTCCCCTGCCACCGATCTCCGTTCCGCCGCGGCCGGGAGCCCCTCCGAAGCTGGAGACGGTGCGCAAGCCCGACCGCATGCAGCCCGGCGAGGAGCGACGGCGCGGCCCGGAGCCGCTTGTGCGAGATACCCCCGACACGTCCGCCCCGGCACCTCGACCCATGGCGCCGGCCGGGCGGATCGGTCCCTCGGCCACAGTTCCAGAGCAGGTAGCCCCCAAACGGGCACACCTGGGCTCGGCCCAGACATCAGCGCGCGCCGAGCCTCCTCCGGGCACTTCATACGGTGCGCGCAACAGCGGGCGGACCCACATCGTCAGTCGGGGCGAGAGCTTGTGGTCGATCGCCCACGGACAGATCGGCGGCGACGCCACTCCCGCGCAAATCGCGCGCCTTGTCAACCGGCTGTGGGAGCTGAACCAAGAACGGATCGGAACGGGCGACCCGGACCTTCTCATGGTCGGGACCGAGCTGCGGCTTCCGTGAGCTTCGCCGCGAGGCCGCTCAAGCGAAGGGAGCTCTACCCGCGAGCCGTGGTCGATGGTCGACCGCTGCCAGACGGCGCCCCAGCACGTTGGGGGCGGCGTGCCGGTCGTCTCCTCACCTCGGCCGGCGAGCGCGAAGAGGCGGAGCTGGAGCGGGCGATCCGCAGCCAGCCGGGGGCCGGTCGGCCGAACACGCTCGCCGTGATCAGCCCCAAGGGAGGCGTGGGCAAGACGACGGTCAGCTTCCTGGTCGGCTCACTGCTGGCGACCCATCTCCAGACGTGGACCATCGCAGTCGACACGAATCCCGACTACGGCACACTCGGCGACCTCGCACCCGAGGGCCTCCGGCCGACGCGCTCGCTCGCCGATCTGCTGGACGACATGGACCACATCCGCACCGCGGCCCACCTGCGGCCTTACATCGCCCGGCTGCCGACAGGGCTGCATGTGCTCAGGGCGCCCTGCGACGCAGAGCTCACCGCCAGCCTATCCGCGCAGCGCTACGGTGAGCTGCTCGCGTTCCTGTCGACCTTCTACGAGCTCGTCGTGCTTGACTGCGGCACCGGCGTCGGCCGCCCCTTGGCCCGGTTCGCCGTCGAGCGGGCCGACCAGGTGATGCTGGTTAGCACCGCCGAGCTGCTCACCGCGAACGTCGTGCTCTCCGCCCTGAACCAGCTCCGCCACGACCGGACGACCCTGGTGCTCAACAGGGCCCATCCCGCCCTCCGCGACAACGTGCACGCACTGGAGAACCGGTTTCGTCGCGAACGCCTCCATCGGTCCATCACCGTTCCCGACGACCCCCAGCTCGCGACGATGCTCGATACCGGCACCTACGCGCTCGAGGCGCTCGCTCGTCCCACCCGGCTGGCGATCAAGCGCCTCGGCCTCGCGGCAGCCGACCAGCTCGTCTAGCGTGGCGGGGCGTGCCCGAGCGCCCGGTCTTCTACTACGACCTCGGCTCCCCCTACGCCTACCTCGCCGCCGAGCGCATCAACCAGGCGCTGCCGATCGTGCCGATCTGGCAGCCGATTCTGCTCGGGGGCATCTGGGCCCAGAGCGGCGGCGGCTCGTGGTCGCTCACCGAGGAGCGCGAGGAGGGCATGGCGGAGGTCGAGCGTCGCGCTACCGAGTACGGCCTCCAGCCCTTGCGCTGGCCCGAGCGCTGGCCCACCAGCACCCTTCCCGCCATGCGCGCCGCCGTCTTCTGCCAGCAGATCGGCCGGGGGGTGGCGTTCTCGCTCGCCGCCTTCCGACAGGCCTTCGCCGGCGGGCGCGACCTGAGCGTGGTCGACAATGTGCTGATCGCCGCGGCGGCCTGTGAGCTGCATCCCAACGCGGTGGTCAAGGGGATGGAGAGCAAGGCCACCAAGGAGAGGTTGCGCGCCGTGACGGCGGAGGCCTCCGAGCGCGGGGTGCGCGGGGTGCCCACCGTGGCGGTGGGCGACGAGCTGTTCTGGGGCGACGACCGCCTCGAGGACGCGGCGGCAGCGCTCTCCGGCTAGTCACTCCATGCCGCTTTAGCCGTTCGTGGAATGATCACCGTGGACGAGGCCGCCAGGCGAACAGGCCGCAATTCGGAGACCGTGCGCCGGTGGATACGCGAAGGCAAGCTGCGAGCCGCGAAGGTGGGAAACCGGCACATGGTGGACGAGGCGGACCTCGAGGCCGCGATCGAGCGGCCCCGGTCAGTCGGCGTTCCCGAGGCCTGGCGCACTCTCCCGTCGGGCCGACTCGCTCCTGACTGGGTCGAGGCGCTGCACCAGACCCGTGAGGGACGTTGACCCTCGTCGTTGACGCCAGCTGACGGGGGCTGCTGTCGGCCACAGACGGCGAGATGATGCGCCACCGGCTAGAGCGCTCGCCCGTCAACAGGCGGTCGCCCGCGCGGCTCGGCGAGGAGGCATGGCGAGTGGCGGACGACATGGGCTGGGCTCATGCCTATGACGCCGAGTACGTAGCGTTGGCTCGTCTGTTGGGATGTCGCCTCGTAAAGATCGATTCCGTTGCGCCGGGGCGCCGACAGGCTCGGCTTTGTAATCGTGTCGACCGAGCTCTGAGCCCCTGCGTGCAGCCGTTCCCTAGGATGCGCCGCCATGCGCACCCGCCACCTGATCGCCTGCGGCCTGGCCGCGCTGTCCCTCGCCGCCGCCGGTTGCTCGGAGGAGGAGGCCGAGGAGTCGGTCTCGACCCCTGAGAGCGCCGAGCCCGAGGGCTCTGCCGCCGAGCCCGCTCAGTCGGGGACCGCGGAGGCCAAGCCCAAGCCGAAGGTCACCGTGCCCGAGGGAGATCCGCCCACCAGCCTGCAGGTCGACGACCTCGAGCAGGGCACCGGCCCCGCCGCCAAACCGGGCAGCCGGCTGTCGGTGAACTACGTCGGTGTGAACTACTCGAACGGCGAGGAGTTCGACAGCTCCTTCAGCGCCGGCGCGCCGTTTGACTTCCAGCTGGGGGTGGACGGGGTGATCCCGGGCTGGACCCAGGGCCTCGAGGGCATGAAGGTGGGCGGCCGCCGCCGGCTGGTGATCCCGCCCTCGCTGGCCTATGGCGCTCAGGGATCGCCGCCGGTGATCGGCCCGAACGAGACGCTGGTGTTCGTGATCGACCTGCTCGGCGTGCAGTAGCGGGCCGCAGCGCCGGGCTGCCTCTGGCAGCATCCTCGTCCGATGAGCGAAGAGCCCAAGCTGGCCTGGGGGCATGTGGAGCGCCGCCTGCGCAACTCGCGCAGCCTCTGGCTCTCCACCACCCGGCCCGACGGGCGCCCACACGCCATGCCGGTGTGGGGTGTCTGGCGCGAGGGCTCGTTGTGGTTCGGCACCGGGCAGAGCTCGCAGAAGGGCCGCAACCTGGCGGCGCAGCCCTACGCGGTGGCCCACCTGGAGTCGGCCGACGACGTGACGATCCTCGAGGGGGAAGTCGAGATCGTGCGCGACCGCGCGGTGGCCGACCCCGTGCTGGCGGCGTATGCGCAGAAGTTCTCCATGGACGTGCAGGAGCTTGCCTTCGACCTGGACTCGGAGACCGGCGGCGCGCTCTACCGGCTGACGCCGACGATCGTGCACGCCTGGCTGGAGGGTGCGTTCGAGCAGACCCAGTCGCGCTGGGAGCCGCCGCCACGATAGGCAGGGGTCGGGCGGCGGCCCATGCCCCGCGCCGCTAGAGTCGGAGCCCGATGGCGACTGAGGATGCCACCCGCGGCCGCAGCCCCGCGAGCACAGCAGTCGCGAGCCGCTCGCGCCCTCTCCCCGACCGCGACACCTACGAGAAGGTGCTCGCCAAGATGATCCTCATCCGCCGCTTCGAGGAGCGCGCCGGGGAGATGTACGCGAAGGCCAAGATCGGCGGCTTCCTGCACCTGTGCATCGGTGAGGAGGCGACGATCGTGGGCGCCACCCAGGCGCTGCGCGAGGGCGACTACCTGCTGTCGACCTACCGCGAGCACGGCCAGGCGCTGGCCAGGGGCACCGAGCCCAAGGCGGCGATGGCCGAGCTGTTCGGCAAGGTCGACGGCTGCTCGGGCGGCCGCGGCGGATCGATGCACCTGTTCGACGCCGAGCGGCGGTTCCTCGGCGGCTACGGGATCGTGGGCGGCAACCTGCCGCTGGCCGCCGGCGTCGCGCTGGCGGCCGACTACCGCGGCACCGAGGACGCGACGCTGTGCATGTTCGGCGACGGCGCCACCAACCAGGGCACCTTCGGCGAGACGATGAACCTGGCCGCGCTGTGGAGCCTGCCGATCGTGTTCATGGTGATCAACAACCAGTTCGGCATGGGCACAGCGCTCGAGCGCCACTCCGCCGTGACCGACCTGTCGAAGAAGGCCGCCGGCTACGGCGTGCCCGGCACGCGCTGCAACGGCATGGACGTGCTCGACACCCACGCCTGCGTGAGCGAGGCGCTGGAGAAGGCGCGCGGCGACCGCGCCCCTCAGCTGGTCGAGGCCGTGACCTACCGCTACCGCGGGCACTCGATGGCCGATCCGGAGGAGTACCGCACCAAGGAGGAGGTGGAGGAGTGGCGCGCCCACGATCCGATCGCCGCCTTCTCTGAGCGGGTGACCGATGAGGGCGAGCTGACCGAGGACGACCTCAAGCGCATGGACGACGAAGCAATGGCGGCCGTGGACGAGGCCGTGGAGTTCGCGGACGCGTCACCGTTTCCCGACCTGGCCTCCCTCTACGACGACATCTACGTGATGGGCGAGCAGGTGAGCGAGAGCTGGTTCTCGGTCGACGAGCGCTCGCCCGAGCCCCATCGCGGCGAGCGTGAGCGCGAGGCCGGCGACGTGGCAAAGGAGCTGGCCGAGGCCGGCGCCGCCCACGGCGAGAGCGACGACGCCCGCTCGGAGCGCCGCGTGGACCGAGTCGAGGCCGACCCCGAGGACGGAGAGGGCGAGCCCGCCGGCGACGATCGCGACGAAGTGGGCGGCGGCGACTAGCGGTGCGCGGCTGATGGCCCAGATGCGCTACCGCGAGGCCCTGAACCTGGCCATGCGCGAGGAGATGAACGCCGACGAGAACGTGTTCATCATGGGCGAGGACATCGGCGTGTTCCAGGGCGCGTTCAAGGTGACCGCCGGCCTGCTCGAGGAGTTCGGCGAGAAGCGGGTGCGCGACACGCCGATCTCCGAGAACACGTTCGTGGGGATGGGAGTCGGCGCGGCGATGGCCGGGCTGCGGCCGGTGGTGGAGCTGATGACGATCAACTTCTCGCTGCTCGCGCTCGACCAGATCATCAACAGCGCGGCCTCGATCCGGTACATGTTCGGCGCCCAGGTGAAGGTGCCGCTGGTGATCCGGATGCCCCAGGGCGCCGGCCACCAGCTCGGTCCCACCCACTCGCACTGCCTCGAGGCGCTCTACCAGCACATCCCCGGGCTGCTGGTGGCCGTGCCCTCCACGCCGGCCGACGCTCGCGGGCTGCTGAAGGCGGCGATCCGCGACGACAATCCCGTGGTGTTCATCGAGCACGAGACCCTCTACGGGCGCCGCGGCGAGGTGGACACAGACGACGACGAGCCGCTGCGCTTTGGCCAGGCCGCCGTCAGGCGCGAGGGTGACGGCGTGACGATCGTCGGCATCTCGCGGATGGCCGAGACCGCGCTGAAGGCCGCCGACAAGCTGGCATCGGATCACGAGATCGAGTCCGAGGTGATCGACCCGCGCACGCTGCGCCCGCTCGACCTCGACACCATCCTCGAGTCGGTGCGCAAGACCAACCGCGCCGTGATCGTCGAGGAGGGCTGGCCCCACGGCGGGGTGGGCGCAAACCTGGCGGCGCTGATCTCCGAGCAGGCCTTCGACCACCTCGACGCCCCCGTCGGGCGCGTGACCGGCGCCGACGTGCCGATGCCCTACTCCAAGCCGCTCGAGCAGGCGGCGTTTCCCCACGAGGAGCACGTCGTGAAGGCGGCCGTGGCGACGTTCAGGGACGTCTAGGGGTGGCTTCCGACGTCCTGATGCCGCGGCTGTCGGACTCGATGGAGGAGGGCACCGTGCTCAAGTGGCTCGTTGAGGTGGGCGGCGAGGTCAAGCGCGGCGCCCCGCTCGCGGAGATCGAGACCGACAAGGCGAACATGACCTATGAGTCCGATGCGGACGGGGTGCTGGTGGAGGTGCTCGCCGAGGAGGGGCAGACGCTGCCGGTTGGCGAGGTGATCGCGCGGCTCGGCGCGGAGGGAGAAGAGCCGAGTGGCAACGCGAAGGTGGCCGAGTCCGAGCCCGATGAGGTAGCGGCACCGCAAGCGACAGAGGCGGCGCAGGAGCCCGAGGCCAAGACGGCTGCCCCCGCTCGTGAGGAGGGAGAGCGGATCAAGGCGTCCCCCGTTGCGAGGCGGATGGCCGGTGAGCTGCGTGTCGATCTCGGTGCGGTGGCGGGCAGCGGTCCCGGCGGCCGGGTCGTGAAGTCAGACGTCGAGACCGCCGCCGAGCAGGACGGTGGCGAGCCGCGGGCCGAGCCCGAGCAGCCGGCGGAGGAGAAGGCGCCCGCCGCGGAGGAGACGCCCGCGGAGAAGGCGCCCGCGGAGCAGGACACGCCCGCCGTCCCCGAGGCTCCAGCCACGGACACCAAGGGCGAGGCCGGCCCCAAGGGCGAGCCGGAGGTGGTCGAGCTCACGCGGCTGCAGCGCACGGTGTCGCGGCGGATGGCCGAGAGCAAGGCCACCGCGCCCGACTTCGCGCTGTCGCTCGACGTGGACATGACGCTCTGCATCGAGCTGCGCACGCGGCTCAAGGAGCAGGTCGAGCACCCGCCGTCGTTCAACGACATGGTGGTGAAGGCCGCCGCCCTCGCGCTGCGCGACCACCCGAAGGTGAACGGCGCCTACCGCGACGGTCATTTCGAGCTCTACCCGCGCGTGAACGTGGGCGTGGCTGTGGCGGCTCAGGACACGCTGGTGGTGCCCGTGATCCGCGACGCCGACGAGAAGGCGCTCGGCGAGATCTCACGCCGGGCACGGCGGCTGATCGACCTGGTGCGAAAAGGCGAGATCACCCCGCCCGACCTGAGCGGCGGCACGTTCACCGTCTCCAACCTGGGGATGTACGGCGTCGAGCGCTTCACGGGCGTGATCAACCCGCCCCAGGCTGCGATCCTCACCGTCGGCGCGCTCGTCAAGAAGCCCGCGGTGGACGACCGCGGCCAGGTGGTGGCCCGCGACTTGATGAACCTGACGATGGTGTGCGACCACCGGATCCTCTACGGCGCCGACGGCGCCGAGTTCCTGGCCATGGTTCGCAAGCTGCTCGAAGAGCCGCTGTCGCTGGCGATGTAGCCGTGCCCGCGCTCGAGGGCGAGCTGGTGACCCTGCGCCCGCTGGAGGCGGGCGACGCTGAAGCCCTGCGCGCGATCTACCGCACCGAGGAGGTGTCGCGCTGGTGGGGCCAGCCCGACGAGGGCTTCCCGCTCACCGACGAGCCCGAGGCGGCACGCTTCACGGTCCTGATCGACGGGCGGGTGGCGGGGATGGTCCAGTACAACGAGGAGCCCGAGCCCGACTACCGATACGCCGAGATCGACATCTTCCTCGACCCGTCCGAGCACGGGCGCGGCGCGGGCACGGACGCTCTGCGGGTGATGTTTCGCCACCTGGTCGAGGACCTCGGCCACCACCGCGTGACGATCGGGACCGCGGTGGAGAACGTGGTGGCGCTGCGCTGCTACGAGAAGGCGGGCTTTCGCCGGATCGGCGTCGCCCAGGCGGCCGGGCGCAACTACGTGACCGGCGAGATGGACGACGAGTGGCTGCTCGAGCGGGTGGTGCTGCCGGCACGGTAGGGCCGCTGAGGGCGGCGTCGTCGCAGGCTGGGCGGGGCGGCGGGCGTGTCCGTTGCTCGTTGGGCATATCCCTTATCCCGGGGCTATGGTTTTCGGGGTGGATCCGCTGAGGGTGGTGTTGATTGGCGCCGGGTCGCTGTTGCTGTTGGTGGTTGGCGGTTTCGTGGGTTTGGTTGTGGCTGAGCCCGATCGCTCCGAGCAGGCGGTGTCGTCGTTTGAGGGTGAGAAGTACGGCTTCTCGTATCCGGAGGGCTGGAAGCGGATCACGGGGGTCGACTTTCCGTTGGCGGAGGCGACGGGGCAGGATCAGGTGGGCGACACGGTGTTCGGGATCGATCGCGAGAACTGGGTCAGCGTGCATCGCGCGCCGCCGTTGGATGAGGCGGTGCTGGAGGCCAACATCGATCAGTTCGTGGACTATCTCGACGGGTTCTGGCCCAAGTTCGTGGGCGCGGTAGAGGGTGGTCAGTTGGTAGTCGATCCGCGGCGGCTGTCGCGCGCTGAGTTGCCGGGCTATGAGCTGCGGGTGCGCTTTGAGAGCGTCGGCGGGATCTTGGTCGAGCAGCGGATCGTGGGGTTCTTCGAAGGTGAGACGCAGTACATCTTCAACTGCCAGCATCGCCCGGCGGCGGGGCCGCAGGTGGCGCGCGAGGTCGCGTCGGGGTGCTCGCTGGCGGTCGAATCGTTTCGGCCCGGGCCGGTGAGCTGATGGGCTCGGCCGGCTGCGGGGAGGGCTTGCGCCGGCTGGATGATGAGCGCGGTCAGACCGCCGCGGAGTATCTGGGGCTGATCCTCGTGCTCGCCGCGCTGCTGGCGGCGATCGCGACGGCGGACATCGGCGCCCAGATACGGGCAGGCGTCGAGGAGCAGGTTTGTCGCACGCTCTCCCCAGGGCCGTGCGGTGATCGCGGCGAACGGCAGCGCGCCGACCGAGACGGCAGCGCGGCCGACCGCGCCCGGTCGCGGGCGCGACGCCGGTTGGGTCGCCAGCCCCAGCTCTCTGAGGCAGCGCTTGACCGTGGCGGTGGCAGCGTCCCCGCCGGGGTCACCTTGCGTGCGGCGACGGCCACGGGCCGCCGTCCGGGCGCGACGACCTGCTTCGCGAGCGTGGGGGCAGAGTGCGGGCCCTCGCCCGGCGGAGCCGCCTTGCCGGTGCCCGACGAGCCCTCTGACCTCGAGCGCCTGGGCGAGGACGTGCTCGGCTTTCTCGCAGACGCGCGCTCGGCGCTGACCTACGACGACCCCACCAGAGAGGTCCAAGCCCAGCGAAACCTCGAGCTGCTCGACGATGGGCTCGCGTTCCTCGAAGAGCTCAACCGCCAAACCGCCTATAGCAACCCGCTGGCAGCAGGCGAGGGATCGAACCTCGGCAACGAGCTGCTCGGCATCTCCGACCTGCGCCGCGCGATCAAAGCCGCCCAAGAAGGCGACGACGCCGCCGCCGCCCTCTACAGCGCGATGGCCTTCCCCGGCTTCAAGCTGCTCAAGCCGACCAAAGAACTCGGCGAAGAGCTCGCCAAACGCGGAACAGGCGCCACAAAGGGCGGACGTGCGGCCGACGACGTCCTGCCGACGCCATCAGTTTCGCACCCGAAGCTCCAGAATATTGTCAACGACCTCTACAGGGGTACGACGAATCCCCAGAGGGTGGGCAATGGCACGACGATGGATGCCATCCGGCATGAGTTGGCGACTGGCGGGGCTGTTCATGGTCGCCGACACCTCGAGAAGGGTCAGATCTACGCCAACGGACTCCGGAACTTCCTGCGCCGAAACCCGAATGCCTCGGCTCATGACCGCCGGGTGGCGCAGAGCCTTTACGACGAGTTGCAAGGCGCGATCGGGGGTCGCTGATGCGCGCCGGCGACGTCCAGTTCATCAACGACCTAGTCGAGGAAGCGCCGACGCTCCGTCCCCTGCTCCAAGAGCACCTGGAGGACAACTACGACGAGATCCTGCCGCATCTGTTTCTCGCCGACGTTCTCCGTTGGGCTCTCGCCAACCCGGGTGATGACGCGATCACAACCGTGTTCGGGTACCTCGATCAGGCTTTCCGGTCCGGCGACGACGAGCGCCAAGAACTTATTGCGACAGGGTTTCTCGAGAATCTGCCTCGGCGTGGCGAGGTCGGCTGGGAAGTGCGCTCGCGGCTCGGTCCGGCGCTGCAGGCGGAAGCCGAGAACGTGTCGTGACCGGTGCGCTCGGCTCGTCGTCTCGGTGCTGAGGCCGATCGCCGGGCGCGCGGCGGTCGCCACGCGCTCATCGTCGGAGGGTTCTTGGGCGGCGGTCTGACCCCGGCTACGGCGATGAACTCGCTCAGCGCCCACGAGTACGACTGCGCTCCTGCGCCTACGACCTTCGCCGCCAACACGCGCACCGGTGGCCATGAGCCGAGCGGCGACGTGCGATCGTCGATGTCCGGTCGAATCAGCGCCGCAAAGGCAGGACGACCCGAGTGTCTCGGACTGACCGGCTTTCGCTGGGAGCGTCCGGTATGGCAGCCGCCCGGGTCCCCTCGGGCCTCGAGCGAACCCGCGACCAAGTGAGTAGGGGGGAACTCCCCCTTAAGGGCGCCGTGAGGTCTTGATCCTCGGCCGCGACGCCAATCGGTGTGCGGCGCTGCAGTGCCGTGACATCCATGATCTCGACCGTTTCGAGCCGCTCGACGGCTCGCCGATGGCCCACGCCTGGGAGCCGGTGCGGATGTTCTGGGAGACCGAGGACGGCGCCTATCCGAAGAGTGATTTCGCCAGAGCGGGCGGCGCACCGGCATTCAACGGTCGCGCGCTGGACGCGCTCTCAGATTCAGGAGGTCGCAGACTCGGTCAGGGACGGACAGATCATCGCTGGCGGTCAAAGGGGTCTTGCGGAGCAACCCATCCGCACGCCGGCGGGATCCTGTCCGGTCGTCGGCCAGACATTCTCGTTCGACGTCCTGATGGCTCGCTCTACGGGATCAACGTGGGCCTCCGCAGTCGGCGCACGGGGGCCCCGATCAAGCGCGAGGCGGAAGCGATCAACGACCTGGAGGGCGCGGGCATCGAAATGCACTTCGTGCCTTACAAGTGACGGCGGGTGCTCTGATGCCGAAGGTTCAGATTCAATTCCACGCGGATCCTCGTGAGGCCGTGTCGCTTGCGCTCAGGTGGGCCCGCGAGCATGACCTCAGGATCGTCCTTGAGCAGTTCTTCCCCGCCTACCGCGCAATTGAAGTTCCGGAGGGGGAGCCGCCGGCCAGGGTGGAGGAACTCTCGAGGATCGACCGGGTGGCCTTGTGTCGAGCCGCACCCGATTTGACGGCCACTACAGCCCACGAATTCGTTTCGAGGAATCCAGGCAGCCTCTTTCGATCCATCGGGCCACGTGATGAGGAGGGGCTGCGTGAGTCGGCTCTCGGCGGAGTCACCGAGGAACAGGAAACCCTTCGCATCTGGCGCGAGCTGATCCGCAACGCGAAGTCGGCGATGCACATGGGAGCGACCGTCCGGAATCCCGAGTCGAACGACGAGGAGCGCTTACCCAAGCACCTGCACACGCCCGGAGCACACGAACTTGCCGCGAGCGGGGTGCGCATCCTCTCAGCCGCTGGCTGGAATGAGTTCAAGTTCGACGACTGCGCGTAGACGGGCGTGTCATTAGACGGTTCGCCACGCGCTCCATCATGATCGGACCGCGAGCGTCGCTGACCTGGATGATCCTGTGGCCGCTCGCATTCGCGCTAATCGCCGTTCCGGTCGGCGTCGCGCGCGCCGGTGATCTGTTGACTCCTCGCCGGCGCCACATGGAGGCCTAGGAGCGCTTATGTCTACGACGCGCCGCCTACGGCTACGACCGCCGCGACACGCGTGCCCGTGGCGGAGTGCGCATCCGAGTAGTGACGGATGGCGAGGACATCATCACCGCCTATCCGACCAATCTGCCGGGCAACCCACGGTGACAGGTGTCGAGATGACCTACGACTACGACGGCATCGAACGACGGCTGAGAGCGATGAGCGCCTAGTCCGTCAGCTCGTTCCCGATCTAGCTGAGTGGTTCGACGAGTACCTCGATGTGGGTGAGTACGGGTTGGCAGTCGAGGTCGTGGCGGAAAGACTCGGACCCGGGATGCCGCGCCAGCTCACATCGGAGCTGGCTGCGGGCTTGTTGGACGAAGCGAAACTCATGCAGCTGCCCGACGAGACGCGCGAGCCGCTCGAGGCCCTCACCCTCGGCGAGCCGCCGGGCTCGACATGAACGCACGCGTAGTAGTGGCGTTCCTGCTCGCAGTTCTCTGTGGGCTCACAAGTGCCTGTCCTCGCTGCGGCCGTCTCGCTCGCATACGCTCACGCCGAGGCCGTGCGTGCCCCGCCTGGAGCCGACAGCACCGCTACTGCAACTACGACCTCAGCGGGGAACCCGCGCAATAGCGCAAGCGGCGCCGAGCGCGGAGTCGCTCGCGGCGCCTGGGCGCCGACGTGGTCTAGAGCGCCCAGACGTGCCGCAAAGGCAGGAACCGGTGCGGCGCGGCCCGACACCCACGCTCAACGCCAGCAGCCCCTCCTTCGCGGCACCGGCTAGCTCGCCCAGCGCCTCCGCACACGCGGCGGCAGATCGGTCGTCGCAGTCGCGGCCTGCGCCAACCGGTACGTTCTCCTTCACGGTGGTTCCTCCTTAGATCTTTGGCGGATCATCCCGCACGCTGCCAGCGGCAACAGACGGGCGGAGGGACCGCCGTCTACAAAGTTATACGACATCACAGACCCGTGACGATCCCGGAGATTCGATACTTCCACAGCCCGGATATCGATGACCTCGAACGGCACGTGCCGGCTGATCCCAGTCATTTCTCCTTCCTTTTGTCGATGCTCGTTGGACCCAAGGACGAGGAAGGCGAGGAAGCGTTTGAAATGGTCGTGTCCACTCCATCCTGGCTCACTGACCGCTATTTCCCCGATGAGGTCGTCTCGGGCTCTGACCGACTGATCGTTTTCGACTACGACTGGAATCGGATCGAGGCCTATCTCCGCAAGAGAGTCTCCGCCTGTACCGGTGGCGACTGGCATGAGGTCGCGAGCAAGATCGGCAGGTTCGCTCGGTGGGAGTTCCAGGACTACGAGCCGTGAGGCCTGCCGTTACGAACCTGGTTCTGGAGAGCTCGGTCAGAGTCCCGGTGTGACGTTAGGCTGGCTGGCACCCCTGTCGTTGGTCGCCTCGACGACGCTCGCCGGGTGGGTGGGCGTCGCCATTTCAGTCCAGGTACCGCATGCGGTGTCGGCGCCGCTCAAGGTCGGCGGTCGAACGGTCGATGTCCTCGCGGGCGGGGCCCGAAATCTCGGTCCAAGTCAGCGCGCGCTCGCCAAGCCGGGTGAAGTTCTCGCCCGCGCGCCAGGCGAACACGCAGAGATCACCACCCTCCGCGCAGCGATGGAGCGAAAGCTAAAGCCGCGCGCAATCGCCGCGACCCGTGACTTCTGTCCTGCATGTCGGACCGCGCTGGAAGGAAGTGCCGCAACGATCCTGGATCCCAGAACGGCCGTGTGGGGTCGACGCTGATGCCGGAGTTCGACGAGGGCCACCTTCGCGAGCAGCTCGAAGGGCTTACAGACAACGGCCGTGCGGCTTTCGCCGCCGCCTGCGTCGAGCGAATGCTTCATCGTCGGAGAGACGGTGCGGCTGACGCCTCATCGGAGGCGAAAACGATGCTCGAGCGGCTTTGGCGTCATCTCCTCGGAGACCGAGCGCCACCAGAGGAACTCGCCGAACTTGGCCGGCGAGCAGAGGAGCTCGTCCCCGACGATGCGGGCGCCGAAGAGTGGACGCCTGAGGCTGCCCTGTCCGAGAACGCACTCACAGGGTTGCCCTACGCACTGCAAACGGCAGCCAGTGGTGGTGCGCAGGCCGCTGTCTGGTGCGCGCGGCAGGCGATCGAAGCGATCGATCTGCACGTGTCCCAGCGCTTGGCGGTTCGGGCCTATGACCCATCAACGGAACGAGCCATTGCCGCGGACCCGCTGATGAAGGCAGAGATCCTCCGGCAGGCGGCTGACGTGCAAGAGCTTAGGCGGCTCGATGGTCGAGGCTCCCGAGCCATCTCTGCGATCCGCGAGAGGGCGCGGAAAGATGCGGCGGTCTTTCTCGGCAACTAGACGTATGGCTTCTCGCACTTCTGCTCGCCGCGACCGCCGCTGTCGGGTTCATCGCCTCGACCGTGGCAGGCACAACGGCGCACGCAGGGAGGGCGGCGAGGCGGTCTGAGAGGCCGTGGTCTTCGACGTGCAGGGCCGGCGGGGGATGTCGTCGAAGACGGGTGGTCGAGGCTGATGTCAAGGGCTTGGGCGAGGCGGGCGACGGCATCGCCCAACGGCTTCAAAAGGACTTACCGTGGCCTTCCCGACTGACGCGCGTGCTGAGTGGTCGGTGGACCACGGCTCGAGTGACCCTCGGTTGGAGCAGGCGCCCGTGCCCGACGCCGACGAGCTGGAGCGGCTGCTTGACCGGCTGAGCGCAGAGGCGGCGGCCACGCAGCCGTTCGTCGTCGAGTTCGCCACTTCGGCGGGGGCACGGCTGGGCGTCGGGCTGGGAGCGTCGGCGGGCAGCGTCTTGTCGTTCAACCAGTCCGACGATCCGCCCTACTACGTGAGCGCTGGTCGGCCCGAGTCGGCTGACGACAACGATGTTGGCTTCTACTACCAGGGGCACTGGAGCGAATTCCCAGAGGAGGCGCTCGTGCCCGTAGAGCTTGCCCGCAAGGCGGTGGAGCAGTTCCTAGCTACTGGCGAACGACCCGAAGCTGTTGATTGGGAGGAGGTGTGAATCAGCGGCGCCCACGGATCGCCTTGCTCAGGCTTCTCCTCCTCGTGCTTGCTCTTCTCGCGTGGGCGTCGATCTCAGCCGGCGCAGCGCCCGTCGTCGAAGCTGCGATCGATGAGGCGGGCCACGAACCGCGGTCGACGTAGCCCGCTCAAGCCTACGATGCCGCCTCTTCGCGTACGACGCCGCCCGCCAAACAGCACGCAGGCGCGGCGCGCGGCTACGACGACCGCACGCACGTTTCCCGCGACCGCGCGCGTGTCTCGCGAGGACTTCTTGCCACAAAGGGCGGAGCTGGCGGCTCGAAGAAGGTCGTCATCGGCGAGGACATGCAGGGTCGCGTCATTCCGAAGGCGAAGCGAATGGGAGCGGAGTACTACGACACGCCATACCTTCCGCTGGCTCAGCGCATGGGGGCGACTGGGGACTACGTCGCCTTCGAGTCGGACGCGACCCAACTACGGCGTCAGCGACACGAACGCTGCCGGCGACGTATACGTTGGCTTTCGGGACGGCGCCATATGATCGCGACGAAGCGGTTCAGGTTCTGAACCATGCCCGTCGTGAGGTGAGCAATGGAACCTTCCCGCAGTAGCCCACTCGCGGTCTGGACCCTCGACCACGACGCCAATCGGCGTGCGGCGTTGCAGTGTCGTGACATCAATGATCTCGACCGTTTTGAGCCGTTCGACGGGTCGCCGATGGCCCACGTGTGGGAGTCGGTGCGGATGTTCTGGGAGACCGAGGACGGGAGCCGGCCGAGGAGTGATTTCGCCAGAGCGGGCGGCGCGCCGGCATTCAACGGCCGCTCGCTGGACGCGCTCTCAGACCTGCTCGAGGGCCGGGGCGAGCTGCTGCCCCTCGACGTCGAGGACGCCGACGAGGAGTATTACGCCTTCAACTGCACCCGCCTCAGCGACGCGCTCGACGAGCAGCGATCAGAGTTCGCCTACTTTCCCGACGGTGGCATCCTCGACATCGACCGCTACCAGTTCCTCTCGCAGCAACTTGCCGCCGAGACGATCTTC
Organism: Thermoleophilaceae bacterium; assembly: GCA_030447725.1. Classification (GTDB taxonomy): domain Bacteria; phylum Actinomycetota; class Thermoleophilia; order Solirubrobacterales; family Thermoleophilaceae; genus JAAYBF01. Next base: position 851,638 of record JAUJOQ010000001.1, read on the forward strand.
AAGCTCGCTGCGGTCCGCAGGGTCTACCACTACGTGACCGACACCTTCCGCCAGCGGGTCGAGCAGACGGGCCTGACCGGCTTTCGCTGGGAGCGCCCGGTATGGCAGGCGCCCGGGTCCTTGGACCCCGAAGGCCGAACGTGACCGACACCCGCCCCTGTCGCACCCCGGCAAGGCGGGGTCTCAGGGAGCGACGACGAGCTTGTGATGGGGCCCGGCGGCCTGGGCCTGCCAGGCCGCCGGCGCCTCGTCGAGCGCAAAGCGCTTGACCTCTACGCTGATCCGGCCCGCGCGGGCGTGCTCGGTGAGCGTGGAGTAGGCGTCGGCTTGCACGTGCGGCGCAACGAAATGGTTGCCATGCCCGATGTGGGTGCGGCCCATCAGCGAGCCGAAGGGGATCTCGGCTGTGGCGCCGGCGCCCGAGCCGATGGTCACGAGCCGGGCCCCGGGTGCGGTTGCGCCGAGCGCGGCGGCGAAGGGCGGACCGTAGATCGGATCGATCACCACGTCGAAGCCGTCGCCCGCCTCGGAGGAAAGGGCCTGAGGGTCGCCGCCGCCGCCGAGCACCACGGTGGCGTCGGCGCCCAGCCGCGTCGCTCGCTCGAGCGCCGAGGCGTCGCGGCCGGCCGCCACGACGCGGCCGGCGCCGAGGACCTTTGCGGCCTGCACGGCGATCTGGCCCACCACGCCGGTGGCACCGAGCACGAGCACGCTCTCGCCGCTGCTCAGGTGGGCGTGGTGGGTGAGCGGCAGCCAGGCGGCCAGGCCGGCGATCCCCATGCAGACGGCCAGATCGTCCTCGAGCCCGTCTGGCACGGGAAGCACCCGGTCGCGATCGACGAGGGTCTGCTCCGCCCACGAGCCGTACGGACCGATCGGTGAGTTGAAGTACACGCGCCGGCCGTCGGGCAGCGGGCCGACACCCTCGCGCCCGACCACGGACGGGATCTCCAGCGGGCCGGCGGCTCCGGAGGCCATCGCTAGGTCGAACGGGTTGAGGCCGGCCAGGCTCACCTCGATCGCGACCTGTCCTTCCCCGGCGCTCGGCGCCTGGAAGTCTCCGACCTCGGGGGTGGCTCCTACGGCGTTGAGGATGGCTGCCCGCATGGGTGGCGACTACCCGCCAGGGCGGCCCCCAACCGGCCTCATGCGAAGTCGGGGTGTGCCGCGTGGGCGTCGGCCGCCCGGCCCTTGGGCTCCTCCCACATCTCCTGGCGGCCGAGCGCGGTGAGGTCGAGCCAGTAGTACGAGCCGCCGGTCATCTCGGCTCCGCGGGCGTAGTTGGAGTAGGTGTGAAAGACGCGCTCGCCGTCGCGCAGGAAGAAGCTGGTGCCGGGCATCTCGATCGGCTCGTTGCCCTCGAGGGACATCGGGCGGTAGTTGTACTCGGCAGCGCCGACCGCCCCGTCGAGCGTGACGTGGAAGTCGTAGTTGAAGTCGCTGCCATGGGAGGAGTACCAGGGAAAGCTCCAGCCCTTCTTGGCCTTGTAGCGCTCGATCTTCTGCAGCGGCGCGCGCGAGACGTAGACCAGCGATGTGGCACGGGCGTGCAGGTGCTCGAGCAGTCCCTGCGAGACCTCGTCGGCGCCGGCGGAGCAGCTCGAGCAACCGTCCTCCCAGCGCGGGTCGAACATGAAGTGAACGACGATCAGCTGGCGACGGCCGTCGAAGAGGTCGAGCAGGCCGGCGGTGCCGTCGGGGCCCGTGAACGCGTAGTCCTTGTCGATCGCGACCATCGGCAGCCCGCGACGCTCGGCATTGAGCGCGTCGCGGCGCCGGGTCAGCTCCTTCTCCTTTACAAGCAGCTCCTTGCGGGCGGCCAGCCACCTGTCTCGTGTCACGACTTCCGGAAGGCTCACGGGGCTCCCCTCGGTTGACTGCTCGGGTTCAGGTCTCATTCATTAGACCGTGCAGCGGCGCGGAAGTCATCGTTCGAGACGGCCAACGAAGGGGGTCCGGGCGGCGCGGGAGCCCGGCGCTCATTGGTAGGGTCGCGGCGGCCCCGATGGCGGGCGCAGCAAGAGCGGGGAGAGGCGGAGCGGCACATGCGCGGGGTGATCACAACGGCGGCGGTCGGCCTCTCGCTTCTGCTCTGCTCCGGGGCCGGCGCGGCACCCCAGCCGCAGCCGTTCGGCACGGGCGACGCCGGCGGCTTTCGCAACATCCTCCCCGCCGGGCAGAACGGCCACGCCGACGCCGCGCAGGTGGCCGCCTTCCTCTCAGCGGGAGCGCGCCCCCCGCACGACAACGACCAGCTGGCGCCCTATACCGACCTGCTTTTCGCGAGCCCCGCGCTCGACGCCAACCGCCTTGACGACTTCTTCAAGGACGCCACCTTCGGGGTCCGGGAGGGAGAGGTCGAGCACACCTACAGCCCGCGCGACGACGTGACCATCCAGCGCGACCGCGGCTTCGGCGTGCCGCACATCTACGGCTCGAGCCGCGACGGCGCGATGTTCGGCGCCGGCTACATCGGCGCCGAGGACCGCCTGTTCCTGATGGACGTCCTGCGCCACGTCGGGCGGGCGGAGCTGTCCTCCTTCGTCGGCGGCTCGGAGGGCAACCGCGAGATGGACCGCAAGCAGTGGCGCGTGGCGCCCTACACCGAGGCGGACCTCCAGCGACAGGTCGACCAGTTGGACGACCTCTACGGGCAGCCGGGACGGCAGGTGCAGGAGGACGTGGCCAACTACGTCGCGGGGATCAACAAGTACATCTGCGAGGCGATGCCGGCCAACCCCGACTGCGTCGCCGAAGGGATCAGCTCGAGCCCCACCCCCGGCTCGAAGAACGGCGCGACACCGGTGCAGAAGCTCCCGGGCGCCTACGCGGCGATCACCCCGGATGGTGAGCCCACGGCCAAGCCGGAGCTGTTCACGATCACCGACGTGATCGCCACGGCCTCCCTGGTGGGCGCGATCTTCGGGAAAGGCGGGGGAGCCGAGCTCGACGCCTCCCAGGTGCTGCAGGCCGCCGTCGACAGGTTCGGAGCCGACGGCAACGAGGTGTTCGAGGACTTCCGCCGCGCGGAGGACCCCGAGGCGCCGGTGACCACCGACAAGCCGTTTCCCTACCGCGTGCCGCCCGACAGCCCGGCCCCCGACAGCGCCGGGCTCCCTGACGCCGGCAGCGTCGACCCCAGCGAGGTGGTGGTTACGGGAGCTTCGCCCGGCCTGCCCGGCGGTCTGCTCGAAGGCCTCTCGGACCAGGAGGGCAGCGCCTCCAACTCGCTGGTCGTGTCCGGGGCCGAGTCGGAGTCCGGCCGGCCCGTCGCGGTCTTCGGTCCCCAGACCGCCTACTTCTCGCCCCAGATCCTGATGGAGCTCGACATCCACGCGCCGGCGGTGGACGGCAAGCCGGCGATCGCCGCCCGCGGCGCCTCCTTCCCGGGCGTGAACCTCTACGTGCAGCTGGGGCGCGGGCCCGACTACGCCTGGAGCGCGACCTCCGCCGGCCAGGACATCGTCGACACCTTCGCGCTCGACCTGTGCGACCCCGCCAACCCCACCGCCCAGGTGGACCTGGCGGCCACCGGCTACCGCTACCGCGGCAGATGCGAGCCCTTCGAGGAGCTGCGGCGCACCAACCGTTGGGTGCCCAACGCCGCGGACCAGACCCCGCCGGGCAGCGAGACCCTGCTGACCAGGAGGACCAAGCTCGGGCTGGAGATCGCGCGCGCGCGGATCGGCGGCACGCCGGTGGCCTACGTGCAGCTGCGCAGCACCTACCTGCATGAGGTGGACTCGGCGATCGGATTCGTCGACTTCAACACGCCCGACCGAATGGACACGCCGCTGGAGTTCCAGCAGGCGGCGAGCAGGATCGGGTTCACCTTCAACTGGTTCTACGTGAACGGCAGCGACACCGCGTACTTCAACTCGGGCAACAACCCGGTGCGCCCGGCGGGCAGCGATCCCGACTTCCCCGTGCGCGCCTGCCCGACGGCCGCCACAGACCGCTGCAAGTACGAATGGGAGGGCTGGAACCCAGACTCCTTCGTCTCCGCCTACACACCCTTCGAAGAGCACCCCCAGGACGTGAACAAGCCCTTCTTAACCAGCTGGAACAACAAGCAGGCACCCGGCTACCGGGCGGCCGACGACAACTTCGCCTACGGCTCGATACACCGCTCGGAGCCGCTGGACGACGGCATCAACGCGCGCATCGCCGGCGCGGAGAAGGTGACCCGGACCGAGCTGGTGGACGCGATGGAGGACGCCGCCACCGTCGACCTGCGGGGGAGGAAGGTGCTGCCCTTTTTGATCAGGACGTTGGCCTCCGACGGCGACCCCCGGGTACGCGACGCGCTGGCAAAGCTCGAGGCCTGGCAGCGCGCCGGCGCTCACCGACGCGACGAGAACGGCGACGGCGTCTACGAGCACAGCGAGGCGATCAAGATCATGGACGCGTGGTGGCCGCGCCTGGTGGAGCAGCAGTTCAAGCCGGCGCTCGGCGAGCCGCTGTACGACCGCCTGACGGAGATGATCGGCATCGACAACCCGCCGCACACGCGCCAGGGCTCGGCCTACATCGCCGGCTGGTACTCCTACGTGGAGAAGGACCTGCGCGCGGTGCTCGGCGACGACGTGGCCGGCGGCTTCTCGCGCCGCTACTGCGGCGGCGGGGACCGCGCCGCCTGCGAAGAGGTGCTGCGCACCACGCTGAGGGAGGCCGTCGCGGAGCCGCGCAGCCGGGTCTACTCAGACCCCCAGTGCGACGAGGCCGACAACGCGGCGCTCGACGACCAGGTGTGCTTCGACGCCATCGAGTACACCGCGGTCGGGGCCGTGACCCAGCCGCTGCAGCGCTGGCAGAACCGGCCGACCTTCCAGCAGGTGGTGGAGGTGGGCGCCGAGCAGGCCGCGGCGCCGGCCCCCGGCCCGGCCGCGGCGCCCGCGCCCGACACCAGCGAGCGCCGTCAGCCGCGTCGCGAGCGCCGCTCCGAGCGGGGGGAGCGCCGAGAGCGCCGGTCCGAGGCGCCCGCGCCCGCCACGGCGCCGCGGCGCACCACCGAGACCGGCGAGCTGCCCTTCACCGGGTTCCTGGTGGCGCTCGCCGCCCTGCTGGGCACGCTGATGCTGGGAGCAGGCGTCGCGCTTGGGCGCCGAGGTCGTACCCGCGAGGTCGAAAAGGAGACAACCTAGTCGTTGAGCGACCGAACCACCTCGCGCGCGGTCTCTAGGAAGCTGTGCACCAGCGGGCGGTCGTCGGCACGGCGCCAGAGGAGTGCCAGCGGAGTCGTCGGAACATCCACACCGACCTCCCCAGTGCCCGCGAGCGCTTCGCGGCGCTCGCCGCCTCCACAGGCGCCTGAGTCCCCGCGCCGCCGAGCGAGCTGCTCACCCGCGACCGGGACTCACCGGTCCGGTGGAGCTCCGCGCGCGCCCTGAGAGCGGGTTGGTGCCAAGCGCCCTCGGGTTCGTCCGATCGCTGACAATCCCGCGCGACGGATCCGACTCACACAGCAACCTTGGCCTTCCGGGCGGGTTGCGCACGACGACGGGGTCAACAGGGCCTCGCTTGGACGGGAGGTTCTCAGTGCGAGCAGTTACGAGTCGAAGGGCGACCATCGTTGGCGCAGCCACACTGGCGGTGGTCGTGGGAGCGACCGGAGTGGGCGTAGCGCAGTCGGGCAAGAGCGATGGCCAGATCGTCGCCGAGGCCGGGGAGCTGTCCCGGATGGAGGCGACGAAGATCGCGCGGACGATCGCGGGGCGCAAGGTGATCAAGAGCGCGGCCTTCGCGGCGCGCCCCCCCTATGGCCGCGTGGCGGCACGCTCGACGAAGGCACTGGCCGGCTTCCCGCTGAGGGGGTCCTCTTACATGATCCTGAGCAACGGCAATGCGCGTTTCGCCGACAACAAGAACACCGGACCGGCCAAGGGACAGAACGCCGGCGGCCCTGCTATTCGCGGCGCGCGTGATGTGACGATATTCCGGATGAACATCAGGGTGCCGGAGGGCCGCAACTGCCTCGATATGCGCTTCCGCTTCCTCACCGAGGAGTTCCCCGAGTTCGTGAACGAAGAGTTCAACGACGCCTTCATCGCCGAGGTGGACCAGACGACCTGGGACACCCGGCCCGTCGGCGACCCGTCGGTCGAAGCGGACCGCAACTTCGCCACCGACACGATGGGCAACCGCATCAGCGTCAACGCGGTCGGCGACGCCAGCGTCAGCGCGGCGCGGGCCAAGGGCACCACCTACGACGGAGCCACGCGCCGGCTGCGCGCCTCCACTCGCATCACCCCGGGCGGGCACCGGCTGTACCTGTCGATCTTTGACCAGGGCGACCGTCAGTACGACTCGGCCGTGTTCGTCGATCGTTTGAGCTTCAGGAACGCGGCGGTCTGCGAGAACGGCGCCGTGTCGGACGAGTAGGGCAGCTCCCCGGCCGCTGAGAGCCGGTCACGTCTGCGGCCGCTGCGCGCTACTTAAGGCGCGGCGGCCAAGGCGCGGCGGCAATTCGCGTGGTTAGGTCTCACCCGCTTGGGTATTCCAGGGGCGCAAACGAAGAGGGAGGAAACGGCATGGAGGACACACCCATCGACGCGACTCGGAAGTACGTGCACGACATCGAATGGCCCGCCAGCAAAGAGACTGTCCTCGCGGCCATGGAGCAGAACGGCGCCCCCGAGGACGTGCTCAAGCTCGTGCGTTCGCGTGACCAGGAGAAATTCGTGGGGCCCAACGATGTGCATCAGGCCCTGTGGGTGCAGTCCTGAGCGACGAAGCATCCGTAACCCTCGACGTGCTTCGGCCCGGCGAGCGGGCCGAAGCGCTGCTTGCTCTGCTCGATGAAGGCACACCTGACATGCCGCTGCGCCAAGTGCGCGAGAACCGATGGCAGGCCACGCTTCAGGATGTGGACTCAGAACCGAAGGCACGGGAAGCTCTGGAGCACACGCTCACCTGGCTTGAAGGTGCCGAGGACTGGCGCCAGTACCTGGTGATCCTCACGTCGGAGGACGACTGAGATCTCGCCGCCGCTCGAGCCTCGACGGGGCGACTGCATGGCCGCCCCCTCTGTGGAACACGAGCTGGAGCCCATCGCCGTTTGTGTCGCTCAACACGGCGTACTTGGGACCGGCGTTGTCGGGGTCCGGGCAGGCGGAGATGAAACCCACGCGTGAGGACTGGTAGGGCACCGGAGGGGCTCATCGGCCGCAACGGGCTGTGAACCAGCTGGTCATTGCCCGGGTGAACCTTCTCGGTCGGGCTTGCGAAGACCGGTCAGTGGGATTTGACCGACAGTGGGACGCAGATGGCCGCGGTCGCCATCGATGCGATCGCGGCTGAGGAGGCCGCGCTGGTGGCGCGCGTCGCAGCCGGGGACGACGGCGACCCCTTGGTCGCCCTTTACGAGCGCTACAGCTCGCGGCTTTACGGGCTGGGGGTGCGGCTTCTGGGCGACACAGGCATGGCTGAGGAGATGGTGCAGGAGACCTTTGTACGGCTGTGGAGAGGGGCGGGGCGCTTCGATCCCGACAGGGGGTCGGTGAGGACCTACACCTACACGATCGCCCGCCGCGTGGCGGTCGACCTGCACCGCCGCGCGGCATCGCGGCCGCTGCGGACCACCGAGGGAGAGGAAGCGGACGAACAAGGCGTCGGCGACTCGGAGTTCGAGAAGTTGATCCTCGGTCTCGACCTGCGGGACGCTTTGCGCTCGCTGTCGGCCAAGCATCGCGAGATCCTCGAGCTGTACCTCGACGAGGACCTGAGCCAGCCACAGATAGCGGAGCGACTGGGCATCCCGGTCGGGACCGTCAAGACGCGTACGTTCTACGGGCTCAGCGCACTGAAGCTCGAGCTGGAGGAGAGGGGACTCATTGGCTGAGCACCGACCGCCGGATGTCGATCTCGGCGGATACCTGCTCGGCAAGCTCGAGCCGGGCGAGCGCGCGAGGGTTGAGCAGCACCTGGCCGCCAACCCGGAGCTGCGCGCCGCCGCGGCGGAGCTTGGGGCTGTCGTCGATCTCATGGAGCGTGCGGCCCCTGCCCACGTGGTGCCGGTCGGTCTCGAGGCGCGCACCTTCCGCGCGCTCGAGCGGGCTATCGGCGAGGAGGAAACCGATCGGGGTGCCCGCGTCCCGGCTCCGCGGGGACGCGGCATCCGGCTGCCACGGTTCAACGTGTCGCTGCGGCGGACGGCTATCGCGGTGGCGGCTATCGCGGCGCTCGGCGCAGCGGTGCTCGCGGGCTCGCTCCTCGACGGCGAGGAGGGCCCGCCCGGGACCTTCGAGCTGCGAGCATCGCTCACGGCCCCGGACGGGAAACGGCAGGCGAACGCGGTCGTGCGCGAAACCGGCATTGGGCGCGTCGTCAACTTCGACTCGCAAGATCTGCCGATCCTGCCCAAAGGCGAGTATTACGCGCTCTGGTTCGTCGGCCCCGGAGACTCGCCCGCCTCACCCAACCGCATCTCGGCCGGTACGTTCCACCCTGATCCTGAGGGCGGGTCGGAGGTCACCTTCGCCGCCGCGGTGGACCCGGAGAAGTATCCCGTGCTCGCAGTGACCGAGGAACGGGGCGACGGTGACCCCGCCCCGACTTTCCCCGACGTGTTGCGCTCAGCGCGGTGACGCCAACTCAACGCACGCGTCGCGGTGTGCATCCGCGCCTAGTTGCTGCGTGACGCTGAACCAAACCGGGCCTCGCCGTCGTAACGCCGAGCCGAGATAACCGGCAAGGGCGACCCGGACGCCGAGGGTCAGTCGGTCGTCAACTTCTCGAAGGGCACAGGCCGGTTCAACGGGCGCATCACGGTGCGCAACCTCGATCCGGGCGAGACATACCGGTTCTTCGTACGCAGGGGCGCCACCGAGACACTCGTTTGCGAGGGCGAGGCAAACAGGCAGGGTCTGTTTACGTGCAACGCGCAGCAGATCGAGCTGCCCGGATTCGTCGAGGCGGTTGTGCGAGACAGCGCCGGGATGGAGGACGCAAGCGGCGTCTTCGCCCGTCGTGGCAACTGCCGCGACCCCGAGCAGATGGGCTCGCTGTGCAAGGCCCCGGGGCAGAACAAGTAGCCCCGAGCTCGTAAGTCGTCGAACCCCGGGGAGCTCTCATCTCCCCGGGGGCGTGCTGTTGTGCTGTCGATGCCATCGGTCGGTGCAATGTCAGGTAGGCTCGCCGCCGCAATGAAATCGTCGAGGGAGATACCGTGATGACCCCCGCTACCAGCCCGTCTGGGCGAAATGCGAGCCCCATCTTGCTTGCCGTGCTGCTCGTCGCTGCCGTGGGCCTCGCCCTGCTCTTCGTGGGCCTCTTTCTCGACTGGTATCAGCTCGGGGCTGAGGGTCAGACAATCACGGCAAGCGGGTGGACCTCGTTTGAAATGGTCGACGTCGCGATCGTCCTCATCGTTCTCGCCGGGCTTTGGCTGCTCACTCGCCTTTACTCGACCGCCGAACGCGGTACCGAGCGACTACTGGTTCTCGGCATCGTCGCGCTGGTGGTCGTGGGCCTTCAGTTGGTAGAGAAGGCGCCCACCATAGAAATCATTGCGAACACTCCAGGCAGCGGCGTGTCGGACTCACTCGAGACGGGCGCGTTCGTTTCACTTGCCGGCGCAGTCCTTCTCCTGATAGCCGGAGTGCTGAACCTCGCCCGGAGCGCTGAGGTCCGCGCGCGCGCCGGCGATACTGCGCCGGTCGGTCCGGGGGGCCCTGTGACAGGCGATCCGCCCACGCGGCAAGACGTTGGCCTCCGGTGATGGGCGCGGGTGGTTTCGAGCCACCCCCTCTCGCGTGTGAAGCGAGTACGCGCCCTTGTCGAAGCACCGCATTCAGAGCCTGATAGCGGCGCTTCAGGAGGTCGGCGCGGACGCTCGGCGTCCGGTCGGAGCAGGGGCTTCCGCCTGGTTTGCTCCATAGACCGGTCTTCTGGACCAAACGTGGCCGGTCGTCTGTCCTGAACGCGCCGGTCGACCTGACTATCCTTACATTGGAACCAAGAGTAAGGAGAAGTGATGGATGCAAGAGCCAAGGTGACGTCGAAGGGCCAGGTGACGATCCCCAAGAGCGTGCGGGAGGCACTCGAGCTGCAGGACGGCGACGAATTGCTCTTTCGGGTCGAACGCCGCCGCGCGTTGGTCGCCAAGACACCGGACTTCTTGGATCTCGCCGGCGCAGTCCCCGTGCCGATAGCGAAGCGCGGCACACCGTGGGACGAAGTGCTTCGTCGCACGCGCGGCGAGCGCGCCGGACGGCGACGCTGACGGCATTCCTGGACACAAACGTCCTGATCCGCCACCTCACCGGCGACCCACCCGACCTGGCCGCGCGCGCCACCGCCGTCCTCGCGGGAAGCGGCCGACTTCTCCTGACGGATCTTGTGCTCGCAGAGTGCGTCTACGTCCTCGAGTCCTACTACGAGGTCGAGCGCGCACGAGTCACCGAGCTGATGCGCTCCGCGATCGCGCTCCCCACGATCGAGGCACTCGATCCCCCCACGCTTTTACGAGCGCTCGAGGTCTACGAGCTCGATCGCGTCGACTTCGCCGAGGCATACCTGGTCGCACAGGCAGAAGCCACCGGCATCAACGAGGTCCTCTCCTTCGACCGATCCATCGACAAGATCCAGAGCATCACCCGCCGCGAACCCTGACCACGCCGTCGCACCGCTCGTACTGCCGGAGCGCGGGCGATGCCGGCCCGCTGCTCTCTGCGCTGTGCTCACCATGGCGCTTGTTGGCCGCGCGCACGCACGCCGGCTGTCGTTATCGCTTCCGCGCCGAAAGGAGTCGTGGGCGCGGAGACTTCCAGCGCTACTGCTTCTGCACCGCAAGCGGCAGATCGCCCCGTCTCATGCGAACGTCTCCGGATGCCCTTCTAGGTCACTGCTGAGACGTAGAGCACCCGCCCCGCCTGCTCGAGTACAACAACCCGCTCGCCCTCGGCAAACTCGGCCTTCGGGTCATACGAGCGTGCAGGGAAGGCTTGACTGCCTCCTTGGAGGGACACCATCACCTCACCTTCCTCGTTCGGCTTGATGGTCGCCGACACGCGCACGACCTCACCGTCGAGGTTCATACCGGCGCCTGGTCCTTAGGCAACGTACCCTCGCCCGCCGGCTCGCGCCCATTGAGCTGGCCTCTCGCCATCCCGAGCGCCGTGCCGACGCTGGTGAGAACCGACGTCATTGCGTTCGTCATCCCGTCTGCGCCGTCGAGAAGCGTGATCGAGTCGACGTTGTCGAAGGCAGATGCCATCGCCCTCACGATCTCTGGGTACTGCTCGGCCACCTGCTGGGCGATGATCGCCTCCTGGTTGCGCTCGAGCGCATTGCCACGCGCTTCAAGCGCGGTGCCCTCGGCCTCGCCCTTGGCTTTGATGACGTCGGCCTCGGCAATGCCCTGCGCCTTGTCGGCCTCGGCTCCGGCCTCGCCCTTCGCTTTGATGACGTCGGCTTGGGCGATGCCCTGCACCTTTTCGGCCTCGGCCTCCCTCTTGCCCGCCTCGGCACGGCCCTCGGCCTGCCGGATCATGGCGTCGCGGCTACCTTCCGCCTCCTTCGCCAACCGATACGCCTCGGCGTCGGCCGGCCTGCGGACCTCAGTCTCGAGCTCGCGTTCACGCCGCTCAGCCTCCAACTGGGCTACCTGCGTCTGCTGCTCCACGACGGCCTTGCGAGCCTCTGCATCAGCCTTCGGACCCGCCTGCTGTGCCTCGGCTTTCACTCGATCGACCTCCGCTTGGGCGTTCGCTTGCTTGATCTCGCTCGCGCGTGCCGCCTCCGCCACGAGCGCCGCCTGCTGAGACTCTCGTTCCGACGCCTCGCGGTTGTTGTTGGCCTGAGCGACACGCGCGAGCTTCTCGACCTCTGCCAACTGCGGAGCTGCCACCCGCTCGATGTACCCCGTCGGGTCATCGATCTCGGCGATCTGCAAGGAGTCGATGATGAGCCCCATCTTCTCCATGTCGTGACCGGTCGCCTCGCGAGCCTCCTTGGTCAGCGCCTCCCGGTCGCGAATCAGATCCTCAACCCGAAGGGACCCCACAATCCCGCGAACGTGCCCGGCGAACAGCTCGTGGACCCGTTCCTCCATGGTGTTCTCCTTCTCGAGGAACCGCCGCGCTGCATTGGCGATCGAGCCGTAGTCGTCACCGACCTTGAAGGCGACGACTCCCGTTACCACGACTGGGATTCCCTGGGTCGTGTAGAACTGACCGGAACAGTCGCCCTTTCCGTAGATCGAGGGAGAGCCGATCTGAAGCCTGGAAGATCGGCCAGACGAATGCGCGATCACCGGTGACGATCTTGTAGCGCATCGTCTCCTCGGCGATCTCCGCCGTTCCCTTTCCCTTCTTGCCGGAGATGATGAGCGCCTCGTTGGGCCCTGCTATCTCGAAGAACGCCATTTGCTTCCTCCTCTGCACCGCATGGCCGTCAGGCACCGTCGATTAGTAGGACGTGAACACGCCCACAGTTAATGTTCTCTTCCTCTTCCCTCGTAGTAGCTGAGGCAGATGTTCTCGCGCGATCGTACTCCCGGCAGAGCCAGATCGGACCGGTCGTCATCATCGTCTTTCTAGTACCGCTGCGGGCCCTGTAGTAGAACGGACTGTCACGATGCCCGAAGTAGCCCAGCGGGGGCGCAGGGAGGTTCTCGGCACCGAGCACGGGCCGAGCGCAGGAGGACTTCCGATAGGGTGGCTGTGGTCGCGGGGGGTGGGCTTTCGTGCCTGTCGAATAGAGACCAGCCGCGGCTCGGAACATCGGGGTGGATGACACCATCAAGGCATTCCATGCACCCATGCTTCTCCGGGCAGGGCTTGGGCTGCTGGCGGCAGCCGGCGTCTGGACGGTTGGCCTGCAGGATGCCGATGCCGGCGTCGAGAGTTCCCGTCCGGCAATCCCCCTGGGAGCCGCGATCAACTACGAGCGACTGCAGCAGGACCCGCTAGAGATGCATACCTACAGCGGTGGCTTCAATGCGTTCACGCCGGAGAACGCGATGAAGATGGAAAGCCTGCAGCCGCAGCGGGGCGTCTTCGACTTCACCAAGGCCGACGCCATGGCCGCCTGGGGCAGCTCGCGAGGTCTGCGTATGCGCGCCCACACCCTGGTGTGGCACAACCAGTTGCCGAGGTGGGTGCGGCAAGCCGGTCAGGTGCGCTCACGCCAGGAGATGATCGACATCATGACCGAGCACATCCGCACCGTCATGGGCCACTACCGCGGCGAATTCGCGGAGTGGGACGTTCTCAACGAGGCCGTCACCCAGGACGGCTTGCTGCGCACCGAAAGCCCCTGGCACGAAGCTATCGGACCGGAGTACGTCGAGATCGCGTTCCGTGCGGCTCGTGCCGCCGACCCGTCGGCCAAGCTCTTCTACAACGACGACGGCATAGGCCTCCCGGGTCGCCACCAAGACGGGGTCTACAACCTCGTTCGCGACTTGAAGGCCAAGGGACTTATCGACGGCGTCGGCTTCCAGTCGCACATCTCCAACATCTACTACATCGACACACCGGCCCTCGTCAGCAGCCTGAACCGCTTCGCCTCGCTCGGGCTCCAGGTCGCGATCACCGAGGCCGACGTCCGCATCCACGTCGACGACCGGCCTATGAGCCACGCCGACAGCCTCCAGCTGCAGCGTGACCGCTACGTCCGTCTGGCGGCCGCCTGCTACCAGGTCGAGGCCTGCACCTCGTTCACGGTCTGGGGCGTCTCCGACCGCGACTCGTGGTTCGGGCCTTATCAGGCTCCGCTGCTCTTCGACACCGAGTTCGCCAGGAAGCCGGCCTACGACGCGGTCGTGCGCACACTCCGGACAGGGTTCCCGGGATCCCTGGAGGCGGCGTCGCCGCCCACCCCCGTACCGGTGTCATCCGGGGTCTCCGGCACGGGGTTGACACCGACCCTGATCGAGCCCCCCGTTCCGGAGCGCTACCGCTGCGTACGCGGGCGCAGGCGTGCCCCTCGCCACCTGTGTCGCGTCCCAGTCCGTTCCAGCCACCGCGGCCAGCCGACCGCACCGGACCCCGAGGAATTCGACAGGGACCCCAACCAGCCGAGCGTCCGGCGCCCGTCGGCGCGAAGACTGTTGAACACCGTGACCCTCGCGGGAGACCCTCTCGAGGTCGCCGGCGACATGGAGCTGAGCCTGGGGCTCAACTCAGGCCGCAAGGCCCGCGCGCGGGTCTCCGGCGACCGGATCACGTTCGGCAGGGGGAGCTATCGGATCAAGACCTGCGTGGCTGCGACCCGCGGCGCGGCGGGCGTCAGGGCCAGATGCGCCAGCCGTCGGGTGCGCGTGCGCCGCGTGAACTCGAGGATCGTCGCTCCTCCCGCAGTGAGCCTGGTCATCCCCCGCCCGCGCGGATCCCGAAAGTGCTTCGTAACAGGCAGGGTCACCATCCACGTCAAGAGCGGGGGCGGCTTCGAGCCGATCGGCAGCTCCTTCAAGTCACTCGAGGACGCTCGTTTATCGGTGCCCGCCGGCGGGATCCCGGCCTAGGAACTGAGCCGAGAGGCAGGGGGCAGTGGGCGCGGGTGGTATCGAACCACCGACCTCTCGCGTGTGAAGCGAGCCGGCAGCCGAGCGTTGATCCGTCAGAATGTTGCTCTACGACCGGGTTGCGCCGACGCCCTCAAGGGGATCGTGTCGGTCGGATATGCCCGGATATGCGGCGATGTGCGCGGATAAGGGCACTGGAACGACACCAGTGCCCAAACGACGGGCGCAGCGACTCCAGGGCGAGGAGCGTCGGAGAGACCTGGTTGTGGTCCAGGCGGTCGCGGGTTCGAGTCCCGTCGCTCACCCCTCGGAAAGGCCCGCTCAAACCGGGTTCTCGCGTTGAATGGGCTGCGCGAGCGGGCCGCCGTCCACCAATCGTCCACCAATCTCGCATCCCGGCGGAGGGTTCCAGGCCTCTGAGGATGTTCAGCCGCTGAACATCGGGGTAGTCCCAGTCGGATGGCTCGCGATCCCGGAGAGCGTCCGACCGAGCACCTCCCGCCCACGGACCCGGTGGCGCGGGAGGCCGTGGTGGCGCGCGAGCCGGTCGTGGCCGCGCCGGTCGACCCGCTGTGGGCCGAGCGGCTGGAGGACCAGGTCCGCTCGCTCAGGGGACTGATGGCGCTGCTGGCAGTGCTCGCCCTGGGGGCGCTCGGACTCAGCCTCTACACGTTGCTGCGTGACGAGGACGATCGCCGTGGCGCCAGCCCCGAACGGGTGGAACGTCTGGACGAGAGGGTGGATCGGCTCGAGCGGCGGCTCGGCAGCACGACCAACCAGGCCGAGGTGGCGCGTCTGAAAGACGGTCTGGACGCCAAGGCCGACGCCCGGAGCGTCGAGGAGCTGACCAGCGAGGTCGAGAAGCTGCAGGCCGCGCTCGACGAGGCCAGCGCCGCCGACGACACCTCCGCTGAGACCGTGGCCCAGCTCGATGAGCGGGTCGACCAGCTCTCGGACCAGGTCGAGCTCCTGGCCGGCGAGTCTGGTCAGTAGAGAAGCCCGCGGGGCCTGGACGGGCCCTTCCACGAAGCAGGAGACCGCCGATCTCGAGATCTGCCGGCGCTCGAGGTGCGCCCGCTGCGCGAGCTGGACCTCGAGGCGCCCTCCGCGCCGGGACGCCCCGCCCATCTACCGGCCGCCAGCGGCGTGGTCCGCCGGGGACTTCGTGTACGCGATCGGCGACGACGAGCTGTCGATCGGCGTCTTTCGCCTCTCCGATGCAGAGGTCGCCCGTCGCCACGCAGTGAGCCGCAAGTGGGCCTGGCCGAGCTGCCGGAGCGACCTCACCCGCGCACCCTGCGGCGGACCTTCGCCTCCCTGCTCTTCGCACGCCGCGAGGAGGCGGCCTACGTCATGGCCCAGATCGGCCACACCGACCCGAAGGTCACCCTGGGCATCTACGCCGGGGTGGCGTTCCGGGGCGAGGGCGAGCGCGAGCGCATGCGACAGCTCGTCGAGGGCGGCGACCTCGACCGGGGAGCGGACGGTCCTCGCGCAGCAGCCCGTCGTTGATCGCGATCGTGATCCTTGTACAGCGCCGTGTAGAGGCCACGCAGGCTGAGGATGTCGCGGTGATCGCCCGCCCGCGGGGGGCGGAAGCCCGGCGTGATCAACCCACGCACCGACTCGGGGCGGGGGGTCGATCGCGAGCCAGCAGAGATCACGACGCGCTCGTGCGGGGCGCGCACCAACACGGCCGGATCCGAGGGCCTGCGTTCGCTTGATAGCAGTCCGATGCTCTTGAGGAGCCCGGCCATTTGGGCGACTAGGGCAGTGGCGATCAGCCGCCACCAAGACTCGCGGTAGAACCGCTCTGGAAGCCTCGGGTTGACCAGTCCGACCAGTTCGGAACGATCCGGCGAACGGGCGGGTGCGTTCTGCCGCCGCCACCACAAGCTGGTCGAGGGCGCGCGGGCGACTACTGCCGCGTAGCCCAGTGCATGAGTGCCATGAGCTTGCGGCGCACCGGATCGAATCTCACGACGACCGCGAGCAGGAGGAGGCACACGCCAGCAGATGCCACGAACGCCAATACCCCGTAGGTGAATGAAAACGCGAATCCGACCGCCAAGCCGACCGCGAGGCCAACGCCCAGGACCAGGCCAAAGGCGGCGAGCCGCTCGGGGTTGACGCCTCGGTCAGCGCTCGGGGTCACCGCATCCTGCAAGCGCAAGGGGTCGGTGATCGCTTGCTCATGATGGCGCGCGGTCGAGCCGCAATCCAGACGATCGCGGTAGACTGCTTCTCGCGACGCTGACCTTCGCCGGCCTGCGGATCGGAGAGGCGCTCGCCCTGCGCTGGCGCGAGGTCGACCTCGCCGGGCTGGCTCCGCGTTCGCGACTCCAAGACCGACGCCGGCTTGCGGCTAGTGAGCACGTCCCCGCGCTCCAGGAAGAACTCGTGGGGCCAAGCTCCGATCAGGCTCCATCGACCCGGCCGGGTTCGTGTTCGCGATCCGAAACGGGACCGCCCAGAACCGTCAGGAACCGCGTCCTCGCCCGGGCCGTCGAGCGGGCCGACCTTCGCCTCGGCGAGCAGGGGCTCGCCCGGCTGCCAGAGGGCCTGACCCCACACAGCCTGCGGAGGACGTACGCCTCACTGCTCCTGGCGAAGGGCGACAAGGTCCCTACGTCCTGCGGGAGCTCGGCCACACCAGGCCCTCGGTGACGCTCGGCGTCTATGCCCAGGTCATGTTCCGAGCCGACGGTGAGCGCGAGCGCCTGCGACAGCTCGTCGAGGGTGGCGACCTCAACCGGGTCGAGGAGGCTGCTCGCACAACGGCCCGTCGCCTCGGCCTGGCGTTGCGGCCCCGCAGACCCCGGCGCCTGTCGGGAAAGGCGGTAGCGAGCTCAGGTTGCCGAGCTCCGCCTCGTCGGTATCCACGCGCCAATGCCCCAGCGATTGGCCACTATCGGGCACTGCGCGGCCCCAGAGCGTCGAGGCCGTCACCACGAGAACCCTTCAGCACGAAGAAAACCCAGCCTCAGCGGGGCTTCCTGGCATGGGCGCGGGTGGTTTCGAACCACCGACCTCTCGCGTGTGAAGCGAGCGCTCTCCCACTGAGCTACGCGCCCGGGAGGCGGATGATTCTAGGGGCCGCGAGAAAAGGTGGTCAGGCGGCGAGCGCCAGCTCGCGGGGGGCCAGCGGCTCGGCCAGCTCGACGTCGGAGATCGCTATGACCTGAAGGCAGCAGCCGCAGTCGTCGCAGACCAGGGCCTCGAGCTCGATCAGCTCGCCCACGGTCTCGAGGACGAGTTCGCATCTGTCGTCGCTGCAAATGAGCTCGACATGAATCACCCGCTCATGGTGGGGGAGCGCTCGGACGGAAGCCACGCGCTAGGCTGCGTCGCGGACCGTGCTAGGCGGGGAGTTAGCGGTGCCCTGTATTCGCAATCCGCTCTAGCGAGGCCGAATTCCCGTCCGAGGGGCTGTGTCCTTCGGGGTCAGTACGCCGGACCGAGGTGTTGATGGTCGGGTCCCGCGCGGTGAGCGACTGCGAACCAGGTCAGATCCGGAAGGAAGCAGCCTTAAGCGGACCCGCTCATGCGCCGCGGACCAGCCTGACCGGAGCGGAGGCCGGCGGGCACGCCCGAAAGACAGGTCTCGACGACGGGTGCACGGTCCACTGAGATCCAGGTGCGGTGCTCGCCCGATCGGCGATCGGGCTTCGCTCCTCCCCCGAGTCTCCGCTGTCCGTGGCACGGCTAGCATGAGCCCCTCGATGCTTTCCCTCTACCGCCGCCACCGCCCGAGGACCTTCGACGAGGTCGTGGGCCAGGAGAGCGTGGTGCGCACGCTGCGCAACGCGATCGAGCTCGGCAAGGTCCACCACGCCTACCTGTTCGTGGGTTCGCGGGGCACGGGCAAGACCAGCATGGCCAAGCTGCTGGCCTGCGCGCTCAACTCAGAGGGCGGTCCGCGCACCGACTTCTCACCCGAGGATCCGGTCTGCCGCGCGATCATGACCGGCAGCTCCCTCGACGTGGTCGAGATGGACGCCGCCTCCAACAACTCGGTGGACGACATCCGCGAGCTGAGGGAGAACGTGGCCCTGTCGCCCATGGGGGGCGCCCGCCGCGTCTACATCCTCGATGAGGCGCACATGCTCTCCACCGCTGCCTGGAACGCCTTCCTGAAGACCCTCGAGGAGCCGCCCGCGCACGTGGTGTTCGTGCTGGCCACCACCGAGGCGCACAAGGTGCCGGCCACGATCGTCGACCGCTGCCACCGATTCGTGTTCGGGCGGCCGTCGCTCGAGCAGATCGCCGGCGTGGTCAAGCGCGTCGCCGCCGAGGAGAGCGTCACGATCCCCGACGCCGCGGTCGGCATGATCGCCCGCAAGGCCGCGGGCAGCTTCCGCGACGCGCTCGGCACCCTCGAGCAGCTCGTCACCTATGGCGGCAGCGAGATCTCCCTCGAAAGCGTGCTCGAGACCCTCGGCGCCGCCAGCCCGCGGCTCATCCTCGACACCACCGAGGCGCTGGTGGAAAGCGATCCACGCCTGGCGCTCGAGTCGGTGCAGCGCCTGGCGGAGTCCGGGCGTGACCCCGAGCAGTTCATGCGCGACCTGGCGGGCCACCTGCGCCACCTCTTCGTGCTGCAGACGATGGGCTCGGTGCCCGACTCCTTCGCCGTCACCGCCGAGTGGTCCGACCGGCTCACCTCGCAGGCCGAGCGGCTTCCCCAAGCCGCGATCATGCGCGCGATCGAGCTGCTGGCCGTGGCTCTCGCGGCGGTCAAGGAGGGCTCGGAGGCGCGTCTGGCGCTGGAGGTGGCGCTGCTGAAGGCCACCCAGCCCCAGGCCGACCAGTCGGTTCAGGCCCTGATGTTCCGAATCGATCAGCTCGAGGCCCGGCTTGGCCACCCTTCCGGTGAGCCGGCGGCGCCCGCCGCCGAGCCGGAGCCCGCGTCCGCCTCCCCGGCGCCGCGCGAC
Source organism: Thermoleophilaceae bacterium (assembly GCA_030447725.1). Classification (GTDB taxonomy): domain Bacteria; phylum Actinomycetota; class Thermoleophilia; order Solirubrobacterales; family Thermoleophilaceae; genus JAAYBF01. Next base: position 871,039 of record JAUJOQ010000001.1, read on the forward strand.
GGCCTCCCGGCGGGCGCGCCCGAGGCTCCCGTGACCGAGACCGCCGTGCCCGGCGTCTCAGCCGCCCGTGAGCCGGCGCGGGTGAGCGCGGCCGGCGGAGCGGCCGTCGCGGTCGCCACCGCCGAGGCCGAGCCCGTGACCGGCTCGGAGCCCATTGCGGCACCGGTAGCCGTGGCTGCGCCCGTCCCCGAGGCCGCACCGCGAATGGACCTCGAGCGAATCGCGGGGCTGTGGGGAGTGGTGGCCGAGGCCGTGCGCGAGCAGAACGGGATGATGGGCGCCCTGATCGCCGGATCGGTGCCCTGCGCCCTGGACGGCGATCGCCTGATCGTCGCCTTCCCCGAGGAGGCGGCCTTCCTCAAGAAGAAGGCCGAGGCCAACCGCGAGCTGGTGCTCGCCGCGCTGCGCAGCCTCACGGGGCAGAGCTTCGTCGTCGCCTTCGAGTTGCGCAAGCCCGCCGAGGAGGCAGCGCCCAGGACCCTCGGCGAGGAGGATCTGATCGAGGGCCTCATCCGCGAGTTCGGCGCGGAGGAGGTCTTCGAAGACCAGAATTTCGAAGATAGCTCCGCTCCCGACATGAAGGACTGACCACCTTGCCCAAGCCGCCCAACATGAACGACATGATGCGCCAGGTGCAGAAGATGCAGCAGGACATGGAGAAGGCACAAGAGCAGCTCAAGCACGAGTCGGTGGAGGCCAGCGCCGGGGGCGGGATGGTGACCGTGAAGGTGAGCGGCGAGCTCGAGATCCTTGACCTGAAGATCGATCCTGAGGCGGTCGACCCCGAGGACGTGGAGCTGCTCCAGGACATGGTGCTGGCCGCCGTCAACGAGGCCATGCGCTCCGCCCAGGAGATGGCGACCAACAGGATGAACGCCGTCACCGGCGGCCTCGGCGGCGGCGGTGGCCTGGGCGGGCTGGGGATTCCCGGGCTCTAGACGGTCGATTCCACTTAGCTTGGCGTGTTCGCCCCTCCCGTAAACCGCCTGATCACCGAGCTGGCGCGCTTTCCCGGCATCGGGCAGCGCACGGCTCAGCGGCTGGCCTTCCACCTCCTGCGCGCCTCCGACGAGGAGGCCCTTGCGCTCGCCGACGCGATCCGCGAGGTCAAGGAGACGGTCGGCCACTGCGAGATCTGCTTCAACCTTGCCACGGACCCCACCTGCCGCATCTGCCAGGACGAGCGCCGCGACGGCGACGTGCTGTGCGTGGTCGAGGAGCCCAGTGACGTGATCCCGATCGAGCGCACCAACGAGTTCCGCGGGCGCTACCACGTGCTTGGCGGCGCGCTGTCGCCCATCGACGGCGTCGACCCGGAGGATCTCCACATCGTGGAGCTGCTCGGCCGGGTGTCCTCTAACGGGGTGCGTGAGGTGGTGGTGGCCACCAACGCCACCACCACCGGCGAGGCCACCGCTCTCTACCTCGCGGACGCGATGCGCGAGCGCGCGCCGGCGGTCACCGTCACCCGCCTGGCGAGCGGCCTGCCCGTGGGCTCAGACCTCGAGTACGCCGACGAGATCACGCTCGGCAAGGCGTTCCGGGGCCGGCGCGAGCTGTAGATCGATCAGCGGATCAGCCCGTAGTCGCGCTTTACGTCCAGCACCCTCAGCACGGCCTCATCCAGGCGCCTGCGCGGGATCTCCCCACTGCGCACGGCGCGCAGCACCGCTACGTAGGCGGCCTGCTGGTCACCCGGCGAGCCCGATATCTGCACCATGTCAGCCCCGGCCTTCACCGCCTTCACCGCGGCATCGGGCACGGTGGCGAGTGCGGTGATCGACGGGTCCGCCAGGTCGTCGGTGATCGCGATGCCCTCGAATTTCAGCTCTTCGCGCAGCAGCTCCGTGGTGATGCGCTCCGACAGCGAGCCAGGGGTCACGAAGTCGTCGGGGGCGTAGAGCCCGTTGCTGAGCACGACGCCGGGCGCCCCCGCCCTGAAGGCGGCCCGGAAGGCGACCAGATCGCGGGATGACAGCTCCTCGAGCGAGAGGCCCACGTTGGCCGGCCCCTCCTCGGTGGACTGGGAAGCCGAGCCGAGGCCCGGGAAATGCTTCACCGCCGCGAACACCCGGGTGAAGCGATAGGTCTCGATCAGGGCCGACGCGTAGGAGGCGACCAGCTCGGGATCATCCGAGAATGCGCGGGCGCCGATCGCCAGGTCGTTCGCCAGGCCGACATCGACCACGGGGCCGAGCACGCCGTTGACGCCAAGGCGCCTGAGGCTACGCCCGGCGTCGCGGGCCTCGGCCACGGCCTGACCGACGGTCGCCAGGTCCGACGCCGCCGTTGCGGGGGGAAGGTCGGGGAAGTCGTTGAACTCACCACCCTCTTGCGTGGCCATCACCCACGGGGGCACGTGCCTCTCCTTGCGGGCGATCACCCCCGCCTCCCCTGCCAGCGCCGCCAGCTGCTGGGGGCCGGTGTAGTTCCGTGAGCCGATCACGATCCCGCCGAGATCGAGGCGCCGCAGCTGACGGTAGACCGCAGCGTTGAGGTCACGTCCCCGGAAGCCGACGAGGAACAGCTGAGCCACCTTACGGTCGGCCGGGAGCCGCTTCGCGAGTTCGGCCACGCTCCGCGGCACTCCGGCTTCGGCCGAGGTGTCTGCGGACTTCTCGGGTGGGATGATGCGGGCGAGGAACGAGGTCCGGCGTTCCTCGTTGCTCTGCCGGCCGGCTTGGGGCACCGGACCCGGGTCCTCACCGCGGCCTCCGACCACGGCGCCGAGCGTCGTCGCCCCCAACACGAGCGCCACGGCCGCGATCGTGGCCACGCGGGGGGAAAGGATTTCGTTCAGGCGGTCGCGCCGCAGTTGCCTCATGTGCTGAACGCTAACCTGCTGCGCCCGTGGCGGAAGCAGCACTCGCTCAGGCTCAGACCGTGGTGATGAAGTTCGGCGGCACCTCGGTGGCCGACGCCGAGCGGATCAAGCGCGCAGCGGGCCGGATCGTGCAGGCCGCGGAGGATGGTGCGCGTGTGGTCGCGGTGCTCTCCGCACGCGGCAAGACGACCGACGATCTGACGGCGATGGCCCATGAGGTCTCCTCGCGGCCCCACCCGCGGGAGATGGACATGCTGCTGTCCACCGGCGAGCGCATCTCGTGTGCGCTGGCGGCCATGGTGATCAACGACCTCGGCCGCGAGGCGATCTCCCTCACCGGCTCCCAGGCGGGCATTGTGACCGACACCTCGCACACGAAGGCCAAGATCCTCGACGTGCGCGCCGAGCGCATCAGCACCGCCCTCGACGACGGCAAGATCGTGCTGGTGGCGGGCTTCCAGGGCGTCTCCACCTCCGCGGACGTCACGACGCTGGGCCGCGGCGGCTCGGACACCACGGCGGTCGCCCTGGCTGCGGCCCTGCACGCCGACGTGTGTGAGATCTACACCGACGTCGCCGGCGTCTTCAGCGCCGACCCCCGGATCGTTCCCGGCGCACGCAAGCTGGGAGTGGTCTCCTTCGAGGAGATGCTCGAGATGGCCGCCTCTGGCGCCGGTGTGCTGCAGCTGCGAAGCGTCGAGTACGCGCGCAACCACGGCATCCCGATCCACTGCCGGTCCAGCTTCGAAGACGGACCCGGTACCTTCGTTGTCGGCGAGCACACCACCATGGAACGACCCCTGGTCACAGCAGTCACGCACTCGACCGACGAGGCGCGGATCACCCTCACCGGGCTCCCGGACAGGCCGGGGATCGCCGGGCGCGTGCTCACGGCGCTGGCGGAGGCCAACGTGAACGTGGACATGATCATCCAGAACGAGCCCGCCTCCGAGGACCAGCGGGCCGACATGTCTGTGACCGTGCCGCGCTCGGACTTCGCCCTGGCCGTCGACGCCCTGACGCCGCTGAGCGACGACCTCAGCGTGGGCGAGTTGGCAACCGATGAGGGCATGGGCAAGGTGTCCCTCGTGGGAGCCGGGATGAGGAGCCACCCCGGCGTGGCCGCCAAGGCGCTGACGGTGCTCGGTGACGCGGGCGTGAACATCGAGATGATCTCCACCTCTCCGATCAAGATCTCGTGCGTGGTACGGGAGGAGGACGTCGAGCGGTCGGTCAAGGACCTGCACTCGGCCTTCGAGCTCGGTCCGGACGCCATCCGGCGCGAGGATCCGCGCGGCGACCACCGGCCGGTGATCCAGCCCGATGACGAGGCGGCCTGACGTGCGCGTGGCCGTGGTCGGCGCCACCGGCGCCGTGGGCTCCACCATCCTCGGGGTGATGCACGAGCGCAGCTTCGCCGCCGACGAGGTGGTGGCCTTCGCCTCGGAACGCTCGGCCGGGCGCAGGATCGGTTGGGGCGAGGCAAACCTCGAGGTGCAGGCGCTCGGCGACGAGGCGATTCGGGGCTTCGACCTCGCCCTCTTCTCGGCCGGCTCTCAGATCAGCGAGGAGTGGGCGCCGCGCTTCGCCGCCGATGGGGCCGTGGTGGTCGACAACTCGTCGTTCTGGCGCATGAAGGACGACGTGCCGCTGGTGGTGTCCGAGGTCAACCCGGACGCTCTCGAAGCCCACAAGGGGATAGTGGCCAACCCGAACTGCTCCACGATGCAGATGGTGGTTGCGCTCAGGCCCATCCTCGACGCCGCGGGCATCGAGCGGCTGGTGGTGTCCACCTACCAGTCGGTGTCGGGCACCGGCCAGCGCGCGGTCGAGGAGCTGCACGACCAGGCACAGGCGGTGATCGACGCGAGGGAGCTGCCCGCGCCCGCCGTCTACCCCCACCAGATCGCCTTCAACGCCCTGCCGCAGGTGGAGACCTTCAAGGACGGCGACGACTACACCACCGAGGAACGCAAGATGATGGCCGAGACCCGGAAGATCCTCGGCAGCGACGAGTTGGGCATCTCGGCCACGTGCGTGCGGATCCCCGTCTATACGGGCCACTCCGAGTCGGTCAACGTCCAGACCCGCAGTGCGCTCTCACCGCGGGAGTGCCGCGACCTGCTGTCGGCCGCGCCCGGGATACGGGTGATCGACGATCCGGGCAACGGGCTCTATCCCACCGCCATCGATGCCGCCGGGCAGGATGACGTGCTGGTGGGCCGCATCCGCCGTGACCCGTCGCACGACCGCTGCCTCAACCTGTGGGTGGTTGGCGACAACCTGCGCAAGGGAGCAGCCACCAACGCCGTCCAGGTGGCAGAGCTGCTCAAGGTGCGCGGCCTGCTGCGCCGCGCTGCGGCCTCCTAGCCGCTGCCCGGGCCGGCGGGGATCGCAGCCGGCGGGGGCTCCGCGGCGGAACCGCCCAGGTCCGGCCGTGAGAGGCGGGCCAGGTCCCTGCGCGAGGAGATGCCGAGCTTGCGATAGATATGGCGCGCGTGGGTGCGCACCGTTTCCAGGCCAATCGACAGGGACTGCGCGATCTGCGCGTTGGTGGCGCCGTCCTGGAGCAGCTCGAGCACGTCCGCCTCGCGGGGGGTGAGGAGGTCCCCGCCGTCGAGCTCCAGGCCGTTGGCGCCCGCTCCACCGGCCGCCGAGCGCGGGAGTACGTGCATCCCCCGGGAGGCCAGGTAGATCGCGTGAACCACGTCCCGTCCCTCCGTCTCCTTGGACAGGCACGCCGTGGCCCCGAATGACAGCATCTGGTTGCACTCGGCTGCCGTGGGACGGTTGGCCAATACCACGAGGCGGGTTCCGGGGAACTTCTGATGGAGTTGAAAGACCTGTGCCGAGCTGGTCAGGGAGCCGAAGTTGAGCACCGCGACCGCCGGGCTGTGGCGCTCTATCGCCGCTTCGATTGCCGGCGGATACACCCCATCTTCGAGTAGCTCGAGGTTGGGATCGTCAGCGATCAGCTGTATAAGGCCCAGCGCCACCAGGTCCTCGAACTGGGCGACGATGACGCTGACAGACGCGGGCATGCCGTGCAGTGTAGGGGGGATCCAGGGGGGAGGCAACTCCCCCCTGATATCCCCCGCCCCTTACCCCGAAGATCACACTGCAAAGGGGAAGAAACGCGGACTGCGATACGCCAACATGATGGCTGCAGTAAACAACTTGTCAGGGCGGACTGGGGTACGCCACACGAGAGACCGGCCAGCGAAGGCCGGTTTTTCTCGTTAACGGCCCCTGCCCCCTCAGGCGGCGGCGACCTCCGCCACCTTGACCTGCACGTCCTTGGTCTTGACCACGTGCTTGTCCATCCCGAGCTCCTTGGGCTCGAGACCGAGAGCCAGACCCACCATCTGCGGCAGGTGCAGGACGGGCACGTCGAGGTCACGTTCCACGAACTTCGCGGCGTCGGGCTGCTGCATGTCGAGGTTGAGGTGGCATAGCGGGCACGGCGTGACCAGGCAGTCGGCTCCGGCGTCGATCGCATCTGCCAGATGGCGGCCGGCCTGACGGAGGGAGGTGGCGCGGTTCATGGTGATCACGGGAAAGCCACAGCACTTGTGGCTGCCCGCGTAGGAGACCGACTCGGCGCCGAGTATCTCGATCAGGTGATCGAGGTACTTGTGGCGATTGGGATGTGCCTCGAAGCCGAGGCGGTGGGTCGGGCGCACGATGTAGCACCCGTAGAAGGGAGCGATCCGCAGTCCCTCGAGCGGGCGGACCACCTTGGCCGCCAGCTTGTCCAGGCCGATCTCCTCGACCAGTAGCCACATGAAGTTCTTGTTCCACCACTCGCCGCTCTTCTCGTAGGTCAGGCCCTGATCTGAGAGCGTGCCGTTGATGTGGTCGCGGTAGCCGCTGTCGGCGTCCAGGCGCTCCTGGCACTCCGACTGCGCGCCTTGGCAGGTCGAGCAGATGTTCATCATGCCGGCGGCGCCGTCCACTCCCTGTGCGAGGGCGAAGGTGCGCGCGTTGAGGGTGTCGGCCAGCTCCTGGTTGTGCTCGGCGATCACGCCGGCCCCGCAGCAGCTCGCGCGGTCGAGCTCCACCAGCTCGAGCCCGAGCTTGGGGGCCACGAGGGCCATCGAGCCGTGCAGCTCGGGGGTGAAGCCACGCGACACGCAGCCGGGCCAGTAGGCAAGCTTCATCTAAGCGAGCCCTTCCTTGGTGCCTTCGGCCATGGCGCCCTCCTCGTCGGCGGAGTTGTCGGCGACTATGTACAGGTTGAGCTCGAGCCGCTCGCCTTGGGACTCGATCGCCTTGTAGATCTTCCTGACGTTGTCCTGGTCGGGCAACTTGGGATGGAACAGCACCGCCTTGGGCGTCACCTTGCCCGACTTCAGGCCGCGTATGGCGGTGGGCAGGGCCTCGACCAGTTGCTTGACCGCGCCGGGCTCGGTCTGGCCCTTGATCATCGAGCCGTCGCCGAAGGAGCGGGGCAGCATCTGCGCCTCGTGCAGTGTGCCCCAGTTCTCGATCATGTCCACGAAGGCCTTCCCGTGGCCGTAGCCGTTGTTCTTGTCCTTGATCTCGTAGTCACCAGTGGCGCGGCGGCGAAGGCGCATGATCTGATCCATCGGCGCGACGTCCTTGGGGCAGACCTCGATGCAGGCGAAGCAGTGGGTGCAGTCATACATGCCGTGCGGGTCCTCGGCCAGGTCGCGCAGGCGCTCCTCGGTCTGGCCGTCGCGGGGGTCGCCCACGAAGCGGTAGGCCTTGGCCAGGGCCGCCGGGCCCACGAACTCGGGGTCGACCTCGAGTGACAGGCAGGCGCTCACGCACACGCCGCACTGGATGCACGCCATCGACTGCGTCACATCGATCATCGACTCGGCGGGCACGATGTACTCGCGCTCGGGCGGCTCGCCGTCGGGCAGCAGCCACGGCACCACGCGCTGGATCTTCTTCCAGTGCACGGCGTCCATGTCCACGATCAGGTCCTTGAGCACGGGCATGTTGCCCATCGGCTCGACCACGATCGGCTTGCCGCGGCCCGCTTTCGCCTGGGCGTCGGAGATACGGGTGTTGCAGGCCAGCGCCGACTTGCCGTTGATGCGCACGCCGCAGGAGCCGCAGATGGCGGCGCGGCACGAGCAGCGGATGCCGATCGACGCGTCCTCGTGGTCCTTGGCGTAGAGGATGCCGTCGAGCACCGACCGCTCGGGAGCGATGTCCACGTCGTACTCGTGCCAGAAGGCGGTCTCGCCGGACTCGGGGTCGTAGCGGCGGATCTTTAGCGTGTAGCCGGCCGCCTCGTTCTTGGGGCCGTCGCCGTCGGCGGGCTCCTCGTCGCGCCCGAGGATCTTGTCCAAGATCGACATCAGTACGTCCTCTCCTCGGGCTCCCATTGGGTCATCGTCACGTCAGAGTAGGAGACCGCGGGAATGTCACCGTCCGCCGTGAGGTTGATGTGCTTGAGCCACTCGTCGTCGTTGCGCTCCGGGAAGTCGGTGCGAAACTGCGCCCCGCGGCTCTCCTTTCGCTCGATGGCGCCCATCACAATGCACTCGGCGTTGTCGAGCATGAACTGGAGCTCCAGTGCGCCCAGCACGTCCTGGTTGAACACCGAGCCCTTGTCGTCGACCGCCACGGTCTTGACCTCTTCCTGGAGGCGCTTGACCACCTCGAGGGCGCCGCGCAGGCGCTCCTCGTCGCGGAACACGGACACCTGCTCGTCCATCACCTTGCCCATCTCGGCCTTGATCTCGGAGAGCCGGCGCCCGGACCGGTCACGGGAGATGATTGACTGGATCGCTTCGCGCTCACGGGCCAGCTCCGACCCCGCCGGCGTGGGTTGCGCCATGCCGCGCCCCATCTGCGCGGCGTGGACACCGGAGCGTCGGCCGAAGATCAGCGTGTCCAGCAGCGAGTTCGCGCCGAGGCGATTGCCGCCGTGCACCGAGACGCAGGCGCACTCGCCGGCGGCGTAGAGCCCGGGGACGTCGGTCTGGCCGTCGATGTCGGTCTTGATGCCGCCCATCACGTAGTGGTTGCCGGGCTTGATGTGGATCGGCTCGGAGGTGATGTCCACCCCGGCGAAGTCGCGGCCGACGTTGACGATCTCGCGCAACGACTGGAGGATCCGGTGGCGGGGCACCACCGTGATGTCGAGCGCGACCGTGCCGTCGGGGAACCCCCGGCCCTCGTTGATCTCGGTCTGCTCGGCGCGCGAGACCACGTCCCGCGAGGCCAGCTCCATCTTGTTGGGCGCGTAATTCTCCATGAAGCGCTCGCCCTCGGCGTTGAGGAGGTGTGCTCCCTCGCCGCGGGCGCCCTCGGTGATCAGCAGCCCGATGCCGGCGAGGGTGGTGGGGTGATACTGGACCATCTCCATGTCCATCAGCGGAGCGCCGGCGCGGTAGGCCATCGCGATGCCGTCGCCCGTGCAGATCAGGGCGTTGGTGGTGGGGTTGAAGATCTGTCCGTTGCCGCCGGTGGCCAGGATCACGGCCTTGGCGGTGAACAGCTCGAGTGAGCCGTCGCGGATGTTGCGGGTGACCGCGCCGGCGAGCCGGCCCGAGTCGTCGCGCGCGAGAGCGGTTGTGAACCACTCCTCGTAACGGGTCACCTCGTCGTGCTTCATCAGCTGCTCGTAGAGGACGTGCAGCAGCGCCTGGCCGGTGATGTCGGCCACGTAGTAGGTGCGCGCGGCGGAGGCGCCGCCGAACGCCCGGGTCCCGAGCTTGCCCTCGTCGCTGCGGTGGAAGGTGACGCCCAGGTGCTCCAGCCTCAGGACCTCGTCGGGGGCCTCACGGCACATCACCTCGATCGCGTCCTGATCGCCCAGGTAGTCGGATCCCTTCACGGTGTCGAAGGCGTGCGACTCCCAGGAGTCCTCTGGGTCCAGCGCCGCGTTGATGCCGCCTGCGGCGGCGTTGGAATGCGAGCGGACCGGATGCACCTTCGAGATGACGCCGACGGACGCACCGGTCTCGGCCGCGGCGAGGGCGGCGCGCTGGCCGGCGAGACCGGCTCCTATGACGAGGACGTCGTGCTGGGGCATCGCGGGGGTGAGGCGCGGCGATTCTATGCGACCGCCCGCCTCACCCGGGATACGGGCCCCAGCGGGCCGGAGCGTCAGCCGGCCGGCGCGGTGGGGCTCAGGGCACGGCGCACCTGGTCCACGGTGACCACGCCGCGCAGACGCCCCTCGGGGTCGACCGCGACGATCGCCCCCAGCCGCTGTAGCCCCTCGAGAGCCAGCAGCGCCTCCAGGGGCTCGTCGGTGCCCACCCGCAGACCACTGGCGCCGTCGCTGTCGACCGCCATCACCGAGGCGACGGCGCGCCCGGGGCGGTCGGCCTCGGGCACGCCCTCGACCGCCTCGCGGGCGATCAGGCCGGAGAAGCGACCGTCGGGGTCCACGACCGGGAACCATGGGTGGCCGTAGCGCAGGAAGAACTCGTCCCAGGCGCGCCCGAGAGACAGGGTGGCCGGCACCACCACCGGCTCGGCGTCCATCACGTCTGCCACCCGCAGGCCCTCGATGCGGCTGGTGATCGCCGTCTGGGCCTCGGCCTGCTTCGCGGCCTGGCCGAGGAAGACCCCGATGAAGATGAACCACACCCCGTTGAGCAGGTCCCCGTCCAGGAGGAAGAACACTCCCCCGGCCATGACGAGGAACGAGAACCCGCGCCCCACGCGCGCCGCCAGGCGCGTCGCCTGCGCGCGGTCCTCGGTGCGCCACCAGATCGCCGCCCGTGCGATCCGCCCGCCGTCGAGGGGGAAGGCCGGGACCAGGTTGAACACCAGCAGCAGCGCGTTGATGAAGGTGAGGTAACCGAGCACGGCGAGCACCTCGTTGCCCCCCGCGGCCTCGAAGCGTGTGGAGTCCACCGCCCCGCCGACGCCGGCGATTGCCGTGCCGGCTCCGAAGCACGCGACGGCGATCAGGAGGGTGACCAGCGGGCCTGCCGCCGCCACTCGAAACTCGACGCCGGGTGAGTCGCTGTCGCGGTCCATCTTGGCCACGCCGCCGAGCATCCACAGGTCGATGCCGATGATGCCGATGTCGTTGCGGCGGGCCACCACTGCGTGCCCCAGCTCGTGGAGCAGCAGCGACAGGAAGAAGAGCAGCGCCGAGACCACCGCCAGCGTGAAGGCCGTCCCGTCGGCGAAGCGCGCGCCGTAGTAGCCGGTGAGCAGGTAGATGATCAGAAAGAGGACGAAGAACCAGCTGGGCTCCACGCCGATCCGGATGCCGGAGATGCGCGCAAGTTGGATGGAGCCGCCGCCTAACACCTCGCGTCATCGTGGCAGGCCGGTTGCGCATGGGTGCATTAGTGTCCCGGCGCCGCGAGGTCAAGGAGTCCCGAAGTGGCCAAGATCGAGGTGAAGAACCCCATCGTCGAGCTGAACGGCGACGAGATGACCCGCGTCATCTGGGAGTTCATCAAGGAGAAGCTGATCCTTCCCTACCTCGATGTCGACCTGAAGTACTTCGATCTCGGAATCGAAAGCCGAGACGCCACCGGGGACCGGATCACCGTCGACGCGGCCAACGCCATCAAAGAGCACGGCGTCGGCGTGAAGTGCGCCACGATCACACCGGACGAGGCCCGCGTGGAGGAGTTCGGCCTCAAGGAGATGTACCGGTCGCCCAACGGCACGATCCGCAACATCCTCGGCGGAGTGATCTTCCGCGAGCCGATCGTGATGTCCAACGTGCCGCGGCTCGTGCCGAGCTGGACCAAGCCGATCATCATCGGCCGTCACGCGTTCGGGGATCAGTACCGGGCCGAGGACATCCTGGTGCCGGGCAGAGGCAAGCTCACGCTCAACTTCCAGCCTGAAGACGGAAGCGAGCCGATCGAGGTGGACGTGTTCGACTTCCCGGGGGGCGGGGTCGCGCTCGCGATGTACAACCTCGACGAGTCGATCCGCGACTTCGCGCGGGCCTCGTTGCGGTACGGGCTCGACCGCGGCTTCCCGGTCTACATGTCCACCAAGAACACGATCCTCAAGCGCTACGACGGGCGCTTCAAGGACCTCTTCCAGGAGGTCTTCGACGCCGAGTTCCGGAGCGACTTCGAGCAGGCGGGGCTCACCTACGAGCACCGGCTGATCGACGACATGGTGGCCGCGGTCCTGAAGTGGGAGGGCGGCTACGTATGGGCCTGCAAGAACTACGACGGCGACGTGCAGTCGGACACGGTGGCCCAGGGCTTCGGCTCGCTGGGCCTGATGACCAGCGTTCTGATGACACCCGACGGCAAGACCGTAGAGGCTGAGGCGGCGCACGGCACGGTTACCCGCCACTTTCGCTCACACCAGCAGGGCGAGGAGACCTCCACCAACCCGATCGCCTCCATCTTCGCCTGGACCCGGGCGCTCGCTGCGCGCGGGCGGATGGACGAGACTCCCGACGTCACCGCATTCGCCGAGACGCTCGAGCGGGTGTGTGTGGCCACGGTCGAGAGCGGAAAGATGACCAAGGACCTCGCCCTGCTGATCGGTCCCGACCAGGCCTATGAGACCACCCAGGAGTTCCTGGCTTCGATCGACGAGAACCTGCGGACCGCAACTGAGGAGACCATCGCCCATGCCTGAATCCCCCGTTCGAGTAACCGTGACCGGCGCCGCCGGCCAGATCGGGTATGCCCTGCTATTTCGCATCGCCAGCGGTCAGCTGCTGGGCCCCGACACGCCGGTGCATCTCGGCCTGCTGGAGATCCCTGACGCCGTGAAGGCCGCCGAGGGCACGGCGATGGAGCTCGACGACTGCGCCTTCCCTCTGCTCGCGGGCATCGACATCTTCGACGACCCGAGCCGGGCCTTCGAGGGCACCAACGTCGCGCTGCTGGTGGGGGCGAGACCGCGGAGCAAGGGCATGGAGCGGGCCGATCTGATCGAGTCCAACGGCGGCATCTTCAAGCCGCAGGGCGAGGCCATCGCCGCGGGGGCCGCCGGCGACGTGAAGGTGCTCGTCGTGGGCAACCCGGCCAACACCAACGCGCTGATCGCGGCGTCGAATGCCGACGGCGTGCCGCGCGAGCGCTTCACCGCCATGACCCGGCTCGACCAGAACCGGGCGATGACCCAGCTGGCCAAGAGGGCCGGCGCACCGGTCGGCGAGGTGACCAATCTCGCGGTGTGGGGCAACCACTCACCGACGATGTACCCCGACGTGTTCAACGCCAAGGTCTCCGGTGACAGCGCCTGGGAGGCCGTGGACCAGGACAGGGACTGGCTGGAGAATGACTTCATCCCCACCGTTGGCAAGCGCGGCACGGCGGTACTCGAGGCTCGGGGCGCCTCCAGCGCGGCGTCGGCGGCCAACGCGGCGATCGACCACGTCTACGCCTGGGTGAACGGCACGCCGGAAGGCGACTGGGTGTCGATGGCCGTGCCCTCCGACGGCAGCTATGGCGTGGCGGAGGGAATCGTCTCCAGCTTCCCCGTGACCTGCTCGGGAGGCGAGTGCGAGATCGTGGAGGGCCTCGAGCTCGACGACTTCTCGCGCGAGAAGATCGACGCGACGGTGGCCGAGCTCACCGAGGAGCGCGAGGCCGTCCAGAAGCTCGGACTCATCTAGGCCGACGGGGAGGAGCGCAGCCGGAACGTTGCCGGAGGAGCGCAGGCCGATCGCCGATCGGCCGAGCACCGCGCCGGATCACTCTCCGGCGAGCACCGCACCGGAGGTTCTCGGCCGAGCACCGCACGGATCACTCTCCGGCGAGCACCGCACCTATTCCATCACGCGGCTGGGTGCCAGCCCTTCCCCTCCTTGCGGATCTTGCCCTCCCCCTGGAGTGTCGGCATGACCCTGTACAGGTAGTTGGCCTGGATGCCCATGGCGTCGGCCAGCTCGGGGATGGTTATCCCCGGCTGGGCACCGACCAGCTCCTGGGCCTGCTGGGCGCGCTTGCCCGAGCCTCGTGGGCGCCCCCGCCGCCTAGCGCCGGAGCCGGAGCCGGCGCTGCGCGAGCGTCCCCTGGCCGCCGTACCCGACCGGCGGCCTGCCTGTCGCGCGCCGGAACCGCCCACCCCGGCGAGCGCGGCCGCAGCCTTCTCCAGTCGCTCGTGCTCCTCCACGAGGGGGCGCAGCTCCTTGAGCCGGGCGTCTATCTCCTTGCGCTTCTCATCCAGAAAGTCGGTCACCGTACGAGTCCTTTCCTAAAACAGTTACTTGCATAATGCCATACGGCGGTGTTTGTCACCGGTGGAGAAGCGCAGGGGAAACCTGTCACCTGGGGATAGCGCAAGGGAACCTGTCACCGGGGGATAAGCGCAGGGTAACCTGTCACCCTGGGAGCAGCGGGCCGGGACATCTCGGGAGGAGCGCAGCCGGAACGTTGCCGGAGGAGCGCAGGCCGATCGCTGCCGGAGGAGTGCAGGCCGATCGCTGCCGGAGGAGTGCAGGCCGATCGCTGCCGGAGGAGCGCAGGCCGATCGCCGATCGGCCGAGCACCGCACGAATGAATCTCGGCCGAGCACCGCACGAATGAATCTCGGCCGAGCACCGCACGGATGAATCTCGGCCGAGCACAGCACAGATGAATCTCGGCCGAGCACCGCACGGCGGCTCGCCGGCGAGCACCGCGGCCTCCCTTGTCACTCAACCAATGCTTTGAGCCTTTTGAGTGATTCGTCCAGTTCGCCGGCCGTCACCCTCTTGACCATCGGGCCGGCCATCCGTCCGATCGGCCCGCCCGGCAGGTCGTACTCGTTGGCGTAGAAGAACGTGGTGGCGTCGCCGTCGGCGGCGAACTCGTAGATCACCTTGGCCTTGGCCCGCACCGGCCCCCTGCCCTCCCACACGACGCGCTTGGCGCGCTCGTTCTCCACCACCGTCCAGCGCACCTTGAAGCCCTTTCCGGCGAGCTTGAGGCATTGGGTGAGCGTCGACCCCTTTCTGAGCTGGCCCTCGGGGGCGTCTTCGAGGAACTGGTGGATCGTGACCCATCGCTCCAGGGCGCGGGGGTTCATGACCACTTGGTACAAGGCCTCCGGCGAGGCCTTCACCTGCACCCGGCGCTCGACCCTCACCGCGCCGCCAGCTCCTCGGTGCGCTCCCACTCGGCGAGGGCGCGCTCCACCGCCCGGTCGAACGGCAGCGTGCGGATGCCGTACATCTCCGGCGCCTCGAGGGCGTCGCGGGGCAGCAGCTCGTGCTCGAGGCTTTCCATCAGCGGTCGCACCAGATCGAGAGGCTGGTCGGTCAGGGCGCTCACCACGGCGCTCGCCGGCGGAGTGAGGGAGACCCCGAGGCCGATGGGCAGCCGGGCCACGCCCATCGATTCGGCGATCCCTTCGATCATCTCCCCGTAACTGAGCACGTCCGGTCCGGCGATGTCGAGAGAGCGCCCCGCGGCAGCCTCGATGCCCGGCGTGCGGGCCAGGAACTCGACCGCGTCGCGCTCCGCGAGGGGCTGGGTGCGATTGCGGCGCCAGCCGGGCATCGGCAGCAAGCGCAGCCGCTCGACCAGGCGCACCAGAATCCGGAAGGACGAGGAGCGCGACCCGATCAAGAGCGAGGCGCGTAGGGCCGTGCTGGCAGGCGCCGCTTCGAGGAGGATCTGCTCGACCTCGATTCGGGACCCGATGTGAGCCGAGGGCTCGGCACCGGCCGGCGCGATGCCGCCCAGGTAGACCACGCGCTCCACGCCCTCTGCGCGCGCCGCCTGTGCGAAGCTCTCGGCGGCGCGCCGGTCGCGGTCGGAGAAGTCCCCGTCCTCGGTGCTGGTGGGCGCCTCCATCGAGTGCACGAGGTAGTAGGCGGTCGCGCAGCCCTCGAGGGCCTCGCGCACGCCGCGACCGCTGGTGAGGTCGCCGCCGGCCAACTCCAGTCCCGCACGCGCCTCCAGGCGCGATGGGTCGCGCGCGAGCGCGCGCACCGGCCGGCCCTCGGCCAGCAGGCGCTCCACCAGCCTGCCGCCAACGTATCCGGTGGCCCCGGTGATCAGCTCCACTGCTTGCTTACGCGTCCGGGTAGGGGCTCAGATGAGATTTCGCCCCCCCGCCAACCCCGCAAACAGCGGGGGCGAAGCGAGAAAGCCTGCAATTTCCAGGGAATCGAAATTTCACGGATTTGCGGAAACGCGACTGGCGAGGCAGGACCGATTCGTGCAGCATGGCGCGAGCACATTCGACTCATCGACTTAGGCGACTGGGGGAACAGGAAAGCATGGCGAAGAGCAAGGCGAAGCGCGCGAAGTGCGAGGACTGCTTCTTTCATCAGAACCTGTTGTGCGCGCTCAACCTTGGAGGGCCCTGCACCACCTTCCGCCCCGCCGAGCGCGGGCTCGCTCCCGAGCGCCAGCTGGCCTTCACCTTCCGCACGGAGCGCACGCGCGCCGCGTACGCCTTCCCTCAGCCGAGCTGAGACGCAAGCGCCGGCGGGGCTGCCCGTGACGAGCGCCGGAAGCGCACTGCGGCGGATAGAGTCGCTGGCGCATGCGGCTCACCGTGCTCGGCAAGTCACCCTCCTGGCAGGACGCCGGGGGAGCCTGCTCCGGCTATCTGCTGCAGGAGGACGGCGCCTCTGTGCTGATCGACTGTGGCAATGGCGTGTTCTCGAAGCTGCGCCAGTTCGTGGACTACGTGGACGTGGACGCCGTGGTGTTGTCGCATCTTCACGCCGATCACTTCCTCGACCTGGTGCCCTACTCCTACGCGCTCACCTACGCTCCGCGTCAGCAGCCGGTGCCGGTACCCCCGTGGCCCGGCACCGACCACCCCGCCCGCCCGCGCCTGATAGCGCCGCCCGGCGCGGCCGAGGTGTTTCGCCGCGTGGTCGGTGCGTGGGGCAGCGATGACCTGATCGAGAACGCCTTCCGGCTGGAGGAGTACGAGGAGAGCTCGACTCCCGAGGTCGGCCCTTTCCGGTTCCGGTTCAGGTCGGTGCCGCACTTCACGCAGACCTTCGCGATGGAGATCGTCTCGGCCGGCGGCGGCGGAACGCTGGCCTACGGCGCCGACTCGAGCCCGTCCGAGGACCTGATTGAGTTCGTGAAGGGCTGCGCGCTGCTCGTGATCGAGGCGACGCTGCCCCGGCCCGAGCGCACCGGGACGCGCGGGCACCTCACGCCCCAGGAAGCCGGTGAGCACGCCCGCCTGGCGGGCGCTCGCCGAGTGGTGCTCACTCACATATCGGACGAGCTGGATGCCACTTGGGCGCGCAGGCAGGCCAGCGAGGCCTTCGGCGCTCCCGTCGAGGTCGCCTCCGAGGGATCCGTCTACGAGATCTGAGCCGCGGGGATAGGCCCCGGTGGGCCCAGGTATCCTGCACCGGTGAGTCCAGACCGGGATCTGTTCGCCAACTTCGACCGCATGCGGCGGGAGATCGACGAGCTGTTCGGCGACGCCTTCGAGCGCACCGGCTTTCGCGGCCGCGGGTTCTCACCCTCGGTCGACGTCTTCTATCAGGACGATCCGGCGCGGGCGGTGGTCAAGGTCGACCTGGCGGGCATCCTGATCGAAGACGTCGCACTGGAGATCCGCGGACGCCAGCTGCTGATCTCGGGCCAGCGCAGGGCCGCCGGACCCGAGGGGCGCCTGTTCCAGCAGATCGAGATCGAGCACGGTCCGTTTCGCCGCGCCGTGGAGCTGGGGGCCGACGTGGTGGCCGACCGCGCCCGGGCCAGCTACGAGGATGGCATGCTCCTGGTCGAGGTGCCGCTCGCACGGCGCGAGCAGGTGTCGCGCCGCGTGCCCATCGAGGAAGGCGGCGAGCGGTGATCGAGATTCCCGCCGGCGACGGCCAGGCCCCGCAGGAGGTGCCGGTGGCCACCACGCTGCCCGAGAGCCTTCCGGTGCTTCCGCTCAAGGACAGCGTGCCCTTCCCGGACACGCTCACCCCGCTCGCGGTCGGCCAGGAACGGTCGGTCAAGCTGATCAACGACGTGCTCGGCGGCAACCGGATGCTGGTGATGGTGGCTTCCCGCAACGGAGACATAGACAACCCCGGCCCCGACGAGCTCTATGGCGTCGGCGTCGCCGGCACGGTCGCGCGGATGATCAAGGTGCCCGACGGCACGCTGCGCATCCTCGTGCACGGCTCCCAGCGCGTGAGGCTCGAGAAGTTTGTGAGCACCGACCCCTACCTGGTCGCGCGTATCTGCGAGCTGCCGGACGAGAAGACCGACTCCCCTGAGATAGAGGCGCTGTTTCGCAACGTGCAGAGCACGTTCTCGATGATCATCGAGCAGGTTCCCTACCTGCCTGAGGAACTGCAACTGGCGGTGGCCAACCTGGAGGATCCGGGCGAGCTCGCGCACATGATCGCCGGGGCGCTGCGGATCAAGACCGAGGAGCGCCAGGAGCTGCTGGAGGAGCTCCATCTCGGCAAGCGGCTGCGCCGCCTGTCGGAGCTGCTGGCCCGCGAGCTTGAGCTGATCTCCATCGGATCGAAGATCCAGTCGCAGGTCGCCTCTGAGATCGACCGGGGGCAGCGCGAGTTCTACCTGCGCCAGCAGCTGAAGGCGATCCAGGAGGAGCTGGGCGAGGTCGACGAGCAGGAGGCCGAGACCCAGGAGCTGCGCGAGCAGGTGGAGGCGGCCAACCTCCCGGAGATCGCGCTCAAGCAGGTCGAACGCGAGTTGCAGCGCTTCGAGCGTCTGCCGCCGCAGGCGGCCGAGCACGGTGTGATCCGCGGCTACATCGAGTGGATCGTCTCCCTGCCGTGGTCGAAGGCCACCGACGACCACCTCGACCTCGGGGAGGCCCACGCGACCCTGGACCGCGACCACTACGACATGGAGAAGGTGAAGGACCGGATACTCGAGTTTCTGGCGGTGCGCAAGCTCAAGCCCGACGCGCGCAGCTCCATCCTCTGCTTCGCCGGTCCTCCGGGCGTGGGCAAGACCTCGCTCGGCAAGTCGATAGCCGCCTCGATGGGCCGCGAGTTTCAGCGGATATCGGTCGGCGGCGTGCGCGATGAGTCCGAGATCCGCGGTCATCGCCGCACCTACATCGGAGCGATGCCGGGCACGATCCTCCGGGCGATGCGCGACGCCGGAGCCAACAACCCGGTGCTGATGATCGACGAGATCGACAAGATGGGGGCCGACTTCCGCGGCGACCCGTCGAGCGCGATGCTCGAGGTGCTCGACCCCGAGCAGAACTCGAGCTTCCGTGACCACTATCTCGACCTGCCGTTCGATCTCTCGCGCGTGCTCTTCATCACCACGGCCAACCAGCTCGAACCGATCCCCGCGCCGCTGCTCGACCGGATGGAGGTGATTCAGCTCGCCGGGTACACGGAGCAGGAAAAGCTCGAGATCGCCAAGCGCTATCTCGTGCCGCGTCAGATCTCACAGAACGGACTCGGTCGCTCGAAGATCGAGTTCACCGACGACGCGCTGCGCGAGGTGATCGAGGGCTACACGCGCGAGGCGGGCGTCCGCAATCTCGAGCGCGAGATAGGAGCGATCTGTCGCAAGGTGGCGCGCGAGTTCGCCGAGGGCAAGCGGCGCTCCAAGCGCACCGTCCGGCCAAGGATCGTGACCGAGCTGCTCGGCCGCCGGCGCGTGCAGCCAGAGGTGGGCCGGCGCACCGGCGAGCCCGGCGTGGCCACCGGCCTGGCCTGGACGCCAGCCGGCGGCGACGTGCTGTTCGTGGAGGCGACAGCCTTCCCGGGCGAGGGCAAGCTGCAGATAACCGGACAGCTCGGCGACGTGATGAAGGAGTCGGCGGCAGCGGCTCTCTCCTATGTCAAGCACACCGTCACGTCGCTGGGTCACGACGTGCCCGAGGACTGGTTTCGCAAGAACGACGTGCACCTGCACGTGCCCGCCGGGGCCATCCCCAAGGACGGCCCCAGCGCGGGCATAACGATGGCCACGGCGCTCACCTCGCTGGTCACCGGTCGCCCGGTGCGCTCGGACACGGCTATGACCGGGGAGATAACCCTCAAGGGACTGGTGCTGCCGATCGGGGGGCTCAAGGAGAAGGCGCTGGCCGCCCAGCGAGCGGGGATCACGCGGGTGATCGCGCCCAAGCGCAACGAGCCGGACGTCGAGGACTTCCCGGACAACCTCACGGACGGGATGGAGTTCCTGTTCCTGGAGTCCGCGGGTGATGTGCTCGCCGAGGCATTGGAGGCGCCCGGCGGGCGGGCGACGAAGCCCGCTAGGCGAGCTCCCAAGGGTGGCCGGCGGGCGCGTGACCGAACCCGGGAGCCGGTGGCTGCGGTCGACGGTGTCTCACAGGCGAAACCCGGGTAGGGTTACGAGGCAAGCGGATCGAGAGCGGAACGAGGAGAGCTTATGGCAGCCAAGAAGAAGGCCGCAAAGGCTGGAACCGGAGCGGTCGCCGCAGGTCAAGCCGCCCGCAACAACCCATACGTGCGGCGCCTGGTCGAGGACGACGAGCTGCGCGAGAACCTGCGAACGGCCTACGAGTCCGCGCGCAAGGCGTACGGGCGCATGAACGGCAAGACGCCGCAGAAGGCGCTCGAGAACAAGAAGGTGCAGCGAGACCTCAAGGAGGCGGCGACCTCGCTCAAGAACGCGGCCGACGCCCTGCGCGAGCCCAAGAAGAAGAAGCGGAGCCGGGGCAAGGGTCTGATCGGCGTCGCGGTAGTCGGCGGCATCGCGGCCATCGCGCTCAGCGAGGGCCTGCGCAAGAAGGTGCTCGACGCGATGTTCGGAGCCGAGGAGGAGTTCGAGTACACCTCGACCACCACCCCGGAGCCGGCTTCGTCGGAGCCCGTAGGCGCGTAGTCCTCCGCGCATATGGCCTTCGAGAGGCGCCCGTGTGGGCGCCTCTCTGCGTTGCAGGGTCTGTGACGTAACTCACACATATGTCATCTAAGTATGTAACCTGAGAACCCGCATGGCAAGCGGGCTTGACAGCTACCTCTATCCTCAGAGACAAGAGCCGGCCCCGCGCTAACGGGACCGGCTCCGGGAGTGGGCCGAGTCAGAGGCTCCCTTTGACTCGGTTCGCTCTCCGCCATCGCGCTATCAAGCCCAGCGCGAAGGGCTATGGGACGCAGCAGGAAGCTTTGCGCTACGCCCCGGTGGTACTCAAGATCATGTTTGACTCCGTGTGGGGGACCGAGGTCTCATGCGCGTTCCTCCGCCGGGATCTCGTCTTGCTGGACGGCATCCCCTTCGGGTCGCGTGTAGATCAGGTTGAACGTGGCCTGTGCGTACGCAAACCAAGCCTTGCGCTCAGCACTAGGGAACTCGGGCTTGGCCCCATCCTCATCGAACGTAGGCAGCGACTGGACGAGGGTGACGATGGCCGGATGCAGTCCTTCGTACGGGTCCTGACCTCGGTCGTCCCCGCGCCCCCCGTTGTCGCCGGGCGGCGGAGTGACCTTCCGCGTCGTTCGTCGCACAGCCCTCCGGCCTCCGGCGCCAGGCCGCGTGGTCTTGAATCGAGGGCTCAGCGGAATCTCCGCCTGGCGTGCGGCGCTTAGGTAGAACGCGATGGCCTTCCGGACGGTGTCCCCCTCTATCCCGAACTCCCGGAATTGGTCTGTGAGCTGTTGCTGCGTTGCCCCCGTGCCAAGCGCGATTACGTCGGCGTAGTTCTCCTGCAGAATCTGCTTGTAGATCGCTGGTCGTCTCTCTGCTTGCCCGACGAGGGCTCGAAGACGATCAGTGGGCGCGTCATTCGCGTCGATCAGCCCAAATGCGCGTGCCGCTCGAAGGAACTGGCTTTGGTCCCCGCCGGAACGGGAGGCAAGGACGGAACGGTCGATCTGGTCCGGAATGCCGACCGCAGCGAGCTGGTCGAGAATGCCTTCGAAGGTGGCCCAAGACATGTAGGGCGGCTGGAATGGAACGTTGTCTGCGTCAGTGGCCATAGTGGCAACTCCCTGGTTGATCGGCAACTAGTGGCACGATACCAGAGTCCATGCCACTTGGGCGGATTTCCTTAGATCAATCTTTGGCGATCCGAGTGGCAGACCTTACGCTCGCCCTATGGAACCCATTGAGAAGGGCACTCAGATCGAAGTGACGGACGCTTTGGGCAGGCGCTTCTCAAAGCGAGCCCTCACGGGTATCAACCGGGGCGGGGACTTCGAAAGCGTCTGGGCGTGCAGCGAAGAGGAATGGAGCGCAGCGGAAGCCGAGGGGCGTGACCCTGAGCCTGAGCTATTCCCTTGGCCGGTTCGGTCGATCCGGATTCTCGAGATCGCTTGATGGCGCGGAAGGCCTCTCGTAAGCAGGTCACCCAGCCCAAGAAGGGCAAGCCGGTAGAGATCCCGGTGCCTAAGCGCGAAGACTTCGAGAAACTACTCAAGAAGGCGGCCGCGAAGCCTGAGCCTCGACGCAGCGGCAACTAAGCATCGCTTAGGTAGGTTTGCGCACTCAGCGCATGTAGTCTCGTGGCCGTCCATGGTCGATGTGCGGGAGAAGGGCAGTAAGACCACGGTCACGGTCACGTGTTGGCCAGCGGAAGACGCTGAGTGGTACGTCACGTCGAGCAACGTCGCCGCGCCTTCGAACCGCGATGCTCAGATCGAATGGCTGGACCGCGATAAGGATCTGATCTCGAAGCGACTGCAGTCTGGAGGCAGGGATAAAGGCCGAGTGTTGTATGTCTGGGAGGACCGGTGGTTCCAAGGCCGACCTCTCGTTGCCGTTCTCTTGATCCACGTGGAAGGCGGGAGGTTGCAGGCGTCCCATATCAAGGTTTGCGCGGAGTACAAGACCAATCTACGCAAGGCAGTGCTGGTGACCGACGTTCTTTTGTCTTGTATGGCGGAGGTCGTGAGAGAGGCTGGGCAACCGGACGGGTGCTTTGACTGGCTCTTTGACAACGAATCGGCTGCCGCAGACGCCAAGAACCGGTGGGGCCAGAGCCGGAAAACTCAGATCAAGAGCCCGAAGGGAAAGGGACGCGGCCGCAGGCAGCGCCAGCAGGTTGCGCTTGAGATTTGCCCGGGCTAGAGGTAGCTGGGCGCCGATGCTCCGGGCGCCTCGTTCTCAACCGAGTAGCGATCCGCCGCACGCAGCGACTCGGCGTAGGGCCTCGGAAGCTGCTCAGCCATGCGGTCTACCCGCTGATCAGGGTCAGCCTTGGTATCCGGCTTCTCTATGACGTTCTTAATGAGCGTCAGAGGATTCATCCATCGCAACACTAACACAGCCTCTTCTGGGAATACCCCGCGTTTCCTCCTAGGAAACAGCTTGGGAACCTATCGGCTGCGGCCCGAAGTTCTTTGAGTAGTTCTTCGTTTTGGCGCGGCGGCGGTCTAGTTCCGCTCTGCCGCTCGTACCAGTAGCTGCTCGAACATCGAACCGCGTTGGTACCGCGCGTTGTAACGCCAGGCGTACTCGTTTAGATAGGACTGGAGGTAGGCGGGCGAGACCTCCTTGTAGGCCCCCCGCATCCCGGTCTTGAGGTTGCCGAAGAACCCTTCGATTGTGTTCGTGTAGATGTCCCCGTCCACGTAGAGGCCGGCCGAATGGTTGATGATCCGATGGTCGATGTACTCGCGCTTGAGCGACTTGTACGGCTTCCAGTCGTCCGTGTAGAGGATCGTGCTGGGGTTGACGTTCGCCTTCACGGCTCTACTAAGCGGGACGCCGCGACGGGAAGCAATCACGCGGGCACGGACACGGCCACCGCGCTCGACCATCCCCAGCACAGTCGCCTTGCGCTCACGGAAGGCGGCGGCCTCCTTGGCGGTCAGTTTCGGCCCACGGGGCTTGCCACCCCACGAAGTCTCGTCAACCGCAACGTCGCCCGACAGGGGCTCGTCGCCTTCATCGGTCATCAACTCGGTTCGGATTTTCTTCATCATCCGGTGCGCGGTCTTGTAGCCCACGCCCAGCTCGCGCTCCAGCTGCTTGGCGGAGATCCCGCAGCGAGTGCTGGCCATGAGGTACATGGCGTAGAACCAAAACTGTAGAGAGGTCGTGGACTTCTCAAAGATCGTGCCCTTCATCGGGTGGACGTGAAGGCCGCAGGAATCGCAGGTGTACGAGGCCCGCGTCTTGGTGCGGTGGAACTTCCGCTCGCGCTCGCAGCGCGGGCATTGAGCGTGGTGGCCGTCCGGTGCGTACCGCTCGCGCCAGAGCCGGTCTAGGCAGGCGGCATCGTCGGGGTACTCGCGCATGAACTCCATGAGCGAGTAGTCCGAAGCAGAGGACCGTGAGCGGGTCGGGTTGTTCCTGTCGGATGCGGCCATGCCCACAGTATACATACTCTGACGACATATGTGTGACGTAACTCACAGTTTCTCCCGGGCCGGATCCGGTTCAATGGCCTCAACTGGCTGGCTGGCCAGGAGCCGTTTCTCACTCTGCACAGGAGAGGCCCATGCAGGCAGCGATGGACAGGCTCACTGCGCTCCTGGAGCGGCGTCGCTGGGTCGTGCTCGGCGCGTGGTTGCTGATCCTCCTGGCCGCCGCGCCCTTCGCCGCGCGCCAGACTGAGCATCTCACGAGCGGCGGCTTCACCGTGCCGGGGTCGGGATCCGACGCCGTCGACCGGGCGCTCGCGGCCTTCGAGGGTGCCCAGCGGGAGACCCTGGCTGTCGTCGTCGCCCGGCGGCCAGGTGGCAGCCCCGAGGGGGTGCGCAGGGCGATCGACCGCGCGGACGCAGCGGCCGCGCGCCTCCCGCACGTCGAGCTGTCCGACCGCGCCGAGGCCGCCGCCAAGCGCGATGCCGGCTCCCCGCCGATCGCGATAGCAGTGCTCGACGTGACGGGCGACCGCGACCAGACGGCAGATCTGGCCACCGACCTGCGCGAAGCGGTGGGCGCCGGCGAGGGACCGACCGACGGCGCCGAGACATACCTCGTCGGCCAGCAGGCCCTGTGGGCGGGCATGCAGGACCTGTCCAAGGAGGATCTCGAGGCAGCCGAGACCGCCGGCTTCCCGATCGTGCTGCTGATCCTTCTCGGTGTGTTCGGCTCGCTTGCCGCCGCGGCGCTACCGCTCGCGCTGGGCTTCGTCAGCGTGCTCATCACCGGGGCGGCGATCTTCTTCCTCTCCCGGGCGATGGAGATGTCGGTGTTCACAACCAACGTCGCGTCGATGATCGGAATCGGCGTGGCGGTGGACTACTCCCTATTCGTGCTGGCGCGCTACCGGGAGGAGATTCGCGCCGGGGCCTCGCCGGAGGCCGCCCGGCGCGCCGCCATGCGCACGTCGGGCGTGGCCGTTGCCTTCTCCGGGCTCACTGTGATGACCTCCCTGGCCGGCCTGTTCCTGGTCGACTCGACCACGATCCGGTCGATGGCGCTCGGCGCGATCGTCGTGGTGGCCGTCTCGATCCTCGCGGCCCTCACCTTCCTGCCCGTGTTGATGCGCGTGATGGGTCGCCGCGCCTACACCCGGGGGCGCCTCGCGGTCGCGATCGCCCTCCTGTTCCGCAACGTCCGCTGGCGCGGCCGTCGCCGCGCATCTACGGCGCCAGGCGCCTCGAGTGGGGGCTTCTGGCAGCGCTGGACCGACCGCGTGACCCGCCGCCCGGTGCTCGCGGCCACGTTGAGCGCCGGCGCGCTCATCGTGCTGGCCATCCCGGCGCTGTCGCTGGAGTTCGGCGATGGCGCCCTGCGCCAGTTCCCCGAGGCCGACGACACCCGCGTCGGCGCGGAGCTGGCCGCCCGTGAGGTGGGCGCGGGCGCCACGGGCATGACCCAGGTCGTGGCTCGGTTCGACGAGGGCACGGCCGCGTCCCCGGAGAACCGCGCCGCCCTGGCCGACTACGCCGCCGCGTTGCGTTCTGACCCCGAGGTGGTCGACGTGGCTCGCGGCGTAGCGTCCGACGACGGGCGCGCGGCCCTGATCTCGGTGACCCCGCGCCACGACCCCGAGAGCGCCGCCGCCAGGGCTATGGTGGACCGCCTGCGCGAGGGCGCCGCCGCCGACGAGGGGCTGGCCGGGGTGGCCCATGTCGACGTCGGCGGCGCGACGGCGTCGGTCGAGGACTTTCGCGACCTGGTCGCCGGCTCGATGTGGAAGATCGCACTGTTCGTGCTGGCCTTCAGCTATCTGGTGCTGTTCTTCCTGCTGCGGTCGGTGCTGCTCCCGCTCAAGGCGGTGCTGATGAACCTGCTGTCGGTGGGGGCGGCCTACGGCGTTCTGGTGGCGGTGTTCCAGTACGGCTGGTTCGACGGCATCACCGGCTACGAGTCGCTGGGCTACATCAACACGATGACGCCACCGTTCCTGCTGGCGATCGTCTTCGGGCTGTCCATGGACTACGAGGTATTCCTGCTCTCGCGCATCCGCGAGCGCTACGACGCCACGGGCGATACCAAGACGGCGGTGGCGCAGGGCCTGGCCCGTAGCGCGGCCACCATCTCGAGCGCCGCGCTGATCATGGTCGCGGTGTTTGCGGTCTTCGCCGGCACCGGGGTCCCCTCGATCAAGGAGATCGGACTGGGGCTGGCGGTAGCCATCGCCCTCGACGCGACCCTCGTGCGGCTCGTGCTGGTGCCCGCCACCATGGAGATCATGGGCAGATGGAACTGGTGGCTGCCCGCGCCGATCGCCCGAGTGATGCCCGAGGCCGGCTTCGAGGCGTCGGGCGCGGCGGACGGCGCAACCGCTGGCGCGTAGCCTTCCTGGGGTGGAGAGCTGGCGGTCAAGCGCGTCCTTCGAGGATGGCCTGCGGCTTTCGCTCGGCCTCTGAGCCGAGCCGGCCTTACCTCACCCGCCCGCGCCACCCACCGCCACCCCCACCTCCCGCGCGAGCGCCGCCTGGCGCCTGGCCCCAGGTTTCGCCCGAGGAGTTCGACCGCTCCCTGACGCAGGCCGAGCGGGAAGCCATCCTCGATTACGGCGCCGAGGGCGTGTGATCGTCGACACTCGGGTGTCGTGGCGATCCTGCTGCGCGTACCGCACGGACATCAGCCTGCTCGCCTGAGAGTGCTTGAGCCGGGGTTAGCTCAGTCCAGCTTCGGGCTCCTCCAGGGAGCGGCGAGCCGGCGCTGCAGCTCGTCGCCCACCTCGCCGATCGCGATGCGCGTCTGGTCGAGCGTGTCGCGGTCGCGCAGGGTTACGGTGCGGTCCTCCATCGTCTGGTGATCGACGGTCACGCCCCACGGCGTGCCTATCTCATCCTGGCGGCGGTAGCGCTTGCCGATCGAGCCGCCGGTGTCGAACTCCGCCGACATCCGCGCGCGCAGGTCCTCATAGACCTCGCGCGCCAGCTCGGGCTGGCCGTCCTTGTTGACCAGCGGGAGCACGGCCACCTTCACGGGCGCCAGCCGGGGGTGGAAGCGAAGCACCACCCGCTCGCGGCCCTCGACCTGCTCCTCGTCGTAGGCGTCGACCATGAAGGCCAGCGTGCCCCGGTCGGCGCCCGCCGAGGGTTCGATCACGTGCGGCACGTAACGCTCGCCCGTGCCGGGGTCCACGAAGTCCATCTTCTCGCGCGAGTACTCCGCGTGTTGGCTCAGATCGAAGTCGCCACGGTTCGCGATGCCTTCGAGCTCCGACCAGCCCATCGGAAACAGGTACTCGATGTCCGAGGTGGCGCTGGAGTAGTGAGACAGCTCCTCGGGGCCGTGCTCGCGCAGCTGGAGGTGGTCGGCACGCAGGCCGAGGTCGGTGTACCAGCGCATCCGGTCCTCCATCCAGCGCCCGTGCCATTCGCCGGCCGTGGCCGGCGCCACGAAGAACTCGATCTCCATCTGCTCGAACTCACGGGTGCGAAATATGAAGTTGCCCGGGGTGATCTCGTTGCGAAACGACTTGCCGACCTGGGCGATGCCGAACGGCGGCTTCTTGCGCGCGAACTGCATCACGTTCTTGAAGTTCACGAAGATCCCCTGGGCGGTCTCCGGGCGCAGGTAGATGCGCGAGCCCTCGTCTTGTACCGGGCCCATGTGGGTCTCGAACATCAGGTTGAAGTTGCGCGGCTCCGAGAGCTCGCCCCCGCACACCGGGCACTTGAGCTCACCCTCCGGCTGGGCCTCGCGGAGGTGATCCGCCCGCCAGCGGCGCTTGCACTCGCCGAGGCACTGCACGAGCGGGTCGGTGAAGCCCTCGAGGTGCCCCGAGGCCTCCCAGGTGCGCGGGTGCATCAGGATGGCGGCGTCGAGGGCCACCATGTCGTCGCGCTGCTGGACGTTGGAGCGCCACCACTCGGACTTGACGTTGGACTTGAGCAGGACCCCGTAGTGGCCGTAGTCGTATGTCGACGCCAGGCCCCCATAGATCTCCGAGGACTGGAAGATGAACCCGCGCCGCTTGCAGAGCGAGACGATCTTGTCCATGGTCACGGCGTCGGGGGTCACGGGCCGGTCACCCTAGCCATCCACGCCGATCCGCCCCGTCCGGACCGCGGCTCAGGCCGCGGCGGTGCGCCGGCGCATCGCCAGGCCCGCCAGCGCCCCCAGCGCCAGCCCGGTGAGCAAGGCCAGGCCCGCGAAGGCCGCGATCAGCGCCAGCGAGCTGCTGTCGCGGCCGGTGTCGGTGGCCAGCACGCCGCTCGGGTCCCCGTCGGCCGGCTCGCGCGGCCCGGTCGGTCCGCCGCTGCCCTGCTCGGGCGGCGCGTCGGGAAGCGACTCGGCGAAGTCGGCTGAGGAGGCCTGGGGCTGCCCCGTCACCCTCAGCTCGAACTCGACGGGCAGCTCGGCGAGGCTGCGCGGCGGATCGAAGATGTCGTTGGGCAGCGCCGCGAGCTCGATGTAGTAGTCGCCCGGCCCCTCGAACTTGCCCACGTTGTAGTCGCTGGCCAGCACCTCCTCGTAGCCCAGCACGATGCGCGTCCTGGCGCTGCCTGAGTACAGGCCGACATTCTCGTCGCCCTCGAGCGCGGCTCCGGCACCCTCGATCTCGTCGACCAGCGGCTCGCGGATCGGGCTCCAGAGGTCGAGGCGGTAGGTCTGGTTGTCCAGGCCCTCGTCGTAGTCGGCGGCGAAGATGTCGCTCTGGATCACCGAGGCGTCCACCGTCGCATCCACCTCCATGCGCTGGCCCTTCTGCAGGCGCACGCGGTAGAAGTTGGTCTCCTTGGAGACGACGGTGTCGGTGTAGCGGCCCGGCTCGATCAGCGGCGCGGTGTTGAACGAGCCGCCGCCCACGATCGGCTTGCCGGTAAAGCCATCGGCGGGGCCACGCTGGGCGCTCGCCGCTCCCGGCAAGGCGAGGGCGAACAGCGTGACGGTCAGCGCGACGGCTGTCCGCGCACCGGGACCGCTCACACGCTCATCCGCCGGCGCGTGAAACCAAGCGCAGTGGCCATCCCCACCGCCACCGCGCCGATGCACACGAGCGCCAGCACGATCGCACCCGGCCCGTCGTCGACGCCTCCCCCGGCCGTCGCTGCCTGGGAGGCGCTCAGGGTGCCGTCCTCCTCAGGGGGCTCGGCCTGGCCCCCCTCGCGTCCCACGACGTTCACCAGCAGCTCCAGGTCCACCCGCTGACCGTCGAGCTTGTTGAGCAGCTCGCGGTCGTCGGTGTCGGCGAGCCGCACGCGCAGGTAGTAGCGCCCCGGGCTGCCGAAGCCCGACTGCTCCGCGTCCTCGCCGGTTTGGTCGCCCACACCAACCGGGCGGCCCACCACGCCGATCGAGTCGACCCCGCCATCGGCGTCGTCTTCGAACACGCTCCCGCTGGTGGCTCCCGAGTTGTTGGTCGCGGGCTCCTCGAAGCGCGGGTTTACGATGTCGAGGGTGAAGTCGGCGAGGATGGTCTCGAGGCCCGTGCGGTCGCGGGGCACGAGCGCGGCGGCGGCCTGGAGCGTCTCGCGCTCCTGCAGCTCGATCGAATACCAGCGCTCCTCGTCGGAGCCGATGGTGTCCACGAACTGGCCGGGGCCGATCTCGGTGGCCTGTCGCACCGTGGGCCCGCCCTCGACCGGCTCTCCCTCGGCCCGGTAGTCGCGCAGCGCGCGCACCGACAGCGCCCGCAGCTCCTCGGCCAGCCGGGGAGCGTCCTGGACGTCGCGGTAGACACCGTTTCCGGCCCGGGCGATGCACTGCAGCTCGCGGCGAGACTTGTTGTTCACCTGAAAGCCGATCGCCTGGATCTGGAGCTTGATGCCGCGGTTGGCGATCTCTCGGGCCACGTCGCAGGGGCGCGGCGGCCCGCAGGTGTCCTGGCCGTCGGACACGAGGATGACCGTGCGCGACCCCGAGGGGGGCAGGTCCTCGGCCGCGCGGCGCAGCGACAGGCTGATCGGCGTGAACCCGGTCGGCCTGTAGCTCTGGATGGCGCTTTGTGCACCCTCGGCGTCGATGTTCTCGACCGGAAACAGCAGCCGGCTGTCGGTGCACCCGCGGCGCTTGTCCTTGTCGCCGAAGCGCCCGCCGAACACGCGCAGGCCGATCCTGGCGTCGCTGGGGGCACCTTCGAGCAGGCTCGTGATCGCGGCCTTGGCGGTGTCGATCCGCCGGTTGCCGCTGCCGTCGTCGGCCTTCATCGACCCCGACGAGTCGAACAGGAGCAGGATCGACGACACCGGCTCCTCCTCCGGATCGGCGAGTGGGGGCGGGTCGTCCTGGGCGAGCGCGGACGCTGCGAAGAGGCACAGCAGCGATGCTGCCAGCAGAGCGGCGAGGAGGGGGTTGAGATGTCTGGTCACGAGGTCCAAGAAGAGCCAGTAGACCGTGGGATGTGTCGCGCCCTCCCGCGCTGTATAACAGAGCCGCGTGGTGGAGCATCGAGACGCCAAGTTCTGCCCCGAATGCGGGACGCGGCTGAAGCAGACCACCAAGTTCTGCGTCACCTGTGGCGCGCAGCAGGAGCAGCTCGCCGGATCCGGTAGCGGCCCGGCCGAGCCCCAGCCCGCCGAGCCCGCCCCGCCGGCGCCCGCGGTCGCCCCACAGCCGGAGGTGCCGGCGCCCCCGCCGGAACCCGCGACGCCCTCGCCGGAGCCCGAGCCTTCGCCGCCCCCGCCGGAGCTCGAGCCTTCGCCGCGCCCGGCGGAGCCCGAGCCGCCGGCGCCGGAGCCTGAGCCGCCGGCGCCTGCGACATCCGCGCCCGGGCCCGTGGCCCCGGCGGCGCCGGAGCCCGGCGCCCGGCAGCCGTCCGTCGACCCCGCGCCTGCCGGAAATGCCCCGGGTGCGGGCCCCGGGTCCACCCCCGCCGCCGGCGGGAGCCCGGTACGCGACCGGGTCGGCGCCTATGACCCTGACGCGGGCGAGCTGCTCGGGCGGGTGGCCGCCGGGCTGTCGATCCCCGCCGTGGTGGCCGCCGGCGTGACGGCGCTCATCGGCGCAGCGGTCACCCTCGCCGCCGGTTTGGGGCTCGCCGTCCTCTTCCCCGACGATTCGCTGATCGGGGCCGTGGGCGACGGCGCCGGGACGCTCACCGAAGCCTTCCGCCAGGTACCGCAGCTCCTCTCCGCCGGGGTGTTGGAGACCGGCGCGCTGAGTGGCGGGCCGGCTCGCGTGGCCCCGCTCGTGCTCGTGCTCGTTCCCGTCCTTGCCTGCGCTCTGGCCGCCCGTGCCCAGGCCGCGCGGGTGGTCGATCTCTCGGTGGGCCGGCGCCTGGCATGGGCGCTCGGCGTCGGTGTGGTCTTTGGCCTGCTCGCCGTCCTGCTCACCCTGCTCGGCGGCGAGGGCGGGGGCATCAAGCCCTCTCTCGGCGACACCTTCGGCCTCGGCCTGCTGTGGGGCGCCCTGGGCGCCGTGATCGGGGCGCCACCGGCGGTCGCGGCGCCCAAGGACGTCCGCGTGGTCACGGCGGCGAGGGTCTCGGCCGCGGCGCTGCGTCCGCTTGCGGTCCTGCTGGTGATCACCTCCTTCATCGGGCTCTGGGCCTGGGTCATCGCCACGGCAAGCGACGTGGACAACACGCGCGGGGCGCGCTCCGAGGCGCTCGCGGTGGTGGAGAACGGGCTCTACCTGGTCGAGCACGGCACGCACTTCGCCGAGCTGGGCGCGCTGGCGCAGTTCGAGAGCGCCGGTCTGGGCGCCCTGGGACTACCCGCGCCCGCCGAGGACGCGGGCGAGGTCGCCTCGCCGGGCGAGACCTTTCGGATCTTCGCCTACCGCGACGGCCTGGCCGCCTACGTGTTCGTCCCCGGCCTGATCCTGCTCATCGCCCTGACGGCGCTCGCGGCGCTCTACGCCGGGTTCAGGGTCGCGAGGGTGCGAGGTGCGACGGGCCCGGGAGCCGCCGCCTGGGGTGCGCTGGTGGGCCCGGTCTGGGCGGTGACGATGGCGCTGCTGGACGCCCTCGCCACCAAGCAGGTGTTCGGCAACTCCGAGGGCGAGTCGGTGTTCGTCGCCTTCCTCGTGGGCGGCGCGCTGCTGGGGTCCCTCGGCGGATTTCTCGCGGGGCAGCGGGGCGGGGCCCGAGACGTCTGAGCGGCCCTCCCGGCTCGAACGGCGCTGGGATCGGCACTCATATACTGAGAGTGCCATGCCGATCTACGAGTACAAGTGCGAGAAGGGGCACGTTTTCGAGGTGTTGCAGCGAATGGCCGACGACTCGCTCGAGAAGTGCACGATCTGCGGGTCGGGCGTCCGGCGCGTCTTCCACCCTGTCGCGGTCCACTTCAAGGGCTCGGGCTTCTACAACACCGACTACGGCAAGCAGAAAGGCAAGGGCACGTCGAGCGAGTCGAACGCCTCCGACGGTGGCCCGTCCACGGATTCCGGTTCGTCGTCGGACAAGAGCTCCTCCGACAAGGGCTCCTCCGACAAGGCGTCTTCCGACAAGGGCTCCTCATCGGAGAAGGGTGACAAGAAGGCCTCCAAGGCCTCCTAGTCCTCCCCGAGCAACTCCCCCACCGCGGACGCCTTCTCGGCTTCGGAGACCTGCAGTTCGCTCGGCCCCAAGAAGGACGGCTCGAGCACCCTCGTGTCGCCCGACCCGCCCGTGGCGATGTCAGCCGCCAGCGCCATCAGGCCCGGGCCGCGCAAGTCGGTGCGGATGGTCTTCGGTGCCTTCCAGCTCACCAGCGGCAGGCGCAGGAAGGTGGAGGGGGACAAGAGCTGACTCCGGATGCCGTTGAGCACCTCCTGCTGGCGCGCCGCGCGGTCGAGATCGTTCTCCGCGGGCGCGCAGGGGTTGTTGCGGACCCGCGCGAAGCCCAGCGCGCGGCGGCCATTGAGCTTGCGCTCGCCCTTCTTCAGGTTGAAGCCGCGGAAGAAGTTGTCGAACTCCGGCGCGCAGATCTTCGTCTTGTTGCGCACGGTGATGCCGCCCATGGCGTCGATGAACTCGGGGAAGTCCTCGAAGTCGACCTGAATCAGGTGGTCGATCTTCAGGCCGTTGCCCATGAAGTTCTCCACCGTCTCGATCATCAGGCTCGGGCCCCCGAGCGCGAAGGCGCCGTTGATCTTCTGCGTGCCGTGCCCGGGAATGTCCGCGCTCGCGTCGCGGGGGATGGAGAGCTTTCGCACACCGCCGAGCTGGGCTCGCACGAGCATGATCGAGTCGGCGCGACCGGGTCCGCCCTGCGTGGCGTCGATGGACTCGCCCTTGCGCTCGTCGGAGCCGAGCACCAGCACGGTCGCCCCGCTGAAGAAGTTGCCGCTGCCCGAGAGCGCGCGCTCCGCCTCGCTCGAGACGCCGCCCTCGAGCTGGGCGCTCACCATGAAGAGGACAAAGGACAGCAGCAGCCAGCCGGCGACCGCGAAGGCGATCCAGCTGAGCACCCGGCCCGGCGTGATCCGTCCCGGCGAGCGCCCGCGCTTCGGCTCTCGGGGTGACCGGTCGCCGGGCACGCGCCCCCGTTCGCGCAGGCTCTGGAGGCCGTCGCCGCCCGGGCGAAATGGTCCCTTGCGCCGGGAGCGGTAGACCTTGTACTCGGGGCGCTCGCCCCGGCGTGGATCGCTCACTGCCCCTTTGTATAGCCGTACAGGCGGTCGCCCGTATGGTTGTGGCCATGCCGCCGAGACGCGTCATCGGGATCGACGCGGGTGGCACCAAGCTCCTCGGAGGCGTCGTCGACGAGGGTCTGGTGGTCCACCATCGCGTCCACCGCACCTGGCGCGGGGCCGACCGTCAGGAGACGCTCGACATCTTCGTGGAGGCCGTCGAGGAGGTGCGTGCGGCGGCGCCCGACGTGCAGGCGGTGGGCGTCGGGATTCCCGCCCTCGTCGACTTCCGCCGCGGGGTGTCCGTGTGGTCGAACCACCTGCCGATCGACGACGTGCCCTTCCGCGACCTCATGAGCGAGCGCCTGGGCCTGCCCGTGATGGTGGACAACGACGCCAACATGGCGGTGCTCGCCGAGCACCGGGTCGGCGCCGCCAGGGGAAGCGACCATGCGGTGCTCATCGCTCTCGGCACCGGCATCGGCGGAGGACTCGTGCTCGACGGGCGTGTCTATCGCGGCGCGCGCGGATTCGGGGCGGAGCTCGGCCACATGGTGGTCGACCACGACGGCGAAGACTGCCCGGGGAAGTGCCCGGGCTTGGGTTGCTTCGAGGTGCTCGCTTCGGGGCGGGCGATCGGGCGCCTGGGCCGACAGGTCGCCACGGGCACTCCGAAGACGACGCTCGGGCGGCGCCTGGCCCAAGGCGGCGACATCCCGGGAGGCCTCGTAACCGAGCTCGCCCACGACGGAGACGAGCAGGCGCTGACCGTCCTCACCGAGATCGGCCGGCGGCTGGGCGCGGGCCTGTGCGCTCTGGTCAACGTCTTCGACCCCGAGGTGATCGTGGTGGGCGGCGGAGCGGTGGCCGGAGGGGAGTTGTTGCTAGGGCCGGCGCGGGAGGTGGTGGCCGAGCGTGCACTGCCGCCCGTGGGTGCAGCGGTGCGAATCGTGCCCGCCCACTTCGGCGCCGAGTCGGGCATGCTCGGCGCCGCGCTCATGGCCCTCGATGGGGAGGCCACTTGAGCCTGCTGGTCTGCCCCACACCCATAGGCAACCTCGAGGACGTGACGCTTCGGGTGCTGTCCGCGCTGCGGGAGGCCGACGTGATCGCATGCGAGGACACCCGCCGCAGCCGGAAGCTGCTCGATCGCTACGGCGTCAACGCCAAGCTGGTGAGCTATCACGAGCACAACGAGCAGCAGCGCGCGCAGGAGCTGGTCGAGCGGATGAAGGCGGGGGAGACCGTGGCCCTCGTGTCAGACGCGGGCATGCCGCTTGTGTCGGACCCGGGCTTCGTGCTCGTGCGGGCATGCGTGTCCGCCGGCCTGGCGGTGGAGGTCCTGCCCGGTCCCTCCGCCGCGATAGCGGCCCTCGTGGCGTCGGCGCTGCCGGCGGACCGGTGGCGCTTCGCCGGCTTTCTGCCCCGCAAGAAGGGCGATCTGCGGCGGGTGCTCTCCGAGGGCGGGGAGACGCTGGTCGCCTTCGAGTCGCCACGGCGGATCCCGGCCACACTGGCTCTCCTCGCGCAGATCGATCCCGAGCGCGAGACTGCCGTGTGCCGCGAGCTCACGAAGATGCACGAGGAGGTGGCGCGGGGCACGGCGGCCGAGCTGGCCGAGCGCTACGCCGGTGCGCCGCCCAAGGGCGAGGTGGTGTTGGTGGTCGGCGCGTCGGCGGCCGACCGGGGGGAGGGCCGGGGCAAGGGTGCGGTCGATGGCTCGACTGAGCCGGCCGGGCTCGATCAGGTCCGCCGGCTGGTGGCGTCCGGCGCCAAGCCGCGCGCCGCCGCGGGCGCCGTCGCCGAGCTGACCGGCGGCAGCGCCAACGCCCTCTATCGTGCGCTTACCGGCTGACGGTTGCCGCCCCTCGAGTAACGGTTCGCACCGCAGACCGACGGGAAGGCACGTGCCGGTGACGATTCGAGCACCTGACCGGCCGCGGCCGCGAGCCGTTGCCCTAGCTTCGCCGGCATGCCCATCCGCGCCGTTCTCGCCGCCCTCGCCGCGCTGCTGGTCACGGTCTCGCTCTCGCTGCTGCTCTCCTCGTCGCCGGCGGGCGCCGCGCCGGGCTGGATCTGGCCGGTCGAGGGAGACGTCCTGACCGGCTACCGCAACGGCGTCGACCCCTACGCGGGAGGCCAGCACCGTGGAATCGACATCGCGGCGGACGCCGGCACGCCCGTCGTGGCGGCCGCCGCGGGGACGGTTCGCTTCGCGGGCGTCGCTGGCTCTTCCGGCCTCACCGTATCCGTGCGCACATCCGACGGGGTGCTCGACACTTCGTATCTGCACCTGTCGGCGGTTGCGGTCCGTGAGGGTGAGCAGGTGGCCGCGGGCCAGCGCGTGGGCGCGGTCGGCACGAGCGGGCGCCGCTCGGCGGAGGCGCCCCATCTGCATTTCGGCGTCCGCGACGCGGGTACTCGCCACGCCTACCACGACCCTCTGGCCTACCTCCCGCCGCCGGGGCCGCGCGCCGCCCCCGAGCCGCCGCGGGTTCCGGTTCCCGTCGCTGAGCCGGTGCCGGTGGCGCCGGCGCCGGTACGAGTGCCGGAGCCCGTCCGTGTACCGGCAGGCCGGCGCATACGCCTGCCCGCCGAGCGGCGCGTGCGCGTTCCCGCAGCACGGCGTCTGCGAATGCCCGTCGGGCGACGGACGCCCGGCGCGGCTCCCGCACCTGTGCGGGTGCCCGCTCTAGGGTCAGCCCCCGTGCCGGCGCTGGCCGGAGACCCGGCCGCGGCGGTCGCGCAGAACGCGCCAGAGCCCGCTCAGGGCGCAGCGGACCGGTCTCTTCAGCGCGGCGCCGCCGCCGGCGTGGGGCCGCTCGGCTCGGCGGACCGACTCGATGCGGTCGATGGGGCGAGCCCTTCGGCCCCCCAACAGCGCCCGGTCAACGCCGAGGCTGGCGCCGGTGGACCTGACATCGGCTGGACGCTTGCGTGCGCCGGCCTGCTGCTGGCCGCGGCGCTGATCGGCCGCCCCGGCGACCGCGACGGCTCGGCGGCCGCGAGCGGGCGCCCGCGTGCAGATGCCGCGGTCAAGCTTCGAGCCTTGGTCAAACCTCTGACCGGCGGTCGCTGACCACGGAGCGCGCGCTGTGCGCCAGTAGCATCGGCCGTCGTGGGCTACTACGTCACCACACCGATCTACTACGTGAACGGGGAGCCCCACCTCGGCCACGTGTACACCACGGTGGCGGCCGACGTGCTGGCGCGCCACATGCGCCAGCGCGGGGAGGAGGTCTTCTTCCTCACGGGCACCGACGAGCACGGTGAGCCGGTGGCCCAGGCCGCCGAGCGCGAGGGCGTAGCACCCCGCGAGCTTGCCGACCGCAACGCCGAGCGCTTCAAGCAGGTGGCCGAGCGCGTGCATGCCACCAACGACTTCTTCATCCGTACGAGTGACCCCGAGCACGCGGCGGTGGTGACCGAAGTGGTCACGCGGCTGAAGGAGAACGGCCACGTCTACGCGGGCACCTACGAGGGCTGGTACTGCCCGCGGTGCGCCGACTTCAAGACCGACTCCGAGCTGATCGAGGGCAACCGCTGCCCAGTCCACCTGATCGAGCTCGAGCGCGAGTGCGAAGACAACTGGTTCTTTCGCCTGTCCGCCTTCCAGGAGCCCCTCGAGCGCCTCTACGCCGACAGGCCGGACTGGGTGCTGCCCTCCAACCGCTACAACGAGGCGCTGTCGTTCATCGCCGGCGGGCTGCACGACTTCTCACTCAGCCGCGGACGGATCAGCTGGGGCGTGCCGGTGCCGTGGGATTCCGACCAGGTCGTGTACGTGTGGGTCGACGCTCTCCTCAACTACTACTCCGCGCTCTCCTACGCGCGCGAGGGAGAGGACCTCCGCGAGGAGTTCTGGCCGGCCACCGTGCACCTGATCGCCAAGGACATCCTGAAGTTCCACGCGGTGTTCTGGCCGGCGATCCTGATGGCCGCCGAGCTCGCGCTGCCCGAGCGCCTGTTCATCCATGGCTACCTGCTGATGGACGACCACAAGATGTCGAAGTCGCTCGGCAACGTGCTCGACCCGTTTGGGGTGATGGACCTCTACGGCACCGATGCGCTGCGCTACTACCTGCTGCGCGAGGTGGCCTTCGGTCAGGACGGATCGATCTCCCCCGAGGGCTTCGAGACCCGCTACAACACCGAACTGGCCAACGAGTACGGCAACCTCGCCAGCCGCACGCTGGCGATGATCGAGCGCTACCGTGACGGGGTGGTGCCCGACGCCGAGGCGCCGCCGGCGTTGGTTGCCGAGCTCGAGGGGCTGGCCGGCACCGTGTGCTCCCGGCTCGACCTCGTGGAGGTCAGCGGTGCGCTCGACGACATCTGGCAGGCGGTGCGCCGCCTCAACAGGTTCGTGGCCGAGGAGACCCCGTGGAAGCTGGCCAAAGACCCCGAGCAGGCCGCCCACCTCGACAGCGTGCTGTACGCGCTGGCGGAGGGCCTGCGCGTGGTGTCCGTTCTGCTGCACCCCTACGTGCCTGCCTCCGCAGAGCGTCTGCTGGCTGCGCTCGGCCGCGAGGATCGCTCGATCGAGGGCGCCCGGTTCGGCGCCGGGAGCGGTGGCGCGCGCATCGCCGAGCTCGGGCAGCTATTCCCGAAGGTCGAGGACCCGAAGTCCTCGGCCGCCGCCTGATCGCGGCGAAGGCGGCGTGGTCGACACCCACTGCCACCTCGACTCCTGCGATCCACCCGACGCGGAGCTGGTGGGCCGTGCACGCGGGATCGGGGTCAGCCGCATGGCCACCGTCGGGACGAACGGCCCGTCGATCGAGCGCGCGCTCGCAGCCGCGCGCGAGCACGAGGAGGTGGTCGCGATCGTGGGCCGCCACCCCCACCACAGCGAGGGCTTCACCGAAGACAGCCTGCAGGAGATAGAGCTAGCGGCTCAGGACCCGTGGGCCCGGGCGATCGGCGAGACCGGGCTCGACTTCTTCCGTGACCGCGCCCCGCGCGAGGACCAGATCCGCGCCTTCGAGGCCCAGCTCGCGCTGGCCGGCCGCCTCGGCCTGCCGGTAGTGATCCACACGCGTGCCGCGGAGGAGGACACCTTCGCCATCCTCGCCGAGCACGCCGCAGACACGGAGGTGGTCCTGCACTGCTTCTCGGCGCCCGAGCGGCTCAACGAGTGCGTGGAGCGCGGATATCTCTGCTCCTTCGCCGGCAACGTCACTTACAGGAATGCCGATGCCCTGCAGCGGGCCGCCGCCGAGGTCCCCGAGCACCTGCTGCTGCTGGAGACCGACTCCCCCTACCTGGCTCCCGTACCGGTGAGGGGCAAGCCCAACGAGCCCGCCAACGTGACCCACACCGCCGAGCTCGTCGCAGATCTGCGCGGGCTGGGATATGGGGCGCTGGAGGCAATCGTCGAGCGCAACGCGGCGCGAATCTTCGGCTGGTGAGCGAGCGCTCGGCGATCGGCCTTCCGCGTCAGGCGAGCCTGAACCGCCTCCGCCGCTTCGACGTCCGCCCCAACCGCGAGCTCGGTCAGAACTTCCTGATCGACGACAACCTGCTCGGGGTGATCGGGCGCGAGGCAGAGCTGGAACCCGATGACGTGGTGCTCGAGGTCGGCGGCGGCCTCGGCGTGCTCTCGGAGTACCTCGCGCCGCGTGTCGGGCACCTGCACGTTGTGGAGGTGGACCGCGCTCTGGAGGCGCCGCTGCGCGATGCGCTCGATCCCTTCGACAACGCGACGCTGCACCTGACCGACGCGGTGTCCCTGGACCTTCCCGGCCTGCGCCCGCCGCCGGGCAAGGTGGTGGCAAACCTCCCCTACGGCGTGGCCGCGACGGTGCTGTTGGGCTCGTTGGAGGGTCTGCCCGGCGCCTCCCTGTGGATCGCGATGTGCCAGCGGGAGGTGGGCGAGCGACTGGCGGCGGCGCCGGGCAGCAAGACCTACGGCGCCACGTCGGTGCTCGCACAGCTCGCCTGCGACGTACGTGTGTTGCGCCGTGTGCCGCGCACGGTGTTCTGTCCCGAGCCCAACGTGGATTCCGCCCTCCTGCGCATGCGCCGGACGGGACCCTCGCCGCTTCCCGGCGTGCGGGTGCTGGTGCACGCCGCCTTCGCCCACCGGCGCAAGGCGCTGGCGGGATCGCTCGCGCTCGCACCCGGAGCACCCGAGGGAGTGCGCAGCGCGGCCCGTGCGGCGCTCGAGCAGATCGGCCACCCACCGGACGCGCGTGCGGAGCGGCTCTCGCCCGCCGACTTCGCCCGACTCGCGGACCTCCTCGGGCATCCCTCGCTCGAAGAGCTGCGACCGCTGGGCGGCCAGCGATGACCCGGGGATCGCAACGCGGGGCGGGCCCGCCCGTCACCGAGCGGGCTCCGGCTAAGGTCAACCTGGTGCTCCACGTCGGGCCGCCGCGCCGGGATGGCCTGCACCCGATCTGCTCGCTTTTCGCCTCCCTGGAGCTGGCGGATCTGGTGACCGTCGCGGCCACCGGGACCCAAGACGCGGTGATCTGCCCAGGTGTGAACGCAGAGAACCTGGCCGCCCGTGCCCTGGCCGGATTCCGTGCCGCAGTCCCGGGCGTCGAGCTGCCGCCCCTGCGGGTCACGATCGACAAGCGGATACCGGTGGCGGCGGGGATGGGCGGTGGCAGCGCCGACGCCGCCGCGGTGCTTCGGGCAGCCAACGCCCTGGCCGGCGAGCCGCTCGATCCGGCGGCGCTGCGGGGTGTGGGCGCAGGTATCGGCTCCGACGTGCCGAGCCAGGTCGAGCCACGCAGCGCACTCGTCACCGGAGCCGGCGAGGAGGTAGAGCCGGTGGGCCTACCCTCGCTCTCACTCGTGCTCCTGCCACAGGCGCAGGGACTGTCTACGGCCACGGTCTACGCGGAGCTCGACCGCCTGCGCGCGGTGGGCGAGGTGGGCGTGCGAGAGTCGCTGGACCCCGGGTCGCTGCGAGCCCTCGGGTCGGCCCCTCTGAAGGAGCTGGCCGGCGGACTGGAGAACGATCTGGAGGCGCCGACCCTATCGCTGCGCCCAGAGCTCGAGCGGCCGCTCGAGCGCCTTCGCGACGCCGGCGCGTTGTGCGCCCGCATCACCGGCTCGGGGCCCACCGCATTTGGGGTCTTCGGCGACCTCGAGTCGGCCGAGGCGGCCTCGCGCACGCTCCCCGGCTCGGTGGTCACCAGCACGCGATGAGGGGCGCGCTGCGAGACCACCGCAAGGGCCTGATCCTGGCAGCGGTTGCCGCGGTGGTGATCGGCCTCTACGCCGCCGGCGTCTTCCCGGATCTCCCCGACGCCGAGAAGCTGATCGAGGACGTGGCCCAGACGCTCGGTCCGTGGACCTACGCGCTGGTGGCGGCGGCCGCCTTCCTGGAGACCGGCGCCTTCGTCGGGCTGATCGCGCCGGGGGAGACCACCGTGATCGTGGCCGGGGTGATCGCCGGGCAGGGGGAGATCCAGCTGTTGCCTCTGGTCGGCATCGTGTGGCTGAGCTGCGTGCTGGGCGACGCGACGAGCTTCCTCCTCGGCCGCCGGCTGGGTCGCGACTTCCTCGTTCGCCACGGGCCCAAGGTCAAGATCGACTCCGAGCGCCTGGAGAAGGTGGAGTCCTACTTCGACCGCCACGGGGGCAAGACGATCCTGGTCGGGCGGTTCATCGGCCTGGTGCGTGCGGTGGCGCCCTTCGTGGCCGGGGCGTCGGGCCTTCGCTTCGGACGCTTCCTGCCTTTCAGCATCATCGGATGCGGCCTGTGGTCCACGCTCTTCTGCGTCCTCGGCTTTCTCTTCTACCGGTCCTTCGATCGGGTCGCGGCCGTGGCTGGACGGGCGACGCTGGCCTTCGGGATCACCATTGCGCTGGTGGTCGGAGGGATCCAGGTCTACCGCCGGCTCAGACACGACGAAGAACGCCGGCGCCTGTCGGCTTGGGCGCAGCGACAGGGGGCGAGGCCACTGCTGCGGCCGATCGCCGCGATGCTCGCAGCCGTCTGGCGCCGCGTGGTGCGCCCGGTGGCCGCCGTGCTCGGGCCTCCGTTGCGCTTCGCGCGTGACCGCCTCACCCCGGGGGAGCTGGGCCTCGAGCTCACCACGGCGGCGGCCGTCGCGCTGGTGGGGCTCTACGTATTCGCGATCTACGCCTCGATCCTGGCCGGTGGCGACCGCCTGACCCCTGCGGACCGCGAGCTGCTCGACCTCGCGGGCGAGCTGCGCGCCGACACAGCCGTGAGCGTGGTCAAGATCGTCACCGACCTCGGCTCGTTCGCCACTGTGGCGACCTTGGTGCTCGGGGCGAGCATCCTGCTGGTGCTACGGCGTCACTTCGCCGACCTGGCCGTGCTCGTCACCGGCTCGGTGCTGATCTACGTGAGCGTGCAGCTGGCCAAGAACGGCATCGACCGGTCTCGGCCGGCGGCTGCGCTCGACGAGGCGGAAGGAGCGAGCTTTCCCAGCGGCCACGCCGCCTACTCGACGATCTGGGTGGGGGTGGCGTTGATGGTGGCACGGGTGGTGCCGGGGCTGGCAAGCAACGCGATCCTGATCGCTGTCGGCCTGGCGATCGCCGCTGCGGTTGGCCTGTCGCGGATATACCTGCGGGTGCATTACTGGTCTGATGTGGCGGGCGGCTGGGGTCTCGGCGCCGGGTTGCTGGCGCTCTGCGCCACGGTTGCGCTAGTCGTCGCCTACATCAGGCAGAATGTGAACGAGCCGGCGACCGTCGGCGGCACGTCCCGCAAGCGCCCATGAGCCTCGACCTGACCACCACAGAGCTGTCGATCGCCGTCGCGGCGGGCATCGTCGGAGCCAGCTACATCGGCTTCATCCTGCTGCCGGCGGCCAGCGCCTACACCCGGCTGTGGGAGAAGATCGCCGCCGGATTCCTCACGTTGTACATCCTCGCCGCGATGGTGGGCATCGGCGGAGCGCTCGGTCTGGCGATCGTGTGGTCGTACGACAGATACGCCTGACGCATAGCGTCGCCTGGCGGTGTCCTTACCCCCCTTCGGGGCACAGGCGGCCGCGCGTCGCGCTAACCGGGGCGGCCCTAGAATCCCTTTCTTGACCGCTGCCCCCAAGCCTCAGGCCTCCCCCACCCAGAGCCCATTCCTCGCCGCCTTCGAGGAGGTCTCTGAGGCGGTCGAGTCCGGTTCCGGTCTGCCTACGATTGCGCGTGCCGCCGCCCATGCCCTCGATGCCAGCGTCGTGATCGTCGACTCCGCCAGCAGCGTGCTGGCCGAGGCGTGCCTGTCGCCCGAGGACAAGCGCGCGGTGCTCGCCGGCGAAGGCGCCACCGACGTGCTCGAGCTGCGGGTGGCCGCCGAGCGCGTGGGCCGGATGAGCGTCCGGGCCCGGGGTGTGGCCCCCGACGCAGCGTTGATGAGGATCGTGACCACGCTGATCGCCCAGGAGGTGGATCGCGCCGCGGGTCCCGAGCGCGCAAGCGAGGCGGCCGTCGGTGACTTCCTCTCGGATGTGTTCTCGCGCAAGCTGACCGACCGCGAGAACATCCTCGCTCGCGCCGGCGAGCTGGGCTGCGATCTGTCCGGAGGCGCCAGCGTGATCGTGGCGCGCGCCAAGCCCCAACACCCGGAGGAGGGCGACTGGCGCGCGCGCGTTCTCAACGTGGCATGGCGAGGCGTGCGAGCGGTTGAGCGCACGTCGCTGG
This sequence comes from Thermoleophilaceae bacterium, assembly GCA_030447725.1. GTDB lineage: Bacteria > Actinomycetota > Thermoleophilia > Solirubrobacterales > Thermoleophilaceae > JAAYBF01. Next base: position 914,137 of record JAUJOQ010000001.1, read on the forward strand.
CGGCCTCGATCGAGCTCGGTCCGGCGCGTCCGCGCCCGGGAGCCGGCCCTGATCAGCGGCCCCCCCGCCCCGACCGCGAGTTGGTGATCCTGCTGCCCGGCTCCGGGCGCGAGCTCGGTCGCCGCTGCGCCGCAGCGGTGCAGACTGAGATGGAGGGCAGCCTCGACGGCTACCTGCTCGGCGTGGCGCTCAGCCGCCCCGCCGCGGATCCTGTGGACCTGCACCGAGCCGCTGCCGAGGCGCTGCTTGCGGCCAACGTGGCGGAGGCCCACGGCCAGGACAGCATCACGTTCGAGGAGACCGGCGCCTACCGGCTGCTGCTGCCCGCCATGAGCGAGGACCCCACCGAGCTGCAGCGGTTTCACGACGAGACGGTGGCTTCGCTGGTCAAGTACGACGACCAGTACGAGACCGAGCTGGTGCGCACGCTCGAGACCTTCCTCGACGCCGACGGCAACGTCGCCCGCACCGCGGAGCGCCTCTTCACACACCGCCACACCGTGCGCTACCGCCTCGACCGCGTCCGCGAGCTGAGCGGGCTCGACGTGGGATCGACCGACGGTCGCGAGCGCCTGAGCCTGGGCCTGAAGTCGATGCGGGTGCTCGGCATCGCGCCACCCGGGGGGCCGGCCCGCGAGGTGGGCACCGAGGCAGGCCGGGTGCCGGGGGAGGAGAAGGACCGCTAACGCACTCGGGCGCTCCCGGCGCTGGTAGGTTCGAGTGACCCGCGCTGGGGAGTGGGGTAATCGGCAGCCCGGGAGGTTTTGGTCCTCCAGGATCAGGTTCGAATCCTGGCTCCCCAACTTCCTTCTCCTCCCTGGCCGAGCCCATTCGTGTCGTGCCACGAGGCCGAAGCGGGGCAGGCGCGGGCGCTACGCTCCGCGCGCATGCCCGGCGATTTCACCGTGCTGATCATGGCCGCGGGCAAGGGCACGCGGATGCGGTCGCCCCTGCCCAAGGTGCTCCACCCGGTCTGCGGCAAGCCGATGGTCGAGTGGGTGATCGACGCCGCGCGCGAGGCCGGCGCCGGCGAGGTGGTCTGCATCGCGCGACCCGGCGATGGTGTGGCGGAGGGGCTGCCGGAGTCGGTCACCGTGGCCGAGCAGCGAGAGGGGGAGGGCACGGGCGCGGCGCTCCTGGCGGCCCGCGAGACGGGTCCCCCGGAGGGCACGGTGCTCGTGCTCAGCGGCGACCATCCCCTGCTTTCGGCAGAGCTGGTCGGCCAGCTGGTGGACACTCACGACAGCAAGCGGGCAGCCGCGACGCTTCTCACCACCGAGGCGCTCGACCCCGCGGGCTACGGGCGCATCATCCGCACCACCGACGGCGCGGTCGAGCGGATCGTGGAGACCAAGTACACGGAGGGCCTGAGCTCTGAGGAGCTGGCGACCCGTGAGATCAACATCGGCACCTACGCCTTCGAGGCGTCGGACCTGTGGAGCGCGCTCGACGAGGTGGGCGACGAGCGGGGGGAGGTCTACCTCACCGGCGTCTTCCCGATCCTGCGCGAGCGCGGACGGCACGTGGTCTCACACCTCACGAGCGACGTGTCGAGCGCCATGGGGGTCAACACGCGCGCCGACCTGATGGAGGTCGACCGCATCGCCGTGCGCCGGATCCTCGACCACCACGCGCGCGAAGGCGTCACGCTGCTCGGGCCTGACTCGACGCGGATCGAGGCGGGCGTGACCGTGGGCGCCGACACCACCGTCTGGCCGGGCGTGACGCTGCGGGGAGAAACCTCGATTGGAGCGGGATGTGAGATAGGGCCCCAGACCACGATCACCGACTCCGCCCTGGGCGACGGCGTCAAGGCCGTGCACTCCTTCGTCTGCGAGGCAACGGTCGAGGCCGGCGCCTCGCTCGGTCCCTTCGCCTATCTGCGCCCGGGCGCCCACATCGGCGACCGGGCCAAGATCGGCACCTTCGTCGAGATCAAGAACTCCAACATCGGTTCCGGCGCGAAGGTGCCGCACCTCTCCTACCTGGGCGACGCCGACGTGGGCGATAACGCCAACATCGGCGCCGGCAACATCACCGCGAACTACGACGGGCGGCGCAAGCACCGGACCACCATCGGGGATGACGTCAAGACGGGGGTTGACACGTCCTTCGTCGCGCCCGTGAGCGTCGGAGACGGCGCGTACACTGGCGCTGGATCGGTGATCGCCGAGGACGTGCCGGACGGCGCACTCGGGATCTCCCGCTCCGAACAGGCCAACGTCGAGGGATACGCGGAACGCAAGGAGAAGCCGCCCGGATGAGCTCGTGGACACTCAGGACGCAGACCCTCGACCTCTGACGCCACCGCCTGCGCCCCCCGCCGGCAGCTACATCCCGGCGCAGTACGACAAGCGTCTGATGGTCGCGGCCGGCCGTGCGAGTCTCGAGCTGGGCTCGCGGATCGCCGAGCGGCTGGGAGTCGAGCTCACCCCCGCCGGTCTGAAGACGTTCTCCGACGGCGAGGTCTACTGCCGCTACCGGGATTCGATCCGCGGAGCGGACCTGTTCATCGTGCAGTCCACCTGCGGCTCGGAGAGCGAGGGACTCACGGTGAACGACTCCCTGATGGAGCTGATGGTCATGGTCCACGCCGCCAAGCACGCTTCGGCGCACCGGATCATCGCCGTCTCCCCCTGGTACGGGTACTCGCGCCAGGACAAGAAGTCGGCGCCCCGCGAGCCGATCTCGGCGCGGCTGATCGCCGACCTTCTCGAGACGGCGGGGATCGACCGCCTGGTCACGATGGATCTCCACGCGGGCCAGATGCAGGGGTTCTTCTCTAAACCGGTCGACCACATGACGGCGATGCCGATCCTCACCCAGTACGTGCAGGACCAGCTCGGACCGGTCGAGGACCTTTGCATCATCGCCCCCGACGCCGGCCGGGTGAAGCTCACGCGCAAGTTCGCCCAGAAGGTCGGCGCTCCCTACGCCCTGCTCGAGAAGGAGCGTCCCGCCCAGCAGACGGCCGAGATCGGCTACGTGATCGGTAAGGACAAGGTGCGCGGCAAGCGCGCGGTGATCGTCGACGACATGATCGACACCGGAGGCACCCTCGCGGCCGGTGCGCAGACCGTGCTCGGCGAGGGGGCCGACGAGGTGTACGCCGTAGCGACCCACGGCCTCTTCTCCGGCAACGCGTTCGAGACGCTCGACGGCTCGCCGCTCTCAGGCATCGTGGTCACCGACACCGTGCCCGTCCGCGACGGCGCACCGGACTTCATCCGGGTGCTCACGAGCGCCGACATCCTGACCGACACCGTGCGCAAGATCTTCACCGATGACTCGGTCTCCGACATCTTCCAGGGCGAGAACCAGCTGTTTTGAGCACCTTCGAGTTGCTGCTGTCGCTGCATCTCCTGGCCGCGATCGTCTGGATCGGCAGCAGCGTGATGGTCGAGGTGATGGTGTCGAGGGCCAGGGCGGCCGGCAACGGCGCCCATCTGACCGGCGTGCTCGAGGATTGGGCTTGGATGGGCAGTCGCGTGTTCCCGGCGGCGGCCGTCGTGATGCTCGTGACCGGCCTGCTCATGGTCGCCGACGTGGAGGGTTATGAGATAGGCGATCCGTGGATCTCGGTCGGGATGGGTGTGCTGGTGGTGCTGATCCTCCTGGGAGCCGGCTACACGGGCCCCCGGGCGGCGAAGCTGGTGGGCTCGATGAAGGCGATGGGTACGAGGCAAGCACCACGCAGGCGGCGCTCACGCGAGTGCGGACGGCCGCGCGAGTCGAGCTCGGGCTGTTCGCGCTCGTGGTGATCGACATGGCCGTCAAGCCCGGCCTCTGAGCTCGGCGCCCACCAGGGCGACGCTCAGACAACATCCCGCGGCCACCAGGGCGGTACCCAGTCGCGGCCGTCCCGCTCCGGCTGCCAGCAGCCCGCCGGCCCGCACGGGGGTGGTCAGGCGCGCCGCGTGGACCAGCCGGCGGTCGGGTGCCTGCGCCCGGCCGAAGTAGATCGCCACCGAGTAGCCTACGCCCGCGCCGAGGCGGGCGAGCTCGGCTGCCGAGGCCGTCCGGCCGATCGCCCCTCGCCTGCGCAGGCCCAGCAGAAGCGCGGTGGCGAAGCAGGCGTCGGCCAGGCCCTCGAGATCGCGGCCCGCCCGGGTGGGCGCGGCGGCCCTGGCAAGGGGCCCGTCGAGGGCGTCGCTGGCGAAGCCCACCGCGCACACCAGCGGTGTGGGCGAAGCCAGCGCCACAGGCGCGAGCCACACCCGTCCCAGCGTCAGGGCGTCGGCGGGCGCGAGCGGCCGTGCCCGGCCGTCCTCGGTCTCCACCATCCCCAGGTGCCAGTCGAGCATCACCGCGGTCAGGGCCCACCACATCAGCCCGCCGCGGGCGCGGGCGCGGAACGGCTCCACGCCGGCCACGGCGGGCAGCGCCCATGCCACGGCCCCGGCGGCGAGCCACGACCGGCTCTGGCGGCGCAGGTCGGGCCGGCGGCGGCCCACCTCCGCGGCACGGCGCTGCGACGCGACAAGGAAGCGGGCCACGGCCGCAGGGGAGAACCGGGCGCGCAGCAACAGGTCGAGCTGTTCCCGCGTCCAGGCCTCACCCTCGGTGAGGTGAAGGGTGCGGTGCTCGCCGGAACGACGTTCCGGCTGCGCTCCTTCCCGGGGAAGGGTGCGGTGCTCGCCGCCCCCGCTCAGGTGACCCTCGCGGAGAAGCTGCGCGCGGGCTTTTCGCCCCGGGACGCGAAGTAGGTCCGCTCCTGGCGACCGAGCTCGGTGACCGGATCGTCGGCGAACCACCACTCCCGCCCGATTCTGTACCAGTTGCCGGTGGCGTTGAGCTGGCCGAGCACGGCCAGCACGCCGGACTCCATCCGCCGGCCCATCAGCTCGTTGGCGGGCACGTTCTCACGGCGCATGAGGTCGAAGAACTCCGACCGCGGATCGCTGACGGCGGCGATCGCCTCCATCACCAGCCGGGAGTCCACCGTCACCTCGCGATCCTCCATGTACCAGCCGCCAACGGTGCGCACGTGCGCCATCACGCGCTCGGCGTCCACCTTCTTCGGGTTGTTGAGAAATCCGAGGTCGCCCAGCGCCACCCGCAGGCGCTCTGGGTCATCGTCGAAGACGGCCTCCAGCGCGACGATCTCAAGCTCGATCTGCTCGGAGTCCAGCTGCTTGGTCATACCGAAGTCGATGAAGGCGACCTTGCCGTCGTGCATGAGGATGTAGTTGCCGGGGTGGGCGTCGGCATTGAAGTGCCGCAGGTGGTAGATCGAACCGAAGCAGAACCGGAACACGATCTCGGCGAAGCGGTCGCGCTCGGCCCGAGACCGTTCCTTCACCTCGTCGAACCCCACTCCGTCCACCCACTCGGTGACCAGCACTCGCCCGCGGGAGAGCCGCGTGATCACATCGGGAACGTGGATGAAGGGGTGCCCCTTGTACCCGCGCGAGAAGGCGCGCTGGCTCTGGGCCTCGTACTCGTAGTCCAGCTCCTCGAGCACGCGCTCCTTGAGCTCGGCGGCCGCGGCCTTGGCGTCGAGACCGGGCGCGAGAGCCTTGGCGAGGCGCATGATCATGCCGGCGTTCTGCATGTCGGCCCGCAGCGCCTCAGCCACGCCCGGGTACTGGATCTTCACCGCAACCCGGCGGCCGTCGGGCAGCGTGGCGCGATGCACCTGCCCGATCGAGGCCGCGGCCGCCGCGTCGTGTGAGAAGTCCTCGAACAGCTCCTCGACCGGGTCCTCCCACTCCTCGTCGAGCACGGAGCGAACCTGACTCCAGGCCATCGGCGGGGCGGAGGTGCGCAGATCGGCGAGCTTGTCCTGGTACAACGCCCGGTACTCGGGAGGCAGGAACTCGGTGTCGATGAACGACGCGAGCTGGCCGATCTTCATGGCTGCGCCCTTCATCGTCCCGAGCGTGTCCACCATCCGCTCGGCGGCCTCGAGGTGGCGCCTGTCCATCTGCTCGCTGGCGCGTTCACTGGACCGGGCGAGGTTGGCGGCCCTCGTGCCGGCGTAGCGGGCTCCCTGAGTCCCGATCACCGATCCCAGCTGCGCGGTGCGGCGGACCCGGCTCTTCGGGATCGATCCCTCGTCCTTGGCCACGAGCGCAGCGTAGCCGGGCCGAGCGGCCGTGCCTCGCTACACTGCCCGGCCGCATGGCAGACGGCAAACGCCCATCCCTGGCAGTCGAGGAACGCGAAGAGCGAGGCTCGCGCGAGACTCGGCGGCTGCGCCGCTCCGGTCTGGTGCCCGGAGTGCTCTACGGCGCCAGCCACCCGGACCCCGTCTCCTTCAAGGTCGGAGCACGCGACCTGCGCAACCTGCTCGCTCAGGGATCGGCCCTCTTCGACGTGGAGATCGGCTCCGAGAAGTCGGTGCCCGTGATCCTCAAGGACCAGCAGAACCACCCCGTGCGCGGGGATGTCATGCACGTGGATCTGCTCGAGGTGCGCCTGGACGAGAAGATCCATTCCACCGTGTCGGTCGAGCTGGAGGGGGGCGACGAGTCCCCGGGGGTCAAGGAGGGCGGCGTGGTCGAGCACGTGACCCGTGAGCTCAACATCGAGGCGCTGCCCACCGACATCCCCGATCAGATCACGGTCGACGTATCGGGTCTCGAGGTGGCCGCCACCCTCATGCTCTCCGAGATCGATGCCCCACAGGGCGTCGTCTTCCTCGACGATCTCGAGGAGACCACGATCGCCACCGTCGTCGTGCCGACCGAGGTCGCGGAGCCAGACATCGAGTCCGAGACCGAGCTGGTCGGCGACGAAGGGCCGCCCGCCGCCGAAGCCGGGGAGGGTCAGGAGGGCGCCTCCCCGGGCGACTCCGACGCCGAGGAGTAGCTCCGGTGGGCCTTTTGGGCCGCCGCGACATCGGGGGCGGCAGGGTCGACTGGCTGGTCGTGGGGCTGGGCAACCCGGGTGAGGGGTACCGGCGCACCCGCCACAACATCGGCTTCGAGGTGGCCGCGCTGGTCGCCGAGCGCTGGGATCTCCCGCGCGCGAAGAAGCGCTACGCCGGCCTGTACACCGACGGGCGAACCGGCCCCGGGGGCCCTCGGGTGGGGGTGCTTCTGCCTCAGACCTACATGAACGACTCGGGCAGCGCCGCCGGCCCGGCGCGGGGCGCCCTCGGCGTCGATCTCGACCGGGTGGTGGCCGTGCACGACGAGATCGACCTGCCCTTCGGCCGCGTGGAAAGCCGCCTCGGCGGCGGGCTCGCCGGCCACAACGGGCTGAAGTCGCTCAAGCGCGAGCTGGGCGGACCCGACTTTCACCGCGTGCGGGTGGGGGTCGGGCGCCCCGACTCGACCGACCCGAAGATCGTGTCCGCCCACGTGCTGGGCCGCTTTCGCGAGTCCCAGGACGAGGTGCTGGCCCTGGTGGAGCGAGCGGCCGACGAGCTCGAGCGGTTGATGTCTTCCGAGGAGAACCGCGCGGGGTAGCGTTCAGTCCGCCGTCGCCGCCGGCTCGACCAGCCCCTGCTCGAGGAGCGTGCGCACCGCCCCCAGCACCGCGTCGCGAATCTCGTCGTCGCTTCCCGGCAGCGCCTGTGCCAGGAGCGGCACGAGGTCGCCGGGCGTGCGTGTGCCGTCGAGGCCGACCAGTATCGCGGCCACCGCGGGACCGAACTCGCTGCTCAGCCCCGCGCTGTCGTCGAGCACCATCCGCACGGTCTCGGGCCCGTAGCCCTCTCCGGTGTGGCGGCGCTCGCGGTGAAGCCGGTGCCCGGGAACCAAAGCGAGCGGCGTGGCCAGCAGCGAGTCGGCTGAGCCCTCGGCCAGCAGGGCGGCGGCGTCGAGCATGCGCAGCACGTGCTCGCCTCCCTTGCCCGCCGGTCCCGTCGCCATCTCCGCCGTCGTGATCCGCGGGTCGCCCCCGCCGCGCCGGCGCAGAGCGACCCCGCCGGTGGCCAGCGTCCCGATTCCCGCATCTCGGTAGTAGCCGGTCCAGCGGTCGAGCACCTGTGCGTGGGTCTCTGGATCGCGGCGGTGGCGCGTGTTCCACTTGGCGGCGTACTCGAGACCGTCCTCGCTGAGGTGGTGCAGCAACAGCGCCTCGCAGCCGCTGCCCTCGAGCCAGTCTCTGAGAGGCTGGTCCCACGGCTCCCAGGCCTGATGCACCCAGTTGGCGAGCACCATGGCCAGCCCGCCTTCGGCCAAGTGAGCGGCGGCCCCCGACACGGCTATGCGCGACACCTCGTCGCGTTCCAGGCCGCCGTCGCGGTAGACCAGCTGCGCGTCCGGCGAGATCACGTAGGGGGGATTGGACACCACGAGGTCGAACCGCTCGCCCTCGACCGGGTCGAAGAAGCTGCCCTCGCGGCACTCCACGTGGTCGAAGCCGCTGAGCGCGGCGCCCAGCTCGGTGAAGGCCAGGGCGCGCGGGTTCACGTCGGTGGCCACCACGTGGCCGGAGTGCTTGGCCGCGAGCAGCGCCTGCACGCCCGAGCCCGTGCCCACGTCGAGCGCGCGGCCGGCCGGGCGGCGGGGGGTGAGCGAGGCCAGCGTGCGAGCCGCCGAGTTCAGGCCGGTCACGATGTCGGGAGCGGGGTCCTCCACCACCTCCGGGTCATGAGCCAGCAACAGTCCCTCGAAGGGCGAGATTCGAATTGGGCAGCGCACGCGCCCGCCGCCGTCGACCTCGATCAGCCGGCCTCGCTCGAGGTCCTCGAGCCGAGCGGGAGCCAGCGCCGTCCGCGCGCGGTCGGCGTCGACGTCGAGGCCGAGCAGGAACAGGCGCACGAGCACCGCCTGGTCATCGCTGCCGAGCCGGCGCGCCTGTACGGGCGCGTCGCCGGGTGAGCTCTCTGCGTCTCCGCCCAAGGCCACCATCACGCCCCCCGTGTTGTAGTTCGACCGGGCCAGAGCCTCGCGCAGGGGCCCGGCGATGGCAGGGTCGGGCACGGGGGAGCTCATCGGCGGCATGCTCGCAGTCTGGCCGCCCGAAGACATGGGTCGGCACCCGTAGACTGAAAAACGAGGGGCCGCGCGGCACCAGCCGGGTGGTCGCTTCGCGTGCCGTGTCGCTGCGCTCACTTCTGACATACGCCCAGTCCGACCCCGCGGTCGAGGCGCTCACGGAGGCCGCCCGCGGCGCGTCCCAGCGCGCGTTCGTGTCGGCCAGCCTGCGCCCTTACCTGCTCGCATCGGTGCTCGACGCCGACCCCGACCGCCCCGTTCTCGTGGTAGCGGGCGACGACCGTGCGGCTCGCGACCTGGCAGCCGACCTCAAGCAGTTCCTGAGCCCCCGGCCGGTGCGCCTGTATCCGGCCCGCGGTGTGCGCTACGAGTCGCACCTGGCTCCGCCGCCGCACCTGGTGGGGCTGCGGATCGCCGCCCTCGACGCGCTGCTCGCCCCGCCGGACGCCGGGCGTGGAGCGGCGGTGGTGGTGGCCGGCGCCGCTGCTCTGGCCGAGAAGGTGCCCGATCCCGCCCTGCGTCCGCACGGGTTCGAGATCGAGAAGGGGGGTCTGCTCGATCTCGAGGAGACGGCCGCGCAACTGGTGGCCTGCGGCTATGAGCACACCGACCAGGTGGAGGACCGCGGGCAGTTCGCGGTCCGGGGCGACATCCTCGACGTCTATCCCGCCACCGAGGAGCGGGCGGTGCGGTGTGAGATGTTCGACGTCGAGGTGGAGCGGCTCACTTTCTTCTCCACCTTCACCCAGCGCTCGCTGGAGGAGGTCGATCGGGTGACGATCGAGCCCGCCGCCGAGCTGGGCCCCGAGCACCGCGAGCTGGCCGAGCTGGCTGCCGCGAGCGAGGAGGGGGAGCGGCCCGACATCGCCGAGCTGCTGCCGGTGGAGCGCTTCGGCGAGCTGCTGGACCTGCTGCCCGCCGAGGGCCTGGTGGTGGTGGCCGCCGAGGAGGAGCTAGCGCCCGCGTTGCGAGACCTGTGGGACGACGTGACCGCGAGCTTCCACGACTCCGACGCCCACCATCTCTACGTCCCCCCCGAGCGGCTGACCGAGGCCCTCGACGCTCGCGCGTCGCTGCGGCTGTCGAGCATCTCCGGCGACCAGCATCACACCTTCCGGGCCCAGGCCGCCGACAGCGCCGCCCGTTCGCTGCGCGAGGCCGAGCCCGAGCTGGAGAAGCTGGTGCGCTCCGGCTACCGGACGATCGTGGCCTGGACGCGCCGAGGCGAGGCCGAGCGAGCGGCGTACAACCTCGACCGCGTGCGGGCCGGCTTCCTCGACGGCCGCCCGGCGCCCGCCGAGCCGGGCGTCCTCTTCGCCGCTGCAAGCCTTCGCGAGGGCTTCGTGTCGCCGTCGCTGAAGCTCGCGGTCCTGCCCGAGCACCGCCTCCTGCGCCGGCGGCGCGGGGGTGAGCGCCCCACCGGCCCCCGGACCGGGGCAGGAGCGATGGCCAGCTTCACCGACCTGCGCGCCGGCTCACCGGTGGTGCACGAGGACCACGGCATCGCCCGGTTCACCGGCTTCGAGACCAAAACGGTGGGCGGCGTGACGCGGGACTACCTCGAGCTCGAGTTCCGCGACGGCGACCGCGTGTTCGTGCCCAGCGACCAGCTGCACAAGATCAGCAAGTACCTGGGCGCCGACGCCGGCGACCCGCCGCTGTCCAAGCTCGGCGGCAAGGCGTGGGAGCAGATGAAGCTGCGCGCGCGCCGCGCGGCCGAGGCGCTGGCCGGCGAGCTGATCAACCTCTATGCCGAGCGAAAGCGCCGCGCCGGTCACGCATTTCCTCACGACGGCGAGTGGCAGCTGGAGTTCGAGGCGGCGTTCCCCTACCGCGAGACCCCCGACCAGCTCGACGCGATAGAGGCCGTGCGCGCCGACATGGAGGAGGCCCGTCCGATGGACCGCCTGATCTGCGGCGATGTGGGCTACGGCAAGACCGAGGTGGCGCTGCGGGCCGCCTTCAAGGCCGCGGCGGACTCGCGGCAGGTGATGTTTCTGGTGCCCACCACCGTGCTCGCCCAGCAGCATTTCGGCACGTTCTCCGAGCGGTTGCGCGACTACCCGTTCCGGATCGAGCACGTGTCGCGCTTCCGCTCCGCCAAGGAGACACGCGAGGCGCTCAAGGCGTTCGAGGAGGGCAAGGTGGACATGCTGATCGGCACGCACCGGCTGCTCTCGCGCGATGTGCGGCCCAAGGACCTGGGGCTGCTGGTCGTGGACGAGGAGCAGCGCTTCGGCGTGAAGCAGAAGGAACTGCTGCGCCAGCTGCGCCTGCGCGTGGACGTGCTCTCGCTTAGCGCCACACCGATTCCGAGGACGCTGCAGATGTCCCTGGCCGGGCTGCGCGACATCTCCGTGATCGAGACCCCGCCGGAGGGGCGGCGGCCCGTCAAGACCTATGTGGGCGAGTACGACGAGGAGTTGGTGCGCCGCGCCATCGAGCGCGAGCTGGCCCGCAAGGGCCAGGCGTTCTTCCTCCACAACCGCGTAGAGACGATCGACGAGACGGCCGAGCGGGTGCGGGCGATGTGCCCGGCGGCCCGAGTGATGGTGGCCCACGGCCAGATGGAGGAGAAGAAGCTGGAGGAGGTGATGCTGGGCTTCCTGCGCGGCGAGGCCGACGTGCTCGTGTGCACCACGATCATCGAGTCCGGACTCGACATCGCCAGCGCCAACACGCTGATCATCGAACGCGCCGACGACCTCGGCCTGGCGCAGCTCTACCAGATCCGCGGCCGCGTCGGGCGCTCGGTGGAGCGCGCCTACGCCTACCTGCTCTATCCCAGCGCGGCCGCCCTCACCGATGACGCCGGCGCTCGCCTGGCCACCCTTTCCGACTACACCGAGCTTGGCTCGGGGTTCAAGATCGCGATGCGCGACCTCGAGATTCGGGGCGCCGGCAACCTGCTGGGAGAGGACCAGTCTGGTCACGTGGCGGCGGTGGGCTTCGAGCTGTACGTGTCGATGCTCGACGACGCGGTGGCCGCCCTGTCGGGCGACTCCGCCGACGAGGCGCCGGAGCCCGTGCGCGTCGATCTGCCGGTGGACGCCTATGTGCCGGGCGACTACGTGCCCTACGAGGCGGCCAAGATCGAGATCCACCGCCGCGTGGCCGGGGCCATGGAGGTCGCCGACCTGATCATGCTTCGGGAGGAGCTCGAGGACCGCTTCGGTCCGGTGCCGGGGCCGCTCGACAACCTGATCCGCGTTCAGGACGCGCGGATCAAGCTCGGGCGCGCCGGAGCACGGAGGGTCGACTTTGCGGGCGGGCGCCTCTCGGTCGCGCCGGTCGATCTCGACTCGCGCAGGGTCAAGCTGCTGCGCGAACGGATACCCGAGGCCGTATACGAGTCCGGGCGCTCTACCGTGCGGCTGCGGGTCCCCGAGGACTCCGCGGAACGCTTCCCTGTGGTGGTCACCGCCGCGGAAGCGATCCTGGAGGCGGTCACCTCGCCCGACCCCGAATGAACCTCCATTCTCGCCAAGCGGCCTTCGCTACCATGCGCCGTCGCCGCCACGGAGCGCCACTGCGCCAGCGGCGACGCGCTTCGAGACTTAGGCGCGCTTGAGACTTTTCACCTACACACAAGAGGCCATCATTTCTCGACTCATGCCACCACGCTCTCTCGCAACGCTTGCCGTTGCGGGCCTCTGCGCGGCCGCCGTCGCGGGCTGCGGCAACGACGTACCGCCCAGCGCAGTGGCCAAGGTCGGGGACTCCACCATCAGCAAGGAGGAGTTCGACCGCTGGTATGAGAACGCCGCCGCCGGGGCCTCTCAGGGCGGCCAGGTCGTGGCGCCCGACCCGCCGGACTTCGAGAAGTGCGTGGCCGGCCTGCAGAAGCAGCCGCAGCCCGAGGGCGCTCCCAAGCCTGACGAGGATGCGCTTCTGAAGCAGTGCAAGGAGCAGTACGAGAGCCTCCGCGACCAGGTCATGCAGTTCCTGATCCAGGCGCAGTGGGTGCAGCAGGAAGCCGAGGCGCGCGGCGTCTCCGTGTCCGACGAAGAGGTCAAGAAGAGCTTCGAGGACCAGAAGAGCAAGGCCTTCCCCAAGGAGGCCGACTACCAGAAGTTCCTCGAGGAGAACGGCATGTCCGAGGAGGACATCCTCTTCCAGGTCAAGCTCGACCAGCTGCAGACCAAGCTCACGAAGAAGATCACCGAGGGCAAGGCCACGCCCACGGACGAAGAGATCGCCGCGGAGTACGAGAAGAACAAGAAGACCTACGCCGTGCCGGAGACGCGCGACTTGAGGCTCGTCCTGACCAAGACCGAGGCCAAGGCCGAGCAGGCCAAGAAGGCGCTCCAGGACGGCGACAGCTTCAAGAAGGTCGCCAAGAGGTTCTCCATCGACGACGCCACAAAGCAGCAGGGCGGCAAGCTCCTTGACGTCAGTCGCGGCCAGCAGGACCGCGATCTCGAGGAGGCCGCGTTCGCCGCGGAGAAGGAGGAGCTCAAGGGTCCAGTCAAGGCCCAGTTCGGCTACTACGTCTTTCGGGTCGACGACATCGAGCCCGCCTCCCAACCCACCCTCGACGAGGTGAAGGATCGGATTGCGCAGCAGCTGCGCTCGACCAACGAGCAGAAGGTGCTCGACGACTTCATCAAGGACTTCAGGGAGAAGTACAAGGAGCAGACACAGTGCGCGGAGGACTACCGGATCGCGGAGTGCGACAACGCGCCCGAGAAGGAGGACACCAACACGGGTCCCGCCTCCGGAGGCGCCCCCGGCACACCCCAGGCGCCGCAGGGCGCACCCCCGCCCCAGGGCGCACCCCCGCCCCAGGGCGCACCCCCGCCCCAGGGCGCTCCGCCCCCGCCCCCTCAGGCTCCCGCCAGCCCGTAAGGGCGGCGGGAGGTTGAGCGAGGGCCTGGCCGGCGCCGTCGAGCGCCTCGACGATCTAACCCGGCGCCTACGCCGCGAGTGCCCGTGGGACCGCGAGCAGGACGAGCGCTCGATCGTGCCGCACACGGTCGAGGAGGCCTACGAGCTGGCCGACGCCGCCCACTCCGGAGATGACGCGAAGCTGCTCGACGAGCTCGGGGACGTTCTCTTTCAGATCGTGTTCCTGTCCCTCCTCCTCGAAGAACGCGATGCCGGCGACCTGGCGCAGGTGGCCGAGCACTGCCGCCAGAAGCTGATCCGCCGCCACCCGCATGTCTTTGGGTGCGGTGCTCGCGGGAGAGACGAAGGGTCCGGTGCTCGCGGGAACGACGTTCCCGCTGCGCTCCTCCCCGAGACGGCGACTTCCGAGGCGACGACCCCCGAGGCGACCACCCCCGAGGCGACGACCCCCGAGGCGGCTACCCCGGATGAGGTGCTGCGCAACTGGGACCGGATCAAGGCCGACACCGAGGGTGGTGGCCTGTTCGGCGACCTTCCGGAGACTCTGCCGGCCACCCTGTACGCGAAGAAGGTCCAGCGTCGCGCCGCCCGGGCAGAGGGGCAGGACGTGCAGACGCCGGGAGTGGCAGAGTCCGCCGCGGCACTGGACGGGGCGGACGGGCGCGACGAGCGCTTTGCAGCGGCCGGTGAACTGCTGTTCGCGGCCGTTGCCGAGGTGGCCGGGGCGGGGGTGGACCCCGAGCTGGCGCTGCGGGCCGCCGCCGACAGGTACATCGCACGGATACGGGAAGGCGAGGAGGACACGTGAGCGACATCAGCCAGGTGACGGCGCGCCAGATCCTCGACAGCCGCGGCAATCCGACCGTGGAGGTCGACGTGACCACCGCGGCCGGCGCCATGGGCCGCGCGGCGGTGCCCTCGGGCGCCTCGACCGGGGAGTTCGAGGCGGTGGAGCTGCGCGACGGAGGGCGGGCTTTCGGGGGCAAGGGCGTGACGCAGGCCGTGGCGAACGCAAACGGAGAGCTGGCGGAGGCCGTGAGCGGCCTCGACGTTGCCGACCAGGCGGCGCTCGACCAGGCGATGATCGACCTCGACGGCACCCCGAACAAGGGCCGCCTCGGCGCCAACGCGATCCTCGGCATCTCGCTGGCCGCCGCGAAGGCCGCGGCCGCGGAGGCCGGGCAGCCGCTGTGGCGCCATCTCGGCGGAGAGGAGGCCCACATGCTCCCCGTGCCGATGATGAACGTGCTCAACGGCGGCGCCCACGCCGACAACAAGGTCGACTTCCAGGAGTTCATGATCGTGCCGGTGGGCGCGTCGAGCTTCGCCGAGGGACTGCGCATCGGCGCCGAGGTCTTCCAGGCGCTCAAGGGGACGCTGCACGCGCGCGGCCTCTCGACCGCGGTGGGCGACGAGGGCGGATTCGCCCCCGATCTCGACTCCAATGAGGCCGCGCTGCAGGTCGTGCTTGAGGGCGTCGAGGCCGCCCGCTACGCGCCGGGTGAGGACGTGGCCATCGCGCTCGACCCCGCCACGAGCGAGGTCCACTCCGCGGGCGTCTACCGCTTGGAGCACGAGGACCGAAACCTCTCTTCCGATGAGATGGCCGGCTACTGGGAGGAGATGGCGGGCCGCTACCCAGTCGTCTCGATAGAGGACGGTATGGACGAGGAGGACTGGGACGGCTGGAAGACCCTCACCGAGCGTCTGGGCGAGCGCGTGCAGCTCGTGGGCGATGACCTGTTCGTGACCAATCCCGAGCGCCTGGGCACGGGCATCGAGCGGGGCGTGGCCAACTCGATTCTCGTGAAGGTGAATCAGATCGGCACGCTGAGCGAGACCCTCGAGGCTATCCGGGTGGCCAGGGACGCCGGCTACACCGCGGTGATGTCGCACCGCTCGGGGGAGACCGAGGACGTGACGATCGCCGACCTGGCCGTGGCCACCGGTTGCGGTCAGATCAAGACCGGCGCGCCGTCGCGCTCAGACCGGGTGGCGAAGTACAACCAGCTGCTGCGGATCGAGCAGGCGCTGGGCGAGCGCGCCCGGTACCCGGGCCGCTCGGCCTTCCGTTCTGCGGGGTAGGGCCTCAGGCGAGCTCCGGCAGCCCCACCATCGCTCGGAACGAGGTAGCGTCGTTGAGGTGGGGCATGGGGCCGTCGGGCACGGGCACCTCGAGGAACTCGCACAGCGGCCCCCAACCCTCTTTGACCTCATAGACGAGCAGCCTGTCGGCCGGCACCCTGCTCTTCACGTCCTCGTTGTGAGCGAGGTAGGTGTCGATCGCGAAGTCCTTGTCGTCGAAGCGACCCATGAAGGTCCCATCCCAGATCAGCCCGTTGATCATCTGCATGGCCTCTGGCGAGATCTCCACGCTGCCGCCCTGAAGCTCTCCCTTGGCGGCTGCCTCCGCGGACGCATGGATGCTCTTCGTGCAGCTGGCGTACCACGCCTCCGGGTCGCGCACGCTTAGCAGCACCTTGGCTTCGGGAAACGTTTCCCGAATCTGCGACCAGAAGGTGCAGGCCGGCCAGTCGACCGTTGACTCCCAGCCCTGCAGCAGCAGCTTCCAATCGACCTCCTCTCCGTCCACGGCGGCCTGCCAGCCCGGCAGCAGCTCCGGTCTGCGAGCGATGTCGATCATGTGAAACGAGGGCCCGAAGCCCAGCTGCTCGAGCGCCGCCTTCTGCGACATAGTGCCCGTACGTCCGAATCCGGCACCGATCACCTTCACAAGCGCATCTCCTTGTCGATCATCTGGTCACCACTGGAGCAGCATCAGGCCGACCGTGACGCCCGGTCCGATCGTGATCGCGAGCCCCAGGCTTCCCGGCTTGGGCTCGCGGTCGGCAACCGTGCGCTGGAGCACGAAGAACGCCGAAGGTGTCCCCACGTTGCCGTGCTCGGAGAGCACCGCGGCGCTGGGGGCCACGTCCTCCTCGCTCAGCCCGAGCCCACGCTGAAGTCCCTGGAGGATCCCCCGTCCTCCGGGGTGGAGCGGCCAATGGTCGATCATGCCGGCGTCCAGGTCGTGGCGGTCCAGGAAATCGTGGACGAGCTCCGGAACGCCCGTCTCGGCGAGCGCCGGCAACTCGCGCGCCATCCGCATGTGGGTCTCTTCGCCGCTGACCGCGAAACGCACATGGTCGAGCGTGCCCGGCAGCTGGTGCACCGCCGTCGCCACGATTCGGGGACCTGCGGCATGACCACGCTCGGCCGGCTCCAGGGAGAGCAGCGCGGCGGCGGCTCCATCGCCGAACAGCGCGGAGCCCACGACCTTGACCTTCTCGTCGCTCGCCGTGACGGGCGAGAGGAACCCGCTGACGCTCTCCGCAGCCACCACGAGCGCCTTCTCCCCCGGACGGTCGCGCAGCGCCTGGGAAGCCAGTCTGAGCAGCGGCACGGCGCTCGCGCAGCCGACTCCCACGAGGTGGTACTTGTCGGCGTCGGCGCAGAGGTGGTAGTGATCCACCAGCCGGTGTGCGATCGTCGGCCCGCCCAGTGAGTAATAGTTGGAGGTCACCACGACCCCCACCTCGCTCAGATCCGCGCCGAGCTCGTCGACGGCCTGGGTGGCCAGTCGCATGAGCTGCGCCTCGGTGCACTCCGTGCGCTGCTGCAGGGTCTGCTCCAGCGACTCGGGCGAAACCTCGAGGCCGCGCCTGTGGACGCCGCAGCGGGCGAAGATCTCCGTCGCGAAGGCATCGCCCTCCAGCCCGAGCAGGCTAAGAACCTCTGCCTGGTTGAGCGACGTCTTCGGAGTGGCGCTCGCGAGGGCGGAGACGATCGGGTGGAGATCGTATGCTGGGGGGTCGGACGCGAGTCGCCGGATCTCGCCAGGTAGCAGCGCCTCGAGCATCACCGACGGGACTATCCGGCACGCGCCGGCGCCCCACAAGACGCAATCGACCGCACATATCCCAGGGCGCGGGCTACGAACCCCGCCTCGGTAGAAACTACGGAATCGGTCCTCGGGAGAGGCGGGCTGAGACAATCCGGGTGTCTGGAGGCCTGAGCATTGAGCGCTCAAACACTCACCGTGGTCCTGGCTGACGACCACGTCGTGGTCCGTAGCGGCCTGCGGTTACTGCTCGAGTCGGAGCCGTCGATCGACGTCGTGGCCGAGGCCGGCGACGTGCGCGGCGCGATGGCGGCGGTCCAAGAGCACGACCCCGACGTGCTCGTGCTCGACCTTCACATGCCGGACGAGCCCAGCCTGCCGGCCATACCTCGATTGCGGGAACGGTGTCCCGGCACGCGCGTGGTCGTGCTCACCGCCCAGCGCGATACCAGCTACGTCGGGGAAGCCATGCGTTTGGGCGCGGCCGGCTACGTGCCCAAGGAAGCCGCCGAAAGCCACCTGCTGGCGGCGATAGAGATCGCCGCGAACGGCGGTACTTACCTCGAGCCGCGGCTCGGGGCCCGGCTGGCCGCCAACGTGGCCACAGCCGGTACAGCGGCTGCGGAGCTCACCGATCGAGAGGTCGAGGTCCTGCGGCTCATAGCTCGGGGCCTGACCAACCGCGAGATCGCCGAGCGCCTATATCTGAGCGTGCGGACCGTGGAAAGCCACAGGGCTCGCATCCAGCGCAAGCTCGGGCGTTCCCGTCGCTCTGACCTCGTGCAGTACGCGCTCGAGCGCAGCTTGGTCGAGGCCTCGGACGTCCTGCCTGATCAGCCGACTGGCAATAGAGCGGTGACCTGAGTACCTGAGCCGGGCTGCGAGCCGATCTTCAGCTCGCCGGCCAGAAGGTCCACCCGCTCGCGCAGGCCACGCAGCCCGAACCCGGCGCTCTCATCGTCCGGGTCGAACCCGCCTCCGTCATCGGTAACGCGTATCCGCAGAGCCCCGTCGCGTTTCGCGAGCTCGACGAACACGCGGCTGGCCCCCGCATGCCGGGCGGCGTTGCTCAGAGACTCCTGGGCGATCCGGTAAGCCGCGGTCTCCACGTCGGGCGCCAGACGCTGCGGCGCGCCCTCGGTGTCATGCAGCTCGAGCCGGGTGTCGACATCGATCCCGTACACGACCTGCGTGCGCTCGGCCAGATCCTGCACCGAGGCCTCCAATCCCAACTCGTCCAGCGCGACGGGCCGCAGGTCGGCGATCAGGCCCCGAAGCTTGTCCATCTCGCTCTCGATCTGCTCTTGCGCCCGCCGGATCTGCGCGACCATCTCGTCCGCCGTGCCCGTCCGCACACGGGAGGCGAGTTGCACGTGAAGTGCCGCGAGGCCCTGCAACGTCTCGTCGTGTAGCTCCCGAGCCCAGCGTGCCCGCTCGGCCTCGGCTGCCTTCAGCCGCTCCCGTGCCTCGCGCGCGCGGGCGTGGCGCAGCGCCGCCTGCATCGCAACCTGTTCGCTCACGTCGGTGAACACGACGACAGCTCCGGCAACATCCGGCTCGCGCACGGGGGCACTGGTGTAATGCACGGCGAAGCTCCGTCCGTCACGGCGCCAGAACACTTCGTCGGTCGCGTGTTGAACGGCGCGCTCAGGAGACGGTCCGTGGATCGGACAGTCATGGCGGGAGAAGTGCGAGCCGTCGGCGTGGGTATGGTGCAGCAGCTCGTGGGCGGGCTTGCCGATCAGCGCCTCGAGAGGCCAGTCCAGCATCTCCGCCGCGGCGGGGTTCGCGAAGGTGATCCGGCCGTCTTCGTCCACGTGATAGATCCCCTCTCCCGCGAACTCGAGGATGCGGTCGCGCTCTCGCGCAAGGCGGTCCAGCTCCTCGTGGGCGTGGGTGAGGGCGAGGCGCCGCTCGGTGATGTCCTGCATCACTCCGAGGATCTTGATCGGTCGCCCCTCCTCGTCGCGGATCGAGGAGACGCCGACCTCGACCCACACCACCTCCCCGTCCTTTCGGAGGTAGCGTTTGTCGAGCTTGAACCCCGGCATTTCGCCCGCGAAGGTCCCGCGGACCAGCCGCAGGCCCACGTCCCGGTCGTCCGGGTGGCTGATGTCGTTGAAGGTGAGTCTGCCCAGCTCCTCCGCGCTGTACCCGGTGAGCTTGCAGAACGCGGCGTTCACCTCGGCGAGCACGAGATCGTCCCCTACGAGCGCCATGGCCACCGGCCCATCCTCGAACATCCGCTTGAACCGCTCCCCGGCTTCACGCAGGGCGGCAGCCCGTCCACGGCGTTCGGTGACGTTTCGAATCGCCACCGTGAGCGCCGGACCGCCGTCAACGTCGACCACCCTGACCGAGATCTCTACTGGAACCTCCTCGCCGTCGGGGCGACGCACGCTGAGCTTGGCCTCCGGGTCGAGCACGCCGCCGGACAGGAACTCATCGACCGGCAGGCCTGCCAGATCCGAGCAGCGCCGGCCGAGCAGCGGCCCGGCGGCTCTCGAGGCCGCCAAGACCCGCAGGTCGCAGTCGACCACCACGGTGGGATCCGGCACCAGATCGAGCAGGCTGTCCAGGTCGGCGAAAGTGATATAGGAGTTACTCCGGACGGGGCACGACAGTGTAGGAGGCCCATCGCCGCGCTTGGGTGGTATGACGCGTTGCAAGGTCCTCCCTGAGGGAGGAGGTCATGATCCAAGAGGGAAACTGGCTTGGGATGGCCGCCTCCCCAGCAACACGAACGCGCCGGCGCGCCTCCCACGCCCGCAGAAAGAGCAACATCCGCTGGGACAGGCTCGGACGGCTGGCCCTGCTCGGCACGCTCGGCGTGATCCTGCTGCTCTACATCTCCCCGGCCAGGCACTGGATCGAGCAGTCGGCCACGGCGAGCGCCCAGAGCCAGGAGCTGCATGCGCTGAAGGCGGAGAACGCCCGTCTGAAGCAGCGGGCCAAGGAGCTGCGCGACCCCGCCGCCCTCGAACGCGAGGCCCGCGCGCTGGGGATGGTGCGTCAGGACGAGCGGGCCTACGTGATCGAGAACCCGAAGTAGGAGAAGGGTGCGGAGATTCTTCGGTGCGGTGCTCGCCGGAACGGCGTTCCGGCTGCGCTCCTCCCGAGGCGATCGGCCTGCTACTCCGGCTACGTTCCGGCTGCGCTCCTCCCTAGGCGATCGGCCTGCGCTCCTCCCCTAACGTTCCGTCTGGTGCTCCCGCGGGGTGTAGTTTTTTCCCGAGTGCCGGCACTCGAGAACGCGATGTCGCAGTGGCAGGACGGCGAGCGCCGCCTGCGCGACGCCGAGCCCGCCGACCGGGCCCACCTCGACGGCGCGGTCGACTTCGTGCTCGAGGAGCTGCGCCGGCGGTTGGGCTCGAAGTTCGAGGTCGGCGAACTGGTGGACCTCTATTACCAGGGCACCGACTGGGCCGAGGATCTGGCTCAGCGCCGCTTCACAGGAGCGGACACCTCCGCCGTGGTGGACGCGGCATTCTGGCGCTACGCCCGCGGTGCCGCGGACTTCGCCGGTGGCCGCACCCGCTTCGCGGACGAGCGCTGAGCGGTCAGTCGCCGTCGCCGGCGTCTTCGCCGGCGCGTGTGATCACGATGCGGTCTGGCTCTACGCTCACGGTGATCGTGCGGTGCCCTGCCCAATGCTCGGCGTAGACGGCATCATCTTGGACCGCGGGGTCGAGCCAGAGGCCGTAGCCCTCCTGGCCGTGATCGAACGTCCCCTCGAGCGCCGTGCGGGTGCGGGCCCTTCCCCGACCGCCACGGCGTCCCCGCCGGCGCCGGCGGGGCCTGTCGTCGCCATCTTCGGACGAAGGCTCGCCGTCGGACTCGCCCACGGCCTCCTCGGTCTCCTCCTCCTCGTCGGGCTCCTCGTCCTGCTCGGCCTCGAGCGCCGCCGCCACGAGCGCCTCGTCGGCGGCGCGCAGATCGAGTTCCTCCTCCTCGGCGCGGGGGCCGAAGAGGTCGCTCTCGCCCGCCGCGGCCTCGCCCACAGCGAGATCGTGCTCGCCCTTGAAGGCGGTGATGTCCTTCACCGACACGTCGAGCTGATGTGCGATCCAGGCGTCGGTGCGGCCCTGCCGCACCCACGTCCGGATCTGGTTGAGCTGTGGCTTGAGCGAGCGACGTGCCAAGGAGGCGGTGAGACTACCAATCGGGCCCATCGAATCCGCTGCTGGCGCAGCGGTTGGCGCTCCCGCCATCCAGTGGGAGTAGTCAGGCGCGGTCTTGACCGACCGAGCGCGACGGTGACGGAGACTGGTAGCACCTAGACTCTGAACCTGTCGGCGCCATGCAAGGCCCGGCAACTGATCCTGGTGGGAGGCGCCCCTGTGCTGGTCCTGACGCGCAAAGGCAAGCAGAGCATCATGATCGGAGACGACATCGAGATCTCCGTGCTCGACATCTTCGGCGAGAAGGTCCGGCTCGGGATCAAGGCGCCCCGCTCCGTGCCCGTCTTCCGCAAGGAGATATGGCTGGACATACAAAAGGATCGCGAGGGAGAGGCGGCCGAGGTCCGCGAGGCGCTGGATCGGCTGAAGTCGCCGGAATGATTGCCGGGGCAGGCCCTTCTAGCCGGCCAGCATGGCGAGGGCCTGGAACATCACCAGGGTGACGATGACCGTGGTGGCCAGGATGGCCAGGCAGAGCCCGATGAACCTGATCGTGCCCGCCTTCTGCACCCGCTCGAACCGGCGGGCGCGCGAGCGGTGCACCGCCTGGTGGCGTAGCTTTTCCCGCCGCTGCACGGACTCGGCGGCCTCCTCGCGGAAGGCCGCCTCGAACTGCGCGAGTGACTGGCGCATCTTCACCGCCGGAAGAGGCTACCAGCGCTCGTAATGTGGAAACCCGGCGACCCGGGCCCGGGCAACCCTTGAGGCCGCTCGCTGGCGCGGAGGCAACCGCCTACGCCTCCTGCACCGCCGTGCGTGCGGATAAGGTGGCTCCGTGGAGCACCGGTTCACGGGCCCGAGCTACACCCTCGGTATCGAGGAGGAGCTGATGATCGTGGACGTCGAGACCCTCGACCTCGTCAACTCGATCGAGGGCCTGCTACAGGATCTCGGCAACGTGGAGACCGAGGGCGAGGTCAAGCCCGAGCTGATGGAGTCGGTGTGCGAGATCGCCACGGCCCCATGTGAGAACACCGAGCAGGCCGGCCGCCAGCTCAAGGGCCTGCGGCGCGAGGTGCAGGCAGCCGCTTCGGCGAGGGGACTGGCGATCGGCGGGGCCGGCACCCACCCGTTTGCGATGTGGGAGGACCAGCGGATCGTCTCCCGGCCCCGTTACCGCGACCTGATCGCCGGGCTGCAGTTCGTGGCCCGCCAGGAGCTGATCTTCGGCATCCACGTCCACGTGGGCATAGACGACCCCGACAAGGCGATACATGTGACCAACGGAATGCGCGTGCACCTCCCGGTGCTGCTGGCGCTGTCGGCCAACTCACCCTTCTGGCGCGCGCACGAAACCGGGCTGCACTCGGCCCGCACGCCGATCTTTCGGGCCTTTCCCAGGGTCGGGATCCCGCCGCGCTACGACGACTTCGAGGACTGGAGCCGCCGGATCGAGTTCATGGAGAAGAGCAAGGTGATCTCTGACTACACCTACCTCTGGTACGACGTGCGGCCTCACCCGCGGTTCGGCACGGTCGAGATCAGGGTGATGGACTCTCAGACGCGTGTGGAGCACACACTCGGTCTGGCCGCGCTGGTGCAGGCGATGGTCAAGGAGCTGGCTGAGCACTTCGACTCGGGCGAGAAGCTTTCGCACTACCCCTACGAGATGCTTGACGAGAACAAGTGGCTCGCGGCGCGGCACGGCCTGGACGGCGAGTTGGTGGACCTGCCCAGCCGCGACCGCGTGCGCACAAAGGAGCTGGCGCACCGGCTGATGGGCCGCCTGCGGGGCCATGCGCAAGACCTCGGCTCCGCCGACGCCCTCGACGGGGTCGACGACCTGCTCGAGTTTGGCAACGGCGGCGCGCGACAGCTGGTGGTCTTCGAGGCCAACCACGACATGCGCGAGGTGGTTGGCGAGATCGTCGAGGCCAGCGCCCCAGCGGCCCCGGCGTCCTAGTAGGCCACCCAGCTGCGACCGTCAATTACTCTCAACGGCAGTGAGCCAGCCCGACCTCTTCGTCGTGTGCAAGAACTGCGGGTCAGAGGTCAGCCCGTACGTCACCGAGTGCCCCTACTGCGGCGAGCGCGTACGCAAGCGCGCCCCCAAGCTGGAGCGACCCGGGGAGGACGCCGAGCCGCGCCCCAGGGAGCGCCGCCGGCCGCGACTCGGTCGTCTGCGCCCCGACGAGATCGAGGGGATCGCCCCCGACTCCCGGCCCACCGCCACGGTCGCCCTCATCGCCCTCTCGCTGGTCGCGACCCTCGTGCTGTCCACCCAGGAGGTCGGGCTCAACGATGTGGGGGGAATCGCCGTGGGGCTCGACGAAGAGCCCTGGCGCTACGTGACCGCTCCCTTCGTGCACGACAACCTCGGATACCAGTTCGTGGCCCTGCTGGCCGTTGGCGTGTTCGGATCGCTGCTGGAGCGCCGCTTCGGAGCCCCGGCGCTCGTGCTGGTGTTCCTGGCCGCCGGCGCCGCCGGCGCTGCGGCCGCGGTGGCCGCCGACCTCGGCGCCCTGTTCGAGAGCGGATCGCTGGACCTGGTGCTCGGGGCCAACGGATCGGCGCTCGGTCTGCTCACCGCCTGGTATGTCGATGACCGCCGCGCCGCGCGTAGGGGCGAAGACCGCGAGAACGACCTGATCGGCGTGTACGTGTTCGCGGTAGTGCTGCTGGCGATGCCGATCGCCGTAGCCGAGGCAAGCCTGGTGGCCGGGCTGGTGGGTGCTCTGACGGGTGCGCTGCTCGGCCGGCTGCTTCCCGTGCTCGCCCGGCGGTGACGGGGCGCTCCGTGGCCGAACGGCGCGTGTTCACCGACGAGGAGCTGGACCGCGCCCTCGACGCCCTCACCGCTCCCGACCGCTTCCGCAAGGCCGAGGAGCGGGTGGCCAGGGTCGCGCCGCAGCTGCAGAAGATCCTGAACGAGGCGCTGCACGCGGGCGGGTGGTTCGGCGAGGCCCACGAGTCCCAGGTGCGCCGCGTCACAGACGCCGCGGATGAGGCCGAGGGGCTGGTCGCGCTGCGGACCCTGCTGGCGGAGGAGACCCGAATGGGGATGCTCGTGGGGGTGGCGGTCGGCTGGGAGCTGGCCCGTGAGCTCGAGCTGGAAGGCCCGGACGACGGTTAGCCTACTGTCGCTGGTCCGCGCCCGGTCAACCACCGAAAGAGAGCATCTCCCATGCCCGATGTCGAGTTCCAGGCCAACGGCGGCACCGCTCCCGGATACCTCGCTGCGCCCGACTCCGGCAGCGGTCCCGGCACCATCGTGCTCCAGGAGTGGTGGGGCCTCGAAGACCACATCACAGACATCTGCGACCGTTTCGCCGCCGAGGGCTTCTTCGCACTGGCTCCGGACCTCTTTCGCGGTGAGACCACCGACCAGCCTGACGAGGCCGAGCAGAAGATGATGGCCATGTCGATGGACCAGGCCGAGGCGGACATGCGTGGCGCGGTCGACTTCCTCGCCGCACAGGACGGCTATGAGGGGGAGGGCGTGGGCTCGGTGGGATTCTGCCTGGGCGGCGGCCTGTCGGTGTGGGCCGCCACGCTGAACCCGAAGGTCCGCGCCGCGGTCAGCTTCTACTACGTGATGCCACACGGCAAGCCCGACTTCTCGGAGATCGGCGGCCCCGTGCAGGGCCACTTCGGCACCGCCGACGACTTCGTCCCGGTCGACGACGCCAAGGCGCTCGAGACCGAGATCGCCGAGGCGTCGGGTCAGCCGGTGGAATTTCACTTCTACGAGGGCGCGGGTCACGCGTTCTTCAACGACACGGATCGGCTCGGCACCTACGACGCAGAGGCGGCCCAGCAGGCGTGGTCGCGCACGGTCAGCTTCCTGCGCTCGAACCTGGGCTGAGCGATGAACCGACGCGGGGCGACGCTGGCCGCTCTGGGGCTCGCTCTCACGCTCGGCGCGTGCGGCGACGACGAGGGCCGCGTGAGCCAGGAGCCCGCAGGGACCGAGACATCGCAGGGCACCTCGACCGCCCCCACGCCCTCGGAGACCGCACCCGCCGAGACCGAGACGGCGCCTACCGTGACCGAGACCAGGCCCGGCGGCGCCGGGGCCGGCTCGTCAGACGGCCGCAGTGGCGGTGTGTCCGCTCCCGAGGACCGGCCGGGCGGGGCGGGGGACGAGATCCCGGCGAGCACCCTGGCGCTGTTCACCGGCCGCGCGGGCCGGATCTCGCCTCGGATCGTCAGGGTGCCGCCCTTCATCGCCGTCCGCGTGGAGCTGCGCTCGGGCGACGGTGCGACGTATGAGCTCAGTGGCGCAGGCAAGAGACTGCGCGCCGCCGGCGGGTCGGCCAAGCCCGTGGTTCTCGATGGGCTGCGGCCCGGCAAGCGCCTGTCGCTGACCGGAACCGGCGGCGGGGTGGTCATCGAGGCCTCGGCCGAGCCAGGTCCTTAGCGCTCAGTAGACCCGGCCGCCAACCGGCACGTCGGCGTCGGGGCGCAGCAGAATCACGCGTCCCGCCTCGTCTGGAACCCCCAGGATGAGCACCTCCGAGAGCACGGGGCCGATCTGCCTCGGCGCGAAGTTGACCACCGCCACCACCAGCCGTCCCTCAAGCTCTTCGCGCGAGTAGTGGGCGATCTGGGCCGACGAGCGCTTGTCGCCGATCTCGGGCCCGAAGTCCAAGCGCAGCTTCCAGGCGGGCTTGCGCGCCTCGGGAAAGTCCTCGACCTGGTCGATACGCCCGACGCGCATGTCGATCAGGCCGAAGTCCTCGATCGTGGCCACTCCGCGAGCGAACCTGTCGGCCGGCGGGCCGGCTCGGCTAGCCGGGCGGCGGTTGGGGCGCAGGCTGCTGCGAGGGCGCCGGCTGCTGCGAGGGCGCCGGCTGCTGCGAGGGCGCCGGACCGCCCGCGGGTGGAGCCGCCGGCGGCGGGGCCTGCCCCGGCTGCCCGGACTGCCCGGTCTGCCCGGTCTGAATCACCACGGGCTTCGGTCCCTCGATCGGCTCGGTCCGGGGCGGCAGGGTGGTGGAGGATTCCTCCTCCTGTACCACGGGCACCTCGGGTACGACGGGTTCGGTTATGGGCGCGGGCTCCGGCACGGCGGCGGGTGCGGCAGGCTCGGTCTCGGGAGCCGCGGCGGCGTCCGGCTCGGGCGCGGCGACCTTGGCTACGGCTTTGGCAGCTGCAGCCTGGGCGGCGGCGGCGGGCGCCTCGATGGCGGCGGCGCCGCGCTCGGAGCCGAGGGCGGGCTTGGCCAGGGCGCGGCTTGCCTCCGGCGCGAACGTGGCGACGGGGGCGGGTGCGCGCTCACGCGCGACCTGTCTGACCTCGGCCGCGCCCGCGGTCACGATCACGGCCGCGGCCATGCCTGCCGCGGCCTTCGAGGCGATCGCCCCGACACCGGCCGAGAGCATTCCTCCCGCTGCTGCGCCCCCTCCGGCGGCTGCGCCCCCTGCGGCGGCGCCACCGGCGGCCATGCCTGCTCCACCTGCCATCCCCGTGCCGCCGGCGGTCGCGCTCGAGCCTCCGGCGGCGCCGGTGCCCCCGAACCCGAGCTTCGCGATGCCGAGCTTCTTGAGGATCACGAGCGGTCCGAGCGGGAAGACGGCGGCGAGCGCCCTGCTCGTCTTGCGCAGCTCAGCGCGGAAGGTGCGGCAGCGCTCGCAGGACTTGAGGTGGCGTCGCGCCGGCGGAGTGGTCCGCGCCAGCCCCTCGGCGACCTCGCCCAGCTCCATCCGCACCTCCTCGCAGGTGAGCAGTCGCGCCTCGGAGGCCTCGGCCAGGCTCACCCGCGCACGCACGAGCAGCGACTTGATGCTGGGGATCGTGGTGTCCATCGCCTCGGCGATCTGGTCGTAGGAGAGCGCGTCGATCTCGCGCAGCAGCAGTGCGGTGCGCTGGGTCTCTGGCAGCTCGCCCACGTCGTTCACGATGTCGCGGAACTCCTCGCGACGGTGCACGGTCTCGGCGGTGGTGGAGCCATTGTCGCGCTCGAAGATGTCCATCGAGTCCTGGCCCACGGCCTTCGGCTTGCGCAGGTGGTTGAGGCAGCGGTTGCGGGCGATCCGGTAGAGCCAGGGCCGGGCGTTGATCGGCCGGCTGTCGGCCACCAGCGCGTTGAAGGAGGCGGCGAACACCTCTTGGAGCACGTCCTCCGCGTCCTCCTGGGACGAGAGCATATGCCGGCAGAAGGCCAGTAGACGCGGCTGATAGCGCTGAACGAGCGCCTCGAAGGCGGCGTTGTTGCCGCCACGGATGAGCGCGACGAGCTTCTCGTCACCTTGCAGCCGCAGCAGCGGCGACCGCCCGCCGAGGGCCAGGGGCGCTGCGTGATGTCGTAGTGCGGAAGCTTCCATGCCGATGCCGGAAAGCGCGTCCCCTACCGTCAGACACGCTAGCAAGGCTCGAGTTGCGCTTAGCGGGGAGCGCTTAGACTCGGTTCTCGCCCGGGTGCTGGAACGGTAGACAGAAGGGCCTTAAAAGTCCTGGCCCCTCGGGGCGTGTGGGTTCGAGTCCCACCCCGGGCACCTGTGACCGCATACGGAGACGACGACGACTGGGTCGGCGAGCCGCCCGAGGGGCGACACACGTCCGATCGGGCCAAGCCTGACTTCTGGGCTGACAAGCGGCCACCGAGCATCGCCGCCGCGGGCATCGGGCTCGTGTTGCTGATACTTCTGCTCGTCGTCCTGCTCTGAGCGATCGTTCTCCACCTCGCTCCAGGGCGAGCCTCTTCCCCCATGGGGGACAATCGGCGCATGCCGTTCACCTTTGGCTGGCTCTACGGGAAGCTCGGCAGACGCTACTTCGCGTTGTTCCTGGCCTTCGAGTACATCTCGGGGGCGGTGATCACGCTCGCCACGGTGGGACTGTTCTCGCTCTACGAGGACATGTCGCAGCGCGAGTTCTGGCGAGTGGCCCTGGTGTCGCTGGGCTTCGTGACGGCTGCCATGACCTACTACGCCGTCAGGGTGTGGCGGCTGGCCCGGCCGCTGGTCGACTGGGTCGCGGGCCCGGGGCGCTCGCCCCAGGCCGCTCCCGGCGCGTGGCAGCGGGCGGTGGCGCTGCCGCGACAGATGGTGACTACGAGCGGGTGGCGGCCCTTCGCGCTGGTCAGCGTGCCGATCGCCGTCTACTGCACGGCCGCCTTCGAGCTGCCGTGGTACAGCGCCGCGATCATCTTCTCCGGGGCGCTGGTGGCTGTCACGTACGCGACGATGCTGCACTTCTTCGCGGCCGAGGCCTTCCTGCGCCCCGTGATCGTCGACATCGCGCGCGAGCTGCCGGCCGACTGGCCGGGTCAGCGCACGGGCGTGCCGCTGCGCTGGAAGCTGCTCGGTGGCCTGCCACTGATCAACGTGATCACCGGGGTGGTGGTCAGCGGACTGTCGGCCGATGCGACGGCCTCGCTCGAGGACCTCGGCGTGGACGTGATCGTGGCGGTGCTCGTGGCGTTTACGATTTCGTTGGAGCTGACGGTGCTGCTGAGCAAGTCGGTGCTAGGACCCGTGGACACGCTGCTGGAAGCAACCGACCGCGTCAAGCGCGGCGACCTCGACACGCGCGTGCCCGTCACCTCCGGCGACGAGCTGGGAGCGCTGGCCGGTAGCTTCAACGAGATGATGGACGGACTCGCAGAGCGCGAGAAGCTGCGCCAGGCCTTCGGCAGCTACGTCGATCCGGAGGTGGCCGACCGGGTGCTCTCCGAGGGTGAGCTGCTCGAGGGCCGCGAGGTGGAGGTCACGGTGCTGTTCGTCGACGTGCGTGACTTCACGCCCTTCGCCGAGCGCTCGAACGCACGGGAGACGGTGGCCTTCCTCAATCGGTTCTTCGAGGTTGCGGTGCCTATCCTGCAACACCATGGGGGCCACGCCAACAAGTTCGTCGGTGACGGCATCCTCGGCGTCTTCGGCGCACCCGAACGGCTGCCCGACCACGCTGACCGTGCGCTCGCCGCGGCGTGTGAGATGAAGGCCGCGGTGCGCGAGCGGTTCGGGGACCACGTGCGCATTGGCGTCGGCGTCAACTCGGGGCCTGTCGTCGTGGGATCGGTGGGGGGAGGGGGGCGCCTGGAGTTCGCGGTGATCGGCGATGCGGTCAACGTGGCGTCGCGTGTGGAGGCCGCGACACGCGAGACAGGCGACACGGTGCTGCTCACCGAGGCCACGCGCCGCCTGCTCGAGCGCCCCGGTAACCTGGAACTGAAGGAGCGCGGCACGCTGCCGCTGAAGGGCAAGCGCGACCCCGTGCCGGTCTTCGCCGCCACCCGGATAGACGAACGTACGACGGGCGACGGCCCCCGCCTCGTCGCGGGCGGCCGAGCCGCCGACGCATCCTGGATGGAAGCCCCGCGTTCGCTGCCGCCGGCGCAGATGCGAAACCTTCTCGCGGGCGCGCCCGCGAGGGCTGTCCTGCTTCTCCTCGCGCTCGTGGCGTTCGCCGGAACGGTGACGCAGGGGGCACAGGCCGACAAGGGCAAGGCGTCCAAGGTCGAGAAGGCTCCCCAGCCCGCGAAGGCCCCTAAGGCCCCTAAGGCCCCGAAGGCCCCTAAGGCCCCGAAGGCCCCGAAGGCCCCGAAGGTCCAGAAGGCCCCGAAGGTCCAGAAGGCCCCGAAGGTCCAGAAGGCCCCGAAGGCGCAGAAGGCCCCGAAGGCGCAGAGCGCCCCCAAAGCGCCGAAGGCCAAGGCGCCGAAGGCCAAGGCGCCGAAGGCCAAAGCACCGAAGGCCAAAGCACCGAAGGCCAAAGCGCCGAAGGCCAAGGCGCCGAAGGCCAAGGCGCCGAAGGCCGACAAGGCACCCAAGCCCTCGGCGGCTCCCGTCCGACGGCAGGCGGCGCAGGCGCCCACGGGCGCCCCTGCACAGACGCCGGGCCCCGTCCAGGCCGGCCAGGACACCCAGGCGCCGTCGACGAGGCCCGGGGAGCAGCGCCCGGCCGGGGGGCGGGGCGGGCGCGGCGGGCCCACTCGACGAGGCGGGCGCAGCGGGCCAACGAAAGGTGGCGCTCGCGAACCAAGCGCCGGCCGTCCGGTCCGCGGCGGAGGACCCGATCGAGCGGCAAAGCAGTCGCTGGCGGGGTCGGTCGCGCGAGAGCGCCAGGCTGCCGCCGAGCCGGCATCTCGATCCGTCCAGCCGCGCCCGAAGGAGAAGGCGGAGGGGGAGGCGGCCGAGACGACCGTCGGTGGTCGCGGGCGCGCGCAGGCGTTCGAGAAGACCGTGCGTGACATCGTCAAAGTCGTGCCGGAGTCGATCAAGGCGCTCCTCGCCGCGCTTGCGGTGCTGTCCATCGTGCTCGGCGGCAGCTATCTGGCCACCGCGGCGCGGGCGCGCAGGCTGGCCCGCCAGCGTGCCGACCTGCTCCAGGACGTCGGGCTCCTCCAGACGGCGCTCCTGCCGCCCGTGCCCGCCAAGGTGGGCGGGCTGCGAACCTCCGTCGCCTACCGCCCGTCCGACGGCCCGGGTGCGGGCGGAGACTTCTACGACGCCCTCACGCTTCCCGGCGGTCGAGCGGCCTTCATCTTGGGCGACGTCTCGGGCCATGGGCGCCAGGCGCTGGCGCAGACCGCCTTCATGCGCTACACGTTGCGCGCCTACCTCGAGGCCGGACTGGAGCCCAGGTCCACGCTGCAGGTGGCCGGACGTGTGATCGGCGAGCATCTCGACGGGCACTTCGCCACCGTGGTGCTGGCGGTACACGATCCGGGGAGGGGCTCGCTGACGTACGCCTGCGCGGGACATCCCGCTCCGATCGTGGTCGGTGACGCCCGGTCCGAGCCGGTGCTGGCCGGCTGGGCGCCGCCGATCGGAATGGGCATGCGGACGGGCATGCGCCAGACCACCGTGCCGTTCCCGCCGGGATCGATGGCATGCCTGTACACCGACGGCCTGGTCGAGGCACGAACCGAGGACGGCATGCTCGGCCGTACCCGCCTGGCGGACATCGTGGAGGATCTGGGCCGGGGCGCCACCGCCGAGGACCTACTGGCAGCGGTGGCCGCCGAGGCGCGGCTTGTCTCCGACGACATGGCGACCGTGGTGCTCAGCGCGACGGCCGGAGTCACCTCGGGCGGCTTCCGCTGCGAGCATCTCGAAGTCGATGCCGAGGAGGTCGAGAGCGGTCTCGCCGAGCGCTTCCTGATCGCCTGCAAGGTGCCGGCCGACCGCCTCGCGAAGGCCGCCGCCGAGGCCCGCGCCCTGGCGGCGGACCATGGAGGAGCGGTCCTATGCGTGCGCTTCGGGGTCGCAGCCTCCCGGGTGGAGGTGCTGCCCCACAACGTGACCAGCTTGGAGGCGGCGTCACGCATCCGCGCCGTGCCCAGCCGCAGCTCAGCCTGACGGCGTCCCTGGGATAGGCTGCGCGCCGGATGGCGACCGAGGAGCAGATCGATCCCGGCGCCGGACTTCACGGCGGCCGGCTTGTCGCCAAGCGCCTCAAGGCCCACGGGGTCACCAAGCTGTTCACGCTCTCGGGCGGACACCTCTTCTCGATCTACGACGGCTGTCGCGAGGAGGGGATCGACATCGTCGACACCCGCCACGAGCAGTCGGCGGCGTTCGCCGCCGAGGGATGGGCCAAGGCCACCCGCCGGCCAGGGGTGTGCGCGCTCACCGCGGGCCCCGGTGTCACGAACGCGATGAGCCCACTCGGCTCCGCGCTGCAGAACGGCTCGCCGCTGGTGGCGCTCGGCGGCCGGGCGCCTGCGATGCGCTGGGGACAGGGCTCGCTTCAGGAGATCGACCACGTGCCCTTCGTCGCGCCGCTCACGCGCTCGGCTGCCACGGCCGGCTCGACCGCCGAGATCCCCAATCTGGTCGACGGTGCCTTCGCCGCCGCTTCGGGCCCGCCGTCGGGGCCGGCGTTCGTCGACTTCCCCCTCGACGTGGTGTTCATGGAGGCCGACGTGCACGCCGACTCGGAGGTCGAGCAGCTCGACCACCTAACGCTCCCTGCCGCCGAGGGCGTGGAGCGGGCGGCCGAGTTGCTGCACGGTGCGAAGCGGCCGGTGATCATGGCCGGCACCGGGCTCTACTGGGCCCATGGCGAGCACGCCCTGCGCGCGCTGGCCGAGGAGCGGCGCGTGCCGGTTTTCGTGAACGGCCTCGGCCGCGGCTGCATGCCCGCCGATCACGAGTTGTTCTTCTCGCGCGCGCGGGGGCAGGGCCTCGAGGGCGCTGACGTGGCCCTGGTGATCGGGGTGCCGATGGACTTTCGCCTGGGCTTCGGCGGCTCCTTCGGAGACGACACGCAGATCGTGGTCGTCGACTCCGCGCAGACCGACCGCCAATCGCCGCGCGCCGCCGCGCTCGAGCTCTACGGCGGCATCGCTGCCACGCTGGACGCGATCCGCGAGGGGGCCCCCGGCGGACCGGACCGGTCGGCCTGGATCGGCTCCCTGCGCGAGGCAGAGGACGAGAAGCGCGCCGGCGAGCAGGCAGAGCTCACCGACGACCGTGCCCCGCTGCACCCGCTGCGCCTGTACCACGAGCTGCGGCGGGTGCTCGCCCGTGATGCCGTCGTGATCGGCGACGGCGGCGACTTCGTCTCCTACGCCGGCCGGGTGATCGACACCTATCAGCCCGGATGCTGGATGGACCCGGGACCGTTCGGGTGCCTGGGCGCCGGGCCGGGCTATGCGCTGGCAGCCAAGCTCGCCAACCCGGACAGGCAGGTGTGCCTGCTGCTTGGCGACGGGGCCTTCGGCTTCAGCGGCATGGAGTTCGACACGCTCGTGCGCCATGGGGTGCCCGTAGTGGCGGTGATGGGCAACAACGGCATCTGGGCGCTCGAGAAGCACCCGATGGAGTTCCTCTACGGCTATTCGGTCGCAGCCGACCTGCAGCCCAACTGCCGCTATGACCAGGTGGTCGAGGCGCTCGGCGGACATGGCGAGCTCGTGGAGCGGCCCGACGAGCTGGGGCCGGCGCTCGAGCGCGCGTTCGCGTCGGGCAGGCCGGCGCTCGTAAACGTGATGACGGATCCCAGCGTCGTGTACCCGCGCCGCTCCAATCTGGCCTGAGGCGTGTTAAACAGAACCGCCCGGACCGAAATCCGAGCGGTTCCTAGGCGGCCCAATCAGGACGGGCAGGGGTACGTGCCTTGACAGGGCCTGGTGGTCCGAACGGCGGGAGGCGCCGACACGATGCGGCATCGCCCGGACCTATGAACCGGACGAGCGAAAGGCCCATGGGATGAAGCACGACCCTTACCCAAAGCCCGGCTAACAGGGACTATACACCGGTCGCAACCGTTTGGGAATTAACTTTTGTCTAAAGCTGACCGCTCGCCAGCTCCGGCCGAGCATCAGCTTCGCGTGAGGAGATCGAGTGCCGCGCCGTGCAGGATGTCGGCCTCGCTGACCTCCACGTACTCGAGCCCGAAGGCGCGCATGGACTCCACGAGGATCGTCGCGCCGGCCACGATGGTGGGGGCGCGGTCGGGGTGCAACCCCGGCACTTCCCGGCGCTGGTCGAGGGGCACGGCAGCCAGCCTCGCCAGCATCCGCTCGCACTCGCCGAGCAACAGCCGGTAGCCGTCCACGCGGGCGGCGTCGTAGGGCACCAGCTCCTGGTCGATGGCGGCCAGCGAGGTCGCGGTCCCCGCCACGGCGATGCCCTCCTGCACAGAGTTGCGCACATGCACCGGTACACCCGCGGCCACGATCTCGCGCGCCGCGGCAGCCAGCGCCTCGAGATCCTCGTGTTGTGGCGGGTCACCGGTCAGATGGCGTTCGGTCTGGCGCACGGAGCCGAGGCGCGTCGACACGTGAAAAGCCGGGTCTTCCCCGGGGCGGCCAACCACGTACTCGGTGCTGCCACCGCCGATGTCGATCACGAGCACCGACCCACTGCCGGTGGGCCGGCCGGAGGTGGCGCCCAGAAAGGTGAGCCGTGCCTCCTCCTCACCGGGAACGATGCGGATCTCAAATCCCGACCGCTCGCGCACCGCCTGCTGGAACTGGGGCCCGTTGGCGGCGTCGCGCACCGCGCTGGTAGCCACCGCGACCGACAGCTCGGCCACGTGGCGATCGGCCGCATCTCGGTAGCGACCCAGACAGGCGTGCACTCGCTCCATGGCGTCGTCGGCCAGCCTGCCGCTGGAGTCGACGCCCTGCCCGAGCCGCGTGACCTCGGTCAGGCGCTCGAGCTCGACCAGCTCACCGGCGCCGGTCAGGTCGGCCACCAGCAGCCGCGTCGAGTTTGTGCCGAGGTCCGCCACCGCGATGCGCCGCACGCCGCCCAAGGGGGGCACGCTATCGCCCGTGGGTCCGCGCCGGTAGCGGACCGTGCACCCGCTTGACGGTCGCGGAGCAGTTGCTAGATTCAAGGATGCGCCGCGGGGTGGAGCAGTCAGGTAGCTCGTCGGGCTCATAACCCGAAGGTCGCGGGTTCGAATCCCGCCCCCGCTACTCAAGGAAGGCCCGCTAAGGCGGGCCTTTCGTCTTGAAGAGCGCGCTCGCACTGGTCGCCGCGGGTACCAAGCGGGTACCAATCGGTGGATGCCCTCTCGCCCTTGCCTTACGTGCGGCGCCCTCTCGCCGCGCAGCTACTGCCCAGCCCATACGCCGAACAGGTCGAGCAGAGGCCGTGGCAGTGGGCTTACGGCTGCGCGCTTCCGTCGTGACACGCTGGCCAAGACTGGCGGCCGCTGCGCGTGGTGCGGGTCAGACGATCGGGTAGAGGCCCATCATGTAGTGGGTCTCGATGAGGGTGGGACCAACGATGCCGAGACCAATGGGCAGCCGCTCTGCTTCGCCCATCACCGCGTGATCGAGCAGACCCGTCGCCGTGCCACTACCCCAACGTGGGGACACCTTTTTCTGGTATGGGGTGACAGCTATGCGCTCCCTACCGGCTGCGTGAAAAAACCCGTAGAGATGCACGACTTCGAGTAACCCGCCGCCGCACAACGTAGCCTTGTGCCATGGCGACCTCCGAGGACCGGCTCAAGAACGTGACGGATTGGGAACGTGAGCATGGCTTCCATCCAGAGGATGTCTTCAATGCCCTGCGCTATCAGCCGAGCGAGCTGGGCGTCTGGTTCCCCGGGCTCGACCGTGCGACGCTGAGAGAGGGTGCGGACCGCTGGGCGGACTACGCGGAGCAGTGCCGGGCGGAACGACGGACGCGAGCTGTGTCGCGGTTGGAGCGGAATGAGGGGTTTCTCGAAGACCTCAGCCGCGCCGCCCGCGGCGACTAGAGCCAGCCGACGGATTCGGACTCAGCTGATCCTTACTTCGCAGGCGAAACGGGTGTCCTCGTCCTCTCGCCGGGCGATGCGGATAGCGACGGTGCCATCCTCCTCGACGTAGGGGTCGGTAATGACCTCAGCCCACCCATGCTCGGTCTGCTTCCCCACAGACGCAGTCGGGTTGCGACAGCCGTGGCGCTCCGCCGGGATCCGGAGCACCCACTCCTTCCCGTCCTCCTGCCAATCCTCAGCTGAAAAGCGGAGCGCCACCGCGCCGGCAGTTCGGTATTGCGCGATCAGGGCAACGGCCGTCAAAGCCCCTCCAAGAGCCGCCAGGATCGGCTCGAACGCGCCGATCATCGACAGGGCCGCCGCACCCAAGCCGAGGGCGAGGACTATTTGGCGCTTCGCGGGCAAGGGTGGGAAAGCCTAAATCCAGCCGAGCAGCCGCGTCGGCTGGGGGGCCGGCGTGCTCGCGCGCTCGGCGGCCATCGCCAGGGCGATCACGGCGTCTATCTGGGCGGCCTCTGCGGACTTGACCAGGCGCCAGCCGCGCGGGGTGGGCTTGGCCACGGCATTGGCGACGTGACGATCTAGCTCGGCCACGCCGGGATGGAGGAGGCGCTGCTCGACCACGAGCCCGTGGAGCTTCTCGGAGCAGATCGTCATCCGAGTCTCACTCTGCGGCCATTCGGTGAGCTGGAGCCCGTGGTCGCGCTCCAGGCGCAGGGCCTCGGAGCTAAAGCGCATCTGGTCGAAGACCACTTCGCGGATCGCGCGGCCCGAGGTCACGAGCTGCTCGATGTAGGCCGTCGCTTTCAGCACGGCGTCTGTGCCCTGCCAGACCTCGACCAGGGCAACGTCTACGCGGCCGTCTTCGCGGGGCACGACTCCGACCACGGCCGTGGCTGACCTGCTCCCGCCCACGTCCACACCGAGCACGAGCAGCGCATCGGGCTCGACCTCATAGACCGCCCGGCAGGCGCCCCAGGCGCCCGCTGGCAGCCATCGGGCCGAGCCGACGCCCCAGCGGCAACAGTGGAACTGGAGCCATTCCACTTCGGTAACGCGCGGTCTCTGAGCGCGGATTTCGGCCATGGCGCGGAGCGGATTTGCGGCCGTGACGGCGTGCAGGTCTTCGTAGACGCCTCACTCGCTTCTGCTTTCACGGGAAGCAGTAGTGAGGACGTTGGGCTCGCGTGCGTTATCGCTCTCGGCGAGACGTCGGCACGATCAAGGCAAACGAGTGCTTTGACCCAAAGCAGTCGTCCCTCGGCGGACGCACCCGGAGTGCCGCCCTTCGTCGAGGACCAGAAGTCCCGCAGAGCGTCCGAGTGTTGGTCGGCGGGAGGCACTAAGGCCGCAGCGTCGCCAGCTCGCCTGGTCTCGTCTCTCCTCCGCCCCCTCGAGCACCGAGTGGCCAGGCATTCCACAGGCGCATCCCGCTGGGACAGCGGATCTACCCACGTATCTCCTCGAGGGCGCTCATGACGCTGTCGTTTGCGGTCATGGGAGCGCTGAGGATACGGAGCACACGCGGCTGCTCGGCACGTATCGGTAGCCAGACGAGCTGCCGACCCACGCGAGCCGGCACCGCGAGACGATGTGCTTGAAGGATCTTCAAGACGGGATCCACCGCACCCTTTGCACGCTGGTCCAGCCCGCGTCTCAGAGCACCGTCCCGACGCCCGGTACCGCGCTGTAGGTACAGCTTCTTCAGGATCGTCAGCCCTACCCGAGTTCCGAGGGGCAGGCGCATCCGGAGGATGGCCTGGGTCGTTTCGGCGGCCGGTGAGAACGACTCGAAAGAGCAGCCTACGAATCGCTCCGCGGGGAGATCGGCCGCACTGGCGACGCCCTCGACATGACCAAAGGAGCATCGGACGAACTCCGGGATCGCTGCCGCCCTCAGAGGCGCGTTGACGTCCAAGCGCTGAATGACCGAGTCTCCCAGACGGAGGGCACCGAGCGACCCGTCCGAGTATCCGAGATCCAGTTCATCGATCCAGACACCTTCCACCGGCAGCTCCGCATCGGTGAGTTGTGCGCCAACCGCATCTGCCGCGCGGATCAGATCAAAGGCTAGCGTGTGCCAGCTGCGGTCAATGGCGTTCTCCGTGGCGAAACGTTGGGCTGCTAGTACGACTCCTCCTAGCTCGAGCCGATGCGCCAAGACGTCGGCGCCCAGCGTGCCGAGCACACGGTGCCAGTCCCGAGCGTCGAGCAGGAGATCCTTAGAAAACGGATCCGCCACGAAGTGAACTGGGTCACCCGCGCACGCAGTCTCGACCAGGGCTACGTCGATGAAGCGACGTGACCCGGTTACGGCGTCAGCGACCCCGAGACCCGGAAGGCGCTGGAGCAGGACGTAGTCGGCTTCATCGGGAGATTGGCCAACAACATCGCGGAAAGCGCGCGAGATGTGATCAAAAGTAAAAGGTCCGAGTCCGTCAGCTGTCGCGCGGGCGTAGCTCGCTAGTCGCTCAAGAATGCGGCGGACTGCCGACCCATCGATGCCCGCTTCGACTCGCGCTTCCCGTGCGGATATGCCGTCGAGCAGTTTGCTCCAGCCCTCGGCGGGCCCCGCTTGATCACCTCCTTCCGGCAGCAACCCGCGCGCGGCAAGATATCCTAGGAGGAAAGGTCGCCGTGGGAGCCAAGCCGGGATCTCCTTCCGTTGCAGATACGCCTTGACCTGTTCGTCGCTGAAATCGTTTAGGGACAACTGCGCAGTACGCGAGTCGTATCCGAGCGACTCACGCCGCTCTTCGCTGCTATCGAAGTAGTGTTCGCGGCCCGCCAGGAGCATGCCGCAGTCGGCGTCACTCTCGTCATTCATCTGGCGGACAAGTTGTACGGCTCGCCGCCGCGCATCCTTGACGCGATGGGGGTCGCCTGACCAGTTGGTCGCGGCCATCTCGTCGAAGCCGTCGAGTAGAAGCACCGCGTAACCGGACTTCCAGGCACGAACAAGCTGGTGCGGTGCGTGAAAACCCACACGCTGACCGTGGCGCATCAATGCTTCGGCCGGATCCGTTTGACCAAGATGTTCCCCGAGGTTCAAATGGACTGGAAACTTCCAGGTCTCGTTAGTCCGAAATCGACGAACCAGGGTGAGGAAGACCTCGCGCATCGTCATGCTCTTTCCGGCACCAAAGTCGCCGAGCATCACAATGCGATGTCCGCCGAGGAGAGAGTCTACGATGTCGCTAACGCTCCAAACCTCGCCCGCTCCACCCACCTCCAGGATGTCGAGCCGAACATATGGGCCGGGATTCCGGTATGAACCGACCTCGTCTAGCGCCCGAGCGCTTCCAAAGGGATGGTTAAGGCGGTCGTCCAGGTAAGTTCGGGCGTCGACCAACCGGGACCGAAACTGAGCGAACGAGACGGCCGTAATCGCGGTGTTCTTGAGCCGACGAATCGCATCCCGTTGATCCGCAGTCGGCTCATCCATAGTCACGAACCAGCCCTTGACCGCATGCATCGGGTACTTGCGTCCGTAGTCGCGCGCTAGCGCATCAAGCTTCTTACCGTCTTGCTCCGCCTTGACCTTCGTGCGACTGGTTGTCGCTTCGATGAGCGCGATCTGATCGTCCGTGATGAACACGGCATCGCGCTCGCGGCCGCCTACGATCGACGAGCCTCCTCCGGCCGCGCGAGGCCACATCGCACGCGCGATCCGCAGAACTTCGGCCTCAAACTCCTCCCCGGTCATCGAACAGAGGGTAATCCGAATTGCGTGCTCCCGAATCAGATCCAGCCGACGCGCAGCGGGCGGCCGAGTCGTGTCCGTCATGCGGTGCCGCCCCGGGCGGAGTCGGGTACGCCCGGACGCGTGTTGATCGGGGGCTCTGACCTCGATCCGCGCCGCGGTGTGCTACTTGTCCGCCGCGGAAGGCCGCCACCGCCGCGAGGGCGGGGTGACGGCTGAGCCTGGGGCACCTAACCCCCTAGCAACACACTCCGGCTCGGCTACCGGTCGGCGCGTTTGTTCTGCATCATCGATGGCCAGGCCCGCGGCGACCGCTTCCCGGAACCACCCAATCGGACGGTTCTCTCGCAAAGACCGTCGCGCCGACGACGACCCTTTCCCACTCCCGGTCGCCTTGGAGCGTCGGCACCCTGACCTTAGGAACATCCAAGAGCACTTCGAAAAGCACATCGAGGTCCTCCTCCAGTCGCAACGTCGACGGAGGTAACCGGCTACTGATAAAAGCTGCGTCCTCCGCGGCCTCCCGCGCAGACTCTTCGTCCATGGACAATCCAAGACGCTTGCCCGGCGGCGACTTCCTTCCGCGGAGCGCTTTGAGCACGTCCCACATGCCAAGCGGCGAACTTGCGGTGAATGGCGGTCGAGCTTCAGAGCTATTCGTCCCAATCAAGTTTGAGCGGCTCCCGCACAAGACGACAAGCGTCGAGCCTTCCTCGACGACAATCCAAGCCGCGCGCCAGTGGGGGTGGTCGAAGGGAACGTCGTGCAGACGCAGAGTGAAGCGGCCGCCCACGTAGTCGTCAGGGTATTCCAGAGTGCCTGTGCGATCAGTGAATGCCTGCTCTGCCGCATCGGCCAGGGCCACAGGGTTCCCGTCGATGTCTACCGGACCTCGCTTGTATGCCACTCCGGGAAAACGGAAGACCAAGCCCTGACTCTCCCATTTCGGGTCGCTGGCACGCTTGCGGTTCACCATCGACTCGACGAGACGCTTAGAGATGTACACGTACGACGGGCCGGCCACCGGTTTGGACATTCACGAAGGCTAGCCACGTTTTCACGTACGCGCATGTGTAATGCACCGCGCGACCTCTGGCTGCCTGGGGCAATTGGGAGCCTGTAGCGTGCTGCATCGTTCAGCTAATTGGGGCCCGCACGGACGCCTCACTCGCCAGATGCGGATGTCGTGCGCTGTCCACGAGAAAAACGGATAGACGCCCTCCTGCGTGCGGCTGCGGCTGCGGCAGACCTTCGCTGCCGTGCGGCGCCTGAGATCGAGAAGCGCCGCGGGAGTATCGAAGCGCCGTTGCTCCCCATGCACAGAAGGAGAAGCGAGCGGCCGTCTCGCGGAACGCAGTAGCGGCGAGGTCATCCCGCTCACGACTGCTCCGGCGCGAAAACGATGGGCGCGGGGCGCGGAGGCAGACGACTGCTTGGCCAAGTGTGGGGACTCGTGAGCGGCGAAGTCCGCGGCGCCGAACCCTCGGCGGCGCGTGCCGCCATCAGAACGTCACGCTTGAGCGCCAGAACTGCCGACATGAAACGGTGCGGACGCATCGGGTCGACGCCTATCGATCCGGTGCCGACAGGCACGTCAGCCGCCAACCGCGGTATCAGCTGCCTGCGTTGCGGCAGCGCCTCGCTGCGGGGAGGTGACACTGCGCCCTTCAGCGGGACGGGCCAATGACGGTGATTCCGAAAATGGGCCTCTCGTAGGACGGTGTCACGCCCGAATTTAGGACGACGAGGTGCTGGCCCCGCGGCTGCCTTCAGCGGCGAGCGATCACCTTCGCACCGACGGAGGAGACAGCCGGACCGGCCACGAACCAGTGGCGTGTCCGACGCCGGCGACGGTCGTATGCCGGGCGCAGAGCGATTCGACGCGCTACCGAGGGGCCCAAATAGGGGCCCAATTTGAGCAAAACTACGGTTATCCGAGTGAACGGATTTCGCTTTAGAAAGCGAAATCCAACCCCCCATGACTCCCACCCAGCGAACTCCAGGCACAGCGAGGTGAACGCCGTCCGGCACCCCAGGTGCTCGAGGTCGAGCGCGCGCCGCGGCTCGTAGTCGCCCGCCATTCCCAGCATCAGCCCGGGCACGAAGTGGGCGATCCGCGAGACCGCGACGCAGAGCACGGAAACCGCGATCTGGCCCGGATAGACGACCCAGCCGCCGTCGACGTCCGGCAGGCGCCGGCGCATGTAGGCACGCCAGGTGAACACGAGGTTGGCGGTCACCACCGTGATCCCGATGAGCATGCCGAGCGCGAAGGGCAACGCACCCTTGCGCGAGGGGAAGCTCGGATCGAGGAACACGTAGACAGCCGTGCCCGCGACGATCGACGTTCCGGCGATCCCCAGCAGGCGCGCGGCCCCGCGCGGTGCGAGTCGCGCAAGCGCTCTGCGGACGCGCGCCGAGCGCTCCTCGAGCTCGAGACGGTGCACCTTGACGGTTGCGTTGAACAGCCGCGCCGGAAAGCCCAGCAGCACCAGGATGAGAGCGCTGATACCCGCGCTGCGGGCCAGGTCCTCCGCAGAGAGATACAGCTCGTCGGGGCGGGAAAAGCCGGCGGCGAACTCGGAGCGCTCTGGATTGGATGCGCTGGTCAGGGCCGGCGCGGCGGCGCCCGGGTCCACGGCGCCGCCCGAGCCCGCGGGGCTGCCCCCGGTCTCGGGCTCGCCTTCGCGCCCGGCGTCGCCCGAACGCGGGGGGGTCACGCTGCCGCGAAAATCGTCCGCAGGCGCTGCGGCGGAGCCTCCACGCGCGTCCGACCGACCAGCGAGCGGGGGAACCGAGCCACCAGGGGAAGTCGCCTGCACGAGGCCGTTGTCGGGCTCCGCACCGCCCGTCGCGAGGGGTGGCTCGGGGGCGGGAGCGGTAGGATCGGAGGACGGCGGGTCCGCCGGTGCCGTCGGGACGCCGGGCGGAGACGCCGGGTCCCGGGGGGGTCGGGCCCGGGCGCCGCGGCCGGCACGACCCCCCAGTCCGGCGAGCCGTCGGCAACCGCGTTGTCGGTGCGCTGCATGACCGCCGAGCCGTCGGCGTTCATCACGAAGATCTCCGCATCGCCATCGCGGTTGCTCTCGAAGGCGATCCGCGCGCCATCGGGGGAGAACGCGGGCTCCACGTCCGACGCGGCGTTCGTCGTCAGCCGCGTCTCACCACTTCCGTCGGCGTTCATCACATAGATCTCGTAGTCGCCGTCGCGCTGGCTGGCGAACGCGATCCGCGCGCCATCCGGCGAGACGGTGGGTCCGGCGTCGACGGCGGCGTTCGTGGTCAGACGGGTGAGCTCGTCGGCGTTGGGCAGGATCGAGTAGATGTCCCAGTTGGCGCCCCTGTTGCTGACGAAGACGATCCTCCCACTCGGCGAGAACGCCGGCTGCCCGTCCAGCCCGGG
Organism: Thermoleophilaceae bacterium; assembly: GCA_030447725.1. Taxonomy (GTDB): domain Bacteria; phylum Actinomycetota; class Thermoleophilia; order Solirubrobacterales; family Thermoleophilaceae; genus JAAYBF01. Next base: position 957,110 of record JAUJOQ010000001.1, read on the forward strand.
GTCGGATGTGAGATTGGTGGGATTCGATCCGTCGGCGCCGATCACGAACAGGTCGAAGTTGCCGTCCTGGTTGCGCGAGTAGGCGATTCGCCCGCCGTCCGCTGAGAACGACGGCTGGTAGTCGTCTCCGCCGGTGGCGGTCACGTTCGTGGGATTCGACCCGTCTGCACCCACGACGAAGACCTCGTTGAAGCCGATCCGGGTGCTTCCGAGCGCCACTCTCTCCCCATCTGCGGAAAAGGCCGGACCGTTGTCGCCGGCGGGATCGTTGGAGAGATTCGCCGGCCCCGTGCCATCCGGGTTCATCGTGTAGACCTCGTCGTTGCCGTCTCGGTTGGTGACGAAGGCGATCTTGCCGTTTGCCCCGGGGAACGCCCCTCTAGCAGACCCCGGACCGAGGGCCAGCGCCCACGCCGAGGCCAGGACTGCGCAGGTCCCGAGCGCGAGCGCCGCGCCTCGCGCGCCGACCAGCCCACGTCCCCCACCAGGGATCACGTGTGCACCTTACGACGGGATCACCGAAGGCCGCAAGCGACTCGCCGAGTCGCTAGGTGGCAGTGATCGGCGCATGGCGGTCTCTTCCGGCCGCAGTGTGATGTCATCACTTATGGGTGCGGCGCCGTCGTGCGCCGGACCCGCCCTCGACCAGCCGCCGCGTGGCTTCGATTCCGTCGACGCCCGGCATGCGGATGCCCATGAGCGCCACGTCCGGCTTAGGACGCGGTCGCGCTCGATGGGAACGCTTTTCGCGGCGCAATCGGGTAGGGGGAGTCGCCCCGGGGCTTGATCCCGAGGGGCCCGTATCGGCGGGGTTGCTTGCCCTGGCCGGAAGCCCCGGCCCCAGGTCGTCCTTCACCTCGTCCAGCCCCTCGGAAGCCCGGCGCCCACCATCGCAAAGATGAACTTTCCCGTCTTCGAGAGAAGTACGTATCGCCCAGGTGCAGGACGAGACCGACCTTTGGGTCGCGGTTGACGTCGACGACCAGTCCGGAAAGACCGCCACCTGCTCATCCCCGTACGGGGTGTCGCCGATTACCGCCGGCGAGAGCGGGTTCTTCGAGTCGCTGTTGACCGGGTTGCCGTTGCCGGCCCCGGCGACGGCGGCAGGGCCAGGATGCCCGCGAGGGCGGCGGCGAGCGCTGTGGTTCGTCGGATTTCGGTTTGCTCCTACTTGCCGCGCAGCTCGGGCACGCGCACCACGATGAGATCGCTGTAGTCGGGCAGGCTCGGGTTACGTCCGCGCGACCCGAAGTTGGTGTCGTTGACGATCGCCAGGCGCTGCCCGCGCAGTGGCAGCACGCTCTCGATCGTCACGTAGGGCATCGCGAACGGGTTGCCCAGGCCGATGTCCCCGGGCCGTCCCGGCAGCGAGATCAGCGCCGGGTCCGCGATGTCGAGCAGGTCGACGACGCTCCGCTTGGTCAGCGCGCCGCCGGGATCGCGGCGGCGCAGGTCGACTACGAAGGCCTGCTTGTGGCGCGCTGCCGTCCCTTCGAAGTTGTCGCGCTCGAGCGCGACAAAGCGGTGCTGGTCGAGCGTGGTGAAGTCGGACACGAGAAACGCCGGGTCAGAGACGACGTAGTCCCAGCGCCGTCCGGTGTAGAGGCCGCGGCGCAGGTCGAACTCGTACACGCGCCGCACGTGTGGATCGTCGCCGGTGACCGGCCCTTCGAGCACCGGGTACAGGGTCTTGCCATCTTTGGAGATCGCCATGCCCTCGAAACCGTTCGAGCGCCGGAGGTTCGGCGTGCGCGCACCCAGGTACGGGCTGTCGGGTGAGTGAACGCCGGGGAGCGGGATCGGCGCCTCGAGCACCTTGCCGGTGGCGTCGGTGTGCAGCAGGAACGGGCCGAATTCCTCGCCGAACCACAGGTCGCCGCGGCGGTCGACGCGCATCGACTCGAGATCGAAGTCGCCACCGGTCAGCAGACGTTCCTCGGTGCTCTCGTTGACGATCGGGAACGGCACCTGCTCATCGGGGTCGTGCAGAGTGATCCAGTCCAGGATCTCGACGTCGCCCTCGCCGCCGCGCTGGGTCTCGAAGTCGGCATGGATGCGATAGACGCGAAGCAGGAACGAGCGGGAGTTGGCCTTCGACCCGAAGCCGTTGTCGGGCATGGCCAAGAAGACGTCCTTGCCCGGGGCGTCCACGAGCGCCGAGAAGCCGCCCACCGGCTGGCGGGCACCGGGCGCAGGCGCCGGTTCGGTGTTGGGCGCACCCGCGAACGGCGATGGCGCAGAGGCGTCGGCCGGCAGGATCGCCCGTTCCTCCAATGCCGGCTCGGAAGCGCGAGCGAGCGCGGCCGACGCCGCGCCGAGGGAGACCGCAAGCGCGACCGCAAGTGTGATCGGGACACGTCGGGACATGAAGGGCTCCTCTTCGGATCAACGGGAGGACGGCGAGGGGCATGCCATCCCGGATGCGGCAGAGACTCCACCCTGCGCACTTACGCGGTGTGACGATCCCGAGAACGGCTACGGACTCTGCCCGCGGCCGGCGACACAAGCGTCACGGGAGGGGTTCTGGTCACCTCGCCATTGTCCCGGACGTGACCTCAGCGACAGGAACGACCGCGCGCCCGGGCGCTGTCACTCTAGCTCGGTCAGAAGGAGCCGTCTCGGGGCCCGCTCGCGCCGTGCGCGGCATCCGGTTGAACGTCGGCGTTCTCGAGCTTCTAGCTCTCCGCCATTCGGCGACTCGGGCGCCGCACCGGGCGACGCGAGCAGCGGCCCCAGCCGGAGACTCCGGGCGCCCGGCGCGAGCGCGCGATTGCGCGGCGGCGGCGCGAACGCGCGTCGCGGCGCGCGGCGGGACCCCGTCGCCGGGCGGTGAGGTCGCGTGGTGTCCTCCCGCGCACTCGCATCGCGGCGCGGCCCCGCGAGGTTCATCCCGGCCGCGGCGACCGCCGCGGCCGCGACGGCGACGAACACAGGCATGACCGGAAGCCCCGCGGCGTGCAGGCCGCCCGTCGCCAGGCTCGCGACGATGACCGCGGCCGAGATGGTTGCGTGGGCGCGGGCGATGACCGGGCCGCCGTGGGTCCGCTGGGCGGCGCCGGCCGCCGTGTTGATCGCGACGTCGGCGGCGCCCGAGGTCGCGCCAAGCAGGACGGGCGAGAGGGCGAGGCCGGGGAAGTCTTGGGCGGCGAGGACGACGCCCAAGCCGACCAGGCCAAGCAGCGTCTACAGCGCTGCCGTCGCGCGCTCGTGCCGGCGGTCGAGTCCCGCCCGGGTCTCTGCCGAGGCGGCCGCGAGGGTGCGTGCCGCGGCGGCGGAGCTCGGCTACCTCGGCCCGCATCCCGTAGCACGCTCGCTGCGCCGCGGCCGGGTGGGGAGCGTTGGCGTCGTGCTCGGCGAGCCGCTCACCTACGCGTTCGACGACCCGCAGGCCGCGCGATTCCTCGCCGGTGTCGCCGGCGTCTGCGCCGCCGAACGCGCCGGCCTGACCCTGGTGCCGATCACCGGTGAGCCCGACGACGTCGAGCGCGTCGCCGAGGCGATCGTCGACGGCTTCGTTGTCTGGACGGCCGCCGACGACGACCCCGTCGTCGACGCGGTGGCCGCCACCGCGCTGCCCGCCGCCATCCACGGCGGTCCGGACCGGGGCCCGCCGGTCGTGACGATCGACAACCGCGCCGCCGCCCGCGCCGTCGGCGCCGAGGCGTTCGCGCACGCCCGCCGCCCCGCCGTCCCGAGCTTCCCGCTCGACCGCGCGCGCGAAAGCGGGCTGCTCGTCGACCCTGACCCCGCCGCCGCCACGTTCCCGATCACACGCGAGCGGCTCGCGGGCTACCGCGCGGCGACGACGCGCCCCCTCAAAGTCGCCGTCTGCGCGCGCAATGGCGCGGCCGAAGGTGCGCGACTGGCGGCCGCCCTGATGGGAGAGGAGACACCGCCGGACGCGATCGCCGCGATGAGCGACGAGCTCGCGCTCGGCGCGCTGCGGGTGGCCCCCGACGTCCCGATCACCGGCTGGGACGACAGCGAGGCGGCGGACCAGGCGGGCCTCACCACCGTCTGGCAGTCGCTGCTCGACCAAGGCGCCGAATGCGCCCGATCGCCCCTGGGCGGGACGCCGAGCGGCGAGCCGGCCGAATGGCGAATCGTGCGCCGGACCCGAAAACGGTGCCCGAACTGATCTCGACGCGGCGCCCGCTCGAGGGCATGGTCGTCGGCGGTCGTCGGTGATTTCAGCGCGGTCCTCCGCTGGCTCGGACCGGCTCCAGCAGGAAGACAGCGATTCGTCGATGGGAGGCGCGACGCTCGTACTGCGACCAACCAGGGTAGACGCGCAGGCCTTCCTGCCAGATCCTGGCGCGTCGCTCGCCCTCGATGACAACGGCACGGAAGCGACGCGAGTGGCCATCCACGACTACCGATCCCTCAGGGTCGGAGCAGAGGTTGTGATACCAGGCGGGATGGCGCCGCTGACCGAAGTTCGAGGCGATCACCGCGAGGCCGTCCTGGGTCGGCAAACCCAACACCGGCACCGTGCGGGGCTGCCCGCTGCGCGCGCCGATCGTCGTGAGCATCACCACGGGGATCCCGGACACCAAGCTGGCGAACGTGTGACGGCCGCCGGTCAGTCGGTACACCGGGCGGTCGATGCGGTGCAATACGCGCGCGAACAGCCACGATCCGGGTCCGCTCGCGGCGAAACGACGCATTACCTTCTGGACGAAGTTGGCTTGCCGCGTACGTGATCGACTCGGCCACGCGCCCACTATGCGATCGCCCCGGCCTTGCAGTCAAGCCTCGTCTGCAGCCGACCGCCGAAGGCCGCGCGCACGGAATAGTGTTGGCGGCCCGTATGCCCGCCAAGCTCTACGTGACCCCGGGCTCGCACCCCTCGATGACCGCCCGCCTCATGCTCGAGCACAAGGGGATCGAGTACAGGCGGATCGACCTGATCGCAGCCCTGCACAAGCCGCTCGTTCGCGTGTTTGGCTTCTCCCGCACCACGGTGCCCGCGCTGAAGATCGACGACCGGCGCATCCAGGGCTCCCGCGACATCTCCCGGGCGCTCGAGGACCTGTCACCGGGGCGGCCCCTCTTTCCCGCCGATGCGCAGCGCAGAGCAGCAGTCGAAGATGCCGAGCGGTGGGGCGACGAGGTGCTGCAGCCCGTGCCGCGGCGCCTGTCCTGGTGGGCGCTGAAGCGCAACAGCTCCGGCGTGCGCAGCTTTCTGGAGGGAGCGAAGCTCGGCCTGCCGATCGGCCTGGCCGCCAGGACGGCGGGCCCGCTCATCTGGGCATCGGCCCGCCTGAACAAGGCCGACGACGCCGCCGTGCACGCTGACCTGGCCGCGCTCGGCGGGATGCTGGACGAGGTCGACCGCCTGATCGGGGAGGGCGTGATCGGCGGGGACGTTCCCAACGCAGCGGACTTCCAGATCGTGACGAGCGTGCGCCTGCTCATGTGCTTCGACGACCTGCGCGCGATCATCGAGCCCCGGCCGGCGGGGGCCCTCGCGATGCGCATCTGCCCGGACTTCCCCGGCCACGTTCCAACCGTGCTCGAGCCGTCCGAGCGACCGGCCGTGCTCGCATCCTGACCGGGGATGTCGGCGAAGGTCTCGCTCGCCCGGGAGGCCTATAAGGCTCTCGCACGCGACCGCTCGTAACACCAGCGCAGGGTGCGCAGCGGCTCGAGGAGCCAGGCGGGCCTATTGGTCGCCGCTCCGCCCGGGGGGCCCGGAGGGAGGTTGCTTTCCCGTGACGCTGCCGGAGCGCTGGTGGCTGCCATCGCGGCATGCTGGTTGCGCCCCCGGCCCCATCGGGGAACGCTTCACCACTCTCGAGACGCAAGTACCGGCCATGTCGGCTAGGCGCGATGCTGCGCGGGGGCTCGTTCCCCGCTGTTCCCCTGGCGCGTTGCGAGGTCTGACCGAGCTACCGGCGAGGTTTTCTTCGAGCCGGAGACGGGCAACACCAGCACCATGGGAATCGAGCTGTTCCTCATCTTGTTCCTCGTCGGTCTCGGCGCCGGCGCATTCTTCTTTGTCACCGGGGCGTTCGGAGCCCGAGCCGCGAAGCCCGAGTCCGAGGATGCGGCGGGGCCGAAGCATGCCTACGTCGAGGACGAGGCCAACCAGCGGATCGTGGGCGGCGTGGAGACCGCCGATAGGGTGCGGGCCGAGGCCGAAAGTGACCCGGACACCGAGGTCCGGAGCTAGCCTCGATTCACTCCGACGTGGGAAGCTAGCGCCGCACCCTGACTCGTTTGGGCGGCGAGAGATCCGGCTCGAGCACCGCGTTGCCCCGGCAACGAACCTGCATCCTCAGCACCACCGTCCGACCGCGCCGACGCAACCGCGGCGCAAGCCGGCGAACCGGGAACGAGTACGTCTTGCTGTAGCGACAGTTGCGCCCCATCGCCCGATCCACGTTGTCGCCCGACGCGCTCCCGCACGCGTGCCGACATCGCGGGTGCCAGTCGTTGACGTCCCCGAGCGTGCGCAGGCGCTCGCCGAACGCTGCGTTCTGCGCCCGCGCCACCTCTCCGAGGCATGAGCCCCACTACTTGACATACCCCCAAGGGGTATATACTCTAGTCCTACCGTACTGCTCTCGAGGAGGTCTGGATGGAAGCCGGCGCTCACAGCCTGCACGACCAACACAAGATGCCGACGTCTGGCAGTGCGCTCAACGGCATCGCTTTCTCGGCCACTCTGCACTGCCTCACCGGCTGCGCGATCGGCGAAGTGCTTGGCATGGTCATCGGCACCGCGCTCGGCTTCTCGGACCTCGGCACGATTGCTCTGGCCGTGGGTCTGGCCTTCGTCTTCGGCTACAGCCTGACCAGCCTGCCGCTGCTGCGGGCCGGGTTCACGCTCGCCGCCGTCATCCCGATCGCGCTCGCCACCGACACCTTCAGCATCGCGGTGATGGAGATCGTCGACAACGCCATCATGCTCACGGTTCCCGGCGCGATGGAGTCGGGCGTCGGCGACATCCTCTTCTGGGGCGCGCTGTCCTTCGCCTTGGCGATAGCCGGCCTTATCGCCTTCCCCGTGAACCGCTGGCTGATCACCCGCGGCAAGGGCCACGCCGTGCTGCACGAGACGGGTGTGCACGGCGGTCCGCCGACCAAGGTGGTTGCGGCGATCGCCGCCGCCGCCTTCGTGTTCGGGTCAGTCGTGCTGGCGGCAGAGGCGATCGACGGCGGGGGCGGCGGACACGACGGCGGACACGAGGCGTCGACCAGCGAGCCGTAGTCCTGGCGACATGCCCGCCCAGCGCGGCAGCCGGGGCGACATCCGGTCACCTGCCCTTCCACTCCGGCGCCCGCTTCTCGATGAACGCACGCACGCCCTCGCGGAAGTCCTCGGTCGTGAAGCACGACTCGCGCAGGTCGACCATCTCCCGCTCGACGTCCTCGGGCAGGACGCTCCCGTAAGCGCGCAGCGTTCTCAGCATCCGCTTGGTGCCCGCGAGTGACAGCGGCGCGTTGGCGGCCATCCCCGCCGCCATGTCGAGCGTGCGCCGCTCGAGGTCCTCGAGCTCGACCACGTGGGACACGAGGCCGATCTCGCGGCCGCGCCCGGCGTCGACGGTACGGCCCAGGTAGAAGAGCTCGGCCGTGTGGGCCGGCCCGCACAGCTCGACGAACTTGCGCAGGCCGGTATGCGAGTAGATCAGCCCCAGCTTGGCCGGCGGCATGCCGAGCTTGATCCCGTGCGCCGCGACCCGGATGTCGCAGGTGAGCGCGAGCTCGAGGCCGCCGCCGATGGCGTGGCCGTTGAGCGCACCAATCACCGGGAACGGGTACTCGCCCAACGCCTTCAGGGCCGCGTGGAAGGGGTGAGCCACCAGGCGCTGCGCCCGCTCGTCGAAGCGCTGCGGGTCGGCGCCGGCAGGCGTTGGGCGGGGCTCATTCCGGTCCCCGTCGAGGTTGCCGATGTCATACCCCGCCGAGAACATGCCGTCGGATCCGGTGATCACCAGGCAGCGGGCGTCGAGCGAGCCGACCGTGTCAGCCAGGGTGTCGAGGATCTCGTGGTCGAGGGCCCCGCGGCGGGCGGGGTTGGCGATCCGCAGCCGGACGACACCCGCCTCGGGCTCATCGCGGATGAGCTTGCCGGAGGCAAGCTCTGTCGGCCGGCTCACCCCTCGAGCACGACCAGTGTCTCGCCCTCGCTGACGGCCTGGCCCTCCTTGCAGCGGATCTCCTTCACGGTGCCGTCGTCCTCCGCCTCCACCGGCATCTCCATCTTCATCGACTCGAGGATCACGACCGTGTCGCCCTCCTTTACCTCCTGGCCGACCTCGCACTCGACCTTCCAGATCGTGCCGGTGATGTGGGCCTCAACGTCGGGCAAAGCTGCCTCCTGGTTCGAGGGGGTACGCCGCCGCGGCACGATACCCGCGCGGGCCGATAGGTTCGACCTTCGTGATCCTCGCGCTAGATCAGGGCACCACGGGCTCCACGGCGATCGTCTTCGACGAGGAGGGCCGCGCGGCCGGGCGCTCGCTCAGCGAGTTCGGCCAGCACTTCCCTCGGCCGGGCTGGGTGGAGCACGACGCGAACGAGATCTGGCAGGTCACGCGGCGGGTGGGCCTCGAGGCCCTCGATGCCGCCGGAGTCAGCGGCCGCGACCTGAAGGCAATAGGAATCACCAACCAGCGCGAGACCGTGGTGGCCTGGGATCCTCAGACGGGCGAGCCGCTTCACCGGGCGCTGGTCTGGCAGGACCGGCGGACCGCCGCCCGCTGCGACGAGCTGCGCGAGTCGGGCCACGAGGAGATCGTGCGGCGGCGCACGGGGCTCGTGCTCGACCCCTACTTCTCGGGCACGAAGATCGAGTGGCTCATCCGGGAGGGCGGTGTCGACCCGGGCGCCGCCTTCGGGACGATCGACTCGTGGCTGGTCTTCAAGCTCACCGGCAACCACGCCACCGACCTGTCGAACGCCTCACGCACGCTGCTGTTCGACATCGACGAGCTCGGCTGGCACGACGAGCTGTGCGGTCCTCTCGGGATCGATCCGGGGTCGTTGCCGGAGCCCAGGGCCAACGACGCCGGCTTTGGCGTGACGGTGGAGTTCGGCGGCCGAGTGCCGGTGGCGGGCATCGCCGGCGACCAGCAGGCGGCGCTCTACGGGCAGGCCTGCCACTTCCAGGGCCAGGGCAAGAACACCTACGGCACCGGCAGCTTCGTGCTCCAGAACGCCGGCGGCGAGCGGCCCCCCACCGAGGAAGGCCTGCTCACCACGGTCGCGTGGGGACTTGGCGGTCGGGTGGACTATGCGCTCGAGGCGGCGATCTTCGTGACCGGCGCCGGGGTGCAGTGGCTGCGCGACGGCTTGGGGATCATCGAGACGGCAGGGGAGACCGAGGAGCTGGCGCGCTCGCTTGACTCCAACGACGGCGTCTACCTCGTGCCCGCCTTCACGGGGCTTGGCTCGCCGCACTGGGATCCCTACGCGCGGGGAACGATCGTGGGCCTCACGAGGGGCTCCGGGCGCGCCCATCTCGCCCGCGCCGTGCTCGAGTCGATCGCCTACCAGACGGTCGACGCCGTGGAGGCCATGCAAACCGCCTCTGGGGTGAAGCTCGACGAGCTGAAGGCCGACGGCGGAGCGGTGCACAACTCCTGGCTGATGCGCTTCCAGGCGGACGTGCTCGGCGTGCCGGTGGTCGTGCCGGAGGTGTCGGAGACCACGGCCCTCGGCGCCGCCTACCTGGCCGGGGTGGCAACCGGGCTCTGGACCGAGGAGGACACCCGCGCGATGTGGCGCGAGGCCGCTCGGTACGAGCCGCGGATGGGCGGCTCCGAGCGGGGCCGGCTGCTGGGCGAATGGCGCCGCGCCCTCGAGCGGGCAGGCGGCTGGGCGCGTAACGAACCGCAGGAGGACGGGTAGGCAGCACAGATGGGGGAGGCAGAGAAGCCCAAGGGCAACCTGAAGCCACAGGTCTACAAGGACCCGAGGCCCGCCGAGCACTTCACGCGCTTCCACGAGCGCACGAGGACCAAGCGCCCCAACTGGATGTACGAGGTGGTGCGACTCGTGCTTACGCCCTACCTGCTGTTCTTCTTTCGCACCCGCGCAATCGACTCGGACAAGGTGCCCGCCGACGGCCCGGCGATCGTCGCCCCCAACCACTTCTCCTTCCTCGACCACTTCTTCGTCTCGGTGTACCTGCGGCGGAAGGTGCAGTTCATGGCCAAGTCGCAGCTGTTCGAGATGCCCATGCAGGTGGTCTACAACAACGGCGGCGTCTTCCCGGTGCGCCGCGGTCAGCGCGACGACGAGGCGTTCAAGACCGCCCACGCGGTGCTGGCGCGCGGAGGCATCGTGGTCATGTACTGCGAGGGCGGCCGCTCGCGCACGGGCGAGCTCGGCGAGGCCAAGCCCGGCATCGGCCGGCTGGCGCTCGAGTCGGGTGCGCCGATCGTGCCCACGGCGCTGGCGGGCTCCGAGCGCGTACGCGACTGGAAGCGGCTGCAGTTCCCCAAGGTGACCGTGCAGTTCGGCGATCCGATCCGCTTCGAGCGGGTCGACGATCCAGACCGCGCGCAGTCGCAGGCCGCCTCCGAGGAGATCTTCTCCCGGATCAAGGGGCTGTGGCACGGGTTGCGAGAGAACGGCCGCACCGCAACCGTGAGGGCCCGCAGGGCCGCGCGCCAGGGCGAGCCGGCCGGACGCCGGCCCGCGACCGACTGAGCGGCGGTCGCGTCCTGCTGCAGGGTCGACCGTGAAGGCCCTCCTACCGCACCATCCCGGCTCGCGCCGGCTACGCCCCGGCGCGGCTCCCTACGCTGCGGAGCGTGCTCAACCCCCGCCTGCTCGTTGCACTCGCCGTCGTTTTCGCCGTCGGCATCGGCGCCTTCCTGGCCCTTCGTGACGCCGGTGGCGTGCCCGACGTTGCGCCGCTGGTGCTTCCTGCCGACGCTTCTGATCCGTTCGCGTACTCGGAGGAGCGACGGGCGGACTTCGAGCGGCGGGCCGCGCAGGGTCTCAGCCACGTGCTCTACGAGAAGAGCCCCGGCGGCGTGGTCGCATCGGCGCGACGCACGGCGCGCTGGCGGCCGCTGGTCGAGGGAGTGGCATCGGAGGCGGGGCTCGACGCGGACCTGATCGAGGCGATCGTCCTGCTCGAGAGCGCGGGGCGTCCGGACGCGGTGGCCGACCCGGAGCTCGAGGGCGCCGTGGGGCTGACCCAGATCCTCGCCGGCACCGGCGAGGGCCTGCTGGGGATGCGCGTAGACGTGGCTCAGAGCCGGAGGCTGACCCGCCGCATCCAGCGTGCCCGGGGCCGGGGCGAGCTGCGCAAGACGAAGCGACTGGAGGCGCTGCGGCGGCGGGTGGATCACCGCTTCGATCCTCGCCGAGCCCTCGAGGGCACGGCGCGCTACCTCGACTTCGCGCGAGGCGAGCTCGGGCGCGACGACCTCGCCGTCGTCTCCTACCACATGGGCGTGGGCAACCTGACCAGCGTGATAGAGGACTTCGGGGAGGGAGACCGCCCAAGCTACGCGCAACTGTTCTTCGAGAGCTCGCCCTCGAGCCATAGCGCAGCGTGGCGGCGCCTTGCCGAGCTCGGCGACGACTCCTCGACCTACCTCTGGCGCGTGCTCGCGGCGCGGGACATCATGCGGCGCTACCGCGAGGACCGCGGCGCCCTGGCTCGCCAGGACGAGCTGCAGACGGCCAAGAACTCCGCCGAGGAGGTGCTGCACCCCGGCGACGAGACCGAGCGCTACGCGTCGCCTGACGATCTCGAGGACGCGTATGGCGACGGCGAGTTACGCCCCTTCCCGAACGCGCCGGCGCGCTCGGGATTGCGCCGCGACCGGGCGATGGGCGAATTGGCCAGGCGGCTCGAGGTGGGCCGTGAGCTATATCGCGGGCTGCGACCGGAGACCTATGCGCTGGCGCTGTACATGGCCCGCATGACGCAGGAGGCCGGTGGTGGAGATGCGCCCCTCACCGTCACCAGCACCGTGCGCGACGAGGCCTATCAGGGGCTGCTCGCCAAGGGAAACCCCGAGGCGACCGGCAACTACTCGCTGCACACCACCGGCTTCGCCTTCGACGTGTTGCGCCGTTATTCCGGGGACCGCCAGGCGGTGGCCTTCCAGTTCGCCCTCGACCGGCTGCAGGCGCTCAACCTGATCGCGTGGGTACGAGAGCCCGCGGCCATCCACGTGACGGCGGCGGATGACGCCCGGGCGCTGCTCGGGCTGCTGAAGGAGGACCGCTAGTACACGGGCGCGAGCGTGCGCCAGTGGGCCATGTCGTGACCGGGAAAGACGACGGCGTCGGGAGTCTGTTCGAGGTAGAGCTGGATCTCGCGCAGCGAGCGGCGAAAGCGGTGCTCGTCGTCCATTCGGTAGGGAACATGCGACTCGCCCAGGGTGCGCATGGTGTACGCCGCGTCACCCACGATCAAGGCTTCCCGCCCCGCCAGGCGCAGCACCACCGACATGTGGCCGTGGGTGTGGCCGGGGGTGGAGAGCAGCATCACGCTGCCGTCGCCGAAGAGGTCCAGGGCGCGGCCGAAGGTGGCGAACGACGAGGCGTCGGGCCCGTCGAAGTCGACCAGCCGGTAGTCGAAGGCATGGTCGTACTGGCGCCTGATGTATCCGGTCAGCTGGCCGGCCTTCCGGGCGGCGGCCCACTCGCGCTCGGAGATGATGAAGGTGGCCTCCGGGAAGTGTGAGATCCCACTGGCGTGGTCGGAGTGGAGGTGGGTCATCACGATCGTGTTGACGCTCTCCGGCGCGATGTCGAGACCGCGCAGCTGGGCGGGGACTGCCTCGTAGGACTCCATCTCGATGTCCTTGAAGAGCAGGCCGCCGAAGCGGCCCATCGCCTGGCCGGGCTCGATGGGCACCGAGCCGTGGAAGCCGGTGTCGACGAGCAGTGGGCCCGCGGTCGGGTGCTCGACGAAGAAGGCCACCACGGGCACCTCCATGTAGTCGTCTCGGGACACGCCGACTCCCAGTGCGCGGAGGCCCCCCATCCGTCCCTCCTCGCGATGGAAGTGCGCCGGCGGACCCTTCATCCTCGCCACGAGCAGCGGGTGCACGTGCACTGTGGCGCCCGCGTGCCCGCCCGGGAGCGGGAGCGACGCCGGTCTCGGCTCGGCGGCCATGCCCATCGGCGTCAGACTACGCGTCAGGCCGAGCCGGCGATCTTCCTCCAGTAACGCACCCACTCGCGCTCGTGGGCGATGCCGGCGTCGAGCGTCGCCCGCGGGCCTGGCGCTCCCTCACCGGAGTCCTGCTCGCGCATCGATTCGTACTCGGCGAGCTTTGCCTCGTGCGCCGCGAGCTGAGCCGCTGCCAGCGGGCCGGCGGGCGCGCCGAAGAAGAGCTTGAGCAGGCCTGGGTCGCGCAGCTGCGCCAGCTCCTCGGTGGGCTCTTCGCGCCACCGCGCGAGGGCGGCGCGACCCTCCTTGGTGAGCCGGTAGCGCTTGCGCCGCCGGCCACTTTGCTCGCGGTCCTCGGTCAGGAAGCCGGCCTCGGCCAGCCGCTCGGGCTCGGTGTAGAACTGAGCGTGCGGCATCGACCAGAAGTTGCCCACCGATCTAGCCGCGACCTGCTTGAGCTCATACGGGGTGGCCTCACCTGCGAGCTCGATCAGGCCGAGAACGATGAACGAAGTAGGTGTCAGGCGCCGTTCTTGCATCGTCCAGAGTAGACGGTACACTCTGAAGCACGGACCCTACCTGAAGGAGGGTTACGACGGTGAGCATGCAGACCACCAACGAGGAACGATGAGGGCTTCCGACGCCGATCGCGATCAGGTGGTGGAGCGATTGCGCACTGCCGCCGCGGAGGGTCGTCTGGACGCGGCCGAGCTCGAGGAGCGCCTTGTCGGGGCGCTGACCGCCCGCACGGACGAGGAGCTCGAGCCGCTCACGGCGGATCTGCCGGCACCGGCGCCGAGGGCACGTCCGCGCCGGCCGCCGCACCCGATGGCGAGCCCGTTTCACGCCTACCTCGCGGTGATGACACTGCTGGTCGCGATCTGGGCGCTCACCGGAGCGGGGTACTTCTGGCCGGTGTGGCCGGCGCTGGGCTGGGGCATCGGGTTGATGCCCGGCGGCTGCTCGCACCGGCGCAGAGGACGCGCCCCTCACACCGGGGGCTGAGCGCGAGCGCCGTCAGGGTGGCGCCCCGATCCGTCAAGGCTCTTCACGCCCGATGTCCTGGCGGGCCAGGTGGCCCTGGTCAGCGGTGGCGGCTCGGCCTCGGTCGCGCCACCGCGGTTGAGCTGGCGGCCTGCGGAGCGCGCGTGGTCGTATAGGGCGGCGAGCGATTCGGCAGCACGCTTACCGCTCTGGCGGCTGGGCACTTCGCCACCCACACGCTGCGCACCAAGTACCCGAAGGCCGTGGTCGAGGGGCTGGCGGGCACCGGCCCGGTGGGGCGCCTGCGACCGAGGAGGAGTTAGCCTGGCTGGTGGCCCTCGTGGCCTCGCGGGCGGCGACTACAGCTCGGGGTCGGTGATCACGACCGACGGGACGCGCGACAACTGGCTCGGGTTATTGGCGCATTTGCCTTCCTCGAACCGTGATCCGTTCGCCTGGGGCCCCCGCTAGAGACGGGAACGGAAACGATCCGAAGGGGATGTGCATGTCTGAAGCACTGAACGTCGCGTTTGACGCGATCGACGAGCAGCACGCTGACGAGTCGGCTCTCACCCGCCGTAAGCTCGTAGCCGCCGGTGCCGCCGGGCTGGGAAGCCTCGGCGTCCTGGGCCTGGCGAACAACGACGCCTGGGCGGCCCAGGCGGCCAGGAACACGCCGCAGAACATCCTCAACATCGCCGCCACAGCGGAGGTGCTCGCCACGATTGTGAACACCGTCGGGGCCGAGAAGGTCGGCCCCCAGCTTGATCGCGTGACCCTCGAGAACATCCGCGCGGCGGCTCGTGAGGAGCTGATCCACTTCAACGTGCTCAAGTCGGTGGGCGGCAAGACCCTCACGAAGAAGATCTGGGTTCCCGACAACGTGTTCTCCTCCCGTCGCGGCCTGCTCACGACTCTCGAGGCCGGCGATCAGATCTTCATCAACGCCTACCTGATCGGCACCACCGCCTTCGCGACCGCTGGCGGCAGGAGGAACGCCAAGTTCGCCCGCTTCACCGGCGAGTTCATGGGCGCCGAGGCCGTGCACCGCGCGCTGGCTCGCCAGTCGCTCGGCAAGCTCGGCAACGATCGGGTGTTCATGAAGTACTCGTTCACGAGGATCGAGAAGGCCGTTGCGCTGCTCCAGGGAGCCGGCTTCGGCTTCGGCAAGAAGGGCAAGGGCAAGGGCCAGTTCTACAACTTCGACCAGGTGTCGAAGCGCACGCCGAACCCCCGCGCGGTGAACACGCGCAAGCCTCGCTGACCGTAAGGTTCCCTCCTCGGTCTGCAGAGTGCTGCGAAGGGCGCCCCGAGGGGCGCCCTTCGTGGTTCTGGGGTCTTGCAGGTCGACGGTCAGGTGGTCATGCCGGTGAACTGACCGCCGGTCACGTTCAGCACCTGGCCGTGCACGAAGTTCGACCACGGCGAGCAGAGGAAGAAGACGCCGCCGGCGGCCTCCTCGGGGGTGCCCGGCCGGCCGATGGGGATCAGCATCGAGCCCATCTGACGCAGCTGGTCGGGGATTCCCAGCTGGATCTCCTTGCCACCGATCTCCATCGTGTTCGACTCCTCCTTGGAGGCGGTCAGACGGGTCTCGATGAAGCCGAAGGCCACGGCGTTCACGTTGATCTTGAACTGGCCCCACTCCTTGGCAAGCGTCTTGGTCAAGCCGACCACGCCCGACTTGCCCGAGGAGTAGTTGGCCTGACCGGCGTTGCCCATCGTGCCCGACACCGACGAGACGTTCACTACCTTCCGGAAGACCTCCCGGCCCTCCTCGCGCTCCTTCTTGGCCGGTTCGCGCAGGTGCGGGGCAGCCGCACGCAGTATCCGGAAGGGCACCACGTTGTGGATCTCCAGCATGGCCTGGAACTGCTCGTCGGACATCTTGTGGACCGGCCCGTCCCACGTGTAGCCGGCGTTGTTGACCACGATGTCGAGCTGCCCGAAGGCCTCGACCGCGGTGCTCACCAGCTCGTCGGCCACCCCTTCCTTGGTCAGGTCGCCGGCGAAGGCCACGGTCTCGCCACCGATCTCCCCCGAGGTCTGCTCGGCCACGTCCCCGTCGAGGTCGTTGATGAGCACCTTGGCGCCGTTGTCGGTGAGCAGCTCCGCCGTTGCACGGCCGATGCCGCGCGCGGAGCCGGTCACGATCGCAGCCTTTCCGTCGAGTACCCCCACTTTTTCCGCTCCTTCGTTTCTGAAGTGTCGAGCGGAGATGATGACGAAGGGGCGCGAGGTGTGGATTGGCCGGGAACCGGGCAAGCCACCAAGATGCTCGACGCGCGCCCCGTCGGGCTGGAGATCCACCGTGGCATCGAGACGGCGATGGGGCTGGCGCTGGTGATCCTCCCGATCCTCCTGGGCTTCGCCCCCGGCTCTCCCCTGGCAATCTCGGTCGAGGTCGTCTTCGTCGCCGGCGTGTTCGGCCTCCTGCTCGCCACCCTGGGCCTCGTAGCGAGCAGGGGCGGGGACGCCCTGTCGCCCTCGCTGCACCGTGTGCTCGACATCGTGGTGGCAGCGGCCCTGATCGGGGCCACGATCTTCATCGCGGCCCGCGCGGAGAACCGGGCGGACACGGTCGTCCTCGCCCTGGCCGCCTTCCCCTACGCCCTGCTCGTGTTCTTCACGCACTACGAGGCGGGCGGCCCGGACCGGGCGACCACTGTGTCCGGGGAGTCCTGACTTCACGGCCCGGGCGGGGAAGCTCGTGATGGGTCGATCTACGAGGCCTACCGGGAGGGCGGGTCCCCCGCCGCGTGATCGCTTCTGTGCTCCGCTGAGCACAGGAATGTCTCCCGAACGCGTTGAGCGGTCACGCGCACGCTGTCATCATCGAAGCGTGTTCGACCGTCAGCTCAAGCACGCGATCTCCGACCACATGGCCCGTGCCAACGAGCACATGGCTCGCGGCAACGAGCACATGGCCCGAGGCAACGAGCTGATGGCACGCGCCAACGAGCACATGACCGTTGGCAACGAGCTTATGAGGCGCAATAGCGAGCTCATGACGCGCAGCCTCGAGCTGATGGGCGAGGTGCGGCATGAGATCGAGCTCTCCCGCCGTGATCGCGCGGACATGGTGGTCTTCGTACGAGAGATCACGACTCGCAGCGAGCGGCATGCGGACGCCACCGTCCGGGCGATCGACGCCAACACGGCCACGCTCAACGAGATGCGGGCGGACATGGTGGCCAACCGAACGGCCATCCTCTCGGTGATCGACAGGCTCGAGCCGCCGCCCGCGGGCTGAGCCGACGATCAGATCGGCGTCTTCTCGGCCCTAGAGCCCGTAGGAGCGCCCGATCACGTCCAGCATGATCTCGTCCGTGCCGGCGCCGATGCGGTTGAGGCGCATGTCGCGCCACACCCGCTCAACGCCGTACTCCTTCATGTAGCCGGCGCCGCCGTGGATCTGGATGCACTCGTCGGCCACCTCGACGGCGATCCGGGAGGCGTAGAGCTTGGCCATCGAGATCTCGCGCACCGGGTACTCGCCGTTCTGGAAGCGCCAGGCCGTCGCGTAGGTGAGCTGGCGCGCCGACTCGATCTTGGTGGCCATCTCGGCGAACTTGTGCCGGATCGCCTGGAACTTGCCGATCTGGCGGCCGAAGGCCTGGCGCTCGGTGGCGTAGCGCAACGTGCGGTCGAAGCAGCGCTGGGCCCCGGCCACGCAGCCCGCGGCGCCGATCAGCCGCTCGCCCTGCAGCTCCCACATGATGTGGTAGAAGCCCTTGCCCTCCTGGCCGAGGATCGCGTCCGCGGGTACGCGCACGTCCTGGAAGGCCAGCAGCGCAGTATCGGATGCGTGCATGCCGAGCTTCTCGAGCTTCTTCTCGCGGATCACGCCGGGGAGGTCCATGTCGACGAGGAACAGGGTGAAGCCGTCGTAGCCCGCGTCCGGGTCGGTCTTCGTCACGAGCAGGATGAAGTCCGAGCGGAGGCCGTTGGTGATGTAGGTCTTGGAGCCGTTGATCACGTACTCGTCGCCATCGCGCACGGCGCGGGTCTTGATCCCAGCCACGTCGGAGCCGGCGTCGGGTTCGCTGATGCCCAGTGAAGAGATCTTCTCCCCCTTGATGGCCGGCACGAGGTAGCGCTGCTTTTGCTCCTCGCTGCCGAACAGGAACACGGGCGGCGTGGCCATGTCGGTGTGCACGGCCACTCCCATCGCGAGGCCGCCCGAGTTGGACTTGGTGATCTCCTCCGCCAGCACCAGGTTGCAGGGGTAGTCGCCGCCCTGGCCGCCGTACTCCTCGGGATATGACAGGCCGAGGAAGCCCAACTCGCCCATGCGTGTGAAGACCCAGTCGGGGAAGGTCGTCTCCTCCCACTCGTCCGCATGCGGCGCCAGCTCCTTCTCGACGAACGAGCCGATCGACTCACGCAGGCGATCGTGGTCTGAGTTGAAGATGAAGTGCTTGCGCGGCGACTCGAAGTTCGGCTTGATGACCTTCTCGGCAGTTGCCATCGGGCGCGGCTCCTGTCCTCGGCGGGGGCGAGGCGGACGCTACCAAAGGCAAGGAGTGGCGCTTCCTACTTTCGGGTGCCTCTGGCGAGGGCCGCCGGCTGACGCAGCGGCTGCGCCCCCGCCGTCCCCACGGGCAGAAGCGCTGCCGGAGCCCCGCTCAACAGGAGCCGGGCCAACCCCTGGATCGTTCGCTCGCCGTAGACCATATTCGGGTTCTGCGTGGTCATCACTGCGAGGGCCACCCTTCTCGAGCCGTTCTCGAGCAGGGCCGCTTGGTGCACCATCTCGCCGTCATCCTCGGGGCGCCAACCGCCCTTGAAGAACACCCGCCAGCGGGGACGGGCGTCGACCGGGATCCCCCACGACTGCAGCTCGCTGACCGACCCGAGGAGGTCGCGGGCCAGCCTGCGGAACCGGCGTGGCACGAGGCGGTCGATCGCCAGGAAGAAGCGCGCCTGGTCGGAGGGGGTGACCGTGGCGTTGGCCCAGTCGCCGGACACCGCGAATCCCTTCATCCCGGCGCGGCGGGCGAGGTCGATCAGCCGCTTGTCGCCTACGCGCGAGTAGATGGTGTCGGCCGAGGCGTTGTCCGAGAGCCGGATCATGTACCCGAGGCTGAGCAGGTCCGACTGCGACGGATCGGCGTGCCCCTCCGCCAGCTTGCGCAGGTAGGCCACGAGGATCATCGCCTTCGACAGGCTTCCCGAAGAAAAGGGCCGGCGCGCGCCCAGGCCGGTTATCCCGCCGCGATCGTCGGCCACCGCGAAGGCCACCTCACCCTCGCGCGCACTCGTGAAGCGCCGGGCTTGGGCGAGGGCCGCCGGCCCGGGGAACGCCAGCCGCTCGGGGGTCGCGAGGCTGGGATAGACCCCCACCCCGGAGTCGACCTGGCCGGGGCCGCCCGGTAGGGCAAGGTCGGCGATGGTGCGCAGGGCGGGTGATACGGGCGGCACGGCGTTCACGCCGCCGCGCCGGTCGTTGTCCGCCTCACGGCTCGCGGGCTCGCTGCCGGCCGTGGCGGCCACGGCAACCGCGACCGCCACACAGATGGCGATGAGCGCGGCGGGTGCGAGCGCGCGGGGCACGGAAGGGAAAGGTACGCGCCGGGGCGGGCTCAGCTCACCAGCCCGCGGGCCCGGAGGTCGGCGAGCGCCTCGTCTCCCCGCTCCTCGACCGTCTGCGTGGCCACCCATGCGGCCAGCTCGGACACTCCTTCGCCCAGTGTGCGGTGCGCTTCGAATCCCAGCAGCTCCCGCGCGCGCGCCACATCGGCGAAGCAGTGGCGGATGTCTCCCGCGCGCGCCTCGCCGGTCACCTCGGGCTCGAGGCCAGAGCCCAGAGCCGCGGCGATCATCCGCGCCAGCTCCGCCACGCGCACGGGGTTTCCGGTGGCCACGTTGACGGCGTTTCCGGGCGCCGCCGGGGCATCCATGGCCGCGCGGGTGGCGCGCACCACGTCGGTTACGTGCACCAGGTCGCGCACCTGCTCGCCATCCTCGAACACCAGCGGCCGGCGGCCGGACAGGAGGCGGGCGGCGAAGATCGCGGCCACGCCGGTGTAGGGATTTCCGAGTGCCTGGCGGGGACCGTAGGTGTTCAGGTAGCGCAGGGCCACGGTCTCCAGGCCGTAGGCACGGCCGAGCACCAGCGCCAGCTCCTCCTGGTCGCGCTTGGTGATCCCGTACACGCTGGATGGCCGCAGGGGCGTGCTCTCCTCCGTGGGCACCGGGTCGAGCACGAGGTCACAGCGCGGGCAGCGCAGCTCCCACTCGCGGCGGGCCAACTGATCGCGGTCTCTCAGACCGGGCGCGGCGAGGCCGTGCTCGGGGCAGCGGTAGGCGCCCTCGCCGTAGACCACCATCGACGAGGCCACCACCACCCGGCGCACCGTGGCGCGGCGCTCGATCGCGGCCTCGAGCAGCGTGGCTGTGCCGCCGCTGTTCACGTCCACCGCCTTGCGCACGTGCACCATCGACTCGCCGTTGCCCACCACGCCCCCGAGGTGAAAGACCCTGTCCACGCCCTTCAGCGCGCCGTCGACGGCGACGCGGTCGCGCAGGTCGCCCACCACCAGCTCCGCCTCGGCGGGGAACTGGGCGGGCGGCTCGCCGGAGGGGTGGGCGAGCGGATCGAGGTTGTCGAGCACGCGCACGCGCTCCCCCTCGGCCAGGAGGGCATCCACCAGGTGCATCCCGATGAAGCCCGCGCCCCCGGTGACGAGAACGGTGCTCACCAGACCGTCTCGAACAGCAGCTCGGTGGCGATCGCCTGGGCGGCCAGCAGGCCCAGCACGGGCGTCAGGTATCGCCTTGGCAGCGTCGTCGCGGCGGCCAGGCACAGGAAGGGGACGAGGAAGAGATAGATGCGCTCGGTCTCGGCCTTGGTGAAGCCCAGCACGGCGGAGAAAGCGACGACGGAGAACAGCGCTACGGCCACTGCCTGCCCGGCTCCCAACGCACGTAGCGCGAGCCAGGCGAGCGGCACTCCCGCCGCCAGCAGGAACGCCACGGGCGAGCCGAGGACCCAGAAGGCGTAGGGGCGGTTGGAGGCCACCCCCTCGCGGTAGACGATCTCGGTCGACCGCAGAGCCCCGATCGGGTCGAAGCCCGTGAACAAGTGCAGCAGGCCGTAGAAGGCCAGCAGCGCCACCGCACAGGCGGCGCCCAGAGCGAGGGCGCGGCGCAGGCCGTCACGATGCAGGGTCACGATCACGGCCAAGGCGCCGACGGCGAGGTTGGCATAGGAGAAGAAAGAGGCGAGAGCGAACGCCGGCGGGCCGAGGGCGGCGAGGATGCGCTGCCGCGCCAGCAGCGCCGCGGCCGCCAGCACGGCCAGGGTCGCGAAGAGCGCGTCGGCGGAGGTCACCCCGTGAAGCAGGGCGGAGGGCGCGAAGACGTAGAGGAGCGTGGCGATCCGGGCCTGCGTCTCGTCGAGTAGCCGGCGCCCGAGTGCGTACACGAGCGGGATGCTCACTGCCCCGATGCCGATGGTGAGCGCCGCCATCCCCTCGGCGGTGTCGATGCCGAGGGCGTGAAGGGTCACGAGAAGCCCAGGGGGGTGGCCGATCGCGTGGACCGGAAGCGCGGTGCCGATCTCCGCGAACGTGTCGAGGAAGAACCGGGTTCCGAAGTCGAAGGCGGGCAGGGCTGGGAGATACTCGTTCGAAGACTCCTTGTTGGGCACGTCGTAGACCGCGAACCAGCCTCCGGTGCCGTCCCGGGCGGCGCCCACCGCCAGGCGCATGGCCAGGCCGAGCGCCAGCGCGGCCGCGGCAAAGGCGCGAGGCGAGAGCTTGGGGCCGCGCAGGCGCGGGGCAACCGCGACGCCGGCGACCAGCAGCGCGACGGCGACCGGCGCAAGGATGGACGCCTGCCAGTCGGGGCGGTAGAGCAACGGCGGCTGTGCGCTGCCGAGCGAGTGGCCGCTCGCCTCGGCCACGATCCCGAAGGCCACCGTGCCGGCGGCCACCGCCGAGCCGGCCAGGGGAACTCCCAAGGTGCGCAGCCTCCTCCCGCGCGGCGCGTGCATGGGTGCGGTGCCGGCCTCCACTCAGACCGAGCGTATGGCCTGACGGGGTCCCGGTAAGCGCGCACGCGCCAGTTTCGGCTCCTGTAAGAGCTCGGCCTTAGGCTCTGTTCCGATGTCGGCACAGGTGATCCTGCCGGTGCTCGACGAGGCGGACGCCCTGCCCTGGGTGCTGGGCCGCATGCCCGCCTCCTACGAGCCGATCGTGGTCGACAACGGGTCCAGCGACGGCTCGGGCGCTCTGGCCGCGGACCTCGGTGCACGGGTGGTGTACGAGCCGCGCCGCGGATTCGGCGCTGCCTGCTTCGCCGGCCTCATGACGGCCGAGGACGACGTCGTCTGCTTCATGGACTGCGACGGCTCGCTCGACCCGCGAGAGCTGCCGCGGGTGGCCGGACCCGTGCACTCGGGCCACGCCGATCTCGTGATGGGCGCGCGGCGGGCGGACCCCGGGGCGTTTCCTGTGCATGCCCGGGTCGCCAACCGGCTGCTCGCCCTCGAGCTGCGGCGCCGCAGCGGGCTCGCGCTTCGCGATCTCGGGCCGATGCGCGCCGCCCGCCGGCAGCCGCTCGTGGACCTGGGGCTGCGCGACCGGCGCTTCGGGTGGCCGCTCGAGATGGTGCTGCTGGCCACCGCGGCGGGGTGGAGGATCGACGAGATCGGGGTGACCTACCAAGCGCGGTCCGGGCGATCCAAGGTCACCGGGACCGTGCGCGGAACGGCCCGCACCGTGCGCGACATGGCGGCGGCGCTGCGATGACCGTCGCTGCGCTCGTGGTGATCGCCAAGGCGCCGGCGCTGGGACGATCGAAGACACGCCTCTGCCCGCCGTGTACCCCCAAGCAGGCGGCGGACTTGGCCGAAGCCGCGCTGCGCGACACGCTCGCAGCCGTCGCGGCGACGCCGTGCTCGCGCCGGGTGGTGGCGCTCGATGGCCCCGCCGGCGCCTGGCTGCCGGCCGGCTTCGAGGTGGTGTCTCAGCGCGGCGCCGGCCTGGGCCGGCGGCTGGCCTCGGCCTTCGAGGACGTGGGCGAGCCGGCGGTGGTCGTGGCCATGGACACGCCGCAGGTGAGTCCGGCGATGCTGACCGGGGCGCTGGCCGCGCTCTCGGACCCGGGCACCGACGCCGTGCTCGGCCCGACCCCCGACGGCGGCTACTGGACGATCGGGCTGCGCCGTCCCGACCCTGATGTGTTCACCGGTGTGCCGATGTCGACGCCGGACACCTACGCCGCCCAGATGGAGCGGCTGCGCCTCCTGGGCCTGAGCACGGCTCGTCTGCCCTCGCTCATCGACGTGGACTCGATCGACGACGCCCGCGCCGTTGCGAGGCGGGCGCCCGCCACGCTCTTCGCCGCCACCCTGGAGGCGTCAGGGCTTGCGCGCGACGACGGTCAGCCCGTGGCCGAAACCGCCGCCTGAGCGGGCTTCGAGCGCCCACACCGCTCTAGCAAGGCCGGCGGTCGTGCCTCCCCGCTGCACCGCGAGGCGCCGCCGCCTCGTGCCGAGGCGCTGATGGACGGCCGCCGCGCGGCCGGCTGGGAGCGGCGGCAGGGGTTGGGCCAGCACACCACGTCCGGCAGCCTCGCCGCGTCCCACGAGCAGGTCGTCGAGGGCGCGCCGCAGGGGTGGCAGCCCCGGCCAGTAACGCCCCTCACCGGTCTTGGGCCCCGGCTGAACGGAGCGGTCGAGCACGCGCACGGGCCGCAGGCCGGCCTCGCTGTGCAGCGCACAGAGCTCCCGCGGGCTCCACGGGTGCACGGCCACGTCGGATGCCAGGCGGTAGGGCAGCCGGCGCCGCGGGCCCGGCGCGGTCTCCCACAGACACGGCCACTCGAGCGATCCGAGGCCGAGCGCCTCCAGCGCGATCATCGAGCCGGGGCGAGCGTGGGCGGCGATCTCGCGCAGCAGGCGCTTCACTTGCGACGGGTCCAG
The DNA here is from genome assembly GCA_030447725.1 of Thermoleophilaceae bacterium. Lineage (GTDB taxonomy): Bacteria > Actinomycetota > Thermoleophilia > Solirubrobacterales > Thermoleophilaceae > JAAYBF01. Next base: position 981,121 of record JAUJOQ010000001.1, read on the forward strand.
GTGCGAGATCACGCCGAAGGTCGCGAGGTACACGTCGAAGGGCGTTTCGCCAACGGGCCCGAAGCCATCCGCGAGGTCGTGCAGCACGTGCCCCCCTCGGACGTCATCGGGTTGCAAAGGGGGGCGGTGCCCTCCTTTGGTGACATCCCGAAAGTCGACGCCCGTGTACTCGGTGAGCGCCGGGCCGGCCAGCCGGGCGGCCATGCCCTCGCCGCACCCGAGGTCGAGCAGCCGTCCGCCGCCCGCCTCCGCAAGCAGACCGGGAATCAACCGCGCGAAGAAACCGATCTCGAGCTGCGCCCGCACCGCGTCGTCGGCCTGCGCCGCGTAAGCCGTAGGGGGTTGCAAAGG
>JAUJOQ010000001.1:981571-1155262 GCA_030447725.1 Thermoleophilaceae bacterium
GGGGCGGTGCCCCCCTTTGTCGTCATCGGGTTGCAAAGGGGGGCGGTGCCCCCCTTTGTCGTCATCGGGTTGCAAAGGGGGGCGGTGCCCCCCTATCTCTTCAGCTTCCACTGCGGCCAACCTAGACTCGCCAATCCGCGGCGGGAAGCCTCCGGGCGCCTCTGTAATGAATCTGAAAGATCGCTCCTGTGCACTTCACGGCATGCCACATAGGCCGGCATCCGCATTGGCCTGCGCCCTCGGCCTGATGCTCGCGGCCGGCTGTGGCGGGTCGGAGGACGGTCTGGCGCCCGCCGCCGAGCCCGCGGTCTCACCACCGCTCGCGCAGCGGCCTGCCGGCCGCGTGATCCCGATCGGCAACAAGCCCGAGGGCCTGGTGGCCGATCCCGAGACGCGGCTGCTTGCCGTGGGCCTCACGAACCCGGACCTGCTTGCGCTGGTGGACATGGACACGCTGGAGGTCGTGCGCCGGATCCCCATGCCCGAGTCGCCGCGCCACCTGAGGCTGGCTCGTCCGGGCGGGCCGGTGCTCGTCCCGGCCGAGCGCTCGGACCAGCTCGTCGAGGTGTTCCTTCCAGGCGGGCGCCTGCGGCGGACCGGTGTGGGCGACTTCCCCCACGACGCCGCCTCGGACGGCCGGGGACGGGTGTTCGTGGGCGACGAGTCAGGCGACACCCTCTCTGTGGTCGAGGATGGTCGTCGGGTGCAGCGGCTGTCCGCCCCGGTGCAACCCGGGGGAGTGGTGACCTCGGACGACGGTGGCCTGGTGTCCGTGGTCGGCGTGAGCGAGCGCGCCCTCGAGCTGTTCGACTCCCGGAGCCTGCGCCGCCTGGGCAAGATCGACGTCGGCGTGGGTCCCACGCACGTGGTGGCGGACGGCGACCGGTTCTTCGTGGTCGACACCCGCGGCGACGGGCTGCTGGAGGTCCTCACCGAGCCTGAGCTGCGCATCCATCGTCGCACTCCTCTGCCGGGAGCCCCGTACGGAGTGACCGTCGATCCGGCGCGCAAGCGCTTCTGGGTGACGCTGACGGAGACCAACGAGGTGGTCGAGCTGACCGACCGCCGCCGGCTGCGATCGTTTCCCACCGTTCGCCAGCCAAATACGGTGGCGGTGGACCCCGTCTCCGGGCGAGTCTTCGTGGCCAGCCGCAAGGACGGCACGCTGCAGATCATCGAGCCGCCGCCCCTCGGCGAAGGATGAGAGAGGAACCCCTGAGACCATGAGCGAGCGCAACTTCGACGTGATCGTGATCGGCGCCGGACCGGCGGGCGAGGTGGCCGCGGGGCGACTCGCCGAAGGCGGCTTGTCGGTGGCCATCGTGGAGCGAGAGCTGATCGGCGGCGAATGCTCGTTCTGGGCCTGCATGCCGTCGAAGGCGCTGCTGCGCCCGGCGGAGGCCCTCGCCGAGGTGCGCCGCGTGCCCGCCGCGTCACAGGCGGTCACAGGCGAGCTCGACGTGCCGGCGGCGCTCGCCCGCAGGGACGAGGTGATCCACGACCTCGACGACTCCTCTCAGATCCCCTGGCTGGAGCGCAAGGGCATAACGCTGGTGCGCGAGCACGGCCGCCTCGACGGCGAGCGTCGCGTCCGCGCCGGCGACAGCGTGCTGGTTGCGGAGAAGGCGGTGCTGGTCTCCACCGGCAGCGGCGCTCTCATCCCGCCGATCGACGGGTTGCGCGAATCCGAGCCGTGGACGAACCGTGAGATCACCACCGCCAAGGAGGTGCCGCCGCGGCTCGCCGTGCTCGGCGGGGGCGTGGTGGGCGTGGAGATGGCCCAGGCGTGGAGCACTCTCGGCTCCCAGGTGACGCTGATCGAGGCGCTCGACACGCTGCTTTCGCGAGAGGAGCCTTTCGCGGGCGAACAGGTCGGCGACTCCCTGCGCCGGCGCGGAGTCGAAGTTCGCCTCGGGCAGAAGGCGACGGAGGTCAGCCGCACCGACGGCGAGGTGACCGTCACGCTCGAGCAGGGCCCGGCCGTGACCGCCGACGAGCTTCTGGTCGCGATCGGGCGCCGGCCGCTCACCGACGACCTCGGGGTCGACACGATCGGCCTGGAGCCCGGGAAGCCGATCGCGGTCGACGACCAGATGCGAGCCACCGAAGTCGATGGCGACTGGCTCTACGCCGTTGGCGACGTGAACGAGCGTGCTCTGCTCACTCACATGGGCAAGTACCAGGCCAGGGCGGCCGTCGACGTGATCATGGGCAGGCAGGCGGCGGTGACCGCCGACGGACCGGTCTCGCCGAGGGTGATCTTCACCGACCCGCAGGTGGCCGCCGTGGGCCACACGCTCGACAGCGCTCAGGGCGAGGGGCTCAACGTGCGTGCAGTCGACGCCACGACGTCTGGCAACGCGGGCGGCAGCTTCTACGGCAAGGACGCTCCCGGCACCACGCGGCTCGTGGTCGACGAGGACCGTGGCGTGATCGTGGGCGCCACCTTCACCGGGGCGGAGGTGGCCGACTTCCTGCACGCCGCCACCATCGCCGTGGTGGCCGAGGTGCCGCTCGAGAAGCTGTGGCACGCCGTGCCCTCCTTCCCGACGCGCAGCGAGGTCTGGCTGCAGCTTCTGGAGGAGTACGGGCTCTAAGAGCCTTATGCCGTTACGGCAGCTATGCGCGCCGTAACGGATCGTGGTTTGCATTACAAGCACGTAAGGGGCAGCCTCGCTGGTCAGCCATGCGACCAGAGGGGATGCTCCCGTGAGGACGAGGAAATCGAGGCTGGCCGCGCTGGCCATGACCGTCACGCTGGCGGCGCTGTCGGTGTCGATCGTCGCCTCCGCCCAGGACGACGAGGGGACCACTGAGAGCGCCCCTCAGGGCGAGACGCTCAAGAAGGCCAACCAGACGATCACGAGTGCGTCGCGGGTAGACCTGACGAGGGACTTCGCGACGCTGCCGCTGCACAAGGGCACCGTGGGCGAAGAGACCGTGTGGTTCGTGATCACCGACGTCTCCGACGCGAAGCTCGCGCGGAGGCTGGGCGTGAACCACTCTCCGAAGCTGAGCAACATCAGCCTGGGCTGTCCCGCCTGCGCCCAGACTGTGAAGTCGAGCAATCCGATACTTGGCGAGGCGCCCGTCGAGTTCGAGGGAGCCCCTGACTTCAGCCCCACGCGCACCGTGGTCGGTGGCCCGACCTCCTTCCCACCGCAGTCTTTCGCCGTCGGAGCGATCGGTGGCGCCAACTACAGCCCGTTCGTGACCGTCGAAGGCACGGGCATCGTCTACAACGCGCCGATCGTGGCCACCGGTGACGGTCCCTTCGACGTCACCACCCACGAGAACACCCATGACCGGACGCTGGCCATCGACACGGAGAAGATGACCACCGACCACCTCTTCATCCGCGGCTTCGCCAACGGGCAGCCGATCCTCTACCTGAGCTTCGAGTCCTCGGATGCCTTCACGGCGGTGATCGAGCGCAGCACCTTCGTCCCCGCGCTGACCGACGCGCCGTTTCCGAACGGTGGCGGTGACCCCGACTCGGCACGAGCGTCCATCTTCACCTTCGTGAATGCAAAGACCGGCCTCGAGGACGATCCGCCCGCTCGTGGAGCATCGGACGGCGTGGGACGCTCGCAGGGGCTGACTCACGCCATGAAGGGAGGCTTTCCCGGCCGCGACGCGGCGGTTGCGAACCCCGAGGTGCTGGAGGTGTTCCGGCGCGGCGCGGACGTGAGCAACATCTTCGACGTCTTTCCGACCAACAACCGGCCCCAGGACCGCCGCGAGTACAGCCCGCTGTGGGATCTCCAGGTCGGCGTGTACAGCGACGCCGCGGTGGCCGAAGGGCTCAACGGGCTCAAGACAGACGCCAACGAGGTCCGGCGGTTCGCGTCCAGGGGGCTCGTGACCGCCCCCGGCGGCGAGGATCCGCTGGGCTCGGCGAACATCCTCATCAACTGCCCCGCGCTCGGGTTCCTGGAATCGGCGCCGCGAGGGCCGCGAACCACCATCCCCGGCGTCCAGCCGTAGACGAGCAACTGCATCCGTCGGCCGATTAGGCCGGCCCAGTGCTGAAAAGGAGTAACCCATGCCAGAGCCGATGACCACCGCCCCAGATCGCGAGCGACCGGGAGCAATGGAGGACCTGGCGCGCGATCCAGGCTCTCGCAGGCGATTTCTGAGGATGGTGGGGGGTGCGGGAGCGGCTAGCGCGTTTGCGGTCTTCCTGGCGGCCTGCAACGACGACGACGGAGGTGGCGGAGGCGGGAGCAGTTCCGCCCCCGAGGTCGCGAGTCCCGGCGGCGTCGCTTCCAATCGGGACAGGGGAGGGGACCCGAAGGAGGGCACGAGCGACATAGAGATCCTCAACTACGCGCTCGCGCTCGAGAACCTGGAGACGTCCTTCTACGGCAAGGTGATCGAGAGCGGCCTCTTCAGGGGCGCCCAGCTCGACCTGATCAAGAAGTTCGCCGACAACGAGCGCCAGCATCGCGAGCTCCTGGAGGCGACGGTGAAGAAGCTCGGCGGCACGCCGGTCGCGCCGGTAAAGACGACCTTCCCCCTCGAGAGCGCGCGCAGCGTGCTCAGGCTGGCCGCGACGATCGAGAACGGCGGCGCCGCGGCCTACCTCGGCCAGGCCAACCGGATCCGGGACAAGGAGGTTCTCGCTGCGGCACTCTCGATCCACTCGGTCGAGGCGCGACACGCGGCCACCCTCAACGGTCTGATCGGCCTGCCGCCGACGCCGCAGGGCAGCTTCGCGGTGCCGCTCTCGATGGAGGAGGTCCTGACCACCGTCCAGCAGTTCATCGTCTCCTGATGTCCAGCCTCCTCCGAAAGGAACGTCCCATGACCCTTGCGACTCCCGCCGCCGGAAACCTGAACGCCATCGAGGTGCACGGCATCACCCGCGGGAGCTTCATCCTGCGCAGCGCGTTCGCCGTCGGCACCGTCTACAGCGCCGGGGCCATCGGTCCGTACGTCAGGCACGCTCTGGCTCAGGGCAACGCGGGCGACATCGACGTGCTCAACTTCGCCCTGACCCTCGAGTTGCTTGAGACGGCGTTCTACAAGCGAGCGCTCGGCCTCCGGCTTAGCAGCGAGGTTCGGGAGATGGCGCAAACGTTCGGCACGCACGAGCGCGAGCATGTCGCCGCCATCAAGGAGACCATCAACGGGCTCGGCGGCAAGCCGGACAGCGCGCCGAAGTTCTCGTTCCCGCTCTCCGACGAGCGCTCCTTCCTCGCCCTCGCCCAGACACTGGAGGAGACCGGGGTATCCGCTTACAACGGCGCCGCCGGCCAGATCCAGGCGCCCGAGGTGCTGGCCGCCGCCGGCCAGATCGTCCAGATCGAGGCCCGGCACGCTGCAGCGATACGCACCGCGCGCAGCCAGGCCCCGGCGCCGCTGGCGTTCGACAAGTCCCTCGAGATGGAGCAGGTGCTCGAGGCGGCGAAGCCCTTCTTGAAGACCTGACGCGGTCAAGCGGCGAAACGGGCCGCTCCGCCCCGTTTCGTCACGAGGCCTGCCCGCGAGACGTCCCGTCCGGCGCCGGACCGTCCCTCCTATGGGGTCCGTGCGCCGTGACGGGGCCCCCGTTGGGGGCAGACCTCGGTGAAGGCGAGGGCGGATATACTCGCCGGGCGCCGTCGGCTCGGTCCACCGGCAAGTGCCCGCGCGCGGTGCGTCTCGAAGCTATGAGCCACCGCAGAACAGGCAGGGGTCCAAGGGCCGTAGGGAACTACCGGTGATCGGTACCGGGATGCTGGACGTGCGCCGGCTCGAGATGCTGCTGGAGGTCGCGCGGACGGGCAGCTTCGCCGCGGCGGCGGAATCGATGTCCTTCACGCCATCCGCCGTGTCCCAGCAGATGTGCGCGCTCGAGCGAGCCACCAAGGTGGCTCTGTTCTCGCGCGGCGCGCGGGGAGTGACGCTGACCGAGGCCGGACGATCCCTGTGCATACACGCGGAGGCGGTCACGAGGCGCCTCGCGGAGGCAGAGGCGGAGCTCGAGGCCCTAGGCGGCCTGAGCGACGCGCGGTTGCGCTTCGGATCCTTCTCGAGCGCCACCGGCGCCTTCGCGGCGGAGGCGTACCGCATCTTCCGCGAGCGCTACCCGGAGGCCGAGGTCTGCTTCAGCGACGCGGAGCCCTACGAGAACGTTGCCCTGTTGAGTGAGAACAAGCTCGACCTCGCGGTGGTCTTCGAGCTCGACGACTGGCCCTCTCACATGGACTATCGCGGGATCAACGCGTGCCGGGAGCCGCAGTTCGAATGCGTTCCGCTCTTCGACGATCCCTGCATGTTGGTGCTTCCGGTCGACCATCCGCTTGCGGCGCAGGACACGATTGCCCTCGCCCAGCTGGCCGGCGAACGGGTTCTCGCGGCCACCCCTTGGGAGCGGAGCCTGCGGAGGATCTGCGCCGAGGCGGATGTCGAGCCCGAGTTCGACCTCTCGTGTCAAAGCACCGGCTTCGAGGCCCTGCAGGCCCTCGTGTCGATCGGGCATGGCCTCACCTTCATGCCCAGGCTCTCGCTCGGCTGGCTTCGCGAGGACCTTGTCGCACGACCGGTCGAGCGAGCACCCGTAAGGCACGTGAAGACCGCGGTTCGCGCCGCGGCCAATCGTTCGTCCGCCAGCCAGGCCATGCTGGAGATCCTCACCCGTGTCACGGAGGGGCTCGGATTGAGCGACGTGGTCGAGGGCCAGGGCGCCGATCTGAAAACGGCGCTCGCTTCATAGCCCGCGCTCACACCGGCGTCGCCCCCACTCGCTTACGCGCGAGACGCTCGGCCAGCCGGGAGGCCAGGGCCATCACCGTCAGCGCGGGGTTGGCGCTGCCCTGGGTCGGCATCGTGCTGCCATCGGCGACGAACAGGTTGGTAACCGCCCAGGCCCGGTGGTCTGAGTCCACGACGCTCGACTCAGGAGAGTCGCCCATCCGACAGCCGCCGACGAGGTGGGCGTATCGCTCGATGGTGAGCAGCTCCTCCGCCCCGGCCGCTTCCCAGATCTCCTCGAGCTTGCGCTTCGCCCAAGCGATGTTCAGGCGGTCGTTCTCGCACTGCGTGTAGTCGATACGGGCGATCGGCAGGCCGCTCTGATCGCGTTCGTCGGCGAGCGTCACCCGGTTGTCGGGGCGCGCCAGCAGCTCGTTGAGCACGCCCAGCGTCGACCAGTGGTTGTAGTCGCGCATGTACTCGCGCAGGGCGTATCCCCAGTGGCCGTCGGCCACCACGTGCTCCGCCCACCCGATCGGGAGCGGGCCCAAGGTCTGGATCGAGAAGCCGCGCGAGAAGCCACGCGCCTCGTCGGTCTCGTAGAACTGCTCCGAGGAGACCTCGGGTGGAGGCGCCTTGTACATCCGAAGCGTCTCCGGGAAGCGCCCCGCCACCTGCGGGGCGCCCTGGACCATGAGATAGCGGCCCACCTGGTCCTCGCCGTTTGCCAGCCCGTTCGGGAACCTGCTGCTGTGGGAGTTCAGCAGCAGGCGGGGCGACTCGATCGAGTAGCCGGCCACGGCGACGGCCTCCGCGCGCTGGAAGCGCTCGCTCCCGTCCTGCAAGTAGGCCACGCCGGTACACCGCCCGGCACCGTCGATCTCCACCCGGGTCGCCATGCTGTCGGCCCTGATCTCGGCGCCGTGCGCCAGCGCGTCGGGCACGTGGGTCACAAGGGGGCTCGCCTTTGCACCGACCTTGCAGCCCTGCAGGCAGAAGCCCCGGTAGATGCAGTGCGGCCGGTTGCCGAAGGCCCCGTTCGTGATAGCCACGGGTCCCACCCTCATCTCGACTCCGGCGCGGCGCGCCCCCGACCAGGCGCGCTCCGCGCCTCCGCTGACCGGATGCGGCCCGTGCGGGTAGCCGTGAGGATCCCCCCAGGGCCACGACTGGCCGGCCACCGGAAGCTCTCGCTCGACCTGCTCGTAGTGGGGCTTGAGCTCTTCGTAGGAGATGGGCCAGTCGGCGCCCACGCCATCGCGTGTCAGGGTCTCGAAGTCCGAAGGGTGAAATCGCGGGGCGTAGCCGGCGTAGTGGACCATCGAGCCACCGACCCCGCGGCCCGAGTTGTTCTTGCCCATCTCGACCGGATCCTCCCCGCCGACGATGCGATTCTGCGTCCAGAACAGCGGATGCGAGCCGGCCTCGTCTGAGACCCAGTCGCTGTCCGGATCCCAGAACGGCCCTGCTTCGATCACCACGATGCGCCAGCCGCGCCGGGCCAGCCGCTGCGCGAGCGTGGCTCCCCCCGCACCGCAGCCGACGATCACGAGGTCGACCGCGTCCCGATCGCGGTAGGTGCGCATCGTGGCGCGCCCGGGCACCCCGCGCCGGTGCGGATCGAGGAGGTTGCGGGAGTCGTTGTCTTCCGGGCCGACCGACCCCTTCAGCGCGAGCTTGAAGTCCCTCACTCGAGGCCCCGCACCGGCACGTCGATCGCCGGATCGACCGAGAACTCCTCATCAGCCTCCCCAGCGTCTCTGAGGCCGACTCCCAATCGCGCGTGGCCGCGTGGATACGCCGGCCCTCCGAAGCCGATCTCATTCCAAGACCATGGGTGTGAGTAGAAGGCGGCCACGACATCTCGCATCGCGACCGTCCACGCTCGCCCGATCGGCAGCTCATCCCACACGCCGCCCCGCAGCTCTCCCGCCGAGAAGGCCCCACAGACCTGACTGCGCACGTCGTGCGGCGCGGCTGCGAAGGAGGCGCATCCGTGCTCGAGCGCGGCTTCGTCGAGTCCCCGGGCCACGAGCTTCCACGCGTCGGCGTCAGCAGGCATGTCGGCGTAGCGGTAGCCCTCGAGGCGACCCTCGTGCAACTTCTCGTCGATCATCCCGAGCACCGGCACCCGCGGATCGGAGTCCTGCGCCATCACCGTGTCGCAGAAGGCCTCGAGCGTCGCGCCCTCGTCCGCGTCGAAGACCCTCAGAGGCGGCGCGTCGATGCGCAGCCTCGCGAGCACGATCCGACGCGTCGCCTCGTCCCAGTGATCGGCCTGAGCCAGCACGTCGTGGTCGGGGTACCGTCCCCGCATCTGCGGGGCGGTGCCGCGGCGCTGGCGGCACAGTCCGCTCGGCGGGCCGGCCTTCGCCATCAACGCTCGCGCGGCAGCGCGGCGGCGAGCAGGCCGATGCCGCCCACCATCACGAGGGATCCGGGGGCCAGCAGTGGCGGGCCCATCACGATGTTGTACAACGGCTCCTGAAAGCCGCCCGGCTTGCGCGCCACGCCGCGCACGTGGGTGATCACGCCGATCGCGCCATCGAGGGCGAAGAGGGCGGAGGCGATCGGGAGCGCCGTACTGGCGGCGCGGTCGGATACCACCCCCGCCACCCCCGCTGCGACGAGCGCGGGAGTGAGCGCGATCGGGGTCCACATCCACTTGTCGCCGAAAGACCCCCGGTAGTGCTCGAAGTAGATCTCGACCCCGAGCGGAAGCGCGCTCGCCGCGGTGGCCGCGGAGAGGGTCCGCTGCAGGCGCCCGCGGCGGAGGTTGCGCAGGGCGCGGGCGGTCCGGGAGCGGCCGCGCTCCGATCGCCCGATCCTAAGCCGCATAACGCTCCGCGTCGCTTCGCCGAAGCTCGAGTCCCAGCCCCGGCCTGGACGTGTCGGGTGCCAGCATGCCTCTTTCCGGCTCGGGCGCTCCGTCGAAGAGCATGCGTTCGATGCGCACGTGGTCGTGGAAGTACTCGAGGTGGACGACGGGGGCCAGCGCGACGCCTGCGTGGGCGTGCACGGCGGGGGCGGTGTGGGCCGACAGCGGAAGCGACCGGGCCTGGCAGAGGGCGCTCACGCGAAGCAGCTCGGTTATCCCCGCGCAGCGGGTCACGTCGGCCTGGAGCACATCCACCGAGCCCGCTTCGAGCATGCGCCGAAAGTAAGCGAGGTCGTACCCATATTCTCCCGCCGCGATCGCCATCCCGGCGCGGACGCGCTCGCGCAGCATCCGCAGTCCCTCCAGGTCGTCGGAGGAGACCGGCTCCTCGAACCATGTGACCCCACTCTCCGCGAAGAGCTCCGCCAGCGCGAGTGCCTGCGTGCGGGTGTACGCACCGTTGGCGTCCACCATCAGCTCGGCGCCACCGCCGATCGCCTCGCGGGCGGCTCGCACCCGTGCGGGATCCTCGTCAGGCGCGGCGCCCACCTTCATCTTCACGCGATCGATGCCGCCCGCCACCCACTCCGCGAGCTGCGCTCCGAGCTCGTCCACCCCATAGGAGGTGAACCCGCCGCTGCCGTAGACCGGTACGGCCTCGCGCACCGGTCCGAGCAGGACGGCGAGCGGCAGACCGAGCAGGCGCGCCTTCAGATCCCACAGGGCGATGTCGACGGCCGCGATGGCGGCCGAGCAGATGCCCGGCCGGCCGAGGTTGCGGATTCGCCTGACCATGGCCTCCCACGCCGCCGGGACGGCCATCGCCTCGATGCCCACCACCACCTCTCTGAGGGTCGACTCGATCAGCCGGGCGGCGGCGACGTCGGCGTAGGTGTAGCCGATTCCGGTGCACTCCCCGGCGGTTGCCTCGACCACGACGATCGTGGTGGCCTCCCACTCGAGCGTCCCGTCGGCCTCCGGGCGGTCGGTGGGCACCACGTAGGTGGCCACGTCGAGGCGCCGGATCTCGGTGACGGTGGACGGCTGTAGGGCGACGTTCACCTTCCCGGGAGGTACTCCTCGATCTTGTCGCGCACGGTCTGGCGGATGATCCCGCGGGCGCCCGAGTCGCCCTTCACGAGGGCAGAGCTCAGCGCCCGGGCCTGCTCGAGCGAGATATGAGGCGGCAGCGGAGGCACCTCCGGGTCGGTGACCGCCTCGAGGATCACCGGGCGGTCTGCCGCCAGGGCCTCGTCCCAGGCGGCCCCCACCTCGTCCGGCGAGTCCACGCGGATGCCCTTCAGCCCCACCAGCTCCGCGTAGCGCGCGTAGGGGAAGTCCGGCACGCTCTGAGCCGCCACGAACTTCGGGTCGCCCTGCATGGCCCGCTGCTCCCACGTGACCTGATTCAGGTCGTGGTTGTTGAGCACCATCACGATCAGTCGCGGGTCGCTCCAGCGCTCCCAGTACTCGGCGATCGTGATCAGCTCGTTGATGCCGTTCATCTGCATCGCCCCGTCGCCTACGAGAGCGATGGCCACGCGATCGGGGTGGGTGAACTTCGCGGCGATCGCGTAGGGCACCCCCGGTCCCATCGTGGCCAGCGTGCCCGAGAGAGAGGCCATCATGCCCCTGCGGATCTTCAGGTCGCGGGCGAACCAGTTGGCCGCCGAGCCCGAGTCCGCGCTCAGGATGCAGTTGTCGGGCAGCCGTGTCGAGAGCTCTGAGAACACCCTCTGGGGGTTCAGCGGCTCGGCGTCGTTCATCGCCCGCGCTTCGAGCACCTTCCACCAGCCCGCGACGCCCTCCTCCACCTCCTCGCGCCACGAGCGGTCGGACTTGCGCTCGAGTAGCGGGATCAGGGCGCGGAGGGTCTCGGCGCTGTCGCCGACGAGGTTCTCCTCCATCGGATAACGGATCCCGATCATGCGCCCGTCGATGTCGATCTGCACGCCGCGGGCCTGGCCCTCCTCGGGCAGGAACTCGGAGTAGGGAAAGCTCGAGCCGACCATCAGCAGCGTGTCGCAGCCGGCCATCAAATCGGAGCTCGGTCTGGTGCCGAGCAGGCCGATCGAGCCCGTCACGAACGGGAGGTCGTCGGGCACTGCCGCCTTGCCGAGCAGGGCCTTGGCCACGCCGGCGCCCAAGAGGTCCGCCACCTCGAGCACCTCGTCGGTCGCGTGCAGGGCCCCCTGACCGACGAGGATGGCCACCTTCTCGCCGGCGTTCAGCAACTCGGCCGCCCGGCGCAGGTCACCGTCTTCGGGCACGATCCGCGGCGGGCTCCATCCGCTGCCCGAGTGCACCGTGCCGTGCTCACGCGGCGGCTCCTCGACCGCTTCCTCGGTCTGCAGGTCGTTCGGGAGGATCAGGCATGTCACCGTGCGCTCGGAGAGCGCCGTCCTCACGGCCCGGTCCAGGAGGTGGCGTATCTGGGCCGCGTCGGTGGCCATGTGAACGTACTCGTGAGCCACGTCCTTGAAGAGCGAGACGAGGTCGACCTCCTGCTGGTAGCTGCCGCCGAGACCGGCCCGGGCCTGCTGGCCGACGATCGCCACGACCGGCTGATGGTCGAGCTTCGCGTCGTAGAGGCCGTTGAGGAGGTGGATTGCGCCGGGCCCGGAGGTTGCCATGCAGACACCCACCTCGCCGGTGAACTTGGCGTGCGCGCACGCCATGAACGCGGACATCTCCTCGTGGCGCGGGCGGACGAGCTCCAGCCGCTCGCCGGCGCGGTCGAAGGCACCCATCAGGCCGAGGATGCCGTCGCCCGGATACCCGTAGACGCGCTTGACCCCCCAGCCCGACAGGCGCTCCAGCAGGTGATCTGCGACCGTGCGGCTCATCGGCCGACGACGCTGGCTACATCCGCTCTGCTTCGCATCCGGTCACCTCCTCAGTCAGCCGTCTTGACCGGGGTGATCCCGGAGACCGCCGCCTGAGTCTCCTCGAAGCGCTGAGAAGGGACAAGAAAGAGTTCGTTATGGCTGCGTAACGAACGCTTGTTGCAGGTCGGGAATCGATCACCGATCATCACACAGGTGGCTGTGGAGGTGGGGGTAGCGGAGGCCGGGGCTCCGCGGGCGACGGGCAGACGGCTCGAGCGGGGTGCGATCCTCATGGCCGTCGATGAGCCGTCCCTCACCGAGGCCGCGGCCGAGCAACTGGAAGATGTCGGCTTCTCCACACGCACGGTCACGGATGGTCACGAGGCCTTACGGCTCCTAGGCGAGGCCTCCCCCCGCCTCGTCGTCCTCGGCGTGTCGACCCCGCCGATCGGCGGCGTGGAGCTCATGCGCCGCATACATGCCAGCCGGCGGACTCCCGTGATCCTCGTGGCAGCGGAGGGCCGGGCGACCGACAGGATCGTGGGTCTCCGGCTGGGGGCGGACGACTACCTGGTGAAGCCGTTCGTCGGGGCTGAGCTGGCCGCGCGCGTCGAAGCGGTGCTGCGGCGCCGCGCGGCTTTCGAACGGCGCAGCGCCGCGCTGTCGATCGGCCGGGTGAAGATCGATCCGGCAGACGAGCGGGTGACGCTTGACGGCGCGGAAGTGAGGCTCACCGCCCTCGAGTACAAGCTGCTCTGGTACATGGCGCTGCACCCCGGACGGGCGCTCTCGCGCATCGAGATCCTCGACGCGGTCTGGGGTGATGCGTCCTACCGGTCGGAGCCCATCGTCACGGTTCACATCCGGCGGCTGCGCAAGAAGGTCGAGGAAGACCCATCCACGCCGCGCCTGCTCCAGACGGTATGGGGCTACGGCTACCGGCTGGTGCCGTCGTCTGACGCGCGTCGGGGAGCCGATCCCGAGAACGGGCGGTCCAGAAACGTAAGGTCTGGTTCGTAGATCGTTAAGGCCCGCTTCGTACGGTGACCCAACCCGCGACCCGAGCGCAGGGCACCCGATGGAGGAGGCGGCCGTGGAGGCACGAAGTGCAGGGCCACGAACGGCGATGGGGCAACGGTCGGCGCAGTCTGACACCGTCGTCGCCGAGGGCCAGGCCCCTGGCTTGCTTGCGGGCCTCGGGCAGACGTTCACCCGCGGTGTGGTGGCGGGCCTGTTCGCCGGCCTGCTCTTTCTCCTGACTCAGATGGGCTGGGCGGTCGAGAACCTCGACAAGCCGGCGATCGCCCCGCTGCTCGACATATCGACCGTCTTCAGCCGCGACGACCTCCCCGCGGCGACGCCCGAGAACGCCCTCATCGGGCTCGTGACCCATCTCAGCCTGTCCATGTTGTTCGGCATCGCCTTCACGATGCTCGTCCCGCTGCTGCGCAACACCGCTCTCCTGGTGCTGGGAGGCCTTGCCTTCGGGCTCGTCCTGTACGTCGTGAACATCCAGCTGCTGGGACGCACGGTCTTCGAGTGGTTCACGAACCCGAATGGTCCGCCGCAGATCGCCGAGATCTTCTTCCACGCGGAGTTCGGCCTGCTGCTCGTGCCCTTCTTCATCGGAGCGGCGCAGCGGGTGAGGGCACCCGCGGCGTGAGTCCCAGCCTCCGCCGCCCGAAGCGCCTGCCCGATCCACCACACGACCCGAGGGGAACTCTCATGGAGCACAGCCAATCCGAGGCGAGGGCAGCCGGCACCGGCGCGATGCAGCGGCTCGGGAGTGACGATTCGTCGCGCAAGCGCTTTCTGAAGATGGCCGGCGGGACCGCGGTGGCCGGTGCCTTTGCCGCCTTGCTCGCGTCCTGCGGAGGGGGAGGCGACGAGGAGAAGGCCGAGGTCGACGAAGCGGCGCCTTCGACCGCGCAGACCGGCGACTTCAAGATCCTCAACTTCGCCCTGATGCTCGAGTACCTCGAGTCCGACTTCTACGAGAAGGTCGTCAGCGGCGGCATGCTCTCGAGAGAGGCGCTCGAGATGGCGAAGACCTTCGGCGAGCACGAGCGCGAGCACGTCGATACCCTCGAGGCCGCGGTAAAGGAAGGTGGCGAGAAGCCGGTCGCGCGGCCTCGCACCAAGTTTCCGCTCGAGGGGGAGGAGCAGATCCTCGGCCTCGCGGCTCAGGTCGAGAACCTCGGCGCGGCGGCGTACCTCGGTGCGGCGGGGTTGATCCAGAGCGAGGACGTTCTCGGCACCGCGCTCTCCATCCACAGCATCGAGGCGCGCCATGCCGCTGCGCTCAACATCGCGACCGGCAAGGAGCCGGTGCCGTTTGGGGACACCGGCCTTGCGGTTCCCGCCGAGATGGATGCGGTGCTCAGGATGGTCAAGCCCTTCATCGCCACCTAGCTGGTGGTCCTCAGAAAGGACGTCAGATGACAGATCGACCCCTTCAGCCCATGGACGCCATCGAGGTCCACGGCATGACCCGAAGCGCCTTCATCCTCCAGGGCGCTCTCGGAGCGGGAGCGCTCTACGGAGCCGGTGCCGCCGGCCCGTTCGTGAGGCGTGCGTTCGCCCAGGAGGGCGGCGACGCGGAGATCCTGAACTTCGCGCTCATGCTCCAGTACCTCGAGGAGGAGTTCTACAGCCAGGCTCTCGAGCTGGGCCTGACCGGCGACGTGAAGAAGCTCGCCACCGCCTTCCGCGGTCACGAGCAGGCGCACATAGACACGCTCACCGAGGCGGTCACCGGCGCCGGGGCGACACCCGTCAAGAAGCCGACGTTCGAGTTCCCGATCGAGGACCAGGGCAGCTTCGTGACGCTCGGGATGACCCTCGAGGACACCGGCGTGCAGGCGTTCAACGGCGCCGGCCCGATGCTCACCGCAAACGAGGCGCTGGCCGGGGCGGGCATGATCGTGCAGGTGGAGGCGCGGCACGCCGCGGCGCTGAGGCTGGCCGCCATGGAGGAGCCCGCGCCCGACGCCTTCGAGGAGACGATCGAGATGAAGGACGTGCTGGAAGCCGTGGAGCCCTTCATTCAGAAGTAGGCCGCACTTGAAAGCGATCTGTCTGAACTGCACCCTGAAGCGCTCCCCGGAGGCGTCGAGCACGGCATCGCTGGCCGACGTGGTCATGTCGGCCCTTCGGGACGAGGGGGTCGAGACCGACGAGGTACGGCTCGTGGACCATCGGATCGACCCGGGGGTCATCTCGGAGGCCGTCGCCGACGGCGACGAGTGGCCGGCCATCCGCGCGCGGATCCTCGCCGCCGAGATTCTGGTGGTGGCCACGCCGACCTGGATGGGTCGACCATCGAGCGTCTCCCAGCGTGTCCTCGAGCGGATGGACGCGTTTCTGTCGGAGACGCGCGAGGACGGCGAGACCCCGATCGCCTACAACCGCGTCGCGGGGGTCGTGGTCGTCGGCAACGAGGATGGGGCCCACCATTGCATCTCCGAGATCAGCGGCGTCCTCGTCGACGTCGGCTACACGATTCCGGGTCAGGCCTGGACCTACTGGAACAAGGGCCCGGGCCCCGGCGAGGAGGTGTGGCTGACCACCGACGAGCGGCAGTGGTCGATCACCACCGGCCAGACGGCGGCACGCAACCTGCTCGCGGCAGCGCGGGCGTTGCAGGCCCACCCGCTGCCGGCGCCGCCGAAGAGCTGACGCGCACCGCTGGTTGCGTCAGGGCTCGATGCCCCAGCTGGCGCTGAATGACGATCCCGGCTCCAGGATCTGAAGGCCTGCCCCGCTGCGAAGGGCGTTGGGGGCGCAGGTCATCGGCTCGACCCCCAGGCCGCGGCGGCGTCGCTGCGGCTCGGGCACCGAGTCCCCGGTGAAGACCATCAGGTAGGGGTGGCTCTCGTCGAGCCACAGCGCCACGGCGGCGCCGCCGGCGCCGGAGGACAGCTTCACGCGCGCGAGGCCGTCCTCGTCGCGCAGCAGGTCGGTGTAGCCCGTATCGAGCTGAGTGGCGGCGATCATGCGGGCCGCGCGGAAGTCGTAGGGGGTGCCGTCTACCGGCTGCTCGGCGAGCGGGATGCCGCGCCCGTCGGCCGGCAGCCAAGTGCTCGCGGGAACGGTCAGCGTGGCGTCGTCGAGACGCTCGGTGCCCACCGTCAGATATGGATGGGCACCGGCACCGTAAGGGCACGACTTCGGCCCGACGTTGGTCGCCGTGGTGGTCACCGCCAGCCCGGCTGCCGACAACGAGTACGCGATCGAGAGATCGAGCGCGAACGGGTAGCCGGGCTGGGGGTGCAGGCGGTGGGCCATTACGACGCGATGGTCCTCGCGGTCGGCCACAGACCAGTTGGACCATCGCACGAGTCCGTGGATGGCGTTGTGCGTCGCCGGCTCACTCAGAGCCAGTTGCTGCTCCTGGCCGTCGAATGCGTAGCACCCGTCCTCGACCCGGTTGGGCCAGGGGATCAGCGACTGGCCGCGGGCAGCCGTGCAGAGCTCGTGAGGGCCGTATCCGTCCAGGACCTCGCGCTCACCGATGCGGTAGGCGCGTAGCGCCCCGCCGACCTCCACGACCGTCACCCGCTGCTCGCGATGCACGATCTCGATCTGCCGGCCGGAGGGCCTCAGCGAGTGTCCTTGGTCGGTCATACCTCGGCTCCTGCCTGGATGCTCCTCACAAAGCCGACCAGAACCACCCCGCCCGCCACGTTGCCCGCGATCGCGATGGTAGTGTTGCGCAGCAGGTCGATCCAGTCAGCGTTCGTGGTGTCGGAGACGACCCCGAAGAGGATCTCGCCGAAGCCGATCACCGAGTGGTTCATGCTGGGGGCCAGCAGCACGAAGCCGACCAGCAGCGCGATGAAGGCCCTGGTCAGATCGCTCTCGGCCGCCTCGGCCAGCCAGGTGAACACCGTGATGGCCGCTCCGGCGATCACGGCGCTCGCTGCCGCAGCCGCCAGATCGCGCTCGGCCAGGGTGTCGGCCAGGTCGCCGGCCGCCTCCAGCGCCACGGGCTGGAGCACTCCTGGGATGCTCGCCAGGAGGACGAAGAGGGCGATCCCGGCGATGTTCAGGGCGAAGGTGATCAACCAGAGGCGAGCCACGGAGCGCTTGGTGCAGTGCCCCTTGAGCGCGGCGGCGACGGGGATGAGGAAGTTCTCGGTGAACAGCTCCGAGCGCCCGACGGTCAGAAAGACGAAGCCTATCCCGAAGGTCAGCGAACCCAGCACGTGTGCGGTGTCCGCGGGGATCACCTCGGTCAGCGCTCCGGTGGTCACTACGAGGGCCAGCAGGCCGAGCGTCACGTGAAAGCCGCCGAGCAGGCCGGTGGCGGCGAGAACCGCTGCGGGCCGGGCCAGACGGCGCTGCCCGTCCTCGAGGCTGTCTTGCCAGATCTCGCGCGGCTCGCGGCCGATCAAGCGCCCTGCCCGAGGTTGCGCATCAACCCCCCGTCCATGAAGTAGTCGGCGCCGGTCACGTAGTCGCTGTCGCCGGAGGCGAGAAAGACGGCCAGACGACCGATCTCCGAGGGCTCGGCCGCCCGTTTCCACGGGATGCTCTGGACCTGCTCGTCGAGCAGCTCCGGATCGTCGATCGCCGGCTGGTTGAAGGGCGTGAGCACCATCCCCGGGCCGAGGTTGTTCACGTTGATCTTCAGCGGAGCCAGCTCGAGGGCCAGCGTCCGCGTGAGGTTGCGCAGCGCTCCCTTGGAGCAGTCGTAGTCGGCGCCGCCCGGATTGGGGATCTCCTGGTGCACCGACGTAACGTTGATGATCTTGCCGCCCGTCGCGGCGCCCGACTTGCGCAGCTGCACGAAGCGCCGACAGCAGAAGAACGCCCCGTACAGGTTGGCCTTGATCGCCCCGTCGAAGGTCTCGGTGGAGAGGTCGGCCACGGCGTCGCCCGAGGCGTCGACCCCCGCGTTGTTCATCAGGATGTCGACCCTGTCGAAGGTCTCCACCGCCTCTTCGAAGAGCCTGTGCACCGCCTGCTCATCGGTTATGTCGGCCTGCACCACGATCGCACGGCGACCCTCCGCCTCGACGGCCTGCCGGGTCTCGCCTGCCCCTTCGGCGTCGTCGAGGTAGTGGACCACGACATCCGCGCCCTCCTTGGCGAACTCGATCGCCGTTGCGCTCCCGATTCCGGAGTCCGATCCGGTGATGAGGGCGATCTTGTCCTGCAGCCGTCCGTTCATTCGTCGTCCTTTGTCTGGTCCGCGGTCTGGGTGAGTCGCCACGCGGCGTTGATGAGCCCGACATGCGAGAAGGCCTGCGGGTAGTTGCCCAGCAGCTCCTTGCGGTCTGGGTCGGCCTCCTCCGACAGGAGACCGAGGTCGTTGGCGTATGAAGTGGCCCGCTCGAACCACGCCTCGGCGCGGGCGAGCTCGCCGCCCAGCGCAAGGCACTCGACGAGCCAGTAGGTGCAGATGAGAAAGCCCATCGGGTCGTCGGGCCAGCGGCGGACGAGCCCGACGTCCCCAAGCTCGCGCTCGATCGCCTCGATCGTCGCCCACATCCTCTCGTCGTCGGCTTCGAGGAAGCGCACGAGCGGCAGCAGCAGCACCGAGGCGTCGAGGTCGTCGGAGCCGAAGGCGCCCGTGTAGGCCCCGGCCCGCTCGCTCCAGCCCTTGGCCAGCACGGCGGCGTGGACACGCTCACGGGCCTCCTCCCAGCGGCCGAGGTGAACGCCGTCCCCGAGCAGCGGGGCAAGGCGGATGGCCCGGTCCAGGGCGACCCAGCACATCACCTTCGAGGACACGTACTGACGTTGCTGATCGCGAGCCTCCCACATCCCGGCGTCCGGCTCGCGCCAGCTCGCAGCCGCCCGGTCGGCCAGCGTGATGAGAAGCTCTTGCGTGGACTCGCTGAGCTCTCCGAGTTGCTCGCGTAGCTGCTCGGCGGCATCCAGCACCTCGCCGAGCACGTCGAGCTGCTGCTGGTCCCAGGCGGCGTTTCCCACCCGCACCGGACGGCTGTCACGGAAGCCGGGGAGGTGCGCGAGCTCGTGCTCGGCGAGGTTGCGCTCGCCCTCGACGCCGTACATGATCTGCACCCGTTCGTCGGTGAGGTGGCCGCTGGCGTCGGCGATCCACTCGAAGAGCCGGTTGGTCTCATCGGGACATGCCGCGATCCACAGCGAGCGGATCGTCAGGCTGAGGTCGCGCAGCCACGCGAAGCGGTAGTCGAAGTTGAGCTCTGCGCCGATCTTCTCCGGAAGCGACGTCGTCGCGGCGGCAACCACCGCACCGGTCGGCTGGAAGGTCAGCCCCTGCAGCACCAGGGAGCTGCGCCGGACGGCGTCGCGGTGGCGTCCCTCGTAGCCATTGTGCTGCTGCACCCACGACCCCCAGCCGGCGATCGTGTCCTCGAGGGTCGCCCCATCTGCGTCGTCGGTCGCGCTCGGCTCCCCGGAGGAAGGCGTGAAGGCCACCCTGAAGTTGACCTGCTCACCGGCATGGACGGTGAACCGCCCGGTGGCGCAGCCACGGGCGGGGGAGAGCGCGACTCCCCCGCTGATGGCCAGGCGCACCGGGCCGCCCCGCGCCACCACGCCGTCCGGCGAGCCGACCGTGTGGGGGACGGTCAGTCCGTACTCCATGCGCGGCGCGAACTCGGTGGCCATCTCGACAGCTCCCGCGGATCCCTCGACGCGTCGCAGCAACACGTGAGGGCTGCGCAGGCCGATCTCATGGCCCCGCGCTCCGTGCTCGAGACCGAGGGCGTCGGTGACCGTGACCTCGCCGCCCGCGGTCGTGAAGACGGTGCGCAGCACCAGGGAGTCGGGTACGTACTGTCGCTCGACCTCGAAGGCGGCCGTCGGGCATAGCGACCAGTGGCCGGCATCGGGTCCAAGCAGCCGCCCGAAGACCGACGGAGAGTCAAACCGCGGCACGCACCACCAGTCCACCGAGCCCGCACGGCCGACGAGCGCGGCCGAATGACAGTCGGACAGGAACCCGTAGTCGCCTATGGCACTCGGCCGCCCGCTCATTGCGCGCAACCTTCCACGCCGGCGGGCGCCGTGCAACCGTTGTGGGCGACGTTCAGCATCCCGTTAGGTTTCGCTCAGCGCTGCTCTGTGGGCTCTCCACGGCGCTCCTGCACCCACTCGGCCAGAACGAACTCCATGCTCTCGATGAGTAGGAAGACGAGCGAGGCGCCGAGAGCCCCGCCGAACCACGCGGCGCCGCCCCGCAGAGCAGCGGCCACGGCCAGAGCGGTGGTGATCGCCGCGGCTACCGAGACGAACGCCAGGGCGGTGCCCAACGTGATCACCTGATCCGAGCCGCCGCTGAGAGCGACCCGGAAGCCGCGGGTCACGAGAGCCTCCAGGGCAGTGAAGGCTACGGCGGCCCCCATTCCGTAGAGAAGCAGGTCGCTGTAGCTGGGCTGGCCGCGCTCGTGCTGAACCGCCCCGAAGCTTGCAGTGATCATCACCGAGTAGCCGAACGCCGTAGCGTTGCCTTGAAGCGCCTCGCCCGCGCCCCGGTCCAGGCGCTCTCGGGCACCGGAAGGATGATCGGCGGCCACCTTCCGGCATTCGACAGGGCCACACGAGTCCCTGTCAGCGGTAACCGAACCGTCAGGGCGTTTCGCGAGCAGCGGGCGGCGGGCTGCGGTAGAGGCGAACGTTGCGGTCCTCGGGCGCGCCCCGCTCGCCCTGCGGGCGCCCGCCCTGGGCGTCCAGGAAGGCGAGGTCGCGCGAGACGTCGGCCGGCCCGCCGGGCACGGTGTCGAGCATCCAAGTCTCCAGGACGACGCCTCCCCCGTCCGTCTCGCGCAGCCGCAAGGCGCGCGCCTGCTGGGGATAGTCCGCCAGGGAGGGCGTACCGATCAGCCAGTAGCCGCCGGTGGGCGACCGGCGGGGCTCGACCGAGCTCTCGTGAGTGTGGCCCGAGAGGGCCGCCACCACGCGCGGCGCCCGATCGAGCGCGTCGAGGATCCGGGCGCCGCCCGACGAGCCTGCGATCGGCTGGTGGGAGGCCACGAGCACCCAGCGCTCACCCGCCCGGTCGAGCTGGTGTTCGAGCCACCCCGGCTGCCCGGGTGCGACGCGCCCGCGCGACCCGCCGTCGCGGCGCGTGAGGTCGAGCACGATCACTCGTAGCTGCGCTCCGACGTCGAAGGCGTAGTCCAGCCGCCCGCCGGCGGATCCGACGCCGGTTGCCGCGCGCAGGCGTTCGAGCAGCTCGGAGGAGGTGAGATGGCGGCGCCGGGGATCGGGGGCGAGCGCACGCGTGGGGCCCGCCAGTGCGCGGTCGAGCAGCCGGCCGAGCGGCACGTCGCCCACGTCATCGAGGTCGCCCTGCGGACGCAGCCCGGGATCCAGCTCGGCTGGAGCCCGGGCGCCGACGGCCAGTCGCGCCAGCTGCGGCGCCGGCGCCGCCTCTCCCTGGACGAGCAGATCGTGGTTGCCGATCGTGGGGTACCACGGCGAGGTCAGCCCCGGCGCGGTGAAGGGGCGCTGGGCACGCTCGAGCAGCCCCGGGTGACGCGGCGCGTCGACGTCGGGGCGGTACAGGAAGGGGTCGGCACTGTCGGCGTCCTGGGGGCCGTCGTATCCCGGCGCACCGCTGTCGGGGTCGACGCGCCCGCCTTCGAGCGCGGCCAGCGCCTGGTCGAGCTCGTTGGCCTGGGCGCTGTCGATGAGGTCGCCCGTGACGAGCGTGGCGTCCGGGTCGAGGCGCTCGACGGCGGCGACCGAGGCGGCCAGAGTCTGGGCTGACAGCGCCTCCTGAGGCCGGAAGGTGGAGGTGAAGGGCGCGCCGAGGCGGTCGAGCAGCGTCGCGCGGGCGGGTGACTCCTCGTCGCGCACGTGCGCGTCGGTGATCTGGGCGAGCAGCGCGAGCGTCCGGCCCGGCCTGACGGCCGGGGACAGCTCGGTCCGATCGAGCAGGGCCTCGGCGGGCGCGCGCTCGAGCACGCCGTCGCCGTCGCTGTCGGCGTAGCTGGCGCGTAGCGTCGAGCTCTCATCCGCATCGGTGTCCGCGCCTCCGCCGATCAGCGTCGCCGCCGCCCCCGCGCCCAGCGCCAGGACCACCATCAGCGCCGTCAGCTGCCGCGCCACCATCAGCCCTCCCGCAGTGCGGCGGCCACGGAGTCGCGCTCGGTTCGCCGCGCCGTCCAGGCCGCCGCTGCGGCGGCGATCAGACCGAGCCCGATCACTACCGTGGCGATCTGCGCCGCGCTCGCGCCGAGCGGCAGCGACGCGTAGCCGGCGGCGAGCCGCGCCGCCGCGGGGCCTAGGAGGAAGCGCTCGGCGAGGATCCCCGCGGGTGCGGCCAGGACGAGGATCAAGGTGGCGGTGCCGAGTAGCACGAGAGCCACCGTTCCCCGTGGCGCGCCCCCGGCGCGCAGCACGGCGATCGTCCGCCTGCGCTCGGTGGCCAGCACGGCGAGCGCCTGCACGAGCACGTAGAGGCAGATCAATCCGTTCACGCCGGCCACGACACGCAGCACGCCGGCGAGGACGGAGAGGAACGCCTGGTCGTCGGAGCCTGTCGGGCCTACCGGGGCGACCCGGGCCCCAAGGGCGCCGAGCGCCCGCTCGACCGTGTCGCGGTCGACGCCCGGATCGAGGCGCACCGCGAGCTCGGGATCGTCGCCGGCGCGCGCCAGTGCATCGTCGGAGCGGACGAACGCCACCCGGCCCTCGCGGTCGATCGTTCGGACCACGCCGACCACGCGGTAGCGCACCTCTTCGCCGGTCGGCAGCTGGACGGCCAGAGTCGATCCGAGACGGACCCCCAGGGTGTCGGCCAGGCCTTGCCCGACCTCAGCCTCCCCGAGGCCCTCGACGCGTCGCCCACCGGCCAGCGGCGGCGCCTCGAACGCGGTGTGGTCGCCCGGGTAGCCGACCAGGCGGACCGGCTGCCCGAGCTCGAACGAGTTCACCCCGTCGACCACGAGCCGCGGCGCCGCCGCGGCTACCCCGGGGATGCGCTCCACCTCGCCGGTTCGGTCTGCGGGAAGCGTGGCGGTCAGCTGGTAGCGCTTTCCGACGACGCCGGGGTCGTCGGCCAGGCGACCGAGGAAGCTGGCCAGGGCGAGCATCAGCAGCACGACGGCGGTCGCCGCGCCAACCACCAGTGCGGTCGCCAATGTTCGCCCGCGGGTGGCCAGGGCGAGTCGCAGCCCGAGCCCGAAGGGTCCGCTGGGTGTGGGGGCTCGGCGGGGGGCGTGGCGCACCTCGGCGCCTCGCAGGATCTCGGCCGGGGGCAGCGAGGCGGCCCGCCAGGCCGGCCACGCCGTTGCCGCCACCACGAGCGCCACGATGCCCGCCAGAGCTACCGCGAGCGGACCCACGAGGGCAGTCCCCGGCGCCAGCTCGTTGAGGATCTCGAGCAGCCGTTCCCCGGGGGGTGCGGCGACGAGCGTGCCCGCCGTCACCCCGAGTGCGCCCGCGGGCAGCGCGAGGAGGGCGGCGTCGGCGGCGTAGCGTGCGGCCACCCGCGTGCGCGAGGCTCCGATCGCGCGCATGACCCCGATGCTCTCCAGCCGCCGCTGGACGTCGGCTCGCGCGGAGGCGCCGAGCATCACCCCGGCCGCGCCCAGAGCCACGAGCGAGAAGGCGATCAGCAGGGCGATCACGATGCCCGACACCTGGTCGACCAGCGCGCGCACGCCCTCGCGCGTGGCGAAGCGCAGGTCCTCGAGGCCGAAGCTGACCGCACGCGCCTGCACCAGCAGCGAGTCGAGGCGGGCGGGGTCGCGCGCCCACAGCAGCACCAGGTTCACCGAGCGCCCGCGCGCGCGGAAGCCCGCCGGCACGAGCTCCTCCGGGAGGTAGACGCGCGGGTTGGCGGCGAGGGGAAAGGCCACGTCGTCCGCGGAGAGCGCGACCCCGACGACGCGCACCGAGCCGAGCCGCGCCACCGACAGCGAGTCGCCGGGCTCGAGCTCCCACTCCCGCGCTACGCCCCGCTCGACGACCACCTCTCCGGGGCGCCCGCTCAGGTCGCGGCCCGCTACGACGGCGTAGCCGCGCCGTCCTCGCGGGATCAGCTGGACGACCCCTTCGCGCGACGAGCCGCCGTCCGAGGACAGTTCCACGTCCTCGATCTCGAACCGGTACGAGCGATCCTCGACGTTGGCCAGCGCGCCGACCCGCTCGTCTAGCTGCGCGCGCGTCCGGGGCTCGAAGCGCGCGGTCACGTCGGGCAGGTCCGACCGTTCCGCCGCGCGCTCGGCGCCGGTGGCAAGCCCGAAGCTGAGCGTGACCGCGGTGCCGATCATCGTCGCGGCGGCGGCGATCCCGAGGGCGGCGACCAGGCTGCGCCCGCGGCGCGCGCGCAGCCGCGCCAGCGCCTCCCTCAGCCCGGCGGGCATGCCTGGAGGCGGCCGTCAACGACGGCCACGGTGCGGTCGGCCAGCGCTGCCGCCTCGCGATCGTGGGTCGCCATGATCACCGCCCTTCCGCCGCGGGCAATGCCGCGCAGGATCTCGAGCACCGCGCGCCCGGCGGCGGGGTCGAGGTTGCCCGTCGGCTCGTCGGCCAGGACCAGCGACGGCTCGTTGACGAGCGCCCGGGCGATCGCGATCCGCTGCTGCTCTCCGCCCGAGAGCGTGTGGGGCAGGCGGCCCGCGGCCCCGTTGAGCTCGAGCCGTCGCAGCAGCTCACGTCCTCGGCGCTCGGGTTCGCCCCCGGTCAGCCGCGCTGCCAGGAGCACGTTCTCCTCCCCGGTCAGCTCGGGGATCAGATGAAAGAACTGGAATACGAAGCCCACGTGGCGGGCGCGGAAGCGGGTGAGCTCACGCTCGGACAGGCGATCGAGGCGCAGGCCGGCGACCTCCACCGTCCCTCCGTCGGGCCGGTCGATCCCCCCGACGAGGTTGAGCAGCGTCGACTTGCCCGAGCCCGAGCGCCCGAGCAGCGCGACCATCTCGCCCGGCTCGACTTGGAGGTCGGCGCCATCGAGCACTCGCCGCGACCCCGGGCCGGCGCCGAACGTCCGGACGAGCCCGTGGGCGGCGACGAGCGGCTGGAGCACCTCCTCCACGGTAGTGAGACGCGCCGGCGAACCGCACCGGCCGGAGGGTGTAACGGGTCCCTTACACCGGCACCCGAGCCCTGGACGCCTCGACCGTCTCAAGCCATCCTGGACCGATGGAGGAAGATGCCCGCCGCCCGCCGTCTCTGCCGGTGCCCGAGGTCGGACCCTTCCGGCGCAGCTTCTGGAAGAGCCCGCTCCGCGGCCCGTGGCTGGCGTCGTTCCTGAGCGCGGCGCTGCTGCCACTGATAGTGATCTGCTCCCTGACGGGCTTTCTGTCCCACGCTGCCTATAACCCCGACCTGGGCGACAACGCGCTCTTCGACCAGGGCGTCGACCTCTACTTCTTCGATTGGCCCACGGGGCCCTCATGGCTGTACGTGCTCACGCAGGGGCTGCACATCATCACCGGGCTCGCCGCCATCCCCATCCTGCTGGCCAAGCTGTGGGCGGTCATCCCCCAGCTCTTCGAGCGCCCCACCGCGCGTTCCTGGGCGCACGGGCTCGAGCGGATCGGGCTGGCCCTGCTGGTGGGTGGCAGCCTGTTCGTCTTCGCAACGGGTGTGCTGAACATCCAGATCTACTACCCCTTCGGCTTCTCGTTCGTGCCGGCGCACTACTACGCCGCCTTCGTGTTCCTGGCCGCGCTCGCCTTTCACATCGTCACCAAGGTCGGCGTGATGCGGGCCGCGTTTCGGGAGCGCGGCGTGCTGCGCCCGTTGCGAGAGGACCTCGCCCATACAGAGCCCGAGCCCGAGCTCGCGGGCCGGCACACATCGGCTCCGGTCGCCGCGGCGCCTCCCACGATGACGCGCAGGCTGCTGCTCGGCACGGTGGGGGTGGGCTCGGCGGCGCTGGCGGCGATGGGCACGGGACAGGTGGTCGGAGGGCCGCTGCGCAAGCTGGCGCTCCTCTCGCCGCGCGGTGATGACTTCGGTGACGGGCCCAACGACTTCCAGGTGAACAAGACCGCCGAGGCGGCCAAGATCCCGATGGACAAGGTCGGCCCGGACTGGCGGTTGACCCTCGAGGTGGGCGAGGAGCGCCGCGCGGTGATAAGCCGCGACGAGCTGCTGGCCATGGAGCAGGTGACCGCGGACCTGCCGATCGCCTGCGTCGAGGGCTGGTCCACGACCCAGACCTGGACGGGGGTGCGCCTGTCCGAGTTGGCCCGCATGGCCGGCGCCGCGGACGGGGCCGAGTTGCAGGTGATCTCCGTCCAGCCCGCCGGAGCGCTGCGCCAGGCAACACTTACCGGCGACCAGGTCGCGGCGGAGGACTCGCTGCTCGCGCTGAAGGTCAACGGCGCGGACCTGTCGCTCGATCATGGCTTCCCGGCGCGGGTGATGGTGCCCGCGCTGCCGGGCGTGCACAACACGAAGTGGGTGGAGAAGATGGTGTTTGCTACATGAAGCGCTTCCGCTACGAGTACGGCGCGTCTCCCGTCCACCTCCTGGTCGCGCTCACGAGCCTCGCCGTCTCGGCGTGGGCCCTGGCCCAGGTGTTCGACGTGCTGTCGACTCCCGGCCGGTTCCTGATCTGGTTCCTCGGTGCCATCGTCCTGCACGACTTCATCTTCCTGCCGCTCTACTCGCTGCTCGACCGCGGCGCCGCCGGCGCGCTCACCCGTGGCCGGCAGCCCAGCCGCCTGCGTATCGCCGCGCTGAACCACCTCCGGATCCCCGTGCTGCTGTCGGGCCTCATGCTGCTGGTCTGGTACCCGCTCGTGCTCAGCAAGGCTCCGGGCGGCTTCGAGCGCACCACCGGCATGTCCACCGACGTCTACCTCGAGCGCTGGCTGCTGCTGTCCGCCGTGCTCTTCGCCGGCTCGGCACTGCTGCTGGCCGTGCGAGCGCGGCGCCTGCGAGCGCAGGGATGACGAGCGCGCTGACCCCTCTCGCGCGAGACCCGGGCAGTGAGACACTTACCCGGATGGAGAGCAACTCCCGTGGATCTGTGCTCGTTGTTGACGACGAGCCCACCATCACCGAGGTCGTGTCGCGCTATCTGCAGCGGGCCGGCTACGCCACGCGGGTGGCCGGCGACGGCCCGGAGGCACTCGAACTGGCCGCAGCTGAGCGACCGGACCTCGTGGTGCTCGACCTGATGCTGCCCGGCATGGACGGCTTGGAGGTGATGCGCCGCCTGTGCCAGCCGGTCGCGGGCGGTGACGGGCGGATGTCCGTGATCCTGCTCACCGCCAAGGGCGAGCCCACCGACCGGGTGATCGGACTGCGCCTGGGCGCCGACGACTACGTGGTCAAGCCCTTCTCGCCCGCCGAGCTGGTGGCCCGTGTGGACGCGGTGCTGCGCCGGGTGGTCTCCGAGCCAGAGCTGGAGGAGCCGATCTCCTTCGACGGTCTCGAGCTCGACCCGGTGGGCCGGCGGGTGACGGTGCGCGGGGAGGAGGCCCAGCTCACCGTGCGCGAGTACGAGCTGCTGCTGCATCTCGTGCGCCACCCCGGACAGGTCTTCTCCCGCGACCAGCTGATGGATTCCGTCTGGCAGTACTCCTTCTACAGCGACACCTCCACGGTCACCGTGCACGTGCGCCGGCTGCGCGCGAAGATCGAGGAGGATCCCTCCGACCCGCGGTGGCTTCAGACCGTCTGGGGCGTCGGCTATCGCTTTCAGCCGTGACCATGGTCCGCGGTTTTCTGCTCCTGAGCGCTGCTGCCGCCTTGGCCGGCGCCGCCCTCTCGCTGGCCTACGGCGTGAACGACGGTCTGCTGATGGCGCTGTTCATGGTCGCCTGCGGCGCGCCCGCGATCGCCGGGGCCCATCTGCTCGTGCGCCGGCGAATGGCCGCCGGCCCTCTGTCGAGGCAGCTGGCGGCGGGCGTGGGGATCTCCGTGACCCTGGTCACCCTCGGCGTGGGTGCGGTCGCGCTGCTCATGTTCCTCTCCGCCCACGACGCGTTCATCATGGGCCTGCTGCTGGTCTTCGCCGGCGGGCTGATCGCCTACTCGGCCTCCGTGCTGGCGGCCGGGGTGATGGCCGACATCGAGGCAGTGCGCGACGGTGTACGGGCCATAGGCGAGGGCCGGCGTGACCTGGAGATCCGCACGGTGGGTCGGGACGAGCTGGCCGAGCTGGCCGAAGCCGCCAACCGGATGGCCGCGCAGCTGGGTGAGCGCGAGGTCGAGCGCGACACCGCGGAGGCCGCTCGTCGCGACTTGATCGCCGCCGTATCCCACGACCTGCGCACACCGCTCACCTCCCTGCGGCTGCTGACCGACGCGATCGAGGACGAGCTGGTGGACCCCGAGACCCGCCAGCGCTATCTCGGGCAGATGTCGGTGCACATCACCTCACTGTCGGCGCTGGTCGAGGATCTGTTCGAGCTGTCGCGGCTCGAGGCCGGAGACATCCAGTGGTCGATGCAGCAGGTCGCGCTCGACGAGCTGATCGAGGAGACCGTGGAGGCGATGCGCCCGCACGCGGAGAAGTCGATGGTGGCGGTCACCGCCGAGCTCAACGGCCGCGTGGCGGCGGCGCGCGCAAACCCGGAGAAGCTGCAGCGCGTGCTGTTCAACCTGATCCAGAACGCGATCCGCCACACGCCGGCCGACGGCAGCGTGACCGTGGCCGCGGAGCGCAACGGCACCTACGTCGAGGTCGAGGTGGCCGACACCGGCGAGGGCGTGGCTGCCGACGAGCGCGAGCGTGCCTTCGAGCCCTTCTTCCGCGGCGGAGCGGGGGGGGCGCGCAGCGGCGACGGCACCGGCCTGGGGCTCACGATCTGCCGGGCGATCGTGGAAGCCCACGGTGGCCGGATCTGGTTTGCCGACTCACCGATGGGGGCGCGCGTGCGCTTCAGCCTGCCGCTGGCGTGAGCCCGGACTCCGTTCATCACCGGGCACGCCCTGCCCCGCAACTCGGCATGACGCTCGGCCCGGGGGAGCGCTTCCCCGATCTCGACCTGCCCGACCACACCGCGCGCGAGCGGCGGTTGTCGGAGGTGGCTGGGGGCGACCCGGTCGCGCTCCTGTTCTCGCGCGGCTGGTGGTGTCCCAAGGAACAGCGCCACCTGCGCGAGCTGTGTGCGCTGCAGGACGAGTTCGAGGTGGCCTACACCAGGATGGTGGTGGTCAGCGTCGACGAGCCGGAGGTGCAGAGCGCCTTCCGTGCCGGCCTCGGCGCCCGCTTCGTGTTCCTCTCCGACGCTGCGCGGCGCTGGCTGCCGCGCCTCGACCTCCTGGAAGAGACGGACACGCTGCACGAGCCCTACCGACCGACCGCGTTCATGCTCCTTCCCGACCTCACGATCCACCGCCGCTACGACGGCAACTGGTACTGGGGCCGGCCGACGATGGAGGACCTGCGCCAGGACATGCGAGCGATGTCGGCCCTGGTTCGGGAGGACTACGAGCGCTCGTGAGCGACCTCCCAAGCGGGGCGGCGTGGCTGTCCTTCGACGGCGAAGCGCTGTACGCGGGGGAGGGCCCCGGTCGCTGCTTCATGGTCGACGGCCGCTGCCTCGACGGCGAGCCGGTGGCGGGCGCCTACGCGCACGTGTGTGCTCTCCCCGACGCGAAGGCGAAACTGGCCTACGATCAGCCGGAGGTGCAGGGCGTGCGCCGAGACGCCGTGGCCTGGTGGATACCCCTGCTGGGCGACGCGCTCGTGTGCCTGACCACGCTGGCGCTCGACGAGGCCGGATACGGCGGCGCGATCACCGTCACGAGCCGTCCGCTGGACTTCCGCGAAGATCCCTTCGCCCGTCTGTTTCCCGGCACCGTCGTGCGCACGGACCTCTTCGCCGCGGTGCCGCCGCCCCCGGGGCCGGTGCTCGAGCGCTATGCAGGGGTTGCCTGGCCGGGGGGCCGGTTCTGAGCAGTCCGGGTAACCTGCCACGCCGATCAGGGAGTGGCCCTTTCCCGCTCTCAACACGACAGGCCGGAGTCCGTTTGCCCTACGAGAAGATCCGCTACGAGGTCGCTCCGAACGGCGTGGGGACGGTCACGCTCGACGATCCCCAGACGCGCAACGCGCTGGGCAGCCAGACCCTCAGCGAGCTGATCGAGGCGTTCGAGCAGGCGCGAGACGACGACGCCGCGCGCTGTGTGGTGCTCACCTCCTCCCATGAGAAGGTCTTCTCCGCGGGTGGCGACCTCGACGGGTTTGCGGCCGACGTGCCGCTGGTGCACAAGCACTCCGACACGGAGCGCTTCCCGCGCCTCTTCCGCCTGATCGGCGAGCTCGGCAAGCCGACGATCTGCGCGGCCAACGGCCACGTGCTGGCCGGCTCTCTGGGCATCGCTCTGGCCTGCGACCTGATCGTGGCGAAGGACACCGCCGGATTCGGCACTCCGGAGATCAACGTGGGCGTGTTTCCCTTCATGATCATGGCGCTGATCTACCGCAACGTTGGACGCAAGAAGACCAACGAGATGCTGCTCCTGGGTGAACGGATGACCGCCGCCGATGCTCTCGAGGCGGGGATCGTGAACCGGGTGGTGAGCGCCGAGGAGTTCGACGGCGCGGTGAGCGACTGGGCCCAGAAGCTGGCGGCCAAGTCGCCCGTGCTGATGCGCCTGGGTAAGGACGCGATGTTCCGCTCACAGGACATGCCCTTCCTCGACGCACTGGAGTATCTGCACCACAACCTCACCCTCGCTCTCTCCACGGAGGACGTCGCTGAAGGCGTGCAGGCCTTCTTCGAGAAGCGCGAGCCGCGGTGGACGGGCCGATGACCGTCTCGCTTGTGGCCCTGCGCTGCCGCACCTCCGAACGCAGCCCCGCGCCCGCGCGCGGGGTGGACACCCTGGCGCCGCTAGTGGGTGGGCGCCTGGGGCGCGAGCCGCGGATGATCGGCACGCCGGGCGAGCCGTGCAGCGGGCGCTTCGACGTCGACCTCGAGGCCTCTCGCGGCTGCCTGCTCGAGGCCGGCGGCCAGGTCGACGACGCCCTCTCGGGCGCAAACCTGCCCGTGCTGCTGGCGGCTGAGTGCTCGATCGCCCTCACCACCCTGCCGGCCGTGCTGGCGCACCGCCCCGATGCCTGCGTGCTCTGGCTCGACGCGCACGGGGACTTCAACACGCCCGAGACCACCGGCAGCGGGTACCTGGGCGGCATGGCGCTGGCCGGCGCCTGCGGCCTGTGGGACGCGGGACTCGGCGGGGCGCCGGTGCCCGCCGATCGGGTGGTGCTCGCCGGTGTCCGCGACCTCGACCCGGCGGAGCGCGAGGCGCTCGAGGCAAGCGACGTGACGGTGATCGGCGCCAGCCCCGTCGAGACCCTCGTGGCGGTGAAGAACGCCCTCGACGGCGCTCCCGTGTACGTGCACCTCGACCTCGACGTGCTCGACCCAGAGGACTTCCCCGCCCAGTTCCCCGCTCCGGGCGGCCTCGGACCGGAGAAGCTCTACGACCTGCTCGAAGCGGTGACCGGCAGCTCGGAGGTGCTCGGCTTCGAGGTCACGGCCTTCGCGGCGTCGGAGAACGAACTGGAGCGCGCCGTCGAGGCCTCTACGGCCGTCCACGTACTCGAGCCGCTGCTGGACGCCGTTCCCGAGGAAGTGAATGTCGGCGACTGAGCAGCCGGCTCCGGGCGCCGCCGGGCAGGCCGCCGCCGACACGCTGGTGGCCCGGCCGCCGCTTCGCTCGCTCGTGGACGAGCTTCACGAGCGCCGCGCGCGCGCGGCGCTCGGCGGGGGCGAGGAGAAGATCGCCCGCCAGCACGCCGCCTCCAAGCTCACCGCGCGTGAGCGGCTCGCCCTCCTGATCGACGCGGACACCTTCACCGAGCTGGGAGTCCATGGCCGGCCGCACTTCTCCCAGCCCGCGATGGCCGACAAGGACGCGCCGGCGGACGGCGTGATCACCGGCTACGGCAAGGTGGACGGCCGCCTCGTTGCCGTGTGCGCCTACGACTTCACGGTGATGGCCGGCTCGATGGGCATGACCGGCGAGCTCAAGGTCACCCGCCTGCGCGACCTGGCGCTGGGCAAGCGGATCCCGTTCGTCTGGCTTCTGGACTCCGCCGGGGCGCGCATCCAGGAGGCCGCCGGCTCGCTGTTCGCGGGGTCGGGCCATCTGTTTCGCGAGGAGGTCACGATGAGCGGCGTGATCCCCCAGGTGGCCGCGCTCATGGGCCCGTGCGCGGCGGGCACCGCCTACATCCCCGGTCTGGCCGACTTCGTGCCGATGGTCAAGGGCCGCGGCTCCATGGCGCTGGCAGGACCCCACCTGACCAAGGCGGTGACCGGTGAGGACGTGACCCAGGAGGAGCTCGGCGGATCGGGCATCCACACAAAGGTCTCCGGCGTCGGCGACCTCGAGGTCGGCTCCGACGAGCAGTGCATCCAGGCGATCAAGGACTACCTCTCCTACTTTCCACGCAACTGCGAGGCGCAGCCCCCGGTCAGAGAGTCCTCCGATCCGGTGGACCGCCAGGACGAGGATCTGCTCGACATCCTGCCCGACTCCCCCCGCCGGCCGTATGACATGTACGACCTGATCGCACGGCTGGTCGACCACGGTGAATGGTTCGACATGAAGCCCCGCTTCGCGCGCACGATCATCACCTGCTTCGCGCGGATGGGCGGCCGTCCCGTAGGCATCGTCGCCAATCAGCCCAAGCATCTTGGCGGCATCCTCGACCTCGACTCGGCCGACAAGGCTGCGCGCTTCATCAACCTGTGCGATGCGTTCAACATCCCGCTGCTCTTCCTCCAGGACGTGCCCGGCTTCATGGTGGGCACCAAGGTCGAGCGCGCGGGCATCATCCGCCACGGCGCCAAGATGCTCTACGCCGTCTCGCGGGCCACCGTCCCGAAGATCACGGTGGTCGTCCGCAAGGCCTACGGCGCCGGCTACTACGTGATGTGCGGCAAGGCCTATGAGCCCGATCTGATCGTGGCCTGGCCCTCGGCCGAGATCTCCGTGATGGGGCCCGAGGGCGCCGTGAACATCATCTTTCGCAAGCAGATCGAGGCGGCCGAGGAGCCCGACGTCGCCCGCGCGGAGATGATCGAGGGAATCCGCAAGATCATCGACCCGTACATCGCGGCGGGTAACGCGATGATCGACGACGTGATCGACCCGCGCGAGACGCGGCCCGTGGTGATCAAGGCGCTCGAGATGGCCGAGGGCAAGCGGGTCGAGCGGCCGTGGAAGAAGCACGGGGTGAGCCCGGTATGAGGGGCGGATGAGCGGGTGGGGCAGGCGATCCTCTTCGGGCTCGCGGCTTCGAGCGCACTTGTGATCGGCGGCGTGGTCGGGACCTACGTACGGCCCCCGAAGGCCGTGACGGCCGTCTTGCTGGCCTTCGCGAGCGGCGCCCTGATATCGGCGCTCGCCCTCGAGCTGTTCGGCCCCGCCTTCGAGACCGGCGGAGCGCTGCCCGCCGGCCTCGGGCTGCTGGCCGGCGCCGCGGTCTTCGTGGCTGTGGACGTGGCCCTCGACAAGAAGGTGGCGGTGTGTGGCGGCGCTGCTGCTGGCGGCTGCGGTCGTGGTGGGCCGCGTGGCGCTCGAGGGCCTCGACGAGAAGACGCTGGCGGTGCTCCTGGCCTTTGCGGGTGGGGCCGTGCTCGCCTCGCTGGCCGACACGCTGATGCCCGAGGTTTTCGAGCACGGCCAGCCGTACAACGCCTTTGCCACCGCCGCCGGCTTCTTCTTGTCCTTCGTCCTCGCCACGTGAGCTGTCAGAGACCGTGAGCCGCTTCGAGGACCCCGTGGTGATCACGTGCTCCATCTCGGGCGCGGTCGCCAACCGCGACCAGTGTCCCGCCATCCCCTACACGCCGCAGGAGTACGCCGCCGAAGCCCGCCGCATCGTGGACGAGGGCGCCAGCATGATCCACATCCACGCGCGCACGCCCGAGGGCGTGCCGAGCTACGAGGTCGAGGACTTCCGCAACATCACCGAGGCCATCCTGGCCGAGGTCGACGATGTGATCGTCAACCTCTCGACGGGCGCCATCGGGGTGCCGATCGAGAAGCGGATCGCATACCTGCGTGAGCTCAGGCCCGATGTGGCGGCTCTCAACATGAGCTCGATGAACTACGCGAAGTACTCGCAGAGCCGCAAGGACTTCGTGTTCAAGGCGGTGTTCGAGAACTCGTTCGACACGATCATCGAGTTCCTCACCGTGATGAACGAGTTGGAGATCCGCGCCGAGCACGAGTGCTTCGACACGGGCCACATCGCCAACCTCGATCCGTTGCTCGACATGGGGCTGCTGCGAGAGCCGCTGCAGATCTCGTGCGTGATGGGGGTGACCGGCGGGATCCGGCCCACCGCCCGCAACCTCGCCCACATGGCCGAGCAGGTGCCCGGCGGACCTGAGGGGTCCGACAACTGGGGCGTGATCGGCATCGGCCGTAGGCAGTGGATGCTGGTCGCCACCGCGCTGACGCTCGGCGGCAACGTGCGCGTGGGCCTCGAGGACAACTTCTACCTGCCCGACGGTGAGATGGCGCGCAGCAACGGCGACCTGATCGCAAAGGCGCGCCAGATGACCGAGGACGTGGGCCGGCGCCCGGCCACCGTGGAGGAGGCCCGCGAGCTGCTGGGTGTGCCCCGGAAGGGCGAGGTGTCGCGGCGCGACCTGCTCAAGCACCCGATCCAATCGACCACGTGACGACGAGCTGCCCCGTGCAGGACGAGTCGCCGTGAGCGCCCTCGAGGGCCTCAGGGTGCTCGACCTCTCGCGGCTGCTGCCCGGCGGGTTCTGCTCGCTGCTGCTGGCCGACTTCGGCGCAGACGTGCTGAAGGTCGAGGACACAGGCATGGGCGACTACGTGCGCTGGGCCCCGCCGCACTACGAGGGCGCCGACCCCTCCGCGGGCTCGGCGCTGTTCCTCGCGCTCAACCGCGGCAAGCGCTCCATCCGGCTGAACCTCAAGGAGGAGCGAGGGCGCGAGGTTCTCCTCCGGCTGGTGGGAGAGAGCGACGTGGTGCTCGAGTCCTTCCGTCCCGGCGTGATGGACCGCCTGGGCGTGGGCTACGAGCGCCTGCGCCAGGAGAACCCGGGGCTCGTGTACTGCGCGATCAGCGGCTACGGCCAGGACGGGCCCTACCGCGACAAGGCCGGTCACGACATCAACTACCTGGGGCTGGTGGGTGTGCTCGGGCTCACCGGCGAGCGCGACGGCCCGCCGGTCCAGGCCGCCGGCCAGATCGCAGACCTGGGCGGCGGCGCGCTGATGGCGGCGTTCGGAATCCTCGCCGCGCTGAGGGAGCGCGATCGCTCCGGTCAGGGGCAGTTCGTGGACGTGTCGATGGCCGATGGCGCGCTCTCGTGGCTGGGGATGGTGGCAGCGCGTCACTTCGCCGACGGCGCCGTGCCGCGCCGAGGCGGGCTGGAGCTGGCCGGCGCCTACGTGTGCTACCGGCCCTATCGGGCCAGCGACGGGTGGGTGAGCCTCGGGGCGCTCGAGCCGAAGTTCTGGCAGGCGTGGTGTGAGGGCGTGGGACGAGAGGATTTGATCGAGCGCCAGTTCGACCCGCCGGGATCCGACGGGCACGGGGAGGTTGAGCGTGTCTTCGCCGACCGCACACGGGGGGAGTGGGAGCGCTTCGCATCCGAGCACGACTGCTGCCTCGAGCCGATCCTCGAGCTCGACGAGGCGCTGGAGTCAGAGCTCGTCCGGACGCGGGAGATGGTGGTGTCGATCGACCAGCCGGGCGCCGAGCGGTCGGTCCGGCTGCTGGGCACGCCGGTGAAGATGAGCCGCACGCCGCCGAACCCACGCTCGCCGGGCCCAAGCCTCGGCGAGCATACGACAGAGGTGCTGGTCGCGCTTGGATACGAAGCGGAGGAGATCGCGGCACTCGAGGAGGCCGGCGCGGTGGCGGGACCGGCGGGCGGCCCCCAGGGCTCCTTCATGGCGTGAGCGACAATGCCTGCGGACTCACCACCACACGTCGTGCTCCTCCATCACGCCGTAGCCCTCGGCGAGGCGGATTGCGCCGGGCAGCTCGCCGGAGAAGGTGCCGAAGGGCTGACGGTAGTCCGAGCGGAACACCAGGAGGTGCGTGTGGTTCTCGCGCGCCGCCCACTCGGTGAAACGCAGGCCACCGACGGCGGATAGATCGGCCGCGAAGTCCACGGGCGGCGCCTCGCGGGGCTCTCCGTCCAGCCAGATGGTGCGCTCGGAGCACCGGGGGGCGTCGTGCAGGCCTGTAACCAGGTTCCAGCCCACCGGTTCCCCGCCCTGCGCGAGACCCACGCCCGCCGACCATCTCCATGACGTGTGGCGCTCGTGGTAGCCGGCGGATTCGTCCACGAAGGCGCATTCGCCGGCGATCTCGTACCGGACTCCGTCGAGGGTCACCTCGCCCGAGCACGGCACCGCCGCCTGCTTGCGCGTCCATATGTAGGAGCCGCCCGCCGGCGAAGCGGTCTCCACGCCGTCCCCGTCGCCGAGATCGACCCGGATGCTCACTCCGCCGGCCGCCACCCGCACGCCCGAGCCGGCCATCTCGACTCCACCGCGACCGATCGTGGTGCGCTCGCGCAGGGTGCCGTCCGGTAGAGCCACAGCCCACCACCGCTGGGGGATCGGCCCCACCCGGGCCTCGCCGACGCACAGCATCAGCCGCGGGGTGAAGACGCCGACGTAGCGCCACCGCTTCAGCGGCCGCCACCCCTGCCGGGCAGGCATCCGGCCGGGCGGCAGGGACAGACCGAGCCTGCGCACCGAGGCGCCGCGGGCGGGCAGGTCGGCCACGTGTTGCAGCGTATCCCGCCGCATGACGGCCCTCTGTCCTGCGTCCGCAGATCTGTTTCCTTCGCGCCAAGTCTGGTTATCGCCATTCCCGCCGGGTAGTGCGTCGCCATGTCTACGCGAGGTAGAGACGAACGTGGACGTGGCGTGGAGTCGTCCGCGGTCGACGAGGGCACGATGGCGGCTGCGCGCACTCGCCAGCGAGAGGACTTCGGCGGCTTCAACTGGGGCGCCGCCGTCCTCGGTTGGCTGGTGGCCGGCGGCATCGCGATCATCCTGACGGCCATACTCAGCGCGGCCGGCGGCGCGATCGGCCTCACCGAGGTGAGCGAGTCGGAAGCCAGGCAGAACGCCGAGACCGTGAGCATCGTCGGGGGCGCCGTGCTGCTCGTCGTGCTCGGCCTCGCCTACTTCGTCGGCGGCTACAACGCCGGCCGCCTGTCGCGCTTCGACGGTGGTCGCCAGGGGCTCGGGGTGTGGATCGTGGGACTGCTGGTCACGATCGCCCTAGGGGCCGCGGGCGCCATCTTCGGGAGCGAGTACAACGTGCTCCAGAGGCTCGACCTGCCGCGGATTCCCGTCGACGAGGGATCGCTCGCCACCGGCGGTCTGATCGCTCTTGCGGCAATCATCGTGCTCACGCTGCTGACTGCGATCGCTGGCGGCAAAGCCGGGGAGCGCTATCACAAGAAGGTGGACCGAGCTGCCTACGGTGGCTGAGGTTTGCGGGCAGCGCAAGCGGGTTAGGAGAAGGGTCATGCCAACTTCCAACAGCGATGAGAGACAGGTAGGCGACCTGGTCCAGCAGCTCTCGCAGCAGACGGCCACGCTCGTCCGTCAGGAGCTGCAGATGGTCCAGCTCGAGATGAAGGAGAAGGGCAAGCGCGCGGGAATCGGCGCAGGGCTCTTCGGCGGGGCCGGAGGCCTTGCGTTCTACGGCCTGGGTGCGCTGCTCGCCGCCATCGTCCTGGGCCTGGCCACCTTCCTCGAGCCGTGGATTGCCGCGCTCATCGTCGCCGTCGTGTTGTTCGCGGTCGCCGGTGTGCTCGCCCTCACCGGCAAGAAGCAGGTCGAGCAGGCGACGCCGCCGGCGCCCGAGCAGGCGATAGCGAGCACCAAGAGGGATGTCGAAGAGATCAAGGGGAGGGCGGGTCGCGCATGAGTCGAGACGAGACCTCAGACGAGAAGGGGGCCGAGGAGCCCGAGCCGATGGGTGCCGCCGGTGGGTTCCCGGCGGCGGGTGCCGCCGCCTCGGTCCAAGGTCAGCCGCCGGCGGGAGCCGGGGTTGCTCCCGACGATCAGCAGCCGCCCGACGACAAGGCCGAGCTGCCGCCGACGGGAGCCGAGGCTGGTCCCGACGAGCAGCAGCTGCCCGACGACAAGGCCGAGCTGCAGGAACAGATCGAGGAGACCCGCGCGGAGCTCGGCGAGACCGTCGAGGCGCTCGCGCAGAAGGCGGACGTGAAGGCCCAGGTCAAGGAGAAGGTCGACGAGCAGAAGACCCAGGTCAAGGAGAAGGTCGACGAGGGCAGGGAGGCCCTGCGCGAGACGCAGACGCAGGCGCAGGCCAAGATCGGCGAGCTGAGCGAGCAGGCCAAGAAGAACCCGGCCCCGTTCGCCGCGGGCGGGGTCGTCGCGCTCTTGCTGCTCGTCTTCCTGCGGAGAAGAAGGCGCTAAGCCATGAAGGCGCTCTATACGCCGTTCGGCATCGCCTTCGGGGTGATCGGAGGCCTGATCGGCGGGCAGATCTTCAAGCAGATCTGGAAGGTGGTGGCCGACGAGGAGGATGCCCCGTCAGCCAAGGAGAGCGAGTACGGCTGGAAGGAGATCCTTCCCGCCGCGGCGCTGCAGGGAGCGATCTTCGCGCTCGTCAAGGCCGTGATCCACCGCAAGGGAGCTCAGAGCTTCGAAAGGCTGACGGGCGTCTGGCCGGGCGACTGACGAGACGAGGGGGACGGAATGGCTCTGGAGCACCAGGACGAGAAGCAGACGCTCCAGGCCAAGCGCGAGCCGCGCGGCGCCCCGGACGGGCAGGGTCCCGACAGCCCGGGCGACCTCGGGGGCACCTCCAAGAAGGACACGCTGAAGCGCACCTTCAAGGAGTTCTCGGCCGACAACATCACCGACTGGGCGGCCGCGCTCACCTACTACGGGGTGCTTGCGCTGTTTCCCGCCCTCATCGCGCTGGTGTCCATCATCGGGCTGGTGGGCTCCTCGGCCACCCAGCCGCTGCTCGACAACATCGGCACCGTTGCCCCCGGCCCGGCCAAGGAGATCCTGACGAGCGCGATCCAGGGGCTGGCCAGCAGCCAGGGCGCCGCCGGCATCGCCTTCGTCATCGGCCTCGTACTCGCCCTCAACTCCGCGTCGAGCTACGTCGGCGCCTTCTCGCGCGCGTCGAATGCGATCTATGACGTGGAGGAGGGGCGACCGGTCTGGAAGCTGAAGCCTCAGCAGATCGGCATCGTGCTCGTGCTCATCTTGCTGCTGGTCGTGATCTCGGTGGCCGTCACGGTGTCAGGTCCGCTGGCCCAGGAGGTCGGCAAGCTGGTAGGCGTCGGCGATACCGCGGTCACGATCTGGGACATCGCCAAGATCCCGATCATCCTGCTGCTGGTCTCGTTCCTGTTCGCCTTCCTTTACTGGGCGGCCCCGAACGTGAAGCAGCCGGGGTTCAAGTTCGTGAGCCCCGGCGGCATCGTGGCGCTGGTGATCTGGATCGTCGCCTCGCTGCTGTTCGCCTTCTATGTCGCCAACTTCGGCTCCTATAACAAGACCTACGGCTCGCTCGGTGGCGTCATCGCATTCTTGGTCTGGCTGTGGATCACGAACATCGCGATCCTGTTCGGCGCCGAGTTCAACGCCGAGCTGCAGCGATCCCAGCAGCGCGAAGCGGGGCAGAGAGCGCCACTCGACGAGCCGTTCCTCGAACCGCGCGACACCTCCAAGCTAGAGAAGAAGGAGCGCAAGTAGTCCACCCGATCGCCGCGGGCCCGGTAGTCTCTCTCGACTGACCAGTCAATCTGGCGCAGCACCGGGAGAAGATGCGCGCAGCGGCCGTACAGCTCAACTCGACAGAGGACAAGCAGCGCAACCTCGCGACTGCCGACCGGCTTACCCGCGCGGCGGTCGCCGACGGCGCCAAGCTGGTGGTGCTACCCGAGAAGTTCAACCTGCTCGGGAGCCACGCGGCCTACCAGGCCGGAGCCGAGACGCTCGACGGCCCCACGATCGGCTGGGCTCGAGACGCGGCCCGCGAGCTGGGTATCGATCTCGTGGCCGGCTCCATCGTGGAGCAGCGCGAAGGGTACGACAAGCTCGGAAACACGAGCGTGCACGTGGGTCCCGACGGCGAGCTGCGCGGCGTGTACCGCAAGATCCACATGTTCGACGTGACCGTGGAGGGCAGGGAGTACCGCGAGTCGACCTCCCAGGAGGCGGGCGACGAGATCGTGACCAGCGAGGCCGAGGACGCCCGCCTGGGGCTCACCGTCTGTTACGACCTCCGCTTCCCGGAGCTCTACCGGATCCTCGCCATGCAGGGTGCGCAGATCCTGATCGTGCCGGCGGCCTTCACCAGGCACACCGGCCAGGCTCACTGGGACACGCTGCTGCGCGCCCGCGCGATCGAGAACCAGGCCTTTGTGATCGCGGCCGATCAGATCGGCGTGCACCCGCCCGACAACGAGAGCTTCGGGGGGTCGCAGATCCTCGATCCCTGGGGCGACCTCCTGGCGCGGGCGCCCGATGGTGCAACGTCCGGCGCTGGCGACGATCGCGCTGAGCTGCTGCCGCAGGAGTGCTTCGTGGCCGCGGATCTCGACTTCGCCCGCCAGGAAGAGGTGCGCGAGACGCTGCCGAGCCTTGCCAACCGCGTGCCCTCGGCGTACCGCTGGCCGCAGCAGATCGGCATCTGATGGCCGCCGCTCCAGGTCCTGCCGGTTCCCGCTCGGGCGCCCTCGACAAGCGCCGCATGATCCTCGACGCCGCGGTCACCGTGTTCGCACGGCAGGGCTTTCACCACTGCCGCGTCTCTGAGGTGGCCGACGAGGCGGGGGTGGCCTACGGCCTCGTCTACCACTACTTCGACTCGAAGGAGGAGATCCTCAACCAGCTCTTCCTCGAGCGCTGGCAGATCATGCTCGACGCCATCGCGGAGATCGACCGCCGCCAAGAGGTCTCGGTCCGGGACAAGCTGTACATGGTGGCCAGCTTCATCATCGACTCCTACCGCCACGAGCCCGACCTGATGAAGGTGATCATCGTCGAGGTCACGCGCGCGGCCAACTCCTTCGGCCGGCTGCACCTCGAGAAGATCCGCGAGGCGTACGGGGGCATCGCCGCGATCGTCGAGACCGCGCGGCGTGACGGCAGCTTCAAGTCAGACATCTCCTCTGAGTTCGCGGCCATGTGCTTCTACGGGGCGATCGAGCAGGTGCTCACCGCCTGGATCTTCGACTTGCTGCCCCGCAGCGAGGAGGAGTACGAGCACTCGAAGGGCCTGGTGGTCGACGCGATCTGCGGCGGGCTCGAGACCCCGGCGGCGAGTGCTCCTGCCGTGTCTGGTTGAATCCCCGCCGATGGAAAACGACCTCGTCAAGCGCCTCGTATGGAGCGGCCTCCTGGCCGGGGTCGGCGCCCTCACCACGATCTTGGCCCAGCGCGTCGCCACCGCGATCTGGGTGCGCCTCTTCGACGAGGACCCGCCCGACTACTGATGGCGGACGAGGGCCAGACTGACTTCCCGGATCGCCCTTTCGTGCCCGCTTCCGAGCCGGGCGCCGCAGCGGCCGGATCGACCTCACCCACGGGTGCCGACCAGGCGGCCGACCACGACGACTTCGCTGAGCGCCCCGAGGTCTACGTGGGCGCCGCCTTCGCCGGCGGGCTAGCGCTGGCCGGCCTGCTGAGGCTGCTCGGCCGATGACTCCGTCGTCGGGCAACGGAGCCGACAAGAGCCTCGGCGAGATCGTCCAGGAGG
Source organism: Thermoleophilaceae bacterium (assembly GCA_030447725.1). Classification (GTDB taxonomy): domain Bacteria; phylum Actinomycetota; class Thermoleophilia; order Solirubrobacterales; family Thermoleophilaceae; genus JAAYBF01. The sequence goes on from JAUJOQ010000001.1 coordinate 1,023,582, forward strand.
TCTCCGAGAAGGCATCGCTGCTCGTGCGCGAGGAGATCGAGCTTGCCAAGGCCGAGGTCACCGAAAAGGCCAAGGTGCTGGCCAAGGGCGCCGGGGTGGCTGCCGCGGCGGGAGTCTTCTTGGTCTTCGCCGTCGTGATGTTGCTCCACACCCTGGCCTGGTTCTTCGTCGACCTGTTCGACACCGTGGTCTGGGTCGGCTTCGGATTGGTCACCGTCATCCTCATCGCGCTGGGCGCGGTCGCGGGCGTGCTGGCCAAGCGGTGGCTCAGCACCGGCCCGCCCACTCCCGACCTCGCTATCGAGGAGGCCAAGATCACCCGCCAGACCCTCGAGCAGCAGGGCGTCGAGCGCGACCAGGTCAAGCGCTCGCTCGAGCGCTCCAAAGAGCAAGAGAGGACCGTTTAGCCATGTCCAGCCTGCCCGCCAACCGCAGCCCGGAGCAGATCAGAACCTCGATCCAGGAGGCTCGCGGGGAGCTCGCCTTCTCGGTCAACGATCTGCGCTCCAAGGTGGGTGAGCTCACCAACTGGCGCCGCCAGCTCGCCGACAACCGCCAGACGGCGCTGGCCACGGCAGCCGTGGCCGGCTTCGTGGTGGGCGGCGGCTTCGCCGCCGCGGTGTCCTTGCTGCGCAGGCGTCGCGGCTGAGGACTAGGCCGTGGCCGGCCCGGGCTCGCCGCTGTCCGGCAGGGGTGGTGGGGGCTCCGGCGGGGGCTCTTCGGGGTCGGGGGGCCTGGGCCTGATCCCGCGGAGGTCCATGTACTCGCGCGCCGCGATCTGGATCGAGGCGGCCGCCGGCACTGCCACGAGAGCTCCGAGCACCCCCAGGAGGCTGGAGCCGAACAGCACCGCCACGATCACCAGGAACGGGTTGATGCTGACCGCTCGCTTCTGGATCTGCGGCTGGATCAGGTTGTTCTCCACCTGCTGGTAGATGATCGAGAACACCACCCAGACGATCGTGGCCGTGGGAAAGTTCGTGAAGAGGGTGACCAGGCCGACCACCACGGCGCCGATGGTGGCGCCGACGAGCGGGATCAGGTCGAGGAAGAAGACGATCAGCGAGAGCGGGGCCGCGAACGGGACCCCGAGGATGCTCAGCACGACGTAGGACAGGATTCCCGCAAGCGTGGCCTGTGCCAGCGCGCCCGCCACGTAGTTGCCCACCGCCGCCGCCGAGCGACTGAAGACCCTTGCCATGCGCTCCGCCCGGTCCTCGGACAGATAGCGGAGCCCGTGGTCGATCCACCGGCGCCCTCCGCCCAGCATGAACGCCGTGAGGATCAGGATCGTGACCAGGGCGAAGATCGAGCTCACGAGGCCGAACCCGACATCGCGCAGGGTGCCTGCCGCGCCGCCGAGCTCGCCGGGCAGCTTCTCGGCCTGTTCGCGCAGCGTTCCGGTCAGGTCGTAGTCGGCGTCGAGCTCCCGCAGGCGTTCGTTCTCGTTCACGAACTCGGTCACGTCCTCCGCATACCGGGGGGCCTCCTTCGCCAGGTTGCTCGCCTCGTTGACCAGCGGTGGGACGATGAGCGCGCCAAGTGCGACGGGCACCGCCGTCAGTCCCAGGTAGACGAGGGTGATCGCAAACCCGCGCTTCATCCCCCGGCGCTGCAGGAAGTTCACCGGACCGGTCAGCGCCACGGCGAGGAACGCGGCGATGAACAGCCACCCCAGCGGCTTGCGGACGACGTAGATCAGATACAGCGAGACGAGGACGGCCACGATGATCAGGACCATTCGGGCCACCGTGCGCGAGGCCGAGAGCTCTGACGTGCCCATCCCCCGAGGATTCTGGGGCAGGCGCCGGACGGCGCTTCGGGGGGCTCGCCCCGGGATGTCCCTACTACTCGAGCATGCGAGCGGGAATCGAACCGACGCCCAGCAGCCCCGGCCCTGTGTGCACGCCGACCACAGGCCCGACCTCGCTCACGAACACGGGCTCGCGGCCGAACACCTCGCTGCAGCGTTCGACCAGCCGGCGGGCCTGATCCCCGGCGGAGATGTGCTGCATCGCCCAGGCGTCGGCGCCCGACTCGTGGCGCTGACGCGCGTAGTCCACCAACCGCTCCAGCACACGGGAGCTGGTGCGCACCCGCTCGACCGGGATCAGCTCGCTCTCGACGGTGAGGATCGGCTTGATGCGCAGGGTGGAGCCGATCCAGGCGCTGGCGGCGCCGATCCGGCCGCCGCGCCTGAAGAACTCGAGCGTGTCCACGGCGAACCACATCTTCAGCTCCGCGCGCGTCGCGTGCGTGCGGGCTTCCACCTCTTCACCCGTGGCGCCCGCGCGGGCGGCCGCGCACGCTCCCAGCACCACGAGCCCCAGGGCGCCCGCCACCGTCGAGGAGTCGATTACCCGTATGCGCTCCCCCCCCTTACCCTCGCGGGCGAGCTGCTCCGCGGCCTGTACCGCCGAGTCGTAGGTGCCCGACAGCCCGGCGGAGATGTGGATCGAGACCACGTCGAGCCCCTCGGCGAGGAGCGGCTCGTAGGCCGCCATGAAGTCGCCGACCGAGGGCTGGGAGGTCGAGGGCAGCGACTCCGCTCCGCGCAGCTCTTCGAAGAAGGCGCGGTAGTCGGTGATGTCGGACTCGCGCTCGGTTCGATCCGGACCGAAGATCACGTACAGGGGCACCACCGTCACGTCGCACTCCGCGATCAACCCGGAGGGAAGGTTGGCGGTGGTGTCCGTGACTACGGCGACTTGAGGCATCCGTTGCCAGCCTATAGCCAAGCCCCGGGCGGACGGTGCCCGAGCCCGGCCCCTTTACACTCGCCCCGCCCATGGCCAAGACCCTCCTCACCGGTGCTACGGGCTTCATCGGAGCTCACCTCGCACGCGCGCTCGTGGAGCGCGGCGATGACCTCAGGATCACCGTGCGCGAGGGCTCCGACAGCCGCCAGATCGATGGTCTCGACGTGGAGGCGGTCAAGTGCGACGTGCTCCAGCGCCGGTCCGTGCGTAGAGCCATGCAGGACGTCGACAAGGTGTTCCACGCCGCGGGCATGACATCTGTACGCCCGGGGGACGCCGAGCGGCTGTTCGAGGTCAACGTCGGCGGCGCGCGCACGGTGCTCGGCGAGGCGCTTCGAGCCGAGGTCGACCGCGTGATCTTCACCTCCAGCGCTGCCGCTCTCGGCCCGGCCGCGCGCGGCGAGACCGCGACCGAGGACCAGGTCTTCACCGCCGGGCACCTGGGCATCCCGTACGTGAACTCCGTGCACGAGGCGGAGGTGGAGGCCTTCCGCCTCGCCGCGCGCGGCCTGCCCCTCGTGGTAGTGAACCCCTCGGTGACGTTCGGCCCGGGCGACGTGCACGTGACGTCCACCCGCCTGGTGCGGAGCTTCCTGCTGGGCCGCGTGCCCGCATACGCCGACGGTGCGCTCAACGTGGTGGACGCGCGCGACGTGGCCACCGGCCACCTGCTGGCCGACGAGGGAGGGACGGTGGGCGAGCAGTACATACTCGGCGGTCGTAACTTCACCTTCGATCGCCTGTTCGCCGACCTCGGGAGGCTCAGCGGAGTTGACCCGCCGCTGAAGGTCTCCCGTCCGTTGGCGGCCGTCACGGCAGGGTTCGTGCGGATGGGGTCGGGGCTCACCACGCTCACCCCGGCGGAGGTGCTGGCGGCGAGCCAGTTCTGGACCTACCGTTCCACGAAGGCCAAGCGCGAACTGGGCTTCAGCGCGCGGCCGCACGAGGAGACCCTGGAGGCCACCGTGGCGTGGTACCTCGACCGCGAGCACGACCGGATCGTGCGAGGCCGTCGCTCGCAGCCGCTGCAGTACCGCCTGGCCGGGGCTGCGATCTCCGCGGCCGAGCAGGCGTCGTCGGTGGCGGGCTCGGTACTGGGCGGGTTGGGCCTCCGACGGCGCTAATGTTCGGCTTGCGATGGCTACGCTCTACCGTTGCAAGGCGCCAACAGACCTGGTCTGCCGCTGTGGGAAGGTCGCGCGCCGGCTGCGCTCGCTGGGTGTCGACTACGACGAGGTCCGCGTGCCGTTTCTCAAGCGCGACCGTCCCGAGGTCGACGAGCTCACCGGCCAGCGCTGGGTGCCGGTGCTCGTCCACGGCGAAGAAGTGATCGCCGACTCGCACCGCATCCTGGAGTATCTGGGCCGGCTCGAGTCCTCGGCGCCGGACACGACCAGCGCCGAGCCGGCCTGATGGCCACCGGGTCCAGACGGGGTCTGGCCCGCGCGGCCGCCGCGGGCCGCCGTGCGTGGCCGGTGCTGCTGATGGCCTACGAGCGCTGGCAGTCCCTGTCGCCGGACGAGAAGGAGCGCTACCGGCGCCAGGCTCGCGAGTACGCCCAGCGCGGGCGCTCCGCACTCGAGACTGCACGCCGCCGCAGACCTCCTCGCTGAGCAGGTCCCCGCCGCGCCGCGGCCCGGCGGGGCGGCGGCCGCTCTTATCGATTCAGCTTGTTCTCGAGCGGGATCGGGCCGTTGCTGACCGGCATCTCGTCCACGGCAGCTGCGGGCTCCATGTCCTCGTCCTCGGGCATGTCCGCGCCGAGGCGCTCGGCCAGCTCACCCTTCTCGTACATCTCCATCACGATGTCGCAGCCGCCTACCAGCTCGCCGCCGATGAACAGCTGGGGGATGGTGGGCCATCCGGACAGCCCGGACAGCTCCTGGCGGATGCGCTGGTCGGGCAGGACGTCCAGCGCGGCGTAGCGCACGCCGAGCGCGTTGAGCGCACCCGCGGTGCGCATCGAGAAGCCGCATGCGGGCTGCTCGGGCGTGCCCTTCATGAAGAGCATCACCTCGTTGTCCTTGATCGCCTGCTCGAGGAACTCGCGGATCTGCGTGTTTTCCATTTGACCCTCCTAGGGAGTCGAAGTCTTGATCGAAAGCGCGTGGATGGCGGCACCCACCTCGTCGCCGAACACGCCGTACACGAGCTTGTGCTGCTCTATGGGACTCAGACCGGTGAAACGCTCGGACACGATCTCGGCCCGGAAATGGTCTCCGCCGCCGGTCAGGTCCTGGACCTGCACCTCCGCGCCGGGCAGGGCGGACTCGATCCGTTGCTTGAGCTCATCCGGGGTGGGCACGCTTGAGACGATAGCGCCGAGGTGAATTTGCTTCGCCGCCTGCGACCCATTGCTACATTTGTTGAAGCATGGTCACGCTCACCGACATCGCTGCCGACAAGGTCCGCGGCTTTCTCTCCTCACAGGAGTCCGAGGGAGAGGTCGGACTGCGCGTCGGCGTCCGCGGCGGGGGCTGCTCGGGATTCCAGTACGCGCTGGCGCTCGACGAGCGCCGCGACGAGGACCACGTCTTCGAATACGAGGGCATCCGCGTCATCGTCGATCCAGCTTCGCTGCGCTATGTGGACGGCTCCCAGGTCGACTTCACCGAGAGCATGATGGGCTCGGGGTTCGAGGTGAACAACCCGAACGTGACCGCCTCCTGCGGCTGCGGCTCGTCGTTTCGCATCGCGGACGAAGAGCCCTCCTGCGGCTCCGCCGTCTGAGAAGAAGGGTCCGGAGAATGGAGGGTCCGGTGCTGCCGGAACGACGTTCCGGCTGCGCTCCTCCCCTTGACGTTCCGGCTGCGCTCCTCCCCGAGCGGGGACCCTAGCCCGGCTCGTTGTCGAGCGAGCGCCACAGGTACAGGCTCGCCAGCGACCGGTACGGGCGCCACGGCTCGGCGATCCGCTCCAACTCAGGGCGTGCGGGCAGATCGTCCATGCCATAGGCCAGCTGCACGGCGCGGCGCACGCCGAGGTCACCTACCGGCAGCACATCCGGGCGGCCCAGGTGGAAGATCAGGAACATGTGCGCGGTCCAGGGACCGAGTCCCTTGACGGCGGTGAGCTGGGCGACCACCTCGTCGTCTTCGAGCTCGGTCAGGCGATCGAGCTCGAGCTCACCGTCGATCACGTGCTCGGCCAGCGAGCGCAGGTAGGCCGCCTTCGCGCCTGACAGGCCCACGCCGCGCAGCTCCGCGGCGTCCGTGGTCACGATCTGCTCCGGGGCGGGAGTGTGCCCGCCGTATAGGTCGATGAGCCGCCCGTAGATGGTGCGCGCCGCCTTCGTCGACAGCTGCTGGCCGACGATCGACCGCAGCAGCGATCCGTACGCATCGGCGGGCCGTCCGCGCCTGCGCTGCTCGCCGTCGAGCGGTCCGTGGGCCTTCACCAGGGCCCCCAGCAAGGGGTCCGCGGCCACGAGGTGCTCCAGGGCGGCGTCGGTCGACTCGACCGGGGTGGTCCGGGTGCCGGCGCCGGGTCGCGCCATCAGGCCGCCGCGGGTGCGCGGCCCTGGCCGAAGAAGGCGGCCTCCTGCTCTCCGAGCGGGGAGGCGGGTGGATCGCCGAACAGCCATTCGCAGGCGATGCGGTGCCAGTTGGCGCTGGCCTCGAGCTGGCCGAGCACACCGAGGGTCAACGCCTCCATGCGACCTGCCAGCATGGCCTCGGGCGGGATCGTCTGGCGCTTCATCAGCTGCCAGTGCTCCGAGCGCGGATCGCCGAAGTCGATCAGGACCTGGGCCACCAGCGTCCGGTCGAGGGTGATCTCCTCGTCCTCGGAGTACCAGCGCGTCACGTCGCGGAAGTGGCGCAGCACCGAGTCCGGGTTCAGCTCGGGATCGGCCGCGTCGAAGAACCCCATCCGGGCCAGCTGGGCGTGCAGTCCGGCCGCGTCGGCGGCCATGCCGAGGCGCAGCGCCTCGGTCTTGGCGTCGGGGTACTTGCGGCCGAGCTTCTTCGTCATCCCGAAGTCGAGGAAGGCCACGCGGCCGTCGTCCATCAGCTTGAAGTTGCCGGGGTGGGGGTCGCCCGAGAAGTGTCCGTGGCGATAGAGCGATCCGAAGAAGAAGCGAAAGACGATCTCTGCGAAGCGATCGCGATCGGCGCGGGGCAGCTGCTTGATCTCCTCGAAGCCGAGGCCGTCCACCCAGTCGGTGACCAGCACGCGCTCCCGCGACAGCGATGTGACCACATCGGGGACCACGATGAAGGGATGACCTCGCCAGGCACGTGCGAAAGCCCGCTGGGCTTGTGCCTCCTGCTCGTAGTCCAGCTCGTCGGAGAGGCGCTCGCGGATCTCCTTCGTCATGGCCTTGGCGTCCATGCCGGGTGCGATCTTCTTGGCCACCCGGATGATCATCCCCAGGTTCTGGAGGTCTGCGCGCACGGCTTGGGCCACACCCGGGTACTGCACCTTCACGGCCACCTCGCGACCGTCGTGCAGCGTCGCCCGGTAGACTTGGCCGATCGACGCCGCGGCCACGGCCTCCTCGTCGAATGAGGCGAACACCTCGTCGATGGCCGAATCTCCATCCGCCAGCTCTGACTCGATCACCTTCCGCATCTCCTTGAACGGCACCTGAGGCGCTGAGTCGCGCAGCTGGGCGAGCTTGACCTGGATGCGCTCCTGGAACTCCTCGGGGAAGGCGCCGGTGTCGATGAAGGAGGCCACTTGGCCCACCTTCATCGCAGTGCCCTTCATGTTGCCGAGCACGTCGAGGATCTGCTCGGCGGCCTCGGCCTGACGCCGAGCTGCCGCGCGGTGTCGCCCCTCGTGCCCGCGCGCGAGGTTGGTTGCGCGGGTGGCGTAGTTGCGGGCGGTCTGCCCGCCGGCCAGGCCGGCAACCTTGGCGGTGCGCCGGATGCGCCCGGTGGGGATGGAGGTGTCCTTCTCGCGAGCCACTCCAGGAGGGTACGGGGCGCCGGCCCGCGCGGCCGATGCGCTCGTTGCAAGCGTGCCTCGTGACCTTCGAGGCGGGAGGCGGGCCCCAGGCGTAAACGGCGCTGGGGTGGGGCACCCCGTCGACGGCCTTGGCGGAGCCGGTCGAGGCCGGGTCCGGCCGCCCGCTCATTTCCGGGCTTCGACCACCTCGACCGGCTTCCCGATCGCATCGGCCAGCAGACCTGAGCTTCGCTGTGCCGCCCACAGGGCCACGCTCGGGTCGGCGCCTGAGCCGTTGATCAGCGCGTACAGCCTCACCCGCTTCTTGTCGCGGTCGAGCGCGACCTCGGCCACGGAGCGGTCGCGGCTGCGTTCGAGCTGCTCCGCCACGCGGATCACGCCGCAGAGCAGTTGCAGCCGGTCATCGTCGCCCTCCTCCTCGAGCGCGCCGAGCGCTCGCGCATCGGGCTCGCCCTTGCGGTGCCAGCGGGCGGTGAGGGCGATCAGCTCGAGCTCGCGCGGGCTGAACCCGGGCAGCCCGGAGTTGAGGATCAGGTAGTGGGAGTGGCGGTGGTGGTCGTCGTAGTCGATGGTCACGCCGATGTCGTGGAGCAGCGAAGCCGCCCACAGCAGCTCGCGGTCGGTGTCCCCGAGATCGTGCAGGCCGGCTTCGCGGAGGGCGTCGAAGGTCTGCAGCGACAGCCGGGCCACGTGATGCACGTGCTCGTCGTCGGTGCGGAAGCGGTGGGCCAGGTTCTGCACCGACTCGCGGCGCACCTCCTCGAGCAAGGGGGGCTCACGGCCCTCCAGCAGGCGCTCGAAGAAGATTCCCTCCCGCAGTCCGGCCTCCGTGGCCTCGAGCTCGGTGAACCCTCCGAGGTCCATCGCCGCGGCCACCACGAGCGCCCCGCCCAGGATCACGTCGCTGCGGTCGGGCTTGATGCCGCGCACCGAGCCACGCTTGGAGGCGGGACGCGAGACCAGCTCCTCGATCAGCTCCTCCAACGCGTCGCGCGTGAGCATGAAGCCCTGCACGTCGACGTCCGGCAGCTCGAGCCGCTTCTGCGCGGCCGCAGCCAGATTGCGGATCGTGCCGCCGAGGCCCACAAGCCGCAAGCCTTCTCCGGCGTCCCACCACTCGAACTCCGACAGCTGGCGGACCACGTGCTTGCGCAGCGCCTTCATCTGCTTGGGGGAGGCGTGCTCGTCGGGGAGGAAGGCTTCGCTGACCCGCACGGCCCCGAGCCGCACCGACTCCGCCTCCACCAGGCGGCGCCCCCCGATGTGCATGATCTGAACGCTGCCCCCGCCCACGTCGATGCCGAAGCCGTCGGTCACCGTCGTCGAGTTCGCGATCGCCAGGTAGCCGTACCACGCCTCCTCCGCGCCGCTTATCACCCGCACCTTGAGTCCGGTGCGGTCTCGGATCCGCTCCAGCAGCTCGTCGCGGTTGGAGGCGTCGCGGATGGCGCTGGTGGCCACCGTCTCCACCCGCTCGACTCCCGAGGCCTCCAGAAAGGAGGAGAACACGGCCGCCGTATGCAGCGCGCGGTCCATCGGCTCAGGCTTGAGCACCCCTTCGTCGCCCATCCCTGCGCTGACGCGGGTGGCCTCGCGGATCTCGTCGATCAGCGTCCACCAGCCGCCCGGCTCGTACTTGAACACCACCAGGCGGAAGGAGTTCGAGCCCATGTCGATCACCGCGAGGCGTTCCACCCGACAGATGATGGCCGCTCGGGCCTAAACCCCGCGTGCAAGGTGCCGATACAGGTCTCCATGGCCGCTCCTGCCAAGACGTCGACAGCTCTCACAGGCCCTCAGCTCGACAACCGCCGTGTGGCGGCCGCCCTGATCGATCTCCTGATCCCGCTCACCGGCGTGGCGGTTGCCTATGCGGCCGGTCTCTCTCTCACGCGCGGACTGCTGCTGGTCGGCGTGGGGTGGACCCTCTACTACTTCTTCGCGCTCGAGTCCGGGCACGGCCAGACCCTGGGCAAGCGCGTGATGAAGCTGCGTGTGGTCTCCGCCGACGGCACCCCGGCCACCACGGGTCAGATCGCCAAGCGCACGGTGGTGCGGATCCTCGACGGTCACCTCGTCGGCCTGATCGTGATGCTCGCCACGGGCGAGCGCCGCCTGCGCCTCGGTGACATCGTGGCGGGCACAGTCGTGACCGATGCCGCCAGCGCCTCCGGCGCGCCTGAGGCCGACCTCGAGCGGCTGGCGGCTGCGCCGGCTCCCGAGCAGCCGGCGCCCGCGCAGCCGACCTTCGAGCCGGCCGCTGCCAAGCCGCCGTTCTTCAAGCGCCGGCTCTCCCTCCCCTCCTTCGGCGCGAAGAGGCGCCGCAAGGGCGCCGCCGACCCATCCGCCGACCTCCCCGAGCCAGTCCACCACGGTCGCGTGACCGATCCTCTGCGCGCCGGCGCACCCGCGGCGGTCGAGCCCTTCGCTGCGTTCGACCGCCCCGATGTCGCCGAGCTCCGGCCGTCCGTAGCGCCCGACGGTCCAGAGCCGAGCATCGAGCTCGACGGTCCCGAGCCGAGCATCGAGCTCGATCCCCCTGAGGCATCCGACGAGGCCGACGAGCCAGATCCGATCGCCGATCTCGGCGGGCGGGAGCCGGTCGTGGAGTTGGATGAGCCAGACCGCGAGCCCGAGGCCGAGCCCCAGCCCGCGACGGACTCACTGGCAGAGCTCGAGCCGTGGGCCGAGCGGGAGGTGCGGGCCCTGACCGAGCGCGCCGCCGATCCCGTCGCCGGCCCCGAGGCCGAGGTCGACCCGGATCACGATCCCGGGCTGACGATCAAGCCGGTCGAGACCGTGTCGGCCATCGACCTGGTGATGCAGGACGCCGAGGAGCGGCGGCCCGCGGCCGACTGACGCGCTTTTTCTCCGGCGCGGCATCGCGGCCCTCCTATAATCGCCGACCCGCCAGGTCCGCCAACGGGGCGGCCCGCCTGATCACCATGCCTTTCTCTCCGGGAACACCCGAGCAGCCGCTGCGAGTCGCCGTCGTGGGCTCCGGTCCATCCGGCTTCTACGCCGCCGGCCATCTGCTCAAGCTCGGCGACGTCTCGGTGCAGGTGGACATGTACGACCGGCTGCCGACTCCGTTCGGGTTGGTGCGCGCCGGCGTCGCCCCCGACCACCCCAAGATCAAGTCGGTGATCCGGGTCTATGAGAAGACGGCCGCCAGCCCGGATTTCCACTTCTTCGGCAACGTCCTCGTGGGCGAGGACATCTCCCATGAGGAGCTGAAGGAGCGATACCACGCGGTGATCTACGCCGTCGGCGCCCAGACCGACCGTCAAATGGGCATCCCCGGCGAGGACCTGCCCGGCAGCTGGGCGGCCACCGAGTTCGTGGCCTGGTACAACGCGCATCCGGACTTCTGCGACCTGGAGTTCGACCTCTCCTGCAAGCGCGCCGTGGTGATCGGCAACGGCAACGTGGCCATGGACGTGGCCCGCATGCTGGTGCTCCCGCGCGAGGAGCTGGAGGTGACCGACATCGCCGACCACGCGATCGATGTGATGGCCGACAGCGCCATCGAGGAGGTCGTGATCGTGGGCCGTCGCGGCCCGGCGCAGGCCGCGTTCACCAACCCCGAGCTGCTCGAGCTGGGAGAGCTCACCGACGCCGGCGTGATCGTCGACCCTGCGGACATGGAGCTCGACGACCAGAGCGCCCGCTCGATCGAGGGTGAGGGGGAGATCACCCCCCGCAAGAACGTCGAGATCCTCAACGACTACGCGCGGCGCACTCCGGAGGGCAAGCGCAAGCGCGTGGTACTGCGCTTCCTGCGCTCGCCGGTGGCGATCAAGGGGGATGGCAAGGTCGAGGCGGTGGAAGTGGTCCGCAACGAGCTGCAGCAGGGCGGTGACGGCGTGCTCAAGGCGAGGGCCACGGAGGAGCACGAGACGATCGAGGCCGGGATCGTGTTCCGGTCGATCGGGTACCGCGGCGTGCCGATCGAGGGCGTTCCCTTCGACGAGTGGAAGGGCGCGATCCCCAACGAGGAGGGCCGGGTGATCAATCCCCGCGAGCAGCACGCCATCCCGGGCGAGTACGTGGTGGGCTGGATCAAGCGCGGACCCTCAGGCGTGATCGGGACCAACAAGCGCGACGCCCAGGAGACGGTCGACCGCCTCCTCGAGGACCTACACGAGGGCCGCCTGCCCGAGCCCACCGCCGACGGGTCCCAGGAGGCGGTCGAGGCGCTTGTGGCCGAGCGCAAGCCCGAGCACGTGACCTACGCGGGCTGGGAGCTGATCGACGCCGTCGAGAAGGCCGCCGGCGAGCCGCTCGGCCGCCCGCGCGTGAAGCTCACGAGGGTCGAGGAGATGCTCGAAGCGGCCAAGCAGACTGTCTAAAGGGAGGAGCGCAGCTCTCAGGCGGGCTGGCTGACCGTCTCGCCGTCGAGCGCGTCCAGCGCGCGCTCGGGCGACGATGAGATGCAGGTGAAGATGGGCGTCTCGGACTCCGTATAGGAGCTCGACTCGGTCGAGCGCAGCTCCTGGACCAGGTCGAGGAACTCGCCCGGCTCGTCGGCGTTGAACGAGACCACGAACTCCTGGTCGTCCAGACCGTACGAGTAGGCGGTGTTGATCTCGATCCCGGGGTAGCGCCTGCCGGTGTCGATATGGCCGCGCATCACCCGCATTCGCTCCTCCGGGGGCAGGAGGTACCACTCGCGCTTCTTGCGCATCGGGTAGACGATCAGGTACTTGGCGTCGGAGCCGGGGCGGGGCTCGAGCGGTTGGGGCTCGTCGGAGTAGATCGACTCCTTGGTCATCGCCAGGTAGGAGTGTGAGATCTCGGCGTAGGCCATCAGCCCCGTCTGGTTGACCAGCACGTGCAGCTCGTGAATGGGATCGAGCGAGGGGGCGAGGGCCCGGATCATCAGGTCGGTGTCGCCGCGGGTGCCCACGAGCGAGTAGGCGCGCAGCAGGTGATCATCGGCGAACTCCCGGCAGGCGGCCGCGAACTCGCGCTTGTCCTGAGCACGGTGCTCAGGAGCGCGCCGCCGCCACTCGGGCGAAACGCGGATGAAGGTGAACTTGACGAAGTTGCGACCGGCCACGACCGAATTGTGGCGCAATCCTGTGTTTGCCCTACGATGGCTCAGTGCGTGTAGGGCTCGTATCCCCGTACTCGTACACGTATCCCGGCGGGGTCGGCCGCCACGTGGAATCGCTCGGCGACGAGCTCTTGGCCCAGGGGCACGAGGTCCGTCTGCTCGCGCCCCACGATCCCGACGACCGCCTGGCACGTGTCATGCACCGGGGCGCCGCCCCGGAGCGCCGGCCCCTGCCCGACCACCTCGTTCCGCTCGGACGCACGGTTGGCCTGCCGGCCAACGGCGCGGTGTCCAATCTCGCCTTCACGCCCGAGGCCGTGGCTGCGCTGGGCCGCGAGCTGCGCCATGGTGGCTACGACGTGGTGCACGTGCACGAGCCCAACGCGCCGCTGGTGAGCTGGTTCGCCACCGAGGCGGCGCGGGTGCCGCTGGTGGGCACCTTCCACTGCTATTCGCGCAGCCGCATGGCCAACGGCCTGATGGCCAACGCAGTCGGCGCCCGGCGCCTCTACAACAAGCTGCACGTGCGCATAGCCGTGTCCGAGGCTGCGCGCTGGACGGCGGAGCGCTTCTACGGCGGCCGGTACCGGATCGTGCCAAACGGCGTGGACCTGGCCGCGGCGCGGCCAGACCACGACCCAGAGCACGAAGGGCTGGAGCTGCTCTTTCTCGGCCGGGCCGATGCTCGCAAGGGGTTGCCGGTGCTGTTGCGCGCCTTCGAGGCCCTGCGCGGCGCGGGCGTGTCCGCGCGGCTCACGGTCGCGGGCGCCACCCGCGAGGAGGTCGAGCCGCTGCTCCTCGACACGGAGGGCGTGATGGTGGCGGGCCGGGTGACAGAGGAGGAGAAGCAGCGGCTGCTGGGGCGGGCCGACCTGCTCTGCGCACCCTCGCTCGGAGGCGAGAGCTTCGGCATGGTGCTCACCGAGGCGTTCGCCGCTCACACGCCCGTGGTGGCCTCCGACATCGTCGGCTATCGCGACGTGATCCGCGACGGTGTCGACGGTCTGCTGGTGCCGGCGGCCGACCCCGCGGCGCTCGGTGAGGCCCTGCGCCGGCTGGCGCTCGACCCGCAACGCCGGATGGCCATGGTCGCGCAGGCCCGCACGAGCGCACAGCGTTTCGCCTGGCCGAGGGTCGCCGAGGACGTGGTCGCCGCCTACGAGGACGCCGTGGAGATGCCTTCTCCCGAAGGTCGAATGGCGCGGGCCGGAGCACGCCTCGGACTGGTCGGCGCCGAGCCGGGCCGTACGCCGCGGCCGGTGCGCATTCCCTCGATCGAGCCCGAGGTGCCCGGTTCCGGGCGCCGTGCGGCTGCTCGCGTGGCGCGTCGCGCCGCCGTGGTCACGGCGGCGGTCGGCGGCGCCGGGCTCACCGCGCTCGCGCTCTCACATCTCGGCATCGAATCGATCGGCCGCGCCGTGGTGGCCGCCACGCCGGGGTGGGTGCTCGCGGCCTTTGCGCTGATGTGCGCCTCGATGCTGATCCGCGCCGAGGCCTGGCATGCGATCCTGCGGGCCGCGCTCCCGGGCACGCGCGTGCGGCGGCGCGACATCGCTCGCGGGACGATGATCGGCGTGCTGATGTCGGCCACCCTGCCGGCCCGCCTCGGGGAGCCCTCACGTGCCCTGATCGTGGCGCGGCGCGTGGGGCGCGTGCGCGACAACTTTCCCGTGGTGCTGGGGTCGCTGGTGTCCCAGACCCTGCTCAACCTGCTGGCGCTGGCGGTGCTCGGCACGGTGATGGTCGTCACCGTGGGCATCTTCCGGGGAGGCGAGGACGCCCTGGTGTTCGCCACCATCGCGCCGGTTGCGGTGATCGGACTGCTGCTGGCCGTACCGGCGCTGCTTCGCCGCGGCAAGCCGTCGCGGTTCGTGCGCGTGCAGCAGGCCCTGGCCACGGCCCGCCGGGCGATGGTTCAGGTGCGCAGCGGGCTTCAGGTGTTTCGCAGCCTGCGGCTGGGCACGTGGGCCGCCACCACACAGCTCACCGCCTGGGCCGTACAGTGGCTGGCCTGCTACGTGCTCCTGGTTGCGCTGGGGCTCGACGAACGCGCGGGCATGGGCGCCGCCGCCGCCGTGCTGTTCGCGGTCAACGTGACCGCGGCGCTGCCCGCCACCCCGTCCAACCTCGGCGTGTTCCAGGCCGCTTGCGTGGCGGTGCTGTCGGCGTACGGGGTTGGCAAGACCGATGCCCTGGCCTACGGGATCATCCTCCAAGCCGTGGAGATCGCCACCGCTCTGGCCATGGGCATGCCGGCATTGGTGGCCGAGGGCATGACCTGGAGGGATCTGCGCCTGCGGGCCCTGCACGCGGCTCCGGTCGAGCTGGCGGCCGTCGGGCGCCGGGGTCCCGAGCCCGCCGAAGCCGAGGCGTAGCACCTCCCGTCGCGCGGCCCCTACCCTCCCCGGGGATGCGCGGCGATGGTCAGCATGAGGCGACGAGGCGCACCTTTCTGCGCGCCTCCATCCTCACCGGCGCGGCGTTCGCCCTGCCCGGCTGCCTCGGCGAAGACGACGGCGGCACCGAGGGCGAGCGGGGAGTACGCCGGAGCGGCGATCGCGGTGCCCCAGCCGACGCGCGGCTTCCGGCCACGCCGGCCTGCGACGACGGCGACGCGGCCGGCCCGACCGCCGCCCAGGCCGAGGGGCCCTTCTTCACGCCCGACTCCCCCCGGCGCACCCGCCTGCGCGAGCCCGGCGTCGCCGGGGTGCCACTCCTGCTCGCCGGCCGCGTGCTCTACACCGACTGCCGGCCGGTGCCGGGGGCGCTGCTCGACTTCTGGCAGGCCGACGGCAGCGGGGAGTACGACAACACCGGCTTTCGCCTGCGCGGCCACCAGCTCAGCGCACCCGACGGCCGCTTCCGGCTGGAGACGGTCGTGCCCGGGGAGTACGCGACGCGCACGCCGCACATCCACCTGAAGGTGCAGGCGCGAGACCTGCCCCCGCTCGCCACCCAGCTCTACCTCCCCGGCGAGCCCGCCAACCAGCGCGACGGCCTCTTCGACCCAGCGCTGCTGGTGCGCGCCCGGCCGGCGGGCGCCGGCCTGCGCGCCGCCTTCGACGTCGTGCTCGCCACCGGCTGAGCTCACCCTGGCAGCCGTTCACTTGTGCCTCCGCGCCAACCCGGTTAGGCTGCCCCCGGCCCGCCGGGAGCCACCATCGCCGACGCGAAGAAGTTCCTGATGACCGAGAAGGGCGAGCCCCCGTTTGCCGGCGAGGCCGATGAGGGCGGTATCGACCCGGACAATGGAATCGCCAGCACGGTGCTCGACGGAGGTGTCGCCCAGACCATCGAGTTCACGGGCAAGCCCGGCAAGTACGCCTTCTTCTGCTTCATCGCGGACAAGAAGGGGGCCCCGCCCCACGTCGTCAAGGGCATGGTCTCGGAGGTGACAGTCGAGTAGGTCTCAAAGGTTGGGGCGGCGACCGCGCCGCCCCAACCTTCACACAGCTCTGTCAAGGTTGCGCTAGCCTTCCGGCATGGCACGCGACTTTCTCGAGAACGTGCGCAAGCACGTCGTCGTCTTCGATGGCGGCATGGGCGCCACCCTCGAGCAGTTCGACCTCACCAGCGAGGACTACGGGGGCCTGCCGGGCAAGTGTCACGAGGCGCTCGTGCTCAACCGCCCCGACGTGATCGAGGGGGTGCACACGGCCTTCGTGGAGGCCGGCGCGCAGGTCGTGCAGACGGATACGTTCCAGGCCAGCCGGATCAAGCTCGACGAGTGGGGCCTCGGCGAGCACACGCTCGAGATCAACACGAACGCCGCCGAGATCGCGCGCCGGGCCGCGGGAGAGGACCTCTTCGTGGCGGGGTCGATCGGCCCGACGGGGCACCTGCCCGCATCCGACGACCCCACGCTCGGCAGGATCACCTTCCCCGAGTTGGTCGAGGTGTTCACGGAGCAGGCCGAGGGCCTGGTCACCGGTGGCGCGGACCTGATCATCATCGAGACCGCGCAGGACATCCTCGAGGTGAAGGCCGCGATCTTCGGCGCCCGCGCGGCCTTCGAGAAGACCGGCCGCAAGCTGCCCATCCAGTGCTCGGTGTCGCTGCTGCCCAACGGCGGCAAGATGCTGCTCGGCACTGACATCGCCTCGGTGCTCACCACCCTCACCGCCCTTGAGGCCGACGTGATCGGGCTCAACTGCTCGACCGGCCCCGAGGACATGCGCGACGCGATCCGATACCTGGGCGAGCACTCGCCCGTGCCCGTGCACTGCATCCCCAACGCCGGCATTCCCTTTCAGGGCCCAGACGGCGAGACGATCTTCCCGGCGGAGCCCGACCCGCTGGCGGCCGTGCTGCAGGAGTTCGTGGAGCGCAACGGCGTGTCGATCGTGGGCGGCTGCTGCGGCACCACACCAGACCATATCCGGGCCCTGGCCGACCGGGTGGCCGGCCGCGAGGCCGCGCCGAGGCCGGCGGCTGGGCCGCGGATGGTGTCGAGCATGATGACCGCGACCCCGATCGTGCAGAAGCCGGCTCCCACCATCGTGGGCGAGCGTGTGAACTCCCAGGGCTCGCGGCGCGCCAAGGCGCTGCTGCTCGACGACGACTACGACGGCCTGCTGCAGATCGCCACCGACCAGGTGGAGGGCGGCGCCCACGTGCTCGACCTCTGCGTCGCGCTCACCGAGCGCCCCGACGAGGACGAGCAGATGCGCGAGCTGGCCAAGCGCGTCTCGCTGTCGCTGCCCGCGCCGATCCAGGTCGATTCCACCGAGCCCGAGGTGATGGAGCGCGCACTGCAGCAGATCCCCGGCCGCGCGATCGTGAACTCGGTCAACCTCGAGGCCGGCCGCGACAAGCTCGACACCGTCGTGCCACTGGCGAAGGCACACGGCGCGGCGCTGATCGCCCTGACGATCGACGAGATCGGCATGGGCAAGACCCGCGAGCGCAAGCTCGAGGTGGCCAAGCGCATCCGCGACATCGTCTGCGACGAGCACGGGCTCGACCCAGAGCTCTTGATCTTCGACGCGCTGACCTTCACCCTCACCACCGGTGACGAGGAGTGGCGCCCCTCGGCCGTCGAGACGATCGAGGGGATCAAGCTGATCAAGGCCGAGATCCCGGGGGTGAAGACCTCGCTCGGGGTCTCCAACGTGTCCTTCGGCATCTCCCCCAACGCGCGCCGGGTGCTCAACTCGGTGTTCCTGCACCACTGCGTGCAGGCGGGGCTCGACCTGGCGATGGTGCATCCCGCCGAGGTCACCCCCTACTCCGAGATTCCCGACAACGAGCGCGAGCTCACCGACAACCTGGTCTTCAACCGCTCCGAGGACGCGCTCGAGAAGTTCATCGAGCACTTCGAGTCAAAGGGCGAGGAGGCCGCGGACGAGAAGGCCGATCCCACCGCCGGCATGGAGCCCGAGGAGGCCCTGCACTGGCACATCCTGCGGCGCAAGAAGGACGGCGTGGAGGACTGGATCGACCGGTGCAACGAGAAGATCGGCGCGGTGCCGACGCTGAACGGGGTGCTGCTGCCCGCCATGAAGGAGGTCGGGGACAAGTTCGGCTCGGGCGAGCTGATCCTGCCCTTCGTGCTGCAGTCGGCGGAGGTGATGAAGCGAGCCGTGGCCCGCCTCGAGAACTACCTCGAGAAGATGGAGGGCCACACGAAGGGCAAGGTGGTGATCGCCACCGTGTTCGGCGACGTGCACGACATCGGCAAGTCGCTGGTGAACACGATCCTCACCAACAACGGCTACACGGTGATCGACCTCGGCAAGCAGGTGCCGGTGGACACGATCATCAGCGCCGCCCGCGAGCACGACGCCGACGCCATCGGCCTCTCCGCCCTGCTCGTCTCGACCTCCAAGCAGATGCCCATCTGCATCTCCGAGCTGCACTCGCGCGGCCTCGAGTACCCGGTGCTGGTTGGCGGCGCCGCGATCAACCGCGACTTCGGCCGCCGCATGCTCTACCCCGGCGGCAAGGACTCCGACGAGGTCTATGGTCCCGGAGTCTTCTACTGCAAGGACGCCTTCCAGGGCCTCGACACGATGGACGCGCTGATCGACGAGCACGCGCGCGCCGCGCTCGTGGAGAAGATCCGCACCGAGGCGAGGACGCTGCGCGAGAAGCCGGTGTTCAAAGACGACGGGCCGCCGGTGACCGACGACAGCGTGCGCTCCGATGCCCGCACCGACAACCCCGTGCCCGAGCCTCCCTTCTGGGGAGCCCGCGAGATCGACGTCGACCCCGACGACGTGTACCCGCATCTCGACCGCCACGTGCTGTTCAAGCTGCACTGGGGCGGCCGCGGCAAGAAGGGCGAGGAGTGGCGCAAGATCGTGGAGGGCGACGGCGACGACGAGGGCTTCCATCCCAAGCTCGAGCGGATGTGGGCCGAGCAGGACTACCTGCACCCTCGCGCCAAGCTGGGCTACTTCCCCTGCAACTCCGACGGCAACGAGCTGGTGGTCTTCGATCCCACCGACCACGACAGGGAGATCAGCCGGCTGCACTTCCCGCGCCAGCCCCGGCACAGCCGCATCTGCCTGGCCGACTTCTACCGCCCGATCGACTCCGGCGAGCGCGACGTGGTGGCGCTGCAGGGGGTGACCGTGGGCGCCGAGGTGACCGACGTGATGTCCCGCCTCGAGGCCGAGGGTGAGTTCTCCGAGCAGCTGTTCACACACGGGCTCGGCGTGCAGTCCGCCGAGGGCCTGGCGGAGTGGCTGCACTCCCGCGCACGCGAGGAGCTGGGCATCGAGCCCGACCAGGGACGCCGCTACTCATGGGGCTACCCGGCCTGCCCGGACCAGTCCGAGCACACCAAGGTGTGGGACCTGCTGGGGCTCGAGGACATCGGGATGTACCTCTCGGATGGCTTCGCGGTGATGCCCGAGCAGTCCACGGTGGCGATCGTCTCCCACCATCCGCAGTCGGTGTACTTCGGCATGAAGTCCGGCTTCATCCCCGCCGAGAGGAGGCCGGACGAGTTGATCGCCGGCACCGAGCGCGGCGGCGAGCTGCCGCCCGACGAGGATCCGGCGGACGGCTCGGCGCAGGCCGAGGGCATCCAGCGGGTGACAGACGGAGTCCCGGCCTGACCGGTCTCACTCAGCGCCGCCTCGTCAATCAGCGGCGGACAGGGTAGGTTCGCTTCGAGCCGGTTTCGCTGCAACGTTGCCCCGGCGGATTCTGGCTGTACCCCTTCGCGCAGGAAATCTTCGAAGACGACGACGCCCGGTTCACGATCAGGCTGAACTATCCAACCCGACGTGACGGTCGATTTCGAGACGGGCGACCGAACGGCGGTGGCGGGCCATGATTACCTCGCTCGTAGCGCAAGCGCGGTGAGCCGGACCCGCGTCGACGTCGACGTCGGCGTGCTCGACGACACCGTGCCCGAGGGCGCCGAGACGTTTGTCCTCAGACTGACGGCAGCGAGGAACGTGCCGCTGTCGCGCGACACCGTGGCAAGCCCTACGATCGAGGAACAATGACTAGGACGCCCGCTCTGTCGGCCCTTGTAGTCGCCCTGACCTTGGCGGCGGTGGGCCCTGCTGTGGCGTCATCGGTGGGTGATGAGGGCGGCTCGCAAAACGAGGCCGCGCCACAACGCGACCGGCCGATTCCGTGGTACTGGCCGCACGTGACGCGGGACGGTCGGACGCTCCGGATCGTTTCATTCTCAGGTATCACTCCTCCCAAGAAGGTGGTCGTACGCGAGCGTGCGCGGTCGGTGACCGTGACCGTCTTCGAGTTCGGGGGGCCGCTCCCGGAGGGAAGCCCGCCCTCTTCAGACATCGGTGTGAGACGGTGCGTCAAGCTCCGGCTGCGCTCTGCGCTGGGCGAGCGTCGGGTGGTAGACGGGCGGACCGGCCGCGAGCGCCGCGTGGAACGCGACCGCTACACCGTTCCAGCGGACGGGCCACGCTGCCAGAAACTGCCTACCGTCCGGCGGTGACGAGGACCTCTAGCTCGCCTAAGGCGCACGCCCGTTTCTCGGCCGCGCTCGGCCTTGAGCGCGCACCCCGCCAGCCGGCTGCCATCGCGGCCTTGCCGGTCGCAGGGCCGCAGCCGGCGGACGCTTGATTTCTGCTTGGCTCGCCCGAGGCTCAGGGCACAGATCGCGCGGGCCGAGGAAGTTTCGGCCTAACTCCTCATGGGCGCGCGCGCCAAAGCAGCGCCGGGGCACTATCGGCTCTCTAGACTCAGAAGCACGATGCGGCGCCTTCTTCAGTTGGCAGCATGTGCCTGCGCGCTCGCCGCCCCCGCGGGCGCGCTTGCGGCGGGCGACCCCCTGCGCGGCCAGCAGTACGGCCTCGACATCGTCGAGGCCGACGCCGCCCACGCCACCGCGACGGGCAGGGGCGCGACCATCGCGATCATCGACACGGGCGTTCAGGCGTCTCACCCCGATCTGCAGGACGGCAGGCTTCTTCGGGGCTACGACTTCGTGGACAACGACGGCACTCCCGAGGACGATGTCGACGGTCACGGGACCCACGTGCTCGGCATCGCCGGCGCCGCCGCGGACAACGGCATCGGCGTATCGAGCGTGGCTCCCGGAGCCAAGCTGCTTCCGGTCCGGGTGCTCAACGACGACGGGAGCGGCAGCGTGTCCGACGTGGCGAAGGGGATCGACTACGCCGTCGCGCAGGGCGCCGATGTGATCAACCTGAGCCTGGGCGGGGCGCCGCTGATCGGATCAGACGTGGGTTTCGACCAGGCGATCGACCGTGCCCTCGACGCCGGTCGCGTGGTGGTGGCCGCCGCGGGCAACGATGGGCTCCCCGCCTGCAGCCAGCCGTCCGGTCGCGGCCGCCTCCTCTGCGTGGGGTCAGTCGACGAAAACCGCAGCCGCAGCCTCTTCTCGAACTTCAGCGGCAACAGCGGGGCGCGCGGCATCATGGCGCCGGGCGGCTCTGTGTTCGGCCGCGACATCCTCTCGACGTTCAACAACGGCGGCTACGAGCAGCTGGGCGGCACCTCTCAGGCCGCTCCGCACGTGGCCGGAGTCGCCGCTCTGCTGGTGGAGAAGGGCCTGCGCGGCGAGGCGGCGGTGCGGCGCATCCTCGCCACGGCCGTCGACGCCGGCTCGCGGGGTCCCGACGCCGAGTACGGCGCGGGGATCGTGAACGCGCGGCGGGCGGTCGCCGGGTTGCCGGGCCCGGCACAGCCGCGCCCGGGCCAGCCGGGTCCTGGCCAGCCGGGCCCGGGCCAACCGGCCGGGGGGCCCCTGGGCGGTGGGGGCACAACCGACGGCTCGGCAAGCGCCACGGGGATCTTCCTGAGGCGCGCGTTGCCCGTCCGCCGGGTGCTGCGGCGGGGCATCCGCGTCCGCTGCCGCGCGGCGAGCGAGGGCCGCTGCCGTGTGGCGGCGTCCCGTCACCGAAAGCGCGTGGCCGTGGGCTCGAAGGCCCTGCGCGCCGGCCGTTCGGTGGTGGCGGTCGCCCGCTTCAACCGCCGTGGGCGCATCGTGCTGCGGCGGGCGCTGGAGCGCAGGCGGGCGGTGGTGGTGAGGGTGCGGGTGACCCTGCCGGGTGCGACGCTGCGTGTGCGGCGCGTCAAGCTGCGCCCCTGACCCACCGCCAAGCGGCTCCTGGGCATCGGAGTCCGACCGGGAGGCGAACTCGCCCCCTCGGACCTGTACCGTTGGGCGGAACGGCACCCGCCAAATCTTCGACAGGTGGATAAAGACCCCTGGCTGGACCGCCCGTAGCTTGCGAGACGTTCCCCAACTATGCGATCCGGAGGCCGTGAGCCGCCGGGGTCTAGGAGGCACTCGCAAACATGAGATCAAGCCTGAAGAGGGCTGGTCCGACGACGCTGGCGATGCTGCTGGCGTTCCTGGTCCTACCCGCCACGTCTCTGGCGACGTCCGACGATCTCAACCAGGTCGGGGAGGGAATCCTCGGCGACACCGTACCCATCAACACGATGTGGGTGGTGATAGCCGCGGTCCTCGTTCTATTCATGCAGGCGGGCTTCGCCATGCTGGAGATCGGCTTCTCCCGCGGCAAGAACGCCGGCACGGGGGTCGCCAAGATCCTGACCAACCTCTCGATCGCCGCCATCTGCTACTGGGCCGTCGGCTTCGCGTTCGCCTTCGGCAGCGACGAGGTGTTCGGTGGCCTCGGGTCGATCATCGGAAGCAACGGCTTCTTCTTGCAGCTCGCGGGCACGGGAGGGGTTGACGGCCTCGCGGGCAACTCCGGCCTGCCGGTCATGGCGGTGTCCGACGCGACGGTCGAGGCCAAGTTCCTGTTTCAGTTCGCGTTCTGCGCCGTGTCGCTGGCCATCGTGTGGGGCTCCACGCTCGAGCGGATCAAGTACAGCGCGTATGTGATCTACGCGATCGTCTTTGCCGCTCTCATCTATCCGATCGGCTCGCACTGGGTGTTCGGCGGTGGCTGGCTGCAGAACGGTGACACGCCGCTGCTGCCGGTGGGCATGCAGGACTTCGCCGGCTCGACCGCGGTGCACCTCATCGGTGCCACCGGCGCGCTGGCCGCGCTGCTGCTGCTCGGCCCGCGCAAGGGCAAGTACGGTTCGGACGGCAAGCCGCGGGTGATCCCCGGGCACTCGATGCCGCTGGTCGGGCTGGGAGTGATCATCCTGTTCGTCGGTTGGTTCGGCTTCAACGCCGGCTCCACCCTCGGCGCCACCGATGTCCGCCTGGCCGAGGTGGCCGTCGTCACCCTGCTCGGCGCGGCCGGCGGAATCGTCGGCGCCTTCGCGGCGTCGCAGATCAGGCTGAAGACGATCGACATCGGCATGATCGGCAACGGCATGATCGCTGGACTCGTGGCCATCACGGCGCCCTCAGGCTACGTGGAGGCCTGGGCAGGACCGCCGATCGGCTTTGTCGCGGGGCTGATCGTGGTCTTCGGCGTAATAGCCATCGACAAGAAGCTGGACGATCCCCTCGGAGCTCTGTCCGCACACGGCCTGGCCGGTGTCTGGGGCACGCTCTCGTGTGGCTTCTTCACCGCTCCTCGCCTGGCCGAGTACAACGCATTCGGCAACCCGGAGGGGGGCTTGCTCTACGGAGGGGGCTTCGACCAGCTGATCTCCCAGGCGGTCGGCGTGCTGATCGCCTTCACGTTCGTGTTCATCCTGAGCTATGCGACCTTCGCGGCCATCAAGGCCACGATCGGGCTCCGGGTGACCGACGAGGAAGAGGACGCCGGGCTCGACATCGTCGAGCACGGGATGTACGGATATCCCGAGCAGTTCATCCCGCTGCCCGAGATCGGGGCGGCGTCGACCGGCCCCGCCTCGGGCACAGGGACGAAGACGGCCCCTGTGCCGCCAGCCAGCGCTACCACTACGACTCCCGGAAAGGTTCCGGCATGAAGAAGATCGAGGCGTTCATACGCAACGAATCCTTCGAGGCGGTCCGCATGGACCTACTCGACAAGGGCTTCCCGAGCCTCTCCATATCGGAGGCCCAGGGGTCGGGCAGGCAGAAGGGCATCACGGAGCAGTACCGGGGCTCCGAGCTGACCATCCATCTGCGGCCGAAGCTCAAGCTGGAGATCGTGGTGGATGACAAGGACGTGAGCGTGATTGTGGAGTCGATCCTCAAGCATGCCCGCACCGGGCAGGTCGGGGACGGGAAGATCTTCGTCCTCCCGGTCGAGGCTGCGATACGCATCCGCACCGGCGAGGACGGCGAGCTGGTCCTGCAGGCCCACGAGGCGGAGGAGATCCCGGCGGGGGCCTGATCCCTACCTCCGCAGCGCGGTCGGGCGGTTCTTGGGGGGCCGTCCGGCCCGGCTGTTAGCGGACCGACATGCCCGTGAGCGCTCCCGATTCCCTTCCCTCGCCGCGTGGCGCCCACCTCGAGATGGTGGGTGCGGTGCTGGCCGGCGACGGCCTCGAGAGGGTCGCCGAGATCGCGGCCTCGCACACCGGCGCTCCCGTGGTGGTGATCGTGCCCCGCCTGGCCGCTCCGGTGGAGGCCTGGGCGCCGTATGAGCGCTACGTGGCGAAGCGGCTCGCGGGCGGCAAGCCCGACCGCCCGCTGCAGGTATGCGCCGAAGTCCCCATAGTCTCGGGCGGCCAGGAGCTCGGCGCGGTGCTGATGCTGGCGTCCGGCGGCCTGGACGCCGGCGAGTACCTGCACGTCGCGGCCGTGGCGGCGCTCACCGAAGTAGCCGTCGCCGAGGCGCGCGACGAGACCGAGCAGAGCCTGCGTGGCTCCTTCCTCGAAGAGCTGCTCACACGTGACGACCTGGACGGCACAGACATCCTGCGCCGCGCCGCGCGGCTCGGATGCGAGCTCAGCCACGGCGCCGTCGGCCTGTGCGCCGACCCGGGAGAGCGTGCGCCAGGGCGCGTGCTGGCCGCGATCTCCAGTGAGTGCCCGGGAGCGCTGGCGCAGACGGTGGGCGGCCGCGTGTACGCATTGCTCCCGGGTACCGTCGACGAGGCACGTCAGGTGGCCGACAGGGTCGGTGGCCAGGCACTGGTAGGTCTCTCGTCGCATTACCGCGATCCGGCGGACATCCGCCGCGGCCTCGAGGAGGCCGAGCTGGTACTTGGCGTGACCGCGGCTGGCGGTGGGCCACCCGGGGACGAGGTCGGGGGCGGCACCTACCGGCTGCTGTTCCGAGTGCTCGCCTCGCATCCCGAGGAGGTCAAGAGCTTCTACGAGGACACGATTGCTCCGCTCGTGCGCTACGACGACCAGTACTCCACCGACCTGGTCGGCACGCTCGCATCCTATCTCGGACAGGACTGCAACATGAACGCCACCGCGCAGGCAATCCACGCCCACCGGCACACGGTGAGCTACCGCCTCGAGCGGGTCAAGGAGCTCAGCGGCCTCGATCCCTTCACGAGCGAGGACCGCGAGCGCCTGAGCCTCGGACTGAAGGCCTACCGGATCATCGAGCCGCGGCTGCCGCGCTAGCGGCCACGGAGCATCTCATCCGCCAGCTCAAAACCCGGCAGGTGCGGGGAACGCAGCGCCTCGCCTGAATCCAGCCCAGCGCGACATCGAACCTCTGCCGGCCTGCCTCGAAGACCTTGTCGAGCTCGGCGCCGAGACAGATCGAGATGATCGCCGGGGGGCGCCTCGTTGGCACCGAGGCGGTGGTCCCTGGCCGATGTCGCCGCGCAGCGAGATGTGGCGCTGAGCGGGTGGCGCGGCCCGGTCACTCGCTGAGGAGCGCGAGGCCCGGCAGGTCGGTGAAGTCGCTGTGGTTGAGCGTCCAGATCGCGGCGTCACGGACTACGGCGTGGGCGGCGATCGCCAGGTCGAGCTCGCGGCCACGTGCCCGCGGGACTTCGGCGTAGAGCCTTGCCGCTACGGCAGCCTCTTCGAAGGTGAACTCGACGGCCTCCTCGGCGGGGAGCAGAGCGCCTTGTGCGGCGAGCTCCTCGGGGAGCCGCGGCCCGCGAAGCCACTCGTAGAGGACGAGCGTCGGGAGCAGCAGCCGCTCGCCGCGGTCGATCATGTCTCGAAGTCGGAGCGCCGAACGCCGGGGGCCGCTCAGTGCGTCAACGAGGACCGACGTGTCTATGACGATCACAAGTCGGCCGCTGCGCTGCGCCGCCCGCCGCTTTCGCGGGCCGCGCGCAGCTCCGCAAGCTCCGCGTCCACCTCAGACGCTGCGCGCTCGGGAATCCTGGGGACGAGGTCATCGAACGCGGCCAGCATCCGCGCGCGCTCGCGCTCGCTCAACCGGTCGATCCGCGTGCTGTAGTCGAAGACGGCCTCGCGAACGATCTCGCTCTTGGAGCGCTGAAGTTGATCGGCCATGCGACTGAGCCGGCTCGCCGTCTCAGGGTCGAGCGTGAAAGTCGCCTTGACGCTGGCCATATGGAGGCCATACTACCATACCGAAGTTCGGCGGCTCGTACGCCCGCCATCCCCTACACCCGCCGTTTCCGCGCCTGCGAAGCACGCAACTGGGGCGCTACTTGATGAACAGCATCTCCGAGTACTTCGGCAGCGGCCAGAGGTCGTCGGCCACGATCTTCTCGAGCCGGTCGGCCACCTCCCGCACGCTGGTCATAGCCGCGAGCTGCGAGTCTCGGGCATAGACGGCCAGCTCCATGCCCTCGGCATCGTCGGGGTGGATGTTGGCCGACTCCAGCTGGGTGATCGCCTCGGTGAACTCGTCGATCAGCCCGCGGATCTCGCCCTCCAGCTCGGTGACGCCGGCGGCCGCGACCATGGCGAGATGGCGCAGCGCGGCCGGCAGCAGCAAGGTGCGCGCGATCGACGCGGTGGTCTCCGCCTCGATGTTGGCGTGCAACACGTACTGCTCGACCCACACCTCGAACCGCGACTCCAGCTCGCGCCGCGACAGCACGCCGTACTTATCGAAGGCCGCCACCGACGTGTCGGTGAGCACTTCCGGTAGCGCGTCGGGCGTGGTGCGCAGGTTCAGCAGGCCGCGCTGCTCGGCCTCTACGTGCCACTCGTCGGAGTAGTTGTCGCCACCGAAGCAGACCGCCTTGTTTGCAACATAGGCGTCCTTGACGACCGCACCAACGGCGGCGGCAACATCGCCGCCGCCGCCGAGCCTGGCCTCGAGCTGGTCGGCAAGGCCGTCGATGGCCTCGGCAACGATCGTGTTCAGCACGCTGTTGGGAAACGAGAGCGACATGCTCGACCCCAGCGCGCGGAACTCGAACTTGTTGCCGGTGAACGCGAACGGCGAGGTGCGGTTGCGGTCGCCGCCGTGCCGCGGAAGCCCAGGCAGCACCGAGGCGCCCAGCGCCATCACCGACCCGGCGGTGTCGGGGTCCCCGTCGCCTGAGGCCAGCGACTCGAAGACCTTGTCGAGCTCGGCGCCGAGAAAGATCGAGATGATCGCCGGAGGCGCCTCGTTGGCCCCGAGGCGGTGGTCCTGGCCGATGTTGGCGACCGAGGCGCGCAGCAGACCCTGGTGCTTGTTCACCGCAGAGATCACGGCAGCGCAGAAGAACAGGAACTTGACGTTCTCCGACGGGGTCTCGCCCGGGTCCATGAGGTTGTGCCCGGTGTCGGTGCCCATCGACCAGTTGTTGTGCTTGCCGGAGCCATTCAACCCGGCGAAGGGCTTTTCGTGCAGGAGGCAGATCAGGCCGTAGTTGCGGGCCACGCTCTTCATCACCTGCATGGTCAGCTGCTGGTGATCGGAGCCCACGTTGGAGTTCTCGAAGACCGGGGCGATCTCGTACTGCGCCGGAGCCACCTCGTTGTGGCGCGTCTTGACCGGCACGCCGAGCTTTGCCAGCTCGCGCTCGGACTCCATCATGAAGGCGAGCACCCGCTCGGGTATCGAGCCGAAGTAGTGATCGTCGAGCTCGTGGCCCTTGGGCGGCCTGGCGCCGAACAGGGTGCGGCCGGTGATCTGCAGGTCGGGGCGCTCGAAGAAGTACTGCTCGTCGATGAGGAAGTACTCCTGCTCGGCGCCTATTGTCGTGAAGACCCGTTCGGAGGCTTCGTCGCCGAGCAGCCGCAGGGCGCGGATGGCCGACTTCGACAGGGCGTCCATCGAGCGCAGCAGCGGGATCTTGGCGTCGAGCGCCTCCCCCGTCCAGGACGCGAAGGCGGTGGGGATGCACAGGAGCGCCCCGTTGGGATTCTCGAGGATGAAGGCCGGGCTGGTGGGGTCCCAGGCGGTGTAGCCGCGCGCCTCGAAGGTGGCGCGGACGCCGCCGGTGGGGAAGGAGGAGGCGTCGGGCTCTCCCTGGATCAGCTCCGAGCCGGAGAAGTCCGCCAGCGCGTTGCCGTCGGGGGTGGGGCCGAAGAACGAGTCGTGCTTCTCCGCGGTCGAGCCGGTGAGGGGCTGGAACCAGTGGGTGTAGTGGGTGGCGCCATTCTCGAGCGCCCACTCCTTCATCGCCAGAGCCACGGCATCGGCGATCGAGGGCTCGAGGGCCTCGCCGTTCTCCAGCGTGCCCTGGAGGCGCTTGAAGATGTCCTTGGGCAGCCGCTGGCGCTGAACCGCAATCGAGAAGACGTTGAGCGCGAAGGGGTTGTTGGCGGCATCGGTGAGGTCCACCGCGCCGAGCTTGCCGCCGTTCGAGCTCCACTGGGCGGCCGTGACGTTCTGCTGACGGATCCTGGGCATTTCGGGGTTGGGCCTCCTGCAAGTTTCGCGCCCGCAAGCCGGGCGCGCGCGCGGACACGGATTTGGGACCGACCCATCCCACACTACCCGCCGTGCGCGGAACGGGCTTGTCCGCGTGTCCAAAGTTTCGCGCGCCGCTTTCGCCCGGCGGTCGCCGATACTCACCGTGTGAGCCCGCCGCCCGCCGGACTGTGTGACCTGTGCCGACATCAGCGCATGATTCGCAACACGCGCGGCAGCTCCTTCTCCATGTGCGCACGGGCCAAGACCGATCCGGCTTATGCGAAGTATCCGCGCCTGCCGGTGCTGGAATGTCGCGGCTACGAGCCGCGGCCCGCCGGCTCGTCGTAGTCGAGCACCGGGCCCACGGGAACGATGCCGTGGGGATTTATCGACGGGTGCGTGCCGTAGTAGTGGCGCTTGATGTGGTCCATGTTCACCGTGTCGCGCACACCGGGCACGGTGAGCAGGTCGCGCAGGTAGGGCCACAGGGCGGGATAGTCGACCACCCGGCGTAAATTGCACTTGAAGTGCAGGTTGTAGACGGGGTCGAAGCGCAGCAGCGTGGTGAACAGGCGCCAGTCGGCGAGCGTGATCTGATCGCCGAAGAGGTAGCGCTCCGGGGCCAGCCGCTCGTCGAGTGAGTCGAGGGTCTCGAACATCGGCTCGACGGCTTCCTCGTAGGCCTCCTGCGACGTGGCGAACCCGGCGCGGTAGACGCCGTTGTTCACGGTTTCGTACACGCGCGCGTTGAGCTCGTCCATCTCGGGGCGCAGCTCTTCGGGGTAGAGGTCGACGCTCGTGTCGCCCCATTCGTCCCAGGCCTCGTTGAGCATCACGATCACGTCCGCTGACTCGTTGCTCACGATCCGGCGCGTCTCGCGGTCCCAGAGCACCGGCACGCTGATGCGCCCGTCGTAGGCAGGATCAGTGGCGTCGTAGGCCTGCGAGAGGAAGCTGAACCCGTTCACCGGATCGGGCTCGGCGCCGGGCACGTCGCGAAAGGCCCAGCCGCGCTCGTCGCGGATCGGATCGAGCACCGACATGCTCACCACCTCCTCGAGGCCCTTGAGCATCCGCACGATCACCGCGCGGTGCGCCCAGGGGCACGCGAGCGAGACGTACAGGTGGTAGCGCCCGGGCTCGGCGCGGAAGCGAGACGAGCCGTCGGCGGTCACCCACTCCAGCAGCTTGCTCGGGGCGCGCTTGAAGGCGCCGGAGGCGCTGATAGCGATGTTGGTGCCGTCGGTCATGCGCCTCGTGGCCTAGCGAACGCCTTCCACTACGGTCTCCCCGTCCTCGCCGATGCGGGTGTCGGGCGCCTCGTCGGAGATCGTGCCGGAGAAGCGGCCCCTCGGGGGCTTGCCGCCGGCGCCCACGGCCCTGGCCTTGCCGTCCAGGCCGGCGGCCAGCTCGTAGGTGATCTTGTAGGGCCCGGCGCGCACCGCGGTCACGTTCCAGCGGAACGTCTTCTTCTCGCCCGGCTTCAGGCGCCCGAGCGCCCACGTGCCCACATAGGCGGTCTCGCCTCCCTCGGGCGCCGCCTGCTTGGACTCGGGAAAGGTGCCGATCTGCTTGGGCACGCCGTTGATCACGAAGACGGGCCGGTTCTCGTCGGCGAGGCCGGGGCTCGCGCGCCGCTCGTCGAAGCCCTTCACCGTGACCGCGATGTTGGGAACCGCCCGCTTGAGCTCGTCGTTGCGCACGACGATCTCGAGCTCGGACCGCTGGGCCAGCTTCTGCTCTTCGGGGAACTTGGCGCTGACCACGGAGACCTTGAACTTGCCCGCGGGCTCGTTCGCGTCCTGGCGTTCACCACCGCCGCACGAGGCGAGCGAGATCGTGCACAGTCCGGCGAATGCCAGATGCAGTCTCGTCCGCCTCAAATCGGCCGCAACATAGCATGGGGTCTGCCTGCGGACCGCCGGTTGTCACTTGGCAGGCTGTGCCCCATGCCCTAGGGTTCGCGACCGAGAGGAGCGTCCTTCGGGCGCCCGTTCAGTGAGAGGAAGAGGAGTGGTTCGAGCTGTAGCGGACCGGGCGTTCCTACCGACCAAGAGCCTGCTCGAGCAGGTGGGTGAGATGATGATCCTGACGGGCAAGACGCTCCTGTCTGCCGTCCGTCCGCCCTTCCCTTACGGCACGGAGTTCGTGCAGCAGTTCCTGTTTGCGCTGCGCCTGTGCTGGTTCCCGCTGACGATCTCGACGATCGCCTTCGGCTACGGCGCTCCCGGCCTGCAGGCGGGCAACTTCCTGGTGATCTTCGGCGCCATCGACCGCCTCGGCGGCTTCTTCGTGCTAGCCACCGTGCGCGAGTTCGCCCCATTCGTGACCGCGATCATCCTCGCCGGCGTGGGCGGCACGGCGATCACCGCCGATCTCGGCGCGCGCAAGATCCGCGAGGAGCTCGACGCGCTCCAGGTGCTGGGCGTGGACCCGATCAAGAACCTGGTCGTGCCGCGCTTCCTGGCGCTGATGATCGTCACAGGCCTGTTCAACATCTATGCGCTGATCTTCGGCATCTTCGGTGGAGTGCTGGCCACCCTCACCTTCGAAGCGCCGTTAGGGCCGTTCTTCGCCACCCTGCTCAACAACGCATCTACCCCGGACCTCTGGGGGTCGGTCCTGAAGACCACCCTGTTCGGGGCGATCATCGCCGTCGTCTCCTGTTACAAGGGGATGACTGCGTCCGGAGGCGCCGAAGGCGTGGGCCGAGCCGTGAACCAGGGCGTGGTGATCTCGTTCCTGGGGATCTTCGCCTTCAACTACGTCTTCACCCAGACGCTGCTCGCCACCCACCCCGAGATCTCAGTCATAAAGTGACTGACGGCGTCCGGACGCGCCTGGCACCACCCGGCGGGCTCGCCGATGCCGGTGCATCGGCTTCGCTGGCCGTTCGGCGCCAGCCACGCCCAGCCGCTCGTCAGTGCTGCGCGGGAGGCGCGAGCTGATGGGCCGCTCGTGGTTCGCCGTGCCGAAGGAGTGGATCTCGTCCTTCGGCGACATCGCCAAGTTCATGGCGAAGGTGATGGGCGAGGTCTACACCCTGCGTGTCATGAGGTTCTTCGGCGAGGCCCTGCGCCAAGCCGGCATCCTGATCCTGGGCTCGGCGATCGTGATCTGGGGCCTGGCCTTCATCCTCGGGTTGACCTGCGGCATCGAGGGCGCCTACTTCAACCGCTCGGTGGGGGCGCCGGCCTACGCCGGCGTCTTCTCGGCCTGGTGTGACCTGCGCGAGATCATGCCCTACGCCTTCGGCTACATGATGTCGGCCAAGGTGGGCACCGGCCTGGTCGCCGAGATCGGCGCCATGCGGATCTCGGACGAGATCGACGCGCTCGAGGTGATGGGCATCTCCTCACTCACCTTCCTGTGCTCGACCCGCCTGCTGGCCGCCTGGCTCGTGCTCCCGTTCATGTACATCGCCGCGGTGGGAGCGGGCTTCTTCGCCTCGTACCTGGCGGTGGTCCAGCAGATAGGCGAGGTCTCATCCGGAGGGTTCTTCCTGATCTTCTGGATGTTCCAGAACCCGCCCGACCTCCTCTACTCGCTGATCAAGGGCATGTCGATGGCGACGATCATCGTGCTGGTGGGCTGTTACTACGGCTACACGGCGGGTGGCGGACCGGTGGGGGTGGGCACCGCCACCGCCAAGTCGATGGTGCTCAACACCGTGATGGTGCACATCATCGGCATGGTCGGCACCCAGATATTCTGGGGATCGAATCCCCGGGCGCCAATCGGCGGATGACGATGCACCACCGCAAGGAGGAGTGACGCGTGGCTGACGACGAGCGAGAGGACCCGTCCTGGGGTAGGCCGCTGCAGCCAGGCGAAGTCGAGGGTGAGCGCACGGCCGAGCAGGAAACCGTGGCCGAGCCCGTATACGACGACCACGATGGGCCCCAGGCGCTCCCCGGCCACCGCGAGATCCAGCGAGGAGTGCCCGAAGGCGAGGCCGACCAGCCGGACGTGCGGGTGACCGACGAGGAGGTGCCCGGCAACATCACCGAGCAGACGCGCGAGGGCGAGCAGCCCTACCAGTGGCACTCCGGCCTCAAGCGCGATCACGGCTCCACGGACGCGATCGAGTTCATCGACGTGAAGAAGTCCTTCGGCCGCAACACGATCCTCAACGGCCTCAACCTCGGCATCCCCGACAACCAGATCTCGATGATCCTGGGGCCCTCGGGCACCGGCAAGTCGGTCTGCATCAAGCACATGGTGGGCCTGCTCTATCCCGACCAGGGCGATGTGCTGGTGCACGGAGAGTCCGTGCCTCAGATGGTCGACGACCAGCTGTTCGAGATGCGCAAGAAGTTCGGCGTGCTGTTCCAGGACGGCGCGCTGTTCGGCTCCATGAACGTGCTCGACAACGTCGCCTTCCCGCTTCGCCAGCACACGGACAAGGGCGAGGACGAGATCATGGAGATCTGCCAGCGCCGCCTGCGCGAGGTGGGTCTCTCCGGTGCCGCCGACAAGTTCCCCAACGAGCTCTCCGGCGGCATGCGCAAGCGCGCCGGCTTCGCCCGCGCGCTGGTGCTCGACCCGGACATCGTGCTCTTCGACGAGCCCGACTCGGGACTGGACCCGGTGCGCACCGCGCTTCTGTGCGAGCTGATCCAGGAGGTGCACGCCGAGAACGGCGGCGCCTACGTGGTGATCACCCACGACATCATGTCCGCCCGCCGAGTCGCCGACTACATCGCGGTGCTGTGGAAGGGCAGGATCGTCGAATCGGGTCCGGCCAGCGAGCTGTTCAACTCGCCGAACCAGTTCGTGCGTCAATTCCTCTCCGGCGAAGCCCGCGGCCCTCTCGGGATGGAATAAGCGGCGCTGGGCGTTGTCATCGGCCCCCTCGTGTGCGTCCGCACACGTCGGGGACCTCTTCCTAGCCCAGCTTGCTTCTTCCATCCCGACCCCCTCGCCGCCCGCCTGCGTGCGGGCGTTCGAGCCGCTTTCCCTCTCTAAGCTGACCTCGTGAGGGGTGGCCCTATATTCGCTGCGCTGGCGCGGGCCGTGGTCCGCCGCCCGCTGCTGACGATGGCCGTGGTGGCGCTGCTCTCCCTCGGCGGCGCGGCGCTCGCGTCCGAGCTCGAGCCGAGCGCGGGCACGGACACCCTGGTGTCGAGCTCCTCAGACACCGCGAAGGCCAACGAGCGCTTCAAGGAGAAGTTCGGCGACGACGCCGTGGTGGTGCTCGTGAAGGGCAACCTGCAGCGCACGATGCTCGGTCCGGACCTGGGCCGGCTCATCCGCCTCGAGGGATGCCTCTCCGGCAACGTGCCCGCCAGGGGCCTCAGGGACCTCCCTGCGGCCTGCACGGAGATCAAGAAGCTCGATCCGGCCAAGGTCGTGTTCGGCCCGGGGACCTTCGTCAACACCTCGGTCAACCAGATCACCGAGCAGCTCTCGGTGCAGAGCAGGGCGACCGCCGAGCGCGGCGACCAGGCGGCCGCCGCCGCGCGAGCGCTGTCCAGGCGCCGTGGCGACCCACCCGCAACACAGCAGCGTCTGGCCGAGAGTGCGCGCCAGCTGGTCATGTCTCGGTTCCAGCAGCGCTTGGTGGCGCTCGCCCTGCGCTACCAGATCACCGGGGTGCCGAGGATCGACGATCCCGAGTTCGTGGACAGGCTGGTGTTCGCGCGGACCGAAGACGGTGAGATCGGGGTGCCGAAGTCGCGCTTCGCCTACCTGTTTCCCAGCAAGAGCTCCGCCCTCGTGCAGGTGCGGCTACGTCCCGACCTCACCGACGCCGAGCGCTCACGAGCGATCGACCTGATCGAGGCCGCGACATCGGACCCCAGCCTGACGCCGCAGGACGGCGCCCGCTACGTGGTGACCGGCGTGCCCGTGGTGGTCGACGGCCTGGCGCAAGCGGTGCGCAGCGGCATCTTCTGGCTGCTGGGCGCCTCCCTGCTGCTTATGGCGGCCACCCTGGCGATCGTGTTCCGCACGCGGCTGCGTGTCCGGCTGCTGCCGCTGGCGCTGGCGCTCGCGGCGGCAGCCATGACCTTCGGGGTGCTGTCGCTGCTTGGTGGGAGCCTGACGATGGCCACGATCGCCGTGCTGCCCGTGCTGATCGGCCTGGCGGTCGACTACTCGATCCAGTCCCAGGCGCGCTTCGACGAGGTGCGCGCTCGCGATGGCGACCCGCCCGAGATCGCCGCTCCCGCCGCGGCTGCCGCGGGCGGGCCGACGATCGCCACGGCCGGGCTGGCGACGGCGGTCGGCTTCCTCACGCTGCTGCTCTCTCCCGTGCCGATGGTGAGGGAGTTCGGTCTGCTGCTGGTGCTCGGCATCGTGATCGCGCTCGCGTGCGCCTTCACCGCCGGCCTGGCGGCGCTGTCGCGCCTGAGCCGCCCGTCGCGGCGCGCGGCGGACGTGCCGCCCACGTTTGCTCGTACCCGCCGGCGGATTGCCGATGCCGCCGCGGCCGCCGCCGGCTCCGGTACCGGACGCCTCCTGACCCGGCGCTGGCGTGTGGTGCGCCTGGCTGCGCTCGAGCGCGGCGAGCGCGCGCTGTCGCGTTCGGTGGCGCGGCCCCAGCGGGTGCTGGCGGTGGGGTTGGTGGTAGCGCTCGCCGGCTGGGCCGCGGACACGCAGACCGAGGTGGTCTCCGACGTGCGCGAGCTGGTGCCGGGCGACCTGCAGGCGCTCCGAGACGTCGAGACCCTCGAGAAGGAGACCGGGGTGGCCGGCGAGATCGACGTGACGGTGACCGCCGACGACATCACCCGGCCCGAGGTCATCTCGTGGATGAGCGACTTCCAGACCGCGACCCTGAAGGCCGCGGGCTACGAGGAAGGCGACCGCTGCGCCCAGGCCGAGGACCCGCCCGAGCTGTGTCCGGCCCTGTCCCTGCCCACCATCCTGTCCAACGTCGACATCCAGGATCAGGCGAAGGTGCGCGGGCTGCTCGACGCGATCCCGGCCTACTTCTCCCAGGGGGTGGTGACCGAGGACCGGACGACCGCCAACCTGGCGTTCGGCATCCGGCTCGGGTCGCTCGAGGACCAGAAGCGGGTGATCGATCAGATCAAGGACCAGCTGGAGCCTCCCGAGGGAGTCGAGGCCTCCGTGGTCGGCCTGCCGGTGCTCGCCGCCGAGGCCAACGGCGCCCTGTCCTCTCCGGGACGCCGGGCGCTGGCCCTGCTGGCAGCGCTCTTCGCGGTGTTCGGCGTGCTCTTCGTCTTCGCCCGCCGCCGGGCGCCCGAGGGGGCGGCGCGCCAGGCGGCGGTGCCGCTGATCCCGATCGCACTGGCCACCGGCTGGTCCGCGGGGCTGCTGTTCGTACTCGGCCTCCTACCGGGTCCCCTCGAGGTCGATCTCAACCCGATGTCGGTCACCCTCGGCGCGCTGGTGATAGCGATATCGACCGAGTTCAGCGTGCTGCTGTCGGCCCGCTACCGCCGAGAGCGCGAGGAGGGCGCCTCGCCGGCACGGGCGATCGAGCTGACCTATGCCTCCACGGGAGCCGCGGTGCTGGCCTCCGGAATCACGGCGATCGTGGGCTTCGCCGTCCTCATCGCCTCCGACATCCGGATGCTGCGCGACTTCGGCATCCTCACCGTCGTCGACCTCAGCGTCTCACTCGTCGGTGTGATGCTCGTGCTGCCCGCGGCCCTGGTGTGGGCCGAGCAGCACGGCTCCTTCCGCCTTGGCGACCTGGACCCGCGGCCTGCGCTGAGGAGACTGCGCGCAGCCCGCCCGGGCCGGTCGGCGCCGCGGCTGCGGGCGCCCCGCCTGCGCGTGGCGGGCGGCCGGCGCGTATCCCTGCCGCGGCTGTCGCGGCGCCGTGATGCCTGAAGATCGCTTCGGGGACCTGGGCTCCGGCGAGCGGCGCAGCGCGGCCGAGCGCTTCGAGGAGGAGGACCGGCTGCGCCCCGAGCCGGACGTGGCGCCCACGCGCCCGGAGGTGCCCCGCTCGGGCAACAAGTACGCGTGGGCGGTGGGGATCGTGATGCTGATGGGTATCGGCGTGCTGCTGCTGACCACCGCCCTGCCGAACACCGGGGCCGGCCTGCGCGGTCCCGCAAAGGGCGAGGTCGTGCCGGATTTCGCGGCGCCACTCGCCACCGGCGACGTGTCATGCGACGACGATGACGACGACTGCGCGGCCAACGTGTGCCAGAGGGCCGACGAGTGCAGCGAGCAGGCGGGCAGCCGGCCGGCCTGCCAGCTGCGCAGCGAGAGCATCTTCAACGTGTGCGAGGCCCGCGAGCGTCCGATGGTGCTCACCTTCCTGGTGACCGAAGGCGCCGACTGCGAGCCACAGGTGGACCGCGTCGAGCGGATGCGCGCGGAGTTCCCGGGCGTGTCATTCGCCGCGGTGGTCAGCGGAGAGGGGAGAGGGGAAGTCGAGCGGATCGCTCGCCGCCGGGGCTGGGGCATGCCGGTGGCCGTGGACCGCGACGGAGCGCTTCAGAACCTCTACGGCCTCGGTGTCTGTCCCTCCACCGTGTTCGCTTACGAGGGCGGAAGGGTGCGCACCACAGAGCTCGGCAACCTGACCGAGGACCAGCTCCGCGCCCAGGTCCGCCGGATCGTGCGCCCGGGCTGAGGCTTGGCGGCGCCCGGGCTCGAGCGGGGCTGGGTAGACCACGAGCTCGCGGCGGAGTTCCCGTCGCTCGCTCTGTGGCTGATGCGGGTGCGGGCGCGCCCGGGGCGCAGCCCCGAGCCGGTGCGCCGCCGCCTGCGCCGGCTCTCGGACCGGATCACCGGCGGCCACGTGATCCACATGCGCCAGGACGCGGTGCCCTGGGCCTACCGAGTCTTCTGGCGTCAGATCGGCATCGATCCCGACACCGATCGGACTCCGGTCGAGCAGATCGCCCTCGACCGCCTCAAGTGGGGCGGCCTGCGCAGCCGCAACGTACTCGACGACGCGCTGGTGATAGCCACCTTCGAGACCGGTGTGCCGGTGATCGCGCTGGACGCCGACAAGGTGGGGGAGGCCCTCGGGCTACGGCTCACCGGCGACGACGAGCGGCTGGGCGGCACGGGGCGCAGCCTCTCCAGCCGCCAGATCGTGGTGGCCGACGAGGACCGCTGCCTGGCGGTGGTGTCGGGCGAGGTATCGGAGGACCACGGCGTGAGGTCCGCCACCCGCAGCATCTTGCTGTGCGCGCTTCAGGTGAAGGGGGTGCCCGAGATCAGCGTCGAGGAGGCGCTCTGGACCGCTTCGGACACGCTCTCGGCCGGGTGACGGCCTGCCCCGATGTCGCTGGTACAGTTGTCCTTCGTCGATCAGGGAGAGGCAGAGATGCCTGACGTCTTAGAGGTAGGCCCTCACCGCGGTGCCCGCCGGAACGGTCTTCCGCTTGCACCTCGTACGCGTCCGGATGAGCGTCCAGCGCGCCGCACCCTGCTGGACCAGATCGAGCGCCTGGAGGGTGAGCTGTCCTCGCTGTTCGTCTCCACCTGGCCGCGGAAGGGCTTCGACTTCTCGGTGCCCTCTCAGGGCGGCCCGAGGATGCTGGCGCTGTCGGAGCTGGAGGCGCTGCGCGACCGCCTCGCCGAGCGCGTGGAGCACGCCCGCCGCAGCCTGTCCGACCGGACGTATGTGGAGGAGTCACACCGCGCCCGCATCGAGGAGATGCTGCTCGAGCCGGAGAAGCACAAGTGGGTGCGCATCGGCAACGACGACATAGGCGAGCCGGGCTGCAAGCACTGGCACGTCCGCCCGCGCTGGGGCCTGCTCGGCTACCTGATGAACTGGTGGCGCGTCCGGATCTCATCCGGTTGTCCCTTAGCCAGGGGTCGGAGCTAATCGCTCCGACCCTTGACGGCGTCTGGACGCGCCTGACGCCTGACGGCGTCTGGACGCGCCTGACGCCACGCGGCGGGCTCGCCGATGCTGGTGCATCGGCTTCGCTGGCCGCGCGACGCCAGCCACGCCCAGCCGCTCGCCAGGGACCCTGACTTAGGCAAGAGGCACGGACCGAGGATGGGCAAGCGCAGCCGTAAGCGGATCGAGGGTGGTGCGGCGGCGGCCGGCGCGGGCACAACGCGCGCGGAGCGCGACGCGGCCCGCCAGGCCCGCGTCCGCGGAGCCAAGGAGGCGCCTGTCCGCACGGAGACCCGCCGTCGGCGTGCCGGGCGTCCATCGCCAGACGAGCGTCCGCCGCCGCTGTGGGGCTCCTTTCCCCTCACCGAGCTGATCATCCTGGCCGGCCTGGTGCTGATGGGCTGGGGCTTTCTGCAGGGGGTGGGCGACGAGGGCAACTCCAAGATAGCGGCCGGCCTGGCTGTCGCGTCGATTGCCGGCCTGGAGCTCTCCGTGCGCGAGCACGTGACCGGCTTCCGCTCCCACACCACCCTGCTGGCGGGCGCGGTGGCGATCGCCGCGATCGTGGTGACGGGCTTCGTGATCGCCGTGCAGACCCTGGGCGTGCTGCTGATCACCGGTCTACTCGTGTTCGCGGGCTCCTTCTACGCGCTGAGGGAGCTGTTCAAGCGCAAGTCCGGAGGGTTGAGCTTCCGGTGAACGCCCGGAGGCGGATAGCCCTGACGGGGGCGAGCGGCATGATCCTCGTCACGATCATGCTTGGCGGCGGTTTGCTGCTGTGGGTGGGGGTTCCGGTGGGGTGGCTGTACGTGGGCTCGCAGGTGCAGGGCGAGACCGGCTCCCTCGGCGCGGCGCTGGCGGTGATGATGGTCGGCGTGCTGGCCAGCATCCTCGTGATCGTGCCGGTGCTCGGCTGGCTCGACCACAGGCACTCGCAGCTGCGCGTGGCAAGGGGGCTCGACGATCACGGCCAGACCGCCCTCGAGGCGGTGATGACGGTGAGCGCCGGAATCGCGATCGTCGGCTTCGGAGTGTGGTTTCTGTTCCTCTCGGGAGCAAGCCCGCTGCCCACCGGGCTCGGCATCTGAGAGGCGCAATAGTCTCCCCGCATGGATGAGCCGCGCCGGCTGCGCATAGCCGGCATCCACCACATCACGCTGATCTGCAAGAGCCTCGAGCGGTCCACGGCGTTCTACCGCAACCTGCTGGGGATGCGGATGGTCAAGCAGACCGTCAACGAGGACGACCAGGGCGCCGGCCACCTCTTCTTCGGCGACGAGGATGGCCGGCCGGGCACGCTGATCACCTGCCTCGAGTACCCCCAGCTCGATCCCGGGTCCGTGGGTACGGGCTCGACCCATCACTTCGCCCTCTCGGTGGAGAGCGAGGAGGAGCTGGAGGCCTGGCGCGGCTACCTCACCACCCAGGGCGTGCCCTGCACCGAGGTGATGGACCGCACGTTCTTCAAGTCAGTCTACCTGCGCGACCCCGACGGCCACGTCGTCGAACTGGCCAGCGTCTCGCCCGGCATCACGCCTGACGAGTAGGCTCCTCCTTCCCGAGCACGACGGCGAGGGCGAGCCGCTGGCGCTTGGTCAGCGTGCCGATCTGCTTGTTCTCCGGAACGCCGATCGATAGCAGCAACCGGCGGCAGCGCGCCCGGCCCCAGCGCTTCTGGCTCATCAGGACGTCGCTGATCGACATGCTGTGCGCTTCCCACGGGCAACTGACGATCACCTCGGCGGCGGCCAGCTCTCCGGAGCCGATCTTGCGCTTCAGCCGGGCACGCGCAAGGCGCACCCGGTTGGCATGCTCGAGAGCCCGCAGATGTTGTTGCCCAGCATCCAGCGTGGCGACGTCGCCCATAAGAAAAGAATCCTCCCCGCACTGCGTGCGTGATCGACAGGTTTGCAGTCCCCGGCGCTCCGGTCGGTCGAAAATTCCCGCCGTGAGAAGCCCCGCCCCAATAAAGCCGAGGTGCCCCGAAGCGTCAACGGCGAGCTTTTCGGAGCACCCGCTAAGAGCGGGCTTTTCTACCCCGGGCCGCTGAAGGCGCCCGCTGACGCTCGCGGAAGGCCTTCGCCTTGTGCTGGTTTCCGCAGGACTTCATCGAGCACCACCGCCCGGAGCGGTTCTTGGAATGGTCGTAGAAGGCCCAGCGGCAGCCGGCGTCCGCGCAGGCCTTCAGCCGCCACCAGGTGCCGTCGGTGGCAGCGGTGGCCACGATGGCCATCAGGTGCGCCAGGCCGGCGCGTGCGCCATCTCCCACCGGCACGAGGCCCGGCGTGCCATCCGCCGCGAATCCCGCCCTCAGCGTGCATGCCTCCAGCGCGGCATCCAGCCTGGCGGCCGCCTCCGGGTCGGCGCCGGCGCCGTTGTGCACCGCCAGCAGCGATCGCAGCCCCTCGCGCACCTCGAGGGCCTGGCGTAGGTCGGCGCCCGTGACCCGTGCGCCGGGCGGCGCCAGATGGCGGCTCACGAGCCATTCCTTCAGGTCCCGCGGACTGGCGAGCTCCTCGTCGTCCTCGTCCAACTCGGCGCTGTTCACGAACTGCTGCACGAGACGCAGCGGCTCGGGCGCTCGCTTGTCGGGCTCGGCCTCCGTTATCACGGCGACGGTCGCTTGGAGGTTGTGGTGCTTATGAGCATTGCTTATGGAGAGTATCAGTCAGCGTAACTAGCTATGTGCTTTTGCTGGTGTATGATCACAGCATAAGTCGATTGCAGGTTACGCAATGGAGGACACCATGAACGACGCGATCACCATCCGCCACTCGGGCCCAGAAGACGATCGGGACCTGCATCGGCTTGCCGCGCTCGATGACCGTCCCGTGCCCACCGGGGAGGCCCTGCTCGCCTTCGTGGACGGCCGGCTGGCGGCGGCCAAGCCGCTGACACCGGGCGCCGAGGCCGTGGCCGATCCCTTCCGACGCACCAGGGACCTGCTGGCGCTGCTCGACCTGCGCGCCTCTCAGGAGACCGGGCAGGTCTAAGTGGTGCCCGTCGTCGGCACGGCCTCCGGCGCCTTCGATCCTTTCGGGAGCTGCTCGCGCACCTGCTCGAAGGCGGCCAGCGCCCGGTCGAGATGTTCGCGCTCGTGGGTGGCCATCACGCTGGTGCGCAGGAGCGCCCCCCCGGGCGGTACGGCGGGGTAGAGCGCCACGTTGGCGTAGACGCCTGAGTCGTAGAGGGCTTTCCAGAACAGCACCGCCCGCCAGTCGTCACCGATCGTGACGGGAACGATGGGGGTCAAGACATCCGAGCCGTCGGGCATGGCGGTGGGCTGGACCACGTCGAAGCCCAGCGCGTCGAGGCCCCCCTGGAGATAACGGGCGTTCTCGAGCACGCGCGCCAGCAGCTCGCGTCCCTCCTCGGAGCGGATCACCCGCAGTGCGCCGAGCGTGGCGCCCACCGCGGCGGGGACGGCCGAGGCGGTGAACATGAAGGCCCGCGACTGCACACGCAGGAAGTCGATCACCTCGGCCGGCCCGGCGATGAAGCCGCCGCAGGAGGCCAGGGACTTGGAGAACGTGCCCATCCGGAGATCGACTTCGCCTGACACGCCGTAGGCCTCACACGCACCCGTGCCGGCGGCTCCCAGGACGCCGACGCCATGGGCCTCGTCGACCATCAGGCGGGCGCCGTGCTGGCGGCAGAGGCGCACGATGTCGGGCAACGGAGCCAGGTCGCCCTCCATCGAGAAGACGCCGTCGACCACCACGAGCGCCCCGCCGCCATCGCTCTCGGAGCGCTCGAGCATCTTCTCGAGCTTGTCGAGGCGGTTGTGGCGGAAGGGACGGATGCGCGCCCGCGACATGTACACAGCATCGAGGATCGAGGCGTGGTCGCCCGAGTCGCATATCACAGTGTCGCCGGGGCCCAGCAGGGTGGCGATGCAGCCCACGTTGGCCTGGTAGCCGGTGGTGTAGACGATCGCCTCCTCGGTGCCCATCCAATCGGCCAGCTCGCGCTCGAGCTCTGTGTGCAGCGGCGTGGTGCCGTTCATGAAGCGCGAGCCGGTCAGGCCGGTTCCGTAGGCCTCGAGGGCATCGCGGGCCGCCTGCTTGACCTGCGGGTGGCCGGTGAGGCCGAGGTAGTTGTTGGATCCGAGCGTGAGTCGCTGGCGGCCCTCCATCCGTACGAGGGGCCCCGGCTCGCCGTCCACCTGGCGGAAGTAGGGCAGCAGATCGTGCTCGCGGGCCGCGGCCAGCTGCTCGAGGCGGTCGTGGTTGCGCGCCTTCTCGAAGAGATCGGGTCGGGCCATGGGATGTAGGGTGCCACGCCGTGCCCTCCATCGGAGTCCGGCCGGTCGAGTCGCGCAGCGATCTGCGCGCCTTCATCGCCCTCCCGTTTCGCCTGCACGCCGACTGCGAGCGGTGGGTA
Organism: Thermoleophilaceae bacterium; assembly: GCA_030447725.1. Lineage (GTDB taxonomy): Bacteria > Actinomycetota > Thermoleophilia > Solirubrobacterales > Thermoleophilaceae > JAAYBF01. Next base: position 1,066,521 of record JAUJOQ010000001.1, read on the forward strand.
CCCCCCCTGAAGAGCGAGCGCCGACTGTTCCTCGACAAGCGCTTCAACGCCTACTTCTCACACGCCGACGCCCAGCTCTTCCTCGCCCGCCGAGAGGGCCGGGTGGTGGGGCGCATCAGCGCCCAGATCGACCACGCCTTCAATGACCATCAGGGCAACGACTGGGGCCAGTTCGGCTTCCTCGAGGCCGAGCAGGACCAGGAGGTCTTCGACGCCCTCCTGGACGCGGCCTCGGCCTGGCTGCGCGAGCGCGTACGCGACCACATGGTCGGCCCGATGGACTTCTCGATGAACGACGAGAGCGGCATCCTGATCGAGGGCTTCGACCGCGAGCCGTTCGTCAAGCAGCCCTGGCACCCGCCCTACTACCAGCGCATGTGCGAGCGGGCGGGCCTGAACAAGGCGGTCGACCTGCTGATGTGGGAGCTTCACATCACCGATCGCTCCAAGGTGGTGCCCGCCCTGGTCGAGATGGCCGCGAAGCTGGAGCCCGAGCACGGCATCCGGATCCGCAAGATGTCGCGGCGGCGGCTGGGCCGCGAGATGGAGCTGTTCGGGCAGACCTACAACGAGGCCTGGAAGGACAACTGGGGCTTCGTGCCCTATTCGAGGGAGGACCTCAAGCACTACGGTCAGGAGCTGCAGCTGGTCTACGACCCCAACTGGTTCATGGTCGCGGAGAGGATCGACACCGGCGAGAGCGTGGGCGTGGCGATCACCGTGCCCGACATCAACCAGGTGCTGAAGAAGATGGGCGGCCGGCTGCTGCCCTTTGGCTGGTGGCACTTCCTGCGCCGGCGCCGGATCATGGACCGCGTGCGGGTGGGATTCCTCGGCGTCAAGCCGTCCTACCAGCACACCGGCGTGGCGGCCGGGCTCTACATCGAGCACTTCGACATGGCCGAGCAGACGCCCCAGAAGTGGGGCGAGATGGGCTGGATCCTCGAGACCAACGACGCCATGAACCGCGGCATGGAGGGGATGGGCGGCCGGGTGGTCAAGCGCTACCGGGTCTACGGGCGCGACCTCTAGCGGGACCTTTGCGCTGGCGACCGGGGCCGGGGTACACTCGGCTCTCCTCGTGGCCGATTCCGCCGACAGCGCTTCGGACCCGGGCTCTGACCCCGAGCCGGTCGAGGGCGTACTGGTGCCGGCAGACGGTGATCAGGTGGGCGACGCGCGCCACCTTCCGGTGCTGGCCGAGGCCGGTGGCGGCCAGCTCGACCCCGCGCGCCCCGCGTCCCTGCCGGCCACGGTTGCGGCCGCCACCGGTGGCTTTCTCCTCGGCGTAGCCGCCTTCGTGCTCGTCCGCGTGCTGCGCCGGCCGTCGCCGGCGCGCCTGGCGCGGCGCCGTGGGCGCGTGGCCGCCCGCCGCCGGGGGGTCGAAGTGGAGGCCACCCGCTCGTTTCTCGTAGACGTCCACCTGCTGAAGCGCTGACCGCCGCCGCGGCACCCTCTCGAACCACCGTCCTCGAGTGCGACGTGGTGCCCGTCGGGCCCTACCGCATGCCGCGGGGAGGCCGCGACGGCGTGATGCGCCGCTCGCCCGGCGGTGTGCTCTCCCGTCTGGTGCATGTGCGCGGGGAAGCGGTGATCGTGCGGGCCTGGCCCCGGTCTGCAAGCGTGCGGATCCGTGCCGAGGCCTCCTCACCCGAGACGGCGGCCACCGCGGTGCAGCGGATGCGCTTCGCCCTGGGCACCGACCATGATCTCCGTCCCTTCCAGCGGGCCTTCCGCCGCGACCGCCTTCTCGGGCCGATCATGCGCCGCACGCCGTGGCTGCGCCCGTTTCGGCGCCCCGAGCCATTCGAGGCCCTGGCCTGGGCGGTGTCCGAGCAGCTGATCGACGGCGGCCGGGCGGTGGACATCCAGAGGGCGCTCGTCGCCCGCCACGGACAGCGCAGCTCCTGCGGCACCCTTCGCGACGTGCCGTGCGCCCAGGCCATCTCGCGCCTCTCGCCCGCCGAGGTGGAGCGGTGCGGGATGTCGCCCAAGCGCGCGATCACGCTCGTTCGCGCTGCCCGGGAGGTGGCGTCGGGCAGGGCCGACCTGTCCACCCACGAGCCGGCCTGGCGGCGGCTGCGCACCATCGCGGGAATAGGGCCATGGACGGTCGAGTGCCTCGCCTACCACGGCCAGGGACGCGACGACCAGATCCCGGCGGGTGACCTGTCCTACATCAAGCTGGTGGGCCGCCTGGCCGTCCTCGGCCGGCGGGCCACCGAGGACGAGGTGCGTGAGTTCTTCGCTGCATACGCTCCCTTCGCCGCGCTGGCCGGCACCTACCTCGTGCACGGTGCGCATTCGTTCCGCCGCCCGTAAGGGTCACCGCCTACCATCCGGTGCATGGAAGCCAAGGTGAACAAGACCGAAGAGCAGTGGCGCGAAGAGCTCGACCCGGACCGCTACCGCGTATTGCGAAAGAAGGGCACCGAACCGCCCTTCACCGGCGCCTACACGCACTCCAAGGAGACGGGGATGTACCGGTGCGGAGCCTGCGGCACCGACCTCTTCAGCTCCGACACCAAGTTCGACTCCGGCACCGGCTGGCCCAGCTTCACCGAGCCGGCGCTGGCCGAGAACGTGCGCCTCGAGGCCGACAACAGCCTGTTCATGAAGCGCACGGAGGTGCTTTGCGCGGCGTGCGACTCACACCTCGGGCACGTGTTCGACGACGGGCCCGGGCCCAACGGACAGCGCTTCTGCATCAACTCGCTGGCGTTGGACCTGGACCCTGCCGAATAGGTGTCAAAGGGGACGGTCCCCCCTTTGATGCCATCCCTCTAGGGGACCGGCTGGGGTAGCGGGGTCGTCGGGGGCGTCTGGCCCGTCTGGCCCGGTCCGGCGTCCAAGCCGCCCAGCAGCGGGCCGAACTGCTGGATGAGCTCTGACAGAGGCTTGGCGTTCGCCGGGCCCTCGATCTGGGGGTCGATGCCGACCTCTTCGAGCGTGTAGCCGAATGACAGCGAGCCGCCCTTGACCTCGCCGTCGCCGACGCCCTCCGGGACGGTGAAGTCGCCATCGAGGGAGAGCCGCCTGGCCACGTCGTTCTCGTCGACGTTCACCTCGAGCGTGAGCTCGTCGACCGCGTCCACGATCTTCTGGATGTCCTCGTCGGAGGGCTCGGGGATGTCCGGCACGCTCTGGCCCTGGCTTTCCAGCTGCTGTCGGAAGGCATCCGACTTGGTCAGCGAGTACAGGTCGCGCACAACCTTCTCCACATCAACGGATCCGGTCACGACCTGGGTGGAGTCTCCGCCGATCTCGTCACCATCCTCGACTGCGGGGTCCTCGAGCCAGCTGGCCGGGTCGAGCCCGAAGGACTTCAGCGTGAGCTTCTCGTCGGGCTGCTGCGCGACATACTGCTCCTTGAACTGGCTGAAGAGCTCCGTGCCCACCTCGTAGTTCTCGCCCTGGTAGGAGACGAAGGCGTTGTCCTCGGTCACGGTGAGCCCCACGTCGAACTCCTGACCGGCTCCCTCGGCGGTGATGTCCCAGTCGAGAACCGGGATGTCCCTTGGTCCGTCTGACTTGAACGGGCCCGAGAGGCCCAGCGAGAGGGGGCCCCGCAGCTGGTCCGCGCCGTCGATCTCGGCTGTGATGTCGAGATCGATGTCGCCGCTCTCGACCTGCGTGGTGAACGCCTTCTCCAGGAGCGCGGCTGCATCCTCGGAGCCGCTCCCGTCGTCCCCGCCACAGCCGGCGCCGATCAGCGCGAGGGCGAGGGTCGCGACGATGGCCAAGAGCATGAGAGAGCGATTGCGAGTCGACATGACCTCTTTATAGGGGCAAATGCCCGGGCGCGCCACAGTCGGCTCAGAGCCCGACGCCCGGCAGCAGGTCGTTGGTGAACGCCCCTGTGGCGTCCGGGATCTCGGTGATCAGGCGGTTCTCGCTCATCCACGCCGCGAACTCCTGCCACTCCTGTGGATCGAGATGACCGAACGGCTTGCCCCGGGCCGGCAGGAAGAGCGGGAGGGTGACCTTGACGACCGCTCGCTGCAGCTCGGGGTCGAGATCGGGGTTGGCCTCCAGCAGCCCATCGATCGCCCGCTCCGGATCCTCCTGCAGGTCTTTCGTCCCGCGCGCGAGTGCGCCGATGAACGCGCGGATGCGCTGGCCGTCGCGCTCGAGGGCGTCCTCATTGGCCACGATCACCAGTTCGTCGTAGGTGGGCACGCCGGCCTCCTCGACCCGGATGATGCGCGGATCGCGACCTTTTAGCTTGAGATCGGTGCCCTCGTAGTTCCAGAACCCTCCGAGGGTCGCGTCGACGCGCCCGGTGAGGAGAGCGGGACTGAGCGCGAAGCCCACGTTGCGCTCCTTGACGGTCGACGGGTCGACACCGGCGTCGAGCAGGATCTCGCGCAGGTAGGCGGACTGGTAGTCGATCCCCGCGGTGCCCACCGTCTTGCCCTTGAGGTCCGCGGGCGTCCGTATCCCGGCGCTCGGCAGGGAGATGATCGAGGTGAGCGGCTTGCGCACCAGCGCCGCTACGGCCACCACCTTCAGGCCCTCGTCGCGGGCCCGCAGCACCTCGGGCTCGTACGAGACGGCCAGATCGACGCGCCCGGCCGCCACCTGCTTGATGGGCGCCGACGGATCGCTGGGCTGGCGGATCTTCACGTCCAGCCCGGCCCTGTCGAAGTGCTTGCCGGCCTCGGCCGCGTAGATGCCGGCGTGGTCGGCGTTGGGGAAGAAGTCGAGCATCAGCTCGAGCTCGCTCCCTCCGCCGGGGCCGAGCGCCTCCTTCTTCTCGCCGCAGGCGGCGAGCGCACCGACGCAGAGGAGGGCGAGCAGCGGGATGAGGAAGGTACGGGTCATGTGGTCCTTTCGTCATGGGTCCAGGGGCAGGCGATGCGCTCGGCGAGCGAGGCCAGCGCGAACAGCGCAACCGCCATCAGGGTGAGAATCACGATTCCGGCGTACACGCGAGGCGTCTGCAGCTGGTCGTTGCCGAGCAGGACGAGCCGGCCGAGGCCGTCGTCGGCGCCGGCCCATTCCCCGAAGACGGCGCCGATCACCGACACCGTGGCCGCGATCCGCAGCCCGCTGAAAAAGCCCGGCAGCGCCGCGGGCAGCTCCACAGCCCGCAGAGTGCGCAGGCGCGAGGCCCCGAAGCTGCGCATCAGCGACAGGTGGCCCGGGTCGACCGAACGCAGGCCGTCGAGCACGTTCACCGTGATCGGGAAGAAGCAGATCAGCGCCACGATCGCGATCTTCGGGCCGATGCCGTAGTCGAAGGCCAGCACGAAGATCGGCGCCAGCACCACGATCGGGATGGCCTGGGAGGCCACGAGCAGCGGGTACGCGGCCTCGCGCAAGATGCGGCTCAGGTGCATGGCTATCGCGAAGACCACGCCCAGGGTCACCGCGATGGCAAGCCCGAGCAGAACCTCGTAGAGGGTGATGAGCGCGTTGTCGGCCAGCAGCGACCAGTCGTCGCGCAATGCCTGCACGGTTTCGCCCGGCGAGGCCACCAGCAGGTCGTCCACCGATCCGAGGGAGGAGACCCAGGCCCAGACCCCTACGAAGGCGGCGAGCAGGAGCGCCACGAGCAGCGGCCGTCTCACCTCAACGCCTCCAAGGCGCGCTCGCGCAGGTGTGCGAGATGGGGGTCGGTCACGGCCGCGCGCCGGTCACGGGGGCGCTGCAGCGCCACGTCGATCTCCTCCACCACCCGCCCCGGGCGCCGTGAGAGCACCGCCACCCGATCGGAGAGAAACAGCGCCTCCTCCACGTCGTGGGTCACCAGCACGACCGTGCGCGGCTCGGCGGCGAGGGCGTCGGCCAGCCACTGCTGCATGTCGGTGCGCGTGATGGCGTCGAGGGACGCGAAGGGCTCGTCGAGCGCCAGCACGGGCCGCCCCGGCAGCAGCGTGCGCATGAACGCGACGCGCTGGCGCATGCCGCCCGACAGCGCGCGCGGACGGGAGCGCTCGAAGTCGGCCAGCCCGAAGCGCTCGAACAGCGGCGCGGCCCGCTCGCGTGCCTCGCGACGCGCCAAGCCCTGGGACTCCAGCGCCAGCGCCGCGTTGCCGAGCGCGTCTCGCCAGGGCAGCAGCAGGTCGTGCTGGGGCATGTAGGAGCACACCTCGCGGCGTCCCTTCGCATCGGCCGCACCGGCCACCTCGACCGTGCCGTGATCGGGCTCCTGCAGGCCCGCGATCAGCTCCAGTAGGGTCGACTTGCCGCAGCCCGAGGGCCCGACCACGCCGAGCACCTGGCCTTCGGCTACGCGGAGATCGAGACCTTCGACCGCGACCGTCTGTGCCCGCCTTGTGCGGTAGGCGCGTGTCACGCCGGAGAGTGAAACGCTCGTTCCCGCCACGGAGGGAGGCTCCGTCGCGGAAGCCTCGACCTTCGTCTGCATGGCTCCCTCCGCGGGCATTACCCCACAGGTTCGAAGGGTCAGCGCCAGGCGATCGATGTCGAGGGCGCTATCTCAGCCCGCCTTCCCGCGAGCCCCCCTGTTTATGTCTCCGGTCACTGTATCGACCGGACCCGTACCAGGTTGCCGAGCACGCGTTATCGGGTGGCGGTCCTTGTGCTCCAGGGCCTTGTGGCGTCGGACGGCGGCGACCGATGACACACCCCACCTTGAGGACGCCGTGCGCCAGGGGCACAGGCATCCGTTACGAGCGGCCCGGGGAGTGAGCGCTGCCTTCATGCTGTTTGACGCGCTTTTGTACTTAGCGACACCTACGCTGCTGATCGCCGGCGCGGCCGTGTTTTTGCCTTCCGTCGCCCCGCTCCACGAGAGGAACGACTGGGCGCACCGGGCGCATCAATGGAGGGGCTGGGGGCTTCACCGCGCTGGGCATGGGCATCGTCTTGCTGGTTACCGGAGCCCTTCACCATCCGGACAAGGCGTCGCCCTCATTAGGATGTCGCCCCGACAGAGGCGTCGGCGGCCGTCGGCGGCTTCGAGCCCGCCCTCTCACGAAAGGAAGGTTGCGATGCGCCGAGGGTTCCCGTGAAGGGGGTAGAGAGTGTGGCTGCCCGGCTGTTCGTGGTGCGTCACGGCGAGACCGCGGAGTCGGCTGGGCGCTCGTACTCCGGGCGCCGTGACGTGCCGTTGACCGAGCACGGACGCGAGCAGGCGCGTCAGGCCGGGGAGCGCCTGCGCGACGCCGGGATCGACGCGATCCATTCGAGTCCGCTTGGCCGCGCCGCCGACACCGCGCGCCTGATCGGCGAGGCGACCGGGGTGTCGGTGAGGGTGGACGAGCGACTGACCGAGGTCGACTACGGCCCGCTCGAAGGGCTCGATCGCGAGCGCGCCCGCGAGCGCTTCGGCGAGTCCTATGAGGCGTGGCGCGAGGACCCGATGGGCTCCCCGATGCCCGGTTGCGAGCCCTTGCCGGAGGCCCTCGAGCGCGCGCGCAGCGCGACCGCCGATGCGATCGCGGCGGGCCGTTGCCCCGTGATCGTCGGGCACCAGGGAATCCTGCGACTCGTGCTCGCCGCGCTCGGGCGGATCGAGCCCGACGACTACTTCAAGACCCGGCTCCAGGAAGCCGACCCGATCGAAATCGCCGGGCCAGCCGTGACGTGGTGACGAGCATCTCCAGCGGGTACGGGAGCCCGCCGTCTTCCTATGTCGGCGCGGGGGCGTGCGCTGCGACCCCGATCGTCTCGCGCATGAACGCCGGCAGGTCGTCCGGCCTGCGCGAGGAGACGAGGTTGCCCTCGACCACCACTTCGGCGTCCTCCCACTCGGCTCCGGCGTTTCGCGCGTCGTCTTCGATGGCGGGGTTGCCCGTCATCCGCCGGCCGGTGACGATGCCGGCGGAGATAGCCACCCAGCCTCCATGGCAGATGAAGGCGATCGGCTTGCCCTGGCCGTCGAGATCTCGCACGAGTGCGAGCAGGCCCTCGTCCATCCGCAGCTTGTCGGGTCCGTAGCCGCCCGCGATCACGAGCACGTCCAGTTCGCCGGCCGACAGGTCCCCGGCCGCGCGCTCGACTTCGATCTCGTCTCCGCGCTTGCCTGGCAGCGTCGCGCCGGCCTCCGAGCCGATGATCGCCACTTCGGCCCCGGCCTCGCGCAGGCGATAGAGCGGATAGAGCGCCTCGATCTCCTCATACAGCGGGCCGACGGCGACCGCGGCTTGCCTGCCCTCGAGCGGCCGATCGTGCTCGTGGTGGGTCATCGGATCCTCCTTAGGGGTTGATTAGATACGTGATGCCCGAAAGCGCCGGTCGCCGAACACCCGACCCAAGAACTTCGACACCGTCCTGCCTAAGTGCTGCAGTGCGACCTAAAGGCAGGACGGTGGAGCGGTGCGGCCCGGACGGAACACGAACTTCGGCGCGCCACTAGCGGGGTCGCGACGCCACCGGCCGCAGATCCGCGATCGCGTTGACGAACCCCTCGAGTTGCTTGGTCGTCCAGCACTCGAACACGCCGTCGCAATACCGCTCGTAGGCCGCCATCACCGAGTCGCCGTAGTTCCAGTACAGGCGTGGCTCGGGGTTCATCCAAAAGGTCCGCCCCGCTCGCTCGGCCACCCGCGCGAACACCTCGGCGTGTGGCTCCCGGCCGTTGGTGCGCGCGTCGCCGAGCACGATCACGCTCGAGCGGGGGTCGAGGTCGTCGGTGACCTGCTCGAGGAACTCGAGCCACACGCGCCCGTAGTCGGTGTACCCCGACACGTCCGCCACGCCCGCGTCGCCCGCGATGGCGCGAGAGACGCCCTCGAAGGAGCGCTCGCGCTCGAACACGTCGGTGACCTCGGAGATCCTCTCCACGAACACGAACGAGCGCAGCTTGCGAAACGAGTCATGCAGCGCGTGCAGCACCGACAGGAAGAAGACGCTGGCGCTCGTCACGCTCGTGGACACGTCGCACAGCACGTACAGCTCGGGACGGCGCGGCCGCCGCGGGCGGTAGCGTAGCTCGATCGGAACGCCGCCCGTCTGCAGGGAGAGGCGCATCGTACGGCGCACGTCTACCGCCGGCGAGCGGCTGCGCCCGCGGGTCTCGCGGCCCTGGGTGGCCAGCCGGCGGCGTAGCTGGGCCACCACGCGGTGCACCGCCGCCAGGTCCTGTGCGGCGCCGGTGGGAAGCGCGCGATCGAAGTCACGCAGCGGCCGTGCCGGAGGCAGTGACTCGGTGCGCTCGATCAGCGCCCGTTCGAGCTCGCGTCGCACGTGGCCCTCGAACTCGCGCAGCCGGTCGCGCGGCACCGACTCAGGATCGGGCAGCTCGGCGCCGGCCTGTTCACCCTTGAGGCCGAGCGTGCGGCGGATGCGCTGCACGTCGACCCCGATCACGCCCGAGCCCTCGCCCTGGCGGCCGAAGGCGGAGATGGCCAGCCGGGCCAGGTCGCGCAGCTCACCGTCCGAGCCCCGGGGGTGGCGCAGCGCGCCGCGGATGCGTTCGCGCAGCGCGCCGAGATCGATGCGCTCCTCGCCACCCTCGCCGGAGACGCCCTCCTTGACTCCGCGCTCCACCGCCTCGCGCTCCACTGCACGGAAGAAGAAGCGATCGAAGATCAGCTCGAGCAGGCGCCGGTCCTCGTGTGACTTGGCGAGGGTCGCCGACAGCGCCTCGCGGAAGCTTTCGCGATCCGTCCAGGCCACCGCCTCCAGGGCCGCGAAGGCGTCCAGCAGCTCGGAGCTGCCCACCGCCATCCCCTCGCGCCGCAACTCGTCGGCGAACTCGAGCAGGCGCGGCGCCATCCCGCGCGCGCTCCGAGCGGCGGGCATCCCGCCGTACAGGGCCGGGTTGGCCCTGCCCGGTCTACCCGGCTTGGCGGGACCCGACGAGGCCATCGGTGAGCTTCACTCCCACGCGGTCGGTGACCAGGTCGAGGTCGGTGCGGTGCTTGATGATGATGCTCATCGTGCTCCTCAGCGTCTCCGCGTCGATGTCCTCGGCGCCGAGCAGCAGGAGGGCGCGTGCCCAGTCGATCGACTCCGCGATCGACGGCGGCTTCCTGAGATCGAGGTTGCGCACCATCTGCACGACCTCGACCAGCTTGCGCGCCATGTCCTCCGACAGCGCGGGGGCGTGCAGGCGGACGATCTCCAGCTCGCGCTCGGGCCCGGGGTAGTCGAGCCAGAGGTAGAGACAGCGGCGCTTGAGCGCCTCGGTCAGCTCACGCGAGTTGTTCGAGGTGAGCAGCACGAGAGGGTGGGTCTTGGCCTCGACGACGCCCAGCTCGGGGATCGAGACCTGGAAGTCCGACAGCACCTCGAGCAGCATCGCCTCGAACTCCTGGTCGGTCTTGTCGATCTCGTCGATCAGCAGCACCACCGGCTGCTCCGAGGAGATCGCGCTCAGGAGCGGCCGGGGGAGCAGGAACTCCTCTCCGAAGATGTCATCGCGCACCTCGCGCCAGCCCGCATCGGATGCCTCGACCTGGATGCGCAGCAGCTGCTTCTTGTAGTTCCACTCGTACAGGGCCTTTGCCTCGTCGAGGCCCTCGTAGCACTGCAGGCGCACCAGCTCCCGTCCGGTGGCGCGCGACAGCGCCTTGGCCAGCTCGGTCTTGCCAACTCCCGCCGGGCCCTCCACGAGCACGGGCTTGCCCAGCCGCTGGGCGAGAAAGGAGACCAGCGCGGTGGAGTCGCCGGCGAGGTAGCCGGCGCCGACCAGTCCGGCGCGGGTCTCCTCGATCGAGTGGAACGCCACGGGCACCGGGCAAAGGATACTTTCGGTCCGTGCTCGCACTGCTCGCCCAAGCGCCCGACGGCTTCCCGGGGGGCGGGCCCGACACCCTCGAACGGCTTCTCGACGCCTACTACCTGCTGTTCGCCGGCGGCTTCCTGATCGCCGTGCTCGGCCACCTCTTTCAGTCGCGAACCCTGGTGCTGTCGGGGATCATCCTGGTGTTCCTGGGCACAGGGGCCTTCTTCGTGGCCGTGGGCACCCACGGCTAGATCGATCCGGGCATACTCCAAGCCGTGCAGGAGGAGCAGGCACCCGAACCCACCGAGGAGACCTTCGCGGCGCCGCAGCGCACCCGCGCGCGTCGCAGCGCAGCCGACGAGGTGCGCGCCGCGCGGTTTCCCATGGCCATGCGCGGATACGATCGCGCCGCGGTGGACACGTGGTGCCAGGAGATCGGCGACCTGGTGGAGCGCTTGGAGGAGCAGCCGCCCCGCGACTCCGCCGTCAAGCGGGCGCTTGACGAGGTGGGCCAGGAGACCGCCGCGATCCTGCAGCGAGCGCACGAGGCCGCCGAGGAGATCATCTCGCGTTCGCGCTCGCAGGCCGAGGGCCGGCTGGAGCGAGCCGAGCGCGCGACCGACGACGCCCTGCGCGAAGCCGAGGAGCGCGCGCAGCAGCTCGAGGCCGACATCGGCGCCATGTCGGAGCAGCGCACCAGGCTGATCGAGGAGATGCGCCAGCTGGCCGACGAGGTGTTGAGCGTGGCCGACGACGCCCTCGACCGCATGCAGCCGCCCACCACCAGCGACTCGCCCGCGGTGGTGGTGGAGGGCGACGAGCCCGACCTGTCCGCCGAGATGGCCTACGACGACGAGCCGACCGTCGAGGTCGCGGCGGAGTCCGAGCCCGACGCGGCAGGCGACAGGGACGCAGAAGCCCGCTAGAACGCGATGCTCTGGCGATCACCCGGCGGGCGCCCGCCGCCGGCGAGAACTAGCTGAGTCGGCAGGCCAGGCCCACGCCGTCACCCACCGGGAGCACGGCCCCGCGCCAGCGCTCGCTGCGCAGCAGCGCCTCGTTGAAGGCCCGCCCCGCTTCGACGGTCTCGGCGGGCCAGAAGCCCGCCTCGCCGCCGGCCACCTCGCCCGACATCAGGAGGTTGTCGACCACGAGCAGCGCACGGTCGGTCAGCTTGGGTTCAGCCAGCTCGAGGTAGTCGCGGTACTCGCCCTTGGTCGCGTCGAGGAAGAGCATGTCGAAGCTGTCTTCGAGACCCAGGATCGTCTCCTTGGCGTCGCCGGTCACGATCTGAACCCGGTCGGCTACTCCGGCCCGTCGCAGGTAGTCAGCGGCCTGGGCGACACGATCGCGGTCGCGCTCGAGCGTCACGATGCTTCCCTGCCTCAGCGCCTCGGCCATGTGCAGCGCGGAGTAGCCGATCGCGGTGCCCACCTCGAGCACCCGCCCGTCCAGTGAGCCGGCGAGCGCCGCCAGCATGCGTCCTGTCTCCCAGTGCACGATCGGCACGCCCTCGCTCGAGGCGAACTCCTCCATCTCGGCCATCACGCGGGAGCGTGGCGGGCGCAGGCCGGCGAGGTAGGACTCGACGTGCTCGGACAGGATCGCCATCGAGGCCAGGAGGCTAGCGCGCCAGGGCCAACCGCATCAGCAGGTTGCGCGGCGCTCCCGGAGCGGCTGCCGAGGTGAAGCCCAGACCCTCGTACAGCGCCCGCGCCGGCCCGTTGGACTCGTTCACGTCAAGCTCGACCCGGGCGCAGCCGCGATCACGTGCGCGGTCGAGAGCGGCGAGGGTGAGCGCGAGCCCGAGGCCGGTCCCGCGGGCCTCCTCGCGCACGAACAGATCCTCCAGCGAGCAGTCCTCGGCCGCGTGCCACACGCCGTACCGGAAGCGCAGCTGGCAGACGCCCGCCGGCTCCTCGCCCACCTCCGTCGCTCCCAGCAGGTAGCTCACAGACGGATCCTCGATCAGCCGTTGGACGCTCGACAGGAAGCTGGCCGCCGAGGGGGCGTCGCGGCCGAGCCAGTCGCGGAACTCCACGAGCAGGGCCGCCACCGCCTCGGCGTCCTCCGCATCCGCACGCCACACCACAGCCACGACGGGAGCCTATTGGTCGGTAGTCTCGGCATCTCACCCAGGAGCACGAGAAGGAGGCGGAATGCTCGAGGTTGCGGAGGTTCAGTCGGGGCTCGAGGGCGTAGTCGCCTTTGCCACGGAGATAGCCGAGCCCGACAAGGAAGGCAGCGCGCTTCGTTACCGCGGAGTCGACATCGAGGATCTGGTGGGCAAGGTGCCCTTCGAACAGGTCTGGGGCCTCTTGGCCGACGGCAGCTTCGAGCCCGGCCTGCCGCCCGCGGTCCCGCATCCGCTTGCGGTGCGCACCGGCGAGCCGCGCGTGGACCTCCAGGCCGCTCTGGCCATGCTCGGGCCCGAGTGGGGCCTCGAGCCGGTGATCGACATCTCCGACGAGCAGGCCCGCGAGGAGCTGGCGCGGGTCTCGGTGATGGCGCTCTCGTTCGTCGCGCAGTCCGCTCGCGGCACCGGGCACGCTCCCGTGTCCCAGACCGAGATCGACAAGGCCACCTCGATCCCCGAGCGCTTCCTCATACGCTGGCGCGGAGAGGCCGACCCCCGGCACGTGAAGGCGATCGACGCCTACTGGATCTCGGCCGCCGAGCACGGCATGAACGCCTCCACCTTCACGGCCCGGGTCGTGACCTCTACCGGGGCCGACGTGGCCGCCGCGCTCTCCGCCGGCGTCGGCGCCCTGTCCGGTCCCCTCCACGGCGGCGCCCCCTCGCGGGTGCTGACCATGCTCGACGCCGTCGAGGAGCGCGGTGACGCCGAGGCGTGGGTCAAGGAGTGGCTGGACAGCGGCGAGCGGCTGATGGGCTTCGGGCACCGCGTCTACCGCGCCGAGGACCCCCGTGCCCGCGTGCTGCGCCAGACGGCCCGTGAGGTCGGCGCCCCCCGGCTGGAGGCGGCCGAGGCGCTCGAGGAGGCCGCGCTGGCGGAGCTGCGGGCCCGCAAGCCCGACCGCGTGCTGGCCACCAACGTCGAGTTCTGGTCGGCGGTGGTGCTCGACTTCGCCGGCGTTCCGTCCGACCTGTTCACGCCGCTCTTCTCGTGCGCGCGCGTGGGCGGCTGGTCGGCTCACATCCTCGAGCAGAAGCGCGAGGCGCGGCTGATCCGGCCCTCGGCGAAGTACATCGGACCGGGGCCGCGTTCGGTCGACGAGGTCTGACAGCACCCGCCGCCCTACGCGCGTCTCATGGAGGAGGGGCCCAAGGCCGTCCCGTCGGCTCAGCAGAAGCGCATGATCCTGGTCGCCTGCATTCTCGGGTCGACGGTCGTGACGCTCGACGCGACGGTGGTCAACGTGGCGCTGCCCGCCATCCGCGACGACCTCGGGGGCGGGTTCGCCGGGCAGCAGTGGACGGCCAACGCCTATCTCGTCACGCTGGCATCGCTGATCCTCGTGGGCGGCTCCCTTGGCGACATCTTCGGCGAGCGGCGGGTGTTCTCGCTCGGCGTGGTCGGCTTTGGTGTCTCCTCCGTGGTGTGCGCGCTGGCGCCCGGCATCGAGGTCCTGGTGGCGGGGAGGGCCCTCCAGGGCGCGGCCGGAGCGCTGCTCACCCCGGCGGCGCTGGCGGTGATCGTGTCCGCCTTCTCGCCCGGCGAGCGCGGCGCCGCAGTGGGCTCGTGGACCGCCTGGGGAGCCGTCGGAATGATCATCGGGCCGCTTGTGGGCGGTCAGTTGGTCGATGCCGCCTCGTGGCGGTGGATCTTCGCCCTCAACGTTCCGCTCATCCTCGCCACGCTGATGCTGATCGCCCGCTACGTGCCCGAGGGCGGCGGGGGCGCTGACCACGTCCGAGTCGACGTCACGGGTGGCGCCCTGTGCGCGGCCGGCCTGGCCGGGATCACCTTCGGCCTGATCCGCCAGCCCGAAGGGGGCTTCTCAGACCCCACCGTGTTCATGCCGCTCGGCGGGGGCTTCGCCCTGCTGGCGGCCTTCATCCTCTACGAGCGCCGCGCCTCTCACCCGATGCTCGAACTGGGGCTCTTTCGCCGCCACAACTTCGCCGTCGGCAACGTGGAGACCCTGCTGATGTACGCGGGACTGTCGCTGCTCTTCTTCTTCCTCGTCCTGTTCCTGCAGAACGTCGCCGGCTACTCCGCCGTGGGCGCCGGCAGTGCAGGGCTGCCGGTCACCGTGCTGATGTTCCTGCTGTCGAAGCGCTTCGGCGCGCTCGCGGATCGCTGGGGACCACGCCTGTTCATGGGCTTCGGACCGGTCGTGATGGCCGCCGGCCTGGCGCTGCTCACCCGCCTCGGCACGGACGTGGACTACGTGGTCGACCTGCTCGGGCCGCTGGTCCTCTTCGGGGTGGGTCTGTCCATGACCGTCGCGCCCCTGACCGCGACGGTGCTCGCCGACGCCGACGAGCACAACGCGGGCCTGGCGAGCGGCATAAACAACGCGATCGCGCGGGTGGCCGGGCTGCTGGGCATCGCGCTCGTCGGTGCGCTGGTGGCCGGCCGCTACGGAGACGCCGCCGCCTCCTCCGTGGGCGCCTTCCACCTGGCCATGGCCATCTCGGCTGGACTGGTCGGCGTCGGCGGCGTGCTGGGGCTGATGCTCGTGCGCAACCCCGAGCGCCGGGTGGAGGCCGGCGGCTGCCCCGGCGGTCAGCTTGCCGGCGTGCCGCGCGAGGCGGCCCAGCCCCCGGTGCGCGAGGTGGCCGAGCCCGCGGTCCGCGAGCCGGTGGCCGGCTAGCGCTGCGGTCTGTACTCGGGCGGGTCGTCGGGCTCGTCGAGGGAGAGCTGGACCGGCTCGTCGGCTGGCAGGCGCTCGGTGGCATCGGCTTCGGTCGGGCGCTCTGCGGGATCGCCACCGGCGAGCCGGACCGTGGCAGGCTCGGGCCGGCGGGCGGGTCGCCCGCGCCGGGGGCGGCGCGGCGGCCGGGGGGGCGGCGCGTCGGGCACATCGTCGGGTGGCCGCTTGGCGCGCTCGCGCAGGCCGGCGGCGGCGATGACCGCCGCGCACCCCAGCGCCAGGATGCTCTGGCCAAGCGGACGGTCGAAGATGCGGGTCACGATCAGCAGCGCCGACCACAGCGCAGCCCCCAGGATCACGGAGCCGTCCCCGAGGGGGAGGTGGAAACGCTTCCGGTCTGCCCGCTGTTTGAGCAGCAGGAGCACGCCGAGCCCCGTGAGCGCGATCGCCGCCTCCACGAACGAGAACGGCCCGAAGGTGCTTACCACCAGCAGGAGGGCTCCCACGGCGGCCACTCGCTGCTCGGTGTTGAGCCGGCGCCAGCCCTCCGCGACGCCGCCGGCGGCGTCCGAGGCCGCGCGCCCCGCGTCAGCCATCGTCGAGGGGCCGGCGACCGCCGTGGCCGGCGTCGGGCTCGTGCCAGTGCTCCACCGCGTCCTCGGCTTCCTCCCAGCAGAGGTAGACCTCCCGGCCCTCTCGCACCGAGGGGAAGTCAACGAGCCCCCGATCGAGGTCGCGGAGCACTACCTCCATCTCACGCAGCTCCGTGAGGGCCGTGCGCATGGACAGGAAGGCCGCCGAGACCACCTGCCCGGGATTTCCGCCGCCGTTGGACGGTCCCGCCTCGGCGAGGGCGGCGCGCGCCTCTTCGTCGTTGAGCCCCTCACGGGCGGCGCGCAGCGTTTCGAGGCGCTCCCTCACCCACGGCAGGGCCGCGTTGGCCTGCTCGGCGCTGTAATGGCGCTGGTGGACCACTCTCAGCCGGCGGCGGTGACGCCGGCCGCTTCCCGGATCTCCGCGGCAAGCAGTCGGGCGTCGGCGTCGGACACTGTGCGCAGCTGGCCCTGGAAGGCGAGATGCCAGTGCTCGGCCGGCCACTTGCCCACGTGCTCGAGCTTCGGCGCCAGCTCGGCGGCGGGCACGAACTGCTCCTCGTCGAGCACGAGCACCGGCTCGGTCTCGAAGCGCCACGGATATGGGTCCACCTTGCCGGGCTTTCCGGGCCAGATCGCCTCGCGGTCCTCGAACATCTCAGAGGTGACCCGCACGATCCCGCCGAAGGCCTGTACGACGGTGAGATAGAAGACGATCTCGTCGCCTGGCTCGATCTGCTCGGCCATGCGCCGGCGACCCTCCTTGGCGCCGATCAGCCGGAAGCCGCGATCGCGGGTGGCGCGGAAGTTCTCCACCGAGCCGGTGAGGACCCAGGTCTTCATGGTCACAGGGTAACCGCGCGCCGCCGAGCAGCTCACGATCGTCTGCGGTCCGACAGCCCGCCGTTTCCGCGCCCTCCGAGCGGGTAGCCCGCACTCATGGACAAAGAAGACGTCAACCAGCCCCGTACCGCGGATCCGGGCACGGCCGAGGGCGGGTTCCCCGAGCCGCCGGCCGCCTCCGACGATCTCCCCGATCGTGACCGCGACCCTCACCACGCGCTCAACAACCCGGTGGGAGAGCCAGACCCCACCGAGTGGCCCGACCCGTATGAGAAGCGTGAGGACCCCCGCGATCCGCCGGATCCCGACGGGCTGCCCTTCGGAGAGGAGCCCCACTCGCCGACCGGCGCCACGAGCACCAGCGAGCCGCACCCCTCACAGGACCCGGAAGCGCGCGAGAGGGCTACACCCCCGGAGCGGGACAGGCTCGACGACTGAGCCGCCGACGGGAGCCGAGAGCGGGAGGAGCGCAGCCGGAACGTTGCCGGAGGAGCGCAGGCCGATCGCCGAGGGAGGAGCGCAGCCGGAACGTCGTTCCGGCGAGCACCGCACCGGATACTCTCGGCCGAGCACCGCACGGAAGTATCTCCGGCGAGCACCGCACCGGAGACTCCCGGCCGAGCACTGCACGGACCAAGATTCTCTCAGTCGATCGGAATGTCCTCGACGCGCGGCTCGCGGGGCTTGCGATCGAGCCGCTCGAGGTACCAGTCGATCAGCGAGCGCAGCGTGAGCAGCGCCTCACGGATGAGCGATGTGAGCCGCTCCTGCAGCTCTGCGGGAGCGGAGCGGCGAACGGCTTCGAGGACCACGAACAGGGCAGAGAAGTCCGGGTTGGCCCGCGGCGGGGGCGGCGGCGCCTCCCACCGGCTGCGCGAGTCCTCGCCGACCCCGTCCGACTCACCGGCGCCCGCGTAGAGGTCGCCGTCGGGCGGCAGCTTATAGTCAGCTCTTGTCGGTCGGGGTGACTCCATCGCTTGCCCGGGCGAAGTAGACCTCCAGCGCACCGTCCGCGAAGCGTGCGCCGCTGGTGTCGTAGGCCGCCATTGCGGGCGGCAGGATGATAGTGCGCTTCTGGGAGCCGACGCGGACGATCACCTCGAGGCCGACCTTCTTGAGCCCTATCTCGCCCCGTTCGGCGAATGGCAGCACCAACCTCAAGGTGGCGCGCCCGTCCTCGCTGGAGAGGCCCTGCGAGAGCTCCTCGTAGAGCACGCCGTGCGCCTCGACGCCATCGAAGAGCTCATCGCCCAGCCGGTCGAGCATCTCGGCCCCGACCACCTCGCGCGGGTAATAGGGGGCGGTGAGGATCGGGACGGGATCGAAGCCCGAGCGCACGAGCTCCATCTGCTCCTGTTGAGCTTCCCGCCAAGCGGCGAAGTAGCCTCTGCCGGCCTCCTCTCCGAACATCCGGTTCACCACCACGGCGTCGGTCACGTACCCGTACAGGTTGAGGTAGGTGAAGGTGCGCATCGCCTCCTTGACCACCATCCGGTCGGGGTTCATCACCAGCCGCACCGAGGTGTGGCGGCGGTCGCGCAGGATGTCGTTCATCGCCACCAGGTTGTGCGCCAGGCGCTCCACGTCCTCGAAGACGGCGTCGCCGGGAAGCGCCAGGTCTGGCATCAGCGTGCGGGCCAGCGGCCTCGCCGCCGCCACCATGCGGCTCTGGAAGGGAAACACCTTCTCCAGCCACCAGGTGCACACGTCGGGAAACGAGAGCAGCCGCAGCGTCTCGCCGGTGGGAGCGCAGTCGACCACGATTGCGTCGAACTCCCCGGAGTCGTGGTGTCGCTTGATCTGCAGAAGTGAGAACAGCTCGTCCATGCCGGGTGGCACGGTCAGCTCCTCGGCGACGATCGGGTCCACGCCGCGGTCGGCGAGAAGCTCGCCAAGCCAGCCCGATACCGCGTGCCAGTTGTGCTCCATCTCGGTCTGGGCCTGTACCTCCTGGGCGAACAGGAGCGGCGCCACCTCGGCGGGTGTGGCGCCGAGCGCAGCCTCGAGTGAGTCGGACAGGCTGTGCGCGGGATCCGTGGACAGGATCACTGTGCGCAGGCCGGCGGCCGCGCAGCGGCGAGCGGTAGCCGCCGCGACGCTGGTCTTGCCCACCCCGCCCTTGCCGGTGTAGAGGATCGTGCGAGGGACGTTCAAGGAACCATTCAGACGGAGGGCCTAGCCCGAGGGCAGGGATTCGATCTGACCCGTCTCGTAGGTGCGCAGCTCGCGCCCGGTGCGCAGTTCCTTCGCGGCGAGGCGCACGCGGAAGACTCCCGCCGCGCGTGGCCTGAAGGCGAAGGAGCCCTCGCCTCGCCCGAACGTGGCCACCCGGTCGAACACCACCTTTCCACTGCGTCTGATCGTGAGCTGGACCGCCGACAGCTTGGAGAGGGAGAATCGCACCTCCGAGGCGCGCCCCTTGCTCACCGTGCCAGGGCCGAGCAGCTTCAGCACGGCCGGCTCTGTGGTGTAGAGGGCGTAGCGCTTGGCGGCGCTGCAGTACACGCCGCGCCGCAGGCGGCCGCACAGGCCCGCGAGGAACTCGCGCAGCAGCTCGTGGTACTCGGCGGTCGACTCCGCGCCGGCGAACGAGTACCGCGACCAGTCGCCGGTGTCCGACAGCGCCACCTCCCGGCGGGCCTCGCGCTCGGCGCGGGCGTAGAGCGCCCGGGCGGTCCGATCGCCGGTGAGCTCGGAGTAGTCGAAGAGCCCGATCACCGACTGCAGGAAGGCGTTGAAGATGAACAACCTCGGGGCGAACGAGTACTGCAGGTAGTGCACACCGCCCGCAGGGCCCCTCGTCGCCACCCCGGTGGGCGGCCGTGTCGTGAACGCGCCGAGCGCCTGGCGCGCGTACCGGCGCCAGCCGGGCTCGCGAAGCAGCCCAGAAGCCCGGCCGAAGGCCTGGATCGCCGTAGCTTGAGCCATCCCGCTGATCCAGGGCGGCCGACCGCCGCCGAACTCGAAGTAGTACTCCCAGGTCCGGAAGCGGCCTCTGCGCGTGGACGTGTCGACCATCTCGCGCAGCAGCCGGCGCAGCCCGGCGGGGTCACACGGACCGGCGTTCTTCAGGCAGGCGCCGTGCATCAGGTTCGCCTTCTTGAAGTTGGCAAGGGGCTGCAGCTGCAGCCCCTTGCCGGCGTAGTACTCGAACAGCAGCTGGCTTCCGCGGAAGCGCACCAGCCCCCGGTCGGCCGGAAAGGGGGACCGCGGCCAGAACTCGGCGTTGCGCCGCAGGATGAGGAACAGAGCGGGCATGCGCCCGGGCTTGAGCTGCTCCGACCGGGCGATCTCCTCGAGGGTGGCGATCACGCTTCCCAGCTCGTCCCTGCGTGCGCCCCGCAGCCGCCGGTGTCGCTTGCGTGCCAGCGAGAGGATGCGGGTGTAGCCGCGGTAGCGCCGGCGGGAGATCATGTTGCGCCGCCGCGCCGTGCGCAGGGCGCGAAGCACCGCACGCTGCCCGCGTGAGCGCGCGGAGGCTCCGGCGAGGGGCGCGACGCCGACCCGGTCGGGCGGCTCGCGGCCCAGGTCTGCGTCCGCACCGGTGGGAGTGAAGGGATCGAGGGTCAGGGTTGCGCGCGGGCCGTCGACCACCAGCACATCGCTGGCTTGAGCGGGGGCGGGCCCCCAGAGCGCGACGCAGGCGACGAGTCCCGCGGCAAACCTGGCGATTTGCGGGCACGTCATTCTCCCCAACCTAGCGGAGCCCGTAATTTGCGTAACGCGAGGGGGCCGTCGCTACTCTGGGCCTCCGCCGCCGTATGCGACCGATCGCTCGCAGACTTCTCGCCGTGTTCTTGGCGCTCGCCTCGGTAGCCGTATTGGCCGGTTGCGGCGGGGGCGAGGGCGAAGAGGACGTGGAGGGGCTTCTCGACCGGGCCTCCCGCCAGTCGGTGAGGACTGCCGACTTGAAGGTCGACGCCCAGCTCGAAGTGCGGGGCCTGCAGGCCTTGGAGCGCCCGGTGCGTCTCGAGGCCTCTGGCGTCTACATCGCTGCCGAGAACACGATCCCCAAGTTCGACATCGACCTGACGTTCGGCTCTCAGGAGACGGGGCAGACGGTGGAGTTTGGCTTTCTGTCCACGGGCGACCGCGGGTTCCTGAAGTTCGGGGGAGAGTTCTACGAGCAGCCAGCCGAGGACATCGCTCGCGCCAACACCGAGCTGAGCGGCGCCGAGGGCGACGGCGGCCCGGGTGCGCTTGCCGAGCTCGGTGTGGATCCGCGCGCTTGGTTGATCGAGGCCAAGAGCGAGGGAGCGGACGAGGTGGCCGGCGTCGCGACCGAGCACGTGTCCGCCAAGCTAGACGCGCGCCGTGTCTTCGCGGATCTGAACAAGCTGGTCGAGCGTTCGGCGAACGCCGTCGGCGGTGTAACCCCGGGCACTCCGGAGCCGCTCACCGATCAGCAGCTCGATCAGCTCGACGAGGTGGTCGAGGACCCCGCTTTCGACGTCTACGTGGGCAAGGAGGACGACGTGATCCGAAGGTTGTCGGCCAGCTTCGAGGTCACGGTGCCCGAGGAGGACCGCACGCGTTTCGGTGGGATCGAGGGCGGTAGCCTGCGGATCTCGATCGAGCTGTCCGATGTGAACGGCGATCAGACCGTGGAGGCCCCGGCGGACTCGCGCCCGATCAAGGATCTGAGCACCCAACTCGGAGGCTTCGGGATTCTCGGGGGACAGGATCTCGGCGGGGAGAGGGCGCCTGTGCCGGGCGAGGATGGAGCCTCGACCACGCCGGGAGGGACCGCCCCCGGGCCCGTCGCTCCGGAGCCCGATGCCCTGCAGCTGTACTCCGACTGCCTGGACGAGGCACCGCCGGACGACCTTGCGGCACTGCAGCGGTGCAGCATGCTGCTCCCCAGCCGGCCCTGACCCTCCGGTAGCGTGCAGGCCCCATGGACCTGGAAGCGATAGCACCCTGGGCGGCCCTGGTCGCCGTCCTGCTGGTGTTCCTGTGGCTCGACCTCCACTTCTTCGCGCGCGGGCGAGAGCCTGATTTCCGCGAGGCGGCGATCTGGTCGATCGGGTGGCTCGTGGTCAGCCTCGGGGCGGCGTTTGTGGTGTTGGGCTTCCGTGGCAGCGAGGACGCGGTCCTCTACACCACCGTGTACCTGATCGAGCGGTCACTGTCGCTCGACAACCTCTTCGTCTTCCTCCTTCTCTTCGCCTACTTCGGTGTGCCGATGCAACGGCGCCCCCGCCTGCTGTTCTGGGGCATCGTGGCCGCTCTGTTTCTGCGCGGCGTGTTCATCCTGGCAGGAATCACGCTGATCGAGCAGTTCCACGTGGTGGTTTACCTGCTGGGCGCCGCGCTGCTGGTGCTGGCCTACCGGATCTTCAAGGGCGTCGATGAGAACGTCGACCCTGACAAGAACCTGATGGTGCGCCTTGTGCGGCGCTTCTACCCGGTCACCGACGACTTCCGCGAGGGGCGCTGGTTCTCGAAGGAGGGCGGGAAACGCTACGTGACCCCCCTGTTCCTGTGCCTTGCGGCGGTGGTGTTCGCCGACATCGCCTTCGCCATCGACTCGATCCCCGCGGCCTTCGCCATCACCCGCGATCCGTTCCTGATCTGGATGGGCAACGTGTTCGCGCTGCTGGGCCTGCGGGCGCTCTTCGTGCTGGTGGAGGGCCTCATCGCCCGCTTTCGCTACCTCGACGAGACGATCGCCGTCGTGCTCGGCGTGGTCGGCGTCAAGCTGCTGATCGAGGACTTCGTCGAGATCGGGCCGATCGCCAGCCTGGCGATCATCGCGGTGCTGTTCACGATCGGCATCGTCGCTTCGCTGGTGGGCGACAGCCGCGATCCGGACTCGGACGCCAAGCAGCAGGAACGCGGCGAGCGCACGCTGTCCTCAGAAGACGACGACGCCGACCCGGGCAGAGACGGCGACGGCGACGGCGGCCCGACCGGCGCCGACGCTGAGAAGCCGGCGGTCATGCGGAGCGACAGCTCCTGACGGCGCTTCTCGGATGCAGGTCCCGAGCCGGCGCACCCGTCCCCTACGACGACGCGCGCGAACGTGACAGCTGGCGCTCCAAGCGGGCCAGCCGCGCATCCCACTGGGCCCCTACGCCCGCCATCCAAGCCATGGCCTCGGACAGCGGGGCGAGAGTCAGGCGGTAGCGCACCTCGCGGCCGGAGCGCCCCGACTCCACCAGCCCCGAGTTAGACAGCACGGACAGGTGCTTGCTCACGGCCTGGCGGGTCACCGGGAGGTCGCGGGCCAGCTCGGTGGCCGTGGCGCCATCGGGCCGTCCCACGAGCGCCAGTAGCTCGCGCCGGGTGGGGTCGGAGAGGCCTTCGAAGACCGCGTCCCGGGTCCCGGCTGGGGATGTGCCTGCTCTACCACTGGACGGGGGTCGCTGTATCCCGGCATCGCGGTGCACGCATTCGGCAACGCGATTCCCCTCGAATGGCGCTGCACTGGACCTGGCAGACCCAGGTGCTGCTCGTGTGTTCGAGTCGCCGCACTCACGATCGCGTGGCTGCTCGCCCTCGTCATCGGCGACGGGGGCACCTCGCCAAAGCGATGAAGACATGGCGCCGCTTCGGGCCACCCGACCGACACCCGCGATGCGGCCTTGAGCGGAGCGCGCTTTTTCGCGCAGACCGGGACGGCGGATCCGACTGCTGCTTCGAGGCTTGAAGCGGCGTCGCTTGGACCGGGAGTGGCGCGAGTATTCAGACCGCATGTGGGAGGTCATCTCGGGGTTGCGGCTCTGGCTATACCAGCAGGAACAGGCGAGGGCTACGTCCTCGACGGCCGACCCGCGGCCTGTACCTGGCCGACGTCGAGCACCTGCTCGACCGGCTCGTCGACTCGGGCCGATCGGTCATCGTCATCGAGCACCACCAGGCGGTCATGGCCCACGCCGACTGGATCATCGACCTCG
The DNA here is from genome assembly GCA_030447725.1 of Thermoleophilaceae bacterium. Lineage (GTDB taxonomy): Bacteria > Actinomycetota > Thermoleophilia > Solirubrobacterales > Thermoleophilaceae > JAAYBF01. The sequence continues at coordinate 1,090,276 of JAUJOQ010000001.1, forward strand.
GCCCCGGAGCCGGCCACGACGGCGGCCGGATCGTCTTCAAGGGCACCCCCGCCGGTCTCGTCGCCGGGTGGGCGGAATCCCAGGGGTCATCGGCGAGCACCTGGCCGCCTAGTTGGGCGCTTGACGCCAGGCGGCGCGCGCTAGTGGGCCCGAGCCCTACACTGCCGCGATGCGCCTCGCCCTCGTCTCGCTCCTCGCCACCGTCCTCCTCGCGGCCGTCGCGTCTGCGGACGCCGCGGCGAGCGCGCGGTCCTCCATCCGATTCGCGTGGTCTCAACAGATCACCTACGCGGGCAAGGGCGACACCCGCGCCTGCCGCTACATGACCGAGGACCACAAGTTTCAGTACATGTTCGGCGTGACGTCATACGACGACTGCCCGGCGGCCATCAAGGGCCGCTACGCCGAGGACCGCAAGCGTGTCGGCCGCACCGCGCTGGCCCGCCGCACCAAGGCCGAGGCTGCCGCCGCGCGCCGGGCCAGGATCCGCGTCAGCGGTGCACGCGCGACTTCGCGGCTGCGCTACACGATGGGCGACTGCACGCGCACGCGCTCCCAGAAGTTCCGCCGCGTCAACGGTCGTTGGCTGGTGGACGTCAGCACCGCCAACAGCGAGTCGCTCGGCTGCCTCGACTGAGCCGGCGCGCGAGCCCGATCCACACACCACCACCTGGGCGTCACGCCGCCCGCTGGGCAGCTCCTACTCGACGGCTCGCTGAGCGCAACGGGTCTTCCCTCGGGAGAGATCCCGGGTATCGTGGCGCCGCGCGGCCAAGTCACCGCACGCTTCCTCGGAGCCGACGTTGACCGAGTTGGCGCTCCTGGTCCTCGGGAAGACATCCAACGTCGGCGGATTGAGGGGGTTGGACGGATCGTCGAGGTGGACGGGAGCGGGGATCGCGCCGTCGCCCAGCTCGCCCCGAGCAGCGTGGCGTGGTCTCGCGGGCGCCCTCGCCACCCGGTCGACGCAGCCGCGGACCTATGCGAAGAAGAACACCAGCCCGAGCACCAAGTAGAGCGCGAGCAGCTGCACGCCCTCGAACCAGTTGGACTCGCCGTCCTGGCTGACGAAGTTGGCGATCAGCACCGCGAACACCAGGCCTCCCAGCTCGTAGCCGTTGAACACGAGCGCCATCGGGTTGGGTCCGATCACGAACGAGAGCAGGACGAGCACGGGCGCGACGAAGAGCGCGATCTGGGCGCTGGAGCCGATGGCGATCGACACCGCCAGGTCCATCTTGTCCTTGGCCGCCACGAGCACCGCCACCCAATGCTCGGCGGCGTTGCCCACGATCGCCACCACGAACACGCCCACGAAGAACTCCGACAGGCCGATCGTCTCCGACGCCTCGGTGATCGATCCGACGAGCACCTCGCTCATCACCCCCACGAGGATGGCGGCAATGGCCAGGGAAACGACCGACCGCTTCGTCGACCACCCCCCTTCGTGCTCCTCCTCCTCGGCCTCGAATGGGTTGAAGACCGCGCGGTGGGTCTTCAGCGAGAACACGAGCCCGGCCGCGTAGCTGGCCATCAACACGATCGCCACGGCAAACGAGAGCTGCTCGAGGTCCGAGCCGAAGTCGATCCTCTCGTCTCCGACGCCCGGCAGCCCGCCTCCGTTCACCAGCTGGAAGATCGCCGGCAGGATCAGCGCCGTCAGCGCGAGCAGCAGCATCACCGACTGTGCGTTGGCCGCGGTGCGGTTGAACTCCTGCTTGTCGCGCTTGAGGCCGCCCACGAGCATCGCCGCGCCCAGCACCAGCAGGATGTTGCCGATGATCGATCCGACGATGGAGGCCTTGACCACCTCCTGGAGGCCCTCCTTGAGCGCGAAGAACGCGATGATCAGCTCGGGCGCGTTGCCGAAGGTGACGTTGAGCAGGCCGCCGATGCCCGGACCGGCCTTGGCGGCGATGTGCTCGGTGGCCTCGCCCATCACAGCCGCGGTGGGGATCACGCCGAGCGCGGCAGCCAGGAAGATGAGCACCGGCGAGGCGTGCGCCAGCTCGAGCCCGACGGCTATCGGTATGAAGATTCCGAGGCCGTAGACGGGGCGCACGGCGGAGAGACTAGATCAACGGGCGCTACGCATCCTCGGTGGCCGCGGTCGGTCGGTCCTCGTCGGTCTCGGGGTCAGGCTCGAGCTCGGCCTCGTCGTCGCTGGCGTCGGGATCGGCCATAGCGCGTGTCTGACGCCCGTCTCCTCCGTGCCAGGTGGATTGGAAGGTCTCGAGCAGCTCGTCGCGCTGGGCCTCGTCGACGGGCAGGTCGTCGGACACCAACACCCAGTTGGCCCCCTCGAACTCCTCCAAGTTAAAGATCTCCGCATCCATCGAGCTGGAGTCGTCAACCACGACCAGCACCTCGGTCTGGGGGTTGAAGTACGTGCCGGGGCGCACCAGCAGCTCTTCGATCTCGTAACGTCGATTGTCGGCCACGGAGCAGGTATACCCGATTCCTGCGGACGCAGGCTCAGGTCGAGCACCGCACCATTCCCTGTCCCCCCGTCAGGCTCCGAGGTTTCGCAGCTGGCGGTCCACCTCGGTCTCGACATCGAGGGGCTGCTCGCCGCGGCGCATCCTCCGCTCGTTGCCCGCCACCACCAGTTGACGCACCTCCTCGCGCAGCGCGGCATCGGCCGGCGCGCCGGTCGAGCCTATCGCCAGGTCGGCCATCTCAGCGTCGATGTCGAGCGGCGCCTGCCCCCGCGCCTCCATGCGGTCGGACTTGGCCTCGAGCATCTGGCGAATCTCCTCCTGGGCCTCGGAATGCGCAGCTGGGCTGCCGGCTGCGGGACCAGGCTCGAGGTGGGGCTCGTCCAGTGACAGCCCGGTGCGCCCCAGCCCCCGGTAGATCGCGCCGCTGCCGATGTAGCTGAGGCAGGCCACGACGATGGCCACGAGCACCACCCCGATCAGCACCGTGCCGAAGTCGTCCATCGCCCTAGAGTCTGACGGGATGCTCGACCGCCTTCGCCGCCGCACCATGACGCCAAGCCGACCGCTGCTGTATCCGGAGCAGATCGGCCTGGCTCTGTTCTCGTTGATCGCCATCGGCGGGGGCATCGTCTTCGCGGTGAAGATCGTCTTCTGACATTGAAGTTGTTGGCGGCAGCGCGGCCGTGCGGTACCCTGGTACCTCGTTATTGACTGACGAATCAATCGGGGCGCCCGCGGCGCCTCTCGAAGGAGCGCACGTGGTCGATTTCACCCTTACCGACGAGCAGAAGGACATTCGCGAGCTCGCGCACGACTTTGCCACCAAGGAGATGCGGCCGGTCGCCTGGGAGTACGACAGGGACTCCACCTGGCCCGAGGAGATCGTCGAGAAGGCCTGGGAAGTGGGCCTGATGAACAACCACATTCCCGAGGAGTACGGCGGACCCGGCCTCGACTACCTCACCGGTTGCCTCATCGAGGAGGAGCTGGGGTGGGGTTGCTCGGGCATCGGCACCTCGCTGATGTGCAACGGCCTGGCCACCGCGCCGATCGCGCTCGGTGGCTCGGAGGAGATCAAGAAGAAGTACCTCGGCAGGCTCACCGAGGAGCCGCTGCTGGCGTCCTTCTGCCTCACCGAGCCGGACGCGGGCTCCGACGTGTCGGGCATGAAGACCAACGCCGTCAAGCAGGGTGACAAGTACGTCGTCAACGGCTCCAAGTGCTTCATCACCAACGGCTCGCACGCCAACTACTACACGGTGTACGCGAAGACCGACAAGGAGGCCGGCCACCGCGGCATCTCCGCGTTCGTGGTCGACCGCGACCTCGACGGCGTGACCGTGGACAAGAAGGAGGACAAGCTCGGTCAGCGTGCCTCGAACACGGCCACCATCTCCTTCAACGACGTGGAGATCCCCGCCGAGAACCTGCTCGGCGAGGAGAACAAGGGCTTCAAGCTCGCCATGATGACCCTGGATCGCACCCGCCCCGGCGTGTCGGCCATGGCCGTCGGCATTGCACGCGCGGCGTTCGAGTTCGCCTCCGACTACTCCAAGGAAAGGGTGCAGTTCGGCGTGCCCATTGCCATGCACCAGGCGATCCAGTTCATGATCGCCGACATGGCGACCAAGGTCGAGGCCGCGCGCCTGCTCGTGTGGAAGTCGGGCGTGCTGCTCGACCAGGGCCAGCGCAACACGCTGCTCAGCTCACACGCCAAGCGCTTCGCGGCGGACTCCGCGATGGAGGTTGCCGTCGACGCCGTGCAGGTCTACGGCGGCTACGGGTTCATCAAGGAGTATCCGGTCGAGAAGCTGATGCGCGACGCGAAGATCATGCAGCTGTACGAGGGCACATCCCAGATCCAGCGGCTGGTGATCGCGCGCGAGGTGCTGATGCCGCGCCGCGTGGAGGAGCCCGCGACTGCGGCTGCGTAGCTCGCCGCAGGCGTAGGGTTGCGGACGCCATCGCGGCCGCCGCCGCGGGCGGCGGACGCCAGACCGCCCGGCAGCAGCCGCGCGCGTGTCAGGATGACCCGGATGGCGCCCGCGGGCAAGTCCAAGGGAGACCGCAGCCGCCAGGCCGCGCGCGAGGCAGTGGTCAAGGCGGGCGCCATCAAGGCGCCCTCCGCTCCCGCGGCCGCCCGCGGCCGCTCTCACGATCCCCTCAGCGGCGAGCTGCGCCGCCGTGAGGTGCTGCCCCTGCTGGTGCTGCACCTGATCGACCAGGGCCCGTCCTACGGCAACCAGCTGATGGAGCGGATCGCCGGCATGACGGAGGGCGTGCTCTCGGTGAACCCCAACACCATGTATCCGCTGCTGCGCCGTCTGGAGCAGGACGGGCTGATCGAGGGTCAGTGGGAGCACCCGCAACGACGCACGCGACGCTTCTACTCGCTGACCGGCGAGGGCCACGCCGAGTACAGTCGACTGGTCGCTGAAGTGCGGCCCTTCCTCGACTCGGTGGCGCGTTCGATCGACGAGATCGTGCGCGAGGTCTACGGCTGATGACCCGGTCCGTCCGGGCCACCGGGCAGGTCCCCGTGGACCCCGAGGCGGCCGTTGCGCTATGGAGAGACCTGCGGCGTTGGCCGAGCTTCGTCGAGGGCTTCGCCAGGTTGGTGTCGTCCACGCCCGAATGGCCTGCCCGGGGTGCCAAGGTCGTGTGGGAGAGTGGGCCGGGAGGGCGCGGAAAGGTCAGTGAGAAGGTGACCCAGGACGTCGCCCGCGTTTTCGCGACGAGGGTCGCAGAGGATCGCCTCTTCGGCATCCAGACCTTCCGCGCCGAGCCGGACGAGCGCGGCTCGCACGTCGAGATCACCTTGGAGTACGAGCTCACGTCGGAGAGCCCGCTGAGGGGCGTGACCGACGTGCTCTTCATCAGGCGGGCGCTGCGCGACTCACTGGCCCGCACCCTGCGCCGCTACGCGATAGAGGCGGACGATGACGCCGGGCTGCGGTAGGCTCCCGCACCGCTTTCCCCTTAGCGGAGGAGCACAGCCGGAACGTCACCGGAGGAGCGCAGGCCGATCGTCCAGGGAGGAGCACAGCCGGAACGTCACCGGAGGAGCGCAGGCCGATCGTCGATCGGCCGCGCACCGCACGGATGGCTCCCCGGTGAGCACCGCACCGAAGATTCTCGGCCGAGCACCGCACGGATGGCTCCCCGGTGAGCACCGCACCTTTTCCACAACACCTGGAGGACGGATGTACGTATTCAAGGCCGCCGTCGTCGGCGCCGGCACGATGGGCGGTGAGATCGCTCAGACCATCGCCGCCTCGGGCGTGGATGTGGTGCTCAAGGACATCGACCAGAGGTTCGTGGACACGGGACTCACCAAGGCCCGGGATGTGACGCAGGCCCAGCTGGGCGGACTGGTCAAGAAGGAGAAGATCTCCTCCGAGGACGCCGACCGCCAGCTCGAAGAGCTGACCGGACGCATCACGGGCGCCACCGACTACGACGGCTTCGGCGATGTCGACTTCGTGGTGGAGGCCGTGCCCGAGCGGATGCAGATCAAGCAGGCGGTGTTCGCCGAGCTCGACTCCGTGACGCCCGGCCACGCGATCCTCTCCTCGAACACCTCGTCACTCTCCATCACCGAGATGGCTGAGGTCACCACCCGCCCCGAGAAGGTGGTGGGCTTTCACTTCTTCTACCCCGCCTCGATGATGCGCCTGATCGAGGTGATCGAGGGCGAGGAGACCTCTGGGGAGACCCTCCAGGCCACGACCAACTTCGCCCAGCAGATCAGGAAGACCGCCATCCGCTGCGGCGAGGGGCCGGGCTTCGTGGTCAACCGGATCCTCAACTCCGCCGTCTCGGAGATCTGGAAGGTGACCCACGAGGAGGGCCTCGACGTGAAAGAGGTCGACAGGGTGATCCAGGAGAGCAGGGCTGCGCCGATGGGCCCCTTCTACCTCTGCGACCTCCTCGGACTGGACACCGTGCTCCACGTGGCCGAGCACCTCAACGACAGCTACGGCGACCGGTTCTTCGTGTCGCCCGCCATGAAGGAGCTGGTCGCGACCGGCAACCTCGGACAGAAGACCGGAAATGGCTTCTATGAGCACTCCTGAGACCAATCCAGGCGGGGAATCCCCCGCCGGCACCGCCCGGGCTGCCGCCTACGAGGATCTCGTCGAGCGCTTCTCGCTCAAGGCCATCGTCGAGTCCTGCCTCGTGCTCGAGGAGGGCGAAGCGTCGGCCAAGGACATCGAGATCGGGATGATGATGGGCGCCGGCATCCTGCCCGGCCCCTTCTCTCGCGCCGACGACCAGGGGCTCGACAGCGTGCTAGAGGCGCTCGAGCGGGCCCAGGCCGAGTGGGGCGAGGGCTTCGAGGCGCCGCTGGTGCTGCGGCGCCTGGTGGCTCAGGGCCGCCTGGGCAAAAAGACCGGACAGGGCTTCTTTGCCTATCCCCGGCCCGACGAGGGCCAGTCACGCGAGACCATTGCGCTCGAGACCCGCGGCGACGTCGGGATCATCTGGCTCGACCGGCCGCCGGCCAATCCGCTCTCCCCGCAGGTGATCTCCGAGCTCACCGAGCTGTGGCGCAAGGTGGACGGCAAGCTCCGTGCCGTGGTGTTCGCCAGCTCGAACATCTTCACGTTCTCGGCGGGAGCTGACATCAAGGCGTTCACGGAGATGGACCCCCAGACCGAAGGTCGCGAGCTGATCGACGCGGGCCACGGTTTCATGCGTTCGATGGAGAGGTCGTCCACTGTGACCATCGCGGCGGTGAACTCGCTGGCCTTCGGCGGCGGCTGCGAGCTGTCGATGGCGTGCGACTTCCGCCTGGCGGCGGAATCGGCCAGTTTCGGGCAGCCCGAGATCAACCTCGGGATCATGCCCGGCTTCGGCGGCACACAGAGGCTGCCGCGGCTGGTGGGGGAGGCCAAGGCGCTCGAGATGAACCTGGTCGGTGACCCTATCGGCGCCTACGAGGCGCTGGAGGCGGGCCTCGTGAACCACGTCGTGCCCGACCACGAGCTGTTCGACACGGCGATGTCGTGGGCCCGCAAGTTGGCCGGGAAGGCCCCGCTGGCGGTCGAGCAGATCAAGCAGGTCTCTGCTGCGGGTGACCTCGATGAAGGAGTCGAGGGCGAGAAGCAGGGCTTCGCCACGGTGTTCGCCTCCGAGGACGCCAGGGAGGGGATCGGTGCCTTCCTCGGTAAGCGGCAGCCAAAGTTCCAGGGTCGCTAGTCGCTTGTCGCCGGACACGGGAACCGGGGCGGCGCAGCTTGCGGAGATGATCCGCGCCAGCCAATCCGCTGTCGTGCTCAGCGGCGCGGGCATCTCGGTGCCCTCGGGGATCCCGGACTTCCGCTCGCCGGGCACGGGGCTATGGGCGACCGTCGATCCGATGGAGGTCGCTCACATCGATGCGTGGCGGGCCGACCCGGACCGGTTCTGGAGCTTCTATGGAGATCGGTTTGCGTCGCTGATCGACAAGCGGCCCAACCGAGCCCACGAAGTGGTGGCCGAGCTCGAGCGGCGAGAGCTGGTGCGCGGCGTGATCACCCAGAACATCGACGGGCTGCACCGGATGGCGGGCAGCCGGCGCGTGGTCGAGATGCACGGCTCGATCGAGTGGAGCCGTTGCCTGTGCTGTGGCGGGCGTGTCGAGCTCGAGCGGGTCGTCGAGCTGCTGAAGGCTGGGACCGGGGCCCCCGAGTGCGCGACCTGCGTCACCCCTCTCAAACCCGACGTGGTGCTGTTCGGCGAGATGCTGCCGGACAGGGCGATGGCGGAGGCCCACCAGCTGGCGGCGGAGGCCGACCTGATGCTGTGCATCGGCTCGTCGCTGATCGTGCACCCCGTGGCGGGGCTTCCGGGCATCACCAGCGCGGCCGGGGGACGCCTGGCGTTGGTGACAGAAGGGGAGACGCCCTACGACGCCGACGCCGACCTCAGGCTGACCGGCGACGTGGTCGAGGAGCTGGACGCCGTGCTGGCGGCGCTGCCCGCCGCTGGGGCCCAGGCTCAGTCGTAGGAGCCCGCCAAGTGGGCGTAGCGCGGGTCCGAGCCGCCAACCTCGCGACCGTTGATCCAGGCCCTGCCGCCGCCCAGGGGAGAGGTGAGGCGGCGGCGGGCCTGAACCGTCTGAAACACCTGCCGATCGCGATGTGGGTTGCGGGGAAGGCGTATCAGCGGGTGCTTCATATGGAGAGTCTCGTCTCAGTCACCGTTCGCTCCCATCGACAAAAGGCCCAAATACCGGCTGTCGCACTCGACCTGATGGCAGAGCCGCAACCCTAACGCCGGTTTCTCAGCCGCGGGGTGAAGATGCGGTTATCCGGGTCAGGAGGAGCTGGACAGCCGGCGCGATCTGATCGCGGCCTCCATCCGGCCCACCGCCTCGGCGAGCGCGCCCACGAGCTCCTCGTCCAGATCACCGCCAAGCGCGGCGTTGGCGGCATCTCCGACGGCCGCCCTATCGCCTTCGAGCGCCGACCGCCGCTCGGGTGGGATATCCCCCCCGAGCTCGGCGAGCAGGCTCTCGAGCGCCACGCGGGCCTGCAGGGCGGCTTGGCGTGGCCGTTCGGCGTCGAGGTCCGCTCGGGCCCGCAGCACGAGCTCCTCACAGACCAGCACGTGCTCCCGTGCTCCGAGCAGGGCGGCAAAGCGCTCCTCCGGCGCCTCCATCGAGCGGCTGGCGCGCCGGCGGGGCTCGGGCGGCAGCTCCCAGGCCTCGACGTAGCGGCCGTCGGCCACGGCCTCCCCGTCGCCGAAGCCGATACGCACCACAAGGGCCTGCCGGGAGGAGACGTCGCGCGCATACGGATCGGCGTGGGCCACGCGATGCGCGTACAGCACACTGCCCAGGACGCGGTCCCCTTCCGCCAACTCGGTCCGCACACGGCTCTCGTCGCTTCTCAGGCCGTCCAGCCAACTCTTCGCCGTGAGCTCCGTCTCGAAGGGCTGGGGGCGAACAAGCGTGGCGCGCGTGGTGGGCACCGGCTTCGGGGCGCCCTCCTCGACAGTCCGGCCCCGGCGACTGCGCAAGCGCCGGCGCTCCGCGGCGCCGAGCGTGGCCAGGACGAGCACCCGGTCGGGAGCGTCGCCCGGGGCGGACCGGATCAGGAAGCGTCCGTCATCCGGGCCAAGCAGGAACCCGAACTCGAACTGGACGAAGCCGAACAGCGCGGCGTCGCCGCTGCGCTCCTGCGTGGGGTCTATTCGCCCTCGTGGGCGTGTGAGGAGCGTTTGTCGGCGGGCAGTGAGTACTTCGACGGGCTCGTCGGCACGACCGGGTTCTCGATCTCGCGCAGTTGGGCGATCAGGTCCGACCACTGGCCGGGCTTGAGCACCGCCAGCGCCTGCTGGCCGAGCTTGCCGTTCGAACCGAACATCGGCGAGAAGCCGACGTGGATGTGATCGGCATGATCGCCCATCGCGAACGTCGCGCCGCCGATGTCGAACAGCGAGATGATCTGATCGGGCGCCATCGTGCCCTGCAACGCCATCAGCCGCCGCACCGCCTGCTCGGTGATCCCGCCCCGCTCCTGATGGCCGAGGATCGGCACACCGTTGATCTGGGCGATGTCCATCGCGTTGCCCGACGAGTGGTGCGACACGCTGCCCGAGCTTGTGAAGAAGCTGTGGCCGCACTTGAGGCTGGTGATCGTGGGGCGCATCCCGGACTCGGCCAGGTAGGCCATCCCCGCCAACACCCGCCGGTCGATCTGACCCGACCGGATGTCGTCGCGGCCACAGCCATAGATGTCGATCCGCTCATCAGCGAGCACCCGCCGCTCCAACAATGGCTTCGACATCAGCAGGATCTGACCGATCGAGAAGCCGTCCCCATCCCCGCCATGCAGCACGTTACGCCCCGACGCCCGGTAGATCGCCGTCGCCTCCAACAGCTTCCAGCCATCCAGGATCGGCTTCGGGTCGATCTCCGGCGCGCCCTTGCCCCCCGGGCGAATCGCGAACTCCAGATGCGCCGCCTTACCCACGTCGGGACGCCCGACCCGGCCCAGCACCGTGCCACCGATCACCCGCGAGCCCTTCTCGAGGCGGCGCAGCCGGATGTCCTTGGAATCGGCACTGAAGGGACGCGCGAAGTAGTTCTTGTAGGTCTCGAACCCGCCCTCGCTCCTGGCCTTCGCGTCGAGCTGCTGCTCGAGGCCGCCGGCGTCCCGGGCCTGCGGCATGCTCGGATGCGCGAAAAGGCGCTCCTTGATCGGCGCGGAGGCGGCCGGCGTGTCCTCGGACCCGCCGCGGCGCTTGTCGCCGCGGCGCTTGTCGCCGATGCGCTTCGAGTCGTCGAGGTCGGGCTGTGCTCCGGCCGAGGCGGGGGCGGCGGGAGCGTCGTCGTCGTCGTCTGTGCCGTTGGCCTTGAGTGCTTGGGCGGTGGTGTTGGGGTTGGTGGCGTCGGACTTGGGGACGGGGTAGTAGGTGGCGGTCTTGCCCAGGCCGGTGTAGGTGTAGCGGTTGCCGTATACGTCTTGGAGGGTGATGTAGCGGCCGAGCTTTTTGTTTTGGCCGATCTTCTTGATCTCCCCGTCGTTGGTCGCGACGACCGGCGCGCCCTTTTCGGCGTAGATCTCGATCTCGGAGCGCCCGTCGTCGGATTCGATCACGTTGGCGGCGTTCTCGCCTTGGGCGACGCGCTTGAGCTGCTCTTGCTCTTGGAGGTCGTCGGCGTAGCGCGCGCGGGCGGCGACCGGGAAGCGGCCCTCGGTGAGCCCGGTCAGCGAGCCGACGAGCTCGCTCGGCACCCCGGCGATCAGCCGCGCTCTGAGCAGTACCGAGTCGACATACCAGTCGGCGTGGTTGTAGGCGAAGATCGCCCCCCGGACGTCGTTCTCATAGTTGGCCGCGTTCAGATAGTTGGCAGCGGCGAAGATCGCATCGACGGGGTTATAGGGATCCTTTTTGCCGTCCTTGTTCGCATCGACCCCATAGGCCTCCCACGACGAGGGGATGAACTGCATCCACCCAAGCGCCCCCGCGCTGGAGACGTTCAAGTTACGCCCGTAGTCGGTCTCGATCTCGTTGATCGCTGCCAACACCTCCCAGCGCACCCCGTACTCGATCCCCGCCGCCTGATAGATCGGCAACAAGAAGATCGGCACCCGAAACTTGCGGATCACGAAGTTCGGCACCCCAGTCGCGAACACCCCGCCACCAAACGCCGGCCCCGGCATCGCATCCACGAACCCGGGGTTCGACCGCGTCGGCGCACCGTCTGAGCGACGCAGCGGAGTCTCCCTCACACGCTGCTTCTGCTTCGCGATCTCCTTGGGGTCGACCGGAGCCTGAGGGTCGACTTCCGTACGAGTCCCGCCCCGGCGACCGGCGCGGCCGGGACCCTCGGCCGGCGTCGTGTCCCCGCCGCGCGGCTGCTCGGTTCCCGATCCCGGTGCAGGCGCGGGCGCCGGCGCGGACTCGGTCGGCTCGGGCGCCGACTCGGGCGGGGGCTGGCTGGGAGTTCCGGGCGGCACTATCTCGCCGGGCACCATCTCGCCGAGTGGCGTGCCGTCCTCCACGGGGACGGGGATCGTCACGACCTCGCCCGTGATCAGGCGAACCGTGATCGTCCGCTGCTGTGCCGCAGCGGGCATGGTGAGCGCTGTCAGCGCGGCAACGGCAACGAGCCCTGCGCAGAGCAGGAGATAAAGACCCCGCTTGTTCATTTCCGCCGTTCGTCTCCTCCCCGAAGAGCCCCCTAGTGGGGCAAAGACCAGTGCGGCAAGCTATCAGAGCAGCCACCCCGCCGCGCGTAAGCTACTTGCTGCTTGACCGCTACGCAACCAGTAACCGCCGGAGCGGAGCGCGCCCAACGGCTCGAGCGGGCGCGATTGGCGACGGGGAGGCGTGCACATCCATACGATCTCCAGCGCTAGAAGCGTGGGCGCTGCCGTCATCGATCCGGCCAGGCCCCCGGTCCGGCGGTACGTTACCGCGACACCTACTAACCCTCAAGTAGAAGCTTAGCTGCCTTTCGGCGGGTCTTCAGTGACCAACTGGGATCAGCTAACTTCCTGTACTCTCCCGCCGCAATGACGGAGAGGCCCGACGATCGCCTGGTGGACCGCATCTCGCGTCAGGGAGAGGAAGCGCTCGGGCGCCTCGCGGAGGAGCTGATCGCCAACCCGGTGGTCAACCGCGCGGTCACCGGCGCCTTCGAGGCCCGGGAGAAGGCGGTGCAGGCCCAGGACGCCGCCATGGGTGCGCTCAACCTGCCCTCCGCGGCGGACATCGAGCGGCTCACCCGCCGGCTGCGATCCGTCTCGCAGCGCCTGGAGGGCATCGAGGACTCGCTTGACCGGCTGGAGGCACGGGCGGGATCGGCCGCCGCCGCCGCGGCAGATCGAGGCGACACCTCCGCTCTGAACGCCCGTCTGGATGAGATCGCGCGCGATGTGGCCGCCGTGCGCGATGCCGTGACTCCGGAGGGCGATCCGGTGCCACGGGCACAGGAACGCCTGACGGTCACCGACGCGGCCGGGTAGCCCTCCCGCTCACTCCGGTAGCGGCCATCGCGCCATAGGCGGTCTCGCCGAGCCGCACACCGACCGCCTCCAAAGCCCCTCCGTCGATTCGCCGGCGGGGCCCATCCAGCAGATCGGTGACGCCGAGAAGCACGCCGGCGGCCACACCTCGGCGCTGGGCCACCGCGAGAAGGGTGGCGGCCTCCATCTCCACTACCTCCGCGCCGAGGCCCACCCACTGCGCCTGCACGCCCTCGCGGTCGTCGTAGAAGACATCGGTGGACACGGCGACCACCTCACGGGCTCCTGCAGCCCCGAGGGCGTCGGTGAGCCGGGCATCTGCAGGCGTCCGTCCCTCCGCCCCCAGCGAGGTGCTGGTGCCGTCGGCGGCCAACACCTCTCGCGCCACAGTGAGCTCGCCGAGCTCGAAGCCGGGCCTCAGCGCGCCGCAGGTGCCGATCCGAATCAAGGTGTTGGCTCCAAGGTCGATCAGTTCCTCCACGACGATCGCTGCGCTTGGACCGCCCATCCCCGTGGCCTGCACCGTGAGGATCCGGCCGTCGGGCGCCGTGCCGGTGTACCCCCACAGCCCACGGGTGTGGTTGAACATCTTCGGCGAGTCGAGGATGGCCTGGGCGACGGCAAGGGCGCGGTGAGGATCGCCCGGCAGCAGCACCCGCTCGGCGAGCTCGGCGGCCGGGCGCAGGTGGATGGGCCCAGGCTCGGTCAGGCCCGCCACGTTAGTCCTCGTAGACTCCACTCGGGTGGCCGAGCAGCGAGACATCCCCGACGCCCTCCGCGAGGCGGTGGAGCGCACCGTGCAGGCCACCGCCGACACCCGCTCCCGCGCCCAGGACGCCGTTGACGATCTCAGCGCAACCGTCGACGACCTCGTGAAGAACGCGGAGAAGGGCCTGCGCACCGGCCGCCGCAGCGTCCGCGCGGCCGTCGGCGAGCGCCTGCCCGCCACACAGGACGAGATGAAGGCTCTCCGGGGCGAGCTGCGAAGGATCTCCGACCGGCTCGACTCGATAGAGGCTCGCCTTCCCGTCGCCCCTCGGCCGGGGAAGGCGAAGAAGGCCTCGTCGAAGAAGTCCAAGTCCAAGTAGGGATGCGGGGCCGCCGCGTCCTCATCACCGGGGTAGCGAGCTTCATGGGCGCTGCGCTGGCCCGCCGGCTGGAGGCCGATCCCGAATTTGAGTACGTGGCGGGGCTGGACGCCCGCCGGCCGCGGCAGCCTCTCCAGGGCGTGGACTTCATCGAGGCCGATATCAGAGACCCGGTGATCGCGACGCTGATTCCCCGGGCCGAGGTGGACACCGTGGTGCACAATCAGATCGTCCGCCGCCCAGGCCCGCAGATGTCGAGCCGCTCGATGCACGACATCAACGTGATGGGCTCGCTTCAGCTGCTCACGGCGTGCGAGCGTTCTCCAGACATCGCCTCGATAGTGATCCGGGGATCGGCCGGCATCTACGGCTCAGAGCCCCAAGCGCCGCAGTTCTTCGACGAGGAGATGGCCCGCCTCTACCCGCTGCGCAGTCGCTTCCAGCGCGACGTCGGTGAGATCGAGAACCTCTTCGAGACCTACGCCCGCCGCCACCCCGACACGGTGTGCACGATGCTGCGCTACCAGCCGGCGATCGGCCCAGCTGTGGACACCCAGGTGACCCGCTACCTGTCGGCGCCACTGGTGCCCACCTACCTCGGCTTCGACCCGCGGATGCAGTTCGTTCACGAGGAGGATGCGCTCGATGCGCTGGTGGCAACCGTCCGCCGGCCGCTGCGCGGAGCGGTGAACGTGGCCGGGCCCGGCAGCATCGGACTCACGCGGATGATCCGCACCGCCAGGCGTCCGTCCCTGCCGGTGGCCGGTCCTCTGTTCGCCACGGTCGCGACCGCGATGCGCCGCTTGGGGCTGCCCGAGTTGTCGGAGGACTTCCGCCGCCTGCTGCGTTACGGCCGTGCTGTCGACACCACGCGCCTGACGGAGGAGGTCGGCTTTACGCCGCGCTACGGGACTCCGGCGGCGGTGCACGACTACGTGACCCGCCGCAGCGGGGGCGCCGCCGTGCCCAGCCTGTCCGGATGGAAGGATTGAGGGTGGCCGGTCCGAGAGGAGGCCTTGCGCTTGTGTCGCTCTTCCTACGTGGCCTGCGCGGCGGCCTCGACGCGGGGCTGGAGCTGCCCGAGGCCATGACGCGCTCGGCGGCCGGTCTGCCGCGCGAGGCCCGAGAGCGGATGAGCGCAGCCATGCGCCGCCTCGCCGGCGACTACCACGAGGACGAGTGGGGCTTCGACCCCGATTTCGTGGAGGCCGTCGAGCCGTTCTTCGACTTCCTGTATGACCGCTGGTGGCGGGTGAAGACGACCGGGGTCCACAACGTGCCGGCGCATGGCCGCGCGCTCCTGGCCGCCAACCACGCCGGGATCCTGCCCTGGGACGCCATGATGGTGTCGGTCGGGCTCATGCGCGAGCACCCCCTTCCCCGCCAGCCGCGGTTCTTGGTGCTCAACTGGGCCTTCGACCTGCCCTACGTGTCGATGGCGATCCGGCGGATGGGGGGTGTGGTGGCCTCTCCTCACAACGCGGTCAGGCTGCTGGAGTCCGGCCAGCTCGTGGCGGCGTTCCCAGAGGGCGTGAAGGGCACCGGCAAGCCCTACGCGGAGCGCTACCGCCTGCAGCGCTTCGGCCGGGGCGGCTTTGTCGAGATCGCGCTGCGCACCGGCGCTCCGATCGTGCCCGTGGCCGTGGTGGGCAGCGAGGAGATCTACCCCAAGCTCGGCGAGGCGCCGCTGCTCGCGCGGGCCATCGGCGCGCCCTTCTTCCCGCTCACCCCGACCTTCCCGTGGCTCGGACCACTGGGCGCGGTGCCCCTCCCGTCGAAGTGGCGGATCGAGTTCTGCGACCCGATCGAGACCGCGTCACTCGGGCCCGGCGCCGCCGAGGACCGCGCCCTCGTGCTCGAGCTCTCAGAGCGGGTACGCGAGATCATCCAGCGCAAGGTGCTGGAGAACGTCGTGGAGCGCGGCCCCGCCTTCGTCTAGTCAGAAGTGCACGCCGCGCAGCAGGTAGGCCATCGCCACGGCCTCAGTGGACATATCCTCGTCTCCGGCGGGCGGTGATCCGTCCTTCACCGCCTCCAGCTCCTTCGGCTTGCCCCTAGCCGACTTCGAGTCGGGGAACAGGTTGTAGGCCTGGTTGAGCACGATGTCGACCGTCTTCGGAGATACCGCGTAGAGCACCTCGCCGAAGGTGCCGAGCCGCGAGGCCTTGCGCTTGGGCTTGTCGATCATGGCGTCGCAGAGCATCTGCGCGGCCTCGTCCGGCGTCAGGGTGGGGAACGCCCTGTACATGTCCGTGGGCGCGATCATCGGGGTGCGCACCAGCGGCATGTAGATCGTCGTGAACTTGACGTTGTCGGCCACGCACTCCGGGGCCACGCAGCGCGAGAACGCATCCAGCGCGGACTT
This sequence comes from Thermoleophilaceae bacterium, assembly GCA_030447725.1. Lineage (GTDB taxonomy): Bacteria > Actinomycetota > Thermoleophilia > Solirubrobacterales > Thermoleophilaceae > JAAYBF01. The sequence continues at coordinate 1,106,633 of JAUJOQ010000001.1, forward strand.
GGAGGCCACATAGGCCGAGAAGCGAGGCGTGTTCGTCTGCACGCCGATCGACGACACGTTGATGATGTGGCCGGACTTGCGCTCGCGCATGCCCGGCAGCAGGGCCAGGATCAGCTTGAGCGCGCCGAAGTAGTTGAGTGCCATCGTGCGCTCGAAGTCGTGGAATCGGTCATAGGAACGGGCCACCGAGCGCCGGATCGAGCGCCCGGCGTTGTTGATCAGCACGTCCACTCCTCCATGCACGGCCAGCACCTCCTCGGCCAGCCGCTCGATGTCCTCGAGGCTTGACAGGTCGGCCGGATGCACGTGCGCCTTGCCGCCGGCCTCTTCCACCTGCTCCGCAACCGCCTCGAGCTTCTCGCGCGTGCGCGAGACCAGCAGCACCTCGCCGCCGGCCTCGCCGATCTTCACGGCCGTGGCCAGGCCGATGCCGCTCGAGGCGCCGGTGATCAGCACCTTCTTCGCCTTGATCGCCGTCTTCAGCGAACGGTCCCGGAACAGGTCCGGGTCCATGTTTCGCTCCCAGTAGTCCCATAGGGCGGGTGCGTAGGTATCCAGCGGCGGGACGGCGATCGCGGTGCCGGCGAGCGCGCGTTGGGCGTCACGCGCGTCGAAGGTGCATCGAAAGTCGCGCACCTCCATCGCCTCGGGCGGAATGCCGAGGTCGTGGTAGATCTGGTTGCGGATCTTCTTGACGGTCGGGATCGCGTTCAGTCCTGCGCGAACGCCTTTGGGCACGACGTTCAGCAGGTTCTGGTCGATGCGCATCGCGAACTGCGGCGCGTGGGCCGCCCTGGCGAAGGTGTTGAGCGCCTGGCCCACAGACATCGGCTCCGGATCGACGAGGTGGAAGGTGTCGCCCGGCAGGTCCTCGTAGGGCAGGTGGGCGATGTGGTCCATGGCCCGCGCCACGAAGTCCACCGGCACCATCGTCGTGTTGCCGCCCTCCGGGCCTGCCACCGGAAACCACTCCGGGAGAGCGCTGCGCAGCTTCTGGAGCAACTTGAAGAAGTAGTAGGGACCGTCGATCTTGTCCATCTCGCCGGTCTGCGAGTGCCCGAGCACGATGCCGGGGCGAAACACGAGCTTCTTGGCCTCCACGCCCTCTCGCACGATCTTCTCGGACTCGTACTTCGTGCGGTGATAGTGGTGTGGCAGCTGCTGGTTCTCGTCGAACATGTCCTCACCGAACACGCCCTTGTAGGAGCCCGCGACCGCGATCGAGCTGGTGTGGTGGAAGCGCCCGACATCGTGGGAGTTCGCGAACTCGACCACGTGCCTCGTGCCTTCCACGTTGGCCCGCACCGCGGCCTGCTCGTCGGCCTCGATGTCGTAGACCGCCGCCAGGTGGAAGAGGTGGTCGATCTTCTCGCTGAAGTCCTCCACGCCGAGTCCGGGCTTCGACAGGTCACCGGGGACCCCGACGATGCGCCCCTCCTGCGCCCCGAGGCGCTGGATGAGCGCATCCACCTTCCCGCGCGATCCCTCGCGCACCAGGATGTACACCGTGCCCTCTCGCTTCAGCAGCTCCTCGACGAGGTGCCTACCTATGAAGCCGGTGGCCCCCGTCACGAAGTAGTTCAAGACGCCTCTCCTCCTCTTGAAGGATTTGGCAGGGATGCCGAATCCTTCGCGTTTTCTTGAAGGATTTGGCAGGGATGCCGAATCCTTCGGGCTCTCTCCATGGGCTCGCGAGTCTATCCCCGGGTTGGCCCGCGCGCGACGGCGGAGCCGGTAGGAAACTCCGCCGTTGTAGCGTCCGCTGCGGTGGACGACGGGACGCTCACCCTCAAGCAAGCCGCCGAGAGGGCAGGGGTCTCCCCTTCCACGCTCCGGCGCTGGGCCTCCTCCGGAGTGATCCCGCGGATGAAGGGCGCCAGGAGCGATGACTGGACCGCGGCGGCGGCATCGCACGCGCGCGTGGTGGCCAGGCTCCGCGACCGCGGCCACAAGCTGGACGAGATCCGCGAGGCGACGGACGAGGGCCGCCTGGCCTACGGCTTCGTCGAGGACATGTTCCCGGAGAGCCAGGGCACGCGGACCCTCGAGGACGCTGCCCAGGCCACCGGCCTCGAGCCCGCGCTGATCGAGCGCTTCTGGACCAGCCTCGGCCTTCCCGCCCAGGGGCTCGAGAACCTCACCGACGACGACATCCAGGCGCTCCAATACGCCGCCTCGGTGCTTGCGTCGGGGTTTCCGCTCGTTGCCTTCCTGCAGCTCGGACGGGTGTACGGTCAGGCGCTGGCGCGCATCGCCGACGCCGAGGTGCGCCTGTTTCACATCTACGTGCACGAGCCCCTGATCAGGGAGGGAGTGCCCGGCCTGCAGATGGCGGAGGAGATGGAGCACCTCGCGCGAGACCTGCTTCCGCTGGCCTCGCCGCTCATGGACTTCATGCATCAGCGCTTCCTTGCCCATTACATCGAGCAGGACGTAGTGGGCCACATGGAGATCGAGATGGACGCGGACACCGACCTCGGGCGCGTGCGCGTGGCCATCGCCTTCTGCGACCTGGCCGGCTACACGCGGTACACCGAGGAGGAGGGCGAGGAGGAGGCGGTCTCGATGGTGGAGCGCTTCGTCGAGTCGGTCACCGACACGCTGCCCGACGACGCACGCGTGATCAAGACGATCGGCGACGAGGTGATGATCGTGGGTCAGGACGTGCAGGCTCTCACCGACTGGGCGGTGGGCTACCAGCTGCTGTTCACCGACCGGCCCGAGCCACGGATCGGCATCCACTTTGGCGCCACGCTGTACCGCGACGGCGACTACTTCGGGCGGGAGGTCAACCTTGCCTCGCGGATCGTCGCGCGGGCACGCGGCGGTGAGGTTCTGGTCAGCGACGCTGTGGTGGACCGGGTCGCAGAATCCGAGCACCTGATGTTCCAGGGGGTCGGCCAGGTCAAGCTGAAGGGCTTCGACGAGACGGTCCAGCTCTGCCGGGCCCAGACACCCGAGGGGCGGTGAAAGGCGGCGCGGCGGCAGGGCGGGCGCTCGACGCGGCTCGCACCAGCGGGCTTGTGGGCGAGGACCGGCCGCTGCTCGTGCTGCTGTCAGGCGGGGCCGACTCGGTCTGCCTGCTCGATGTCGCGATCGAGCTCGGCGCCCTTGTCAGCGCCCTGCACGTGAACTACGGCCTGCGCGCGCAGGCCGAGGAGGATGAGGCGCACTGCCGCGCACTCTGTGCCGAGCTCGGCATCGAGGTGGCGGTCGAGCGCGCCCTGCTGCCGCAGGAGGGCAACGTGCACGCGCACGCGCGTGATGCCCGCTACCGCCTGGCTGAGAGGCTGGCCGCCGGCGCCTACGCCGCGGCGCACACCGCATCGGACCAGGCCGAGACCGTGCTCTACCGCCTGGCCGTCTCCCCCGGCCGGCGCGCACTGCTGGGAATGCAGCCGGCACGCGGGCGACTCGTGCGCCCGCTGCTGCACGCGACTGCCGAGGACACGCGCGCGTGGTGTCGCAGCCGCGGGCTCGAGTGGCGCGAGGACGCCTCGAACCAGGACCGCCGTTTCGCGCGGTCGCGGGTGCGGCACGACCTTCTACCCGCGCTTCGCGCCGTGGGACCGGCCCCTGAGCGCACGATCGCCGAGACGGCGCTGCTGCTGCGCGACGAGGCGGAGGTGCTCGATCAGGTCACGGCCACTGCCCTCGCCGAGCTCGGTGGGGGGCCGGCGGTCACCGTTGCCGGCCTGCGAGCGCTGTCGCCCGCCCTCGTGCGCCTCGTGCTTCGGGAGCTCGCCGAACGGGTCTCCGGAGGGCAGCGCGCGCTGTCTCGAGCTGAGGTGGATTCCGTGCTCCGCCTCGGCGACAGCGGCGGCAGCCGGTCGCTCGACCTGGGGGGAGGGCTGAGGGCGGTGGCCGAGTACGGCACGCTGCGCTTTCGCCGGGGACAGGACGCGCAGGCCCCCGAGCCTGTCGCGCTGCCGGTGCCCGGCGCCGCTCGCTTCGGTGAGTGGGAGGTGGAGGCAGGCAGGGGTCGGGGCGGCGAGGTGGCCGTATCCGGTTCCGCGCTGGGTGACCCTCCCCTCGTGCGCGCGTGGAGAGAGGGGGATCGCATGCGCCCGGTGGGACTCGGCGGCACGAAGACGCTCCAAGACCTCTTCACCGATCGTAAGGTCCCACGTGCGCTCCGGCGCTCGCTGCCGGTGGTCGAGGTCGGTGGCGAGATCGTCTGGGTGCCCGGTGTCGCGCTCGACGAGCGCTTCGCCGCAGGAGAGGGCGACCCCGACCCGGTCGGCCTGTCAGCGCGGCGGGTCGCGCGGGCCTAGCCGCGCCTGGCTTCGACGGCTCCGCGACGGCCCGGTCATCGGGATCTGGTCGGTATGACGCCCCATACCGAGGTAAAGCCGACCGGATCGCTCGGTTCGCCCCCCGGAGCCTAGACTCGCGCAACCCGTGACGGACCCGGCCATCGGTGAGATCCTTGTCCAGCAGGACGATCTGGCGCATCGCATCGCCCAGTTGGGCGAGGAGATCTCCCGTGACTACGACGGGCGGTCCCTCCTGCTGGTCGGGGTGCTCAAGGGCGCGATCTTCTTCGTGTCGGACCTGATGCGGCATCTGCAGTGCGAGTGTGAGGTCGACTTCATGGCGGTTGCCTCCTACGGCTCGAAGACCGACTCGAGCGGGGTCGTGCGCATCCTCAAGGACCTCGATGCGCCGATCGAGGGCCGCGACGTGCTGATCGTCGAGGACATCGTGGACTCGGGGCTCACGCTCTCCTACCTGCTGCGCACGCTGAAGGCTCGCGATCCGGCCACGCTCGAGGTATGTGCCCTGCTCACCAAGCCGGAACGGCGCAAAATCGATCTGCCGATCCGGTACGTGGGCTTCGAGATCCCCAACCGCTTCGCGATCGGATACGGCCTCGACCACGCCGAGCGGTTTCGCAACCTGCCCTACGTGGCGGTGCTCGGCGAGCCGGGGGACCGAGCCGGGGACACGTAAGGCGGCCTGCAAAGGCGCAAGAAGAGAACTACCCCCTTGCTACGCTTCCGTTTCACTTTGCGGGTGCCCCCTTGTCCATGAGCAGATTCTTCAAGAGTGCGGCGTTCCCGATCCTGATCGTCGTCCTCCTGGCCTTCTTCGCCCAGAAGCTGATCAGCCCAGGCGACACGAAGAAGGATCCGGACTACACGCAGTTCCTCGCCCAGGTCGAGGACGGTCGCGTGAAGACGGTCACGCTCAACACGAAGAACAACAAGGTCGACGTCGAGACGACCCGGGGGGAGGAGTACGAGACCGCCTATCCGGACAACACCGAGCAGAGCCTGGTCAACACCCTCCGCGAGCAGGACGTGCCGATCGACGTGAAGGCCAAGTCCGGCGCAGGCTGGATCACGGCTCTCACATACATCCTGCCCTTCGTGATCTTCCTCCTCTTCTGGCTGTTCATCATCAATCAGATGCAGGGCGGCGGCTCGAAGGTGATGTCCTTCGGCAAGTCGCGTGCCAAGCGGATGTCCGTCGACGCGCCCAAGATCACCTTCCGCGACGTCGCCGGCGTCGACGAGGCGGTGGAAGAGCTTCACGAGATCAAGGAGTTCCTCGAGAACCCGAAGAAGTTCCAGGCGCTCGGCGCCCGTATCCCCAAGGGCGTCCTCCTCTACGGACCTCCCGGCACCGGCAAGACACTGCTGGCCCGCGCCGTCGCCGGCGAAGCCGGAGTGCCGTTCTTCTCTATCTCCGGCTCGGACTTCGTCGAAATGTTCGTCGGCGTCGGTGCTTCGCGCGTGCGTGACCTGTTCGAGCAGGCCAAGCAAAACAGCCCCTGCATCATCTTCATGGACGAGATCGACGCCGTGGGGCGCCACCGCGGCGCCGGCATGGGCGGCGGCCACGACGAGCGCGAGCAGACGCTGAACCAGCTGCTCGTCGAGATGGACGGCTTCACGATGACCGACAACATCATCCTGATCGCCGCCACCAACCGGCCCGACATCCTCGATCCGGCGCTGCTGCGCCCCGGCCGCTTCGACCGCCAGATCGTGGTCGACCGCCCCGACCGCAAGGGCCGCGCCAAGATCCTCGAGGTGCACACCCGCGGCAAGCCCCTCGCCAGTCACATCGACCTCGACAACCTCGCTGCCCAGACCCCTGGCTTCACGGGCGCCGATCTCCAGAACCTGGTGAACGAGGCGGCCCTGCTCGCCGCCCGCCAGGGCAAGCGCGAGATCGACCACATCCAGCTCGAGGAGGGGATAATGCGCGTGATCGCCGGCCCCGAGAAGAAGACGCGCGTGATGAGCGAGAAGGAGCGCCGCGTCACGGCGTTCCACGAGATGGGCCACGCGATCGTCGCCCACTTCCTCGAGAACACCGATCCGGTGCACAAGATCTCGGTGATCTCCCGCGGCCAGGCGCTCGGCTACACCATCTCGCTGCCCACCGAGGACAAGTTCCTCACCACCCGGGCGGAGCTGCAGGACACGATGGCGATGACTCTTGGCGGGCGCGCGGCGGAGGAGCTCGTGTTCGGTGAGGTCACGACCGGCGCGTCGAATGACATCGAGAAGGTGACCGCCACCGCCAAGCAGATGGTGATGCGGTTCGGAATGTCCGAGAAGCTGGGCCCGCGTGTCTTCGGCCACGACCACGGCCAGCCCTTCCTCGGCCGCGAGTTCTCCTCCGAGCCCGACTACTCCGACGACATCGCGCGCGAGATCGACGATGAGATCCGTCGCATCGTCGAGGAGGCCCACCAGGCGGCGCGAGCGATCCTCGATCAGCGCCGCAGCGAGCTGGACTCCACCTCGGAGGTGCTGCTGCGCCGCGAGACGATCGAGCGCGACGAGTTCATGGAGCTGCTCGAGGGCAAGTCAGAGCTCGAGGTGTTCGGGCCCGACGAGCCGGTGCTGCCATCGGGCGGCCCGCCGCTCGAGCCCGAGGCGCCCGCGCGCAAGCCCGAGCGCAAGCCGGCGCCGCTGCCGCGGCCGGGGCTGGCCGGCGGGACTGCCGAGGCGCGGGGGTTCGACACCCCCGAGAAGCCCGATCTCGCCTAGCGCCCCAGCGCGCGCACCAGTTCCCTTGCTCTGCCCGGGACTTCCGCGAGGAGTTCCCGCACCTCGGTGAGTCCCGCTCGCAGCTCTACGTCGCCGACCTCGACCGGCAGAGGCGAGTCCTGGAGGGTGGCGAGCACTCCGCCGGCGGCGCCGACCGCCGCGACTGCGTTGTCGATGAAGCCTCTGGCGCCGGTGGAAGGCAGGCCCGGCGCCTGCTGCTCGAAGGCTGCACCCGGTAGGCCGTGGCGGGCGGCGAACTCCGCGTGGACGCGCTTGGCGCGGCCGTAGCTCATCTGGACGGGCCGGAAGAGCTGCTCTTCGAGCCTGTCGGCGCTGAGTTCGTCCAGCTGCTCGTACGCGGCGCCGAGACAGGCCAGCGCGTACCCGATTTCGTCGGTGGCCTGCGCGAGGGTGGCGAGCAGCTGCTGGCGGGCTTCGGCGTCGGTGTAGGCCATGCCGGGCACGATAGGCGTCCGGCGGCAGGGATAATCGCGGCGGTGCACCTCACCCGGCCCACGATCATGGGCGTGATCAACGTCACGCCCGACTCCTTCTCCGACGGAGGGCAGTTCGCGGAGAGGAGCGCAGCGGTGACACACGGCCTCCGGCTCGTGGACGAGGGGGCACACGTCCTCGACGTGGGCGGTGAGTCCACGCGGCCGGGCGCCGCGCCGGTCGGCGAGCAGGAGGAGCTCGCGCGGGTGGTTCCCGTGATCGAAGGCTTGGGGGCGGCGGACTCTCGCAGCTTCGAGATCTCCGTCGACACCGCCAAGCTCGGGGTGGCCGGGGCGGCCCTCGATGCCGGCGCCGGCATCGTGAACGACGTGACCGCCTTCCGGTCGGCGCCCGAGATGGCCGGTCTGGTCGCCCGGCGGGGGGCGGGCTGCTGTCTCATGCACATGCTCGGCGAGCCACGCACCATGCAGCGCGCTCCGCGCTACGGCGACGTGGTCTCCGAGGTCAAGTCGTTCCTCGAGGAGCGGCTCGGCTTCGCTCTATCCGAGGGGGTTGACGAGGATCGCATCTGGCTCGATCCAGGCATCGGGTTCGGCAAGACCGTGGGGCACAACCTCGAGCTGCTGCGTCGCCTGGACGAGCTGGTGGCCATCGGCCGCCCGATCGTCGTGGGCACGTCACGCAAGAGCTTCCTCGGGAAGCTGACCGGAGGCCGATCGGAGTCCGAGCGCCTGCCCGGAACGATCGCGACCAACGTGCTGGCTCTCGAGCGCGGCGCGTCGGTCTTCCGCGTACACGATGTGGCCGAGGTCACGGATGCGCTCACCGTGGCCGCTGCTACGGTCGGCGCTCCGAGAGAGGAATGATCCGATGGACGACCGCGATTCGCTCGAGGACGACGAACTCGACCCGGACGAGCCCTACTCGGACCACGAGGAAGATGACGCCTCGGACCCGGCGGTGTCGATCGAGATCTCCGGTCTGTCTCTATACACGCGCCACGGCGTGTCCGACGCCGAACGAGAGCTGGGACAGCGGCTGGTGATCGACATCGCCCTGGAGCTGGCCGACTGCGATGCGCTGGTCACCGACCGGATCGAGGACACCGCCGACTACGCCGAGGTCTGCGAGCAGGCCACCTTGGCCGCGCAGGAACGTTCCTACAAGACCCTGGAGCGCCTGTGCGCCGCAATCGCCGACCGCTTGATCGACCGCTACTCCACCGATTCGGTGCGGGTGAAGGTCTCCAAGCCGGAGCCTCCGATGCCGCTCATGGTCGAAGAGGTGTCGGTCGAGGTGTGGCGGGAGACCTGAGTGCAGTCAGCGCTGGGGGTTGACGATGGAATCGACGATGTCTTCAAGGGTCGGTCGAAACTCGTCCGGTAGGGGCTCGAGCTCCCGAGTGGTGTCGGCCACGTCGTTGATCGGCTCGGCTGGAGGGGACGCTGGCGGCTGCAGCACCGGGGTCGGTGAAACCGGCGTAACCGGCACCCGCCCAGTGACCTCCGGTCGAGACACGGGAGCCCGCGGGGCTGGGGTGATCGTGCCTCCGGGGCCTCCCGGGAGACCCTGGGACGCACCTCCGCCGGTGCGTGTGAATCGGCGGGTTGGGTCGGCGTCCGTGCGGCCGGGCCCGGCGGGCCGCCCGGGTCCCAGCCGGGCTGTCGCCACCTGGGCCTCGTCGAGCGAGGCCTCCGGACTCAAGGGGAGGCCGGTGTCCGGCAGGGTGGGTCCGGATGAGATCTGTCCCAGTGAGCCGAGTCCCCCCAAGCCCCCGCCACCCGCCACCAACGCTATGGCCGCCACCAGCAGCGCCCCCGGCGCGATCAGGGACACACCCATCGCACGTGCCATCTGGCGGCGCCAATCCTTTACGAGGCTCACATGGCCATGGTAGAGGCAGACAGGCCGTCGCGCGAGGGTGGGAGGCGATCGTCTGGCGGCCTGCTCGGCCGCCTGCCGCTGGCGTCGTCGCTCACGCTGGCGCTGGTCGGCCTCACCGTGGCCCTTGGCCTGATCGCCGCGCTGGGGATCGGCAACCTCTACTCGGCCCGGCAGAACTACGAGAACGCCCTCGCGAAGACGTATGAGCTGGAGGTCGCATCCGCCCGGCTGCTGGCTGCAGGGGTGGCCGAGGAGTTTGCGCTTGCGTCCACGGCTCCCGGGAGCGACGACGTGCGCCGGCGAGCGCGGCGCGCCTTTCGCGACCGGGCGGGCGACGCCATACGCCTCGCCCGGCCCGACCTGGCGAGCGCGCGTTTGCTGCGCGCCCGGATCGCCGTCCAGGGGCGCTCCCGCCGGCTCGCGGCGTCCGCGCGGCGGAGCGGCTCCGCGGTTGCCCGAAGGCGCTTCACCCGCAGTCTTCTCCTGGCACGGGAGGCCGGCGACGGTTTGAGCGAGCGACAGAACGCGCGCCGCGCCGCTGCCCGCGACACCGCCCGCGACGGTACTCGCAACGCCCTACTCACGACCGCGGTCGCGGGGGTACTCGCGCTGCTTGCCGCGGCGGCGCTGATCGCTGTGTTGATCAACTCCATCCGCCGGCCTCTCGACAGCCTCGTCAGCTCAACGCAGAAGCTCGCCGCGGGAGACCTGTCCGAGCGCGTCGAGTCCGGCGGGCCCCAGGAGCTGCGCGAGCTCGATTCGGCCTTCAACGTCATGGCTGAACGCCTCCAGGGCGCTCAGACGAGGATCGAGTCCGAACGCGAGAAGCTCTCCGTGACCATCGAGAGCTTGGGGGACGCCCTCGTCGTATGCGACGGCGACGGCACCGTGTCCGCGGTCAACCGGCGCGCAGAGGAGATCGTGCCCGACCTCAAGCCCGGCGTCAGAGCAGAGTCGCCCGGCGGCCCCCTGCCCGACCTGCGCGAGGCGCTCGGCGGAGAGGTCGTCGTCGATCAGGACGACCGAACGCTCTCGATCACCGCCGCGCGGCTGGGCTCGGGGGACGCGGAGGGCGTCGTCTGGACCTTGCGCGACATCTCGGAGCGGGCCCGCCTGGACCGGATGAAGTCCGACTTCGTGGCCACCGCGTCACACGAGCTGCGCAGCCCGCTGACCTCGATCAAGGGGTTCGTCGAGCTGCTGGGCCGCTCGGACGCCCTCGGCGACCGCGAGCGCGAGTTCGTGGGCGTGATCCTGCAGAGCACCGACCGGCTGGTTCACCTGGTCAACGACCTGCTTGACGTGGCGCGCCTCGAAGCCGGTCGGATGGAGGTGCATCCGCGCCTGTTCGATCTGGCCGAGCTCCTGCGCGAGGTGGTGGGACTGTTGGGCCCGCGCATATCCGAGAAGGAACAGCGGCTGGACCTCGACCTGCCGCCAGGGCTGCCGCCGGCGCTCGCCGATCCGGTGCGCGTGAGGCAGATTCTCACGAACATCATCTCGAACGCGCATCAGTACACCGGCGAGGAGGGACGCATAACGGTGACCGCAGGCCGGGCCGGAGACCAGCTCAGAATCAGCGTGGCCGACAACGGACGCGGCATGACCCAGGAGGACCTCGACCGGGTGTTCGACCGTTTCGTGCGCGGCGACGACGGTGGCGCCGGCACGGGTCTCGGCCTCTCCATCGTGAGGTCGCTCGTGGACCTGCAGGGCGGTTCCTACGAGGTGAAGAGCAAGATCGGTGAGGGCACGACGTTCACCGTGTTTCTTCCGGCGGAGCCCGCCAGGGGGCCTCAGCAGGCGCCGCGCCAGGCCATCCGCGGGAAACGGGTGCTGGTCGTGGACGACGAGCAGGAGGTGGCGCGCTCGATCGCCACGAGCCTCGTGCCCTACGAGATCGAGACGGAGATCGCTACGGACGGCGATCGCGCGCTGGAGCAGCTACGCGCCGGCCGGTTCGACGCGATCACGCTCGACATGATGATGGGCGGCACGAGCGGGATGGACATCCTTCGCACGCTGCGCGACGATGAGGCGCTGCGGCGCACGCCGGTGGTGGTGGTTTCGACCGGCTCCGATCACCAGGCGCTGCTCGGCGAGTGGAAGGTGACAAAGCCGGTTGACCCCGACCTGCTGGCCGACGCTCTCGGGTCCGCGGTGCTGGCCTGGCGCACCCGCGTGCTGGTGGTCGGGCGCTCCTCGGTACGTCCAGAGCTCGAGCCCGCGCTGGTACGCCTGGGGTTGGACCATGAGTGGGCCACCAGCGCCGCGGCCGCCGCGCAGGCGTGCCAGCGCCGGCGGTTCGAGATCGCCCTGGTCGATACCGGGATCCGCGGTCCCGAGTCCGTGCTGCGATCTCTGGATCTGCGCGGTCGCCGGCTGGATCAGGCCGTGGTGCTGTTCTCCTCGGGCACCGAGGGCGGCGACGGTGCGGCCCTCGAGGCCGAAGCCGTGCCGATCGAGAAGGCCGCCGACGCCGTGCTCGCCGCCCTGAGCCAGCAAGACGACGCAGACGCTACGCGGGTGCGGGAGGCCGGTAGCCTAAGAGGCGAATGGGGAAGACCGTCGGCCTAGAGGGGTCAAGCGAAGAGCTGGAGTCACTGCGGAACGAGCTGCATGACCAGCGTCGAGAGGCTGCGGAGAAAGAGCGCCAGCTCCAGCGTTATGCCTCCGACCTGCGCGTCACCTTCAAGGCCGAGCGCGCCTATGCGGAGGAGCTGAAGGCCAGCTACGTGGCCACCGTCCGCGCGCTCACGAACGCCGTGGAGGCTCGCGACGCCTACACCGGAGCCCATGCGGACCGGGTGGCCGCTTACGGCCTCGAGCTCGCCCGCCGGATCGATCCCGGCCTGGCCCGCAATCCGCAGGTCGAGTTCGGCTTCCTGCTTCATGACGTGGGCAAGGTCGCGGTCCCCGATGCCATCCTTCACAAGGCGGACGATCTTGGGGCCGAGGAGCGGGAGTTGATACGCCGCCATCCCGTGGTCGGCTACGAGATCGTGTGCGGCGTCGAGTTCCTGGCGGAGGCTGCGCAGATCGTGCGCCATCACCACGAGCGCTGGGACGGCAGCGGCTACCCCGACCGCCTGGCGGGTGAGGACATCCCGCTGGCCGCGCGGATCTTCGCCGTGGTCGACGCGCTCGACGCCATCACCACCGACCGCCCCTACCGCCCGGGCGCTCCTCTGGCCCGGGCCCGAGCGGAGATCACGAGCATGGCCGGGACCCAGTTCGATCCCGCGGTGGTGGCCGCGCTCGATGCCATTCCCGACGAGGTGCTCGAACGGATAAGAACACGAGCCGGCCCATGCCGAGCGTACTGATCGTGGATGACGACCCGTTCATCCGCAAGCTGATCGCGACCACGCTCGAGGACGTGGCGGGCTTCGAGCTGGCGGAGGCGGCGGACGGCGTCGAGGCGCTGGAGGTGGCGCGGGCGACCTCGCCCGAGATCGTGTTCCTGGACATCAACATGCCCAGGCTGGACGGCTTCGGCGTCTGCCGCGGCCTGCGCGAAGAGCCCGGCACGGCCCATGCCACGATCGTGATGATCACTGCTGCCGCCGGCGACCCCGCCGAGCGTGAGGCCGAGGAGGCGGGTGCCGACCTCTTTCTCACCAAGCCCTTCAGCCCCCTGGAGCTGCTGCGCCTGGTAGACGACCTCGGGGGCTCGCCGGCTCGCTCCCAGGGCTGACGCCGGTGCGGGGCCACGTGGGCCTGGGCTCCAACGAGGGTGATCGCCTGGCCGCCCTGCGTGCCGCCCGCGACGCGCTCGACCGGCCGCCGACGATCGCCGTGGCCGCGGCGTCCTCGGTGTACGAGACCGCGCCGCAGGGCGAGGTGCTCGACCAGCGGGATTTCCTCAACGCGGTGTTGGCGATCGACACCGATCTCGGCCCCGAGGAGCTGCTCGACCTTCTCAAGCAGGTGGAGCGGGATCTCGGCCGGGTGCCGGGCGGCGTGCGCCACGGCCCGCGGCCCATCGACGTGGACCTGTTGCTGCTCGGTGGCCTCGAGCGGAGCACCGAGTGGCTCGTGCTTCCTCACCCAGGGGTCACGTCTCGCCGCTTCGTCCTCGAGCCGCTGCTCGAGGTCGAGCCCGAACTCACTCTTGCGGGCGGGACCCCGCTGGCTCCGCTGCTCGACGGCTTGCGCGAGCAACCCGTGAGGAGAGTCGCCACGCTGTGAAGGCTTACCTCTTGCGCCATGCGGGAAGCTACACACATGAGGCAGTTCCGCGAAACGGCAAGCTTTCGCGGCGACGACGCGCCGTGCCTGGTGGAGGCGTCGTTGGCCTGCCGGGTGTGCCTGTCCGGAAACGTCGAGTGGGGGCTGCGGGGCGAGCGCTGGGACGCCGAGGCCCGCTGCCACTGCCTCAACTGCGGAGACAGCCGCAGCGTAAGTCTCACCGACGAGCAGGCCCTACGCCTCTCCCTGCACCGGTGAGGGCAGCCCGTCCGGCGGCCGCGCGTCAGCTTCCACACCGCTCGGACCACCACGCGCGATAGAGGGTGACCACGACGGGCAGTCTGGCACGGGATAATCGCCCGATGCTGCTCGCGATCGACGTCGGCAACACCCAGACCCACGTGGGCCTCTTCCGCGACACCGAGCTGCTCGACCACTGGCGCTTTCATACCGCGCGCGTCGCGACGGCCGATGAGCTGGTGCTGGTGCTCTCGGCCCTGCTGGCCCTTCGTGACCTCGGCCTGAGCGACGTCGAGGCGACGATCGTCTCCTGCGTGGTGCCGGCCCTGGCGCAGGAGTACGACCACGTGCGCCAGCGCTACCTCGGGGGGAGGGGTGCCCTCGTCGGGCCGTCGATGCGGACCGGCATGGCCATTCGCATAGAGAACCCGCGTGAGCTCGGCGCCGACCGCCTGGTCAACGCGATCGCCGCATATGAGCGGGTGGGCGGTCCGTGCATCGCCGTCGACTTCGGCACCGCGATCAACTACGACGTGGTCTCGGGCGAGGGCGAGTACCTCGGCGGCGTGATCTCGCCGGGTATCGAGATCTCGCTGGAAGCTCTCACCCAGCGCGCCGCCGCGCTGCCCAAGGTGGGGCTCCAGGCGCCGCGCGCCGCGATAGGACGCAGCACGCTCGAGGCCATCCAGTCGGGCGTGGTGTTCGGCTACGCCGGCCAGGTCGACGGCCTCGTCGCGCGTCTGCGCGAGGAGCTCGGCGAGGAGGCCACGGCGATCGCCACCGGCGGCTTCGCCGCCGAGATCGTGCCTCACTGCGAGCAGATCGACGAGACCGACGACCTGCTCACCCTTCAGGGTCTGCGGATCATCTGGGAAGGCAACCAGGCTTGAGTCGCGAACGCACGCTCACCCAGCCCTGGCAGCTCGCCAGCCACACCTTCCCCAACCGCCTGGTGCTCGCGCCCCTCGCGGGCATCGGCAACTGGTTCGTTCGCCTGCAGGCGCGCCGCCACGGCGCCGGACTGGTGGTGTCGGAGATGGTCTCGAGCTTCGGCCTCAAGCACGGCAACGAGCGCACGGTGCGCGAGTTCCTGCGCATCCATCCCGACGAGCATCCCGTGTCGATCCAGCTCTTCGGCCACGATGCCGCGGTGATGGGGGAGGCGGCGCGTATCGTGGCCGGGGCGGGCGCCGACCTGATCGACCTCAACATGGGCTGCCCCGTGCGCAAGGTGTGCAAGACCGGCGCCGGCGCGGCGCTGCTCGATGACCCCGACAAGGCGGTGGCCATCGCACGGGCGGCGTCGGAGGGCTCGGGTCTGCCGATCACCGTCAAGCTGCGACCCGGGCAGCGTCCCGGGGATCGCGCGGGGGTGACTCTTGCGCGCCGGCTGGTCGACGAGGCCGGAGTGGCGGGCATCGCCTTCCACCCCCGCCACGCCTCCCAGCAGCACAAGGGCAGGCCCGACTACGCGCTCGCAGCCGAGCTGGTAGCGGCGCTCGAGGTGCCGGTGATCGTCTCGGGGGGCCTGCTCTCCGACGAGAAGGCCGTCGAAGCGCTCGAACGCACCGGGGCGGAGGCCGTGATGCTCGCGCGCGGATCGCTCGGCAATCCGTGGCGCTTCGAGAGGCTGCTGGGACTGCGCGACGGCGAGCCCGCCGTCGCAGAGGTCGCGGCTGAGCTGGAGTGGGTGATCGAGCGAGCCGAGGAGCACCTGGGCGCGGACCGCGCAGGCCACTACCTGCGCAAGTTCTACCCCTGGTACGCCGAGCGGCTGGACCTGCCTCGGCGACTCCGTCTCGAGCTGGTGCGAGCGCCCACCACAGCCGCCGCTCGCTGCGCTCTGGCCGGGATCGTCGAACGGCATCCGGCCGCCGCCGCAGCCTGACCGGGACGCTCATAGCGGTTGCTACACTGCCGCGCTTCCTGATGCCGCGAGAGACATTGATGACACCCGAGGGCCTCGAGTCTCTCAAGGCCAAGATCGACTACCTCTCCGGCGTTCGCCGCCGGGAAGTCGCGGAGCGGATCAAGGAGGCTCGCGACTTCGGCGACATCGCTGAGAACTCCGAGTACGACGACGCCAAGAACGAGCAGGCGATGCTCGAGAAGCAGATCGCGGACCTCGAGGAGAAGCTGCGCAGCGCCCGGCCGGTCGACCAGAAGGATGTCGACACCGGCTCGGTGAGCGTGGGCGTCACCGTGCATGTGAAGGACCAGAAGACCGACAAGTCCGCCAAGTACAGGATCGTCGGCTCCGCCGAGGCGTCCCCTGCCGAGCAGAAGCTGTCGAACGAGTCTCCGGTTGGCAAGGCCCTGATGGGACACAAGCGCGGCGAGATCGTGTCCGTACCCGTTCCGCGAGGCCCCGCGCGCAAGCTCAAGATCACGAAGATCGAGACTTCCTAATCCAGCTGGCGGCTGCAAAGCGTCGGGCCCGGCCGCTATTTCGATTCCTGGGCGCTCGTCAAGCTCGTTCTGGACGAGCCTGAGTCGGGCGCGCTCGAAGCCCACCTCGCCGGCTCGTCACTGCCGCGTGTCTCTGCCGCCCTCGCGCTCGGAGGATGACCTGCCGGGCTGGTCACCCCACGACCGCCGGATGGCCGCCGCCGCGCATGCGCTCGGGATCGCCGTGATCTCGCCGCCCTGACCCGCTGGCGTAGGGTTCGCCGCCCGTGCCCGACGACGACCGCCGCGCAAAGCTGGAGCGCCTGCGCGAGCAGGGGGTGGACCCGTTCCCGCACGCCTTCCCCGGCGTCCAGCCGTCGGCGTCGGTGCACGCGGCGCACGACGACCTCGAGGACGGCGGCGAGACCGATGTCGACTACCGGGTCGCGGGGCGGCTGGCGGCGCGGCGCGGTCACGGCGGCTCGGCCTTCCTGGACGTCGTCGACCGCTCCGGGAGGATTCAAATCCAGGCGCGCCGGGACGTGCTGGGGGAGGAGCCCTTCGACCGGCTCGTGTCGCTCGACCTCGGGGACATCGTCGGCATCGATGGCACCGCCTTCTCTTCGCGCCGCGGCGAGCTCACCCTGAGGGCCACGGACTGGACGCTGCTTGCGAAGTCCCTCGCGCCCCCGCCCGACAAGTTCCACGGGCTCGAGGACACCGAGACCCGCTACCGCCGCCGTGAGCTCGACCTGATCGCCAACGAAGAGACGCGTGAGCTGTTCATCCTTCGCTCGAGGGTGGTCGCCGCGGTCCGGCGCTGGCTCGACGACCGCGGCTTCCTCGAGGTGGAGACGCCGGTGCTCCAGCCACTCTACGGCGGCGGGCATGCCCGCCCGTTCACGACACACCACAACTCGCTTGGTCGCGATCTCTACCTGCGGATCGCCACCGAGCTGTACCTCAAGCGCCTGATCGTCGGCGGCTTGGAGCGCGTGTACGAGATTGGCAAGGACTTTCGCAACGAGGGCCTTTCGCCCAAGCACAACCCCGAGTTCACGGTGCTCGAGTTCTACGAGGCCTACGCCGACTACGTCGACATCGCCACCAAGCTGGAGGAGCTGGTGTCCTTTGTGGCTGCCGAGATCGGCTACGGGGGCGAGATCGACTTCTCGCCCCCGTGGCGGCGCGTGAGCCTCCGCGACGCGATCGAGGAGGCGACCGGTGTCGACGTGCTGGCCCATCGCGACCGCGACGCGCTGGTGACCGCGGCCGCGCAGCGCGGCATCGACCTCGCCCCCGGCGACACGTGGCCTCAGCTGGTCGACGAGCTGCTGTCCAAGCACGTCGAGCGCGAACTGCATGACCCGACCTTCATCGTGGACTACCCCGTGGAGCTCTCTCCGCTGGCCAAGACCCACCGCTCGCAGCCGGGCCTGGTCGAGCGCTTCGAGTGCTTCGCCGGCGGGATGGAGTTCGCCAACGCCTTCACCGAGCTCAACGACCCCGATGAGCAGCGCGCGCGCTTCGAGGAGCAGCGGCGCTACACCGCGGAGGGCGACGACCAGGCCCAGCCCTACGACGAGGACTTCGTGCGCGCACTCGAGCAGGGCATGCCTCCAACCGGAGGGATCGGCGTAGGCATCGACAGGTTGGTGATGTTGCTCTCTGGCCGGCGCTCGATCCGCGAGGTGGTGCTCTTCCCGGCCATGAGGTAGAAGAAGCCGTTGCGCCCCGGGGACGCCGTGTCCGCAGCTAGCGGCATGAACGGTGCATCGGGGCCGCCGCGGACCGGCAAGGCACCGGCGAGGGCATTGTTAGACTCACCGTAGGCCGGGGATCCGATCCGGCGCTCAGCCCGTAGGCGTATATGCCGATGAGACGGGAAAGGCGTCAGAACGAGACCCGTCCCGCGAGACCCCGAAAGAAGGATCCCAGCCGTGTTCGAGCGCTTCACAGAGCGGGCCCGCCAGGTGGTCGTCCTGGCCCAGGAGGAAGCCCGGATTCTGAAGCACAACTACATCGGGACCGAGCACATCCTGCTTGGTCTCCTGCGCGAAGAGGAAGGGCTCGCCGCCCGGGTCCTCGAGTCGCTCGACATCACGGTCGAGCGTGTGCGCGCCCAGGTGGTGCGCATCGTCGGGTCGGG
Source organism: Thermoleophilaceae bacterium (assembly GCA_030447725.1). Classification (GTDB taxonomy): domain Bacteria; phylum Actinomycetota; class Thermoleophilia; order Solirubrobacterales; family Thermoleophilaceae; genus JAAYBF01. The sequence continues at coordinate 1,124,948 of JAUJOQ010000001.1, forward strand.
CGAGGAGGTCACCTCCGGTCAGATTCCCTTCACGCCGCGCGCGAAGAAGGTGCTCGAGCTGGCGCTTCGCGAGGCCCTTTCGCTGGGACACAACTACATCGGCACGGAGCACATCCTGCTGGGACTCGTGCGCGAGAACGAGGGCGTGGCCGCGCGCATCCTGCTCGACTTCGACGCGGACTCCGAGAAGATCCGCAACGAGGTGATCCGCATGCTCTCGGGTCCCGGCGGTCGCCAGCGCTCGGGCGCGCAGGCAGGCGCTCAGGGCGAGGGCAAGAAGAGTTCGAAGCTGCTCGATCAGTTCGGCCGCAACCTCACCAAGCTGGCCTCCGAGGGCAAGCTCGATCCCGTCGTCGGTCGCGAGACCGAGGTCGAGCGGATCATGCAGATCCTCTCGCGCCGCCAGAAGAACAACCCGGTCCTGGTCGGTGAGCCCGGGGTCGGCAAGACCGCGGTGGTCGAGGGCCTGGCGCAGCAGATCACCAGCGGCGAGGTGCCCGAGACCCTGAAGAACAAGCAGATCTACACGCTCGACCTGGCTGCGCTCGTGGCCGGCTCGAAGTACCGCGGCGAGTTCGAGGAGCGCCTGAAGAAGGTGATGAAGGAGATCACCCAGCGCGGCGACATCATCCTGTTCATCGACGAGCTGCACAACCTCGTCGGCGCCGGTGCCGCCGAGGGCGCGATCGATGCCGCCAGCATCCTCAAGCCCGCCCTCGCCCGCGGCGAGCTGCAGACCATCGGGGCCACCACGCTCGACGAGTACCGCAAGTATCTCGAGCGCGACTCCGCACTCGAGCGGCGCTTTCAGCAGATCAAGGTGGAGCAGCCCTCCACCGAGGAGAGCGTCCAGATCCTAAAGGGCCTGCGCGAGCGCTACGAGACCCACCACCGCGTCGGGATCACCGACGAGGCGCTGGAGGCGGCGGCCGAGCTCTCGGACCGCTACATCTCCGACCGCTTCCTGCCCGACAAGGCGATCGACCTCATCGACGAGGCCGCGTCCCGTGCGCGCATCAAGTCGATGACCGCTCCGCCCGTGTACCGCGAGCTCGAGGAGGAGATCGAGACCACGCGGCGCGACAAGGAGGCGGCGATCGAGGCGCAGGAGTTCGAGAAGGCCGCGAACCTGCGAGACCAGGAGCGCCAGCTGACCAACAAGAAGCGCGACCTGGAGGAGCAGTGGCGCTCGGGCGAGTCCGGCGAGCGTCCGGAGATCGGCGAGGAGGAGATCGCCGACATCGTCTCGATGTGGACCGGCATCCCCGTGTTCAAGCTCACCGAGGCCGAGACGCAGAAGCTGATGCGCATGGAGGAGGAGCTCCACAAGCGGGTGATCGGCCAGAACGCCGCCATCGAGGCCGTCTCGAAGGCGATCCGCCGTTCGCGGGCGGGCCTCAAAGACCCCAAGCGCCCCACCGGCTCGTTCATCTTCCTGGGCCCGTCGGGCGTGGGCAAGACCGAGTTGGGCCGCACGCTGGCCGAGTTCCTCTTCGGCGACGAGGAGGCGATGGTCCGCATCGACATGGGTGAGTACATGGAGAAGCACTCCGTGTCGCGGCTGGTCGGCTCGCCCCCTGGCTACATCGGCTACGACGAGGGCGGACAGCTCACCGAAGCCGTGCGACGCAAGCCCTACAGCGTGCTCCTGCTCGACGAGATCGAGAAGGCGCACCCGGATGTCTTCAACATCCTCCTCCAGGTGCTGGAGGACGGACGGCTCACCGACAGCCAGGGCCGCACGGTCGACTTCCGCAACACGATCGTGATCATGACCTCCAACGTGGGAGCGTCGGAGATCGCCAAGAACACCGGCATCGGCTTCACCGTCGGTGACGCCGAGACGGGCGTCAGCTACGAGGACATGAAGAAGGGAATCATGGGCGAGCTGAAGAAGGTCTTCCGCCCGGAGTTCCTCAACCGCATCGACGAGGTCATCGTCTTCCACAAGCTGGCCAAGGACGAGATCAAGGAGATCGTCGAGCTGCTGCTCAAGCGCATCCGCGAGTCGCTGGCCGAGCGTGAGCTCACCATGAACCTCTCCGACGACGCCGCCGACCTTCTGGTGGAGAAGGGCTGGGACCCGGCGATGGGCGCCCGCCCGTTGCGCCGGGCGATCCAGCGCTACATCGAGGATCCGCTGGCCGACGAGGTGCTCGCCCAGAACATGCCGGCCGGCTCGACCGTGGAGGTCGAGAAGGCGCCGGAGGGCGACGAGCGCGAAGTGAAGATCACGATCGCCAAGCCGGCCCTCAAGCGCGAGAAGGTTGGCGTGGGCGCCGAGGGCGGCGAGCTGGCCGAGGAGACGGGCGAGGGCCCGGCCGAGGCGGCAGACCTTCCCGACGAGCCCGACGTGCTGCCCGATGTTCCGGACGCCCCGCCCGCCCCCGAGGGCGGCGAGCCGGACGCACGCTGACCGTTCCGGAGCGCAACTACGGTGACTGGAACTCGTCGAGCGAGGAGCTGGCCGAGCGCGCGCTCGCAGGTGCCCGGCCGGATCTGGTGAAGCCGGTGCTGCCGCCCGAGGGGTCGTCGTTCGTGATCAAGGCCCGCCACAGCATCTTCTACGGCACTCCGCTCGAGTACCTGCTGGCCCAGAAGGAGATCTCCACCTCGTGCTCGTGGGTCAGGTCACCGAGCAGTGCATCTTCTACAGCGCGCTCGACGCCTACGTCCGCCAGCTGCGGGTGACCGTGCCGCGCGACGGCGTGGCCCACATCGACGAGCGGCTGGCTGGCGCTGCTCTGGAGATGATGCAGCGCAACATGGACGCCGAGCTCACCGCGTGCGCCGAATGCGAGCTCGGCTACTGACTTGTAACGCCACGCTGACAGAGCCTTGACGCGCGCGTCTTGAGCTGTCGCGCCCCCCGCGACACGCTCACCGCGTGCTGCCCGCTGCCGAGATCCCGAGTCGGATGAGCTTCGAGTCGACCACCCCGTGTGGGAGCCCTTGCTCGCCGTGCTGGGGGAGCGGCTGACGTCTCAGTTCATGTGGATGTACGCAAGCGACCTTCCGGTCGGGCTCACTTTGCACGCCTACAAGCACCCTGGACGCGGTGGTACATCTTCCTCACCAAGGACGGCCAAGCGTTCAAGTGGGCCGCGTGCGAGCGCTACGCACCCATCCGGGTGATTGGGCGATCGTGAGCGGGCGCTGTGCAACCGTGGCTCCTTGACGGATGGGAACCGAAGGACCGCGAGTCGATCAGTGATGCGCTCCTGAGAGCGCAGGAAGCCCAGCGGGGCGGCACATGACACCTGCGAGTGCCGGCGTTACCCTCGGCGTCGCGATGTTCGACACCGAGCCACAAACCCATCGCCTCGGGATGCGTTCACGCAAGTGCGTCGAGGACGGCGACGTCGTTCACGGCGAACGAGACGACGCTGAAGGCGAGCTCTGCGGCCGTTGCGATCGCCTCTCGGGCCCGCGCTCCGAGCGTCCGGGTGCCCGCGAGCTGCCAGAGCACGACGTGCGTGTCGAGCAGGAACCTCCCGGCTCAGCCTATGTCGCGCTCGCCGAGGGTCTGCACGCGACGCTCTTGACAGCGGACGGCCGGCTCGCGCGCGGGGTGAACGGCCTTGTCGATGTCTTCGACGCCTCGCAGGACCGGCACTAGAGTCGGCACCCCCCAAGAGAGGAACGCAGATGCCCGACGTGGAGATCAAGGTGCGCGAGAACGGGCCATACAAGGTCACGGGGCCGGTAACGCTCGTGGACGCTGACGGCACGGAGTACGAAGTGGGCGAGCGCGGCGAGGTGATGGCTCTCTGCCGCTGTGGTGGCTCGACCACGAAGCCCTTCTGCGACGGGACGCACTCGAAGACAGGCTTCGAGGCGGCCGAGCGGGCGGTGGTCGAGACCGGCTAACTCAGACCGCGAGCACGGCTGGGTCCGTGCGCACGAGGGCGAGCCAGCGTCCCAGCCGAGCTTCGTCGGCGGCTCGGTCCAGCGCCAGCGACGGGGGCTGGTGCTCGACCATCCAGGCCGACACGATCCGCACCTCGTCGACCTCGTCGGGGCCCACCGCCGTGGGACGCTCGCGCACGCCGGCCAGGGCGGCGGCGCTGCGCCTCGCCAGCTCCCCGACGTCGTCCGGCAGCGGACCCCAGTCGGCCACCCGGCCGCCAACCACGAGCAGCACATCGTAGCGTTCCTTGGCGGGGTGAGGTGCGAGCACGAGCCGTGGATCGGCGTGCACGGCCCGGAGCACACCGCCGAGGCGGTCGAGCAGACCGGACAGGCGCTCCCTGCGCCGCAGGAGCGCTGCCGCGCGCTCGTAGCGGCGGTCGGCCGAAGCCGCAGCGATGCGGTCGTCGATCTCGGCCAGCAGTGCGCGCCCGGCGCCGCCCGGGGCGTCGAAGAGCGCCAGCGCCCTGTCCACCTGGCCGCGGTAGGCGTTCGGGTCGAGGTCGCCCAGGCACGGTGAGCAACAGCGGCCCATCTGACCGTAGATCGAGGGGTGCTCGCGCAGGTGCATCCGGCGGCCGCAGTGGCGCAGGCGGTACAGCGAGGTGAGGTGGTCGGCCAGCTCGCCCGCCGGGCGCTTGCCGCGCAGCGGCCCGATGCTCACGGCATGGCCGGCGGCGGGCTCGCAGGCGACCTCGAGCACCGGGTATTCGATGTCGAGCCGGCAGCGCACCCAGGCCCAGCGGTCGGTGCGCTTGAGCGCGGTGTTGCCCGGCGGGCGCCACTCCTTGATCAGCCGGTTCTCGAGCACGAGCGCGCCCAGCTCGGAGTTGGTGGGCCTGTAATCCACGATCTCCGCCCGTTCGGTCCAGCCGGCTGGAGCGCAGAAGTGCGAGCGCGCGCGAGTGCGCAATGACACCGACTTACCCACGTAGAGCGGTCGTCCGCGTTCGTCCTGGAACACGTACACACCCGGGTCCTGGGGAAGTTGCGACAGGTCAGGGCGCTCGCCCGGCGGCCGGCGGCGAGCCTCTGGCTTGGCGGCGCGGCGCCTGCGGGGCCCGAGCATCTCCACGGCCTCGCCCACCGTCTGGGCGTGGGCGCAGAGCCGGGGAAACAGCGCGCACAGCACTCGCGCGCAGGTCATCGCGTCGGGCAGGGCCCGGTGGGACACCTTCACCTCGATGTCCAGAGCGGCGGCCAAGGGCGCCAGCCCGCGCTGGCGGACCAGCGGGGCGAAGCGCCGGGCAAGGGAAACGGTGCACAGCACCGGAGGCGCCGGCCAGTCGAGGCCGGCGCGTTCGTAGGCCTGGCGCAGCACGCGGCGGTCGAAGGCGGCGTTGTGGGCCACCATCACCCGGCCCTCGAGCATCCTCGCCAGCTCACCGAGCACGGCGGCCGGGGCGGGCGCCGAGTCCACCATCTGCTGGCTGATGCCGGTGAAGCGCTCGATGCCCCGCGAGAGCGGGTGTTGAACGCGCACGAGCGACGCCCAGCTGTCGTGGGTCTCGCCGCCTCCCACGAGCACGGCACCGACCTCGGTCAGCTCGCAGAGCTCCCCGCCGCGGCCGTTGGTCTCGGTGTCCACGGCCACCAGCTCCGTGCTTGCCAGGGGAAGGTCGCGCAGATCCACGGCGGGGCATGCAAGCGCGAGCGCCGGATGGCTCGGGCGAAAGCTTGCACGAGTGCGCTGGGGGGCGAGAGACGTCCACCACTGCCCTTAGGTTCATGGGATGCCCCGTTCGCCCAGCCTCTTCGTCTGCTCCTCCTGCGCCCACGAGTCGGTGAAGTGGCACGGCCGCTGCCCGGGCTGCGAGCAGTGGGACACGCTTGTCGAGGAGGCCCGTCCGACCGCCACGGGTTCGAGCGGCAGGGGCGGCCGCCGCCCTCTGCGTCCCCTCACGCCGGTGGTGCTCGGCCAGGTGGAGGCGCCCCAGGTCGCGCGCCTCTCCACCGGCATCGGTGAGCTCGATCGGGTCCTCGGCGGCGGCATCGTGCCCGGGTCGCTGGTGCTCCTCGGCGGCTCCCCGGGCATCGGCAAGTCGACCATCACGGCCAGCGCGCTCGGCAACCTGGCGGCGGCCGGACATCGAGTGCTCTACGTGTCCGGCGAGGAGTCGGCCGCCCAGGTGCGGCTCAGGGCCGAGCGTCTCGGGGCGGGGGCGCTGGCCGTGCCGATCGTGGCGGAGACCGACCTCGACACGGTGCTCGCCACGGTGGAGTCCGAGCGGCCGGACGTGTGCGTGGTCGACTCCGTCCAGGTGCTCCACGCGGCGTCGCTCACGGGCGCGCCCGGTTCAGTGGGCCAGGTGCGAGAGGTGGCGGGCCGGCTGATGCGCGTCGCCAAGGAGCGCGGCATCGCCGTCGTGCTGGTGGGCCACGTGACCAAGGAGGGCGCGCTGGCCGGACCGCGGGTCCTGGAGCACCTGGTGGACTGCGTGCTCAGCTTCGAAGGCGAGCGCGAGCGCACCTACCGCACGCTGCGCGCGCTCAAGAACCGGTTCGGCTCCACAAACGAGGCCGGCGTGTTCGAGATGCGCGACGAGGGGCTGGTCGAGGTCGAGGACGCCTCGGCGCGGTTCGTCGCCGAGGCGACCAGGGCCCCGGGCTCGGTCGTGCTCTGTGCTATGGAGGGATCGCGGCCGCTCCTCGTCGAGGTCCAGGCACTGGTGGCCCCCACCGAGCTCGTGCCGCCCAGACGGATGGCCAACGGAGTCGACCGCAACCGGCTGGCGCTGGTGCTCGCGGTCCTCGCCCGCCACGCGGGAATCGGCGTGGGATCGGCCGATGTGTTCGTCTCCCTCGCCGGCGGAGTCCGGGTTGACGAGCCCGGCGCCGACCTCGCGGTGGCGCTGGCCGTCGCCTCAGCGGTGCGGGGAGTCGCACTCGGCGATGGAACGCGGCCGCTGGCGGCCTTCGGCGAGCTCGGGCTCACGGGCGAGTTGCGCCACGCGGCGCATCCGGACCGGCGGCTTGCCGAGGCCGGCAAGTTCGGACTGGAGGGCGTGCTTTGTCCCGGCGAGCGACTGCCCACCCTGCGCTCCGCGCTGCGCAGTGCACTCGGCGACGCGACCGGCTCTGCGCGACGTGCGGCCTGACGAGAAACCGCTCCGGGCCTAGGCGCGAGCCTGCCGTCAGGGCCGACGTGTCTACAGTCGCGGCAGGTACAAAAAGGGCCGGAGACATGGGATCGGCTTCCCATCCCAAAGCCAGATAGAGGACGATTTTCCCCACTTTGCCGTACAATCGCCTCCGATGGCCTACGTAGGGGACGATGTGACAGAGTTCGAAGCTCGACAGGAACCCCGCTTGGTAAGGGCCCTCGAGATGATCGCTCCCGGCACAGCGGTGCGTGAGGGGGTTGACGCGATAGTCCAGGCGCGCACTGGCGCGCTCATCTGCATCGGTGACAGCGAGGAGCTGTCCTTCCTCTACTCCGGAGGGCTCAAGCTCGAGGTGGACTACACCCCGGCGCTTCTCTTCCAGCTGGCCAAGATGGACGGCGCGATCATCCTCTCCTCCAACGGCACGAAGATCGGCTGGGCCAACGTGCAGTTGATGCCCGACCCAACCATTCTCTCGCTTGAGACCGGCACCCGCCACCGTACGGCCGAGCGAGTGTCAAAGCAGACGGATGCCCTGGTGATCGCCGTGTCACAGTCGCGGAGCGTGGTATCGCTCTATCTCGACGGCGCCAAGTACATCCTCGAGGACATCCCCGTGGTGCTGGCCAAGGCCAACCAAGCTCTGGCCACGCTCGACAAGTACCGGAGCCGGCTCGACCAGGTGTCCACGAGGCTCACCGCGCTCGAGTTCGAGGGGGGAGTCACGCTGCACGACGTGCTCACCGTTCTGCAGCGCTCGGAGCTGGTGACCCGCATGGCGATGGAGATCGAGCGCTACATCGTCGAGCTGGGCGCCGAGGGGCGGCTGATCGAGATGCAGCTCGAGGAGACCATGGTGGGGGTGGCGGCCGACAAGGCGGCTCTCGTGCAGGACTACATCTCCGAGCCCACGGAGGACTACTTCGCGAGCGTGCTGGACTCGCTCGCGCGGCTGGGGCACCAGGACCTGCTGGACTTCGGCAGGCTGGCCGAGCTGCTCGGCCACGATCGCAAGCTGAACACGCTGGATCACCCCGCCTCACCGCGTGGCCATCGAATCCTGGGGCGCATCCCGCGCCTGCCGAAGCTCGTGGTCCAGGGCATCGTGGTCGAGTTCGGCGGCCTCGACGAGATCCTCTCGGCGAGCGACGGGGAGCTGGAGTCGGTCGACGGCGTCGGCGACATGCGAGCAAAGGACATTCGGGAGGGGCTCCGCAGGCTTCAGGAGATCAATCTCGTGGACCGGTATCTGCAAACCTGATCACAGGACCCTGCGGGCAGCGACGCCCGCCAGGCCTTACGACCCGAGGAGGGAAGTCATTTCCGAGACTGCGCTGGAGCACGACATCGAGGATCTCGAGATCACTCGGGAGATACCCCACATCGAATACGAGATCGGGGACCACGTGGTCTACCCGCATCACGGGGCGGGCAAGGTCCTCAGGAAGGAGCAGAAGGAGATTCTCGGTGAGAAGCGCGAGTACCTGACCATCCAGATCCTGCACAACGACATGACCGTGATGGTGCCGTGCGAGAACGCGGGCCGGGCGGGGCTCCGGCGGGTGATCGGCGAGGCAGCCGTGACGAAGGTGCTGGCCGTCCTCCGCGACGACGTCAGCCAGATGCCAAAGAACTGGAACCGGCGCTTCAAGCACAACCGGGAGAAGATCAAGACCGGCGATGTGTACGAGCTCGCCGAGGTGGTCCGCAACCTCGCGATCCGCGAGTCCGAAAAGGGGCTCTCCACCGGCGAGAAGCAGATGTACACGCGGGCTAAGAAGATCCTTGCGTCCGAGCTGATGTACGCGCTCGTGATGGAGGAGGACGAGGCCGAGGGCCACCTCGACTCGCTCATCGAGGAAGCGCACAACGGCCGCAACGGCGCCACCGCCGCAGCCACCGCGTAACGCTCTCCCTCGGGGTCGAGGGCCAAGCCTGGCAAGGAAGAGGGTCGAAGCTTTGCCGGGGCAAAGCGAGGCCCGATGACACCGCCAGGCGCGGGTCCGGGAGGAGCGCAGCCGGAACGTCGTTCCGGCGAGCACCGCACCGGATTCCGTTCTCGGCCCCGAGTCGTCGGCGTCATCGCCGCCGGCGGCAGCGGCGAGCGCCTCCGAGCGGCGTTCGGCCCCGAGTCGTCGGCGTCATCGCCGCCGGCGGCAGCGGCGAGCGCCTCCGAGCCGGCCGGCCCAAGGCGTTCGTCGTCCTTGGTGGCCGTCCCATGCTCGACTGGAGCATCGAGGTGCTGGCAGGCATCTGCGAGCGCGTCGTGGTTGCCGTGCCGCCGGGTCACGAGCACGGGCCCGACCGGGTGGTGGGCGGCGCGTCGCGCTCAGCTTCGGTGCGCAACGCCCTCGAGGCCTCGCCCGAGGCCGATCTCTTCGTGGTGCACGACGCGGCGCGCCCGCTCCTGGGCGTCGACCTCCTGCGGCGGTGCATCGCCGCGGTGAGAGACGCCGACGGCGCGATCGCCGCGGCGCCCGTCACGGACACCGTGAAGGAGGCCGATCCCTGCGGACGGGTCGTGCGCACCCTCGACCGGTCGTTGCTGTGGTCGATCCAGACACCGCAGGTGTTTCGGGCCGACATACTGCGCCATGCGCTGTCGGTGGACGATGCCACCCTGGCGGCTGCGAGCGATGACTCGTCGCTTGTCGAGGCGGCCGGCGGCACCGTGGTCGTGGTCGAGGCGCCCGCCGAGAACCTCAAGGTCACGACCGCCGCCGACCTGCGGCGCGCGGAAGGCATACTGGCGGACCGATGCTGACCGACTATCACGTCCACCTGCGCCCCGACGACGAGGACACCCCGGCTTCGCAGTACTTCACCCCCGCCAACGCCGAGCGCTACCGGGAGGTGGCCTCCGAGCGCGGGATCGAGGAGCTCGGCGCCTCAGAGCACGTGCACCGTTTCGTCCAGTCCTTGGACGTCTGGGCGCACCCCTGGTGGCGCCATAACGCCCGTGACGACATCGACGCCTACTGCGAGTTCATCCGCGAGGAGACCGACCTGCGCCTCGGGATCGAGGCCGATTTCGTACCTGGGCGCGAGGACAGGATGGCCACCCTTCTCGACGCGCGGGAGTGGGACTACGTGGTGGGCTCGGTGCACTTCCTCGGCGACGCGGCGGTGGACATGCGTGGCGACTGGGACGTCTGGCGATCCACGGATCCCGACAAGGTGTGGAGACGCTACTTCGAGACGCTCGGCGAGGCGGCCCGCACGGGGATGTTCGACATCCTCGCCCACCCGGATCTTGTGAAGGTCTGGGGCGAAGGGGCGCCCTTCCCGGAAGGGGACCTGCGCCGCTTCTATGACCTGGCCATGGATGGGATCGCAGACTCCGACGTCGCGATCGAGGTGTCCACGGCCGGTTTGCGCAAGCCGGTCGGGGAGGTGTATCCCGACCGCCCCTTCCTCGAGATGTGCCTGGAGGCCGGTCGCCCGGTGGCCCTCTCGAGCGACGCGCACGTGCCAGAGGAGCTGGGTCATGGCTACGAGCCCACCATCGAATGGCTCGTCGAGACCGGGGTGTCGGAGGTGGCCGTGTTCGAGCGTCGCAACCGGCGGCTGGAGCCGGTGGGATGAGCGCCCGCGCGGGAATCGGCTACGACTCCCACCGCTTCGGAGAGGGCCGGCGGCTGGTGCTGGGCGGCGTCGAGGTGCCCGAGGCCGAGAGGGGGCTCACGGGCCACTCGGACGCCGACGTGCTCACGCACGCCGCCATCGACGCGCTGCTGGGCGCCGCCGGGCTGGGGGACATCGGCCAGCACTATCCCGACACCGACGAGCGCTGGCGCGACGCCGACTCCCTCGCCCTGCTGCGTGAGGTGTGCCGCTTCCTGTCCGAGCACGGTTGGACCGTGCGTCACCTCGATGCCACCGTGGTCTGCGAGGCACCCAAGCTCGGCGTCCATCGCGACCCCATGCGCGTCCGGCTCTCCGAGGCGGTAGGTCTGGCGCCGCTCGAGGTCAACGTCAAGTTCACCACCAACGAAGGCATGGGCTTCGCCGGCCGCGGCGAGGGCATCGCCGCGCTGGCGGTGGCGACTGTGGAGAGAGAATAAGGTGCCGTGCGCGACATCCGCATCCACGACACGCTGAGCGGCGCCCCGAAGCTCGTCGAGCCGCGCGAGTCCGGGCGGGTCGGGATTTACGCCTGCGGCCCGACCGTCTACGGCCGCGTGCACGTCGGCAACGCGCGGCCGTTCGTGGTCTTCGCGCTGCTCAAGCGCTTTCTCGAGCACGAAGGCTTCGATGTCACCCTCGTCGAGAACGTGACTGACGTCAACGACAAGATCTACGACGCCGCGCGCAAGGCCGGCATGGCCAGCGACGATCTGGCCGCACAGATGACGGCGTACTACACCGAGGACACCGACCGTCTCGGGCTAGGCCGTCCCGATCACGAGCCAAGAGCCGCGGAGTCTGTGGAAGGCATCGTCGAGCTGATCGGGGTGCTGATCGACTCCGGGCACGCCTACGCTGCCGGAGGCGACGTCTACTTCCGCGTGGCCAGCTTCGACGAGTACGGCAAGCTGTCCAACCGCCCGCGGGAGGAGATGGAGCAGGGCGAGGGCGACGACGCCGCCGACCTCAAGGAGAGCCCCCGCGACTTTGCGTTGTGGAAGGCGCACAAGGAGGGCGAGGACACGTCCTGGCCCGCGCCCTGGGGGAAGGGGCGGCCGGGGTGGCACATCGAGTGCTCGGCGATGGCCGAGGGCCTGCTCGGCACTGACTTCGAGATTCACGGGGGCGGATCAGACCTCGTGTTTCCCCATCACGAGAATGAAATCGCGCAGACCGAGGCGGCGCGGGGGCGGCCGCTGGCGCGGATCTGGATGCACAACGGCATGGTCCAGATCGGCGCGGACAAGATGGCCAAGTCGCAGGGCGACATTCACCTCTTGCACGCCGCGCTCGACGAGCACGGCCCCGAGGCTCTGGTCATGTACCTGGCGTCAGGGCACTATCGTCAGCCGATCGCCTTCTCCGGTGAAGCGCTCGAGGAGGCGGGGCGGGCTGTGGACCGATTGCGCGAGCTCTGCCGCCGCCTTGACCCGGGGGGAGGGCAGCCGGGGGCGCTCGAAGAGCAGGCCGAGCGCTTCTTCGACGCTCTGGCCGAGGACTTCAACACCCCTGCGGCCCGTGCCGTCATGTTCGAGTGGATCTCGGAGGCCAACCGCCGCATCGACGCCGGAGAACGGCTGGCCCCGGGCCGGCTGGCGGACATGTTGCACGCGCTGGGCCTGGAGGGACTGCTCGCTGAAAGCGCGGATGCGGCCGACCCGGAGGCGCAGCGCCTGCTCGCGGAGCGCGAGCAGGCCCGGGCTGCGCGCGACTTCGATCGCGCCGACCGGCTGCGCGATGAGCTGGGCGCTCGCGGCTACGAGGTGCGCGACACCTCTGAGGGCGCCCGTTTGATGCGCAGCGGATGATCGTCTATGGACGTAACGCCGTTCGCGAGGCCATGAGAGGCAAGCGAACGGTGACCGCTGTCTGGGCCACCCGAAACGCGGCGCGGGAGGAGTGGCTGCGCGACAGCGACGTGACCGAGGTGGCGTCCCCCGAGCTGGAGCGCCTCTGCGAGTCCCCGGAGCACCAGGGCGTCTGTGCCGAAGCTGGGCGCTACCTCTACGCCGATCCCGCTCGGCTGCTGGAGGACGAGAACGGTCTGGTCGTCTGCCTCGACGAGGTGCAGGACCCCCACAACCTCGGAGCGGTGTGCCGGGTCGCGGAATCGGCGGGGGCGACGGGCGTGGTGATCCCCGAGCGCCGGTCGGCAGAGGTCACCCCCGCGGTCTGCAAGGCCTCCGCCGGGGCGGTCGAGCATCTGGACGTGGTACGAGTCGGCAACCTCGCCAACTGGCTGGGCGAGGCCAAGGCCGCTGGGGCATGGGTCTACGGCGCCGGGCGCTTTCCAGAGGCCGTCCCCTACGACAGGCCGGACTACCGCGGACGCGTCGTGCTGGTGCTCGGCTCAGAGGGCCGCGGCCTGCGTCCGCGAGTGGCAGCCGCCTGCGATCAGATCGTGCAGCTGCCGCAGCTCGGCAAGCTCGACTCGCTCAACGTCGCCACCGCCGCAGCGGCGCTCCTGTACGGGATCTTGCATTTCCGCGGCGAAGCACTTGACAGGGGCCCATAACGGGGACATACTCGCGGTGAGATAACGCTGGAGTCGAGCCTTAGGGCCAGACGACCAGGAGAGCGCGGCGCCAGGGGAGGTAACGCGCAGCTGAGCTTCAAGGGGCTTCGAGAGGAGACCCTGGAAGGAGCATCAATGGCTGCAGCAACTTTCCAAGCGGCATCCCGCAGCTCTCAGGCTCAGGTCGAGCCCGAGGATAACTACTTGATAGCGCTGGCCAAGCAGGGCCGGCCGGATGCCTACGATCGCATCCTCAAGCGCTACCACGGCTTCGTCCGCCTCAAGGCCAGCTCGTACTTCCTGATCGGCGGCGACTCCGACGACCTGATCCAGGAGGGGATGGTCGGTCTCTATAAGGCGATTCGGGACTTCCGCACCGATCGCGAGTCGAGCTTTCGCAACTTCGCGGAGCTGTGCATCACTCGGCAGATCATCACGGCGGTGAAGACCTCGACGCGCAACAAGCACACCCCGCTGAACGAGTACATCTCATTCTCGGCCACACCGGCGGCCTCAGGAGGCGACGGCGATCCCACCCTCGACGAGCTGCTGCCGGGGCCGACAGCACACGACCCCGCCAATCAGGCGATCTCGACCGAGGAGCTTCACAGCCTCGTCGAGTGCCTGTCGAGCGTGCTGTCCGACCTCGAGAGCTCCGTTCTGTCCCTCTACCTGGACGGCCACTCATACGAGACGGTCGCCGAGCGCCTCGAGTGCGACACCAAGACGGTGGACAACGCGCTGCAGCGGGTGAAGCGCAAGGTTGGCTCCCACCTCGACTCTAGAGCCATTCCTGGCTGACGAGGTTTCAATCTCTCCCCCTGGGGGTAACCCTTTCTCACCCCCAACCGAGGAGAAGCTCATGAGCATCGTCGGACTCATCATCACCCTTGTCGTCGCTGCCCTGGTCTACGCGCTCTGCGTAGCTCTCGGCCTGCCATCGATCGTGGCGATCGTGGCCGCCATCCTTGTCCTGCTGGCCGGCGTGCCGAGCGGCGGATTCGGCCTTGGAAGCCGCTTCGGAGGGCGAAGCGCCACCCGCTAGAGCGACATCGGCCGCGGCGAGTCATCCCGGCGGGGCGGCGGCGATCCGTTCGATCGTCCGCCTGCCCGCCGGAGCTCGTCCGGTTTGCTTGCGATCGGAAGGGCCTTGGCGTCGGCGGGATCTACAGTGAGCCACCACGGATTGCCCGCCTAGCTCAATTGGCAGAGCACTTCATTTGTAATGAAGGGGTTCTCGGTTCGAGTCCGAGGGCGGGCTCTCGGCCGGCTACGCCGCGCCGACCGCCACCTCGATGTTCCCGTGTCCGTTCGAAGACGCGGGCACCTCGGGCGGCTCGTCGGCTCCCTCGACGTTGAGGCGGCGCTCGATCTCGCCGAGCACCACTCCGAACAGCAGGTGGCGCCAGGTGGCCTGTGCGAAGGCGCGGCGGTTGCCCCAAAGAGGAGTCAGCTCCTTGCGGGCCGGGTGGAAGCGGTCGGACAGCCGGCCGAGCGGGTACAGCGCCACATGCTCCACCATCGCCATCGTTACGGCGCGGACCACGAGAGGGCCCGGAAGGAAGGGCCGCAGCTGCGCGTAGGTGGCGCCGACGGTGGCCCCGTTGCCCAGGTGTGCGGCCAGTCCGGCGGCCGGCCACGCACCCCCGCGCGTGAACAACTTGCCGAGCAGCTCGACATCGTCGTGGCCGCTGCCGAAAGCTCGTTTGTCGGCGGGCTGCTGGGCGGCCCACAGGCTGGCCGCCACTGCGCCGGCGATGGCCCCGTTCACACTGCGCTTGAGATCCACAGCGCGCAGCGTAACGCCCGAGCAGCGAGCGGGTAGCAAGGGCATGCCGATCAAAGTCGAAGAGGGCTTGCGGGCGACCACCCACGCATCCACAGCATGCGCCGACAGTAGGCTGGCCCATGCGTGGACGAAAACGCGGACAAGAGCAGGCTCGACCGCAACTTCACCGACCTCTACCGGAGCCACCTGCGCGACGTCTACAGCTACGCGTACTATCGGATCGGCAACCATCACGACGCCGAGGACATCACCGAGCAGACCTTCCTGCAGGCCTACCGTCACTTCGAGCGCGCGCAGGTGGAGTCCCACGGCAGGCCGCTACGGCCGTGGCTGATTCGCATCGCCCACAACCTGGCCGCCAACTACTACCGCGACAGGTCGCGCCGCCCCCAGACGCCCCTGGAGGACGCCGCGGTGGTCTACGCCCTGCACGACACCGAGGACCTGGTGCAGGGACGCGAGGAGCTCCGCGACGTCCTGGAGGGAGTGGCCATGCTCCCGGATGACCGGCGCGAGGCGCTGATCATGCGCTTCTCCCTCGGCATGGACAACAAGGAGATCGCCCGCGCCCTGGACCGCACCGAGGGCGCCACGAAGGTGTTGATCCATCGAGCGATCAAGCAGCTCGAACAGGGACTGAAGGAGGATGGCGATGAGTGAGCTCGGCGACGTGGAAGCACTGCTGCGATCGGCGCTCGCCCCCGTCGAGCCGGCCGAGGGACTCAGCGACCGCCTCGAGAGGGGGCTTCTGGAGCTGACCGACGCCGCCGCCGGGGAGCTGGCCGACACCGAGCTGTCCGCCATGCGAAACCCGCGCAACTGGGGTCGTCCGATGGCCGCCGCAGTCGTCGGGGGGACCGCCGCTGGAGCGCTCGTGCTGGTGCGTGCGCGCCAGCTTCAGAAGAAGCGGCAGGCCAGAGGAGCGCGTGCCATCGAGAAGGCCGTGCAGGACGTCTCGGACGGTTTGCGCCGGCGCCTCGGCGGGTGACGAGCGACAACGCGGAAGTTGGCCTGCAAGCAGTGATCCGGTAGCGGTGCGGCCTGCGAAGGTATGGAGGCGTGGGTCACATCGACGACATAGAGAGCCTTGCAGACGAGGAGGTGATGCACCTCGTGCAGGACGGCAACCCTCGCGCGTTCGAGTTGCTCTACGAGCGTCACGGCGGAGCCGGCTTCTCCCTCGCCTACCGGATGGTGGGTGACCGGGTTGTCGCAGAGGACATCTCGCAGGAGGCCTTTCTGTCCATCTGGCGCAGCCGTCACCGCTACCAGCCCGACCGCGGCAGCGTGCGCACCTGGGTGCTGGGGATCGTTCACCACCGGGCCATCGACGCGCTGAGGCGCAACCTCGTGCACGATCGCCGGCGCAGCAGCGCGGAGGGCATCGAGGAGCGCCACGAGGCGCCTGAGCGCGAGCGCACCGATGTGGTCGCGGCCCGCAGGGAGGACGCGCAACACGTGCGCTCCGCACTCGGCGACCTTCCCGACGAGCAGTGCCGAGTGATCGAGCTTGCCTACTTCGGCGGCTTCAGCCACAGCCAGATCGCGGAGATGCTCGAGATGCCGATAGGCACCGTAAAGGGCCGGATGCGGCTCGGTCTCGAGAAGCTGAGAACCCATCTCAAGGAGAAGGTGGCATGAGCGTCGAGCGTCATCAGATTCACGAGGAGGACGTGGGGGCCTACCTCCTGCGCGCCCTCTCAGATGTGGAGCAACGGCGCTTCGAGGCCCACCTCGAGAATTGCGTCGTCTGCCAGGACGAGGTCTCGCGCCTGCGTCCCGCGGTGAACGCCCTGCCGCGGTCGGTCCACCCGATTGCTCCCCCTCTATCGCTCAAGGCGAAGCTGATGGCGGAGGTGGAGCGCGACGTGCGCGAACGCCAGGAGGCCGCGGGAGTCTCCCGCCGCCCCGGCGCCTTCGCAGGGGTGCGCCGGCGCCTCGGTGGCGCCTTCGGCAGCCTGCGTCCGACGATGGCCTGGGTGTCCGCGTCGGTGGTCCTGCTCGTAGGCGCGGCGAGTGGAGCGGCGGGGCTCTACGCCTTGACCGAGGCCACAAACGAGGAGACGCCTCGGTCCGTGGTCGCTCAGGTTGACAAGACTCGCGTGCCCTTCGGCAGCGGCAGCCTCGTGGTGCCCGACGGGGACCAGGAAGGGGCGGTGCTGCAGGTTCACGGCATGCCCGAGCTCGAGGGCGACTCCGTCTACCAACTGTGGGTGCGCCGAGACGGCGAGGTGATCCCCCAATCCCTGTTCCACGTGGGCGAGAACGGCGCCGGCGCCGCGGCGGTGATCGAGAAACTGCAGGACGTGGACGTTGTGATGGTGACGCGCGAGTCCGCCGGCGGAGCCAAGGCGCCGAGCGAGAAGCCCGTGCTCTCCGTGAAGCTCTGACCCGCCACTCGCCTACTCTGCGGTGGTGATGGAGACCTGTTACCGCCACCCGGACCGCGAAACGGGCGTGTCGTGCTCGAACTGCGGGCGCTCGATCTGCCCGGACTGCATGACGTCGACCTCGGTCGGCATGCGCTGCCCGGAGTGCTCGAAGCAGAAGACGAAGGTCAGGACGATCGGCGCGGGCTCTGAGCCCACGCTGACCTACGCCCTGATCGCGATCAACGTGATCATCGGACTCGGCGCGTTCGTCGGCGGGGCAAGCGCGACCGGCGGGGGCTTCTCGGGCTCGTCGCTGCTCGCTGACGGCTCCGTGTCGAGGTTTGGGGTCGACAGCGGCGACTACTGGCGCATCCTCACGGCGGGCTTCCTGCACGTGAACTTCATCCACCTGTTGTTCAACATGTTCGCCCTCTACGTGCTGGGCGGGTTGCTGGAGCCGGCGATCGGCCGCCTGCGCTTCGGCGTCATCTACTTCGTCTCGCTCCTGGCCGGTTCGTTCGGGGCGCTGCTGCTGGAGCCCCTCGCTCCGACCGTCGGCGCATCGGGCGCGGTGTTCGGCCTGATGGGGGCGGCCGTCGTGGTTATGCGCAATCGCGGAATCAACCCGATGGAGAGCGGTCTCGGGCTGTGGATCGGCCTCAACCTGCTGATCACCTTCACCATTCCGAACATCTCCATCGGCGGGCATATCGGAGGCCTGGTCGGGGGTGCGCTCGCCGCCTTTCTGATGTTCGACCTCCGCGACCGCGTGCGTGTGCCCGAGCTCGTGCCGATGGCGATGGCGGGCGCAATCGGCGTGGCCGCCGTCGTGGGCTCGGTAGTGGTGTCGAGCTCGACGCCCGTCTAGACCGACGAGGGCCCGCTGAGGCGGTCGTAGGTGGCCTGCAGCCGCGTGAGCATGCGCTCGAGCGGAAAGCGCTCCGCCACGTCGCGGCGCCCGGCCTCGCCCATGCGCCGTGCCAGCGCCGGGTCGTCGGCGAGTCGGCGCAGCGCTAGAGCGAGCGCTCCGGGGTGCCCCGGCGCCACCAGCATGCCGGTCACGCCGTGGCGAACGATCTCGGTGACGCCGCCGTGTGCCGCGGCCACTACAGGCAGCCCGGCCGCGGCGCCCTCCATAGCCACCAGGCCCAGCGGCTCTGGGCGGGTGGATGGAACCGTCAGCACATCGGCGGCGCCGAGCACCGTGCCCACGTCGGCGCGGAACCCCAGGCGCAGCACCCGCTGGGTCACGCCGAGGTTGCCCGCCAGCGCCACCAGCCGGCGTTCGTGCGCCTCGGACCCGGGGTGCGCGTCGCCGGCGAGCAGGGCGATCGCCCCGTTGGCCACCAGCGGAGGTCGGCCGAGCGCCCGGACGAGCACGTCCTGGCCCTTCCAGTCACTCACCCGCCCCACCAGAGCGATCACGAACCGGTTGCCGGCGATGCCGAGCGACCGGCGGGCAGCCGCCCGATCCACCGGCTCCGGCGCCTCGGCGAGGCCGTCGTAGAGCACCTGTGCTCGCGGGGATACACTGAACTGCCGAGCAACCGCGCGTGAGATGCAGGCCAGCGCGTCGGCGGCCTCGAGGCGGCGGCGCATCAGGGGCCAGAGCGCGCTCGCCATCGGGCCTGACGAGCCCGCGTAGATCTCGCGCACATGGATCAGGTGCCCCGCTCGCGCGCGCCGGGCCACCGCGCCGCTCGACAGGACCACGGAGGTGTTGGCGTGCACCACCGCCGCGCCGCGCTCGATCGCCAGCCGGCCAAGCACGCTGCGGTCGCGAGCCACCGCCCGCACCAGACCGGCGGACCCTGGGGGGGAGACCAGCGCGCGCCGCAGCACCGCAAGCGGGTGGACCACCACCTCCGCCCCGGCGTCCTCGAGCATCGGCGCCAGCTCTCCGCGCTCGGGCAGCACGCACACCGCCCGCCAGCGCTCGGGCGCAAGTCCGCGGGCGATGGCCAGCAACTGGACGTCCGAGCCGTAGCGTTGCGCGGAGGAGTGGAGGATCAGGACGGTGCGGGGCACTCAGGCAGCGGTCTCTACTCGCGTCTTGAGATCCTCGAGAGACCGCTGCATCACCTGGTCGTTGAGGATGGCCGCGACCTTGGCCGGCAGCCCCACGCTCGCGTCGATGCGTAGGCCGTGGGTGGCCAGCGTGGTGCCGTCGCCCCGGTCCTCGAGCACGAACTCACCTTCGATGTCGCGCATGTCGCCGGCCACGAGCTCCCATGTGAGCATGTGGGGCTCCTCGTAGGAGTAGTCGAGCGTGTACGAGACCCGCTTGACCTTTGCGTCTACCTTGAAGGAGACCCTCTGACCCCGGCCCTTGCCGTCGCGCGACTGCACCTCGCAGTCCTTGACCGCCTGCTGCCAGTCTGGGTAGCTCTCGAAATCCAGCAGAGCGTCGAAGCACCGCTGCGGCGTGCCGTGCACCACGAGCTGCCGTTCCGCGCGCTTCGCTGCCACGGCCGCTATGGAACTCCGACCGAGTTTCCCACGTCAAGCCAGGTGAAGCGCCCGGGGGGCGGGGCCGAAGCCGCGTCAGGGTGCAGCAGGTGGGCCAGCAGCTCGACGCCGTCGACCAGGCGGGGCCCGGGGCGGGAGAAGAGGCCGGAGGCGTCGACGGCGGCGACCTTCGCCTCGGTCGCGGCCAGCCGCTCACGGGCGGCAAGCGTCTCCTCGGCGGCGCGCTCGGTGGCGTACCCGCAGGGCATCGACACGATCACGTCCGGCTGCGCCGCCTCCACCTCCAGCCAGTCCGCCGTGCGGGAGCGCTCGCCGGCGAAGCCCAGGACGTCCTCACCGCCCGCCAGCTCGATCATCTGGGGCACCCAGTGCCCGCCGATGAACACGGGGTCGAGCCACTCCAACGCCGCAACCCGGGGCCGCCCGGCGCCCTCGACCGCATCCACGACGGCGTCGATCCGGCGTCCGGCCCCCTCCACGAGCGCCTCCCCCTGCTCCTCGGCGCCGGCGACACCAGCCAGACGGGAGATGTCGCCGAGCACCTCGCCAAGGGTGGCCGGATCGAGCGAGATGACCTCCGGCGGCGAGGGCAGGCGGGCGGCCACGGCCTTCACCTCCTCATAGGAGACCGCGCAGACCTCGCACACCGCCTGAGTCACGATGAGGTCCGGCGACAGCGCCTCCAGCAGCTCCTCGTCGAGCTCGTAGAGGGCTTCGCCCCGCTGCGTTCGCTCGCGCACGGCGGCGTCGATCTCGGCCGCGGAGAGGCCGCCCTCGATCACGCTGTGAGTGAGGTGCGCCCTCTGGGCCGCCTGTGGCGGATAATCGCACTCGTGGGTGACGGCCACGACGCTGTCGCCAAGGCCGAGGCTGAAGAGCATCTCGGTCGAGGAGGGCACGAGGGAGGCGATCCGCACGGGAGGCACGATGGCACGTCTTGGGGCTGAAGAGATCGAAGAGCGGCTGTCGAGG
This sequence comes from Thermoleophilaceae bacterium, assembly GCA_030447725.1. GTDB lineage: Bacteria > Actinomycetota > Thermoleophilia > Solirubrobacterales > Thermoleophilaceae > JAAYBF01. The sequence goes on from JAUJOQ010000001.1 coordinate 1,145,705, forward strand.
TTGGATGGCTGGTCGCGTCAGGGTGAGGCGCTGGTGCGAGAGCAGCGCAGCACGGACTTCCTCGGGTCCGTCGAGTTCGTGAACCGCATCGCCCCCGTGGCGGAGGACATGGGCCATCACCCCGACCTGGCGATCTCCTGGGACACGGTGACCGTGACGATCACCACCCACTCCGAGGGTGGCCTCACGGACAAGGACTTCACCCTCGCCGAGCGGATCGACGCGCTCTCGTAGGCCTGTGCGGGCCCTCAGTGCGGCGCGCGCGCCACGTTCGAGGCGGCGCTGACCTCTGCTAGCGTTGGCGTGCCCTCGGATGCGCGACGAAGACCCTCCTCGAAGTAGGCCCTCCATAGCCCTCCCGGGGGCGCCCGAGGGCGTCGCATGATCGAGCTCCTGCTTCTGGTCGGGGTGCTCGTGCTCGTGGCTGCCAACGGGTTCTTCGTAGCTGCGGAGTTCGCGCTCGTGCGTGCCCGGGATGGCAAGCTCGAGCAGATGGAGCGGGAGGGAGCGGGTGGCGCCAAGCTCGCCGGCTTCCAGCTCGAGCACATCGACGAGTATCTGTCGGCGTGCCAGCTGGGCATAACGATGGCCTCGCTCGGCATCGGCTTCATGGGCGAGCCCGCGATCGCCAGCCTGCTGGAGAGCGTCCTCGGCGACTCGCTTCCACACGGTGTGACCCTCGGCATCTCACTCGCCATCGCCTACCTGATCACCACCGCGCTGCACATCACCCTTGGAGAGCAGGTGCCGAAGATCTACGCCATTACGCACGCGGAGACCACCGCCCGCCACGCAGCTCGGCTACTGGAGGCGTTCCGCGTCACGTTCAAGCCGTTGATCTGGGCGCTGAACACCGTGTCGAACGCCATTCTGCGCACTGTCGGCGTGGACCCCAAGGCGGAGTTCGAGGAGGTGTCGTCCTCGGACGACCTGAAGCTGATCATCGCCCGCAGTCAGAGCGGCGGCAAGCTCGACCCAGGGGAGGCGGGGATGCTGTCGGGCGTCTTCCATCTGCACGAGCAGCAGGCCCGTCAAGTGATGACGCCGATACCCGCTGTCGTCACCGTCGACGTGTCCGAGACGGCCGAGGAGGCGCTGCGCCGCTGCGTGGACTCCGGCCACACTCGGCTCGTGGTCACCGAGCAGGGCAACACGGACAGGATCAAGGGGATCGTGCACAACAACTCACTGGCCCGGCGCCTGATGACCGAGGGTCCGGATGCCTCGATCGCGCCGAGCGTGAAGGACGCGCTGATCGTGCCGGAGACCAAGCCGCTGGACGACCTCCTGGCCGATCTCCAGCGCGAGCGCGCCTCGGTGGCCGTCGTGGTCGACGAGTACGGTCGCACCGCGGGCATCGTGTCCATAGAGGACATCGTCGAGGAGGTCGTGGGCGAGATCGCCGACGAGACCGACCCCGCCGTGGCCGGCGTCCGGCGTCTGACCAACGGCGACTGGTGGGTCCGCGGCCATGTGCCGATCACCGACCTCGACGACTACCAGATCGATATCCCCATCGACTCGGACGCCTACAACTCCGTGGGCGGGTTCGTGTTCGGCGAGCTGGGCCGCCTGCCCAAGCGCGGCGACATGGTGCGCGCCAACGGGTACTCGCTGCGCGTGGAGTCGGTGCGCGAGAACCGCATCGAGGCCGTCCGGATCCGTCACCACGATGCCGAGCAGTCGGCTGCCGCAGCCGATGAGCCCCGGGAGCCCGGCTAGGGCGCCTGACCGAAGGGCCTACGAGTACTCGTAGAACCCGGCGCCCGACTTGCGGCCGAGGCGCCCGGCCGCCACGAGCTCGGTAACGCGTGCCGGCACCTCGACGCCGATCGACCCGCCTATCGCAGAGGACACGTCGAGGCCCACCAGGTCGAGCAGCGCCAGTGGGCCCAGCGGGTGCCCGGCGCCCAGCTTCATGCAGGAGTCGATCGCCTCGGGCTCGAGGCCGGTCGCCTCCATCAGGCGCACGGCCTCGAAGGCGAAGGGAAACAGCAGCCGGTTGACCACGAACCCGGGCACGTCGGGCACTTCGATGGCCGTCTTGCCCAGCGTCTGGCACAGGCGCTGGAAGGCTGCTCGCGTGTCCGCGGTCGCGGCGTCTGGAAAGGCCAGCTCGACCAGCTTCATCTTCTCCACCGGGTTGAAGACGTGAAGGCCCGCGAAGCGATCCGGCCGGGCGCTGGCGTCCCCCAGCTCGCCGATCGAGAGCGACGAGGTGGTCGTGGCCACCAGCGCCTCCGGGGGCAGCAGCCCCCCCAGCCGTTCGAGGAGGTCGCCCTTGACCTTGGCGTCCTCGGCCACCGCCTCGACCACGACGGTCCGATCACCGAGCGCATCGAGGTCGGTGACCACCTTCGCCGCGCCGCCGGTCCGATCGCTCGCGCGGGCCGCGGAATCCGCGCTGCGCGCCCATAGGACGGTGTCCGCACCGGCGCCCGCGAGGCGCGCCAAGCCACACGCGATAGCGCCGCTTCCCGCGATGCCGAGCCTGATCTGGGGGTTCGATTGACTCACGAGTCAATCGAGTAATCTAGTCGCAGGTGGCGCGACGAGCCCGCCGCGAGCCAAATCTGGAGGCACCTTTATGCAGAACGGAAACCGCGAGGTCGTGATCGTCGAGGCCGTCCGTACTCCGGTGGGTCGCGGACACGAGGAGAAGGGCTACTACAAGGACGTCCATCCCAGCAACCTACTCTCGAAGGTCCTCAGCGAGGTCGTCGAGCGCGCCGGCATCAGCGGTGCCGAGGTCGAGGACGTGATCACGGGCTGCGTGCAGCAGTTCGGCGAGCAGGGCTTCAACATCGGTCGCAACGCCTGGCTCGAGGCCGGCCTGCCGATGGAGACGCCCGCCACCACGATCGACCGCCAGTGCGGATCCGCCCAGCAGGCCGTGAACTTCGCGGCCGCCCAGATCGGCGCAGGGGTGCTCGACTGCGCCATCGGCTCCGGCGTGGAGCACATGGGCCACATCTCCTTCGCCGACGGCATGCAGGTGATGTCCGAGCACGGCGCCCCCTTTTCGCCGCAGCTGCTCGAGAAGTACAACCTGGTCCCCCAGGGCCTGTCGGCCGAGATGATCGCCGACCAGTGGGAGATCCCGCGCTCGGAGCTCGACGAGCTGGCCGTGCGATCGCACGCGCTCGCCCACCAGGCCACCGAAGAGGGTCGCTTCGAGCGCGAGATCGTGCCGTTCGCCGTGAACGGCGACACCTACGTGACCGATCAGGGCATCCGCCCGGACACGGACATCGGGAAGCTGGCCTCACTCAAGCCGGCCTTCAAGGAGGACGGCAAGATCACCGCGGGCAACAGCTCGCAGATCTCCGACGGCGCGGCCGCCGTGCTGCTGATGGAGCGCGGCAAGGCCGAGGCCCTCGGGCTCAAGGCCCGTGCGCGCATCGTGGACCAGACCACCGTCGGCGTCGACCCGGTGATCATGCTCACCGGCCCGATCCCCGCCACCCGCAAGCTGCTCGAACGCAGCGGGATGACGATGGACGACATCGATCTGGTGGAGATCAACGAGGCGTTCGCGCCGGTCGTGGCCGCGTGGCAGCGCGAACTGAACCCCGACATGGACCGCGTCAACGTGAACGGCGGCGCGATGGCCCTCGGGCATCCGCTTGGCTCCACCGGTGCCCGGCTGCTCACCACGCTCCTGCACGAGCTCGAGCGCGCGGACAAGCAGGTCGGCCTGGTCACGATGTGTTGCGGCGGCGGCTTGGGCACGGGCACTCTGATCGAGCGCGTCTGACCAAACCCGGCGCTCGTGTTTTTTCGGGGCGGGACGGGTATGGCGAAAGGGTGGCGATCGAAGCCCGAGAACTGATCGCGGGCCGCTACCGCAAGCTCGGCACCATCGGGGTGGGGGGGATGGCCCGCGTCGTGCTGGCCGAGGACGAGCGGCTGGGGCGCCGTGTGGCGGTCAAGGCCATGCACACCGACAGCCTCGAGGACAGCGCCCAGCGCTTCGAGCGCGAGGCCCGGATCGGCGCTTCGCTCAACCATCCCAACCTCGTGTCGGTCTACGACGTGGTCACCGACGCCGAGTCGGTGCTGATCGTGATGGAGTACGTGGAGGGCAAGACCCTGAAGGAGGCGATCGCCGAGGGGCCGCTCGACCGAGCGACGGCGATCTCGGTGATCGGCGGCGTGGCGGGCGCGCTCGATCACGCCCACAAGGCGGGGATCGTGCACCGCGACGTGAAGCCGGCCAACATCCTGATTCGCGAGGACGGGGTGGCCAAGCTCGCCGACCTGGGGATCGCCACGGCGGCCGAGAACACGCGCATCACCAGCAGCGGGATCGTGCTCGGAACTGCGGTGTACATGGCGCCCGAGCAGCTCGAGGGCGAAAGGCCCGGCCCCGCCGCCGACGTCTACTCGCTGGCCGCGGTGGCCTACGAGGCGTTGTCGGGCAAGAGGGCTCGCGACGGCGCCTCGCCGGTGGAGCTCGCGCACAAGGCCGCGACCAGACCGCCTCCCGACCTGCTCGAAGCATGGCCGGACGCGCCGCCGGAGGCAGCACGCGCGCTCGCGCGCGGGATGTGCCGCGACCCCGGCGAGAGGCAGCCCTCGGCGCGCGCCCTCGCTAACGAGCTCGCTCGCTCGCTGCTCCCCCCGCGCGCCCTGCCCGCCCCGCCCACCCCGGATGCGGATTCCGATCGCACCATGCCGATGAAGCGAACCTCGGTGTCCGATGTCCGGCGCACACCGCCGCCCCCGGCGCAGGCGGCGCCACCTTCGCGCCCTGCCGCCTCGCCGCCCCGCACCCAGCGCGGCAGGCGCGTCCCGAGCTGGCTGCCCGCCACCACCGCGCTGGTGCTGGTCGGCGTGGTGGGCGCCGTGGCGCTCGCCTCGCTGGGGGGCGAGAGCGAGGATCCGCCCCGGGCACCGGACCGGGCTGCCGAAAGGAAAAAACCGAAACGCGCCGAGCAACAGGCGCCCTCGCCGCAGCCTGCGCCCGAGGAGCAGCCCGCCGACGAGCCTGCGCCGGCCCCCGAGGAGCCGGCCACGGCCGGCACCATCGACCCGGAGGAGGGCGCCCGCCTCGACGCCGAGGCTTACCGTCTCATCCAGCAGGAGCGCTACACGGAGGCCGTGCCGATCGCGCGCCAGGCCGTCGCCTCGTTCCCCGAGGACGACCAGAGCGCCAACTATGCCTTCGCGCTGTTCAACCTAGGGACCGCGCTCAACCGCTCCGGCAACCCGGATGAGGCGATCCCTTACCTGGAGAAGCGCCTGAGCTTCTCCGACGACCGGCCCGAGGTCGTGCAGGCCGAGCTCGACGACGCGCGCGCGAACGCCGCCGGCGGCTGAAGCTGCCCGCTGCGCCTCGGCGACAGCCGCGCGACCGCGCGTTTTCGCCCCACCGCGGGCGACGGCAGGGTCACGAACGCAACGTCTCTGCGTCAGAGGTGTGGCAAGGGGACGACCCCAGGCCCGGGCCGGCCTTTTCACGGGTTGCTCGCAGCCGTAGGGACGCCGCTGCCCGGCAAGAACAGCGTCAAGAAGGACGACATCGCCAGGGGTGCAGTCCGCAGCTCAGACACCCCGATAACGCCGTCACCGTCAAGGCCCACCGGTCGGAGGAGCGTCGCGGGCGCCCGCCTCGAGGCGGGCCACGAGCTCGTCGAGGCGCAGCTCCTCGAGGCCGCGCCCCACAGCTTCCAGCTCCGCGGCGCAGTACTCCACCAGCGCGCGCCCTTCGCTGACCAGCTCGAGTGTCTCGCGCAGCCCGGCCTCGCCCGAGTCCAGCCGCTTGATGATCTCCTCGATCCGCGCGGCGGCTGTCTCGTAGGAATTTCCGGTGCGGTGCGCGCCGGAGGATTCTCCGGTGCGGTGCTCGCCGGAGGAATCTCCGGTGCGGTGCTCGCCGGAACGACGTTCCGGCTGCGCTCCTCCCTGGGAACGTTCCGGCTGCGCTCCTTCTCTGCCCTCCGTGTTCATCCCTCGTCGTCCTCGATGCGTGCGCGCACCCGGTCGTCGCGAAAGCGCACCGAGACGCGCCCCGCCTCTCGCGCCGCCGAGGCGCTCGTGACCAGGGCGCCGTAGGGGTCCTCCACCAGCGCATAGCCACGCTCGAGCGCACGCTCCGGGTCGTGGGCGGCCAGGGCGAGGCTCAGGCGCTCCAAGTCGCGGCTTCGCCGCACGATCGCCGCCGTGGCGGCCCGGTCCAGGTCTGCGCCGCTGTGTATCAGCGCCGCCCGCGCACGCTTGGCATCAGCTTCGGCAGAGGCGGCCTTGCGCGACAGCACCACTGCGTGGCTGGCGGTGCCGCGCCGCCCCGACGCGGTCCCGCGGCGCCCGGATGCGCGCAGCTCGCGAAGCTTCTGGTGCAGCCAGGCGCGTTGGCGGGACACGTGCTCCGCGGGAGCGCGAGTGAGCTCCTCCAGCCGCCGCGCACGCTGCACCACCGCCCGGCGCCCGCATCCGTTCAACCTCACTACGGCATCGCGCATGGCAACCCGGCCCTCCCCGCAGTGCACGCGGACGGCGGTCTCCGCCGCATGCGTCGGGGTTGAACAGGACACGGCTGCCACATCGTCGATCAGGGTGCGGTCGGTGTGATGGCCGACGGAGGCGATCACCGGCACCGCCAGCAGGGCGACCGTGCGGCACAGTGTCTCGTCCGAGAACGCCATCAGGTCCATTACCGACCCGCCGCCCCGCGCCACCACGATCGTGTCCACCTCGCCCGCAACCACGAGGTCCTGCAGCGCCCGCGCGATCAGGGGAGCGGCACGGCGGTCCTGGACGGGAGCGAAGCCCCACACCAGCCGTCCCTCCCAGCCGCGCCGGCGCAAGCCGGCGAGCACGTCGTCGCGGGCCTTGCCTCCTTCGCCGGTCACCACGCCGATGCAGGGCGGCAGCGCCGGTCGCGAGAGCGCCTTCTGGGGGTCGAACAGCCCCTCGGCGCCCAGCTTGCGGCGCAGACGCTCTATCTGGGCCAGCAGCTCGCCCTCCCCGGCCACGCGCAGGCCGGTTGCTCGGAAGGTGAACGAGGGAGACGAGGTGGAGCTGCCCGGGTAGTAGTCGCAACCGCCGGCGAGAACCACCTGGGCACCGTTTTCAAGCTGAACGCCGAGCCGGTCGTAGTCGCTGCGCCACATCGAGCAGGGCAGCGCCCCGTTCACGTCGCGCAGCTCGAAGTAGACGCCCTTGACCTTCACGCCGAGATTGGAGACCTCGCCGAACACCTGCACCCGTGCCAGCGCCCGCAGGCGCCCACGCAGTGCGGCCGAGTACTCACCCACGGGGAAGGGACCCTTCAGCGCGCTGCCGTCGATGCCGGCGGGGCGCGCCGGCTGGCCCATGCTCATGCCCCGATCATCCTAAAGTGCCGGACGTGGGCGTATCGATCTTGCGCGCGGCGTGCGTCACGGCTCTCCTCATGGCCGTGTCCGCGGCCGGCGCCACTGCCGCGTCGGCGGCGCCGGCGAAGGGGGAGAGATGGCGACCCGGCGTGTCGGAGGCGGTGGCCTACGCGTCGGGGCGCGCAGGCACGGTGTCGTTTGCCCTGCGCACCCGCGGCCATCTCTACGGCTATGACTCGCGACGCAGGATGAGCTCGGCCAGCGTGGTGAAGGCGATGCTGATGGTGGCCTACCTCAACCGCGACGGCGTCAGGGGCCGCAGGCTGAACCGGGCCGATCACCGCCTGATCGACCCGATGATCACGCGATCGGAGAACATCGCGGCGACGCGCGTGCGCGACATCGTCGGCAACGGCGCCCTCGAGCGCCTGGCCGACCGCGTGGGCATGCGCGACTTCGCCACCGCCGCCAGCTGGGGAGCGACGCAGATCACGGCGGCCGACCAGACCAAGTTCTTCCTGGAGATCGACCGCTACGTGGTACGCCGCCACCGCGACACCGCCCTCCGGCTCCTGGCGTCGATCGTGCCCCGCCAGCGGTGGGGCATCGCTCGGGCCATTCCGCACGGATGGGCCTTTCACTTCAAGGGCGGCTGGACGTCGCTGGTGCAGAACCAGGTCGGCGTGCTGCGGCGGGGCAGCCGCCGTATCGCCATAGCGGTGTTCACCAGCGACAGCCCCCGCCCCCTCTACGGACGTGAGACCGAACGGGGAGTGGCCCTGCGCCTGCTCCGCGGCCTTGACCGCAGCCCCGTCACCGCTGAGTAGCATGCCGCCCCCGTGGACCTGACCCTCTCGCCCAACGAGCAGGCCTTCCGGGACGTGCTGCGGAGCTGGCTGGCCGAGAACCATCCCGGTGAGGAGCCCACCGGGGACGAGGCGGGCTTCGAGTTCCGGGTCGAGTGGCAGAAGAAGCTGCACGCGGCAGGCTACGCCGGCGTCTCCTGGCCCGAGGAGTTCGGAGGCCGGGGGGCCACCCTCGTCGAGCAGGCGATCTATGGCGAGGAGATGGCCCGCGCCAAGACGCCCTCCACCGCCAACGTGCTCGGCCTCGTGATGGGCGGCCCCGTCGTGATCGCCCACGGCAGTGAGGAGCAGAAGCAGCGCTACCTGGAGCCGATCCTCTCCGCCGAGGAGATCTGGTGTCAGGGCTTCTCCGAGCCCGAGTCGGGCTCCGACCTCGCCTCCCTGAAGACGCGCGCGGTCAAGTCGGACGGCGGCTGGAGCGTGACCGGCCAGAAGGTGTGGACCACGCTGGCGCACGTCTCCAAGTGGTGCATGCTCGTGGCCCGCACCGACCAGGACGCGCCCAAGCACAAGGGGCTCACGTACTTCCTGATGGATATGGAGCAGGACGCCGTGCAGGTCCGTCCGCTCCACCAGATCACCGGCGAGGCCGAGTTCAACGAGCTGTTCATCGAGGATGCCTACATCCCCGACGAGAACGTGCTAGGCGGGGTGGGCAACGGCTGGTCGGTCGCGATCACCACCCTGATGCACGAGCGCGCAGGGCTCGGCGCTGCGGCTGCGGCCAGCGTGAAGATCGCCTTGGGGCAGCTGATCGAACTGGCCTCGGAGCACGGCATGGCCGATGACCCGATCGTCCGCCAGGAAATCGCCTCTCTGTTGATCGAGGCCGAGGCCCTGCGCCTGAACGCCTGGCGCGGCCTGACCGCGATCATGAAGACCGGCACACCTGGCCCCGAGGGCTCGCTGCCGAAGCTGCAGTGGTCAGCGGTCAACCAGGGGCTCACCGAGCTCGCCGTCACGATCCAGGGCGAGGCCGGCCTGGCCAAGGACTCCGACTGGACCTACCGCTTCCTGCGCGCCCGTGCCAACTCCGTCGAGGGCGGGACAACGGAGATCCTCAAGAACATCATCGCCGAGCGCGTGCTCGGCCTGCCGAAATTACGATGACCCAGCGAGAGGAGCGCAGCCGGAACGTTTCGGGAGGAGCGCAGCCGGAACGCTGCCGGAGGAGCGCAGGCCGATCGCCCAGGGAGGAGCGCAGCCGGAACGTTGCCGGAGGAGCGCAGGCCGATCGGCCAGGGAGGAGCGCAGCCGGAACGTTGTTCCGGCGAGCACCGCACCGGAGGTTCTCGGCCGAGCACCGCACGGATGGCTCTCCGGCGAGCACCGCACCGGAGGTTCTCGGCCGAGCACCGCACGGATGGCTCTCC
>JAUJOQ010000001.1:1155362-1157568 GCA_030447725.1 Thermoleophilaceae bacterium
GGCGAGCACCGCACCGGAGGCTCTCCGGCGAGCACCGCATCGAGAACATCATGAACTTCGACTTCACCGACGACCAGCAGGCCATCAAGCGCACGGCAAAGGACCTGCTGGCGCAGCGGTTCAAGCCCGACGTGGTGCGCGAGCTGGTCGAAGCCGGCCGCTATGAGGACTCGCATTTCGCCGAGCTTGCCGAGCTGGGCTGGGCCGGCATCTTCCTCGACGAGGATCAGGGCGGGCAGGGGCTCGGCACCGTCGAGCTGGCGATCCTGATGGAGGAGCTGGGCTACAGCCTCGCGCCGGTGCCCTTCCTCTCCAACGCGGCCGCCGGCCTGGTGCTCCAGCACGCGGGCTCAGACGAGCAGCGCTCGCGGTGGCTGCCGGGCATCGCCTCGGGCCAGGCGCGGGGCACCGCCGGCCTGGCGCGTGACGGCGAGGGCGCACTCGTCGCCGACGCCGACTCCGCCGCGGTGATCGTGCTGCTCGGAGACGGCGGCGGCACGGTTTACGAGGCCTCCGCCTGCGAGATCGACCCGGTCGAGACGATCGACGCCACGCGGCGCTACGCTCGGGTGCGCCCGGCCGGCGACGGAGAGGCACTGGCCTCCGATCCCGCTCCTGCGCTCGACCGCATCGCCACCGCCCTGGCCGCTGAGCTGACGGGCATCTGCCAGCGGACGATGGAGATGAGCGTCTCCTACGCCCGAGACCGCAAGCAGTTCGACCGCCCGATCGGCGCCTACCAGGCGGTCTCGCACCGCTGCGCCGACATGCTGCGCGAGGTCGAGAGCGCGCGCAGCACCACGCTGTGGGCGGCCTGGGCGGCGGAGGCCGAGCCCGAGACGCTGCCGCTGGCGGCAGCGATGGCCAAGGCGCTGGCCTCGGACGCCGGCTGGAACGTGACATCGTCGGCGCTGCAGGTGCACGGAGGCGTCGGCTTCACGTGGGAGCACGACCTGCACTTCTTCTTCAAGCGCGCCAAGGTCGACGGCGCGCTGTTCGGCTCCGCCCGTGAGCACCGGGAGCGGGTGGCCGAGCTGTCGGGTCTGGGCGCCGCCCTCTAGCGCGCCTCGAACACGACGTAGACGGTGCCGAACACCCGGCTGCGTCCCGGGCGGGTGGGGGCGGGACGCGGTGCGGACTCGGGGGCGCCGCCAGCTTCGTCGTCGCTGAAGAAGTCGTCATCCGACCCCACGAAGGTGCTCTCGCGGATCCTGACCGCGCCGCCCAGCGTCAGACCCGCCTCGGCCGCCAGTTCTTCGGCCTTTGAGCGTGCGTCGCGGAAAGCCAGCACCAGCGCCCGGCGCAGCAGCGCCTGCGGGTCGTCGATGAAGAACGTGGGCCCGCTCACCGATGTCGCCCCGGAGTTGACCCCCGTTTCGACCACCGCGCCGGTCTGCTTCACGTCACGCACCACCGCGCTCACCCCTCCGCGCGCGATGTAGCCCGGCAGCTTGCGGCCGCGCCGGTCGCGGCGGCGGGAGACGCTCACCCTGCCTGTGCGTAGGTCGCGGTCGGCCACGCCCAGACCCCTGAGGGCGGAGATCACCCTCCTCAACCGGGCGGAGCTCCTGCGCAGGGCCACGAGCGCCGTGGGTCCGCGGCCCTCGACGCCGAAGCCCACCCGCGCTGTGTCGTTGGCGGCCGTGAGCGAAGCGTCGCCGGCCACCGAGATCGTGCGCGCGGGCGCCTGCGCGCTCGCTGCGGGCACGAGGAGGAGCGCGGCGAGCAGGCAGACCAAGGGAAACCGAAGGCGTGGCATGTCCCCAGACTAGGGCCGATGCCGCAAATGCGCCAACGGCCTAGCGGCGTCTTTGCCCACCCGGCCGGTCAGGCGGAATCGGGGCGAGCGCGGAGGCTGGGCATGCCCGGCTCGCCACGGCCGGACTCGCCCCGGCGCTCGGCTCCCTTGGCCACCTCGTCGAGCCGGGCAATTGCCCGCTCACCCTCCACCCGGGCGGCGTGATCGGGTGGCAGGCCACCGATCAGGGTCTGGATGCGGTTGCGCAGGTGAGGGGCGAAGTGGGGGGCCGAGGCGCCCATCAGCTGGCGCACGTCTTCGGGCGTAGGCTCTCGCTCGAGGCGCCCGGGCTGCTCGTACTCGCTCATCGCGCCGATTTTAGGAGGAGCGCAGCCCGAACGTTGTTCCGGCGGGCACCGCACCCTGGGAGGAGCGCAGCCGGAACGTTGTTCCGGCGGGCACCGCACC
>JAUJOQ010000013.1 GCA_030447725.1 Thermoleophilaceae bacterium
CACGGCGTCAGCGGAGCTGCTCCAAGAACGCGAGCAGCATGTCCGGCGGTCGATAGCGCCCGGGCGCTGCGCCGAGTGGGGCGGTACGCGCCAGGGCTCGTTCTTTGATCGTCTGGTCGGCGTGAAGGTAGATCTGGGTCGTCTCGACCTGCTCGTGGCCGAGCCAGAGGGCGATTGTGGAAGTGTCGACACCCGCATGTAGGAGCCGCATCGCGGCGGTGTGGCGCAGCACATGGGGCGAGACGTTCTTCGAGGCGAGGGTCGGGCAGAACTGGGCGGCAGCTTCGACGTGCTTCGCGACGATCAGCGCGACGGCGTCGGTGCTGAGCCGTCGACCGCGACTGGTCGAAAAGAGCGGATCGCCCTCCGCGGCACCACGTTCGTCGAGCCAGGCCCGAAGCACCGCCATCACCCCGGTCGTCAGCGGAGTGGCGCGCTGTTTGCGGCATTTGCCGACACAGCGCACGTGTGGCCCGGCTCCGAGGTGCACGTCGCCGCAAGTGAGCCCTGTCAGCTCGGAGACCCGCAGCCCGGTTTGGATGGCGACGGCCAAGAGCGCGTGGTCCCGCCGGCCGAACCAGCGGGAACGGTCGGGAGCCGCCAGCAGCGCCTCGACCTCATCCTGATCGAGAAATGCGATGTCGGCCCTTTCGAAGCGGGCGGGTGGAACGGCGAGGACGCCCTGGATCGTCGCGGCGTGCTCGGGATGGCGCAGCGCCGCGTAGCGGAACAGGGCGTGCACCGCCGACAGGCGGGCGTTGCGCGTCCGGGGGCCGTTGTGGCGGTCGTCTCGCAGGTGGACGAGGAAGGCACCGATCACGTCGGCGTCAAGGTCCCCGACGTCGAGGACGGACGGCGCCTTGCCCACGTGGGCCTCAGCGAAACAGAGCAAGAGCCGGAAGGTGTCGCGATAGGCGGCCACAGTGTGGGCGCTCGCCTGATGCTGGGCGATCAGCCGGTCTGTGAAGAACGCCTGGAGGGTCGGGGCGAGCGCCGTCATCGGCCGTCTCCGAAGGCTGCCTCCAGCCGATCTGCCGCCAATCCGAGCAGCTCGGGTGCCGCCTGCAAGTACCAATACGTGGAGCCCGGGTCGCGATGGCCGAGATGGGTCGACAGAGCTGGCATGCGCGCTGCGACGTCCCCGCCGTCTCGAGACCACCGAAGCAGCGTGACGACGGTGAAAGAGTGGCGAAGATCGTGGACCCTCGGACGGCGAGGTGCCGACGTGCCGACACCGCTTTGGCGGAGCAGCCCGACGAATGTGGGCTGGAGGACGGGATGGCCGAGGCGCGCCCCGGTGCTCGACAGAAGCAGCGCCGGCGTTGGTGGAGACGGGCAGAGCTCGTCGCGCCGGCGGCCATAGCGACGAAGCACCTGCACCGTGGTGCTGTCGAGGAGGACCTGTCGGGACTTGTTGAACTTCGAGTTGCGCACGGTCAGCAACGCCCCCTCGGCATCGAAGTCGCCGCGATCGAGCCGCATCGCTTCTCCGGCACGAAGCCCCGTGCACGCCAACAGGCCCACCAGGGTCTCGAAGGTCGCCGCCTTCAAGGGGTCCTTCAGCTGTCTCGCCGCCGACATCAGGGCGGCGATCTCCTCGGGCGAATACAGATAGGGCAACCGGCGCGTGACTCGAACCGCGCAGAGATCGATGGGGATCACCTCGTTCGCCGGGTCGATGACCGCCAGGTGGCGGGCGAAGGGCCGCACGACCTGGAGACGTCTCGCCACCCAAGTGGGGCTCGCGCCCCGTGGAAGGCGTGCCCAGGCGAGCGCGAGCTGGACCTTGATGACATCTGTGCCTTCCTCTTCGGCGAAGGCGACGAACTGGGTGAGCAGCGCACCGGCGCGCTCGAGCCGGAAGCCAAGGGCGCGGCGCATGGCGAGGTAGTCCGCGACATGTTGGCGGAGGGCGCTCATCGCGCTGGCCAGGGCTGGGCGACCTCGGCGAGCGCCGAGCGGTTGACCTTCGCGTAGACGGCCGTCGTGAGCAGCCGCTCGTGACCGAGTACCTGGCCGACCTCTATGAGGTTGCCCCCGGCCTGCAGCATCCTCGTCGCCGCCGTGTGCCGGAGGCGGTGCGCGCCGATCGGCTCTAGCCCAGCGCGGACCGAGGCTCGCCTCACGACGGCCGAGACTCCCGTCGATGCAAGCGGGCCGTGCGGGGCGCGCAAGCGCACGAACACCGCCGCTGTGTCGACGCCACTTGGCCGTCCCCGTTTCAGCCAGGCGGCGATCGCCTCTCCAACGTCAGCCGGCAGCGGCAACCGATCGCGGCGTGCCCCTTTGCCCCCGATAACGAGTTCGCCTCGTCGCCATTCGATGTCGGCGAGCTCGAGTCCCGCCACCTCCCCAGCGCGAAGCCCGAGGCGCGAGCAGACGGTCACGATCGCGAAGTCACGCCGCCCGACCGCTGTGCGCCGGTCACAACTTCGGAGAAGACGTGTCAGTTCCGTTGTGCCGATGGCCCGAGGCAAGCCGGCGAGCGACCAGTTCGCGACCGACGGCACCGCCGGGGCGAGCGACATCCGCGTCCTCGCCGTTCGATGGAGGAAGCGCAGCCAGGCCCGCGCTCCGGTCACCGTGGTCTTTGCCGAACCGATACCTCGACGGGCGCACTCATCTCTGACGAAGCCCGCTACCGCGCCGGCACTCAATCCCGCGAACTCGTCGCTACCCATATGGGCGAGGAACCGCCGCGCCACGCCGACGTAGCTGCGCACGCTGTCTTGGGCGAGACCGCGCTCATCGAACAAGTACTGCGCGAACTCGCCGAGGAGCGCCTCGGCCGGTGCCAACGGGGGTGGCGCTTCGGGCGGAACGACGCCCAGGTCGCGCAGGTGCTCGATCATCGGTGCCATCGCCCGGCCCGAGAGCAGTTTCACGTAGCCCTCGGACCGTCGAGTCCGGAGGAACGCGGCAATGGCAGCGCGATCGACCTGACCGGGCGAGAGCTCGCTTTCCCCAAGCCATCCGCTGAAGTGCGCCATCAGGTGAACCTGGTGCGCAGCAGATCCCCACGAGTATCCGCGGGAGAGCAGCTTCTCCCGGAAGCCCTCCCCCCACGGAGCGAGGACGCCCCTCACGTGACCCTGTCCTGAACTCACAGCCGTCTCCTTTCCGCAGTGGTCGTGCGGAAAGAAGCGTCACGTGGTCATCCC
>JAUJOQ010000007.1 GCA_030447725.1 Thermoleophilaceae bacterium
TTATCCCTGAAATCGCTTGTCATCAGGGTCGGAAGGCCTCATGGTCGGGACATCAGCATTCGCACTTCTACGCCGGAGGCCACATGTTCGCCAGGTTCCATCGTTGCCGTACCAGTCTCTCTGCCGCTCGGCCGGTGACTCTGCGTGCCTGTGTGCTGGGGCGATGCTGCTCGCGGCAGCATCCACCAGCGCGGCGCCGAGGGCCAGACGTGCAACGGCAAGGTGGCGACGATCGGCGACACCAACAACACCGTGCTGAACTTCGCTCGGTTTCCCGGTGGAGAAGTCGAGCGTCGACATGCCAGGGGCGCCGGTGCGCGACATGGCGCCCCTGATGCGCCGGCTCGTTCTATTGCTGTCTGTTGTGGCTGCGTTTGGCTTCGCCGCGCCGCCTACGTCGTCCTTTGCGGCCCATAGTTACGTGCCGCACACCCCCGGCACGAAGCTGATCGACAACTACGTGCCGGTGGCCGAGGACGACCCTACGAAGGCTACGCAGCTCCGTATGCAGGCTGAATACCCGAAGGCCCCAGTTGATGGTCGGTTCCCAACGCTTCTCGTCTATCAGGGCTACAGTCACAAGCTCGGTCCCACGAATGCGTTCCGCACGTGGGCGACGAAGCAAGGCTATGCCGTGATGGTCGTCTCGGTGCGCGGGGCCGGCTGCTCGGGTGGGAGCTACGACTTTCTGTCGGAACAGGAGGCCGCTGACGGCGAGGACGTGATCAACTGGATCACCCGCCAGAAGTGGTCGAACGGCAAGGTGGCGCTGATTGGCGACTCCTACGCGGGCCTGGAGCAGTTGCCGGTCGCCGCGCGGCGACCCCAAGGCCTGGTCGCGATCGCGCCCGGGCAGCCGGTCGCTGACCTGTACCGCGATGTCGCCTATCCCGGCGGTATCTCAAATACGTTTTTGGGAGCGGGCTTCTCGGCGGACGTCCATGTCGATCTATATCCGGAAGCGCCGCACGAGTCGCTTGCCGTCACTCCCGTTCCCGATGCCACCGTGGACGACAACAAGCCGCAGTGCCTTCAGAACCAGACCGCTGCGCCCGGAAGTCTGACCGGCACGGCTGCGGGATTGTTCGCGGCCCACAGATGGGACGACGGCGAGATCCATAAACGTGCGCCGGGCAGGAACATCACCAACATCAACGTGCCGACGTTCACGGTCGTCGGATGGCAGGACGAGACCGTCGGGTCGCGCGCGATCGTCGAGCTTCCCAAGGTCAGCGGTCCTTTCCACGCTGTGCTCAGCAACGGCGGCCACGGTTGGAGCGCCGGCGTCTGGTATGCAACGCGTGCCCAGAAGCGTCTCCAGGAGTTCCTCGACTTCTACGTCCGCGGCATCGACAACGGGTTCGGTACCCGGTCACCGATCGAGGTCTGGTGGGAGTCAGAAAGGGGAGCGGACCCCGACGGTCCCAACGGGCCGGATACCGAGATCGTGCCTCGCTGGACCAGCGACTTGCCGCGGATGCCCGCACCACAAGACCGCGAAACGACGTTCTTCCTGTCCGCGAAGGGCGAGCTCAGCCCGGGTCTGGGGAGCGGCGGCCCCGACCAGTACGAGTACGTTGGCGGCACCGGGCAGTACCATCGCGAGCCCGTCGGTACCCCTGTGGGTTCGACGCCGCCCGAGTGGAGCGACCCGCCCGCTCCGGGCAAGTCGCTGGTCTACACATCGCCGCCCCTGGAGAAGGACTTGGTCGTCCTCGGCTCGGCGAGCCTTGACGTGTGGCTCGACTCGACCGCGACTGACACCGACCTACAGGCAGTACTGACCGAGGTTCGCCCCGACCAAGCTGACGCCGGCGAACAGCTGCAGGAGATGTACGTCCAGGCTGGCTGGCTGCGGGCATCGCACCGCACGCTCGACGGCAACCAATCAATTCCGACACGGCCCTTCCACACCCACCAGTTCAAGGACACAAAAATGCTGACGCCGCTGAAGCCCGAACTGATGCGCGTCGAGATCCGCCCGTTCGGGCACGTCTTCAGGGCAGGGTCGCGGCTGCGTCTCTCTATTGAGGCCCCGCCGGCCAAGACCGGCAACTGGACCTTTGAGTCTCTGCCCGGGCCGGCGCTCAACCGGGTCTACCACGACTTGGCCCGCCCGTCTGCGCTCAGACTTGCGACGCTCCCGGGCCATACGGCTCCAAAGGACAAGGGTTACCCCGCGTGCGGCACCGTCATCCGTCAGCCGTGCCGGGCCACCACTGTGCCCACCGGGGGGCAGGCAAGCCCCTGATCCAACACGCGAACATCTAAGCGGCTTGCGAGCGCCGTGCTGGCCGGTGATCTTCGGGACGAGTGAGCGCGCGAACGCAGGGCGCCAGCACTCCTCGAGGATTGTCAGCTGCAGGCGCTCGACGCAGCCGTTTGAGTTGGGGTTGCCGGCCTTGATGTGACGCTGGCGGGCGCCCTCCTGCTAGACCGCCTGACCGAACTCGCGCGCACGGAACTCAGAGCCGTTGTCGGTGGTGATTTCGCCGAGCTTCCAGCCCGCGGCCGCGAGCTCGCGCGCGACGAGGTGGACGAAGTCCTGTGTGACGCGCGAGCGCGGGTTGCGGTCGGTCTGGGCGAGAAAGGCTCACGCAGCGTCCGACAAGTCGGATGTACGGCGAAGACCTAACATCGACCACGGCGATTCGGCGGCGCGCGCCGCCGCGCACCTGCAGGGCTGACGAGGCGCGGGAGCGCTCGCTGCGGACAGCCGTCGCTCTCGCGCTCGGCGCCGTAGCGGCGATCGGACCCTTCGTCGATGAGCCGGTCACCGCCCTCGCTCGCTCCTTAAACGAGCGCTCGAGCGCACCGGGAGCCCAGCCTTCCGCGAGGACAGAACCTGGCTTCGAGGCCTCCGTCAAACGCAGCGTGGCTCATTGCGCTCTCAGGGCTATCCCTGATTACGCTGGCGCAAACGGCGGATCGCTCCCACAGTGGGCGTCATCTCGCTCCCCGCCCCAGGAGGCGTCCTCTCTCATGCGTTCCACCGAGGCCCGTACCGCCGGGCTCCTCGCAGCAGCGAAGAAGCGGAAGTCAACGTGGCCGTCCCAGCGCGACGCGAGCGTGCCAACCGGGACGACAGCAAGGATACGCGACAGAAGGGGCCTCTCCGTGCTCGCGAAGTGTTGCTCGTACCGGCCGATTCACACGATGCGTCGGCTCGTCCTGTTGCTGTTCACGGTGGCTGCGTTTGTCGTGGCCTCGCCGCCTGCGTCGTTAGCGTCGCACGACCCTCAACTTCCTGAAAGGACCCCCATCGACGGCTACGTGCCCGTAGCGAAGGAGACGCCTCAGGAGACGACGCTGCGCATGCAGGTCGAGTACCCGAAGAACCGGCCGGCGGCCGGCGTGCCGACGCTTCTGATCTATCAGGGCTACACGCACAAGCTTGACTTCGCGGCACCGGGGGGCTACGTCCATGGGGGCCAATTCCACCAGGGCGAGTTCCGTCGGTGGGCGGCGGAGCAGGGTTATGCGCTGATGGTGGTCTCCGTGCGGGGGGCCGGCTGCTCGGGTGGCAGCTACGACTTTCTCTCGAAGCAGGAGGCCGAGGACGGCGAGGACGTGATCGAGTGGATCACGACCGAAAAGAAGCAAACGCCGCTAAAGGAGAAGACCTGGTCGAACGGCAAGGTCGCGATGATCGGCGACTCCTACGGGGGGTTCGAGCAGTTGCCGGTCGCCGCGGAGCAGCCTGACGGGCTGGTGGCGATCGCGCCTGGCGTGCCGATCGCTGACCTTTACCGCGATGCCGCCTATCCCGGCGGCATCTCGAACACCCTCTTGCCGGCGCAGTTCTCGCAGGCCGTCCTTACAGACGCGTTGCCACAAGCGCCGCACGAGTCGCTTGGGTCTATTAACCCTGACCCGAGGAAGGACGATCCCAACAGGCCGGAGTGCCTACGAAACCAGACCGGTGCGCCGGTCGGGCTTACCGGTACGTCGGCGGCGTTCAGCGTGGCGCACAGATGGGACGATGACGCGATGCGCAAGCGCGCACCCGGCGCCCGGATCGCGGAGATTAAGGTACCGACGTTGACGCACGTCGCATGGCAGGACCCGGTATTGGGGTCGCGTGCGATCGTCAACCTGCCGCGGGTCGGCGGTCCTTTCCACGCTGTGTTGAGCAACGGCGACCATGGTTTGGCGGACTCGGCACGCGCCCGGGCGCGGCTGCAGGAGTTCCTCGACTTCTACGTCCGCGGCATCGACAACGGATTCGGCGCCCGCGCTCCGATTGAGGTGTGGTGGGAGTCTCAAAGAGGAGCGGACCCCGACGGTTCCGACGGCACCCGCATCGGTGACGTAGTGCCTCGCTGGACGAGCGGCTTGTCGCGCATGCCTGCAACGCAGGCGCGCGAGACAACCCTCTTTCTCTCGAAGGGCGGCGAGCTGCGCTCCGAGCACGGCGTGGGCGGTCCCGATCGGTACCAGTACGTCGGCGGAAGCGGGCAGTACCGTGGCGGCGCGCTTCCGGACCAGCCCGACTGGAGCGACCCCCCTGATCCGGGCAAGTCGCTCGTCTACACCTCGGCGCCACTCGAGAAGGACCTGGTCGTCCTCGGCTCTGGAAGCCTCGATCTGTGGCTTGACTCGACCGCCATCGACACCGATGTGCAGGCGGTACTAACGGAGGTTCGCCCGAACGAGGCGGACCCGGGTGAGGAGCCGCAGGAGATGTACGTACAGGCCGGCTGGCTGCGGGCATCGCACCGCAAGCTCGATGACCGCTCGACGCCGACGCGGCCTTTCCACACCCACCAGCAGCAGGACGCGGAACCGCTGACCCCGCTCAAGCCGGAGCTGATGCGCGTCGAGATTCGCCCGTTTGGCCACGTCTTCAGAGCCGGCTCGCGGCTGCGCGTCTTCATCGAGGCGCCGCCGCGTACGACCGGCAACTGGAGCTTTGAGTCGCTGCCGGGGCCGGCGGAAAACCGTGTCTACCACGACTCGGAACACCCGTCCGCGCTCAGGCTCGAGACGCTCCCCGGGCAGGCGGCTCCCGTCGGCCACGCCACTTGCGGCACGGTCATCCGTCAGCCGTGCCGGGCCACCACGGTGCCCACAGCGGAGCAGGCAAGCCCCTAATCGGTAACGGAACATCTAAGTGGTTTTGGCCGGGGTGGTGAAGGCGGGCGCTGCCCGTATGCCGCGGCCCGAGCGGACGGGCAACGATTTTCAGCCCAGCCCCCGATCAAGGTGTAGTGGGAGTCTCGCCATGAGGCGGTCGCGGCACTCAGCCCGTCGAGTGTCGCAGCCCTGCGGGCTGCGTTCGGACGGGCAGGAGCACCACGACCGCAGCCTCAGGCGAGCGCCGGCACACTCAGGTTGCCGCCGCCCCTTGATCCGCTACGGCAGATCCCCACGGCCACCCTCGGGCGCTGCTATGAGCACACGCTCGAGGCCGACGGGCGCTGCTGGTACCTCGGCCGCGCCCACCTGTTGCGCACGGCTTGAGACAGGCGGCCACCTCTGAAAAAGGGAGGCCAAGAAAATGGCCCCGCGACCGCAGACCGCTGACCGACACAGAGCGCGAACAGCGCCGCGAGGCGCAGCGCAAGCAGCTCGAGGACGCCCTCTCGGCGCTGCTGTGCTCGGAGGGCTGGAGGCGCTGGCTGACCGACCACCAGGGCGACGCTTCATGCCTACAGCGCCCGCAACACGCTGCTGATCGCCCACCAGGCCTTCGCGCGCGGAATGGCGCCCACCCACGTAGCCGGCTTTCGGGCCTGGCTGAAGCTCGGCCGCTGCGTACGCAAGGGCGAGCGGAGCCTGACGATCTGGGCGAAATTGGCGGTCACAGCGAATAGCGTGGGCCCACCTATTCTAGCGGCGTCGGTCCCGCTTGCGGTCCGCGTCGATGCCGTGCTCGAAGGTCGACAGTCTTCGGGCGTGCGTCGAGAGTAGTGCTGGAGCGCGCGCTGCCGGTGATGGAGTTTCGCGGCCTCCGCCGGGGGAACGCCCGAAGGGGAGCGACGAGCGCCCCCGGCGGAAGATTCGGCGCCTCCTCCTACGGAAATGACCCGGGGTGCCGTGAAGAAGCGGGCTCTCGGCGGCTAGATCGACGGCCGATGACGCGGCCTGCCCGTTGGTGTCTATTGCGTCTTAGCCGTTGCTTTGGCTGCGCCCGACTTAGGCTCGTTTGCGTCGTGTGCGTTCGCAGTTGTCTGCGAGCTTGTCTTCTGGGTCGGCGATCACGCTGTCGCGCCCGCGGCCGCAGTCGACGCGGTCGCGCTGGCCGTCGCGGACATCGACGCGGTCGTTGCCGGTGCCGGCGCGGATCACGTCGCGGCCGGTGCTGGCGGTGATCTGGTCCTTGCCCGAGTTGCCAGACAGCCGGTCGTCGCCCGAGTTGCCGTTGATGCGGTCATCGCCGCGGTCGCCGCGGACCACATCGCCCGTGCTGCCGGCGGCGATCACGTCGCGGCCGGCGCCGCCGTTGATGTTGTCGCGGCCACGGCTGCCGACGAGGCGATCGTTGCCAGCCACACCGTGGAGGCGGTCGTTGCCAAAGCTGGCGAGGATCACGTCATTGCCGGCATCGCCAAAGGCGCGGTCGTTGCCGCGGCCGGCGTCGATGCGGTCCTTGCCGCCGTTGCCGCGCACCCGGTCATTGCCGGAGCTGCCGCTGATCCGGTCGGCTCCCAGGCCGCCGACGACCAGGTCGCTGCCATCCCCGCCCTGGCCGCGGTCTGCTCCCGGGCCGAGGTCGATGCAGTCGTTGGCAGCGAGGCCGTCGACGATGTCATTCCCGGTGCCGGCGAAGATCCGGTCGGCCTGAGGCGTGCCGTTGATCCGCTCGCCCGCCGCGCTGGCGCGGATCACGTTGGCGGTCAGCGCCGGGCAGCCAGCGAAGGCGTCGATCCCAGCGGGCGTCCCGGTGCCGGTGAGCGCGACCGTGCGGGTGCCGCCCGGGTCATCCGATGCGATCGCGAGCGTCGCGCTGCGCGGGCCGGTTGCCCTGGGGGAAAAGCGCACGGCGATCTGACAGCTGGCGTTCTTCGCCAGCCGGCGCCCCGTGCAGCCATCGCCTGCAAGCACGAAGTCGCCCGCGTGCTGCCCGGCGAGCGAGACGGCTGCGATATCGAGCAGACCGTCGCCCGTGTTCGTGACCGTCACGCTGCGTGGCGTGCCGATCGTGCCGAGCGCCTGTGAGCCGAAGTCGAGGCTCGTGGCCGACAGGCCCAGCGCCACGCTCGTGTTCAACAGCGCAGACACGTTGCCCGAGCTCCCGTTGGCGACGGCGAGGTCTGGATCGCCGTCGGCGTTGAAGTCACCGACCGCGACCGAGAACGGGCCGTCGCCGGCCGGGAAGCTCGTCGCCGCACCGAAGCTCGCGCCCGCGCCGCCGAGCAACACCGACGCGTCGTCCGAGGCGGCGTTGGCGACGGCGAGGTCGCGATCGCCGTCGGCGTTGAAGTCACCGACCGCGACCGAGACCGGGAAGTCGCCGACGGCGAAGCTCGTCGCCGCGCCAAAGCTCGCGCCCGCGCCGCCGAGCAACACCGACACGTCGTCCGAGGCGGCGTTGGCGACGGCGAGGTCGGGATCGCCGTCGGCGTTGAAGTCGCCGACCGCGACCGAGAACGGGTTGTCGCCGGCGGCGAAGGTCGTCGCCCCGAAGCTCCCGCCCACGCCGCCGAGCAACACCGACACGTCGTCCGAGTTCCCGTTGGCGACGGCGAGGTCGGGATCGCCGTCGGCGTTGAAGTCACCCACCGCAACCGAGCGCGGGGTGTCGCCGACGGCGAAGCTCGTCGCCGCGCCGAAGCTCGCGCCCGCGCCGCCGAGCAACACCGACACGTCGTCCGAGAAGAAGCTGGCGACGGCGAGGTCGGGATCGCCGTCGGCGTTGAAGTCACCCACCGCAACCGATTGCGGGAAGTCGCCGACGGGGAAGTGGGTCGCCGCGCCAAAGCTTCCGCCCGCGCCGCCGAGCAACACCGACACGTCGTCCGAGTTCCCGTTGGCGACGGCGAGGTCGGGATCGCCATCGGCGTTGAAGTCACCCACCGCGACCGATTGCGGGCCGTCGCCGGCGGGGAAGCTCGTCGCGGCGCCAAAGCCCCCGCCCGGACCGCCGAGCAACACCGACACGCTGTCCGAGTTGAAGTTGGCGACGGCGAGGTCGCGATCGCCATCGGCGTTGAAGTCACCCACCGCGACCGAAACCGAGCCGGGGCCGACTGCAAACGGCGAGCCGGCAGCGCCCGCGAAGCTGACCGCCCCCGCCGGCGCGGCCGCCACCAACAGCACGCCAACACCCACCGCGAGCACCGACAGCACGACCGCGGCGCGGCGTCCCAAGCCGCTCTCGACCGAGCTGTCAGCAATCGGACCGCTCGCGACGGCATGGGGGCTCCCACCGACCACGATGAAGAGCGGCATTGCGCCTAACGATTGCTGGCGAAGGTCAATCACAAACTTGGCGAACATCGCGGCCTCCCACTCGTGGACGGATTCATCTGTGCCCACCGTGGCGCCGGCGCCTCGCCAGCGCAAACAACATCAGGGCAAGCCCTGACCCGCTATTGCGGCGTCAAAGCGGCTCTCACCCGGGCTCGATCGTTATCGGATGTCGCGCGAAGCGATGCGACGAGCCGTCGCCCTCTGTCTAGAGCGGGGGTGCCAGCCGCATCCTGGTCGCGCGGTCAGATGCGAAGACCCGCGCTCGCAGGCATCATCGGCGCCCGTCCGGCATGGACGGCGTCGACGATCTCGGCGCTGTCGATCCCTTGCGGGTAGATCGAGGTCACACGCAGGTTGGCGTGCCCGAGCTGGCGCTGAATCACGTTCAGCGCACGTTCAGCGGTACCCCCTCGGGCGCCATCTCGACCTGCGTGTGCGTGCCGGAGCTTGCTATCGGTCAGTTGGCCTCAGGGCTTTCCCTGAGATCACTGGCCACATCGCGGGCGTGCGTCATACACAACGGTAGAGAACCTGGAGCGGCGCCGTCGGTGTCCTCTAAACGACCACAACTAGGAGGGCCCAAATGAGCGGGCGGTGGATGGAGGCCGACGAGCGCCGTAGCGGCGCTTGCGGAATCAAGCAGCGGTGTGTAGCCATCCTGCGGGCACGACCATGGGCGCCTAGGATCGCCGGCACACCGACTCGGGGGGGAGGATCGATGCGAAGGATCCTGGCAGCGGTGACGCTGCTCGTCCTCGCTGGATGCGCGAGCGCGTCGGCCGCGACGCCGGTGACGCTGATGCCGACCGGGCCGAGCGGCGGCGGGGTCGACATCGCCGTCGACGCCTCCGGGCGCGCGCACATCACCGCCTTCGGCCCAAGTGTGGACGTGGGCGCCGAGCGCGTCGAGCCGGTCAGCTACTGCCAGCTTCCCCGCGGCGGCGCCGGCTGCACCAACGGCGAGACGTTCGTCGGCGCCCAGCCCGGGGACAAGGACTTCACCTTCGGCCGCCCGCACGTCTTCCTGCCCTCCGCGAGCAACGTCACGGTCTTCCATGAACGCTGCTGTCTCGACCAGACGATGGTCAACGTGTCCGGCGACGGGGGATCTACGTTCGGGAGCCGGACGATCATCGGCGACCTCAGCGCCAACCCCGACGAGGCCGTCTACGGCCCCGGACCCAGGATCACCGCGCTCGCCGAGACGGTCACCGCCGGCACGGCCGTCCAGACCGCCCCGGTCAGCGGTCCGCAGGTCACCGGCGAGGCCGACCTGCTCGATGGGATCTCGGGCGAGGGGGCGATCGGCCTGGACGCCGAGCAGCGCCCGGTGGCGGTCTTCATCGAGCAGTCCGATCCCCACAAGACCTGGTGGCGCAAGTTCACCGGGCCAGTCAGCACCGCGAACATCAACAATGAGGCCAACTGGAGCCCGCCGGTCCTGCTCGCCTCGACCGATCAGCTACCCAGCGGCCCGGCAATGGCCGGCGGTCCCAACGGGCTCTTCCTCTTCTACGAGATCCCGAGCGCCGGTGGCGACATCGGCTTCGTGCGCAAGTTCACCGGCTCCGCGTTCGGCCCGGCCGTCAAGGTCACCGAGGCCGGGGACCTCACGGATTTCGACCTCCATCAGGATCCCTCGGGGCGCCTGCACGCGATCTGGGACAACGTCAACGGCGCAAGTCCACTGCGCTGGTCGACGTCGGTCGACGGGGTCAACTGGACCGCGCCGGTCGACATCCACCGCGAATCGGGCCACCTCGGCGCGCGCGTCGCCGCTGCGGCGGACGGCCGCGGCTTCGCCGTCTGGGACGGGGGCTCGAACGCCGTCGCGGTACCGCTGGAGGCGCTCCCGCCCGGGGGCGGCCCCGGTGGCGGCACCGGTGGCGGGACCGGTGGCGGCCCGGACACCAGTTCCCCGACGATCACGAGCCCGAAGATCGGCGATGACACGCTGCTGCCCGGCCAGGGCACGAAGTTCACCTTCAACTCGAGCGAGGCGGGCCGGGCCGTGCTGGCCTTCGAAAAGCGGGTGAAGGGCCTCAAGCTGAAGAAGAACGGCAGGTTGCGCTGCCTCCGATCGACGAGGGAGCGGCTGAGGAAGCTGCGCAGGGTGCTCGCCAACAAGCCGGCCATCAGGCGGCTGAGCGGGAAGGCGCGCACGCGCAAGCTCGCCCAGCTCGTGCGCAAGCGCCGCTGCAGGGCCTTCAAGAGGGTCGGCGCGATCCGCCAGCAGGTCAGCCCGGGACGCAACGAGATCAGCTTCACCGGGCGGCTGGCCGGGAGGAAGCTGAGCCCCGGCATCTATCGCGCACGCTTGACCGTGACCGACCTCGCCGGCAACGTCTCGGTGCGGCGCACGGTCAAGTTCAGGGTCATCTCGAAAAAGGGCAGGCGCGGTTAGGCGAAGGGTGACCATGAAGCTCAGGCGCACGGCCGCCGAGGCGATCGCGGACTTCCAGGTGCCCGGCCCTTGTCTGCACACAGGCCGTCAGTGCCCGCGACGCCCGGCGGACTTGGCGCTTTACTTAGACCAGAGGAGACAGCGATCACAACCGCATCCGCCACAGCCACCACCCGCCGTTCGCGGTCGCGCCGGGGCTCGCCGCTCATGCCCCGACAGTTGCCCCCGGTCGCGAGTTAGGCATCCCAGGCACGCACCCTCCGGGTGCGTGGGAGTCGGCATAGCCTCCTCGCGGAGTGGGCCCCTCCCAAAAGGAGGCCTCAGTGGGATTGCTCCACGCCGTCCGCTCTTTAAACGAGCGCTCGACGGATGGAGTCAAGTGGGGGAGGTCACGGTCTTTCGGGCTGTCAGTCCGCGACTGCTGTGCGGTAGTCGTCTTCGATCTCCTTTGCCCGGGCTTGCTCGATTGCCCATTGCTTCGGGTTGTCGGGCCTTGCGGGGCCGTTGTGCCCGCGCGGGTTTGAGCGCTTCGGGGCGCCGGCGGCGAGCTCGAGCTTGCGTAGCTTGCGGAAGGTCAGCGCCGGGCGCTCGTAGAGGTCCTGCTCCTTTGTCAGCAGCTGCCAGGCGAGCCAGAGCAGCTTGCGCGCGACGGCGACCGTTGCGATCTTGCTGCCGCGCCTTGAGCGCACGCGCTGTCTGAATGCGCGCAGCGGGCCGGGTGAGCGCATCGTGGCGTGCGCCGCCTCACAGAGCACGTGGCGCGCCGAGGAAGAGCCCTGCTTTGAGGATATGGCCGTGCTGGATCGGCGAGACGCCGGACTGGCGGCTGCGCGGATCAAGGCCGACATAGCCGACGAGGGTGGCGCGGAGAGGGGAAGCGCTTGATGTCGCCGATCGTTGCCATCAGCGTCGCCGCTGTCGTCACGTCGACGCCCGGGATCGTCATCAGCCGGCGGATCTCGGCGTTCTCGACGGCGTAGCGCGCGATCTCCTTGTCGACGAGCGCGATCTCGCTCGTCAGGAAGTCGGCCTCGCGCAGACAGCCCTCGAGCAAGCGGCCTGCCCATACCTGCGTTCTCCCAGAGAGCCCCTGTTCCGGTACTCCGGACGCTACGAGCGCCGTCAGCCGAACTACCGGGGGCCTCCAGTGAGAAAGATTTCATGCCCGATAAGGTGCGTTACGTAAACCTGGATGCGCGAGCCGAAGGGCTACTCATCCTCCGAGCGAGGCCGCGGCGTAGGCGTTCGAGGTGATGTCACACCAGATCACGACCGAGCGGATCCGGTCGAGCGCGCCGGCGGGGATGCGGTAGTTCATCGAGCCTGTCGTCGCCTTCAGGAAGACGATGTCCTCGAACGGAGCCTCGGCCACTTGCTCGGTGCTCGTGGGACGCTCGAGCTCGCTGAAGCGGATCTCTAGGTCGACGTTGGGAGTGGCATAGAAGCGGTCGAGGCGCAGGCTGATCGACCCGTCGCTGGCGCGGTAGAGCTTGACCATGCCCTCGCCTTGCTCATCGATGTCATAGAACTTGCCGCTGTTGACCATCCGCGCATTGGGTCCGGTCATCTCAGGCGCAGGTGCCTCGATCAGCGGGACGTCGACCTGTTCCTCGACTTGAGCCACCCAGCGCCCCTCCGTCTGCACGCCGAGCTGAAACGTCCCGGTTTGGACGGACAAACCTTCACCGCGGTGTGGACAGGCGTCAGTTTCGGCTACCTCGTGGCCTTCGTCCTCCCCCGACGGCCGCTGCGGCTGGATCGTGAGATCCCCCCGCTCGCACCGCCACTTCACTCGCCACTGAAGAGCGCTCGGATCCAGCTCGAATGCAGCAGTGGTACGGGGTCCCTCTCCTTCGAAGCGCTTGACGGGCCGCCAGTAGGGCTGTGATTTGCGAACGCTCTGGGCGGACCCGGCCGGGGCGTTCTGATCAACAGGGGTGAAGGCGCCGGCCTGGGTCTTAGTCGCGGGCGGGGCAAGGCGGTCCCTGATCCCGAAGAAGCCGCCGCCGTAGATGGCGCTGGCGGCCATGATCAAGAGGATGAACGCCCCCAGCGATGCGCGTACGGTCTGCCGGCTCATACGGTGCCCACCACCAGGCCCGCGATGAGGCCGCCCGCAAGAGTGCCGAGGAGCAGCAGCCCGGGCGAGCGCCAGCCGAGCTCGCGCCGGGTCACGCTCAGGGTCACGAGCCCCGCGGAGGGGGCGGTCACCAGCAGCGCGGTAGCCGGCCCGACGTCGAGGCCGAGAGCCAACACGCCCAGCACGAGCGGCACTTCGAACAGGGTGGGAAGCTGGATCAGAGTGCCAAGCGCGGCCGCTGCGCCTATCGCCAACAATTCAGAGCCAACCGCGTCCGAGAGGCCCTGGGGCGGCGCGAAGGCGAACACAGCGCCAACCGCGAACGTGCCGACGGCCATCGCCGGAACAAGGCGAATCGCGTGGTCGATCGACGTGCGCCACCACTCGAGCAACCCGTCCTTGATCGCTGCTCCCCAGCCATCGCGGGTGGGAGTCTCGACCGAGTGCTCGATCGAGACAGCCGCCGCCAGCGCCGCATCGGTCTCGGCGGCCGGCACCGCACATGTGACAGCGCCGCGGTGATGGAGCCGCGCTATCAGCGGCACGAGTGCAAAGATCATCAGCAACCCGAACACGACGCGCGAAACGCCCATCTGGATCGGCATCAAGAGAAAGATGGCGAGGATCCCGACCGGATTGAAAAGGGCAGAGCCAAGGATCATCCCGAAGGTCGCCTCGAGGCGGGCTCCGGCGCGGTAGAGGCCAAGCGACACCGGCGCCGAGCATGCGCTGCACATAAAGAGGGGAAGCCCCATCCCTCCGCCCACCCCCGCCGCCATGGCCCCCGGCTTGGCCACCAGCGACTTCAGCCGAACGGCCGGCGAGAGCGCAGTGACGGCGGCGCCTCCGAGCAGGATCGCGAAGAACATGCCTACTGCGTTGGCATCCCAGAGGTTGACTCCGTATGCCACCCAGCGCAGAGCGTCGGGGAACGAGGCGGGATCGAGCACCTGGGAGAACGTAGAACGCCCCGCGCCCGAGGCCTCTCGATCGAGCGTGGGGACCTTCTCGAGCACCGCCGGCAGACGCGTCTGGGTCAAGAACAAGACGAGGACGCCCATAAAGATGGTGGCGCCAACCAGCGCTCTCTTGTTCGCGACCCGAATCGCCGTTCGCTCGGGAAGCGGATCTATCTTGGCTACCTCCGCCATCCCACCTAGCTATAGCAGCGCGCGCCCGCTTCGACGGCGTCTTGGCACGGCTGGTCCTTGGGATGGCGCCGCCGTCGCAGGTAGCGCGAAGACGGTATCGGTCATAACAGCGTCCAACCACCAAGGAGACCGCCCTTTCCAGGGTTCGCAGTCCAGCGGTTCCGAGTCGCACGAGGGGCAGCGCGAGTGACTCTCCTCGCAGATCAGCTCAACGAGAACGAGGCCGGCGATGAGGTCGATGACGTAGTGCTCGCCCAGTAGACCAGGACGAAGCAGTCGATCACGGTAAGGGTCCACCCGAGCGCCTTCGCCATCGGACTGATCTCGCCCAGCGACCTGGCGGTGATGGCAGCGGCCGGTAGCGCGTCTGAAGGCATCGAGCCCCACGGATTGCCGTCTTTTCGGTCGGCCTCGCGCCGCGCGTTGCCTGAGGAGGAGGGCGGCCGCCTCACGCGGAGCATTCTCGGCGCCGGCACGGATCCCGAACCCGCCGCTGGGCAGCCAACCGGGTTCGCGGGCGCTGGGCACCGGGGGCCTGTCGGCTAGGGCCCCGCGACCTCGCCGCCTTCTCGGTCGCCCCGGATGCTCAACCTTTACGCTTCTGCGCTCGATGCACGAGTTCGACGAGGAGGGCGCGCTACAGCGCTACAAGGACGGAGATGTCAGCGCCCGCCAGGAGCTGATCGAGCACTACGTCCCGCTGGCCAGGCGCCTCGCCGGGCGCTACCGCAACTCGGGCGAGTCGATCGAGGATCTCGAGCAGGTGGCGAGCCTCGGCCTGATCAAGGCCATCGACCGTTTCGAGCCCGGCGAGGGCGCCTTCGCGCGCTACGCGGTGCCCACGATCGTGGGCGAGCTCAAGCGCCACTTCCGGGACAAGGGCTGGGGCATGCGCGTGCCTCGGCATCTGCAGGAGCGGGTGATGGAGGTCAACACCGCGGTGGAGACCCTGGCCACCGAGCTGGGGCGCTCGCCCACCCCCAGGGACGTGGCCAACTACATTGGCGCCGGCATCGAGGAGGTGCTCGAGGCGATGGAGGCGGCCGGCGCCTACAGCCCGATGAGCCTCGACGCCCCCCAATCGGGATCCACCGATGACGAGGATCACACGCTGGGCCACCGGCTGGGCTCCCCCGATCCCGCCTACGAGCTGGTCGAGTGGCGCCCCACGGTGGCTCCGGCGATGGCCGCCCTTCCTGCGCGCGAGCAGAAGATCCTGCGCCTGCGCTTCGTCGAGGATCTGACGCAGGCGGAGATTGCCAGCCGCATCGGGGTCTCCCAGATGCATGTGTCACGCCTGCTGCGCCGCTCGCTGGACGAGCTGGCCGCGGCCACCTCCAGCGGCGAGTAGTGGAGCACCTCGAGCTTCTCCTCCTCGCTCTTCTCACTGCAACCGCCGCGCTGGCCGTGGTCGCCCGTGTGGTGCAGGTGCCCTACCCGATCCTGCTCACGCTGGGAGGGCTGATCTTCGGCTTGCTGCCGGGCCTGCCCCGGGTGGAGCTGGACCCCGAGCTGGTGCTGCTGATATTCCTGCCGCCCCTCCTCTACTCGGCGGCCTTCTTCGCCAACCTGCGGGAGCTGCGCGCCAACGCGCGCGCGATCGGCCTGCTGGCCATTGGTCTCGTGATCGCCACCACGGTCGCCGTCGCGGCGGTGGCCCACGCCGTGATAGGCCTCGACTGGAAGGTGGCCTTCGTGCTGGGCGCCATCGTCTCTCCAACCGACGCGGTGGCGCCGGCCACGATCCTGCGCCGCCTCGGCGTGCCCCGCCGCGTCGTGACCGTGGTGGAGGGCGAGAACCTGACCAACGACTGGACAGCGCTGGTGACCTACAAGTTCGCCGTGGCCGCGGCTGTCACCGGCAGCTTCTCGATCGTCGAGGCCGGCCCCGAGTTCGTGCTCACCGGCGTCGGCGGTGTGGCGATCGGGGTGGCCGTCGGGTGGGTCGTGGCCGCGGTGCGGCGCCGGCTCGAGGATCCCCTCACCGAGATAACCATCTCGCTGCTCACCGCTTACGCGGCGTACCTGCCCGCCGAGGAGCTCGGGGTCTCCGGAGTGCTGGCCGCGGTCACCACCGGGGTCTGGCTCGGCTGGCAGGCCTCGGAGCTCACCACGCACACCACGCGCCTGCAGCTCACGGCGATCTGGGAGCTGCTGCAGTTCCTCCTGAACGCCGTGCTGTTCATGCTGGTGGGCCTGCAGATGGGAGTGGTGCTCGAGGGCATCGACGGCCGTTCGGCCGGCGAGCTGGCCGGCTACGGCGCCCTCATCAGCGCGGTGGTGATCCTCGTGCGGATCGCATGGGTTTACATAAGCACCTACCTCCCCCGGCGCCTCAGCAGCCGCCGCTTACGCGGCCGCGATCCGTTGGCGCCCTCCACCCACACCACGCTGGTGGCCTGGAGCGGCATGCGCGGCGCCGTGTCGCTGGCGGCCGCCCTGGCCATCCCGCTCGAGACAGACGCCGGCACCGCCTTCCCCGAGCGTGAGCTTGTGATCTTCCTCGCCTTCTGCGTGATCCTGGCGACACTCGTGGGCCAGGGGCTGGCCATGCCCGCCCTGATCGGGGCGCTGAAGGTGGAGGACGACGGCCTGGACCGCGACGAGGAGCTGAACGCCCGCCTGGAGATCGCCTTCGCGGCACTCGACCGGATCGACGAGCTGGAGGACGAGGAGTGGGTGCATCTCGAGACCGTTGAACGTACCCGCAACCTGTTCGACTACCGGCGCCGGCGCTTCTCTTCGCGGATCGGGGCCGCCCGCTCTGAGGACGGCGACGACGACTTCGACTACGAGGGCCGCGCCGACACCTACCGCCAGTTCATGGCCCACGTGCTCGGCGCCCAGCGGGAGAGGCTGCGGACGCTGCGCGACGAGGGGCAGGTACCGACGAGGTGCGCCGCCGGGTGGAGTACGACCTGGACCTCGAAGAGGCGCGCCTGAGCACCTAGCCGCGCTCGGCTATCACGAGGCTTTGCGTGACCCGGCCGACTGGCCCGCGCTTGTCGTGGACCTCGGTGTCCGTCAGGCCGATGCCGTCAGGCTGGGCGTGAGTGACCGCGTCCAGACCGATCCATTCTCCTGTGGGCAGCCGCCGCAGCGCGACCGACAGGTCTGTGTTGATGAAGACGTACCGGCGGTAGTCCAGCGGGGCGCTCACACCGTTGCCCGAGTCGGCGGCCACGAGCAGCCGCTCGAGCGGCGAGGGTTCGCGCCCTTCCACCAGCGGCACACGCTGGCGCATCCAGGCCCTTGCGGGCCCCGGCTCGATGTAGGCACCGGCGACGAAGCGCACCTCCATCGCGAAGTGGTAGCCGATGTCATGCCCGGTCGGGAAGAAGTCGCGCGCCTCGGCCTCATCGGGGGCGGGCAGCGGCTTCTCAACCGGATGAGGCCCGTCGATCGGCACGGCCTCGGTGCGGATTCGCCACGCCCGCGCTCGCAGGATCTCTGCGTGCTCGTCCGCCAGGCTGCCCTCGAGCAGCTCGACGCTGCGGCCCGGGCGCACCACCCGCGTGGACACGCTCAGCGTGGCTATCGGCACCGGACGCAGGATCTCGAACGTGATCCGGGCGACGCGAGCGCCCTCGATCTCACCGGCTCGATCCATCTCTCCGCCGAGCAGCGCGCACGGCGGCCCCGCGTGCTGGCTGCCGGGATCCCAGGGGCCGCGAGTCAGCTCGCTGGGCTCGTAGAGGTCACCGTCGTAGGCGTAGAAGGCCCCGTAGTCAAAGCCTCGGGCGACCATCGCGGGATCGTACGCCGCCGGGTGGCCGACACGCGTCTGGCAGACTCCATCCCCGTGGCCAAGCAGAAGCAGATGAAGGTTCAGATGCAGGTGGGCGCCCTGGCGGCGATCCAGCAGCTCGAGCCGCGCACCGACGAGCAGCTCAAGAGCGAGTCCAAGCACCGCGTCGCCGCGAAGGCGTTGCTCGGCGCTCGCGCAGCCGAGCGCTACGACGCGAAGACCGCTCGGGCGTACTTCAACGAGGCGCTTGCCGGCTGCCACCCGCAGGAGCGCCCCGCGCTGCGGCAGATGATGAAGGCGTCGATGGCCCTCGCCGAGCGCCGGCCTGACGACCTCAAGGCCGCGGTCGAAGCGCTCGGCCAGGCCCCCCCGTCGAGCCGCCAGCTCTTCCTTCTGCGCGTGATGGGTCTGATCGCGCCGCCGTCGGGAGCGAGCCTGGCGCTGCGAGCCCGCGGCATCCTGATCGTGCTCGTCTTCGTGCTCGCCCTCCTGCTGGCCGGCTTCGGGCTGGCAAAGCTGGTGGCCCTGCCCTTCGGCGGCGTGGGCACCGCCGGCGCGATCCTGCTTGGACTGCTGATCGTGGCGGTGGTCCTCGGTGTGCTCGTCCTGCTGGGACGCCGCCGCCAGGCGAAGATGCAGGCCCAGCGCACGGCCGGACCACCCGGTTAGCTCTCGCTGACGGTCGCCTTCTGGATCACGACCGGCTGCAGCGGCTGCTCGGTGGCGGGGTCTCCCAGCTCACCGATGGCCCTGACCACGTCGAGGCCCTCCGAGACCTTGCCCAGCAGCGCGTACTCGGGCGGCAGCCCGGCGTCGGCCCCGGTGACCACGTAGAACTGGCTGCCCGACGTGCCAGGCGCCTCCTGGGCGGTCTTGGCCATCGCTACCACGCCTTCGGTGTAGGCGGCATCGGCGGGCGGCTTGTCCACGGTGGAGTAGCCGGGGCCGCCCATGCCCGACCCGGTCGGGTCGCCGCCCTGGATCACGAACCCGGGCACGATGCGGTGGAAGACGGTGCCGTCGAAGAAGCCCTTGCGGGCCAGCGACACGAACGACGCCGTGGTGGCCGGCGAGGTCTTCTGATCGAGACGGATCGTGAAGGCGCCGCAGTTGGTCTCGATCGTCACCTCATATGTCTTGCCCGGAGCGAGCTTCTCCGCCGGCTTCTTCTGTCCGCCGTCGGGCTTGGGGGCGGGAGCCTCGACCTGCTCGCACCCGCCGGGCTCGGCAGCCGAGCTGTCCGTCCCCGTGGTGGCGGCCGGCTCGTCGGCGGACGAGGAGGGCTCTGCGTCGTTGCCGCACGCGGTCACGAACGGGGCGAGCAAGAGCAGGGTGAGGGCGATCCGGTGGCGCACAGGGCCCACAGTAGCGCCCAGCCGCTCGTCCGGCCCGGGACCCCGGACCGCTCTAGGATCACGCCGGATGGCCCGTCTGTCGCCCCTCTTGGAGAGCTACGACCAGGTGATCCTGGACCTCGACGGGTGCGTCTGGCTGGGAGCTGAACCGGTCGAGGGCTCGCCCGAGGCGGTGGCGGCCCTCCGTGAGGACGGCAAGCGGGTCGTCTTCGCCACCAACAACTCCTGGCACCCCGGCGAGGACCACGTAGCCGGTCTGTGGCGGATGGGCATCCAGGCCTCCCTGGCGGACGTGGTGACCGTGGGAGGAGCCATGCAGCACCTGCTGGCCGAGACCCGCTCCGGTCGCACCGCGTACGTGATCGGCACCGACGCCCTGCGCAGGCACGTGGCCGAAGCAGGGCTGAACCTGATGAACGGCACCGACTTGGCCTCCAGGGCCGAAGTGGTGATCACCGGCAGCACGGATCAGCTGCACTACGACGACCTGCGCACGGCGGCTCTCGCCGTGTACCGCGGGGCCGACTTCCTGGCCACCAGCAGGGACCCCCAGCTGCCCACGCCAGAGGGTCCGTGGCCGGGAACGGGCGCGATTCTCGCCGCCGTAGAGACCGCCGCCGGCCGTCGCGCGCAGATCGTGGGCAAGCCCGAGCCCCAGCTCTTCTTCACGGCTCTCGACCGCCTGGGAGAGGGCCGCACGCTGGTGGTCGGCGATCGCCTGGACTCCGATGTGGCGGCTGCCGCTGCGGCGGGCCTCAATGCCGCCCTCGTCCGCAGCGGCGTCGGCTCCGGAGAGATCCCCGGTGAGCCGGGCGCGGAGCCCAGGCCGGCGCCGGTAGCCACGGCCGCGAACCTGTTCGAGCTCGTGCTCGGCTCCTGAACCGGCCTACGCGGTGACCGACCGTCCCGGCGACGTCGCAGCGACGTCGCGAGTGGGCGGCTGGACGGCCGCGTAGCCCACGCCCAGCAACGCGCAAGCCTCCGGGGTCACGAGCAGCCCGGCAGCCGCCGCCTCGCGCATCCCTTCGGCCGGGTCCACTCCCCGGGACTCGTGGAGGTGGGCGGCGCAGACCGCCGCGACGAAGTCGGTGTGCCGGTTGCCGTGCACCGCAACGGCGCCGCGGCGACGCACCTCCCTGCGCAACACGGGGAGCAGCTCCTCGAGAGCGTCGGCGCCCTCCGCCGCCGACGCCACGGGCGCGTGATGCCAGTCGAGCCCCGCCCGCTCGTAGTCGGCCAGGTTGTGGCGCGTCCGCATGGTGGACACCACGTAGCAGACGCCCTGGGCGACCAGCCAGGCGATCTCGGCCTCCCTGCGCTCGGGGCGGTGGCTACGCCCTCCCCCACCCGGCCGCTCGAGCGCGCACAGCTTGCGCGGACGCGCCCACCAGATCCTCTTCGGCTCTCGCATCGTCACTCCTCGCGTCGTTTACTGCTCCAAGGCCCCCGCGTGGCTTTCTCGCCCCCCCGGCAGGCGGCGTAGAATCGGCGGCATGTGCCGCGTGCTTGGGAGCGTCTCCACCGAGCCGATCTCGATCCGCCATGAGCTGCTCGAGGCGGAAAACCCGATGATCCGCCAGTCCGAGCACCACGACTCGGGCTGGGGCATGGCCGTGTACGAGCGTCCCGAGGGCAACCAGCCGAAGCTCGTGCGGTTTCCGGACGCCGCTCACTCAGACGACGGATTCGAACCCGCCACCGAAGCTCGCGGGCGGATCTTCAACGTCCACGTGCGCCGTGCGACCCTCGGTGGGCTGACGCTCGCCAACACCCACCCGTTCGGCCTCGGCAACTACACCTTCGGCCACAACGGCACGGTGATCTCCTACCCGCGGCTCATCGAGCCGGGCGTCGCGCCACCCGCCGGGGAGACCGACTCCGAGGCCATCTTCAACTACCTGATGCGCTACTTCGACCCCGCCCAGGTGGCCAACTCACTGCGGCGTGCCATGTCCGCCGTCGTGGCACGCTCGACCTTCTCCGGGCTCAACTTCCTGTTCTCGGACGGCGAATGCCTCTACGCCTACCGGCTGGGAATCTTCGAGCTGCACTGGCTCGCCCGGCCCGGCCAGCTGCTGGTGGCCTCTGAGCAGGTGACCGCCGAGCCCTGGCACACCGTGGCTCAGGACGTGCTGCTCACCCTCAGCCCATCAGATCTCGAGGAGCCTCACGCCGAACGTCTGCTTGGCGACGACCTGGTCGCGCTCGCGCACATCGACGCCCTCGAGGAGCAGAAGCACCTCCGTGGCGCCGAGCGCGGCGCCTTCGCGGCCGAGCGGGCCGCCAGGGTGGCCGCGGCGATGGCCGAGTGAAGAGAGGATCCGGTCCGGCTGCGCTCCTCCCAAGACCGCGCTCCGCTGCTCCTGCTGGTCAACCCGGCCGCTGCCGGGGGCCGCGCCCGGGCCCTCGTGCCCGCCGTCTCGGCCGAGCTCGACCGGCTGGGCGCAGTGCACCGGGTGGTCGAGACCCGCGACACCAAACACGCGCAGGAGGTCACCGCGGCCGCGGTCGAGGCGGGCGAGACGGTGGCCGCGCTCGGGGGCGACGGGTTGCTGCGCCCCGTGGCCGAGGTTCTGCGAGGGACCGCGAGCGCGCTGGCCGTGATCCCCGGCGGGCGCGGCAATGATCTCGCCCGCGTGCTGGGCATACCGACGGACCCGGTGGCGGCCGCGGCGGTTGCCGCGGGCGGCCACGAGCGCCTGATCGACATGGCGGAGGTCGACGGCGTGCCCTACCTCGGCATCGCCAGCTTCGGCTTCGACTCCGACGCCAACCGGATTGCGAACGAGACGCGCGTGATCCGCGGCAATCTCGTCTATCTGTACGCCGCCCTGCGGGCCCTGGCCGCGTGGAAGCCCGCCGGATTCACGGTCACCGTGGACGGCGTGAGCCACCACCTGTCGGGGTACTCGGTGGCGGTCGCCAACTCCAAGGCCTATGGCGGCGGCATGTTCATGGCCCCCCAGGCCGAGCTCGACGACGGCAAGCTCGACGTGGTCGCCACCGGCCGCGCGTCGAAGGCCCGGTTCCTGCGCAGCCTGCCGCTGGTGTTCAAGGGAGAGCACCTGGGCGAGCCCAGCGTGTCCACCTTCCGCGGCGAGCGGATCGAGGTGGCCTCGGACCGGCCGTTCGAGATCTACGCGGACGGGGACCCGATCGGCTCGGTGCCCGCCACGATCTCCGTCTCACCGCAGTGCCTGCGCGTGATCGTGCCGGCCTGATGGCGTCGGTGTGGAGGACCGTCGCGCGCCTGGTGCGCGCGCTCTCGCGGCGCTCCGGGCGCGGGGGCGGCACCACGCTCCCCGGCCGCCTGCTGTTGAGGGCGGACCCGAGGGCGCTCGAGCAGATGGCCGAGCGCCTCGAGGGCGGCGTGGTGCTCGTATCGGCCACCAACGGCAAGACCACGACCTCGGCCATGGTCGCCGCGATCTTGGAACGGGCCGGCGAGCGGGTGGTTCACAACCGCGCCGGGTCGAACATGGGCTGGGGCGTGGCCACCGCCCTGCTCGATGCGGGCCGCGAGCCCGGGCAGATCGGACTGTTTGAGGTCGACGAGGCGTGGCTGCCGCGTGTCGCGGCGGCGGTCCATCCGCGCACCTACCTGTTATCCAACCTCTTCCGCGACCAGCTCGACCGCTACGGCGAGCTGGAGTCTCTCGCCGACGGCTGGGCCGAGCTGGTGGCGACTGACGCGGGTCGGGCGAGGTTCGTGCTCAACGCAGACGACCCGCTGATCGCCGACCTCGGCCGCGGGCGCGAGGACTCGGTCCTCCTCTACGGGCTCGACGACGACTCCCACGCCCTGCCGGGGCTCGCCCATGCCGCCGACTCCAAGCACTGCCGCAACTGCGGGGCGCCCTACGTCTACGGCGCGATCTACATGGGCCACCTCGGCCACTACCGCTGCGAGAACTGCGGCCGCACCCGGCCGGCGCCCTCAGTGGTGGCCGAGCGGGTGCATCTGGAAGGGATGTCCGGGGCGAGCGTCGCGCTCAGAACGCCGCGCGGGCCGATCGAGTTCCGCCTCCCGCTGCCCGGCCTCTACAACGTCTACAACGCGGTCGCAGCGGCTGCCCTTGCGCTCGAGCTCGGCGCGTCGCCGGAGCAGGTGAGCGAGGCGCTCGAGAGCTTCGGGGGCTCATTCGGGCGCGTCGAGACGATCCCAGTCGAGGGGCGCCCGGTGTCGATCCTGCTCGTCAAGAACCCGGCCGGCGCCAATGAGGTGCTGCGCACCTTGACTCTCGAGGAGGGTCCGCTCGACCTCTGGCTCGCGCTCAACGACGGAATCGCGGACGGCCGAGACGTGTCGTGGATCTGGGACGCCGACTTCGAGCAGCTGGCCGGCCGGGTGCGTCACGCCACCTGCTCGGGCACACGCGCCGAGGAGATGGCGCTGCGCCTGAAGTACGCCGGGATCGAGGCCGAGCTGCACGTGGATCGCGACCCGGAGGCGTCACTGGATCATGCGGTCGCGGCGGGCCGCGAGGGCGGGACGGCGCTCTACGCGCTGCCCACCTACACCGCACTGCTCGAGCTCCGCGGTCTGCTCGCCCAGCGGGGGCTGGCCGGCCGGTGGGCGGACTGACCCCGGCGCTCGAGCACGTGTTCGGGTACGCGTCGCTGGTGCTCGACGAGGGTGGCCGTGGCACCGTGGCGCGGCTGCCGGGGTACCGGCGGGTTTGGGGAGTGGCCACGGACAACCTGCGGGCGATCCCCGGCTACAAGCTGTACCTCAGCCGGACTGACGGCTCGCGGCCGGCGGTGTACGTGGCCTTCGTCGACATTGAGCCCGACCCCTCGTCGGCGGTGAACGGCCTCGTGCGGCACGTGTCCAAGGCCGAGCTCGAGTTGCTCGACCTTCGCGAGCGCAACTACGATCGGGTGGACGTGAGCGGGCAGATCGAGGGCTTCCAGAGCCGCGTGTGGACCTATCGCGGCTCGGCCGAGGGCCGTGAGCGCCTGCGCCGTGGGCGGGCGGAGGGCCGTGCCGTCGTGTCGCGCGACTACCTGGACAAGGTCCGCGCCGGGTTCGCGGCGCTGGGACCGGAGCACGAGCGCGCGTTCGCCGAATCCTCCTGCCTCGACGACCTGCCGGTGCTCGACCTGGAGCGACTCGACCTGCCTCCTGACCCTCCCCCGGCGCGGGAACGTCCATGAGCGCCGCCGGCGCCCTGGCCTGGCCCGCGGCCTGGCACGACGTGGAGTGCGCGTCATACGCCGCGGACCTGGAGGTGTGGCGCGAGCTGGCGGACGAGCGCGGCGGTCCCGTGCTCGACGTGGGCTGCGGCACGGGCCGCGTCGCCCTCGACCTGGCGGCCCGGGGGCACGAGGTGGTGGGTGTCGACGCCGACCCGGGCCTGGTGCGGGCCTTCGCAGTGCGGGCGCGGGAGCGCTCGCTGCCGGCCCTGGCCCACACGGCCGACGCGCGTTCCTTCTCCCTTGGCTCCCGTCATCACCTGGTCATCGCGGCGATGCAGGTGGTACAGCTGCTCGGAGGCGCTGCGGGGCGGCGCGCGATGCTCTCCACCGTCGCCGAGCACCTCCTGCCCCGCGGGCTGCTGGCGGTGGCGCTGGCCGACCCGTTCGACGCGGTTCCGGTGAGCGAGGCGCTGCCGCCGCTACCCGACGTGCTGGAGGTCGACGGGTGGGTGCTGTCCTCCACTCCCGTCGAGGTCCGCGACGAGGGCGATGCGGTGGCCATCGACCGTCATCGTCAAGCGGTGTCGCCGGCGGGCGACCTGACCGAGGAGCTGGCCACGATCCGCCTCGACTCCGTGACGGCCGCCGGACTCGAGCAGGAGGGAACGCAGGCCGGCTACCGAGCGCTCGCGGCGCGCGAGGTGCCGGCCACGCGCGACTACGTGGGCAGCACGGTCGTGCTGCTGGAGCGCCCGGCGTGACTGCGACCCTGCGCGTGTGTGCGCTCTACCCGGAGCTGATGAACATCTATGCCGACCGGGGCAACATCGCCGTGCTGCGTGCACGGTGCGAGTGGCGCGGCCTCGCGTTCGAGCTGGCGTCGTCGAGCGTGCGCGAGACGGTCGCCCCGGAGGCACACGACCTTTTCTACATCGGGGGCGGCCAGGATCGCGACCAGATCGCCGTCGCAGAGGACATGCAGTCGACCAAGCGGGAGGCGCTGCACCAGGCCGCCGGGCGTGGCGCCGTCGTGCTCGCTGTGTGCGGCGGCTACCAGCTGCTCGGAGAGAGCTACGCGCTGGGCGGTCGCGAGCTGCCGGGCATTGGCCTCGTGGACCTGCGCACGGTGCGCGGAGAGGGCGAGCGGCTGATCGGCAACTGCGCGATCGAAGCCGACCTCGGCACCGGACCGCGCGTGATCGCCGGCTTCGAGAACCACGGTGGCCGGACCCACCTCGGTCCTGGCGAGCAGCCGCTGGGACGGGTGCTGCGCGGGCACGGCAACAACGGCGCCGACGGCTTCGAGGGCGTACGCCGTGACAACGTGATCGGCACGTACCTGCACGGCCCGCTGCTGCCCAAGAACGCCTGGCTGGCGGACAGGCTGATCGAGCTGGCGCTCGGCACAGACCTCGAGCCCCTTGACGACACGCTCGAGGACGCCGCCCACGGGTCGGCCCGCCGCGCGGCCGGCGTGTAGGCCGTCGCGTCTAGCCCCCTCGGCGCCGGCGCTCGTCCGCGGCCTCGGACTCCTGCGTGGCCACCCCCTCGGGCAGGTTCCACTGCCGGCCTTCGGTGGCCGGCTTCTCGTCGCGCCAGTGCCCGTGCGCATCGAAGTAGTCGCGCTCGTCCTGCTCGCTGTCGCGCTCCTTGTCGCCGGACACACCGATCCGGTAGAGCACGTTGAGCAGCAGAATCGAGAGCCCGGCGCCGGTGAAGCCGGCCCAGCCCTCGAGCCGCGTGCTCTCCGGCGCCACGAGGAGACAGACAAAGCCTGCGACCACCAGGACCGCGGGGAGCAGGTAGCGGACGGCGAACATGGTGGGTGGGTACCCGATGGGCGAGCCGCTACGCGTTCAACTGACGTCGCGCTTATCCGCGTCGTCGGTGGGGTGGCCCGCTGGTGCGCGCGCGGGCAGTGTTGGTCAGCGGCCTTGACCAGCTTGGCTTCCGACGTGGCCAGCGAGAGGGATCGACGAGCGCCACCATCGCCGCATTGATCGCCGCCCATTTCTCGATCGTGAGCATGGCGATCGGCTCGTGGGCATCGATCGTCAGTTCGCGCATCAGCCGGCGCAGCTGCCGTTTGGAGAAGACCGGTGCGAGCGCCTCCGAGACAGGCGCGCGGCGCGTCTCAAATGCCTTGGCGAGGAGTCGCGGCCAACCGCTCTCGCGTGAAAGCGCTCACCGCGAGGACAGGTCGGCAACCGCCGACGCCGCACCCGCGGGTGGCTGCGGGAAGGATCTTCGGAGCGGGCGTGGAGCAAGCGAGGCCCTTTGCCGAAGGCGGTAGCCGGAGGCGGGCCGAGCGCCGCGCAGCGCCTGGTCCGAAGATCCTTACCGCAGACAGGACCCGCGGCCGCAAGCTCACCGGCCCACTCCGTGCGGTCTACGTCCCCGTCGAGCCGAAGCCGCTCGTTCCACGCGACGTCAGGCCCAGGTCCCCCACCTCCACCAACTCCGCAGCCTCATGGTGCACGATCACGAGCTGGGCGATCCGATCCCCGACCCCCACAGAGAAACTCTCGGAGCGGTCCGTGTTGAGCAGCAGCACGCGCACCTCGCCGC
This sequence comes from Thermoleophilaceae bacterium, assembly GCA_030447725.1. Taxonomy (GTDB): domain Bacteria; phylum Actinomycetota; class Thermoleophilia; order Solirubrobacterales; family Thermoleophilaceae; genus JAAYBF01. The sequence continues at coordinate 26,861 of JAUJOQ010000007.1, forward strand.
GGTAGCCGGCGTCGATCAAGCCTGGGGCGTTGACCACGGAGATTCCGTGGCGCAGGGCGAGACCGGACCGCGGCAGCACGAGCCCTGCCTGCCCCTCGGGGATGGCCACGGCGACGCCCGTGCCCACGCTCGCCCGCTCGCCGGGGCCGAGTTCCGCCACCTCGTCGGCGCATAGGTCGAACCCGGCGTCGTGGTCGTGCGCTCGCAGCGGGGCGGTGGCACTCGCCGAAAGGCGGGTGAACCTCAGCGCCACCGGGGTCCTACGGCGAGCCGTTCACGGCGAAGCGCTCGAAGCGGCTGACCGCGGCGGCGGGCACCCGGGCGTGCACTACCACCCCTTCGGCCGTGTCCTCGCGCTCCATCTCCCCGGCCACGTCGTGCAGCTCGGAGAGCCGGCCGCCCTCGTCGTAGGGCACCAGCAGGTCCATCGGCCGCAGGGTGGACAGGAAGCGGGTCTCGATGGCCTCACGCAGCTCCCCGAGCCCCTCCCCGGTCTCGGCGGAGACGGGGATGGCGCCGGGGAAGCGAAAGGACAGCTCGCGGCGGCGCTCGTGATCTAGCAGATCCACCTTGTTGAGAGCCAGCAGCTGCGGACGCTCCGCCGCCCCGATCTCCGCCAGCACATCTTCGACGGCCTCGAGCATGGGGCGTAGGTCCTCCTCGGGCGCGGAGGCGTCGGCCACGTGCACGAGCAGATCGGCCTCCAGCGCCTCCTCGAGGGTGGCGCCGAAGGCCTCGACCAGCTGGTGGGGGAGCTTTCGGATGAACCCGACGGTGTCGGTCATCAAGAAGCTGCGCCCGCTGATCTCGAACGACCGGGTGGTGGGGTCGAGAGTGTGAAAGAGACGGTCACGAACTCCCACCTCCGCACCCGTGAGCGCGTTGAGGAGTGTGGACTTCCCCGCGTTGGTGTACCCCGCAAGGGCCACGGTGGGCAGGGCGGCTCGCTCACGCTCGCGGCGCATGATCGACCGCGTGCCCTTCGTGTGCTCGAGCCGGCGCTTGAGCGCGGCGATCCGATCTCGCGCCAGGCGCCGGTCGGTTTCGATCTGAGTCTCGCCGGGGCCTCTGGTGGCCACGCCGCCGCCCGTCGCGCCGCCCAGGCGCTCGAGGTGCGTCCACAGCCCGCGCATGCGCGCAAGGTTGTACTGCAGCTGGGCCAGCTCCACCTGAAGGTTGCCCTCCGAGGATCCGACGTGGCTTGCGAAGATGTCGAGGATCAGCGCGGTGCGGTCGATCACCGGCACGCCGACCGCCTCCTCGAGGTTGCGCTCCTGGCGTGGCAGCAGCTCGTCGTCGGAGACCACGAGGTTGGCGTCGCAGTCGGCGATCGCGCGCTTGAGCTCTGCGAGCTTGCCCTTGCCGAAGTAGCGGTCCGGATCGGGCTGCGTGCGCTTCTGCGCCATCTGCCCGGCCACGGCGACGCCCGCCGTGCGCAGCAGCTCGGCGAGCTCGTTCAAATCGGCGTCCTCAGGTCCGGCCACGATCATCATCGCGCGCTGGCGGGCGCGCGGGTTGCGTATCTCCTGTCCCTTCGCCATGCCCACTGAGTCTACGCGGGGCAGCGGCCAGCCGAGGAGCGCAGCCGGACCGTTGCCTCTAGTCCGACGAGTGCTCCCGCGCCCGCTCGCGCGCCGTGGCCTTGTCGTCGAGCGACATGGCGCCGGGGTGGCCTTCACCGGGCCAGGGAGCCAGGAAGAGCAACAGTCTGGCGTCGCTGGCGGCGTGGACCTCGTGGGGCTCCTGGGGGGCGAACTCGGCCACCAGGCCGGGGCCTCCGCTGACACTCTCTTCACCGTCGCGGCGCACCTCCACCTCTCCGTCGAGCACGACCAGCCACGCGCGCTCGTGCACCTCGTGCTCCTGAAGCTCTTCCCCCGCCGGCAGGTTGAGCGCTATCACCCGCGCCGCGTCGCTCGAGGACAGGATGTGCGGCTTGTGTGCGGCAACGTCCAGGCCGCGAAGGTCCCAGGTGTCCATGGCGGCGAGCTTACCCTGACGACAGGCTGGTACGCATCCGCTCCACCGCCTCGCTGAGGCGCTCGTCCGCCACGGTCAGGGAGATGCGGAAGAAGCCTTCGCCGTTGGGTCCGTAGGAGCTTCCGGGCGAGATCACGACCCCCGACTCGTCGAGCACGAGCTCGCAGTAGGAGGCTGAGGTGTGCCCCCCGGGCACCGGCGCCCACACATAGATCGTGGCCCTGGGTGTGCCCACGTTCACGCCGATCTCGCGCAGGGCCCCCACCACGAGGTCACGGCGGCGCTGGTAGATCGCGCTCATCCGCCTCGGCTCCTCGTCGCCGCGGTCCAGTGCGGCGGCCGCCGCCAGCTGGATGGCCTCGAACATGCCCGAGTCGATGTTGGTCTTGAGCTTCCAGTAGGCCGCGACGGCCTCGGCGTTGCCCATCACAGCGGCCGTGCGCCAGCCGGTCATGTTGTAGCCCTTGGAGAGTGAGAACACCTCCACCCCCACGTCCTTGGCCCCCGGGGTCTCCAGGAAGCTGGGCGCTACGTAGCCGTCGAACGTGGTCTCGGTGTAGGAGGCGTCGTGGACGACGAGGATGTCGTGCTCCCGGGCGAAGTCGACAGCGCGCTGGAACAGGCCTTCGGGCGCCACCGCGCCGGTGGGGTTGTTGGGGTAGTTGAGGTACATCAGCCGGGCCCGCTCGCGTGCCTCAGGGGCGATGGCGTCGAGGTCGGGGGCAAAGCCGCGCTCTGGCAGCAGCGGCATCAACTCCGGCTCGGCTCCGGCCAGGAGCGGGCCGCCGGTGTAGACCGGGTAGCCGGGATCTGCCGCCAGCGCCACCGTGTCTGGGTCGAGGAAGGCGAGGTTGAGGTTGAAGATGCACTCCTTGGCGCCCAGCGCCGGGACGATCTCCGTCTCGGGGTCGAGTGAGACCCCGAAGCGCCGGTCGTAGAAGCGTGCGAAAGCCTCGCGCAGCTCGGGGCGCCCGCGGTTGGACGGGTATCGATGGGTGGCCGGCTCTCGGGCGCCGCCGGACAGCTCGTCGATCACGAAGGACGGCGTGGGCGTGTCGGGATCGCCTATGCCGAGGCTGATCACGTCCACACCCGCTGCCTTCTTCTCGCGGATCTTTCGCTCGAGCTCGGCGAACAGGTAGGGGGGCAGCCGGTCGAGCCGCGCGCTGGTCTTCATGCCTTTCTCAGAGCCTCCAGGAATTCGTGGCTGGCCTCGCCGCGGTACACGGGCACCGCCCATCCGGTCAGGTCGACGTGCAGGTCCTCGCCCACCTCCACCTCGAGCTCGCCGCCGTCGAGGCGCACGGTCACGGGGCTGTCGAGGCCCCCGAGCACCGCGGCCACCGCCGCCCCGGTGGCCCCCGTCCCGGATGACATCGTCTCCCCCACCCCACGCTCGAAGATCCGCGCGGTGATCGTGTCATCGGACTCGCGGCGCCAGAACGAGACGTTGGTGCGGTTGGGAAACAGCTCGTGGCGCTCGATCGGCGGACCGAGCTCGGACAGGTCGAGCCTCTCCAGCCCGTTGGGCACCTCGATCGCGCACTGGGGGTTGCCGATCGAGACGTGCTGGAAGCGCAGGTCTCGGCCGGCGGCGCTCAACATGCCGGCCCCGTGGTCGGGTCCGGTGGGGAAGTCCTTCGACGACAGCCGGGCGCGCCCCATGTCGACGGTGCAGGTGGTGGCCCCCGTGATCCGTGGGCGCACCTCTCCGGCCGCCGTGGAGATCGAGAACGTGTCGGAGTCCGTCCAGCCGTGACGGCGCAGGTACAGCACCGCCTCACGCACGCCGTTGCCCGACAGCTCTGCCTCCGAGCCGTCCGGGTTGAAGATGCGCAGGGCGGCCACGAAGCCGCGCTCCTCGGACTCGGAGAGCAGCAGGATGCCGTCCGAGCCCACCCCGGTGTGGGCCGCGCAGAAGGCACGCGCCCGCGACGGGGTCAGCTCGAAGGCCAGCTCTGACTGCTCGACCACGGCATAGTCGTTGCCGAGCGCCTGCCACTTCTCGAAGCGCACGACGCGCAACTCTACGGCGCCTGCGGCTAGGGCACCTCCCGGCCTGCGACCAGCCTGTCCGCGATCTCCGCGGCCACGTCGGCGGCGTCGCGTGCGGTCACGTCGATGGTCTCGAGGCCGGTCATCTTGCGCATCCAGGTGAGCTGGCGCCTGGCGAGGTTGCGGCTGCGCTTCTTCATCCCAGCGACGTCACCGCTCAGCAGCTCGTCGAAGCCGAGCGCCTTGCGTGCGGTCCGCGAGGGCCCCGCGGCCTCCGCCGCGCGCACTTCGGCCTCTGCGCCGGCCGCCACGATCGCGTCCACGCGTGCCTCGATCGCTGCGTAGAGAGCTGGGCGGTCCATCACAAGCCCGCACAGGAGAGTGGGATGACGGGTGGCGTTCGACCACAGCTCGCTCGTCTCTCCGGGCCCGGCCTTGCGCATCGACAGCTCCGCCAGCGCCGCACGCAGGTACAGCCCTGTGCCGCCCACCACGATCGGCCGGCGTCCGGCGGCAAGGGCGGCGTCGATCTCGGCGTGGGCCAGCGGCATGTAGCTGCCGACCGAGAACTCCTCGGTCACGGGCACGAAGCTGAGGAGCCGGTGCTCAAGCCGGGCCTGCCCCTCCGCCGTGGCGACGCCGGTGAGCGTCTCCAGGCCCCTGTAGACCTGCAGCGCGTCTGCGGAGATTGCCACGGGATCCTCTCCGCGATCTCTCAGGCGGTCAGACAGCGCCAGGGCGACGGCGGTCTTGCCCACCCCGGTCGGGCCGAAGATGGCTGCGACCGACGTGGGCACGCGAGACCTCAGGCCACGCGGAGCTGCTCTTCGCCGGCCAGCGTGGTGCTGGTGGCGGCGGCGATCTCGACGTCGACTATCTCCCCCGGCCGGGCAAGGCCTGTGAAGTTCACGGTCTTGTTGTGGCGTATGCGTCCGCGCAGCCTCGACGGGTCGGTGCGCGACGGGCCCTCCACGAGCACGTCCATCGAGCGGCCCACGAAGCGCTGCGCGCGCTCGGTGGAGATCCGCTGTACGGCATCCACCAGGCGACCCATCCGCTCGCGCTTGGCCTCATGGGGCACCTGGCCGTCGAGCCCGGCCGCAGCGGTGCCGCGCCGTGGGGAGTAGTTGAAGGTGAACGCCGAGTCGTATCGCACCTGCTCGACCACCTCCATCGTCTCCTCGAACTCCGCATCGGTCTCCCCCGGAAACCCGACGATGATGTCTGTGCTGATCGCACAGTCGGGCACCATCTCGCGGATCATCGCCACGCGGTCGAGGTAGCGCTCGCGGTCATACGTGCGCTTCATGGCCTTGAGCACCCGGCTCGATCCCGCCTGCAGCGGCAGATGGATGTGCTCACAGAGACTCGCCAGCTCCGCATGCGCCCGGATCACGTCCTCGCGCATGTCCTTGGGGTGCGGGCTGGTGTAGCGCACCCGTTCGATGCCCTCGACGGCGTCGACCATCCCGAGCAGCTCGGCGAACGTCGCCTTCTCGCCGGTTCGCAGGTCGCGGCCCCAGGAGTTCACGTTCTGGCCCAGCAGCGTGACCTCACGCACGCCCTCGGCCGCCTGGCGCTCCACCTCGGCCACGAGCTCGGCGGCGGGTCGAGACACCTCGCGCCCGCGGGTGGACGGCACGATGCAGTAGGAGCAGACGCAGTTGCAGCCCACCGAGATCTGCACCCAGCCCTGGAAGCGGCGTTCACGGCGGGCGGGCAGGTGCCCGGTGAAGCCCTCGAACTCGAAGTAGCCCTGTGCACCGATGCTGTCGCTGGTCAGGAACTCGGCGAGCTTGTGCACCTGGCCGGGGCCGAAGGCCACGTCGACGAAGGGGAACTCCTGGAAGACCCTCTCCTTCATCGACTGAGACCAGCATCCCCCGACGCCCACGACCCGGGTCGGGTCCTCGGACTTCAGGCGGCTGGCCTCACCGAGGTGCCCGGCCAACCTGGTGTCGGCCTTCTCGCGGATCGAGCAGGTGTTGAAGAGGATCAGGTCGGCGCCGTCGCGCTGCGGCGACTCGCGGTAGCCGAGCGCCTCGAGCATGCCCTTCATCCGCTCGGAGTCGTGCTCGTTCATCTGGCACCCGAAGGTGGTCAGGTGGTAGCTGCTCATTCGTCTGAGGGTACGCGCTCGCCGAGGTCCGGGTAGAGGACCACGAAGCCGTCGGCGTCGCAGGTCAGCTCCCCTACGAAGGAGCGGTGCCGACCCACGTAGCGGACCGTATCCGAGTCGACGGGCTCGTAACGCTGCTCGGAGCGGTGCACCGCGAGGTCTGGCACCGAGACCCAGGCCATCACGAGCTCACATGGCTCTCCGCCCTCCAGCAGCCCCTCGCGCCGGATCGGCATGAAGTTCGTCAGTGGTGAGAGGCCGAGGTCGCAGTCGAGGGCTCCGCGCACTTCGTCCATCCCACCACCGGGAGCCGGCAGCCCAACCTCGGAATGTCCATCCGCCTCTGCCTCGCAACTCCAGCTGCCATGTGCGTCGCGTGTCAGGTCGATCCGGCGCCGCCAGCCCTCACCGCGCGCCCACACCTGCAGCTGTTGGGTGACGAACGCGTCCACGGTCTTCAACTCGTACTCGAGCCGGTACGTGGTGGGCTGCACGCCGATCTGCACGCCATGCGCCGAGAGCCGGTCGGCGGCGAGCCCGACCTCCGCGACCTCCGCCCGCCAGGCGTCGAGGCCCCGCCAGACGAGCATCCGCGCTGCCATACCTACCGCGCGTAGTCGGTGGAGCGGCTCTCGCGGATCACGGTGACCTTGATCTGACCGGGATAGGAGAGCTGCTTCTCCACCTCCCTGGCGATCGTGCGTGAGAGCAGCACCGCCGCGTCGTCGTCCACGTCCTCGGGCTTCACGATCACCCGGATCTCGCGGCCGGCGTGCATCGCGTAGACCTTCTCGACGCCATCGTGGCGACTGGCCAGCTCCTCGAGGTCATGGAGGCGGGTGGCGTAGCGCTCCAGCGACTCCCCCCGGGCTCCCGGCCGGGCGCCCGAGATGGCGTCGGCGATCTGCACGATCACGGCCTCGATGGTCTGCGGCTCAACCTCGTTGTGGTGCGCCTCCATGGCATGGGCCACCGCCTCGGATTCGCCATGGCGGCGTGCCAACTCCCCGCCGACAAGAGCGTGCGGCCCCTCGACCTCGTGTGACACGGCTTTGCCGATGTCGTGCAACAGGCAGGCGCGGGCCGCGGTCTTGGCGTTGGCACCAAGCTCTGCCGCCACCAGCGCTCCCAGATGGGAGCACTCGATCGAGTGCGCCAGCACGTTCTGGCCGTAGCTGGTGCGGAAGTGCAGCCGTCCCAGCAGCTTGGTCAGCTCAGGGTGCAGCGTGCCCACGTTCGCCTCGAACATGGCCTGCTCGCCCACCTCGATGATCCGCCGGTCGATCTCGGAGCGAGCCTGTGTGTAGGCCTCCTCGATCCGCGCGGGGTGGATGCGGCCGTCTCCGAGCAGCTTCTCGAGCGTCATGCGGGCGATCTCGCGACGTACCCCGTCGAAACCCGACAGCAGCACCGCTCCCGGAGTGTCGTCGATGATGAAGTCGATGCCGGTGAGGGCCTCCAAGGCACGGATGTTGCGCCCCTCCCGACCGATGATCCGCCCCTTGAGCTCGTCGGACTTCAGCTCCACGGTGGCGACCGTCGTCTCCACGGCATGACCCCCCGCCACTCTCTGCATGCACGTGGCGAGGATGCTGCGGGTGCGGCGGTCGCAGGCGTGGCGGGTCTCCTCCTCGACCTGACGGATGAGACGCGCGCCTTCGTGGCGCAGCTCGTCCTCGAGCTCGCGCAGCAGCATCTGCTTGGCCTGGCCGGCGCTGAGCCCGGCCACGCGCTCGAGCTCGCGGATCTTCTCCCCGCGCGCTTCTTCGAGCTTGGCGGCATTGGCGTCGAGGTCGCGCCCGCGGTCCTCCAGCGTGCGCTGACGGTCGTCGACCCCGCGCAGGCGGGAGTCCACGGACTGCTCCTTTGCCCTCAGGTGCTCCTCGAGGCGGGCCAGCTCGTGCCGGCGTGATTGGAGGTCGGCGAGCACCCGGGCGGGCTCGGCCCCCGGTGTTTCCTGGGCGCCGGTGTCGTCCTCGGACGATCCGTGCGGTCCTCCGGCGGCCGGCGTGCCCCGAGGCCGCGACCGCGGCGAACCGGAACGGGCGTCCCCCGCAGGTGCCGCGGGGTGGACGGCCTGCGGCGAGCGTAGGCGCAGCGCGAGCACGACCACCGCGCTCGAGACGGCGACCGATACGAGGGCCGCCAGCAGGATCTCCATGTCGCAGTCTCCTCCCATGGCGCCATGGCGCCAGGTGCAGTTTCTCCATGTCGAGCGCTCGGCTCGGCGCCGCGAGACACCTGGTGGGACTGCTCTGGGCGGACGCACGCCTTCCGGGGGCGCGCGGGGTTGCATCTATGAACGCGCTGGATCGCTCCTCTCGCGCTCTTCCTCACGTCTTACGTCTTTGATGGTCATGTCGATGTGGTTGCCGGAAGTCAAGATCCGCTGCAAAGAAGTCTTTTTTCGTGGTCGCGGCGACCGAGTGGATCGCCTCTTTCCACGAGATTAGTGCCCCAGCGTTTGCCGCGCAACCAACGCAGGCCCGCCGGTGGCCACCAACGCGCCAATCACGGCGGATCAGGTCCGCTCGGCCTGGCGGCCGTGCTCGCGTACGGCCTCGTAGGCCAGCTCCGGCTCGTAGCCCTTCCGTATGAGCAACCTCCAGGCTCGATCCCGATCACGGTCGGACTCGCACGCAGGCATCTTCTCGGTCAGGAGACCGATCGCGGCGGCGAGCTCGTCGCCCCGGTCCCTGGCCGCGAGGGCGGCCTCTATCAGGTGCCCGGGCACGCCGCGCCTGCGCAGGTCGCGCTCGATGCGCTGCGAGCCCCAGCGCTCGATACCGCGCTTGTCGTCGGTGAAGAGCCTCGCGTAGCGGTCGTCGTCGAGGAAACGAGCGGCCTCCAACTCGGCGACCGCGTGGTCAAGCGCCTCGGGACTCACCCGCTTGCGCTCGAGGAACGCCCGCACCTCGGCGACTGTCCGGTCTCTGGTCGACAGGGCCCGGTAGGCCAGCTCGAGGGCTCGCTCCTCTTCGGTCCTGTTGACTTGGAAGGAGGGCGCCGCCTCCCTTCCAAGCTCCCCGGGGGGCGGAGGCTCTTCGGTCACGGCCGGCTCATCTCAAGGGAAGTGCTCGATCAGGCCGCCTGCTCCTCGATGTCCCCGGCGCCCGTGACCACATCGGCCGGCGGAATGGGGGCTTCGACGGCGGCCTCCGCAGGACCGCTGTCGACTCCCAGTGCGGAGTACACCTTGGCCTCGATCTCCTTGGCCTTGTCGGGGTTCTCGCGCAGGTAGGCTTTCGCGTTGTTGCGCCCCTGGCCGAGCCGCTCGCCGTCGTAGGAGAAGAACGAGCCCGACTTCTGGACGATGTTGTGCTCGATCCCGAGGTCGAGGATGCATCCCTCGCTGGAGATTCCGGCGCCGTACTCGATGTCGAACTCGGCCTGGCGGAACGGAGCGGCGACCTTGTTCTTGACCACCTTCACGCGCACCCGGTTGCCGACCGCCTCGGTGCCTTCCTTGAGGGTCTCGATCCGGCGGATGTCGAGGCGCTGCGACGAGTAGAACTTCAGCGCGCGGCCGCCCGGCTGGGTCTCCGGGGAACCGAACATCACCCCCACCTTCTCGCGGATCTGGTTCGTGAGCACGCAGAGCGTGTTGGCGCGGTTGAGGTTGCCCGCCAGCTTGCGCATCGCCTGGCTCATCATCCGCGCCTGAAGGCCTACCGTCTGGTCTCCCATCTGGCCCTCGAGCTCAGACTTCGGTGTGAGCGCCGCCACCGAATCGATCGCCACCACGTCGATCGTACCCGAGCGGATGAGGAGGTCGGCGATCTCCAGCGCCTGCTCTCCGTGGTCGGGCTGGGACACGAGCAGCTCGTCGACGTCCACGCCGATGCGCTTGGCGTAGATCGGGTCCATGGCGTGCTCGGCGTCGATGAAGGCGCAGATGCCGCCCTGCTTCTGGGCCTCGGCCAGCACGTGGTAGACCAGAGTGGTCTTGCCCGAGGACTCCGGACCGAAGATCTCCACAATCCGGCCGCGAGGCAGCCCGCCCACGCCGAGCGCCAGATCGAGCGACAGGGCGCCCGTGGGGATGGCGGAGACCTGGACCTGGAAGGCCTCGTCTCCCATCTTCATGATCGATCCCTCGCCGAACTCGCGCTGAATCTGCGTGATGGCGCTGTTCAGCGCCGCATCGCGGGCCTTTGCCGCCTTCTCGAGATTCTGGTCCTTGTCTGCCATCAGGGCTCCTTCAAAGTCTGGAGGCCAAAGGCTAGGAGCCCGGTCGGACGCCTTGCGCGACATGTGCGACAGCGCTGCGACGGATGTGTGACAAACCCGTGCGCGAGAGCTCGCGCGCGATCAGGCCGCCAGCTCGAGCCGCTCGAGGGTGCGGTATCGGGCTCCCGCAGGGGAAGGCCGACTCTCATAGAGCGTGAGCGAGTGCGAGGTGAACGGCTCGGGCAATGGCGCCTCGGACGACCAGGCTCCGGGCCGGACCCCGCGGCGGGCACGGGCCAGCGTCACATGGGGCCAGAAGGGGCGCCGCTCGGTCTCATGCAGGTCGGCCCCGGAGAGGGCGCCGGCCACGGCCCCGTGCAGATCCGCCGCGCGGCCGCCTTCGTCAGAGAGGTTCAGGGCCAACAGCCGCGGCCTCCTGCGCGGCACCGCGCTCACGCCTTGCGGCAGGAGGCGAGCGGCCTGGCACCCACCCGCTGCGGCAGCCGTGACGTCCCACAGCGATCGCACGGCCTCCGCCGGCTTGGAGCCGAGGAAGACCAGCGTCACGTGAAGCGAAGCCGCGGGAACCGGGCGCAGGTCGTCACGCTCGCCGATCGCCGCGTCACGCCAGCGAGCGACCCCGCCGCGCACGCTTTCTGGCAGGTCGAGCGCAAGGAACAGTCGCAGCGAAGAGCTCAGACGGCGAGGTCCTCGCCCCGCAGCACGCGCCGGAGCATGTGCATGCCGATCGTGGTCGACCGGTCACGAACCTCCGCCCGATCCCCCGGAAGTCGCAGGCTGCGCGTCATCCGGGTGCCGTCGGAGCGCTGAACGCACCAGCAGACCGTGCCCACGGGCTTATCGTCGCTTCCCCCGCCCGGTCCCGCGATGCCCGTGATGGCGATGGACACCGTGGCGCCGAAGCGCTCGACCGCACCGGCCGCCATCGCCTCGGCCGCCTCCGGGGACACCGCCCCATGGCGCTCGATCACCTCGGGGTCGACCCCGAGGTGATCGACCTTGGCCTCGTCGGCGTAGGCGATGGCGCCACCGAGCAGGTACGCGGAGCTGCCCGGGCGCTCCGCCAGCCGGGCCGCCATCGACCCGGCTGTGCAGGACTCCGCGGTGGCGATCGTCTGGTCCGCCAGCAGCTGCGCCACCTGCTCGTCCACGGTGGACCCGTCGTCCGAGAACAGCGTGTGCTCGTGGCGCTCGCCGACCAGCCTCCCAAGCGCCACCCGCGCCTCCGCGGCCTCGCGCTGGTGGCGCACCACAACCTCTACCTCCCCGCGGCGCAGGCAAGTGGTGATCTCGAGGCGCTCGAAGCCCTCGATCCGCTCCTCGGCCACGCGCAGGGTCTCGGCGATCTCGGACTCCGGGATCCCGAACAGGCGTAGCGTCGACTGCTCGAGGACGTCGGCGCCGGCGACAGCCTCGCGAAACGCCTCCGTCTCCACCGCCGCGCGCCACAGCTCCTGTAGTTCGCGCGGAGGTCCCGGTAGGACCACCACCGTGGGTTCGCAGCCCTCCCCCGGGGGCACCACCATCCCCGGCGCCGTGCCGGCTGGCTCGAGCACCGTGGCGCCGGCGGGCACCATTGCCTGCTTGCGGTTGGACGCGCGCACCGCGTCGAAGTCCAGGTCCGGCCAGCGCTTCATCAAGGGCTCGAGGATGTCTGCGATGCGCTGCTCGAGCGCCTCGTCGAGCGCCAGCGGACGCCCGGCGAAGCCGGCCACGACCTCGAGGGTGAGATCGTCGGCGGTTGGCCCGAGGCCGCCACTGGTGATGATCAGGTCGACCTCCTGCTGAGCCATGAAGCGCAGCTGGGCCCGCATGTCCTCCGGCCGGTCGCCACAGATGGTGATGTGAGCAAGATCGACGCCGAGCTCGAGCAGACGATCCGAGAGCCAGGGGCCGTTTCGGTCACGGACGCGCCCGGTGAGCACCTCCGTCCCCGTGACCACGACGCCCGCGCGGACGCTCATGCGAGCGCAGCGCAGGTCACGCGCACGGCCTCGTGCCGTCGGCGATCTCCTCCGCGCCGTCCTGCGTTGCCGCGAGCCCGATCGGCTCGGGGCTGTCCACGATCTCGACCGGCTTGCCGTTGACCCTGACCTCGACGGACCGCTTGCCCAGGTTGATTCGAAGCTGCTCGGGGTTGCGGAAGGTCTGGGCCTCCTCCAGCGTGCCCTCGTAGATCACGTCGGTTCCCTCGCCCGTGTCCACGCACGCGTAGGTCGGAAACGCCGGTGTCACGCGCATGGTCACTCCAGCGGCGCGCGCGGGCCTGCGACGCGCCGGCGGACGCTCTCTGGCGGGCGCGCTCTCTCCGCTGGTTTCGCTCGCGGCCCGCTGGTCGTCGGACTCGTCCTCACCGAACGACCCGAGCGCCACCAGGAAGGCCACGACGGCGATCGTGCCCGCGACGAGCAGGGCTCCCCTGCGCGGCGGTCGGGGTGCCACGCCACGGCGGCGGTCACGCACGCGCGGATCGCGCCGGGTCGTCGCCCCGGCGGGGGCGAGCGGTTGCACGTCGGGCTCCTCGGTCTCGTGGCTGAGCCGGTACTCCTCGACGAGCAGGTGCGGGTCTATGCCGACCTGCTCCGCGTAGGTGCGCAGGAACGTCTTGACGAAGGTGTGGCCTGGGAGCAGGCTCCACTCCTCGTTCTCCAGCGCGCGCAGATACTTCGCGCGGATCTTGGTGCGCTCCTCGACATCCGCGATGTCGAGGCCCTGGCGCATTCGCGCTTCTCTGAGCGTTTCGCCGATCGGCGGCATACCAGCCGCCTATTCTGGCGGACCGGCGGCAGTACCCGCCACCTGTGCCCCGCCATGGGGTACGGGCTCCTCCAGGGTGGCCAGCACTCGCGGCAGCTCGGCTTCGGTCACGAGCACCTTGCGCGCCTTAGATCCCTCGTAGCCGGAGATCACGCCCCGGCGTTCGAGCATGTCGATCAGCCGTCCGGCGCGGGTATAGCCCACCCGCAGGCGGCGCTGTAGCATCGACGTGGAGGCGGTGTCCATCTGGACCACCGTGCGAATCGCCTCCGCCATCAGATCGTCCTGGTCGGGGTGGAAGTCGGCGTCGTCGGCGGGCTCCCCCTCTTCTGCCTCGACCGCCTCGAGCATCTCCTCGCGCAGCTCGGGCTCACCCTGCCTGCGCCAGTGGGCGGTGATCTTCTCGATCTCCTCCTCGGTCACGAAGGCGCCCTGGATGCGGCTGAGCTTGGTGCCGCTACCGGGGCGGAAGAGCATGTCGCCCTTGCCGAGCAGCGACTCGGCGCCGTTCTGGTCGAGGATCACGCGCGAGTCGGTCTGCGAGGAGACGGCGAAGGCGATCCGGGCCGGCACGTTGGCCTTGATCATGCCGGTGATGATGTCGGCGCTCGGGCGCTGGGTGGCCAGCAGGAGGTGGATGCCCACCGCGCGCGACTTCTGGGCCAGGCGGATGATCGCATCCTCGACCTCGCCGGGGGCGATCATCATCAGGTCGGCCAGCTCGTCGATCACACACAGCAGGTAGGGCAGCGGCTGCTCACCCTCGCGCAGCCGCACCCGGTTCAGCTCCTCGAGCTTGCGCGTGCGCGCCGCGCTCATGAGCGTGTAGCGCTCCTCCATCTCCTTGATCAGGTTCTGCAGGACATTGGCGGCCAGCCGCGGACTGGTGACCACGGGTGTGATCAGGTGGGGGATCTTCTCGTAGAGGTTCAGCTCGACCTGCTTTGGGTCGACGAGGACCAGCCGGACCTCGTTCGGGCTCGCGCGCATGAGGATCGAGGCGAGCACGGCGTTCACGCAGCCGGACTTGCCCGAGCCCGTGGTGCCCGCGACCAGCACATGGGGTTGGCTGGCCAGATCGATGCCGATCGCCCGGCCGTCGATGTCCTTGCCAAGCCAGGCGGTGAGCGGCGACCATCCTTCGGGAGCCTCCTGGGCCACGTCACCGAGGTGCACCATGTGGCGGATCTTGTTTGGCACCTCGACTCCTACGGCTCTCTTGCCGGGGATCGGGGCGAGGATGCGCACGTCCTCGGCCGCAAGGGCGTAGGCGAGATCGTCGCGCATGTTGGCGACCTTCGACATCTTGATCCCGGGCGCCAGGCGCACCTCGTACCGGGTCACGTGAGGACCGCTCACGCCGCCCACCACGGTGGCGTCGACTCCGAAGTGACCGAGGGCCTCGACCAGCTGGGCCCCGACCCGCTCGTCGGCCCCACTCGTCGCCTTCGGCTTGCCGTTCGAGCGCTTGAGCGCGTTCGGGCGCGGGAGCGTGTACTCGACCTCCTCGGCCTCGGTCACCCCGGTGCGGCGGTTGCCGAGCGGCGTCAGCGACTCGGGCGCGGGCAGCCCGGGGTCCGCGGGCTCCGCCGTCACGCCCGGCTCCTCCTCGATCGGACCTTCGTCAGCCGGCTCGTCGGCCTCCCACTCGCCGGTCGTATCGGCTTCTGGCTCGGGCGGCTCCGGCTCGGGCTCCGCGCCGCCGAAGAGATCCGGGTAGCGCTGCGCCGCGTCGAGTGCGGGGGCCTCGACGTGGGTGGCGTGCACCACCGGCTCCTCTCCGGGAGGCTCTGGAGGATGGTTGACCTCGGCAGGCGTCGGGGTGAGCCGGGCGGTGGCGCCCGTGTCACGGTTGCGCGCTGCCGGGAACGGATTGCCCGCGTGGCGCAGCCGCTCGGTGGTGGTGCTCACGCGCTCGCGGGTGGCGCTCACCACGCCGGCGATCGAGGCGCCGGTGACCAGCAGGATGCCGCCTGCCATGAGGAAGACGAAGGCGATGTGAGCCCCCACCATGGAGAACAGCGCGCGCGTGGCCCAGAGCTCGAGCTCTCCGAGCGCGCCACCTCTGTCACTCACATAGTCGGCGTCGAGCAGCGGTGAATGGTCTGCCTGCCCCGGGCCCAGGCCTAGGGAGCCGGCCGCGAGACCAAGCGTGAGCCCGAGCAGCAGACAGATGGCTCCTGCGCGAAAGGGCTTCACCGTGGGCAGCAGCGACCGCATCACCAGGATCACGCCCGCAGCCAGCAGCGCCGGCGGCACCAGGTACGCCGCCCCACCAAGCAGAAATCGCAGCCCGTCCTTGGCGCCATCTCCGGCCTGGCCCCCGGCCTCGCCCATGTAGAGGACGAAGGCGAGAAAGGCGGCGCTCGCCACCAGACCGAGCCCGATCAGGTCGAGATGGTGCTGCTCGAGCTTGGGCAGGCCGGGCCGCGGAGACGCCGGGCGGGCGCTGAGCTTGCGTGTGGACTTGCGGGTGCTGCGGCGGCGGGCCATGGCTAACTTCGTACCTTCGACGCCGGAGGGCGCCCCCCTGCCTCCGGCCGCGCTCCTCGCGATGCGATCGGCCCGCGCTGCTCCCCCTACCATGCGGCGGATGGACCGCTCCCCCCGGGTGCTCGTCGTCGAGGACGATCGCGACATCGCAGACGTGCTGCGGCGCTCGCTTGGCTTGGAGGGATATGAGGTGCGGCTCGCGGGCGACGGCGAGGAGGCCCTGGCGGGGGCCGCGGACTTCAGCCCCGATGCCGTGGTACTAGATCTGGGTCTGCCGAAGGTCGACGGGCTCGAGGTGGCCCGGCGGCTGCGCGAGGGCGGCGACGTGCCGATCCTGATGCTCACGGCCCGCGACTCCGTGCCCCAGCGCGTCGAGGGGCTGGACGCCGGCGCCGACGACTACCTTGTCAAGCCCTTCGAGCGCGCCGAGCTGCTGGCGCGCGTGAGGGCGCTGCTGCGGCGCCGCCCGCCCCGGGGCTCTGCGTTCCTGGTGGTCGGCGATTTGCGTCTGAACCCAAGCACGCGTGAGGTGCTCCGGGGAGAGCGCTCCATCGAGCTGACCGGGCGCGAGTTCGAGCTGCTCGAGCACCTGATGCGCAACGAGCGACTGGTGGTGTCGCGCGAGAAGCTGCTCGACGAGGTGTGGGACTATCACCCGTACGCCGAGACCAACACGATCGACGTGTTCGTGTCAAACCTCCGCCGCAAGCTGGAATCCGGCGGCGAGCCGCGGATGCTGCACACGGTGCGCGGCTCGGGATACGTACTGAGGG
Organism: Thermoleophilaceae bacterium; assembly: GCA_030447725.1. GTDB lineage: Bacteria > Actinomycetota > Thermoleophilia > Solirubrobacterales > Thermoleophilaceae > JAAYBF01. The sequence continues at coordinate 43,169 of JAUJOQ010000007.1, forward strand.
CCGGGGTATGAGCGGTCGCGCCCGCGGGGTGATCGAGCGCGCCAGGGTGCGACTGCCGATCCGGCTGAAGCTGGCGATCGTATCCGCCGCGCTGACGTTCGTGATCCTGCTGCTGTTCGCCGTCGTGGTCGGCGCGTTCACCGAGCGCAAGCTGATGTCGAGCTTCGACGACGATTTGCGCGCCACGGCCGCCGACCTGCAGTCGCGCTTTCGCGTTGCCGCGCGTGGCGCCGGCCCCGAGCTGCTCGTGGACGGTGGCGTGATCGACGCCGCCGCCTCAGGCGGCGCCGCCATCCGGGTTGTGGCCCGCGACGGCCTCGTTCTCGGCGAGACTCGTCGGGAGCTTTACCTGGGCCCGCCCTTCGAGGGCGTGCGCGACGTCGGCGACTACCGGGTGGCCACCCGCCCCCTCTTCGATCGCTCGTTCGACCCCGCCGGCGTGCTCGGCCTCGACACGAGCCCGATCGACGGCGCCGTGGCCTTCGTGCAGTACGCCAAGCCGCGGCGCAACCTCGAGTCGACCACCGACCGCCTGGAGCTGTTCCTCGCCCTCGGGGTCCTCGGCGGCACGGGCTTGGCCTTCCTGGCGGGCTTTGCCGTGGCGCGCCGGGCCATGCGGCCGATCGCGGACCTCACCTCGGCCGCCCGGGAGGTGGCGCGCACCCGTGATCCGGCCAAGGCACTCCCACGGTCTGAGGCCAGGGACGAGGTCGGCCAGCTGGCCAGGACGCTCGACGACATGCTGCGCCAGCTCGACGCCGCCCGCGGCGAGACCCAGTCGGCACTCGACCGCCAGCGTGACTTCGTGGCCGACGCCTCGCATGAGCTGCGAACGCCGCTTACGAGCATCCTCGCCAACCTGGAGCTGCTGGAGGAGGAGCTGACCCGTGCCGGCGGCCCCGGCGACCCGGAGGCGGCTTCCGAGATAGCGGGCTCGGCCCTGCGCTCCTCCCGGCGGATGCGACGCCTGGTAGGCGATTTGCTGCTGCTGGCCCGGGCCGACGCCGGCCGCCAGGTTCCACCGCGACCCGTGGACCTGGCGCAGGTGGCCGCCGAAGCCGTTGCCGAGGCGGCGCCGCTCGCCAGCGGGCACAACGTGTCGCTGGACCTGCCCGAGGTTGGCCACACCCAGGTCGACGGCTCCTCCGACGATCTCCACCGGCTGGTGCTCAACCTGATCGAGAACGCGATGATCCACACCCCGCCGGGCACGCCCGTCGTGGTCTCGGTCCGCGCGCGTGACGCGACCGTGATCGTCGAGGTGGCCGATCGCGGCCCCGGGGTTTCACCCGAGCGCCGCGAACGCATCTTCGAGCGCTTCACCCGCGATGCCGGGGATCGCACCTCGGTGTCGGGCAGCGGCCTGGGGCTTGCCATCGTGCGCGCCGTCGCCGATGTTCACGGCGGCACCGTCGAGGTGGGCGACGCCCCCGGCGGTGGCGCATTGTTCACGGTCAGGCTGCCGGCGGCACCGATGCTCCGCTCGTCCGCACCCGGTGTCTCCGACGGACAAGCGCACGACGACCCCGCAATCAGCCCTCGCCGGACGGCGTGATCCACCCGGCAGGCGTCTGAGCCGGGGTCTCGGCCTCTAGACCTCGACTACCACCGGCAGAACCATCGGCCGCCGCCTCAGGCGGCGGTAGATGTACTCGGCCAAGTCGTCGTGCAGCTGCGCCTGGAGCAGCGAGATCTCCCGCACGCCCTCCTTCGCGGAGCGGTCCAGGGAGTCCTCGACCGCATCGCGCATCGCTTCCACGAGCTCCTCCTCGTCCTCCGGCGCGGGCACGCCGCGGAAGATGATCTCGGGGTCGGCCACCGAGCTGCCGTCCTGCTCGGAGACCGTGGCCACCACGATCACGATGCCATCGGCAGACAGCATGCGGCGGTCACGGACGGCCACGTCGCCGGGCTCGCCGACGTCGACGCCGTCCACGAAGATCAGGCCGGCGCGCTCGCGCTTGGCGAAGCGCGCGCCCTTCCCGTCGATCTCGAGCGGCAGCCCGTTCTCGCCCTTGAAGACGTTCTCGGGCGGCACCCCGACGGCCTCGGCCAGCTGGGCGTGCAGCCGGATGCGCTTGTGGTCGCCATGTGAGGGCATCACGTACTCGGGCTTGACCAGGTTGAGCATCAGCTTCAGCTCCTCGGCGTAGCCGTGACCCGACGCGTGGATCGGCGTGTCCTTGGGTGTGAGCACGTTCGCGCCCAGGTGGAAGAGGCGGTCGACGGTGTCGTTGACCGCCCGCTCGTTGCCCGGGATCGCGGTGGCCGAGAAGATCACCGTGTCGCCGGCGTGCAGGTCGACGTGGGGATGATCGGCGCCGGCCATCCGGCGCAGTGCGGACAGTGGCTCGCCCTGGCTGCCGGTGGACATGATCACCAGCTTGTGATCGGGGAAGTCGGTGATCTGCTTGGGCTCGACCAGGATGCCGTCGGGCACGTTGATATGGCCCAGCTGGCGGCCGATGTTCACGTTCTTGCGCATGGACCGCCCGACCAGCGCCACCTTTCGCCCGAGCTGAGAAGCGGCGTCCACCACCTGCTGCACGCGATGGATGTTCGACGCGAAGCAGGTGACCACGATCCGGCCCTCGCAGCGGGCGAAGGCCTCCTCGAGCCGGGGACCCACCGAGGACTCCGAGAGCGACCATCCGGGCCGGTCGGCGTTGGTGGAGTCGCCGCACAGGCACAGCACGCCCTTGCGACCCAGCTCTGCCAGCCGGGCCACGTCGGCCGGCACTCCGTCGACCGGGGTCTGGTCGAACTTGTAGTCCCCCGTGACGAGCGTCGTGCCCAGCTCGCAGGTGATCGCATAGGCGAACATGTCGGGGATCGAGTGCGCCATCTTCACCGGCTCGATCGTGAAGGGCCCGACGCTGATCTCCTGCCCGGGACGGACCTCCTTGAGGGGCACGTCCTTGAGCTTGTGCTCGTCGAGCTTCGAGCGGACCATGGCGACCGTCAGCGGTCCACCGTAGACCGGAGGCCAGTCGCTCAGCTCACGCAGGACGTACGGAAGCGCGCCGACATGGTCCTCGTGGCCGTGCGTGAGCACTATCGCCTGGATGTCCTTGGCGCGCTCGCGCAGGTAGGTGAAGTCCGGGAGCACGAGGTCGATGCCCAGCTGGTCCGGTGTCGGGAACCGCAGCCCTGTGTCGACGACGACGATCTTGCCGTCGTACTCGACGACGGTCATGTTCTTGCCGATCTCCCCCAGCCCGCCTAGCGGGAGGATGCGCAGCGTGGCGCTCACGCCGCGGCCAGCAGCTGGTGGCGCTCCAGCGACGCGCGCACGACCGCCTTCTCTTCCTCGTCCGCCTCCACCAGGGGCAGGCGCAGCCCGCCCACGTCGTAGCCGAGCATGTTCATGGCCGCCTTCACACCGATCGGGTTGGCGGTCACGAAAAGCGCCTCGAAGAGGTCGGCGAGCTCCTCGTGGAGCTGGTGACGGTTCTCGGGCTCGTCGATCATGCGGCGCATCTCGGCGCCGACCACGTTGGTCGACACCAGGATCCCGCCGGTGCCGCCGGCGTCCAGCACTTCGGCCAGGGTGTCGTCGTTGCCGGCCAGCAGGTCGAGGCCGTGGATCGCCTCGATGTCCTCGTAGCGCGACTGCTTGACCGCAACCACGTTGTCGATCTCCGCCAGCTCGGCGAGCAGCTCGTTGGAGAGGTCGATCACGCAGCGGGAGGGGATGTTGTAGAGCACGACCGGTAGGTCGGTGGCGGCGGCCACCGCCCGGTAGTGCTCGATCAAGCCGCGGCGATTGGGCTTGTTGTAGTACGGGGTGACCGCCAGCACGCCGTCCACGCCGAGCTCGGAGGCGCGGCGGGTCAGCTCGACCGAGTGGCGTGTGTCGTTGCTCCCGGTGGCGGCGACGATCGGCGCCTCCCCTGACTCAGCCACTCCGATCTCCCAGAGGCGCAGCTTCTCTTCGTCATCGAGGGTCGAGCCCTCACCGGTGCTGCCGGCCAGCACCAGACCGTCGGAGCCGTTTTCGAGGAGGTGCCGGACGAGTTTCGCCGTGGCGGCCTCGGCCAGTTCGCCGTTCGCGTCGAACGGCGTGACCATGGCCGTGAGGATGCCGCCGAACGTCATCTACCGGATCGGCTTGAACGGATCAGGGGTGGCGTTGACACCCTCCTTGGGCGGTGCGGGCGGGGGCACGGGCTGCTCGGAGACCTCGCTCTCCGGAGCGTCGAGGCCCTCGGGCGGCTGGGGCACCGACACCGCCTCGGCGGTGGCCGGATCGCTTGCCGGAGGCTGGCCGGTGCCGGCGCCGGGCGCCGGCGCGGACGGCTCGACGGGGACCGCGGGCGCGGCGGCCGGCGGGGGAGCGTCCTGAATCGGGCGGCCGTTGCTGTCATAGCGCACGGTTGCGCCCTCGGTGCCCTGACTGGCGGCGGCCTTCTCGGCCTGACTCTGGTTGAACTGCCTCTGCGTGTCCTCGATCTTCTGCTGCGCCTGCTCGGCCATCTGCTTGGCCTTGTCCATGAAGCCCATTGCCATACTCCTCCTTGTCGCTGTTTCGCACCTTACCGGGGCCCGCCTCAGGGAGGCGGGCAGCCGAAACGCTCCCGGCCGGCGCACCCTCGCCTGCTCCTGCGACGGCAGAGCCGTTGCAGGCCTGCCGGCACAGGACTTGTAAATGGCACAATCAGACGGGGACCGATGACCAACGGCGACTACACACAGCGCACAACCGCGCAGAAGCTGGGCGCCAAGCCCGACGAGCGGGTCGAGGCCGCGGGAGACGTGGGGCCCAGGCTGCGCGTGGAGCTCAAGGAGGCGCTCGGCCGCGGATTGGTCCGCTCCGGCCCCCTGGACGGGGCAGTGGTGCTGGTCGAGTCGCTCGAGGACGCCCAAGAGGTGCTCGTGCGCTACCGGGCCCGTCTGCGCGACTCGGGCTGGCTCTGGCTGGTCACCCGCAAGCGAGGCCACGAGAACTACCTCAACCAGATGCTGATCGTGCCCTACGCCAAGAAGGTGGGGATGATCGACAACAAGACCTGCTCGATCGACGACGAGCGGTCGGGCATCCGGTTCGTGGTGCCGCGGGCGCTGCGCGGGCGCAACGGAGACGTCTAGCGGCGGCTGGAGCGCGGTTGCGGCGGCTGGTGGCTGCGACGCCTGGCTCCGGTGGCCTGTGACCCACCCGATTCTCTCTGAGACCGCGGACCGCCCCGGGGTCTCGCCGCACCGTTCCGTTCCAGGTAGGGGTCGCAGGAGCACCCCAGAGTGCACGGTGGGGTGACGACGTGCGTGCACTCGCCACCCCGCCCCTAACCAATCGGATCCCGACTCGCCGCGATCGGGCGCTCAGCCCGACCCGGGCCCCGCCGGGGCGGCTCAACGGTCGTCGAACAGGAGCGTCTCTAGCCCGTGGGTCGGAGACCGGGGCAGCGTGGCTACCTTCCGCACGGCCAGCAGCACCCCCGGCATGAAGGACTCGCGCGCGATCGAGTCGTGGCGGATCGACAGCGTCTGTCCGAGCCCGCCGAAGATCACCTCCTGGTGAGCCACCAGGCCGGGCAGCCGCACGGAGTGGATCGGCTGGTGCACCTTTCCACCCGCCGCCGAAATCAATTCGGCTGTGTAAGAGGCCGTACCCGAGGGGGCGTCGAGCTTGCCGTCGTGGTGCAGCTCCACGATCTCGCACTCGGGCATGTGGGGGGCCGCCAGACGCGAGGCCTCCATCATCAACACGGCCCCGATCGCGAAGTTGGCGGCCACGAAGAGGTTGGCGCTGCCCACTCCCTCGAGCTCCGCGAAGTCGGCGCCGCTCGTGCCCATGACGCAATGCACGCCGGCCTCGAGGCAGGCGCGGGCATTGTCGAGCGCCGTGTCGGGGCGTGAGAAGTCGACCACCACATCGGCGTCGGCGAGCACTTCACTGAGGGCCGTGTCAAGCGCGGGATCGGCCCGCCCTGTCAGGTCCATGTCCTCCGCACCCCCCACTGCGCGGCACACGGTTTCCCCCATCCTTCCCGCCGCTCCCGACACGGCGACCTTGATCGCGGCCGTGGCGGAAGTCATGAGGCGGCTCCTATGCGGCGGCCAGCTGGGGGTTCACGGCATCCAGAGCCGTGCGGAAGGCGTCCTCGCTGCCCCCCACGCCTGCGGCCGACATGCGACTCGGGTCGAACAGCTCGGCGCTCAGCGTGCGCACGTCCTCGAGGGTCACGGCGTCGATCCGGGCCAGCACCTCGTCGAGGGTCAGCAACGGAACGTCCATCAGCAGCGAGCTGCCCAGGCGGTTCATCCGCGCGGCGGTCGACTCCATGGCGAGGGTGGTGCGGCCCTTCACGTTCTCACGCGCCCGGTCGAGCTCGGCCTCGGACACGCCCTCGTCGCAGATCCGGCGCAGCTCGGCGCCGATCACGTCCATGGCCTCGGCCACGTTGTCGGGGCGGGTGCCCACGTACAGGCCCACCTGGCCCGAGTCTGCGTACTGGCTCGCGTAGGAGTAGACCGCGTAGGCCAGCCCCCGCTTCTCGCGCACCTCCTGAAACAGCCGCGACGAGGTCGAGCCCCCCAGGATGGTGTCGAGCACGCGCAGGGAGAAGCGGCGGTCGTCGCCGCGGGCAAGCCCCGGGGCGCCGAGGCAGAGGTGGTACTGCTCGGTCTCCTTTACGTGAAACCTCAGCTGCGGCTCGGTGGTCGCCGGAGCCGGCTCGGGACCGGCGACGGCTTCTCCCCCGGCCTTCCCGTCCAGCGTGCCGTTCACGAGCGCTACCAGGCGGTCATGGTCGATGCTGCCCGCCGCGGCCACCACGAGATTGGGCGGCACGTAGCGCGCGTCGTGGTAGGCCGCGATGTCCGGCACCGGCACCGAGCCCACCACCTCGGCCTGGCCGATGATCGGCCGCCCGAGGGGATGGTCGCCGAAGATCGCCGTAGAGAGCACGTCGTGAACCTTGTCCGCGGGCTCGTCCTCGTACATGGCGATCTCCTCGATCACCACCTGGCGCTCGGAGTCGATGTCCGGGTAGCTCGGCCGCAGCACCATGTCCGACAGCACCTCGAACGCGCGGTCGAGATGGCGGTCGAGGAAGCGCGAGTAGACCGATGTGGTCTCCTTGCCGGTGCCGGCGTTGACCTCGGCGCCCATTGCGTCGAAGGTCTCGTCGATCTCCAGCGAGCTGAAGCGGTCGGTGCCCTTGAACAGCAGGTGCTCGAGGAAGTGCGAGAGCCCCGCCTGCGCGGGGCTCTCGTCACGACTACCGGTACGGACCCAGAAGCCCAGGGCGACCGAGCGAACCGACGGGACATGCTCGCTTACGACACGCACGCCCGACGGCAGCGTGGTGATCTGCGGGGCGTCGGTCAGCGCCTTTCCCTCCGTGGCCCGCCGTTGCCGCCCCGGCCTCCGCGTCCTCCGCGGTCGCCACCGCGGCCACCTCCGCCGCCCTTGTCACCGGTGCCGACGCCGGCGAGGTCCGCCGAGGTCTTGCCCGCGATGTCGGGATCGTCGGCCAGCCGAAGCCCGACCCGGCCGCGCTCGCGGTCGACCTCGACCACACGCACGTCGATCTCGTCGCCGCGGTTGAGCACGTCCTCCACCGTGTCGACCCGCTCTCCGGGCTTCACGTTGGAGATGTGCAGCAGGCCGTCGTTGCCCTTGGACAGCTCGACGAACGCGCCGAAGGTGGTCGTCTTCACCACCTTGCCCTTGAACTCGTCGCCGACCTCGACCTCCTTGGTCATGGTGCGGATCCGGTCGATCAGCCCGTCGCCCTGCTCGCCACTCGCGGCGAACACGCGGATGATGCCGTCGTCGTCGATGTCGATCTGGGCCTCGAACTCCTCCGACAGCGCGCGGATGGTCTCCCCGCCCTTGCCGATGATCATGCCGATCTTCTCGGTGTCGATCTGGATCTGCGAGATACGCGGGGCGTACTTGGACAGCTCCTCCCGCGGACCGTCGATCGCCTCGGCCATCTTTCCGAGGATGTGCGTGCGGCCGTCCTTCGCCTGCGCCAGCGCGTCGCGCAGGATGTCGAACGTGACGCCCGTGATCTTGATGTCCATCTGGAGAGCCGTGATGCCCTCGGAGGTGCCCGCGACCTTGAAGTCCATGTCGCCCAGGTGGTCCTCCACGCCCGCGATGTCGGAGAGCACGATGTAGTCATCGCCCTCCTTGATCAGGCCCATGGCGATGCCCGCCACCGGCCGCTTGATCTTCACGCCGGCGTCCATCAGTGACAGCGACGATCCGCAGACCGAGGCCATCGACGACGAGCCGTTGGACTCGAGGGTGTCAGACACCACCCTGATCGTGTAGGGGAACTCCTCCGGATCCGGCACCACCGGGACCAGCGCACGCTCGGCCAGCGCGCCATGACCGATGTCACGGCGCTTGGGCCCGCGCATGAAGCCGGCCTCCCCCACACTGAACGGCGGGAAGTTGTAGTGGTGGAAATAGCGCTTGGATGTCTCGAGGCCGAGCGTGTCCAGGCGCATCTCGTCGCGCGTGGTGCCGAGAGCGGCCACTGAGAACGCCTGTGTCTGGCCGCGGGTGAACACGGCGGAGCCGTGGGTGCGCGGAGCGACACCGACCTCGATCCAGATGTCTCGTATCTCGTCGGCGGCACGGCCGTCGGGGCGCTTCTTGTCGACGGCGATCCGGCGGCGGATGGTCTCCTTCTCGAGCCGGTCGAAGGCCATCTGCGCGGCCGCGTGGCGCTCCTTGTGGTCCTCGGCGGACTCGTCGCCGGCGAGGGCCGCGATGGCCTCCGCCTCGACCGCCTTCGTGGCGTCCTGGCGGTCGAGCTTGTCGACCACCTGGGTCGCCTCCGCCAGCTTGGTGCCGAACTGCGTGGTGAGCTGGCTGAACAGGCCCTCGTCGACCTGCGGCACCTCGACCTCGGTCTTCGGCTTGCCGGCCTTTCCGGCCAACTCGCGCTGGGCGGCGCAGAGCTTCTTGATCTCGCCGTGGGCGATGTCGAGCGCGTCGAGGATCTCGGGCTCCGAGATCTCGTGGGCGCCGGCCTCCACCATGAGGATCGCCTCCTCGGTGCCGCAAACCACCAGGTCCAGCGGCGACTCGAGGTTCCACTCCTCGTCGGGGTTGACGACGAAGTTGCCCTCCTCGTCCTGCCCGATGCGCACGGCGCCGACGGGCGTCGGGAACGGGATGTCGGACACCATCAGGGCGGCGCTGGCGCCGTTCATCGCGAGGATGTCGTAGGGGTGCACGTGATCGATCGACATGGGGATCGACACGAGCTGGGTCTCGCGCCTCCAGCCCTTCGGGAAGAGCGGGCGGATGGGACGGTCGATCATGCGCGCGGTGAGCGTGCCCTTCTCGCCCGAACGGCCCTCGCGCTTGAAGAAGCTGCCGGGGATCTTGCCCGCGGCGTACATCCGCTCCTCGACGTCGACCGTCAACGGGAGGAAGTCGACGTCTCTGAGGTTTCCTGCCGTGGCGGTGGAGAGCACCATCGTGTCTCCGCACTGCACGACAACGGATCCACTCGCCTGCTTGGCGAGCTTGCCGGTCTCGAGGCTGATCTCGGTTCCACCGATCTCAACCGTGACGCGGCTAACTTCTGGCTTCATATGTTCCTTTCGGTGCCGCCTCCGGTTGGCGGCGCTGCTTATGACTTCTCGATAGACGTCCCGAGGACCCTAGCAAGGCTCTCCCGGACCTTTGCGGACACCCAAGCCGGGCGCTGGGTCAGCCCGAGCCAGGCCAAGCGCCGTACGGCCCACCCCGCAGAGGCTAGTTCGTTGTCATGACCGACCGCGTAGACGCCCGCTGAACGCGAAGCAGCGCCCCCTTTCGCACCCGCGTCTCGATGGCGCCCTCGCCGAGTCCGAGAGCACGCAGCTGAGCGCAGCCGACCACACCGTGCTGTCGCCTCAACAGACCGCTCAGACGACGGTCAAACGACGGTAGCTCTCCACTTAACCCTTCCACCCCAAGTAAGTGGAGACTCCCCTCAGAATGGCCCCTCCCAGGGCGGGGCGCGGCCTACAGCCAGCCCCGGCGGGGCCTACAGCCCCCGCCGGCCCCAGGCGCGCAGGAAGCGCTGGGTGCCGCGCCTCGTGGAGGTGAGTGCCTTGTCGCCCAGGCCCACCTCCCTCACCCGACCCCTCTGGGTGCGGAAGAAAAGCCGCGACTTCCCGCCGCGCGCCGTGAACCACACGGAGCGCCCGACGCGGTAGCGCCTTTCGCCCCTGAGCCGCTGGCGCATCGCCCGGACGCGCATGCCCGTGCGGACGCCGCGAACCCGGAAGCGCTTGCTGGAGCTGATCACCAGCACCGCCTTGCGCCGGATCCGCTCGCGCGAACGGTTGCTGATCTTCGACGAGAGCCGCCTGGTGGGATAGCCGATGCGCATCTGACCGCCGCCACGGACGCAGTAGCGGTCGATCCCCTTGTGCGACTGCAGTCGCTTGGCGCCGAGAGCACGCCGCTGGCTCGTCCGGGCGCGGCCCAGCCGCGCCTTGCCGAGCCCCCGCGCCTTGACGCCCCCACGAGTGGTGACGCACCTGCGTCGAGAGCTCCCGCCAGACCCGGCACCGCCACCCGCCTGGCCCGCGACGCACGCGGACGTGAAGTTGAGGGTCTGCCGCTCGCCACGGTCGATCGTGACCTGCCGGGTGTTGCGCATCGTGCCGTCGGCCGTCTCGCAGGTCAGCGTCCAGCTTTCGACCTGTGCGGGCACGAAGGGATCCGGGCCCTGGAAGGTGACCGTCCCGTCGTACGGCTCTGTCGCCGCGAAGTTGTTAGCCCGGAACACGTACGCCCCGGCGATGTCCGGGCCCGACAGGGTGATCTGCTCGAAGTCGGTGGTGCCCTGCTGAGAGGTGCCGACCTCCGGCTCGCCTGCGTCGACGGTTCCGTTCGCGTTCGTATCGCGGAACAGCCGCGCGTCCCAGTCGCTCGTGATGGTCTGCCACTCGATCCGTACCGTGAACTTTTCGTTGTCGACCCCGGGCCCGTTGGCGGGGACCGTGAACGGGTGGTCGTTGTGGACCGCCGGGTCGTTGTTGTTGGGGTCGACCGGATCGGGAGTGGCGCCGGCGGGACTGCCGGTGAACTCGACCTTCGGGCTCGGTTCGCCGCTCGGCACGCGCCCGGTGGACTTGGCCACCGCAGGGCGGGTGGACGGGTTGATGTGCCACTCGAACGCCCCGGAGGCGGGCACCACCATCGAGGTGTCAAGCTTGTCCTCGAACTCGATCACGTCGGTTTCCTCGCCGTCGCGGATCACGGGCGACGTCTTGGTCATGAACGTCTTCGTCAGGCGCAGAACCGCTCCGGCCGGGGCGCTGCCCTCGATCACCGAGTGCCTCGTGGGGTTGGCCGTGCTCTCGAGAGCGATGAAGTAGGCCTCGCGGTTGCCCCCGCCCTCGCGACCGCCCTCGTCGGCGCGCGCGCTGGTGCCCTCATACTCCTTGACGACTTCGCTGTACGGCGGATGGAAGTGACCTTCGGTGCATCCGACGCGCTTGCCATCGGGCTCGTCGGGGATCACGCAGCCGATCTCGAAGGTGAAGCCGAAGCCACCCGTCGCCGGATATGTCCAGTCCTCGGTCGTGCCCGTGGTGTCGTAGAGCTCGAAGCCCTTCTGGCTCAGATAGCCGTTCTCGGCCGCCATCGCGTCGCCCAGGGCCTTGTAGCCCCGGTTCTCGTCGGGCGGCTCCCCGAGGCTCTGGACTCCCGGCGGGCGCAGGATCAGATCGGAGAAGGTGTGGTTGGTGATGAGCGTGGTGACGTGGCGCTTCGAGACAAGGTCACGGATGTTCTTGGTCTCCGGCTCGGAGAACGGGCCGGGGCCGCGGTAGTCCTCGTCGATGATCGACTCGCCTGCCCCCGGGCCGCCCCAGAGGCCGCCGTAGTTGCGGTTGGGGTCGACGCCCGTCGCCGCCAGACCGGCGGCGAAGCCCGCGTCGCAGTTGCCTGCCTCGCTGTCGTTGGCCAGGCGGCAGTTCTTGCGCCGGTACTCGCCGGTGGGGTTGGTCACGATGTTCACGACCTCGTTGCCCTGGCCGGGGTTCGGCGCGCCGCGGCCTCCGCCCGGGCCCTCCGCCGCCGCGATTCCGCGGGTACGGGAATGGTTGAACCCGTCCGGGTTGACCACCGGGATGACGATCGTGCGCGTCCTGGCGAGGAGCCCGCGCACGCGGTCGCCGGCCGCGCCCGGCGCCTTGCTTCCGTTCACGAGCTCGTAGGCCCACTCCATAGCGTGCTCCCCGGAGGGCCACTCGCGCGCATGGTGGAGACCCATCTGGAGGAAGACCGGCTTTCCGTCGCGCGCGTTGACGTCCTCTGTGATCTCTATGCCCTGGACGAAGCGGCCCTCGTAGGTCTTCGACGGCAGGACGATGGGCTTCACAAGCGTCGGATTGGCCTCCACCAGCTGCTTCATCTCGTTGTTGTAGTCCTCGAGCGTGCGGTACTTGTCGCGACCGCTGGGAAGCGCCGACCTGTTGACCGAGCGCGCGAAGCGGCGGTCGGCGGCGCGGTCGAGCTCGCTCTGGGCGTCAAGATCCGCGATCTGCGTCGTGAACATGAACTTCGAGTCGCGCAGCGTGTTGGCGTCGTCCGCGCCGTGGAGGACGACATCGATGAAGCCATCCCCGGCGTGCTCGGTGAGGTCGAGCCCGAGGCCGGTCAGCTCGTTCTTGCGCGCCCTGGTGGGAGTCGAGACCCGTACCAGTGAGGCCTTCTCGACCTCGACGTCGGGCCCGAAAGCCTCGGAGCCGACGGTCAGGCGGGCGGTGTCGGCGCCGCCGGCACGCCGGCAGGCCTGCAAGGTCAGCTCCTGGCCCTGGGCCACGAGCCCGTTCGCGACCTCGCTGGCGCCGAAGAACGCCGACCCGGTGACCCTCCGGCCCGTCAGCGCGTCGAAGACCGCCAGATCCCAGTCACCCGAGGGCGCCTCGAGGCGCGCTGTGAGGCTTCCGGCCGCCGGCGCGGTAAGCGAGCGCTGCACGTAGCCCTCGCCTCCGTCGAGCGGACGGTCGATGCAGCTGCGCTTGACGGCGTCGGCCACCGATAGGTCGGTGGAGAGGATCTCGCCCGCGGCCGCGGGGGACGCGGCGGTGGCGAGCACGGACACGGTGAGCGCCGCGCACGCGGCAATCTGACGTCTCATTGGCGAAAGTTTTACACCAACCGTGCGCTTCATGAATCAGGTGGGATCTGTTTGTCGTCCATCCCGGCCAGGCGCGCGAGCAGAATGGGGTCGGGCACGCCGGAGTGGGCCACGCCGTCCACGAACACGGTCGGGGTGCTCGTGACCCCGGCGCGGATCCCGGAGCGGAAGTCACGGCTGACCCGGTCGGCGAGAGCATCGGACCGGCGGTCGGACTCGAAACGGCGAACGTCGAGTCCCAGGCGCTCGCAGCGCTCCCACAGGTGGGGATCGTCGAGGTGGCCCTGGTCGGCCAGGAGCGAGTCGTGCATCTCCCAGAAGGCGCCCTGCAACGCCGCGGCCTCGGCCGCTATCGCCAGGACCCGGGCCCGCGGGTGCTTGGAGACCACCGGGAAGTGGCGGAACACCCGGCGGAGGGGGATCTCATCCAGCAGCCGGCTCGTGCGGGCGCAGTAGGGGCACTCCAGATCGGAGTACTCGATCACGAGCCTGCCCTCGCCGCGGACGTGATCTCCGGCTCCCTCGGGAGGCGGCGCCGCGCTGCCGAGCCCCTCACGCAGCCGCTTGCTCGAGAGCGTCGAAGATCAGGTTGGCGCCGGGGATCTCCAGCGGGGAGGGCGACGCGTGGGCCCACACCACGTCGAGCTCCGGGCCGATCATCACCAACGCGCGCTGGTTGTGGCCGCGCTCCTCGACGTAGACACCGTAGGCCTTCGACACCTCACCCTTGGGATGGAAGTCGGCCAGGAGGGGGATCGAGACGCCCATCTGCTGCTGGAAGGCCTTGTGCGCGAAGGCCGAGTCGACCGAGATGCCGTAGAGCTTGGCGCCCTTGGCCTCCAGCTCTGGGAGCACCTCCTGGTAGACGTTCAGCTGGTCGGTGCAGACAGGACTGAAGTCCAGCGGATAGAAGGCCAGCACCGAGATCTGGCCGGCAAGGTCCTGTAGGGAAACCTCGTCGCCGTCCTGATCGGGCAGCGTGAAGTCGGGAGCGACAGCACCCGCCTGGATCATCGGCGGAGGCCGAGCTCCTTGATCAGCGCACGGTAACGGTCGAGGTCGGTGCGCTGGAGGTAGCCAAGCAGGCGCCGGCGCTTGCCGACGAGCATCAGCAGCCCCCGGCGCGAATGGTGATCCTTGCGATGCTCGCGCAGGTGCTCGGTGAGCTCGTTGATCCGCGCCGTGAGCAGGGCCACCTGGACCTCGGCGGAGCCGGTGTCGTTCTCGCCGCGGCCGTGCTTGGCGACGATCTCCTGCTTCTGGTCGACGGTCAGCGTCATGCGGCGCGAAACGGTAGCAGCGCGTCGAGGTCGGCACAGCTCATGTGCCGGCCGCGCATATCTCCCTCGCCTGCTCCACGTCCCTGTTCATCTGAGCCACCAGATCGTCCACCGACTCGAAGCGCTGCTCTCCCCGCATCCGCTCCACGAGGGCGACCCTGAGCCTCTCCCCGTACAGGTCCCCCTCGAAATCGATCAGGTAGGCCTCCACCAGCAGGCCGCGGCCGGTCTCGAAGGTGGGCCTCACGCCGACGTTGACGGCCGCCGTGTAGCCGTGGGCCCAGCCGGCGTACACCCCGTGGCCCGGCGCCACCAGGAGAGGGTCGGGCACGATGTTGGCCGTGGGCATGCCCAGCTCGCGGCCGCGCTTGTCCCCGTGGACGACCTCGCCCTCGATCAGGTAGGGCCCGCCCAGGAACTGCGCCGCCTTGTCCACCTCCCCGGCGGCCACCAGCCCCCGGATCTGGCTCGACGACACGGTCTCCTCAGCCACGCCAACCAGCGGCACCACCCGGGTCGAGAACTCGCCGTAGGACGCCAGGAACCCGGGCGTGCCACGCGCGCCCTTTCCGAAGCGGAAGTTCTCTCCGACCGAGACGCTTTCGGCGCCCAGCTGGCCGATCAGCACGCCTTCCACGAAGTCCTCGGCGCTGCGGTCGGCGAAGTCGCGGTCGAACGGGATCACCACCAGCTCCTGCACCCCGAGCCCCGCGATCACGTCCCGCTTGATGGAGTAAGGCATCAACAGCTTGGGGCGTGCGTCAGGTCTGATCACCGCCTGCGGGTGCGGGTCGAACGTGAGCACCGTGTCGTTGCCGCGGATCACCTCCCGATGCCCCAGATGCACGCCGTCGAAGGTGCCGATGGCCACTCGCCGCGGCGGCGCCTCGCCCGGATGAGCCACAGGAACGTCCGGGAGGCTCGTGACCTTCATCCGGCGAACACTACGACGGGCTGGAGCTCCGAGCCCCGTGGCTCGGCCACCGCGATCAGGTCGCCGCCGTGGGTCAGTCGCAGCGCATCCGCGACCGGGGCGCCGACCGCCGCGACGCGTACTCCGTGCGCCACCTGGCGTGCCTCCACCTCACCGAGAGGGTGCTCGGGCAGGAAGGCGAGCGCCTCGCCCACCCCCACCACCCGGTCGGGGTCCGCATCGCCCAGGCTGAAGGAGCCGATCGCGGTGCGCTCGAGCTCCTCGCAGTACGCATCCCCCAGGTCGGCGACGAGCTGGCGGATGTAGGTGCCCGAGGAGCACTCGATCTCGAAGGCCGCCCGCTCGCGCTCCAGCCAGAGCCGCGTCGCGCGGTGCACTTTGACCGGGCGCGCCTCACCCTGCATCGCTTCGCCGCGGCGCGCCTTCTTGTAGAGCGCCTCTCCCCCCACCTTGACCGCCGAGTACGCGGGCGGGCGCTGCATCAGGTCGCCGGTGGGGATATGCGGGTCCGCGGGTAGCCGGCCGGTCTGCTCGAGTACGCCGTCACGGTCTCCGGTGTCCGAGAGCCACCCCAACCGGGCTATGACCCGGTAGGTCTTGGGCAGGGCCAGCAGGTAGCGCTGGGCACGCGTCGCGCGCCCCACCAGCACCAGCAGCAGCCCTGTCGCGAACGGGTCGAGCGTGCCGGCGTGCCCGACCTTGGTGGCGCGCGGCAACGACCGCCGGACGCCGGCAACCACGTCGTGCGAGGTGACTCCGGCGGGCTTGGGGAAGAGGATTACGCCGGTGCGCAAGCCGACCGGGTCAGACGGCCCCGAGCTGCGTGGCCACCTGCTCACGCAGGGTGGTAACCAGCTCGTCGGGCGCGAGCTCTGTGGTGAAGCCCGCCGCCTGGCGGTGGCCCCCGCCGCCGAGGTTGCGGGCGATCAGCGACACGTCGACCTCGCCGTCGGTGGCACGCAGGCTCACCTTGCGCCGGCCGCGACGGTCATCGGACAGGAGCTCACGCACCAGTACCGCGACCTTCGTCTGCTCCACGGCCCGGAGGTGGTCGACCACGCCCTCGGAGTCGGTCTCGAGCGCTCCGGTCTGCTCGTAGTCCGAACGGGTGAGCATGGCCATCGTGATCGAGCCCTCGTCGTAGCGGGCAACGCCCTGCAGCGCCCGCGTGAGCAACTCGAGGCGGCGGAAGGGAAGATCCTCGAACAGCCGGCGGTAGACCCGGTGGGTGTCCACGCCGACCTCGATCAGATCCGCGGCCATCCGATGGGCGGTCGGAGTGGTGTTCTCGTACATGAAGCGTCCGGTGTCGGTGACCAGCCCCACGTACAGGGCTTCGGCGATGCGCGGGGTGATCTCGGCGCGCAGCTCGCGCGCCAGGTCGAAGACGATCTCGGCGGTGCACGACGCCTCGGGCACCACCAGGTTGACGGTGCCGAAGCGCGTGTTGTCGTGGTGGTGGTCGACGTTGAGGATGTGCATGCCCTCGCGCCGGAGGAAGTCCATGGGCATACGGTCGATGTTGCCGCAGTCGAGAAAGACCACCGTGCGGTCGTCCACGTCGTCCGGGGCAGCTCCGAGCAGGCCGTCGAAGGTCATGTGCCGGTACTCGTGCGACAGCGGGAACTCGTCGGGCGACATGTACATCACGGAGTCCTTGCCGAGCTGCTCGAGCACCCAGTGCATGGCGAGCAGCGAGCCGAGAGCGTCTCCGTCCGGGTTCTCGTGGGTCGTGAGCAGGAAGCGGTCGGCCCGCCGCAGCTCATCGGCCACCTGATCGAGCCCCCTCTGCAGGGTGACCCCCGCGAAATCTTCCCTCGGGCTAACGCTCACTTCTCAGGACCGTCCCCCGAAGGATTCGGCATGGATGCCGAATGCTCCCCGTCCTCTCCGGCAGCTTCCTCCAGAAGCTCGGAGATCCGAAAGCCGCGGTCGATCGCCTCGTCGTGCAGGAACTCGAGCGTCGGCGTGCGCTTCATCCGTACCTCGGCCGCGATCGAGGCCTGTAGATGGCCGCGTGACGATGTCAATCCGATCAGCGAGTCCGCTCGTTCCTCCTCAGAGCCGAGCACGCTCACGTACACCCGCGCGTGGCTCAGGTCAGGGGCTGTCTCGACGGCGGTCACTGTCACGAATCCTATGCGCGGATCTTTGAGATCGGCGGTGATGTGAGCCGAGAGAACCTCCCTCAGCGCCTCGTTCACCCGCCTCATGCGGTCGGCGGGCACTCTAGTCCTCTCCCAGGTCGTCGGTCGACAGGATCCGGCGGTCCCACCGCACGCAGTCTCCGAAACGCGATTCGGTGAAGCGCTGCACGGAATCCGCGAGCTCGTCGACCTTCCCGCGCTCGCGCCCGACCAGGGCCATGGTGAGGGTCGCTCGCTGCCACAGGTCGTGATGGTCGGTCTCGGCCACAGCGGCGCCGAAGCGCCCGCGCAACTGCGCCTTCAGCGACTGGACGTGCTTGCGCTTGCCCTTCAGGCCGGCGTTCTCGGGCAGGTGGAGATCGAGGGTCAGGAGGCAGAGGAAGGCCATAGGGGCCCCACCGTCAGCTCAGGGCCCGCTCGACCTGCCGTGTCTCGTAGAGCTCGAGCACATCCCCTTCCTTCACATCGGGGAAGTTCTGGAGGACGATGCCGCACTCCATGCCCTGGGTGACCTCTCGGACGTCGTCCTTGAAGCGGCGCAGCGAGTCGATGCGGCCGTCGTAGACGATCGTGCCGTCGCGAACCAGGCGCACGGCGGCGCCGCGGGTGACGGTGCCGTCGGTGACCATCGAGCCGGCGATCGTCCCGACCTTCGAGGCCTTGAAGATCTCGCGCACCTCGACGGTGCCCACGCTGCTCTCAACATCCTCGGGCTTGAGCAGCCCTTCCATCGCCGAGCGCAGCTCCTCGATCACCTTGTAGATCACGGAGTAGGTGCGGATCTCGACGCCCTCGCGGTCGGCTACCTGACGGGCCTCGCCCACGGGGCGTACGTTGAAGCCGATCACGATCGCCTCGGAGGCCGAGGCCAGCATCACATCGGACTCGTTGATGCCGCCCACCGCGTCGTGGATCAGGTTCACCCTCACCTGCTCCTGGGGCAGCTTGGCGATCTCGTCGGCCAGCGCCTCCAGCGACCCGGCGACGTCAGCCTTCACGAGCAGGTTGAGCTCGGCGGACTCGCCCTTCTGGGCGCGCGCCATCACGTCCTCGAGGGAGACCCTCACGCCGGCACGGCGCGCAAGCGCCTCGGTCTTGAGGCGGTTGGCCCGCTCGCCGGCGAGGCGGCGCGCCTCGCGCTCGTTGGCGACCACCCGGAAGTGCTCGCCGGCTTCCGGGACGCCGTCGAAGCCCAGCACCTCGACCGGTGTGCCGGGGGTGGCCTTCTTGACCTTCTCGCCGCGATAGTCGTGCATTGCGCGAGCGCGGCCGGGATGAGCGCCGGCCACGATCGCGTCGCCCACCTGCAGCGTCCCACGCCCGATGAGCAGGCTGACCACTGGCCCGCGGCCAGGATCCAGACGCGACTCGATCACCGTTCCGGAAGCCTCGGCACCCGGGTTGGCACGCAGCTCCTGGATCTCCGCAAGGGTGATCACCGTCTCGAGCAGCTCATCGAGGTTCTCGTGGGTCTTGGCCGAGACGTCGACGAACTCCGTGTCCCCGCCCCAATCGGCCGGGGTGAGGCCCCGCTCGGCCAGCTCGCCGCGGACGCGGTTGGGATCTGCGCCCTCCCTGTCGATCTTGTTGACCGCGACCATGATCGGCACCTCGGCCGCCTTGGCGTGGTCGATCGCCTCCACCGTCTGCGGCATGACGCCGTCGTCGGCGGCTACGACGACCACCGCGATGTCGGCCACCTGGCCACCCCGGGCGCGCATGGCGGTGAACGCCTCGTGCCCCGGCGTGTCGAGGAACGTGATCGTGCCCTCGCCGTGGTGCACCTGGTAGGCGCCGATGTGCTGGGTGATGCCGCCGGCCTCTCCCGCGGCCACCTCGGTCTCGCGAACGGCGTCCAGCAGCGACGTCTTGCCGTGGTCGACGTGTCCCATCACGGCCACCACCGGGGGACGCCCGGCGAGATCCCCGGCGGCGTCCTCGTAGACGGGCTCATCGGCCACCTCATCGGCGGCATGCTGGATCTCGACCTTGCGGTCGAACCCGTCGGCGAGCACCTCGATCGCGTCGTCGGTGAGCGTCTGGGTAAGAGTCGCCATCTCCCCGAGCTCCATCAGCTTCTTGATCACCTCACCGGCGGAGAGGCCCAGCGATTCGGCCACCTCCTTGACGGTCGCACCCGACTGGATCTGGGTGACTTGGATCTCCTGCGGCTTCTCGGGCTGAGCGGTGAGGTCGGGCTCTACCCACGGCGTGCGCCGACGGCGTCCGCGGCGGCGCGGCGGGGTCTGCTGCTGAGGCGGCGGGCCCGGGGCCCTGCGCGAGGCCTGCGAGTCGATCACCACACGTCGGCGCCGTCCTGCGGCGGCGCCCGCGCCCGCGCCGGGCGCCTGCTCGGCCGGCCTGCCCGTGCGCGCGGGACGGGCGCGCTCCTGCGAGCCGTCGCCGCCGTTTGCCGCGGTGTCCGCGGCCGTCGGCGCGTCGGCACCGGCGCCGTTGCTCGCTTCCTGGGCGCTCGGGTTGAAGGCGCGTGCGATGTCGTTCTCGTCGACGCTGGAGGCTGCCGCCTTCACGTCGAGCCCGGCGGACTGAAGCACGGCGAGGACCTCCTTGCTGGAGATCCCCCGTTCCTTCGCTATTTCGTGAACCCTTTTCTTGGCCATCTCTCTCTTCAGTCTAGATCGTCTCCGTCAACCATCACAGGAGCGCGAAACGATCGAGCGAAGGCCCGCCCGTCCGCCGCCCTGCTTCTGCACTCCGGGGCGGCACACAGGTAGGCGCCCCGGCCCTCTGCCCGACCGTCGGGGTCGCGCTCCACCCTGCCCTGCGCGTCCCGCACGAAGCGCGTGAGCCGGTCGCGCGGAAAGCTGCCCCCGCAGGCTACGCAGCGCCGCTCGGGGGCTACGCCTGTTCCTCCTCCGCGTCGCTGGGCGGCTCGTCGCTGGGCGCCGTCTCGGCGGCCACTTCCGGAACGTCGGGGGCCCCGCCATCGCCGTCGCCGTCGGCACCGGGAGCCAGCTCGTCGCCCTCCTGGTTCTCGAGAGCCTGGTGAGCGGGCAGACCGCAATAGCGCGAAGCCGGAAGCGAGGCGTTCGGACAGCGCTTGCCGTTGGCCAGTATCGCGGCGCAGCGCCCGGCCACCTCCTCCTCCTCGTAGCCCATCTCCGCCTCTTCGGCGGCAAACTCGGTCTCCGAGCGGATGTCCACCCGCCACCCGGTGAGCCGCGCTGCCAGCCGGGCGTTCAGCCCGTCCTTGCCGATCGCCAGCGACAGCTGGTCGTCGGGGACGATCACGGTGGCCTGGCGGCCGTCGTCGTCCACGAGCACCTCGCGCACGCGCGCGGGCGAAAGCGCCTTGGCCACGAACCGGGCGGGCTCTTCGTTGTAGGGGATGATGTCGATCTTCTCGCCGCGCAACTCGGACACGACCATCCTCACGCGCGAGCCGCGCGGGCCGACACAGGCGCCGACGGGATCGACGCCCGAGGTGTGCGACACGACGGCGATCTTCGAGCGGTAGCCGGGCTCTCGCGCCACGTTCTGGATCTCGACGAGCCCGTCGGCAATCTCGGGGACCTCGAGCTCGAACAGCGCGCGGATCAGCTCGGGTGACCTGCGCGAGACGATGATGCTCGGGCCCTTGGACTCCGACGAGACGTCGGTGATGATCGCCTTGACCCGTGCGCCGTGGTCGTAGCGCTCGCCGCCCACCTGCTCGGAGCGCGGCAGCAGCGCCTCCACGCGCTCGCGCAGCTGCACCAGGGTGTAGCGCGAGTCGGACTGCTGGACGATGCCGGTGATCAGCTCGCCCACCCGGTCCTGATACTCGTCGAACATCATGTCGCGCTCCGCCTCGCGGATCCGCTGGAGGATCACCTGCTTGGCCGTCTGGGCGGCGATGCGGCCGAAGTCCTCCGGCGTCACGTCGCGCTCGTCGATCTGGTCCTTGTACTCGGCGAGGGTCTCCTGGTCGAGCTCGGGCTCCTCGGGCTCGCGCAGCTCGCCCGTCTCAGGGTCGATCGTCAACTCCTCCTGCTGCTCCTCGGCCTCGGCCAGCAGCCTCTCCTCGAGCTCGGCGGGGAGGATCAGCTCGAAGACGGTGAAGTCGCCCGTGAGGTGGTCGATGTCCACGCGTGCGTACTTGGCCGAGCCGGGGCTCTTCTTGTAGGCCGACAGCAGGGCGTCCTCCAGGGCGTCCATGAGGGTGTCGGCGGAGATGCCCTTCTCCTGCTCGAGCACGTGGATCGCGTCGACGATCTCCTTGCTCACCTCTTCCCTCCCTCGCCCGCCACCAGATTGCCGCGGTGTATCTCGCTGTACGGAATGGAGACCACCCCCCACTGCGGGGTGACCCCTTCGGGCCCACCCCTCGTGAGGACCGCCACCGTGACCTCGTCTTCCGAGGCCCCCACCAGCTCGCCCGTGAAGCTGCGGTGCCCGTCGCGCGGCTGCCGGGTCCGAACGCGAGCCTGCCTGCCGAGATAGCGCCGGAAGTGGTCGGGCTTGGTGAGCGGGCGCTCCGGCCCCGGTGAGGAGACCTCGAGCGCGTACTCGGCCCTCAGGTCGGGGAGCGCCTTCGTAACCCGCTCGCAGAGTGCGAGGTCGACACCGTCGGGATGGTCGATGGTGAGGCGCAGCCGCCCTGCGGCCACCGGCTCGCACGCCAGAAGCTCGACGTCGGGTAGCGCCACCGCGAGGCGGCGCTCGATGTCGGTCTGGAGGTGATCTGTGGATTCGGTCATATGGCGAAAAAAAAGGTGGGCTGCGAAGCCCACCTTCAGGCGCGGCCGGGGCCGCGGTGCTGCGCTGAAAGTCCTAGCGCGGGTCAGTATAGACGCGGATCTCAGGTCTCGACCAGCAGCGTGACCGGTCCGTCGTTGACCAGCCGAACCCCCATATGCGCCCCGAACCGGCCACCCTGCGCGCCCAGGGCCTGCCGCACCCGCTCGTACAGCGGCTGTGCCTGGTCGGGCGGCGCGGCCTCGACGAAGCTGGGGCGAGCTCCCTTTCGGGTGTCGCCGTAGAGGGTGAACTGGCTCACGCAGAGAGTCTCCCCCTCGACGTCGGCCAGTGAGCGGTTCATACGCCCGTTGGCATCCTCGAAGATCCGCAGGGCCAGGAGCTTGCGCGTCATCCGGTCGGCCTCCTCTGCCCGGTCGGTGGCGCGCACGCCGAGCAGCACCAGCAGGCCGGGGCCGATGGCCGCGATCCGCTCCCCGTCCACCTCCACCGACGCTTCGCTCACCCGCTGCACGATCGCCCTCACCGCCACGACCGTACCCTGTCGAACCTGGCCGCCGTGGACGTGATCGACGACTTCATCGAGGCTCTGCCGGGGGACACCCGGCGGCTGGCCCACGGTGAATGGGGCGTGAGAGTGGCACCCGAGCAGGCTGCGGGATGGCCCCTCGACGTGGGGCTGCGGCTGGCGGACGGCATCTTGCGGGTGCAGGCCCACGCCCTCGACTCCTCCGCCGGCGTCGACCCCTGGATGCTCCTGTGGTGGAACCGCCAGACGCGCTACGCGCGCTTCGCGTGCACGCGGGAGAGTGATACGAACGATTCGGCATCCATGCCAAATCATTCCCGGGAGGTATGGGTGCACGGCGACCTCCCGGTCGCAGCGGTCGACGAGGTGGGGCTGGATCGGCTGCTCGGCCTTGTGGTCGAGGGAGCGGTGGCGGTGCGCGAGTATCAGCAGGCGCGGCTGACGCCGACCGACGGCGCCGCCGGGGGTGGGTGGCTGCGCGGCTGAGTCAGGCGCCGCGCAGACGATCGCGAAGGGCCCGGTAATCGGCCCGGTCCGGCCTCATGCCGACCGCCAGCCCGGCGTGGTGGCGCGCCTCTCGCAGGCGGCCTGTCTTCACCAGCGCCTTGCCCAGACAGAAGTGGGCGAAGTCGTTGACGGGCGCGCGCTCCACCACCGCGGCGAACTCGTCACGCGCCATCTCGAAGCGCCCGGAGCGGAAGTAGGCCCGCCCGAGGGCCTCCCGGATCGAGGTCTTGTCGGGCTCGAGGCGGCGGGCCTGCTCCAGAGGTATGGCCGCGGCGGCGAAGTCTCCCGCCTCGAGCAGCGCGCTGCCACGGCGGTAGAGGTCATACACCATCTCGCCATGCTCCTCGGGAGTTGGTTCGGGACGCTCGCTCACTCGCGGGCCACCCTCTGGACCCTGAGTGCCTCCACGCAGTCGAGGACGGCCGCTGCCACAGCGGCCTTGGGGGCGAGCGGCACGGGCTTCTCGCCGGCCGCCGTGATGATCGTCACCTCGTTGTCCTCGGTGTCGAAGCCGATGTCCGCGCGCGAGATGTCGTTGAGCACCACGGCATCCAGACCCTTGCTCTCCAGCTTGGCACGCGCGCGCGCGAGACCGTGGGCGCCATGTTCGGCCGCGAATCCGACCAGGGTCTGCCCGGGGTGGCGTGCCTGGGAGAGCGCTTCGAGCACGTCGGTCGTGGGCTTCAGCGCCAGTGTCAGCTCAACGCGACCGGACTTCTTGATCTTGGTCTCCTGGGCCTGCGCCGGGCGGAAGTCCGCGACCGCAGCGGCCATCAGCAGCACGTCGGCCTCGGGAAACTCTGCCTCGGCGGCGCGGTGAAGCTCGGCGGCGGTCTGTACAGCCACCACCCGCACCCCCTCGGGCGCCGCGCGGGACAGGTTGGCCGCGATCAGCGCGACCTCGGCCCCCCGGTGCGCGGCCTCAGCAGCCAAGGCCACGCCCATGCGCCCGGACGATCGGTTGCCCACGTAGCGCACCGAGTCGATCGGCTCCCGCGTACCACCGGCGGTAACGAGCACCCGCAGGCCGTCGAGCGAACGGGGGCTGAAGCCAGCGGAGGGGCCAGCCCCGGCCAGCACCCGCTCAACCTCTGCGAGTACCTCAGTCGGCTCGGCCAGCCTCCCGGCCCCCCACTCCCCCTTCGAGGCGAGAGAACCGGTGCCGGGCTCGATGATCGTGGCTCCGCGCAGACGCAGCGTCTCGACGTTGCTGCGCGTGGCCGGGTGCTCCCACATGTGGTTGTTCATGGCGGGCGCCACGAGCAGCGGCGCGGTGCACGCAAGGGCGGCGCTCGTGAGCAGGTTGTCGGCCTGGCCCGTGGCCAGTTTGGCGATCGTGTTGGCCGACGCCGGCGCAACCAGGTAGGCGTCCGCGCGGCGCACCAGCTCGAGGTGCGAGATCGCGCCATAGTCCGGCGGGGGGTCGCCCGGAAAGGCGCCATCGGCCGGATCGCGGTCGAACTCGTCGACCAGCACGGAGGCGCCCGTGACTGCCTCGAAGGTGGCCTTGCCCACGAACCTCAGGCTGGAGGCCGTCTGCACCACGCGCACGGAGTGCCCCGCCGCGGTCGCGAGGCGGACTATCTCAACGGCCTTGTATGCGGCGATGCCGCCGGTGACGCCGATCAGCAGGCGCGCCACGGAGCCTCCTCAGGCTAGTCGCGATACGAGTACTTGATCTTGCCCTCGGCAACCTCGTCGAGGGCAATCTTGAGGTAGTTCTTGGATCCTGTCTCCACCATCGGCGGCGGGTACTCGTCGAATGTCCCCTCGCCGAGGTTGTGGTAGTAGGAGTTGATCTGGCGAGCGCGCTTGGCGGCGACGAGAACGCACGCGTAGTGCGAGTCGACTTGCTCGAGCAGCGTGTCCAGGCGGGGCTTGATCAAGGTACGTCCCTGCTGTCGGGGCCACACATCGTAGCGGCGAGCTCGACCAGTTCCTCGAGCGCGGCACCCAGATCGTCGTTCACCACGACCTTCGAGAACTCCTCCTGGGCTGCCAGCTCGGTGGGCGCCGCGTCGAGGCGCCGGGCGATCTGGTCGGGGGAATCGGAGGCGCGTCCCCGCAGTCGGGCCCCGAGATCCTCCACGGACGGGGGCGCAATGAACACCTGGGTGGCGTCCGGGAGCGTCTCGCGCACCTGGCGCGCGCCTTGGAGGTCGATCTCGAGCACGATGCCCTGCGCCGGGCGCTCGAGCTCGGAGCGCAGCGTGCCGTAGCGATTGCCGGCGTACTCGGCATGCTCGACGAACTCCTCCCGCTCGACGCGCTCGGCGAACTGCCTGTCTGTCAGGAAGTGGTAGTCGCGCCCGTTGACCTCCCCCTCACGCGGCGCGCGCGTGGTGGCTGACACCGAAAGCTGTACACCCGGGCAGCGTTCCAGCAGGCCCTGTATCAGCGTGCCCTTGCCCACGCCCGAAGGCCCGGTGATCACGATGACGGGCGTGGCCGGCAGGATCGTTGCGGCGCTAGCGCCTGAGGTACGAGACGAGCTCTTTTCGCTGCCGTTCGGAGAGCCCACCGATGGTCTTGCTCGGCGAGATCCGGCAGTGGGTGAGAACGCGGTTGACCTTCACACGGCCGTACTTGGGGACCGCCAGGAGGAGATCGAAGACCTTGGCCGTCTCCAGCCACTTAGGCGGATCCAGCAGCAGATTGTGGATCTTTGCGCGGCCCGCCTTGAGGTCGCGCTTGAGCCCCGCGCGGCGCGAGCGGATCTCGTTCGCGCGCCCCAGAGCGTCCATCCGCTGGGTAATCGAGCGCTCGGGAGTGAGGCCCGAGGGGACGCTCTTCGCGGGCGTTTGGGGAGCGACCGGCATCGGGCGATCATACACACGGAGGGTGGCTCGTTTACGTCGATTCCACAAAAAGGAAGTGAATTCAGCTGAACCTCGACCTGAGCTTTAGTGCGGTTGACGGCGCATGACCGTTTAGCCGCGGTTTGCAGGCTTTTTGACGCGAGCTGCCACTAAGCCCGCAAACAGCGCGATGTCATGCTGGCGCATCAGCGGACGGTGGCCGGCCCTGTCCCCGATCGGGGGCGAGGGCTCCCCCTTCGGTAGCGGCGCCGGCCGGTGGGGGTCGCCGGCGTCTAAGGCCCTGAGCAGCGTGTAAGGCGCTCACCCGGCGGCTCGAGCACCTCGGCGTATCGGCATTCAGGAGCCGCGAGGGTGCGCGCCCCCCGGTCACTCCGCCGCTCCGCCCACGCCCGAGGCCTGGCCATGCGCGCGCAGCGCCCGCGCGCCCGCGGCCTCGGCGTGTAGCTCCTGCAGGGAGATCACCTCCGGCTCGCCGGCTCGGCGCGCGCGGATCGCACGCTGGGCCGCGCTGGCCCCGGTCATCGTGGTAATGCACGGAATGCCCCGGGCGACGGCGGCCCGGCGGATCTCCCAGCCGTCGGCGCGCGCGCCCGAGCCCGTGGGCGTGTTGATCACCAGATCCACGTCGCCGGACTCGATCCGATCGACAACGTTGGGCGAACCCTCGCTGATCTTGGGTATCCGCTCCACCGGCACCCCCATCCGCCGGATGGCCTGCGCCGTTCCGCCGGTGGCCAGCACCTTGAAGCCGAGATCGTGCAGCGAGGCTGCGATGGGGGTAGCGCCGGACTTGTCTCCGTCGGTGACGCTGATGAACACCGTGCCCTCCGCGGGCAGCCGTGCGCCGGCGGCGGCCTGGGCCTTGCCGAACGCGGCCGGGTAGTCGGGCGCGACGCCCATCACCTCTCCCGTGCTCTTCATCTCGGGCCCGAGGAGCGCATCCGCGCGCGGGAAGCGGCCGAAGGGCAACACCGCCTCCTTGACCGAGACATGGCTGGAGGAGGCCGGCAGGTCGAGCTGGAGGTCGGTCAGGCGCTCACCGAGCATCAGGCGGCAGGCCACCTTGGCCAGCGGCACGCCCGTCGCCTTTGAGACGAAGGGCACGGTCCGCGAGGCGCGCGGGTTGGCCTCGATCACATACAGCTCATCGTCGCCGTGGACCGCGAACTGGATGTTGAGCAGCCCGATCACACCGAGAGCGAGCGCGATCCTCTCGGTGGCAGCCTCGACCTGGGCCAGCATCTCCGGGCCGAGCGACATCGCCGGGATCACGCATGCGGAGTCGCCGGAGTGCACGCCGGCCTCCTCGACGTGCTGCATGATCGCGCCGATCTGCGCCGTCTCGCCGTCGCACAGGGCGTCCACGTCGATCTCGATGGCGTTCTCGAGAAAGCGGTCCAGGAAGATCTGGCCCTCGGGCCGTCCGCCCGCCGCGGTGCGGGGAGGATGCGGCAGGGAAGCCGAATCCTTCGAATGCCTCTCCAGGTAGCTCGACAGCCCATCCCCCGAGTAACAGATCTCCATCGCCCTTCCGCCAAGCACGTAGGACGGTCGCACGAGAAGCGGATAGCCCACGGACTCGGCCGCCGCCAGCGCCTCCTCGGCCGATCCGGCGGTGGCATATGGCGGGCTCCTGAGGCCCAGCCCTTCCAGCAGCGTGCCGAAGCTCGGCCGGTCCTCGGCCCTGTGGATCGACTCCACGGAGGTGCCGAGCAGCGGCACCCCGGCGTCGGCCAGACCGCGGGCGAGCTTGAGCGGCGTCTGGCCGCCGAACTGGACGATCACCCCTTCGGGTCGCTCGACCTCAAGCACGCCGAGCACGTCGTCGAGGGTGAGCGGCTCGAAGTACAGCCGGTCGCTGGTGTCGTAGTCGGTGGAGACCGTCTCCGGGTTGCAGTTGATCATCACGGCGTCGCGGCCCGAAGCGCGCACGGTCATCGCCGCATGCACGCAGCAGTAGTCGAACTCGATGCCCTGCCCGATGCGGTTGGGCCCGGAGCCGAGGATGGCCACGCTGGCCCTTTCGCCCCGGCGGACCTCGTTGCCTGCCCCCCCACGGCCAGGGCGCTCCCAGGCCGAGTAGTAGTAGGGCGTGGCGGCCTCGAACTCGGCCGCGCAGGTGTCGACCGCCTTGAAGGTGCGCACCAGCCCGGCCTCCGGGTCCTCGCCAAGGGCCAGGGCGCCCATCTCGGCCATGAACCAGGGATCGATGCCCGTGCGCTCGCACAGCTCGGCGCTGTCCACGCCGCGGCGCAGGCCCTCGAACAGACACTCGTAACGTTCGTGCGAGGGCACCTCGAGTGCGCGCAGCAGCTGCTCGGTGTCCTCGGGGAGCGTCGGGGTCACGTCGAGCTCGCGCGAGCGCATCGCCTTCACGAACGCCTGCTTGAACGTGCGCCCGATCGCCATCGCCTCGCCAACCGACTGCATATAGGTGGACAGGGAGCCGTCAGCGCCGGGGAACTTCTCGAACGCGAAGCGCGGCCACTTCACCACCACGTAGTCGATCGCCGGCTCGAAGCTCGCCGGGGTGACGCGGGTGATGTCGTTGTCGATCTCCTCCAGCGCATAGCCCACCGCCAGCCGCGCGGCGATCTTGGCTATAGGGAAGCCGGTGGCCTTCGAGGCCAGCGCGCTGGAACGCGACACGCGCGGGTTCATCTCGATCACCACGATCTCGTCGGTCGCGGGGTTGACCGCGAACTGGATGTTCGAGCCGCCCGTCTCGACGCCCACGGCCCGGATCACCGCGATCGCCTGGTCGCGCAGCAGCTGGTACTGGCGATCCGACAGCGTCTGCTGGGGTGCAACCGTGACCGAGTCGCCGGTGTGCACGCCCATCGGGTCGATGTTCTCGATCGAGCACACGATCACCACGTTGTCGCGCGAGTCGCGCATCACCTCCAGCTCGAACTCGCCCCAGCCGATCACCGACTCCTCGACCAGCACCTGGCCTATCGGGCTCGCGGCCAGGCCCTCGGTCACGCGCTCGTGGTACTCGGCCTCGGTGCGCGCGATGCCGCCGCCCTGGCCGCCCATGGTGAAGCCTGGCCGGACGATCGCCGGCAGACCGATGCCGGGGAGCGCCCTCACGGCCTCGCCCACCGACTCGACCGCCTCCGACCTCGGCACGCGCAGGCCGGCGCGCTCCATCGTCGCGCGGAAAAGGTCGCGGTCCTCGGCACGGCGGATCGCCGCGTAGTCGGCGCCGATCAACTCGACGCCGTAGCTGTCGAGCGTTCCGTCCTCGGTGAGGCTGCGCGCCAGATCGAGGGCTGTCCCGCCGCCGAGGGTGGCCAGCAGGGCGTCGGGGCGTTCGCACTCGATCACCCGAGCCACCGAGTCGGGCAGCAGCGGCTCGATGTAGGTTGACGTGGCGAACTCGGGGTCGGTCATGATCGTGGCCGGGTTGGAGTTCACGAGCACGACTTCATACCCCTCCTCGAGCAGCACCTTGCACGCCTGGGCGCCCGAGTAGTCGAACTCGGCGGCCTGGCCGATCACGATCGGGCCGCTGCCGATCACCAGGACCTTGGAGATGTCGTCCCTACGCGGCATCTGGAGCGGAGTCGGGGGCGCAAAAACCGAGTCGGCCAAGGAAGCAGGGAGCGACGCGTGCCCTCCACGCCAGCGACCGATGACGTCGGCAGACGACGGTTTGCAGCGTCATCCGACCCGCTCCAGGAAGCGGTCGAAGAGATGAAGCGAGTCGTGCGGCCCCGGGCCGGCCTCGGGGTGGTACTGCACGGTGCCACCCGCGACGTCGCGGAGCACCAGCCCCTCGACCGTGCGGTCGTAGAGGTTGACCTGCGACAACTCGGCGGAGCCGAAGTCGGTGTCCCATCGGACCGCCTCGTCGGCTCCGAACCTGCGCTCTCCTTGGGGGCCGAGCACCGCAAAGCCATGATTCTGTGAGGTGACCTCGATCCGCCCGGTCTCGAGGTCCTTGACCGGGTGGTTGGCCCCGCGGTGGCCGAAGGGCAGCTTGTAGGTGTCGAGGCCGACCGCGCGGCAGAGAAGCTGATGCCCGAGGCATATCCCCCATACCGGCACCTTGCCCACCACTCCGCGCACGGCCTCGACCACATGGTCCAGAGCCGCGGGATCGCCCGGCCCGTTGGCCAGGAAGACGGCGTCCGGGCCGCGGGCGAGCAGAGTCGCCGCGGAGGTGTCGCAGGGATGCAGCTCGACCGTCGCGCCGCGCTCGCGCAGGTTGCGCACGATCGAGTCCTTGATGCCGGTGTCGAGCGCCACCACCCGCGGCCCGCCGTGCCCCGAGAGGGGGCCGAGGACCACCGGACCGGCCGGCGTGACCTCCGCGGCGAGGTCCTGCCCGGCCATCGGTGGCTCGGCCATCACCCGGTCCATCGCCTCCTCCCCGGACAGATCGCCTCCGAAGACACCGCCGCGCATCGAGCCGCGGTCGCGGATGTGGCGCACCAGCGCCCGCGTGTCGATGCCGCTGATCGCCGGGATGCCGCAGTCGGTGAGCCAGGTCAGCCATCCGCCCTCGGCATGCGGGGCGTCATCGCGATCGACGCCCTCGCGCATGACGACCGCCCTCGTGTGCACGGAGTCGGACTCCATGTGATCGGAGGCCACCCCGTAGTTGCCGATCATCGGGTAGGTGAAGACGATGATCTGACCCCGGTAGCTGGGGTCGGTGACCGACTCCTGGTAGCCCGACATCGCCGTGTTGAAGACGACCTCGCCGGTGGCGGCCCGAGCGGATGGTGATGCGAAGGATTGGTCATCCATGCCCAATCCTTCAAGGCTGGCGCCCACGGAGTCCCCATCGAAGCGCGTGCCGTCCTCGAGCAGCAGGAACGCGCTCGTTCGATCCGGCGCCATCAGGCCACGGCCCCGATCGCGAAGGAACGCTCCCTGAAGGCCACCGCCCCGGCGGCGATCGTCATCCGCACCCGACCGGCCAGGCGCCGGCCGGCGAAGGCGCAGTTCGACGAGCGGCTCTCGTAGCCCGACTCCCCGACCTCCCACTCCGCGGCCAGGTCGACCAGGCACACGCTGGCCGGGGCATCTTTGGCGAGGGTGGGAATCGAGAGGCCAAAGGGCTCACCGCCCGCGGTCATCCGCTCGATCACCAGGCCGAGTCCCAGCACGCCGGGGACCACGAGGTCGGTGTACAGCGCGGCGAAGGCGCTCTCGAGACCGGTGACCCCCATCGGGGCCGTCTCGAACGGCTCCTCCTTCTCCTCGCTCGCGTGGGGGGCGTGGTCGGTGGCGATGCAGCCGAGGACCCCGGAGCGAACTCCGTCGATCAGCGCCTGGCGATCGTCCTCGGAGCGCAGCGGCGGGTTCATCTTGTAGCGGGTGTCGAGACCGCGCACGCACTCGTGGGTGAGCAGGAGATGGTGGGGGGTGGCCTCGGCGGTCACACGAACGCCCGCCGCGCGGGCGCGCTCGAGCACCTCCACGGTCTGGCGGGCGGATACGTGCTGCACGTGGATGAAGCCGTCCTCGTAAGCCGCCAGCTCGGTGTCGCGGGCCACCATCGTCGACTCGGACACCGAGGGGATCCCGGCCACCCCGAGCAGCGCCGACAGGTCGCCCTCGTGCATCGCCCCATCTCCCGACAGCGCCGGGTCTTCCTCGTGCAGGGCGATGCAGCGTCCGGCCAGCCGTTGGTAGGCCAGCGCCTGGCGCATGACCCTTGCCGAGCGCAGCGGGAGACCGTCGTCGGTGAAGCCGGCGGCGCCGGCCTGAGCCAGCTCGGCCATCTCGGTGAGCTGCTCACCCCGCTGACCGATCGTGACTGCGGCGGTGAACCCCGTCGGTATCCGGGCCTCCTTGCGGGCGCGCTCGCGCAGGGAGCCGAGCACCGAGGCGGAGTCCACCACCGGATCGGTGTTCGGCATGGCCAGGATCGCGCCGTAGCCACCTGCCGCGGCTGAGCGAGTGCCCGTCTCGATGTCCTCCTCGTCCTCGCGTCCGGGCGTACGCAGATGAACGTGCGGATCGACGAAGGCCGGGAAGGCGTGAAGGCCCTCGGCCTCCACGATCTCGGCGTGAGGGGGCGCTCTCAGCGCGCCCGGGGCTCCGATCTCGGCTACCGCGCCGTCGCGCACCAGCAGGTCGCCCGGCCGATCGAGGCCGGTGCGTGGATCGAGCAGGTGCGCCCGCCGGATCAGAAGGGCTGCGGGGGCGACATCGGCCCAGTCGAGCAGGGAGTCGAGCGGGACGTTCATGCGGGCTGGGGCTCCGAGGCCGGCCGCGAGGGATCCTCAGCGCCGCGCAGGGGACCCGAGCCGCCCGCCAGCAGCTCGTAGAGCACGGCCATCCGGACCACCACGCCCGACTCCACCTGATCGGTGATCAGAGCCTGCGGTGAGTCGATCACCTCGGCCGACAGCTCGACCCCACGGTTCACCGGGCCCGGGTGCATCAGCAGCTGTCCGGCCCCGAGGCGGCGGCCGTCGATCTGGTACTGCGCCGCGTACTCGCGCAGGGAGGGCACGAACGACCCCGTCATGCGCTCGTGCTGCATCCGCAGCGCGTAGACCACGTCGGCCTCGGCCAGGTCGTCGAGCGTGATGCGCACCTCGCAGCCCAGCGACTCGACGCCACGCGGGATCAGGGTGGGCGGGCCGCAGACCGTTACGCGGCACCCCATTCGGCCGAAGGCCAGGATGTTCGACCGCGCCACGCGGCTGTGGAGCACGTCTCCCACGATCCAGACGTTGAGGCCCTCGAGGCGCCCGGCGCGGCGGCGCAGCGTGTAGAGGTCGAGCAGCGCCTGCGTGGGGTGCTCGTGCTTGCCGTCGCCCGCGTTGATCACCGAGGCGGGAGTCCAGCTCGCCACGAGGCCGGCGGCGCCCGCGTGGGGCGAGCGAAAGACCACCGCGGCCGGGTCGTAGGCCGAGAGCGTCTGGACGGTGTCCTTCAGCGACTCGCCCTTGTCGACGGCGGAGCCCTGCGCCTTGATGGGCACCAGGTCGGCCGACAGCCGCTTGGCGGCCAGCTCGAAGGACGAGCTGGTGCGCGTGGACGCCTCGTAGAAGAGGTTGATCACGGTGCGCCCCCGCAGCGTCGGAACCTTCTTGATCTCGCGGCCCGACACCTCCGCGAAGCTCTCAGCGCGCCCGAGGATCCGCTCGATGTCCTCTCGCGACAGGTCGTCGACCGAGAGCAGATGCCGTTTCATGCGTTCCCTCCATCCCGCGAGTCTCGGTGCGGTGCTCGCGCCACCACCGATCCCGCGGTGCCCCTGCCCCAGGCGCCGTCTCCGTCCGAGATCGACACCTCGTCCTCGCCGTCGAGCTCGGCCACCGTCACGTTCACGCGCTCGCTGCGCGCGGTGGGCAGGTTCTTGCCCACGTAGTCGGGCCGGATCGGCAGCTCGCGATGACCGCGATCGGCCAGCACTGCCAGCTGCACCCGCGGGGGACGGCCGTAGTCGAACAGGGCGTCGATCGCCGCGCGCACGGTCCGGCCGGTGAACAGCACGTCGTCGACGAGCACCACGGTGGCGTCCTCGATCGCGAAGTCGATGTGTGAGGCATGCACGACCGGCTGGGCGCCCGGCTCGCGCATCCCGAGGTCGTCACGGTAGAAGGAGATGTCCACGTCGCCCAGGGGAACCCGCTCCTCGACGAGGTCGGCGATCAGGTCCCTGAGCCGTCCCGCGAGCAGCGCCCCCCGGCGGTGGATGCCGACGACGGCGATCGTCTCGCCGCGATTGCGCTCGACGATCTCGTGAGCGATGCGCACCAGGGTGCGCCGCACGTCGTCGCGGTCGAGCACGACCTTGTCGGTCATGGGAACGTCCTTCCTGGCCTCGCGGGACCGGGTTAAAGGATGCTCGGCGAGAGTAGCAGCGGCCCCGGCGGCTCAGCGTCCGCCAGCTGGGGGTTCGGCGCCCGGCTTGTGAGCCGCGAGCGCGACGTGGCGCACCGACCAGCCGGCGCGCGCATGGAGCTTGAAGCGACCTCGTTCGTCGATCCGATCGAACCCCGCGGTGGCCAGCATCGCCTTCCACGCGCGCACGTTCGGCTCCCAGAAGACGACCGCCGCGTCCCTGGCGGCCCGCCATCGCGCGACCGGAAACGGCAGGAGGTTGAGGAGGGGGTCGAAGGACTCCACCGATATGAAAGTGCCCCGGCAGAGGTTGGCGATCCGCTCGATCGCCAGCGCCTGGTCGCGCAAGTGGATGAGCACCGAGCCGCAGAAGACCAGATCGAACGTGCCGAGATCGTCGGGTAGCGCGTGATAGATGGACCTGCTGACCCGCTCGACGTTCGACCCGAAGGCCTCCTTGGCCAGCGCAAAGCCCGCGCCCCGCGGCGTCTCGGGGAACGTGTCCGGACGGCGGTCGGCCGGCCAGTCCAGATCGCGTTCGTCGTCGAGGTCGAGCGCCATGACCTCGGCGCCGCGCCGCTCCATCTCGAAGGCCCAGAATCCGTCCCAGGTGCCGACGTCGAGGGCGCGCATCCCTTCCATCCGCTCCGGCAGGCCGTAGCGGTGAACGACGCCCCGAAGGTCGAACATCCCGGGGGTGACGTACCCGGGGGCGAGCTCCAGCGTGTGGTACCAGGTGAGCTCCTCGGCCCTCTGCACGGCGTCCACGGCGGTGGACCGTACTATGGCGCCCGCTCATGCTCGCTTCCAGCTCCAGGCGAATCGCCGAGCG
Source organism: Thermoleophilaceae bacterium (assembly GCA_030447725.1). Classification (GTDB taxonomy): domain Bacteria; phylum Actinomycetota; class Thermoleophilia; order Solirubrobacterales; family Thermoleophilaceae; genus JAAYBF01. Next base: position 77,839 of record JAUJOQ010000007.1, read on the forward strand.
CCTCGGAACCGACGATGTGGTTCTCGACGTCGGTGCGTGGGGGCGGCCCTTCAGACGCGCAGACTGGGTGATGGACCTCATGCCCTACGAGACCCGGGGGCTCTACGGCCACGACGGTGAGGGGCCGGAGCGGTTCTCCGCGGGCACATGGATACAGCGCGACATCTGCGACCGCACTCCTTTCCCGTTCGACGACGACCAGGTCGACTTCGCGATCTGCTCACACACGCTCGAGGACGTGCGTGATCCCGTCTGGGTGTGCTCGGAGCTGGCGCGCGTCGCCAGGGCCGGGTACATCGAAGTGCCATCCCGGCTGGAGGAGCAGAGCTTTGGCTTCCAGGGGCCGTGGGTGGGCTGGGGCCACCACCGCTGGCTGATCGAGGTCGACCACGAGCGCATCGAGTTCGTGTTCAAGCACCACGTCCTCCATGGCCGCGCGAGCGATCACTTCCCGGCCGGCTTCCATGACCTGCTCAGTGAGGAGGAGCGGGTCGAGACCCTGTGGTGGGAGGGCTCCTTCGAGGCCACCGAGCGGGTGATGACCTCGGCGGAGGAGCTCGACCCCTACCTCGCCGAGTTCGTGAGCCGGGAGCTTGCTGCCCGGCCGCCCGTGCGGCGCAGGCGGCCCCGCCTGCGGCTGCGACTCCGGCGCGGTTGCGGCTAGGCCTCGGCGGCGGTCTGAGCCGCGGCGCGGACCTCATGGCGCACGTGCTCGGGAGCTCCCCGCTCGGGGAAGGGGATCTCCACCCGGTCGAAGTCCCGCGGCACGATGGTCCGTCCGAACACCGACCGCGCTTCGTCGAGCACCTCCCCTCCCCCGTAGCGAGAGGACAGATGCGTGAGCGCCAGCAGGCCGACCTCGGCCCCCGCGGCTAGCTCGGCCGCGCCGCGGGCGGTCGAGTGTCCGGTCTCCCTCGCCCGGCCGGCCTCCTCCTCCATGAAGGTGGCCTCGTGCACGAGCAGGTCCGCGCCGTGCGCCACCGCCCGCGTCATGTCGGAGGGCGCGGTGTCGCCCGTGAGCACGATCGTCCGGCCACGGCGGGGATCGCCGAGCACCTGATCGGGGGTCGCGTGGCCGACGGTCTCTCCACGCTGCAGCCGGCCGAAGTCGGGCCCCGGCGAGACCCCGAGCTCTCTGGCGCGCCCTTCATCGAAGCGTCCCGGGCGCGCGTCCTCGATCAGGGCGTACCCGAGCGCGGTAATTCCGTGGTCGACCGCGAAGGCAGCGATCCGGTAGCCGTCGCCGTCCAGCTCGTGGCCCGGCTCGAGCTGGCGCAGGTGAACCTCGTAGGAGGTCCGCCCCACCACGGGACGCAGGGCGGCGAACATCCGCCCGAGCCCGATCGGGCCGTACACGTGCAGGGGCCGTTCGCGACCCATCAGGCCATAGGTCTTCAGCAGGCCGGGCAGCCCCAGGAAATGGTCGGCATGAAAGTGGGTGACGAACACCTCGTCTATCTCGACGAGGCCCACGGAGCGAATCAGCTGACGCTGGGTGCCCTCCCCGCAGTCGAAGAGCAACCGGTCGCCGCCGCGGCGGATCAGCGTGGCGGGAAGGCCACGGCGCACGGTGGGGGCCGAGCCGGCGGTGCCCAGGAAGAGAACGTCGAGATCCACGGGCGCCTGTCGTCAGTCCAGCTCGATCAGCTCGAACTCGACGCTGCCGCCGGTGCAACGGGCCAGGCCCATGGTGTGCGCGCCCGCGCGCCGTCGTTCCGTGGGGCTGCCGGGATTGAAGATCTGAAAGCCGTCCTCACGCTCATGCAGGGGGAGATGGGAATGGCCGAAGACCACGGCGTCCGCGTCGGGAAAGCGGCGTCGCATCCGTGCCAGACGCCTCTTCCGGGGCCCCGCGTCGTGGACCATGGCGATTCGCGCGCCGTCGGCGTCGACAATTCGCGCGGCCGGCAGCCGGCGCGTGAGCTCGTCGTCGTCCACGTTGCCGTGCACCGCGAGCACCGGAGGGCCGATCCGTTCCATCTCCGCCAGGGTCGTGGCCGTGCTCACATCGCCGGCATGGAGGATCAGGTCCGTCGTTCCAAGGCGGGCCACGCACGAGTCCGGGAGCCGCCGGGCCCCGCGGGGCATGTGCGTGTCCGATATGACGGCGATCAGCATCTGGAGATCCATCTAGACTCGGCGCTCGAGCGCCCGTAGCTCAGTGGATAGAGCGCTGCCCTCCGGAGGCAGAAGTCGCTGGTTCGAATCCAGCCGGGCGCGTTCAGGCGGCAGCCCCGCTGAGGCGCTCGCGGTACCAGGCGTAGGTCGTTCCGAGAGCGTCGTCGAGGGTGTGACACGGCGCCCAGCCCAACTCGTCGCGTATGGCGGTGGAGTCGAGGAACTGACGATCGATCTCACCGTGCGGCGTGCCCTCGCCCTGGATGTCGGGCTCCACGTCGGCCCCCGCGGCGGCAATCAGGCGGTGGACGATCTCGAGCACCGACAGTGGCTCGCCCCAGCCACCGTTCCAGGCGCGGCCCCACATCGCCGGGTCGTCCAGCGAGCCGGCGACGGTCAGGTAGCCGTCCACCGCATCCTCCACGTAGAGGTAGTCCCGCTCAGGAGTTCCGTCCGATCGGATCACAGGCGGCTTGCCTGCGACGAGCGCGCGCGCCGCGTCCGGAACCACCCGCGACCAGTTGACGTCGCCTCCGCCATAGACGTTGGCGAAGCGCGTGACCGCGACCGGCATGTCGTAGGTCATCGCGTACGAGCGGGCGATCATGTCCGTGCACGCCTTCGACACGTCGTACGGGTAGCGCGCCTGGAGGGCGAAGTCTTCGCGATAAGGCAGCTCCTCGTGACCACCGTAGGCCTTGTCGGAGGAAGCCACGACCACCCGCTTGACGGGGTCGCCCACGACGCCTACAGCTCGGCAGGCTTCGAGCAGGTTGTAGGTCCCACGCACGTTCGTCTCGAAAGTCGAGAGCGGCGACCGGTTGGCGGTCGCGACGATGGTCTGCGCGCCGAGGTGGAACACGGCGTCGACGGCGTACTCGTTGAGCACCCGCAACAGCGTCTCGTAGGCGAGCAGATCGGCGAGAACCACCGTACAGCGATCCCCGACGCCGTCGGTCACGAAGCGCGCCTCCGGGTCGACGTCCCTGCGCGGCACCACTACGCGCGCCCCGGCATCGAGCAGCCGCTCGGCCAGCCACGACCCGATGAAGCCCTGCGCCCCTGTGACCAGCACGGTCTGTCCTCGCCAGCCGGTCACAGTCTCGGCTTGGCGAGCAGGGCTCGGTGTGGCACCCCGGTCCCGCCGGCGAAGGCGCGCTGCAGCATCTGTCCTGCGAGGTGGCGCGGACCGGAACGCCTCGCCTCGAAGGCGGGGTGGCTCTTTCCGAAACCGAGGACATAAGGCCGCGTCGTCTGCTCGACGGTGAATCCGGCGGCGAAGAGCATCCGCTCATGCCCGGCGGCGTTCGGCACCCACCATTGGACCCGTTCCCCGCTTCCGTCGAGCTCGGCGAGGGGGCGTCGAGGGTGCAGCAGCGAAAGCGCCAGCCGTATCTCCTCCGACGACAGGAAGCTGCCCTTGCAGACGCTCCGGATGGCCTCGAGCGCCCGCAGGGGGTCGCGCAGGTGGAGCAGCAGGGAGCCGCACACCACCGCGTCGAACTCTCCCACGGTCTCGGGACTCAGCTCGTAGATCGTCATGTCGCGTCGCTCGACCCGCGACTCGAGTGCGACGCGAGCCACATCGAAGCCGCGGGCATGCTCGGGTCCCAGCCCGTCGATGACCCGCTCCGGGCCCGCCGCGCGGGCGTCGGGAGGCCAGTCCCAGTCATGCGGGTCGGCCACGTCGATCGCCACCACCTCGGCCGCGCCGCGGCGCTCCAGCTCGAAGGCGAGGTAGCCGTCGTAGGTGCCCACGTCGAGGCAGCGCTTGCCGCGCACGTCGGGCCACGGAAGCACGTCGACGATCGGCCGGAGGTCGAAATAGCCCGGGGTCTCCATGCCCCCGGGCAGGTCGATCGTGTGGTACCAGGCGGGGACCGACGCGACCTGCTCCGCCAGAGCGGTCACAGCAACACCCGTGGACGCGCCAGCAGGGCAGCATGAGGCACCCCCATCCGGCCGGAGAAGACCGTTCGGAAGGCGCGAAGCGGCAGCTGCCCCAGGCCGCTCCGGCGCGCCGGATGTCCCTCGCCGAAGGGTTCCGAGTAAGGGGCGGAGCCGCGCAGGATCTCGAAGCCCGCCGCGTAGATCATCCGCCGGTGCCCGACGACGTTCGGCACCCACCACTGGAGCTGCTCGCCGCTGCCGTTGAGCCGTGCCAGTGGACGCCTGGGATGTGCGACCGACAGCACGAGGTCGATCTCCTCCGAGGACATGAAGAAGCCGTCGCACACCATCCGGATCCGCTCGAGGGCGCGAAGCGGGTCCCGGAGATGCAGCATCAGCGAGCCGCAGACCACGACGTCGAAGGTGCCGACCCGCTCGGGACTCAGCTCATAGACGCTCATGTCCACCTTCTCCACAGCTGACCCGAGCCCCGCTCGCGCGGTCCGAAAGCCCGCGCCCTTCTCGGGTCCTGCCAGTTTCGCAAGCCTCTCCCCGCCCTGCGCACGGACATCCGGCGGCCAGTCCCAATCCTCGTGGTCAGGGATGTCGAGGGCAACGACCTCGGCCGCCCCGCGACGCTCCAGCTCGAAGGCGAGGTAGCCGTCGTAGGTGCCCACGTCGAGGCAGCGCTTGCCGCGCACGTCGGGCCACGGAAGCACGTCGACGATCGGCCGGAGGTCGAAATAGCCCGGGGTCTCCATGCCCCCGGGCAGGTCGATCGTGTGGTACCAGAGCGGGACGGCCCCGATCGCCTGCCTCAGCTCCGTCACGGCACCAGCCCCTCGACGAAGGGCACCTCGAGCACCTTCTCGTGCGCTATCGGGCCATGCCCGAAGTAGCGGTCCTCCCCGAACAGCTCGCCGTGGTCGGAGGTCACGACTACCCACGTGTCCTGGGGCAGCAGCTCGAAGAGCTGCGCGAAGACACCGTCCAGGTGCTCGACGGCCTTGATCTGGCGGGCGTGCAGGTCCTTCAGCGCCGTCTCGTCGAAGAACTCGGGCGCGTCGAGGCCGTGCCCCTCATCGTCGAGTCGCTTGAAGACGCCATGGACCCCGGAGATGTGCGGCCACTCGCGGGGGTCTTCGTGAGACAGCGCGTACGGATAGTGGGTCTCGCCTGTGTTGAGCAGGTAGAAGGAGGGCCGGTCCTCGCTGAACTCCAGCTCGTCGAGCATCGCCGCCATGTCGTTGTGCTTGGGCATGAGGCGGTAGGAGTCGAAGTCGCGGTTGATCACGGTGTGCTCGTTGAGCACCGGCATGGAGACCCTCGCGTGCGTGCGATAGCCGAGCCTGTGCTTCAGGTAGGTGGGGAGGAAGATCGATGGCAGGAAGGAGCGGAACTCGATTCCGCTCACTCCCAGCCGCTCGCCGTAGCGCAGGAAGTCGCGCTTGTAGTACTCGGAGGCGTAGACCTGCGGCGGGTTCGTGTGTGGCAGCAGCCCCATCAGCAGGTTGAGGTGCGACGGGGCCGTCCAGGTCGCGTACGAGAAGCGGCGCTCCAGCGTGCCCAGCGTGGCGAGTGTCTGCGGCTGCGCCTCGACCCAGGAGTCGTAGCGCAGACTGTCGAGGATCACGATGACGAAGTTGCGCGCCCTTGCCGGCGGAGTGACTGGCGAGTCCAGAGCGTTCATGAAAGACGCGCCGTAAGCTACCTGCGGATGCCGCGGAACGTGCTGATGCTCGTCTGTGACACCGCACGCGCCGACGCCTTCGAGCCCTATGGCGCCCCGGTGGGATCCACCCCCACCACCGCCCAGATAGCCTCGTCGGGCCGGGCGGTGCAAGACGTCTTCTCGACGGCATGCTGGACGCTCCCCTCCCATGCCTCGATGTTCACGGGCATCCTCCCGCGCCAGCTTGGGCTGGGGCAGGCGCCAGGCGGCGCGCCGCACGGCGCACGCCCCGTGCTCGACTCGCATAGAGAACGCTTGCTGCCCGAGGTGCTCCGCAGGGCCGGGTGGCATACGCGCGCGGCCAGCACCAACGTGTGGGTCAGCCCGCACGCCGGCTTCGACATCGGCTTCGACGATTTCGAGTACGTGCGAGCGCGGACGCGCCAGGAGCATGTGAACCGCGAGGGGCTGCGCGGATCCCTGGTCTGGGCCTACGAGGGGCTGCGCGCCCGAGCGGATGACGGGGCCCGGGAGGTCGAGGGAATCGTCAGGCGCTGGCTCGCGGAGGGCACGGACCGGCCCTTCTTCTGGTTCGTGAACCTCGTGGAATGCCACTCCCCCTACCTGCCGCCGCGCCCCTACAACGACCTCCGGCCGCTCGAGCGGCTGAAGGCTGCGCAGGAAGCCCGGCTCTACCTGTCGCTGGACGCCATCTGGCGCACCTGCCTCGGCGTGAACGAGGTGCCCGAGGAGGCGCTCGACCGCATGCGCCACCTCTACGCGCGCTCTGTACGGCTCATGGACGACTGGCTCGCGCGAGTGCTGGAGGCGCTCGAGGACAAGGGAGTGCTCGACGACACGCTCGTGCTCGTAACGTCCGACCACGGCGAGAACTTCGGCGAGAACGGCCTGCTGGCCCACGCGTTCTCCGTCGACGATCGGCTGATTCGAGTGCCGCTCGTGGCGAACCGCCCCGACTTCGAGACCGGTGGCGGCGCGCGCAGCCTGGCCGAAGTGCCCCGCATGCTCGCCGGGCACCTCGGACTTGTCGAGCACCCGTGGGCCGGCCCGGACCTGCCGGACGGGATCGCCGCAGCCCAGTTCGAGTTCATCGACGAGCATGACCCGCGCGTCGGCATAGCCACCGAGCAGTGGCAGCTCGACGCCGCCGGGCAGGCGATGATCACCACACCGCTGACCTGCGCGACCGACGGGGGCCTGAAGCTGATGCTCCGGGGCGACAGCGAGCAGCTCTACGACCTGGGACGCGACCCGCTCGAGGAGCACCCTGCGGCGCCCGGCGAGCACGAGGACTCTCAACGGGTGGCAAGGCTGCGAGAAGCCCTCTCCATGCCAAGCGTCCGTCTGTCGCGCGAGCCCCCCGCCGCGCCGGCGGCGCCGGCCGGCGAGGTGGACGACCTCGAGAGCCGGATGAAGCTCCTGGGGTACATGTGAGCGGTCGGCGGTGACCGAACCGTCGGGCTCGGTGGCAGAGCGCGTGGAGGCGCTCACCTGGTACCACACGATCGACCTGCCCGGGGGCATCGTGACCCCCGGGCGCTACGACCTGCGGTCGGTGCTGTCGCGCCTACCGATGCCGATGTCGCTCGAGGGCAAGCGCTGCCTCGACGTCGGCACGCGCGACGGCTTCTATGCCTTCGAGATGGAGCGGCGGGGAGCGCGCGATGTGGTCGCGCTCGACCTCGATGACCCCGAGCAGATCCAGCTTCCCCTCCCACGTCCCGGCCGGCACATGATCCGCGAGGATCTGGAGAACGGTCGTCGCGCCTTCTCGCTGGCCCACGGGGCCCTCGGGTCGAAGGTCGACCGCCGCTCGTTGTCGGTCTACGACCTCGACCGGGAGGAGATCGGGAGCTTCGACTTCGCCGTCGTGGGGACGCTCCTATGGCACCTGAGAGACCCCGCCGGAGCGCTAGCGGCCGTCGCCGGCGTCCTCGACGGCCGCCTGCTCCTCAACGAGGGCATCTCCCTCTCGATGACCGTCCAGCACCCCTTCCACGCCGCGGCGCAGGTGATGATGCACCGTGGCCGCCCCTTCTGGTATGCGCCCAACCGCCAGGCTCTCGAGCGCATGGTCATCGCCTCGGGCCTCGACATCGCGGCGGCCGGGCGGCCTTACATCGTGCCCCACGGTCCCGGGGTCCCCTGGGCCTCGAGGCGCTGGATCCTCACCGGGGGGCGGCTGACACAGCTGCCGGAGCGGTTCATACGCGCGCGCGGCGCGCTTCACGCGTGGGTGCTCGCCGGCCAGGGCCCGCGGGAGCTGACCGGCGCCTTCGGGGCTCGGCAACCCGTCGAAGCCGTAGGGCCCTAGCGTAGGCCGAGTCCGCCCGCGTGCTGGGCTGTTGGCGCTGCTCTGTGCGCTTTGCTGCCCACCAGGCGGCGTATAGTTGCCACGGCCAGGATGACCGATTCGCGGGGGACAGCCGGGTCATCCCCCCGGCCCTCGACGCCGCCGTCGCGCGTCAGCCGCCTCCGCGACAGGGGCGGCTCGCTACGCGCCCTGACGGCCCGCGGGACGATCGTCAACGCCGCCTTCAGCGTGGGGCTGGCCGTCATCGGAGCGGCACGTCGATTCCTGATCGCCATCTTCCTGACGGCCGCCGAGTACGGCCTCTGGGGGCTGATCTTCGTCGCCGTGACGTCGGTCCTCTGGCTGATGGAGATTGGAATCGGCGACAAGTTCATCCAGCAGGACGATCCGGACCAGGAAGCGGCCTTCCAGAAGGCGTTCACCCTCAACCTCCTCTGGTCGCTGTTGTTCTGCGTGCTCATCCTCGGCGCGGTTCCCCTCTTCGCCATGCTCTACGGACGCCCCGAGATCATCCTCCCGGGCTGTCTGTTCACCCTCGGAATCATCGCCAACGCCTTCCGGACCCCGACCTGGATCTTCTACCGCGAGATGCAGTTCGCGCGCGAGCGGGCGCTGCAGGCGATCGATCCGATCGTGGGCTTCGTGGTGACGATGGCGCTGGGCTTCGCGGGCGCGGGGTACTGGAGCCTCGTGGTCGGCTCCATCGTCGGCATGTGGGCCACCGCCGCCGCCTGCGTCGTGGCGTGCCCGTACCCCTTCCGCTTGCGCTACGACGGGATCGTGCTGCGTGAGTACGTGAGCTTCTCGTGGCCGCTGCTGGTCTCGAGCGGCAGCGGCTTGGTCGTCGTCCAGCTGGCCGTGATCCTCGGCGAGTCGACGGCGGGCCTAGCGGGAGTCGGCGCGATAGGCCTCGCGGGAACGATCGCCGCCTTCGCCGACCGTGTCGACCAGATCGTCACGCAGACGCTGTACCCGGCCGTTTGCGCGGTCAGGGATCGCATCGACCTGCTCTTCGAGTCGTTCACGAAATCCAACCGGCTGGCGCTGATCTGGGGGATGCCGTTCGGTCTCGCCCTCGCGCTGTTCGCCCCCGACCTCGTTCACTACGTGCTCGGCGAGAAATGGGAGGGGGTCACGGGGCTGCTCCAGGTGTTCGGCATCACCGCAGCGATCAAGCAGATCGGCTTCAACTGGACCGCGTTCCAGCGGGCGATCGGCCAGACCCGTCCGCTCGCCGTCTACGGGTTCGCCGGGCTGATCGTCTTCCTTCTGGTGGGCGTCCCCGGAATGATCGCCTGGGGCATCACCGGTTACGCGGTAGCCATCGGCGCGATGACCGCCGTGGAGTTGGGAATCCGTACCTTCTACCTGAGCAAGCTGTTCAAGGGCTTCGACATCGTCAGGCACTCGATGCGGGCGCTGACCCCGTGCATCCCAGCCGTCGCCGTGGTGCTGGCCATCCGGTTCCTCGAGCCCGACGAACGCACGTTGCCTTTCGTGGCGGCCGAGCTGGCCCTGTTCGTGATCGTGACCTGCGCGGCCACCTGGGCCGCCGAGAGGACGCTCCTCAGGGAGATGTTCGGATACCTGCGGCGCGCACCAGGCGCCCCCCAGGCCGCCTGAGATAGCGTCCCGCTTCGCGTGGAGGAATCACCGCCCGCAACGAGCGATCTCGCCGCCGAGGTGGCGGCGATCGAGTGGTACCACACGATGGAGCTCGCGCCGGGGGTCACGACCCGCGGCTGGCTCGACACCCGGCCGGTCGCGCCGACCGTACCCTTCCCGCCCTCGCTCGATGGCAAGCGCTGCCTCGACGTGGCCACCTTCAACGGATTCTGGGCGTTCGAGATGGAGCGACGCGGCGCGGCCGAGGTCGTCGCGATCGACGTCCTCGATCCCCTCAGGTGGGACTGGCCGGTGGGCAGCGACCAAGAGACGATCCGCATCATCGGCAGCCGGCTGGCCGGCGGGCGCGGGTTCGAGATCGCCAGGCGTGCGCTCGGCTCGTCCGTCGAGCGACTCGAACGCAGCGTCTACGACCTCGACCCCGACGACCTCGGGCACTTCGACGTGGTCTACCTGGGGAGCCTGCTCGTGCACCTGCGCGATCCCGTCGCCGCCCTCGAGCGCATTCGCTCGGTATGTCGAGACATGTTGATCGTGGTGGATGGGATAGACCTTCTCCTGACGTTGCTGCTGCCGTGGACTCCGGTCGCACGGCTCGACGGCAAGGACCGGCCGTGGTGGTGGTACTCGAACGCCGCGGGCCTGGGCCGCCTCTTGGAGGCCGGCGGCTTCGATGTCGTCGAAGGTCCGCGCCGGATGTTCATGCCCCCCGGTCCGGGGCAGCCGAGGGCGCGTCCGTCGCTCAGGCTGCTCCGCAGCCGGCAGGGGCGCGAGGCGATCTTGATGGCCTTGAAGGGCGACCCCCACGCCATGGCCGTCGCCCGGCCTCGATCCGGTCTTCAGCCCTAGCGCCCGGCCAGTCGCCGGGCACGCCCGGCCGTCAGGCGCAGCCGGCCCGACAGCATGCCCGCCACCCCCGCCGGTTGGGACTCATAGATCACGAGGTGGGAGCCGCCATGGAAGACTCGGTAGAACCGAAGCTTCCGGGCGCCCGCGTGCCGAAGCAGCCCCGGAATCGAGAGCTCGTGGTGAAGCTCCTGGTCGTGCTCGGCCTCGAGGAAGTTCACCTCCACCACCCGGGCGCGCCGCTCCATCTCCCCGAGGAAGGCAAAGGCGTCCGGCACGTGCTCGATCACGTCGAAGGCGAAGGCGGCGTCGAAGCCGCCCGGAACCTCGCGATCGAGGTCGTGCACCGGGGCGTCGAAGCCGCGCCGTTCGAGACGCCAGCGCAGGTACTCGGTGCTCGGGTTGTCGAAGTCGGCGAACTCGACCGTGTAGCCGGCTTCGAGCAGCATCAGCCCATCGGAGCCGACCCCGCACCCGTAGTCGAGGATCCGTGCGCCGGGCGCTATGCAGCGGACGAGTTGCCGCAGGTAGGGAAGCTTGGTCTCTGTCATCGCGAAGGCCGTCAGGTTGTAGAGGTAGCCACGCGAGACGCGGTAGAAGCGCTGTTCGTCACCCACTTGCGCGTACTCGGAGTCCAGCGTGCGCTGGTAGTGCTGAAGCTTCGACAGGTCGAAGTCGTCGCCCAGGTAGTCCCGAAGCTCCGCCTCCTCACGCGCCGGGTCGCAAGCAAGCGGCGGGCGGGGCGGCATGCGGTCAAGATATCGGCGTGCCCCGGCTCACCGTAGTGGTCCCCACGATCGGCATGTACCCCGTCCTGCGCCGGGTGCTCGACGGCTTCGAGCGCCAGGATGCCGAGCCAGGGAGCTTCGAGATCGTGGTGGTCAGCGACAAGGCGGAGCCCGATCCGGCTGCAGTGCAAGAGGCGATCGGCTCCCGGCCCTATCCGGTCCGGCGGATCACCGGGCAGGAGCCCGGCGTCTCCGAGAATCGCAACGCGGGCTGCGCCGCGGCGTGCTCACCGCTGGTCTTGTTCAACGACAACGACACGATTCCGGTGCCAGAGCTCGTCTCCGAGCACCTCCGGTGGCACGACCGTCACCCCGTGAAGGAGGTTGGAGTGGTGGGGCTCGTCCGTTGGGCACCCGAGCTCGACGTGACTCCCTTCATGCGCTGGCTTGACCGCGGAGTCCAGTTCGATTACCCGAATATCGAGGGAATCGAAGCGGGCTGGGGCCGCTTCTACACGGCCAACTCCTCCGTGAAGCGCAGCTTCTTCGAACGGGTCGGAGGCTTCGACCAGGCGCGGCTGCCCTACGGCTACGAGGACCTCGACTGGGCCTACCGGGCGAGCAAGCTCGGCTTCCGGCTGCTCTTCAACCGAGCCGCGGTGGTCGACCACCTCCGGCAGATGACGCTCGAGTTCTGGAAGAAGCGCGCGCGCCGCGTCGCGATCGCCGAACGCCAGTTCGTGAAGATCCACCCCGACGTTGCGCCCTACTTCCGCAACCTCTTCATCGACGCGACCCGCCGGGAGCCGGCGCGCCGGCGTGGGATCAAGCTGGCCCCCTACGTGCCCCCATCGGTCCCCTGGCTCGGCCCGAGGGTCTGGACGAGCGTCGACCTCTATTACCGCCAGCAGCTCGCCCCGCACTTCCTGGCGGCCTGGGAGGAGTGGGAGGAGGACGATGAACGAGGAGTCCTCGACCTCGCCGAGCGACAGGACCTCGACCGCCGCTACGGATCGCACGCTCGGTAGCCAATGGCCCCACAGATCGGCCACCCCGAGCGGGGCGGTGAGGCGATGCGCCGCAAGTCGGTGATAGAGCCGCTTCGACCTGTCGTCAGGCAGGAAAAGGTCGAGCCCCCGGTCAGACCCGCTGGCCGGCCGAGCCTTCGGATCGGACCCAACCGTCCGGCTCTGAGCCGGGGGGGCCGAAGTAGTCGATCACGCGGGCCGGTGCCCCGACCGCGACGGTGAATGGCGGGATGTCTTGGGTCACGACTGAGTTCGCGCCCACGAACGCGCGCTCGCCGATGCTCGCGATGATCGTGCACTTGGTGGTCGTCGTGACGTCGTCTGCGATGTGTATCGGCCTGAAGTCGTAGCCCTGGTCGAGCATCGGCTTCGTCAGATCGCGGAAGCGGTGATTGCCGTCCACGGTCATCGACGATTGACCGAACATCACCCGATCGCCGATGACGATGCTGCGGCCGCACTGGATGAGCGAGTAGTAGGTGAACACGCAGCCGGACCCGATCTCGAGCCGCGTGCCGGGCCCCGCCAGCTCCGCTCGAAACCCGCGTCGGAACTCGCAGTGGTTGCCGCAACTGAACGTGCCTCCCCAGGGAGCGTCGATGGAGAAGCCCGGTCCCAGGTAGCAGCCCGCCCCAAATGTGATGTCGGCCTGCGGGTTTCGCAGCCGCACCATCGCCTGACGGAAGCGGGAAGCCAGCCGCGGTGCTCTGAAGTGCGCGAACGAGACGATCTGGAGCTTCAGGCGCTGGCGCACGGGCTCGGGGAGAAAGCGCAGCGCTCGCATCTCTCGGAGGTTATGGCAGTGCCGGCGGATGAGCGGTTGGCGCGTTCCTCACCGCGGCTCGGCGAGGCGTTTCGGGCGCAGCGCCCGCGCGTGGATGCGGGCCCAGCGCATGTGGGCCTCGCGGCGGCCCCCGTAGCGCTCGGGACGCAGCTTGGCCGCGGGCCGAAGAGCCAGGGCCCGAAGGCCCGACCCGGCGAGGTTCACGAGCGCCACCGTGCGCGCCACCAGATCGCCGCGGCGCCGGGCCATCCATGCGTAGCTCGCGGCCATGAAGCGCGCCTCGACCTTCGAGCCGAACGCCTTGCGGGCCGACACGCTGCCCGCGTGACGGACCACGGCCGACGGCTCATACCACGTCCGCCAGCCGGCGCGGTCGAGCCGCCAGGCCAGGTCGAGGTCCTCGGCGTGGAGCCACATCTCGTTGTCGAAGCGCCCGGCGGCCTCGAAGGCCTCGCGCCGGACGACGAGGAAGGCGGCTATCGCCCATGGGACCTCGCGCGCCTTGCCGGGGTCCCAGTAGCCCTCGAGGCACAGCCGATCCGAGAGCCGCCGGCTTCGCCGGTGCACTCCGAGGTTGAACAGCAGGGTGAGCCACACCGTCGGAAAGGGGTGGACGGAATGCTGCGTGGCGCCGTCCGCTCCCACGAGCCTCGGCGCCACAGCCCCCACCCGCGGCCGGGAGGCGGCGACGTCGACCATCGTCGCAAGCGCACCCGGGTCGAGCTCGATGTCCTGATTGGCCGGCGCGATCCATGTCGCGTCGGTGCGCTCGGCAACCAGATTCACCGCGGGCCCGTAGCCCATGTTCTCCTCGTTGACGATCAGGCGCGCCCACGAGAACTCGCGCGCGACCACATCGGCCGACCCGTCACTCGAGGCGTTGTCGACCACCCAGACCTCGGCGCGCCCGGCCGCGACGTCGGTCGCAAGGGAGCGCAGGCAGGCGGCCAGCAGCTCGCGCTCGTTGAAGGAGACGATGGCGATCGCGACCTTCGCCGCCGACCCTGGCTCCTGCACGGCGGCAACTGTACCGGCCCTCTCTATGCTCGCGCGCTTGCGCGTCCTCACGGTGGGCAACATGTATCCCCCGCACCACCTCGGCGGCTATGAGCTCATGTGGCGCTCGGCGGTAGCGCACCTGCGCGACTGGGGACACGAAGTGCGCGTCCTGACCACCGGCTACCGGGCACCGGGCCCAGACCCAACGACCCCCGAGGACGCGGGCGTCTTCCGCGAGCTGCGCTGGTACTGGCACGACCACGCCTTCCCCCGCCTCTCCTCGCGCGAGCTGATCGCTCTCGAGCGCCACAACTCCGCTGCGCTGCGCCGCCACGTCGAGGATCTCCGCCCTGACGTCGTGAACTGGTGGGCCATGGGCGGGATGTCGCTGTCGCTGTTGGAGCAGGCGCACCGAGCGGGGCTGCCCGCGGCCGCGACGGTCGTGGACGACTGGCTCCTCTACGGCCCCGAGGTGGATGCGTGGAGCCGCCGGTCGCGCCGCCTACGGCCTCTGAGGACTGCGATCGAGCGGCTCGTGGGGGTGCCGGTGCGCATCGAGCTCGAGCGCTCGGCGAAGTGGCTGTTCGCCAGCGAGACGCTGCGCCGGCGGGTCCGGGCCGCCGGCTGGGAGATGCGCGAGACCACCGTCGCCTACCCCGGAATAGACCAAGGGCTGTTTCGAGGCGCGCGCGAGCCCCGGGCCGATTGGGGCTGGCGGCTGCTCTACTGCGGCCGGATCGACGAGCGCAAGGGAATAGACACCGCGATCCAGGGGCTGGCGCACATGCCCGGCGATACGACGCTCACGGTGCTCGGCGGCGGCGACGAGGGGCACTTGGCCGAGCTCCGGCGCCTGGCCAACCGCCTTGGCGTGGCGGACCGGGTCTCCTTCATGCGCCGGCCGCGCTCCGAGCTGCCGGCAGCCTACGCGCAGGCCGACGCGACGCTGTTCCCCGTGCGCTGGGAGGAGCCGTTCGGCCTCGTGCCGCTCGAGTCGATGGCAATGGGCACGCCGGTGGTGGCCACCGGCCGTGGTGGCTCCGGCGAGTACCTGCGCGACGGGGAGAACTGCGTGCTCTTCGACAGCGAGGCGGGGGGCGGCGCACTGGCCGGCGCGGTCCGCCGCCTCGCAGGCGATGTCGCCCTGCGGCGGCGACTGCACGGCGACGGCCTCGCCACGGCGGCGCGCTTCGGCGCCGAGCGCTTCAACCGCGCAGTCGAAAGCCTGCTGAAGCGTGCTGTCGGCAGAAGCTGCTAGCCGCCGGCGACGGCGGGTAGGATCGTGACTTCGTCGCCGTCCTCGACGGAGGTGTCGAGCCCGTCGAGGAAACGGATGTCCTCACCGCCGACGTACACGTTCACGAAGCGGCGCAGGTCCCCGTCCTCGGCGATGCGGTCCCGCAAGCCGTCGTAGCGGTCATAGAGACCGTCGAGCACCTCGCCGACGGTGGTCGCCTCGTCGACCGTGGTCTCGGCGTCGCCCGCCGTGACGTTGCGCAGCTGGGTGGGGATCTTGACCGTGACGCTCATCGGCGCGGCAGTGTACTGACGCGAGCGGCGCAACCGGTCACGAAGTCACGGCCTCGCGCTGAAATGCCTCGGCGAAGGCCGTCGTGGTGGGCTCGATCACGCGGGTCTCGAAGCTGCCACGCACGGCGTCGAGGGTCTTGAGTCCCTCACCGGTGATCACGAGCACCACCCGCTCGTCCGCGCCGATGTCCCCTCGCTCGGCGAGCTTGGCCAGCACCGCGGTCGTCACGCCCCCGGCCGTCTCGGTGAACACGCCGGTGGTCTCCGCCAGCAGGCCGATGCCCTTCCGGATCTCGTCGTCGGTCACGGAGTCGATGCCGCCGCCGGTACGGCGGGCGAGATCGATCGCGTACGGGCCGTCCGCGGGGTCGCCTATCGCCAGCGACTTGGCGATCGTCGAGGGCTTCACCGGCTTGCACACGTCAAGGCCCGCCTCGAAGGCCTGCGCGACCGGCGAGCAGCCCTCGGCCTGGGCGCCGTTGAACGTCGGCAGGTCGCCCTCTACCAGGCCGACCTCTCGCCATTCCTCGAACCCGCGCGCGATCTTGGTGAACAGCGATCCGGAGGCCACCGGGCAGACCACGCGGTCGGGCAGCTCGAAGCCCAGCTGCTCGGCCACCTCGTAGGCGAGGGTCTTGGAGCCCTCGGCGTAGTAGGGACGCACGTTCACGTTCACGAAGCCCCATTCGCGCTCGGCCGCGAGCTCACTGCAGAGCCGGTTCACGTCGTCGTAGGTGCCGTTCACGCTCACGAGGTGGGTGCCGTACACGCCCGTGGCGAGGATCTTCTGTTCCTCGAGGTCGGCCGGGACGAACACGTATGACTCGAGGCCGGCGGCGGCGGCGTGTGCGGCCACCGCGTTGGCGAGGTTGCCGGTGGACGCGCATGCCACCACCTCATACCCGAGCTCCTGGGCCTTGGCGAGCGCCACGGTGACCACCCGGTCCTTGAACGAGTGGGTGGGGTTGGAGGCCTCGTTCTTGACCCACACCTCACCGAGCCCGAGCCGCTCGGCCAGCCGGTCGGCGCGGATCAGCGGCGAGACGCCGGCCGCCAGCGCGGTGCGTGGAGGCCGCTCGAACGGGAGGAAGTCCGCGTAGCGCCAGACCGAGGCCGGGCCGGCCTGTATCCGCCGCTTGGCGCCCTCGCGGTCGAGGCCCGAGAAGTCGTAGGTGACCTCGAGCGGCCCGAAGCAGCTGTCACAGGCGTGACGTGCCTCGAGCGCGTACCTCGCACCGCATTCCTTGCACTCCAATGCTTCTACCGCTGCCATGACTAACACCCCTTCAAATCGAAGAACCTCCGCCGCTTGCGCTGTGACGGAGGCTCTGATCTGAGGAGCTTCGCCACATCTGTCAGATCTGCACGAGACCTGATGGACTTGGCACCTTTCCTCGATGACCTGGGTCACTCGGATGGTTGCCGGGGCTTCGTCGGGCCATTTCCCTCCACCCCTCTAGATGCGTACGGCTATGTCAGCGGTGAACAATAGCGCTCGTCCTGACGGATGCAAGGCTTACAATCGGGTTTCGATGCCGATGACGTCAGACGACCCCCTCAGTACGGGCGATGCCGAGCATCCCCCGTCCCCGCCTTCGCAAGGGCCCGCGTAGCGGGTCCGATGCGGATCCCGCGCACGCCGCTCCCGAGCCCAATGTAGAGACGATCGAGGCCCACGGGCTGCGGTGGATCAACATCGAGCGGCCGGGTTCACTCGACCGCGCGTGGCTCGAGGAGCACTTCGAGTTCCACGCCCTCGACTACGAGGACGTGACCTCGCGCAACCAGCGCCCCAAGATCGACGAGTACGACGACTACCTGTTCATCGTGCTGCACTTCCCGGTGTTCGACAAGGCCGTGGGTCGGCTCAACGCCGCGGAACTCGACATCTTCGTCGGGCCTGACTTCCTCATCACGCTTCCCAACCGGCCGATCCCGCCGGTGGACTACTTGTTCGAGCGCTGCACGTCATCCGAGGAGATGCGCGACGGCCTGCTCTCCAAGGGCCCCGGCTACCTGCTCTACAGGATCGTCGACGACTCGTTCGACTACTGCTTCCCGATGCTGCGCAAGATGGGCAACAAGCTCGAGCGGATCGAGGAGGACATCTTCCTGGGGCGCTCGGAGGAGGTGGTGCGCGACATCTCCAACGCCAAGCAGGAGATCATCAACTTCCGCAAGATCATCCGCCCGGAGCGCCCGGTGTTGCGCGATCTCGAGCGCACGAAGCAGCGCTACATGGCGGAGGACATCGACATCTACTTCGACGACATCGTCGACGCGTCCGAGCGGATCTGGGACATGCTCGAGAACTACAAAGAGGTGGTCGAGGCCCTCGAGGACACCAACGAGTCGGTGCTCGCGCACCGTGTGAACGACGTGCTGCGGGTGCTGACGGCGTTCAGCGTGGTGATCCTGCCGCTGACGCTGATCGCCAGCATCTGGGGCATGAACGTCGGCGTGCCGGGCGAGGACACGAAGGAGGCGTTCTGGGCGGTGATCGGCTCCATGGCGGTGATCCTGGCCAGCATGCTGGCCTACTTCCGCCGGCGGGGCTGGCTCTGAGACCCGTAGCAGGAAGGCAGCCGCCCTGCGTCTAGAGCACGGGCGTGCGGCGGCGCAGGCTCCCAAGCATCAGCGAGTAGCAGCCAACGGCGTCCGCCAGCGCCCCGACCACCGCGACCTCGGGCGCCCGCCTGCCCCATGAGCGGCTGTCGCGGTACAGGACCAGCGCGTAGGGCAGCGCCAGAGCCGGCGCCAGGCGCGAACGCCTCGAAGCGGCGAGCGCCAGCCCCAACACGGCGAGGTCGAAGGCGGCACTGCGACGATTGAGGAAGATGCGCGCGAACAGCAAGGACCGCCGCAGTTCGGACACCGACTTCACGATGTCGGCGAAGTAGCGCAACCGCCTGCGCTCGTCGATGAACCCGGCGGCGCCTCGCTCAAAGACGGCGTGGTGGACGCGGGCCTCCTCGCAGAACGACGTGGTGGCGCCGAAGCGGCGGACCGTCCATCCGAACAGCACGTCCTCCGCCATGTGCGGAGCCCCGATGGCGGGTCTCAGCCAAGACACGAAGCCGCCCGCGCGCTCGAACGCCGACCGGCGCACGAACAGGTTCGCGGTCTCGTAGAGGCCGACCTCGGCCCCCACCCCCACCCACCGGTCGAACGGTCCCCGGCGCGCGCGGGGATCCGGGCCGACGGCCCCCTGCACCAGGTCCGCGCCCTCCAGGGCCCGGAGCCCGGCTGCCAGCCAGCCCCTCGTCGGGAAGCAGTCGGCGTCGGTGAAGGCAAGCAGCTCCGCGGAGGCCGCCTCGACGCCACGGTTACGCGCCTCGGCGGGACCGACGGGGCCGGCCTCCACGACCGTTACCGGGAGCCGGCCGGCCACTGAGATCGCATCCGTATGCCCGCCAGGTCCGGCGTCCACGACGATCACCTCGAACTCGCGGTCGACCTCCTGTTCGGCGAGGGCGGCAAGGGTACGCGCCAGCGTCGCCTCCGCTGAGTGCGCGGGCACTATCACGCTGATCGCCGGGACAGAGGTGCTCATGGCCGGCGCCTCATCGGCGCCACTCTACGGACGCCCCTACACTCGGCCGATGCCGTCCACCGAGATGGGCGCGTTCTGGGATCGGCGCGCGCGGGAGAACCCTTTCTACTTCGTCGACAATCGGATCGACTACCGATCGCCCGACGTCGAGCGTTTCTGGGCGGACGGGGAGCGGACGGTCGACGCCGTGCTCTGCGCCCTTGGCACCTCCGTTCAAGCGCAGGACACCGTTGTGGAGATCGGCTGCGGGGTCGGCCGCCTTACTCGCGCGCTGGCCAGGCGGGCTCGTCACGTGCTCGCGGTCGATGTGTCCGAGGAGATGATCGCCCTGGCCCGCGAGCACAACCACGGGCTGGTCAACGTGACCTGGCTGGTGGGCGACGGCAGCTCCCTCAGCGAGGTGGCGGACGCGAGCGCCGACGCCTGCTTCTCGCACGTGGTCTTTCAGCACATCCCGGAGCCAGCGATCACGCTGGGATACGTGACGGAGATGGGGCGGATCTGTCGCCCCGGCGGCTGGGCAGCCTTCCAGGTGTCCAACGACCCGGGCATCCACCGTCCGCGCACCGGCATGGCGCAGCGGCTGGCGGCGCGGCTCGGATGGGGGCCGGGGGGCCAGGACGCGCCGGAGTGGCTGGGCTCGGCCGTCGCTCTCGACGACCTGCGTGAGGCCGCCGGGCGAGGCGGCATGCACGTGGAGACCGTGGTCGGCGAGGGCACCCAATTCTGCCTCGTGCTGGCGCGCCGCTGAGCCCGATCCGCGCCGCGGCACGTCGCCTGGCCGGGCGGCTGGGCTTCCACGTCGGACGGCGCCGCCACTTCGACCTGGTGGAACGGCGCTTCTACAGCCCCGTGCCTGACCTCGAGACGCTGCCCGGGGACGTCTTCAGCCGCGAGAGCGGGCTGGCCGGCATCCACCTCGACACGGCGGCACACATGGCGTTCGCCGAGGGCAGTCTCGCCCCATACGTGCGCGAGCTCGACGAGCGCCCCAGGGGCTTCCCCTTCGCGAACGAGTTCTACGCAACCGGCGACGCGCACCTGGCATACGCGATGGTGCGCCACCTTCGGCCCGCGCAGGTGCTCGAGCTGGGCTCGGGCTACTCCACGCTGGTGATGGCGATGGCCTGCGAGTCCAACGCCGCCGAGGGCGCCCGGGCCACCTACACCGCCTATGACCCCTACCCCACCCGGCTGCTGGACGACCCACCCGCCGGCCTCACCGCCTACCACGCCCTGCCGGCCCAAGAGGTGCCGCTAGCGGAGTTCGCGGCACTCGGCACGGGTGACGTGCTGTTCGTCGACACCTCCCACACGGTCAAGCTCGGCGGAGACGTCAACCGCGTGGTGCTCGATGTGCTGCCGCGGCTGGCGCCGGGCGTGCACGTGCACTTCCACGACATCTGGCTTCCCTTCGAGTACCACCCCGAGCTCGTACGCAATCTGCGGCTCTTCTGGGCCGAGCAGTATCTGCTCCAGGCGTTCCTGGCGATGAACCGGGGATACGAAGTCGTGCTCGCCACGCACGCCGCCCGAATGCGCGAGCCGGACCGCTTCCGCGCGCTGATTCCGCGCTGGACCCCGGACCTCTACCCCACCTCGTTCTGGGTCTGCCGGACCTGAGGTCGACCGGCGCGGGCGCGCAGGCGGTCCCAGGCGGGGATCAGCACCGTGAGAGCCAACAGCATGATCGGCGGCTCGAGCGGCAGCCGGTAGCGAGTGGCGGCCACCGTGGTGAAGACCACCGAGGCCGCCAGTGCGGCCGCCAGCAGCGGCCACACCAGGGTCCTGCGACGCCGCAGACGCCAGAGGCCCACGAGAGCCGCGGCAAGCAGAACCCAGTACATGCCGAGCCCCACCGCCGCAACCCACCGCGTGCGCCCTTCGAAGTCGACCGCCAGCAGGGCGTTGGACGGACGCCAGATGTCCCAGGTGCGCACCAGGCCGTTCCAGAAGAACGCCTCGGGAAGGGCGCTCGGGTTATCCCTCACGTACTCCTCGGCCCGGTCCTGAAGCGCGGTGCGCAGCTCGGCATCCGCGAGCGGGCGGTCAGGATCGAACAGATCCCTGTCGCGATCGTTGAGCGGGCGCCATGCCCACGGCAGCCTGGGGTCGTCCTTCGCCTCGTCGTTGAAGGTGCCGTACGCCGCCGCGTCCTGCATCGAGATCGGGATGAAGCCGTCGGCCACCGCGTAGTTGCGAGCCGTCCAAGGCGCGATCACGAGGAGGGCGACGATGACCGTGACAGCGGCCAGTGCGATCCCCCGCCGAGCGCCCGCGGTCAGCCACCAGCCCACGAAGATCAGCGCGAAGAGAAAGAACTGGGTCGGCCTCACCAGCATCCCCATGCCCATGAGAACGCCGACCGCAGCGGCACGGCGAGGAGAAGGTTGACGTTCCAGCGCCAGGATCATCACCGCCAGCGCCAGTGGCAGCGCGAAGCCCTCCGGATACAGCCGCAGCTCCCACTGCCACATGTGGGGGTAGAACGCCGCCAGGCCGGCCGCGGTGAGCGCCAGACGGCGATCGAACAGACGACTGGCCAACGCCCAGATCAGGAGGATGGTGACCGGGCCGATCAGCGCCTGCGCCAACAGCAGCTTGGTGACGCTGACGCCGAGCACCGAGTAGACCACACCGACGAACGCTGGGTAGCCGGGGGCCTTCCACATCCCCTCGTGGATCTCGCCGTAGGGCCGATCGGTGTAGAACCACTTGCCCTCGGCGGCCAGCACGCCCTGCAGGTGGTACTCGGGCTCATCGCCCGCGAGCGTGTGGCCCTCCGTGGCGAGCACATAGACGATTCGCAGCGCCAGGCCGAAGGCCGCGATCCCGAACAGGATCAGCAGCTCCCGGCGATCGACTTCACGCCCGGCCAGACGGCCCATCAGGGCGGTCACAGCGGTCCCTTCTCAGTCATGGCCTCGCCGAGGCGGACGCCAGCGCCGAAGCCGCTTTGCGGGCGAGCCTGACCGCGTAGTTGGTGCCCCGGTCCTCGGGGTAGATCTGGGTGGTGTTCACGAGCATCAGCCCGGGCACACCGGTCTCCATCGGCGGTATGCGATCTCGGTAGCCCACGGCCACGATCGGCTGGGCGTCGGGCTCGCGGAAGAGCCAGCTCGCGCGTACCCAGGAGGGGTCGTACTGCGGGTTCACACGGCGCAGACCTGGCTCGTAACGGGCCAGCAGCATCTCTGCATCGAGCGACTGCAGCGGATCGTCGGGAGCCGTGTAGTTGGCCACATAGAGGAAGCGGCGATCGCCGTAGGCCTCCGGGCTCACGAGGTTGGTCTGCTCGATCAGCCCGACGAAGGGCATCCCCGGATCCGCCACGTTGGTCCAGTAGAAAGGCGAGAACCGGCGGTCCATCTCCAGCACCAGGCAGACCGCGGAGTGATACTCGATCGAGGTCAGCCGCTCCAGGTAGCCCGGTGTGAGCGAGCCCGCCAGGTCGTCCTCGAGCAAGCGCCCGAAGACAGGGTTGGACACGGTGGCCATCACCGCGTCATAGGCTTCCTCCCCGTCGGTCGGGTAGGCGCGCGGGTCGTGACCGATGCGGAAAGAGCTGTTCGCGCCGATGGTCACTGAAAATTGCTCGCCGCGGCGTGCAATCCGGGCCGCCGGCCGGTCGATCAACACCCGGCCACCGCGGCCCTCTATCTCCTCACGCAAGCGCATGAAGAGGGTCTCGAAGGTGCCCCGCGGGTAGCCGAGCATCTCCGTGCGTGCTTCAGCGCCCTTGATCTGGCGCCTCAACGTCAGCTTGCCCCAAAGCCATGCCATCGAGATGTCCTCGGCACGGTCGCCGAACTTGCCGCGCAGCAGCGGCCCCCAGACGCGCTCCCAGGCGTGCCTTCCCATCGAGGAGAGGATCCAGTCCTGGGCGGTGCGGCCCTCGAAGGGCTCGACCGCCTTGTGGCGGCGCTGGAGCATGAGCAACGCAAGGCCCATGCGCACACGTGCCGGGAAGGGGAGCGGGGAGAAGCGCAGTAGATCCAGTGGAGAGTTGAACGAGTGGCTGGCGCCCTCGGCGAAGAACGCCACGCTCGACCGATGCCAACCGATCTCCACACCCAGCTCGGCGCACAGCGACGCGATGTCATCGTCGCTGGTGAACAGGTGGTGGTAGTAGCGTTCGAGCAGCACGCCTGCGCCGACGTCGTAGGTGGCGGCCTGCCCGCCCAGTCCCGGCCAACGCTCGTACACGTCGACCTTCCAGCCGGCCCGTGCGAGCTCATAGCCCGCGGTCAGGCCGCCCACGCCGGCGCCGATCACAGCGACGGTGCTCACAGCACGCGCGGCCGGGCCAGGACCGCGACGCGGTCGCGAAAGTCGGGCCACACCAGACGGTCGGCCAGTCCCAGCCGCTCCGCCACCGCCACCGTTAAGCGCGCAACCGCAGGACTGTAGCCCTCGAGGCGCTCGAGGTAGTAGCGCACGGTGAACGCCTTCGGGGCGGTGCCGAGCCACTCGACGGTGAAGCCGTGGCGCTCCAGCAGACGGGTGATGCTGCGGCGATTGAAGTACTGCACGTGGGTAGGGATCACCGACCACCATCGCGCGCCGAGCACGCGCGCCACGCGGCTGCCGGCGTCAGGGAGGGTCAGGTAGAGAACGCCACGGGGGCGCAACAGGTCATAGATGCGGTCCAGGGCGGCCCCGGGGTCGGGCAGGTGCTCGATCACGTCACCGAGCACGACGGCATCGAAGGCGCTTCGGGGAAGGTCCGCGGACTCCAGCGTGCCCGTCTGAACACGAAGTCCGAGCCGCTCGCGGGCAAAGCCCGCCGCGAAGACGGACGGCTCGACGCCCTGCGTCTCCCATCCGCCTCGCTCGGCCTCCGACATCAAGAAGCCCACCCAGCAACCCACGTCGTAGAGGGTTCGCTGCCCCTCGCTCTGCGCCCGCAAGTGGCGCCCGATGCAGTCGAGCGCGCGGCGCGCGGTGGCGCGCTGGCCCGTCTCCTCCGCGAGGTAGGCGCCCTCGTCGACCTCGCCATAGGCCTCCTGCAACTCCACCTCGGCGGGGAACTCGGCCACCTGCGCGTGGGTGCACGCCGTGCAGCGCACCAGGTCGGCGGGCGCGGTGCCGTAGGCCGTGGTGGTGGCCACAAGGCTCACAACCTCGTCGCGGGCCACCGTCAGGTGCGGTTCGAGCGAGGTGGCGCCGCAGGCCGCGCAGGCAGGGTTCACAGGTTCCGGCTGTCGAGAGCGGCCAGCCGTCGACGCATGCGGAGGACCTCACCGAAGGCGGTGGCGATCACATGTGGAGTGGCGCCGCGGGCCTCGCCCGCACGGCGCGGTCGGTGGTGCACCCCCACCTCCACCACGCTCGCCCCACGACGACCCAGCTTGACCATCAGCTCGGTGTTCACCATCGCGCCGACGGACTCGATGTCCACGTCGCCGAGCACTCGCCGGTCGAACAACTTGAAGGCGCAGTCGATGTCGCGCACCGGCACGTAGAACAACATCCGCACGAGCACGTTCCAGGCGTAGGCCATCGCCCGTCGCGATGGAGGGTCCTGGCGGTTGATCCTGTAGCCGGCAACGACATCGACCGTACCCGCATAGGGCAAAAAGCCCTCGAGCTCCTCGGGGTCGAACTGCAGGTCGGCGTCGGTGAAGAAGACGTAGTTGAGCCGGCTGGCGAGAAAGCCGGTGCGCAGCGCCTCGCCATAGCCGCGGTTGCGGCCGTGGCTGATCACCCGCACTCGAGGGTCGCCCGAGCCGATCTCACGGACGATCGTGGCGGTGCGGTCGCGCGAGCCGTCGTCGACGACGATCAACTCGTGCTCGGCAAACAGGCGCTCCGCAGCGGTGGTGGCCTCGGCCACAGCCTGCGCCACGTTCGCTTCCTCGTTGAAGGCCGGCAGCACGACCGACACCGTCAAGGGCGGCTTGGCGGGGTCCATGCAGCGGGTGATCATAGAGAGGGGCGAGCCGTCGCCCGGCGCCTCGATCTAGAGTGTCCGGCTCCATGCCCCCCGCCATCGATCCTGCGATCTTCAAGGCCTACGACGTGCGTGGCCTGTACGGCGAGCAGATCGACGAGGACGTCGCGTACCGCCTCGGCCGAGGCTTCGCGCAGGTGCTGGCCGACATGTACGACTGCCGGCCGGCTGAGCTGCGGCTCGCTCTGGGACGCGACATGCGACTGGAGGCTCCCGCTCTCTCGGAGCGCTACGTGCAGGGCATGCGCGACGAGGGCGCGCACGTGCTCGACATCGGGATGGTGGGCACCGAGATGCTCTATTGGACGGTGGGCTCCCGTGAGCTCGACGGTGGGCTCATGTGCACGGCGTCCCACAACCCGAAGGCCTACACGGGCGCGAAGCTCGTGGGCCGCGCCGCCCTCCCTCTCTCCGGCGACTCTGGGATCGGCGAGCTGTGCGAGATCTTGACGAGCGGCGAGCCCGGCCCGGCGGCTGAGCCGGTGGGTGGCCACGAGACCGAGGACGTGAGCGAGCCCTTTCGCGCCGATGCCCTCGAGTTCGTCGACGCTCCCGGGATCCGGCAGATGAAGGTTGTGCTCGACGGCGGCAACGGGATGGCGGGCCAGATGTGCGGGCCGATCCTCGACGGGCTGGCGCTCGAGCAGATCCAGCTCTACTGGAAGCCCGACGGCGAGCTCCCCGACCACGAGCCCAACCCGCTGCTCGAGGAGAACCGCCGTCTGATCATCGACAAGGTCATGTCCGAGAGCGCCGACCTCGGCATCGCCTGGGATGGCGACGCCGACCGCTGCTTCTTCATCGACGACACCGGGCGCTTCGTGGACGGCGACTTCCTCACCGCGCTGCTCGCGCAGTCCATCCTGGCGAAGGAGCCGGAGGCCACGATCCTCTACGACGTCCGTGCCTCCCGAGCCGTGGCCGACCTGGTGGAGGCCGCGGGCGGCACCGCGCACGTCAACCGGGTGGGCCACGCCTTCTTCAAGGCGCGCATGCGCGAGCAGGGAGCCGCGTTCGGCGGCGAGGTGTCGGGCCACTACTACTTCCGTGACTTCTACTGCGCCGACTCGGGCACCCTGCCGGCGCTGCTGATCCTCGAGCTGCTCTCGGCGAAGCGAAAGAAGATGAGCGAGCTGCTCGAGCCGCTGCGGTCGCGCTACTTCATCTCCGGCGAGATCAACTCGGAGGTGGCGGACTCCGACGCGAAGATGGAGGAGATCGCCTCGAAATACTCCGACGGCTCGGTCACCGACCTCGACGGGATCTCGGTCGACTACGAGGACTGGCACTTCAACGTGCGCGCCTCAAACACCGAGCCGCTGCTACGGCTCAACCTCGAATCGCTCGTCTCGGAGGACCACATGGCCGAGAAGCGCGACGAGGTGCTGGCCCTCATCCGCGCCTGAGCGACAGGCAGCCTGCTTCACCCGCGGCGCTCGAGCACGTCGTCGTAGATTCGCTGGTAGGCGGCCACACTCCGCTCGCGCGAGAAGTCCAGGGCGCGTACGCGACACGCCTCAGGCACGGCGGGGTCGCCGGTGAGGTCGAGCACCCCGAGCAGGGCTCGGGCGAGGTCACGTTCCTCGCCTGCGAAGAGCCTGCCGATGCCCGGGCGGTCGACGATCTCGGCGATCCCCCCGGTGTCGGTCCCGACGACCGGAGTGCCACAGGCGAGGGCCTCCGCGAGCACGAGCCCGAACGCCTCCCCGACACTGGGCAGGACCGACACCCAGCTCTCGCGGTAGGCGTCCACCAGAGCCGACGTGTCGTCGACGACTGCCAACTCGACCCCTTCGACTCCTTGCACGACTCGCGCAGCGACTTCCGGATCGCCCGGATCGGACAGCACGAGCCGGGCGTCGGGGCGGTCGCGCCGCACGAGGGCGAACGCCCGAACCAGCATGTCGACCCGCTTCGCAGGGGCGGCGACGGCCGCCGCACAGAAGATCGTCGGCGCCGGATGCCTGGCTCCGCCGGGGGTGAAGGACTCCACGTCGACTGGCGGTGCGATCACTGGAGTCTCGATCCCGAAGGCCGACCTGAACTCCTCCGCCACCGGCCGGCTGAGCGAGACCACCTGGTCGCATCCATCGATCGCGGCGCGCGTCATGGCGACGCGCCTCGAGCGGGCCCGGAGATGGGAGAGCAGCGGTATGCCCATGTAGGAGAACACCGTCGGGCGGCCGGTGACGCGTCCCCAGCGCGCAGCCGCGAGCGCGTCGGGCATGTGAACCGGCTGGGCGAGGTCGAAGCGACCCAGCCGTAGAGCGGCGTAGCTCAGCGGCACATGGGCGCTCTCATCGTCAAAGCCGTGCGACACCAGGGGTGCGTTCGGAGGCCGGGGGCTGCGCCACACCGTCAAGCCGTCCTCGCGCGTCAACCGGGGGGCTCCCCGGCGACTGGTGAGGAGCGCCGGCCTGTGCCCCTCGGCGATCAGTCCTGTCGCCAGTTCGCGGACGAAACGCTCGGCACCCCGTCGCGTCTCGGGCCAGAAGCGCGGGGACATGAATGCGATTCGCAGCGAGCTCAAGCTCGACTACTCTACGCGCCGAGTGGCACTCCGGAACGACGTGAAGCTTCTCCTCTGCACCGTCGTGGTGATGGCTTCGTGCCCCTGATCCGCCGGCGGTGAGCGACCCCTTCGCCCGCGCGGCGGCCGCCGGGATCCACCGCCTCGCGATCCCCACCCCTTTCGCCGTGGGGCGCGTGAACGTCTACCTGATCGAGGACGACCCGCTGACGCTGTTCGACGCCGGACCGAACTCGGGCACGTCGTTCGACGAGCTGCAGCGGGGCCTCGAGTCGCTCGGGCATGCGCTGGAGGACATCGAGCTTCTCGTCCTCACCCATCAGCACATCGACCATCTCGGGCTGGTGGGCCTCGTGGCTTCGAGATCCGGTGCGGAGGTCGCGGCTCTGGACGCGGCCGTGCCGTTCGTGGAGCGCTTTACCGAGGAGGCGCAGGCCGACGACGACTTCGCCCGCGACCTGATGCTGCGCCATGGCATACCCGAGGATGTGGTCTCGGCGCTTCAGGCGGTGTCATCGGCCTTTCGCGCCTGGGGCGCCCGTGCCGACGTGACCCGGGTCCTGCACCATGGCGACCGGCTGCAGTTGCGCGACCGGGCGCTGGATGTGTTCCACCGCCCGGGCCACAGCCCCACCGACACGGTGTTCCTCGACGCGGAGCGGCGAATCCTGATCGCGGCCGACCATCTGCTGGCCCAGATCTCCTCCAACCCGCTGATCACCCGGCCGCGCGACGGCTCGATCGGGCGACCGAGGGCGCTGATGACATACCTGGACTCCCTACGCGCGACCCACGAGATGGAGGTCGAGCTGGTGCTGCCCGGCCACGGCGACCCGATCACCGACCATCGCGCCCTGATCGACGAGCGCTTCCGCATGCACCGCCGGCGGGCCGAGAAGCTCCACGGCCTGATCGAGGAAAGGCCCCGCAGCGCCTACGAGCTGGCCCAGGCCCTGTGGGGCAACATCGCCGTGACCCAGGCCTATCTCACACTGTCCGAGGTGCTCGGCCATACCGACATCCTGCTCGACGAGGGACGCGCTCGGGAGGTCGAGGACTCCGGCGTGGTGCGCTTCGACGCCGTGGCGTAGCCGCCCCGCGTGAGGAGAAGCCTCTCGGTGGCTTCCTGACACCGGACAGGCCGGCGGCTACCCCGTGGGGGTGACTCGGTACGCGTCGAAGACCGACTCGATGTTGCGCAGCCGCTGGATGCACGTCCTCAGAGCCTGTGTGTCCCCCACCTCGACGACGAAGCGGTTCTTCACCATCGGATGCACCACCGTGCAGCGCGCTTCGAGGATGTTGATCCCCGTCTCCGCGAAGGTGCGCGACAGATCCTCCAGCATCCGGGTGCGGTCCCAGCCGTCGATCTCGATCTCCACCCGGAAGGAGGAGCTGGTGCCCTCGCCGTCCCAGCCCACCTTGGTGAATCGCTCTGGGTTCTTCATCAGCGCCGCCACGTTGGAGCACGACTCGTGGTGGATCGTGATGCCCTTGCCGAGTGATATGTAGCCCACGATCGGGTCGCCGGGCACCGGACGGCAGCACTTGGCGAGGCGCAGCATCACGTCGTCGATGCCGTCTACGGAGATGCCGTATGAGGACGCCGCCCCCGTGGGCTTGGGGGTCTCCTTGCGCTGCTCGAGCTGCGCGGCCGCGCCGCCGGCCTCCACCGCGGACTCCCCCTGGCGCAGGCGCTGCATCACCTTCTGGGTCACGACCTTCGTCGAGACCTTGGACTGGCCGAGCGCGATGTAGAAGTCATCGGCCTTTCGGAAGCCGATCTCGCGGATCACGTCGGCAAGCAGCGGCGAGCCCGCCACCTTCTGGGCCGGCAGGCCCTGGCGCTTGAGCGCCTCGTGGAGGAGCTCGCGGCCGGTGCGCTCGGAGTCCTCGCGGCGCTCGGCCTTGAACCAGGCGCGTATCTTGGACTGCGCGCGGGTGGTCTTCGCCAGCGCGAGCCAGTCGCGCGACGGGCCCCGCTCCTGCTTGGAGGTGAGCACCTCACAGATGTCGCCCGACTTCAGCTCGTACTGCAGCGGCACGATCTTGCCGTTGACCTTCGCGCCGACGCAGCGGTGGCCCACGTCGGTGTGGATCGAGTAGGCGAAGTCGAGCGGAGTGGCGTCCGCGGCCAGCGACTTGACCTCTCCCTTGGGGGTGAAGACGAAGACCTCGTCCTCGAAGAGGTCGGCCTTCAGCGTCTCGGCGAACTCCTGCGGGTCCTGCATCTCCTTCTGCCAGTCCACGAGGTGCCTGAGCCACTCCACGCGGTCCTCCGGGCGGTTCCTGCCGTCCTTGTAGGTCCAGTGCGCGGCTATCCCGTACTCGGCGGTGTCGTGCATCTCCTGCGTGCGGATCTGGATCTCCAGCGGCCTGCCCTCGGGCCCGATCACCGTGGTGTGAAGGGCCTGATACATGTTGAACTTGGGCATCGCCACGAAGTCCTTGAAGCGGCCGGGCAGTGGCTTCCACAGCGAGTGGATCACGCCGATGGCGCCGTAACAGTCCTTCACCGAGCTGACGAGCACGCGCATGGCGGTGAGGTCGTAGATCTCGTTGAACTCGCGGCCCTTCTTGGTCATCTTCCAGTAGATGGAGTAGAAGTGCTTGGCGCGTCCGGAGATCTCGCCCTTGATCCCCACGGCCTCGAGCTCCTTGTGCAGGTACTCGCCGGCGCGGGCCACGTAGCCCTCGCGCTCCTCGCGCTGCTGGTTCACCAACCCCTTGATCTCGGTGAACTTGCGCGGGTGCAGCGTGGCGAAGGCCAGGTCCTCGAGCTCCCACTTGATCGCGTGGATGCCGAGCCGGTGGGCCAGCGGGGCGAAGATCTCGAGCGTCTCGCGCGCCTTGTCCTGCTGCTTCTGCTTGGGCATCGCCTCGATCGTCCGCATGTTGTGCAGCCGGTCCGCGAGCTTGATGAGGATGACCCGGATGTCCGAGGCCATCGCGACCATCATCTTGCGGTAGTTCTCGGCCTGGCGGTCGTCGCGGCTCTGGAACGTGATGCCGGTGAGCTTGGTCACGCCGTCCACCAGCGTCGCCACCTCGTCACCGAAAGCCGCTCGCACCTCGTCGAGCGACGCGCTGGTGTCCTCCACGGTGTCGTGCAGCAGCGCGGCGCACAGCGTGGCCGTGTCCAGGCGCATGCCCGCGCAGATCTTGGCCACTCCGACCGGGTGGACGATGAAGTCCTCCCCCGAAGCGCGGCGCTGGTCGGCATGGCGCTCACACGCAAAGGCAAAGGCGAGCTGCACGAGCTCGCGGTCGATGTCCTCCGAGGCCTCGGAAGCGTGCTCCTCGACCACCGCGAAGAGGTCGCCGAGCAACGCGCGCTGGTCGTCGGTCAGACGCGGCGAGGCGTCCGCGGGCGGCTCCTGCGGCGAGATCGCGACGGCGCCGTCGATGGGCTCGCGAACGAGCTCCGGCTCGGCCACCGCGGTGCCTCCCTTCCCGCGCCCCCGCCTGCGCGTCGACTGAGCCGCGCGCGACTTCGCGCCGGTGCCCGGCGCGCTGTCACCTTTCGTCCGTGGCGCCTTGGCCATCCTCTGAGTGTAGACGCGGGTCGGACCGCCGGGGAGCGCCGGCAACCGCACCATTCAGCCCGCCCGCGCCTCGCTGATCGGCGTATCGGCGCCCTCGGTACCAGTCAGAAACCGGTTCACCGCCGCAAGCCGGGCGTCGTAGGCGCGGTACGCGGCCGAGCGCTCCAGATCCGTTCGCGCACCGGGTAGAGCCCGGCAGCTACGGGTGGTGACGTCGAAGTCGACGAGCGCGAGCTCGGACAGCACCCTCAGCAGCCGGCCGCCCATCGCCCCCGAGCGCGGATAGGCGCCGCTGCCCCGCAGTGACGACTCCAAGGCAGGGCCCGCCAGAGACCCGCCGTCGAGCGCGTGCCACAACTCGGCGAGCGTCGGGCGCACCGCCAGCTGCGCACGCCAGTAGGCCGCCGTGAACGAGCGCTCGGGATCTCCCCATGCGAGGTGGACGATTCCGCGGCCGGGGGCCCCGGCGAGCAGAGCCACGCCCTCCTCGGTCGGCGGGGGGTCGAGAACCAGCAGATGAGAGTAGGCAGCGGCCACGGTGGGGTCCGCGCCGATGGCCGACCAGGAGACCGCGCCCAGTCCGGCGGGCGCCATCCCTGCCACCAGCGCCTCGAGAGCCTTGCGGCGGCGCTCCACGTCGGCCACCACCACGAGCACCGGCTCGCCGCTGGTGAGCAGGTCCCCGGCCAGCCCGGCGAAGCCCTCCCCGCGACGATCACCGACCACGCGGGCCTGGCTGCGGGCTTCCGGTGACGCCGGCCACCACAGCGCGGGATCGCCGGCCAGCTCCGACTCGAGCTCCTCCCAGAAGGGCCGGACGCCCAGGTCGTGCAGCGGACCGGGCCGGGTGGGTGACAGCGAGCACATCGCCACGCGCGGCTCCACCCGCCCGTTCCAGCAGTTGCGCTCGAGGCTCACGGCCACGTCGTGGGGCTGCGCGCCACACGCCGCCAGCGACCGCTGCGAGGTCCGGAACGCCACCCCTCTGGCGCGCGCTCCGCCCGCCACCAAGCTGAAGCGCGCGTGCGCGCGCTCCTCCCCCATGGCGGTCACGTGCTCGATTCGCGCTGCGGGCACCAGCAGCGCCGGGGCGGGGTTGCCGGCGCCGAAGGGGCCGAGGCGCTCGAGCTCCTCGGCCAGGTCGAGCGTCAGATCGCCGCCGCCGAGCACCGCGTCGACCTTCTGGGCTCCGATCAGGTCGGCCGGGCTCAGAAGCCCGCCGGCATGGGCGGCGAGCGCCGCCCGGAACTCCGTCACGCGATCCGTCTCGATCTGCAGCCCGGCCGCCATCCGGTGGCCCCCGAAGCCCAGCAGGTGGCGCTCGCCGGAGGCGATGCCGGCGTGGAGATCGTACGACGCGATCGAGCGGCCCGACCCGCGCCCGGCGTCGCCGTCGAGGCCGATCACCACGCACGGCCGGCGGTGGCGCTCCACCAGGCGCGAGGCCACGATGCCCACCACGCCGGGGTGCCAGCCCTCCCCGGCCACCACGATCGCCGCCGCATGGAGCTGGTCGGCGCAGGCGACCTCAGCCGCAGAGAGGATCCGCTGCTCGGTCTCCTGGCGGTCACGGTTGAGCAGGTCGAGCTCGCGGGCCACCTGGTCGGCGCGCTCGGGATCCTCGGTGAGGAGCAGCTCGAGGGCGGCGTCGGCGCGCTGTAACCTGCCCGCTGCGTTGAGCCGCGGCCCCAGGCGATAGCCGGCCGCTCGCGCGTCCACCTCTCCGGGCTCGAGCCCCGCCACGCGCATCAGCGCCCGCAGGCCCGGGCGGCGGGTGCGGGCGAGCGCCTCCATGCCCTGGCGGGCGATCCGGCGGTTCTCGCCCTGGAGGGCGACCATGTCGCACACCGTGGCGAGGCCCGCCAGGTCGATGTCCTCCTCGGCCCCGCGGGGGTCCAGGCCGGCGCGCCCGCGCAGCGCTTCGGAGAGCTTGAGCACGACGCCGGCGGCGCACAGCTCGCGGTCGGGGCCGGGGCCGAGGCCGGGATGCACGACAGGGCAGTCGGGCAGCGTGTCCGGGGGCCGGTGGTGGTCGGTGACCACCACCTCCATCCCGCACTCGCGCGCGAGCGCGATCTCCTCCATCGACCCCACTCCGCAGTCCACCGTCACGAGCAGCTTGGCCCCGGCGACCGCCAGCTCTTGCACCGCCGCCGTCGAGAGGCCGTAGCCCTCGTCGCGGCTGGGCAGCCGCCACAGCGGCTCGGCTCCCAGCGCACGCAAAGTGCGAATCATCATCGCGACCGAACAGACGCCGTCCACGTCGTAGTCCCCGAACACCGCAACCCGGGCGCGGGCGCGCACGTGGCGCAGGATCACCTCGCAGGCCTCCCCGACGCCGAACAGGTGCGCCGGGTCCGATCGCTCGGAGGCGCGGAGGAAGGCGCGAGCCGCGACGGGGTCGCCGTGTCCGCGGCGCGTGAGGATCGCGGCCGCCGCCGGGCTCAAGCCCATCTCGGCGGTCAGCCGTGCGGCCGCCGCCACGTCATAGGGCTCGCACGTCCATCTCGAGGTCAGCTTCACCGCAGACATCCTGCTCGGTGAAGGGGACAGAACGCGCGTTTGGCCCCTCAGCGCCCCCTCAGCCCGGCAGCTGAGGATCGGGCGACGTCCGCCGGCGGCGCGGGCGCCCGCATCGCCGATGCAGGCGGATCCGCTAACCGGGTCTGTGTGTGGCTAGCCGGGAGCTGGAGTGTGGTGCAGGCGCAGGGTGAGGTTTCCGTCGACGACGTCGTTCAATGCGGTGAGGTTGGTCCGGTGGCGGATGTCGACGATCTCCGCCCATGGATTGGCGTTCTTGTAGGTCCAGTTCTGGAGTAGGAGCACGGGATCCGGTGTCGGATGGAGATCCGGATACATGAGGCGCAGGTACCTGAGGTAATAGCGCTTGTCAAAGGTGTTGTTGAAGCCTGTGAGAGAGACATAGCCGGGGTCGAGAGCCATCTTGATCCGCGGCGGCTCCATCGACGTGACCACGCGACCGTCAGGCAGCCGCTCGTTCTTGAGGTTGGCGTCGATCCCGAGCGTCGCGTTGCCGTTGTTGGTGACGGTCGCGGTGCCACCCTCGCCGTTGCTGATGTTGTCGAAGTGCTTCCAGACGGGGGCTGTGAGTGGCACTGCGCCCCTGGCGACCAGGCTTGCGGGATCGAAGCGCAATGGCGCCCTCAGCGCTTCCACCTCGAGATCGAAGCGCTCCTGGTTCCCGCCCGTCTTCCTGTACTTGAGGTCGTACTCGTAGTCGAGCTCGAAGCGCAGGCACTTGTCGCTTTTCTCCAGGGCGTCCGCGCCGACATCGAGGCCCAGCAGCTGGCCGGCCCTGGCGAGGGCCACCAGCCGCCGCACGAAGGCGACCTCGCCGCCGACGCAGCGCACGAAGCTCTTGTTGTAGGCGTTCTGAAGGATCTTCTCCATCGACACGAAGCCCGCCGCTTGTTCATCGGCGAACCTGTCATCGAGGCCCAACAGCGCGAGTTGCCTGGACCAGGAGAGGAAGGTCGAGATCGCGAGCTCCGCAAGCGTGTCGTTGGTCTCCGCGGCTGTGAGCCGCGGCCGCACGACCCTGTTCCAGTAGTCGCGCATGTGGACGGTGAACTCATCCGCGAACTGCTCACTCGTGATCTGTCCGCGGCGCAGCCGATCGCCTATCTCGGCGCCGCGCTGCTCGAACTGCGACTCGATATCCGTGGGGACCCGCTCCTGCTGCGCGGCCCGCTCTCCGCCGCTGCCCGTCGCTACGCCCGCGCCCGTGAAGTGCAGCAGCGCCATCTCGAGCTTGGTCGCATCGGCAACGAGTGGGTAGGAGTGAAAGTCCTGTCCCGAGCCGCGGTAGAGAAACGGCGCCTGGTCGCCCACAGCGGGCATGGTGGTCGGCTGGATCGACAGGGTTGCCGGCTTGTAGAGGCGCAGCCCATCGGGTTTGAGGTCGACGGCGCCCACGAGACCGCCGGAGAACGGGAGCCCGCCGATCGAGGACAGCGGCGTCATCGCGATGTCGGTGTCGCCTGGGAGAGCGTCAGCGGGAATCGTCAGCGTGAAGGTCGTGCCCCGTGCATCCGTGGCGGTGAGGGTGGCGCCGGCCGAACCGACCGTCTTCGTCACGGCGCGGCCGCTGTCCGGGACCGGGGTGACGTTGAGCGGGTTCGGCGTCCCAAGCGGGGTCGCGGGGTCCACAGCCGGCTCCCCACCGGAGCCGAGGTCAGGGCCCGGTCCACCGAGATCAGGGCCCGGTCCCTCGGGGCCACCGCCCGTCCCGCTGCCTGGGGCCGCCGGGGGCGCGCCGCCTGGCGGGGCCGTCAGAGTCGCCTCGGCCAGGCGCATTCGCTTTTGCGACGCCCGGCACACGGGCTTCGGGGCGCGCCGTCTGCCCCGCGCCTTGGGCGCCTGGACGCAGCCCAGCAGGTGGTAGGACCCGAGCTTCGCGAAAGAGGGGACCCTGAGGCGGGCAGTGCCCTTGAGCGAGCGCTTGCGACGCAGCTTCGACAGGGAACTGCCCCCGACGCGGATCGAGCCGGCCGTCATTCGCTTGGAGGGAGACAGATGCCAGACCAGCTTCGCCCGCGAAAGCGCACGGCCGCGCCCGGTGACCACGAAGGAGACCTTGAAGCCTGCCCCAGGCGCCACCGCCTGAGAGGGAACTGAGAACGGCTTCAGCTGCGGCTTGGAGGCAGCAGTTGCCGGGGAAGCGCCCAGGCAGAGAAAGGCCATCGCGACAGCGGCCAGGGAAAACGTCGTCAGCAGCGATCGCCTCGGCGCGCGGGCTGCCCTTTCGCCGGGACCCCCGGCGGGCGCACATGGCGGCCCTTGTGAGAAATCTGGCGTCCGCGGCAAAGCAGCACGACGGACAGGGGCGAAGATCAACTCAACAGACATGGGCCTCCCAGGCGTGGGGACATGGGCGAGCTCCAAGCATCCCACTGTCGGCAGCGTCGGACCGTGGGGCTTGCCTGTGTCCGGGGGTTCGGTTTGTCACACCCCGCGATGAGGCGCAGGGTCCCTGGCGCCCTGCACCGGCGCTCCCGCTCGTCGTCCGATGGCCGGTGAGGTCACCCGCCCCCGGTCAACAAATCACTCCTTCGGTGAGGCGGGGCCGCTGCTGAGGACGTCGCGGGCCTTTTCCAGCGGTCCTCGCGACGGATCGGGCAGTCGCTCGGTGACGCTCTGGACGTCGTCCTGCAGTCCGTGGAGGGTCTCGTGCATCGCGGCGAGCTCGCGGCCGAGGTCACGGACCGCTGAGCTGAGGTGGGACTCGTCGCTCTCCAGCGACACGACGACCTCGTGAACGGAGTCGAGCCGTGTGCCGAGCCTCTCTTCCAGGTGCTCCAGCGCCGGAAGCAGCTCGGACAGCGGCTCGGTCTGCTTGCCGAGGCGCTCGAGGGCGGGGGGCACCTCGGCCAGCGGGTCGACCTCCTTGCGGATGCGCTCCAGCGCGGGGAGCAGCTTGGCCAGCGGCTCGGTCTGCTTGACAATGCGCTCCAGTGTGGGGAGCAGCTCACCGAGCGGCTCGGTCTGCTTGACAATGCGGTCCAGTGTGGGGAGCAGCTCACCGAGCGGCTCGGTCTGCTTGACAATGCGCTCCAGTGTGGGGAGCAGCTCACCGAGCGGCTCGGTCTGCTCGCGCACGCTGATCAGCTCGAGCGCATCGGCGCGAGGTTCCCTACCGATCCTCGACCAGCGCGTCAAGCCTCGACCAGCGCGATGGTCCGCTCGGGCAGCCGCAGAGGAGCGAGCAGACCTGCCAGTATGCCCGCGCCCCCCTCGTCCGGTGTCTCCTCCGATGACATGCTCAACCAAGAGGGAGTCTACGGCTACCGAAGGCTCGTAGATCACAAGCCCGGCACGGTTGACTGGCGCCGGGGACTCTCACCTAGAGAACCTCCGGCCGGTGCTCGACCTCGGTGCGCGAGCCGTAGAGCCACGACAGCCCAAGCCCGAGCACCGCGCCGGGGACCGCGATCAGCGCCTGCTCGAGGCCCGTGTCGTCCGTGCCGGGAATGCTCACCCCGGCTACGAGCAGGCCAAAGATGACCGCGCCCGCGGTAGCCGCCAGGAAGGCGCCCACGATGCCGCCCCAGAAGCGGTCCGGAACGAATACCGCGAAGTGCCAGATGGCGATGCCCATCATCACCCACACCACCATGCTCATGTCAGCGCCTCCCGTGCTTCTTGCGCGCGCGAGACACCGAGCTGCGCTTGGGCTTGGCCCTGGCGGCGCCGGCACCGCCCGTGCTGCTCACACTCGAGCCCGACGCCGAAGGCGCCGGCCTCGGCGAGCCGCCGTCACCGTTCGGCGCCTCTGATTTCGCCGCCGGAGAGCTGGGCGCCGGAGCGGGCGGCGCGGCCGGGGACTGGGCACCCCGGCCGTGGCCGGTCGCGGCGGCACCCCCGCGGTGCGCCGCCGGCGCCCGGGGGCCGTGGCGTCGGCCGGCGCCTCATCCTCCGGCTCGTCGCCGATCGTGCCGCTGGCGAAGGGCGGCACGATCCCCTCGTTGTCGCCCATCACCAGCTTGCGCCTGCGCACGTAGACCGGCTCGCGCTCCTTCCACAGCGTCAGCACCGGCGAGGCGATGAAGATCGAGGAGTAGGCGCCCGACGCTATCCCCACCAGCAGCGCGAAGGCGAAGTCGCGCAGCGTCTCGCCGCCGAAGAGCATCAGCGCGGACACCGGCATCAACGTCGAGAAGCTGGTGGCCAGCGAGCGCGTGAACACCTCGGACATCGAGCGGTTCACGATCTGCGAGAACGTCGCACGCGGCATCCGCGGCACGTTCTCGCGGATGCGGTCGAACACGATGATCGTGTCGTAGAGCGAGTAGCCCAGGATGGTGAGCAGCGCCGCGACCGTCGACGTGGTCACCTCCCGGCCGACCAGGGCATACACGCCGCCCGTGATGAGGATGTCGTGGGCCACGGCGATCAGCACCGGCACCGCGAACTTGGCCTCGAAGCGCAGCGCGATGTAGATCGAGATCAGCAGCAGCGAGGCGATGATCGCGATCAGCGCCGTCCGCGCGATCTGGGCGCCGAAGGTGGGGCCGATCGAGTTGACGGTGAAGTCGGCTTGGCTGACCCCGTAGTCGCCGTCGAGCGCCTCGCGGACCTCGATCACCTCCGGGTTGCTCAGCGTCGAGGTGGAGATCTGGTAAACGGTCTCGCCCAACTCGGGCTCGTCCACCTCCTGGATCTCCGCGTCGCCATAGCCGAGCGGGGAGAGCGTGTCGCGCACCTCGTCCACGCTCGCCGGCTGCTCGATCGGCGTCTTGATCCTGGTGCCAGACTCGAAGTCGATCCCGAACTTGATCCCCAGCCCGGCGATCGCCAGCGCGCCTGCCACCAGGATGATGCCGGAGGCTGAGAAGAAGTACTTCGAGCGCCCGATGAAGTCGAACTTCCAGCCTGCACGCTCCTTCGCCCCGATCGCAAACCTCGAGCCGATCAACCGCGTCCGGCTCATAGCGCCGAGGATCGCCGAGGTGGCGAGCACGGCGGTGAAGAGCGACATGATCGTGCCCACCCCGAGGGTGAACGCGAAGCCCTTCACGCTCGAGGTGGCGAGCGTGAAGAGGATGAACGCCACCCCGATCGTGACCACGTTGGCGTCGACGATCGTGCGCAGCGCCTTGCTGTAGCCGCCGGCGATCGAGGCGGGGATCGACCTCCCCGCCCGCGCCTCCTCCTTGATCCGCTCGAAGATCACGATGTTGGCGTCGGCGGCGATGCCGAGCGTGAGGATCAGCCCCGCGATGCCCGGCAGCGTGAGCGTGATCGGGATCACCTTGACCAGCGCGTAGAGCATCACCGCGTAGACCACGAGCGCCACCGCGGCCACGACGCCGAGCACCCGATAGAAGACGAGCAAGAAGAGGACCGTGAGCAGCAGTCCCACGCCGCCGGCTAGCAGGCCCTGGTCGAGCGCCTGCTGGCCGAGGGTGGCCGACACCTGCGTCTGAGAGATCAGCTTGAGGTCGATGTCGAGCGCGCCGATGCGCAGGCTCTCGGCCAGGTCCTGGGTCTCCTGAAGGCTCCCGATGCCGTTGATCTGCGCGCCCGTGCGGCCGTCGATGCCCTCGGGGTTCTCGCGGAAGTCGATCGTCGCCAGCGAGACGATCTCGTTGTCGAGGGTGATCGCGAAGCGCTGCAGCAAGGCCTCGCGCTGCTCCTCCGTCGCGCCCGGCGGCAGCTGCGTGATCGCCGACTCGGCTCCGCGCTCGGCGATCCGCTTGGTCACGGCGGCGAACGCCTCGCGGCCCTCGTCGTTGAACTCCATCGTCACGATGGGTTCCTGGGTCTGCTGGTCGGTGTTCTGCTCGGGGTTCTTGATGTCCGATCCCGAAAGCTCGGTGTCGTCCTCGAGCACGTAGTAGTTGTTCACCGTCTCCGGCTGGTTCTCGGCCCGCTCTGCCTCGATCACCACGATGCCCTTCGGCGCCTGCAGCACCTGGCTGCCCGCGGGCGGGCCCGTGTCGCGGGTGCTGCTCTGATCGGCGTCCGATTCGGCGTCGCCGATCGGAACCGCTCTCAGCTCCTCCGTGCAGGAGCTGCCCTCGGGGATCTGGTCGTCGGTCCGGGCAGGGCCCTCGACCCCCTCGAAGTCGGCCAGCAGGTCCTCGCAGCTGCGGTCGGGGCCCGCTATCGCCCGGTCGTCTGGACCGAACAGGTAGAACTTCGCGTTCGACGTATCGTTGCGGCCGTCGTAGTACTCGCGGATCTGCGTCTCGTCGCCGCCGAAGCGCTGCTCGATCTCAGGTTCGGGCCCGCCGGGCGGGATGTCGGTGGCCTCGGCCTTCGGCTCGGCCTTCGAGGCCACCTCGACCGCGTCGAAGAGCGACCTCGACCCGGTGTAGGGCTGGTCGGGCCCCCTGTCGCCGAGTACGTTGGGCTCCCAGTCATAGAACTGCAGCTGCGCGGTGGTGCCGACCTGCTCGATCGCGCGGTCAGCGTTGTCGACATTGGGCAGGCCGATGGAGATCTGGTCGCTGCCGGCGCGCTGGATCTCGGGCTCGGAGACGCCGAGGGCGTCGGTGCGCTTGCGGATCGTCTCGATCGCATCGTCGATGGCCTCGGGGGTGATCTCCGGCGAGTTGGGCGTCGGCACACCCTCGTAGACCAGCTCCACGCCGCCGCGCAGGTCCAGGCCGAGCACGGTCTCCTTGGTGGCGATCACGAACGCCGAGCCCGCGAGCAGCACGAGCACCAGCGCGATGATCGAGAAGTTACGGGTCTTGGATGTCATGGCGTGCGCGTCGGATCAGCGGGGCGTAAGCACCAGCAGCAGCCCGCCGTCGTCGTCATAGGCGGGAAAGATGTCGGCCTTGGCCGCCTCGGCCCGGTCTCCTTCGGCGTGCACCGTCACCGGCTTGTCGAGCACCCTAACGCCCCACTCCAGCGCCGTGCCTATGTGGTCGTCGCCCCTCTCGAACTCCAGGCCGAGCACCTCGTGCACCGGTCGTCCGATCACGTCGAGGTCGCCGAGCCCCGTGAGCTCCCGGGCCCCGCGGCCGGCGCCGATCAGGCGGGCCTGCTGGTCGCAGAGGAAGAAGGCGGCGTTGGGTGCCGGGTAGTAGTCGTCGAGCAGCTCGAAGAGGAAGCCAAATCCGCACTTCTTGCACCCGCGGGCGCGATTGGCGAACCCGGCGGTCCGCTCGGTTCCCATGCTGCGATCGCCGCAGCTCGGACAGATGAAGTTGGGCACGTTGCTGAGACTAGCGGCGGGGCGTGCTCCGGCAACCGGCTGGGCGAGGAGCGCAGGCCGATCGCTGAAGGAGGAGCGCAGCCGGAACGTTGCCGGAGGAGCGCAGGCCGATCGCCGATCGGCCGAGCACCGCACGGATGATTCTCCGGCGAGCACCGCACCGGAGACTCTCCGGCGAGCACCGCAGCTAGAACAGCCGTTCGATGCCTCGCGGCGGCTCGAGGCCGAGGTGGGCGTAGGCCGCCGGGGTGGCCACCCGGCCGCGGGGGGTGCGCATGATCATGCCCCGCTGGAGCAAGTAGGGCTCATAGACATCCTCGACGGTGTCCTGCTCCTCACCGACGGCCACCGCGAGGGTCGAGAGGCCCACCGGGCCACCGCCGAACTTCTCGCAGACCGTGTGCAGGATCTCGCGGTCGAGGCGGTCGAGGCCCAGGGCGTCGACCTGCAGCAGCTCGAGGGCCTCGGCGGCGCCGGCGGCGTCGATCCGGCCACCGCCGCGAACCTCGGCGAAGTCGCGCACACGCTTGAGCAGCCGGTTGGCCACCCGCGGCGTGCCGCGCGCCCGAGAGGCGATCGTCTCCGCTCCCTGCGCGTCGATCTCCACTCCGAGGATCCTCGCCGAGCGGCGCACGATCAGCCCCAGCTCCTCGGCCCCGTAGAGCTCCAGGCGGTGGGTGACCCCGAAGCGGTCCCGCAGCGGCGTGGTGAGCAGACCGGCGCGGGTGGTCGCTCCGATCAGCGTGAACTCGGGAAGGTCGAGGCTGACCACCTTGGCACCGGCGCCCTGGCCGACGGTGATCGGCAGGCGGCGATCCTCCATCGCGGGATAGAACGTCTCCTCCAGCGCCCGCGGCAGCCGGTGGATCTCGTCGACGAAGAACACCGAGCGCGGGGCGAGTGACGACAGGTAGGAGGCCACGTCGCCCTTGCGCTCGAGCGCCGGGCCGGCTGTGGAGACGAAGTCGGCCTCGAGCTCGTTCGCCACGATCTGGGCCAGCGAGGTCTTGCCGAGACCGGGTGGTCCCGCCAGCAGCACGTGGTCGAGCGCCTCGCCGCGGTTGCGGGCCGCCTCGATGAACACGGCCAGCTGGTCCTTGACGGCGTCCTGCCCGACGAAGTCCTCGAGGCGCTTCGGGCGCAGCGACCGGTCCAGCTCGTCCTCTGCCGCCACCGCCACCGGCGTCTGTATGCGCTCCACCCCCGGTGTGCGTATACCGGTCACCGTGCCGCCCTCAGGGCTTCGGCGATCAGCTCTTCGGGGGTGTCACCGGCCACGGCGTCGAGCAGCTCCTCCACCTCGCCCGGTTCGAAGCCCAGCCCCAGCAGGCCCTGGCGGGCCACCGAGCGGGGGTCGTCGGATGTGCGTGTGACCACGATCTCGTCGCTGATCGCGCCCGCCACCTTCTCGCGCAGCTCCACGATGATCCGCTCGGCGGTGCGCTTGCCGATGCCCGGCACGGCCTGGAAGCGCGCCGTGTCCCCGGAGGCGATTGCACCGAGCAGCTCGCGGGGCATCCCTCCCGAGAGCACGGCAAGCGCGACCTTCGGTCCCACGCCCTGGACGCCGATCAGCATCAGGAAGAGATCGCGCTCTGCCTCGGAGCCGAACCCGAACAGCTGCATGGCGTCCTCGCGCATGATCAGGTGCGAGTGCAGCGTCGCCTCCTTACCGGCTGCGGGCAGCGACGCCAGCGTGCCCGAGGAAACCGCCAGCCGGTAGCCCACGCCGCCGGCCTCGAGCACCACCTCACCGGGGCGGCGCACTAGCACCGTGCCCCTCACCGACGCGATCATCGCTGGATAGCGGCCAGCATCGGCGCTCCGTTGGCGTGGCAGATCGCGACGGCCAGGGCGTCGGCCGCGTGGTCGGGCTCGGGCGGCTCGGGCAGGGTCAGCAGCGCGCCCACCATCCTCTGGACCTGGTCCTTTGCGGCGCGGCCCGATCCGCAGACCGACTGCTTGATCTGCTGGGGGGTGTAGGAGAAGCAGGGCAGACACGCCTGCCCTGCCGCGAGCAGCACCACACCCCGCGCCTGCCCGACGGCGACCGCGCTGACCACGTTCTGGCCGAAGTAGAGATCCTCGATCGCGACGGCCTCGGGCTCGTGCTCGGAGATCAGGTCGCAGATCCGCGCATGGATGGTGGCCAGCCGGTTCTCGAGCGGCTGGCGGGCGGCGGTCTCGATCACGCCGCCGTCGAGCGCCACGAGCGTGTGCCCGCTGGATCGCACGACCCCATACCCGGTATGGGCCGTGCCGGGATCGATGCCGAGGACGATCACCATCGTGGTGATTCTGCGGCTCGGGTCGGATGCCTTCCGCGTGGCTACGATCCCGACGTGCGGGCTATGGGATGGAGCATCCTTGTCGGGGCGGGCTGTGTCCTCTGCCTTGCGCTGGCCGGGTCCGCCTCGGCGGGAGAGGTCCGATTCGGCGACGGAGGGTGGTCGTGGTTTCAGGATCCGCGCGCGATCACACACAGGGGCGCCCATACGCGAACCTACGTCGGCTTCGTGACCCCCACCGGCGACGTGACGGTGGCGTCCTACGACCACGCGACGAAGCAGGTTGCGAGATTCGTGCTGCACGCAGCCCTTCAGGAGGACGACCATGCGAGCCCGGCCCTGTTCGTGCGACCCGACGGTCGGCTCGTGGCGTTCTACGCCAAGCACAGCGGCACGCCCTTCTACTACCGGACCACCGTCAACCCCGAGGACGTGACGTCCTGGGGAACGGCGCAGATCCTCGACACGAACACCGCGGGGCCGTACGGCTTCACCTATCCCAACCCGATCCGGCTGGCGACGGAGAGGAGGACCTACCTCTTCTGGCGCGGAGGCAACCTCGACCCGACCTTCTCGATCCAGAAGGACGGAGAGACCGGGTGGGCAGCTGCCCGCAGCCTGATCCACGTTCCCAACAACCAGCCCGGCCCCTCCGCCGAGCGTCCCTATGTCAAGTACGCGTCTGACGGGGAGGACACGATCCACTTCGCCTACACCAAC
The DNA here is from genome assembly GCA_030447725.1 of Thermoleophilaceae bacterium. Lineage (GTDB taxonomy): Bacteria > Actinomycetota > Thermoleophilia > Solirubrobacterales > Thermoleophilaceae > JAAYBF01. Next base: position 121,672 of record JAUJOQ010000007.1, read on the forward strand.
GCCCATCCCAACGAGACGCCGGATGTGAACATCTACTACGGGCGTATCCGGGCGGGACGCGTCGAGGCCGTGGATGGCGCCGACCTCGCAGAGCTGGGCACGCCGATCCTTCCGCGGGACGCCGACCTGGTGTTCGACGGCGCCGGGCCGGCCTGGATCCACGACGTGGCCGTGGGCGCCGACGGAAGGCCCGTGATGGTGTTCGCGACCTTTCCGACCTCGACCTCGGCCACGGATCACCTCTACCACTACGCGCGCTGGAACGGCTCGTCTTGGGACGTGCACCAGATAACTCCTGCCGGCGGGTCGATCAGCACGGGCGGGCGTTCGCCCCTCTACTCGGGCGGCATCACCCTCGACCACGACGACCCCTCGAACGTGTACCTCTCCCGTCAGGTGGGACAGGCTTGGTGGGTGGAGGCCTGGAAGACCACGGACGGCGGGGCCACGTGGGCCAGCCGCACGCTCACGCCGGGCTCGACGGTGAAGAACGTACGACCCCTGTCCCCCCGGGGCAACGAGCCCAACGGCGAGATGGTGCTCTGGATGAGCGGCGCCTATCCCAACTACAACACTCTGCAGACCGCTGTCACGTCTTTCATCGAGGATCCGCCCCCGCCGGTGTTCGAACCGCCGGCCCCGCCCACGCCGGGCCCGACTACCACGCCAACCACCTCTCCGGTGTCGGACGTGCGCCTGGCGCGCGCGTCGCCGGGGTCGGGGGTGGTGCGGGTCGGCCCGCGTGGAGGCGGGCGCCTGGCCGTGCACTGCCGCGCCGAGGCGAGTGACCGCTGCAAGGTCTCGGGGTCCCTGCGCCGGGCAGCCGGCCGGCTCGGCGCCATCTCGGGCACCGTGGGAGCAGGGAGGCGCGCGACCGTTGCGGTGCGCCTGACCAGGCGCGGCAGGGTGCAGATCCAGCGCGCGGGGCAACTGCGCGTGCGCGTGGTCGCCACCTCGAGCAGCCTGTCAGGCCGCGGATCGCCCGTGCGCGGGAAGGTGCGGCTGGTGCTTCGCCGAAGGCGTTAGGCGCCGGCAGCCACGCGCTCGAGCACCTCGGCGGCGACGTCGAAGTTGGCGTGCACCGCCTGCACGTCGTCGTGCTCCTCGAGTTGATCGATCAGGCGCATCAGCCTGGCGGCGTCGCCCTCCTCCACCGGGGTCCGGGTAGTGGGCCGCATCGCCACTTCGGCGGAGTCCGGCTCGATGCCCGCTTCGACGAGCGCGTCGCGGACGGCGGTGAAGTCCTCGGGCGCGGTCACGATCTCGAACACGTCGTCGTCGTGCGCCACGTCTTCGGCGCCGGCGTCGATCGCCACCATCAGGTCATCCTCGGAGTAGCGGGAGCCGTCGACCGCGAACTCGCCCTTCTTCTCGAAGATCCAGGCCACCGAGCCGGGCTCACCGAGGCTGCCGCCGCTCTTGGTGAACATGTAGCGCACCTCGGAGCCGGTGCGGTTGCGGTTGTCGGTGAGCGTCTCCGCGAGGATCGCCACTCCGCCAGGGCCGTAGCCCTCATAGGTCACGCTCTCGAACGCGGCGCCGTCCTGATCGGCGCCGGCGCCCTTCGCGATCGCGCGCTCGATGTTGTCCTTGGGCATGCTCGCATCCTTGGCCTTCTGGACGGCGAGCGCCAGGGAGGGGTTGCCCTCGACATCACCCCCGCCCTCGCGCGCGGCCACCTGGATGGCGCGCACGAGCTTGGTGAACGCCTTGCCCCGGCGCTGGTCGACGATCGCCTTCTTGTGCTTGATGGACGCCCACTTGGAATGACCTGACATGCGACAAGCGTAGCCCGCGCAAGCAGCGCGCCTCCGACAAGCGCACCGAGGCAGATGAGCGATCGGGTGGCTACCTCGACGCCTCGAAGGCCAGCAGCAGCCGCCTTGCCCCGCGCCGGCTGCGGGTCAGGCGCCTGTCGGCCAGGCCGAGCTCCAGCACGCGGCCGCCGCGCGTCTTGAAGGCGCGCCGGGCCTTGCTCCCACGCGCCAGGTACCAGACGCTGCGCCCCACGCGAAAGCGCCGCTCGCCGCGCAGCCGGCGGCGCATGGCACGGGTGCTGGTGCCACGCCCGATGCGCTTGATCCGGTATCGCTTGCTGGTCGTGAGGACCATCACCGCCCGGCCGCGGATCCGGCGCCGCTCGCTACGGCGAAGGCCGCGGTTCAGCCGCTCCGTGGGGTAACCGATCCGCACCGACCCGCCGCCCGCGATGCAATAGCGGTCGATTCCCCTGCGGCTGCGGAGCCGGGATCCCTTGAAGCGCCTGCGATTGTTGGAGCGCCGGTTCCCGAGCTTCGCACCTAGGCGCTTGCCGCGTATCCCGGTGCGGAACTTGACGCAGCGCTCCGCCGCCCTCAAGACCGTCGCGGCGCTGTTGTTGCGCTCGTCGGGGTCGGGGTCGTCGCTGGTGACCGTGACTGTGTTCTGCGCCCTCACCGTCGAGCGGGCCCTGACCACGAGCGTGACCGCGGCGGTGGCGCCCTCGGGCAGGGTGCCCAGTTCGCAGGTGACCGTTGTCCCGCCTGCGCAACTGCCCTGGCTCGCCCTCGCGGAGACAAATCTCACCGCCGGCCCGAGCTGCTCGGCGACGCGCACGTTCCTGCCGGCGCTGGGGCCCCGGTTTGAGACACGCTGGGTGTACGTGATCGTCCTACCGGCCCTGCCCCGGGCTCGGTTGGCCTTGTTGGAGACGCCGAGGTCGGCGCCGTAGCGGAAGATGGAGAGGCCGTTGTCACGGTCGCTTGCAAGCACCAGGCGCTCGCCGGCGGGCGTCGTGTGGACCTCGACGCCCCAGAAGTTGCTGCCGCCGTCGTCTACGAAGTGGCCGACCTCCTGAAGCCCGCTCGCGCCAAAGCTCATCACGCGCAAGCCGGCGCTGTACCAGGAGACGTAGGCGATGTCGTGGGTGGGGTCGGCCGCCGTCTCGTGTACCGAGAGGTCACCGAAGTCGCGCGCGTAGCGCTCGTCGAGTGCCTCAGGGACCGCGTAGGCATCGATCTCTGCGAGGGTGCCCGCGTCGAGGAGGCGCATGTAGCCCCAGCCCTCGAAAGTCTTTCGGACATCGATGTTCGACCCTTGGCTGCCAAGTGCCGGTAGCGGGGGCTGCGAGCTGTCTTGGTCCGGACAGTCCGCGGGGTCATAGCCGGGGATCCCCAGGATCTTGTAGCCGACGGATCGAGGGACTACGCCGAGGAACGGAATGTCCCCGTTCGCCGCCATCACGAAGGTTGCCTCGCAGTCTCGCGCCCGCCTATCGGTGCTCTCGTGGTTGAACACGATGCCGGCTCGATAGCCCCTCGCCGCCACGTTGGTGGACTTCTCGGTGAACGTGCAGTCCCCGGCGCGCTCGATCACCGCGATCGAGTCCTCCGAGGGCGCGAATGGCACAGACTGCAGGTCGCACGCGCGCCCGACGAAGGTCGTGGGGCCGGTGATCTGCTGACCAGCTGCCACATCGGGGCTCCCGACGGCCGGCGACGCCTCGAATCGCCCGCCGGTGAACAGACCTGAGGTGATCTGCCCGCCAACGCGGAAGGGCTGGAAGTCCTCGTCCGCGGCGAGAATGAACCTGTCCGTGCGGTCCCACTCGGCGTAATGGGCGTTGCCCTCGGGGGGCGTGAAGCCCGTGAGGGAGTCCGGGTCGGGGTAGTCGGAGTCCTCGACGAAGCGGGGGTTGGCCGGGTCGTCCACGTCGAGGATGATGTAGCCCGCGTCCCAGTACGACAACAGCATCCGCCAGTTGCCGCCGATCTTCTTGACCTGCACGTCATGCAGGAACGAGGTCGCGAAGTCTCCGATCCCCTCCGACTGTGCGTTCTGGGCCCGCGGCCAGTCCTGCAGGCCCACCTGCGCGATCTGCCTTGGCCGGCGGGGATCGGTGATCTCGAAGATGTCCACATCCCCCAGCTCCAGGTCGTCCACCTGTACTGCGAAGGCGCGCTCTCCCTGCTGCCAGGCGAAGACGCTGTGGATGCTGTTAGCCGGCGGGGTGACGGTCGGGTCGCCGGCGTGCTGTGCCAACGCGACCGGGTTGCGCGGGTCGCTGACATCCCAGAGCGACATCCCGCCGAGCCCCGCCTCCGGCGGGCCGCACTCCTCGTTGTTGTAGACCAGCAGGTCGCCCTTGAATGCCGGCGTGTTCAGGTGGAGAGCCTGGACGCCTTCACCTACGTAGGCGCCAGGGCTCGTCGGGATGAACCCGGCCTCCTCGGGTGCGCGCGGGTTCGAGATGTCGACCACGTATACGCCGCCTTTGCAGTCCGGCTGCGCAAACGCGCCAAGATAGGCGAAATTTCTAAGCGAATCCACGTCCGCTACCCGGCCGCGGGCCGCATTGCCGACCCGCAGCTTGCCCACGAGCTCGACGTTCCGGCGCGACGCCGGCAGGTGGCCCCGGCTCTCGCCATGCTCGTGCTCTCCACCCTTGAACGTGCGGTCGTACTCGAGCGCCGAGTCGAGGATGCCGTTCGTCGTCGACCGCTGCAGCGAGCGCTCGTCCGCGTCGTCAGGTGGTGGCGCGCCCCACGACGGCGCGACGACAACCAGAATGAGCATGAGGAGCCCACCGGTGAGCGCACGCAGGCAAGTCGCTGCCCTGATGTTCGGTGGTCTCATCCGCACGGCACACCGCCTTTCTCCCCCAGCACCGGCGCTACCTTACCCCAGAACTGTCAGGCAAGTGTCAGGCTCGACCCACTTGGCGCGGCCGGCCAGAGCACCGGCGTCAGTCGGCGTCAGACCAGGAACCGCCCGTCGCGCTGCAGCTCTTTGCCATCCACGGTGATCGACCCGCCCTGGCGCAGGTCGCACACCATGTCCCAGTGCACGGCCGAGCTGTTCTCGCCGCCGCTCTCGGGATAGCTCATGCCGATCGCCATGTGCACCGTGCCGCCGATCTTCTCGTCGAGCAGGATTTCCTTCGTGCCGGTTGATATGCCGTAGTTGGTGCCGATCCCCAGCTCGCCGAGGCGGCGCGCCCCCTCGTCGGTGTCGAGCGTCTCGATCAGAAACTCCTCGCCCTGCTCCGCCGAGGCGTCGACCACCCTGCCGCCCTCGAAGGCAAAGCGCACGCCGGACACCTCGCGGCCGCCGTAGGAGGCCGGGAAGGAGAATGAGACCTCGCCTTCCACCGAGTCCTCGACGGGACCGGTGAAGAACTCGCCGTCGGGCATGTTGTGGGTGCCCGCGCAGGGGATCCAGGAGCGGCCCTCGACGCCGAGCTTGATGTCGGTGCCAGGTCCGGTGACGTGCACCTCGCGGCTGCCCGTGATCCACTCCGACAGCCGGTTGACCTCGGACGACTGGCGCTCCCAGGCCGTGACCGGATCGGGGTCGTCCACCAGGCAGGCGCCGTAGTAGAAGTCCTCGTACTCGGTGAGCGACATGCCGGCCTCGCTGGCGTAGGCCTGAGTGGGGAAGATCGTGAGCGCCCACCGGTGCTCACCGCTGGCCGAGCGCCGCATCGAGGTCTCCATCAGGTGGCGGCGGGCCTTCTGGTTGCGGGCCTGGCGCTTGGGGTCCACGCGCGACAGCGCCCGCACGTTCTCGTCGGCCATCGCCACGATGCGCACGTCGGCGTTCTCGGTCGTCCACTCGGTGGTGGGCGGGATCCAGTCCAGCTGGGCGTCTGAGGCCAGCGCGAAGAACGAGGCCATCGCGTCCTCTGGCGACATCTGCAGGATCGGCAGCCCGCCCGCGCGCAGCACCTCCTCGTATACGGCCAGCACGAGCGGCTCCGCGGCCGTGGTGCCCTGCACCACGCAGACGTCGCCCTCCCCCACCTTCGTCGAGTACCTCACGAGGATCCGCGCAAGCGCCTCGGCGCGCTGGTCTCTCACTCTGCCTGACCTCCGTTCTTGGTGTCTGAAGCTTGGCGGCAGCGCCGCCCTGCCCGCTCGAGCAGCCACTCGTGCAGGCGCGTCTCGCCCTCGATCTCGGGATGGAAGGCCACCGCGAGTATCTCGCCTTCGCGCACCGCCACCGGATGCCCGTCGACCTCAGCCAGCACCTCCACTCCCTCGCCGTGCTCGGCCACCCAGGGGGCGCGGATGAACACTGCCCGCAGCGCGCCGCCCAGCGCCGGCATGTCGAGGTCGGCCTCGAAGCTCCTCACCTGGCGCCCGAAGGCGTTGCGCTCGGCTTCGATGTCGAGCAGGCCGAGGTGCGAGCGATCGAGCATGATCAGCCCGGCGCAGGTGCCGAGCACAGGCGTACCCGCGCGCACGAGGTCACGCAGGGGCCCGGCAAGGCCCTCACGCTGGATGCCGGAGGTCATCGTGGTGGACTCCCCGCCGGGGATGACGAGACCGTCCAGTCCCCCGATGTCCTTGGGCGTGCGCACGGTGCGCGTCTCGGCGCCGAGGCGCTCGAGCACGCGGACATGGGCCTCGAAGTCGCCCTGGATGGCGAGTACGCCGATGACCGGAGGCGCCAAACCCGGACCGGCGCTAGGCGGATGGCCTGGCCGCGAAAACCGAGCCTGGCAAGGAAGAGGTTCCCGCCGTGTGCCCTGCACACAAGGGGGCCGATGACATAGCCAGGCGAAGGTTTGCAGCGAGCCAGGGCATTCGCCTCACCAGCCGCGTTGCTGAAGCAGACCGCCCTGGGCCTCGACGGTCGAGATCTCCAGGCCCGCCATGGCCTCGCCGAGGTCGCGCGAGGCCGCGGCGATCCGTGCCGGGTCCTCGAAGTGGGTCGTGGCCTCGACGATCGCCGCGCCGGTGCGCTCGGGATCCTCGGCCTTGAATATGCCCGAGCCCACGAACACTCCCTCGGCGCCCAAGCGCATCATCAGCGCGGCGTCAGCGGGGGTGGCGATGCCGCCGGCGGAGAACATGACTACGGGAAGGCGACCCTCTTCGGCCACCTTGCGCACCAGGTCCAGCGGAGCCTGGTGCTCCTTGGCGGCGGTGGCCAGCTCGGCCTTGTCGAGCGAGCCCAGCCGGCGGATGTCGCCGCCGATCGAGCGCATGTGCCTGACGGCCTCCACCACGTTGCCGGTGCCGGCCTCGCCCTTGCTGCGGATCATCGCCGCGCCCTCGGCGATCCGCCGCAGCGCCTCACCGAGATGGGTGGCGCCGCAGACGAACGGCACCTTGAAGGCCCACTTGTCGATGTGGTGGGCCTCGTCGACGGGCGTCAGCACCTCGGACTCGTCGATGTAGTCGACCTCGAGCGCTTCGAGGACCTGCGCCTCCACGAAGTGTCCGATCCGGGCCTTGGCCATCACCGGGATGGTCACGGCCTGCTGGATCTCCTCGACCTTGGTCGGGTCCGCCATCCGGGCCACCCCGCCGGCCGCACGGATGTCCGCCGGCACCCGCTCGAGCGCCATCACGGCCACCGCTCCGGCGGACTCTGCGATGCGCGCCTGCTCGGCGCTGACCACGTCCATGATCACGCCGCCCTTGAGCATCTCGGCCAGGCCGGACTTGACGCGGAAAGTCGACTCTTCTCTCACCGGGGGGATGGTACCCCTCGAGCGGTGCCCGCCAAGGTCGTACGGTCGGCTCTTGTACTACGCGGCGGCTACTTGAGCCGGAAGGCCTTGATGCGATCCGCGTATGCGGGCTCGTCCAGGGCATAGATGGCGTAGGCCAGCGCCTGGACCACACCGAGGAGAGCCGAGTGCGACCGCACGTAGGCGGGGCTGTTGGACGAGTAGAAGAGCTTTTGGTCGCCGAGCTTGGCCACCTCGGACAGCGTGGCGTCGGCGATCGCGATCGTCGCGGCGCGGCGGTTGCGTGCCAGCTTCATCGCCCGCACCACCAGCGGGTGGGGCCGGCCGGCGGAGAAGCCCACGAGCACGGTCTTCTCGTCGATCCTGCCCAGCTTGGCCAGTCCCTCCTGGCTCGGACTGGCCACCACCTCGCAGCGCAGGTCGAGAAGCATCAGGAGGTGGCGCAGGTAGCTGGCGAAGAAGGCCATCTGGTCGGTGCCGCAGAGCACGATGCGATCGGCGTGCGCGATCAGCTCGACGGAGGCCTCGACCTCGTCGCGATCGAGCTTGCGGGCCGTCTCCTGCACGTTCACGTGATCGGCGGCCAGCGCCGCCTCGAAGCCCGTCTGGTCGATCGGGAACAGCGGAGGGTTGGGCACGTCGACGGCTCCGTCGTCACCCTCGCGGGCGCGGCGGTACTCGTCGCGAGCGGCGGCCTGAAGCTCGGGGAAGCCCTCGAAGCCAAGCGCCTGCGCGAAGCGGACGACGGTCGAGCTCGAGGTGTTGGCGCGACGTGCCAGCTCCTCGGCCGTGTGGAAGGACGCCTCGTCGAGATGGTCGACGATGTACTGGCCCACGTCCTTCTGTGAGCGGGAGAACTCTTCGAACCGCGAACGGATCTCGGCGGACAGGGTGAGCGCTGCGGTGCCGGTGGCCTTCACGCGCCATTGATTCGCCCGTCGCGACGGGAGTCCTTCCCGCCGGCGCTCGGGTCACCGGCGGGCGTTCACTCCCAGACGCACCAAGGTGCCCCCTGCGCCCACAGGTCGTTGAGCATCACCGCGTCCTTGTAGGTGTCCATGCAGGCCCAGAAGCCGTCGTGCCGGTACGCATGCAGTCTGCCGTCGGCCGCGAGGCCCTCGAGCGGGGCGTGCTCCAGAGTGCTGTCGGGCGCGAGGTAGTCGAACACCTCCGGCTCGAAGCAGAAGAAGCCTCCGTTGATCCAGTGCTCGGAGCGCGGCTTCTCGCGGAAGCCGGTCACGCGGCCGTCGCCCTCGACCTCCGTCACGCCGAACTGCAGCTCGGGCCGGACCACGGCCATGGTGGCCACGTCGCCGTGGCCTCTGTGGTGCTCGAGCTCGGCGGCCAGGTCGATGTCGGCCACGCCGTCGGCATAGGTGGCGCAGAAAGGTCGGTCGCCAAGGCGGTCGCGCAGCTGGTGGATGCGCCCGCCCGTGGGGGTCTCGACGCCGGTGTCGACGCACTCGACCTGCACGCCGCCGGGCCAGCGCTCCGCCGCGGCGAACGACTCGATCAGGTCTCCGCGGTAGCCCGTGAGCAGCATGAAGCGCTGGAAGCCCTGCGCCGCGTAGAGCTGGATCACGTGCCAGACGATCGGCCGCTCGCCGACCTCGACGAGCGGCTTCGGGATCTCTCGGGTGTGCTCCTGCAGGCGCGTGCCACGCCCGCCGCAGAGGATCACGACGTCGTCCACGCGCGGGGAGACTACCCAGGCGGCCCGCGCCTGGCCGGCGGGCGCGGGATCAGGGCTTCAGGATGATCTTGAAGGCGTTGTCCTCCTTCTTCTGGAAGGTCTCGTACGCGTTGGGTGCCTCGCCGAGCGGAACGTGGTGGGTGGCGAAGGTCTCGACGCCGAGCGGATCATCGCCAGCCGTCACCAGCGGCATCAGGTCGTCGATCCAGCGCTTCACGTTGGCCTGCCCCATGCGCATGTTGATCTGCTTGTCGAACATCTGGATGAGCGGCATCGGGCTGGCCGCGCCGCCGTACACGCCCGACAGCGAGACGGTGCCACCGCGCTGGACCAGCTCGATCGCCATGTGAAGTGCGCTGAGACGGTCGATGCCGGCCGTTTCGATCATCTTCTGGGCGGGAGCGTCGGGCAGCAGGCCGGCGAGGCGGTGCGCGAGCTTGCCGACGGGCGCTCCGTGGGCCTCCATGCCCACGGCGTCGATCACCGAGTCGGGTCCGCGCCCGTCGGTCTGGTCGCGGACGAGAGCCGGGAGGTCGTCGTGCTCCTCGAGGTCGATGGCCTGCACGCCGTGGCCGCGAGCGCGCTCGAGGCGCTCGGGCACCAGGTCGATCGCCATCACGTGCTCGACCCCGCGCTGCTGGGCGATCCGGCAGCACATCTCGCCGATCGGCCCCAGCCCCAGCACAAGCAGGCTGCCGCCGGCGGGGATGTCGGCGTACTCCACCGCCTGCCAGGCCGTGGGCAGGACGTCGGAGAGATACAGGAAGCGGTCGTCCGACGGCCCGTCGGGCACCTTGATCGGGCCGAACTGGGCCTGGGGCACCCGAAGGAACTCGGCTTGGCCACCGGGCACCTGCCCATAGAGCTTGGTGTAGCCGAGAAACGCCGCACCGGTGTCGTACTCGCGCACCTGCGTGGTCTCGCATTGCGACATCAGGCCCTTGTCGCACATGAAGCAGTGGCCGCAGGAGACGTTGAAGGGGATCACCACCCGATCACCGGGTGTGATGTGGCTCACCTCCGCGCCCACCTCCTCCACGATGCCCATCGGCTCGTGGCCGAGGATGTCGCCCTCGTCGAGATAGGGACCCAGCACTTCGTACAGATGCAGGTCGGACCCGCAGATACCCGACGAGGTGACGCTGATGATCGCGTCCGTGGGCTGCTCGATCGTCGGGTCGGGAACCGTATCGACGCGCACGTCGTGATTTCCGTGCCAGGCAACTGCCTTCATGGATGACTTCTCTTTTCGACGGGGTCGGGAGAAGGAACGCCTACCCCGGCTCCTTCGTTTCTATCCGGAGCCGGCCCGGCGCCGGGGGCGCAGGTAGCCTCGGCGCATGCGCGCTGTGATTCGTCGGGCGTATCCAGACGAGGCTCCGAGCCTGGTCGCGACCTACGACTGGCTGTTCGCGCCTCCGGGCTCGCGGCCGGCCACGTGGGACCCGGACCGGGCCGCAACCACGCTGTCGGAGGTGATCGCCTCCCGGGAGGCCGAGGTCCTCGTGGCGGAGGTGGATGGCGAGGTCGCGGGTCTGTGCACCGTGTATCTCGACATCCGCTCCGTGCGCTTCGGGGACCGCGCCTGGGTGGAGGACCTGTCGGTGCACCCGGATCACCGCTCGCGCGGAGCCGGAAAGGCGCTTCTCGACGCTGCCAAGGACTGGGCCCGAGCGCACGGGGCCACCCATCTCGAGCTCGACTCCGGCACCTCCCGTACCGACGCGCATCGCTTCTATGAGCGAGAGGCGCCGAGCACCCGCTCCCTGTCCTTCGGCTGGGAGCTATGAGGCGCTCGCTCCTCGTATAGCGTCAGGCGGATGGACAACGACGAAAAGCCCCGGGTCGAGATTCCGTCCGACCAGCCGCCCTCCTATCAGCTCGAGGTCGATGACCTCACCGCCGGAGAGGGCGAGGAAGCCGTTGCGGGGCGTGCAGTCGAGGTGCACTACGTCGGAGTCTCCTGGGCCACCGGCAGGCAGTTCGACGCGTCCTGGGACCGCGGGCAGACGTTCAAGTTCACGCTCGGCAAGGGGCAGGTCATCCCTGGCTGGGACCAGGGCGTCGAGGGCATGAAGGTGGGCGGCCGCCGGCGGATCACCATTCCGCCGGCGCTCGCCTACGGCAAGCGCGGGGCGGGCGGCGTGATCGGTCCTGACGAGACGCTGGTGTTCGTGGTGGACCTCGTCGGAGTGCACTAGATGACCGAGCCGGACACCGAAACCGACGCACCCGCGCCCCAGGGCTGGTGCGTCTGCGGCCAGAAGGTCCCGGTCGCCGACGCACGAGAGGTCACCCTTCCAAACGGCCGGCCCGGGTGGGCCGGCCACTGCCCGGAGTGCGGCTCCCAGCTGTTCGCGATTCGCCGCAAGCCGGCCCCCAAGCCCAAGTAGGCCGGCGTCCTTGGCCGACCACGCCGCGTTCCTCCGCGGGATCAATGTGGGCGGACACCGCATCAGCAACGCCGAGCTGGGCTCTGTGTTCGAGCAGATGGGCTTCGGGGAGGTGGCCGTCTTTCGGGCCAGCGGCAACGTCGTCTTCGACGCCGGAGGAGAGGGCGCAGCGGCGATCGCCCCGCGGATCGAGGAGGCCCTGGACGAGACGCTCGGCTACGCGGTCCCCGTCTTCCTGCGCAGCGCGACGGAGGTCCGGGCGGCCGCAGCCCACGAGCCGTTCGATCCCGAGATCGTGGCCGCCTCGAAGGGAAAGCTTCAGGTGGCCCTGCTGTCGGAGAGGCCCACCAACTCCGTGCGGGCGGACGTGCTCGGCCTCGCAACGGGGGCGGACAGGCTTGCCTTCGGTGAGCGCGAGCTGTTCTGGCTTCCCAGCGGCGGCACGCTGGAGTCAGAGCTCGACCAGAAGACGATCGAGGGCCTGCTGGGGCCGAGCACGATGCGCACCAAGGGGACGATCGAGCGGATCGCCGCGAAGCACTTCGCCGGCTGAGCGGGGCGCGGCCCTTACACGGTGCCGGGACTCGCTGGGACTAGACCGGTTTGGCCACCGGAGCGTCGGTTTCGTGGCCGACCTCCGGCGTGACGAGTATCGCGCCCTCGCCCGTCACGTACGCCTCCTCGCCGTGTTGGACGACGTCCATCCCGAGCGACTCCTCGCGCTCCGTGGCGCGCAGCGGCGTGACGAGCCCGATCACCCGCAGGATCACGAACGTGGCTGCGAAGGCGTAGACCGGGGTCACCAGCACGGCGAGCGCCTGCAGGCCGAGCTGGCCTGCGTCGCCGTAGACGAGCCCATCGGAGACACCGTTCCAGGAGAGCTGGGCGAAGAAGCCGATGAACAGGATGCCGGTCAGGCCCGCGACCCCGTGGGCGGCGAGCACGTCGAGCGTCTCGTCCACCCGCGTGCGGGGCCGCCAGACGATGACCGCGTAGCTCGGCAGCGCAGCCACCGCGCCGAGCACCATCGCCCAGCCCGGGCTGATGAAGCCGCCCGCAGGCGTGATCCCCACGCAGCCGACGATGATCGCCGTTGCCGCTCCGATCGCGGTCACCTGCCGGCCGCGCAGGAGGTCGAGCGCGAACCAGACCACAAGGGTGCATGCCGGCGTGAGCAGCGTGTTGGTGAAGGCGAGCACACCGGAGTTGCCGGCGGAGAAGCCGCTGCCGCCGTTGAAGCCGAACCAGCCAAACCAGAGCAAGCCCGCGCCGAGGAGCACGTAGACCGCGTTGTGGGGCAGCAGTGCCTGGCGCCCGTAGTCCTTCCGGGTCCCGACCACGAGCGCGGCCGCCAGCGCCGAGAAGCCCGACCCCATCTCGACAGGGATGCCCCCCGCGAAGTCGAGCGTGCCCTTCTCCTGCAGCCAGCCGCCTCCGAAGGCCCAGTGCGCGAGCACCGCGTATACGAGCACCGACCACAACGCGGCGAAGACGAGAAACGGACCGAACCGCATCCGCTCCACGACGGCGCCCGACACGAGCGCGACGGTGATGATGCAGAAGGTGGCCTGGAAGGCCATGAACAGCAGGTGCGGGATCGTGCTTCCCTCTCGCGGCTCGAAGGTCACGTCGGCAAGGAACGCGTGGTCCAGGCCTCCGACCAGCCCGTTGCCCTCGTCGAACGCCAGCGAGTAGCCCACGAGCGCCCACATGACGGTGGCTACCGCAAGCGCGGCAACGCACATCATGAACGTGTTGAGCGTGTTCTTCGAGCGCACGAGGCCCGCGTAGAAGAGGCCGAGGGCAGGCGTCATCAGAAGCACGAGCGCGGTGGCGGCAAGCATCCAGGCGGTGTCGCCCGCACTTACCTGGGCGGCCAGCAGCGGGCCGGGCGCGTCGGTCACGGGCTCACCGGCGTCACGGCGCCGTGGTCGGTCTCACCGGTGCGGATGCGCACCGCCCGCTCCAAGGCCACGACGAAGATCTTGCCGTCGCCCACCTCACCGGTCCGCGCGCCCTCACAGAGAGCGTCGATCGTGGGCTGGACGAACTCCTCGGAGACGGCGATCTCGAAGCGAACCTTGTCCGCGAGTCCCATCTTCACGGTCGTGCCGCGGTAGGTCTCGACCCGTTCGAGCTCACCTCCGTGTCCCTGAACCTTGCTGATGGAGACTCCCCGCACCTCGGCGCGGTAGAGCGCTTCCAGAACGTCGTTCGCCCTATCCGGACGCACGATGGCGATCACGAGCTTCACGGTCCTCGCTCCTTCCTAGACGAGACACGTCCGGGAGCGATCCAACATCCGGGGCCGCCCCCGAGTGCCCGCGGCTCCCGCCGAGCGCGCGGAGCCTAACCATCCAGCGCACGGGGGCGCAAGGGGCGGGTGCATAATCCCCAGGAACAGATCCGAATGAGCGACCTTCCAGGAGGAGTATCGATGTCCGTCACCGACGAGCTGCTGAGCAATGCCGAGGCCTACGCCGAAGGGTTCGACAAGGGGGATCTGCCGATTCCTCCTGCCCGCAAGATCGCGATCGTGGCGTGCATGGACGCCCGGCTGGACCCGAACAGCATGCTCGGCCTGCAGGAAGGCGACGCACACGTGATCCGCAACGCCGGCGGGGTGATCACCGACGACGAGATCCGCTCACTGGCGATCTCCCAGCGCCTACTGGGGACGGAGGAGATCCTCCTCATCCATCACACCGACTGCGGCATGCTGACCTTCACCGACGAGGAGTTCCGTCGCTCGATCCAGGACGAGACCGGGATCAAGCCCGAATGGTCCTCCGAGACTTTCTCGGACCTGGACGAGGATCTCCGCCAGTCGCTGGCCCGCATCAAGGCGAGTCCCTTCATCCCCAACAAGGACAACTTGCGCGGCTTCGTCTACGAGGTCGAGACCGGTCGCTTGCGCGAAGTGACCTGAAGTCGCAGCTCGCGCTGCGCGCAGAGAGCGCCTCGTCGGACATCCGTCCAGCCGAGCGCCTATATCTCCGAACGGCCTGCGGTTCGGTGATATACCGACACCATGACGCTGATCGCAGAGCTTCGCTGCCGATCGTGCGGGCATGAGAGCAGCGCCCTCGTCGACCGGCTCTTCCCTCTCGCGCGTCACCCGTGCTCGGAGTGTGCCGGCCTCAAGCAAGTCGTCGCCCTGATCAGAGACCGGCGCACGCGCGACATCCCGGTGGAGGACGACCGACGCATGCCGCAACCCGCAACGCATAGGCTCGACAAGGGCGCCTGACTCTTCAGCCGCCGGGGAGCGCGAGGCGAAGGACTTGCCGGTAGACCGACCGGTACTGGCGTCCGAGCCGGCCGCTGTTGTATGGCAGCCCGTGACGCTCGCAGACCGCGCGGACCCGCGGCGCGATCTGCGCGTAACGGTTGCTCGGGAGGTCGGGAAAGAGGTGGTGCTCGATCTGAAACGACAGGTTGCCGGTCAGCAGGTGAAAGAGGCGACTGCCCTCGAGGTTGCACGAGCCGAGCAGCTGGCGCCGGTAGAAGCCGCCGCGCGTCTCGTCGCGGTACTGCTCCTCGGTGAACGTCTCGGCGCCTTCCGGAATGTGTCCGCAGAAGACGATCGTGTGCACCCACACGTTGCGGACGACGTTCGCGACGACGTTGGCGGCGAGCGCCCGGCGGGCGCCCCGGCGACCGGCAAGCGCGGGAAACAACGCGTAGTCCTTGAGGATCTGGCGGCGCGCCTTGTGCAACAGGGCGACGATCTCCTGGCGCGCCGTGGCGCGGGTCTTCTCGCCCCGGGCCACAGCGTCGAGCTCAAGGTCGTACAGGGCGATGCCCCACTCGAAGACCGCCGCCATGAGGAAGAAATAGACCGGTTGGGTCAGGTAGACCGGGTGCCAGGGCTGCTCGGGCTCCACGCGCATCGCCGAGTAGCCAAGGTCGCGGTCGCGGCCGAGGACGTTCGTGTAGGTGTGGTGCTGGAAGTTGTGCGCGCGCTTCCACGCCCCGGTTGTGGAAGCTGCATCCCACTCCCAGGTGCTCGAGTGGATCGCCGGGTCGCGCATCCAATCCCACTGGCCGTGCAGGACGTTGTGGCCGATCTCCATGTTCTCCAGGATCTTGGCCAGCGAGAGCAGCGCGGTCCCCGCGACGGCCGCGGGGGTGAACCGCGCACCGATGAGCAGCGCCCGCCCGGCGAGCTCGAGGTGGCGCTGCACGGCGATGACCCGGGTGATGTACGCACGATCGCGGCTGCCGAGACCTGCGCGCACCGCGTCGCGGATGGCGTCGAGCTCGCGGGCGAGCGCCTCCAGCGGGTCGGCCTCGCGCGCAGCGGGCGCAGGTCTCGCCGGCCCCGCGCGCTTCACGGTGGCAAGCGGCATCAAGGGGATCCTAGGCGCAAAGCGGCCGAGCACGCTCTCCCGCGCGGGTGCCGCCGTCGATGGAGCTCATCGCGCGAGGGCGGGAGGAGCTTCTAGGAGAGTCACACTACGGTGCGATCACCAGCCCCTGGGTGACCGTTCGTACACCGGGCACGTCGGGCGGCGCTCTAGACCATCGTCTGTGGCCCGAAGCGCTCACGGTGGAGCTCGAACCAGACGCGCGTACCGTCCCCGCCGCTCACTCCCCAGCAGGCGGCAAGCTGGTCGAGGAGGTAGAGGCCCCTCCCGGATGGCGAGTCCAGCGACGGGCGGGACACGATCGGGGTGAAGCCGCGCCCGCCGTCCTCCACCTCGGCGCGAACGCGCTCATTCGAGATCGACACCGAGAGCCGGATCGAGTCACCTTGCGGGCCGTGCTCGACGCTGTTGGCCACAAGCTCGCTGACGAGCAGCCGCAGGTCCGCGAGCAGAGTCGGCTGAAGCCAGGCATCGAGCTCGTCAACTGCTCGCCGTGCCGCCCCAATCGACGACGGATGGCAGGGGAACGGTCGGGCGAGACTCATGGGAGAACCGGTGCCTTCCGGGTGCGTGTCGACGGGGACTTGGAGGTCGGAGCGCTCGTGCACGCCTGCGCTCATTGCGGGGGTCTCGATGGCCATGGTGCGAGCCTCCCACCGCTCGTGGGGCCCGACCATGGGGCCTCCCCGTGTCTGCAGGTTCGGTTTGCCACACCCCGTACGAGGCTCAGGTTCGGTTTGCCACACCCCGTACGAGGCTCAGCCGCCTCGGCGCTCTGGTCCGGGTCGTAGTCAAACGCCGTCGAGGCCGAGCCGGCGATCGGTGGGCTCAAGACGTCGCGAGGCCCACGGGTGCGACCGGCCGCGGCGCCTGGCCGAGCGCTCTCGCGCTGAGCGCTTCGCCGGGCTCGCACACGGCCACGGTGCGCAAGACACCCGGAAGCCGGATGACGGCGAGCGCGCCAACCACGGCCGGCAGGCCGAGCTGGAAGGCACGATAGGCCAGGACCGCGGCAACAGCGGGAGCGAGCGGCGTACCGTAGAGCGCCAGGGCCGCGATCAGCCCGCCGTCGGCGCCACCAACTCCGCCGGGAAGCGGAATCAGACCGCCAAGCTGGCCGACGACATACGCGAGAGCGAGCACTCCGACGGGAGGCGGGGACCCGACGGCAGCGAAGGCAGCGGCAAGCGCGGCGAGGTCGAGCGCCATGTAACCGACGGCGCCTGCGATCACGAGCGGGCTCCCCGAGCGCAGCAATGTCCCCGCGTCGCGGATGCCCCCGCTGAGAGCGATCCCGCCCTTTGCGAGAACCCAGCTCACCCGCCCGCTTGGGGAGCGCGGCCGGTCGAGCAGCCGCGGAAGGAAGTGCACCCCGGCGATCGTGGCCGCGGCGAGCGCCGCCGGAACGGCGGTCAGAGCGGGTGCGGCGCCGCCCCCGGCCAGAATTCCGACCGTGATCGCGGCGCCTGCGAATGCGGCCGTGGCGAAATTGACCGAGCTGGTGATGAGAAAGAAAGCGACCGTGCGCCGCGCGATGCGCTCTGTCGACATGCCGGCTTTGCGTAGGGCCCATGAGCTGAGGGCAAGTCCGCTCGCCCCACCCGCCGGCAGGAGAACGTTGGTCCCCTGCGCCGCCATGCCGACCTCGTAGCTGAACCGCCACGGAAGCCTGCCGCTGAACACGCCGCGGAAGGCCGCGACGAAGGCAAGGCAGGACGCCGCCTCAAGCGCGAGCGCGGCAGCGAGCCATCCGGGCGCGGCATCCGCGAGCGTGCGCCGCAGCTCGTCGAGGCCCGGCATGCTCCGGATGGCAAGCCCGAGCGCCACCAGCACCGTCAGCATCACGCCCAGGCGCACCACAAGACCGCGGCGGTCCGGCAGCATCGTGCGGGTCCCGCTCGGCGAGTCGATCGACGCCGAGCCGGTGGAGGGCTGCGGGGGCATGGCGCGAGACTGTCAGCGAGCGGGCGATGAGACTATGGGGTGTGCCCTAGTCCGGTGGTTCGGTCTGCCACACCCCCGGGGGGAGCGCCGCCGGACGGGCCATGCCGAGAGCCCCCGGGCTGGCCCTTGTCGAGGTAGGTGAGCACCGCGAGCACGCGGCGATGTCCGTCCTCGGTGCTGGACAGCCCGAGCTTGCTGAAGATGCTCGTCACGTGCTTCTCGACCGCTCGCCCGGTGACCACCAGTTCGTCGGCGATCCCGCTGTTCGAGTGGCCCTCCGCCATCATCGCCAGCACCTCCCGCTCGCGGGGGGTCAGGCGGTCGAGCGGGTCGTCGGCCCTCCGGCGCCCGAGCAGCTGGCCCACGACCTCGGGGTCCAGCACCGATCCGCCGGCAGCTACGCGGCGTACCGCGTCGGTGAAGCCGTCGATGTCGGCTACACGGTCCTTGAGCAGGTAGCCGACGCCCTCAGCGCTGCCCTGCAACAGCTCCAGCGCATAGCGCTGGTCGATGTGCTGGGAGAGCACGACCACGCCGATATCGGGCATCTCGGCCCGAATCTGCTGCGCGGCTCGCAGCCCCTCGTCGGTCTGAGTGGGGGGCATGCGGATGTCGGTGACCGCGACGTCGGGGTGGTGCGAGCGCACCTTGCGCAGCAGATCTTCGGCGTTGCCCGCCTGACCGGCCACCTCGAAGCCGGCATCTTCGAGCAGCCGGGCAAGCCCCTCGCGCAGGAGTACGGAGTCGTCTGCGAGCACCACGCGCACCGCTGCAGCCTCGCACGCCGAGGCGGTCAGTGCACGAGCCGGCTGAAGCCGGGCCCGCCCAGGTCGTGCTTGGCGACGAAGCCGCGCGCACCGCTGCCCAGTGCCCGCTCGGGGTACAGCGGATCGTCGGAGCTCGATGTGAGGATCACCACCGGTCCGTCGCCGCCCGCGGTCAAGCGCTCCGCCAGCGAGAAACCGTCGACGTCGGGCAGGCGAACGTCGAGCAGCACCACCTCGGGCTGCAGGCTGCGGGCGGCGTCAAAGCCCGCGAGCCCGGTCGGCGCCTCGCCGAGCACATCGAAGCCGGCGGACTCGAGCAACGCACGCGCCGCGGCGCGAAACCGCCGGTCGTCATCGACAATGAGAATCGTGGGCACACCTGGATTGTCGTCCACCGCGGACCAAACCTTAGTACGGCCTGCCACACCTCCGCGACCGGTCCGCCGGTGGCGCGCAGTACAGTAGCTTCGGGCCCCGGGACGGAGAGCGGCTATCTCGTGCGACGGACCCTGAGGACACGAATCACCACGCGCGTGGTGGCGCTCAGCGTCACCGGGTCGCTGCTGCTCGCCACGGCGCTCATCCTCCTGATCGTCGCTGTCACCGGCCAGCGCGACGCGTCGCGAACCGCGTTTCGCTCTCAGGAGGCCCTCACCGCCGGAAGTCAGCTCGAGAAGTCGCTGATCACGATCGAGAACGGCCTGCGTGGGTACGTGGCAAGCGGACGGGAGCGCTTCCTCGCGCCGGCCAA
Source organism: Thermoleophilaceae bacterium (assembly GCA_030447725.1). Lineage (GTDB taxonomy): Bacteria > Actinomycetota > Thermoleophilia > Solirubrobacterales > Thermoleophilaceae > JAAYBF01. Next base: position 141,049 of record JAUJOQ010000007.1, read on the forward strand.
CCAAGCGCTTGACTCCTACCGGTCCCAGCTGGGCGAGCTGACGGCACTGCTCTCAGACGACCCCGGGCAGCAGGGGCGCGCGCGGCGCATCGGGGGCAGGATCGAGGACTACGTGAGCCTCTGGGCGCGCCCGCTCATCGCACTCGCGCGCGACCGTCCGCCCGCAGCCCGCAGCGTCGTGGTCACCAACGGCGGGCGCGAGCGGCTGGACGCCATCCGGGCGGGCTTTGCGCGTCTGTTCGCCCGTGAGCGCGCCGTCGCCCGCGCGCGCGAGGCCAGCGCCGAGCAGCGCTCGTCGCTGGCAATCGCCTTCGGTGTCGGCGGGCTCGGGCTCGTGTTCGTCGTCGCCGTAGGGGTGGTGCTCTACCTGCGCCGGGCGGTCGTTCGCCCGGTGGTCACGGTGGCCGAGGCCGCGGGCCGGCTGGCGGACGGCGAGCTCTCCGCCCGGGTGCCGGCCAAGCGCGACGACGAGATCGGCGCCCTTGCGCGAGGCTTCAACGCGATGGCGGATTCGCTTGAGCGCGGCCAAGCCGAGCTTCAGCGGTCACACGCGGAGCTCAAGCGCTCCAACAGCGAACTGGAGCAGTTTGCATCGGTGACCTCGCACGACCTTCAGGCCCCTTTGAGCACGATCTCCATGTATGCCGAGCTGCTCGAACGCCGGCACGGCGCCGAGCTCGACGGCGGGACGAGCCTGATCGACGGGATCCGCGGCGCCACCCAGCAGGCCAGGACGCTCATCCGAGACCTCCTCGAGTACTCGCGCGCGGGCCGGGGTCGACTTCGCACCGAGCCGGTATCCGCCGAGAAGGTGGTGAAGCAGGCGATGGAGGCCGTGGCGGGCGACATCGAGGAGACCGGCGCGCGGGTGACCGTGGGTTCACTGCCGGTCGTCCAGGCCGAGCGCACGAATCTGTGTCGCGTCTTCCAGAACCTGGTGGGCAATGCGGTGAAGTTCACCGATGACAGCCCGCCCGAAGTAGCGATCGGAGCGGAGCGCGACGGCCCCGCCTGGCGCTTCTGGGTCAGCGACAATGGGATCGGGATGGATCCCCGGCATGCAGAGCGCGTCTTCGAGCCCTTCCAGCGCCTGCACGGTGACGAGGATTACGCCGGGACGGGGATTGGCCTGGCCGTCTGCGCGCGCATCATCGAGCAGCATGGCGGACGGATCTGGGTAACTACCAGCCCCGGCGAGGGCAGCGTCTTCCTTTTCACGCTGCCGGCCGATGAGGCGTAGCAGCTTGAGAGCGATCGCATCTGCCGTGGTGGCCATGCTCGCGGCGTGCGCGCTTGGCGGGTGCGACGGCGGCAAGCAGCAAACCGCGCGGGATGCCGATGCGTCGGGACCGCCGGTGCGGCTGGGGACGAAGGACTTCACCGAGCAGTTCATCCTCGGGGAGCTGTACAGCCAGGCGCTCCGCGCGGAGGGCTTTCGCGTGGACCTCAAGCCCGATGTCGGCAGCTCGGAGATCATCCACCAGGCCATGGAGAGCGGGGGATTGGACATGTATCCCGAGTACGTCGGAGTCCTGCTCTCGGAGATCGCCAACCGGCGAGAGCGGCCGCGAAGTCCGGCGGCAGCGTACCTCGCCGCGAGGGCCTTCGAAGAGCAGCGGGGCTTCACGCTGCTCTCGGCGACACCCTTCAGCAACTCCAACGCGCTAGCCGTCAAGCGTTCGTTCGCGCGCCGTCACCGCCTCCGGACGATCGCCGATCTCGGGAGAGTGACGGGGACGGTGAAGATCGGTGCGGCGCCGGAGTTCCGCACGCGCTTCGAGGGACTCGTCGGACTCACCGACCGCTACGGGCTCGACAACCTCGAAGTGAAGCCGCTGGTCATCGGAGAGCAGTACGCCGCGCTGGAGGAGGGAGAGGTCGATGTGGCCACGGTCTTCACCACGGACGGGCAGCTCGCGGGGCGGGGCTACGTACTGCTCGAGGACTCGCGTGACCTATTTGCGTCCCAGCGCGTCGCGCCGGTGATCAGCCGGCCGGCCCTGCGCACCCACGGTGGCCGGCTGACCGCCACGATCGATGCCGTAAGCGAGCGCCTCACCACAGGCGCGATGCGCGAAATGAACGCGGCCGTCGACGGGGACGGCCAAAGTCCGAGCAAGGTGGCCGACACTTTCCTTCGCGGCGAGGGGCTGAAGTAGGACGGGCGCGGCGACTCGGCCGGCTGCATCGACGGCGTACGCGTATCCGATCGGTGTGCGCTCGGCGCGGGCACCGAGAGGGGCCGCCGCGAGGATGTCGCCTTTGGGGCGAAGCCGCGCAGGCGCGGGGACGCAGCTGGAGCGGCTCGAGCAGCGTCAGAGCTGCAGGAGGTGGTGGGCGACAGGCTGGCCGAGGCCTGTGCCTGGCAGCGGGCCCGCCGCGCCGATCGTGTATCAGCCCCGGCCGACCACGAGGCCGGCCCGGTCGTTGGGATTAGGTCAGTCGGGTCGTTATTAGAGTTAGTGGACGGCGCCAACGTTGGTCGCGGTCAGCACGACCTGGCCGATGCTCCCATCAAAACAGCGCGACCGTGGCCGGTCCGCCGAAAGTGGAGCAGCCCGCGTTCTGGGATGCGGCGAACCTCGCCGAGGCCTACGCGTTTCAAGAGCCGAGGCCGTCGCAGCGCCATACCGGGGGGCGTGGAGCGCGACGGCCTCTTGGCGCTCTCCGGAGCGCGCTCGCACCCGCCCGCGCTGGCTCGAGAGCGACGGACGGCCGTACACACACCGACAATCTTTCCTGAAGGGACTTTCAAGGGCTCTGACTCACGCCCGCCGCAGCGTGCTTTTACCTTGCAGTCGTCGGACATAGCCGACCCCACGCAGCTCTTCCGCCACTACGGCGTCGACTACACCGAGGAGGGTTCGGTCACAGCCACCGGCGAGCTTCAGTCAGCCGGGGCCGGGCGCGGTACGGTCGGCCACGACACGAGCGGCCCCACGACCGACGAGGCGATGACGCGCTCGGAGGAGGAGCTGCGCGTCGGAAAGACCCAGCGCGAGCGCGGCCGCGCTCGCCTTCGCAAGTACGTGGTGACCGAGCATGTCCAGCAGACGGTGCCCGTCCAGCGCGAGGAGGTCCGCATCGAGCGCGAGCCGATCACCGACGCAAACGTCGGCGAGGCAACCGACGGCCCCGCGATCTCCGAGGAGGAGCACGAGGTCGTGCTCCACGAGGAGGAGGTCGTGACCGAGAAGCGCGCCGTTCCCAAGGAGCGCGTGCGGCTCGAGAAGGAGACCGTCACGGATGAGCAGACGGTCTTGGAGGAGGTCCGTAAGGAGCAGATCGAGGCCGAAGGCGAGCGCCCCGGCTAGCAGGGTCGGCGCGCGCAGGTAGGCGGAGGCGGCACGGCTAGGGCCGTCCCTCCGCGGCACCAAGAGTGACGTCTGCGTCGTAGCGGTCCTTGCCCCTGTTCATCGCCGCGCGAAGCGGGTCAGGACAAGCAGCGCGTAGTCGATGCCCACCCCGATCCCGATCAGCGCTCAGGCGTCGGCGAGGCGCGGTCTACCCACCGGTAAACGCTTCGCAGGTAACGGATGTCATGAGCTAGGCCCGACATGCGCCACCCCCGCGCCGCGCGCGGTGTGCCTATGGTCGCGAGCAATGGTCGGAGGCGGCGGGCCTCACCGTGTCGGGAAGCGGCCTTCGCGCCGCGAGCAAGTCGCCGACGCGGCCGCGTCGGCCTCTGCCGGTTAGGACTGCTGTGGCTCCGGGCCTTCGCCGAGAGCCAGCCGGGCGTGGATGCGGCGAAGCGGACGGGGTGCCCACCAGTTCCATTTGCCGAGCAGCTCCATGAGTGCCGGGACGAGGAGCGCGCGGATGATCGTTGCGTCGATCAGCACGGCGAGGGCGGTGCCGATGCCGTTCTGTTTGATGAACACGATCTCGGAGGTCGCGAAGGCGCCTACCGCAATGCAGAAGAGAAGCGCCGCCGCGGTCACGATCCGGCCGGTTCGTTCCAAGCCGAGCGCCACTGCGTCGCGGTTGGAGGCGCCTCGGTCGCGCGCTTCCTTGATCCGTGAGAGCAGGAACACCGCGTAGTCGGTGGAAAGCCCGAAGGCGACCGCGAAGAGCAGTATCGGCATCGTCTGCTCGATCGCGCCCTGGCTCTCGTAGCCGAGCAGGCCCTCGAGGCGGCCGTCTTGGAAGATGAGTACGAGGATTCCGAACACGGCGCTGAGGTTGAGCGCGTTGATCAGAAGTGCCTTCACGGGCAGCACGAGCGACCCGGTGAACAGGAAGAGGAGCAGCAGCGTCGCTCCCACCACTATCGCGAGGGCGAGCGGGAGGTGGTTGCGAAGGCTCGCCTGGAAGTCCAGGAACTCGGCCGTCGCTCCGCTCACGAGCACGGTCGCGCCGGGCGGGTCGGGGAGCGCGCGCACTCGCTTTACCGTCTCGCGAGCGGCCTCGGAGATGTGCGGGTGCGCGGCGATCGCCTCGACGAGCGTCAAGTCGCGGGCGACCGGGCGCGGCGCGCGAACGGCAGCAACTCCGGGCATGCGCGCTACCTCGGCCCGGATTTGCGCTGTGGCCGGCGCATCGCCAGCCTCGACGACGAGCCGGATCGGCGCGTCGCGGAAGGGCGGGAACTGAGACCGAAGCGTCTGATCGACCTGGCGCGCACCCGCGTCGCGGGGCAGGACCTGCGCGTCAGGCCAGGTGAACTTGATGCCCAGGAACGGTATGCCGGCGGCGACGAGCACAGCGGCGCTCACGAGCGCGATCGGCAGCGGGCGCCGCATCACCAACCGCGACAGGCGATACCAGAAGCCCGACTGGACCGGCCGCGCATCGCGTTCCGCGCGGCGCTGGAGGAACCGCGGCGCCAAGGCGTTGACCCGCCCGCCGAGCAGCGTCAGCACCGCCGGCAGAACGGTGAGCGAGATCGCCGCCGCGAGCAGTGCGACGAGCATCCCGCCCAGCCCCATCGAGTAGAGGAAGCGCTGCGGGAAGACGAGCAGCGACGCGAGCGCGGCGGCCACGGTCAGTGACGAGAACAGGACGGTGCGCCCCGCGCTATGCAGTGTCCGGCGCATCGCGGCGGGGCCCGGGCCGTGCTTTGCGATCTCCTCGCGGTAGCGCGAGACGATGAAGAGGCTGTAGTCGATCGCGAGCCCGAGGCCCAGCCCCGTTGTCAGGTTGAGCGCGAAGAGCGAGATCGAGGTCAGCTCGCTGGCGGCGCGCAGCAGGAAAAACGTGCCGACGATCGCGAGCGCCCCGACCATCAGCGGCAGCAGCGCGGCCACGAGGCTGCGGAAGAACAGCAGCGAGAGCAGGAAGAGGATCGGGAAGGCGATCATCTCCGCCCGCACGAGGTCGTGCTCGACCTGCTCGTTTACCTGTGCCTCGATCAGGGCGGGGCCGCCGACCGAGATTCCGCGCTCCCCGGCCAGAGCATCCTCGATCGCGCGCGCCGCCTCCTGGCGTTGCTTGTCGCCGTTCGGAGCTAGCGCAACCGTGAGGTAGGTCGCATCGCGGTCGCGGGAAACGAAGTCGCGCGAGCCCGTGTCATAGAAGCCGGTCACCTCGGCCACGTCGCTGCGGGCGCGTAGGCTGCGTGCGAGTGCCGCGACGCGCCGTCGTGTCGCGGCCAAGCGCACCGGCGCCTCCTCGACCAGCACGACCGCGCCGACCTCACGGAACTCTGCGCGGTCCAGCAGCGCGCCTGCGCGCGCGCTGTCGCTGTTGGGATCGTCGGCGCCGTAGGGGTCGAGGCGGTCCGCAACCGAGCCGCCGAACGCGCCGGCGGCGATGAAGAAGACGACCGCGATCAACGCCACACGACGAGCGCGGTGATCGGCGATGCGGGCAAGGGCGTCGAACATCAGGCGGTCCTCCTCTTCGTGCGGTTGCTTGGCTCTCCGTCTCCCGGCAGCTCCTCCAGCGCCTCCTCGCACCAGCGCACGCAGAACTCGCTCAGTGCGATGCCGAACCGCAGCGTCGCGTACTGGTAGGGCGTCGCGTGCTCGGCGACCGCGGGCTCGATCTCACGCAGGCGCGCCAGCTTCTCTGCATGGAGGCGCCGCTTGTGCTCGAGGGCCTTCGGCGCGGCGTCGGGAAGCGAGCCTGCGAAGAACAGCTTCAGCAGCGCCTCGTCGCGCGTCTCGAGGACCTCGGGCGCAAGGCGCAGCCACGCTTGCAGCTCCTGCCTCCCGGCGGGGGTAAGGCGGTATTCCTTGCGCTTGCGCTCTCCCTGGCTGCGCTCGGTGCCCTCGACGAGCCCTGCCGCCTCCAAGCGCCCCAGCTCGGGATAGATCTGACCGTAGCTGGCGGTCCAGAAGAAACGGGTCGAGCGGTCGACGATCTGCTTGATCTCGTAGCCGGTCCGCTGGCTCCCGTCGAGCAGACCCAAGATCACATAAGCCGTGGAGTTCAGCGCCATACATCCTCAAGATATATCGGGAAGATATGCATGTCAACTTTACGCCCGCCTGCCGGAGCGACGCGGGAGCCGATCTGAGGAAAATTCGTTCAGGAGCCAGCGCGCCCCTGTTCGCGTGCCACGAGCCCGGCGTAGACGAGGGCGAGGGCCTCGCCCAGAAGCTCGGGGCGAACCGATCCCGGCTCGATCAGCTCATCCACGGCGAGGCCGCCGATGATGCTCATCACGATGCGCGCGACGTCCTCCGCCGGCATCGAGAGATCGGGCGTCCCGAGGTGGCGCGCCCGTGCCTCGAGAGCGCCTGCGAGAGCGCCGCGAAGCTCCGTCTGGCGCTCGGCGTAGTGGGTGCGTAGCTCGGGATCGCGGATCGCCAGGCTCCAGTACTCACGCTCGAGCAGCATGGCCTCGCGCTGCTTGCTGAGGCGCCCAGCGAACTCCCGGCTTGCCTCCACCGACATGTCGCGTTCGGGCGGCGCCGATTCGAGCACCGCGACCATCTCACGCATCGGCGCTTCGATGCGCTCCTCGAGCAGCGCCATGAGCAGGTCCTCTTTACCGGAGAAGTGCCAGTAGAGCGCGCCCTTGGAGTACCCCGCCGCGGCGGCGATCTCGTCGACGCCCGCCTGCCGGTAGCCGCGGCGGGCGAAGACCTGCAGTGCCGCCCCCAGGAGCTCATCGCGCCCCTCACGTCCCTGCGAGCGAGCGGCGCGGGTGCGCCGATCGAGACGCGGGTCCTCTCGGCTACCCGATCTACGGCCTCTGCCAGATCCACGCCTAAGGGTCGCCCCGATTGGAGTAGTATACCGACTGAACGGTCAGTATGTACATGCTATACGTGATCCCCGGCTCGCACGCCTGCCGCTCGGCAATTCTCATGCTCGAGCACAAGCAGGTGCCCTACCGGCGCGTCGACGTGCCCACGCTCCTGCATCCGCTGGCTGCGCGGCTGCACGGGTTCGACGCGGGCGGCGAAACGCGCATCGCCGGGACACGGCGCACGCCTGCGATCCGCAGCGGCGATCGCCTCGGGACCGTGCCGGCGCTCGCCTCTCACGACCACCGGATCTCGACCAACCGCCAGATCGCGCGCTTCCTGGAGGATCGCCACCCCGAGCCGCCGCTGTTTCCTGCCGATCCGCTACAGCGGAGGGCGGTCGAGGAGGCCGAGCGCTGGGCGAACGGCACACTTCAAATGGCCGCCCGCCGGATCGCCCTGGCGTGGGCGGTGCGCGACCCCTCGGCGATGAGCCGCTCAGTCGCTGACGGCCGGATGGGCTATCTCCTCTACGGGCGCGCGCTCACGCGGCGCCTGATCATCCCGATCATCGGCCGTCGGGTGTTCGACGTCGACCCGGCCGCGGATCCCGAGCTCCTCGCCGATCTTCCTGCGATGCTCGACCGGATCGATGCCTGGATCGCCGACCGCATCCTCGGCGGAGCGCAACCGAACGCCGCGGACTTCATGATCGCGCCCAGCCTGGCGCTGATCCTCTACCGGCCGGACGTCCTACACCTGTTCGAGAACCGGCCGGCCCTCGAGCTCGTCGACCGGCTCCTGCCCGAGCCGGCGTAGGCGCGGGTGGCGCACGGGACGGGCCGCCGGTTCGGCGAGCGATCAATCGCGGCAGAGTTCGTAGCGGGGTGTGGCAAACCGAACCCACGGACGGGGGCGAGCACGATGGTTGGATCCTGCGGGCAGTGGCACGCTCGCACCATCGCTATCGGCGGCCCACCACATGAGAACGGCGTGCGCGAGCACGTGGATATGCAAGTCCCCCGTCGGCTCCCAATCGGGAGGCGAAGAGAACCCAGCTACCCAGGGATCCGCCTGCTACGGCGCGAGATCCATAACAGCAAGGAGCGTTTCCACATGAAGTGCAGCATCACTGCGGCCCTTGCCGCGCTCGCGGTCCTCGCCGTCGTCCCCGCGGCCTCGGCGTCCACCCTCTCGAGGGACGGCGGCACGCTGGTCTTGACCGCGGCTCCCGGGGAGGCGAATGCCGTGGTGCTCGACATGACTGAGGACGGCGAGGGGTCGCCCCGGTTCACGATCACTGACGACGCCGGCATCACCGCTTTTCCCTCGGGCTGCACGACTGACGAGTTCGACCCCCAGACGCACTATTGCCCGCTCCCCGCCGCGTTTCGTGTGACCCTGGGCGACGGCAACGACAGGTTTCACGAGTTCGATCCGTTTGGCTTCCCGATCGACGTCGCGGGTGAGGCGGGCAACGACCGGCTCGTCGGCGCCGCGGCCAACGGCACGCTGCGCGGAGGGGCCGGCGACGACGATGTCCAGGGCGGCGCCGGCAACGACTTGGTTCTCGGCGAAGACGGCAACGACGTCGTCAGTGGCGACCTCTACGACGCGCGAGGCACCGACGTCATCGACGGCGGGCCAGGGTTCGACCGCATCGAGCAGGACTGGGCAACGAGCGGCGAGACGCCGCCCGCCGCGGTCGCCGTCTCGCTCGACGGCGTCGCGAACGACGGCCGCAGCGGCGAGGGCGACAACGTGCTCGCGGTCGAGCGCGTCACCAATAACGCATCCGGCAGCTACAGCGGCAGCGATGTGGGTGAGGCCTGGAACGTCGCCGCTGACGGCGCCGCGAGCGTGAGCGGCCACGGCGGCGCCGACACGCTCCGCACGCATCGCGGCAGCGACACCCTCGACGGCGGCGCTGGTCCCGACGACATCGAGGCCGGCTACGGTGACGACACGATCACCGGCGGCCCGGGGGCGGACTTGATCGTCGCGGATGAGAAGGTCACAGGCTGCAGCGCCTTCGGCTGCGAGGCTCAATTCGGCAACGACACGGTCTTGGTGCGTGACGGCGAGGTCGATTCCGTCACCTGCGGCGCCGGCGCCGACCGCGTCGTCGCCGACAATAACGACGTCGTCGCGGGTGACTGCGAGACGATCGAGCGTGCCGGCTCAGGGACGGCCAATACACCCCAGACGCCCGCCGGCGCGAAGAAGTGCGTCGTCCCGAAGCTGAAGGGCAAGACGCTCGCCAGGGCCAAGAAGGCGCTGACGAAGGCCCGCTGCAGACTCGGCAGGGTAAAGCGGGCCAACTCGCGCAGGAAAGCCGGCACGGTGATCAAGCAGAGCGTGAGGCCCGGCAAGCGGCGGCCCGCAGGCACGAAGATCGGCGTCACCGTCGCGCGGCGGCGATGAGAGTCGGCGCGAACGCTCTCTCAGCCGCGTCGCTCGTGCTGGTCTAGGCGCCGGGAAGCGGACAAGCACATCAGCGACCGGACGGCGGTGAGTCCGAGGTCGCCCAAAGGCAGCGCTCATACCTGACAGTGCGGGCGCTCGACCAGGGTGCGCTTCGAGGAAGGCCGTCGCGGCGGGGTAGCGCGCATTCGACTGAGTCGCCCCGAGCACCGGGGCCGTCAGTACGGGTCAATCGCAAGGGGGGCGAACTGGTCGTTGACGCCACATTGCGCGATAGGTTGGGCACGTCAAGAAGCTGGCCAGCCTTCGAGCTGGCCGCCGGCCTCCTCGAGCACGTCCCGACGGGCCGCGAGTGGAGGGAGGCGCGCGGCCGACTCTGGGCGACGAAGCTCGTGGCGTGGCTCATCTGCAGGCGTTCGGGGCTCCCAAAATGCACGTTTCGGCGCATTCTCGAAGCTGTCGTTAGCTGGGCTCTTATGATGGGCCGGCCAGGACTCGAACCTGGGACCTACGGATTATGAGTGGTCCATTTGCAGGGGTTTTTGGCTCTGATTGGCTTTGGTACAGCCAGTTGGGTCGGGCTCGGTGGGGTTAGATTTGCCTACTTGGGGACACGGTTCGGGACACGGTTTCGACTACCACGCTCCCGTTGGCGGCGGCACTCCGAGCTGCTTGCAGATCGATCGGGCGAGCCCGGTAGTCGATCTCGCGGTGGCGAGGAACCGGCGCTCCGACGCTTGCCTGTAGCTGCCGCCCACCGAGTGTGGTTGCCGCCCCCGTCGATCTCCCGGCAACCGTGCTGACGCAGATGCCGCTCGAGATCGCGGCGCTTCATCCGCCGATCGTGAGAGTGAGCGGCTCGCGATCTGCGGACGTCAGCCGGTCATGCCCAGGCTCGGGGCTCAGCATCAGCTGCAAGGCGTCGATCACGTTGGCCCGAGCCTCTTCGCGTGTGCGCCCTTGGCTCATCGCGCCGGGCACTTCGGGGATCGACGCGATGACCCAACCGTCATCGCCTGCTCGTAGACGATCGTGAGCTGAAGCGAATCGCTCATACCTCCACGGTACTGCGGGCCGCCTACCTACACCAGTGAGTCGTAATCGTGAGGAAGCTGACCGAGCGTGGCCCGCCGCGCCAGGGAACTTTCCACCGGCCGCCCGACTGCTTCACGGATCCCGCGGGGGCGCCTCAAGAATCCACGGAGCATCGCGGCCCGCCGAAGCAGCGGCATGAAAAGTTCCTTGAGTGCGGCTCGCACACCATCAGCGAAGCGTGCCCGATCTGCGGGAGCCACGGGCCTCGGGCCGGTGGATGGCCAGAAAGCGCCTGGCCACCCCCTGGCGCTCCGGTACACCCGCGGTCGGAGCAGGGCGACGCTCCGGCCCGCCCCTCAGCGGGCCTCCTAGCCGCTCACCGGAATTGACCCGGGGGCGCGTCGGCGGCGCTACAGCCCTGTCGGCGCCGCTACAGCCGGCGCGAGACCAGCACCCGCCTCAGGCGCTCGCCGTCGCGCTCGGCCACGAGCCGGACCCGGACGTCGCCGCGCAGGCGCCGCGGCGCGTTGAAGCGCAGGCGGTGGGTGACACCGCCGCGGCGCGTGGTGGGTCCCCGGCGCGCGATCACACGCGTCCCGCGCAGGAGCTCCAGGGTCACCTGCGCATCCTCGGCCAAGCGAAAGGCCACGCGCAGGGCGCGGTTCGAGCGCCCGCCGAAGACCGGCCGCCCGAGCTTGAACTTGGTGAGCAGACCGCACGACGGGCGCCGCGCGAAGCGGGGGCGCAGCGACCAGCGACCGTCCTGGCGCCGCAGCACGACCCGCCGCACGTCCCTTGCACCGTTCGCGCCCCGCGCGGAGAAGCGGACGAAGTAGATGCCGTCGCCGACCGATCGCCCGCGGCGGTTCGCCATCCCGTTCCATGTGAAGTCCCCGCGCACGTCGGTGAACCGGGCGACCAGCCGCTTGCCCACGACGCGCCTGCCGACAGAGCTCTTGAAAATGTCGACCTGAACGCGGGCGCCGTCGGGTGGGCGGAGGAGGATCCCAACCCGGGTGCCCCGCAGCCGCACGCGCGCCGACGACAACAGCGGGGCGCTTGCGCACGGCGCGCCGGCCGCGGGCCCACCCCCGGCACCTGGCTCGTCGGACGTGCCGGGCTGCGTCTCGCTGCCGGGCTGGGTCTGCGTGGCGGGCGGGGTGGACGCCTCCTCGTCGGGTGCAGGCAGGACCTCCGTCGTGGCCGTCGCGGCGTCGTTGTCCGCAACGCGGTCGCTCACGTTGCCGCGGACTACGGCTCGGTTGCTGAGCTGGCCCTCCTCGCCGGGGACCACCCTGACCGCCACCGACGCGGTGGCCCCGGGGCCGAGCGTCCCGAGGGCGCACTCGAGGGTCCGGCCGCTGCGGGTGCAGGTCCCCTGGCTGAGCTGAACGGCGCGCAGGGTGACCTGCTCGGGAAGCTCGTCGGTCAGGGCGACGGACTGGGCGCGGCTCGGCCCCGCGTTGCGCACCGTGAGCGTGTAGGTCAGTCTGTCCCCGACGCGCACCGGGTCGGGAGCATCGCTCTGCACCACGGAAAGGTCGGCGACCGGACGCGGGTCCTCGAGCAGCAGCTCGGCGTTGCGATCCTGGGCTCTCCCGAGGCCGGAGTTGTCGTTGTCGGGATCGTTGAAGGCGAACGTGCGCCCGATGGACGCGAGCTCGGGTTCGCCGAACGCGGCCGCGCAGCCCGGCTCGGTGCACGCGGGCGGCGCGGCGGCCGGGGCGGCGTGGTCGACCACTGTGTTGAAGAACGAGAGCGTGCCGTCTCGGTTGTCCATCAGGTCGATCAGGCGGCTCTGGTTTGGAGGGTCGATCACGGCGGAGGTGTTGATCTCCCACCACGTCGTGCCGTCCGTGCGCTTGAAGGGCGTGAGCCGGTGCTCGTGGGTATGGCCGGGCACGTAGCCGGCGACGTTCGGAAACTGGTCGATCAGCTCGACGAAGCTCTCGTGCTGGGCGGCGCCGCCGGGGCAGGTGGTGTTCTGGGCGTCAGTGCCGTTGTGCAGGCAGCCGAAGCCGGGCGTGTCGGGGTCGTCGTCGGAGGGGCGGAGGTCCCGGTCACACCCCGGGTTCTGGTCGTGGCCGTGCTCGTCATCGGTCGAGCACGCAGCCGCCTGCTCGTCGCGGACCTGCGTGTTCATGCTGCGCACGGGATGGTGCCCGAAGAGGATCACCACCTGGTCGCGGGAGCGAGCGGCCGTCAGCTCGCGCTTGAGCCACTGAAACTGCGGATCGTCGAGGTTGCCGTTCGACGAGCCGGGGGTGGAGGGCTGGCCCGGCACGAGGGTCTCGGCCGTCTGTCCGCCCTCTGAGTTTGTGTCGATCGAGATGAAGCGCAGCCCCGGCGTCTGCGGCGGATCCCAGGCGTAGTAGGAGGCCGACCCTCCCGACTCGGTGTTCTCGGACTCGTCGACGTAGGCGAACCCGTGGTCGTCGTCGCCGAGGCCCTCGTTCGTTGCGCCGTAGACCTGCTTGATCTGGGGCTTGGAGACGAACTGCCGGCCCGGATCGGGCGGCACGAGCATGCCCACGTCGGTCGGCGACAGCAGGAAGCTCGGATCCGGGCCGTCCGGGGGCGCCGGCTGCTTGGTCGGGTCGCTCGTCGTGCCGAGCGCCTTGAAGCATCCGGTGGCGATGTCCTCGATGGGCTGGAGGGCGTCCTCGTTGCCCTGCACGAGGACGTCGTGGTTGCCGTTGGTGATGTAGAACGGAACCGCCAGTCCCTCGGGGTCGACGGGGATCTGCTGCGCGCGGTCCATGAGCCCGTTGTAGGTCGGCCAGTTGACCCAGTCGGGGCCGGCGGGCTCGTCGGGGTCATAGAAGAGGGGCTTGGCCGGGTGGTCGCCGCTGGGGTAGTCGTCGTAGTCCTGCACGCCGGTGTAGCGGCCCCCCTCCGCCGCGGCGCCCGCTGCGCCACCCTTCGAGGCGACGAACGCGGCGCAGTCCGGCCCGAGCGTCGCGAGCTTCTCAGGGGCGTAGTCCTCCGGCCGGCTGAGGCCGCTGTTGAACGTCAGCGGTCCGTTGCCCTCGAGCAGGTCGCGCACCCAGACCGTCTCGTTGAGGTGCTGGTTGTCGGCCTGGTCGCCGGTCAGCAGCGCGAAGTCCATCGCGTTGCCCGTGCCGTCTCCCTGCGGCACCGGGCTCGCGGCCGCGAAGTTGTTGATCTGGCGGATCGTCTGCTCGATCTGAAAGGGCGTGAAGCCCTCCTGCGGGCGCCAGGCGCTGGAGGGGCCGAAATCGAGGAACTCCACGCGCGCGGGTGACTCCTCGTCGGCGAGCTGGAAGTCGGTCATCTGGCTGAAGTAGGCCAGGGAGCGGCGGCGGGTGGATCGGCCCGTCGGCGCGGCGGGTCCGCCGCGGACGATGTAGGGCTCCCCCCGGCCGCTCGCCGCGAGGTTCGTGTAGCCGTTGCCCGCCGGCTTCGTCCTCGGCACGAGCGTCCGGTCGACGGTGGTGTGCCCGTCGAGGTCGCTACTCCCATGGGTGGCCAACGCCGTCGCGGTCAGCGCGGCAAGCGCGCCGGCGGCGAGTAGTGCGATCCCGCGACGCGCCCCTCTGCCGTGCCCGGACACGGCTCGCGACCTCTTTTGCATTCTTTTACATTAGCCCCGGAGGGGCCGGGCGTGCGCAGCTAGGGTCACCTCGAGTGCGCCGTCTCGACCGCCACGTCTGGGCAGCAGCCGTGCTGAGCGCTGCCCTGTTCGGCTGCGGCGGGGGCGACAGCGACAGCCCGCCCGCCGCGTCACCCTCGCCGCTCACCGACACGGAGCGCCGCTTGGTCGCAACCTACGAAGGGCGCATCCAGGAGCACTGCGTCCGCGTCGCCCGGTCGCTGGCGGATCCGAACGCGGCGCCTTCGCCGGGCCAACAACGACGTGCGTTCGAGGCAGCGGACGCGCTCGGCGCACTCGCTGCGCGCAAGCCGACCGGGGAGATCGACGTGGGCCAGGATCTGCGCCTGTTCCTGAGCGATGTGATCGAGAACCTAGAGGGCTCCAACTGCGATCCGCGCATGCGGGCCCGCCTCGATCAGGCGCTTCGCGCAATCCCGGTCGAGTGACGAAGGGCAGCGCCGCGAGGACACGAGTCCGAGTGTCAGGATGGCCCGCAGCTAGCTTGCGCCTGGACTCCCCCCGCATGACGCGAACCCCCTCTCGGGCCACAAGAGCAGCGTCGGGCCTCCGTTCAGTCGAGTGGGCCGGCCCAGGACTCGAACCTGGGACCTTTGGTCGTCGCCGCGCTCGTGGGACGGTCTCTTACCGCCGTGGCTCGCTACGCGGCCGACTGGTCGGCGTCGCGCAGTAGTTCAGCGCCGACTTCGCCGGGGGTCGTGCCGCGGGCCTCGGCGATCCGTTCGAGGCGCCTGACGTCCTCCCCCCTGAACACTGACCGTGATCAGCAGTCTGGCATCCGGATCGCCGTTCGATACTCCACATAGCGAGGATCGAGGGAGGCGAGATCAGCGTCGAAGTGGCGCGTACCCCTACCGCGCCTCAGAAACGGCCCGTCACCCCGTCCTGCCCGGCTCCGACCCCGCTTGCGCCGCAGGACCGGACTCGCCCGTTACGTAGCGGGGCTTCTAGAGTGGGCCGGCCAGGACTCGAACCTGGGACCTACGGATTATGAGTCCGACGGTACCTCGCCCAAACTACCGGCATTTGCAGGGACCTCGTCAAAATCCGGCTGTCTGCGGGACAGCTCACGGGACAGTTCTCGTTCGTCGGGTGCTGGATTGCCCACCCACACGACGGTCCCCAGAAGACGAGCCACGCCTACCTCAGCTCTCCGCGTGCACCTCGCGCCCGTCGTCCCGCCCGAGATAGGCGTCGAGCAGCCCGGCAACTTCGGCCTCGCTGCCGGGCATGAGGTGCCCGTAGCGGTCGAAGGTCACCTGGATCGAGGAGTGGCCCATGTAGGTCGTGATCGCCTTCGCGTTCGCGCCGGCCGCGATCAGCAGGGAGGCGAACGTGTGCCGCGCCTCGTGCAGTCCGAGCGGCTCGAGCCCGGCGGCGCGCCAGCGCTTGGCCAGGCGCTTGACCAGGGCGCTGTGGCTCATGGGCGTGGCGGCGCCCGGACCGACACGCAAGTTGGGCAACAGCAGCCCTCGCCCACGGGTAAGCGCCCGATGCTCGATGAGGATCCGGTGCAGGCGCTCGGTGATCGGGATCAGCCGCCGGGCCGCGCTGCTCTTCGGTTCGATGAACATACGGTCGCCGTGATCCCAGGCGCGCTCGACGCGCAGGACCCGCAGGTCGAGGTCGACGCTCGGCCAGTCCAGAGCAAGCAGCTCGCCCGCGCGCAGGCCGGCGTAACAGGCGAGCCCAAACGCCGCCCGCTCATGGCCGGTCACCGCAGCCGCCAGGCGCGCGGCCTCAGCCGGCGCTGCGATCCGCTCGCGCTTGCGTCCGCCCGCGGGCAGCTGCACGCCCTCGCACGGGTTGATCAGCGCGTAGCCGCGCGGGCGACCCCAGCTGTAGAGTGAGCGCAGCGCCATGATCGTGTTGCGCACGCTCGAACCCGAGAGTCCCGTCGCGCGGAGGTCGTCGACCAGTCGCTGCACGTCCGTCAGGGCCAGCTCGCGCATCCGGGTGGCGCCGATCCGAGGCGCGACCCGATTGCGCAAGTCACGCCGGTAGTCGCGCACGACCGAGGGCTTGAACGGCCTCCCGGAGCGGTTCTGGATCGTGCCGGTGTCGATCCCGCCGAGGAACAGCTCGATCGCGTCGTGCAGCGAGGGCCCGCGCTCCCCCGACAGCAGCCCCTTCGTGAGCCGGTCGAGCGCGTCGATCCGCCATGCCCGTGCCGCCGCCAGGCTGGCGGTCCACGGCCCGCGCAGCCGCCGGCGGGTGAGCTTGTCGTAGACGGTGCCGCGGTACTGAACCCCCTTCCCGGTCCTGCGCTCTTCGATCCCGACTCGCTGCGGGCTGCGCGCCCGGTGACTGCTCATGTTTCCCGTCTCCCTGGTCGATCGCTCTACGCCGCGCCAGCCAAGGTAGCCCTCCTCTGCGCCCAGCGGTTGAGCTCCTCGACTGAGACCAGGCGCACGCCGCCGGAACGGATCACGCGCAGCTCGGGCAGCACGTGGCGGCGAAAGTGAGCAAGCGACATCCCGAGCGCGGCAGCGGCCTCCTCGAGCGTGAGGCTGACGCGCGGCACCGGGGCGAGACCTGCGGGATAGGCGTCGGGGTCCCGGCGGGCGCGGTCCATCGGCTGAGCCACCCTCCTCATCGGGCTGCTGCCCCTGGGCCTCGACTCGGTCATGAAGAAATGATGGCGTTTAAAAAGACGGAGCAAAAACGGATCTCCGCGGTTACCCAGGCTCTCGCCCCGGTGTACTGCCGGTCACCGAGACAGGCGCGTCCCACGGCTACCCCGACGTCTACACATCGAGGAGGTCCGCAGTCGCATGGACCCCATCACGGGCGTCGCGATGTCAATCACCGCGTTCCTGGGCTCGGCAAGGCGAGAGGGCGTCGAGGGGCCTGAGCGCAGGTCCTTGAGACCGGGCGTGGGACCCACCAACGATTATCCCTGTGCGCCCCCGATAGCGATCACGCGAGCCGGCGACTGCGGCTATCGCTCTTGCCGACAGCAAGAGAACTGAGTCCAATTGACGAACGGGCTCCAGAGTGCCGAGTTCGTATGGCCGCAAGGCTGACCAAGCCGAGTGTCAGCAATGTGTCCGTGAGGCGGTATACGCGCATCTCGTCGTTGACGGGCCAGGGATCGTCTGCCTGTCGTGCGAGGCCGCTCATCGCGCCAAAGGACCGATGGCCTGCGGGCCCTGCAGTCGAAGGCGTCGTGGACCACCACACCCAGTCACGCGCCTGCTCCGGGATACGTGATGAATCAAACGCAGGCGAGGGCGCAGGGCTGGCTGCGGCCCTTTGGGGATCGGCCGTTACGTGCTCTGACTAGACGGGGCACCTGAAGCATGAAAGGAGCTATGCGCCGCCTGGGCGTGGGGCACCGTCGAGGCGTCCGTGGGGGACGCCGCGCTCGCGTACCGTCGCCTCGTTGCACGGGTCGACCATGCGCTGTTCGCCTGAAAGGACGACGTCCGCGGTCGCGGCCGCGAGCCGGCCGGCGAGCTGGTGGATGCCGGCACCGTGGATGATCCTCGCCTAGCCAGACGCCTCGCCGACGGAGTGACCTGACAACCCGTGTGAGAGAGGATGTGATGTCGATGGACGACCTCTTCGCCGGCACTGCGAAGCACTATGCTCGCTACCGCCCTCGCTATCCTGACCAGCTGCTCGATGACATCCGCGCGCTCGTCGGTGACAGCCAGTCAGAATGCCTGGTCGATTGGGGATGCGGGACGGGCGAGGTCGCCATTCCACTGAGCCGGACGTTCTCACAGGTAACGGCCGTCGACTTCGACCCGGAGATGGTGGCGGTTGCGAAGACTAAGGCCCAGGAGGCGGGGATCACGAACATCGACTGGATCGTCGGCCGCGCCGAGGATTTAGGCACCGAGCCCGAGAGCTGCGACCTGATCACTGCTGGCTCCGCGTTCCACTGGATGAACCGTGAGCTGCTCGCATCGCGCGCGTACGCGGGTCTGAAGCCCGGTTGCGCGCTTGCCCTAATAGGCGGCGGAAGCAGCGTGTGGGACGAGAACGCCGAATGGCACGCGATCGCGGTCCGCTGCCTTCGACAGCACCTGGGCGAGCCGCGGCGCGCCGGTAAGGGCACGTACGGCGTCACGAAGAAGCATGGCGACTACCTCGTGCCTGCGGGCTTTCGCCTCGAGAGCCGCGACTATCCCACGGAACACGAGTGGACGGCGGACGAGATCGTCGGCTACCTCTACAGCCGTGGAGCGCGAGCTGGTCGCCGAGGCCCGCGGTCTGATCGCAGCTTGCTCGGATCGGGCCGACGTCGCTGCTGCCGTGCGCACCACTGACGGCGAGACCTTCACGGGCGTGAACTTCCAGCACGAGAGTGGTGGAGCATGTGCGGAGATCGTCGCGCTTGCGCGCCCCCGGGGCGCGTCGGTGGCGCCTCCCGCGGTGCTCGTAGCGGCTCGCGCCGACGGCGTGGTCACGCCCTGCGGTCGCTGCCGACAAGTCCTGTGCGGCCGGTTCGCGGGGACGCTCACGCGTCCCGTGACGACCCGAGCAGCAAGCACCGCCGAGGGCGGACCTCGTTTCCGACGACCGCTCGAACGAGGCGCCACCGCGGAGCGGCCAGCGTACGCCGGTGCCAGACGTAGGCTCTTCTCGTGGCGACACCGAGCCTTCGACGGATGACCCTTGCGGACCTGACCGAGGACGGACTGGCCGCGCTGATCGGCCACGGTGAGGACGACCTAGTCGAACGCAAGCGTCAACCCCCAAGCGGGACTAGGTTCGGGGCGGCCGTCGCGTCCTTCGCGAACACGCTTGGCGGGTGGATTCTCCTTGGCGTGGACAACGACGGCAGCATCCATGGATGGAAGGTCGATCCGCCGAAGACGGATCTCCAGTCCCACTTGGCCAATTTGCTAGGTCGGCAGGTGGATCCGGTACCGCCATTTGTCGCCGCTTATCGGGAACGCGAGGGCACGACGATAGCCGTCATGCGTGTGTTCGAGTCATCCGACGTACCCCATGTCGAGCGCGGCACTGGCGCCATCTACGTCAGGACCTCGGCCGGAAAATCGCCTGTCGATTCGCATCGAGGGGTACTAGCTCTGGCGCAGCGCGGCCGAGACGCTGAGCACGCCGCCCGCGACAGGTTGCGTTCTTCGTGGATCATCCAGTCGGAACTCGCTCCACCCGACGTCGACCCGGCTCTCATCGCACGCGCTGGTGACCCGGAAAATTTCACCGCGCTGGTTCGCGCGGCGCCGCTGACCGTTAGCCCCGCGCTAGTTGAGTGGCCCATCTCGGGAGCTGGGGCTGAGGCGTGCTATCGAGTGCTTGAAGAGATGTTCGGCGGCGCCGGAAACGGATCGCGGGTGCAGCCGCGTGCCCGCGGGGTGGCAGTGCGTAAAGAGTTCGACGTTGACTGCGGCCGCGGCAGACTCAGCGCAGCGGCGATTGCGGACTCGCTTGGAGTAGTCGCTGTCGAGATCAAGCGGACGGCACGCACGTACAACGAGCTGCACGTCCTGCGACGCGAGTTGATGCGGCCGGCGATCAACGCCGCATGCAAGCTACTTGAGGACTCTGAGGCCGTAGGCCGGGCCGCCATAGACATGTGGTTCTCGAGTCGGAAGGACGTCATCACGGCCATCCCGGTCGAGCAGAACCCCCGGGCGATGGAATTCCACGTCAGTTCAGAGATATCGAACCCAGCTGGTGGCGACGAGCGTTCCGCTCTCGGTCGACGATGGGAACGAGAGATCGCACGAGAACTCGGCGAAGCGCGGTGGGAGCAGGAGGAAAACGCGGAGCGGACGTGAGCGAGCGGCCTAGCCGCCACCGCCGCCAGCCGGCGTGATTCACCACCACCGATCCCGACTCGCGCAGGTTGAAGGCGCCGCAGGAGTCCCTGCAGGGCTACAACGCCCAAGCAGCTGTGAACGACCGCCAGGCGCGCCCGGCCTCGAGCGTCGACACGACCAACTCGCGCTCCGCGCCCCACTGTCGGCCTCGCCTAACCGGGCGCTGCGGCCCGCCGTTCGGAGAACCGCCAGACCGCCTCGGGGCTGATCGGGTGGAGGAGGCTCTTGTTCAAGATCACCTCATCGACCGCGGGAAAGCCGGTCGCGCGCAGAGCAGTCACCGCGGCTGCGATGTCGTAGTCTGTGCGCCTCAGCGTCGGCGTCGCTTCCAATAGCAGCCAGAAGGCCGCTGCCTCGCCCTGGTAGGGCATGCCTACGCTACCCGCGTTTACGAGCCGCTTTCCAAGGGCGTGCCTGTCGAACTGATGGTGGGTGTGGCCGCACACGACGGTGGATTGCTCGACTCCGGCCAGCATTGGACGCAACCGGTCATCGCCGGTCCGCGCGGTAATGCTGTCTTCGTCGCTTCGCGGCGAGCCGTGGCAGAAATGCACGGAGCCGTAGCCCTCGATGTCGAGCTCGAGGCGCGGAGCGAAGCCCGCCATGAAATCGCGTTGGCTCTGACTCAGGCGCTGAGCGGCCCAGTAAGCGCCGCGGTCAAGCGGATCGTCCGTGTCGGTTGGCGTTGCGCGCAGATCGAAGGCCTCGATCAGCGCGCGGTCAGTGTTTCCCATGATGAATCGAGCGCTGTCGTCGAGCGCGCGCAAGCGATCGGTCGTGTCGGAAGGCATCGGGCCAAAGGCCACGTCTCCGCCCACCACGATGAGATCGGGGTTCTCCGCGTCAACTTCTGCAAGCACGGCCTCGAGCGCCGGGAGGTTCCCGTGTATGTCGTAGAGCGCCGCTACCCGCAAGGTCAGCGAAAACTACTGACCCAACCGTCACGGACCGCGCGCTCGGCGTCGGCCGGGCCGCTCAGCCGGCTGCAA
>JAUJOQ010000008.1:0-28616 GCA_030447725.1 Thermoleophilaceae bacterium
GTTTCACGGTTGGGCGCTTCCCCGCCGCCCCGGGGGGGCGCGGCCCCCCGTGTGCGCAATTGTGGGTGCGCGCCGCGTCCCCCTAATACCCGCTTAGCCGCGCTAAGGTGGTTTATTGCACCCGGCGCGGCACGGGCGGTGCCGCGGTTGGTGGGGTGGTGCTCCGGGGCCGCGCCGCGGGGGTTCCCCCCGCCGGGGCGAGCTTCCCCGGCCGCAACGGCGAAATCGCCTTCACACGGCAATCCGTCTCCGGCGGCAACGCCGAGATCTTCACCATGAATGCGGATGGATCTCAGCAGGTCAACCGGACCAACAGAGCAGGCAACGACGTCGACCCGGGCTTCTCGTCCGACGGCACGAAGATCGCCTTCTCGAGCAACCGCGACGGAAACCCCGAGATCTACACGATGAATGCCGACGGCTCGGCGGTAACCCGGCTGACGACCAGCGCGGCCTCCGAATTCGAGCCCGTGTTCTCACCAGACGGCAAGAGGATCGCCTTCGCCACCGACCGGGACGGCAACTTCGAGATCTACGCGATGGACCTCAACGGCTCCGCAGCGACGAACCTGAGCAACAGTCCCACCAGCGACTTCGGCCCCACGTTCTCGCCCGACGGCAAGACCATCGCCTTCGAGAGCGACCGCACCGGCGACCTCGACTTCTACACGATGAGCCCCGACGGCTCCAATCAGACCAACCGCAGCCTCCATCCGGCCCTCGACTTCGCGCCCTCTTTCTCTCCCGACGGCAGCAGGATCGCCTTCGTGAGTGAGCGCGACGGCAACCCCGAGATCTACACCGTGAGCTCCACCGGGGCGCCCGGTTCTGTTCCGGACCGTCTCACGACGAGCCCCGGGGAGGACTCCCGTCCCGCCTTCTCACCTGACGGCACGGCGATCGCCTTCGAGAGCTTCCGCGACGGGAATGCGGAGATCTACACGATGGGCGCCGACGGGTCCGGGCCGATCAACCGCACCGGCGCGCCCCTCTTCGACGACTTCGAGTCCGACTGGCAGCCGGTCACTCGCCCGCCTCCCGAGCCTCTCCCACCCCTCGTCCCCGCCCCCGCCCCCGCCCCGGGCGACGCGCTCGCGCGCTGCCCGGCTGCGACCAAGCTCGTCGCCGGGACGAGCGCGGCCGACTCCCTGAGAGGCACCACCGCCGGCGACCTGATCGTGGGCGGCCCGGGCGACGACGGGGCCCTCGGCCTGGCGGGCGACGACTGCCTCGAGCTGGGCGGCGGTGACGACCGGGGCGACGGAGGTGCGGGCAACGACCGCCTCCAGGGCGGCTCCGGCCGCGACCGTCTCGCCGGCGGGCGCGGTATGGACCTCCTGCGAGGAGGCGGCGGCTCAGACCGGATCTGGGGCGGTAGCTCACCGGATCGCATCGACGGTGGCTCGGGCCGCGACCGCATCTCGGGCGGCGGCGCGCGCGACGTCCTTCGCGGGGGCTCCCGCAACGACCGGATTCGCGCCGACGATCGTCGGCGTGACCGGATTTCATGTGGCAGCGGGCGTCGTGACGTTGTCCTGGCGGACGGCTTCGACCGTGTCTCGGGTGACTGCGAGCGCATCCGGCGGGTCGGGTAGCGGCTGGCGCGCCGTGCTAGGCCTCCCCGTCTCTGTCCGTGTCTCTCGCCGCGATGCCCGCCGGTTTCCGTGGCGCGATCCTCGATCAAGGAGGGCCTGTGAAGAACGGACCGATGTGTGACCTGGCTGACCTCGCCGCTGGTGCCTACCGCCAGGCGACGAGAAGAGACCGCCGCAGGTTGGCGGGCGCGCTGCTTGCCGGCTTCCTGTCCGCCGGCCTCACACAGGCCGCCTTGCCCGCCCAAGCCTCCTTCCCGGGCCGAGACGGCCGGATCGCGTTCACGAGGGATATCGGCACCAATGCCGAGGTCTTCACGATGAACGCCAACGGGTCGAACCAGGTGCGCGTCACCGACACCGCGGCCGACGAGCGCCGCCCCTCGTTCTCTTCCGGCGGGACGAGGATCGCCGTCGCGAGCCTCAGGAGCGGTGACTGGGAGATCTTCACGAGCAACTTCGACGGGACGGCGCCGTTCAACAGCACTGGAGACACGGCGGCCGAGGACTACACCCCGGCCTTCTCGCCCGACGGCACGGAGATCGCCTACGCCAGCTTTCGGGGACCCAACGCGGACATATACGTGACCGATCTTGACGGCTCGGGCGAGACGCGTCTCACGACCACCGACCCGGGGGACGAGTTCTATCCCGCCATCTCGCCCGACGGCGAGAAGATTGCCTTCATGAGCGATCGGGACGGTGACTGGGAGATATTCATCATGGACGCCGACGGGACGAGGGAGAGGAAGGTCACCGACAACGGCGCAGAAGACCTCCACCCCGTCTTCTCGCCCGACGGCACGAAGATCGGGTTCGAGAGCGACCGTACCGGCGACGTCGAGATCTTCACTATGAATGTCGACGGCACGGCAGCGAGGAACCGCACCAAGCACCCGGCTACCGATCTTCGTCCCGCCTTCTCGCCCGACGGTGGCGAGATCGCGTTCGACACCAACCGCGACGGCAACCGCGAGATCTACACGATGAACGCCGACGGCTCGAATCAGGTCAACCGCAGCCGGAACCCCCTGTCCGACGACGCCGTCCCGGACTGGGGAGTGAGGATCGACCGACCGCGGGTCACGGCGGCCGGCTTCCCCAGGCGGTGCACTTCCCGGAGCTTCAGGGCGCGGGTGAGGGTCGTCAGCGCAGACTCCAGGCACAAGGCGACGGTGCTCCTCGACGGCAGGCGGATCGCCAAGACCCGAAGGACATCGTCCAAGCTGCGCGTACCTGCCCGGCGCCTGAGGCGCGGCCAACACCGCGTGAGCGTGATCGTCCGGGACGCGGCGGGCAACCGCACGCGCCGGAGCTTCAGGTTCCGTCGCTGCGCTCCCCCCTCGTAAGGACCCGGGGTGAGTAGCGAACCGTGACGTCGGTCCCTTGTCCAGGACGCGAGTCGACTCACCGCTGGGCGAGGGTCTCATCGAGCCGCTCGCGTGCCTGGTCTTTTTGACTAGCAAAGACCTAGGGCGCAATCGGAGCGGTGATGCTGCGAGAGGAGGGCGGCCAAAGCTTCGGCCGCCCTCCTATTCCAGTTCCTGTTTCTACGGGAATTTCGTCCGGTGGCGAGCCGCGCCGGCTTAGCGGCGGACCTTTATCCGCCTGGTCGGCGAGACGTCAGACAACAGGCGCGAGTTGCCCTGAAAGCGAACAGCCACCCGCACGATCACCGGCTTGCTACGCGCACGCGACGCCCGCGGCAGCCGGCGCACCGGGAAAGCGACCCGCTTCGAATAACGACAGTTGGCCCCCATCCGAGCGACCCGGGTAACACGGCGACTCTTCGCAAAGCGAACCCCCATCTTCAGCCGACCCGCACAGGAGCGACGCTGATTGTCGCCCATCCGGCCGCGAACCCTGACCACGATCTTACGCCCAACCTGGCGCGCCGAACCCCGCGGCCGGAACATGTTGGGCCTCACCCGAGCGACGGTGGGCGGCCCCCCATTCACCGGCGGCCGCGGCGGATCACCGCTGGGCGGCACCGCCGCCGGAATCGGAATCGGCTGCCAATCACAGAATTCGTCGACTGACACGGCGTTGGTCAGGCGCGTCACGTCGCTGCCATCGGCGGAGTTCATCGTGTAGACCTCGGACTCGTCGCCACTGCGGCTGCTGTTGAAGACGATCCTCTTGCCGTCTGGTGACCACGCCGGATTCAGGT
Organism: Thermoleophilaceae bacterium; assembly: GCA_030447725.1. Taxonomy (GTDB): domain Bacteria; phylum Actinomycetota; class Thermoleophilia; order Solirubrobacterales; family Thermoleophilaceae; genus JAAYBF01. Next base: position 3,763 of record JAUJOQ010000008.1, read on the forward strand.
CGACCGACTCGTTGGCCGGTGTTGCCGGATCGTTGGCGGAGTCGGTCAGGCGCGTTACCCCTGTCCCGTCGGCGTTCATCTTGTAGATCTCCGGGTTGCGCGACGTGGTGCTGCCGGGATTGAAGTCCCGCTGGCTCCACCACACGATCTCCTTGCCGTCGGGGGACCAGTTCGGCGAGCGGTCGATGCTCGGGGAGTCGGTCAGACGGGTCACGTCGCTGCCGTCGGGGTTCATCGTGTACAGCTCTTCGTCGACCCCGTTCCGGGCGCTGCCGAAGACGATCTTCCTGCCGTCGGGGGATGCATTGGGGAAGACGTCGATGGAGTCGTTGACCGGGGTAGCGGGGTCGTTGACGTCGTTGAAGGTCAACCTTGTCTGATCGCTGCCGTCGACGTTCATCTTGTAGATCTCGATGTTCCCGTCACGGGCGCTGTTGAAGTAGATCGTCTTGCCGTCGGGCGACCAGCCATTCGCGCGGTCCTCCCCGATGGCGTTGGTCAGGCGCGTCACATTCGTGCCGTCGGCGTTCATCGTGTAGATCTCGGGGCCGCCGCTGCGCTGGCTCGTGAAGGCGATGGTCTTGCCGTCGGGCGAGAAGCTGGGGTCGATGTCGTCGTTGAAGAAGTTGGCCGGATCGTCCGGTCCGCGAACGACGTTGTCGGTCAGGTACGTCATGTCGGTGCCATCCGGATTGATCGTGTAGATCTCGTAATCGTCCTCGCTGGGGTCCGGTTGAAGGTTCCGGTCCATGATCCCGTGGCACGCGATCTTCCCGTTGGTACCCGGGAAGGCGGCACCGGCGGGGGCGCCGGTGAGGGTCAGACCCACCAGCATGGCAAGGGCCAGGACAGCGCCCCCGAGCAGTAGCGCGCCGACGGCACCGAGGCCGCGGCCGGCATCGAGGTGAAAGATCAGGGGCAGGCGGTCAGTGCTCGCCGTGCCCTCTCTGCGCCGTCTGTCCATGGTCTCCTCCCAGCGGTTCTCCCCATCCCTCCTGGGGCTTCCGATTATTCGTATCACACTGGCGGCGGGGGCCCGCAATACCTGTGTGGTGCATATAGGGTGGCCGCCCCTGCGACTTGCCCCGGTGTGCTGAGAGGACGAATCCGTCTTTGTCGTGTCCCGCCGCGCTTCCGCCCATCGTCGATGAAGGGAGAGTGGTGCGCGGGTTCGGGTTGGATGTTCATTGCGATCTCTGTTAGGTCGCGGTCGCCGAGAAGGGCGAGGTGAGGTCGGCGGGTCGCGTCGCGACGCGGGTGGCGATGCTGGAGGTGTTCGCGCAGAGCCTGGCGCCGGGCGACGTTGTCGCGTTGGAGGCGACGAGCGGGACTGATCGGATTATGTCGGTGCTGCAGGTCACGGCATCCGGGTGATGGTGGCCCACACGCGCAAGCTGAAGTCGATCACCGAGGCCAAGGCCAAGACCGATCGGCTCGACGCCCGGACTTTGGCGAGGCTGCTGGTGCGAGCGCCCGCCGGTGACCGACTGCTTCGGCAAAGGTGGTCGAGAATGGCTCGCCGGGCTTGGCTGCCCATTGATGAGCGACTAACTCTCTCAACGGCTGTCTGCGCCAGGCCGACTTCCTCGATCAAGAGCTCGAGGCGCTCGATCGCGAGACCACCTCGCAGGCGCTGGCCTGGCCTGAGGTGCTGCGACTGATGAGCGTCCCGGGGGGTCGTGCAGCCGCGACCTTCTTGGCCTCAGTCGGCGACATCCGCCGCTTCTTCTCGCCGCGCAAGCTGGTCAGCTACCCCGGGCTCGACCCGCGCGTGCGCCAGTCGGGAACTGGAAGTCCACCGGCCCAACGAAAGTGGGTATGGGCGCGACACCCGGGCGCGCATCTTCTACCGGCCGGGGCCGCCCGAAGACGGCCCCGGCCTCGCTGGTAGATGCCGGAACTTAGCGGCGGACCTTTACCCGCCTGGTCGGCGAGACGTCAGACAACAGACCCCGGTTGCCCTGAAACCGCACAGCCACCCGCACGATCACCGGCTTGCTACGCGCACGCGACGCCCGCGGCAGCCGGCGCACCGGGAAAGCGACCCGCTTCGAATAACGACAGTTGGCCCCCATCCGAGCGACCCGGGTAACACGGCGACTCTTCGCAAAGCGAACCCCCATCTTCAGCCGACCCGCACAGGAGCGACGCTGATTGTCGCCCATCCGGCCGCGAACCCTGACCACGATCTTACGCCCAACCTGGCGCGCCGAAGCCCGCGGCCGGAACATATTGGGCAGGATCCGAGCAGCATTGCCGGTCTGCGGCGGCGGAGCATTACCACCGCTGGGCGGCTGAGGAGCAGGCGGCGCGGGCGGCGCGGGCGCCACGGGGGCCACCCGCCCCCAGTCGCAACGCCCGTCGAAGCCCGCGTCGTTGGTCAGCCGCCGCACATCGCCGCCATCCGAGGCATTCATCGTGTAGACCTCGCGATCGCCGGAGCGGATGCTGTCGAATACGATCCTGGTGCCGTCAGGCGACCAGATCCCCTGATCGTCGAACGACTCCGGAAGACCCCCGGTGGCTGGATCGTCGACGGCGCTGTTGGTCAGGTTCGTCGGATCGGTGCCGTCGACGTTGATGGTGAAGATCTCGGCGTTTACGGGGAAGTTCGGCGGGCCGGCCGTCGGGTCAGGTAGATCCCTCCGGAAGACGAACTTGCGCCCGTCGGGCGACCACTGCGGGAAGGCGTCGTTCCCCTCGGGGAAGCTGGTCACGCGCCTTATGTCGCCACCATCCGGGTTCATCGTGTAGATCTCGAGGTTGCGGGGCGTCCCGGCCGGGTCATCGTTGCCTGGCTCCCCCGGGTCCCGGACGCTGTGGAAGGCGATCCTGGTCCCGTCCGGCGACCAGCTGGGGTTGCTGTCCTGCCCCGGGCGGAACGTCAGCCGCGTCTGGTCGGTGCCGTCGGCGTTCATCGTGTAGACCTCGAAGTCGTTGTTGTCCCGGGTGCTGTGAAAGACGATCTTCGAGCCGTCGGGAGAGTAGCTGCCAGGCCTGTCCTCACCGGGTGCGGTGGTCAGCCGGTCTGCGTCACCCGTTCCGTCGGCGTTCATCGTGAAAACCTCCCCGCCGCCGGTCCGGGTGCTCTCGAAGGCGATCTTCCGGGCGTCGGGTGAGACCGTGGCGTCGATCTCATTAATCAAGGAGTTCGGATCGGTCGGGTCGAGAAGTGGACCGTTGTTGGTCAGGAACGTCTGTCCACTCCCGTCGGGGTTGAGCGAGTAGATCTCAAGGTCGCGGTCGTCCTGGGTGCGGGGAGTTATCGCACCGGAACAGACGATCTTTCCGTTCGCTCCGGGAAAGGCAGCGTGGGCAGGAGCGCCGGTGAGGGTCAGGCCCACCAATACGGCAAGCGCCAGGACAGCGCCCCCGAGCGATAGGACACCGACGGCACCGAGTCCGCGGCCGGCATCGAAGCTAGAAAATACGGGCAGGCGATCGATGCTCGCCGTGCCCCCTTTGCGCAGTCTGTGCATGGTCTCCTCCCAGCGGCTCTCCCCGTCCCTCCTGGGGCTTCCACGAATTCCTATCACATGCCAGCGGGGGACCCGGGGGTAAGTGTCGGGTGCATATAGCCCCCCAAAAACGGAGGTGTACCGTGCGGCTACCCATGCCCGCAGCCGCCGACGGCTCGCACGCTGTCGCTTGCGATCGACGTAGTCGCTGTCGCCGGCTCGCCGCAGTTGGCAAGCCGCGGCCCTTCTGCCTCGCCCCCGCACGAGCGAGCTCGTGCGGGGCCGGCCGGTGACAAGTGACGGACGTAGACGGCGGGGTGCTAGCGGCGGACCTTTATCCGCCTGGTCGGCGATACGTCAGACAGCAGACCCGCGTTGCCCTGAAAGCGAACAGCCACCCCCAGGATGATCACCGGCACGCTGCTCGCACGCGACGCCCCCCGCAGCAGCCGGCGCACCGGGAAAGCGAACCGCTTCGAATAACGGCAGTCGGTCCCCATCCGAGCGAGCCGGGTGACGCGGCGACTCTTCGTAAAGCGCACCCCGATCTTCAACCGACCCGCACAAGAGCGACCCTGATTGCCGCCCATCCGGCCGCGAACCCTGACCACGATCTTACGCCCAGTTTGGCGCGCCGAACCCCGCGGGCGGAACAGATTGGGCCTCACCCGAGCGACAGTGGGCGGCCCTCCATCCACTGGCGGCCGCGGAGGATCACCGCTAGGCGGCACGACCGGCTGGGGAAGATCAGCGCTAGGCGGCACGACCGCCGGGGCCACCCGCCCCCAGTCGCAACGCCCGTCGAAGCCCACGGCGTTGGTCAAACGCTGCACGTTGCCGCCATCCGAGGCATTCATCGTGTAGACCTCGCGATCGCCGGACCGGAAGCTGTCGAAGGCTATCCTGGTGCCGTCAGGCGACCAGATGCCCTGGTCATCGGAGGACTCGTTGACCGTCGGCGTAGCTGGGTTGTTGACGGCGTTGTTGGTCAGATTGACCGGATCGGTGCCGTCGACGTTGATGGTGAAGATCTCGGCGTTGGTTCCCGTTGCCGGGGCCGTCGCGGGTATGTCCCTCCGGAAGACGAGCTTGCTCCCGTCGGGCGACCACTGCGGGAAGGCGTCGAGCCCGGCGAAGCTGGTCACGCGCCTTATGTCGCCACCATCCGGGTCCATCGTGTAGATCTCGAGGTTGCGGGGCGTCCCGGCCGGGTCATCGTTGCCTGGCTCCCCCGGGTCCCGGACGCTGTGGAAGGCGATCCTGGTCCCGTCCGGCGACCAGCTGGAGTTGCTGTCCTGCCCCGGGCGAAACGTCAGCCGCGTCTGATTGCTGCCATCCGCGTTCATCGTGTACACCTCGAAGTCGCCGTTGTCCCGAGTGCTGTGAAAGACGATCCTCGAGCCGTCCGGGGAGTAGCTGCCGGGCCTGTCCTCACCGGGTGAGGTGGTCAGACGGTCTGCGGAGCCCGTTCCGTCGGCGTTCATCGCGAAAAGCTCTGGGCCCCCGGTCCGAGTGCTCTCGAAGGCCACCCTCTGACTGTCCGGTGAGAACACGGGGTCGAACTCGTCTACAAAGGAAGTCGGGGCAGTGGGATCGAACAGCGGGCCGTTGTTGGTCAGAAAGGTCTGTCCGCTTCCATCGGGATTCATCGTGTAGATCTCGAAGTCGTCGGCGTCGTCCGGGCGCATCATCGCGCCGACGCACGCGAGCTTGGCGTTCTGTCCCGGGAAGGCGGCGTGAGCGGGGGCGCCCGTGAGGGTCAGGCCCACCAACACGGCAACCGCCAGGACGGCGCCTGCGAGCGCGAGGAACCCAACGTAGCGGTATCGCGAGTTCTGGAGACGAGCGGTCATAGACAAGTCGTGCCTTCGATTGAGAACCAGATCGGGGTCGTGCGCATATGAAGCGTTACATGCACCGGGGGGTCACCTGGGGGACGCGACGACCGGGGCCGCCCGAAGACGGCCCCGGCCTCGCTGCAGGGCGCCGGGCCCTAGCGGCGGACCTTCATCCGCCTGGTCGGCGAAACGTCAGTCAACAGACCCCGGTTGCCCTGAAAACGAACAGCCACCCGCAAGATCACCGGTGTGCTGCGCGCCCGCGACGCACGCGGCAGCCGGCGCACCGGGAACACAACCCGCTTCGAATACCGACAGTTGGCCCCCATCCGAGCGACCCGGGTGACGCGGCGACTCTTCGCAAAGCGAACCCCGATCTTCAACCGACCCGCACAAGAGCGACCCTGATTGCCGGCCATCCGGCCGCGAACCTTGACCACGATCTTGCGCCCAGACTGCCGCGCCGACCCACCCGGCCGGAACAAGTTGGGCCTCACCCGAGCGACAGTGGGCGACCCCCCATCCACCGGCGACCGCGGCGCATCACCCCGAGGCGGCACCGCCGCCGGAATCGGAATCGGCTGCCAATCACAGCCCGCGTCCGAACCTGGGGCAGTGGTCAAGCGCTGCTGGTCGCTGCCATCCACGGCGTTCATCGTGTAGAGCTCAGGGTTCTGCCGCTTCCCGGGCTCCGTGTCTCGTACGCTGTCGAAGGCGATCCTGGTGCCATCGGGCGACCAGGCGGGGTGGCGGTTACCGGCAGGGATGGTGGTCAGCTGCGTGACCCCCGTGCCGTCGGCGTTCATCCTGAAGATGTTGTTCGATCCGGCTTCTCCGCGCACGACACGCTCGAAGGCGATCTGCTTGCCGTCCGGGGACCAGGTCGGGTTCGTGTCGTTCCCGCCCGGGTTGTCGGTCAGGCGCTCGACTCCTGAGCCATCAGGGTTCATCGAGTAGATCTCGCGGTCGTTGTCGGCACCGCCGTCGCGGGTGCTGGAAAACACGATCTTGGTGCCGTCCGGGGAGCCGCTCGGGGTAATGTCGGAGACCCCGGGAAGATTGCTCAGATTAGTCTGGTTGGTGCCGTCGGCGTTCATGCTCCAGATCTGATCGTTGTTGCCCGTCCTGCCGCTCTGGAAGTAGATCTTGCTGCCGTCGGCCGACCAGCCGCCGGGGCGGTCCGTGCCGAGGACGGCAGTGAGACGGGAGCTGAGACCCGAACCGTCGGCGTTCATCGTGAAGACCTCCGAGGCACCGCTTCGAAAGCTCTCGAAGGCGATCTTCTTCCCGTCGGGGGAGTAGATGGGGCTGATGTCATCGATATAGAAGTCTTGTGGGTCGTCCGCATTCCTGACCGGGGTGGTGTTCAGGAACGTCATCTCGCTGCCGTCTGGGTTGATGGTGAAGACGTCGTAGTCCTCCGCGAGGTCCGGCTCGTCAGCCGTACGCACCTCCGGGCCGTGGCAAGCGATCTTGCCGTTCGTTCCGGGGAAGGCGGCGTGAGCCGAAGTGTTCGTGACGGTCAGGCCCACCAACACGGCAAGCGCGAGGGTGCCACCGCCCAGCGGGAACACTCCGGCGGCGCCGGAGCGGCCTCGCCCGGCGACGCAACTCCCCCTGAGGGCGGAGCGCTCAACGCCCCCCGTCCTTGCGCTACGCGATCTGAACATGATCTCCTCCCAACGTTCCCCCCGCTGCCCTGCTGGGCTCCGAGGCTTCTTTGTGTTGATGGTGAGGGCCAGCATGATCTAGCGACGAACCGGGGCCGCCCGAAGACGGCCCCGGTCTCGCTGGAGATGCCGGCCCTTAGCGGCGTACCTTTACCCGCCTGGTCGGCGAAACGTCAGACAACAGACCCCGGTTGCCCTGAAACCGCACAGCCACCCGCACGATCACCGGCTTGCTACGCGCACGCGACGCCCGCGGCAGCCGGCGCACCGGGAAAGCGACCCGCTTCGAATAACGACAGTTGGCCCCCATCCGAGCGACCCGGGTAACACGGCGACTCTTCGCAAAGCGAACCCCCATCTTCAGCCGACCCGCACAGGAGCGACGCTGATTGTCGCCCATCCGGCCGCGAACCCTGACCACGATCTTACGCCCAACCTGGCGCGCCGAAGCCCGCGGCCGGAACATATTGGGCAGGATCCGAGCAGCATTGCCGGTCTGCGGCGGCGGAGCATTACCACCGCTGGGCGGCTGAGGAGCAGGCGGCACCGCCGCCTGAATCGGAATCGGCTCCCAATCACACCGCGAGTCGGTGCCCAGCTGGTTGGTGATTCGTGTTTCGCCGCTGCCGTCGGCGTTCATCGTGTAGACCTCGAGGTTGAAGACTGCCGGCTCCCCGTTGGGGCCGGGCGGCTGGCTGTCGCGGGCGCTGTCGAAGACGATCTTCGTGCCGTCGGGGGAGAACTGTGGGAGCTGATCGATCGCGGAAAACCTTGCCTCGTTACCCGCGTTGGTGGTCAGCCGCGTGATATTGCTGCCATCGCGGTTCATCTTGTAGATGTCGTTGTTGTTCGGGGGTGTTGTTGCGGCAGGCTCGTCGCGGTTGGAATCGAAGACAATCTGGGATCCGTCGGGCGACCACCTCGTGGATCGATGGATCACCGGCCGCACCGTGTCGGTCAGCAGGACGATGTCCGAGCCGTCGGGGTTCATCGTGGCGATCTCGTTGTTGGGGTTGGTGCCCCCTCCCGGCTCCTCACTGGAATTGCTCGGACGGCTGGTCTCGAAGGCGATCCTTCTGCCGTCCGGGGACCACGAGGCGCGGCCGTCATTCCCCGGGTTGAAAGTCAGCCTCGTCTCGTTGGTGCCGTCTGCGTCTATGCGGTAGACCTCGAACTGCCCGTCGTTCCGGCCGGCCGTGAAGACGATCTGGCGGCCGTCGGGCGAGAAGTGGGGTGCGGCGTCATCGCCGAGTGCAAACGTCAGACGCTTGACGTTGGTCCCGTCGGCGTTCATGATGAAGAGTTCCGAGCCACCGGTGCGCGTGCTCTCAAAGGCCACTTTCGTGCCGTCCGGAGAATAGGCAGGGCCGAATTCTTGCGGGCGCCCGGAAGTCGAATCACCCGGGACGTTGAAGGGACCGTTGTTGGTCAGGAGGGTGAAATTGGTGCCGTCCGGATTGATCGTGAAGATCTCGAAGTCGTCCTCGGCATCCGGGTTCGCGGACGTGCGGTCACCCGGCCCGTGGCAGGCGATCTTGCCGTTGGTGCCCGGGAAGGCGGCACCGGCGGGGGCGCCCGTAAATGTCAGGCCCACCAACGCGGCAAGCGCCAAGACAGCGCCCCCGAGTGATAACGCGCCGACGGCGCCGAATCTGCGGCCAGCCTCGAAGTAAGAAAACGGGGACAGCCGATCAGCGCTCGCCGTTCCTTCTCGGTGCAGTCTCTCCATGGTCTCCTCCCAGCGGTTCTCCCCTGTCCCTCCCGGGGCTGCTCGGATTCTTAGCACACTCATTGGTGAGACCGGCGTAAGTGTCAGATACATATAGCGGCAGGGAGCGCTCCCAGACCGGCGACTATGGAACCAATCCGTCACGCGACATTCTGTTCAAGGATCCCCCCGGCGCTCCTCACGGCACGCCACCCGTGCGGGCCCCAAACAGGGTCGGGTGCCCTTAGCGGCGGACCTTTATCCGCCTGGTCGGCGAGACGTCAGACAACAGGCGCGAGTTGCCCTGAAAGCGAACAGCCACCCGCACGATCACCGGCTTGCTACGCGCACGCGACGCCCGCGGCAGCCGGCGCACCGGGAAAGCGACCCGCTTCGAATAACGACAGTTGGCCCCCATCCGAGCGACCCGGGTAACACGGCGACTCTTCGCAAAGCGAACCCCCATCTTCAGCCGACCCGCACAGGAGCGACGCTGATTGTCGCCCATCCGGCCGCGAACCCTGACCACGATCTTACGCCCAACCTGGCGCGCCGAACCCCGCGGCCGGAACATGTTGGGCCTCACCCGAGCAGCATTGCCGGACTGCGGCGGCGGAGCATTACCACCGCTGGGCGGCTGGGGAGCAGGTGGCACGGGCGCCAACCGGCCCCAGTCGCAACGCCCGTCGAAGCCCGGACTGTTGGTCAGCCGACGCACATCACTGCCATCCGAGGCGTTCATCGTGTAGACCTCGACGTTGTCGCGCAGGCCTGGGTCGGTTGAGTCGGGGTCTCTGTCTCGGTCGCTGTGGAAGACGATCCTGGTCCCGTCGGGCGACCACGCCGGATTGCTCTCGTTATTGCTGAACCTTCTGCCCGCCTCGAGGGTGACGGTGGTCAGGAAGGTGGCGGGCCCGGTCCCGTCGGCGTTCATCCGGTAGATCGCGAGGCTACCGTCAGCGAGTCTGGCCTGAAAGGCGATCTGCCGGCTATCGGGCGAGAAGTGGGGGGCAAAGTCGCCGATCCCCGGGGAGTTCGTCACGTTCTGCAGGTCCTTGGTCTCGCCGACATCGGGGTCCATCGTGAAGATGTCGCCGGCCGAGTTCCCCTCTCTCGAACTTCGATAGGCGATCTTGGTGCCGTCGGGCGACCACGCCGGCTGGGTGTCCTGCGTCGGGTCGACCGTCAGCGCCCGCTGGTCGCTGCCGTCGGCGCCGTTCATCCTGTAGATGTTGAAGTTGGTGTCCCGGCCCGCCTGGAAGGCGATGCTGCCATCAGGCGACCAGCTCGTGCGGCGGTCCTCGGCGGGCGCGAAGGTGAGCCGCCTGACATCCGTGCCGTCAGGACTCATGGTGTAGATCTCGAGGGCGCTGCTGTCCCGCAGGCTGTCGAAGGAGAGTCGCGTGCCGTCAGGGGACCACGCGGGGTCGAGGTCCTGCACCGTGTTGTCGGTGAGCAGACGCACATCGGATCCGTCGGGATCCATCGTGTAAACCTCGGCCTGCGAAAAGCCAGGAGGGGGCGGATCCGACGGAGCCCCCGGGCCGCGGGCGCCGTCGCATGCAATCCGGCCGTTTTCGCCGGGGAAGGCAGATTGGGCGGGAGGACCGGCGACGGTCAGACCCACCAACACCGCAAGCGCCAGGAGTGCGCCCCCGAGCGATAGGGCACGCCCGGCCCCGAAGCCGCCCCGCCCGGCAGTGGAACCAAGGATGAGAGGCAACCGAGCAACGCCCGCAGAGCCCCGTCCACGCAATCTGAGCACGATCTCCTCCCAGAGATTTCCCCCCGATCCCTCCCAGGGCTTCGGGACTTCTATCACGGCGCAGCGAGAGTCACGATGCGAGCTCTGCCTTTGGCGCCTTGGCCCCCGTAGTCTCGCAACCTGCCCAGACGCGCTCGAAACTGTCAGCTACACTCGCAGCCGGAGCGCCACTTGACAGGGAACGATCGAGAGGGAGAGGTATGTTGTCGCGTCGAATCTTGCTGGGGAGCATCGCCGCACCCGCAGTCGCACTGGCAGCGGTGTCGCTGGCGTGGGCATGCGTCCCGCAGGGCAGCTTCAACATAAACCCGAACCAGGGCGCCGCGGGTAGCCAGGTTGCCGCCTCCGGCAGCGGATTCGAGTCCGGGCCGGTGGAGATCCGCTGGGAGTCACGGACAGGGCCGCTGCTGGCCACCGCCACCGGACCGTCCTTCAGCAACGTCTCCGTCACCATCCCGGCGTCCGCCGAACCGGGCATCCACTACCTCAGCGCGGCGAATACGGGAGAGCACGCCGATCACAGCGCGACGGCTGTGTCCTTCGAGGTCACGGGCGCCGCTGCACCCCAGCCGGGAGCCCCGCCTCCTCCTTCCGGCCAGGCGCCCGCCCCGAGCGCTCCGGCCCCGAACTCTCCCGCCCCTACCACTCCGGCCGCGCCGGTCAACCAGGGCCCGTCTCGGCGCACCGTGGCCATCAGGCGGTGCAAGCGGAGGTTCAGCGTCACTGGAGTCAAGTCCGCGGCCAGGAGGCAGCGCATCATGAGGAGGCGGAGGGCCTGCATCCGGAGAGCGAGGAGGCTTCCGGCTAGCGATTCCTCCGCCGCCTTCCGCTTCGCTTCGCTGCCTCTCTTCGGGGGTAGCGCGGCTGCGCGCGACTGACTTCGACGGCTCACCGCATCCAGGGTCCGTGCCTGGAATTGTGGCGGGCCCAGGCTGCGCCACTTTGTAACGGGCGGCTGAGGGAGAGAGGGAGGGTGCATGCAGGGCCTACGGGGACGTACTGAGGCAGGTTGGAGCGGTGAAGCGGCGATCTATCTCTTCGCGGCCCTGCTCGCGTTCGGCACGCTCGCGTGGATGGAGGCCCTGCACGCCAACGTTCTAGTGGTCGAGTCGGCCGCCGACAGCTCGCACTTCGTCCGCGACGGGCTGATGTTGCTGCCGCTGGCGCTGGCCGCCACGTTGTGGGGCCTGCGTCCGCACCGGCGCAGGGGCCCTGGCCTCCCTCGAGCAGCGGCCGCCACCGCCACGGCCTTCGCGGGCCTGCTCACCCCGGCTGCGGCCGCCCACATCGCTCTGCACAACGCCGACGAGACAGCGGTGGCCCACGCCGGTCCGGGGGGCGCGATCGCACCCGAGTTGGCCGAGGAGAGCCACGGGCTCGCGAGCACCCTGCTCCACGGTGTGACCGACGCGATGCTCGCCCTGCCGGTCGCCTTCCTGCTGTCGTTGGCCGCCCTGGCGCTCCTACGCCGGCGCCACGAGCGCGCAGCCCTCCCCGCGGCGCCCCGCAGACGGCTCCTGCTCACCGCCTCGACGCTCGTAGTGGCCGGTGCTGCCGCCGTCGTTCCGGTGAGCGGGGCGGTGAGCCCCGACTACCCGAAGTTCGCGGCGCCGCTGTTCATCCCGCCCGTGCTCACCGGCCAGAACATCGACCTCACGATGGCCGAGACTCAACAGCAGATCCTGCCGGGAGAGACGACGAAGATGTGGACCTACAACGGCAGCTTCCCCGGCCCGACCATCCGCCGCCCGACGGGCGTGCCGACGAACGTCACGATCACGAACAACCTGCCCGAGAGCGCGGGCAGCATGAGCACGCACCACCACGGCGCCCAGACGACCGAGGACAGCGACGGGCAGCCGTCGGACTACCTGATCCCCCCCGGAGCCAGCAAGACCTACACCTACCCCGCAGTCGACAGCGGCGGCGCCGAGCGCGCGGCCCCGCAGTGGTACCACGACCACCGCGACATGGTCACCGGGCGCAACGTCTGGATGGGGCTGGCCGGCATGTTCATCTACGACGACCCCTTCGAGGAGAGCCTGAACCTTCCGAAGGGCGAGTACGACGTCCCGCTGATGGTGGCCGACCGGCAGTTCGACGCCGGCAACCAGATCCCCTACACGTTCCTCGAGAACGGCGTCTTCGGCGACGTGATCCTCGTCAACGGGGTCCCGCAGCCGTTTCACGACGTGGGCGCTCGCCGCTACCGCTTCCGCCTGTACAACATCTCGAACAAGCGCGACCTCAGGTTCCGTCTCAGCAACGGCCAGTCGATCACCCAGATCGGGACCGACAGCGGACTGCTGCCCGAACCGGTGTCACGCGACAGCATTCTCCTCGGGCCGGCCGAGCGCGCCGACGTGGTGATCGACTTCGCGGGCCACCGGGGCGAGACCATCGTGCTCGAGAACGCCGACGCCGCGTTTGGCCCCGGCGAGCGTGACGCCGAGGTGATGCAGTTCCGCGTCAGCAACGAGGAAGTGACCGACACGAGCTCTCCCGTACCGGCCGCGCTCAGGCCGTTGCCGCCGACCGGCCCGCCGGTGGTCACCCGCACCTGGAACTTCGACCGCACCGATCAGAAGTGGACGATCAACGGCAAGAGCTTCGACCCCAACCGCGTCGACGCGCAGCCGACGCTCGGCACGACCGAGCGCTGGGTGTTCCGCAACCCGACGAGCCAGCCGCACCAGGTCCACGTCCACCTCAACGACCAGAAGCTCGTCAGCCGCAACGGCCAGCCGCCCCCTGCCTACGAGAGGCTCAAGGAGGTCTGGCATGTGGACCCGGGCGAGGAGGTGGTGGTGGACATCCCCTTCTCCGACTACACCGGCAAGTTCGTGATCCACTGCCACGTGCTCGAGCACGAGGACGACGGGATGATGACCCAGTTCCGGACGCTCCCGGCGAGCCGGCACCACTCCCCGCCGCCCTCGGGCAGTGCGAAGGACACGCTCTCGCGCAAGATCAGGATCCTGTCGTCCAAGCGGCTGAGGCGGATCCTGCGCCGCGGGCTGCGCTTCGAGGCCGCCGCTCCGGTGAACGGAGCGACACTGCGGGCGACCATGAAGGTAAGGGGGCGCACGGTCGGCAGCGTGCGCCGCACGCGGCTGTCCCGCGGCCGGGTGAAGGTCACGCTGAGGGTCTCGCGCCGCGGCAGGGCGCGCCTGAGGCCGCTCGTCAGGAAGCGTCGGCGCCTGCGCACGGTGCTCAAGGTGCGGGCCGGCGGGGAGACCAGGCGGGCGCGCTTCACCATCCGGCGCTGAGTGCGCGGGTTGTGAGACCGCGGTTCTCAGCAGGGCCGGCCTCTCTGACGACCACCCTGTGTGGCGGTGGCGCGCCAGGCGCCGTCGGGGTAAGGTGGCCATCATGCGTCGATTACTGGGCGTCCTCGTAGCGGCGCTCGTCGTGGTCGGTGCTTCCCCGGCACTTGCGGCCAACCAGACGGTCAGCGTGGGAGACAACTTCTTCACCCCCAACAGGGTTGGAGTCATGCCGGGCGAGTCCGTCACCTGGAACAGGCCGGCCGGCGGCATCGTCCACAACGTCGCTTTCGATGATGGGGCCTTCAGTCCTGCGCCGCCCAACTCCGGTCCTTGGACGGCCACGCGGAGCTTTGCGACAGACGGCGCTTACCGCTTCTACTGCGAGGTGCACGGCGGGCCGGGAGGTAGCGGCATGTCCGGCATCGTGTACGTCAACGCAACCGGCAGCCTGCCCCCGGTGGCGGCTCTGTCGGTCTTGCCGAGCCCCGCCCAAGTGGGGCAAGCGGTGAGCTTCGACGGCACGGGCTCGACCGCCACGGATGGCTCGATCGTCAAGTACGAATGGGATCTCGACGGCGACGGCACCTTCGAGACTGACACCGGCGCCACGGCGACCGCCTCTCGCTCCTACTCGGCTCCGCAGGCGTTGACGGTAAAGCTGCGCGTGACAGACGACAGGGGAGCCACCAACGAGAAGACGCGGTTGTTGCGGGTCAACGCGGCCCCGAGCGCTTCCTTCACGGCGTCGCCCAACCCGATCCAGACGGGGCAGTTCGTGGGATTCAACGGGGCGAGCTCAAGCGACCCGGACGGCTTCATCGTGAAGTACGAGTGGGACCTCGACGGCGACGGCACCTTCGAGACCGACACCGGAGCCACTTCGAACACCTTTCGCGCCTACTCGAGCCCCGGCGCGGTCACGGTAAAGCTGCGTGTGACCGACGGTACCGGCGCCAGCGGCGAGACGAGCCGTTCGTTGCAGGTCGATTCCTCCCCGGCACCGCTTGCCCCACTGCCGCTCACCCCGCTGCGGCCGCCGTTGTCCCCGCCACAGTCCGAGCCCAAGCCGGGGGCCTGCAGCAAGCTGAAGGGCAAGCGCCGCGCCGCCTGCATCCGCAAGCGCTGTCGCAAGCTGAAGGGCGCAAGGCGCAGAGCCTGCGTGAAGAGAGTCACCCGTCGGCAGGGCAGCTAGCTCCGCGGCTGCCCAGGAGTATCGGCGCCGATCCGGCGCGCTCAGCGCCCGATAGAGAAGCGCAACCGCCTGGACTCACCGCCGGCCTTGACCCTGAGCAGCGCCCGCGCGCGCCGGCTGTCGGCCAGCAGCCGCCTGAGGCGTGTCTTTCCGCGTCGGGAGAGCTTCAGCGTGACCTTCACCCGGCCGCGGGACAGCCCCGTACGGCGTGCGCTGCCTACCGTCCGCCCCCCGACACTCAGGGACGCCCGCAGTGTCGCTCCGCTCACCGGAGCGGCGGCCTCGAAGCGCAGCCCGCGGCGCAGGATCCGCTTCAGCCGTTTGGACGACAGGATGCGGATCTTGCGCGAGAGCGTGTCCGCCGGGCTGGTCGGGCTCTGAGGCGGCGCCGCGGGCGGCGCCGGCGGGCCAGTCACCTCGTTGCTCACAGTCAGCGATCGCGTCGTCTCGCTGATGTGCCCTACCTCGTCGGTGACGCGTAGCTTGATGGTCCGCACGCCGGGGGTCGAGTAGGAGAGTGCCGTCCTGGGGATCCTGCCGGTGTCGGTCTCGTAGGAGCCGTTGCCGTCTAGGTCCCATTCGTGCCTGACGATCGCGTCGTCCGGATCCGTTGTGCCCGCGGCACTGAAGACGACGTTCTGGTCGACACGGGCGACGCTCGGCGATACCGTGAAAGACGCCGTCGGCGACGCGCCCGGCACGGTCCCGCTCTGGTTGACGTATACGACGCCGGACATGCCCTGACGTCCCGGGCCGCCGTGATTCTGGCAGAAGTAGAGGTAGGTCCCCTCGTCGTTGAACTGCCGCTCACCTCTCCACTCACTCTGGGGCGTCGGCGGGAACGTGAAATTTCCGTCTTCGAAGTTCACGTTGTGGGTCTCGGTGTTGCCCGGATAGGTGAAGGTGACCTTCTGTCCCGGCTGGACTGCGACCGCCGGAAGAATGAAGGCGTTGTCCTCTGCCTGCACCTGCTGGTCGGCGGCCGATGCCGGCGAGACGGCAAACACGGCGAGCGCCGCTGCGAAGAGGGCTGCCAGCACCACCACCGCTGACGGTCCCCCGAGCCTCACAGAGGGCGCGAGGCGGCCATGGTGTTCGCACTCGGCAGACATTTTTCGCGCATTCTCCTAAAGTCGGATAAGTCGGCACGGTGTCTTGACAACGATCACTTCGACTTCGGGCTGCCACGGTGACTATAGCCAGCAGAGATCGGCGGCCGTCGGATCACGAAACTTGGCGCGGCAGCGGAAGCTGACCGGGGGCAACACGGTCCGACCTGTAGCTTTCGCGACGAAATGAGGCTCGCCGTGGTAGGCAAGGGAGGCGCGGGCAAGTCGGTGATTTCCGGCACGATGGCGCGTGTCCTTGCCCAAGGGGGGCGGCCGGTGCTGGCGCTCGACTCGGACCTGCTGCCTGGTCTGTCGTTCAGCCTCGGCGCCGGGGCCGACCCCGCGCTGCCGCCGCTGAGCGAGGCCGCCGAGAAGGGCGAGGATGGACGCTGGCGGCTGAAGAAGGGCATCGGTCCGGCACGCGCAGTCCAGCGCTACGCCACCCCGGCGCCCGACGGCATACGGCTGCTGCAGATAGGTAAGACCCCGCGCGAGGGGCTGGAGCCGATCATGGGCGCCGTCAACGCGTTCCACCGGGTGGTCCACAGGCTCGTCGAGGTCAAGAGCTTCGAGCTGTGGACGATGGTCGGCGACCTCCCCGCGGGTCCGCGCCACATAGCATTCGACTGGGCGCCCTACGCGCGCACGTTCGTCGTGGTCGTCCAGCCGTCGGTGCAGTCGGCGCTCGCCGGACGGCGGGTGGCGCGGATCGCTCGCATGCGCCAGGGCGTCCAGGCCGTCTTCGTCGCCAACCGGGTGACGGGAAGCGCGGACGTGAGCCACGTCGAGCGACTGGTTGGCGAGCGGGTGGTCGCCGCGGTGCCCGCCGATGACGGAGTCGTGGAGGCCGAGCGGCTCGGCCGCGCCCCGATCGACCACGCCCCCGGCTCGCCGGCGGTCGCCGAGGTCGAGCGATTGGTCACGACCCTCGCGAACCTGTAGAGGTCATCGAGGCTGCAAGCTGCCCGAGATCCGGACCGAGCCACGCAGGTACTCAGACTGGGAAACGCCCGACGCGGCGGCGCGGGACGAGCGTGGGAGGGCTGTCAGCCCTCGCCCATCAGGCGCCGCCGCTCGCGCTTGTAGTCCTCCTCGCCGAGAGTGCCGGCCGCGCGCATCTCGGTCAGGCGCTCGACCGCGGCCATGCGCGCGTAGCCGGGATCGGGCGCTCCGAGCGCGGAGGAGAGGGCGGCCACCGCGGCTCGCCGGTCCTCGGGCGTCAGCGCCGCCATGTCAGCCGGCAAGCGCCTCCGGCGCCCGTGCTGGTCGACGTAGATGAGCTTGCCCCCGGACGGGTCGCCGGGCTTGCTCAAGTGATCGAGCGACTCCTCCTTGTCGACCTGCCAGGCGGGGTCGCGGTCGGGCTCACCATCAGACTCACCCCGCGGCGGAACATTCTCACTCATGTCGCTGCATCACACCCATGTCTAGAAGAGGGCCTATTCCGCCATGTTACGTGATCTGCTCGTCACCTTGCCGGTGAGAGAGTAGGCTGTCATCTATGAAGATCGCTGTAGCAGGCAAGGGCGGGGCCGGCAAGACCACGGTTTCAGGCACGATCGCCCGCGCCTTGGCGCGCGCCGGACATTCGGTGCTGGCGCTCGACGCCGACGCCAACCCCATGCTCGGGGTGTCGCTGGGCGTCGGTCCCGAGCGGACCGACCTGCTGCTCGGCGTGCGCCAGGGCCTCGAGACGGGGGAGGTGGAGCACGAGCCCACGATCGAGGGGATGGTCGAGCGCTTCGGCGCCGACGCTCCAGACGGCGTGCGGCTGGTGGTCGCCAACCGGATCGACAACGACAGCCCCGGCTGCCAGTGCTGCGGAGTTTCCCCCGACCAGCTCCTGCGCGAGCTCGAGGCGGGTCACCGCACGGTGGTCTGCGACCTCGAGGCGGGGCTCGGCACGATCCTCCGCTTGGCTCCTGGGAACGCCGACGTCGTCCTCGTCGTCGCCAATCCGACCGCAAAGGCGCTCGAGGTGGCGCGCCGCGCGATCGAGATCGCCGCCGACAAGACCGAGGTGATCGTGCTCGCCAACCGCGTCAGCGACGAGACGGACCTCGACGCCATCCGCGCCGTGATTCCGGACCGAGAGCTGGTCGTGATCCCTGAGGATGCGACCATCGCCCGCGCCGACCGCGACGGGCTCGCCCCGATCGATCTCGACCCGTACGCACCGGGGGTCAAAGCCCTCGTGGCTCTCGCCGACCGCCTCGCGGGCGCACCCGTTCCTGCCTGAGCGTCGGCTCCGCGCAAACTAGCTCGGGCGAGAAACGCCCGCTGACCCGTCCGCGGACTCCCTCAGCGTGAGCCAGAGCGCGAGCGCGGCTATCACCGGGCCCGCCGCGGAATGAAACAGCACCGTGCCCCACGGCGCCTCAGGGGTGCCGCCTTCGAGCACCAGCGGCGCGTGGGTCGCGGCCTGCCAAAGGCCCCCGAGGAAGCAGAGCCCGGTGAGCGCCAGCGCGGCGGCGGTGAGCTGCGCTCCCCCCGCCCTGCGGGCGAGCAGCGCCGAGAGCATGCCGCACACCACCACCACGGCGCCCGGCACCACGTGGTCGACGACCTCCACGTTCGACGGCACGTTGAGCTCCAGCCCGAGCGGGGGGCCGATGTAGGGCGGAAGCATCGACAACGTCCCGAGCAGCACCAGGGCGAGCTCGGGATACGGGACAGACGGACGGAGGACGCCTTCGGCTGCCGATCGCGATGCCACGGGAGTTCGAGAGCAGCTCAGGCCTGGGCAGGCTGCGCGACCAGCCGCTCGGCGAGCACCGACAGGGCGCTGACGCCCGGCGCACCGGAGTCGATGTCGATCGGGGCGCAGCCCTCCACGTCGGCGCGGGCGATCACGGGGTCCTCGGGCACGACTGCGGTCTCACAGTCGCCGAGCTCTGCGCGGATGGCCTCGAGGTCGGCCTCGCCGCGCACCCGGTTCGCCACGACGATCACCTCGGTTTGCGCCTCTGCCGCCGCCGCGACCACACGGGCGCCCACGTTGATCGACTTGACGCTCGGCTCGACCACGACGAGCACCACGTCGGCCTTCCCGGCGCGCACGATCGCGCCGACTCCGGCCTCCATGTCGCAGACGACCGTCCTGCCCTCCCCCTCGAGCTCGCCGAGCAGCTGCTGGGGGGTCACTCCGCAGCAGATGCAGCCCGGATCGGCGCGAGCCTCCCGCAACGCCACCACGAGCCGCACGCCGTCGGGGGCGTCCACTCCGAAGGCCTCGACGAGGGCCTCCACCGACTGCTGGTGCTCGATCGTGCCGTCGTCGAGGCCCTGGCGCACGGCCAGGAGCCGGTAGGTCTCCTCGGGGCCTACACCGAGCGAGATGCCGAGCATGGGGTTGGTGTCGGCGTCGAGCGCCAGCACCGAGTGCCCCGCTCTCGAAAGGTGGCGGGCGACAGTGCCCGACACGGTCGTCTTTCCCGCTCCGCCCTTTCCCGCAACCGCGATCTTCATCGGTCTGCCACCGACCTGACAGTACCATCTACGAGGCCGTCCACCAGTTGCTCGATCGCCCGCACCGCAGCGCACGACGGCGCGTGGTCGACGAGCGCGATGCCCAGCCGGTCGCTCTCGAGGACCGCCTCGTCGGCGGGAATCGTCGCGGCCACCGGAAGTCCGACGATCTCCGCCACCCGCTTGGCATCGCCACTCGAGGTGACCTTGGTCGCGACCGCGAACGCCGCAGCCTCGCGCGCCGAGGCGAGCTCGGCCAGCCGGCGCCCCGTCAGCGCCGACTTCCAGGTGGGCTCCGCGATCACGAGCAGCGTGTCGGCGTAGGGCGCCCAGTCGTGCGCTGTCTGGCGCGGGCCGGCGGGATGGTCGCCGATCATCGTCCAGGCCCGCAGCGCCTTCGCCTCCGGCAGGCCGTGTATCACCTGGTAGAAGGCCTGCACCGACGGCGTGACCGACCCGACGCCGCTGGCCGAATGATCTCCGATTTCCAGCACGCGCACGCCGTCGGGGGCGGGGGTCGAGAAGCGCTGGACGGCGCGCACGGGTCCGATGCCCTCCTTGAGCCTCCAGGAGCCCGCGTCGGCCTGCTCGACCGCCCCCGCCAGCGGCGGCGGGTACGCAGACGCGGCTCCGAGGCTCAGCGCCAAGCCCGGCACCGTATCGGTGTCGAGCGCCAGCACCCGCCTCCCTCGGCGCGCGAGGATCCGGGCCATGGTGGCGGCGACGACCGACTTGCCCGCACCGCCTTTGCCGACCACGACGATCCGCAGCGGTCGCTCTCCCGGGGGCCACTCGTAGTCGTCGATCACGCCAGGCCGTCGCCGTGCCGGCCTGCGACCCACGGTGGCCCAGAACCTGGGGTAGGGACCCCCAGCCCCGATGGGCACTACATCAGCCTCCTCGGCGCTCCCCGGCCGGGCGCAAGTAGTGGCAGATCAGCCGTACGCGTTGCCGGGGGGCGCATCCTGAAAGGCAGCGTAGACCCGACCGCTGTCGCCGTCCACCGTCAGCGAAGCGAGAAGCTCGAGCTGGCAATACGATGCGAGGTCGACCGCATCAGTACGCTGAACATCTCATGGTGAGTAAGCGCGGAGCATGGCGGCCGGCGGCCGCTGCAGTAGCCGCGGGCGCCCTCTTCTTGTAGAGAGGTCCGTTGGTGGAGAGGGGCGGCGCGCGATGATGGACGCAGACGATTGGGACCGTCGCTACGCCGACAGCTCCCGCGCATTCTCCTATGAGCCGAACCCGCTCCTCGCCGAGCTGGCATCTCCGCTGGTTGCGGGGCGAGCGCTCGACCTCGCTGCCGGCGCTGGGCGCAACGCCCTGTGGCTCGCAGGGCGCGGGTGGCGTGTCACCGCGGTCGACTTCTCGCGCGTCGGCCTGCAGCGGGCCGAGAGTCGCGCGGCGGAGCTCGGCCTCGAGCTGGACTGCGTCCACGCGGACCTGTACGACTACTGCCCACCGGCGGCCGCGTTCGAGCTCGTCCTGATCACCTACATGCATCCTCGAATCGACCAGCGCGAGACGGTGTTTGGCGCCGCCGCCGAGGCGGTGGCCCCCGGTGGGCATCTGCTGGTGGTCGGTTTCGATGAGACCGACCCCCACGAGGGGGGTGGTCCCGCGGATCCCGAGCGGCGCTTCAGCCCGAAGCGGCTCACCGACGCCTTTCCCGGCATCGAGCTCGAGCGCTGCGAGCGGATGGAGCGCGAACAGCAGACGGCGGAGGGGCCGCGACGGGCGGTCGACGCGTTCGCCTGGGGGCGGCGGCCGGACGCGGGCTGAGGCCTCAGCTTTTCAGCGTCAGCGACGAGAGCGCCACCTGGGCCTCCACGAGGCGCGCGGTGCTCCCGTCCGCGGCGAACACCTGCACGAGCCAGGCGCGGCTGCGGCCCTGGACCCCTGCTACGAGTATTCGCAGCTGCACGCCCTTGCGGTTGCGCGCCGATACGACGACGGCTGAAGTGGGGAGCCCCGCAACGCGGCGACCGTCGCCGGGGCGAGCCGTCACATCGGTGTAGGAGCGGCGAAGCTCGCGCAACGCGGATGTCAGCACCTGCGCCGCCCCCCTCGTCTTCCCCGGTGGCGAGAAGATCGACAGCGCCGACGTTTGATCGGGGCTTCGGAACATGAGCGTGCGGTCGCTGCGCGACACAGTCCACCCGGGAGGCCGGTTGAGCGTCGCGCCGATCTCCTCGTGCACGATCTCTTTCCCTCCACGCGGCGGAGGTGGCAGCTGGGCCTGAGGCGTGTCGGAGTCGTCGCTGCTCTTGCCGCCTGCGATTGCGGCCACCCCGACTGCGGCGAGCAGAACGCCCACCGCGATCACGGCGCTGCGCCTGGCCCCCTTCGGCGCTGTGCCGTCCGGGCTGCGCCTTGTGCGCACCGCCCGGCCGCCGGCAGAACGCGTCTGGCGGCGGCCGCGAGATCCCTCCCGCCACCGCCGCCAGCTACGTCCCGTCAATGTCCTACCTGGTCCTGCGTACGGCCACCTGCATCGAGGCTAGGCGCCTCTCGCAGGGCCCGCGCCGGCCGACGACCGGTGCAGGATCAGACCGCTGATCAGCGCGAACGATCCGACCAGCAGCAGGAGGAGCAGGTCAACGCCTGTGAAGGCGAGGCCCGGGCCTGCGTCTCGCACGTCAGCGGGCCCAGCGCCTGGACCGCCACCGCCGCCACCCGAGCCGACGTCGCCGCGGTCGTCAGCATCGCGGCCGTCGCGGCCGTCTCTACCGTCGTCACCGCGAGGGCCCCGCGGACCTCGCGGACCCGCGGGTCCCTGCGGACCCTGCGGTCCCTGCGGTCCCTGCGCACCCGGGGTGTTGGGAGCCTGTGCCAACGACTCCGAGGCGGCGGTAGTGGTCTTCAGCAGCGCGTTCCCGCCCACGTCCAGCGCGAACACGCTGAGGGCCTCTCGTACGCCATAGCGCTCCGCGGCCTGAACGACCGTCTCGTTCATCCCCAGGGTGTCGTCTGCGTTGCAGACGATCGGGAGCAGGGTGGGAATGCCGGTCACCGTGTCCGGGGTCCCGTCGCCACAGCCTTCAGCGGGGATCGGAACGCCCGTGCCGCCGAGCGCGATCACGCTCGACTGGTTGTTCACCGAGCCGGTGCCGTCGTTGCAGCTGGTTGTCGTGCTCGAGGAACTGGCCACCTCGGCGACCTGACCGCCTGCGAGCTCGGCGTTCGCGACCCTCGACGAGCCGTTGGCGGTCTGGCAGTTGTCATCCTGGGAGAGGTTGCCCGACGACTCGGCAGCGTCAGCTGAGAGGCCGCCCTCCCCGCCGATGTCTGCGCGGGCGACCGCGAACTGGTTGTTGGAGCTGTTCTCGGTCGTCGTCGAATCGGCCTGCAGCACTTCCAGGCAGATCTGCATCCCGGTGCCGTTGCAGAGAGCGTCAAGCACGCCCTGCTGGACGGCCTCGAGCGGGCCGGTGGTGGACTGACCGGGACGGGAGTCGACGCCGACGACCTCCTCGCCGAGGAGCGCGAGCACAGTGATGTGCCCGTGGTAGCCCTGGGCATCTTCCTCGCCGCGAGCACGGCCAACGACGACTTCCTCGTCATCCTGGGCCTGCGGCTGATCGCCGGCAGTGTTGGGGCTCAGAGGACGTGTCTCGCCTGGGTCCAGGTCGATCACCGCCACGGTGCCCTGACCGTGGGGGTTGGTGCCATGGAGCGGAGGCTGGTAGCCGCCCGGGGAGTCTGGAGTCGGGCCGCGCGCCTCGACCTGCTGCTGCGGTGCCGGGGCGGGTGCCGGTGCCGGTACCGGTACCGGTGCCGGTGCCGCCGGCGGCGCTTCGACGGTGCCCTGCACGTCTCCCACGACGCGGTCGAGGTCACCGTTGCCGGTCTGTCCCCCGGAGGCGACCGGCAGCGCGACCAGCACCAGAAGGGCGCCGATGCTTGCTGCCATCCCGATGGGCCTACCGCCCCTCCTATGCCTCCCTGCCGTTCGATCTGTCCTACTCATCCTTGTAAACCCCCTGCGTTTGCCAGATGTTCCGGGAAACGTCGCTCCCCGGCTTGTCAAAATGGTGCTCCTTGCGATCCGGGATCTTTTCCCCCGATCGTGCTACGACGAAACCTCGCAGTGCCGGGTCATCCGGGGACATCTCCCCCACGGCCCCGCCAGTGATCGAAGCATCCTACAGGGTCCCAGCGGCACTCGTAGCGGTTCCCGGAGCGCGACGTTGCGTGCGCCAGGCCTCAGCGCAATGCGGTCGGGGGCGAGGAGCGTTCGCGGCCCGGTCGCGCCCCGCCGTCGACCAGTTGCCCCGCGAGCTCGTCGATCGCCCGCACCGCAGGAGCGTCGGGGTCGTGGTCGAGCGGTGCGCGCGCGGCGCGCTCGGCCTGGTGGAAGCACTCGTCGTAGGGTACGGCGCCGGCCAGCTCGATGCCGTGACGCTCCGCATAGGCGCCGACGGCGGCGAGATCGCGCTCGTCGCGCACCTTGTTCGCTATCAGACCGACGTGCGGCAGCCCCAGGTCGCGCGCGAGGAATGCGACACGCCTGCCGGTCTCGAGCGAGGTGCCGTAGGGCTCGACGACCGCGTACATCGCGTCGGCGTGCTCGGCGGTCGACACCAGCAGATGCTCGGTCGAGGCCTCGAGGTCGACGATGCAGACGTCCTCGTCACCGCTCGGCGCGGCGCCGATCACGCCACGCACTGCCATGTGCGCGGAGCCCATGCACCCCGTAGCGGCCTCCCTCGGCTGGGCGGCCACAAGCAGCGACACCCCGTCGGGCGAGGACACCGAGCAGATGTCGCAGAGCTCCGCCAGCGACATCGCGAGTTCGTAGACCCCATCCTCGTTGCGGCGCACGATCTCGGCCGGGAAGGTCGGGAGGCTGGAGATCCTCGCCGCCGGGATGCCGAGCGTGAGCGAGAGGTTCGGGTTGAGGTCGTTGTCGATCGCGAGCACCCGCCGGCCACGACGGGCGATCATGCGGGCGAGGGTCCCGGTGATCGATGTCTTCCCGGCACCGCCCTTGCCGGCGATGGCGAGCTTCACGCCGGCGTCCCTTGGCTCACGAGAGGGACCCGATCATCACCATGAGCATCCCCAGGAGCAGTCCGGCCCCCGAGAAGACCGCCGCCGCGAGGAACCAGCGCGGCGGGTCTTCGGCATCCGCCGAGTAGAGGATCGAGTTCGACTCCACCTGGTACGCGGGCGGCTCCATCTCGGCCGGCTCATAGCGCGAGTTCTCCTCGGTCAGGTGGTACGCCCCGTCCCGCTCCGCCGGCTCGTAGGGCGCCTCCGCCGGGTAATAGGGCGTCTCCGCCTCCCCCGGGTAATAGGGCGTCTCCGCCTCCGCCGGGTAGTACGGCGTCTCCGCCTCCCCCGGGTAGTACGGCGTCTCCGCCTCCCCCGGGTA
>JAUJOQ010000008.1:28716-114474 GCA_030447725.1 Thermoleophilaceae bacterium
GTACGGCGTCTCCGCCTCCGCCGGGTAGTACGGCGTCTCCGCCTCCGCCGGGTAGTACGGCGTCTCCGCCTCCGCCGGGTAGGGGGGCGCCTCGCCCTCGGCCGGCTCGTAGGGCACCGCAGTCTGGTAAGCGGCCGTACCCTCCCAGGCTCGCTCGGGGACGAGCACGTCCTCGTCCTCGCTGGAGAGGCCCATGGCCGTGCGGGTGCGCCTGCCCGCCGAGCGCGCCGCCGGGGACGTGACGGCGGTCACGGTAAGCGCGATGAGACCAACGACAACGGACGCGACCATGACGACGATCCCGGCCGAGAGCATCCCGCCACGCTACCGGGTAGGAGCGTCTGAGTCGAGGATGAGAGCTCAGGGCTTCCCCTAGGTTGTCCCACTGGCGCGCTCAGGCAGAGGCTGAGCCTAAGGTAGACGCTGAACCTGACCCTGAGCCTGGCCGGGAGGCCCGGGCAGGCACCGCCAAGCGTCATCGCAGCGCGGCCGCCGTGTAGGCGATCCGGATCGGCTCGCACCAGATCACTATCGAGCGGATCGAGTCCGCGTCGGCGTCCTTCGGCAGGAGATAGTTCTGGCTGCCTAGCGTCGCCTTGAGCAGCGCGAACTCCTGATGGTCTGAGCGCAGCGCCTGCTTGGTGGTGCGTGGCCGGGCGGCTTCTGAGAGCCACACGAAGAGATCCGTGTTGTTCGAGGTGCTGAAGTCCTCGAAGCGAAGAGCGAGGCGACCATTGGGCAACTCGTGCAGAGCCGCCGTTCCGCGCCCGCGCCGCTCGACGTCATAGAAACGCCCCTTGGCCAGCACCTTGGCGTCCTTGGCCTTCATGGCCGGTAGCGGCGGCTCGGCCACCGGGTCGGTCACCTGCTCCTGGACCACCGCGCGCCACCGGCCCTCGGTCTGGACCGCGAGCTCGAGCTCGCCGGTGTCGATCGCCTCCGCCTCGCCCTCTCCGGGGCAGCGTCCAGAGCCGAGCGGGTTGCCCTCGTCGGGCGCGGGCTTCTGGCTGACCTGAAAGCGGCCCTTGCTGCAGCGCCAGCGCACGCGCCACTGCACGGCGTCGGGATCGATGCGGACCGTCTTCGTTGCGTCGCCGGAGCCGCGCAGCGTTGTGACGCTCTCCCAGCGGGGCGCGGCCTCGCTGCGAACGCGGGCGCTGTTGGCTTGCTCGTTCTGCTCGACCGCCGTGAAGGGATCGGGGGCCTCGCCGGCGTCCTCGCCGCCGCAGCCGGCAGCCGCGGCCATGGCCGTCGCCAGGACTGCGGTCACCGCGCGCGCGCTCACCGCTCAGCCCCGTCGCGCTCGGCGCGCGTAACCGCGAGCTCGCCGATCTTGCGGCCCATGCGCGAGCCGAAGACGTCGTCCACGGGGTAGTGGATGCCACCCCAGATTCGCGACAAGCCGGCCTCCCTGCCCCGCTCCCGCCACAGCTCGGCCTGGTCGGGGAAGGCATCGGCTAGCACCTCGGCAGCCGCCGCGGAGTAGGTCGAGTGGCCCGAGACGTAGGCCGGGAACAGCGGCGTCCGGATGAAGGGCTTGAAATCGGGATCCACCCCGCTGTCGCGGATACCGTTCTCGGGCCGCGGGTACCAGTAGGCGTACTTGGCATCCCAGGCGGCGACGCCGGCGTCGGCCATCGCCACGGTCAGCGTCGCGAACAGCCGCGTGGTGCGCGGGGTCGTGAGCGGCTCGCGGCGCAGGCGCTCGAGCACCACCTGCATCCAGATCCCGGGCGGCAGGGCGGTCCCGTCCCCGCCCTCCCAGAACTTCGCCGCGCGCTTCTGCTCGGGGGTCAGCTCCTCCTGGGCGCGGACCACCGCTCGCGCCTGTTCGAGGAAGCCGGGCGTGCCGTAGGCCGGCGGGGCGGGCGGGCGCAACTGGCGGCCAGAGTCCAGCAACCAGGTGTCCCAGGTGCCCCCCAACGGAGTGACCGGGCCTGCCACGGAGCCCGGCCGGGGCTCCCAGTAGCGCGGCCCTGGCCCTGGCCTGCTGCCGTCCCACTTGCGATCCGCGCCATCGGTGCGGGCACGCTCGATCACCCGCTTGGCGACCTGGCGCCCGAGCGCCAGCCCCGCGTCGGCGTCGCTCGGGTAGCTCACCCCGGCGCTCACTCGCGCGCCGGAGATCTCCCCGGCCTGGCGCTCGAGGCGAGCCGCCGGTTCGGACGGATACAGATGGGCCAGGACCTGGGAAGCGGCGCCGGCGATTGCCGCATGCTCGGATGGATACGAGGGATCGCCCTGGGGCTCGAACAGCGCATCCTCGCTGGGGGCCTCGCGGTCATACTCGTACTTCCAGTGCCAGGCGGCGATTGCGGCGTCGTGCATCGCCACGCTCACCAGCGCGTAGTTGCGCGACGCCTTCACGGGATCCTTGGGGCGTGCCGCGACGAAGCGCATCACATCGCGCAGCCACGGCTCGACTGCGGGCCGGCTCTCGAGCGCGCGCGCTAGCTGCTCATCCTCGCCGTCGCGCGCCTCGACGGCGCCACGCAACTCCTCGGCATCCCGTTTCGCCGCCGGCGAGCCCTCAACTGGAGGCGGCGGGACCCGGATCTCCGATCCCGACTCCATCACCCATGGCCGCCACTCCCCGGCCGCGGGTTCGGCCGCGAGCGCCTCCCGAGCCTCGCCGCTGCCTCCACGAACGCTCGCGTAGACACCGACCGCCACGAGCACGAGGGCGAAGACCGCCGCGAGCGTCCAGAGTCGATGCCTCTTCAGAGCGCCCATTGTGCCTCGGCCGTGCCTTGCTCCTTCCCTCCCACATTCTGAAGAATAGCTTCTCCTTCGGTGACAACCTGCCGTCCGCGGGCTATCGCCGTTCGACGGACAAACGAGTGCTGGAACGTGCGTGGACGTCTCCCACAGGCCCGGGAGAAAGCAGCACTGGCAAGGATGGACCCCATTCGCGGCAACCGTGGCGTCCAACGACGAGAAACACCGCGGGTGCAACGGCGGCATCGGCAAACGGGCGGCGTCGCCGTTGCGACGCCGCCCGCGGCCGTATCCGCCGGCCAGAGAGCCGGCGGGTTGTGTTAGAAGCCCGCTCCTCGGAGCAGCGAGGCCGACGCGGAGCGGCGCGAGCGCTTTCTGTTCGTCTCGCGCCGCACCCGCTCGCAATCGCGCCCGACCCGGTCCTTGCGGTCAGCCACCACCCGGTCGACGCGAACGCCGCAGCGGATGCGGTCGCGCTGACCGTCGACCGCCAGAATGAGATCCCTGCCGAGCCCGCCGAAGAGGCGGTCGCGCCCGGTGCTGCCGCTTACTCGGTCATTGCCGGAATCGCCGCGGACCACATCGTTCCCGCTGCCGCCGTTGACGCGGTCATTCCCGGACCCGCCGGTGATGCGGTCGACAGAGCTGTCCCCGGTGAGCCGGTCCTTGCCGCGCCCGCCGTTGACCCGGTCACGCCCCCGGGAGCCGATCAGGCGGTCATTGCCCGACTGGCCCACGAGGCGGTCCTTGCCAAGCCCGCCGAAGAGCTTGTCGTTGCCGGTCTGACCGAAGAGGCGGTCGTTGCCGCGTTCACCGGCCAGGCGGTCATCGGCCCCCTCGCCGCGCAGGCGGTCATTGCCCGCGGAGCCCGACATACGGTCGGGACCGCGTCCGCCCACCAGCAAGTCGGTGCCGGGGCCGCCCTCTCCGCGGTCCTTGCCCGGGCCGAGATCCACGCAGTCGTCACCGGCCAGGGCGTCGATCACGTCGTCGCCGGTGCCGGCGAAGATGAGGTCATTGCCGAGGGTGCCGTTGCGGGTGTCGTTGCCGCTCGTGAGCGCGAGCACGTTCCTCGCAGCACTCGCCGGCGGGCAGCCCTCGAACTCGCTGTTGCCGGGTCCGCCGTCGCCGGGTGGCCCGACCGCTGCCGGCTGCAGCAGGATCAGTCGGTCGATCCTTCCGCTCAGGCGGTTCGCGGCCACGGTACCCGGTGCGGACGCGCTGATTGGCCCCGGAGAGAGCATCATCAGGCCGTTGAGACGGCCGACCGTCGAGCCCAGAAGGGCGCCGTCGACCGGCCTGTCGCCATTGGCCACGTAGGCGATGTTGTCCGGGAGCCCCCGCTGTAGCGACTCGGCTACCACGGCGCGGGAGGTCGCGTACTGGTCTGCGCCTCCAAGACGCTCCGCAGCGGGCAGCTGACCCGCAACGTCGTTGCTCACCCACTGGGCGCCACCGACCACGAGCGCCTTGTTGACCAGCAGCGGGCCGTTCAGCACGGCGCGCGTGTCCGCCGGGATCGAGTTCTGGTTCACGAACAGGACCGGCAGCCGTCGAGCCGCCGCCAAACCGGCCACCGCACTGGCGTCCGGGCTGTCCGGGTTCACCACGGTGACGGCGTTGAACGCCGGCATGCCCTCGTCGCGCTCGAGCTGGTTGCGGCGATCGAGCTCCTCCGCGATCGCCCGCCCCTTGGAGGCGGCGTCCGCCCCGCCCAGCCGTTTGATCTGGCCGGGGTCGTTGGGCACGCCTGCGTCCTGGAGATCCCGGACGACTCCATTCGAGAGCTGCCCTCCGTCACCTATGACGTACGCGCCGGCCGGATTCATCCGCCTCACCTCCGCCTCGACCGCATCGGGCAGCCCGCCGGGCGGAGCCAGCAGCACCTGGCTCAGGTTGGCGCGCGCCAGCACGCCCGCGGCCAGGATCCCCGCGTTGTCGTTCTCATTCACGATCACGACTCTGCTCCCCTTGCGGGTGGCGAAGGCGCCGGACAGGACACTCTCCCCTCCACTGGCGTAGGTCCGCTTCGACAGCGTCAGCGAGGTCCCGACCTCGTCGGACCGGTTGATGGTCTCCTGCGGGATGTCCGGCGAGCCCGCGTGGTTGACCTTTGCCATGTAGATGTCCAGGTTGTCGTTGTCGAAGTCGCCCTCGCGCGCATCCATCCAGCCCACCAGCAGCTGGTCGTTGCCGAGGGGGACCGAGACGGGTCCAAAGGCCCAGCCAACGCCGAACCGGTAGTCGTACCCGACGTCGTTGCTGTGCGACTGGTCACTGATGCGCTTGTTCTGGGAGAAGTTGCCCCCCGCATCGCTCGAGAAGGCGTAGTAGGTGTCGCCGAGGCGCGCCTCCACACATGGCTGATGCGTGTGGACGCAGCCGCGGTACCAGTGCCGGCGGTCCTCCCACACGATGTCTACGCGCCCGTTCGGGGCGACGGAGACATCCGGATGCCGGGTCTGGGTGACCACGCCAAGCTCTCGGGGGTCGTAGGGCGACTCGTGACCCGGCTTCTCATCCGCCTCGTTGATCAGCCTCGGAGGCGACCACGCGTTTCCACCGTTCAGGGAGCGCTGGAAGTAGACGTCGCTGTCCGGCGGGATGAAGTGCTCGGCCCCCTGAAATCCATCAGCGGGCTCCCCGGGAGCGGCAGGGCCCTGGTTGTAGACCAGATAGAGATTGCCGCTGACCTGGTCAACAGCCATACGCGGGAAGCTCGATCCGCCCGCGTTCTGCGCCCGGGGAGGGTTGGTGTTCGCGGTGCTCGCCCTGTTGGTGACGAGCGCCGTGGTTACGGGTGCCTCCCACGTCAACGTCTCCCCCTGGACGGTCCCCTTTGCGACCCTGATGGCGCCGTCCGGGCCTTGAGTGCGCCAGGCGATGGCCAGCGAGCCGTCGGGGAGAAAGACCGGTGGCGAGGTGGTGTCCGGTCCGGCGACGACCTCGCCGGCCGGCTCGACCTTCACCGGCCCGGAGAAGGTGATTCCCCCGTCGTTCGACACGGCGGTCACGGCGTCGCCTCCCGGCTCGAACGCACTCGTGACGTCACGGCCCGCGACTACGACCCGGTCCGCACCGCCGTCGCCTGCGCCTGGATCGACTGCAACCGACGCCAGCTCGTAGTAGGGCCCGAGGGAGCCGGAGGGACCGCCGTTCATCGCGACGACGGCCGGGGCGAAGGTCCCTCCCCCGTCGTCAGACCTGGCGACCAGCACGGACGCGCCCTGTTCCCCGCCACCGAAGGCACGTGGAGTGGAGAAGGCCGCGTAGACGTTGTCACCGGTGCCGAACTCGACGGTCTGGAACATGAAGTCCGCGAGGTGGTCGCTGGCCCGGCATGTCGGAACGAAGGGCTCCTCGCCCCCGCCAGGGGGCGGGGTCGTAAAGGAGGTGGCCCTGCTCCACGTGCTGCCGCCGTCCCGGCTGACCGTGAACTCGCACTGCTGGGACAGGTAGTTGGCGTTGACCTCGACGATGTGCTGCGGATTGCGGGGGTTGACCGCCAGCGCAACCGTATCCTTGGCGCGGAACCGCGACGGGTCCGAATCCATCCGGAAGTTCTTGCCGACTCGCAACTCGGCTTGGGCAGCGGGCACAGTCGCCGCCAGCGAACCGGCAGCCGCAGCCGCCACGGCGATGGTGCGGAGAGACGCACGGATAGTCATGGGTAGCAAGCTCCCTGTCTGTTCGTCGAGAGACCGGTGTGTGGTGTCTGGGGCGCTGCTCGCCTAGCCGCCGAGCAGCGGCCGGCCGCCCCGGGCGGCCCTGTCACGTGCTACCAGGGTCACACCTATGCTGAGCAGGGCGAGGGACAGACCGATCCCCAGGAGTGGCGCATAGCCGGAGTCGCGAGCGTCGACCGAGGCAGCGGAGCCGCCCGGCGCACCCGGATCCGAGCTGCTCCAAGGCGATGCGGCGGGAGCGCTCGAGCCCGCAGCGGCTCCCTCGACTCGCATCGTCGTACGGCCGGGGGTCCCAGCCTTCGGAGTCCCGTCCACGAGCTTGTTCTGCGTGGCGATCAGAAGGTGATCCCCGCCGCCCACCGCGGGAACCTGAAAGGTGGTGTTGAACCTGCCGTTTACGGGGTCGACCTCCTGCAGTACCGGCCCGGTGCGGCTGTCGAGCCGGATCTGCACTGGCGTGAAGGTGGTCCCAACGGCGTCAGAGTAGTTTACGCCGCTCGCACTCACGGTCTGGCCGGCAGCGGCCGTCGAAGGAGCGGCCTTCAGCGTGGCCAAGACTCCACAAGCCCACGCGCTAGAGACGAGGATGACCAATGGAGCCGCGGCCCCGAAGATGAAAAGAAAACCGGCCCGTCGCCTCATAGTGACTCTGCTCCCCTTGCCTCGCATTTTTTACAGTTACCGACCGCTCGCAACACGGTTACTGAGGTCCCGCGACCCCAAACCCTAACAGCTGGCAGCGGCAGCGCCAACTTGTAAGGTCAGCGTGCAGAAGCTGGCATGACACCAGGGGTGGAGACGATACCGGCCTGCGGATCTAACCGTGGGGGGCGCTCGCTCGTTGCCGGCGAAGCGCGGACCCTAGCATGAAAAGCCCGGCCGCAGCGCTCGCCGCGCCGCCGTAGCCCAGGGCGTACCTGGCGGCCTTTCGCAGCCCGCCCGCTTCCGTGAACACTACCCGGACGAAAGCCAGATCCTGCTTGTTCGAGTCGACGCTGCCCGCGCGGGTGTCGGTCCATACGGCGTACGCGGATGAGTCATCGGCCAGCAAGCCGAGGCGGCTGCCGAGGTCGGGAAGCTCGCGCTCGCTTCCGTATCCGATCCGGGAGTCGAAGGGCTCATTCGAGAGCGCGATGCTTTCGCCGAAGCTCCTGCCGTGGTCGATCGAGGACTGCAGGGAGACCTCGTTCATGAGGTCCTTCGGATCCGAGCGACGGTCGTAGTACAGGACGTCCACGCGCCCGCCGGGGGCGACCGCGAGCTTTGGGAGGTACTGCGCGCTGCCGTCCCGCTCGGGGGTGTCGTTCACGCGCGTGGGGCCCTCCCACCCGGCCGTGTCGCCGGCCGCCCGCGACCAGACCAACACGTCCGCCTTTCCAAAGCGCCCGTCGTGGAAGCCCGCGTACACCCGGCCGGTCCCGGGATCCACCGCAAGCGACGGGAACGACGGGATAAACGCTATGAACCGTTCGATCGGGACGATGCTGTCGTCGACCACCGAGTCGGCCCAGGTTTCGCCGTGATCGAGCGAGCGGCCGAGCACGAGCTCGAAGCGCCCGGCGTAGGGGCGCCCGCCGAGGCCCTCATGGGCCCCCTCGTAGTCGAGGCGGTCGTCGCCCAGGTCCAGGTGAAGCACGTAGACCTCGCCCTTCGGGCCGACTGCGACCGAAGGGGCCACCGCTCGCAGCCGGGAGGCATCGTTCACCCGCACCGGACGTCCCCAGGTCGACCCGCCGTCCTCGGAGCGGGCGACGAGGATCGGGTTCCCGGGCTCAGAGAACTTGTATAGGCCCACATCTGACGCCTGGACCCAACTGAGGTAAAGCCGGCGGGGATCGTTCGGGTCAGCGGCGAGACGGACCTGGAAGGCCAGCGGTCCGATCACCTTGCGCGGCTCGGAGAGGGTGCGGCCGCCGTCCGCCGACGTGACAAGCCACGCGGCAGAGGGAACGTTTCCCGCTCCCTTCAGCGTGACGTATGACATATGGAGCCGGCCGTCGGACGTGAACGTGACATCAGGCGCGTAGCACTTGCTGCCCTCGCCCTCCGGGAGCTCGATGGGGACGCGCGACCACCGAGAGCCCCCATCGAAGGACACGTGCAGAGAGCAGGAGAACCGCGGTGTGTCGATGCGGTTGACCACGGCCAGGTTCTCGCGCCTACGCGGATTGCGGGCGAGCGTCGGTGAGTTGTTGGCGCTGATGTCCCCCGCGTCGCGGGCGCCCTCGTTGACCGGGGCGTCACCCGCCGGAGCTACGGCGGCCGGCACGCTGTCGATCGACCTCGAGGCGGCTACGGAGCCGGCGCCGAGCGCCACCAGTGCAAACCCGACGGCGGCGCCCCACCGCCACGCGTACCACCGTTTCAAGGTCTGCCTCCCGCCCCCGACGAAAAGCCCCGCACCTCGCCCTCGCGCTACTGCCTGACCTTGTTCTTGCCGCCACCGCCCGACAGCCGGTCCCTGCCGAGACCGCCGACGAGCAGATCGTTGCCGGGGCCGCCGAAGAGGGCGTCCTTGCCACCGCCGCCGAACAGCCGGTCGTTGCGGGAGGCGCCGACGAGCCGGTCGCTGCCAGGGCCGCCGACCAGCCTGTCTTTGCCGCTACCGCCGTCGAGCCGATCGTCGCCGCTGTCGCCGACGAGCCGGTCGTCGCCGGGGCCGCCCAGGATCCTGCGGTCATCACCGGGCCCCCCGTACAAGACGTCATCGCCTCGACCGGCAGTGATTCTGTCCTCGCCCGGACCGCACCGGATCTCGTCGTTGCCGGCGCGCCCAGCGACGCTGTCCTTGCCACCCCGGCAGCGGATGATGTCCCGGGCCGAGGTGCCGATGATCGTGTCGACCCGAGCGGTGCCAGTGATGCGCATGGCGCGCCCGACCCGCTCGCAGGTGACTCCCCCCGAGTTACCCGCCGGGCACACGGCGAGCCGAGGGGGATCGTTGGTTCGAGGAGGATCCGCGGGCCCAGGGGACACGGGTCGAGGATCCGCGGTTCCGAACGCCTCGATCGAGAGCGTCCAGCTTCTCAGGACCCCGTCGTCTTCCGATCCGACGTCCGCCACGTACAGCTTCCAGGTCCCGTTCGGATCTGCGTCGTTGAAGGCGGCCATCGCCCCGGCGTAGGGCGGCCGGGGAGCCGGGGCGTACAGCGCGTCGGAGTCACCGGGAAACCGCTCGCAGTTGGTGGGCCGATAGGTGCCGCTGGGAGACTCCGGTTCGGTGTCTCCGCATGTCAGCCCGGCCGCCGCCGCATCGTCGAAGGTCCATGTGACCGGCGAGGCGGTAGATCCGGCGGCATCGGACATCACGAGCACCTTTTGGCCCTGCGGTCCTACCAGCAGCATCTCTAGGTCTGACTTCGACCGATGGTCGAGCTCGACCGTGAGGGTGACCCTGGTCGTCCGGACTCCCAGGCCAGACACGGCGATGGTCGAGGGATAGGGCTGGGTTCGCCCGAGATCGCTGATCGTGATCGGCTGAGTGTTGGAGAAATCGGCCGCGTGGGCGGCCGAGGCCCCGGCGGCGGACAGGACGGTGGCCGCGAGGCAGGCGGTGGCGATGCGGGTGGTCCTGGCCAGCTTCATGCAGGTCTCCCTCGTAAATCGTCCGGGCCGCGGCGGCAGCTGGAGGCTTCGGTCGCCGACGATCGGAGCGGCCCCACCTAGAGGGAAACTATAGCCCCGCTCATCGACCGGGGACGGTAGGCGCAGCCGAAGCCGATCTTTACACTGGATCGCATGATCCTTCGTTTCGCTGTGATTGCCTCGCTGCCGTGCCTCGCGATGGTTGCACCCACGATGGCCCCCGCGGACCCTGCCCCTAGGACGACGGCGGCCGCGGGCTCTGGGCCGATAGCGACGGCGGCGGCCTGCCCGGATGCGATTCGGCTGGGGAGGCGGCGCTACGCCTACTACCAGCACCGCGTGAATTGCAGACGCGCCAGGAGGGCTGTCAGGCGACTCTTCCGCACGCGCGGCCGAAGGGGCACGCCGCGAGGCTTCCGGTGCAGGTCCGAAAGCGGGTTCCGACGCACCGGAGGGTGTGTCAACTCCAGCCGGACGCGGTACTTCGGCTTTCACCGCTAGCCGGCCGGCCGGCAGGTCGAGGCCCGCCTCGTGGCCCCCATCATTCGAGCCGTAGCCGCCGTCCTGCTGACCGCGGCATCCTGCCTCGTGCCCGTCAGCGACCCGGGCGCGGCTGCGAGCGCGGCTTCGGGCAAGGCGCCGAACGACCCGCTCTTCAAGTATCAGTGGCACCTTCGAGCCATCCAGGCGCCGGCGGCCTGGGCGGTCTCCCGAGGCACGGGGGCTACCGTCGCCATCCTGGACACGGGCGTCGCCTATGAGAACCGAGGGATCTACCGCCGTGCCCCCGATCTGGCCGGGACCCGCTTCGTGCCGGGATGGGACTTCGTCGACGGCGACGCGCACCCGAACGACGAGCCCCGTCTCGACCGCCAGAGCCACGGCACCCACATCGCCGGGATCGTCGCCCAGACCACGGGCAACGGAATCGGCGTGGCCGGTGTGGCGCCCGAGGCCGCCATCATGCCGATTCGAGTGCTCAGACCGGATACGAGCGGCTCGCCCAGAGCCATCGCCAAGGGTTTGCGCTTCGCGGTCGACCACGGCGCCGACATCGCCAACCTCAGCATCGCGGGGCCGTCGGACGCCCCCGTCGTCAAGGACGCCGTCGACTATGCGGCGTCGAAGGGTGTGACCGTCGTGGCCTCGGCTGGCAACGACGGACGCTCCTCGGTCAGCTTCCCGGCCGCCTACCCGAAGGTCGTCGCGGTGGGCGCGACCAGCCGGGACAGGACGCGCGCCCCCTACTCGAACTACGGCCCGGGCCTCGACCTCGTCGCGCCGGCAGGCGACGGCCGGCTCAACTCGACCGGCGACGGCCTCGAAGACGGCGTGATGCAGCAGACCTTAAGGGGAGGCCCGTCGGTGTGGTGCTACTGCTACATGGCCTCGACCTCGGCTGCGGCGGCCCAGGTGTCGGGCGTGGCTGCCCTCCTCGTCTCCTCGGGTCAGGCCAGCGGTCCGGCCGAGATCGCCTCGGCCCTGAGTTCGAGCGCGCAGGATCTCGCACCACCGGGACGGGACGCCGAACACGGAGCCGGCCTGGTTCAGGCGGCCGCCGCCGTCGCACCCGTCGACAACGCGGCTGGCCGCCGTCCCACCGCGGCCGACGATCGATCATCAGCGGCGACTTGGTTGGTCTCTCCCGCACTGGCGGTGGCCGCTGCGGTTCTCGCAGTAGGACTGTTGGGACTCCTGGTCGCCAAACGCACACGGCGGACCCGCGTGCGCTGAAGAGGCGGCCGGCCCGGGGTGGTGCGCTACCAGATCCGGGCGTTCATCCTCGTGTTCGTGCTTTCACGGTTGTATGAGCGGGGGCCGGTGCGCCCGGAGACGTTGTCGCGCGCGTCGACGGCGTAGAAGTAGGTCGAGCGCGGGCGCAGATCGGTGACGTCGTCGAAGGTCACCCGCTCGTCCATCCCGGTGGCGCGCCTGCCGACGCTGCGCTGGCGCACCGACAAGCGGCGCTGACGCTCCGATACCTCGAGCAGTCGTTGACTGCCTCCTCGGCGTTGGCCTGGGACAGGGCGCTCGCGCGCGCTCGGGCGCCAGGAGAGCCGCCTCGTTGACCACGTTCGCCAGGTCCGCTCCGGTCATCCCGTGGGCGTGCTCGCGATGCGGGTGCGCCTGCCGCTGAGCGCGCCGCCGGAGACATCACCGCCGGCAAAGTAAGTGCGACCACTCCAACGGCGACGGAGACGACCATCTTCTCGCTTGAGCCGGCTGTTCCGTGGCGCGCAAGGCTCGAGCTGACCTGAGTTCAGCTCCGGGGCCCTGGATCTGAGCCTGAGCGATACTTGGCCCCAAGCGGGACGGCACCAGCGCAGCTTGCACAAGCGCCCTCGCGCGGCCCGCGGGTGTAGAGGGGCGGGGCCGCCGGCGATGCAGCCCCATCCGGAACCTACGGGTCTAGGCTGCGGACTGATCCCGAGAGGGCCGGGGCCTCCGCGTAGCGCTCCGCCACCACCTCCCAGTCGATCGTGTGAAACCACGCGTCGATGTAGTCGGGGCGGCGGTTCTGGTAGCCCAGGTAATAGGCGTGCTCCCAGACGTCGAGCCCTAGCAGCGGCGTGAGGCGGTCGCTGATCGGGTTGTCCTGGTTCGCCGTCGAAACGACCGCCAGCCGCGAGCCGTCGTGCACGAGCCAGGCCCACCCTGACCCGAAGCGCCCGACGCCCGCCTCCTTGAGCTCGGCCTTGAAGTCCTCGAAGGACCCGAACGCGGCGGCGATCGCCTCGCCCAGCTCGCGCTGCGGCTCGCCGCCGCCGTGCGGGCTCATGCTGCGCCACAGCATGCAGTGGTTGTACTGGCCGCCGGCGTTGTCGCGCACGGTGGCGCGCAGCTCGGCCGGCAGCTCGTCGAGGCGCGTGAGGATCTCCCGCGGGCGCACGTCCTGCCACTCGGTGCCAGCCAGCGCGGCGTTGGCCTTGTCCACGTAGGCCTGGTGGTGGCGGTCGTGGTGGAGCCGCATCGTCTGCTCGTCGATGTGCGGCTCGAGCGCGTCATAGGCGTAGCGCAGGTCGGGCACCTTGTAGGGCATCGGCTCTCCTTTACGGGACCTCGATGCTACCGGCCTTCGGGGCCGCCGTTCCCACCGCCCGCCAGCTTGGCCTCGATCGCGTCGCCCGCCTCGGCGAGCGCGACCAAGGCGCTCCTGTCCAGCTCGGCCACGGGCGCGCCGGCCTTTGCGGCGGGCGCTGAGAGCTGATAGTGGCGGTGGGGCTTGTCCACCCACACGAGGTACCAGCCCGGGCCGGCCTCGGCCTCCCCACCGCGGGGTCCGGTCTGCTCGCCGCGCTGCACGGCCGCGTGGTAGACCAGCGCGACGATCGTCTTCGCGACGACGCCCCCGTAGGTCGACCCGATGCGCACCCACGAGTGGCTCTGCTCGGATTCCGCAGGCATTCCCGACAGGATCGCAGGACCGCACGCGGGGCATCGCGCCGGCGCCCCGGATCAGGCGTCGTATGCTTGGCACTCCGATGGGCAACGCGGTGAAGATCGCCGTCGTGGGAGGGGGCTACGGCGCCAAGGTCGCGCTGCCGGTGTTCGGGGCGCTCGAGGGCTTCGAGCCGATCGCGGTCTGGTCGCGCCGGGCCGAGCGCGCGCAGGAGCTTGCCGGCGAGGCCGGGATCGCGCTCGGCACCGCCGACCTGGACGAGCTATTCGACTGCCCGGGGCTCGAGGCGGTCCACGTCGCGACGCCGGTGACGCTGCACACGGAGGTGGCGATCGCCGCCGCACGCCGCGGCCTGCACGTGCTGTGCGAGAAGCCGCTCGCCGCCGACCTGGCCGGTGCACGCCGAATCGTGGCCGCGGTCGAGGCGGCCGGCGTGGTCGGCGCCGTGAACTACGGCCGGCGACTGCAGCACGCCCGCGAGCGGGTGCTCGAGCGCGTGCGTGAGACCGTCGGACGGCCGCGGATGGTCTCGGTGTCGCTCGTGCACACCGATCACGCGGAGCCCGGATCACGTCCGTTCACGTGGGTACAGGACGCGGCGATGGGCGGTGGCAGGCTCCAGGGCTACGGCGTCCACGACCTCGACCTGCTCTCCGAGGCCTTCGGCGAAGTGGAGGCGGTGGCCGCCGCGACCGAGGTCGGAGTCGCAGAGCGCGCCACCCCCGACGGCGCGCAGCAGCGGGTGACCGCCGAGGATGCCTACGCGCTGGTGCTGCGCTTCCGCGGCGGCGGACTCGGGCTCGTCAGCCTGGTCTCCACGGCACGACACGCGCGCGGTGACCTGATCGAGGTCCACGGCGACAGCGGCACGGTACGGCTGGACTCAGAGCGACGGCTGTGGTCGGGCCGAGCCGGCGAGGAGTTGCGCTGCGAGGGACCGCTGAAGGCCAGCTCGAAGGACGCGTTCGAGCGGGTCGCGCGCTCGTTCTGGTCGGCGATCCGCGAGGGCTCGCCGCCCGACCCCCCGCTCATCGAGGGACTGCGCGTGCAGGCGCTGCTCGACGCCGTACGCGCCGCCGATGCCGAGCGACGCTGGGTCGTGCCCGAGTCCGTCGGCTAGCTCGCGCGCCCGAGCCCGACGCCACGGCCGCGCTGCCGCCGACCCCCGCTGTGACCGGACCTGCGAGACTCGGCGAATCGACGCGCTCTGTCTGGCAATCGCGGGTCACCTGCCCCCGCCGCGGATCCCGTGAGCGTGTCCGCGCCCGAACGACCGCAGTTCTGCCCCTGGTGCGGCTCCCCTCTGCCGTTCGAGGAGCACGGGCACGAGCCGCACTACGAGTCGCTCGCCAAGCAGGCGCGGGCCGGCGGCGCCGACCCGCCGCCATTGCCGGAGCGGGTCGAGGACATACTTGCGGGGGAGTCCTACGTCGGCGCCTGCCCAGGATGCCGGGTGGTCAGCCACGTGATCGGGCACCGCGCGCAATCCGGCGCCCGATGATCTGCGCAAGAGGAATGTCTCGAGCGGCTCGCCCTGGTCTGGGCTAGCCCGAGGCCGGCGCAGGCACTTCGGCCCGGCGCAGCGCGACGAACTCCTCGTAACGACCGAGGAAGGCGTCGAGGGTTCCACGCGCCTCGGCCAGCCCCTTGGCCCGACGGTGCAGCTCCTCCATGCCCACGCGCGTGATCTCGTAGATGCGGCGGGCGGGGCCGGTGCTCGACTGCTCCCACGCGGAGCGCACCAGCCCCTCTTCCTCGAGCTTGCGCAGCGAGCGGTAGAGGCCGCCGGGATCGGAGCCCTCGAAGCCGAACGTCCGCAGGCGCTCGAGCAGCTCGTAGCCGTGGGCCGGCTGCTCGCGCAGCAACAGCAGCAGGCATGGCCGAAGGAAGTTCTTCGGCAGGGTCGGCGCAGCGGGGTCGGCTGTCACGGGCTCAGTGATGAGAGTGAGTCCTCGGGCGCCCCTCCATGCAGTCGGCAGCCGCCTCGGGCGACTCCTGACACCAGCAATCGGCGTCGCACTCGCCGTGCCCGGGCTTGGTGACGTCGGCGAACTCGTCGGCGAAGCCGCGCTTGCCCGCCTCCGCGCCAACGGCCGTTAGCGAGTAGCCCACCGCGGCGGGGGCGAGATAGCCGTCGGCCACGAACCGCTCGACGTAGGCCGTGAGCGTGTCGGCGGGCACGGCGAGGAAGGTCGACAGCTCCCCCGTGGTCGGCGTCTCGGCGAGCCCCTCGGCGCGCATCCAGTACATCGCCTGCAGCAGCTCGTCACGGACCTTCAGAACCTCGAGCTCACCCACTGCTCACCATCCTTCCGTTGCTTATGACGTGCTCCGCCAACTCGCCGATGGCGCGCATGGACGGAGCATCGGGA
Source organism: Thermoleophilaceae bacterium (assembly GCA_030447725.1). Lineage (GTDB taxonomy): Bacteria > Actinomycetota > Thermoleophilia > Solirubrobacterales > Thermoleophilaceae > JAAYBF01. The sequence goes on from JAUJOQ010000008.1 coordinate 44,478, forward strand.
TCGAAGTCCAGCGGGGAGCTGCGCGCGCGCTCCGCCAGCAACATGTGTTCGTCGAACGGGACGACGCCGGCGACGTCGATGCCGTTGGAGTCGGCGAACTCCTGCACCGCCTCGAGCTCGCGCTCGTCGCGGACCTTGTTGGCCACGAGCTTCACGTCCTCTAGCCCGAGGTCGCGTGCCAGGGCCACCATCCGCCGGCCGGTCTCGAGCGACTTGTAGTACGGCTCGACCACGGCAAGCAGCGCGTCGGCGTACTTCGCCGTGCCACGCGAGAGATGCTCGGGCGATGCCTCCGTGTCGAGGATCGTCACGTCCTGTGCACCGGCGGGCGCCGCCTCGATCAGCGTGCGCACCGTGGCGTGCATGCTGCATAGGCAGCCCGTGTCGGCGTGCTGGGGGAGCGCCATCACCAGGAGGCTCACGCCGTCGGGGGCCTCGAGCGAGTGGCTCGCCGTGACCTCCTCGAAGGAACGGGTGAGCTCGATGCCGTCCTGGCCACGCCGGATCAGGTCCGGGGGCAACGTAGGGACATCGTCCATGAGGCTCGGATCGACGCCGAGGGTGAGGGCCAGGTTTGGGTTCGAGTCACCGTCGATGGCGAGCACGCGATGCCCGCTGCGCGCCAGCGTGCGAGCCATCGTGCCCGATATCGAGGTCTTGCCCGAGCCGCCCTTGCCCGCGATGGCCAGCTTCACCTGAGATCAACCTTTCGCATACGACCGAATCATTCCTACACCGACTTTACCAACCGGGCGTGTGGGCATCGACGGTGCATCCCGGAATCGTGACAGTGAAGCAGCCTTTCGGCGCCAGCTATATGTTTTCTGCCCACAGCGGTCGCCGGCGTGGTAGATTTCGCGCCGGAAAGAGGAGGGGTCGATGTTGCTATTGGCGCAAGCCACTGAAGTGGGCCGGTCCACGGAGCACACGGGCTGGTATATAGGGCTCGGAATCGGATTTCTGATCGTCTCCGTCGTGGTCGTCCTCGTGGCGACCATCCTCACGCTCGCGTCGCGGATCGGAAGTCAGGCGCGGACAGGGATCGAGGCGATGGACGAGGCCCGTGAGGCCACGCTCCCCGTCTGGGAGATTCAGAAGATCAACGTTTCGACGACAGCTATCTGGAGAGCGGCGGAGTCCGCCCGGAAGCTACTGGGAGGCTGAGATGTTCCTGCTCGGTGTAGACGCGGACGAGAAGGTGCTGTGGCAGATCGCGCTGGGGATGGGGCTGGTGGTGGTTCTCGTGGTCATCGCCCTGCTGACGTTGCTCCACAACCTCGTACGAGACATAGATAGCGCAGTGCACTCGTTGTGGACCGTGACCAAGCGGGTCGCGCAGAACACGACCGGCCTGTACCAGCTGGCGGGCTCCGGCTCGATACTGCGGGCGCTGCGCGAAGAGATGATACGCCACGACAAGCTGCTCGGGGGCGAGCGATGAGCGAAGGCCTGATGACATTCCTGACCGTTGTCGAGGTCGTGGCGCTCGTGGTTGTGCTCGCGATCGGTCTGCTGATCGTGGCGAGCCAGCTGCGCTCGATCTCGGCCAAGCTCGCGGAGGTCACCTGGGGCGCCCGTGCCGTCGAACGCCAGCTGCGTGCCACCCGCTCCAACGTGGGCCAGATGAACTGGGCTCTGGAGGAGATCGCGTTAACGCTGCCGAGCGTCGTCGACAAGGCTGAGCGGATGGGCCGCGGGACGGTGAGGTCATGATCCTGCTGTGGATCGGAAACTTGATCTTCCTGTTCGTGGTGATCCCGGCGGTGGTGGTCATCCTGAGGCGGGTGATCGAGCCGGCTTTGGAGATCAAAGCGTACGCCGACGACATAATGGAGCATGGCGCGCAGTTCGGCCCGCATCTGGGGGCGCTGTCGGAGCTCGCCACCACACGGGAGCTGGTTAAACAAGCCAACGGCGACATCGAGCGCTACGTCAGGGCGCTCGACCGGATCGGCTAGGAGGCCCCAATGGACCCCGCTCACGTCGTACTGCTGTTCGCGATATTCATCGCGGTCGCCGCGATCGCCGGCTACCTGATCTGGATCGGACTGATTCTGAAGCACGTCGTCAACCGGCTCGTGACGATCCTCGGGGCCGTGGAAGCGACCTCCGACGCTGCTCAGCCCGTCGGCGCCATCATCGATGACATCAACAAGGACCTCGATGCCGGCCGCAAGCTCCTCGAGGGTGCCGTCGCGCGGCTCCAGGAGAACAGGGAGCCGGTCGGCGCCACCGCCCAGTCCGGACGCCATGGAACGGCCGCCGAAACCGGCCGCCACGCGACGCCGGACCCCTTGTCGAGCGCGGGAGGAATCGGCGCAGGGACCGCCACCGCTTCCCGGCCCCCCGCCCCCACCGGCGACGAGGAAGACCGGCTGTCTCCGGGCACCGAGGACGACCGGCCGGATCCCCGCATCGGGCGGGACGACCGGCCGGATCCGCGCACCGAGGACGACCGGCCGGATCCGCGCACCGAGGACGACCGGCCGGATCCGCGCACCGAGGAGGACCGGCCCGGCCGGCCTCCGCAGGGGCGCGGGCGCGGCTGGTGGAACCGGTAGCTCCGCTGGCCTTATAGGGCGAGCTCGCCGGCCTCGTCGGAGGCGTCGACCCGAGCCTTCTGGCGGCTGGGCGAGCGCTTGCCCCAGCCGGCCTTCTGCGCGTAGTCGAGCAACCGGGGCAGATAGCCATCCGCCTCGGGAACGCGGCTCTCGTCGCCGACGAGCCCTCGGGCGCGCTCGTCGCCGAAGCGCATCCGCACGTCGAAGTAGGCCGCATAGGCGGCGGCGGGGTGGTCGCCGGCGAGGGTGTCGGGCGCCGTGAGCCGGGGCGGCGGCCGGTTCAGGACGCGCGTGGTCTGATCGATGAGCTCGGAGACCGACATGGCGCGTTCGCCGGCGACGGCGTGGTAGGTGCCGCTCGCGTCCGGGTCGAACGCCGCCCGGTCGATGACGGCGGCCACATGGTCGACCGGCACCATGTCGATCACCCCGTCGGGATGCGCGGGCACTTCGTCGAAGAGCCCGCGGGCGAAAGCCTGCAGCGGCCAGTAGATCACGTTGAAGGATGAAGTCCAGCCGCTGTCGGACTCGCCCACGATGATGCTCGGGCGCACGACGACCGAGGGGAGGGCCTCGGCCTCTGCGATCGCGCGCTCGGCCTCCCACTTGGTCTGCTCGTAGGTGTTGCGAAAGCCTTCGCCGGCGCCCTGCTCGTCCTCGGCGAAGCGGCCGGTCAGCTTCCCGCAGACGTAGGCGGTCGACACGTGCACCAGGCGCTCGAGTCCCTCGATCTCCCCCGCGAGCTCGAGCACGCGGCGGGTGCCCTGGAGGTTGATCGCCCTGGCCTCCTCGAGTGGCAGCGTGAACTCGACCGACGCGGCGCAATGCACGACGCGGTCGACATCGGCAACGATCGACCGCCGGTCGGAGTCCGACAGTCCGAGGCCCGGGCTCTGGAGGTCGGCGCACACCGCCCGCAGCCGGCGCGCGGACGGCGGAGGATCGTCGTAGAGGCCGGAGAGGATCCGGGTCAGGCGCTCGTCGGCCTCGGCGGCGTCCCGGGCACGGACCGCAAGGCGGATCTCGGGACCCTCGTCTGCCTCGAGCCAGCGCGCGATCTGCGCCATCCCGAGGAAGCCCGTGCCACCGGTGAGGAAGATCGTGTCGCTCACGCCGGCGGCGCTCCGATCGCGTAGCAGGCCGCGAGCGTCATGCGACCCTCTCCTGCGTGCGGACCACGGCCTGCACCTTCACTCTGGCCACGAGCTCGTCGTTCTGATTGAGCACCCGCCATTCCCAGCCCTCGAGCCCGCCGCCGTCGTCGGGGCGGGCGAGCTTTGCTTCGACGCGGATGGTGTCTCCGATCAGCACCGGGCGCTTGAAGACCGCGTCCTCGATCCGGCGCAGCGCCACCACGTGCTCGGGGTCGATCGGCGCCAGCCCGACGGCATAGGAGAGCACGAGCATGCCGTGGGCGACCCGTTCGCCGAACGGGCTCGATGCCGCCCACTGGGCGTCACTGTGCTGGGGATGGTGGTCGCCCGTGAGAGCCGAGAACGCGACGACGTCCGCCTCGGTGATCGTGCGTCCGCGGGTGATCATGACCTCTCCAGCGTCGCGAGCGCCCAGGCGAGGCGGTCGCGCGTCTCGGCAGGCTCCACGAGCTCGTCGATGGAGCCGCTGCGGGCTGCCACGGCGGCCGTCGAGTGGTGCTCGGCGTACTCGGTCGCGAGCTGTTTGCGCTCGGCCTCCGGGTCGTCGGCGTTGGCGATCTGCTCGCGGTGGATGAAGGTAACGGCCTGCGATGGCCCGACCACGCCGATCTCGGCCCCCGGCCACGCCAGCACCAGGTCGGCGCCGAGGTCCTTCGAGTTCATCGTGATGTAGCCGCCCCCGAAGCCCTTGCGCAGCACCAGCGTGATCTTCGGGACGGTGGCCGCGGCGAAGGCGCGCAGCAGGCCCGCGCCGTGGCGGATCACCCCCGCCGCCTCCTGCCTGGTGCCGGGCAGGAACCCCGGCGTGTCGACGAGCACGACCAGCGGAATCCCGTAGGTGTCGCAGTGGCGCACGAAGCGGGCGGCCTTCTCGGAGGCGGCGGAGTCGATCACGCCGCCGAGGTAGCGCGGCTGGTTCGCCACGAAGCCGACGGGCCGGCCGTCGATCCGCCCGAACCCCGTGACCATGTTCCGCGCCCAGCCCGCCGAGAGCTCGAGCAGCCGCGATCCGTCGGCTAGGCAGCGGATCACGTCGCGCACGTCGTAGACCTTGCGCGCCTCATCGGGCACGCAGGCGGAGGGGTCCCTGCCGCTCGCCGGCTCGGTGCTCTCGAGCTGCGCACTCGGAGCGCTCCCGTTGGCCAGCGCGGCCGTCCTCTGGGGCAGATAGCCGAGCAGCTCTCGAGCCAGTCCGACTGCGGCGGCGTCATCGGAGGCGACGAGCTGGCATACGCCGTTGCCCGAGTGCACCCGTGGCCCGCCGAGCTCTTCCTTGGAGACGTCCTCGCCCATGACCTCCCTCACGACCCCGGGGCCGGTGAGGAACATGCTGGCCCGCTCGGTCATGATGATCAAGTCGGTCAGGGCGGGCGAATACGACCCCCCGCCAGCCGACGTGCCGGTGATCACCGTGATCTGCGGGACCCGCTTCGAGAGCCGGACGTTCTCGAGGAAGATCCGCCCGTACCCGCCGAGGGCAGCGGTGCCCTCGTCCATGCGCGCCCCGGCGGATTCTACGAAGGCGACGACGGGGGCGCCCGCCCGCCCGGCCATCTGCAGGACGCGGACGATCGTGTCGGCCTGTGCCTCGCCAAGCGAACCGCCCATGAAGGCCGCGTCCTGGGCGTAGCAGAAGACCTGGCGGCCGTCGACGGTGCCCGCTCCTCCCACCACGCCGTCGCCCGGCGTGCTGCGCTCGGCGTCGCGCTCGATGCCGGTGCGGATCAGGTGCAGGGTGCCCGGATCGCAGAGCGCCTCGAGGCGCTCGCGCGGACCGAGCACGACGCCCTTCTCCTCCCGGTGGGAACCGGCCTTGACCGTCACGCCGCCTCCAGGCACAGCACCGCGTTGTGCCCGCCGAAGCCGAACGAGTTGGAGACCGCTCGCAGCGGGTGGCCGTCGGCCTCGAGCGGGCGGGCGCCCTCGGGCACGTAGTCGAGATCGCAGTCCTCGTCGCGTTCCTCCCAGCCGACCGTCGGCGGCGCCACTCCTCGCTGGAGGCTGAGAGCCGTGGCGACCGCCTCGACTGCGCCGGCGGCGCCAAGCAGGTGCCCGGTCACCGACTTCAGCGAGGAGATGGGCACCTCGCCCGCCCGCGGGCCCAGGGCGCGCTTGAGCGCTGCGGTCTCGGAGGCGTCGTTGAGCGGCGTCGAGGTTCCGTGGGCATTCACGTAGTCGATCTCATCCGGATCCAGGCCGGCGTCGGCGAGGGCGGTTTCGATCGCCCGCGCGGCGCCGTCGCCCGACGGCTGGGGCGCTGTGAGGTGATGGGCGTCCGCGGTCGCACCGTAACCGGTGAGATATCCCAGCACCTCCGCGCCGCGCTCCCTGGCGGCCTCCTCGGTCTCGAGGACGAGTGCGCCGGCGCCCTCGCCCATGATGAAGCCGTCGCGGCGAGCATCGAACGGGCGCGAGACACCCGACGGGGAGGTCGCGCCCATGCCCGCGAAGGCGGCCCGGGCGAGGGGCGTAAGTCCGGCCTCGGCGCCGCCGACGATGCACGCATCGGCGTCGCCGTGCTGGACCATGCGCATACCGGCGCCGATAGCGTGGGCGCCCGCCGCGCAGGCGGACACCGTGCCGTAGCACTGGCCCTTCAGCCCGTGTTTCATGGCCACGACCCCGGAGGCGGCGTTGGCCATCAGCAGCGGGACAGCCAGCGGTGACACCGCCTCGGCGCCGCGTTCGCGCAGCGCCTCGTGCTGTGTCTCGATCGTGCCGATGCCGCCGATCCCGGTACCCATGATGCAGCCCACGCGCCCGGGATCGACCGGCGGACCGTCCTCCCAGCCGGCCTGGTCGACCGCCTCCTGACAGGCTACGAGCGCAAACTGGGTGAAGCGATCGGCGCGGCGGGTGTCCTTGCGCGAGAGGAACTCCTCGGGATCGAAGTCCCGGCAGTCGCCGAGGCCGCCCTCGATTCCCGACTCGCCGGCCGACCAGCGGTCCATCATCGTGCCGGCGCCGACGCCCAGTGGCGTGATGGCGCCGAGACCGGTGATTGCGACGCGGCGGCTCATTGGCCGGTGCCCTCGGAGACGAAGTCGAGCGGGAACCCGCCGGTCGGAAGGTCTTTCATGGATACGGTTGGCATCTGAGGTGCTCCTTTCGCGCGGCGACCGCTAAGCGGTCATGCCGCCATCTACGGTCAGGGTGGTGCCGTTTACATAGGACGCCTCTTCTGAGACGAGGAAGCGCACGCAGGCCGCCACCTCCTCGGGTGTGCCGGCGCGTCGCGCCGGAATGGCGCGCAGCATCTCGTCGCCGATGCCCTCGGTCATCTCGGTCTCCACCAGTCCGGGCGCCACGGCGTTGACGGTGATCGAGCGGCGCGCCACCTCGGCCGCCACAGTGTGGGTGAAGGCGATCAGGCCGGCCTTCGAGGCGGCGTAGTTCGCCTGGCCGGGGTTGGCGCGCTGGCCGACGATCGAGGCGATGTTCACCACCCGGCCGAAGCGTTCCCGCATCATCGAGCGCAGGGCGCGCCGGGTGGTGCGGAAGGCGGCGGACAGGTTGGTCTCGAGCACCCGGTTCCAGGACTCGTCGTCGAGCTGGGGCGAGAGGCCGTCGGCGCGCACGCCGGCGTTGTTCACGAGCACCAGAACCGGCCCGGCGCGCTCCTCGAGGTCGGTGAACAGCTCGTCCGCGGCGGAGGGCTCGGCCACGTCTGCCTGCTGCGCGAAGGCACGGCCCCCGGCGGCCTCGATCTCGCCGACGACGCGCTCGGCGCCCTCTGAGTCACTGCGGTAGTTGACGGCCACGAGCCACGAGTCGGCGGCCAGCGTGCGCGCGATGGCGGCGCCGATGCCGCGAGAAGCGCCGGTCACGAGCGCACAGCCGTCGGCCTTGCGGTTCACATCCCCCACTCGACCACCCCCGATCCCCAGGTGAAGCCCGCCCCGAAGGCCGACACGAGCACGCGCGAGCCGGGGTTGAGGCGGCCGGAGCGCTCGGCTTCGGCGAGCGCTATCGGGATGCTCGCCGACGATGTGTTGCCGTACTTGGCGATGCAGTCGATCACGCGGTCGGGGTCGAGCCCGAGCCGCTCGCCCACCGAGGCGATGATGCGAGTGTTGGCCTGGTGGTAGACGAAGAGGTCGATGTCCTCGAGCGCCAGCTCCTCGGCCTCCAGCACCTCGAGGGTGGACTCAGACAGGCGAGCGACGGCCGCGCGGAAGGTGTCCTGCCCGCGCATCTCGAGCAGGCCTCGCTCGTGCTCGACGAATATGCACTCCGCCCCACTGCCGTCGGCGCGCAGTTGCACCCGGCCCACGCGGCCGGGACCGCCGGGCGTGACGACAACCGCCCCCGCGCCGTCGCCGAACAGCGCAGCGGTGCGCCTGTCGACCGGGTCGGTCCGCCGGGCGCAGAGGTCGGCGCCGATCAGGAGCACCGAGTCGGCGCGCCCGGACTCGATCTGACCGCACGCCAGCGCCAGCCCTGAGAGCCAGCCCGTGCACGCCGCACCGAGGTCGATCGCCCCGGCGCCGACCGCTCCGAGCTCTTGCGCCACCTGCGGCGCGGCATTTGGCAGCAGCCGGGTCGCGGTGAAGGTCGCCACCAGCACGAGGTCGACCTGCGTCGGCTCGATCCCGGCGCGCTCCAACGCAGCGCGGCCGGCCTCGGCTGCGAGTTGCTCGAGGGTCTCGCCCGGTTGCGCGTGGCGGCGCTCGTGCACGCCGGTGCGTTTGACGATCCAGCTCTGCTCGACTCCCAGGCGCTCGGCGATTGGACCGTTGGTCACGACCTGGTCGGGCAGCGCCACGCCGAGTCCGGCGATGCCGGCGTCACGCAGGCCCGAGAGTTGTGGGGCGTCCGCGGCGGCGGGCTCGGAGGTCACGCTAGGCACTTGCAGCCTCGACGGGCTCCGGCGCGCTCACTTCGACGTCGTCGAGTGTGCGCCTCACGAGGCCGGACAAGACCTTCCCGGGCCCCGTCTCGACAAAGCTGCGCCCGCCGGCGGCGTGGACGGCCTTCAGCACCTCGACCCAGCGTACGGGCGACACGAGCGCCTTCGCCAGAGATTCGCGGGGGTCATCGCCGAAGGGGGCGGCCGTGACGCAGGAGTACACCGGAGCGCGCGGCGGTCGCATCTCGACCTCGCGCAGCACCGCCAGGAACGGCTCCACCACGTGCTCGAGCAGGGGGGAATGGAAGGCGCCGGCTACGGCCAGCCGCTTCACCCGCAGAGCCGACTCGCTCGCCGCGGCCTCGGCCTCGGCCGCCTCGATCCCGGCCAGGGGTCCCGATAGAACGATCTGCTTGGGGGCGTTGTCGTTTGCGACCACGAGGTGGTGGCGCTCGGCCAGAGCCTCGGCCTCGCCGCGCCCGGCGCGCACGGCCAGCATCCCGCCCGGGGTCTCGACCGCCGCGCGGTCCATCAGCCGACCGCGCTCGGCGACTATCCGAAGACCGTCTTCCTCGCTCAGCGCGCCGGCCGCCACCAGCGCGGTGATCTCACCAAGCGAGTGGCCGGCGTAGAGGTCGGCGTCGGGGCGCCCGAGACGCTCGAACCCGGCGATCGCCGCGCAGAAGATGGCGGGCTGCGCGAACCGCGTGCCGTCTGCCACTCGCGCGAAAGGGTCCTCGCCCACGACGCCGGTCACGCGCTCGGCCAGGTCGGGACGCAACTCGGCGACCGTCGCGGCCATGCCCGGCTCCTGGCTGCCCTGACCTGGAAGCAGCAATACGAAGTTGCTCATGCACGGTGTCCTACCCGCCGGCGCCTCCGTTGCGCGGCACGGACGCCGCCATACCCCCCGCCTGGGGGGTGAAATCCAGGAGCGCAGCTAGCTGCCTCCGCTAGTCAGCCCGAGGCGCTCGGCCCGCTGAACCGCCTCGGCTCGGTTGCGAACGTCGAGCTTGCGGTAGAGCGCGCTCGTGTGCTCCTTGACGGTGTGCGGGGAGAGGTGCAGCTGCGCCGCGATCTCGCGGTTCGTGGCGCCGAAGGCCATCAGCCCGAGCACTTCGCGTTCGCGGTTGGTCAGCGGGGTCGCCGGCTTCTCGGCGCGCGGGGCGAACACGCTCTGCCCGTTTGCGACCCTGCGCACGGCCCTCGTGATGTGGCGCGCCGGCCAGTCCTTTGGCACGAAGCCCGACGCGCCCGCGGTCTTGGCCGCCTCGGGCGAGATCCAGCCCGCGCCCGAGATGAGCAGCACCCGGGTCTGCGGTGAGTCGCGCCGCAGCGCCTCGCACAGCTCGGCGCCGGATTGCTCGCCGAGGAACAGATCCACGAGCGCGACGTGCGGGTCGTAGCGGGCGGCGAGTTCGAGCGCCTCCTCGCTCGTGCGCGCGCTCAGGCAACGCTCGACCCATGACTGCTCGGTGAACAGCAGCCGAAAGCCCCACTGCACCACGTCGTGGTCGTCCACCACGAGCAGGCGCAGTCGCCGACCACGGACTGCCCGGGCGTCGCTGCCCCTGACCGGCCCGCTCACCGGCCTGGCGCAACCAGGCGCACGTGCCACTCGCCGGGCGGGCCCGACCCGAACTCCAGCACGCCGCCGTACTGCAGCGCCTCGAACGCGGCCAGCCGCAGCCCGATCCCGGCGCCGCGGCGTGTGCCGCCGGTGCGCACGCCGTCGTTTCGCACCTCGAGGGTGTAGGCGCCATCCACCTGGTCCACCGTCACCTCGACGGCGGAGGGCTCGGCGTGGCGGTCGACGTTGCGCAGCGCCTCCGCGAGCACCGACTGCGCGAGCGGCTCGAGCTCGTCGGGCAGCGGAGAGTCGAGCTCCCAGCTGACCTCCACTCGCAGTTGGGTGTAGTGGCGTGTCAGGCGCTCGAGCTCGCCCCGCAACGTCACGCCGGCCCGTCTGGGCGGCACGACTCCGAGCGGCCGAGACAGCGCGGTGCGCAGATCGACGAGCGCTCCGTGGATCTCACCGGCGCAGCGATGGCGCTCCTCCGCGTCCAGGTCTGCCGCCGAGCCGAGCGCGAGGTAGACCCCGAACACCCGCTGCATCACCCGTTCGTGGATCTCGCGCGCCAGCTCGATCTGGCCGCCGAGCTGGCGCGCCTGCTCGTGCTCGGTCGTGGCGATCTGCGCGCTGGCGGCGAGCGCAGCCGTCTTGCCGAGCACCCACATCGCGTGACGCTCGGGCTCTGTCAGCTCACAGCGGTCCCCGCCGCGGTCGGCGAAGATCACTCCCAGCCACCGTCCGCCGGCGCCGACGGGGGTGCAGGTGAGCGCGGTCACGCCTGGATAGTGCGCATAGCGCTCGGGCAGCTCGGCGTCGAGATCCTCCGATGCCTCCATCACCCGGTCTTCCGACAGCGCGCGTTGGGCTATCGGGGTCTCGTCGAGGGTCCCGTAGATCTGCTCGACCATCTCGGCCGGCATGCCATGGCTCCCCGCGGGGACGACGAGCTTGCGCGCGTCGTCGTAGAGGAGCAGGGCCGCGCGACGCATTGAGGTCAGGCGACAGACGGCCTCGCACAGTCGGTCGTAGAACTGCGGCGAGCCCGAGTCGGGATCCGAATCGAGCTCCGAGAGCAGCGACACGAACACGTCCAGTGCATCCACCTGCTGCGACGGTGCCATCTGGGTCATGCTCAGCTCGGAGATTACCGGCCGGGCCTGGTTTCACCGCGCCGCCGGAGGTCTGGTAGCTTGGCGGCGATGCGGGTGGATCGACAGTGACGGCGACGGCTACTCAGAACCCGCTCGACAGGATCAGCTACGGGGATCTCTACCGCCGCTGGGAGCAGGGCCACTGGCGGGCGACGGAGATCGACTTCGCGCGCGACCGCGAGCAGTGGCAGGCCGACTTCTCGGACTTCGAGCGCAAGGCGGCCGTGTGGAACTACGCGCTCTTCTTCTGGGGCGAGGACGCGGTCACCGACGGCCTCTCGCCCTACATCGACGCCGCGCCGCTGGAGGAGCAGAAGTACTTCCTCGCCACCCAGCAGGTCGACGAGGCGCGCCACGCCGTCTTCTTCAACCGCTTCATGCACGAGGTGGTCGGCATCGGCGACGGCCGCGTGGCAAGCGGGCTGGAGGGGATCCGGCCGCAGCTGACCTGGGGCTTCGAGCAGGTGTTCGGCCGGCTGGAGACGGTCTGCGCCGAGCTGCGTCGCGACCCCTCGGCCCCGCGCCTGGCAGCGGCGGTGGCGCTCTACCACCTCGTGATCGAGGCGACGCTGGCCCAGACCGGGCAGCACTTCATCACGAGCTACCTGCAGGGCCGCGACCTGCTGCCGGGCTTCCGTGCCGGGATGGAGAACGTCGAGGCCGACGAGCAGCGCCATATCGGCTTCGGGGTCAAGCTGCTCTCCGACCTGCGCGAGGCGGACCCCGAGGTGCCCCACGCGGTGGCCGACATGCTGCGCGAGGTGCTCCCCTGGGCGATCGGAGTGATCGTCCCACCCGGCTGGGACGAGCGCTATCTCACCGCCTTCGGCTCGACGTTCGAGGATCTGGTCGAGGTCGGCGTCAACTCGATCATGACCAAGCTGCGCTCCGCCGGCATGCCGCTCGACGAGCTGCCCGGCCCGCCGGTCTTCCCCGTGCTCGGCGATCCTCGCGAGCGTGCAGAGCGCGCCAAGCGGCTGCTGCGCTGCGGCTACATCGGTGAGAAGACCGGCCCGCCCTCGACCGACCCCGACGACATGCGGCTGCTGTTCGAGACGGTCGCGACCGGCCTCGACAGCGCCGCCGCCGCCGAGCCGGGCGTGATCCAGTGGGAGCTCACCGATGCAGAGCCCTGGCACATCGCCGTGGCGAACGGCAGCACGCAGGCGCGCCCGGGCCGTGTCGAGGATCCCCGCCTGAGCCTGCGCACGCGCTTCGAGGACTTCGTCGACGTCGTCGGCAAGCGCAAGGACCCGCGCCGGCTGCTCGCCACCGGCCGGCTGCGGCCGCGCGGTGACCTGCGCTGGGTGTGGCGAAGCCGCCAGATGTTCCCGCCGCTGTAGACGGGTACTGCGGCGTGACCGAGCCGCTCAGCGCCCAGGCACAGCCGCGCGTGCGCCCGAGCGCTGCGGGCGCTGCCCGCCCAAGTCGGAGATCAGCCGCGCCAACCCGGCGACGGCGCGCGGGTCATGGCCCGGGACGAAGTCGTCCACGAAGGGCATCGCGGCGCGCATCCCGATCGCCAGCGGCTGGAGGTCGAGCCCCATCGGGCGCGGGTTCATCCACACCAGCCGCCGCGACTGAAGCTGCAGCCGGCGCACCTCGGCCGCAAGCACATCCGGATCGCCGCGATCCCAGCCGTCTGACATCACCAGCACGATCGCCCCGCGGGCCAAGCCGCGCCGCCCGTAGGTGCGGTTGAAGTCAGCGAGCGCCCCGCCGATCCGGGTGCCGCCCGACCAGTCGGGCACCGTCGCGCGCGCCTGCTCGAGCGCGCGCTCGAGGTCGCGGCCGTCGAGGGAGCGCGTGACCCGCGTGAGCTGCGTCGCGAACACGAACGCCTCCGCCCTTCGCGCCCCCCCGACCGCGGCCTTCAGCGAGGCCAGCAACACGCGCGAGTAGCGCTCCATCGAACCCGACACGTCGCACAGGAACAGCAGCCGTCGCGGCCGCGGGGTCTGCGCCCTGAAGGCGAGCCGGAAGGCCTCTCCGTCGGTCGTCATCGAGTCGCGCACCGTCCGTCGCACGTCGAGACGGTGCCCGCCCCGGGCTGGGCGACTCCGGCGCGAGCGGCGCTCGGGCGCAGCCCGTTTGATGTCCTCCGCGAGCTGGCGCAGCGCGGCGAGCTCGTCGTGGTTGTAGTGCATCTGCTGCTTGTCGCCGAGGGTCTCGCGCTCGCTCCAGGCGGCCAGCACCCCGAGCTTCTGGGCGCTTGCCCCTTGATCGCCGTCGGCGCTCGGGATGTCGCGCGTGGCGCGCTGGTTGTCGCCGCTGGAGTCGACGGCGGCGGCCTTGCCCTCGTTGCGGAACTGGGGCAGCGCCTCGCCGCCGTGCTGGGCTCCCCCCATGCGGTCATCGCTCTCGCCGTGCTCGGCGCCGCGCGCTGCCACCGTCAGCGGGTCGCCCGCCCAGAAGCGCTCGAAGACGGTGTCGAAGGGCTTGCGCTCGCCGGGGGTGTGGACGAACGTCGCGCGAGCCGCCCAGTAGACGTCCGACTGCTCACGCACGTCGAGCTCGGCCAGTGCGCTGAAGAACACGAGCTCTGAGTCCACGCTCACGGACAGCCCGAGGTCGCGCAGCGCTCGTGCGAAGGCCACGGCGGCGGCCAGGATCGCCTGGTCGGGCGGGCGCTCGGCGGCCGCGGGGCCCTCGACCACCTCTTGTCCCTGGGCCGCCTCCTGAGCCCGGGCCACCTCTGTGTGGACACCCGGCGACCATCCGTTGCCCGGCGGCCCCATCTCGTGCTCAGGCAGCCCCACCAGCGCCTCCCTCCTGTCGCAGCTCCGTCGCGCGCTCCCCGGCCCGATCGACGAGCGCCTCCAGCCCGTCCCCCCGGATGCGCTCGAGATCGTCGCGTTCCTTGAGCAGCGTACCGAGTGTCCGATCGGCGGTCGCCGCGTCGATCTCCTCGCGTCCCAGCGTATGAAACGCCTCGACCCAATCGAGTGTCTCGCCCACCCCCGGCGAGCGGTACAGGTCGAGCCAGCGCAGATCCTGCACGAACGCGCACACCTGATGGGCCAGCCGCTCGCTGACGCCCGGCAGCCGCGCACGCGCGATCGCCACCTCGCGCCGCAGGTCGGGATGGTCGATCCAGTGGTAGAGGCAGCGGCGCTTGAGCGCCTCGTGCAGGTCGCGCGTGCGGTTGGAGGTGATCACGACCGCCGGCGGCTGCTCGGCGCGTATCACCCCCACCTCGGGGATCGTTACCTGGAAGTCCGACAGGAACTCGAGCAGGAAGGCCTCGAACTCGTCGTCGGCCCTGTCGAGCTCATCGATCAGGAGCACCGCCCCCGGATGGGCGAGCGCCTCGAGCAGCGGCCTGCGAACGAGGAACTCCTCGGAGTAGAGGGGTGCGGAGCCGCCCGCGCGCAGCTGCAGCAGCTGGCGTGGATAGTCCCAGTCGTAAAGGGCGTGGTGGACGTCGATGCCCTCGTAGCACTGAAGCCGGATCAAGGGCGCGTTCTTCGCGGTGGCGAGCGCCTTCGCCAGCTCGGTCTTTCCCACCCCGGGCTCGCCCTCCACCAGCAGCGGCTTGCGCAGCCGCTGCGCGAGGAACACCACCGTCGCGAGCCCCTCATCCATCAGGTAGCGCTGGCGGGTGAACGCATCGCGCAGCTGCTCGATCGAGTCAAAGCCAGGCATTGACGGTCTCCTCCACCCGGGTGACGGCGGTCGCGAGCGCGGCCTGGACCGGCGGCGACAGGTCCTGGCAGAGCTCGTCCACCTCCTGCGGCTGGCAGCCGATGATCCGCACCCGCTCCGGCAGCACGCCGATGGTCTTCGCCATCGTCAGCACGCGGTCGGGATTGGCGAGGTGGATGTCGGGGACGTGTACCGCCTCGGGCACCTCGGGCTCGAGCACGAAGACCGTGCCCGGCGCGGCGCCGCGGTCGACGGCGTCGATCAGCACCAGCCCATCGCAGCCGGCCATCAGCTCCTGCAGCAGCGCGATGCCGCCGATCCCCGTCTCGATCACGTCCACACCCGCGGGCAGGTGGCCCAGGAGCTCGGCCACCGCCGGCCCGAAGCCGTCGTCGCCGCGCAACAGGTTCCCGACGCCGGCCACGATCAGCCGGCCGGCGGGAGCCTCCGCGGCATCTCCCGCTGCGGCCTGCGCGGCCTCCAGCGCGGCCACGGCGGCAGGCGCCGCCAGCGCATTGCTGCCCAGAGTCCCCCCGTCCGGTGCTCGCCGGAGATCCTTAGGTGCGGTGCTCGCCGGAGAGCCTCCGGTGCGGTACTCGCCGGAACGACGTTCCGGCTGCGCTCCTCCCGAAGCGTTCCGGCTGCGCTCCTCCCGAAGCGTTCCGGCTGCGCTCCTCCCGGAAGCGCTCACGCTGCGTTCACCGCGACCTCGATCGCCCCGTCCCTGACCGCCACCGGCACCACCGACAGGCCCCGCTCCTGGGGGCGGTCGTCGGCCCGCTTGCCCGAGCGCGCGTCGTAGGCGCAGTTGTGCCACGGACACACGAGCGCCGAGCCCGCGAGCCGGCCGCCGTCGAGCGGCGAGCGGTCGTCGGTGGGACAGACGTTCCAGAACGCGTAGGCCTCGCCGTCGACGTTTGCGATCAGGATCGACTTGCCGTCGACCTCGACGGCCGTGAGCTCGCCGGGCGACAGGTCCGCGAGCTGCGCAACCCGCTGGAAGACCGGCTTTCGCAGATCCTCGATCTGGAGTAGCGTCGCGCCGGACGCGCCGTTGTCGGAGCCGTTGCCGCTCTCCTGTTCGGCGCCCTCGGGCTGGTGCGACACGACTTCCTTGAAGTTCTCGTAGCGCTCGCGCAGAATCTCCTCCACCCCGCGCCGCAACGTGATCGCAGACCCCGCGCAGCCGTTGCACGCGCCGCTCATCTGCACGTGCACCACGCCGTCCTCGACGTCGAGCAGCTCCAGCCCCCCACCGTGGGACTCGATGTAGGGACGGATCTCGTCGAGCGCCTCCTCGACCTCGATCCGTTCGTCGAGCGGCACCAAGTCGTACATCGACAGCAGAGCCCGCGCGACCGGATCGTCGAGATCGCCCGCTGCGATCAGCTCGACCCCGGGGCGGTGGACGGCGTCGATCAACTGAAGCAGCATCAGCGCGCGCTCGTCGCCGTCACGCTCGAGCGTGTCGACGAGAGTCTCGAGCTCTGCTATGGCCTTGTCGAAGTCCACACCGCCTCCTCTATCTCTTCGAGCTTGGCCTCGATCGTCGGGCTGAACCCTTCGCCCCAGCCCTCGTCCGCGGGCTCGATCTCGACGACGCGCACGTCCTCGGGGAAAGCCCCGAACGCTTCGGTGACGATCAGGAGGTTGTCCAGTGAGATCACGCCCGTCACCGACTCCGACACGCGTTCCTGGATCTCCTGTTGCGAGGGTAGGGCATGGTCCCAACGATAGGCGGTCACCGTACCCGGCTCGCGGCCGCGTGCCACCGCCCCGACCAGCACGATCCGGTCATAGATCGGGCGATCCTGGAGATTCTGCGTGAAACCGACCGGGTGGTAGCCCAGATCCTCTATTTCTACGCCGTTGGTCGCGGCCGCAGCCAAGCGGTCGGTGATGTAAACCCCCACTGCGCCATCGCGGAGATAACGGTAGCCGACCCCCCCGATGAGCACTCGCATGGGCTATCTGTCCGGTCTCGCCCTAGTGCTCGTGGGGGCCCTCCGCGCCGCAGGCGCAGGTGACGACCTCGCGCGAGATCGTTCGGTCGTCGGTGTGGATGTGCGTCGTGCACGGCATGCACGGGTCGAAGCTGCGGATGGCGCGCAAGACGTCGATGCCCTTGAAGTCCTCGGGCTTCTCGTAGTTTTCCAGCAGCGGCGTGGCCGACACGGCCTCCTCGTATGGCCCCGGGTTGCCGAACGGGTCCTTCGGCGAGGCCATCCAGGTCGACGGCGTGAGGATCTGGTAGTTCTCGATCACCTGGTTCTCCATCGTCATGTGATGGGTCAGGTAGCCGCGGCCGGCGCTCCAGAGCCCGACTCCCATGCGGAAGTCCTTCGGCACCTTGTAGGACGTGGACATCTTCGCGTCCGGACCGCCCTTGCGCAGCAGGTCGTAGGCCAGCAGCAGGTTGTCGTAGGCGATCGCGGCGGTGTAGAGGATGCAGTAGGCCCGCCCGCGGTTGCGCTCGAACGCGCCCCACGTCTCCGGGATGTGCCACTCGATCTCCGGGTTGGGCAGATTCGCCTTCGGCAGGTTGATCTTGAGGCTGTGCCCCGTCGGCTCGAGGAAGTCGCTGCCCCGCCAATCCTTGGTGCCCGCCTGCGCGAGCGCCCAGATCCGCGAGTAGGCGCCGGTCTCCATCGCCTGGCGATCCCAGCGCGGCGCGGTCGACCAGGAGTACTTCTCCTTCCAGCTGGTGCCGCCGGGCTTGGGGATCGTCTCCTTGTTCCAAGGGTGGTAGGGCGACAGCGGGTTGCCTGCCGGGTCGGTGGGGAACTTGTAGTAGTCGCTGCCGTTGCCATTCGCGCTGCCGGGGCCGCTGCGATTTCCCTGGTCGTTTCCGACCCACTCCTCGTAGAAGGCGTGCTCCACGAACTCCTCGACGCCGGCATTCAGCATCTGCAGGCTGGTGGTCACCAGCTCGCCGTCGACGATCACGCCGGGCGGGGCCCAGCGCTGGCGGCCCCAGTCGTCGGAGTTCTGGAAGGTGCCGTCGTAGGCGTAGGGGTCGTCCCACTGGCCCGGCTCGAGCATGTTCGCCGGGCGGGTGCCGATGTCACGGTACTTCGGGTTGACCTCGTAGAAGAAGTCAATCACGTCGTTCCAGATCGCCACCGTCTTGCGGCCGTAGTCGAAGTACTTGACGACCCGCAGCATGATCTCGTTGAGGTCGGAGACGTCGATCGTGCTCGACACGCCGCCCGGCACGACCGTCTCCGGGTGCGGGTACTTGCCCCCGATCAGTACGTAGGCCTCACGCGCGACGCGCGTGTAGTGCAGCCCCTCGAGGTAGAGCTTCCCCGTGAGCGGCGTCATGTCGGTCATGATCTCGGAGATGAACTCGTACCCGTGGATGGCGCGACCCGGCGCCCGCGTGCTCGTAGCGCGCTCCCAGATCTCCGGGTTGGTCTCGCGCACCGCAGGCTCGGAGAAGTCGGGGCCCGCCAGCAGGCCGAGGTGGATCGGGTGGTCGTAGAGGTACTCGACAGAGAGCAGCAGGTTGCGCGCGACCACTCCCATCGGCGGCGGGTGGATGCCGAACGCCATCTCGCACGCCAGCGCCGAGCAGGTCGCGTGCACGCCGCCGCACACGCCGCACGCGCGGCTTGAGATAAAGATCGCGTCACGCGGGTCGCGTCCCTTGAGGATCACCTCATAGCCGCGGAACAGCGTGGCCATCGAGGCCGTCTCCATCACCTGACGGCTGTCGAGGTCGACGACGGTGTGGAACGCCAGCGCGCCCGCCACCCGGGTGACCGGGTCGAAGTCGACGCGCCGGACGCTGCCGTTTCGCTCGTGGAGGTCACGCATCCGCTCCGGGTCGTCCTCGATCGGCGTGGGGGCCGGAGTCTCGACGTAGGAGTACGGGTTGGGAACGCTCTCCTTGAGCGTCGCGTTACCTTGCGCGTCGAATTCGATCGGCAGGTTCTTGAAGCACATGTGCTTTAACAGCTCCTCTCGGGCCTAGACCCGTTCGCCCCGAGCGTCGTTGCTCCGGTTGCGGTCGA
The DNA here is from genome assembly GCA_030447725.1 of Thermoleophilaceae bacterium. Lineage (GTDB taxonomy): Bacteria > Actinomycetota > Thermoleophilia > Solirubrobacterales > Thermoleophilaceae > JAAYBF01. Next base: position 63,427 of record JAUJOQ010000008.1, read on the forward strand.
TGCCCTTCTTCTTCAGGATGTCACGGCTCTGGGGCAGCGGCTGCTTCTTGTTGCGCTTGCCCTGATCGACCGAGCCGTGGTATTGCAGCTTCTTGTAGAAGAATGTGTTGGTCTTGTCGACCACGCCCTTCCTGGGGGCCTTCTCCGCCCAGCCGGAGGGGACCTCGCCGGCGTTGTCCCAGAGCGGCTCGCGGTTGCCCTGCTTCATCGACAGCCGACGCAGCCGCCGGATCCCGCCGCCGTAGACCTTGGAGAGACCACCGGAGACGGAAGAGCCCGGCGGCGCCTTGTAGAACGGGCTGTACTTGTCCGGAAAGCCCGGCATCGTGCAGCCGATGCACGCCCCGCCGGCGACCATGCAGCCACCCATGTGGTTGATCGCGCCGCGCTCGGTGATGTTGCATTGCACCACCGGCCCCCAGCAGCCGATCTCCACAAGGCACTCGTTGTCGCCCGGCTCCTCGGCGAACACCCCCTCCTCGTAGTAGCCCGCCTTCGGGCAGTGACGGTGCACCGTCTCCTCGAACAGCCACGCCGGACGGCCGAGCTCGTCGAACTTCGGCAGCGGCCCAAGGTTCTGCAGGAACAGGAGCACGGCAGCCACCGTCTCCGTGAAGTTGTCGCCAACCGGCGAGCAGCCGGGGACGTTGACAACCGGCACGCCGAGCGCCGAGCGATAGTCCTTGCCGAGGAAGTCGGTGAGGCTCATCGAGCCGGTGATGTTCCCGGCCGCCGCGGGGATCCCGCCCCAGGTCGCGCACGTGCCGATCGCGACGTAGGCGGCGGCGCCGGGAGCGAGCTTCCACAGCCAGTCCGTGACGCGGTTGGGCTGGTCGGTCTCAGACTCCGGGTCGAAGCCGCCGGCGCCCATCGCCGAGAAGTAGCCGATATCGCTGGGAAACGCCTGATCGTCGGGCACCGAGCCCTCGAGCACCACGACGTAGGGCGCACCGAGCTCGCCGTTGACCGCAGCCTTCATCGGCCGGGTGAGCTCCGTGCCGGCGCCGGGGTTGAGCACGGGGTGATGCAGGATCACCTTGGGCAGGTTGGGAATCCGGCCGAGCAGCAGATCCTCGACCGAGGGGTTGGTCGCGCCCGTGGCGGCGATCGAGCAGCCGTCGCAGCTCATGCCGGCGATCCAGAAGACGTGGACCTCGTTCAGCGGACCGACGGGGCTGCCGCCGAGACCCCCGAGGCCGATCGGGTAGTCGGCACCGAACACCGCGCCCGCGTGGGGCACCTGTTGAAGCTTGAGCTTCTCCCCGTAGGGATGTGGATCATATGCCATAGTCTCGCTGCCTCCCCTTCCTGCCTGGACCCAGCTACTGTGTGCATAGTACATATACGAGAAGCTCCTGCGCGCTCCGGCGAGCAATGGGCACATTGCCGCTCGCCGGCCGCCACGGCATTCGATGAGTGACGGGGGCGGCGGCTTCGTCCCGGTCGACACCGGGCTCGTGCTCCAGACGCTGGTCGAGCGGATGTTCGGGATCATCGAGGGCCGCCGCGGCGACGAGCCTCCTGAGCCCGTCGCCGCCGTGTTGGCGGCTACCGACCTGCCCGTCGCAAGCGGCCACCCACGGCTCGAGGCCGACCTGCGCCACGCCGGCTACCTCGCGCGGGTCGTCGAGGTCGAGCTGTTCGAGCCCGCGCGGCGGCCGGCCGAATGGATCGGTGAGATGCTCACCGACTGCTTCGCCTCAGCCGCGAGCTGGGACGAGGCGGTGGCGGGCGCCTGTGCCGAGCTAGCCCGCTCCGAGCCGCTGGGCAAGCCGGACCCCGATGACGAGGCGGCGAAGAGCTGGCAGGTCCCCGGGCCCGGCGGGCACGTCCGCCACTACCTCGCCCGGCGCACGATCGAGGATTACCTCCGCGATGCCGAGGCCCCGGTCGAGGACCCCGCCGAGCTCAAGCGCCCGTGGCTGTACGGCTTCTTCGTGCGCGCGTGCGAGGAGACGCTGCCGAGGGAGGCGGCACTCGGCGGCGCGGAGTGAGGCCCGTCAGTGCGTCGCGCAGGTCATGCAGGGATCGAAGCTGCGGATGGTGCGCAGCACATCGATGCAGCGTTCGCGATTCGCCGTGCTGAGCAGTGGTGTCCCGATGACGGCCGCCTCGCAGGGCCCCGGCTTGCCGGAGTCGTCGCGGGGGGACATGTTGAACGTCGAGGGGCCGACGATCTGGTAGCTCTGGATCACCTGACCGTCGAGCGTCACGTGGTGGCTGAGGTAGCCGCGGTTGCCCCCCCATAGCCCGGTCGCCTGACGACCGTCCTTCGGGACCTTGTAGTGCGTGGAGACGCCGGCGTCGGGACCGCCCCTGCGCAGAAGGTCCAGGGCGATCACCTGATTCTCGTATGCGACCAGAGCCGAGAAGGCGAGCGCGTACGCCTGGGCGCGGTTGCGCTCGAGCGCGCCCCAACGCTCCGGGATCCGCCACTCGATCTCGGTTGCGGGCAGCGCTCCCTGGGGTATCGCCAGCCGGAGGCTGTGGCCGGTCGGCTCGATGAAGCTGCGGTGCGGCACCTTGTCGGCGATCGCAGTCGCCCACAGGCGCGCGTAGGCCCCGGTCTCCATCGGCTCGCGGTCCCAGCGCGCAGCGGTCGACCACGAGTACTTTCGCGACGGGTCGGCCTCTCCGGGCTGAGGGATCGTCTCCTTGTTAGAGGGATGGCGGGCCGAAAGCCGGTTGGGACCCGCGCCGTTTCCGGACCCCCCCGCCCGTCCGGAGCCCCAGTCCTCATAGAAGGAGTGGCCCACGAACTCCTCGACGCCCGTGTTGATCCTGCGAGCATCGCTGGTGCGCACCCTGCCGTCGACGATCGCGCCCGGCGTGGACCAGCGCCGCTCGGCCCAGGAGGAGGCGGCCTCGAACGTCCCGTCGTAGGCGAAGGGGTCATCCCACAGGCCGAGGTCGATGAAGTTCGCTCGCCCCCGGCCGACCTCGCGAAAGCGCGGGTCGGCCTCGAAGAAGAAGTCGACGATGTCGTCCCAGACCGCCACCACCTTCTGCGAGTAGTCGAAGAACTCGGCCACCCTGAAGAACATCAGCTGGAGATCCGACGCGTTGATATGGGCGCTGAGGCCACCCGGGACGATCGTCTGAGGGTGCGGGTACTTTCCACCGAGCAACACGTAGGCCTCGCGCGCGCGGCGGCTCATCCCGAGCGCCTCGGTGTAGAGCTTGCCGCTGAACCGGGTCATGGCGGTCATGATGTCGGCGATCAGCGCGAAGCCGTGCGTGGCCCGGCCCGGGGCCGGGGTCTGCAGCGCGCGCTCCCACAGCTCGGGGTTGGTCTCGCGCACCACCGGCTCGGAGTAGTCCGGGCCGACGCGGGTGAACAGGTGGGTCGGGCGGTCGTACAGGTCTTCGACCGCGACCATCAGGTTGCGCCCGACGATGCCCATCGGCGGCGGCTGTACCCCGAAAGCCATCTCCAGGGCCAGCGCCGATGCCGTGGAGTGCACCCCACCGCAGACCCCGCAGGCACGGCTCGAGACGAAGATCGCGTCGCGCGGGTCGCGCCCCTCCAGGATCACCTCATAGCCGCGAAACAGCGTCGCGAGGGCGTGGGCGTCGAGCACCTGGCCGCCCTCGATATCGACCGCCGTCTGGAAGGACAGCGCCCCCGCCACTCGCGTGACCGGATTGAAGTCCACCCGCCGGGCGCCGGTCGTGGGCACAGCTGACATCTAGATCTCCTCCCGCGACCTGATCCGCTCGCCCAGCACGTCGACGTGCCGGGTGTGATCAACGCCCTTCTGGGTCAGGATGTCACGGCTTTGGGGCAGCGGCTGCTTCTTGTTGCGCGCGGCGTGGTTGACCGACCCGCGGTACTGCAGCTTCTTGTAGAAGTAGGCGTTCACCTTGTCGACCGGATCGCGCTTGCCCTTCGCACGCCCCCAGCCGGTCGGGACGTTCTCGGCGTTGTCCCACATCGGCTCGCGGTTGCCGCTCTTCATCGACATCCGGCGCAAGCGGCGAATCCCGCCACCGTAGACCTTGGAGATGCCGCCGGAGATCGCCGAGCCCGGAGGCGCCTTGTAGAAGGGGCTGTACTTGTCCGGAAAGCCCGGCATCGTGCAGCCGATGCACGCGCCGCCGGCGACCATGCAGCCACCCATGTGGTTGACCGCGCCGCGCTCGACGATGTTGCACTGCACAACCGGTCCCCAGCAGCCGATCTCCACCAGGCACTCGGTGTCGCCCGGCTCCTCGGCGAACACCCCCTCCTCGTAGTAGCCCGCCTTCGGGCAGTGACGGTGCACCGTCTGCTCGAACTGCCACGCGGGACGGCCGAGCTCGTCGAAGTCGGGCAGCGGCGCGATGCCCTCGAGGTACTGGAGCAGCTCGGCGAGCGCCTCGGTGAAGTTGTCGCCGACCGGGGCACAGCCCGGGACGTTGACCACCGGCACGCCGCGAGCGGAGCGGTAGTCCACTCCAAGGTAGTCCATCAGGCCCATCGAGCCGGTGATGTTGCCGGCCGCCGCGGGGATTCCCCCCCAGGTCGCGCACGTGCCGATCGCGACCGACGCCGCGGCGCCGGGAGCCAGCGCCCAGATCCAGTCGCTGGTCCGAAGCGGCTGCTCTGACGCCCGCGCCGAAGGCAGCGAGCGCGGCCAGTCCGAACCGACGCCGAGACCCGCAAACTGGCCCGCGCGCTCGAGGCTCTGGTCGTCGGGGATGGAGCCCTCGACCACCATCACGTACGGCGCACCGAGCGTACCTTCGGCCGCCTGGCGGTAGGGCTCCACGAAGTCCTGGCCGGAGTCATCGGCGAGCATCGGGTGGTGGAGCACCACCTGCGGCAGGGCGGGGATCCTGCCCAGCACCATGTCCTCCACCGACGGGGTGATCGCACCCAGCGTGGACACCGAGCAGCCGTCGCAGCTCATCCCCGCGAGCCAGAAGACGTGTACGACGCCCGTGGACTGGCCCCCCCGGGCCCCACCGATGCCGCTTCCAAGTCGAGGCGCTGCCTCTCGAGCCATCCGCTTCCTCCTCCCCACGACGCCGCTAAGTGCGCCGCTACCCTACTGGTCAGACCGCCAGCCCGGTAGGTGTACCATACACATAGCGGGGAGGCAAAGGGGAGAATTGGCATGCACGGAGACTTCGTAGGCTACGCTCATAGCCCGGTTTCGAACGGGCGGCCAGTGGCCGCCGGGAGGATCATCTAGATATGTGCCTCGGCATTCCCGGCCAGATCGTCGAGCTGGTCGACTTTCATCATCACATCGCGAAGGCCGAGGTCTCCGGCGTACGGCGCAACGTGAACATCGGTCTGCTCACCGAGGGTCCCGACGCCGTGGGCGTGGGCGATTGGGTGCTGATCCACGTCGGCTTTGCGATGTCGAAGATCGACGAGGAGGAGGCGCGGTCCACGCGCGAGTTCCTCATCTCTCTCGGAGAGCCCTTCGAGGCCGAGCTCGACGAGCTGGAGCAGAGCTCGATCGAATGAGCGCCCCGCCGGCCACGAGCGACCGCGCCATCGCCGGCCAGGACCGTCTCGCCTCGAGTGTCACCGACCGCGAGCGCGCGCTGGCGGTCTTCTTCGAGCACGAGCAGGCACAGCTCGCGCGCGCCTGCCATGAGCTGGCGCGGACCTTCGCGCGCGGCGGCACGCTCGTCGCCTTCGGCACCGGCGCCGCCGCCACCGACGCGGCCCACGTCGCGGTCGAGTTCATGCACCCCGTGATAGTGGGCAAGCGGGCGCTGCCGGCGCTCGCGCTCACCAATGACGCCACCGGCGCGGCACGCGGCAGCCGGCTGGCGGGCGCGGGCGACATCGCCATTGCGATCGCGCACGGACCGCCGGACCCGGCGGTCGAGCGCTTCCTCGACGGCGCGCGCGGGCGCGGAGCGGTCACGGTCGCCTTCGGGGCCGCCGGCTCGATGCCCACGGCCGACCACGGCTTCCCGGTGGCCAGCGAGGATCCCGAGATCGTGCAGGAGGTGCACGAGACCGCCTACCACGTTCTGTGGGAGCTCGTGCACGTGTTCTTCGAGCAGCCGGGGCTGCTCGACGAGGCGTGCATCACCTGCGGCGACGTGGCCGTGGAGGCCACCGTGGCGGCCGTGCGCGGTGCGACGGCGATCGTCGAGCGCGACGGCGCGCGCGAGGAGGTTGCCGTCGAGCTCGTCGAGGATGTCCGCGAGGGGGACGTGCTGCTCTGCCACGCCGGCGTCGCGCTCGAGCGGCTGGCCGCGGGTGAGGGCGAGGCGCAGGGCGACGACCCGAGCGGCTTTCTCTACCCCTTCATGTCCTCCGCTGCGCCGGCGGACCTCGACGCGGTGCTCGCAGACGTGGGCGCGTCGAGCGTACGGAAGGCGCGCGACGCGATCGAGCTGCGGGGCAGCATCGACCTCGACGCCGTCCGTGCGTGCGCCGCGGCGGTGCGCGAGCGTCTTGACCGCGGCGGCCGGCTGATCGCGTTCGGCAACGGCGGCTCCTCGACCGACGCCCAGGATCTCGCCTCGGACGCGCTGGCGCGCGGCTGGCCGGCGCTGGCGCTGAACGACGACGTGGCGACGATAACCGCGGTGGGCAACGACGTCGGCTTTCAGAACGTCTTCTCGCGCCAGCTGATCCCGCTCGCGCGGCCCGCCGACGTGGCGGTCGCGATCACCACCAGCGGCTCGTCGGCGAACGCGCTTGCGGGTCTGGAGGAGGCTCACCGGCGGACGCTGCTCACGATCGGAATCGCCGGCTACGACGGCGGCCGGCTGGCCGAGCTCGACTGGCTTGACCACCTGTTCGTGGTGGGCAGCGACTACATCCCGCGCCTGCAGGAGGCGCACGCGACCATCTATCACCTGATTCTCGAAGCGATTGGAGAGGCACCATGAGCATGCGATTCGTCGACGAGTACCGCTCCGGAGAGGTGGCCAAGCGCCTCGCCGCGGAGATCGAGGAGCTGGCCGAGCCCGGCCGCCACTACAAGGTGATGGAGGTATGCGGCGGGCACACGCACTCGATCTACCAGCACGGTGTGGAGGACCTCCTGCCGCCGGAGGTGGAGCTGGTGCACGGTCCCGGCTGCCCGGTGTGCGTGATCCCGATGGGGCGCCAGGACGACGCGATCGCGATCGCCGAGCGACCGGAGGTGATCTTCACCACCTTCGGGGACATGATGCGGGTGCCGGCGTCGAACGGGTCGCTGCTAGACGCCAAGTCGCGTGGCGCCGACGTGCGGATGGTGTACTCGCCGCTCGACGCGCTCAAGATCGCGCGGGACAACCCCGACCGCCAGGTGGTGTTCTTCGCTATCGGCTTCGAGACCACGACGCCCTCGACCGCAATCACGCTGCTGCGCGCTCGCGCGGAGGGGATCCGCAACTTCTCCCTGTTCGCCAACCACGTGACGATCATCCCGGCGATCCGCGCGATTCTCGACTCGCCCGACCTTCGTCTGGACGGCTTCATCGGCCCCGGCCACGTGGCCACCGTGATCGGCACGCGCCCGTTCCGGTTCATCGCGCGAGACTGGCAGCGCCCGGTGGTGGTGTCGGGCTTCGAGCCGCTCGACGTGCTCCAGGGCGTGCACATGGTGCTCTCCCAGTTGCGCGATGGACGCTACGAGATCGAGAACCAGTACAGCCGCGTGGTCCGCGACGCCGGCAATCCGGCGGCGATGAAGGCGATCGGCGAGACGATGGAGCTGCGCACCACCTTCGAGTGGCGCGGGCTTGGCTTCATCTCCCAGAGCGCGCTGAAGCTGCGGCCGGAGTTCGCCGACTGGGATGCCGAGGTGCTCTACGAGGTGCCCGGCGTGCGGGTGGCCGACCCCAAGGCGTGCCAGTGCGGCGAGGTGCTCAAGGGCGTGATCAAGCCCTGGGAGTGCAAGGTCTTCGGCACCGCTTGTACGCCGGAGCATCCGATCGGCACCTGCATGGTCTCCAGCGAGGGGGCGTGCGCCGCGTACTACAACTACGGCCGCCACGCCGGCAGGCGGCGGCGCGAGGAGGCGCCTGTCCCCGCGTGAGCGACCGGCCGGCGCGCACCGAGGAGGAGGTGCTCGACGCGATCGAGCGCCGCCGCCGGCGCCCGGTGCGCAAGCTGCTCGACGACCGGATCACGCTGTCCCACGGGGCCGGGGGCAAGGCGAGCCGCACCCTCGTCGAGGCGCTCTTCCTTGCCGAGCTGCGCAACCCGCTGCTCGAGGCGCTTGGCGACAGCGCGGTCTTCCAAGCGAGCTCAAACGGCGCCGCCGGACCCCGCCTCGCGTTCTCGACGGACTCCTCCGTCGTGAAGCCGCTGTTCTTCCCCGGCGGGAACATCGGGGAGCTGGCCGTGAACGGGACCGTCAACGACATCGCGATGTCCGGCGCCCGGCCGCTGGTGCTGTCGGCGGGGTTCATCCTCGAGGAGGGCTTCCCCGTTGCGGACCTCCAGCGGGTGGTCGCCTCGATGGCCGCCGCTGCCCGCGTGGCAGGCGTGGCGGTCGTGACCGGGGACACCAAGGTCGTAGAGCGCGGCAAGGCAGATGGCATGTACATCAACACCGCCGGGATAGGGGTGATGGAGCGCGACCTCGACCTCTCCCCCGCCGCTGTGCGCGCCGGCGACCGCGTGCTCGTGTCGGGAACCATCGGCGACCACGGCACCGCCGTCATGATTGCGCGCGGCGACCTCGAGCTCGAGGTCGACCTCGAGAGCGATACCGCCCCGCTGGCCGAGATCACCGCCGTCCTACTCGACGCCGTCGGCGACGACGTGCGCTGCCTGCGCGACCCCACCCGTGGCGGGCTCGCGACCGTGCTCGCCGAGCTCGCCCTCGAGACGGAGCTCAGCATCATGATCGACGAGCCCTCGCTGCCGATCGCGCCCGCCGTGCACGGCGCCTGCGAGATCCTCGGCCTCTATCCCCTGTACATCGCCAACGAGGGCAAGCTCGCCGCGATCGTCGCCCCCGAGGCCGCCGAAACGGCCCTTGCCGCGCTGCGTTCCCATCCCCTCGGCCGGGACGCCGCGATCGTCGCCGAGGTCCGCGAAGAACCGCCCGGCCTCGTGCTGCTGCGCACCGGGATCGGCGGCAGCCGCGTGGTCGACATGCTGGCCGGGGACCCGCTGCCGCGGATCTGCTGAGCCCGTGGCCGCCGGGCCGCTGCGCCTCAGCGTGCTCGACCAGTCCCCGATAGCCGAGGGGTCGACCGGGGCGCAGGCGCTCGAGCGCACGCTCGATCTCGCCGGGCTGGCCGATCGGCTCGGCTATCACCGCTTCTGGGTAGCCGAGCACCACGGGACGCCGACGCTCGCCGGCGCGGCGCCCGAGGCCCTTATCGGCCCGATCGCAGCGACCACCGCGAGGATCCGCGTCGGCAGCGGCGGCGTGATGCTCCACCACTACAGCCCGCGCAAGGTGGCGGAGACCTTCAGCGTGCTTGGCGGACTGTTCAGCGGCCGGATCGATCTCGGCCTCGGCCGCGGCGCAGACGCCAACCCGGTCACCACCCACGCGCTGCAACGCGACCGGCGCGTGGCCGAGCCCCAGGACTACCCCGACCAGCTCGCCGAGCTGGTCGCATACCTCGACGATCGCCCGCCTCCAGATCGGCGCTTCGCCGGCCTCGCGCCACTGCCCGGGCTGCCGGGGCGTCCCCAGCCGTGGCTGCTGGGCTCGTCGCTCGAGAGCGCGGTCTGGGCCGGGCAGCTCGGCCTCCCCTACGCCTTCGGGGACTTCATCAACCCGGCGGGCGCCGCGATAGCCCGCCTCTATCGCGACAGCTTCGTGGGCTCCGAGCGCCTGTCCGCCCCACTGGTCGCCGTGTGCGTGGCGGCCATCTGCGCCGACTCCGACGAGCAGGCGCAGCGCCTGGCGGCCAGCGTCCGGATGTGCGCGCGGATGTCGCACCTCGGGACGCCGATTCCGGTGCCGCCGGTCGAGCCGGCGCTGCGCTTCCTGGAGGAGACCGAGGAGCCCGCGACGCTCTCGCCGCGGCGGATGGTGCTCGGCTCGCCCGCGACCGTGCGCGCCGGCCTGGAGGCGGTGGCGGCCGAGTACGGCGCGGGCGAAGTGCTCGTCGTGACGGTCACCAACTCCCACGCCGCCCGGACGCGCAGCTACGAGCTGATCGCCGATGCGTTCGAGCAGTGGTCCGGCGAGCGGGTCGCGCAGACCGCCTGAGGCCTCAGGCGCTGCGTTGGCTCTCGGCGGGCACTGCGTCGTCCGCGGGCGCCGTCTCCTGCAAGCAGCCGCAGAAGACCTCATGACTGCTGCATCCGCAGCCACTGCTCCCACCTGCCCGGAAGGAGACCAGCCGCTCGCGGAAGGTGCCGAGCTCGGCCACCTGTGCGTCGATCGCCGCAATCTTCTCGTCCAGCAGGCGCTCGACCTCGGGGACGACGGCCGAGCACGAGCCCCGCTCGGCGACCGCGATCAGCTGACGGATCTGCTCGAGTGAGAAGCCGAGCATCTTGGCCCGGCGGACGAAGCGCAGCCTGCCCTCCTCCTCCGGCCCGTAGACGCGGTATCCGGCAGGAGTCCTCGGCGGGCAGACCAAGCCGATGCGATCGTAGTAGCGCAATGTGCGGCTCGGGAGCCCGACGCGGGCGGCGGTGTCCTTCACTGTATGTGTCACGCACATACAGCATAAGCCTGCTACCTGGTGTCAGGTCAAGCGACTACTGCCGCCGGCGGCACGAAGCGTGGCCCGGGCGGCACGGAGCATGGGCTCAACTCAACCACCCGGCGCAAGGCGGGCGACCTCGTCCTCGCTCATCCCAAGCTCCCTGAGCCCGGTGAGAATTGCGTTCGCGTCGGCGGGGGGAAGCTTGGGCAGTAGATGGGGCAGCACCTCGACGGCCAGCTGGGTCGGCGGCCATCCCCGTCGCTCGAGCTCTTCCACCACGAGCCGGATCTGCCCCCGATCCATTGCTGGAAGATGGCGGTCCAGCCAGGCGGTCGAGACCTCATCAGGCACGGAGACTCCACGCGCCTCCCCGGCTGGCAGGCCGGCCCCCGCCGGCTCTGAGAGGGGTGGCATGTAGGGCAGGATCCGCTCGGCCACCTCGGCTTCGGTCCACCCCCTGCTGCGCATGGTACGAAGGAGCGCCCTCGCCTCAGAGGCGGACGCCGATGGAAGCGTCCGGCGGATCCAGCCGTGGGTGAAGCTGGGCGGGTACTCCCCCGGCGGCGGCCTGGTGCTGCGCCGCCGGAATCTCACCTGCGCCGGTCGCTCAGGCCGGGGCGGCGCCGTTGCCGGCGCTGCCGCCGTTGCCCGCGATCGACCCGTCCACCAGACCGCGCGCGATCTGGTGGATAGCTGCGACCGCCGGGCCTTCGGGCGCGTAGTCGAGCGGTGAGGTGCCCGCGCGTTCAGCACCCGGCATCGCCTCATCGAAGGGGATGATCCCGCCCACGACGAGCCCGTTGTTCTCCGCGAACTCGCGCACCGCCTCGAGGTCGCTCTCGCCACGCATCTTGTTGGCGATCAGCGCGACGTGCTCGAGGCCGAGATCCTTGCCGAGCTCCGCCATCCGGCGACCGGTCTCGAGCGACTTGAAGTAGGGCTCGACGACCAGCAGCATCGCGTCTGCGTACTGCGCGGTGCCGCGCGAAAGGTGCTCCGGGGAGGCCTCGGTGTCGAGGATGCAGAAGTCGTCGTGTGCCGGCGATGCCGCTTCGATAACGCTACGAACCGTAGCGTGCATGCTGCACAGTCAGCCGGTGCCGGCGTGCTGGGGGTGGGCCATCACGAGCAGCGTCACGCCGTCCGGGCCCTCCAGCGAGTGCGACGTGCAGATCTCCTCGAGCGTCTTGGAAAGCTCGATGCCCTCCTCGGTGCGCCGCAGGAGGTTGCTCGGAAGCGTGGGCATGTCGTGCATCCGCTCCGGCGCGATGCCGAGCGTGACGACCAGGTTGGGGTTGGAGTCCCCGTCAATCGCTATCACGCGGCGGCCGTCACGAGCGAGGAGACGGGCGACCGTGCCCGAGAACGAGGTCTTGCCCGAACCGCCCTTGCCTGCCACCGCGAGCTTCATCAACCGAGATACTACCGAAGAGCCCGGGGCGGCGCGCAACCCTCAGCCGGCCGGCTCCTCGTTGGGCACCCCGAGAGAGCCGTGCATCTGGACGAACTTCCAATCGTCGTCCTCCCGGTGAAGGACCGCGGTCAGCCGCACCGCAACCGTGCCTCCCTGGAGCTGCAGCGTCGGCCGGTCGGCGGCCCAGCCCACCGTGCCCTCGGAGTAGGCCTCCGGGTCGCCGGGGACGAGGGGCATGGCGCCGCCCATCATCTGCAGCTGCTCCTTCCACGCACCGGCAACCCGGGCGCCCTGCCACCACTCCTCGGGATCGGTCCCCACCCCCCTCGCGGCGTCCGCCACCGAGAAGTGGCTATCGATAAAGGAGCTGTCCCCGTCTGAGAGCGCCTTGTAGAAGCGCAGCATCAGCTCCCGCAGCTCGGGCGACCGATCCATCGTATGTACTCGCCCTCAGCGGTCGCAGTACTCGGTGCGGCCCAAGAGGTTGATCAGCCGCGAGCAGTCGATCGAGTTGGCGTGCCCGTGGATCGTGCCCGGTCCCCGGGTGTCGTGCCCGGCCGGGTTTCCGATTCCGACCAATGCGGAGATCGGCGCGAAGTCGATTTTGATCAGACCGACGCCGGAGATGCCCCGGCTCGCGCGGCCGTTGATGGCAGCGACCCCGGTGTCGATCGACCTCGTCTCGGGGCCGAGGTCCGTGAAGGTCGCCTGGATGCGATTCACCGAGGCGTTGATCGAGTTGCGATCGTCGGCGTTGCGCGGGCCGACCCGCCTGAGGATCGAGCTGGCTCGCGCGTTGATCGACGTCACGTTGCGGTTGATCGAGCCGACCGTGCCACCGATCGCCAGCACGCTCGTGTTGATCGAGCCCACCGTGTCGCCGATCGTCGTCACGTTGCGGTTGATCGAGCCGACGGTGTCGTTGATCGACGTGACGTTGCCGTTGATCGTCTTCGCGGTCTCGTTGATCGAACGGGCGGTCCCCATGATCGACTTGGCTCTGCGATCGATGCTGCTGGCTGCCGTGATGATCCGGTCGGTCCTGCCGACGAGCGGCTGGGCCCGAGTGCGGATACGCCCCGCGATCCGATTGGTCTCGGCGGCGCGCTTGACGTTGTCGAGGTTCTTGTCGATCGGGGAGACCTGGTTCTGGATCAGCGGGATCGTGTCGTCGATCTCGCGTGCGTTGACCAGGGTGCCGGTGAGCATGAGAACCGCCGCCAGCGCCCAGACGATGATTAGCACCAGCACCAGCCCCGGCAGTATCGGCGCGATCCCGAGTGTTGCTTTTCTCTCTCTCATCGGTGGTCTCCTAGCAGGGGCCCGGCCGTATGACGCCCTGGACAGGCACCGGCGGGGCCTCCAGGACCGGCGCCTCGCAGATGCTGGTGAGGTGCTTGTTGACCTCCCGCAGCCCGCCGAGGATGTTGCCGGCGTCGGTCTTGACCGGCAACAGGCCGTTGAGGTTCCCGGCGGGCCCGGCGAGGTTGTTGTCCGTGTCCCGGGGGAACTCGCCCGGCCGCCGGAAGGGGCCGCCGTTGATGAACCGCACCCTACGCCAGATGGAGTTGGTGCCGATATCCTTGATGCTCTGCGCCGACACCAGCGTGTTGTCGATCCGTCCCGCGATCGTGCGGATGCTGACGAGCTCGGTCGCGACATCGACCAGCGAGGGCGAGATCCTGCGCAGGATGCCGGAGGTGTCCACGAGCGATCCCGAGATGCCCCCGAGCATGCCCGAAGTGCTCACCAGCGAGCCCCCGACGCCGCCGAGAATCCCGGAGGTGCTCACGAGCGAGCTGCTGATGTTCCCGAGCTGGCCGGTGGTGTCCACCAGCGACGCGTCGGTGTCGGTGAGCGAGGCGTTGGTGTCGACCAGCGAAGCGTCGACGGTCCCGAGCGTCCCGCGGATCGAGGTGAGCTCGTTCTGGATGGCGGTCGCCCGACCCGTGATCGGCTTCAGCGACTTGTCGATGGCCGTCAGGTTCGCGTTGATGTCCTGGATGTGATCGGGGAGCGGCCGCACGTCGCCGCCGGCTCCCGTGACCGCGTTGTCAGCCTCGACCAAGGCTCCGTCGATTGAGGAGAGCGAGCCGACGATCCCGATGAGGAAGCCGATCACGACGACTACGACGAGCGCGCCGACGGTGATCCAGATCCAGAGCCACCTGATGAACGTGGGTGCTGCTGCTTGACGCATTCCGATCGTCTCCTATCGTAGGCCGAGTCCGGGGAAGAGCCGTTCCAGCAGGTCGCCCGGCGGCTCTCCGCCGGGGCGTAGCTGATCCTGGCCAAGGCGGTCGGGCAGCCCGGGCAGCAGCCGGTCGATGACGTCGCCGAGCGGCCTGGGCGTCTGGGGCAGCTCCGGCAGCGGGAGCGGCTGGCCCTGCTCGGGAGCGGGGGGCACCGGGGCACCCGGGTCTCCGGCAGGCGGCACCGGCGCCGGCGCCGGGGCGTCGGGGATGAAGTCCCTGAGCCTCCTGCTGGGAGCGCCCGACTCCCCGGGTGAGAAGTCCTGGCTCTGCCCTGAGGCGGCCGGCGTGGCGCGGCCCTGGCAGTCGCCGTCGTCCCCGGACTCCCCGAAGAGCTTGCGGCTGATGCAGGCGGCGGTGTCGTTTGCGCCACCGGCCTGGGCGAGGATGTTGCCCGTGTCGTCCTGGATCGCGGTCGCGAGGCTAAGGGTCACGTCGAGGTTGGTGTTGATCAGGCGCACGTCCCTGTCGACCTTGCGCGCGGTGCCTAGGATCGAACTCACCAGCTGGTCGATCCGGTTCGCGCTGTCGTTGATGCTCTGGACGCTGCGGTTGATGCTTCCGGCGCTCCTGTTGATGCGACCGGCGCTGGTGCCGATGCTCCCGGCGCTCGAGTTGATCCGGCCCGCGCTCGTGTTGATGCTGCCGGCGGTCGCGTTGATATTACCGGCGCTGTTGTTGATGCTCCCGGCGCGTGTGTTGATGGTCTCCGCGCTGCTGTTGATGCTGCGGGCGTTCGAGTTGATGCCGCCGGCGGTCGAGTTGATCGACGTCGCCAGCCCGTCGATGCCCTGCGCCGTAACGACGATGCCGCCGAGCTGCCTGTCGAGCGGGTTCGCCGACTTGAGGATGGAGCGGGCCAGGTCATTCGTCCGCCTCAGCTGGATGACCGAGTCGGTGGCCGTGTTGATCCCGCGTCCGGTGGTGGCGATGTTCTGCGCCTTGTCGTTGATCGACTGCGCTTCCTGGACCGTGCGTGCCAGTAGCACCGCGGCAATCCCGATCACTCCCACCACTACGACGAGCACTATCAAGCTCGCGACCGTAAAACCTCTCATACCCCTAGCACCCCTCCCTCAAGAGATCCAGCTTTCTACTGGCTGGCTCAACGGCGAGAAGATAAACATATATGTCGACGACATACAACCCCGAACCGTCGGGGACCCTTTCTGGCGCCCTCGGCATGTGTCGAAACGGGCGCTGGGCGGGGGCCCGGGGGGCGCCGACAGCGCTCCCCGAGCCGCGCCTCCACCCGAGCCGGGGCGCGGTCAGCCGCGTCCGGCAGGGCTCGGGACCAGCCGCTCCGTCTCGGGCGCGGCGCCCGCTTCCCGGGCCATGTCTTCGAGCATCTGCAGCGCCCGCTCGTAGTCGTCGTAGCGCCGGACGGGCCGTGTCCAAGCCCAGCCGTGACGCCGTGACAGCTCCCCGGTACGGTCCCGCTCGCCGGAGTCGCGTCGGGACGCGGGGCGCCGAGACTCACGGGCGAGCGAGGGCGTCTCGCGGACGGGCGAGACGGCCCGGCTGCGTGCCTGTGAGGCCATGTGCGCCGCGATCGCGGCGTTGAGGGGCACCGCCGCCTCGGCCTCCAGCTCGATGCTCGCCTCGAGCATCGACCGGAGCGTGAGGAGCTCTCGCTCGCTCGCCCGCCGGGGCAGCCGAGCGCCCGCGTAGCGATCCCACGCGTGGGCGAAGGGACGGCCGATCCGCTTGGGTGGCGGGCTCGAGATGGCGTAGACCGGGCAGACGCCACCGCGAGGGTCGCCGTCGGCGCCGACAACTATCGGGTTCGTCTGGATTCCCTCGAGCATCCCGATCCGGGTGGCCAGCGGAAGCCGATCTATCGCCGCTCTCAGCTCACCCGCCGTTGCATCCTGTCGTCTCATCGAGCTCCTCCGCTTAGTTTTGTGCCGTCCCAAGTCGCCTGAGGTTAGGGTGAAGCGTCGCCTCGTTCAAGCGGATTCCTAGGTGTGCACGAGGAGTTTCAAACGGGTCGATCTTGTGCAGGAGTCGCGCGTGGGGGTATTCTGTCTGTGCGCGGCACGCTTTTCTTCGATGGTCGCACTGAGAGGGGAGACGAGATGGGGGGACGGATGGGACAGGTAGGTGCTTCCTCGGGGGGCGGGGATCTGGTGCGGGTGGCCGCGCTCTTGATCGGCCTCTCCTACGTGGCTGCGGGCGTGGTCGGCTTCACGGTCACGGGCTTCAGCGGCTTCGTCGCGGAAACCGACGAGAAGTTCCTGGGCTTCTTCGACCTGAACATCTTCCATAACATCGTGCACCTCGCGATCGGCGCGGGGCTGGTCATCGCCTCGCGGCTGAGAGACGTCACGATCACGCAAGGGGTGCTGATCGGCGTCGGGCTCTTCTACGCGCTTGCTGCCGTGCTCGGGTTCCTCAACTACCTGCAGCTCATCTCGATCAACAGCAGCCTGTCGTTTGACAACTTCTTCCACTTGCTCACCGGGGTCACGGCACTCGCCTTCGGCCTGATAGGGGTTCGCCAGCAGGACGATTCCGTGCGCGACACGGACATCTCGGCGGGCAGGCCCGTCGGCTCAGGTGGGGCTCTGCCGCTCGAGGACCGCCGCGCGCAGTGGGATCGCGACGAGACCTACAGGGAGAAGACGTACTAGCACGGCCGCCGTGCCGGTCGCGCCGGTGGGCTTGAGCGGTGACGGCTGAGGCTCGCGGCGGCTTCGAGCCCGCCACCCTTCGCAGATGGGTCCCGGTGGCCATCGCGGTGGCGATCTTGGGCGGCGTGGCCGCGTACATGCTCGCGCGCACGCTGGTACCCTCCTCCCCGGCCGGGCAACAACCGGCGCAGGTTGCGGACGACTTCGTTCGGTTTCGCGACGAGGTGGCCGGGATCGCGATCTCACATCCAGCCGACTGGCAGCGCGCCGCCTCGACCGATCCCGAGGTGCGGCTGCTGGCCACGGGCGACGACGCCTCGATGTCGGTACGGATCATCGACCTCGGTATCGAGGTCGACGACGAGGAGAGCTTCGTCGCCGCAAAGAGGCTCACCGACAAGCTCGTGGGAGACGCCGGGCAGGCGAAGCTCGTGCGCCCGCCGAGCCGGGTGACCCTCGGCGGACTCCAGGGGTACCTGTATCTCTACACCTACGCCGACGCCGCCGCGGCGGGGCGGGGAGCCCATGCGCACTACTTCCTGTTCCGCGACCGGGAGCTGATCACGATCGTCTTCCAGACCGTGCCGGCGGGGCGCCTCGCCGAGCTCGCCCCGCTGTTCGACCGGATCGGGGAGACGCTGCGGACCACCTCGGGCTGAGTGACGGGGTGCGGCCCGCGCTGCCCACCGGTGAGCGGACGCCCCGGACCACGAGGTCCGACCTTGCCTTCAGCGGGTGATGGGGTTAGGGTCGCGCCAGCCCCCAAATGCGACCGATCGCAACCCATGCGTGGTCGCGTGAACGCTCCCGGATGGCACGTGCCCACAACGTCCCGGCGCTCGACGCTCCCGAGCTCGATGCGGGCGCGGCCGTGGGCCAGTATCGCCGGGGGGAGACCACGGCTTGAGCTTCAAGTGGCTGTTCGGTCCGGTGCAGGAAGCCGACGCGTGGCTCACCGGCCTGTTCGAGGGCGCTCCGCTGCTGGTGGCCCTCGGCGTGGCCTTCGTGCCCGGATTGCGCCACGCGTCCGATCCGACCACCTCGGGGCGGTCACCTCGCTGGTGGCCGCCGACGGTGGGGACACCAGCGCAGCCACGCGGCTGGGTGCGTGGCGGGGCCTCGGCCATGCAGGGGGCTGCTGGCGATCGGGATCGCTCTGATCGCCTTCAAGACCGAGCTGCCCGGGTGGCTGGAGAACGGCGCCGAGAAGGCGGTGGGGGTGGTGATCATCCTGCTGGCGCTGCGGGTGGCCGTGAAGTCGATGCGCGGCGACTGCCGGGCCGCCAGTCACGGGCACGACGGCGGCGAGCCGGCGACGCCTCGCGCCTGCGCCATCTGCGCAAGGGTGGCGACGAGCACTCCCACCGCCACCTCCGCACACCACCAGGCGTTTACCAACGGGATTCTGCACGGCCTGGCCGGAACCGGCCCCGTGGCGCTGCTGCTGATTGCGGCCCTGCCCACCCAGGTCGAGGCGATCGCCGCGCTGGCGGTGTTCGCGCCCATGTCCGTCCTGTCGATGGCGCTGTGCACGACGGCCTTCGCCCGGGGTTCTCACGCGGCCGGTGATCGAGCCGCTCTACCGGACGGTGTTGATTCCGTGCCTTGGCGTCTTCGGGGCTGATGTTCGGTCTCTGGTACACCGGGATCACGTAGGCAACCGGCTCCCGGCCAGCCGGGCGGCCGCTGCGGCGGCCTGGCCGTAGGAGATGCCGCCGTCGCCCGCCGGCAGCAGCGCGGGCAGCAGGACGCGCAGCCCGCGACCCTCAAGCAATGCGAACGTGCGCTCGACCAGCAGCCGGTTGTTGAACACCCCGCCGGAGAGCACCACCAGGTCGGTGCCCCGCGCTGCGGCGATCCGGGTGCAGGCCTCCGCTGTGGCCACCGCCACGGCCGCGTGGAAGCGCGCCGCCACGAGCGCGGTCCCGGCACCCCGAGCCAGGTCGCGCGCCACCGCGCACACGGTCTCACGGGCGTCGAGCTCGAGACGCTCCCCGGCGTCACGCACCGGCAGCGAATATGGCTCGCCCTCGAAACCGGCGCCGGCGGCTGCCTCGAGCTCGATCGCAGCTTGACCCTCGTAGGTGACCGTCGAACGCAGACCGCATAACGCTGACACGGCGTCGAACAGCCGTCCCATGCTCGAGGTCGAGGGCGAGCCGAACCCGCTGCGAGCGAGCGCCGCCACCTGCTCCCACCGCTCCGGCGACACGGCCTCCGCGAGAGCAGACGGCGCCGACGGCCGGTCGTGACCCGCGGCGATCAGCCACGAACAGGCCATCCGCCACGGCTCCAGCACCGCGCGCTCTCCGCCGGGCATCGGCACCGGCGACAAGGAGCCGGCCCGCTCATACGATGCGATGTCGCCGAAGAGCAGCTCTCCGCCCCACACGGTGCCGTCCTCGCCGTAGCCGGTGCCGTCGTAGATCGCGCCCACGGCCGGACCCTGCTCTCCGTGCTCGGCCAGACAGGCGGCAAGATGGGCGTGGTGGTGCTGTACGGCCATCGTCTCCACGCCCTCGCGCGCGAGGGCGTAGCGGGTGGAGAGATAGTCGGGATGCAGGTCACAGACGACGACTTCCGGGGACACCGCGAACAGGCGCTCGAAGTGCGCGACCCCCTCCTCGAAGGAGCGCAGGGTCTCGTAGTTCTTGAGGTCGCCGATGTGGTGCGAGACCCACGCACGCCGCCCGCGGGCCAGGCAAAAGGTGCTCTTGAGCTCGGCGCCGCAGGCGAGCACCGCCCGGGAGGCGTCGACCGGCAGCGAGATGCTCGCCGGGGCGTAGCCCCGTGAACGGCGGAGCATCAGCGGCGCCTCGCGCAGGTCGCCGAGCGATCGCACCACCGAGTCGTCGGCTCGCACGTGTATCGGCCGGTCGTGTACCAGCAGCAGGTCGGCGATCGAGCTCAGCCGCCTCAGCGCCTCGGCGTCGTCGTAGGCGATCGGCTCGTCGGAGAGGTTGCCACTGGTCATCACCAGCGTCTCCCCGACCTCCGCCAGCAACAGGTGGTGCAGCGGCGTGTAGGGCAGCATCACCCCGAGATCAGGGGAGCCGGGGGCGACGGAGTGGGCCACGGGCGCGTCGGGGCGCCGGCGGGCGACCACGATCGGGCGCTCCGAGCCCAGCAGCAGTGCCTCCTCGGATGCGGTCAGCTCCACCAGCTCACGCGCCGCCGGCAGGTTGGCGGCCATCAGCGCGAACGGCTTGTCTTCGCGATGCTTGCGTGACCGCAGAGCCGCGCAGGCCACCTCGTCCCCGGCGCGGCAGGCCAAGTGGTAGCCGCCCAGGCCCTTGACCGCCAAGACGGCGCCACCCCGCAGGGCCTCCGCAGCGGCCGCCAACGGATCATCCGCCCCCACGCTTTCCCCCCCAGGCTCGAGCAATGTCAGGGTCGGACCGCACTTCGGGCAGGCGTTGGGCTGGGCGTGGAAGCGCCGGTCGGACGGATCCCCGTACTCGGCGCGGCACAGCCCGCACATCTCGAATTCGGCCATGGTGGTCAGCGGCCGGTCATAGGGCACGTCGCGCACGATCGTGAAGCGCGGGCCGCAGTCGGTGCAGTTGGTGAACGGGTAGCGGTACCGGCGGTCGCGAGGATCGGCCATCTCGAGGAGACATGCCGCGCAGGTGGCGACGTCCGGGGACACCAGCGCCAGCGGCGTGCCGCCCCGGCGGCTGGCGGCGATCTCGAAACCGGAGGCGCCGGTGGGCTCCACCTCCTCGGGGGAGACCCGCTCCACGGTCGCCAGCGGCGGCGCGTCGATCGCCAATCGAGTCAGGAAGGCATCGACCTTCGATCGGCCGCCCTCGGCCTCCAGCAGCACGCCCCGATCGTCGTTGAGCACGTAGCCGGTCAGGCCCAGCTCGCGCGCCAGGCGGTACACGAAGGGGCGAAAGCCCACCCCCTGCACCGTGCCGGTCACGCGCACCCGAACCCTGCGCGGGTCGTCCAGCGCTACTCCCGGGGGCGGCTGCGGGTCTCGGTGAGCACCAGGCCGTACAGCACGTGGTCCATGGCCAGCACGGCGCGCTCCACCGGGCGTGCCGTCTTGGCCTGATCCAGTCCCATCAGGGGCGCCTGGACCAGCTCGAAGCTGAGCCACACGATCAGGCCGTAGACGGGTCCCGCCCAGCGCCGCAGGCGCAGATCCGCGGGCAGCAACGCGAACGCCGCTCCGCCCGCGGCGCCGTAGCCCCAGTGCATCAGCTCGATTGCGGCCCGGCGCTGGCCCTTGGGGACCATCCGGAACAGACCTTTCGAGGTCTGCCTCGCGATCGCCCGGGGCGGGGTCTCCCGGACGAGTCCGAGGCCCACGGTGAACGTGCGCATGCCGGTCATCGCCATCGCCGCGATCACCCCCCGCATCGCCTCGCGGGCCACCCGCTCCTCCGCATCGGGGTTGGCGCCTGCCGTGGTGGTGTCGTCGGTCACGCCGACACCTGCATGAGCTCGCGCAGCACGTGCCAGGCCGAGGCCTGCGCCTCCTGGATCCGCGGTATGTGCTCCGAGCGCGTCACAAGGACTCGCGCACGTCGGACAGCACCGCCTCGAGGTAGACCTCCTCCTCGCCCATGAAGGGACAGAGAAAGCGCGAGCCGCCGGTGTCGTGCACCGTCTTTGCGGCGCGCCCCTCGAGCAGGCCGCGGTAGTCGAAGAACACATGCACCAGCTTCCACAGCAGATGGTAGGCGGTCTCGACGAGCTCCCGACGCAGGAAGGCGACCCTGGACGGTCCGGGCTCGAGCTGCCACTGCGCCCCGGCTGAGCGAGCCCTGGACCCAGCCCTCGAGCACGCCGGGCCGCACGCCGTTCAGCCCCGGGCGCAACACGCTCTCGAGCAGCGTGGTCTTCCCGGCGCCGGGTGCGCTCATCAGGTTCACACGCGCCCCTGAGCGGTCGAAGTAGTCGCGGTTGGCGCGCGCGATCGTGTTGTTCGCGTCGAGGGCGTCCTCGACCACCCTCACCCTGGTCCGATGCATCGAAAGCCTCCCCTCGGTCGGCGCGGGCCGCCCGCGCTACTTCGATCTTAGACGCGGCGACGATCGCGAGAGCAACAGCGACGACGAGGGACTCGACGCACAGCCCGAGCCGGGACATCCGGTGGCCGGCGAGGACGTGGGCGGGCCGGCCAGAGGAAGGCGAGGGGGCGCGTAAGACAGCGGCCACGCCGGAGATCGGCGATGACAGCAACAAGGAAGAGCCCCAACGTCCGGCGCCCGACGACGAGGTCGGCGTGCCCGAGAATCCGGGCGATCCACGGACGAGAGCTAGCGCAAGCGGCAGCTCATTGCTACGCGCACGGCGTCGGTGCGCGCGCGGTCATCGGTTGGCGGCGAGCACCGGCTCCGGCACCGTCTCGGCCTCGACATGTGCCACCGGCAGGCCGAGGCCACGCGCCTTGCTCGGCAGGTCCACTCGCAGCCACCGAGAGAAGCGGTGGGGCAGGGTCGAGACGACGATCTCGTCGAAGCTGCCGCCCGCCAGGGCGTCCTGGATCGCGGCGAGGGGGTCCGCGCAGCCCACCTCGCCGGAGACCTCGAAGCCGGCTGCCTCGCTCAAGGAGGGCAGCGCCAGTGCGAGCACGGCCTGCGCCTCCTCGCAGCCGGCGACCTCCGGATCCACCACCCGGTGCAGGCCGTGGGGCACGGCCGGCACGACGAGATGGAAGGCGCGGGCGCCCTGGGAGGCGCGCTCGCTCACCGCCTCACGCAAGCGGTCGGTGTTGGCGGTGCGGTTCGCGACCAGCAGGACTGAGCTGCCCATGTCGAGCCTCCCTCTTCCGAGGTGATAATGACTTTTGCTACAAAGTGACCGAGGCGCCGGCCAGGAGCAAGTGAAATCCCGTTGGCATCTATAGGGAAACCCCAATGTGCTTTTATGGGAACTAGCCTTGGCTGTTACCCTGACCCAGCTGCGCAGCTTCCTTGCCGTGGTCCACACCGGCTCTGTCACGGGGGCCGCCGACAAGCTGGTGGTGACCCAGCCGTCGGTGTCCGCTGCCGTGTCCGCGCTCTCGGCCGAGGTGGGCACCGCGCTGACCGAGCGTGAAGGCCGCAGCGTGCGCCCGACGCCGGCCGGCCGGGCCTTCGCCGCCTACGCGGCCGATGTCGTCGGCCTGCTCGAACAGGGGGCACGCGCCGCCCGCGAGGCCGCCGACGCGAGCTCCCGCGAGGTCCGCATCGCCGCAGTGACCACCGCCGGCGAGCACATCGTGCCGCCTCTGCTGGAGGCCTTCTCCGAGCGCCACCCGGACATCGCGGTGAGCCTCGACGTCGGCAACCGCGAGCGGCTGTTCGAGCGGATTCGAAGCCGGCAGTCGGACATCGCCATCGGCGGTCGCCCGTCCGGGGAGGGGATCGAAGGAGAGCTGTTCTTGGACAACCCGGTCGCCATCTTCGCGGCGCCCTCCGATCCGCTGGCTGGACGCACCTCGGTGCCGATCGCCGAGCTCAAGGGGCGCCCGTGGCTTCTACGGGAGGAGGGCTCGGGCACCCGGACGATGAGCGAGGAGTTTCTCTCGCGACAAGGCCTCGATCCCCCGATCCTGACCCTCGGCTCCAACGGCGCGATCAAGCAGGGCGCACGCGCGGGGCTCGGACTGGCGCTGCAGTCCAGCCTGGCGGCCGAGCTCGAGCTCGAGCTCGGGCTGCTCGTGACCCTGGACGTGGCGGCCACGCTGCCCGAGCGCCACTGGTATCTGCTGCGCGCCGGCCGCGGTCCGTTGCGCCCGCCGGTCGAGAAGTTCCTCGCCTTCGCGCGCTCACCGGAGGGTCGCGAGGCAATCGAGCAGGCGCGGCGGCCGGCCGGCCGGACTCGACCTCACACCGATGGCACCGGGGCACGAGATCCAACAGCACGCGGCTGAGCTCGTTCCAGGTTGCCAACTCGATCGAACACAAGTTCCAAGCGGTAGCCCACTTGGTCATGGGCTGCTCCCAAGGAGCGCTAGAAGACCAGCGCAGCAGCGGCCGGCAGGCCGCCACTCAAAGGCTCAGGCCTTAGCCGCGGATACCGGCTCGGCCTGACGCGCCGAGGCGGCCTTCGCCTCGTTGGCCTTGCCGTTTCCGGCATCCGCGCGCGGACCTTCGCCGCCCAGGGCCAGTGCGGCCTTGGCCGTGACCAGGTGGTAGAGGATGACCAGCTGCACGAGGGCGAGCGACTCCGATCGATGCAGATCCGTTCCGATCGTGTACTCGCCCAGCCGCTCCGAGCGCAGGTGCGTGGCGAAATGGAGCTTCGACCAGATCGCCTCCTCGATCTCGTTCCCCACACCGGGATCCATCGTGCCGGGAATTCCCACGTGGCGCTCCGACCCCTGGTCCTCGAGCGTGATGCCGCCCTTGCCGGATCCGATGAACGGTGAGAGATCCGGGTGAGGCAGAGAGTCCCGCAGTATCACCTGGGCGTCCAGGACGTGGGGGTTGTCACCGTCGCCCCCCGGCTGGAAGGCCACCACCATGTCCGCGTGGCGCTCCTGGGGACGGATGTGCTGGGCCGAGTCGGCCTCGCGATGGTCGAGCTCCGCGAGCACCTGGTCGGTGGTGTACCCGCGCCGGGTCGTGTCGCGCGCAACCTTCCACTTGCGGCGAAGCTCTTCGGGCGGCGCCAGGTAGACGCGCACGTCATAGCAGTTGCGCATCGTCTCGGAGTGGTAGCCCAACAGCCCCTCGACTACGGCGAACGGGTTGGGATCGACGTAGACGGGCGGTCCGAAGGTGCCGTCCGAATGGACGTAGACGGGCTTCAGGATCGCTTCGCCGCGCCGCAGGTGCGCCAGATGCTGAGCCATGATGTCCATGTAGTTGCAATCGGGGTTCAGCGGCGTGATGCCGCGCTCGGCGCGCTGCTTTCGGTCATAGCGGTGGTAGTCGTCGGTCGCGACGGCGGTGACCTGATCCTCGCCGAGGATCCGGACGAGGCCGCGCGTGATGGTTGTCTTGCCCGCGGCCGAATCGCCGACGACCCCCAGCACTATCGGGCGCATCAGGCGTCCTTTCCGTTCTCGTCGAACACCGAACTCTGAAGGATGTCGTCTGCCTCCAGCGTGATCAGGTCCTTCTTCTGGAGCTTGCCTCTCGCATCGAACAGCCTCATGGCCTGTCGCATCCGGGCGCGCTCGATCGCATTGCGGATGCTGCGGCCATGCGCGAAGCGTGGCTGCTCGAGGCGCCGCTCGATGTAGTCGTGTAGCGCACGCTCACCGTCCTCGCTCAGCTCGTAGCCCTGCCTGCCGACCATCAGCTGGGCGATCTGGAGCAGTTCGTCCACGGTGTAGTCGGGGAACGGGATGTGGTGGGCAACTCTCGAGCCCATCCCGGGGTTGGCCTGGAAGAACGCCTCCATCGGCTCCTTGTAGCCGGCCATCACGACGACCAGGTTCTGGCGCTCTGACTCCATCACCTGGAGCAGCACCTCGATCGCCTCCTGGCCGTAGTCGCGCTCGTTCTCGGGCCGGTGCAGATAGTAGGCCTCGTCGATGAACAGGATTCCGCCGAGGGCGCGCTTGACGACGTCCTTGGTCTTCGGCGCCGTGTGGCCGACGTACTGGCCGACGAGGTCGTCGCGCGTGACCGAGACCAGATGCCCCTTCTCGATGTACCCGAGACGGTGCAGGATCTCCGCCATCCGGAACGCCACGGTGGTCTTGCCGGTACCCGGGCTGCCGGTCAGGCTCATGTGCAGGGTGGGGGGCTCCGAGCCGAGCCCCATCTCCTCGCGCAACCGGTCGATCACGAGCAACGCCGCGACCTCGCGGATGCGCTGCTTGACCGGTTCCAGTGCGATCAGCTCGCGGTTGAGCTCCTCGAGCACCTCGTCCACGCGCGAGTCGCGGACCACCGTCCCGACATCGGCCTCGCCATCGGTGACCGCCTCCGAGAAGTCGACCGAATCGATGGCGGAACCGGACTTGGCCCCCTTCTCGGGGCGCACGACCGTGCCACCGAAGTCGTCCGCATAGGGGTCTGGCCCGGTCTTCTCCTTCTCGCTTCCGTCGAGTGGACGCCCGTGGGTGTCCATGCCCTTCGGGCTCACTAAGAGTCTCCGACTCCCTCGTCGGACGCGGGCTCCGCCTCCGCCGCCGAGCCGTTAGCGCCCAGCGGGGAGTCCCGCCCCGGCGTGGCGTCCTGCACGGCGGCCGGGTCCCGCGTGCTGGCCAGGTCACCCTCGTTGCCGTAACGTCGGCCCATGGCGTCCTGTGCTGAGTAGGCCTGGATCGTGTAGTGCATCTGACGATCTCTCTTCTCCTGGCGCTCCAGGCGAAAGCCGGGCTCCTCGGCGGGCCGGTTGACAATGAAGGACATCGCCGAGGTCTGGCGGCCCAGCGAGGCGTCGTATGCGACCACCTTCACGTAGTGGTTCGGGTAGGCCTCGCGGCACGCGACTACGTCCTTCATGGCCTCGCCTGCCTCATCGGGCTCGAGGTCGAACGCCGGCGCCTTCCACATCTCCCACAAGTTGTTTCGGGGGTGCGGGTCGTCGGTGTACTCGACCATGATCGCCCAGTCGTTTGACAGCGCGTAGCTGATCTGGGCCTCGATCTCCTCGTCGGTCAGTTCGTCGAGGAACGAGAACTGTCCCTGTGTGATTCTCATCTGCTGTCTCCTAGCTGGTGGTCGTCGGCGTGGCGGTGACGTCGGCGGTGTCCGTCGACTCGAAGTCGAACGTGATGTCCTTCCAGACCTCCAGCGCGGAGCCCAGCTCGGGAACGCCCTTCGCTGCCTCGTGAAGGATGTCGGGGCCGTCCGCGTAGTAGTCCGCGCCCTCGTTGCGCGCCTTGATCATCGCCTCGACCGCCACACGGTTTGCCGTGGCGCCCGCCGCGATGCCCATCGGGTGGCCGATCGTGCCGCCGCCGAACTGGAGCACCGTGTCCTCGCCGAGATAGTGCAGCAGCTGGTGCATCTGCCCGGCATGGATACCGCCGGAGGCCACTGGCATGACCCGCGCCAACGACGCCCAGTCCTGATCGAAGTACAGGCCGGTCTCCGGGTTGGCCTTGTTGAAGCGCTCCCGGCACACGTCGTAGTAGCCCCTGATCATTCCGGGGTCGCCCTCGAGCTTGCCGACCACGGTGCCGGCGTGGATGTGGTCGACGCCGATCATCCGGCACCACTTCGCGATCACGCGGAAGCTCACGCCGTGGGTCTTCTGACGGGTGTAGGTCCCGTGGCCCGCTCGGTGCAGGTGCAGGATCATCCCGTTGGCGCGGGCCCACTTCGACATCGACTGCATCGCCACGTAGCCGACGGTGAGGTCCTGCATGATGATGATGCTGCCGAGCTCCTTGGCGAACTCGGCGCGCTCGTACATCTCCTCCATCGAGGCCGCGGTCACGTTGAGGTAGTGGCCCTTCACCTCGCCGGTCACGGCGGAGGCGCGGTTCACGGCCTCCATCGCATGGATGTAACGATCGCGCCAGCGCATGAACGGCTGCGAGTTGATGTTCTCGTCGTCCTTGGTGAAGTCGAGGCCACCGCGCAGCGCCTCATAGACGACGCGC
This sequence comes from Thermoleophilaceae bacterium, assembly GCA_030447725.1. GTDB lineage: Bacteria > Actinomycetota > Thermoleophilia > Solirubrobacterales > Thermoleophilaceae > JAAYBF01. The sequence goes on from JAUJOQ010000008.1 coordinate 90,799, forward strand.
CCGTAGTTCTTCGCCGACAGCCCGAGCTTGGGCTTGGTGGTTGCGCCGAGCAGCGGGCGGCCGAACTTGTCGAGGTACTCGCGCTCCATGATGATTCCGTGCGGCGGGCCCTGGAAGGTCTTGAGGTATTGCGGCGGGATCCGCATGTCCTCGAGACGCAGAGCCTTCAGCGCCTTGAAGCCGAAGACGTTGCCGATGATCGAGGAGGTGAGGTTCGCAACCGAGCCCTCCTCGAAGAGATCGATGTCGTATGCGATCTTGGCGATGTACTGCTTGGGCTCCGAGCCTTGGACCTCCTCTACCGAGTAGGCCTTGGCCTGGTAATGCTCATGAGGGGTCAGGCGGTCGGTCCAGACGACCGTCCAGGTAGCAGTCGACGATTCGCCGGCCACCGCCGCTGCCGCCTCGATCGCATCGACCCCCTCCTGGGGCGTGATCCGGAACGCGCATAGGACATCGGTGTCCTTGGGCTCGTAATCAGCGTTCCAGTAACCCATCTCCGCGTACGGCGTTACACCTGCCGCCCAGCGGTCCTTCGTGTCTCCTGCGCCGTTTTCACTCACGATTGAAATCTCCTCCGTCGCTGCCGGACATGCAGTCTCCCACACCAGGCAAGGGCGTCAAGCGGAAGTTTGCTCACGATCCATAGCGTTTTCTCTATCCTTCGCGGCTGAACCGGTGGTCGATTCAAAGTCCCCCGCTTCCACCACCGCGATACCGTCACCGGTCTTCGAGACTCGCGGCACGATGTCGAAGACGCTCTCGCGGGCGCAGAAGTCGATGTCCGCGGACTGTCCCGTGGCTCTGAGCACCTCAGCGTCGGCGCCTTGCGCGAGCGGCGCGTGGGAGTCGGGGTAGGAGTCGGCGAGCCGGGCGGCAGCGGTAGCCGCGTCCGTGCGACCCTGACCCAGGCGCTGCACCAACCGGCCGGCCAGGTAGGCGTCCTCGAGCGCGAAGCGCCGGTTGGTGCCCGAGCAGACGATCGCCACCTCCGCCCCTTCGGGCACGACATCCACGACCGCGTCGAGGTTGACGAGTGAGGCCACCAGCACCTCGCCGGCCACCTCAGCCGCGGCGAGCACGGCGGGCGTGCCGTTGGTGGTGCAAAGTACGAGGTCGGGGACTGGGGCGTGCGTGAACTCGCCCGGTGAGTTGCCGTAGTCGAAACCCTCGATCGGGCGGCACTCTCTCTCCCCGGCGAGCTTGCGCCCGGCCCCGCTCAGGTGGCGCGCGGTCTCGATGTCGCCGGCGCAGAGCACTCGCTCGAAGCCCGCCGCGAGCGCCGCGACGATCGTCGTGCCGGCCCGCAGGACGTCGACCACCAGTGCGACGTCGCTCGTCCGGACATCGGCGGGGGTGAACGCGACGTCGATCTGGCCGTCCGATTTTTGCGGCGGCCCTGCGGTCATGCCGCCAGGGACTGCTCCAGCTCCTCCGTGTAGCGCCCGTACCGGGCCTCGCCGTTGCAGCGCGCGCGGTGAGCAAACGCCTTCTGGGCATCCGGCTCCTTGGCCTCGTCACCACTCCAAGCCTCCAGCGGGGTGGCCTGGAGCGCGCGACCGTAGGAGAAGCTGAGCTCCCACGGCACGTTGCCGAGTGCGTTCATCGCACTCAGATGGGCGCTCGCCAGCTCGTCGCTCTGGCCGCCGGACAGGAAGGCGATGCCCGGCACGGCTGCGGGGACCACCTGCCTGAAGAGGGTCAGGGTGCGCTCGGCGACCTCCTCGATGCTCCCCTGCTGCGGGGCGTCGGTGCCGGAGAGGACCATGTTGGGCTTCAGGATCATGCCCTCGAGCGCGACCCGCTGGTCGAGCAGCGCAGCGAACACGGCACGCAGCGTGGCGAGCGTCACCTCCTCCGCGCGGTCGATGGAGTGGGTGCCATCCATCAGCACCTCGGGCTCGACTATCGGAACGATTCCCGCCTCCTGGCACAGCGCGGCGTAGCGCGCCAGTGCGTGGGCGTTGACGTCGATGCAGTAGGTGCTCGGCAACACATCGTCGATGGCGATCACCGCCCGCCACTTGGCGAACCGCGCACCCATCTCGTAGTACTCCTCGAGGCGCTCGCGCAGCCCGTCGAGCCCCTCGGTCACCTTCTCGCCCTCCGCCCCGGCGAGGGGCTTGGCCCCGGTGTCGACCTTGATGCCCGGCACCATTCCGCGTTCGGAGAGCAGCTCGCAGAAGGGGCGCCCGTCCGCACTCTGCTGGCGGATCGTCTCGTCGTAGAGGATCACGCCGCTGATGTGCTCCTCGGCTCCGGGCGTGGAGACGAGCAGCTCCCGAAAGTGCCGGCGTGTCTCCTCCGTCGACTCCACCCCGACGGCCTCGAGGCGCTTGGTCATCGTGGCGTTGCTCTCGTCTGCCGCCAGGATGCCCCTGCCGGGAGCCACCATGGCGAGCGCCGTGGCGTGAAGTGCCTCGAGCCCGCTCATGCCTGCGCCTCGGCGATGCGCTGAACGCCACCCGCGGAGATCACCATGGACTCGGTCCAAGGTTGCCCTTCGACGGTCCATGGTCGTCGTAGCAGCGGGCCACCGGTTACCCCGGTGGCGACGAAGACGCTCTCGCCGCTCACGAGGTCGTCGACCTCGAGCACCCGCCCGGCGTCGAGGCCGGCGCCGCTCAAAGCCTCCGACTCGTCGTCGCTGCGCGGCGCCAGGCGAGCCTGCATCCAGCCCCCGAGCGCGCTCGTGGCGCACGCGGTCATGACCCCTTCCGGCGTGCCGCCCACTCCCATGAGGAGGTCCGCTTCTCCGCCCGGCAGCAGCGCCGCGAGGGATGCGGCCACATCGCCGTCCGGCGGTGAGGTGACCCGGGCTCCGGCCGCGTGCACCCGCCCGATCAGCTCGGCGTGACGCGGCTTGTCCAGCACCATCACCCGCAGGTTCTCGATCGGCTTGCCCAGCGCTTCGGACAGTCGCTCCAGGTTCTCCTCGGGCTCGCATTCGATGTCGAGCACACCGCCGCCCGCGCGTCCGGTCACGAGCTTGTCCATGTAGAAGGAGACGCCCAGGTCGGCCATCGACCCGCGCTCGGCGAAGGCAATGGTGGCCAGCGCATCCGGGAGGCCCTTTGCGCACAGGTGAGTGCACTCGAGCGGATCGACGGCTATGTCGAACTCTCGGCCGCCCTGGCCGAGGCACTCGCCGTGGTAGAGCATCGGAGCCTCGTCCTTCGCACCCTCGCCCACCACCACCGTGCCACTCCCGGGGCCGGAGGCGAGCACCTCGCGCATGGCGTCGGTGGCTGCGGCGTCCGCGTCCTTCGGGCTTCCGCGGCCCACCCAGGGCCCGCAGGCCAGGGCCGCCGCGCGTGCCGCCGCGAGGGCGAGACCCGCGAAATCTCCGACGCCGCCCGCGTCGGCGGTGCCTATCTGATCGGCTTGGGGCGGTGCGGCGGTGGAAGACATGAGATCGACGCTAATTCTCCTCAGATTGAAAATCCATCACACGTTTGCACGGACGGATAGCCGTACGACTATGCCGTCAGGCGGGTCTCAACAGCGGCAGAGCCGATGGCTCCCTCGCGGAGGACTCTATACCCGGCGTCAATCTCGTACCGCGTCAGGTCCACCACCGTCGAGGCGACCCCTGGTAGCTCACCGCCGTCCAGCTGCAGGTCCACGTCGCGGCGGATGCCCTCGTCGACGTCGGAGAGGCGCCGGGCGTCGGCACGCCCGGAGCGGTTGGCGCTCGACTGCAGCACGGGCCGGCGAGTCGCGGCCAGCGGAGCCAGCGGGCCGGTCAGCTCGGGCACCCGCAGGCCCAGCCGCTCGGGCTCGGGGCCGCAGGCCAGCGGGTAACGCCGGGCTGGGTTGGGAAGCAGCAGCGTCAGCGGGCCGGGGAGCAGCCGCTCGACGGCCTCTCGCGTACGCGCCCCCAGCTCGGCCAGTGCCGCCAGTGCCAGCCCGAGGTCGAAGAACATGACCGCCGCCGGCCGGTCCGGCGGGCGCCCCTTCAACGCGTACAGGCGCCGCACCCCCTCCTCCGATTCAGGGTCGGTGGCCAACCCGTAGACGGTGTCCGCGGGAAAGAGCGCCACTCGACCGACCGAGACGCAGCGGCTGAAGTCGGCAACGTCGTCCGCGGTCATCGGGCCGTCCCGACGGTCACCCGCTCGCGCCCGGCGAGGTCATGGTGGGTCTCGGCTGCGTCCAGCAGACCTCGCACCGCCCGGGCCTGGCGGGGCGAGTGCTCGAGCGCCACGCGTGTGCCGGCCGGGACCTCGGAGAGGACATCCCTGATCGCCTCCAATCCGTTCCCCCCCGGCACCAGCGCCTCATGGGGCTCGTGGTTGCGGATCTCCGGGGCCAGCGTCGCCATCTCCGCGATGCTCACATAGGGCAGGTTGGCCACCACCAGGTCGTACGGCCGCATCCCGGCGTTTCGACTGCTCAACCCGAAGGCGATCGGGTCAGGCAGGCCCCGGGCCACGGCCAGCGGGAGATCGAGTCCGAGTGAGCGGGCGTTGGCGCGCGCCACGTCGATGGCGCCCGGCGAGGAATCCGACGCCGATACCCGCAGGTCGGGGCGCTCGTGCATGAGCGCCAGCGCCACCGCACCGCTGCCCGTGCCGACGTCGTGCACGCGCGCGCCGCGCGGAGCCGACAATGCCACCTCCACCAGCAGCTCGGTCTCCGGCCGCGGAATCAGCACGCGCGGGTCCACGGCGAGCTCGATGTGACGAAATCCCTTGCGGCCCAGGATGTAGGCGACAGGCTCGCGCATCACACGCCGGCGCACGCGCTCGCCGATCGCTCGCGCCGACGGGGCCGGCACATCCGACGCGGATCCTGTCACCAGCTCACCGCGGTCGACGCCGAGGGCGTCGGCGATCAGCAGCTCCGCGTCAAGCTGCGGCGTGTCGCAGCCCGCGGCGCCCAGGGCGTCCGTGGCCGCGGCGAGCGCATCACGCACGGTGCCGGCGCCGCTCACGGGGGAGGATTCGACAGGGATGCGGAACCCTTCATTCCGTCTGCCCCGGCGAGCCGCCCTCGAGCTTGCGGCGCTTCTCCTCGGCTTCCAGGGCGGCGGTGAACTCGTCCAGCTCCCCACCCAGCACGCGCAGTACCTCGCCCTTGGTCAGCTTCACACGGTGGTCGGTCACGCGGTCCTGAGGGAAGTTGTAGGTTCGGATCTTCTCCGCCCGCTCGCCCGTGCCCACCTGCGACCGCCGGTCTTCGGCCAGCTCGGCCTGCTGCGCCGCCAGCTCGCGCTCATACAGGCGCGCGCGCAGCACGCGCATCGCCTTGTCGCGGTTCTGCAGCTGTGACTTCTCGTCCTGCATCGAGACCACGAGGCCGGTCGGCCTGTGGGTGATCCGCACCGCCGAGTCGGTGGTGTTCACCGACTGACCCCCCGGGCCCGATGACCGGTAGACGTCGATCTGCAGGTCGTTCTGATCCACGGCCACCTCAACGTCCTCGGCCTCCGGGAGCACGGCGACGGTGGCGGTAGAGGTGTGGATCCGCCCCTGCGACTCCGTCTCTGGCACGCGCTGGACGCGGTGGGTGCCGCCTTCGTGCTTGAACACGCTGTAGGCGCCGGCGCCCTTGATCGCAAAGGTGTAGTCCCCATCGGCAAGCGAAAGCGCTTCGGGCACGAAGCCGCGGCGCTCCGCGTAGCGGTCGAGCATCCGGTAGATGTCAGCGGCGAACAGGCCGGCCTCATCGCCTCCCGCCCCGCCGCGGACCTCGACGATCACGTTCTTGGCGTCGTTGGGATCGGGCTCCACCATCGCGAGTCGGATCGCCTCGGCCAGCTCGGCCAGCCGGGACTCCGAGCTCTCGAGCATCTCCCGGACCTCGGGATCGTCTCCGTCCTCTGAGAGCATCTCGCGCGCGCCCTCGGCGTCGGAGGCGGTGCGCCGCCACTCCACGGCGAGAAGATACGCGGGCTCGAGGTTCCTGTAGGCGCGGCCCACCGCGGCGTAGCGCTCCCGGTCCGAGATCACCTCCGGGTCCGACATCTGATCCGAAAGCTCGGTGAAACGGCTCTCTATCTGCTTGACCAGCCTCTCGATCATCGTCGAGAAGGGTATTCGGGCCCCAGCGAGGAGCGCAGCCGGAACGTCGTTCCCGCGAGCACCGGACAGCGAGGAGCGCAGCCGGAACGTCGTTCCGGCGAGCACCGGAGCTTCTCCTACGCAACCACCTCCATGCCGACCATCTCCTCCTCCGTCGCCTCGGCGGGGTTCTCGACGCTCAGCACCGCCTCGAGCGCGGCGATCGCCACGGCGAGCTGCGCCAGATCGGGCTCCCTGGTGGTCAGGCGCTGCAGCTGCAATCCGGGCCACATCAGCGCACGCGCCCAGCTCTTGGTGCGGTTGCGACCGAACCACTTGATCACCTCGAACGCGATGCCGGCCACCAGCGGAATTCCCACCACGCGCGAGATGAACAGCCACTGCCAGTCGAGCTTGCCCAGCGGGGCGAAGACGAAGATGGCCACGATCATCACGATCAGAAGGAAGCTCGTTCCGCAGCGGGGGTGCAGGCGCGAGAAGCGCTGGGCGTTGTCCGGCGTCAGGTCCAGCCCGGCCTCGTAGCAGGAGATCGTCTTGTGCTCGGCCCCGTGGTACTCGAACACGCGCTGAAGGTCGCGGATGCGCGAGATCAGCCAGATGTAGGCGAGGAAGATCGAGATCCGGATCAGCTTCTCGATCACCAGAAAGGTGAACGAGTTGGGGATGTCGTCCCTGAAGATGTTGGTGAGCCCGGCCGGCAGCAGGAAGAACAGACCGATAGCGAAGAGCATCGCGAAGACGATCGTCCCGGCCCAGGTGCCCCCGCCGATCTCCTGGCTCTTGCCTTCCTCGTCGTCGGGCAGCTGGGCGTTTGCCGAGATGCCAAGCGCCTTGAAGCCGATCTTGAGCGACTCGCCGAGGGCCACGACACCCCGTATCAGCGGCAGGCGCAGGATCCGGTGGCGCCTGGTCGCCGACTCCAGCGGCTCCGTGTGGATCTCGATCTCGCCATGGGCACCCAGCGTGGGATCGAGCTCGCCGCCGGCCAGCTCCTCCTCCGTGGGCTTGCGCACCGCAACGGCCCACGTGGAGACGCCGCGCATCATGACGCCCTCGAGCACGGCCTGGCCGCCCACGGGCAGGTCGCGAGGCGCTTCGAGCGCGCCGTCGGCGACGTGATGGGTTCCGGCGCCGTTCGTGTGGGGCTCGGGGTCGGCGCTCACGTTGAGCATCGTATCGGCGGCCGTTCGCGGAACCCTGAGATCAGGGTTTCAGCGGGCAGCGCGAGCTCAGGACGTTGTCGGACTCCGAGCTCTCGGTCACGGTGCCCGCGGGGTCGACCTCGGCGCGCACCGAATCGATGCAGGCAGGCCCGTTCAGGAGCGCGACCCTTTCCTCATCGGGCTCCAGCGAGCCGACGGTGACGGTGTCTACGCCGGCCCCGTCGACCGCCAGCCCGACGTTCGCCCCTGGCGCGGTGGCGCCGCCACGGTTGATCACCTGCACCGCGTACGTGAACACTCCGGGGGAGGCGGGCGTCGGGTGAGCGCCGATCTTGGCCACGCGGAGGTTGGCCAGCTCGCCGGCCTGGCTACAGGTGCCGGACCGCCGCGCGGCCTCTCGCACCAACTCGCCTCCGGGGCCATACCAGCGAAACCGCACCCGCGCGCGGTACTCCGACCCCTCGGCGAGCGCGAGCACCTCCTGAGTGTGCACGAAGCGCTTCACGCCGGACATCGACTTGCGCCACACGTTCAGGCCGGGGGCGCGCACCATCTCGAAGATCCCACCGCCCTGCCGCTCTTGCAGCGCAAAGCGCATCCACATCGTGTCTGTGCCCGCCACCTGCCGCATGACCCCGCGGAACTGGGCGGACCGGTCCAACGCCTGGGGGCCCCGAGAGCACTCGGCCACCGAGACGCGAGCGAGCGGCGCCTTGGATCCGGGGTCGGCCAGCGCAACGGGCGCCGCGAGAGCGGCGACCGCGCAGAGACCGGCCAGCTTGGGGCAGAAAGGAGACACGCGATCATGGGAACAGCTACGAGTAGCCCGAGTTGCGCCCGCGCGCGCGGAGAGCGAGCCATCAGCGGGACGCAGGCAGCGCGACGCGGGCGAATGCCCACGAGCGACCCCGAGTCGCGCCCCACGGGCGCGAAGAGCGAGCTATCAGCGGAACACAGGCAGCGCGACGCGGGCGAATGCCCACGAGCGACCCCGAGTCGCGCCCCCGCGGGCGCGAAGAGCGAGCTATGAAGGGGACGCAGGGAGCGACGTGGGCGAATGCCCACGAGCGACCGAGGACCCTTCAGAGCGAAGCTATCCGCGCCCGCGGCGGGCGGCGCGGCGGCGGAAGCGTTCAACTCGGCCGCCCGTATCGACAAGCTTCTGCTTGCCGGTGTAGAACGGGTGGCAGTTGGAGCAGATCTCTACGTGGATCTCGCCCTGGGTGGCGCGCGTGGTGAACTCGTTGCCGCAGGTGCAGCGGACGTGCGACTCGGTGTATTCGGGATGGATCTCGGCCTTCATCGTTGCCCTGAGTGTAGCCGCGTCCGAAACCGGTCTTGCAGCCTCGCCCACCAGGTGGCAGGACTCCCGAACCGGGCGGGCGGAGGCTGCTTGGCCCGCACGAGCTCCACCCACTCGTCGAGCGGCAGGCTGCCGTCGATCAGGCGCGCGAGGGCGGAGGTGACCGGCGCCTCTAGGCCGGCCTTCCTGATCGCGCGGGCCAGCAGCCGCACGGTCTCCAAGGCCTCCACCGCCTGGCCGAGCCGGAGGGGGATGTCCGCGGCGGGCACGCCCTGCGCCAGCAGCTCTCCGGCGCTGCGGTTGCGCGACGTGGGCGCCAGCGCGGTGGCGACCAGATCCCCAGTGCCTCCGCGACCGACGAAGGTGCGCGCCTCGCCGCCCGAGAGCTCGGCCAGCGAGAGCACCTCGAGGAAGATGTCGGCCGCCGCCATCCCTGCCGCATTGAGCCCCTGGGCGCGCGTCGCGCCGACCGCTACCGCGGCGGAGTTCTTGGCCACGCCGGCCAGCTCGACTCCGACCGGGTCGTTGGACACCTCGCACACCACGCCTGCGCTCTGGAACGTCTCGGCCACACGGTGGGCGAGCGGCTCCGAGTGGGAAGCGCAGACCAGCCCGGCGCCGGTCTCGACCATCTCCCGCGCGTGCGCGGGGCCGCCCACGCAGGCGGTGCGCTCGGCGCCGAACGACCTCTCCAGCGCCACGGTCGGCGGCGTGCCGTGGGGCGGCACCAGTCCCTTTGCCAGGGAGACGATCCCCGCGGTGTCGGCCACGCCCTGACGCTCGATCTCCGCGAGGGCCTCCCCGAGCCCGCTTGACGGCACGGCGAGGAAGATCATGTCCGAGCGGTGAAACTGATCGTCGCGCGAGCCGAGGGTCCGTACCTTCAGCGCCTGGGGGATGGACACCCCGGGGAGGTAGCGCACGTTCTCCTCCGCTGTGAGGATCGTCGTCATCTGCTCGTGCGTCCGGCACAGGAGCGTCGTGCGCAGTCCGGCCCGTTCGAGCAGCAGGGCGACGGCGGTGCCGAAGGACCCCGCGCCCACCACGGTGGCGCGCCGGGGGGCATGTCCGGGGTAGCGGAGCTTGGGCGCGATGGCGGCAAGCTATCGGTCGGAGCGTCCGGCCTCCCGCTGGAATCGGTGGGCGTGGAGGATCTGGCCGACTACGAACGCCCGCTTCGCCGGGCGGGGCCGGCGCTGTTGATCCGGGGCTACTCCGGCACCGACGACATCTACACAGCACTCACCCGAGCGGCGGCTCAGGTGGCACGGCTCAGGCTAGCCGCCACCCTGCGCAGCGTCGCCTCCACATACGGCCTGTCGTAGGTCACCTGGGCGTGGGTGAAGCGCAGCGGCAACAGGCCTGCAGCCAGGTGGGTCTGATCGCGAAGGTGGGCTCGCGCCTGTTGCGCCGGTGTCCGGTGGTAGCGCAGGCCATCGGTCTCCACGATCAGGCCCAGGTCGGGCCACAAGAAGTCGACGCGCAGGCCGTTGACGCGTTGCTGGGTGAGCGGCTCGGGGAGGCCGGCAGCCCGCGCGATGGGCTTGAAGCGACGCTCGAGAGTGGAGTCGGTGACTGTGAAGGTGCGGCGGTCGAGAAGAGTGCGCAGCTTCAGCACGCCCCGCGCGCCCCCGAGCTCGCCGAGGCTCTCGCGTAGCCGCTCGGGGTCGATCAGGTCAAGCCTGTCCGCTTCGTTGACGGCGCGCTCCAGGTGGTCTCGGGGCAGGAAAGGGGAAACGTCCACCAGCGTGCGGGCCGGGGTCGTGACCGGGATGGCGTGGCGCAGCGTACGGTGCCCGGCGGTGAGCGCCGCGCGATGCACGACGATCCCGGGGCGGCGCGGGGTTCGGCCCGGGGGCACGGTGACCTCCACCCCGCCCGGCGGGCACACGCCCCACAGCTCCGCGGCCGCCCCGTGGCTCAACACTGCTCCCTCGCCACACGCCAGCACCGCCGCCATCAACTCACCCAACCTGCTCAGCTCACGCCTTCCAACCGCGTACACGCCCGCGTGCACAGGGTGCAGGCGGCCGACAGCGACACGATGCTTGATCGCCTGCGGGTGCATCCCCAGCCCCAGCAGCTGCCGGCGGGCGAGCGCGAAGTGCTGCAGCCGAGCGAGTGCCCACACCGTCCGGGCAAGACTGTGAGTCCTTTGGTAGCCCATCGACTACCAAAGGGCTCAAGCTATGGAAATTCGCCCCCGCCGGGAGTCTGTGACGCGGCGGGGGCCGCTCAGGTGTTGCGGTAGAGCGGTCCGTCGCCGCCCTCGGGCGTGGTCAGGCGCCCGCCCTTGGCCGTGATCGCCCCGCACTGCACGCAGTTGGTGTAGTTGACGATCACGTCCACGGGGCCCTCGGCCGGCGCGTCGTCGGGGATCTCGTAGACGCCCGCCGGGCACATCCACTGCCACGTCTCCGCGACCTCGCGCGGCACCTTGGTCTGCACGCGGATGTGGTTCGGCGCGTCGTCGCGTGTGGCGTTGCCGGAGATGAAGACACTCGAGAGCTTGTCGAAGATGTACTTGCCGTCGGGCTTGGGGTAGCCATTCTTCGTCTTGCCGATGAACATCGGCTTGACGTCGTTGCTGTGGATCTTCCACCGCCCGCCCGGGAAGCGGCCCTTCGTGGCGATCATCAGGTTGACCAGTGGGCCGCCCCTGATCAGTCCCATTTGAAACGGCTGGCGCGTGTTGCGCTGCTCGTAGAGGTCCTTGCCGATCACCGACTCGTCGACAGCGTCCTCGTATGCGGAGAAGTCGCTGGAGTCCTTCTTCAGGGCGGCGTAGATCGACTCCGCGGCCAGGATCCCCGACTTGATCGCATAGTGCACGCCCTTGAGAGCGGCCAGGTTCACCATGCCGGCCCCATCGCCGGTGAGCACCGCCCCCGGCATCGACAGCTTCGGCATGGCCCAGTAGCCGCCGGCCGGAATCGCCTTCGCGCCCCACGACACCCGCTCCCCTCCCTCGAGGATCTCGCGCACCATCGGGTGGGTCTTGAACTGCTGGAGCAGGTCATGCGCAGAAGTTGTGGCGTCGGCGTAGTCGAGGTCGACCACGAAGCCGATGGAGACGAGGTCGTCGCCGGTCTTCTCGTCCTTCATCGGATAGATCCACGAGCCGCCGATGTGCCCGTACCTGGCGGAGATCTTCAGCGGCCAGCCGGCGAGCGTGTGGATCACGCGGTCCAGCGGCCTTGTGACCTTCCAGACCTCCTTCACGCCCAGCTCCCACACCTGAGGCTCGCGGCCCTCGCCGAGGTTGAACTCGCGGATGGCGGCGCCGGTCAGGTGGCCCCAGCAGCCCTCGGAGAGCACGGTGGCCTTGGCGGCGATGTCGGTGCCGGGCTCGAAGTTGCCCATCGGCTCGCCGTCCTTGCCGCGACCCTTGTCGCCGGAACGCACGCCCTTCACCTCGCCGTCTGAGACGATCAGCTGGGCGGCCGAGGTCTCCGTGAGCACGTAAGCGCCGGCATCCTCGGCCTGCTGCTGCATGTAGCGGCACATCGCGGCGACCGAGACCACCTCGTTGCCCTTGTTGTGCTGAGGGGGCGGCGGGGGGATCCGAAGCTTGCGCTTCCCATTGGGAAGGAGATAGATCGACTCCTTGTCGACCTCCCCGAAGGCGAACCCCTCCTTACGCCAGTCCTCTCGAGAGAGATCGGGAAACAGCTCCTCCAAAGGCCCGGGGCGCATCACGGCTCCCGAGAGGTTGTGCCCTCCGCATGTCTTGGCCTTCTCGATGATCGCCACCGGCACCTCACCGAGCTCCTCGAGCAGCTGCGTGTCGTCGGCCAGGAGCCCGAGCAGGCGGTTGGCGCAGGCGAGGCCGGCCGTGCCGCCGCCGACGATGGCGACCCCCACCTCGATCCGCTCGTCCTCGTCGTCGAGGTCGCCCTTGACGAACTCCTCGGGGGACTTCACCGGCGGCGGGTACGCCGCCGGCGCGAGCTTGCCGATGGCCATGGGCCGCTCAGCCGCCCTTCTTCGCCTTCACTGCCTCGGTCAGCTTGGGCAGGATCTTGTTGAGGTCGCCGACCACACCGAGGTCGGAGAACTCGAAGATCGGGGCGTTGGGGTCCTTGTTGATCGCCACGATGTTCTCCGCGGCCTGCATGCCGACCTTGTGCTGGATCGCGCCGGAGATGCCGGCCGCCAGGTACAGCTTGGGGGCCACGGTCTTGCCCGTCTGGCCGATCTGAGTGGAGTAGGGATACCAGCCGGCGTCGACCACCGCACGGGTGGCCGCGACAGTTCCGCCCAGCGCCTGCGCCAGCTCTTCGCAGAGCTCGAAGCCCTCGGCCTTGCCCAGTCCGCGGCCACCGGCCACCAGGAGGTCGGCGTCCTCGATGTTCACGTCGGCTCCGCGCTGCTCGCCGCGCTGGACCATCGTGGCCTTGGTCGAGTGCTCCTCGAGCGTCACATCGACGTCTACCACCTCGGCCGGGCCTGCACCGGACTGGGAGATCTCGAACGCGTTCAGGCGACCGATGACGATGCCCGGCTCTGAGACGTACTCCACGTCGACGATCGCCGAGTCCTGCAGGATCGGCCGCACGGCGACCAGCTTGCCGTCCTGGGCCTTGACCTGGGTGACCTCCATGGTGACCCCGGCGTTCAGCCGGGCGGCCAGGCCGGCGCCGATCTCGAAGCCGAGCAGGCCGCCGCCGAAGAGCGCGTAGCCGTAATCCTCCTCGGCGAAGATCTGGGCCATCACGTCGACGACCGGCGCTCCCAGACCCTCGGGCGCCTTTGCCCTGTAGACCTTGCGGGCTCCGTAGGAGCCCAGGCCGGCGCACATCTCGTCGGTGAGGTCGTCGCCGCCGACCACCACCACGGCGGCCTCGCCGCCGATCTGGGAGGCCAGCTTCGCGCCCTCGGAGACCGCTCCGAGCGAGTTCTTGTTGAAGGCGCCCTCGTAGTGAAGGGCGTAGGTGAGGATCCCGCTCATGCCAGCAGCTTCCTTTCCTCGAGCCAGGAGACGATCTTCCCGACCGTCTCGTTCGTGTCCTCGTCCTCGATGATCTCGCCCGCCTGCTTCGCAGGAGGCGGGTTGATCGAGAGCACCGAGGTGCGCGAGCCGCCCTCGCCGACGCGGTCGGCCTCAATGCCGGCGTCGGCGATCCCCTTCGTGTCGAGTTGCTTCTTCTTCGCGCCCATGATCGCCTTCAGCGACGGGTAGCGGGGCTCGTTGATGGCGTCGCCGACCGAGATCACCGCCGGAAGCTGGATTTCAACGGTGTCGTAGCCGTACTCGGCCTGGCGCTCGCAGCGCAGCTTGCCCTCCTCCACATCCATCTTGATCACCTGGGTGAGCGAAGGCATCCTGAGGTGGTCGGCCACGATGGCGCCCATCGTGTAGCACTCGCCGTCGTCGGACTGCTGGCCCAGCAGGACCAGATCCGGACTCTCCTCCTCCAAGATCTTCGCCAGGGCGTAGCCCGTGGCGCAGCAGTCCGAGCCCGCGAGCGCATCGTCGGTGAGGTGAATCGAGCGATCGGCGCCAAGCGACACGGCCTTGTGCAGCGCGCGGAACGCGCTCTCGGGGCCCATCGTCACGGCCACGACCTCTTCAACGTCCACGACGCCACCCTCCTTCACCTGCATGGCGGCCTCGATGGCGTGAGTGTCGAAGGGGTTCAGGTTCTTCTCGCCGCTGCGATCGATGCGCTTGCTGCTCTGGTCGATCCTCTTCTCGACAGCGGCGTCAGGTACCTCTTTCACGAGCACACAGATCTTCAAGGGTTCTCCTTCTGTTGACCGGCGGGGCCGGCCGCGGCCGCGGCTCCGGCCCGGGGGTGCGCCTCCGCGGCGAACCCGGCGGAGATTGTATCGCCCAGTTGACTGACGAGTCAGTCGCTATACGGCGCGAACAGCCCCGCGGATGTAGTCCACGATCTCCTTCACCGAGGAGCCGGGGGTGAATATCTCGGCTACGCCGAGCGCCTTCAGCTCCGAGATGTCGTCCTGAGGGATCGTCCCGCCGACCACGAGCACCACGTCGTCGGCGTCCTGCTCTTCCAGCAGCCGTGAGATCTTCGGTACCAGCGTCATGTGCGCGCCTGAGAGGATCGAGAGCCCCACCGCGTCGGCGTCCTCCTGGAGAACCGTCTCCACGATCTGCTCCGGGGTCTGGTGCAGGCCGGTGTAGATCACCTCCATGCCGGCGTCGCGCAGGGCCCGGGCGATGATCTTGGCACCGCGGTCGTGGCCGTCGAGCCCGGGCTTGGCCACCACCACCCGGATCTTCTTGCCGGCGGCGCGCTCGGAAGTCTCGCTCTCGCGGGATGTCTCGGCATCGGCGGGCACCGACGGCGATTCTAGTGGTGCCCGGTGGAGCCGACCTGGCGCGGGACCCTACGTCGCGCCGAGCCTCATCAGAACACCGGCGTCTCCGTGTAGGTGCCGAACACGCGCTGCAGCGACTCCACGATCTCGCCTTCGCTCGCTTGAGCGCGCGCGCACTCGATCAGGGGATTCATCAGGTTCACGTCCCCGGCGGCGGCCTCCCGCAGCTCCGACAGCGTGCGGTCGAGCTCCTCGGTGTCTCGCCGGGCCCTGACCGCCTCCAGTCGCCCCATCTGCTTGCGCTCGAGGGCAGCGTCGATGCGCAGCGTCTCGATCTGGCCCTCCCCGCCCTCGGTATAGCCGTTCACCCCGACCACGATACGGCGGCCCGAGTCCACCTCCCGCTGGTATGTGAAGGAGGCGTCGGCGATCTCGCGCTGGGGATAGTTCTGCTTGATCGCCTCGACCATCCCCCCCAGCTCGTCGATCTTGGCGAAGTAGCCGTAGGCCGCCTCCTCCATCCGGTCGGTGAGCGCCTCCACGAGATAGGAGCCGCCGAGCGGGTCGATCGTGCTGGTCACCCCGGTCTCCTCGGCGATCACCTGCTGGGTGCGCATGGCCACGCGCACGGCCTCCTCGGTGGGCAGCGCCAGCGCCTCGTCGTAGGAGTTGGTGTGCAGCGACTGCGTGCCACCCAGGACCGCGGCGAGAGCCTCGACGGTGGTGCGCGCGATGTTGTTCAGCGGCTGCTGGGCGGTGAGCGAGACGCCGGCGGTCTGGACGTGGCAGCGCATCAGCAACGAGCGCTCGGACTTGGCGCCGTAGGTGTCGCGCAGCTCGCGCGCCCAGATGCGGCGGGCGGCGCGCAGCTTGGCGATCTCCTCGAAGAAGTCGATGTGCGCGTTGAAGAAGAAGGACAGGCGGGGCGCGAAGTCGTCCACGTCGAGGCCGCGGGCGATCGCCTCCTCGACGTAGGTGAAGCCGTCCTTGAGCGTGAACGCCAACTCCTGCTGGGCCGTGGATCCCGCCTCGCGGATGTGGTAGCCGGAGATCGACACCGGGTGCCAGCGAGGCATCCTGGCGGCGCAGTACTCGATCATGTCGGTGACCAGGCGCATGGCCGGGTCGACCGGGAAGCACCACTCCTTCTGGGCGATGTACTCCTTGAGGATGTCCGTCTGGATCGTGCCCGCCAGCTGCTCCGCGGGGACGCCCTGGCGCTCCGCCGCCACCACGTAGAAGGCCAGCATCACCGCCGCCGGCGCGTTGATGGTCATCGACGTGGAGACCTCGCCCATCGGGATGCCCCGAAAGAGCGTCTCCATGTCGTCGGGGGTGTCGATGGCCACGCCCTCGCGGCCCACCTCGCCCTCCGCCTTGGCGTGGTCGGAGTCGTGGCCCATGAGCGACGGCATGTCGAAAGCGGTCGAGAGGCCGTGCTGGCCGTGGTCGAGCAGGTAGCGGAAGCGCTCGTTGGTCTCCTCCGCGGTGCCGAAGCCCGCGAACTGGCGCACGGTCCAGAGGCGCCCGCGGTACATCGACGGGTAGACGCCGCGCGTGTAGGGAAACTCGCCGGGTAGGCCAATCTCGGCGTCGAGGTCGGCGGGGAGGTCGTCCTCGGTGTAGAGCGGCTCCACCGGCTCGCCGGAGATGGTGGTGAAGAGGGCGTCGCGCTCGGGATTGACGGCGTAGCGCTCGGCGCGCCAGCGGTCCTTGCCTGTCAGCTGCGTCTTCACGCCGCAAGCCTACGGCAGCGCGGCGGCGAGAACCCCAGGCTACCCGCGGGTCTTGCGGGCGATCAGCGTCAGGATCGCGCCGATCACCAGGATCATGGCCAGGATCACGAGCACGATGGTCAGCACGCCGCTGCCGCCGTCAGGGTTCTCGCCCCTCCCCTCCGCCAGGGGAAGGACCGCCGCCAGGAGGGTCGTGGCGCTGTAGAGGAGCATGGGAGCCGCTCTACCCGGCGACGGCCGCGGCTAACCCGCCGGTCAAGCCGCGGGCCTCGAGCTGGTCGCGCAGCCTCAGAAGGGCCAGATCCTTCCCCTTGGCCTCCAGCATCACGTCGAAGTCACCCAGCCCGGACGTCTCGCGGAGAAGCGCCTCGAACGCCATCGGGTCGACCAGGTCGGCGTGCGCCCGTAGCTCCGGGAACACCGCCGTGCGCTCCACCCGCCGGCCCGCCTTCTTCTTGCGTTCGGTGAGATCGAGCCGGGGTGAGGAGAAGTGGATCTTTGGGATGGCGTGCTGCCAGGTCGAGAAGGCGAGCTCGAGAGCGTCGCGAGCACCGATCCCGTCCGGGTCGTGGCAGTGGTGGTGCAGGAGATCGAAGACCAGTGGGATCCCGGCCCGCCGGGCGAGCGCCTCCACGGCGCCCACGCCATAGATCCGGTCGTCGTTCTCGATCGCGAGGCGCGCCCGCGCCGCCGCAGAGAGCGCTTCGAAGCCGCGCATGAAGCGGTCGGCTCCCGCATCCAGTCCACCCGCCGCCCCGCCCACGTGCAGCACCACCACGGATTCGCGCGGAAGCTCCATGGCGTCCATCAACGCGGCCTGCACCTCCAGCTCGGCCACCGCGTTGGCCACGACGCCGCCGTCCTCGGAGTTGAGCACCGTGTACTGGCCGGGATGGGTCGAGAGGCGGATGTCGAGCGTGCGCGCCAGCTCGCCCACCCGCTGGAGGTCGCCGGCACACTCCTCCACCTGGCGGTGGAACTGGGGGAGATCGGGGTGGCTGGCGTAGGGCGCGAGAGCGGTGGCCATCCGGTACATCCGGACGTCGTGCTCGTCCAGATAGCGGAGGATCTCCTCCAGGTATCCGAGCGAGACCCGGAGGTGGGGCCCTGATCGCCAGCGGCGGGCGTCGTGGGACGGCAGCCCGCCGTCGCCGAGCACCTTGACGGCGAAGCCCAACCTCATGCGAGAAGGGCCTCTCCGTCTACTCGCTGCCGGTGCCGAAAGGCCCGGGCGAGTCCGAGTGCTGCTCGGTGTCCCAGTTCGTGGACGAATCCTCCTGGGCCTGCTTGGGCTCCTGGTCCTGGCCGTCGCCGGCCTCGGCCGCCTTTTCCTCGTCGCGTTCCTTCTCTTCGTCGGTCATGTAGGTCCCTTTCCCGTCGGAGGTGGTTCTACTCATTGCCGGGGGTTACGGCTGGGGCCGGCGGAGAGATCAGAGCTCAGTCGTAGCTCAGCGAGTCGCTGGACAGGCCAAGCACTACGACGACCAGCACCAACAGGCCGATGATCGCCGCCGCGACGGCGGCGGTGCCAACCGAGAGCAGCACTCCCGCCACCGTCCCCCTGCGCCGTCGGATCACTGCGATGCCGGTGGCCAGCGCCGCCGCCGACAGCGGGACCATGTAGGCGAAGGTGACCCAGGCATCGCCGCTGACTCCCGCGACGGCCAGCGCGAGGAGGGCGAGGACCGTGCCGGCCACCGCCAGCAGAGGATGCACGAGCAGCGCCCGCAGCCACGGCAGTTCTCGGCGCTCGGATGTCACGGCGCAGAGGCTAACCCCGGCGCAGAAGGGCGCGCGCGCCGCCGTCGCGCAGCCTGCCTGCGAGGTAACCGCCACCGCCGCCGGCGATGCCGATGCCCGCGACAGCTCCGGCGATCCGCAGCCGCCGGCGGAGCTGGTCGAAGCGCATGATCCGCCAGCCCCTCTCGCGCGCGATCCGCTCGAGCTCGGAGTCCGGGTTCACGGCCACCGGGTGGCCCACGGACTCGAGCATCGGCAGGTCTGACTCGGAGTCGGAGTAGGCGTAGGAGGCGGAGAGGTCGATGCCGCGCTCGGCCGCCACCTCAACGATGGCCTGCGCCTTGCCCGAGCGGTAGGTGAACGGGCCGTCCGCCTCACCGGTGTACACCCCATTGATCACCTTGGAACGAGTGCCGATCCCGCCGTCGAGCACCAGCACGTGCGCCATCAGCTCCGCCATCTCGTGCGAGGCGGCGGTCACGATGAAGGCCGGCCGGCCCGCGTCCTGGTGGTCGTAGGCCGTTCGCAGCACCTCCGGATAGATCCGAGGCAACACCCCCGCGAGCACGCCGGGACTCAGGCGCTGCAGCTCCTTCACGGGGATGCCGGCGATGGCGTCGAGGATCCGCTCGCGGATGTCCTCGCTGGCGGCGTCGGTCGAGCCCTGGAGACGGAACTTGACGTTGGCCCAGAGGTCCCCGAGCAGCTCCCTGCGGCCGATCATCCCCGAGCGGTAGGCGGCGCGGGCGAAATGGACGCCCGACGAGCCCTCGATGAGGGTCTTGTCGAGATCGAAGAAGGCGGCGCCCGAGGGGTCTGGCGTAGCCGCCAAGGTCAGCCTCCGTTGACCTCCACGATCACGGCGTCGCCCTGGCCGCCGCCAGAGCAGATGGCCGCCACGCCCATGCCGCCCCCGCGGCGGCCGAGCTCGCGCACCAGGCTGCCGAGGATGCGGGCGCCCGACGCGCCGATCGGATGTCCGAGGGCGATCGCGCCGCCGTTCACGTTGACCTTCGACTCGTCGGCGCCCAGCATGCGCACCGAGTTGATCGCCACCGAGGCGAACGCCTCGTTGATCTCGAACAGGTCGATGTCGTCGAGCTCGAGACCGGCCTTCTCGAGCGCCAGCTTCGTTGCGTTCGCGGGCGTGCGCGCGAGGTAGGGGAAGTCGTCGGCCACGGCGGCCTGGGCCACGATCGTGGCCAGGATCGTCTTGCCGTTGGCCTTCGCCCACCCTTCGCTGGCCAGCACCACGGCGCCGGCCCCGTCGTTCACGCCAGGGGAGTTGCCAGCGGTGTGCGAGCCCTCCTTGCCGGTCAGGCCCGGAAGCTTGGCCAGGGACTCGAGCGAGGACTCGCGTCGCGGGGCTTCATCGACCTCGACCACGGTGTCGCCCTTGCGCGAGCTGATGGTCACCGGGACGATCTCCTCGGGCAGCCTGCCGTCGTCGGTCGCCTCGATCGCCAGCTCGTGGCTGCGCAGCGCCCACCGGTCCATGTCGGGGCGTGTGATCTCCAGCTCGTCGCCCACCTCGGTGGCCTCGGCGAACATCTGCTTGTTGGTGAAGGGGTTGATCAGCCCGTCGTGCACCATCGCGTCGAGCATCTTGGCGTCCCCCATCCGATACCCGAAGCGCGCCTTCTCGAGCATGTAGGGCGCGTTGGACATCGACTCCATCCCCCCCGCGACGGCCACGTCGAGGTCGCCGGCGCGCACGGCCTGGTCCACGATCCCGGCCGACCGGATTCCCGAGGCGCAGACCTTGTTCACGGTCTCCGAGGAGACCTCCTTCGGAATCCCAGCCTTGATCTGGGCCTGCCGCGAGGGCACCTGGCCCTGGCCGGCCTGGAGCACCTGGCCGAAGACCACGTGTTGCACCTCGCCCGGTGAGACCTCCGCGCGGTCGAGCGCCGCGGCGATCGCGTGACCGCCCAGGTCGGTCGCCCCGAGGGACGAGAGGGCGCCGCCCATCTTGCCGAACGGGGTGCGTGCGGTGCCGAGGATCACGGTCTTGGGCATGGGCGTATCGGCCTCCTTGGGGGCGTCTTGCGGGCGTCGCTGACGATAGTGAAGCGCCCTCGGGCGCCAGGGAGTGGTGGCCCGGCGGGCCTCCCTAGACTCACCGCGCATGCCCGACATCACAGTCAACGCCCGCAGCGGCGCCCCAGAGGAGACCTCCGCCGACACCCGTGTGGTGGCGCTGTTCGAGGGCGAGGAGCTGGCCGACGCGCAGCTGCAGGAGCTGGTCTCGCTTGGCGAGGCCAAGCCCGGGCTCGGCAAGGTGGCCACAGACCGCGAGGACGCACCCGGCGGCGGGCGCCGGCGGGTGCTGATCGCCGGCCTCGGCAAGCGAGAGGAGCTGGACTCCGAGAAGGCCCGCGTGGCCGCGGCCGCGGTGGCAGGGAAGGCAAAGGAGCTCGGCTCGGTGTCTCTCTCCTGGGCCGCTCCCGACGGAGTGGCGGGAGCGCTGGTCGAGGGAACGCTGCTCAAGCTCTACTCGTTCGACCGCTTCAAGTCCAAGAAGGGAGATTCCGATTCCGACGAGCCGGAGGGCGGCCTGGAGTCGCTGGAGATCGCCGGCCCGGACCTGGATCCCGATGAGGTGGAGCGCGGCAGGGTCGTGGCGGCGGCCCAGAACGCGGCGCGCGATTTGCAGAACCTGCCGTCCAACGTGGCGGATCCCACCTTCCTGGCCGGACGGGCAGAGGAGATCGCCGCAGGCCACGACGACCTCGAGCTCGAGGTGCTCGACCGGGACTCGATCGCCGCCCACGGCATGGGCGCCTTCACCGCCGTGGCCAAGGGGACCGACAACGAGCCGCGCCTGATCGTGCTGCGCTACCGCGGCGGCGAGAACGGCCCGCACCTGGGCTTCGTGGGCAAGGCCGTGACCTTCGATACGGGAGGGATATCGCTGAAGCCCGGAGCCAAGATGAGCGAGATGAAGTTCGACATGTCCGGAGGCGCCGCCGTGCTCGAGGCCATGGACGCGATCGCTTCCCTGCGCCTGCCGGTGACCGTGACGGCGGTGGTGCCGGCCACCGAGAACATGCCGAGCGGCCACGCCACCAAGCCCGGCGACATCGTGACCGCGCTGAACGGCAAGACGATCGAGATCAACAACACCGACGCCGAGGGCAGGCTGATCCTGGCCGACTCCCTCGCCTACGCCGTAGAGCACGGCGTCGAGCGGATCGTGAACCTCGCCACGCTGACCGGTGCGATCATCATCGCCCTCGGCTCGACGCACGCAGGACTCTTCTCCAACGACGACGACTGGGTCGGTGAGGTGGAGGAAGCCTGCAAGGGCACCGGAGAGCTGGGCTGGCGGCTGCCGCTGCACTCCGAGTACGCCGACCTGGTGAAGGGCAAGTACGCCGACCTCGACAACGCCCCGGAGGGCCGCAAGGCCTCGTCGATCACGGCCGCCGAGTTCCTGAAGAATTTCGTGGGCGAGGTGCCGTGGGTGCACATCGACATCGCCGGCACGGCTTGGGGGGGCACGCGACCGTACGTGGGCAGCGGCGCGTCGGGCTTCGGGGTACGCACGCTGGTGGAGCTCGCCAGGCGAGCGGCCGGCCGCCCCTGACGGGCGTGGCACGTTCGAGACGGCAACTGGCCACGGCGCTGGCCGTGGCGCTGGCCGCAGTCCTCCTCCTCACCGCCTGCGACGCAGGGTCGGACTCCGAGCCGCCTGCCGAGCTCTCGGCCAAGGACTCGGCCGCGCTGACCGACGCACGCAGCAGGCTCGACGCGGCGATCGAGACCGAGGCCAGGCTGAGCGCGTCCCCTCAGGCGGCGCGCAGGATCCGGGGCAAGGTGCAGGCGATCGTGTCGGAGGGGGTCTTCGAGACGGAGGTGCTCGACGAGTTCGGATTGGCGGCGCTCGGGCGCCTGATGCTGGTGGCGCCCAGCCTGGTGGAGGTGGACTCCGACGGCGTGCCCGAAGCGCTCGATCGCGAGGCCACCCGTGCCTTCCTGCGCTTCGCCGAGCGCGACCCAGCCCGCGCGCTGCTGGCGCCCGCTGAGCAGGCCGTCGGGGCGGTCGAGCGGACGGTGCAGCGCAGCGAGTCCGGGCCGGACACGCGGATCCTCCCTGGAGACGGCGGTGCGTCACCCGGCCCACGGGTGGCGGGCTACCTGCAACAGGCCGAGGGCGACACCGGGCCGATCTGGCCCGAGCTGTCGAGACGGTTGCGCGTGCTTCGCGAGGGCCTGTAGCGCGTAGGGTTCGCTCGATGCGCGATCTCGGACCGGTGGCCGTGGGCACCTGGAGCGGCGGCCGCTTCATGCACTTCGGCGAGCAGCTCGACGAGGACCGCCTGGTCGCCCTGCTGCGTCCCGGTGACGGGATCGACACCGTGCTCACCGCCGACACCTACGGGCAGGGGGACGCCGACCGCCTGCTCGCCCGCGCCCTGGACGGGGTACCGCGCGACGAGTTCTGTGCGGTGGGGGCGATCGGCCACGACTTCTACGACGGCGAGCGCGACGGCGCCCGGGGCTACCCGCGCTTCACCGATCCCAGCCTGCGCGGGCCCGACGGCTACGCCGTCTACCTGCGCACGGCCGCCGAGCGCAGCCTGCGCCGCTGCCGGCTCGACCGCTTCGACCTGCTGCTGCTGCACAACCCGGACCGCACCGGCTACACCAGCCAGGCGGTGTGGGACGGGATGGCTTCCCTGCGCGACGCGGGCCTCACGCGGATGATCGGCGTGGCCCCCGGTCCGGCCAACGGCTTCACCCTCGACCTGATCGACTGCCTCGAGCGCTTCGGGGAGATGATCGACTGGGCCATGATCATCCTCAACCCGCTCGAGCCCTGGCCCGGCGAGCTGGTGCTGCCGGCAGCGGCCGAGAAGGACGTGCGCGTGATCACGCGGGTGGTCGACTACGGCGGCCTGTTCTGGGGTGACCTCCCCCCCGGCCACGAGTTCCCCCGCGGCGATCACCGCGGCTTTCGGCCAGCCGGCTGGACCCAGCGCGGTCACGAGCGGATCGCTTCCATGAAACCCATCGCAGATCGCCACGGCCTCACCCTGCTGCAACTGGCCTGCCAGTGGAACCTCGCCCATCCCGCCGTGGCCTGCTGCGCGCCCACCCTGATCCAGGAGACCTCGCCGGGCGCGCGCCCGATCGAGGACAAGCGCGCCGAGCTCGCGGCCACGCCGGTCGAGGTGGTGCTGAGCGACGAGGAAGTCGCCGAGCTGCGCGCGATCGGCGACAACACCGGCTCGATGACGCTGAAGGGCGGGGTGCCCGATCACGAGGGCGAGGAGCGACCCGACCGCTGGTCTCTCTCGCCCGAGCTGGCGGCCGCCGGGCAGCGCTGGGGGATCGAGCCCGAGCGGGACCTGGTGGCCGTCAGCGGCTGAGCCGTCGGCCTAAGCCGCCGGTCGGTCAGCGGCTGAGCCGTCGGC
>JAUJOQ010000002.1:0-34947 GCA_030447725.1 Thermoleophilaceae bacterium
CCACCCACAGCGCCACCGACTCCTCCGGATCGACGACCGCCTCCAGCAGCGCCGGCGCAACACCCGTGCCGTGATGGGCTGCATACACATAGAGCACATACAACTGTCTGGCCCACGCCGCCGCGGCGTCCAAAGGCGGGCCCGACATGGCGATCCCGACCAGCTCGCCATCCCGCTCGGCGACAGCCACGCGGTTCTCGCGATAGCGCTCGTCGGTCAACGCGGCAGTCCAGAACCGCTCCCGAGCAGCCAGGAAGCCCGGGGCATCGAGCACCGCGTCCGACATGAGTCCCCGATAGGTCTCCTGCCAGGACCGCACATTCACGCACGCCATCTGCGCGCCGTCCTCGACCCGAGCCGGGCGAACAGTCAGCGAGGAGGAACTCACCGCCGAATCGTAGGCCGCCAACCTGGTATGAACCTCGCGCAGAACAACGCAGATCCCCAGTAGATGCTCACTTTCCTATCAGCTCCAGCACGCGGGCGGGGTGTCCGTTTCTCGAGCGTCGCCTGTCGCTCCGCTACGCAAGTAGGCGATCGACTCAAGGGACGGATCTCCAACTTCTTCTGTCCGTCCCAAGGGAAAGATCGACGAGCCGGTAGCCGAAGATGCGAGGCGATCGATTCTCAGTCAGGCTGCGGCTGCGCGACGCACCGGCGGGGAGAGGCGACGCGCGTCCGCGGCCCGCCGGACGTCCCGCTGGAGGACGGGCTTCCGGCCGTCGGCGTTGACTGACCGAGAGCGCCCCGTTCGTCGAAGAGCGAAAGTCTGGTCGCGGCGTACAGCCCCAGCGTCGCTTGCCCATCACTAGAGCCGATCGTGCGACCTGCCGATCATCGTCCCGATCGCGGTCGGGCTGCGGGACGAGCGCAGACACTAAAGGCTCAAGGCGTCACCGCCATCGTCGACCAATCAAGGTTCGCTCAGGGGTGTCCGGGTCCGTCCCATAATCAACAGCTTGAGACTGAACAGACCGTCAACTTCCGGGTCCCAGCAGAGGTTCGGTTGCGGGACGTGCCAGGGCGCGCGTTCGCGCTCACGCGCGTCGAGGCTGCCGTTGTGCGCTATATGAGGACAGCGCTGGCGCCACGACCTGATCGCGCAGGCAACCGCGATACGGGCCGAGCGACGGAGCCTCAGCGGCGGGCGCGTCACGCGCCTTGGCGCTTGTGTGTGCGCGGGCATAGGCTCGCTTCGGATCATGATCGGCGGGCTCCACGAGCGAGATCGCGAACTGGGCGTGATCTCGGGTGTGCTCGACGAGGTGGCCGCAGGGGCGGGTCGTGCCGTCGTGGTGGAGGGGCCGGCCGGTATCGGAAAGACGACCCTTCTGATGTCGGCCCGCGACACGGCGCAGGGGCGCAACCTCGCCGTCGCCGGCGCCCGTGGGTCCGAATTGGAGCTCGCATACGCCTGGGGCGTGGTGCGTCAGCTGCTGGAGCCGAGGATCCGCGGCATGTCGCGCGGGGCGCGCGGGCGGACCTTGGCCGGAGCCGCCGCGCTGGCGGCACCGGTCGTGCTGCCCGACGGTGCCGCGCCCGCCGACGCCGACGCCTCCTTCGGGGTTCTTCACGGTCTGTACTGGCTTGTGGCGACGCTAGCGGCACAGCGGCCGCAGCTGCTCGTCATCGACGATATGCACTGGGCCGACAGCGCCTCGGTCCGGTTCGTGGAGTTCCTCGCCAACCGCATCGACGCGGTACCGGCGTTGCTGCTGGTCGGTCAGCGGCCGGGCGCGGCGCCCGCTGGCGGCGTCCTGCGCGGGGCGCCGCTCGTGACCTCGATCGAGCTCTCGCCGTTGTCGCGGGAGGCGACGGCGGCCGTGGTCGCCGAGCACAGCGGCGCGCCGGTCGCCGCGTCATTCGCTCATGCCTGCCACGGCGCGACGGGCGGCAACCCGTTGTTGATCCACCGGCTAGCGGAAGGCCTTCGCGAGCGCGGCATCGGTGGCGATGGTGACCTCGACGCGGAGGCGGTGACGCGGCTCGGGCCCTACGCGGTGGCCGGGGCAGTGGGCGCGACGCTCGCGCGCCTGGGCGAGGGGCCCCTGCGGCTCGTCGACGATCAGAATCGTCTCCTTCACAGCTCCATTGTGCCCTAAGCGCCGCGCTCCTGGGTGTGGCTAGCCACACCTTGGGCTTCGGGAAAACGCCCGCGAGGGGCGTGCCCCACATGGCGGCGCTCGTGCTGGCACGAGGCGCGAATCTCGCACCAGCCCCCACGCACTCGGGGGGCTTCCCCAGTGCGCTCAGTGGGCCGAGGCCAAAAGATTGGGGTCCCATGCTCGTCGAACAGGAGGCATCCCGATGACTCGGTTCATGGCCAGAGCCGCCGTAGGCGCGACCGCATCTTCGCCAGCAATCCCTCGTCGCGCTGGTCTTGTTGATCGTCCTCGGCGGCACGTCAGCGTCAGCGCGCCCGACCCGGCCTCGACATCCGCGATCAGCCGTTCCAGCTCCGCCAGCTGGGCGTCGCGCTCGAGCAAGGGCTGCTCACCGTTCCGGCTCATTTCCTTCGCGCGGGCTGCCTTTCCCCCGGCAAAAGGCCGGTTTGGAGCGAGTTCGACCCAAAGTATACGGTCGCGTCCAGGGTCGCACCCCGTTGCCCACGCCACCGCGCTCGGGAAGGATCGGGCCATGATCGATCTAGCAGAAGGCTTGGCGCATAGTCGGCGAAACGGCCTGAGCCGAGACAGGGCAGACGGCGGCTCAGCGAGACGGGTTACGCGGCCGCTTGGCCATAGCTTTTCTCGAGGTCTTGGCGTCGGGCTCGTGGGTGTGATCGCGGGCCTGGCGGTGCTGCTTGGCTCGACGTCGCCCGCGCACGCGGCGACGCCGATCCTGCTCGGGGCGGGCAACCGTCCCGCTGTCGCGGTGAATGGCGCCGGGACGGCGTTCATCGCCTACCTGGACAACGACGACGACCCAACGACCTCGGCTCCAGATGCGGTCGTTCACTACTGCCGGCTTCCGCGCGGGGCGACCGTCTGCGATCACAGGCTCGACTTCGCGCTTGAGGGCACGACGCTCACCCGCCCGCACGTCTTCGTCGAGGGCCAGACCGTGCGCATCCTCGCCTTTCGCTATGGCCTCTCGGGCGCGAACTTCGCCGCCGACTACGTGCTGAGCTCGACCGACGGCGGGCGCACGTTCGGCGCCCCCGTCGCGGCCGGCACCGTCAACCCCTACGACGCCGTCGCCGGCCCGGGGCCAAACGGGATCTCGCTGGTAGGGGATAAGGGGGGCCGCAACGGCCTCTACCAGCGCGTCGACGCGACGAGCCCGTTCCCGGTCGACATAAACGGAAGGTCCACCTTGGGGAGCGCCGAACTCTCGCCCGGAAGAGATGCGTATTCGCCGGCGGTCGAGCTGGTGAACCCCACCACTCCGCTCGTGACTTTCAACTTCCTCGACGGAACTGCGGCCTTCCGCGTCTTCGGTGGCACGGGTGAGGTGAACGACGCGGCGAACTGGTCACCCGCCCAGGTGATCGCGCGGGACGGCGAATACGGGCAGCTGGCGCAGGGCCCGAGCGGCCTCTTCTCCCAGCTGGACGCCGAGAATCCGAAGCGCCTCGACGTGCGCCGCTACAACGGCAGCACCTTCGGCGCGCCGACGAGCATCCCGATCGCGGAGGGAGGACCCACGAGCTACCTCGCCCAGGACCCGGGCGGCATGCTGTTCTCGCTCTGGGTCGAGAACTCCGTGATCGGCGGCCCGCGGATGCGCTACGCGAGCTCCCCCGACGGGGTGTCGTGGCGCACCGCACAACTGTTGGCCTTCAACACGATCGATCGGCAGATGGGCGAGGTCCGGGCGGGGGCGGCGCCCGACCACCTCGGCTACGCCGTGGTCGACAGCGGCCAGGGCAACGCGCGGCAGGTCTACGCGGTGCCGCTGGCCCCGGCGCCTGCGCCAACCCCGCCGCGAGGCACGTCGCCGGGTGACGGCACCCCGCAGACACCCCCGGGCGCACCGGCGATCTCCGCGCCCTCGCTGACCAGGAGCGCGTTCTGCGTCGGGCGGCGCTGCCCGGGCTCGCGCCGCGGCACAACGGTGCGCTTCGCGCTCTCAAAGCCCGCGCGGGTCAGGTTGCGGATCGACCGTCGCGTCGCGGGGCGCCGCGACGGGGATCGCTGCCGGCGCCCCACACGCCGAAACCGCAACGCGCGGCGCTGCAGCCGCTACGTCAAGGTGGGGGGCTTCTCGCGCCCGGGAACCGCAGGCGCCAACCGGGTCCGCTTCTCGGGAAAGATCGGCAACCGCGCGCTGCGCCGCGGCCGCTACCGCCTCACGATCACAGCGATCGACGCCAACAGCGCCCGCTCGGCGCCCAAACGCATCAGCTTCCGGGTGCACCCCCCGAACCCGGCCCGGGATCGCTGACAAGCATCCGATCAGCACACGCCCCACACGACTCGTCCCCCGACACCGCAATCTCAAAAGGAGCTACATGCGCCTCAACCAACACCGTCCGACGCCGTCGAAGGCCGGGTTTGACGGAGACCTCGAAACCAGGATTCCGTCCTGGAGAGAGTCGAGGCTCCATCGATGTCAACCCAGAAGAGGTATCCCGACGAGCGGCGTGAGCGCTCGGTGCGGCTGGCTCTAGCTCGTCAATCGTCGCCAGGAGGAGTCCATGACCAAGTCCAACATCGAGTCGATCCGCCGGGCGGGCATCACCTTGATCGTCGGAGCCCTGATCACAGCGATCGGCGGAGCTGTCTCGCAGATCGTGCAGGCATCGACGGCCGTCTCAGACGAGATCTGGCGCTACCCATGGTCGAGCGAGACGTTCATCCCGATCAGCTTGCTGTGGGCGTTTGCCCACGCGCTAATCATCATCGGCATCCTCGGGTTTCGCCGCAGCGGCTTGGCTGGTCCGAGCCGCATGGCCGCGATCGGCCTGGCACTCGCGCTGATCGGCACCGCGCTACTCCTCCTGGGAGAGCTGGCCGCGATCCCAATCCGCGACCAGAACATCAACGACACCGGACCCGCGATCGTCGGCGGTGTGTTCGGCATCGGCACGCTGCTCTCCGCGATCGGGCTGCTCCTCGCCGGCAAGGCGACGATGCGGGCTTCTCAGTGGCGTGACTGGCGGCGCTTCACTCCGCTCGTCGCCGGCATCTCGACGCTCGTGCTCGTCGCCGTGGCTTTCACCAAAGCCCTCCCGACGGGCGTCGCCATCTACGGCCTCTGCCTCCTCGCGCTCGGCGCGGCCCTTTACACGCGGCCATCGCCAGAGAGCAAGGTCCCCGCGTCGGCGCAGGTGCAGGGCGCCTGACTGAAGCGGCGTCGTCGGGCGTGATGCGGCAGCGCCAGCGACCGATCCGGGCGCTCCTCGTTCCGACTCAAGGCGGGCACCGCTCCTCATGCCGCGACGTACTGAAGCAGGAGCGTGCCGGAAGGGATAGCGGTGGCACGGCCCGCACAGACGACTGGTATCGGCGCAAAGGGATGGTGCGACCACCCCTCGCGTATCGCTTCGGATGTCGGACGCTCTGCTTGCGACTTGGAGGAGGTAGAGGGCGCGCACCTGCGCCGAGTCGAACCAGGAGCGAGACGTAGGGGCCGAAGGCTTCACACGTCGGCGGGGCCGGCCTCGGGCGCTTGGTCGGTGCGCTTGACGCCTTCCTATCCCGAGAAGACCTCGGGCCACCCAGAGTGGGGCCGCTCCCGCGGCGTCGAGGGCTACAGCACCTGGTCCAGCGCCGCGAGAAACAGGTCGTTCTCGCGGCGGGTGCCGAACGTGACTCGCAGCCGGCCTTCCTCGCCCAGCGCCCTGCCCGCGCGCACGATCACCCCGCGCTCGGCCAGCCCGGCGACGATCGCGTCCTCGTCGCGGTCGCCGAGCGAGACCCAGGCGAAGTTGGCCTCGCTGTCGGTGCTCGGAAGGCCGCGGTCGGCCAGCTCGGACTCCACGTGCACCCGCTCCACGATCGTCTGCTCCACCCGGCGCTCCACCTCGTCCTGGTGGCGGATCGCCTCGGCGGCGGCGGCCTGCGCGAGGGCGTTCACCGAGAAGGGCTGGCGCACGCGGTCCACCGCCAGCCGAAACGCCTCCGGTCCGATCGCGTAGCCGGCACGCAGCCCGCAGAGCCCGTAGACCTTGGAGAAGGTGCGCAGCAGCACGAGGTTGGGGTGCTTCTTGCAGAGGTCGAGCGAGTCGCCTGGATCCTGAAGCAGGTTGAACTCGACGTAGGCCTCGTCGAGGATCACCGCCACATGGCGCGGCAGGTCGGCGAGGAAGGCGTCGATCGCGTCGAGCTCCAGCGCCGTGGCCGATGGGTTGTTCGGATTGCAGATCAGCACCAACCGGGTGGCGGCGGTCACCTCGTGCGCCATCGCCTCCAGGTCGTGGTACCCGTCGGCGTCGAGCGCCACGGCCACGGCCCGGGCGCCCGACTGCGCCGCCAGATGCGGGTACATGGAAAACGACGGCCACGCATACACCAGCTCCGCGCCGGGCTCCAGCAGGGCCTCGCCGGCGGCCAGCAGTATCTCGCAGGAGCCGTTGCCCACAGCCACCTGGGACATCGGAACTTCGGAGCGCTCGGCAATCCGTCGGCGCAGCACGGACTTGTCGGGATCGGGATAGCGGTTGAGGGTCTCGAGGCGGCCCTGGATCGCCCCGATCACCGGCGGCGGCGGACCCCACGGCGTCTCGTTGGACGCCAGCATCACGATCTCGCCGTCGTGCGCGTAGCTCTCCGCCGCCGGGTAGACCGGGATCGCTTCGAGGCGGCGGTTGAACTCGATGCCGGTCACTGGGCGCCCCGCAGGTCTCGCCGCAGCGACTCGGCCTCACGTAGGTACACGTGCTGGGCCGCCGTGTCGACCTCCGCGTAGCAGTGCAGCATCAGCCGGATCGTGCGCGGAAGGGAGCCCGGCACATCGATCTCGCGCGCGCACAGCAGCGGCACGCCGCTGAGTCCCAGGTTGCGCGCGGCCACGGCGGGGAACTCGGCGTCGAGGTCGGCCGTGCAGGTGAAGATGCAGCTCACCATCTGCTCGACTTCCAGCCCGTTGCGCTCCATCACGGTGCGCACGAGCTCCTCGGTAGCCTCGAGGATGGCCCCGGAGTCGTTCTCCTCGACGGTCGTTGCGCCCCTGAGCGCTCGCAGCCTCACCCTCCCTGATTCTTCCAGCCCGGTGCGGCTCGCAGACGCTCGACCTCGGCGGCGCTCAGGCGCCGCGACTCCCCCGGGGGCAGCCGCTCCAGGTACAGCGGGCCGAAGGCCGTGCGCTGCAGGGCGCGGACGTCGTGGCCCACCGCCTCGCACATCCGGCGCACCTGGCGCTTGCGGCCCTCGCGGATCGTCAGCTCCACTACGCCCGGCGCCACGAGCCGGGCCTCGGCGGGGCTGCTGCGCCCGTCCTCGAGCTCGACTCCCTCCCGCAGAGCGCGCAGGGAACGCTCGGACACCATCGGCGGATCGACGCGTACGCGGTAGGTCTTCTGCACGCCATGCCGCGGGTGGGTGAGCAGCTCGGCCAGCTCGCCGTCGTTGGTCAGCAGGATCAGGCCCGTGGTGTCCGCGTCGAGGCGCCCGACGGGGTAGAGGCGCCGCTCGGAAGGGACCAGGCCCACGACCGTCGGCCTGCCGTGGGTGTCCTCGGCGGTCGACACGACGCCCTCCGGCTTGTGGAGTGCATGCACCTCGCGGGGCTCGATGGTGACCGCCCGCCCGTCGACCGTGACGTCGCTGCTCTCGTCCACGTCGCGCGCCGGATCGGTGACCGGGCGCCCGGCCACCCGCACGCGGCCGTCGGTCACCAGCCGCTCGGCCGCCCGTCGCGAGGCCACGCCCGCGTGGGCCAGGAACTTGGCGAGGCGCACGAGGCTCAGTCGGCCGGCAGGCCGGGGATCGAGCCGTTGCGAAAGGCGTCCACGAAGCGGCGGTGGTCGTCGCGGACGAGCTGGGCGTAGGCCGCCCCGAAGTCGGCCAGCTCGGAGGCGAAGGCCTCCTCCTCTCCATCCACCACGGCCACGATCGCTTCCTCGGTCTGAAACTCCACCAGCGTCTGGTCGCTGCCGGCGTCGGACACGCAGTGGATCTTGGCGGTGGCCTCCCCGAGGGAACGCAGGAGCGGGAGGATCTCGTCGGGCTCGGCCACTGCGTCCCAGTCCAGGTCGGCCACGTACGGGGACAGCTCGGACACCACGTAGCCCTCCCCGCCCAGCGCGGACCAGCCGAGCCAGGGATCGGCGTGGTCTTGGAGCGCGCGCTGGGAGACCGCGGTGCGGTGGCCCTGGTGTGAGAAGTAGTCGCCGATCCGCTCGTCTGACACCACCTGACTCAGGGCCGCCACGTTGCCCTGCTTCATCGACAGCACCACGTCGTTCTCGAGCGCCTCCGTGCGCCCCTCGATCAGCAGGTTGTACGCCGGCAGGCCGGCGCTGCCTATCCCGAAGCCGCTGCGTCCCACCACGTCCTTGACGGTGTAGGAGATGCTCGCCTGGCGCTTGGACTCGGGGATCGTCTCGAGGTATGCCTGGAAGGCCGTGTACACGGCCCCCTGCTCGTCGGCGCCCAGCCGCCTCGCGCCGCGTCCCTCGCGGAACCGGCGCTGATAGCCCTCGACCGTGGTGAGCGACTGCAGCAGGTCGATCCGCGTCGCCATGCGGGCCTCCAGGAGCACGTCGTGCACCGCGCCGTCGGTGTTGTCGAGGGTCAGCCGGAAATCCGAGTCGCGGTCGCCTTCGGCGAACGCCTTCACCTGGGCGAGGTAGCTGTGCGCGAAGCCCTCCACGGCCTTCCGGACGGTGGCGTCAGACAGCGCCTTGCTGAAGCCGAGCAGGCCGACGCTCGCCGCCAGTCGCCGCAGATCCCACGTGAAGTGCCCCAGATAGGCCTCGTCGAAGTCGTTGACGGCGAAGACGAGCACGCCGTCGGCGCTCATGTAGGTGCCGTAGTTCTCCGCGTGCAGGTCGCCCTGGATCCAGACCCTCGATGTGCGCTCGTCGGCGAAGCGATCCTCGAGTGAGTCCATGTCGGCGTAGAAGAGGAAGGCGCTGCCACGGTAGAAGGCGAACGGATCCGCGGCCATCTTGCGGAACTTGCGCCGGAAGGCTCGCTCGTCGTTTTCGATCAGCTGCGCGAACGCCTCTGTGAGCAGCTCCACGATCTGCTCCTGGCGCTTCTCGTCGTCGCGGGCCAGCTGCTCGATCTCCTTCACGGGCCCCACTCTACGAGCCGGGCGCGGCTGCCAGACTCACCGGGATGGACCTGGAGCTGCTCGAGAGCACCTTGGCCGGCCTCGGCCAGCCCGCCTTCCGCGCCGGTCAGGTGTGGGAGTGGACGGCTCGCGGGGCCACCTCCTACGAGCAGATGACCAACCTGCCGGTCGCGCTGAGAGGCGAACTGCAGGAGCGCGTGCCGCTGTCCTCGCTCAGCGTGGAGCGCGAGGCGCTTGCATCCGATGGCACCGAGAAGGCGCTGTTCGCCACCGCCGACGGGCGGCCGGTGGAGACGGTGCTGATGCGCTATAGGGGTTCGAAGGGTTCGGCATCCATGCCAGATCCTTCCCGCGACGGGCGCCGCTCGCTCTGTCTCTCGAGCCAGTCCGGCTGCCCGCTGACCTGCAGCTTCTGCGCCACCGGCAAGATGAAGTTCGGCCGCAACCTCACCACGTCGGAGATCCTCGACCAGGCGCTGCACTTTCGTCGCAAGGAGGCGGTCGACCACGCGGTGTTCATGGGAATGGGTGAGCCGATGCTCAACATCGACTCGGTGCTGGCCGCCTGCGAGCGCCTGCCCGACATGGGCATCCACCCCTCCCACACGACCATCTCCACAGTGGGCTGGATCCCCGGGATCGAGCGGATGACCTCCCACTACGGACCGACGATCCGTCTGGCCCTCTCCCTGCACGCGCCCGACGACGCGCTGCGCTCGGAGATCATGCCGGTCAACGACCGCTACCCGCTGGCGGACGTGCTCGACGCCTGCCGGCGCTGGCACGAGGTGCGCAAGCGCAAGGTCTACATCGAGTACCTGATGCTTTCGGGCGTCAACGACCGCTACGAGCAGGCGCTGGCGCTGGCCCGCCTGCTGGCGCCCCGCACCGCCTTCAAGGTGAACCTGATCCCGTACAACCCGACGGACTCGCCGGTCGAGGGATCGAGCCGCGAGGCGATCGCCGCCTTCCGCGACGCGCTCGAGGAGCGCGGTGTGCCGGCCACGGTCAGGCTGACGCGGGGGCGCGATATCGACGCTGCCTGCGGACAGCTCGCGGCAAGCCGCTGAGCCGCGACTACTCGAACCGGGGCGGGCCCGGACCGACCTTCGAGATCGCCTGGAGGGTCCCCGACGGGCTCCCGAAGTAGTAGATGTTCTCACCGTCGACGGCATAGCTTAAGGTGCTGGGGGGCAAGCCCGACGAGCCCTCCAGGGAACGCCCTTCGCGACTCAGCTTCGTACTGGGCGCCGCGCCCCTCGCGGGGGCCCGGAACAGGTCATTGACCTGCGCGTCCCCGTCGCGGCCGCCATCTTTGCGCCTCCAGTACACGAACCCCTCGTCGAGGGAGACACCTTCGAAGTACACACCGGCGTACTTGTCGCCCCTCTTGTCCGTTCGGTAGCGACCGACCGCCACGCGACGCGAGCGGCGAACGCCGATCGGCTTGACGCGCACCTCGGTGATCCCGAGCTCTTCGATCGTGCTGTCCGAACTGCCCTTGCGAAGCACACGGTCGGTCTCGAAGGCGACCACCCCGTTTGACACGTCCCAGCTCGGAGGAACCGTGCGCAGCAGGCGGCGCGCGGGTCGCCCGGGACGCTTCGCGAAGACCCCCCCGGGGCAGCGGTTGACCGCCTTGCGAGCCGATCTCCTCACTCGCTCGAAGTAGAGGACGCCCCGCTGCATCAGGCCACCGAACTCTTCGCACCGGTCGCGCGACACGGCGAGGCGCGTCGTGCGGCGCGTGTCGAAGTCATACCTGTAGAGATCGTAGGAGTAGGTGAACGTGACCACTGGACGCAGGGCCGCGTCCGTGCCTAGGTCGAGGTCCATGAACGCCTCGTTGTCGGCCTCGGTGAGACTCCCAAGGGGGGAGGCGCCCGGGCCAAAGCCCTCGAACAGCTCCCTGGGCGCGTTCTCTTCCTGACTGCCGGAGAACAGGAACCGCCCGCCCTCGGCCGCGATCACCCCGCTGACACCGCCGTCCTCGGGCTCGAAGACCTCGTCGGCCGAAGCCGTCGCGGGACCGGCCAGCAGCGACAGGGCGAGGACGAGGGTGGCGATCGATCGCGGAGGCGTCATGCAGAACCTAATCCTCGTGACAGGGGAAGTTGCGCCGGCGAAGGAGATCCTGAAGCCTACCCCGACGCCTGGGCGCGAAGGCGCCGGCGCAGCCGGCCGGCGCGCCTCGGGCTCCTCTGTGCTCGCACGAGCTGTTCGCGGCGCAGCTGCAGCATCGCCAGAGCCTGGGCGGTGCGCTCGAACGGATCGGAGAACGGGTGCGACCCGTCCAGAGGCAGGGCGGCCACGAGCCGGCCGTCAACCTCGGCGACGAGCGCGGGCGTACCGTCATAGAGAGCGCCGTCGAGCTGGGCGAGACGGCCGAGGGCGACGGCATCGCTCGTGCGCGAAAGGCGGATCGTCAGGGGAATGGTGCGGTGCTCGCCGGAGAGTCCTCGCTCCGGTGCTCGCCGGAGAGCCCTCGCTCCGGTGCTCGCCGGAACGGCGTTCCGGCTGCGCTCCTCCCACGGCGTTCCGGCTGCGCTCCTCCCACGACGTTCCGGCTGTGCTCCTCCCAGGATGTCATTCATCGGGCTGCCTCCGGTGGTGGTGGAGAGGGCACGGTGACCGCTACCTTGGGTTGCCACGGCAGGCGGCCCTCGGCCGCCAGCCAGGATCCGCCGAGGATCAGCACCAGTCCCGCGAACGTCGCGGCGGTGAAAGACTCGTCGAGCAGGAGCACCCCGTAGAGCACGGAGAACCCCGGGGCCACGTAGGCCACGAGCGACGAGCGGGTAGGCCCGACCTCGGCGATGAGGGTGTAGAAGAGAAGGAAGGCGATGCCCGTGCCGCCCACCCCGAGGGCGAAGAGCGACGCGAAGGTGTCCAGGCCGGGCACCTCGGAGGGGAAGGTGGCCGCTGCGAGCGGCGCCATCATCAGGGCGCTCGCCCCCATCGCGCTGGCCACCACGCCTACCGGCTGGGCGTCCGAGAGGTTGCGACGGAGGTAGAAGGCGCCCAGGGCGTAACCCAGGCTGGCCAGCACCACCATCAGCCCGCCGATCAGGGCCGCGGAGCCGCCACCGGCATCGATCCCGAGCAGCAGCACCACGCCGGCGATGCCCAGGCCGACCCCGAAGATCGCGACTCCGCGGGCGCGTGCCGCGCGCTCGAGGCGAATCGCGAGCAGGAAGCTGAAGATCGGGGCCGTGGCCACGAGGATCCCGGTGAGCGACGAAGACAGCTCCTGTTCACCGACGGAGATCAGCAGGAAGGGCGCGGCCACCTGCAGGAGGGCGAGGATGGCCACCGTGCCGGGACGCCCGCGCAGGCCGTCGAGCGCGGCGCTGCGGATCGCGAAGGGCAGCAGCACCAGCGCGGCCAATGCGGTGCGCACGAACACCACCATCGCGGGCGAGACATCCTCGAGCGCCACCTTGATGAAGAGGTAGGAGGCCCCCCACAGGGCCGAGAGCGAGAGAAACTGGATCCAGGAGCGACGGGTCATGGGCGTGGGTCGAGGATGGCACCCGGTCGGCATCAGTTCAAATGACGGTTTTCCATCGGTGCGATAAGCTGGGCTAATGCTCGACGTCCGTCGCATGAAGGTCCTCCGCGAGGTCGCCGCCCGCGGGTCGTTCTCCGCCGCCGCCGAGTCGCTGTCGTTCACCCAGTCCGCAATCTCACAACAGGTGGCGGCGCTGGAACGTGAGACCGGGGCGACTCTCCTCGAGCGCGGCTCCCGGGGAGTCCGGCTCACGGATGCGGGCCGCGCGCTGGTATGCCACACCGACGCGATCCTCACCCGCCTCGACGACGCGGAGGAGGAGCTGGCCGCCCTCGCGGGCCTGCGTGGCGGGCGGCTGCGACTCGCCTCCTTCCAGAGCGCGGGCGCCACCCTCGTGCCGCGCGCCGTCGCCGCCTTCCAGGGCCGCCATCCCGAGGTGGAGCTGAGCATGGTCGAGGCCGAGCCCGATGACGCCCAGGACCGCTTGCGCTCCGGGGAGATCGATCTGGCACTGGTCTATGACTTCGAGCCGGTGCCGGGGTCGCTGGGCGCCGATCTCGAGCTCTTCGAGCTCATCGACGACCGCTACGAGGCCGTCGTGGCCAAGGACCACCCACTGGCCGGGCGCCAACGCCTCAAGATGGCCGACCTCAAGGACGACCCGTGGATCGCCAGCAGCCCGCGCTGCGGATGCCGGGCAATCACCGAGCGCGCCTGCGGCGACGCCGGGTTCGAGGCGCGCGTGGCCTTCGAGGCCGACGAGACCATGTCCGCCATGGCGCTGGTGGCGGCGGGCGTGGGGGTCACGATCTTTCCCCGCCTGGCGCTCAGCCCACTCCACCCCGGCGTCGTCGCCCGCTCGCTGGGCCGGGACGCGCCTGTGCGCAGGATCTGGGCCGCGCGGCTCTCCGACGGCTACCGCTCGCCCGCCAGCGAGGCGATGGTGCAGATCCTTCTCGATGTGGCGGAGGAGTTTCGCGAGAGCGTGCCGCTGGCGGCGGCCTCTTAGGCGCCCTACGACTCGGCGCGCGCCTCGCCGGCCTTGAGCAGCCGCTCGCGCAACTCGCGCTCGTCCTCGGGCGAGGGGTCGAACTGCGACACGTCGGGCAGGGCGTCGAGCGCCTCCAGCCCGAACAGCTTCTGGAACAGCTCGGAGGTCCGGTAGAGCACCGCTCCGAAGCGCGAGCGCCCCGACTCCTCGATCAGCCCCCGCTCGAGCAGCGTGCCCACCGCGGACTCCGACGCCACACCCCGGATCCGGGCGATCTCCGGCCGCGACACCGGCTGCAGGTAGGCCACGATGCCGAGGCACTCGGCCTGCGCCTGCGTCAGCGGCGGGGTGCGCGGCCGCGCCAGCAGGCGCCGGGCCGCGCGCTCGGCCACCGGATCGGTGGCGAGCGCAAAGCCGCCCGCAATCTCGCGCAGCACCACCCCGCGATAGCCCTCGGCGTAGTGCTCGCGCAGCCGCGCGAGCGCCTCGATCACCTCGCCCTCGGAGGACTCGCACGCATCCGCCAGCCGCTCGACGGAGATCGGCTCCGAGGAGAGAAACAGCAGCGCCTCCACCACGCGGGCCAGCTCGTTCACAGGCCGCCCTCCGCCCGCACGGTGATCGGCCCGAAGGGCTCGCGCTGGTCCCAGCTGGCCTCGCCCGCCTTGTAGAGCTCGAGCAGGGCGAACAAGGTGACCGCCTCGGTCAGGCGGTCCGCTCCCTTCACGGCCTCGTCGAAGGAGAACCGGCCCGTCCGGCCGAGCAGCGAGCGCAAATGCGAAAGGCGCTGCTCGAGCGACACGTGCGCGCGGCTCACGTGATCCAGATCGAGATTGGGCGGCAGCGCCAGCAGGCCGCCGACCGCCTCGCCGAGCAACGTCGGGTGATAGACGGCCTCGGCGGCCTCGATCGCCACCCGGCGCAGACCGGGAGGCAGCGGCGCCTCGCGGTAGCGAAAGCCGTCCTCGGAGGCCAGCCGCTGATGCAGGTGCGTGGCCGCGGCCTTGTAGCGGCGGTACTCGAGCATCCGGGCCAGCAGCTCCTCCGCCGCCTCCCCCGGCTCGAGATCCAGTCCGTCCTCGTCCTCGGCGGGGAGCATCAGGCGCGACTTGAGCTCGAGCAGCGCGGCGATCAGCACCAGGAACTCCGTGGCCGCCTCCAGATCGAGCTCGCCCGTGCGCTCGAGGTGATCGATGTAGGCGATCACGACGTCGGCCAGGGCGACCTCGAGCAGATCGACCTCCTCGCGCAACACGAGCGTGAGCAGCAGATCGAACGGGCCCTGGAAGACCTCGAGATCGAGGTCTAGCTCTGCAACCGACATCACGCCGCAGACTAGAGCGCCCGGGAGACGTCGGCGGGCGAGGCCGCCGAGGACAACGCGGGCAGCCGCCTGCCGCCGCCGTCACGGAGCACGTGGCCCCACAGCCGCCTCACCACCGCGGGATGGCGGGCGGCCACGTCGCGGCGCTCCGCGCGGTCACGCCTCGTGTCGTAGAGCTTCTTGTCGCGGCCCTGGTTGTCGGCGATCAGCAGCCAGCGGCCATCGGTGGCGCTCACGTAGCGTCCGTAGCTCGCGGTCTGATGGTCCCGCCGGGGCGGGCGCGCGCCGCGGAAGACCACCGACAGGTCGACGCCGTCCATGCCCTTCGGGACCTTCTTGCCGAGCATCGCCAGCACAGTCGGCGCTATGTCGTGGGTCGAGGCGAAGTAGTCGCTGGTGGCGCCCGCCCGCCGGCCGCGCGGGTGGCGGATCATCAGCGGCACCTCGGTCACCTCCCTGTGCATCTGGGAGGAGTGCTTGCCCACCTGGCCCCGCTCGCCCAGCAGCACGCCGTGGTCTGAGCAGAGCACGATCGCGGTGCTCTTGGCCAGGCCCAGCGCCGCCAGGCGGTCGAGGAAGCGCCCGAGCCATGCGTCCACCATCGTCACCTCGGCGGCGTAGAGGTTGCGCACGCGGCGCAGGTCGCGCGGCGAGAGGCCCCAGGTGCGCGCCTCTCCCCCGGGCGGCGAGAACGGCTGGATCGCCTTCACCCCGTCGATGCGCCCGCTTCCGTACATCCGCAGGTACTTCTCGGGCGGATCCCAGGGCTCGTGGGGATCGAAGGAGTCCACCACGAGGGCGAAGGGCTTGCGCGCGGCCGTGGCCTGCTCGAGGAACTCAGAAGCCGCCGTGAAGACCCGGGCGGACAGGTAGTCGCTCTCGCCGTCGCGGCCGGCGTTGGCCGCGAGATACTCGGCGATCCGGCCGCGGATGAAGGTCTTGCGCAGAGCCGGGATCACGTGACGGCGCACCTGCCTCGGGGTCACCTCCCCGGGGGGCTTGCCCCGGAAGGGCACCTGGCCCTTGACGGCCCCGGGGCGGTCGAAGCGACGCATGAAGTCGTCGTAGGCCGGTCCGAGGATGTGCGGGTTGTCGGTCACGTAGCCCGTGCGGTAGCCGGCGCGGCCGAGGATGTCGGTGAACACGGGCACGTTGCGAGCGATCGGCTCCCAGCCCGGCTCGGCGGGTAGCCCGCGGACGGGGCGCCAGCCACGGAAGGGGTAGATCCGGCGCCCGGTCATGATCGAGCGCCGCGCGGGGATGGTGGGAAACACCTCGGGCCGGTAGCGGCTGAAGCGCAGGCTCTCAGAGGCCAGGCGGTCGAGGTTGGGCGTGCGGATCCGCTTGCTCCTCAGATAGTCCGCCCGGACGTTGTCGAGCACGATAACCACGACGTTGGTTGCCGCCGCCGGCGCCGCCGGCGCGCGGGTCGGGTCTGCGCCCACCAGCGCCAGGCCGGCCGCGCCGCCGCCCAGCTCGAGCAGCCGGCGGCGGGTCAGGCGCAACGACTCCTCGGGGGGTTGCAAAGGGGGGCGGTGCGCCCCTTTGATGCCATCGCTCACCCGGAGATCGCTCGCTTCTCGTCGAAGCGCGGCAGGGTGCCGCCCGCGGCGTCGAGCAGCGCCTCCCACAGGCGTGCCGTGACCTGCGGCTGGGTGGCGGCCACGTCCCTGCGCTGTCCCGGATCGGTCTCGCTGTCGTAGAGGCGCTTGAAGAAGCCCTGGTTGTCGGCCAGCAGCAGGTAGCGGTCGTCGCCCGCCAGCACGGCGTTGTCGTAGCTGGCGGTGAAGTGCGGGCGCGGCGGGGGCTCGCGCCCCTCGAGCGTCACGCTCAGGTCCTCGCCGGCCATGCGCCCGGGGGCTTTCAGCCCGAGCATCGACAGCGCCGTGGGGGCGACGTCGTGGGTGGATGCGAAGTAGCCGCTGGTCTTGCCGGCTCCGGTTCCGTCGGCGTGGCGAATGAGAAACGGAACGTCGGTCACCTGACGGTAGGCCTGGGCGCCCTTCTTGCCCACGTAGCCGTGCTCGCCGAGCAGCATCCCGTGGTCGCTGAGCAGGATCACGTGGGTCTTGTCGCCCAACTTGCTGCGGTCCAGCTCGTCGAGGAAGTTGCCCAGCCAGCGGTCGGTGAATGTGACTTCGGCCGCATACAGGTCGCGGATGCGCTGCAGCACCGAGTCGTCGATGCCGTTCTCCTCCAGCCTGCCGATCGGCGGCGCGAACGGCTGCACCGGCTCGGGGCCGTCAGGCTTGGCCTCGCCGTACATGCCCGCGAAGGAGGGCGGCGGGTCCAACGGCTCGTGCGGGGTGAAGGCATCCACCACGAGTGCGAAGGGCTTGCGGGCCGGAGCCCGGCGCAGCCACCGCGAGGCCTCGGCGAACACCCGCGCCGCCGGGTAGTCATCCTCGCGCCGGTCGGGCGGCGTCGCGGCGAGGAACTCGCGGATACGGCCCTCCACCGGCTTGCCGCGCTGCGCGGGCAGCACGTTGCGCCGCAGCTCCTCGTCGGACACCCGCCGCTTGGGCCCCCCGCGGGCGGGCACCTGACCGGGAATCGTCTCCACGATGTCCACCGTGGCGCGGAAGGAGTCGTAGGGCCTCGAGAGGATCCACGGGTTGTCGGTCACGTAGCCCGTGGTGTAGCCGGCCTCGCCGAGGATCTGGAGGAACGTAGGGGTGTTCGGCGCGATGGTGCTCCAGCTGGGCCCCTGCGGCAGGTCCGGATGCGCGCGCCAGTCCCGAAATGGAAACGAGCGACGGCCGGTGAGGATCGCCCGCCGGGCGGCCACGGTCGGGAAGGCCTCCGGACGCGCGCCCGTGAAGCGCAGTCCCTGCTTGGCGAGGGCGTTCAGGCTCGGCGTGCGGACCCGCCGGCTGCCGTACGCGCCGACGTGGTCGGCGCGCAGGTTGTCGATCACCACGACGACCACGTTGCGCGGCTCCTCCATGGCCGCCTTCTCATCCTGCTCGGCTTCGCTGTCCAGCAGCGCGTAGCCGGCCGCTCCGGCGGCCAGGCCGGCCGCCCCCGCCCCGCTCGCGCGTAGGAGGTCACGTCGGCTGAGCGGGCTCATGCCGGGCGCGGTGCCCCTATCCCCATCGCCCCACGCACATCGACCATCGTGTCCGAGGCGATCTCCCTCGCACTTTCGGCGCCCTGCTGCAGGGCGGCCTCGAGCGCGGCCTCGTCGGGGCGCAGCTGGCCGTAGCGCTCTCGCACCGGAGCGAGGTAGTTCGCCACCTCCTCGGCCACGGCCACCTTGAAGTCGCCGTAGCGGCTGTCGGAGAACTCGCGCTCGATCTCATCGGGCTCGACGGCGCGGACCGCCGCCAGGATCTCGATCAGATTCGCGATGCCGGGCTTGTCCTCGCTCCGGCGCACCTCCGATCCCGAGTCGGTCACCGCGCTCTTGAGCTTCTTCACGATCGCGTCCTCGTCGTCGTCTACGAAGATCAGGCCCCGCTCCTCGCTCGCGGTGGTGGACATCTTGCGCGTGGGCTCCTGCAGGTCCATGATCCGCGCCCCCACCTCGGGGATCCTGTGCTCAGGAGCCACAAGCACATCGCCGTAGGCGGCATTGAAGCGCTCCGCGATGTCGCGCATCAGCTCGATGTGCTGGCGCTGGTCGTCGCCCACGGGCACCTCGTGCGCGCGGTAGGCCAGCACGTCGGCGGCCTGAAGGACCGGGTAGAGGAAGAGGCCGGCGGAGATCAGCTCGCGCTGCTGCGCCGACTTGTCCTTGAACTGGTGCATGCGGTTGAGGTCACCGTGGGCGGTGACCGAGCAGAGCAGCCAGCACAGCTCGGTGTGCTCCTTCACGTCGGACTGGCGGAAGAGGATGCAGCGGTCGGGGTCGAGTCCGGCCGCGAGCACCATCGCGGTCGTGTCGTACACGTAGCGGGGCAGCGCCGCGGGATCATAGGCCACGCTGGTGGCGTGCAGATCGACGATCGAGTAGATCGCCGGGTCGCCCCGGTCCTGGCCCTCCACGTACTGGCGGATCGCCCCGAT
This sequence comes from Thermoleophilaceae bacterium, assembly GCA_030447725.1. Taxonomy (GTDB): domain Bacteria; phylum Actinomycetota; class Thermoleophilia; order Solirubrobacterales; family Thermoleophilaceae; genus JAAYBF01. Next base: position 19,018 of record JAUJOQ010000002.1, read on the forward strand.
GTGGTTGCCCAGGTGCTTGCGCCCGGTGGGCTGGATGCCGCTGAAGATCCGCACGGGCGGCAGTCTATGGACGGATTCGAGCCGGCCGCACCGCACGTCGCTGACTCGCGCCGGCAGGAGGTCCTCGAGGGTTGAAGAATCTGACACTCGAGAGCGGAATGGATGTCCTGGTATTGATCGACGAGCTGGACGACGCGTTGAACGGCGCCAAGTCGGGGCTGCTCAGCGCCCGTGTGCGCGTCGACAGGGCCCAGACCTTCTCCATCCTCGATCGGATGCGCGCCACGATCCCCGAGGAGATCAAGCAGGCGCGCTGGATCGCCAAGGAGGCTGACGAGATGCGGGCCGAGGCCAGGCGTGAGTCAGAGCGGATCCTCGACGAGGCGCGCCAGGAGCGAGACCGACTGCTCGACGCGGAGGAGCTAGCGAAGCTGGCTGAGCGCCGGGCCGAGGCGATCTTGCAGCGTGCCCGTACACGCGAGCGTCAGGTTCGCTTCGGCGCCGAGGACCACGCCGAGGACATCCTGCAGGGCCTGCAAACCAGCCTCGAGAAGTTCTCAGGGGCCGTGCGCCGCGGCCACGACCGACTCCTGAGCTCGGCATAGGGCGGCTAACACGGGTCGAGCCGGTACGCCGTAGGGTCAAGGAGTGTTCTCTGCTCTTGCTGGGGGGCTGCCCCGCCAGCCCTCGTTCCTTCAGACAGCGATCGGCGACTGCGCCGGATGAGCGACGAGTCGCACCCCGTCTTCGCGCGGGTCTGGGCCCGTGTAGCGTCGCTGGTCGACTCGGACGACCAGCGAGTGGAGCTGCTCGCCGGCCTGCGGGGAAGGGTCCTGGAGGTCGGGGCCGGCGAAGGCCGCAACTTCGCCCACTACCCCGGCGAGGTCGCCGAGGTCGTCGCCGTCGAGCCCGAGCGATACCTGCGCCGCAAGGCGGCAGAGGTCGCGCGTGGGTGGCCGGTGGTGAAGGTGCTCGACGGCAGGGCGGAGGCGCTGCCCGTAGCCGACGACAGCTGCGACGCCGCGGTGGCGTCACTGGTGCTGTGCTCGGTGACCGACCAAGCGGCGGCCCTAGCCGAGCTGCGGCGCGCGCTGGCGCCCGGCGGCGAGCTTCGCTTCTACGAGCACGTGCTGGCCGAGCACGAGCTCGGGGCGCGCCTTCAGCGGGTGCTCGACCGGACCGGCATCTGGCCGCGACTGGGTGGAGGCTGCCATGTCTCCCGTGACACGGTGCGGGCGATCGAGCACGCGGGCTTCACGGTCGAGGCGATGCGGCGGTTTCCGTCGGGCCCGGGCCCGTTCGGCCTACCGTTGGCGCTTGGCCGCGCGCGCCTGCCGTAGACGCCGGCACTGCTCATCGGCCACGCGTCCTCTCGGCCCGAGCTTTCACCGCCGCGCCTTTCTCGCGTCGCTCAAGACGGCGCGGGCAGCGGCGCGGCCCGGCGAGCCCGAGATCCCCGCAACCGGGGCTGTGCCGGCGCCGCTGATGTAGAGCCCGTCTATAGGCGTGCGGTGGGAGGCAAGGCTGGGCGTGGGGCGCAGCGGCCCCAGCTGGTCGGGGGTCAGGTCGAGATGCATCGGGTGCGCGCCGGGCCAGCGCAGCTCCGCGGCCATCGCCTGTGGCGTGCGAACGCGCGTGCCCGTGACGGTCTCGCCGAACCCTGGGGCGCGCGTCTCGACCTGGGCGATCAGGTCCCCGGCAAGCCGGGGCCCCGCCCGGTCCCAGCCCTCATCGATCCGGTACGGGGCGGCGGGACAGGCCAGGTAAACGGTGTGGTGACCGGCCGGGGCGAGACCATCGTCGAGCGCCGACGTCGTGAACGCGTAGGCGGCGCCCGGAGTGCGCAGCCGCCGGTCCTCTGCCGCCGAGAACGATTCCCTGAGCGTGTCGAGCGTGTCGACGAAGCTCTGCAGACCGTTCCAGTCGCCCGGCCGGGAGTCGGTGTAGGCCGGCAGGCGGTCGGTGGCCACGTGCACCAGCGCCTGCACGCTGTTTGACCTGTGGGTCGCACGCAGCTCGTCGGCGCACCGCCCGGAGAGCGGCGGATCGGTGAGATCGAGCAACGCGGTCTTGGGGTCGATCGCGCTGATCACCGCGTCCGCGTCCAGGCGCTCCCCGTCCTCCAAGACCACGGCCCGGGCGTGCCCACCGCCGGCGTCGATGCGCGCGACGGGTGCGAGGCAACGGACCTGCCCGCCGAGGGCCTCCAGCCGACGGACGAGCGCCCGTGCGAGCGCGCCGGAGCCCCCCACGGCGTGCCACTGCCCGAAGCGGTGGTAGGCGGCCTGCCAAAAGACGAACAGCGCGCCGCCCGGGGTCATCGGCCCCGCGCCGGCGTGGGCGGCGAACGCGGCGATCGGCCCGCGCGTGAGATCGGAAGGCAGGCGGCTCTCCAGAACCCGGCCGTAGGGCGCCATCAGCTCCGAGACGAGCCGGATGGGGTCGCGACGAAACGCGCGCAGGCCACGCGGGATACGCGTGGCCAGGAGCTTGAGCGCCTCACGCCCCGATCCGCCCACCAGCCCGGCGATCATCAGGTCCAGCAGCGGCAGGGCCACCCGCATGAACTCGGCGTAGGCGCGGGCCTCGTCGCGATCCACCTCGGCGATCGAGGCCACGGTGCGGTGCACCGACCGGTGAAAGCGAACGCGCCTGCCGTCGGCGAACAGAGCCACGGCAAACGGGTCCATCTCGCGGTACTCGAGCCCAGCTCCCGCGAGGTCGAGCTCGCGGGGGATCGGGCTCATGTTGATGATGTTGTGGGCCACCGAGTGGGTGTCGAATCGGTAGCCGGGAACGGTCTCCTCGGTGCGCGAGCCGCCACCCGGCTCTGCCGACTGCTCCACCACGAGAACGTCGTGACCGGCCGCGGCCAGATAACACGCGCAGACCAAGCCGTTGTGGCCGGCGCCGACGACGACGACCTTCAAGACATGTCACCCGCGGGTGGGCCGCCGAAAAAGGCGGTGGACACGAGCAGGTAGAGGGCGACGAGGCTGACGAGCACGGCGAAGCTGCGCCCGAGCGTGCGCTGAGCGACGCGGGGCGCGAGGCTGCCGCCGAGGATGGCGCCCGCGACGCACGCGAGCGTCATCACCGCGGTCAATCCCGGATCGAGTGAGTTGCCGGCAATGAGGTGAACCCCCGCCCCGAGCAGCGCGACGGCGCTGACGATCACGAGCGAGGTGCCGATCGCATTTCGCATCGCAAAGCCGAGCGCGAGCGCGAGGGTGGGCACGACCACGAACCCGCCGCCGACGCCAAAGAACCCGGTCAGCAGCCCGACTGCGAGCCCGAGCGAGACGTCGCGGCGCAGGACGAGCGGCGGGCATCCCGCTTGCGGGGCCTCTGATTCGCTCTCCGCTCCTGCCTTGCGCCAGGTGGCCCAGGCGGCGACGAACATGACCGGCACAAAGAGCGCCAGCAGCAGCGAGCCGGAGACGGCGGTGTTGGCGGCTGTGCCGATCAGGATCCCCGCTGAGGCGGGGATCGCCAGGGCGGCGGCGTGGCGCCAGCAGACACGGTCGTCGAGCGCTTGGCGAAGGCCTCCTGCGATCGCGCCCGCGGCCACGACAACCAGCGAGGTCGTTGTGGCCTCATGGACGTCTTGGCCGAGCGCGTAGACGAGGACGGGGATGGCGAGCACCGCCCCGCCGCCGCCGAGCATCCCGACCGACAGGCCGATCGCAATGCCGAAGGGGATCGCCAGCAGCACCCGCGCCTCGGCTCAGAACTTCGCCGGGGGGTCGAGCGGGTAGCGGAGGCCCACGATGCTACGCGTCGGCTCGCCGATCACCGGGAAGCGCTCGTTAGACGGCGCCGGTCGCGCCGGCGGGGTTCGTCGCGGCGCGGCGCGGCTCGCCGGGGTTCTCGCCCATCCCCTGCCTGACCACCGGCCGCTTGGCCGCGCCGGCCTCGTCGAGGCGGCGCACCGGCGTGGTGTAGGGGGCGTTGCGGGCGATCTCCGGATCTTGCTCGGCCTCGCGCAGGATCGAGCGCACCACCTCGGCGAAGTGGTCCAGGCGCTCCTTGGGCTCTGTCTCGGTGGGCTCAATCATCAGCGCCTCCTCGACCAGCAGCGGAAAGTAGACGGTGGGTGGGTGCACCTCGTGGTCGAGCATCCGCTTGGCGATGTCGAGCGTCTTGATGCCCAGCTCGTCGCGCGCCCCGCTGCCCGAGAGCACGAACTCGTGCATGCAGATCCGGTCGAAGGCGATCGGCAGGTACCTGGCGATGTCCTCCTCGCCGAGGCGCGCACGCAGGTAGTTGGCGTTGAGCACGGCCGTCTCCGAGGCCTCCTTCAGGCCCTCGCCACCGAGGGAGCAGATGTAGGCATAGGCACGCACGAACACACCGAAGTTGCCCTGAAAGCCGCGCATCCTGCCGATCGACTTGGGCCGGTCTTCCTCAAGGCCATAGCGTGCCTCGCCCGCGTTGCCCTCGGACCCGGTGCGCACCACCTGCGGCCGGGGCAGGTACGGCTCGATGCGGTCCGACACCGCGATCGGCCCGGCCCCGGGCCCGCCACCGCCGTGGGGCTGGGTGAACGACTTGTGCAGGTTGTAGTGCACGATGTCGAAGCCCATGTCGCCGGGCCGAGAGATGCCCATCACGGCGTTGAGGTTGGCCCCATCGTAGTAGAGCGTGGCCCCCACCCCGTGCACGATCTCCGCGATCTCCTCGATGTTGCGATCGAACAGCCCGAGAGTGTTGGGGTTGGTGAGCATCAGGCATGCGACGTCCTCGTCGGCCCGGGCCCGCAGGTCGTCGATGTCCACGCCCCCGTGCTCGTCGGTGCCCACCTTGACGACCTCGTAGCCGGCCATCGTGACGGTGGCCGGGTTGGTGCCGTGAGCCGTGTCGGGGGTGAGCACCTTGTGGCGGTGCTCGCCGCGGTCCTCGTGGTAGGCGTGGGTGAGCAGGAGGCCAGCCAGCTCGCCGTGCGAGCCCGCGCTGGGCTGCAGCGACACATGTGGCAGGCCGGCGATCTCGCCGAGGGCCACCTGCAGGCGGTACATCAGCCCGAGCGCGCCCTGGGCGTACTCGGGATCCTGGAGCGGATGCAGTCGCGCGTGCCCGGGCAGGGCCGCCACACGCTCGTGCAGCTTGGGGTTGTGCTTCATCGTGCACGACCCGAGCGGATAGAAGCCCGTGTCGAGGTCGAAGTTCTTCTTCGACAAGCCGTTGAAGTGGCGCACGATCTCAGGCTCGGAGACCTCGGGCAGCTCGGCGGGACGCCTGCGGATGGCCTCTGGCGGCAGCAGGTCCTCGATCGCCACCTGGGGCACCTCGTCGGCGGGCGGCGTGAACGCGCGCCGGCCCTCCACCGAGCGCTCGTAGATTGTCTGCGTGCTGTGCTCGGCCGGCCGGCGCCCGGCCTCCTCGCTCATGCCGGCGCTCCCTCGCGCACCGACCCGACGAGCGCCGCCAGCCGATCGATGTCGGCCTTCGTGCGCCGCTCGGTGATGGCGACGAGCAGCCCGTCCTCGTACTCCGGGTAGGTGTCGCGCAGGCGGTAGCCGGGATTCACGCCGTCGGCGCGCGCCCGCACGCAAAGCTCGTCGAGGTCGGGCACCCGCACGGCGAACTCGCGCACCACCGCGCCGGGGTTGATCGCCTCCAGGCCCAGCGCCTCGCGCGCGTAGTGGGTGCGGCGGGCCATCAGCTCGCCGAGCTCCACCAGCCCTCGCTTGCCGAGCCACGAGAGGTAGATCACCCCGGCAAGCGCGTTCAGCGCCTGTGCGGTGCAGATGTTGTGTGTGGCCTTCTCGCGGCGGATGTGCTGCTCACGGGTCTGGAGCGTGAGCACGAAGCCGCGCCTGCCGTCAACGTCGCGGGTCTCGCCGGCGATGCGCCCCGGCATCCTGCGGAGGAAGCGCTGGTCGGCGGCGAAGAAGCCGAAGGAGGGCCCGCCGAAGTCGAGCCGGTTTCCCAGCGTCTGGCCCTCCCCCACGCAGATGTCGGCGCCCAGCTCGCCGGGCGGCGAGAGGATGCCCAAGGGCAGCGGGTCGGCGGCCACCACGTACAGTGCGCCGGTGCGTTTGGCGGCCTCGCCGAGGGCGCCGAGATCCTCCACGGTGCCGAGGAAGTTGGGCTGCTGCACGAACACCGCGGCGGTGTCGTCGTCGACGAGGCCCACGAGCGCGTCCATGTCGGTGGCGCCCTCGTCGGTCAGCCCCGCCTCCTCGACCGTCATCCGGTAGCCCGCGGCATGGGTGATGAGCGCCTCGCGGGAGTGCGGGTGAAGACCGCGCGAGACCACCAGCTTGGAGCGGCCGGTCTCCTGCTTGGCCAGATATCCCGCGGCGGCCACCGCGGAGGGGCCCTCGTACACCGACGCGTTCGACACCGGCAGGCCGGTCAGCTCCGAGATCGCGGTCTGGAACTCGAACATCACCTGCAGCCCGCCCTGGGAGATCTCCGGCTGGTAGGGGGTGTAGGGCGTGAGGAACTCCGACCGGCCGAGGATCGAGTCGATCAGCGACGGTACGTAGTGGTCGTACATGCCCGCCCCGAGGAAGGTGACCTCCGAGTCCGCGTGGCGGTTGCGGGCCGCCAGCGAAGACAGGTGGTCGAACACCTCCTGCTCGGCCATCCCGGGCGGCAGGTCGAGCGGCCGGCGCAGCCGCACGCCCTCGGGAATCTCGGCGAAGAGGTCCTCCATCGAGTCGACGCCGATCGCGGCTAGCATCGCCGCGCGGTCGGCGTCCGTGGCGGACGTGTAGTGGCTCAAGAGCCGACCCTCACAACAGCTCCCGGTACGCCGCCGCATCGAGGAGGGATTCCACCTCGGAGGTGTCGGTGAGCTTGACCCGGACCAGCCAGCCGTCTCCGTAGGGGTCCGAGTTGATGCTCTCCGGGGACTGCGCCAGCGACTCGTTGACCGCCATGATCTCCCCCGAGAGCGGAGCGAACACGTCCGAGACGGCCTTGACGGACTCGACCTCCGCGTAGGCCTTGTCCCTGGTCACGGTCGAGCCGACCTCGGGGGGGTCATAGAACACGACCTCGCCAAGCGCGTCCTGCGCGTACCAGGTGACGCCAAAGGTGGCCTCCTCGCCGTCGATCCTCGCCCAGTCGTGCTCGGCGTGGTACTTCAGGTCCTCGGGATAGCTCTCGGTCACCTCTACTCCTCGCTGTTGGTGGGACGCATGCGGTCGCCGGGGGGGTACAGCGGCTTGCTGCGCACCTCGGCGGCGCGGGGCTTGCCGCGCACGTCGACCTCGATCGGAGTGCCGGGCGCTGACGCGTCAACCGGCACGTATGCCATGCCGATGCCGAGATCCAGGCAGGGCGACATCGTGCCGCTGGACACCACGCCCGTACCGGCTTCGGTGTGCACCGGATTGGCATGGCGGGGAATGCCGGGGCCGGTGAAGGCGAAGGGCACGAGCGTCTGTGCAGGCTCGGCGCCTTGCAGCGCCTCGGAGCCGACGAAGCCCGTGTCGAGCTTGCAGCACCAGCCCAGGCCGGCCTCGATCGGGGTGCGATCGAGCGACAGGTCGTTGCCGTAGAGGTGAAAGCACGCCTCGGTACGCAGCGTGTCGCGGGCGGCGAGCCCCGCGGGGGCCACCCCCCCTTCCATGAGCGCGTCCCACAGCGCCGGCGCGTGCTCGGGCGGCGTCAGGATCTCGACGCCGTCCTCGCCGGTGTAGCCCGTCCCGCACACCAGGCAGTCGGCACCGGCCACGCCCAGTGTGGTGGTGCGCATGCGCCTGGGCAGCTCGCCGTCCGCGATCCGACCTACCGCCCAGCGGGCCTCGGGGCCCTGGACGGCCAGCATCGCGTAGCGGTCAGCCGCATCCTCGACGGTCACGTCGAAGCCCTCCGCGTGGTCGGCCAGCCAGGCGTGGTCGCGCTCGTGGTTGGAGGCGTTGGTCACCGTGAGGAAACGATCGCCCAGGCGGTAGGTGAACAGGTCGTCGATCACGCCGCCGTCGTGGTGGCAGAGCACGGAGTACTGCGCGCCCCCTTCGGCGATCTTCGTCACGTCGTTTGAGAGCAGGTGCTGAAGGAAGGCCTCCGCGTCGGGCCCAGATGTGACCAGCTCGCCCATGTGGGAGACATCGAACACGCCGGCTTTGGTGCGCACCGCAATGTGCTCGCGGCGCACCCCCTCATACTGGACCGGCATCTCCCATCCGGCGAAGGGCACGAGTCGCGAGCCGGCCGCTTCGTGACGGTCGAAGAGAGGGGTACGGCGCAACGTGTCGGCGGCGGGCGGCAAGGCGCCCGGAGAGGCTAGCGGCCCAGGGCGTGAGCCCTCGTCGGGCGGAGGCGGCGGGGACGCTTTCGGGTGCGCTCAGTCCTTCAGGAACGACGGGATGTCGATGTCGTCGTCTGAGATCTCAAGCGACGAGCGCTGACGATCGTCCATCCGCACGTCGCGGCGGCGAGGCTCGCGCCGTCGTCCGGTCGAGTCCTCCGTGAACAGGGGGCCGCTGTGCGAGCGGCCGTCGAAGCCGGTGGCGATCACGGTCACGCGCACCTGGTCATCCAGGTCGTCGTCGACCACCGCACCGAAGATGATGTTGGAGTTCTGGTCGGCGGCGCTCTGGATGATCTCTGCCGCGTCGTTGACCTCGAACAGGCCGAGGTCGCTGCCGCCGGTGATGTTGAGCAGGATGCCGGTGGCGCCCTCCACCGACTGCTCGAGCAGCGGACTGGAGATTGCGGCCTTGGCCGCCTCCGCCGCGCGTTGCTCTCCGTTGGCCTGACCGATGCCCATGAGGGCGGAACCGGCATCGTGCATGATCGTGCGCACGTCGGCGAAGTCGAGGTTGATCAGGCCGGGGATCGTGATCAGGTCGGTGATGCCCTGCACGCCCTGGCGCAGCACGTTGTCGGCCTCCCGAAACGCCTCCAGGATGCTCGTGCGGCGCTCGACGACGGCCAGGAGCTTCTCGTTGGGGATCACGATGAGCGTGTCCACCTGCTCGCGCAGGCGGTTGATGCCCTCGTCGGACTGGCGCCGGCGCTGGCTGCCCTCGAAGTCGAACGGGCGGGTCACCACGCCCACGGTGAGGGCGCCGATCTCCTGCTTGGCCACCTCGGCGATCACCGGCGCGGCACCCGTGCCGGTGCCACCGCCTTCACCGGCGGTCACAAACACCATGTCCGCGCCCTTGAGCGCCTCCTTCAGCTCGTCGCGGCTCTCGTTGGCCGCGCCGTAGCCGGTCTCCGGGTCGGCGCCGGCGCCGAGGCCCCGGGTCAGCTGGTTGCCGATCTGAAGCTTGATGTCGGCGTCGCACATCTGCAGCGCCTGGGCATCGGTGTTGACCGCGATGAACTCGACGCCCTTCAAGCCCGCGTCCACCATGCGGTTCACGGCGTTCGTCCCGCCGCCACCGACCCCTACCACCTTGATGACCGCCAGATAGCTGCCCGTGTCCATCGCTTCGATCTCGCCTCGCTGCTCGGGTCCGTTGTCTCAGAGTTGCACGGGCGGAGCGTTTCCGTCCGGGTGTGAAGCGATCATTGAGGGTTTACCACCCAGCGGATGACCACATAAACCCGCACTGTAGGTGGACTTCGACGGGTATGTCAACCGACCGTGCAACAAATCGTGCTTGGTAACCCTCGATCGTAGGTAGAGTGTTGGCGCAACTGTCAAGTTACGGTTGAGGCTCGGCCACGGCCCCGCCGGCCGGGTCGGCGGGTGCCTCGGGGGCGGGGGCCGGCGCCGGCGACGGTTCGACTGCGCCTGGCACGGTGTCCGCCTCCGGGGTCGGTTGCGGCAGCGCCGGCGCGGGCTCGACGGGCGCCGCCGGCTCGGGCTCGGGCACCACCGGAGCAGCTTCGAGCGCGCTCTCGCCGACTGGCGCGACGGGGGCCACGGTCTCCACGCCCAGCCCCCCGGCGGCGGGACGTTCGGGCAGCCGCAGGTCCAGATACTCCGCGCCCGCAGCGCCGGGATCGGCGAGCACCCGGGCGGCGGCAGTCCACTTCGCGGTCAGCCGATCGGTATCGCCGAAGATCAGATCGGGGCCGTCCTCCACGCTCATCACCAGTCCACGATCGCTCTCACGCTCCACCTGATCGAGCCGGCCCACCAGTGCGCCGGGCGCCCCGCCGGCCACCCGGGCTGCGTCGAGCGCGAAGCCGGGCTCCAGCTGAGACGCGGGGATGGTTGCGCCGGTGTGGATCTCGGGAAGCGAACCCTCGGTGGGCAGCTCCGCCAGCACCGAGCCGTCGCCTGCCACGGGGATGCGCTTCTCACCAGAAACCAGCACCGCCACCGGCCGGTGCTCGATCACGGTGATGCGCAAGCCGCTGGGAAAGTCGGCCTCCACTTCGATGGCCCGTACCACGGGAAACGCAGCGGCAGCCGCCTCGAGGGCGTCGCGATCCACGTGGAGCGTCGTCATTCCCCGTGCGGCGCCGTCGAGGGCAGTTCGCACGCGCTCGGCGTCCCGGCCGGTGAGGCCGGTGACCTGGACATCCTCGACGGCCACGAGCCCGGAGTCGCGTAGCCAGAGCATGTAGCCGGCGCCGAGCACGACGGCCACGAGCGCCGCGACGCCCAGCCGCCGACGCCGGCGCACGCCCGGCGCCAGGGCACCGCGCGCTATCGCCGGAGACGCCGCCGCGCGCTGCAGCCCCCTGAGCAGCTTGGCCGGCGCGAGCCTCCAGCTGGAGGCCAGCTCGCTCATGGGCCGTATACCTCGGCCGCGTCGATGTCGCCGAGCAGCTGCACCTCGGGCTCGAGCTGCACACCGAAACGCTCGCGCACGCGGCGCCGGCCCTCGGCCATCAAGGCGATCACGTCGGCGGTGCGCGCGTGACCGGTGTTCTCGACGAAGTTGGCGTGCTTGTCCGAGAAGCGTGCCCCGCCCACACCGAGGCCGCGGCAGCCGGCCTGATCGAGCAGCACCCCCGCGCTGCGACCTTCGGCGCGGGGATCGTCGGGGTTCTTGAAAGTCGAGCCGAAGGTCTTGATGCCTGAAGGCTGGGCCGCCTTGCGACGCTCGCGCATCCCGGCCAGCGTGGCCTTCACCTCATCCGGCTCCGCCCGGTCGAGCGCAAACGCCGCCCGCGCCACGACCTCGCGCGGGGCCAGGCCAGAGCGCCGGTAGGAGAAGCGGAGGTCGTCGGGCACGCGGCGGTCGGTGCCCGACGAGGTGGCCACCTCCACCCACTCGAGCACCCGCGACAGGTCGCCCCCGTACGCGTTGGCGTTCATCTTTACCGCCCCGCCGACGGTGCCGGGGATGTTCACGCCGAACTCGAGTCCGCTCAGGCCCTCCCGGGCGGCTCGGGCGGAGGCCTGGGGCAGGCGCGCGCCGCCGCCGCACAGCAAACGGTTGCCATCGCGTTCGATCGACGCGAGAGCGCCGTCGAGCTTCATGACCAGTCCGCGAAAGCCTGCATCAGCTACCAGGAGGTTCGATCCCGAGCCGATCACTCCTACCTCGATGCCTTCGACATCCGTCCAGGCCAGCAGCTCGACCAGGCGCTCGGCGCTGTCGGGACGGGCGTAGAAGTCGGCGGGCCCGCCCGTGCGTACGGTGGTGAGCCGCGCGAGCGGGAAGTCGCGTTCGAGAGCGTCGGGCTCGGTCAAGGGCCCTCCCGGGTGAGGGCAGCCGCGAGCCGGTCCACATCGCCGGCACCCAGGGTGAGCAGCACGTCGCCCTCGCTCAGCTCCCTCTGCAGTCGATCCGCTGCCGCAGCCATCGAAGGCAGCCACCAGACCGGGCGGCCACCGGCCGCATCCGCCGTCGCCTGGGCCACGAGCAGCCCGCTGACGCCGGGGAAGTCCTCTGGGCGCTCCCTGGCGGGGTAGATGTCCACCACAACCACAAGGTCAGCGAGGGCGAGCGCTCGCCCGAAGTCCCGCGCCAACTCACGCGTGCGCGAGTAGAGGTGGGGCTGGAAGCAGGCCACCAGTCGCGCCGCGCCCAGGGTGCGAGCGGCCTCGAGAGTTGCTCGCACCTCGGTGGGGTGGTGGGCGTAGTCGTCGAAGACGCGCGCGCCGGTGGCGGTGGGCCCCCGATCCTCGAAGCGCCTGCCGGTACCCGCGAATTCCGCCAGCGCTGAGGCCGCGTCGGCGAGCTCGACGCCCGCCGCCCGGCAGGCCGCCAGGGCAGCCAGGGCGTTCAGCACGTTGTGGCGACCGGGGACGTTGAGGTCCACGACCACCCCCTCGACCTCGAAGCGGGAGCCCAGCGGGCGCAGCTCGAGACGGTGCGCCCGCAGCTCGGGGAGGAGCGCAGCCGGAACGTCGTTCCGGCGAGCACCGGACCGGGGACTCTCGCCAGAGTCGATCCCGTAGGAGAGCGAGCCCGGGAGGTCCACCCCCGGGCCGGTGATGCGGGTGGCGGCGGGACCCGCGAACTTCGCGAAGGCCTCCTCGAGGTCAGACAGTGAGCGGTAGGTGGCGTGGTGGTCCAGCTCCACATTGGTGATCACCGCCACATCGCGCGTCAAGTGCAGAAAAGAGCGGTCCGACTCGTCGGCCTCCACCACGAGCCAGTCGCCCTCACCCCACTCGGCATTCATGCGGGTGGCGCGAAGCTCGCCGCCCACCAGATAGGCGGGATCGCGCCCACACGCGGCGAGCACGTGGACGATCATCGCGCAGGTCGTGGTCTTTCCGTGGGTGCCGCTCACGGCGATCGAGCGCTTGAGGCGCGACACCTCGCCGAGCAGCTCGCCCCGATGCAGGACGGTGGCGCCGGCGGCGCGGGCCGCGCTCAACTCCGGGTTGCTCTCCGAAATGGCGCTGGAGACGATGACTTCGGCGCTCGGCGGCAGATTGGCCGCGTCGTAGCCCAGGGTGGGCTCGATTCCACGCGCGCGTACGCGCTCCGTGTTGGAGGATTCGACCTGGTCTGATCCTGTCACCCGTGCGCCGAGTTGCGCGGTGACCACCGCCAGGCCGCTCATGCCCACACCGCCGACGCCCACGAAGTGCAGGCTGCGGTCGGAAAAGGGGCCACGGCTCATCGGGCGAGACCATAGTGCTGAGCATGGCGGCTACCCTCTGGCGCAGTATGCGCAGGAGCACCATCACCCTGGCCGCGGCGATCGCGCTCCTCGTGGCACCCGCGGCGGCGATCGCAGCGCCCGATGACCCGCCGCCGCCGAGCGGCCTGATGCCCCCGGACGCGCCGCAGCCCCCGCCGGGCACCCCCGGTGGAAAGGCTCAGGCGGGCAAGGTCCTTACCGCCGACCAGGGGACCTGGGAGGACGGCGTGACGCTCACCAATGACTGGCGCCGCTGCAGCGAGTCCGAGTGTGAGAGCACGGGCAAGAAGGGATCGACCTACCTGCTCACCGCGCAGGACGTGGGCCGCCGGATCAAGCTCAGGGTCCGTGGGGAGCGCGCCGGCTTGCTCGGGGGCTCGCGCACGGTCGACTCTCCGCTCACGGCCGCGGTAGCCGCCGCTCCGGTGGCCCCGGCCAACACGACACCGCCGGTGATCACGGGCGCGGCGCAGGACGGTCAGATCCTGACCGCGTCGCAGGGCGAATGGACCGGCACCTCCCCGATCGCCTACTCCTATGACTGGCTGCGCTGCACGGCCGCCTGCACACCCACCGGGGTCACCGGGCCCAGCTACCCGCTCACCGCCACGGATGTCGGGAACCAGATGACGGTGGTGGTCACAGCGGTGAACGAGGCCGGCTCGGCGACCGCCAGCGCGACCTCGCCGGTGGTGGCCGCGTTGCCCCCGGCGGCGCCCACCACGGCCCCTCCGGCGGCGGCGCCCCCGTCCGAGTCGCCCCCGTCCGGGTCGCCCCCGTCGGGGTCGCCTGAGAAGCCGGCCCGGCCGGCGCTCCGCCGCCTGTCGCCATTCCCCGTGGTGGTCATCAGTGGGAGGGCCGCGGCGGGAGGAGCCGTGATCACCCGACTGGCAGCGCGAAGAGCCCCGCGAGGCGCGACGGTGACGGTTCGCTGCACAGGGCGGGATTGCCCCGTGAGCCAGGCACGACGCAAGTTCAGGCGCTCGCGGATGCGCCTGCGGGCGTTCGAGGTCGAGCTGCGGGCCGGCACGGTGATCACCGTGCTCATACGCAAAGGCGGGCTTCTGGGCAAGTACACGAGGATCCGGATCCGGCGCAAGGCGCCGCCGGCGCGGGTCGATCGCTGCCTCGAGCCGGGCTCGGAGCGCCCGGTGGCCTGTCCGGCGCGCTGAGGACCGCCGAGCGGGAGCACCGCCGCTACTTTGCCCGCCTCCCCCGGTTGCATGAGCAGCATGTCCGAGCACACCGCACCCCGTAGCCGCCATTCCATTCGTGCAGGTGCGATCGGACTTGCCTGCGCGCTGGCCCTGGGCCTACCCGCGGCGGTCGTCTCCACCTCGGTGGCCCAGAGCCCGGCTCCTCCCGTCATCCCCACGCCTCCCGATACCCCGTTCACAACACCGGACGACCCCGACGACGAGGCGCCCGCACCCGCACCTGCACCCGCGCCCGCTCCCCGGCCCGCGCCCGCGCCCGCCCCCCGGCCCGCGCCCGCGCCCGCGAGTCCGAGCAAGCTCAAACCCTTCCCGGTGGTGATCGTGGCGGGACGCCAGGGCCGGCGGTCGACCAGGGTGACCGAGCTGTCGGTGAAGGGCCCGCGCGGGGCCCGCGTGGTGGTGCGCTGCCTCGGCAGGCGGTGCCCGATGCGCCGAGCTATCAAGAGGATCTCGCGAGCCGGGCGCGTCCGGATCAGGAAGGCTCAACGGGTCTACCGTGCGGGGCTCGTGATCGAGATCCGGGTAACGGACGAGGACCGGGTGGGCAAGTACACGAGCATCCGATTCCGCCGCGGCCGCACTCCCGCCCGCAGCGACGCCTGCCTGCAGCCGGGCTCGACGGAGCCCAGCGCCTGCCCGTAGCCTGACCGGCCCGCCCGTCGCTCAAACCAGCGCGAGGATGTCCCGGGCGACCCGCTGCGCCGCGTCGGGCCGGGCGAGCGCGCGCGCCGCCGCGGCCATCGAGCGCATCCGTTGCGGTGAGCGGAGAAGCGCCGCCACCTCACGGGCCAGCCGGGGTCCGTCGAGCGCGTGATCTCCGACCACCACCGCGGCGCCCTGGGCCTCCATGTAACGGGCGTTCGCGGTCTGGTGATCGGCGGTGGCATGCGGGTAGGGCACCAGGATCGAGGGCAGCCCCGCCGCCGCGATCTCGAGCACCGACCCCCCGGCGCGCGCGGCGACGAGGTCGGCCGCGGCCAGCGCGTCCGCGAACGGGTCTACGTAGGCGTGCAGCGCGTAGTGCGGGGGTGAGCCCAAGCGCTCGAGACGCTCGCGCAGATCGGCGTGGTCGCGCCGGCCGCAGACGTGCAGCACCGCGCATGGGGCAGCCCCGCCGAAGGCGTCCATCGTGGCGTCGTTGAGGCGGCGGGCGCCGAGCGACCCCCCGAACACGAGCAGGCACGGCTCGTCGGCCACCACCCCGAGACGCCCCCGCGCGGCGCCCCGATCCCTGGTCCCCGTCCCGGCCGGCACCGGCCGGCCGCTCAGCACGTATCTCTGACCCTCCCTCCCGTCGATCGGGAAGGCCAGGAACACCCGCTCGGCGGTGTGGGCGAGCATGCGGTTGGCCACCCCGAGGTGGCTGTCGGCCTCGGTGAGCACGAGCGGCAGACCGAGGGAGCGAGCGGCAAGACCCACCGGCCCGGCCACGTACCCGCCGCCGCCCATCACGGCGTCGGCGCCGATCTGGCGCAGCAGCCTGCGCGCCCGCGCCGTTGCGAGCACCGCCAGCCCGGCCGCGCGCGCAGCCCTGAGTGGGTTGCGCCGATCCATTCCCACCACCCTCAGGCGATGGAACGGGTACCCGGCGGCGGGCACGAGCTCCGCCTCCGCCCGCTCGCCCCCGATGAACTCGACGCCGGCGCCGCTAGCCCGTAGCGCGTCGGCGACGGCCAGGGCCGGGACCACGTGCCCGGCCGTCCCGCCCGCGGCTATCGCGACCTTGGCCATCGCGGCCTCCTTGGAT
>JAUJOQ010000002.1:35047-300830 GCA_030447725.1 Thermoleophilaceae bacterium
CCCGGCCGTCCCGCCCGCGGCTATCGCGACCTTGGCCATCGCGGCCTCCTTGGATGACATCGAAGGGGGGCACCGCCCCCCTTCGCAACCCCCCACTCGCGGGAGTGCGCGCGTGCGCCGCCAATCCCCCGGTATCGGCGATGTTGAGCAGAAGGCCCATGCCCCCCAGCAGCACGATCAGGTTCGTGGCGCCGTAGGAGATGAAGGGCAGCGGCACGCCCGTGAGGGGCGCCATGCCCAGCACGGCGAAGAAGTTGAGCGTGGCCTGGCACATGATCAGCGAGGTGATGCCCGCGGCCACGAGCTTGGAATAGGGGTCGCCTGCGGCCTTGGCGGTCCGCAGACCGGCGTATCCGATCATCCCGTAGAGAGTCGTCACGCCGAAGATGCCGACCAGGCCCAGTTCCTCGCCGATGATGGCCAGGATCATGTCCGTATGGGCCTCGGGCAGGTAGAAGATCTTCTGCACCGACTCGCCCAGCCCAACGCCGAACAGGCCGCCGGAGCCGATCGCCGTGAGGGCCTGGACGGCCTGGAAGCCGCTGTCGCCTGCGTCCTTGAACGGGTCGAGGAAGGAAGTGAGCCGCTCCATGCGGTAGGGCTCGAGGATCGCCAGCGGTATAGCCAGCGCGACCAGGCCGCCAAGCATCGCGGCCAGGTGGCGGATGGGGGTACCGGCGGCGATCAGGATCGCTCCGATGGTGAAGCAGATGACCATCGTCGTACCCATGTCGGGCTGCTTCATCAGCACAGCGCAGGAGAGGCCGACCACGAGCAGCAAAGGGCGCGACAGCCCCTTCAGCGTGAGCACGGTCTTCGGGCGCTCTGTCAGCAGCCGGACCGTGAAGAGGATCAGGGCCAGCTTGAGCAGCTCCGAGGGCTGGAACTGCAGCGGTCCGGCTCCCAGCCAGCGGGTGGCGCCGTTCACCGTCACGCCCAAGCCGGGAATCATCACCAGCAGGCAGAGGAAGAGCGAGAGGCACAGGAGCATCGGCGTCGCTTCTCGGACGACGGCCAGCCCCCTGCGCGAGAGCACGTACATCACCGCAAGGCCGACCAGACCGAACATCACGTAGCGCTTGAGATACAGAGACGCGTCCCCCGAGCCGCCGAGCACGGCCTCGGCCGAGCTGGCGGAGTAGACCATTACCGCGCCGGCGGCGAGCAGGCAGAGCGTGGCGGTGTAGAGGATCGAGTACTCGACGGGCCTCTTGCGAGACCGGCGGCGAGCCGCGCCCCAGGAGCGGCCCGGGCGGGCGGAGCTTGCGACGGCAGCCATTCGGCCGTCCTTCGACGGCCGCGGCGGAAATCATCCCTCGGCAGAAACGAGCTGGCGAAAGCGCTCCCCACGGTGCTCGTAGTCGCGGAAGGCGTCCCAGCTGGCGCAGGCCGGAGACAGCAGCACCACGTCTCCCGGTGAGGCAGACGAGGAGGCCTCCGCAACCGCCTGATCGAGAGTGCCCGAGCGGTGCAGAGCGACCGTGCCCTGCAGGTCGGCCTCCAGCAGATCCGCCGCCTCGCCGATCAGGTAGGCGGCCTCACAGCGGGCGACCACCGCCTCGCGCAGACCGGCGAAGCCGCCGCCCTTCAGGCTGCCGCCGAGGATCACGTGCACGCCTGCCTCGAAAGCCTCGATTCCGCGCGTCGCGGACGCGACGTTGGTGGCCTTGGAGTCGTTCACGTAGAGCACGCCTCGGTGGCGGCCGACCTCCTCCAGCCGGTGCTCGACCCCCGCGAAGGTGCGTAGCGCCTTCACCACCGCGGCCACGGGGACGCCCGTCGCCAGCGCCGCCGCCGCCGCGGCCATGGCGTTCTCGACGTTGTGCGCGCCACGCAACCGCAGCTCTGACACCGCAATCAGCGGTTCGCCGCGCCAGAGCAGCTCCCCGCCTCGCTGGGCCAGATCGCCGGCGTGCCCGCCGAAGGTGACTCTGCGCCCCCGCCCGGGCAGGTCGAACTGAGGCGGGGCTACCGCCACGGCATCCGCCGGCTGGCGACGGAAGATCCGCAGCTTGGCGTCGCGGTAGCGGTCCAGGTTGCCGTGGCGATCGAAATGGTCCTCTTGGACGTTGAGCAGCACCGCGCATTCCGGGGCGAGCTCCGAGGCGTCCTCGAGCTGGAAGCTCGACGCCTCACAGACCACCGTCGCGGCGCCATCGAGCTCTCCCACCAGCGAGCCGAGGGCCGTGCCCACGTTGCCGGCCACCGCGACATCGATCTCCGCCGCCCGGTGGATGGCGCCCAGCAGCTCGACCGTGGTGGTCTTGCCGTTGGTGCCCGTCACGGCCAGGACACGGTTGGGCAGCAGCCGCCAGGCCAGCTCCAGCTCGCCTGTCACCTCGATCCCCCGCTCGAGCGCGGCGGCGACCACCGGGGCCTCCCGCGGCACGCCCGGGCTCTTGACCACCGTGGCCGCCCGGTCGAGCAGGTCGACTCCGCTCACGCCCAGGTGCAGCTCGATCCCCGGCAGGTCGACCTCCGGCCGGCCGGAGTCCACGCCGATCACCTCGCCGTGCGCGGCGAGCATGCGCGCGGCGGCCACTCCCGAGCGCGCGAGCCCGACCACCAGGAAGGGCGCCGGCGGCAACGGTGGTCGTGCGATCACGCCGGTTGGATCGATTGCTGGTACAGCGTGAAGCCGATCGCCGAGCAGATCGCGGCGACGATCCAGAAGCGCAGGATGATCTTTGTCTCCGACCAGGCGAGCATCTCGAAATGGTGGTGGATCGGGGCCATCAGGAACACCCGGCGGCGAAAGCGCTGGAAGGCGAAGACCTGGATCAGCACCGACAGCGCCTCGATCACGAAGATGCCGCCGATGAGCAGCAGCAGGATCTCGGTCTTGGTCATCACCGCCAGCGCGGCGATGGCGCCGCCGAGGCCCAGGGACCCTGTGTCGCCCATGAAGATGGCGGCGGGGAACGAGTTGAACCAGAGAAAGCCCACGCAGGCGCCAACGAGGCAGGCAGAGAGCAGAGCAAGGTCGGTCTGCGCCGAGCCGGTGGTGATGAACGTCATCGCGGTGAAGGCCAGCAGCACTATCGCGCAGCAGCCGGCGGCCAGCCCGTCGAGGCCGTCGGTGAGGTTCACGCCGTTGGTCGCGCCGAGCAGCACCAGCAGGATCAGCACCGGGTAGAGGTAGCCCAGGTCGACCGATGAGTCGACCACGTGCAAGCGCAGGGTGTCGTTGAGGCCCACGTACTCCGCCGCCTGCCACAGCCCGACGGCGATCACCGCCTGCACGATCAGCTTGGTCTTGCCGTCCACGCCAAGCGAGCGGCGCTTGGAGATCTTGGCCCAGTCGTCGACGAATCCCAGTGCGGCCGTGGCAAGCGCCGTACCGAGCACAGCAAGGCTGGCGGCGTAATAGTCGCTGAGGATAAGGAACGGCACCGTGACCGCGAGGAAGATCACCAGCCCCCCCATCGTGGGCGTGCCGGCCTTCTCGTGATGCCCCGCCGGCCCGTCCTCGCGGATGTGCTGGCCGAACTCCCGGGCCCGCAGCGCCTCGATGAACTTGGGCCCGAGGAAGATGCAGATGAGCAGGGAGGCCATGCCTCCGATCAGCATCTCCCCCATCTATCGGGCCTCTTCCGGCACAGGAGAGAAGATCAAGCGAGCACCCTCTCCAGTCCCACCGAGCGCGAGCCCTTGACCAGCACTCGGTCGCCCGGCTGGGCGATCTCCTCGAGCAGCGCGCTCGCCTCCTCGGGTGATCCCGTGGCGTAGGTCTCGCCCGTATACCCATCTCCGTAGCCGGCTGCCTCCTCGCCCACGGTGATCAGCACGTCGATACCGAGAGCCGCCACCTCCTCGCCGATCTCGCGGTGGAAGGCCGCCGAGCCCGTGCCCAGCTCGGCCATGGCTCCGAGCAGCGCCACGCGCCGCTGCGCGGGCGTCTCGGCGAGGTGCTGGAGGGCCGCCCGCATCGACATCGGGTTGGCGTTGTAGCAGTCGTTGACCACCGTCACCCCTCCGGGCAGCTCGATGACCTGCCCGCGCAGGGAGGAGAAGCGCGGCTCGATCCGACCGCCGGGCCGCTCGCCGAGCGCCACCGCGGCGCCCACCGCGGCGAGCGTGTTCAGCAGGTTGTGGGGCTCGTCGTAGGAGAGCTCGAGACGGAATTGCCTGCCCCGGGCCTCGATCTCCGCCATGCCGCCCCGGCCGCGCCGCTCGAAGGCCAGCAGCATCACCTCACCACCGGGACCGAAGGTGATGGTGTCGAGGTCACCGCGGAGGTGCGAGCCCAGCAGTGCCTCCCCGGCGGGCACCACGCAGGCTGCCCCGGGCCGCAGGTCGCGGATCAGCTCCGCCTTGGCCGCAGCCACCCGCTCGACCGTGCCGAGCAGCTCGAGGTGCACAGGCCCCACGTTCACGATCACGCCGACGTCGGGCTCCGCCACCTCCACCAGCTCGGCGATCTGCCCCTCCCCGCGCATTGCCATCTCCAGCACCATCACCTCGGTCCGGGGGTCGGCTTCGAGGATCGTGAGGGGCAGCCCGATCTCGGTGTTGAGGTTCTCGCGGTTGGCGTGTACCCGCATGGTCTGGCCGAGCAGGGCGGCGAGAATGTCCTTTGTGGACGTCTTGCCGGTTGAGCCCGTGACCCCGACCACGCGGCACCCGAGCTCGCGGCGCCACCCGCGCGCCAGAGCCTGCAGCGCCGCGAGCGGTGCATCGGCGGCCATCACGACGGCGCCGGACGGAGCGCCCGCGGCCGCTCGTTGCACGTGGTCAGCGCTCACGAGCACCCCCCACGCCCCGGCCGCGAATGCGTCAGCCGCGAACTGCCCGCCGTCGAACCGCTCGCCGGCCAACCCCACGAACAGGTCGCCCCCGGCAACCTCGCGAGTGTCGATCACGGCTCGCCGGGGCCCCTCGGCGCCGGTCTCGCCCCTCGCCAGGCGCGCGCCTGCCGCCTCTGCCACCCAGCCCGCCGTGCGGTCCTTCATCCCCGCTGCTCCAGCGCTCTCAGCGCCTCCCGGGCCAAGGCGACGTCATCGAAGGGCTCCTTGCGCCCGTCCTCGAACTCCTGGCCCTGCTCATGGCCCTTGCCTGCGATCACGACCACGTCACCGGCCTCCGCACCCTCGAGCGCCAGTGCGATCGCGCGCCGGCGGTCCACGCAGCGCTCCACATGCGGCGCTATCGGACCGGCGACGATCTCGTCGACTATCGCCTCCGGGTCCTCCGAGCGCGGGTTGTCGGAGGTCACGATCACACGGTCGGCAAGCCGAGTCGCCACCTCCCCCATCAGGGGGCGCTTGCCGCGGTCGCGGTCTCCCCCGGCACCGAACAGCACGTGCAGCCGGCCCTCGGTCAGATCGCGGGCGGCGCGCAGCACGTTCTCCAGCGAGTCGGGCGTATGTGCGTAGTCCACGAGCACGCCAAAGGGCTGGCCCGCTTCCACCGGCTCGAAGCGCCCGGGCACACGGGCGGCTTGTGCCAGCGCGGCGGCGGCTGTGTTCGCTTCGACCTGCATCGTCCGTGCCGTGGCAAAGGCAGCCAGGACGTTCTGCACGTTGAAGAGGCCGGGCAGCCGGGACGAGAGCTCCACCGGGCCGTCGGGGGTCTCGGCGGTGAACCTGGCGCCGGAGACATCGAAGCGCACGTCGCGGGCGCGGTAATCCCCCGCCTCTATCCCGAAGGTGACCGCGCGCCCGAGCTCCCGCGCCAGGCGGCGCCCGTAGGGGTCGTCGGCGTTGACCACCGCCGACCCCGGCTCGGGGGCCTCATCCGAAGCACTCGGCGGCCATGCCCGATCCTTCACAAAGAGCCGCCGCTTGGCGAGGTAGTAGGCGTCCATCGTCTTGTGGAAGTCGAGGTGGTCCTGGGTCAGGTTGGTGAACACCTTGGCGGTGAAGTGGATGCCGCTCGTCCGGCCCATGGCAAGCGCGTGGGAGGACACCTCCATCGCGCACGCGCTGTCGCCCGCCTCGAGCATCCTGCGGAAGGTGGCCTGCAGGTCGATCGCCTCGGGGGTGGTGCGCTCGACCGCCTCCTCGGTCCCTCCCACCACCTGCTTCACGGTGCCGAGCAGCCCGGTCTGGACACCTGCGGCCTCGAGCAGCTCGCGAACGAGGAATGCCGTGGTGGTCTTGCCGTTGGTGCCGGTGATGCCGACGACGCGCAGCTCGGAACTGGGGTCGCGGTAGAAGCGTGCCGCGCCGGGACCCATCGCCGCCCGTACGTCTTCCACCACCACCTCGGGCACTCCAAGGTCCAGCGGCCGCTCGCAGACGAGCGCGGCCGCGCCACGCTCCACCGCGTCTCGGGCGAAGTCATGGCCGTCGGAGGTGAATCCGGGCACACAGAAGAAGAGCGTCCCCTCGGAGACGCTCCTGCTCGAGTAGGCGAGGCCCGTGATCTGTACCTCAGGCGCCCCACTTCCCATCAGCTCGCGAAGGGTCATCGCGCGGTGATTGTAAGACTGCGATCGGCGACTCCGGGAGCGAACCGGCGCCTGCGGGCCGAGCGAGCATGAGGCGGATGCCGGGCGTCAGCGGCGGACCTTCATCCGCCTGGTCGGCGAAACGTCAGACAACAAACCCCCGTTGCCCTGAAAACGAACAGCCACCCGCAAGATCACCGGTGTGCTGCGCGCCCGCGACGCACGCGGCAGCCGGCGCACCGGGAACACAACCCGCTTCGAATACCGACAGTTGGCCCCCATCCGAGCGACCCGGGTGACGCGGCGACTCTTCGCAAAGCGAACCCCGATCTTCAACCGACCCGCACAAGAGCGACCCTGATTGCCGGCCATCCGGCCGCGAACCTTGACCACGATCTTGCGCCCAGACTGCCGCGCCGACCCACCCGGCCGGAACAAGTTGGGCCTCACCCGAGCGACAGTGGGCGACCCCCCATCCACCGGCGACCGCGGAGGATCACCGACAGGCGGCACCCCCTTGGGAGAAATCGGCTGCCAGTCGCAACGCCCGTCGAAGCCGGCGCTGTTGGTCAGGCGGGTCACGTCGCTGCCGTCGGCGTTCATTGTGTGCACCTCGGTGTCACCGGTGCGGTTGCTCTCGAACACGATCCTGGTGCCATCGGGCGAGAAGGCCGGATCGCCGTCGGTCGCCTCGTTGATCGGCGTGGCCGGATCGTCGGCGTCGTTGGTGGTCAGCCGGACGACCTCCGATCCGTCTGAGTTCATGGTGTAGATCTCGAAGTTGTCTGCGCCCGGGTTGGCGCCAAGGCCGTCGCGAGTGCTCTGGAAGGCGATCCTGCTGCCGTCCGGGGACCAGTTCGCGCTCCAGTCGCCGAAGCGGCGTCGCCCGGCAACCGAACCAGAAATGAGGGACTCCGCAACAACCCCTGAAGAATCCCCTCTGCGCAATCTGGACATCATCTCCTCCCCAGCGTTCCCCGGCCTCTGCTGGGGCTGCAGAGTTTCCTACCATCAGTCGGCGAGAACGGCAATAGATGTCGAGCACATCTAGCAGCGCTCGCCTCCTGAAGGTGCTCCACGTTTAGGTTCGCGACTGGCGCTGGTGCCGGTGGGTGCGCTGGATGCCTCGCTCCACGGCCTCGATGAGGTGCGGACGCAGGCGGTCGGCCGGAATGATGGCGTCGATCGAGCCGGTGCGAAGCGCGCGCTCGACGCTGTGGACGCGGTCGAACTCTGCCGCCACCTCGCCGAGCTTCTCCGAGCGCACCGATGCCCTCAGGTCAGCCAGCTCGGCACGCAGCCGGGACCGCTCGTCGTCGTCGGCCTCGTCCACTCGAGCCGCTTGCTCGACCACGCGTCCATCGGCGTCGGTGCGGGCACCGACCTCGCGGGCGAAGACGGTCGCGGCCGCCGGAGCGCCGCCGATGACGGACGCGTACGAGCCCTCGACGGCGATCACCTCCATGTCGTCGTTGAGCGTGCCCGAGAAGACCACGAACGCCCCCCCGTGATAGCGCGAGACCACGCAGAAGACGATCGGGCCGTCGAAGTTGACCACGGCGCGTCCGATCTCGGCCCCGTACTCGAGCTGCAGCTCTCGCAGCGACTCCGGCGAGCCGTCGAAGCCCGACAGGTTGGCCAGCACCACCACCGGCCGGTTGCCGCTGGCGGCGTTGATGGCGCGGGCCACCTTCTTCGACGAGCGTGGGAACAGCGTTCCCGCCGTCCACTGATCCGGGCCGTCGGCAGGCAGGAAGCCGCTGCGGGGCAGCGCCTGGGACTCGATGCCGAGCAGGGTCACGGGATAGCCGCCCAGATGGGCGTCGAAGACCACGGCGCTCTCGGCAGCCGCCATCGCGGCCCACCGCTCGAGCGGCCGGTGGTCCTGGTCGCCGACGGCTCGCATCACCGTCCGGATGTCGAAGGGCTTCTTGCGCTCGGGGTTCGTCTGGGCCGAGAAGATGTCGCCGACGGTCTGGAAGTCGTTGCCAGGCGCGCGGTGGGGAAACGTGCGGACGTCGCGGTCGAGCGGGTCGTTCGTCGCCGCGCGCCGGGGGTGGCGCTCGCCGGGCGCGACGTATGTGTGCTCGTAATGGGCGAAGAGGATCTCGCAGGCCTCGGCCAGGTCGGCCGCCCAGTACTGGGCCTGGCCGTTGGGTCCCATGATCCGGTCGTAGCCGCCTATCCCGAAGTTGTCCTCGGCCGACACGCCACCCGAGTACTCGAGCGCCTGCTTGCCGGTGAGCACCATGGCGCTGTCGGGCGTCATCACCAGGATTCCGCGGGTATGCAGGAGCATCGTCGCCTCCGCGTTCCAGTAGGGCTGCGCGCCCACGTTGATGCCGGCGACGACCACGTTGACCTCCCCGCGCGCCTGCGTGAACGTGATCAGGCGGCGCAGGACCCGTGAGATCCAGTCCATGTTCTCCGTGCCGCTCTCCATCGAGATCTTCGCTCCGGCCGACACGGCGAGCCACTCCACGGGCACCGCCATCTCCTCGGCGAGGTCGAGTGCGCGCATGATCCGGACTGACTCGGGCTCGGCGATCGAGCCGAGCGCCTTGGTCGGATCGCCGCAGATGGCGACGCGCGTCATGCCCTCGGGGTAGCGGTCAGTGATCGTCCGCACCACGCCGACGACGATTCCCGAGGCGTTGTTCCCGAACGGACGGTCGACGGGCACGAGGCGGCCCTCGTCGTCGAGGTCATGCTCGGTGAACGTCCCGCCCGGGCGGGTCAGTAGCGGGATCAGCTCGTAGGGGTACACCGTCCCACGTCGGCGCGCCCGCAGCACCTTCTCGTCGTACTCGTCGAGGGGCGACAGAGGCTCGGTCGGCGGCTCTGCCACCGAGAGCGTGACCCCCGCTCCTGCCTGGTAGGAGAAGCCGAGCGCCATCTGTCGCAGCGCGCCGTCCGGAGGTGTCGCGACTCGGGCCTCGATCGAGACCTCCTCGAGACCCAGTCCCGTCGTGAGCGGGGCCAGCGTGCGGGTGAAGGAGCGCAGCTCTTCGAGCGGCACGTCTATCGGCGGCCAGACGATGAGGAGCACCTGGTTTCCGAGCAGCCGCCGGTTCGAGGGGCGCTGGGCCTGAGCACGACGGATGCTGTCGAGGCATGCGGCCAGGACGCGCTCGGGCTCGGGCAGGGCGGCGAGCCGGCCGGAAGCGTCACGCACCTGGGTGAGGTCGCGCACCTCGGCCAGCGCCACGAGACGCTCGTCGGAGGGGTTCTCGCGGGCGGCGCAGTGAAAGAGGTGGACGTCCTCGACCGCCGGCAGGCGCGTGAGATCGAAGTTCGAGAGCCGCCAGAGTTGCAGCCGCCGCGCGACCATCGGGTGAAGCTCGCGAGTGACGCGCTCCTCCGCGAAGCCGCCGTCGGCGCGCCGGAACGTGAAGTAGTGCACGTCGGCCCCGGCCCGGCCGGTCACGGCCACCGCCACCCTTGCCACCGCCGGGGGCAGCTGCGCCGCGTCGATGGCTGCGAGAAGCTCGGCGGCCATGCCGTCGGTGCCGGGCGGGGCAGGCTCGCTCCACGAGAGATAGAGGTCGACGAAGGTCCCCGAGCCGGAGACCTCAGATGCCAGCGCGGCCGCAGCCGAGGCCGCCGCGCGCATCTCCGCCGCCTCCGCGAGCGTGGTGATCAGCCCGACCGTCCCACCGTCGGCCGCATAACGGGCGGTGAGCAGCTGCCGTCCGTCTCGGACGTGCGACCGCACGTCCTCGAGCTCATAGACCTTGTAGTAGCGGCGGGTGAGCAGCTCGAGCATCGGCTCGCGGTCTCCGCCTGCGCCGATCCGCTCGGCCAGCAGCCGGATGAGTGGCTGCGGGCTTGCGACGAGCGCCTCGATGCGGTCCGCGTAGTCGGGGGCGTCGGGATGGGCGGCCAGGTAGCCAAGCTGCTCCCGCACGGTTGCGAGAACCCGCTCGCGGGCCTGCTCGATAAGGGGCTGGTCGAACACGCGAAACCGCACGCTGCGTGCCAGCTCGCCCACCACCGGATGGCGCAGCTGCGCCGCGACGACCAGCCGGTCGAGGGTCTCGCGCAACTCGTCCCTCAGTGGCCCGGGCAGCGCCTCCGCGCGCTGGAGGCGCCGGTCGAGGAGCGCCATCACCACCGGGACCTGTGACGGGGCGCGCTGGTGGGCCAGGAAGATCCGGTAGACCGCCTCCTCGAGCTCGGGCCGGCGCTCGAGCTCCTGCACGCCGTAGCGGGCCAGCGCGCGCGTGAGTCTGGCGCGGAACGTCTCGGGCAGACCCTCGCGCTCGAGGTCGAGCGACCGGAGGTAGGAGCGGAAGTGCTCGCGGGGGCTGCGGACGCGTTCGCCTTCCTCGTCTTCGAGCTCCTCGCGCACGGTGGCCGGCCAGTTGCGGGAGAGCTCGGCCAGATCGGCGAAGATGGTGAGGATCTCGAGCTCGCCGTGGAGCACCTCCGGGTCCTCGAAGGGCAGCTGGTCGCGGGCCCGCTCGAACTCGGCAACGAGCCTGCGGGCTTCGCCCACGTCCACGTCGAAGCCCATGATCAGGCTGCGCAGGGCCTCCAGGTGCTCGCGCGCGCGGAGGCGGGCGCCGGAGTCGGCGGGACTCTCGAGCGCCTCGAAGGCGATCCGCGGGGCGTCGGACGACGCCGCAGCGCCGTCCACGGCCTCGGGCTCCACGCTGAGCAGCGGCGCTCCGGCGTGGACGTGGACGCTGCCCGCAACCATGACCTCACGCACCCTCCCGGCGTGGGTGGCCACGATCGTCATCTCCATCTTCATCGCCTCCAGGACCGCAACGGGCGCCCCTGCCTCCACCTCGTCACCCGGCGCCACGCTCACGGCCACGACGAGCGCGGGCGCCGGCGCGCGGATCACCCCCCCTTCGTCGCGCGCCACGCGGTGGGTAACCCCCTCGACCTCCACGAGGTGATCCGGGCCGTAGGTGACGGAGTCGACCCGAAAGGCTCGTGCACCGATCGCGAGCCGGCGCGCGAAGCGGCGCAGCGGCTCCACCTCCACGTCGATGCTCGCGCCGTCGGCCTCGATCTTGTAGCGACGCGGGCCTGTCTGCGCGACCGACAGACGATAGGTCTGCCCGCGGTGGCGCAGCTCGGCCGTCCGGCCGATCTCGTGGCTGGCCTGAGGCCGGCCGCGGCCGGCGCCGGCGTAGAAGCCGCGACGCTCGAGCTCCTGCTCGGCGTCGTAGATGTCGACGGCTGCGGCGAGCACGGCGACGTCGCCGTGGCTGGTCGGTACGTGGTCGCCGGAGGCGACGAGGCGGTCGAGCCAGCCGGTGTCCGTGGCGCCGGCGATCATCTCCGGGCGGTCGAGCAGGCCGAGCAGGAACGACTTGTTCGTCGTGCCCCCACGCACGATCACGGTCGTCTCCGCGAGCGCGCGGTGCAGGCGCGCTCTCGCCTCCGGGCGGTCTCGCCCCCAGCCTATGACCTTGGCGACCATCGAGTCGTACTCGGTGGGAATCGCCTCACCCTCGGCGAGACCCGTCTCTACCCTCACCCCCGGGCCGGATGGCAGCCTGAGGAGCTCGACGGTCCCGGGGGCGGGGGAAAAGCCCCGTTCGGGGTCCTCGGCGTTCAGGCGCGCCTCTATCGCGTGACCGGATGCGCGCGGCGGCTCGCCCTCCAGGCGCCCGCCCCGGGCCACGTGGAGCTGGAGCTTCACGAGGTCGAGCCCCGTCGTCATCTCCGTGACCGGATGCTCGACCTGAAGCCGGGGGTTGACCTCGAGGAAGGAGAAGGCCTCCTCGTCGGGCTGATAGAGGAACTCGACGGTGCCGGCGTTGCGGTAGCCGGCCGAACGGGCCAGCCTGACGGCCGCGGCCCGCACCTCATCCTCCTGCTCGGCGCTCAGGACTGGAGAGCTCGACTCCTCGATCACCTTCTGGTTGCGGCGCTGGATCGAGCAGTCGCGCACACCCGCTGCCCAGACGGTGTCGTGCTGGTCGGCGATCACCTGGACCTCTACGTGGTGCGCGCCGGTCACCAGTCGCTCGATGAAGATCGTCGCGTCGGCGAACGAGCGCGTGGCCTCGGCCTGCGCGCCCTCGAACGCCGGCGCGAGCTCGCCCTCCGAAGCGGCCACTCGAATCCCTCGCCCGCCGCCTCCGGCGGCGGCCTTGATGATCACCGGGTAGCCGATCGCGCGGGCGTGTTCGAGGGCCGCCTCCGTCGTATCCACCGGCTCGCGGCTCCAGGCGGCCACCGGCACGCCGGCCTCCTCGGCGAACAGCTTGGCCCCGACCTTGTCGCCGAGGCGGCGCATCACGTCGGGCGGCGGACCGATGAAGACGACGCCGATGCGGGCGCACAGCTCGGCGAAGGCGGGATCCTCGGCGACGAAGCCCCAGCCGACCCAAGCCGCGTCAGCTCCGCTCTCGCGAAGCGCCCGCTCGAGCTCGCCGTGGTCGAGGTAGGGACTCGCGGTCTCGCCGGCAGCGATCGCTATGGCCTCGTCGGCCTGGCGCACGAACAGCGCCCGTCGCTCGGCCTCTGTGTGGAAGGCGATCGTCCGCATTCCCCAACCGCGCTCGATGTTGAGCTCGCGCACCGCGCGGATCAGGCGCACGGCGGCCTCGCCGCGGTTGATGATCGCGACGCGGCTCATCCCGGCGGCAGCGTCCGAACGTGGCGGAGTCGGTGGAGCCGTCAACGTGCCATCAGCCGGTGTTGCGCAGTCCCCCGGCGATCCCGTTGATGGCGAGCGACATCGAGCGGGCCAGCTGGTCGTCGTCGGCGGTGGCGCGCACCCGCCGTATCAACTCCGACTGGATGAACGACAGCGGGTCGATGTAGGGGTTGCGCCGCCGCAAGGACTCCTGGAGCACGGGGTGGTTGTCGAGCAGGCGCTCCTGCTCGGTGACGGCAAGCACTTCGCGCACCGTCGCACCATGCTCGTCTCTGATCCGCTCCCAGATCCGCGCCCGCACCGCCTCCTCGGCCACGAGCGCGGCGTACCGCTCGGCGATCCGGAGGTCGGCCTTGGCAAGGGCCATCTCCGCGTTGGCCAGCAGCGTCGCGAAGAACGGCCAGGATCGCCGCATCTCGCGCAGGAAATCGAGTCCGGCGTCCTCCCGCGCCGCCGCCAGGGCGCTGCCCAGGCCGTACCAGCCGGGGAGGATGATCCTTGCCTGTGTCCACGAGAAGACCCAGGGGATGGCGCGAAGGTCGCCTACCCCGGGCGCCTCGCCCCGCTTCGTGGGCCGAGAGCCGAGCCGCAGGCGGGTGATCTCAGTGAGGGGCGTGGCGCCGTAGAAGAAGGCGAGGAAGTCGGGGTCCTCGTGCACTAGCGCGCGGTACGCGGCCGCCGAGCGGACGGCCATCCGCTCCATCGCCGCCTCGAACGAATGGAGCGTCTGCGGAGGTGGCTGCGGGACCGCGTCGAGCGTCGACAGCAGCACGGCGTTCGCCGTCAGCTCGAGCTCGCGATGAGCTATCTGCGTGGTCGAGTACTTGGCTGATACGACCTCGCCCTGGTCAGTCACCTTGATGCGGCCGCCGACGGTCCCCGGCGGCTGCGCCAGTATGGCCTCGCTGCTGGGCCCGCCCCCGCGGCCCACCGTCCCGCCGCGGCCGTGGAAGAAGATGGCCTCCACCCCCCGTTCGTGGAGAACCGACGCCACATCGGACTGTGCGCGGTAGGCCGCCCATGTCGAGGCCAGATAGCCGACGTCCTTGTTGGAGTCCGAATAGCCGATCATGATCTCCTGCTTGTCGCCCACCGCCGCGAGCGCCCGCCGGTAGACGGGGACGTCGAGGAGCCGCGCGACCGTCTCCCCCGCCCCCGCCAGCGTGTCGCCCGCTTCGAAGAGCGGTACCAGCCGGAGCATCGCGGCCTCCCCGCCGACGCCGGAGAGCCCGGTCTCCTTCATGAGCAGAAGCAGCTCCAGCAGCGCGCAGGGCGCGGCCGTTCCCGACACCACGTAGCTGCGCACCGCTCCGGCGTGGCGGCCACGCAGGGCGAGCGCGAGGGCACGCATCGTCTCGATCACGTCCCGCGTCTGCTCGGAGAAGCCGCTCAGATCACCCGGCACGAGCGAGCGGCGATCTGCGATCTCGCGCTCGAGCAGGGACAGGCTCTCCTGCTCGTCGAGCTCCGTGTAGCGCTCGACGACCCCAGCTCGAGCGAGGACCTCGGCGAGGGCGGCCCGGTGGCGATTGGCGTGCTCGCGAATGTCCAGGCGGGCGAAGTGGAAGCCGAAGACCTCGAGTTGGCGGACGAGGTCGCGCAGGTCACCGCGGGCGAGCAGCCGCAGACCTTGCTCATGAAGCGAGCGCTCGAGCAGCCGCAGGTCGTTGTCCAGCTCGCCCGGTCTGGCGTAACCGCTTGCCTCGGCCCTGCGTGTGGCGCCGAGGCGCGCGGCCAGCAGCGTCAGTGCCTGGCGATAGGGCTCGTATGGGTGGCGTCGCTCGATGTCAGCGGCGACCTCGGGGAAGGAGCTCCTGAGATCGGCTAGCAACGGCTCGAGAAGGGGCGCCTCCCCCGTCACCCGTCGCGACATCGACATGCGCGGGGCAAGCGAGGCCACGCGCATCTCGAGGAAGCTCAGACAGGCCTCGCGCATGAGGTCGAGCGTCTCGATCGTCACCTCCGCCGTCACGTACGGGTTGCCGTCCCGGTCGCCGCCGATCCAGGACCCGAACGAGAGCAGCGAGGGAACGGTGATCGCGTCCTGCGGATAGGCCTCGGCGACCGCAGCCTCGATCTCTCGGTAGACGAGCGGAATGACGTGGACGAGCGTCGCGGGGAAGTAGGCCAGCCCGCCGAGCACCTCGTCGCGCACCGAGGGCGCCGCCGCCCGGGTGTCATCCGAGGACCAGAGCTCCTGGATCGCCGCGGCGATCAGCTCACGCGTGGCGCGCTCCTCGTCGGGCGGGAGGGTCCGCTCGTCGAGGTCGCGGATGCCGGCGAAGATCCGCATCAGCTTCTCGACCGTCCTCCTGCGCCGGGCCTCGGTGGGGTGCGCGGTCAGCACGAGCGTCACCTCCGCCCCCGACAGCAGCTCTTCGAGTCCCCGCGCGTCGACGCCGCGCTCGCGCAGCGTGTGAACCGCCTCACGCAGCGATCCCGGTCGCGGATGGGGGGCGCGCTTGGCCTCCTTCGTCCTCAGCCGCCTGACGCGATCGTTGTCCTCGGCAAGGTTCACGAGCTGGAAGTACTTCGTGAAGGCCCGGATCAGCACCTCGGCATCGTCGAGCGACACGTCGGCAGCGAGCGCGGCCAGCTCGTCCGCGGCTCGCTCGTCACCGGCGCGGAACGATTGGGCAAGGGATCGGGACCGCTCCTCGAGGGCGAGCACGGGCGAACCGCTGCCCTCCTCGATCGCCTCTCCGAGCAACTCACCAAGCAGATGGATGTCCGCGGACAGCGAGCCGCCGAGGCGCCGCGGCGAAGACTCCGTCTCCCGGGCTTCGGCAACCGGGGCGCCGCCGGGCAGCGGGCCGGCGAACGGCGCCCGTGACCCGTGGGGGCGTGTCGCGCTCACGCCGCCGAACCTCGAGGAGTCGCCCCCGCTCCGCGGAGCGGGCTCTCACCTCGTCCCAGCCGGATTGCAACCAGATATCGAGGCATGGCCACGGCGCCTATCTACGCTACTGGGGCAGCCCTTTCCCTGCCGGCCGGCCGCACCCCCGCCATTCGGGGGGGTCTGTCGACCGCGCGGCACTCTGCGGCGGCCGGGGCGCTAGACAGGGGCCATGAGCGATCTCGTTCTTCTCTTCCCGGGACAGGGCAGCCAGGAGCCGGACATGGCCGAGACCGTCGCCCGGCTGCGTCCGGACCTGGTCGAGCTTGCGGCTGAGGCGGTCGGCGAGGATCCGTTCGCGCGGGTGGGCGAGGGCACGCGCTTCGACCAGCCTGCGATCTATTGCGCTGCGCTGGCCGGTCTCGAGCGCGCAGGGCGCCCGAAAGCGGATCTCTATGCGGGGCATTCGCTGGGTGAGATCACGGCGCTGGCGGCGGCGGGAGCGTTGAGCGACGCGGACGGGTTGCGTCTGGTCGCCGAGCGCGGCCGGCTGATGGAGACGACCGCTGCCCGGACCGGTGGCGCGATGCTCGCGATCCGAGCGGGGCGCGAGGAGGCGGGGCCGATTGCCGAGCGCCACGGGCTGGCCGTGGCGAACGACAACGCGCCGGCCCAGGTCGTGCTGTCTGGGCCGCTTGCCGGCATCGAGGCGGCGGAGGCCGAGGCTCGCGAGGGCGGGGCGCGCGCCAAGCGGCTGCCGATCACCGGGGCCTTCCACTCGCCGCTGATGGCAGACGCGGTCGAGCCCTTCCTCTCCTTCCTGGCGGACATCGAGTTGCGCGCCCCGCGCGCGCCCGTGTTCTCGTGTGTGACGGCGGTCCCGTTCGACGACGTGCGCAAGCGCCTGGCCGAGGCGCTGGTGGAGCCGGTGCGCTGGGTCGAGGTGCTGCGCGCTCTCCACGCGGCTGGTGGGCGCCGGTTCGAGGAGACGGGGCCCGGCAGGGTGCTTGCCGGTCTCGTGCGACGCACGCTCGAGGATGTCGAGATCGTCGGGGCGGAGCCGACGGGGTCCCCGCGCTGATAGTACGGTAGGCCGCTGCATTCGACCCCTTAAAGGAACTGAGGTGCCTATGGCCGACAAGGAACAGATCGAGACGCGCATGACCGACGCTCTCGAGAGCTTCGGCGCCGACCGCGACCAGATCAAGCGCGACGCCGACTGGGAGTCGCTCGACATCGACTCGCTCGATCTCGTCGAGCTCGCGCAGATCGTCGAGGAGGAGTACGGCGTGAAGATGCGCGAGGAGGACATGAAGGAGTTGAAGACCGTCGGCGACGCCGTCGACTTCGTCGCGGAGCGAGCCGGATCCTGACCGGAGTGCCGCGATGATCCTCGAGGGCAAGCGCCTGCTGATCACGGGCCTGATGACCAAGCAGTCGATCGCGTATGCGGTCGCCGAGCAGGCCCAACAGCAGGGCGCCGAGATCGTGCTGACGAGCTTCGGCCGGGCGCGCAGGTTGACCGAGCGGGCCGCGCGCGGCCTGCCGAACACGCCCGACGTGCTCGAGCTGGATGTCAACGAACCCGACGACTTCGCCACCCTGGCCGACGAGCTTCGCTCGCGCTGGGGGGCGCTCGACGGCGTGCTGCACGCGATTGCCTTCGCCCCCAAGGACGCCCTCGGCGGGCGCTTCCTCGAGACCCCGCCCGAGAGTGCCGTCCAGGCCTTCACCACCAGCGCCTACTCGCTCAAGGCGCTAGCCGCGTCGCTCGCCCCGCTGCTCGAGGAAGCCGACGCCGGCAGCGTCGTCGGCCTCGACTTCGACGCATCCGTGGCGTGGCCCGTCTATGACTGGATGGGAGTGGCCAAGGCCGCGCTCGAGGCGGTGGCGCGTTACCTTGCCCGCGACCTCGGCCCGCGCGGGGTGCGGGTGAACCTCGTGTCCGCGGGGCCGATCGAAACCGCCGCCGCAGGAGGGATCCCAGGCTTCGACCGGCTCGCCGCCGAGTGGCAGAGGCGGGCTCCACTCGAATGGGACACGGGCGACCCGTCCTCGGTGGCAGGAACCGTCTGCTACCTGCTGTCTGACCTCTCGCGCGGCGTGACCGGTGAGATCGTCCACGTCGACGGCGGCTACCACGCGATGGGCGCCCCGCTGGCCTGAGCGACCTACCCGGCGGGAGCCTGTTGCGCAAGCCCGAACGGGCTCCCCTCGCAGTCCTTGCAGACCGCCCACGCCTCCCCCGGGTGGACCACGGTGCCGCCTAACGCCTCCACCCGCTCGAGCGCCGCGGCCACATCGCCCACCGCGAAGTAGGGCAGGGAGAAGGAGTCGCCGGGGCCGCGACCGCGGGCGTGCACACCGACCGCGGGCGCCTGGCCGCGCGTCTGCCAGCCCTGTCCCTCTCCATCTCGGCGGGGCTCCAGCTCCACGCCCAGCAAGTCCGCCCAGAAGCGCCGGGCGCGCTCGGGATCGTCGGCCGGAAACTCGATCAGCGACATCCCCCGATCGCTCACTTCACCCTTCCAGCCCCCAGTCGACGATGACCGCGCCCCAGGTGAAGCCGGCTCCGAACGCCGCCAGCAGCAGCCGCTGACCCGAGGCGAGCGTGCCGTCGGCCTGCGCCTCGGCGAGAGCGATCGGGATCGTGCCCGCGGAGGTGTTGGCGTATTCCGCGATGTAGTCGAGCACGCGCTCGGATTGGAGCCCGAGCCGCTCGCCGACGGCGCGCAGGATGCGTCGGTTCGCCTGGTGATAGACGAAGAGGTCGATGTCCTCCGTCTCGATGCCCGCACCTTCGAGCGCCTCCCCGGTCACCTCGCTGAGGAGGGCGACAGCGTTCTCGAATGTCTCCCGCCCCGCCATCTCGACCTTGGCCCCGTGATCCGCAAAGACCAGTTCCGCCTGATCGCCGTTCGAGCGCAGCACAGGAAGGCTGACCCGACCTGGTGGTTCGGTCGCCGTCATCACGACCGCGCCGGCCCCGTCGCCGAAGAGAGCCGCGGTGCGCTTGTCGTCGGGGTCGAGGTGCTGGAAGAGCGCGTCGGCCCCGATCACGAGCACGCACTCCGCGGCGCCGGTCTCGATCTGCCCGCGCGCGACCGCGACGCCCGCGACGAAGCCGGTGCACGCCGCGCCCACATCGAACGCCCCCGCGCGGCGAGCACCGATCTCGGTGGCCACCAGCGGGGCGGCGTCAGGGGTGATCTGGTCCTTGGTCGTGGTCGCGACGAGGACGAGATCGACGTCGTCCGGGTCGAGCTGCGCGCGCGCCAGCGCGGCACCGCCGGCCCTCGCGGCTATGTCGACGAGGCGCTCGCCGGGAGCGAGGAC
The DNA here is from genome assembly GCA_030447725.1 of Thermoleophilaceae bacterium. Lineage (GTDB taxonomy): Bacteria > Actinomycetota > Thermoleophilia > Solirubrobacterales > Thermoleophilaceae > JAAYBF01. Next base: position 54,233 of record JAUJOQ010000002.1, read on the forward strand.
GTGGCGGCGGCTGATACCGGTGCGCTTGACGATCCACTGCGGTTCCACCCCGAGCCGCTCCGCGATCTCCTCGTTCTCGATGACCTTTTCGGGCACGGCCATTCCGGCCGCGCCGATCGCCGCGCCGGCGACGGCACGCTCCGAGCCGAGCGCACGTCGGACCGTGACCGCCGCATCAGGCATCTGCGGCCTCCGTGGATCGTTTGTTTGCGCCCATGGTCTCCCTCGATTGACTCCGACGTACGGCAAGCTGTACAGCGGCCAGATGATAGACGCATGCCGGGCGCTCACCTGAGCGGTCGACGGGCTGCCATGCCGTTGAGTAATGTAGGCCGCACCGTGCAGCTCGCATCCCGCGCCCATCCGGATTGTCACTGAGGACCGGCAGGGCTATGCCGCGACCGGTAATCCTTGGCATCGTCGGCGACTCGGCGGCCGGAAAGACGACCATCTCCGGGGCGCTCGTCGACATGCTCGGCTCAGAGCAGGTGACCCACGTCGCCACCGACGACTACCACAAGTACGACCGCGAGCAGCGCAAGGAACGCGACATCACGCCGCTGCATCCCGAGTGCAACTACATGGACATCATCGCGCAGCACCTCTCGCTTATACGCGAGGGTGAGCCGATCCTGAAGCCGGTATATCAGCACGCGGACGGCACCTTCGGGCCGCCGGAGCACGTCGCACCGAGGCCCTTCGCGGTAGTGGAGGGCCTGCTCGGCTACCACACGGAGGGGCTGCGCGACTCTTATGACGTGCGCGTCTACCTGGCGCCTCCGGAGGATCTGCGCCGCAAGTGGAAGGTGAAGCGCGACACCTCCAAGCGCGGTTACACGGAGGACGAGGTGCTGGCGGATCTCGACAAGCGCGAGCCGGACTCGGCGCAGTTCATCCGCCCCCAGGAGCGCCACGCCGACGTCGTGATCAGGTTCGTGGAGAGCGAGGGCGGGGACCCCGACACACTCGACGCCCAGATCGTCCTGCGCGAGAGCCTGCAGCATCCCGACCTCTCACCGTTCCTCGGTGATGGGGACAAGGGGATCACCCTGATCGAGGAAGGCCCGGACCCCTACGTTCAGATCCCCGGCGACATCGAGCACCAGCACGCCGAGGAGATCCAGGAGGCGATGTGGGAGAAGCTGCACTTCGCAAGCCACCTCCGCTCAGAGCGGCTGGGACAGCTCTCCGTCGGAGATGAGTCCAAGCACTCCGACTCGCTGGCGCTCGTGCAACTGCTCATCCTCTATCACATGGTGACCGCCAGGGCAGCGGTCGCGGTCGGTGGTGAAGGCGCCCGTTCCGAGGACAACGACGCGCGCGAGAACGACGAGAAGGACGGCGCAGAGGAGTCGTAGCGATCGATGTTCGGCTCGGTGGGGGATACTGGTGCGGTGGCCGATCGCAATGTGCTGGGCGAAGAGCTCGAACCCTGCGGTACCGACCCGGTAACCGGCTTCTACCGGGACGGGTGCTGCAACACGGGCGTCGATGACCGGGGCAGCCATACGATCTGCGCGGTCGTGACGGCGGAGTTTCTCTCACACCAGCGGCGGATCGGCAACGACCTCACCACGCCGATGCCCCAATACCACTTTCCCGGCCTGGTGCCCGGCGACCGCTGGTGCGTGACCGCGGCGAACTGGCTGCGAGCCCACGAGGACGGCGCGGCCGCCTACGTGGTGCTCGCGTCCACCCACGAGAGGGCCCTCGACATCGTACCCCTCGACGCGCTCCAACAGCATGCCGTCGACGTGCCGGGAAATCCGAGCATCCTCGAGAGCTGAGCCGTGGGCCCGAAGCGTGCGGGCACTCAGTCCGGCGGTATGCGCAGGTACGGCAGCGCGAACTCCAGGATCCGCTCGAACGCCGGGGCCGCGACCTCGGCGCCGTAGTAGGCGCCCTTGGGCTCGTCCACCATCACCGAGACGACCAGCCGGGGGTTGCGAGCCGGGGCATAGCCGATGAACGACGAGAAGAACTTGTAGGCGGAATAGCCGCCGGTCTCCGGGTCGGGCTTCTCGGCGGTACCCGTCTTGCCGGCGAGCGTGTAGCCGTCGATGGTCGCCTCCTGCGCGGTGCCGCCGGCCCCGAACACCCCCTCGAGCATCCGCGACACCTGGGTAGCCGTGGTTGCCGAGATCACCCGCCGTCCCTCGTCGATCTCCCCTGCGACCACGTGTGGCCGGTGGATGACTCCACCGTTGGCCAGCGCGGAATAGGCGGACACCATCTGCATCGGAGTCACCGCGAGTCCCTGACCGATCGGCAGGTTGCCGAGCGAGGAGCCCGAGTAGTCCTCGGGCCTGGGCACGATGCCGCCGGCCTCGCCGGGCAAGCCGATGCCGGGAAGCTCGCCGAAGCCGAACCTGCGCACCCATTTGTCGAAGCGTTCCGGGCCGAGCTTCAGCCCCACCATCACCGAGCCCACGTTGGAGGACTGCGCGAGGATCTCCGCGATCGTGAGGCTGGCGCCGCCGCCCTCGTGGGCCTCACCGATGGTCCGGTCGGCCACCTGGATCTCGGCCGGCACCTCGAGCGTCGTGCCGGGACGTATCAGCCCCTCCGCGAGGGCGCCCGCCACGGTGAAGGCCTTGAAGGTCGAGCCGGGCTCGAAGCTGGCGCCGACGGCCCAGTTCTGACGGGCGTACTGCGGCGACGCGCCGAGGTCGTTGGGGTCCACCCGCGGCCAGTTGGCGAGCGCAAGCACCTCGCCGTTGCGGGGGTCCATCACCACCGCCGTGGCCGCCTTGGGCATGTGGGTCGCGCCGACCTCGCCCATGATCGCCTCCACGCGCTCCTGAAGCGTCGCGTCGATGGTCAGCCGCAGGTCTTCGCCGGCCTCGGCACGCTCGGTCTCGACGATGCTCACCACCTCGCCCATGGCGTCCTTGACCAGGCGCCGCCTGCCGTCGGAGCCGTGCAGCTCGTCCTCGTGGGACTGCTCGATACCCGAGAGGCCGTAGTTGTCGGTGCCCACCGCGCCGATCAGCTGCCCCGCCATCGCGCCCTGGGGATAGGTCCGCCGCGGCTCGGTCACCGTGTCGATGCCCTCGATCACCAGCTTCTCGACCTTCTCGCCCAAGGCCGGGGCCAGCTTGCGACGCAGGTACACGAACCCCTTGTCGCGGTCCGAGAGATCCTCGAGCAGGTCCTCCTCTGACCGGCCAAGGAGGGGAGCCAGCTGCGCGGAGGCCGCCACGGGGTCTTCGACCAGCATCGGGTTGGCGAAGACCGTCACCGCCTCCTCCGACACCGCGAGCTCGAGGCCGTGGCGGTCGGTGATCGTCCCACGCGCGGCCGGCACTTCGAGGTCCTCGACCTGTTGCGTATTGGCGCGCTCCCCGAGCTCGCCGGCCTTTACGGTGCCCAGCCACGCGGCGCGCGCGCCGGCCATCACGAGGAGACAGAGGAAGAGGGCGAAGAGGAGTCCGATCCGGCGGTTGTGGAGGCCCGTCACCTACTGACCCACCGGCGTCAGCGCCGGATCCGTCGTCGTCACCGGCTCGGGCACCACCGGCGCCGGCTCGGAGGTCACGGGCTCGACCGGCGCAGCCTCGGCGACCACCGGCTCGTCGGCCACCGGCTCGGGCGAAACCGGCGGCGCCGTAGCCGCGCCTTCCTCGATGCGGGCGGCCGCCCGGCGCGCATCCACGGCGGGGTTCGAGCGCAGGTAGCGCACCTCACCGGGAGCGGGCAGCACCAGCCCGGCCTCGGCCGCCACCCGCTGGATCCGCTCGCTCGAGCCCAGGCGCGCGATCTGGGTGCGCAGCTTGGCGTTCTCGCGCTTGATCTCTCCGGCGGCCTCGGCGGTGGCGGCGATGTCGCGGTTCATCTGCAGCAGGTCGACGTTGAAGAACACGATCCCGGCCAGCAGCACGAAGACAATCGCGATCCAGCCGCGTCCGTGGAGGAGGTTGTCGAGCACGGCTGCTCCCCGCGGCTGGCCGCGGCGGGCGGTCCGGGCGCCGCCGGCGGGCGCGCCCCTGCGGGCCGGGCTCGGGCGGCGGACCGGCGCCGGCGCCGGAGCGGACTTTGGCCTCGGGGACGCTCGGCGCGCCGGAGCACGTCTGGCCGGGGCGGCGGCCATCAGGGCCTCCCCGTCTCGATGCGGCGCGCCGCACGCAGATGTGCGGAGCGCGCGCGGGGGTTGTCGGCCACCTCGCCCGGCGACGGGGCCACCGCACGGCGGGTGAGCAGCTCCGCCTCCGGCGTGCGGCCACAGCCGCACACGGGCATGTCGGGCGGGCAGATGCAGCCACGGGCGCGCTCGGCGAGGAAGCGCTTGACCCGGCGGTCCTCGAGCGAGTGGAAGGAGATGGCCGCCAGGCGGCCCTCCTCGCGCAGAATGGCCCACGCGGCGGGCAATGCGCGGTCGAGCGCCTCCAGCTCCTCGTTCACCGCGATGCGGATCGCCTGGAAGATGCGCTTGGCGGGGTGACTGCCACCGAAGCGCCGGCGGATGGCGGCGGGAAGCGCAGCCTCGACGGCGTCGACCAGCTGGCCCGTGGTCTCGAACGGAGTGGTCTCGCGCCGGCGCACGATCTCGCGGGCGATGATGCGCGCGTTGGGATCCTCGCCGTAGCGGCGAAAGACCTGGGCCAGGCGGCGCTGATCCCATCCGTTCACGATCGCGCGCGCGTCGAGCTCGCGCTCGGGATCCATCCGCATGTCCAGCGGCGCGTCGTAGGAGTATGAGAAGCCGCGCTCGCGCGCGTCCACCTGCATCGACGAGACGCCGAGGTCCAGGTACACGAGGTCTGCCTGAAAGCCCTCCTCGCCCAGCAGCTCGAGCGCCTCCGAGTACTCCATGCGCATGAAGCGCGTCTCGCAGGAGACCTCGGCGGCCATCTCCTCGAAGCGCTCGCGGGCCGCCGGATCGCGATCGATGCACACCAGCGTGCCGCCGGCGCCGAGGCGGTCGGCGATCAGCCGCGCGTGACCGCCCGCCCCGAAGGTGCAGTCCACCACATTCTCGCCCGGCGCCGGGTCGGTCAGCTCGATCAGCTCACCGGCCAGGACGGGTACATGCGCGCGCGTCATGTCAAGAAGGATCGCCAAGGGAGCCGGTCACCTCCCCGATGCTCGCGTCGAGCGCCTCCTGCTCCTCCTGCCAGCGCTCGTTGCTCCACACCTCCAGGTGGTCGCCCACACCGGCCACCACGACCTCCTTCTCCACGCCCGCGTGTGACATCAGCGGCGGTGGCAAGGTCACCCGGCCCGACGAGTCGAGTTCGACGTCGAAGGAGTTCGCACCGAAGAAGCGCTGGATGCTCTTGTACTCCCGGCCGAGCGGGTTCTGGCCCTGGAGTGCGCGCTCGAAGGTGCTGACACGCGCTTCGGGGGTCCAGACGGATATGCAGGGGTCGGAGTCCTTGGCGAGAACAAGTCCTGATGAGAAGGCGGCGCGGAACCGGGAGGGGATGCTCAAGCGGTGCTTTGCGTCCAGCGTGTGTTCGTAGTGGCCTCTGAATGCCATCCGTGCAGCTCTCTTCCCTGGGTGCTGCCTCGGGGGCCTACTCGGACCGGAGTGGCGGAGTGGGAGGAGCCCCGCCACTCCGGTCGTCGTAGGCTGGCGCCACTGTAGCCCACAGTCTCCCACTCTGCAACACCAGGTCCCACTTTCCCGTCCGAGCGGTGTGCTGTCGCGGCTCCAGGATCCCGGAAAGCCACTCCCCGAGCGGGATCGGCGCCGGTGGAGAAGGTGGGACGACCTCCCGCGAACGTGGATGTGTTCGTGCAGCCCGAGCGCGCGGGTGGGCGATTGCAGCCGGGGGCCCATCCTGCACCCGTTCCTGCACCCCGGGTCCGCCCCGCATCGCTACACGGCCGGCAGCCCTCCGGAGCCCAGCAGCGCCGCAGCCAGCGCGGCCGCCACCATCAACAGCACCGACGGCACGAGCAACAGCGCCACCACAAGCTGGATCTTGGGCCCGGCCTTGGCGGCCTCCTCCTGCACATGGCGGCGCAGCGCCACCCTCGTGTCGCGCGCCTGGGCGGCGAGCGTGCGCCCCAGCGGCGCGCCGTGGCGGCGCGCCCGTTCCAGCGCGGCGCAGAGCGCGCGCACCTCGGGTTGGGGCAACCGCTCGGTGAGCGCGTCGAGCGCCTCGGACAGCGGCACCCCCAGCTCAACCTCCCTCCCCACCGCGCGCCACTCCGCGGCCAGCGCGCCCGAGCTGCGACCACCCACCTCCGAGAGGGCGGCCGGCAGCGAAGCACCGGCCTCGACGGTCACGCGCAGCACGTCGAGCATCGCCGGAAGCGCTCGCCGCACGGCCTGCTCGCGCTCACGCGCGCGGCGAGCCAGCCACAGGTCCGGGGCCAGAAAGCCCGCCCCAGGCGCTGCCACCGTCACGAGCACGCCGAGCCGGCCGGGCGCCATCCCGGCCGCCAGGGCGCCGGCCAGCCCGCCCAGCACCGCGGCGGCGAGCTTGGCGGCCATCAGCTCCCGCGGCCCGAACCCACCGGGCCGTCCCGCGGCCAGGATCCGCCGCTCCAGGTCGCGCGGCGTACCGCGGCCGGCCGCCGCTCGCGCCCCGAGAGCGATGAGGGCGCGAAGCGTTCGGGGCCCGCCGGCTCCGCGCGCTCGCGGCTCCGCCGGGATCAGCCACAGGGCACCGAGCACCCCCAGAGCGGCAGCGGCGAACGCGAGCGCGGCGGCGATCACCACCGCACCCGGCCGAGCCGGCGGATCGCGACGGCCGCGACAATCTGCAGCACCACCGCAATCCCCACGAGCCACGCCGTCAGGAACGAGGTCATCAGGCCGATCAGAAATCCTGGACTGGCCAGCTCGGCGAGCAGCGCGCCGCCCACGGGAAGCAGCACCACGATCAGCCCCGTGAAGCGGGCCTGCGCCGTGGCGCTGCGCACCTCGTCCTCCAGACGCGCCTGATCGCCGAACGCCTCGGCAGTCTCGCGCAGCAGGGCGGACAGGTCGCCGCCGGCACGGCGCTGCACGAGGCAGGCCGCCACCACGGTGTCGAGCCGCGCGGAGCGCACGCGCATGCGCATGGCCTCGAGCGCGTCCTCGGTGCGGGCGCCCGCGTCGAGCTCACCGGCCACACGAAGCAGCTCGTGGCCCGCCGCCCCCGACAGTCCCTCGGCGGCGCCGGCCAGCGCGCCGCGCAGCGACCGCCCGGCGCCGAGGGCGTCGGCCAGCGCCACAGCCACCGCGGCGGCATCCGCCTCCACCGCGCGCCGGTAGTGCTCGCGCCGGGCACGCAGCCCTCGAGAGGCGGCCCATGGACCACCGGCGCCCAGGGCCAGCCCCGCGAGCGGTCCGGCCACCAGCGCCCCTACGACGAACGCGAGGGCGGCGCCGGCCAGCAGCATCCGCCTTCTATCGGCCGCCCCAGGGTCGCGCCCCTCCCGTCCCACCCGCACAAGCGCCTCGGCCAGATCGGCCACCGATCGGGCCGCGCCGGGGAGGCGCTCCCGCGCGCCCGCGGTGATCGCGAGCTGCAGCAGTCCCAGCGCGCCCAGCGTCCCCGCTACGAACGCCAGCGACGCCGCGCTCACCCGCTCACCCGCGCGAGCCGCTCCGCCAGCCGGCCTCCGTGCAGCGGCGCCATCCGCCCGTCGTGCAGCAGCTCCCGCGTGCCGGTCCCGCCGGCCACTCTCACCGCCTCGGCGATGGAGGTGACGGCACGTGAGCCGTCGGTCTGTCGCGCCTGGTGCACCACCAGATCCACCGCGCTGGCCACCTGCTCGCGCACGGCCGCGTGGGGCAGCGCGACATCGGCCATCAGCGCAAGCGTCTCCAGACGGCGCAGTGCATCCTCGGGCGAGTTGGCGTGCACCGTGCTCAGGGAGCCGTCATGTCCGGTGTTCAGCGCCTGCAGCAGGTCGAGCGCCTCGCCGCCGCGCACCTCTCCGACCACGATCCGGTCAGGCCGCATCCGTAAGGCGTTGCGCACCAACTGGCGGATGGTCACCTCGCCGCGGCCGTCGAGGCTCGCCGGCCGCGACTCGAGCCGCACCACATGGCGCTGACGAAGCCGCAGCTCGGCCGCGTCCTCGATCGTCACGATCCGCTCCTCGCCTGGGATGGCACCGGAGAGAGCGTTCAGCGTGGTGGTCTTGCCGGAGCCGGTGCCGCCGCTCACGAGGATCGAGGCCCGTCCGGCCACGGCTACGGCAAGGAGCTCCGCCGCTGTCGCGGGAAGGGTTCCGTTGCCCACGAGGTCGCGCAGCGAGAACCCTTCGCGACGGAAGCGGCGGATCGTCAGGCACGGACCGCTCAGCGAAAGCGGCGGAATCACCACGTTCACGCGGGAGCCGTCGGCAAGCCGGGCGTCGCACAGGGGCGAGGCCTCGTCGACCCGCCGGCCGAGGGGGGCCAGGATCCGCTCGATCGCGTGCATGAGAGCCGCTTCGGACTCGAAGCTCGCCCCACTACGCTCGAGCCTGCCCCTTCGCTCCACGTAGACCGAGCCGGCGCCGTTGACCATCACCTCGTCCACCGCCGGGTCGGCCAGCAGCGGCTCGAGCGGCCCCAGACCGGTCGCGAGCAGGATCACCCGGTCGCAGAGGGCGGCCCTGTCGGCCTCCCCCAGCGCGGCCGCCTCGCGCTCGACGAGCGCGTGCACCTCCTCGCGCACGTCCCCGCCCGCGGCGCCCGAGCGCGCCCGCTCGATCAGCTGCGCGCGCAGCACCTCCGCGAACTCGTCCATCGGTCCCACACCCTGGGGAGGCCTCGGCCGCTGAGTTCTCGCCCCCCATACTTGCGGGAGTGCGCCGCCTGCTCCTCCTCGTGTCCGCCGTGGTCCTCGTGGACACGATGTTCTACGCCGCGATCGTCCCTCTGCTGCCGGAGTACCGCGACGATCTCGGCCTGTCGAAGTCGGCGGCCGGCGGGCTCACCGCCTCCTATGCGGCCGGCACCCTGATCGGGGCGCTTCCATCCGGATGGCTCGCCGCCCGCGTGGGCGGAAAGAGCACCGTGCTCGCAGGTCTCGGCCTGCTCGCGGTCTCGAGCGTGGCCTTCGGCTTCGCCGGCGACATCGTGCTGCTCGACGCCATCCGCTTCGTGCAAGGAATCGGCGGCGCCTGCTCCTGGGCCGGCGGGTTCGCCTGGCTGATGGCGGCCGCTCCCGCCGACCGCCGCGGTGAGCTGATCGGCACGGCGCTCGGCGCCGCCATATTCGGCGTGCTGCTGGGGCCCGTGCTCGGCGGCGCAGCAACCCAGACCAGCCCGGAGGTCGTTTTCTCCGGCGTCGGCGGGCTGGCGGTGGGGCTGGCTGTCTGGGCGCTGTCCACACCCGGTGACGTGCCTCAGGGACAGGCCGGCTGGGGCCGGCTGGTGGTCGCCCTGCGCGGGCGGTCACTCGTACTCGCGATCTGGCTCGTCGCCCTTCCCGCTCTGTTTTCGGGCACCATCGGTGTGCTTGTGCCGCTGCGCCTGGACGACCTCGGCGCCGGCGGTGTCGCCGTCGGAGCGATATTCCTCGCCGCGGCCGCGGTCGAAGCGATCCTCAGCCCACTGCTGGGGCGCTTCTCCGATCGCCGCGGCCGCCTGCTGCCGCTGCGCCTCGGACTGGGCGCCGCTGCCGTGGCGGCCATCCTCCTACCCCTGCCGGGCGCCGTCTGGCTGCTCGGCGCGACGGTGGTATTCGCTGTCGCGGCGCTGGGGATGTTCTGGGCCCCGGCCGCCGCGCTGCTGTCGGAGCGCTCGGAGTCCGCCGGGCTCGACCAGGGCTTCGCTTTCGGGCTGATGAACCTGGCTTGGGCTGCGGGCCAGGTGGTGGGCGGCGCCGCCGGGGGCGGCCTTGCCGACGCGACTGCCGATGCCCTCCCCTACGCGCTGCTGGGCCTGCTCTGCGCGGGCACGCTTGCGGTGGCCGGCCAGTCGCGTCTCGGCGCTCGTGCGCGCAGACGCTCGCCGGCCTCGGCGTAGACGGCCGCGGCTACTGACGCCCGCAGGTGGGCCACGGGTCCGTGCCGCGGTCGCGGTACAGACGCAGCGCTACTCGGTCCTGGTGGGACTCCGAGGCCTTTGCGGGGTCGCTGCCGCGACCGCCGTAGGCCTCCCAAGTTGCGCGGGCGAACTGGAACTTGCCGCGGTAGCGACCATCGGGGGAAACGGCCGTGGGGTCACCGCCGGACTCGCAGAGCGCGATCAGCCGGAGCACGCGCGGAAGCCTCACCGAGCTCCCATCCTGCGGCGGGGAGCCACCGGCCGGAGCGCCGCCGCTGCGTCCACCGGGATGGACCACGCTGTCGCGGCTGAACGGGCGAAGGCTCAGGGCGCGGCGGGTCAAGGGACCGACTATGCCGTCGGCGACCAGACCTCGGCGGCGCTGGAACCGGCGTACCGCTCGATCGGTCTCGGGCCCGAACACACCATCGGCGCTGAGCTTGAGACGCCGCTGTACCCGCCGGACGGCGCGGCCGCGGTCGCCCTTGCGAAGGGTCACCGAGCTGCTCGACGCGCCCGCCTGGACGCGGGGCTCGTCGGCGACGGCGGTGGAGGTGCCGGTACCGGCGCTGCCCAGCACGGCGGCGGCAAGCAACAGCGGCACGGATCGGCGCAATCGGCCAGAGACTGCAATGTCACCCACGGACTTCGGACTCCTCTTTCCTGGCGCCTACGGGGTGAGCTGACGGGCTCGCGCTGGAAAGTGCGCTACGCCGCAATGCAGACGGCGATTCGCCCCGGGGACCGGAAGCACTTCCGATCCCGATGGGTCCCCCGTTCTCCGGCGCTCAGGGCGACGGAGACTCGGCTTGGTTCAATGAACGTGGAGTATGAAAGCAGATCTGGCGGCCGGTGGCGGCCCGCCGGATCTCTCAGGCGCCCGTCCGTGCGTCCCCATCGTCGGCAGAAGGGGCCTCGACCACGGTCGCGTCCTCGATCCGAGCGTCGCTGTCGCGGGAGGGCGCGAGCAGGTCGTCGACGATGTCCGTCACGCTCACCGGGGGCGGTTCGGCCGCCGGGGGCGGCGGCCGGGGTGGCTCCTCTTCCGGACGCTCGGGGGAAAGCTCCTCCACGGGCGGCGGCTCGACCGGGGGCTCCTCCACGGGCGGCGGGTCAGCCGGGAGCTCCTCCACGGGCAGCGGCTCGACCGGGGGCTCCTCCACGGGCGGCGGGTCGACCGGGAGCTCCTCCACGGGCGGCATCTCGACGGTGGATTGGTCCACGGGCGGATCCTCGACGAACGGCGGCTCCACCGGGGGCAGCGACTCCACTGGGGGCGGCGGCTCCTCGACGGGGAGTGGCTCCACCGGGGGCGGCGGATCCTCGACGGGAAGTGGCTCCACCGGGGGCGGCGGATCCTCGGCGGGCGGCGGATACTCGACGGCCGCCGGATACTCGACGGCCACCGGCTCCGCCGGACCCGGTGGCTCCACCGGTGGCTCCTCCACGGGAGGCGGCACGACCGGAGACTCCGCGGAGGCAACCTCCTGGGCCGGCGTCGATCCCACGACGGGGGCCGGCTCGGCCGCGGGCTCCGGCGAAGGGCCCGGCGTCAACTCGACATGACCGAGCCCGCCACCGCGCCGCCTCGCAGCCCTCGCGACAGCCACTCCGGCGGCCAGCAGTACGGCACCTCTGACGATCCTTGCGGCTCCCATGGCATCGACGATAGCGCCGCCCCGTGGCGACGGCAGCACAGCACGCCACTACGCACGCACGTCTCGACCGGGTGGCAGACCAGGTCATCGCGGCGAATGCTCTATTACTGGCTCGACCGGGAGGCGCCAGCACTGGGAGAAGAGTGTGGCTCGCCTCCGCCGTACGCGAACCTTTGATGCGTGAACTGAACGAGCACGAGATTCGGGACGGGCTTCGAGTTCTGGGGCTGACCAAGGAGTCGACTGCCCTTGTCCACTCCTCCTTACGGTCGTTCGGCCGAGTCGCAGGCGGCGCTGCAGCCGTGGCGCGAGCGATTGTCGCCGCTTGTGGGACTGTCGTGGTGCCATCCGGAACCTGGGAGCTAACTGGCGTTCCCGCGCCGCCCGGACGCGAACGCCCCAACAACGCCTACCGGCCCTCAAGCACGTGGGATGAGTTCGATCGACGGGTGGGACAGGCGGTGCCTTTCTCCGCCGGCCTGCCGATCGACCGCGACTTGGGCGCCATCTCCGAGGCGGTACGGCGCTCCGTCGACCACGTACGCGGGCATCATCCGCTGTTCTCCTTCCTGGCCACGGGGCCGCTGTCCGAGGCGGTCATCGCCGAGGTTCGCCTCGATTGGCCGCTGGGACCAATCGAGGCTCTCGCCGAGCTGGACGGCGAAGTCCTGCTTCTCGGCGTCGGGCATGCGGCCAACACGGCGGTCCATCTCGCCGAGCAGCGCCTCGGCCGCTCCCGGTTCTACAGGTATGCGAAGTTGGCGCCCGGCGTTTGGGGCGAACTCCCGAACATCCCCGGCGAGAGCCACCGGTTCGACGATCTCGAGCCCGCACTTCGTGCTTCGACCCGTGAGGTCACCATCGGTACGTGCCGAGCGCGGCTCGTGAGGGTTCGGGATGTGCTCCAACAGGCCACGGCGGCGGTTGCTCGTGACGCTGGGGTTCTCCTGTGCGATGACGACAAGTGCCGGTGCGTCGCAGCCCGGCGCCAGAGAGAAGCGGTACTCGGACGCTGAGTTCAGCCAGCCGGCTGCGGCGATTCCCCTAGTGCTTCGGCGAGCCTCTACATGTCGAACACGGCCGCCCGAGCACGAGCTGAGTCGGGATGGCGTTTGGCTATCCGCCGTTCGCGCGACTGTGACTCGAGCGTCACGAGCCAAGCGGCCGCCGGCGGCATCAACGGCCTGAGTGTCCCGCAGCGTCGGCGAAGCTCTCACGCGATCGCCGTCGTGGGCGCGGGCTCGAGCGCCAGGTCGAGCACCTCGTCGATCGTCATGACCGGGTGGAAGGCCATCTGTCCGCGCACCTCCTCGGGCACCTCGTCGAGGTCACCGCGGTTGCGCTCGGGGATGATCACGTCCGTGAGCCCGGCCGCGTGCGCGGCAAGCACCTTCTGCTTCAGGCCGCCGATCGGCAGCACCCGGCCCTGGAGCGTGACCTCGCCGGTCATCCCCACCGTGTGCCTGACCGGCCGCCCCGACAGCAGCGATGCCAGCGCCGTGGTCATCGTGACGCCCGCACTGGGCCCGTCCTTGGGGATCGCGCCCGCCGGCACGTGCACGTGGAACTCGCGGCCGTCGAACGCCTCCTCGTCTGCCCCTACCTGATCGGCGTGGCCGCGCACGTAGGAGAGGGCGATGCGCGCCGACTCCTTCATCACGTCACCAAGCTGGCCGGTGAGCACGAGTGAGCCACCCTCCGACCCGCCGCCCCGCATCGAGGTGGCCTCGATGAACAGCACGTCGCCTCCGACCGGAGTGTAGGCGAGGCCCGTGGCCACGCCCGGCACCGCCGTGCGCTCGGCCGCCTCCTGGAAGTGGCGCTGGCGCCCGAGGGCGTCGCGCACAGCCTCCGTGGTCACGGCCACCGGGGCCTGCGACTCGTCCGCGGCGATCCTGGTCGCGGTCTTGCGCAGGATCGTGCCCAGCTCGCGCTCGAGCGAGCGGACGCCCGCCTCACGCGTGTACTCGGCGACGATCGACCTCAGTACGTCGTCGGAGACGGTCACCTCGTGCTCGCGGAGCCCGTTTCGCTCGCGCTGGCGGGGCCACAGGTAGTCCCGTGCTATCGCCACCTTCTCAGCATTGGTGTAGCCGTCGAATCGGACCACCTCCATCCGGTCGAGCAGCGGCGCCGGGATCGTCTCCGCCACGTTGGCGGTGGCGATGAACAGCACCTGCGAGAGGTCAAGCTCCACGTCGAGGTAGTGGTCGCGAAAGGAGTGGTTCTGCGCCGGGTCGAGCACCTCGAGCAGCGCCGACGACGGATCGCCGCGCCAGTCGGCGCCCACCTTGTCGACCTCGTCGAGCATGATCACGGGGTTCATCGTCTTCGCGTCACGCAGCGCGCGCACCAGCCGGCCCGGCAGAGCGCCGATGTAGGTGCGCCGGTGGCCGCGGATCTCGGCCTCGTCGCGCACGCCGCCCAGGGACATGCGTACGAACTCGCGGCCGGTGGCACGGGCGATCGACTCGCCGATCGAGGTCTTGCCCGTGCCGGGAGGGCCTATCAGGGTGAGGATGGCGCCAGAGCGTCTCTCTTCTTCGATGCCCCGGTCGCGGCGCAGCTTCATCACGCCGATGTGCTCGACGATGCGGTCCTTCACGTCCTCGAGCCCGGCGTGGTCGGCGTCCAGCACATCACGCGCACCGACCGGATCGAGCGTCTCCTCGGAGCGCTCGGACCACGGCACGGAGATCAGCCAGTCGAGGTAGGTGCGGATCATCGAGCTCTCCCCCGACTGCTCACCCATCCGCTCGAAGCGGGCCAGCTCCTTCTCGGCCTGCTCGCGCACGGCGTCGGGCATGCCCGCCGCCTCGATCTTGGCGCGGTACTCCTCGGCCACCGAGGCGTCGTCCTCGTCGAGCTCCTTGCGAATCGACTCCATCTGCTTGCGCAGGAAGTACTCCCGCTGCTGCTTCTCGGCGCCGCTCTGCACGTCCTCTCGGATGCGCCGGCGCACCTGCAGCTCGGCCACGCGCTCCTTCTGGAGCGCGAGGGCCTTCTCCAGGCGCTCGGTCACGTCGAGGGTCTCGAGCAGCTCGACCTTCTGCTCGTAGGTGAGGTCGGGGGAGTAGCCGGAGGTGTCCGCCAGGGTGCCCGGCTCGGAGATCGAGCGCACGAAGGCGGCGATGCGGCCGTCGTCGCCGCGCAGCTCGAGCAGCTCCTCCACCACCGCGCGGTACTCGCGCTCGAGCTCGCGCGTGCGACCGTCCACCGGCTCGTCATCGGGGTGAGGGGTGACCTCGACGCGCAGCTCGCCCGCCGGGTCGGTGTGGGCAGCGCCCGCGATGCCGCGGTGCAGGCCGCTGAGGGCCACGGCACGGCCGCCGCCGGGGAGACGCACGCGGTCGACCACCTCGGCCACGGTGCCCACGCCCGCGAAGGCATCGTCCTTGCGGGGAACGACGATCACGCGCTCCTCGTCGCCCACGTCGATCGTGAGCGTCACGGTCATGTTGGGGAAGACGACCGAGTCGTCGACCGGTACCAGCAGAAGGGTTTCCATGGCGTGCCTCTCCATCGGTTACTTACTTGTTGTAAGCAAGTGTAGCCATCGCGTCGGGCCGTCACGAGGCGTACGCGCCGGGAGGCGTGAAAGGCTATGGCTCTGATGAGCGAATCCCCCTCTCCCGCTCGCGAGGCGGCCGCCGCCGCCGCGGTAGAGCTGATCGAGCCAGGGATGACGATCGGGCTCGGCTCGGGGCGTGCCGTGTGGCGCCTGGTCGAGCTGATCTCCGAGCGCTGGCCCGAGGGCCCGGAGCTGCGGGTCGCGGTGGCCTCCGACCGCACTCAGGCGCGCGTGATGGAGGCGGGCATCGGGCTCGTGGAGCTCGACGGCTCGATCGAGCTCGACCTGGCCCTGGACGGAGCAGACGAGGTGGATGCCGAGCTGCGCCTTATCAAGGGCGGCGGCGGTGCCCTGCTGCGCGAGAAGATCGTGGTGGCCGCCGCACGGCGGTTCGTGGTGGTGGCCGAGAGTGCGAAGCGGGTGGAGAGACTAGGGGAGGGGTTCCGGCTGCCGGTGGAGGTCGTGCAGTTCGCCTGGCCGGACACCAGGCATCGAGTGGCGGCGCTGCTGCCCGAGCCCGAGCTGCGCGAGGAGGACGGCGCGCCGTTCGTGACCGACGAGGGACACTTCATCCTCGACTGCCCGCTGCCTGCTGATGTCGATGTGGACGAGCTGGATGTCGCGCTCCAGCGCCTCCCGGGCGTGGTGGAGCACGGGCTGTTCATCGGGCTCACCGAGCGGGCGTTGCTCGGCACACCCGAGGGGCGCGTCGAGGTCCTCGGAGCCGGTTGAGAATGCCCGCGGGGCGCGACAGGCGCAGCCCACACCGCTGGCAGCCAAACTAGGGCGGGGTCCCCACGCCCACGCTAGAGGCGCCCACGCTAGAGGTTTCCACCGTGGTCCGGTAGACGAGCCTCGACACGCCGGCGCCGGGCTGGATGGTCTCGATCACGAACCGGGCCGGGACGCTGCCCTTGCGCTTCAGCTGCTCGACGGTCTGCCCATCCAGCGCCAGCTCGACGAGCCCGGATTCGTCGCGCGCGATCGAGAAGGCGACCGGATTGCCGGTACGACCGGAGACGTCCAGGCGGGCAGTTCCTTCACAGGGCGAAGGGGCGTCGCCGGGGCAGCCAACGGTCGCGAGGGCGGTGCTCGAGCCGTGACGGCTTTCGAGCGACTGCGGCAAGGAGGCATTGTTGAAGACGGCGCCCGCGGGCGCGTCGCGCTGCACGTCCTCGCAGCGCCCGGCCAGGCTCGTGAAGAAGTCGAAGCGGTCGAGGATCAGAGTGTCGGATCCGTCGCCGCACTGCACGTCGTCGCGGGCGCCATCGCGGATGTCCATCCGGTCATCGCCGGGGCCGCCGCTCACGCTGTCCCGCCCTCGCCCGGCGATGATCCTGTCCGGACCCGAGCCCCCGGTTATCTCGTCCGGGCCCTTGCCGCCGATCAACCGGTCGCCGGGGTCGTCCGGCGTCGAGGGCTCGTCGCCTGTGAGACCGTCACTTCCCGCGCGCCCGATCGCGACGTCGGATCCTGGGCCGGTCACGAGACCGTTGTTCTCGGAGTTGCCCACGAGCACGTCGTCTCCGCTCCCGCCGGTCAGCGACTCGATGTCACCCGGGATCAGGTCGCGCTCGCCGCGGGCGCCGTCGTCGCGGTCACCGGCGAGGTCGGCCCGGATGTCGCCGCTGCGCTCGCTGTAGGAGACGAAGTCGGACGACCCGCCGATGTCTGAGATCGTGTCGCTTCCGTCGGGCGAGCCGTCGGCGATGAAGGCGTCGTCCCCTCCTCCACCGCGCAGGCGGTCATCGCCGGGCCCCCCCACGAAGGTGGCGTTCGCGCGAGTACGGAGCAGATCCCTGCCGGTACCCCCGTGCAGGGAGCCTTCGGTGAAGCCGGCGCGGACGCGGTCGTTGCCTGCGCCGGCCATGACGACGATGCCGCCTTTGGCGGCGATCAGCACCTCGTCGAACGCTGCCCTATCCGGCTTGTCCCCCAAGGTGACACGCATGTTGGCCTGCTCGAAAGCTTCGAGGCTGCAGGCGACGGCGCGCCTGCCCCTTGGCCGGCAGCCCCGGCCCGGCGTGATCCCGGCCCCGTCGGCTATCACGACGCTCGCGCCGCGGTTTGTCACGCGCAGGCGGTTGCGCTCCCCGGGCCGGGCAAGCACGATCACCAATCCCCCCAGCTGCGGCTGGTCTCCCCGGTCGGTGGTCGGGAAGGTCTCGAGATGGGCGGTGCTGGCGCCAGCCGGCGCCGAGGCCGAGCAGGCAATCGCGAGCACGGCGAGGGGAAGCAGCTTCGAGCGGAGTGTCATGCTCCCCCCAGACCGCGGGGCCCCCCGAAGTTGCGGCAGAGACATCACGGTCGGGCCAGGCGCGGCGACTGCTGGGTATCGGCGCTGGGCAGCAGTACAGCTGATGCCTCACAGTCCATCCGCGGGCACCTCAGCCCGTCCCGCACGCCGGCGGTCGCCGGGCGGGCGTGGCAGCAGGCGCACCTCGCGGGCGAAGTTCTGCGCCGCGGTGAGATAGACCGCCTGGCGCAGGGTGACGCGCAGGGTGGCCGTCCCGGAGGCGGTCGCACCCGCTCCCTCGCCCTCGATTGCGCCCACGGCTGCCGCGCCGCCCGCCCCGGCACGCAGATCCAGCAGCTCCACGTCCTCGAGGGCCAGCAGCGTGCGTCCGGGACCCTCGCGAGCGTCGGTCGAGATGAGCACGTCGACCCGCGCGCCCGGGGCCGAGCCGGCCAGGGCATCGCCCCCCGCCACCGCCACCTCGACGGCCCTCTCACCCCGGCGCAGCGGCGCCGGGCCGCGCGCCCCGGCCTCGCCCCCAGCGGCAGGACCGAAGACGGCGGAGGTCACATAGCTGCCCTTCGTCAGCGGCGCCGCCACCGGCAGCCCCGCGGCTTCCTGAGCCGCCACCAGGCCGTCCGGAGGGGCGAAGCGCTCGGGTACCTGGCGCACCGCGACGTCCGCTCGGCGCAGCTCCTGCCCCGCGGGCACGTCGCGGGCGGCGGTGAGCACCGGCACCAGCCCGCCGACCGACGCCTCCACCTCCCGCATCCGGCTGCCAACCTCTGAGGCCGCCAGGCCTCCGCACGCCAGGGCCAGCGACAGGAACAGGAACGCGCGCCTGCGGCGCGCCCGCGCGCTCACGACTCCGCGGACCCGCTCTCGACACGCAGCGGCAGCTCAACCGAGGCGACCGTGCCGTGCTCGCCACGGTCGAGCGCCACGCTCCCGCCCGCCTCCTCCGCCGCCCGGGCGACGATTGCGAGCCCGCGCCCACGGCGGGCGTCGCGGGAAGCGCCGGGGGCTCGGCGCCGGTCCGCCCCGCTGCGCTGCTGTGCCGGCCCCGCGTCACGCACCTCGATCAGCGCGCGGCCGTCCACCGCGCGCCCACGCAGCTCCACCGGACCCGATCCGTGCTCGATCGCGTTGGCCAGCAGGTTGCCGAATGCCTGGGCCAGGCGACCGGGGTCCGCCCGCACCGCCGCCGGCTCGCCCTCCCAGCGCATCCGCAGGCGCCTGCCCTGTGACTGCGCCGCCGGGTGCCAGCCGGCAGCGGCGCCTCGCAGCACCCGATCGAGGGCAACGGTCCGCGGTCGGACCGGCGCGCGAGCTCCGCTACGCGCTGCGTCGAGGTCGGCCAGGCCGGCCCGCATCCGCTCGAGCTGGGACTCGAACATCAGCGCCCGGCGCAACCCGCCCGGCTCGCGCCGCAGCGCCGCGGCGGCCAGCCCGATAGCGGTGGCAGGACCCCTTAGCTCATGCTCGGCCTGCGCCACCCGCTCCAGCCGGCTGCGAAACCGGACCAAAACCACCGCGCAGCCCACCGCCACGGCCCATCCCGTCGCGGCCAGGCCGATACCGACCGCCGTCACGCCGCGTCCGTGAGCTTGTAGCCGACACCGCGCACGTTGACCACCCATCCGCGCCCCGAGGGGCCGAGCTTGCGCCGCAGCCGGCACGCGTGGGCGTCGACCGTCCGCGTCTGCCCGATGGACACGTAGCCCCACACGTCGCGCAGCAGCTCGTTCTTCGACCTCACGCGAGTGGGATCCTCGGCCAGCGCCTGCAGCAGCGAGAACTCCTTGGCCGAGAGGTGCACGGCCCGCCCGCCGACGCGGACCGCGCGGGTGAGCGGGTCGAGGGTGAGCTCACCGACCCGCAGCACCCCCCGCCGCGGGCGCCCAGCCGCGCGCCGCAGCACGGCTCGTACCCGGCCCAGCAGCTCGCCATAGTGGAAGGGCTTGACCAGGTAGTCGTCCGCCCCTCGCGCGAAGCCGCGGACGCGATCGGCCTCCGCCGCCCGTCCGGTGATCACGATCACCGGAAGGTCGGGGTCGAAGCGCGACGCGATGCCGTCGGCGCTACGCACACGGTCGAGCAGGTCAAGCCCGTGGGAGTCCTCCAGGCCGAGGTCGAGTAGAACCAGCGCCGGGTGGCGCACCTCGATCGCGCGAAGTCCCTCCCCGACGCCGCCGGCGCAGGCGACCTTGAAACCGTCAGCCGAGAGGTTATCGGCCAGGAAGGCCCGGGTGGGCTCGTCGTCCTCCACGATCAACAGCGACTGCTTCATGTCCGGTCAAGGAGCGGGAGCCCTGGAAATCGCCCCCCCTTGGGGGCATCTCGTGCAACCCACGTTGCAGTTCGTCCGGCGGGGAAGGGATCGGGGCTACGATGCCGACGCCCTCACGGCCGGCCTCGTCGTCCGGGAGCGCATCTCTCCATGGACACCACTCGACGAGGCAACTACGAATCCGGCGCCGACTACGTCCTCGAGTACGGAGAGCTGCGGTTCACCTTCAACGAACGCGACTTCACCGAGCGAGTCGAGCAGGCCGCCGTCAAGCTCGGCTTCGTGTCCGGGCCACTCGGAGACGACGAGCGCGAGGACCTGGTCAACCTGGCCGTGAACGGCGAGGTGACCGACGCTCACTCCGACCTCGGCGAGCACATCGTCGAGTGCTGGTACGAGCTGCACGGTCCCTCCGATCGCTCACTCGTGCACTGGCTGCGCCGCCTGGTGTTCCGCGGCGCATGGCTCGATCAGCGGGTGATGGAGGGTGAGCTGGAGGTCATCTTCCATCAGGACACCCACTCGTTCGGCTACGCCCAGCCCGACCGCGGCTACGAGCCGATCGAGCTCTCCCCCGAGCCTTCCTGGAAGCGAGTGGCCTACCGCCGCTGAGAGCGTAGGGTCCTCCGGCAACGTCCCGGCTGCGCTCCTCGCCTCCCCGAGAGCCTCCGGCTCCGGGTCAGCCGCGAAGCGTGCTTCGCAGCAGAAACCCTGCTATCGCGGCCACCACCAGCGCGAGGAACGCCAGTCCCATCGACACCGAGGTGACGAGCGCGACTACGAAGAGCACCACTGCGGCGATTCCCGACCCGCCGGCCACGAGGCCGAGCGTGTAAGCGCGCTTCTCGCGCTGCCTGCGGCTCAATCCACCCATCTGCCGGAGACTAGCTGCCCGCGTGGTCGCCGTCGGCCCGGGGGCGCCGATGCTCGACCTCGTGCACCAGCTCCAGCACGCGATCGGGATCGTCGGTCACCTCGATTCTCGAGACATCCTCGGGGGAGATGTTGCCTTGCGCCAGCGCGGTGCCGCGCAGCCAGTCGACGAGCCCGCTCCAGTAGGCGGAGCCGAACAGGATGATCGGGAAGTGCCTGATCTTCTCCGTCTGACGCAACGTCGCGGCTTCGAACAGCTCGTCGAGGGTGCCGAACCCGCCGGGGAAGACCACGAACGCGCTCGCGTAGCGCACGAACATCACCTTGCGGGTGAAGAAGTAGTGGAACTGCAGCCGTAGGTCCACCGACGTGTTCAGTCCGACCTCGAGCGGCAGGTCGATCCCGAGCCCGATCGACGCCACACCCGCCTCCCGGGCGCCCTCGTTGGCCGCCTGCATGATCCCCGGGCCGCCGCCCGTGATGATCGCGAAGCCTTCGCCGCCGAGCCGCCGCGCGAGGTCGCGGGCGTGCCCGTACTCCGGATCGCCCGCCGGGGTCCGGGCCGATCCAAAGACGGACACCGCCTTGCCCACGTGCGCCAGCGTTGCGAAGCCGTTGCGCAGCTCCTCGGCGATCCGCTCGATGCGAGCGGCGTCGTCGAGCTTCGTGGCGATCGTGAGCGACTCCGCCTCTAGCAGCTCCTCGTCGGCGCTGGTGGGGTCGCGGGGCTCGGTCAATCGAGCAGGTCGGCCCTGAGGGTGCCCGACCGGGCATCCGAGATCCGCGGCTCGCCGGCCTTCTCGGGCGGGTCGAGCCCAATGCGGGTGCTGGCCTGACGCTGGGCCTCCCAGGCCATGCCGGTGGCCGCGATCACGGTGACCGAGCCGCCCTCCTCGAGGTTGCGGGCCGACCCGAACACCCTCCGTGAGACGCCCGGGGCGAGCGACTCGAGGGAGTCGATCACCACGACGGCGTCTCCGCCCCGCTCGGCCAAGCGCTTGGCGCGCTCGACCGCCAGCTCGGCGGCTTGGGCCTGAGCCTCGATCGAGCGGTAGAACGACCCGCCGGTCACCGGCACGTCGGTCTCGCGGGCCCAGTCTGTGACCTCCTCCGGGCGAACGCCGACGAGCACGACGCTCACCTGGAGGTCGCCGGCCTCCTCGTCGGCGAGAGTCGAGACGATCTCCCGGAGCAGCCGGGTGGCGCCGGCTCCCGGGCCGCCGGCCACGGCCACCCGGGAGCCCTTGCCCATCGGCACGGAGGCGAGCGCCTTCGGCGCGGGCAGGGTCTCCCTGGGGTGCACGGGCGTGAGGTCGTCGAAGTGCGGCCGCTCCTCGGGGGGCTCGGCGTCACGGCCGTTGACACTTTCCACGCGCACGAGCGAGGGGTGGCGCTCGTTGCGCCGGGCGCGACGCAGCGGCCCGCTGACCTCGTCGCCCGCGCGCAGCTCGCAGCGCCGGATCTGGGCGGGAGAGACATAGACGTCATTCGAGGGAGCAGCGCCGACGCGGATGAATCCACTGCTGTTGGGAAGGATGTCGAGCGTGCCGGTTACCGGCTCGCCGGAGGGGATGCCGTCCTCAGGCGCCTCGTAGGGCTCTTCGATGTGCGCGGGCTCGGCAGCGGTCTCCTCGACCTGGGGCCTAGACCGCGACCGCGATCGACCTCTGGACCTCGGCGCCGGCGCCTCTTCCCGGAGGTTGGCGTCTGCCTTGGCTCGGTCATCGGGTAGGGACCGGCCGCTGTCCTCGCCCTCGTCCCCCTTCAGGATCGCAGCGATCAGATCCTCCCTGCGCAGTGTGCGGTAGCCCTCGATCGTCAGCTCGGAGGCGATCGCGTGGAGATCGGCGAGCGGGCTGTCTTCGAGCTCCTGGCGCTGGAGAACTGACACTGGGGACTGCTCCTTCAGGTGGCTTGCGGGCGGCGAAGGCTAACCGCTGGGGCGGCTCTCTAGGCCGATCAGCCCTCGCGGGGCACCTCTCCGCGCCAGGCGCCGGTCGTGCCACCCTGGGACTCGATCAGCTCCTTGAAGCGCTCCAGGTCTCCCTCCACCCGCCGCTCGTCGAAGTTCAACGACGCGCCGAGCTTCTCCTTGATGCCCTCCGGTGCCCAGTCCATCTGGACCATGACGCGAGTGGTGCCGTCATCGATCTTGTGGAAGGTGACCACGCCGGCGTTGTCCTTTCCGTCGACACTGCGCCAGGCCACGCGCTGCTCAGGCTCCTGCTCGGTGATCTCGGCATCCCACTCGTGCCGCGAGCCGCCGAGCTCCACGGTCCAGTGCAGGTGGCGGTCGTCGCGCTGGCGAATCTCCTGCACGCCCTCCATGAATCGCGGGAACTCCTCGAATTGGGTCCACTGGTCGTACACGCTCGCGATCGGTGCGTTCACCTCGATCGACTTCTCGATGTTCGCCATCTTTTCGGCTCCTTGGGACGGTCGGCTTACACGGTGTGTCCGTGCCCGGCCGCCGGCCGGATGAAAGCCTCCCGGCGCAGCTCCGCGACCAGCGCAGCGTCGAGGCCGTCGACCGCACCGAGCAGAGCGCGGCGCACCGCCACGAAATCCGCCGTGGCTGCCACGTCGTGCACCCTCAGCACCGCGCCGGGTAGCGCGAGGCTGGGCTCGATCGCGGCCAGGGTGCCTGCACCGCGATCGGCGGGGTGGCGGCCCGTGACGGCGCCGATGAAGTCCTTGCGCGAGATGGCAAGCAGCAGCGGACGCCCCAGCTTCGCGAGCTCGGGGAGGCGGCGCAGCACCTGCACCGACTCGGCCGGCGTCTTCGCCAGGTCGAGGCCGGGGTCGAGCAGGATCGAGTGCTCGGCCACACCGACGTCGCGAGCTGCCCGTGCGCGGTCGCGCAGCAGCCCGATCACGTCGGCGACCACGTCCTCGTAGTTCCCGAAGCCCTTCACCTTCGGGGCCGCACGGGTGTGGGTGATCACGAGTCCCGCCCCATGCTCGGCGCAGAGCTCGGCCACGGTCGGGTCGGCCAGGCCGCTCACGTCGTTGACCATCGCCGCGCCGGCGCCCAGCGCCGCCCGGGCGGGTCCCGCGCGCCAGGTGTCCACGGAAACGGCGATCCCGTCGGCCACGAGGCGCTCGATCAGGGGCACGATCCGCCGGCCCTCCTCGGCCTCGGTCACCGGCGGTCTGTCGGTACGGCCGGACTCGCCGCCCACGTCGATGATGTCGGCGCCCTCGGCCACCAGCCGGTGCGACTGCTCCACCAACTCGTCGAGCCCCCTGGAGCCCTGGCGATCGGAGAAGGAGTCCGGCGAGGCGTTCACGATCCCCATCAGCCGCGGCCGGCCCCGCTCGAGCGAGAGCGCCCCCCCGCGCAGCTCGAGCCTCACGTGTGCTCTGCCGCCGCGGTCAGGCCGGGCACCAGCCCCTCGACAGAGGCCACGCGCTGCCAGCCGTCGAGCTGGGCCGCCATCTCGGCCTCGTCCCAGCCCAGCTCGGGCGCCATCGCGCGCGCCACCGCCCGGGCCCCTTCCGAGCCGGGCTCGGTGAGCCGGCGGGCGTCGAGCAGCCCAAGGCGCGTGCGGCGCAGCATCACGTCGGCCACCGAGCGCGTCTGCTCCCGGCGGGCGGCGAACGCCGCCTCGGCCACCAGGTCGGGCAGGTCGGGACTCACCCGGTTCGCCAGCTCGCGCGATTCGCTCGCCAGCGCCAGCACGTCGACCGCGGCGTGCCCGTAGCGGCCGGCAAGCGCGATGCGGGTTTCCTCATCGACCCCGTCGACCTCGGGCAGCTCCGACACCTCGACGGGCATTCCCAGCGGGATCTCGTGGGTGCGGGAGGGCGCCTCACGACCCTCGCGCTCCACGATGCGGTCTACGGCCATCTTGGCCATCCGCCGCCAGGTGGTGAGCTTGCCGCCGGTGATCGTGACCATCCCGGAGCTGGTCTCATACAGCTCCGCCTTGCGGGAGATGTCCACGGACTTCTTGGGATCGCCGGTGGAGATGAGCGGCCGCACCCCCGCGTAGGCGCCGGTCAGATCGCCTCCGCCGAGCGACGTGCCGAAGAAGTCGTTGGTGGCGCTGAGCAGGTAGTCGACATCGTTCTCGGATGGAGGGACGTGGTTCAGCGAGCCCTCGTAGTCGTTGTCGGTGGTGCCGATTAGCGTGCGCCCCAGCCACGGCAGCACGAAGATCGAGCGTCCCGACGCGGCCGGCACGATAGCGCCGGCAACCACGGGCAGGTCGTCCATCGACACGGTCAGGTGGGTGCCGCGGCTGGGGCGGATGCGTGGCACCTCGGCTTCGTCGTGCAGCTCGTCGGGGCGAAGGCGGTCCGCCCACACGCCGGTGGCGTTGACCACGTTGGCGGCACGCAACTCGAATTCCCCGCCGCCCACGGCGTCGGCGCACAGCGCCCCGGCGGCCCGACCCCCGCGCTCGACCAAGCCCGTCACCTCCACGCTGTTGCAGCAGACCGCGCCGAAGCGCTCGGCCTCGCCGAGGGCTGTGAGCACCAGGCGCACGTCGTCGGTCTGGCAGTCGTAGAAGAGATACGCCGCGCTCGGTTTCTTGGCGGCCAGTGCGGGCAGCAGCCGCACGGTCTCCTCGGCGTCGATCGTACGGTGTCGCTCGGGGCTCCACTCCTCGTCGACGCCCCGGCGCCGGCGCAGCCCCTCCCGGGTCATCACGTCGTACATGTTCAAGCCCACCCCCGTGATCCGGTCCGGTCTGCGGCCCTCGAAGGCGGGGATCAGCAGCGCCAGCGGCCGCACCAGGTGGGGGGCCAACTTGACCATGAGCTGGCGCTCGAGCAGCGCCTCGCGCACCAGCCCGAGGTCGAAGTTCTGCAGGTATCGCAGGCCGCCGTGCACGAGCTTGGAGGAGCGGCTTGACGTGCCCGAGGCGTAGTCGGCCTTCTCGACGAGGGCGACGCTGTAGCCGCGCGATGCGGCGTCGAGCGCGACGCCCGCTCCGGTGATGCCGCCCCCGATCACCAGCACGTCGTACTCGTCGCGCTCCAGTGCGGCCAGTGCGTCGGCCCGTGCAATCACGGCAGGTACGTTACGAAGTCCGCCGGGGGGACCCTGTCCGGCGGCCTCTTCTCCTCACGCGCGTGGCCGAGATGGATAAGGCCCACGAACAGCTCGTCCTTTCCCATTCCCACCGCCTCCGCGCCGTCCGGCGTGCGCAGCACGCCCGGCGTGCGCCAGTAGCCCGCCAGACCGCGCGCATGCGCGGCCAGCAGCACGATGTAGACCGCCGAGGCCGCGGCGCAGATGTCCTCCTCGTCCTGGATCGGATCGCCGCCGAGCACCACGGAAGCACACACCAGCGTGGGCGCCCGGTCGAGCTTGCCCGCCGCCTCCGGGCCCGCCGAGGCCTTGAGCCGGGCGAGCGCGTCGGGCCCGAGCACGCGGAAGCGCCACGGGTTGGTCAGGTGGTGATTGGGCGCCCAGCGCGCGAGGTCGAACAGCTCGTCGAGCGTCTCACGGTCGACGGGCTCGGGCCGGTAGGCCTTGTGGGTGCGCCGGCCGCGGATCGCCTCGTCGAGCTCCACCCCGGCGACGCTAGACGATCTGGCCGGCCGACCCGACGGCCGCGGTGACGCGCTTACCGGGGGTCGCTCGTGTGAGCGACCGAAGGTCGAGGGCTTGCGGTCTCGGACGCGACGACGTGGGTGACCAGCGCGTCAGTGAGCTTGGCGACACGCTGGGGCAGGTTGATCGAGAGCCACTTCGACGTCTGCGCCGGCAGGGTCGACACGATCACCTCGTCGAACTCCCCCGGGTCCCAGGCGTCGTGGACCGCGCCCGCAGGATCTCTCTCCCCCATGCGCCCCTCCACGTCGAGCCCGGCGGCACGCATCCCCTCCAGCGCGGACTCCAGCTGGCGTGCTGTGACCTCGCGGCCCGTGCTCGCCGGCGCCAGCAACGTAAACCGGACAGGACCGCGCTGGGCGCGAGCGAGCAGCGCATCCAACAGCTCGGGCGAGTCAGCGGTGCGATTCGCAACTACCAACACGCTGAATGTGAAAGCCAAAGTAGAGTCTCCCGCCGAGGTGCTCATTTGAATCTTCCCGCTGGTGCACCGAAGTAAACGGCGGACCAGGCCCGACGCGTAACCGGCGGTCCGGAAGATGCCGAACACGCGACCGGCCGCCACCGAGGCGAAGAAGTCCTCGAGGGCGAGGCCGACAACCGGTGTGCGCGGCTCACTTCGATGTCCCCGGGGTCGCCCCGGAGAGGAGGACGCGCCCGAAGGCACGCCCGTCCGCCTCGGCCCCACGGCGTCGCCGGGCGCAGGTTACCCGCCGAGCGCAGAGGAGCGCGGGCGCGGGCGGCGGGATCGCAGCCGCCGGCGCAACAGCACCGCAAACACCACGGCCGCGGTCGCGGCGCCGGCCAGCGCGAGAGCGGACACTGCGGGATCGCCGTCGCCCTCGCCGACCGGCTTTTCGCCGGCCGCCTCGTTGCCGAGCTCCTCCGACTCGGCGCCGGGCGAGACCAGCGGGCCGGCGTCGGACCGGGTGGTCCGAGCATTGCCCGCCGCCCGCCCCCCTGCCTTCTGCTTCTTCGGCTTGCCGGCGCTCCCGACCCGGCGGCCTCCACCGCCGGCGACATCGCGGCCACCACCTGGACCCGCCGCGCTCGCGGCGCGAGATCGGTCCTCGCGGGGCACCGCCGCGAGCGGGAACGGCTTCTCGCGCAGAGCGGTGAGCGCCTGGGCGGTCACCCAGACCGGCGTCTGGTCGCTCGTCCGCGAGTAGGCGATGTGGCCGTCGGAACGCTGAAGTCGCATGAGGTAGCGGATCGGATCGGAGCCCACCGACTGCGGGCGAACGCCCGCGGCCACCAGCCCCTGCACGGCCCACGCCGTGGACTGGGCATTGGAGTCGCGGCCCTCCATCTGGCCGAAGCCTCCGTCGCCGTTCTGCAGCCGGCGCAGATAGTCCACGGCACGGCTGCTGCCCATACCGGCGGCGCTCAGCGCCTGGAGCACCGCGCCGGTGTCGTCCACGTCGCTCTCCGCACGCGCGACGAAGCCCCAGCCGCCATCGTCGTTCTGGGATCCGAGCAGCCACCGGGCAGAGTCCCTGACGGCGGCCGGCGGCTCACCGGCGGCACGCAGCGCGAGGATGCCGAAGGCCGTAAAGGCCACGTTGCGCCGCCAGGACCCGTCGCGGCGGCGGCGCGCGATCAGGGCGGCCACGAGGTCGCGTCCCCGGAAGCGCCTGACCGAAGCGCCGGCGGCGCGCAGCGCCAGCATCGTGCGCTCGAGCTCGCCGGTGTCCTCCACCGAGCCGGCCGTGCGCAGGTACCCCGTCACCGACCGGCCTCCGCGGCGCCTGACGTCGGAGGGGTTTCGTCCCGCTGCCGCGAGCCCCAGCGCCGACCACCCCGTGAAGAGCTGGCTCGATGCCTGGCCGCGGTCGCCGCCAAAGCCGCCGTCGCGGTTCTGGGCTCGCATGAGATAGCTCGCGGCGCGGGCGGCGGGCGAGGACGCGGCATGGGCGTCGCCCGGCGCGGCGGCGCCCGTGCTCAGGCCGGCGGCCACGGCCAGGCAGATCAGGGCCGTGGCGGCGGCGCCCGCGCGAACCGTCGCCGCGGGTGGCGCCCAGCTCACCTCGAACCGGCGGCGGTAGCGGCACAGCGCGCGGATGAAGAGGGGGCCGATCAGCAGGCAGAAAACCACGTTGCCAAGGGCGTGAGCCAGGTTGTAGGCCAGTGAGCTCACCGACACCGCCAGGTAGGCCGGCAGCGTCTGCTCGGCGGCGAGGGTCCACTGGTAGACGTCCATGAAGGCCCCGAAAGCCAGCCCCGCGGCGCCGCACGCGATCGCGAGCGCCACCCGTCCGAGCTCGCGGCGGCCGGCCGCGCGCGCCAGCAGCGCGCCGCCGACGCCCACCCCTCCCCAGGCCACCATCTGCCACACCGTCCACGGGCCGTGGCCGAGGAAGACGTTGGAGACGAGGGCGGTCACGGCGCCGACCATGAAGCCGGGCACGGGGCCAAGCGCGTAGCCGGCGAACAGCACGATGTCAGTCGTCGGCTTCACGTTGGGGATCGCGGCGAAGGCCAGCCGGCCCACGACGGCGAGTGCGGCAAGCGCGGCGACGAGGGCGATCACCTTGGCCGGCGGTCGCCGGCGCTCGTACCAGGCGAAGCCGGCCAGCAGGACGAGAGCGAGCACCACGAAGGGGGTCGTCTGCCAGGTCATGAGACGAGCTCGGTGGTGAGCATCCGGGCGCCCGCCTCGGGAGTCAGCGCGCCACCGGCTCCCGCGAGCGTGCGCGCCACGTCGGTGGAGAAGTGCCAGCCGCCGGCCAGCACCTCGGACGGCGTGCCGTCGGCGATCACCGTGCCCTGGCCCATCAGCACCACGCGGTCGGCGAACTCGGCCGCGAACTCGGTGTCGTGGGTGGCCACCACCACCGCCGCGCCGCCCTGGGCCAGGCCGGCGATCCGCTCCGCAAGCGCGGCGCGGCTGGCGCGGTCCATGCCCCTGGTCGGCTCGTCGAGGCAGACCACGGCGTGAGGCCCGCCGCCCAGCGCGACCTCGAGGGCCAGCCGCTGGCGCTCGCCCCCGGAGAGATCGCGCGGGCTGGCGCCGGGCCGCCCGCTCAGCCCGGCGGCGGCCAGGCCCTGGCTTCCCGTCTCCTCCCCCACGCGCTCGTGGATCAAGTAGTCGCCCGGGTTCTGAAGCAGCAGCGCCACCGCACCCGCGGCGTCGATCCGCCCGCGCGTGGGCTCCACCAGGCCCTTCAGGTGGCGCAGCAGCGTGGATTTCCCCGCCCCGTTTCGGCCCATCAGCGCCACCCGCTCGCCGCGTTCCATTCGCAGGTCGAGCCCGCGCAGCACCTGGGGTCCGTCCTCGATCTCATGCCATACGCCGCGCGTCTCGAGCGCGGGCTGGGTGCGTGCGCGGCGGCGCAAGCGCCTTCTCGGGGTCTGCGCGACCCCGCCGGCCGGTGGCGAGTGCGCTGGAGCCAGCCCGGCCGCGCGCAACCTGTCGCGCGCGGCCTTCACCGACACCGGCAGCGGCCCCAGTCCGGCCAGCGAGAACAGACGGGCGACGGGCGTGGCCAGCGCCCCTCCGTGGGAGGCCGCCCAGGACAGGAAGTCGGCAGGCGGGGCGTCGCACAGCACCGAGCCGGCGTCGAGGGCCACCACGCGGTCGGCCGCGGGCAGGCAGCGCTCGAGCCGGTGCTCGGCGATCACCACGGCCGTGCCCCACTCCTCGTTGAGGCGGCGCAGCAGCCAGATCAGCTCGTCGCCCGCCACGGGGTCGAGCTGGGAGGTGGGCTCGTCGAGCAGCAGCAGGGCGGGGCGGTGCACCAGCGCCGCGGCGATCGCCACTCGCTGCAGCTCCCCGCCCGACAGGGTGTCGGTGCGGCGCTCGAGCAGATGCGCCACCCCGAGCGCCAGAGCCACCTCCTCCACCGAGCGCCCCACCGCGGCGGCGGACTGCCCTCGGTGCTCGACGGGCAGCGACAGCTCCGCCCGCACGCCGCCCATCACCACCTGGGTCTCGGGCTCCTGGAATACGGTGCCGCACACCGCGGCCAGCTCTCCCGGCCCGTGCTCGCGCACGCTCATCCCGCCCACGTGCAGCTCGCCCGAGACCTCTCCCCCGTGAAAGTGCGGCACCAGGCCGCAGAGGGCGCGCAGCAGGGTCGACTTGCCCGATCCCGACGCGCCGGCGAGCACGGTGAAGGACCCCTCGGCCAACTCGAGTGAGATGTCGCAGAGCCCCGCCTCGGCGCGCTCGGGATAGGCGTAGGAGAGGCGGTCGGCGCGAACCAGAGCGTCAGGCACGGGACACCCCCAGCCGCGCGGACCGGCCGGTGAAGGGCAGCGCGGCGCCGATCAGCACGCATGCCGCGAGAGCCAGCTCGGCCGGTGCGAGGGGGATGTCGAGCGCCGGGTACTCGGTCACGGCGCCCGCACCGGCGATCCGCCCGGCCACTGCTGCCGCCAGCACCAGCACGGCTCCCGCGCCCACGCGCAGATCGTGGCGCGACCACGGCCGGCGAATGCGCTCGGGCCGCCCGCCTGCCGAGTAGCCGCGCACTTCGAGCGCCGCCGCCACGTCGACCGCGCGGTCGAGCGCCCCCGACACGGCGGCGCGGGTCACCGCCAGCCGCCCGGGCGGCTCGGCTCGGCAGCGCGCGGCGTCGCCCATGCGCATCGCGTCGCGCGCCAGCACGGGCACCAGCCGAGTGGCGAGCGAGGCCGTGAGCGCTGAGCGGTAGGACACCCGGCGAAAGAGGCGCAGCAGCTCATCCGGGTCCACGCACGCCGACGCCAGCCCGAAGACCATGGTGAAAGCGCCCACCCTCAGCCCGGCCAGCGCGCCGGCGGCCAGCGCCTCAAGCGTGATGTCGAAGCGGTGGCCGAGCACGGTGGCGCCGCGCACCAGCAGCGTCTCTCCCTCGGCGTACACCAGCGGGTTGACCGCGGTGACCAGCAGCGCCAGCGGCACGGCCAGCCAGGCGGCGCGGGCGATCTCGCGTCCCACGCCCGCCGCCAGCCCCGCCCCCACCACCGCCGCCAGCACCGCCGCCAGCGCTAGCGGATGCTCGTAGAGAGCGCACACCAGCGCCAGCGATGCGCACAGGCCGGCGGCCGCTCCTGCGCGAGCGGCATGGAGCGGGCTCGGGCGCGGCCGGTAGACACCCACCAGGCCACCCCTCACCCTCCAGCCTCCAGGGGCAGCTTCGACACCTTCTCGCCCTCCACCGCGACGGCGAAGGCGTCGCGCAGCGAGCCGGCGTCGAACGCCGCCGCGGCGCTGTCCACGGCCTGTTCGCTGCCGCCCGTCACCAGCCAGAGCAACTCCTTGTCGGTGGGCCGCAGCGCGGCGATCAGTCCGGTGTCGGGGCCGGCGGCGCGCACCACGTCGCCGTCGAAGTCGAGCAGCTCCAAGCGCTCGCCCTCGCCGGCGAAGCGGGCGAACACGCCACTCCTGCGCGGGCCCGACTCGATCGCCCGTGCCGTGTTCAGGGCACGCGCGCGGTCCCACGGTGCCACCACGACGCGGATCACCTCCTGGGTGCCCGGTGCGCCGAGGGTGGAGCCCGTAGCCGGCACCCCCGCCTCGATGAGACCGTCCTTCACGCCGGCGCAGGCGTCGGACTCGGTGTCATCGCACTCCACGCGCACGGGAAAGCGCTTGCCGTCGAGGCCATGGAGGAACGGCTCGGGGAACGCGCCCACGATCGCGCGCACGTCCATGGTCTCGCGCCAGTCGCGGAAGTCCCACTGCACTACGTCGCCGGGCGAGAGCTCGTACTCCGCCGCACCGCGGTCGGCCTCGATGCCGTTCACGTAGAAGAACCAGTCGAGGGTCCCGCTCGCGCCGCCGCCCGCCAGGCCGTCGATGGCCTGCACGAAGCCGCCGCCGAAGCGGGTCTCCACGTCGTTGTGGGAGCGCAGGAGGCGCATCACGGTCTGGTCCTCGCGCAGCTTCGGCGCGGTTGCCGCCGACAGCGTCTCGCGGCCGAAGTCACGGGTCACCCGCAGCGAGGCGCCGTCGCCGCCCTGCGCGTCGCCGGGCCCCAGGCCGCAGCCCGCTACGGCGGCGGCGGTGGCCAGGACGGCGAGCAGGCAGGCGAGGCGGCGGGCCATCAGGGCACGATCACCTTCTCTCGGAAGGACGCGACGAGGCCGGACTTCTGGGCCCTCACCCGATAGGTGCCGGGCGCCAGCTTCAGGGTCGCCCGACCGGCGGCGTCGGTCACGGCCTCCGCCCCACCGGTCCTCACCGTGGCGCCGGCGACGGGCACGCTCTTTCCGTCGTCGTCATAGCCGCGCACGGTGACGGTCGCGCCGCCCGCCTCGCCCGCCGGCTCGGCGCCGAGCGTGCGCTGACAACTCGCGTTGCGGGTCCGGCAATAGAACCAGGTGACGCGCCGGCCTGCGCGCAGCCGCCCGTTGCCGAAGGCGCCCGCCGGGTCGGCTGCACCGGCCGTGGCGAGCCTGGCGCCCACCTTGTACACCCAGCCGCTCAGGCCCCGCGCGCGCTCATTGCGGATCGAGCGGACGTAGAGCCCGCCGGCGTCGCGGGGGCGCGCCGTGCAGCTGCCGTAGTCGGTCAAGCCGATCCTGCCGGGGCGCGCACGAACCAGCGAGGCCAGCGCCGTGCCCTCGCCAACCGCACACCGGCGGCCCTCCACGCGCACCCGGGTGGCCGAAGCGCGAACGGTCTTGTCCACCACCCTGCCGCTCTTGAAGGCCACGAGCTGCTTCACCGTCGGTGGCGTCGCGGACGCGACCGATGGCCTGGCGGACGTCGCCGCCGGCGGCACGGCGCAGACCGCGAGGGCCGCCGCGCACGCGACGGCCCTCAGCGGCGATCGGCCCCCCATCGGGCTAATTCCGGCGAGCGGACCGAGACGTCCCCCGCCTGCCGTTCACGAGCTCGCAGTCGCGCGCGGCGCGGTCGGTGGCGTTCATCAGAACGCGGTCGATGCCCCGGCCGCAGCGCACCACGTCACGGCCGCCGCCGCGCACGTCGATCCGGTCGCGGCCGCCGTAGGCCCTGATCGCATCCGGCCCGCGGCTGCCCTTGATGCGATCGCCGCCGGTGGTGCCGTTGGAGCGCCTCAGGGCCACGGGCGAGCAGTCCGCGAGCCTGTCGGCCACGCACACCTCCGCGATCTCGGACGCCACGTCGGTGCCGCGCACGGCGCGCAGGCGCATCCGAGGTCCGTCCCCGGCGGTCACACGCGCCACGCCGTTCTCGTCCGCGGTCGCGGTCTTGCGGCCGTAGCGCACGATGGCACCCGCCGCCGGGGTGCGCTTGCCGGCGAAGTCGTACGCGGTTACCTTCACCTCGAAGGAACTGGACGACTTCGAGCGGGCCGGGGCGTCAAGCGCCAGCTCGTCACCGGTGTTGCGGCCGGTGGCGGTGTTCGAGAAGTACCACAGCACCTCGTCGCCCGGCCTGACCCTCCGCTGATCGGCGCCCACCTCGGGCGCCGCGTGGTTGACCTTGTAGAGCCAGAAGGCGTTGTCGCTGGACACCGAGCGGCCGATGCCGCACACGAGCAGCCCGAAGTCGAACTTGTCGCTGATGCCGAGCGGACGCAGGGCAGGGCTCACGCCCGCCGCGTCGATGAGCACGCTGAGGGCCGTGGGGCCCTTCACCGTCCTTGTCTCTCCGCTGCCTCCGCAGGCCGGCTTGCGGGTGGCGGTGGCGATGCGTGTGGTGTCGGTCAGGTAGGTCTGTCCGGACGCGAGCGCGTTCTGCTCGCCCTGCACCCTCAGCTTCACCGCGGCGGGCCTTGCCTCGGCGGCCGGTACGCAGGCGGTGAGAACGGCGAGTGCGCAGGCGGACAGGGTCAGCCGGCGCCTGATAGGTGAAGCGGAGATCTTCATAGATCGCCCTTTCCTCGAGGGGTTGATGATCGCGGCCGGAGACAGGTCTCCTGGCTTCGGGCTCAGATGCCGCGCCTTCCCGGTCGGCCCTGGGGGCCTTCCAGTGGCTGACGCACTGTCGTGCGGCGCCTTCATCGCCCGGTCACAGTGGCGGGACCGCGCCGGATTCACACCGGACTTCCCTGGCCCACCGGCCGTATGTCGGGGTGAGGATACAGGCGCCCCGGGCGCCCGGGGTCAGGCCCGCCGTGACAGCATGCTGGTCAGCGCGCCCAGCAGCACGAGCGCGCTGAGGGCCAGCACGCCGGCGACCACGAAGAAGACGGTGTTCTCGCGGGCGTAGTCCACGATTTGGGGCCCTCTGAGGACCGCGAGGCCTGCGAGCGCGACGGCCCCGAGCACGCCGATTCCGAGACCGGCCGCCAGGCCGACCGCCGCCAGACGTTCGGTCCACCGGCGAGCGGTGAACGCAGCCTTCCTTCGTCCCTCTCTGTCCGGATAGCGGGTCTCGGCCGCGCGCACCCCGGCGAGCAGCGCGAGGGCCGTGCCCGTTGCCAGGAGGTACCCGCCGACCACGTCGCTCGGGAAGTGACCCCCGAGGGTCACGAGCGAGTAGGAGACCGCGACCACCACGCCAAGTCCGAATGCAGCGGCCGCCGGGCGCAAGCGCGCGGGCATGCTGACCACGAGCGCGATCGCGAGCGACATGACGGCGGTGGCGTGCCCGCTCGGGAACGCGGCGTCGGCGACCCCCACCGGAACGCCCTGGGGGCGCGGATGGGCCAGCAGCGCCTTGAGCACCTGGCTCGAGACGCTGGTGAGGACGATCAACGCGAGCACGAACAGAGCGATGCGGGGGCGGGCGCGCGCGATGGCGGTGAGCGCCAGCAGCAGGCCGATGAGAGCGACCGGCACGGGGTTGCCGATGTCGATGAGCCCGTTGATGAGCCCCCGCGAGCCGGGGCGATCGAGTCCGCTGAAGCCCTGAAGAGCCGCGCTGTCCACGGCGCGAGCCTCGCTGGACAGGTACGCGAGCGCCAGGACGATCCCGAAGGCGACCGCACACGCCGCGGCACCAGCGAGCAGGCTCTTCACGGTGATCCTCACCCGACCCGAGGCTAGCGAGCCATGGGCCGGCGCTAGAATCGCTCGTCGCCCCGAGCCGCCATCGTCTAGGGGACTAGGACGCCGCCCTCTCACGGCGGAAACCGGGGTTCGAATCCCCGTGGCGGTATGCCGCAACCCGCTCCACGAGGGGGTTTTTTGCGTTGTGGGGGCGGTCCGAGGGGCAGTGAGCTACACCGGCGACAATGAATGGATGCCCGCCCGCCCGTGCCTATGCTGCGGCACCCTCACGCCAAAGGGAAGCTACTACCCCCGCCACCGCCCCTCAGGGCGATCGGCGGCGCGGCCTTCCGCGACGCCACGCGCCGAGTCGGGTCGAACTCGTGGCCATAGCCGGCGGGCTTGAGGGCCTGGGGACGAGCTCGAAGGACTGCTGTCCTCGATGCTTGGCTTTATCGGTGCGCCGCCCTTCCCCAGTCCTCAAGCTGGCGAGGGCAGCGAAGTGCGCCCTTCACTGACACGTGTTACGGTCGGGCACACGCGCTTGGGAGACAGTGATAAATCCTCCACGCTCAAGACCTCGACGCCGCCGCTACGTCCCTCCCTGGCTGCTGTCAAGCCTGGGATTCGCATTTCGGTACAGCGGAGGCCGGGACGCCTATGTCCTGCGCGTGGTTGGCGGGCAGATGGGTCCGGTGCTTCGTCCCGACCGGCGCCGCCGGCAGTCATCCGGATTCAGCGGGCCGGAGCGGCGCGGCGATGTGGTCTTTTGAGTAGAGCCAAGACCTAGGCACGGTGGGCGGGCTGGAGGGCGGTCAGCTGGCCGGGACACCATCAGCTGCGCTGCGCAGCGCGGCGATGTCGAGCTTGCTCATCCCGAGCATCGCCTCCATCGCGCGCCGGGCCCGCTCCGGGTCCGCGTCGGTGAGCACCTCCGCCATTCCGGTCGGTACGACCTGCCAGGACAGGCCGTACCTGTCCTTGAGCCAGCCGCACGGCCCTTCCTTCCCGCCCTCGGACAGCCGCTCCCAGTAGTAGTCGACATCGTCCTGGGTCTCGCAGCTGACCTGGAAGGAGACGGCCTCGTCGAAGGTGAACTGAGGGCCGCCATTGATGCCGACGAACGGCTGACCGTCCAGCTCGAACTCCACGGTCATCACCGTGCCGGCCGGTCGCGGCCCGGCCTCGGTGTAGTGGGTGACGTTGACGATGCGCGAGCTCTTGAACACGGAGGTGTAGAAGGCCGCGGCCTCCTCGGCCTCGGTGTCGAACCACAGGTTCGGCGTGATCTTCTGCTGCATGGCGCTGCTCCTCTCATACGGCGGGAAGGAACTCCGCGACGGATACTGCACCTGTAGACCGCCGTACGCGGAGAAACTCATCGTCCTCTCGCAGGAACCGGGCCGATGACTTTTGGACCGAGCCGCGGTCTCACCCATTGACTCGATTCGCTACGCGCCTGCGTGGGCGCAGACAAGGAGACAGCCGCATGGGACAGCCTGTAGTCCATTTCGAGATCATCGGGCGAGACGCCGGGAAGCTGCAGAGCTACTACTCGGACCTGTTCGAGTGGAAGATCGACGCCCCGATTGGCCCGATGAACTACGGGGTGGTGCAGCGTGACGGCAACGTCAACGCCGACGGAGTCGGGATCGGCGGCGGTGTCGGAGGCGGGATGGCCGGGTACGACGGACACGTCACCTTCTATGTCGAGGTTCCCGATGTCGAGGCCGGGCTCGTGAAGGCCGAGTCCCTCGGTGGCTCGCGCGTGATGGGGCCGGACGAGGTGCCGGGCGGCCCCGTGATCGGACAGTTCAAGGACCCGGAGGGCCACACGGTCGGTCTCGTCGAAGCGGCCTCAGAATGACGGAGCACATGGTGGGTGGAGCGCGCCCGGGGCGCCACGGCGACCGGCAGCGCTGGATCGCCCTCTACGTCCTGTGCACCGGCATGCTGATGATCGTTCTCGACCTCACCGTCGTGAACGTGGCGCTGCCCTACATCCAGGACGACCTGGGCTTCTCGACCTCGGGCCTCGCCTGGGTGGTCAACGCCTACCTGATCGCGTTCGGCGGCCTGCTGCTGCTGGCCGGACGACTCGGTGACCTCCTGGGGCGCAGGCGCATCTTCATGGCCGGCCTGAGTCTCTTCACCGTGGCCTCGCTGGCGTGTGGGCTTGCGCCGAGCCAGGACGTGCTGATCGGGGCCCGCTTCGTCCAGGGCATCGGCGGGGCGATGACATCGGCCGTCATCCTGGGGATGATCGTCACGATGTTCCCTGAGCCGAGGGAGCAGATGAAGGCGATCGGCGTCTACGCCTTCGTCGCTTCGGCCGGTGGATCGGTTGGCCTACTGGCCGGTGGCGTGCTGACGCAGTTGATCAACTGGCACTGGATCTTCCTCATCAACATCCCGATCGCGATTGGCACCGCGGCGCTCGCGCTGCGGCTGCTCGAGGGCGACAAGGGCATCGGCTTCGGGCGGGGCGCCGACATTCTGGGCGCGACCCTGATAACGAGCTCGTTGATGCTCGGCGTCTACACGATCGTCGAGCCGGCGGCCGAAAAAGGCTGGGGCGCGGGCCGCACCTTGGCACTCGGCGCCGTCTCGGTAGCGCTCCTGGCGGCCTTCCTCGCGCGCGAGGCTACCGCGCGCACTCCGCTCATACCGCTGCGGATCTTTCGCTCGCCAAACGTCAGCGGCGCGAATGGGATTCAGGCGCTTTCGATCTCGGGGATGTTCGGGATGTTTTTCTTGGGCACGCTGTACATGCAGCGGATCCTCGGCTACGGCGCCCTCGAGATCGGTCTCGCGTTCCTGCCCGTCACGATCACGATGGGCACCCTGTCGGCGCGCTATTCCGAACGGCTGGTCATGCGCTTCGGCGCGAGGGACACGCTGCTTTCCGGCCTCGTGCTGATCCTGGCGGGACTCGCCCTGTTCACGCGCGCGCCGGTCGATGGCGACTATGCGACACACGTCTTGCCGGTGATGCTCCTGCTCGGTAGCGGCGCCGGCCTCAGCTTCCCGGCGTTGATGACCCTTGCGATGTCGGGGGCCACCCAGGACGACGCAGGCTTGGCGTCGGGTCTGGTCAACACGACGGCGCAGGTCGGCGCGGCGCTTGGCCTGGCCGTACTCGCCACCCTGTCGTCGTCACGGACCGCCGATCTGATCCAAGACGGGGAGTCCCGGGCGGCCGCTCTCACCAGCGGCTACCACTTCGCGTTCTGGATCGGGGCCGCGCTCGTCACGGGGGCGATCGTCGTCGCGCTGACCGTGTTGCGGACGGAGGCCGGCGGAGCACCGGCTGCCGAGCGTCTCAGTCGACGTCAGCCGGTGGAAGGGGACGCGTAGAATGGCCGTCATCGAGGCGTCGTCGCCCACGACCACCCCCACGCTCGAAGAGCTCGAGGAGCACCGCCGGGAGCTGACCGCGTACTGCTACCGGATGCTCGGCTCGCCGTTCGAGGCTGAGGACGCGGTTCAGGACACGCTCGTGCGCGCGTGGCGCAGCCTCGACCGTTTCGAGGGTCGCGCCACGTTGCGGTCCTGGCTGTACCGCATCGCGACGAACGTCTGCCTCGACATGGTGAAGGGCAGAGAGCGCCGCGCGCGTCCGATGGATCTCGGGCCTGCCCGGTCCCCCGACGGCCCGATCGGCGACACGCTGCCGGAGGTCACCTGGCTGGAGCCGGTGCCCGATGGGCTCGTGATCTCCGAAAGCGATCCGGCGGAGGTCGCGGTCGCCCGTGAGACTGTCCGGCTCGCGTTCGTGGCGGCGCTGCAGCGTCTTCCGCCCCGCCAGCGAGCCGCATTGATCCTGTGCGAGGTGCTCCGCTGGAAGGCGGCCGAGGTAGCCGAGCTGCTCGATACCAGCGTCGCCTCTATCAACAGCGCGCTCCAGCGCGCGCGCACGACACTCGACGCGAGCGGCGTCAGCGCCGCCGACCCTCCACCGTCGCTCGACGGCCCCGACAGCGAGCTGCTCGCCCGCTATGTCGAGGCTTTCGAGCGCTACGACATGGATGCGCTCACCTCGCTTATCTACGAGGATGCGACCCAGTCGATGCCGCCGTATGAGCTGTGGCTCAGCAGCCGCGACGACATCCTGAGCTGGTGGGTGGGCCAGGGTGCCGGCTGTCGCGGGTCGCGCGTAATCCCGACCTCGGCCGCGAACGGCTCACCGGCGTTCGGGCAGTACAAGCCGAGTGAGACGGGCGAGGGGTACGACCCCTGGGCACTCCAGGTGCTCGAGGTCGAGCAGGGCCGGATCGTCGAGTTCACGTTCTTCCTCGGCACGAAGACCCTCTTCCCGCTCTTCGGCCTACCCGCCCGACTGGCGACCTAGTGTCCTGAGGCGGAAGTTCGGCGTCAGCTTCCCGAGTGGCTGGGCGTGGCTGACGGCGCACGCGGGATGAGTCGATGCCGAAGCATCGGCGATTCCCGCGGGTGGCGTCAGGCGCGTCCAGACACCGGGAAGGTGCGCGCGAACTGACGACTCAGGACACTGGCCTCAGTCGGGCAGGACGTCGCGCAGGCCCATGAAGGCGAGCAGCTCGCGGAGCTCGCTCGACGCATGGCGCAGCCTGACCTGACAGCCGTGGCGCCGGGCGGCGAGCTGGAGCCTCGCCAGGGCCTCGACCGTCACCGCGTCGGCAGCGACGCCGCGGACGTC
The DNA here is from genome assembly GCA_030447725.1 of Thermoleophilaceae bacterium. Lineage (GTDB taxonomy): Bacteria > Actinomycetota > Thermoleophilia > Solirubrobacterales > Thermoleophilaceae > JAAYBF01. Next base: position 93,871 of record JAUJOQ010000002.1, read on the forward strand.
GCAGAACGCGATGTCGGCGCCGCTGTCCTCCAGCAGCCCGCAGACACGCTCGCAGAGCCCCGGGAGGTTGGAGCGCGAGATCGGGCCGCGGATGGCGAACGCGACCGTTTCCGGAGCCGAGGAGTCCATCCACAGTAGGACCATGCAGCCGGGCGAAACTCATCGTCATGGGCCCGGCATGCGCCGGGCCAGGCCCGCACGCAAGCGCCCCTTCCTACGGCCTACAGGCAGATGAGCAGGTTGGTCACGCAGATCGAGGTGATGCGGTTGTTGGTCTCGGTGATCTGGGACTGCAGGGATTCCTGGGCGGCTAGCAGAATCGCGTAGTTCTCTTCCACGGACGTCACCCGCGCGGTCAGGGCGTCTAGTTCTGCCTGGGTGGTCTCCAGTGACGTCCCCACACTGGTGGCGAGAGCGGCAAGCGAGGCGTCAAGCGCGTTCACCTGGGTTTGGAGCGCCGTCAGCTGCGACCGCATCTGGCCCACGGTGGCCTCGAGCGTGTCCACTCGGGAGGTCAGCGAGTTGACCTCGCTCTTGACGGCCAGCAGCTGGTCCTGCAGATCGCCCACGGTGCCCTCGAGCGCCCGGATGCGGGCATCAAGCTCTGCTCCGAGCGTCCGCATCGCGTCCTGAAGCTGAGTCAGCTCGGACTCGATGTCGGAGAGCCGCCGCTCCGCCGACGACATCCGCCGCTCGAGGGAGGACATCCGGGTGTTCAGCAGGCGGAAGTTGGCGTTCACCGCCGCAAAGGCGGCGTTGGTGTCGAGGATGTGGCGGTCCAGGCGGCCCGAGAGCGAGCTGACCTCCCCGCGCAGGAACTTGATCGCCTCCGCCAGCTCGCGATTGCTGAAGGCGTTCTCGCGAGAGGTCACGCGGAGACCCTTCATCTCCAGCGCGGGAACGCTTCGCGTGAGGGCTCGGCGCGTGTAGCGCACCCGTCCCTTCACGGCGTCGCCCGAGCGCAGCGTCGTCGGCTTGACCTTGATCCGTCCCGCGCCCCCGGGGTGGGGCGCCGAGATCGCGGTACGGCGGCTCACGATCACGCGCACGATGTCCACCCGCAGCCGGCGTCCGGACCTCTCGGAGAGCAGCACCGGAAGCCGGGCCTTACCCTTGGCGATCGTAGGAGCCGCGATTACCTGGCCAGCTATCACGGCTGACTTCGGCTTCGCGGCCGGCTTCGCCGTTGCGGCCGCGGGCAGCGCGAGCGCGAGGGCGGCCGCGAACAGGATAGTCAGGCGACGGCGGGAGTAGAACATGCGGTCCTTGTCGGCCGCGTCCCGCCGGACCACGATCGAACAATCGTCGAGAGCGCCCTCCGACGAGGGCGCCCGGCCGGCGCTCTTGAGCCCGACTGACCCGGATCAGTACCGGCGTTCGGTCACCACGGGGGCAACCTCATCGTCGCGGCGGTCTCGGCGCATGGTCAGCAGGAGTATGGATATGACGAGTCCGATCAGGCCGACGACGATCAGGATCAGTCCCGCCGTCTGGATCTTGAACCCGCCCACCGTTGCGGTGACAGCAAACTTGAGGATGGCGCCGAGGGCGATCAGGAAAATTGAGGTTCCGATGTACATGCGTTGACTCTGCCCCGAATCGGCACATTCCATGCACGGCCGGACGAACGTACTAGGCCAGACGGGGTGCGATCCGCTGCCTCGGCAACGGCGGCTGATTTGACCTCCTGGGTCGGGGTTCACGCCCTTTTCACCGGCCGATCACGCGCCGGTCACAGCCGAGCGAGCGCACGGGCCGACCATCTCTCCCGATGAAAGAGACCATCCTTCAGAGGGTAATTCGCTCCGTCATCCTCGCCTTCGTGGCCGGCGTAACCGTGTGCCTGCTCGCCTTCGCCTTCGGCCAGGCGCCCCGGGGCGCATCGGGCCTGCCCGGGATGGTCGTGTACGCGTTCACGGCCGGCTTCGGGCTGGAGTTCATCGGCGCGGCGTGGACAGGCGGCTGGCGCCAGCGCCAGGCCCGCCGCCGGCTGCGGAGCTGACTCGCCGAATAGCCGCTACTCGAAGGTTCGGCTCCGCCGCGCTTGGTAGATTCGGACCTGATGGACGCGCGTCGAACAAGCATCCTCCGGGCCTCCCCACGGATGTTCGAATCGGACCTGCTCGATCGGCTCTCGCGCGTGCATCCGATGGTCCCGCCGGTGCTGTTCGCCCCGATCATCGCCGTGCTGTTCGCGCTCGGCCAGGAGGGCGCTCCCGCCGTCGGGGTGATCACCTGGATCGCCGGCGGCTGGCTGTTCTGGACCCTCACCGAATACTGGATGCACCGGCTCGTGTTCCACTTCGAACCTCAGGAGGGAATCGGCGCACGGCTGCACTGGATCATCCACGGCGTGCACCACGACCACCCGAATGACTCGATGCGCCTGGTGATGCCGCCGTCGGTGAGCATCCCACTGGCGGCCGCCTTCTACGGCGCGTTTTCGGTTGTGCTGGGCACGCCCGCCGCCCATCTGTTCGGCGCCGGCTTCCTGGCCGGCTACCTGGCCTATGACATGACGCACTACCACGTGCACCACCACAAGGCTCGCACGGGGCTGGGCAAGCTGCTCTACGAGCTGCACATGCGCCACCATTTCCAGGACGACACCCGCGGCTTCGGTGTGAGCGCCCCGTTTTGGGACTACGCGTTCGGCACCCCGCATCGCCGGGGCAGCTCACGCTAGGTCGCACGCCCCGGCCAAAGGGCTGGCCGAGTAAAGTTGCCGCTTCCCCCGCGGATGTGGCGGAATTGGCAGACGCGCGGCGTTCAGGTCGCCGTGGGCTTAGGCCCGTGGAGGTTCGAGTCCTCTCATCCGCATGGTGCCCAAGGCTCTAGGGCCGGGGCGCTTGGCCGCGCGCCCAAGGGGGTAGGGGTGCCTCATGCGTTCAGAGACACCCACCCCCGCGCCACCGACTCCGACTCCCCCCAGCCCGGGGCCAGATCCTCAACCGCCGACCCCGACTCCAGCGCCCACGCCTTCGCCCAACCCGGACCTTCCGGGCGTGCCCACACCGAGCCCGGGCCCCGGGCCGACGATCTGAGCCGCGACAGACCTTGACGTAGACTCGCCGTTCCGCAAGACGAGAGGAGAAAAATGCCGTACGAGGTACCTGCGCTTCCCTACGCCTACGACGCCCTCGAGCCGCACATCGACGAGGCCACGATGAAGGTGCATCACGACAAGCACCACCAGGCCTACGTGGACAAGGCCAACGCCGCGCTGGAGGGCACCCAGTGGGCTGACGCGCCGATCGAGGAGGTGATCGCGAGCCTCTCTGACCTTCCCGACGACAAGCGCGGCCCCGTGCGCAACAACGGCGGCGGCCACCTCAACCACACGCTCTTCTGGGAGTCGATGTCCCCCGACGGCGGCGGTGAGCCCAACGGCGCGCTGGCCGAGGCCATCTCGTCCGCCTTCGGCTCGTTCACTGACTTCCAGGGCAAGATCAAGGACACCGGTGTCGGGCAGTTCGGCTCCGGCTGGGCCTGGCTGGTGCACGACGGCACGGGCCTCGCCGTGGTCGGCAGCCCCAATCAGGACAACCCGATCACCGACGGCAAGACGCCCCTGCTTGGCGTCGACGTGTGGGAGCACGCCTACTACCTGAAGTACCAGAACAAGCGCCCCGACTACATCGACGCGTGGTGGAACACGGTGAACTGGGCGAAGGTCGGTGAGCGCTACGACGCGGCCGGCAGCTAGCCGGCAGCGTCAGCCCGAGATCGAAGGGCGGTGTCGCGGCCGCCTTTGGTCTTTTCGGGGGAGACCTTCCGGCGCGCGACCAGGTAGGCGCTCAGCGCTAGCACCACTGCCACCTCGGCGATCGTCGACAGCAGCACCGGAGTGCGGAAGGTGGGCTCGACGTACTGGAACAGCCCGTCCGATGTCCTCGCGATCACGAGCGACACAAGCGCTCCCACCGAGAGAAGGATGCCGCCGACGGCGCCCAGCACGCGCACGCCCGTGACGAGCATCGCGGCGATCACGGCCGCGCCGGCGGCGTTGAGCAGGAACAGCTCACCGATCGTCGGGACGTCCTTGATCAGCACGGCGTACTGCTGGAGATGGATGGCGCCGACGACGAGCGTCAGGACGGCGCCGGCGTAGCGCAGTGCTCCGGAGCTATTCAACGATGACCCTGCCTTCCATGTAGGGGTGGAAGTCGCAGATGTAGTCGTAGGTGCCGGGCTTGTCGAGCGTGATCGTCTTGCGCTCGCCCTTCGGGATCGTGTTGGTCTCCACGTCTGCCCCCATCCTGGAGCTGGCGGTGTGACCGGCGGTGTCGTCGTTGATCCAGGTGACCTTCGAGCCGGCCTTGACCCTGATCACCGGAGGCTTGTACATGAACTCCCTGATGGTGACCGTGTTGGTCGCCACCGCCTGCGTGTCCTCGCTGACGGCTTTCTCCTCCGCGCCGGCGTCCGGGAGGTTGACGGCTCCGACGACCAGGGTGAGCACAAGGAGCGCGCCACACAGAAGGAGGATGATGCGATCCGCGAGACGTGTAGGGAAGCTGGGCACGATCACTTGTTCGCGCGCCCGCTGCCGGCAGATCAGCGACGTGACGCCAACCCGGTTTCCTAGGAGCTGAGGAACGAGAGCATATGCCCGGCGATCGCCTCGCCGCGGTCTTCCTGGAGGAAGTGCGAGGCCCCCTCGATGCACACCTGCTCGCCGGCGCCCGGAATCATCCGGGTGAACTGCTCCCCTGACCGCGGATAGGGGAACACCGGGTCGCAGTCCGAGAAGGCGACCAGCGCCGGCTTGTCCCAGCTCCGGAGGGCCTCGCTCACGACCAGCATCTCGGCGGCCCCCGGCGCGCGCTCCTCGACGGGCACCAGCAGCGGGAACTGGGCCGCGCCGGCCTTGGACTCGGCCGTCGGGAACGGCGCCTCGTAGGCGGCTACTACGTCGCCGGGGAGCTCCGTGGCCGTGGCGCCCTGCAAGACGAAGCCCACGGGCAGGTCGGGATTGCGCTCGGCGAACGCGCGCCAGGCGAGGAAGCCCTCGCTCACGCGCCCGGTGAACAAGCCGGTGTTCATGATCACCAGGCGGTCCACGCGATCGGCGTTCTCGATCGCCCAGCGCAAGCCGATCGGTCCCCCCCAGTCCTGCACTACAACCGTTGCGCCAGTCAGGTTGAGCGGCTCCAGGACACCGGCTATCTGCTCGACGTGGCGATCGAAGGAGTACCAGCCGCGATCGGTGGGCTTGTCCGACCGCCCGAAGCCGGCCAGGTCGGGACATATGACCCGGTGCCCCGCCTCCACGAGCGGAGGCAGCATCTTGCGATAGAGATAGGCCCAGCTCGGCTCGCCGTGAAAGCACACGATCGGAGCGCCGGCGCCCTCGTCCACGTGGTGCATCCGCAACCCGCCGACCTCGGTGTAGTGGGGCTCGAACGCATAGCCCGGCAGATCGCGGAAGCGCTCGTCGGGAGTGCGGAACACCTGCTACTCGGCGGGTCTGAAAGAACGCCCGGAAGCCGGCTATTCGCGGCCGCGGCCGCCGCGGCCGCCGCTGCGCTCGAGGCCCTTGGTGGCATCGACGTAGGGCAGCAGCCCCAGCTCACGGGAGCGCTTGACGGCCCGCGCCATCCGGGTCTGGTCACGACGGCTGAGCCCGGTGACCCGGCGCGAGCGGATCTTGCCGCGCTCGGTCACGAAGCGCTGGAGAAGCGACACGTTCTTGTAGTCGATCTTGTCCAGCTCCTCGCGCGGGAGCTTTGAATACCGGCGCGCCTCGCCGCGCAGTCCGGGCTTGCGGGCACGCGCATTGTCGTTGGTCTGCCGAGCCATCAGGCATAGAGGTTGACAGAGCGGCGTCGCGGGCGTCCCGCCGGGGTCCGGAACGCTCGGGGACCCCCGTTCGAGCAGTCCGGCTGCGTTGCTTAGATCCGGCCGTGGTCGCTCCCCCCGCCATTCGCGTCTTCGCGGCCGTCGCCATCCTCCTGGCCGTCGCCACGGCGATCGGCCTGGCCGTCCTGTGGCCCGATGGCACGCCGTCCGGAGTCGGGGAGTCGATCGTGATCGACAGCGAGGCGGCCACCGTGGAGCGGACGGAGCAGTTTCCCTGCCAGTCCCTGGGCACCGACACCTGCAGCAGGGTCGCCGTGCGGCTCGACTCGGGACCCGACGAAGGCAGCAAGACGAGCTTTCAGATCGGGGTCGGCGGCCTCGATCCCGAGGTGGAGGTGGGTGACAAGGTGCGCGTGGTCGAGAACGCCGTTGCGCCCGGAGCCGAGGCGGTGAGAGGCCAGGAGTACTCCCTGTCGGACTTCGAGCGCCGCCGTCCCATGCTCCTGCTCGCCCTGCTGTTCGCGGGGCTGGTGGTGGCCTTCGCGCGGTGGCGCGGCTTGCTCTCGCTGATGGGGCTCGCCGTCAGCTTGGGGGTGGTCCTGCTGTTCATGGTGCCCGCGATCCTCGACGGCAAGAGCCCTCTGGCCGTGGCCGTGGTGGGCTCCTTCGCGGTGATGCTGACCACGATCGCCCTCGCCCACGGCACGGGAGCCAAGAGCCTGGCGGCGATGATCGGCACCGCGTTGAGCCTTGTCGTGACGATCGCGCTCGCGGTGCTGTTCGTCGACCTCACTCATCTCACCGGCCTCTCCAGCGAGGAGTCGCTGTTCCTGCAGACCAGTGAGACGGGACTGTCTCTCGACGGTCTGCTGCTGGCCGGCATGGTGGTCGCGGCGCTCGGCGTGCTCGACGACGTGACCATCAGCCAGTCCTCCACCGTGCTCGCCCTGCGCGCAGCGAACCCCGACCAGGGGTTCGGCAAGCTGTTCGGGCGGGCGATGAGCGTGGGGCGCGACCACGTGAGCGCAACGGTCAACACCCTGGTGCTGGCCTACGTGGGCGCCTCCCTCCCGCTGCTGCTCATCTTCAGCTCCAGCACGCTCGGCACCTCGGACGCGCTCAACCTCGAGGTGATCGCCAAGGAGGTGGTGGCCACGCTGGTGGGCTCGATCGGGCTGATCACCGCGGTGCCGATCACAACGGCCCTTGCCGCGCTGCTGGCCCGCCGCATTCCATCGGAGCAGCTGGCGGGCGAGGAGCACGCGGGCCACTCCCACTGAGCGGCGATCAGCCGGATCCGGAAAGGGTGGCGGTGACCGCGACTGCGACGAGGATCAGCGCCGCGCTGGCTCGGCGCAGGCGCAGAGGCGTGAGCCACGCCCAGCCGCGGGCGGCCAGCCATGCCCGCACGCCGGTGGCGGCGGTCGTGGCCGTGGCGGCGGTGATCATGCACTGGGCGCACACTGCTCACAGTATTGCGGCCCGAGCGGCGCTTTCACAGGGTGGTCACAGTTGTCCCTTGCGCACGGTATGGCGGCGATTAGTCTGGTGACCGTGCGCAGAGCCGCCCTCTTTCTCTTCGTGGCCCTTCTGGCTTGCGCGCCCGCCGCCGGGGCGTCGGTGGCCACCGAGCCCTGGCCGCCGGCCACCGGCCCCGGCCAGCTGTTCGTGCACTACGGCGAGGAGCACTACAACGACGACGACGGACTCACCTTGTTCCCGAAGGTGGTGCAGGAGTCGGGCCGTTACCGCCCGGAGCTGGTCACCACCTCCGGCGACAAGGACAACGACGGCACGGTCGAGCAGCTGACCTCGTGGAAGAGGATCATGAGCGCCTACGACCCGATCGGCGTGCCCTATCTCGCCGCAGTCGGCAACCACGACCGGACCACTCCCCCAGGCGTGCCTCCGGGTACCGCCGGGCTGCTCACACCCGGCGTGCAGGGCAGCCTCGAGAACTACAAGGAGATCTTCAAGGACCGCCCCTACCCCTTTGGTGACGCCGCCAACTATCGGGGGATCGGGCCACCGCGCCCCGCCGGCGAGCCCGCCGGCGCCTCGTCGCACTACCTGGCCGACGTCGGCCAGGTGCGGTGGATCTTCCTGGACAACTCCTGCTGGGGGCTCACCGACTGCGACCGCGTCCAGAGCCCCCCGTTCCCCGACGAGCAGGGCAACACCGGCCAGCTCGGCTTCCTCGAGCAAAAGGCCGCGGCGGCGCGAGACGCGGGCATGACCGTCTTCGTGGTCATGCACATGCCCACGCGCGACCCTCGTGACCAGAGCTACATCGACCCCACCACCTTCACCCACGTGATGGGCAAGAACAATCCGGTGGCGCCGGGCACGCCCGACAACCAGCGCTTCGAGGCGGTGGCCGAGCGCACGGGCGTCGACGGCGTGTTCCTCGGCCACATCAAGGGCCAGTTTCTCTACCGGGGACGCGGCAACGTGCCCTACTACATCGACGGCGGAGCGGGCGGAGAGCTGTACACGGAAGGGCCGGTCGGCACCGACCACGGGTACTGGCACGGCTTTCGCCTGGTGCGCGTGCACGGCGGCAACGTGACCACCGACACCGTCCCGATCTTCGTGGCGGACGGCATCCGGATCGAGGGCGCCGACAGCGTCCGCCCCGGCAAGCGCTCGTTCTACCGGGCCTTCGGCAGGCAGCCGGTGTTCAACGACCCGGCCAAGGTGGAGGCCCTGGAGCTGCGTGACCCCGACCCCATCCGCCCGGTCGAGGGCGGCGGGATGGGCGCGGTGGGCGGTTTCGTGCGCGACGGAGGATGGGCGTTCGCCCCGGTGATCCTGCTGATGCTCGGGGGACTGATCCTGACCCCGTCCGCGATGCCGCGTCCGCGCCGGCGGGCGGTGCTGATGGCTTGTGCAGCCACCGGCGCCGGCGTGATCGGCACCGCCACGATGTCGCTCGCCCAGCAGGCCGAGCCCACCACCACCCCGCTCGAGAGCCTCCCGGCACCGGCCCGGATCTTCACCACGAACGACCCGCTGGTACTCGCGCCCGTGGCCTCGGAGACCGACGACCCTCGACGCGACCCGCGGACCCAGACCGAGGATGGTCTGTTCGAGGCCCGGTGCCCGGGCAACGTCGGGCTGAGCGTGACCTCCGGTTTCGAGACCACGACCCGCTCGGTGAATGTGCCGAGCCGCCCGGGCCGGCGCATCGTGCGCAGCGCTATCGCGCCCAGGGTCCGCGGCCTGCGCGCCGGGCGGCGCCGCACGGTGGCGCGGGTCGAGCTGGCCCAGCCCGCCGTGGTGCGGGTGCGCGTGCGCCGCGGCGGCCGCACGGTCCGCACGCTGCGCGAAGCCTGCCTTCAGCCCGACAGCCGCGCTCTGCGAGTGACGTGGAATGGCCGCGTGAAGCGCAACGGCAGGCTGCGCGCCGCGCGGCCCGGCCGTTACCGGGTCGAGCTGCTGGTGCGCTCGGACCGCGAGCCGGTCAAGCGCTCGCGCATCGTGCGGGTGCTGGGCAAGCGCGGCTGACCACCTCCGAGCCGGCCACGGGTGACCTCGGACCCCTTCGCGCTCGTCGCGGTCGGCGCGTGGTGCTTTGCCGTGGCTATGGCCGGCGGGCTCGTGGGGCTGGTCCTGGGCAACGTCCGCCTGCCCGTCGTCGTGCTCGCGGCCTCGAGCCCGGCGGCAGGCGCGGGCGCCAACATCGGCATCTCGGGGGTGGCGGCCGCCGCGGCGTCGATCGCCCACCTGCGCGCGGGGAGAGTGAACTGGCGCCTGTTCGCCTGGATGGCGCCCCCCTCCATGGCGGGCGCGGTGGTGGGCGGGTATGCGTCGGGCGCGGTCTCCGACGAGGTGCTCCTCGTGGTTATCGGCGCAGCGTTGCTGTACTTCGGCATCGACCTGCTGTGCGCGGACCGCCCCTCCCCCGCGCCGCCGGAGGAGGCGGCGCCCCTCGACGTCCGCGCCGCAGTGCTCACCGGAGCCGGCATCGGTCTACTGGGTGGACTGATCGGCCTGATCCTCGGCGCGCTGCGAATGCCCGCTCTCCTGCGTTATGTGGGCGAGACCGCGCACCGCGCGGTGGGCACCAATCTGGCGGTGGGCGTCTGCGTGGGGATCGCGGGCGTGATCGGCCACGCGCCCGAGGGCGTGGACTGGCGGCTGCTGGCACTCGGCTCGGCGGCGTCGATCCCCGGTGCGCTGCTCGGCGCGCGGCTGACGGGGAAGCTGACACAGGAGGGGTTGCTGAGAGCCATCGGTGCGGTGCTGATGGTGGCCGGCGTCGCCACCCTGGCGCAGGCCATGCTCTGAGCCGGCTGCGAACTGGTGCGCTGCCTTCACAGCGACTTCACGCCAGCGCAGAATCCAGGTAACACCAGGGCTTTCTACTCCACGTAGCTTTTCCGCGAGGAGTAGGTCCCCGGGGACGCCCTCCTCCTATCCGGACCGGCGACGCATAGGAGGAACCGTGCTTTCACGGACTGCCCGCTCCATCAGCCCCGAGTCGCGCAAGGCAGGCGCGGCCGCTTTCGCCGGCGCGATCGCGGTGGCCGCGATCGGCCTTGTCGCGGCCGCCGGGCCGCCGGAGGGAGGCAGCCCGCCCTTCGGCGCCGTGGAGATCCAAATGCTCGGCGTGAACGACTTCCACGGCCACCTCGAATCGCCGGGAGCCGTGCCCCGGGACCCCGGCGGTCCCGATATCGCCCTCGGCGGGGCGGCTCCTCTGGACGCCCACCTCGATCAGGCAGCCCGCACCCACCCCGGGCGCACCATCCGCGTCCACGCGGGTGACATGGTGGGCGCCTCCCCGCTGCTGTCGAGCAACTTCCACGACGAGCCGTCGGTGCGAGCGATGAACCTCATGGAGTTCGACGTGGGCACACTCGGCAACCACGAGTTCGACGAAGGCGGGGACGAGCTGATCCGGCTCCTGCGCGGCGGGCAGCGCAAGGACGACCGCGCGAGCACCTCCGCCCCCGACTTCGAGGGTGTGGGATTTCCCTACATAGCTGCCAACACCGTGGACAGGGAGGGAGAGCTGAGGTTGCCCCCCACGAAGATCATCGAACGTGCGGGCGTAAGGATCGGCTTCATCGGGGTGACCACCGAGTCGACGCCCCGGTTCGTGCTCGACGAGCACACGAAGCGCTTCAGGTGGCTCGACATCTCATCCGTGGTCAACCGCCACGCGGCGCGCCTACGCCGAAAGGGCGTCGAGGCGATCGTGGTGCTGGCGCACTCCGGCGCCTTCGAGGCGACCGGCGACTCCGCCCTGGCGCGCGGCGAGATCATCGACGAGACCGCGAGATGAGCGCTGCAGTCGACGTGGTGATCGCCGGCCACTCGCACTCGTTCCTGAACCTCCGCGTGCCCAACCGCGACCGGGCCGGCGACAAGCTGGTGGTGGAGGCGCAGTCATATGGCCGGGCCTACGACCGCGTGCGGATGACGATCGACGAGGCCACCGGCCACGTGCTCGACAAGCGCGCCGACACGCCCCGGACGTGGAACGACGAGGTCGCGCCCGACCCTGCGGTGTCCGCCCTGGTGGCGCGCTACCGCGAGGCCCTCGGCGGGCTCGGGCAGCGGGTGGTCGGCCGAGCGGCGGTGCCGATGGGGCACATGGAGCCGAGCGCACCGGGCGGCAATCTCGGCACGGTGGCGGCTCGGGGCCAGCGCCGCCTGGCCGCAGCGGACATCGCCCTCGTGGACGGCGGCAACCTCCGCGGCGCGCTCGACGCCGGCCCGATCACCTACGCGGAGCTGTTCTCGGTGTGCGCCTACGGGCACCCGGTGATGCGCATGAGGATGAGCGGCCGCGACGTGCTCGCGGTGTTCGCCCAAGAGGAGGTCCCCCTACACGTGGCGGGACCGGCCCGGCTCGACCCGGAGCACAGCTACACCGTTGCGGCCAACCGGCTGCTGATCGACAAGGGAGGCATCGAGCCGCTCACCGGTGCCGCGCAGGGCGCAGAGGCGGTGGGAACCGACCTCGAGGCGCTGGTAGCCGAGGTGGAACGGGCGGGCGTGCTCCCCTAAAGCCCCCGCGCTCCGTCAGCGCTCGCTGAGAGTGACCCGCCACTGCCTACCCTCCACCTCGACGATATCCCCGGCGTGCAGCTGACGGCCGCGGCGGGCCTCCGGAGCCCCGTTCACGGTCACGACCGCCCGGGCCAAGAGCTCCTTCGCCTCGCCGCCTGCGTCCACCACTCCGGCCAGCTTGAGGAACTGACCGAGGCGGATCATCTCGCCCCGGATCGCGACGTCGGTCTCGCGAGGCAAGCCTATTTCCCCCGCACGTACGACAGGGCGGATCGGGCGGCGTTAAGGCCGTTCATCCCGTGCACGCCGGCGCCCGGAGGGGTGGCGGCAGAGCAGATGAAGACCCCGGGTATGCCCGTGCTGTACGGGTCGAGCGCCAAGCGCGGCCGGATCAGGACCTGTGTCGGCGTGTTCGCGCCCGTGATGATGTCCCCGCCGACCAGGTTCGCGTTGGCGGCCGCGATCTCGGCGGTCGACTGCACGTCGGCGGCGACGATCCGCTCGCGCAGCCCGGGAGCGAAGCGCTCGATCTGATCGACCAGCGCCTGACGGGCGTCACCGTCGTAGCCGTTCGGGACGTGCGCGTAGGCCCAGACCGGATGGACGTTCCCGGAGGAGCGTCCGGGATCCGCCAGGTACTGCTGGGACACGAGCACGAACGGCCGCTGCGGCATCCGGCCGCTGTCGACGTCGCGCTCCGCGGCGACTATCTCCTCGAGCGAGCCGGCGGCGTGCACGGTGCCCGCGCGGCGGCACGCCTCGTTCGTCCACGGCACACCGCCCTCGACCGCAAAATCCACCTTGAAGGCGCCGGGCCCGTGGCGGTAGCGCCGGTAGGCGCGCTGCACCGGTGCGGGAAGGCGATCGCCGGCGAGGTCCGCTACACCCCCCGGCGCAAGGTCGAGCACCACGACCTCCGCCTTCGGGAGCTGCGCGAGGGAGCTCACGCGCACGCCGGTCTCGATCTCGCCCCCGTGCTCGAGCAAGACCGCTGCGAGTGCGCTGGTGATCGAGCGCGAGCCGCCACGCGCCACCGCCCATCCGAACCGGTGGCAGGCGCAGATCAGGGCCATCCCGACCGCCGAGCTCAGCGGTCGGTCCAGCCGGCTCATCGCGTGCGCGGCCACGCCGCCGAACAGCGCACGGGTCCGGGGGCCCTTCCACGCTCGCGCGAGCAGCGTCGCCGGCAGCGCGGCGGGCACCCCGAAGCGCACGAGGCCGATCGGGTGTCTCGGCACGTGCAGGACCGGGCGCAGAAGGTCCTCGTTGAGGGCATCGAAGGACCGCGCGGAGGCGGCGAACAGCCGGCGCCAGGCGGGACCGTCATCGCCGAGCCCCGCCACCGTGGCGTCGACCGAGCGCAGCATGACGCCGGCGCTGCCGTCGTCGAGCGGGTGTGCGAGGTCGATCTCCGGCCAGCGCCACTCGAGGCCATGGCGCTCGAGACCCAGCGACTGTAGGAACGGCGACCCTACTCCCATCGGATGTACGGCCGAGCAGTGGTCGTGCAGAAGCCCCGGCAGGGTTAGCTCGCTGCTTCGGGCGCCACCGCCGATCGTCTCCTCGGCCTCGAGCACCGTGACCGACATGCCCGCTCGAGCTAGCGCAACCGCGCACGCCAGCCCGTTGGGACCGGCGCCGACGACGATCGCAGCGCTCACGACGCGGCGGTGGGCTCGCCCCGGGTTGCGCTCCTCAGCGTCACATCGACGGGAAAGTCCCACGACTCCTCCAGCCATGGTCCGCGCTTGACCATGTCCGCCACGTCGACCCAGCCCTCTTCGAGAAGCCCCGCCGCGGCGTCGTAGATCCGGTAGCGCTGGCGCTGGACGTGCGCGGGCTGGGACTCGAGGGTGACGACCCGCACCTCCCCCTCCTCGAAGCCGCACTGCTCCTGGACCGCCTCGATCAGCTGGTGGTGGTGGAAGTGCCCTTCGCCGAAGTTCCAGCCGGTGACGACGCCGGAGATCAGCTCGCCCTCGCGGACGTGGTAGTCGTCGACCTCGCTCACCGCTCGGGGCAACAGCCCCGTTAGAGCGCGTCCGTGGCTGTGCATGGCCCGGAATGCGAGGCCCTTGGCCATCAGGTACTCGGCGGTCTCGCGGCCGTAGAGCTTCGCCACCTGCTCGACGGCAATCGGCGAGACCTTGCGCACCTTGCGGTCGAGCTTGTCCTCGGCCCCGGTGTCCTTGCGAAACAGCCAAGTGCTGGTCCCCCAGTTGCCTGCGTAGTAGCGCATCGAGAGCAGGAAGGAGACCTTGTCCGGGAACAAGTTGCCGATGATCGGGATCAGCACGCCGACCACCGCGATCACCATCCACAGCAGCGGATGGTCGAGGGTCGACAGTGGCACCTCGCCGTAGTGCCCGAACAACAACAGCAGCCCGAAGATCATGAAGAGGTTCCACTCGAGGGGAACCCCGAGGGGAAACGTCGAGGTGATGTGGATGTGGAAGACGAGCATCCCGATCACCGCCAGCGTCCCGACCGTGCCGCCGCTGGAGAGCAGCAGCACCAGCGGCAACGCGAACTCGATCGCGGTGCCGAGATGGGCCGTGAATGCGGCGTTGCGCGAGGGGCGCAGGTCCTCGGGGTAGTTCTCGTAGAGCTTCGCCTTCGCGGTCCGGGACCGGTTCCAGGGGGTGTTGCTGACCATCACCGCGATCACGTAGGGGAAGTGGCGATTGAGCTTGGACGCGGCGGCGCCCCACCAGATGCAGAAAAAGACGAGCTGCCAGCCGACGATCGCGTCGTCGAGCGGAAACAGCGACACGGCCAGCACGAAGCCGTAGATCTCGGGGCGGGCGGCCAGGAAGGAGACCTTGTCTCGGAGCCCGAGCACTCCCAGGACGCCGAGCAGCACGCCGATAGCGACGGGGTCGAGACGGCCGGCGGCGCTGCCGGCGACGGTCTCGCCGGCTGAGAACAGCAGGTAGACGCCGCAGGCGAGGACCCCTGCGTAGAGCGCGAGATCCACCGGGGTTCGCCGCGACCCGCGCGTCAGCGGGACCTTGTCCGGCCACGGCGGCAGCCGGACCGTGCCCGGGCGCAGCCAGTAGAGGATGCCGCCGATCAGCGGCGCGAAGCGGAAGGCGAGCGGCATCGAGCCCGAGCCGAGACCGGCGATCTCCCAGACGAGGGTCCAGACGGCCAGCTTCTGGAACACGATCGGCTCGATCCACCAGCCGCCGATGTCGCCGAGGCCGCCGAGGCCGGGCGTTGTGACTGAGATCAGCAGGAAGGCGCCGGCGCTGAAGAGGATCAGCTTGACGGCGTAGAGCAGATAGACGACATACGGTGCGCCGAAGCCGTTCACCGCCCAGTCCTGGGCATTCGGCTTCAGGCGCGAGAGGTAGGGCTTGGCGCCCCACTCCTCGAGATCGAAGGGAGGCGGTGAAGGCCGGAGGAACCCCATTGTGCACCGACCAATCTACTGCGGCACCTTACGGTCAGCTACCGGGCTCCGCGGACTCGTCGGTCACTGCGACGTTGACCGTCGAGCAGCGCCCGCAGCGGACGCGGACCTTCTTCGTCATCTGCATCTGATGCATCGCCTCAGCAAGGGTGTTGCCGCACTGCACACAGACGTAGTCGTCCGGGCCGTTGCCACGGAATGCGGGGCGGTCGGGGTCCTCCTGGATCGCAGTCCCTCCGTCGAACGGCACCTCGCCCTCCCGGATCCGTCGCATCGGGATTTCCGCCATCTCAGACCTGGCCGAGCTTCCCGGTGAAATCCTTGATCATGGCGTCGAGCACGCCGACCATGACGCCCTCGCCCATCGAGGCGGCCTTGCCCGTGACCTGCGCATGGGTGTGGATCGTCCCGCCGCCGTCATTGAGCTGGAAGGTGACGTCCGCGTTCGCGTGTCCCTGGCCTCCGGCCTCCCGGGCCTTCACCCTCAGCACGGCGCGATGCGCTTCGGCGTCCTGCTCGGCCACCTCCACGGTGCCGTTCATCTTCATCGACATCGCCCCCATCTTCAGGACGATCTCGGCCTTGACCGACTCCGGTCCCGTCGTCTCGATCACGCGGCCACCCTCGACGGCCGGCACCACGCGTTCGAGGTCGACGATCGCCGCAAAGCTGTCATCGATCGACTTAGCAGTCGTGAAGGAATGCTCCAGTTCAACAGCCATGCGGTAGGTCTCCTTTGTAAAGGCGTCTCGGTATGCTCGGCGCGTGTCGATTCAGGCGGGCATGCATCGGCTCGGGCCTGACAACGCCACCCTCTCGGTGCGCACGGGACGGACCGGGGCCGCGGCGAAGGCCGGCCACGACCTCGTGATCCGCGTGACCTCCTGGGAAGCGGCGCTCGGGGTCGGCGAGGACCCCGCGAAGACGAGCGTCGAGCTGACCGCCGACGCCACATCGCTTCGCGTTCACGAGGGCACGGGCGGAATGCAGGCCCTCACCGACGACGACCTGGCGAACATCCACGAGACCATCGACGACGACATCCTCAGGCACCAGGACATCACGTTCCGCTCGACCCGGGTGCGGGGCGCGCCTGGAGGCAGCCCGGTCACGGTCGAGGGGGATCTGACGCTCGTCGGCAAGTCCCAGCCGATCGAGTTCGACCTCGCCATCGGCGAAGACGGGACGCTCAGCGCGAGCGCCGTCGTCAAGCAGACCGCCTGGGGCATGAAGCCCTATTCCGCGTTGTTCGGGACGCTGAAGGTCGAAGACGAGGTGGAGGTTGTGCTTGACGGCCACCTCTAGTCCTCAGTCGCGGTAGACGGTCTGCGCGTCGAGTCCCCCCTCGACGCCCGGCGGCAGGGCGCCGGTGCCGTGCGCGTAGCGGGCGAGGTCCTCGAGAGTCTTGACCTGCGTGTGGTCGCTGCCGTCGCCGGCGGCCCACCCGCCCTTCGCCCACGTGAGGCTCTCCGGGGAGGCGTCCAGCGCCACGCCCGCGAGCAGTCGCGCCTTGTCGCGGATCTTGCCGCTCGCGCTCGTGACCGCAGCCGTTGTCCCGCTCGACGGGCTCGCGTTGAAGCCGTGACCGACGCCGAACCGGTCGGTGTCCGCGGCGACGACCTTCACGTCGAGCGCCGGAACACCAAGCTCGCCGGCCACAAGCGCCGCATACTCGGACTCCTTACCGTCGGACTCGGTGGTCAGGCTGAGCACCAACTTGCCGGTCGGGTGCACGCGCAGAAAGACTGCCCGGTAAGCCTCGTCGGTCATGGCTGATCCTCCTCGTGGTCGGATTTGGTCGGGGACGCGAGGCGCTCGCGCTCCTGGTGCGCGCTCAGCGCATTGTGCTCTTCCAAGTCGCAAAAAGCGGGTTGTGGTCCGCCCTGCGGGTGTGGCGGCACCGCCGGCCGCTCACATCCCGGGTAGATACAGGTCTTACTCGCGGTCATCGGTCACCATCCCGGCGTTGTGTTGCCCCGGCGAGGGCCGTGCCCGCTGGGCATTGCGACCGAGCTTCCCGGCACCGGCGTGGCGCTGGGCCACGGCTCCGGCTCCGCGGCCTCGGGTATCGCTCCACGGCTCGCTGCTGGAACGTCCCTGCTGCCCCGCGACGGCGCTCCGATCGCGTCTACGACCTCGCCAAGGGCCTGGTAGCTGTGGCCGCTCACGAGCGCGTCGCAGTGCGGCAGCGCGGAGACCATACCGCCGGCCCGCACGGAGAACGCGCTGGCGCTGACGCGAGGATTGACCCACACGATCCGGTGGGCCAGGCGCGCGAGGCGCTCCATCTCGCGCCCCACGACCATCGGGTCACCCCGCTCCCAGCCATCGGAGAGGATCACGACCACGGCGCCGCGCGCCATGCCGCGGCGCCCGTGGCGGTCGTTGAACTCCTTCAGCGCGTCACCGATCCGGGTTCCGCTCGACCAATCCGGCGCCGCGGCCGCGGCGCGCTGGAGCGCCCGCTCGGGGTGACGAGAGGCCAGTGAGCGGGTCAGGCGGGTCAGCCTCGTGGCGAAGACGAACGCCTCGGCGTCCGCACCGCTGCCGGCGGCAGAGGTCAGGAACTGCAGGTAGGCACGGGCGTAGGGCTCCATCGAACCCGAGATGTCGCAGAGCATCACGAGTCGGCGGCGGGCGATCCGCCGGCGCCGGCGCGCGAGGCGGATCGGGTCGCCCCCGGTACGCAGACTGGCTCGCAGGGTCCGGCGCATGTCGATGTGCCGGCCGCGGCGAGACTTCTCGTAGCGGCGCGTGCGCCGCAGCGGGGTGGCAAGCTCCAGACGCGACATCAGCCGGTAGAGCCGCGCGAGCTCGTGCGAGTCGAGCGCATCGAAGCTCTTGCCGGCCAGCACCTCCTCCTCGCTCGCCATCGCGAGCGGAACATCGACCTCTGCGCCACCGTCGTCATCGTCGCCCCCGCCGGGAGGTGACGACGCCAAGCTCGCGCGCGGGTCGCGCTGCATCGACTCCCCGGGGGAGGGCGCGAGATCGGACCTCGGCCGCTCGTCGGGCGGCGCGGCGACGGTCTGCGCGTCGTCGGCGTGCTCGCTTTCGGCTGGTGCCGAGGCGCCGAAGATCGAGAAGAAGACTGCGTCGAAGGCCCCTGCGTGCGTCTGGCCGGACACGAACACCGAACGGGCGGTCCAGTAGAGCCGCCGGCGGGTGTTCGGGCGCACGAGCGTGAGCGCCCTCGCGAAATCGGCCGAGCGCTCAGGGGTCACCGGCACGCCGCCCTCGTGCAGGCGCTGGCTCAAAGCCCCGGCGAGCGCCGGCAGGTCGAGGTGGATCGTCTCCACCCCGAAGGCCCGGTGGGACACCCCGCCGTCAGCCACCGCTGCGCGCGAGCTGCTCGAGGCCGACCGCGCGGATCACCTCCTGGTCCTCGTCGTACTTCAGCACCGACCCCAGGGTGAGGTTCACGGCCGCCGCGTCCAAGCGCTCTATCCCGAGCAGGCTCAGGGCCGCCAGCCAGTCGATAGCCTCGGCGATCCCGGGCGGCTTCTGCACGTCTGAGTCGCGCATGCGCGAGACCGCGTCCGCGACTTCCACCGCCAGCGTCCGGGAGGCGCCCTTCACGCGCCGGCGCACGATCTCCACCTCGCGCTCCGCGGTCGGGTAGTCGATCCAGCGGTACAGGCACCGGCGCTTCACGGCGTCGTGCAGATCACGGGTCCGGTTGGAGGTCAACACGATGATCGGCGGATGCGTGGCGGTGATCGTGCCCAGCTCCGGAATCGTCACGCTGGCCTCCGCAAGCAGCTCGAGCAGGAACGCCTCGAAGTCGTCGTCGGCGCGGTCGATCTCGTCGATCAGCAGCACCGCGGGCCGGGGGCCGGGGTGCTCGAGAGCGCGCAGCAGAGGTCGCCGGATCAGGTAGTCAGGACCAAACAGCTCCTCCTCGCCCAGCGTCGAGTCGCTTGAGTCCGCGAGCCGGATGCTCAGGAGCTGCCGCGGATAGTTCCACTCGTACAGCGCCTCCGCCGCGTCGATCCCCTCGTAGCACTGCAGGCGGACCAGCGGCGTATCGAGCACTGCGGCCAGGGACTTGGCCGCTTCGGTCTTGCCGACCCCGGCCTCGCCCTCGAGCAGCAGGGGCTGGGGCAGACGCAGGCTGAGGAACATCGACGTCGCCAGACCCTCGTCGACGAGGTAGTCCACGTCGGCGAGACGCCGGGCCAGTGTCTCGACATCCGGCACGAGCCGGCTGACCTCGCCGGCTGCCTCGCCGGTGATCTCCGGCGGATTCATGCGGCGGGGGTAGGAGCGGAGGCGAGGACCGCCCGGTAGTCCTCCGGGGTGTCCACGTCGAGGGGGATCTGACCCGCGACCGGCACCAGCGTCACGTCCTCGGCGCGCTGGTCGAGCAGTCGCCACACGCCCTTGTCGCCATGGAGATCGGCGAGGGCGGGAAAGACGCTGCGCGCGAAGGCGATCGGGTGCCCGCTCCCGTCGTCGTAGCGGCATACGGCCAGCGGCGCGTCGCCGCGAGCGGCCAGCAGCGACGCAACCGTTTCCGCGGTCACGCCTGGCTGGTCGCCGAGCATCAGCACCATGACGTCGCAGCGTTGGTCCACGATGCCGAGCGCCGCGGCGATCGATGACGAGCAACCAGCCCCGTAGGCGTCGTTCATGACCACGTCGGCGCCGGCTAGGTCCACCTTGGCGCGAACCTCGTCCGAGGAGCCCCCGAGCGCGACGATCAGCTGGTGGAACCCACAGCTGCGGGCCACGCCGACGACATGGCCCAGCAGCGTGTCGTCGCCGTACGCAAGGAGCTGCTTGGGACGCCCCAGGCGCTTCGAGCCACCGGCGCCGAGCACGAGGCCGGTCACGAAGGGATCAGTTTGCGACGGGCTCATGCTCGGTTCGGGCTTCGAACTCCGTCTTGCAGCCCTCGCAGCAGAAGTAGACCGTTTCGCCGTCGTGGCGCACCGAGGGTGTGCCGGCCATCGCGGCGACGGACATCCCGCAGACAGGATCGACGGCGAGCGTCGCCGAGGCGGCCGCGGACGCACTCGGCGCACCCGCGGTGAGCTGGCGCGCCGGCGTCGCCACAGGCGCGTCGCGGCGTACCGAGACGATCTTCGCGAGGATCGACAGTGCGACCTCGGCCGCGGTGCTCGCGCCGATCGCAATGCCGGCAGGCACGTCGATCAGCTCGAGCAGCTCCTTGGGCACGCCGTCGGCACGCAGCTCCTCGATCACGCCGGCGCCGCGCTTGGCGCTGGCCACGAGGCCGACGTACGGCACGCCCGACTCGAGGCCCCGGCGCAACGAGTGCAGCTCGTCGCGCCCGTGCGCCGCGACGACGACGGCGAGATCGCCGGCGCCCGGGTCCGGCCCGTCGCCCTCCACAGCCACCAACTCCAAGCCGAGCTCCTCTCCCATTCGCCGGACCGCACCCGCGATCGGCGTGTCGCCCACGACCAGGACGCGCGGGGCGGGCAGGGCGGGCTCGAGGAAGACCTCGATCGCGCCACCCGAGAGACAGGGGTTGTGGACCGTCACGGCTCCGTCCTCAACGGCGGCCCGCACGTCGCCTTCCACCGCGTCGGGGAGGATCCGCAACAGCACGGGCTCGCCACTCTCCAGCGCCAGCAGCGCGTACGCGCGCACGCTCTGCTCCGCGCACACGCCACCGACGAAGCCCTCGATCGTGCCGTCATCCAGCACGAGCGCCACGCTCCCGGCCTCGACGCTCGTCGGGTGCTGCACCCGCACGACCGTCGCGGTCACGAACGGGTCGCCTGCGGCGGCGAGCTCCTGCGCCCGCCGCGACAGGGCGGCGGAGATCATTGCGGCGGCTCGGGGCGCCCCTGCATCGCCGCCCAGACACGAGCCGGGGTGCAGGGCATGTCGATGTGCTCGACCCCGTGCGGTTCGTAGAGCGCGTCGATCACCGCGTTGACGATCGCCGGCGGCGAGCCGACGGTCGGCGACTCGCCGACGCCCTTGGCGCCGAGCGGGTGGTGCGGGCAGGGCGTGACTGTCTCTCCCAGCTCGAAGTCGGGACACTCGAGCGCGGTGGGGATGAGGTAGTCCATGAACGACGAGTTGAGGCAGTTCCCCTCCTCGTCGAAGGAGATCAACTCCATCAGAGCGATGCCGACGCCCTCCGCGAGCCCGCCGTGGATCTGGCCGTCGACGACCATCGGGTTGATCCGCACGCCGCAGTCGTCGACCGCGATGAAGCGCCGGACCTTGACGTGGCCGGTATCGGGGTCGATGTCGACGACGGCGATGTAGGCGCCGTAGGGGTACGTGAGGTTAGGCGGGTCGTAGATCACCTGCGCGTCGAGCCCGCCCTCGAAATCGGCCGGCATCGGCTCTCCGCTGTACGCCCGCGCCGCGATGTCCTCGATCATCGCGCCCTTCTCGGGGTCGCCCTTGACGTACCAGCGGCCCTTCTCCCACGCGAGATCCTCGGGCCTCGTCTCCAGCATCGTCGCCGCGATCATGCGTGCCTTGTCACGCACCTTGCGAGAGACGACCGCGACCGCCCCGCCGGAGACCGGCGTCGAGCGGCTGCCATAGGTGCCCAGGCCGTAGGGCGACTTGTCGGTGTCGCCGTGGCGAACCTCGACATCCTCCGGAGGGATACCCAGCTCCTCGGCGACGATCTGCGCAAACGTGGTCTCGTGTCCCTGGCCCTGCGTCTGCGCACTGATGCTGACCACCGCCTTGCCCGAAGGGTGCACGCGCAGATCGGCGCCGTCGTTCATGGCCAGCCCGAGGATGTCCATGTGCTTGCGTGGCCCCGCTCCGACGCCCTCGGTGAAGAAGGACACGCCGATGCCCATCAGCTCGCCGCGGGCACGCTTCTCGGCCTGCTCGCGGCGCAGGTCGTCGTAGCCGGCGATCTTCTTCGCGACGTCCATGGTCTTGGCGTACTCGCCGGAGTCATACGTCCAGCCGGTCGTCGTCTCGTACGGGAACTGCTCGGCCGCGATGAAGCTGCGCATACGCAGGTCGATCGGGTCGGCCTTCATCTCTAGTGCGAGCGCGTCCACCATCCGCTCCACGAGGTAGACGGCCTCGGTGACCCGGAAGGAGCAGCGATACGCGACACCCCCGGGGGCCTTGTTCGAGTAGACGGCCTTGACCTTCACGTGCGACGCCTGGAGGTCGTAGGACCCGCAGACGATGTGGAAGAACCCAGCCGGGAACTTCGTCGGCTGGGCTGTGCTGTCGAATGCGCCGTGATCGGCGATCGCGTCGACACGCAGACCGGTGATCTTTCCGTCCTTCGAGCACATCTCGCCGCGCATGATGTAGTCGCGGGCGAAGCCGGTGGACATCAGGTTCTCGGAGCGGTTCTCCACCCACTTGACCGGCACGCCGGCCACGATCGAGCCGGCGATGGCACACACGTAGCCCGGATAGACCGGCACCTTGTTCCCGAAGCCACCACCGATGTCCTGGCAGCGGATCCGGATCATGTGCTCGGCGAGCCCCGCGACGTGCGCGTAGACAGTGCGGTGCGCGTGCGGCGCCTGGTTGCCGTTGTAGATGTCGAGCTGGCCGGTCTCCGGGTTGAAGTCGGCGATGATGCCGCACGTCTCGAGCGGCGCCGGATGACAGCGCGGGTAGATCATGTCGCGGCTCACGACATGGTCGGCCTCCGCGAACGCACGCTCGGTGGCCCGCTCGTCGCCGGCCTCCCAGGTCGGGCTCGCGAGGTTGTCTGCCTGGCCGGACTTGTCGTCACGGATCAGCGGCGCGTCAGCGTCGAGCGCCTTGCGCGCGTTGACGACCGCCGGCAACGGGTCGTACTCGACGTCGATCAGCGCGAGCGCGTCGTTGGCCGAGTACTCGTCGGTCGCGATCACGAACGCGACCTCCTGACCTTGGAAGCGAACCTTGTCGCCGGCGAGCACCGCCTGCGTGTCATAGGAGATCGTCGGCATCCACGCCAGGCCGAGCGTCTCCAGGTCCTTGGCGGTCACCACGGCGGCGACGTTGGGATGCGCAAGCGCGGCCGACGTGTCGATCGAGACGATGCGCGCGTGCGCATACGGGCTGCGCAGGACGGCGCCGTGCACCATTCCCGGCAACTCGATGTCGTCGAGGTAGGTGCCCTTGCCGCGGATGAAGCGTGCGTCCTCCTTGCGCTTCAAACGGCCAAAGCCGATCGGACGCTCGGTGGAAGGGCTGGGAAGGTTCTCGACGACAGCCATGCTCAGATCTCCTGTTTGGTCGCGGATTCGTGCTCAGCGGCCCATCGAACGGCGCTGACGATGTTCTGGTAGCCGGTGCAGCGACAGATGGCGCCGGAGATCGCGGTCCGGATCTCCTGGTCGGTCGGATCCGGGTTCTCATCCAACAGGGCGCGCGCGGTCATCAACATTCCCGGCGTGCAGAATCCGCATTGGAGAGCGTGGCGCTCGTGAAAGCCCTGCTGGAGCGGGTCCAACTCACCGTCGACCTCGAGCGATTCAACCGTGCGGATCTCGTGGCCCTCGCACATCGCCGTCAGCACCGTGCAGGACTTCACCGGCCGGCCGTCCATCAGCACCACGCAGGCACCGCAGTTGGAGGTGTCACAGCCCCAATGAGTGCCCTTGAGGCCGAGGGTCTCGCGGATGAAGTGGACCAGCAGCTGGCGGGGCTCGACCTCGCCGGAGACCTGCTCGCCGTTGACGGTTGTGGAGATGTCCATGATCAGGCCTCCTCGCTTAGGGCGCGCGCCGCCGAGCGGCGCAGCGCGCGTTGGGTGAGCACGCCGGCCAGATGGCGCTTGTAGTCGATCGGTCCCCGACCGTCGGCGCTCGGAGAGCAGTCCTCCGAAGCGATCACGCCCGCCTGCGCAAACAGCTCATCCGACGGAGGCTTGCCGCGCAGCAGCTCCTCGGCCCGGGTGAGGTGGATGGTGGTAACCCCGACCGCGCTGAGCGCGATGCCGACATCGTCGATCGTGCCACCGTCGACCCATAGAGCCGCTGACGCCGCGGCGATCGCCCAGTCGCCGGCGCGCCGCTCGACCTTCTCGTGCCCGCTGCCGGCCCCCCGGCGCATCCGCAGACGGACCTCGGTCAGTATCTCGCCGGCACCCACCGCGGTCATGAATGGCCCGACGTGGAAATCCTCCATCCCGACCACCCGCTCGCCCTCTGCGCCGCGGATGACGACCTGCGCCTTGGCAGCCGAGCAGACGGCCGAGAGATCCTCGGCCGCGTCCGCCTGGCACAGCGAGCCGCCGATCGTGCCGCGGTTGCGGACCACCGGGTCGGCGATCACCGTCTCTGCGTCGCGAAAGAGCGGGAAGCGACGCGCTAGCAGCTCTGACTTCAACAGGTCGACGTGCCGGGTCATCGCGCCGATCCTGATCTCACCGTCCTGCTCGCGAATGTAGGCGAGCTCCGCGAGGTCGTTGATGTCGATCAGGTACTCGGGACTGGCCAGGCGCAGCTTCATCATCGGCAGCAGGCTGTGACCGCCGGCGATGATCCGCGCGTCAGAACCCAGCCGCTCGAGCGCCGCGATCGCGCCCTCCACGCTGGTCGCGCGCTCGTACTCAAATGGCGCGGGGGTCTGCAAGAGCGAGCTCCTCTCCGATCATGGACGACGGACCGGGAGTCGCTTGCGAGGAGCCCCGACGTCGTCGCGCTGTTCGTACTGGACCGGGGCATCGGCACCTATGGCCGGCGAGCCCGGAAGGTTCTCCGGACTCTCATGACGCACGTCCGGGTAGAGACCTCGCGCCGCCAGGCTGCCCCCCTCGACGTTCCTCAGTACCCCAGTTCCTGGACTCGCGGCGGCGATCGGCGCCTCTCGACCCAGCCGCGCGAGCTGGAGCGTGCCTCGCGTGTAGGTCTCGCCGATGCGCGGGGAATCGATTTCGGTGCTCTCGGGGAAGTTGCGAAGTCCGGCGGCGGCGGCCCCCGGGTACAAGCCGTCGATGAGCCCGACGGCGTCCCGGAGGCCCGCCTTCTTGACGAGCAGGCCCTCGAGCGCGTCGACGCCCGCGTCGAGCTGTGAGTTGATCGTGTTCACGACGCCGTTGACCGGCGCGCTCTTCTCCACGATCTCGCCGACGCCGACGATCACCTCGTCCAGGCCGGCCGTGATCTTCCGGAGCGCGAGGATCGTCGACACGAGGTAGTAGACGAGCGCTAGGACGATCAACACAACCGCCACGACCATGACAACCCCGGCAGCGACGACTCCGAAAACGACCACGGTCTCCTCTTACTCCGCGTCAGCGTCGTCGAGGATCACGTCAAGCGAGCCGCCGTAGTCTGCGACTGCGGCGATCGTCTGCTTCGCCTGCTCCTGCGTGGTCAGCAGAAGCGCGGCGGCGTCGAGGTCCCTCGACCCCGCTGCCGCCACGGAAGCGATCTTCTGCGTCGTGGGAACGATGCTTTCAGTCGCCTCCAGCACGCCGCGCAGCAGGTACACGACGACCGGGAGCACCACGAGGAGCAGCACGAGATTCCCGATCCACCAGAGGGTCACCGCGGCCTCCTCTCGGCGACGGTCGCGGCCTTGCGGGCGATCCCCGGCAGCGCGCCGAGAATGACGTCGAACTGGGCGTTGATGGCCTTGACCGCGGGCTCGAGCGGACGCAGGTGCTGGGACTCAACGTCCCCCAGCGCGGATGCCAATGTCGCGAGGCCCTCCGAGATCGCCGTCAGGCCCTTGCGGACTCTGATCAGGGCGAGGGCCAGCACGGCGATGACCACCACCGCGAGCAGGACGCTCAGCAGCACGTAGGTGTCGTTGCTCATGGTGTCGTTCCGAACCCGTCGGTCAGCGCGTTCATGTAGCCGTCCTGGACCACGGCTTCCTCCACGATCAGCGCGAGGACGGGGGCCGTCGCCTCGAGCTGCGGGATGCTTGCCGTGTTCGCGCCGACCTTGCCCGCGGTCTCCAGCAGGTTCTCGACCGACCGCTGGATCTTCGCGACGTTGAGCACCAGCAGCACGAGCAGCACGGCGACCACCACCGCCGCGCCGAGCCCGATCGCAAGGGCAATCGTCCAGTAGGTGTCTCCCGACACTGCGACGACCGTCATCGACCGACGGCCACCTTCCGAAGGGCGCGTGCGGCGTGCAGGATCCTCACGCCCGAGTCGTTGATCCGCGCGACGCCGTCGAGGTCGGCCGTCTGCTCGCGAACCACCTCGACCGCCTCTTCGGCCGTCTTGGCCTGCCTGACGATCCTCATCGCCAGGGCCACGATCATGGTCACGATCACCGCAGCCACCGCGATCACGACGACGCCGACCACCAGCCCGGCCACCCAGCCGGTGGACGCGATCGTCAACAAGCTCTCTTCGCCTCCTGCACTGCCATGGCTTTTTCCTCCTGGTGGCGGAAGTTACCGCAGACCCGCCCCGGTTGACACAGCTCTCCGGATGGCGCACCTTATAGGCGCGTTCCCGCTAACGGGCTCAACGTGGTCAGGTGTCCTTGCCGGCGCGTCCGGGGGCGGTGCCGATGTCCTTGACGTCGGGCTCCGCATCCTCCGCCCGGTCGGGCCCGCCGTCGGTCGCTGCGTCGGCGTTGTCGCCCGCGTTCAGGTCGATGCCGCTCTCGGTCGCCGGCTCATCTGAGCCTGTCGTCTGTCCGAGAACTGAGCTGTCGAGCTGAGGATCCTCTGCGAGCATCTCGCGCGGCGCGTCGGATCCTCCGAGGTCGGCGGGGACGACGCCCTCATCCGCCTTGGCCGCCCAATGACCCTTCTCGCGGGCCTCGGTCTCGTCCGGTGTGGGTCCCCCCCGCTGCTCGCTCGGCTTCTGCGCCCCCTGCTCTTGGTCGCTACCAGCCATGAACTCCTCCTCGTTGTCGAATCGCTGCCTGGAGTTTCTACCACCGGCCAAGCGGCCGACCACCTGGTTGACGGCGTCTGACCGAGCGCGAGGACCGCTAGCCTGCCGATCGGAGCCGTAAGTGAGCACCTTGCCGACTGCCGAGAGCATCGCCGCCGAATGGCTGCGCAACGGGCGGCGGGTCGTCGGCGCCACGCTCGTGGAGCGCATCGGCTCGGCGCCACTGGATCCCGGCGCGCAGATGCTCGTCGACGACCGCGGCAACATCGAGGGATCGGTGACCGGCGGATGCGTGGAGGCGGCTCTCGTGGAGGAGGCCCAGAGGATCCTCGCCGGCGGGAATCCCAGGGTTGTGACCTACGGCGTCTCGGACGAAGAGGCGGCGGGGGTCGGCCTGATGTGCGGAGGGACCGTGCGCGTGTTCGTCCACGAGCATGGCAATGACGGCTTGGCGGCGCTCGAGGCGGTGGCCGGCGCGCGGGGCGCCGACGAGCCGGTCGCCCTGGCAACGCTCCTCGACGGCGATCGCGCCGGCGCCAAAATGTCGATTCTGAGCGAGCGCGTGGTGGGGGGCCTCGGACTCACCGAGCTGCTCGACCACTCGGTGGAGCGTGACGCGCGGGGGCAGCTCGACGAGGGGATCTCGCGCATCCGCCGCTATGGGGTCCGCGGACATCTGATGGGCTCCGAGCTCGCCGTCTACATCCAGGCGTTCTCGACCCAGCCACGGATGGTGATCTTCGGTGCGATCGACTTTTCAGCGGAGATGGCGAAGGTCGCCAGCGAGATCGGCTACCGCGTAACGATCTGCGACGCCCGCGCACCCTTCGTCGACAGCCCCCGGTTCTCACGAGCCGCCGAAGTGGTGGTCGACTGGCCCGACCGCTACCTGGAGGGCCAAGCGCTCGGCCCGCGCGACGTCGTGCTGGTCTTCACCCACGACCCGAAGTTCGACGAGCCCGCGCTGATCGCTGCGTTGGCCACCGACGCCGGATACGTTGGGGCGCTCGGCAGTCGCCAGACCCAGGCTAGGCGGTTCGAGCGGTTGCGCGAGGCCGGTCTCGACTCGAAGTCGATCGCCAGGATTCACGCGCCCTGCGGACTCGACGTCGGCGCTCGCACACCGCCGGAGACGGTCGTCTCCATCCTCGCCGAGGTGATCGCCGTGCGCACCGGCCGCGGCGGCGAGCCGCTGCAGGAGACCAGCGGCGCGATCCATCCCGAAGGCGCAACCGAGACCGGCGGCGCGACGCCCGCGGACGGTTTCTAGACAGCCGCGGGCGCAACCTCAGGCGTCGGTTCAATCGACTCCGCTCGCCTCCTGACGCTCATCGATCCAGCTGTCAAGGATCCGCCAGCGCTCGAACAGCCAGTCGATTCGCTCGTCGCGGTCGAGCGGGACATGGTCTGGCTTCGAGAGCCAGAAGCGCACGTCTACGGTCTGCCTCTCCGGCAGCAGGCGCCAGAGTTCCCGCAGGCCGGTCGGGAAGCCGGCGTGGCCCATCACGACGACGTCGGCCTGTGGCGCCCCCTCGATGGCCGCAAGCGAGCCACCAGGCCGTGGCGCGCTGACGTGTCGCATGCCGCGAGCCCACTCTGCCTCGTCGTCGTGGCCCGCCTGCTCCAACCGCTCAATTCCCTGTTGGCGGCGTCGCTCGGTGAAGTTGGCGCCCTCCGGGAAGATCACGAGTGCCGCCGTCTCGCCGAGAGCGCCTGCCATGGCGGCGATCTCGCGCTCGGTGTCGCCGCCGCGCGGGTCGAGGAAGCGGTTGGGCAGGCGCTCGCCCAGCACGTCGATCAACGGGTCGAGGCGCAGGGCCTCGTTCATGACGATCCTCGGACCGCGGCCGTAGCGCGAGAGCAGCTGGTGGATCACGAGCAATGTGTCTCCCTCGCCTGCGTGGCGGCTGAGCACGACCACCGGCCGGCCGGCGTTCGAGAGCGCCTCTTCGGCCTCGGAAGAGCCGTGCAGCCTGACCTCGACCCGCGCCACCCTCATGATCGTCCGGTAGAGGCCCGACACGAACCACCGCATCAGGGCATAGTGCGCGCGCTGCATCCTGTCCGACCCCGTGTTGCGACCGAATCCGCTTGCTATCCACAGCGCCAGGCAGGCCAGTGTGGCGGCGAGGTGCCCTGCCGCTCCCACGACGACGATCGCCAGCAGCCGCACCGGCCGCCAGCCGCCAACCAACGGCGACGCCAGCACCGCGACGACGAAGAGCACCGGCGACACCAGGAGCAGGGTCGCTTCGACAAGGCAGACCAGTGGAGCGAGAATCAGCCGCCGGACGAGCTTGGGCGGGACGGGCATCACGGCTCCCCGGTGACGTGGGTCTCCAGGTAGGCGACCGATGCGTCGTGGGCGCGCGAGATGCGGTCGGCGATCGCCGACGTGTCGCGGTAACGGAGCTGCGAGAGATCCGAGTAGCGCGGCGGGTTGGGCTGCCCGGTCGGCATCACGTGCACCGTCACCTCGTCGGGCAGCGCCGCCAGGTCGCCCACGAAGCGATGACGGCGCGCTATCTCGAACGCCACCAGGCCGACCTCCCATGGCCAGCGCGGGGGATCGAGTGGGCGCTCGAGGCGGCCGACATGCAGCACATAGATCGTGCGCGCGCCCAGCTCGACGGCTCGGCCCACGGGAATGCTGTTCACGATCCCGCCATCCAGGAAGTGCTCGCCGTCGATCTCGACCGGTGGCAGGATGCCCGGCACCGCCGAGGATGCGAGCACAGCCTCGACCAGCGGCCCTTCGCTGAACCAATGCTCCGATGCCCCCTCGATGCTCGCGGCGACGCACTGGAAAGGCACCTGAAGATCCTCGAAGCGCGCCGGCAGCGAGTCGGTGAGCAGCTCGCGAAGAGCATGGTTGCCGTGTAGGTGCGTACGCGTTCGGGCAAGCGTGCCCAGCCGGCCGAGCACCGAGCCGCTGAACGCCTCGCTGCTCTCGATCCTCGACCAGACGTCGCTGAGGCGGGCGACCCTGGCCGGGGTCGGATCGGTAGCCACCACCGCGCCGTTGATGGCGCCCACGGAGGTGCCCACCACGAGCTCCGGCCCCACCCCGCGCTCGACCAGCGCCCGCAGCATCCCGACCTCATGAGCGCCGAGCTGGCCGCCTCCACCCAGGACGAACGCGACCTTTCCCGCCGCAGGCGCGTGCGCGCTGTCCGCCGGCATCCCCGGCGACTCTACCGGCATTTGACATCTATGGGGCCAATGTCTAATCTCTCGACGTGGGGGTGCACTCTGTACACGATCGAGGGGAAGAGGGTCTGATGGCAAGCGCGGCGGCGAGGCTGGAGGCTTCTGGGGAGCTCGGGCAGGTGAGTTGGCGCGACGGCAAGCGCTACCTGTGGCTGCTCGGGCTGGTCGTCCCGATGTTGCCCTTGATCGCTTGGGGTCTCGTCGAGGCGACCGGTCTCGGCCTGTTGTGGTGGTTCGGGCCGCTGTTCATATTCGCGGTCATGCCCGTGCTCGACACGCTGGTCGGCAAGGACGCGGAGAACCCGCCGGACAGCGCGGTCAAGTGGTTGGAGCAGGATCGCTACTACCGCTGGTGTACGTACCTGTTCCTTCCGCTGCAGTACGTGTCGTTGGTGTTCGCGTGCTGGCAGTGGGCATACGGCGGCCTCGGGGTGATCGAGAGCCTCGGATTGGCGTTTACGGTCGGCGCGGTCGCCGGTATCGCGATCAACACCGCACACGAGCTCGGACACAAGCGCAAGCAGGTCGAGCGCTGGTTGTCGAAGGTAGCGCTCGCGCAGACCGGCTACGGCCACTTCTTCATCGAGCACAACCGCGGTCACCACGTCCGCGTGGCCACGCCAGAGGATCCAGCGAGCTCGCGGCTGGGTGAGAGCTTCTGGGAGTTCCTGCCGCGCACCGTGATCGGCAGCCTGCGCTCGGCGTGGCATCTGGAACGCGTTCGTCTCGAGCGCTCCGGCAAGGGCATGTGGACGCTGCACAACGACATCCTCAACGCGTGGGCGATGACGCTGGTGTTGTTCGTCGCGCTGGTCGCCGCCTTCGGGGTGGGGGTCCTCCCGTGGCTGATCGTGCAGGCCGTGTTCGGCTTCTCCCTGCTCGAGGTCGTCAACTACCTCGAGCACTACGGCCTGCGGCGCGAAAAGCGAGAAGACGGGCGCTACGAGCGCTGCCGCCCGGAGCACAGCTGGAACAGCAACAACATCTCCTCCAACGTGCTGCTCTACCACCTTCAGCGCCACAGCGACCATCACGCCAACCCCGTGCGCCGCTATCAGGCGCTGCGCCACTACGACGAGGCCCCCGAGCTGCCGTCGGGTTACGCGACGATGATCGCGCTGGCCTACCTGACGCCGCTGTGGCGGCGGGTGATGGACCCGCGGGTGCTCGACCACTATGACGGCGACGTGACGCGCGCGAACATCCACCCCCGCGCGCGCAGGCGCGTCCTCGCGCGTTACGGTGCGGCCGGCCCTGTCGCGCACTGAGGGGATCGACGCGGTGAGCCGCTTCCAGTGCCCGGTGTGCGAGTACGTGTACGACGAGGCCGAGGGGGATCCTCGGGAGGGCTTTCCGCCGGGGACGTCCTGGAGCGAGGTGCCCGATGACTGGTCCTGCCCGGACTGCGCGGTGCGCGAAAAGCCCGACTTCGAGGCGCTCACATGACTGTCGGAGGCGAGCGCCGTGCCCCGGGGGCAGCGACGCGCCCCAGCTACGCGCAGGCGACGCGCGCGCTGCTGCGAGAGCGTCTGCTCGACGCCGCCGACGACCTGCTGGCAAGTCGCGACTGGGCAACCGTCACGATGGCCGACATCGCCCGCGGCGCCGGCGTCAGCCGTCAGACCCTCTACAACGAGTTCGGCTCGCGCCAGGAGTTCGGCCGGGCATATGTGCTGCGCGAGGCAGACCGCTTCCTATCCGCCGCCGAGCGCGCGATCGCCGGCCACCCGAGTGAGCCCGAGGCCGCGGTGGCCGCGGCATTCGAAGGGTTCCTCTCCACCGCCATGGACAACCCGCTGGTCCGCGCGATCGTGACGGGCGACCCCGGCGGCGGACTGCTCGCGCTCGTAACGACAGATGGCGCCTCGGTACTCGGCCCGGTCACCGATCGCCTGGCCGCCTGCTTTGGCGCGACGTGGCCGGATCTCCCCTACGAGCAGGCGCACGTCGCCGCCGATTGCGCCGTGCGCCTGGCGGTCAGCCACGCGCTATCGCCCACCCAGCCCGCCGAGCTCACCGCCCGGTCGGTGGCAGCGCTCCTCGGCAGCTACTTGGAGCAGGCAGTTGCACCCGACGCCATGCCGACCGGCCGGCGACTTGCCGCGCACGGCACCTAACCCCGTAGAGCGGCCACCGATGTCCACCACCGCCGAGAAGGACGTGGTTGCAGCGTGGGCGCGGCGCGGGCGCCGGCTCGATGTCGCCGGCGCCGGCACCACCGTCTGGGAGGACGGAACAGGAGACGCGGTGGTGTGCCTGCACGGTGTCCCATCCTCGGCCTTCCTGTATCGCAAGGTGCTGCCGGAGCTGGCGGCGCGGGGCCGGCGCGGCGTCGCGTTCGACCTCCCCGGACTGGGACTCGCCGACCGGCCACGGGAATTCGACTACTCCTGGTCGGGACTGTCGGCCTGGACCGTCGAGGCCATCGATGCCCTCGGGCTCAACCGCTTCCACCTGGTCGTGCACGACATCGGGGGCCCGGTCGGCTTCGACGTCGTCGCGCGGATCCCCGAGCGCGTCGCGTCGCTTACCGTGCTCAACACGATGGTGCGTGTCGCGTCCTTCAAGCGTCCGTGGTCGATGGAGCCCTTCGCACGGCGCGGCATCGGAGAGCTGTATCTGCGCGCACTGCACCCCGTCGCGTTCGAACGGCTGATGCGCCTCCAGGGCGTAGCCACGCCTGTACCGGCCTCGGAGCTGCGCGCCTACGTCCCGCTGCTCAAGCGCGAGGACGGCGGCGCCGCCTTCCTGCGGATCATGCGCGGCTTCGAGCGCACCGGGGCATTCCAAGAGCGCATCCTCGCTGCGCTCGCGGCGCGGAAGTTCCCGGCTCAGGTCCTATGGGGTGAGCAGGATCCGGCGCTTAAGCTCGACCCCTACGCCGAGCACGTCCGCCAGGCGCTGGCCGTCGAGGCGGTCGGGCGGCTCCCGGGCAAGCACTTCGTGCCGGAAGACGCCCCGCAGGAGATCGCCGACCATGTCAGCCGGCTGATCGCCTCCGCCGACGGCTGACGCCGCGCCTTCACATGGGGTTGTGCTTGCTCAGTGGTACAACCCGACGGCGGCCAGCAAGACGACGACGAGCACGCAAATGGCGAAGAACAGCGCGGCACGGCGCAGCCGCCGCCAATCCGCTGCGAGTTCAGCGTCGTCGTTGCCGCCGTTTCGCCTCACCGCTCGCCCAGAGAGACGATGCGCGCGTCGGGCAGAAACGCCGCGAGGGCAAACCAGAACTGCCCATCGTGGCGAAGCGCCTTCAGCCGCCTGCCGGCGAGCGGGCCTTCTGTCGCGCGGCCGGTGATGTCCCAAGTGGTTCCGGTCTGGCGATCGACGATCGCGTCGCCGCGAACCTCGAATTCCAGCGTTCGGCCGTCGAGGCGGCGGTCGAACGCTGCGCTCGTGCCGGCGTCGGCAGCCTCTGAGATGCGGGCCTCGTCGAGCGCGGACGCCACGTTCGGCTTGAACAGGACGACCACCGAGATGCCCGCGAGCCCGAACTGGGCGACGCGCCGGTCGCGCAAGCTCGAGAACGGCACCACCGCCGCGTCCTCGCCGACGAAGACGGCGGCCACGCGCTCCTTGGCCGGCAGCCGGTCGTCTGTCTCGCCATCAAACAGGAACGGCTCGTCGTCCGGCCGGTCATAGCCCTCGTAGGGGTTGCGGCCGTAGTCGCGCTCGGCGCCGGTGTCGCGCGACAGCACGTCCCCGTCGGGGTACAGCTTGCGGAAGTCCCCGAAGCTGAGCGTCTGAGACAGGAGGATCTCGAGCTTGCTCCCCGTCAGCTCGCCGACGAGCGCCTCGCCGCTGAACTGCTGCCACCACGACTCGGTCTGGCGATCCCACATCACGAGGTCGGACTTGCGCAGGTTGCCCGTTGTGCCGAACGTCAGCTCGCGTCCACCGAGCCGTCGGTCGAAGACCACCGACGAGTTGCAGAGTGGACAGAACGTGACAGCTATCGGCCGCCCGGCGAGCTCGTCGTTGACTATCTCGTGCCAGACGAGGATCTGCACCGGGTACGCGCGCGCCCGGCCACCGACCTCGACGACCAGGACCGGCTCCCGGTCAGCCAACCAGCTGCTCGCATCCGCCTGGTCGACGACCTCCGGGGCGTCGATCGGGGGGATGCCGTCCCGGGGCGGCCCGCCGCTTCGAAACTCGGACAGAGGCACGCTGTGACGCGCGAAGTCGGTCTTCCAACCCTCGGTGCTGACGCGCAGCCGGCCGCCGTCGCTCCCCGCCCCAACCTGCATCTTTCCACCGTCGGCGCCTCCGAGGCATCCGCCCGCTACGAGCGCGAGGCAGGCGGCCACCACAAGGAGCAGCGGCCTCAGCATCGCTGCCTCAGTCCCCGCCTTCGCCGTCCCCAGACGACACCGTCGCACGGCGGGCTCACAACGCCGCCGAGCATGCGCAGGTCATAAGGGGTTGTCCGTCTCACGCTGCCCGTCGCCCGATCGCAGCGCATCGAGCACGTCAGGCACCACGCTTGCCCGGCCCGAGCCGCGCAGCCCCCGCAGGCTGCTGATCGTCCGCCGAAGCAAGTCGAGCATCTGCCGGCACTTCGGGCACATGTGGGCGTGGTCGTAGACCCGGCGTGCCGCATCGATTTCAAGCTCGCCATCGACGTAGCCTGACGCGTGGATCACCGTGGATTGGTGATCGCGGCGAAGAAAAGGATGGGGTGTTTCGCATCGCGCGCCACATGTGGATCAAAGGTACTTCGCCACCGCGTCGCGGACGTTCAGTCGCCCGGTGCAGGCGGCTCATGAAGGCGGCTGGCTTCAGGCCCATGATCGCCCCGGCCTCGTCGGTGGAAAGCCCCACGATGTCTCGCAAGACCAGAGGCGTGCGGTAGTCGGGATGAAGGGCGCGCCCCGCCGCCTCGAGCGCAGTCTGCAGATCCTGCTGCTCGCTCTGCCCTTGCGGTCCCGGCGCAGAATCACGGGGCTCTTGAGCCAACTCCTCGAGTGAGCGTTGCGTGGGCGGCGTCAGCAGTCTGTTTCCAGGCGGCGGTTGGCCTCGTTGACCCCGATTCGGTACAGCCACGTGAAGAGCTGCGCCTCGCCTTTGAACCCCCCGATTCCACGCCAGGCGCGCAGGAACGTCTCCTGGGTGATCTCCTGCGCCTCCTGCTCGTCGTTGACCGGCCGGTGCACGACGGCGTGCAACCTGTCTGCATGGCGGCGCACGAGCTCCTCGAACGCACCTGCGTCGCCCTGTCGAGCGCGGGCGACCAGCGCGTCGTCGGGGCTTTCGGTGGCCATCGCTGCCCGCATCATGCCGTGCGCGCTGATGGGAGCGACGTGTCCGCCGGAGTGAGCGCCGAGCTCGGTCGCGGCGGCTGCCGTTGAGGCTACGTCGCGCTCCCTGGCCGGTGAGCGCCGACTACCGTCACGGTGCGCAGGTACTGCAAGACCCCGTCGGCCCGAGTGCTATCGCTCGGGTGCTACCCCCCATGCCGAGGAGAAGGCGGCGAAGGAGCAGAAGGTCGCGCAACAGCGACCACACTCCGGGCAGTCATCGGCGTGCGCCTGGAGGCGCAGGCGTTGCCGCGTGGTCAGCTCGTCGTCGAGCGTCGCCGGCAGATGCCGCAGGGAGAACCGGTGCTCGCGGCGCATCCGCCACCTCCTCATGACCACTGGGACCCGCCGCCGCCCGGAACGACTCCTGACGATCGCATGCCTTCTGGCGTTCGGCATCAGGTGCCGGGCCGTGCGCTGGAGCCGCCACGCGCCAGCCCGTACGCGCCGGCGGCCACGTTGAGCAGGCCGACCACCCCGAGCGCGATCGCGTAGGTCGTCGCGTCGTCAAGCGTCCCAGGGGCGCGCGGTGTGAACGCGAGCACCAGCCCCCCCGCGGCCACTGTGGCAGCGAACCCGACCTCGCTGATGAGAAACCCGCGACTCCGCAGCACTGCGGCGAGGATTCCGGCGAGTCCCGCGCCCGCCAGATACGCCCCGGCCGGATCGATGTCCAGCGGCCGCACACCACCCAGGTAGACGACGGCGAGCCCCCACCCCGTCAGCCCGAGCGCCGTTGCCCAGTATCCCCCACGGGGACCGTCCACGATTGCGGCCACGAGGTAGGTCAGACCGAGGATCAGCGGCGTCCAATAGAAGGAAACCCGATCCTCGCCCACGGTCAGCCCGAGGAGCACCGCGCCACCGGTGAGCAGCAGGCCTTGGATGACGCGATTGGCCGGCGAGCGAACGGGCGCCTTGGACGCGGGCGGCGAGGTCATCTCGGGCTTGGGCATAGCGGCTTGGACCCTGGCATCGGCAGATCGGTTCAGCGTCGGCTGCGCTCCGCTCCTGGGCAGCAGTGGCAGCGACGAACGTCAGCCGCCGCCGGACCCTGAGGCGGCCGCGCCGCCACGTCCGGTCCGGTCCTGAAGCTCGTCGATGCGGCGCGACGCGTCTGCCTTGGACAAGTTCTCGTCGAACTCTTCGCCGGCCTCCTGGCAGAGCGTTTGCAAATAGGACGCTTGAGAAGAGGTCATCGGCTCGTCGCCGGTGACCCAGTCGTCGGGATCCTTCTCCGGGCTCTGGTCGGTACCGTCGGCCATCGGACGCCCAGCTACCCGCGCGCCAGTGGGGCAAACCTCCGGCTGCAGGGGTTGACCGCGAGGGTAGGCAGCGTGGCGCTCGTTTGTCGGCGCAGCGACAGGGTCGGCGTGGCAAGCATGGCTTCCACGAGCAAGACCGCGACCGATCACGGCGAGATTCGCCAGTGGGTAGAGGATCACGACGGCAAGCCCGCGAGCGTGCGCGGCACCGAGGACGGCGAAGACGCGGGTGTGCTGCGGATCGACTTCCCGGGTGGCGCCGGAGAGGATCAACTTGCGGTCACTACCCTCTCACGACAGGCGGCCGCCGTACCTGAGCTTCCCCAGCTCCCGGATCCTTCGAAGTGCAGGGGCGCAGCCGGCGGGGCTCGCGACGAGGCTAAGCCGGTGCCTCCGCTTTCGCCGGGCATTTCTACTCGCGCTGCGTGCGCAGTAGCACCGCGTAGTCGTTGACGCTGAAGAGGAATTCACCGCGCCCGACGAGTGCGCGCAGATCGTCGACCCATTCGTCGAGGCGTGCCGCCAAATCGTCGTGGTGGTCACGTCTCACCGACGCGGCGATGCTGCGCACAGCGCTGTGAGCAACGCCGCCCTCGGCGAAACTCGTGTCGAGCACAACCCAGGCGAAGGTCTCAGCGAGCTCGAACGGGGAGTGGCGGCCGATGCCGAGGAGCTTGCGACCGATGGCGCCGTCGGAGTCGTCCATCCACTTCTCTTGTGTGTCCGCGTTGGCGTGAACCAGCCTCCGCGTCAACTCGAGGTCGGACGAGTTGAAGACGGTCGTCTCGAAGTCAGTGTGACCGAGCAGCAGATGGCCGCCGGGGCGCAGAACGCGCGCGACCTCTCGCAGGAACGCCTGCTTGTCGGTCAGGCACTCGAGCGTGTTATGGCAAAGCGCCGCCTCGAAGCTCGCGTCTGAGAAAGGCAGCGGCTCCCTTAGGTCCGCGGCCACCGCACGCACCTTCACGTCCGCCGCGAGGCTCGGCTCTAGCGCCGGCAGCCCCTTCTCGACGCCGACCAGCTCAACCTCAGGGCCCAGGCGCTCACGCAGCGCAAGCAGCGTCAGCCCAGGGCCGCAGCCGAGGTCGACGACCGGGCCCCCACCGCTGATCGGAAGAGCCGCTGCGAGGATTTGATGCCGTCCGCTCCCGACAAGCATGACCATGCAGCGTACGGGCAGAGTTACGATGGTGGCGGTGCCCAGAGCGCCAGTGCTTCTCTACCCGAGGTCGAATCGGATGGCCTTGCTTGTGCCATCGCGGTACGGCGTCCCGTGCGAAATGATCCCAGTTCGGGCGAACCCTGCCTTCTCGGCGACTCGCTGCGAGGCGACGTTATCCGGGTGGGCGGTGATGTACAACCGTTCGATCGCGTGCTTGGTGCGCGCCCATTCCACCACCGCCCTGACCGCCTCGCTCATGACGCCTTTGCCGCGCGCTTCCCTGCTCAGCCAGTACCCGAGTGAGCCACCGTTGCGAAGGCGAATCGTCACCACACCAAGGAACCCGTCGCTCTCCTGCTCGACGATCGCGAACGTAAGCTCGTCGGAGATCTCCCAATTCCGCTCGACCTCCGCAAGCCACGACTGGCCGTCCTGCTGGCTGTAGGCCAGGGGCACAAACGGGATGAACCGCGGGATCTCGGAGTCCTGGCACGCGGCCACGACGCTCCGAGGTCTTTCCGGCGTGGAGGGCGAGAGGATCAGATGACCCGCACGGATTTCCACCGCCCAAGCGTACGCCAGGGCACTCGTCTCCTGGCGCGAACCGACGACCGGTGCGGCGCTAGCGCGACGCTCTCGCCAGGCGCTCGGAGACGGCGACGCGCCGGGCGAGCTCATCCAAGTACCCGGCGGCTACCCAGCGCGCCTGTGGCTCCCGCCCGGCGGCGGCAGGCGGCGGACCTGCTCGATGCGATCACACTGGCCCGAGATGACGCGGTCCACCAGCCCGGCCGTCTCAGAAAGCCCGTACGCGTCCGCGAACGCCTCCAGGCGGGCGCGACGGTCAGATGGGGACGGATATGGATCATCGTCGTCGCCCACGGCCAGCCACTGCCCTAGGCCGTGTGCGCGAGCTCGGCCGCTACCTGGTCCTGAGCGCCGGGTCATCGACTTCACGTCGGGGCGGCGGCGCGCCTGCATGGTCGAGGCAGTTGGAGCGCAGGACGGCAGACGAGGGCAGCGAATCGGATACCACCTTTTCGTCGGAGGCTGTCGGGAAAGGGTGCGGAGAGGGGACGGGAGACAGACGGCCCGACGGCTCAAGTGACCGACGCGGGCGGCGGGATCGCCGCTCGGGGTATTTAGCCTTTTGAGCCCCGGCCGCGGCTATCCGATTGGCGTGGAGCTTGAGCAGGTTGTGGCTTGCCCCGAATAGGCGCCATTCCGACCTGCAAGCCGATCTTCCTCGGCGTCTGAAGCGGTCAAAGCGGCGGTTGAACTTCATCTGTCCGAACACCGGCTCGACCGTCGCTTTGCGTTTTCGGTAGAGCGCCTTGCCCTGGTCGCTTAGAGGACCCGGCGCATAAACGCGTAGAGGCCGCCGTCCCACCCGGGACGGGTGTTCTTGCGCAGCCCCGCATCGGGCGGGATCAGCACCTGGATGCCGCGAGAGACGACGTTCTCCATCTGGCGCTTGTGCCAGTAGCCGGCGTCGGCGACCACCACCTCCGGCTGGTCCGCGCCGACCGAAGCGAGCTCCCGCTCGGTGGCCTCGACCATCGGTTCGAGGTGGCCGAAGTCGGGCGAGTCAACAGTCACCTCGGCGGCGACCACGATCTGGTGCTCGTTGACCGCCGCCTGGGCGTTGTAGCCCTGCAGCGCCCGCTGGCCGGTCGTCACCACCATCCGCGAGTCAGGGTCTGTCGCATTGATTTCCCTCCCGGCAACTCGGGCGGCCGGTAGGGCTTTGGCGGGCCCCGAAGCGGCGGCCGCCCTTCATGACCCCACGCGCGCGGTAGGCCTCATAGGCCGCGTTTGCCTGGTGCTCGAGCGCCGCGAGGTCGGGCGCTTCACGCCGGATGATTTCAACAAGGCGTCGATGCTCGGCGGGCGTCAACGGCTCTGGCGGTCGGTGCACGGGTTGAGGCTAATCGCTTCGCTTCGAGGCAAAAGCAGGAGCGCCGCGACCGGCGAAGTCCTCGGCTGGCTCTAGCTCGGAGGGATGGGGCGATTTGCCAACCGCTCGGCGATGTCGTCTCCAACCGCCACTGTGAGTTCCCTACCCGTGGAGTCGGTGATGTGCGCGTGCTATTCGGGGTCGACTGGTTCCTCGGCCGATATTAGGGCGAGCCGAAGCTCCTCCGCTTCGTCGGGAGTCAGATAGCCGCCCCGCGACGCCCCGATAACCACCGCTGGACGCACGGCCATGCCCCCGAACGGGCATGGTCGTCGCTGATATCAGCCGCGCTCGGTCGTCACCCGAAGGGTCGACCTCCCATACGACCGGAAGATCCGATCCAGCTCCGAAATGCTCGCGAGAATCTTCGAGGTGCCGCGACGGCGCCAATCGCAACCATCACCGACGCAGCGCACCTTCAGACGAGGCCCGCCGTTTATCCGTACTTCGTCGATCACCCTGCCCTTGGCGAGCTTGAAAGTGCTGCCCGGCTCGACGATCCGCACACCAGCGGCAGCCGGTGACGCGAAAACCGCGGACACTAAGACAAGCCAGAGGCTTCCGGCGACGAGCTTCGAATGCAGCCTTCGAGGCACGCCTGGATGCTTGCACAATCGTCAATCGGCATCAAGTGCTGACCCTTGAGGCAGTACTGATCGACTTCAGTGCGTGACTGCTGCTTTGAGACCTGATAGGAGGCGTCTACGCCGGCGAGCAAAAGCGCTCCTCCTTCGGACTGCGACCTCAAGGGGTCAATGCACCACACCCGGACCGGTG
Source organism: Thermoleophilaceae bacterium (assembly GCA_030447725.1). Lineage (GTDB taxonomy): Bacteria > Actinomycetota > Thermoleophilia > Solirubrobacterales > Thermoleophilaceae > JAAYBF01. The sequence continues at coordinate 134,556 of JAUJOQ010000002.1, forward strand.
GAGGGTGCCATATCGGTGAAGCCGTGGGTGGATGGACCGCGCTCGCAGCGGAGCCGAGGCCGGAGGCCGAGGCGGAGCGACGAGCGCGGGCGCTCAGCTCTGGGGTGTTTGTGCGAACACCTCGGCGAGCCGCTCGGCTGGGGTTGCCCACCCGAGCGTTTGCCTGGGCCTGTCGTTGAGCTCCTGGGCGATGGCGTCCAGCTGCCGCTGGTTGAAGCGGTTGAGGTCGGTGCGCTTGGGGAGGTACTGGCGCAAGAGACCGTTGGTGTTCTCGTTCGAGCCCCGCTGCCAAGGGCTGCGGGGATCGCAGAAGTAGATCTGGACGCCCGAGTCGACCGTGAACCGAACGTGCTCGAGCATCTCCTTGCCCTGGTCCCAGGTGAGCGAGCGGCGCAGCTGCTCCGGCAGCTGCCCGATCGAGTGCATCAGCGCGTCGCGGACCGCCGCCGCTGCGTGGCCCTCGGGGAGGGCGACGAGCTGCAGGTAGCGCGTCTGGCGCTCGACCAGGGTCGCGACCCCGGTCGGCCTTCGGCCCAAGAGGAGGTCCCCCTCCCAGTGGCCGGGGACCGCACGGTCTGAGGCCTCGGCCGGGCGCTCGGAGATCATCACCTTGTCCGGGATCTGACCCTGCCCCTGGTGCTTTGCGCGCTGCGCCGGCGGACGACGAAGGCGCCGGCCGCTGCGCAGGTGGTCGCAGAGCTCGCGCCTCAGCGCCCCGCGCGACTGGACGAACAGCGAGAGGTAGATCGTCTCGTGGGAGACCCGCATCCCTGGATCATCGCTGTAGGTGCGGCGAAGCCAGGCGGCGATCTGCTCCGGCGACCATTTGCGGCCGAGCTTCTCGGAGACCACCGCCCGCAGCGGCGCATTGACCGCCAGCTTGGAGGGCTTTGGGCACCGCGCCCGCCGCCCCGCCGCCGCCTCGGCCCGCTGGGCGCGGTAGCGGCGGCGGCCGCCGTTGCGCCCTACCTCGCGGGAGACGGTCGTGTGCGGGCGCCCGATCTGACGCGCGATCGCCCTAAAGCTCTCGCCGCGCGCGAGACCGCGCGAGATCTCCTCGCGCTCGGCGACCGACAGAGCGCGCATCGAGCGCCGCCGCGGCCGTCGCCGCACGCCTCCAGTGGAGTTCAGGTAACGCGTCACGCTCGGGCGGAACACCCCCAACTCCCGCGCGATCGCGTGGATCGAGTGCCCCTGCCCCCACAACTCCCACATCCTCTCCCGTCGCCACTCCGGCCACTGCCTCATCGCCGCCACCCCTCGCTCGCCGGGCAGCCAACCAGGCCGCCCGGACGCTCAGGTGGTGCAACGACTTATTGAGACCGCCACTCGATTCGGGCGTCTGACCGGCCGAGGAAGGTCGCGTCGACGTTCACGCGCGTCGTGCGGAAAGGGAGCAGCGCGGGGTCTCCGGGCCCGTGACTAAATTCGGCGCCAAGGAGAAGTCGGCGGCCTCGTTACTCCTTGGCGCCGGGAGCGATACCGAGACCTGCAAGCGATGGGACGACTGCTTCGTGGCCTAAGCAGTCGTCGGCCCGGACCAGCCGCTATGGCAACTCGAACAAGGCTGCTGCTCGGAGATATCGGTAAAGCTTTTTCTTGTGTTGCGGTTGGACTTGGCGAGCGGGTCGGAGGCGGAAGAGGAAGTCCGCCAGCGGCTCGTCGATCTCTTCGAGCGCCACTCACTTGCCCGCTGGACCTTCAGCGACCATGTCGTCGTCGCGGAGGGCGCCACTCCACATAGTCACCCGGTGATCACACTGACCACCGGCTATCCGCACGACGCTGCGCTGCTCGCCTCCTACGTACACGAACAGCTCCACTGGTGGTCAATGACTTGTCCGGGCGCGGCCACTGGCCGTGACGATCGAGTCTTCGACATCCTCCGGCAGCGGTACGCGACGCTGCCAATCAAGCCACCCGAGGGGTGCGGCAGTGAGCGCAGCAACCTCATCCACCTCCACGTCTGTTGGCTGGAGGTCGAGGCACTTGCGGAGCTGTTCGGGCGGGAATGGGCAGAGAAGCGCGCGCAGCACGTGCCCTTCTATCGCTCGATCTACCGAGCCGTCGTCGAAAACCGGGACGAACTGCGCAATCTCTTCGTTCCCGCTGGCATGGGCTTGCCCGAAGGCGAGACGCGAAGGGAAGGTGATCACTTCAGCGCTCAGCGGTAAGCGTCCCCCAACGCCCGTCCGGTACGGCACCCTGACGCCAGCGCTGTTCCGAGGGCTCAAACGCTCGGCTGCGCCCTCGAGCCGTCGCCGCCGGACGACCAATCATTGCGCTCCGTGCTGCGGCCGAAGTCGCTCGTGACTGCTATCGGCGCGGAGAAAGACCAGGCGCCGACAGACTTCTCCTTGGCGCCGAAAGCACGCGTCTACGAAGCCGCCCGTCAGTAATGCCTCTGTGGCGCGGACGGAGATCCCGGCGACAGTTGGGCCCAGCGTGCTCGCCTCTTTGGCCGCTGAACGCGACAATCGGGTCGTGGGCGCGCTCTACGACGAGATCGGTCTGAGCTACACGGCCGTTCGCCGGGAGGATCCGCGGATCGCCGCACGCCTTCGGGCGGCACTGGCCGGCTGCAAGACGGTGGTCAACGTAGGTGCGGGGGCCGGGGCGTACGAACCGGCGGAACTCGACGTGACCGCCGTCGAGCCCTCCGAGGTGATGATCGCCCAGCGGCCGGCGGACGCCGCTCCAGTCGTCCATGCGAGCGCCGAGGCGCTCCCGTTTTCCGACGACTCTTTCGATGCCGCGACCGCGATCAACACTGACCACCACTGGGCCGATCGGGATTGTGTGAGCTGCGGCGGGTCGCCCGACGCCGTGTGCTTCTCCTGAACGCAGATCCGTCGCAGGCAAAGCTCTTCTGGCTCACGCGCGACTACTTGCCACAATTCATGGACCTGATCCCCGCGCCTTATCGCCAGCCCGGCTACTGGGCTCGCGAGCTCAACCGCCTGCTCGGGGCAATCCGTCCGAGCCCGTCCCGATCCCGACGGATTGCCGGGATGGCTTCTATGGGGCCTACGGAGCCGCCCGCGGGCCTACCTAGACCCGAAGGTACGCGCCGGAGTATCGGTCTTCTCACTAATCGATCCGGCCGAACTCGAGGAGTCGCTCGCTCGGCTACGCGGCGACCTTGAAACTGGCGAGTGGCATCGCCGTAACGCGACATTGCATGACCTACAGGAGCTCGACCTAGGCGGCCGTCTGGTCGTTGCCGAGGGATCCGCCTAGGGCTAAGCCGCGACGGAGGTCGAGCTCGAGCTCCGCGGGCACGGGCTCAAGCCCGACAGCGACGCCTGAGCCTCGCCGTTCCCGTTGGCGCCGACCGTGCGGCGAGACCGGGGCGCCGGCGAGACGCCATACGATCGCCTAGGGCGACCGTTCGCCCGCCGAACCGGTACCTCTTGCTTGCGTTGGGTCGCCGCAGCACACGCCCGAATGATCGTCGAAACCGAGAGCCCTCGGGGCCTACTCGTTTCGGCGGCGCGAACGGATCACGCGCCGCCGATCCGAGCGTACGACTGCTTTGGCCACAAAGCAGTCGTCCCGTCGTCGGCGGCACGCCGTATCCCTCCCGGCGCGAAGGAGAAGTCGGCGGCCTCGTTACTCCTTGGCGCCGATAGGAGAAGCGTGCCCTTGGCATGCGCGACTTCTACTTATCGACGCCCCTGGAATTGTCAGGGCGGCGCCTGGGGGCGGCGGAGGCGTGCTTGTCGTTGAAGGAGCCGCGCGGCAGGCCTATGACCGGTGACCAGTTTGGCCTTGTGGCTTCAGGCGTTTCTCGTAGTGGACGATGTCGAACTGCAACCGGTCGTGCCACTTGCGTCGGCCGTCGTGGCGCCATCCGTTCGTTTCGTAGTCAGTTCGTCGAGAACCCGCAGCGCGTCTGCGCTGGCGACGTTAGGCCGCGCGCCGCTCTTGGTCGTCGAGGAAGCGCTCGACAAGGCCGCGCACGACCACGGCCATCGAAAACCCGTGCGTAGTGCACCAGTCCTTGAGGCGCTGGTGTTGGGCCTCCGGGAAGCGGACCGGCACGACCTGCTGCGCGCCGTGACCGAGCGCGCCCGAGCCGACCACCTTTCTGCGCTCCGAGCCGGCGACCGCGCCCACGAGTGGGCGGGCGACCGCGGCGGTGGAGAACGCGTGGGCGAGCTTGTGCTGCAGCGGAGACGAGCCGAGTGGCTCGAGCGCCGCGCTCAGCTCCGTCTGCGAGAGGCCGAGCTCGGTCGCGGCTTCGGCGTGCGAGCGACCGTCGCCGATCAGGCGCAGGATCGAGGCGAGCGGCTCCTTCGCGTCGGGATGCGCGGCGGTCTCGTGCAGCGCCGCGCGCGCAGCGTCGACGCGGATGCCGCAGTTCAGCGCGATGCGCTCGACGTCCTGCCCGGCCAGCAGCAGCCGCCGGATCATGTCGTGCGGGGCCGGTGTGGCCATGGGCGCGGGCAGGGCGCCGGCGGGCGGCCCGAAGCTGGTCGGAACGTATGTAGTGAGTGCCCGCAGGGCTTGAAGCTGCTGGCTTCTGGTGAGCAATGCTCGTCCAAGTCGCAGCTCGAGCTTGGCCGTAGCCGGATCCTCGCGTAGCGCCGCGAGCTCGCCCCGCGTCAGCTTGAGCGTCCTGCGCGCCTGCGCAGAGGAGCGACCGACCGCAAGCAGCCGCAGGTAGGTCTTCACGGCCTCGGGAGCGCCCTTGCCCGAGCTGACCTCCCGCAGCGCATCGCGGACGTCGTCCTCGGTGATCGCACAAAGCGAAGCAACGTCGGCGACGGCGGCGTTCAAGAGAAGCATCCCGCCGGCGACCGACCCTAGCGCCTGGACCACACTCGAGGGAGGTGGCGGCGGCGGGGACCACGGCCGGGACCCGGGCTGAGGCGCTGGCACGCCGGACCGTTCCCCGGCGCCTTCGAACTGCTCCGGCAGCGGTTCTGGTCGCGCGCCGAGCGCCTGCGTTATGAGCTGGGTGAGCACCGTCTCCTGCTCGCCCTCTGGGAGCCCCCGCACGGCCTTGAGCAGCAGCTTCGCTGCGCTTGCTGGCTCGGCGGCTGGCCCCTCTAGCTCTGCGATACCGCAAACGATATCGCGGAATATCGCGGCGTGCAACACAATCGGATACGCAGACCGGCCGGCCGTACTGCGGCTGCCGTCGAGAAGCAGAAGTGCGCGCTCGGGCGACGGCCCTCGAGATCTGGGCTCCTCCGATGGCGGAAGCGGACCTCTGCGGCTTGCGCCCCCGGTTGCTCGGGATCCGAGGCTGCGCTCAGCCGGCCCGGATGAGTTGCATCGGCACCAGCTCGTGCGTGCAGGTGCCGGTCTTGACTGCCGGGTCATCCTCGCCGATCGCTCGCGCGGCCTGCTCATCCTCGAGCGTGAGTAGCCCGAGGCCCCACGGGTCCTCCGGATGAAGCACGGGGCCCGAACGCCACTGCCACGTAGGAAGGAACGCGTCGGGTTGGCTGCTCGGGCGGTGAACGTCGCGAGCCAATGGTTCACCGGTTGTCTTTCCAGAGGACTTCAGGGGCGGCGCCCGGGATGGGCATTCGTAGTGCTTCTGCTTCGATCTGTTGCCGCTGGTTGTCACTGAGGGGAGCCAGCGGCAGGATCCTTAGGCGCCCTTGGCTTCTGCCCCACGCGGCGGCCACAGCGCCATCGAGCAGCACCAGGCCGGTACAGGCCCACGGTGGCAGCGCTCCCTTGCGGTGAGAGCGGTCGGCGGCGACGACGTCCTCTCCGGGTTGGAGCACGGGATCTGCGCCAAAGGCGACGAACCTGACGGCCGAGACCGGTTTGGCCCCCGCAAGGTCGTCGGCGGTCTCAGCGAGGACAAAGCCAGCGCCCCCCGTCCATCGCACTTCCACAAGCTCGTCGCCGAGCGCGTCAAAAGTGGCTCTTGCATCGGCCTTGGTGACTGCGGCCCAGCGGGTGAATCGCGCCGGCTCCGCGGGTCCGAGCGAGCGCAGAAAACGGCGGGCGAGCTCTCGCCGCGCCTGCTCCTCGTCCATCTCGAGCGCGGGACTTGGGAGGAGCTCAGTGCTGCGGGCATCCCAGCGGATCTGTACACCCGCGAGCGCACAGGCAAGCCGCCAGATCGGCAGCCGCGGCATCTGGTCCAAGACCACCGGGGGGATCGGCCCAAGACGATCGCTCTCCGCTCTGCCCTCGTCCTTGCGAGCCTCGAGGATCGAGTCACGAGCCTTGACCGCGAGCTGCTTGAGAGCTTCCCGCAACCGGACGTCGCGCGGCACGATCCCCAGCGCGAACACAGCCAGGTCAGATCTCGGCACGACGAAGACCGCGCCCCGCGGTGCCCACGTCTGCACCAGCGACGGGTGCTCCCAGGCCAAGGGGGTGACATCCTGCACGCGCGAGTAGAGACCCGTAAGGGCGGCTCGGGGGGCCGAGTCCTGCAGCCCGGCAAACGCCGCCGAGGAAAACGCGCCCGCCGGCAGACGTTCCGCGAGGTGATTCGCCCGGAGGCGATGCCACAGGATCTGCGACGGCTCCACAACTAAGCCTCCCATCGCCCGACAGTGTCCTAACTGAGGACGACCAAGCAGTACGGCCGCTCCTGGATCCGTCGAAAAGCAACACCCTTGTGTCACATGGCTTTCGCGAACAGGCGACGGCCGAGTTTCGGATCGCTGGCGGCGAGAGCGCGCTCGATTCGCTCGCTAGCCGCGGGCAGGAAGGGCTGGAACTCCCGCGCGAGCGTGCGGCAGGCGTCGACCAGGGCGCCCAGCGCCTCGTCGAGGTCACTGCTGGCATCGCCGGCCTCGGCCTTCGCGAGCTCCCAGGGTCTTGTCGCCGCGACGTAGCGGTTGGCTTCCTCTACTAGCGACCAGAGGGCCGCGGCGGCACTCCTGATGTCGTAGCGGGACAACGCCTCGTCAATCGCATCCGGAGTGCGATGGATGACTGCTCGTAGCGTGAGAGATGCCTCCGTCCGAGTCTCGAACTGGGCAACTCCGTTTGGGCGATAGCGCCCGACGAGCGTGATCGTGCGGTTGACGAGGTTGCCCAGCCCGTCGGCGAGCTCGTTCGCACGTGCGGCGAGCCGCTCCTCGCGGAAGTCGGTGTCACCGGTGCGGGGTACTTCACGGAGAAACCACCAGCGCAGCGCGGCGCTTCCGTACCGGGCTGCGATGTCGGCGGGGTCGTGGGTCACACCGAGCGACTTCGAGAGCTTCTGGCCATCAACGGTCAGGTAGTCGTGGACGAAGATCGCCGTCGGCAGCGGCTCCCTGGCTGAGAGCAGGATTGCCGGCCAGTAGACGGCGTGGAAGCGGATGATGCCCTTGCCGATCACGTGTACGCGCTTGCCTGAGCGCTCCCACCACCGGCCGTACAGCTCGCCCTCGGTTCCGTAGCCGAGCGCACTGATGTAGTTGCCGAGGGCGTCGAACCAGACATAGATGACCTGGCTCGGGTCCTCTGGCACTGGGATGCCCCAGCCATGTGCGCGCTCTTGGGAGCGCGAGACGCTGAAGTCCTCGAGCCCTCCCCGGATGAACGCGAGCACCTCGTTTCGCCGCTGCTCTGGCTCGACCCGGAGCCGTCCGCTCTCGATCAACGCGAGCAGCTGATCGCGGTAGCGCGAGAGGCGAAAGAACCAGTTGCGCTCGGCCACCTGCTCCGGTGGCCGCCTGTGCTCGACACAGAGGCCGTCGAGAAGATCGCTCGGGGAAAGGAACGCCTCACAACCGGTGCAGTAGAGCCCCTCGTAGTAACGCTCGTAGAGATCCCCGCTGGCAACACACGCGCGCCACAGGCGCTCGACGCCCGGGCCGTGGCGCGGGTCGCGGCTCGTGCGGATGAAGTCGTCATTGGAGAGCTCGAGCGGTTCGCGGAGTGCGGCAAAGCGCTCCGCCTTTTCATCCACGAACTGCGCAACCGGCACACCCGCAGCGGCGGCCGCCTCGACGTTCTTCAGCGCGTGATCGTCAGTTCCACTCAGGAAGCGGACCTGCTCACCGCGCAGCCGCCGGTGGCGCGCCAGCAGATCCGCCTGAACGCACTCAAGCGCAAAGCCCAGATGCGGGTCTCCGTTCACGTACGGGATCGCCGTTGTGATGTAGGAGCTTTGATGGCTCATCGGTGCATTCCTCTCTGGCCCCGCGGGACCAGCATCCGATGAGAGCGCCAACCCCGAGAAGTCTGGGGCCGGTGTCGACGGGGAGAACTAGAGCGCGCCGAGAGACCCTGGGGACAGGGCCATCATCAAGACATAGCCGGCGCGCGAACTCATGGTTCAACGATAACGGTTGAGCCGGCAGCCCGCGAGTTCGTTCTGCACGGCTCCCGCTTTTTTCAGCGCTCCTAGTCCACGCGCTATGCAGCAATGCAGCGGTAGCGGGCCTTTCGATCGGGGCGACTGGATTTGAACCAGCGACCGCTCGGCCCCCAGCCGAGTGCGCTACCAGACTGCGCCACGCCCCGTGGTCGGCACCAGTTTACGCGAACTTCCATCCGAGCCGGTTGCGAACATACGTTCGCTAATGGAGGCCGAGGACGGAACCGCGAAGCGCCAACTGCCACCGTCGGCGAACGGCCCGGCGGCGAGGCGCGCTCCGGGCCGTGCTCAGCCAAGCGTAGGCCTGATCAGTCGGCAAGCGGGTGTCGGGAATCGAACCCGAACTAAGACCTTGGAAGGGTCTTGTGCAGCCTTTACACCACACCCGCAACCCGCTCAATCCTAGCCTGAAGCTAGGCCACCAGCCAGCGCTTCGGGTTCTCCTCCATCATCGTCTTCTCCTGCTCGGACGTCATCCCGCCCTCGCGCAGCGCCGGGAGCACCTGATCGGGCACGAGGGTGATCGTCCAGTCCTTCACCGCCCCCTCGCGCACCAGGATCTCGACCGTCTCGTCGGGGAACCAGTCGAGAGTCGCGCAGGAGTCGGCGGCGATGAACATCTGCTCGGCGTACCCGCGCTCGAGCAGCGCCAGGGTCGTGGCATTGCGCCTCCCGGTGGGCAGGTACATCTCGATCCCGTAGCGGTCGAGGCCGATGAAGACGCCCTTGTCGAGCAGCCCCTCGATGTAGCCGAGGTCGTCGGTGTCGCCGGTGTGCGCGATCTGGATCCTCTCGGGCGCCACTCCCTCCTCCAGCAGGATCTCCACCTGGCGAGGGCCCGTGTTCGAGGCGGGCCGTGAGTGGGCCATGATCGGCCTCCCCGTGCGCAGGCTCGCACGGGCGCACGCCCGATGGATCTTCTCCACGTTGGCGGTGATGCCAGGCTCGTCGGCGGCGCACTTGAGGAAGGCAGCCTTGATGTCCGTGCCCTGTATGCCCTGTTCGATGTCGTGGATGAAGGCCTCTGCCATCGCGTCGGGCGACCGGCTCTGCCAGAAGAGGGGCAGGTGGTCGTAGGTGTAGATGCCGGTGCAGACGATCGCCTGAAGACCGGCTTCCGTTGCCACGCTCTCGATGAAGCGCACGTCGCGGCCGAGCAGCATCGCCGTCGGCTCGCCGATGGTCTTCACGCCGGCGGCGACCGCCGCCTCCGCTGCCTCGACAGCAGCGGCCCGTAGCGAGTCGTCGTCGTAGAGATGAGGGAACTGCAGCGCGTTCGACTCGTCGCGGGCGCGGAGGTGCTCGTGAATGAGCGTGCGCCCGAGGTCGTCCGCGTCGAGCGGACCGGTCACGCTCTCGATGCTCGCCATTCCTCTCCTCCTGTGGTGGGCGCCGAGTCTATGCCGAGCCCACCGGCGCTACCCTTGCCGATCCCCGGGGGACTGGTCCAACGGCTACGACGCGGGTCTCCAAAACCCGAGATTGGGGTTCGATTCCCTGGTCCCCCGCTGCAGCCCTGACGGGCACCGGCCCCGCCTGATCCGCGTCTGGATGAACCGATCTGCGCACGGTCTCGCAGGAACTTGCATGAACATTGTCCTGCGGCGAATCATTGCTCTCGAGAACGTCGTGCACCGGCTGCTGGTCCGCCACAGCATCTCCGCTCTGCGGATCTCGGTCGGCGCCGTCTTTCTCGGGTTCGGCATGCTGAAGTACTTCCCGGGTGTCAGCCCCGCCGAGATGCTGGCGACGGACACAACCGACGTGCTGTTCCTCGGGCTGATCCCGTCCAGCGTGGCGATCTACATCGTCGCGACGATGGAGTGCTTCATCGGCATCTGTCTTCTGACCGGCTCGGGAGCCCTGATGCGCGTGGCCATCTGGGTGCTGGTCGTGCAGTTGGTGGGCATCCTCTCGCCACTGTTGATCGAGCCCGGCCGATTGTTCGCCGGCCCCCACGGCGCCCCGACGCTTGAGGGGCAGTACGTGCTCAAGGACATCATCCTGGTCGCCGCTGGCATGGTGATCGCCGCGGGCACCTTCCGGGGCGGCAGGCTTGTGCGCGAAGAGCCGCAGATCGAGGCTGCCGTCGAGCCGGCAAGCTGGCACCGTGACCTCGAGCCGATGCGGGCGGAGGGACTCGAACCCACACGCTCTTGCGAACACCGGGACCTAAACCCGGCCTGTCTACCAATTCCAGCACGCCCGCACGAACCTCCATCGTACGGTCGCCGGCAAAGTGAGTCACGTCGCCAGGGCAGGAACTAGACTGCCCCACGCATGGCGCAGACCCTGATCGAGCATCCGAACCGGCAGAAGGCAGGGTCGAAGGCGACCAAGTCCATCGTCATCCTCCTGCTGATCGCCAGCGCCGCCCTGATCACGATCGTCACCGTTGGCGGCTGGTCGGAGCTGCAGGGCGCTCAGCCCGTCGCGTTCGCGTACATCTTCCTCTACCTCCTGATGGCCTTCTACGTGGCGCGCTGGAACCGCGGCGTGCTGCCGGTGGCGGCCGCGCTGGCCGTGCTCTTCGCGGTCGTGGCCGCGGTCGCGGCTCCCTCGTGGTTCGCTCGCGACAAGGCTGGATACGACACCCCGCTGCTCGAGCCCAGCATCCTCGGCCTCCTGACGGTGATCCTCGTGCCGGTGCAACTGCTCCTGCTGGCCTTTGCGATGCGCGGCTTCGCGCAGAAGTGGAACGTGGAGGTCGAGGTCCACCGCGACGGCGACTACCCGCGCCCAGGGGGCCACGGCAAGGATCCGCAGCCCGCCGGCGCCTAGCCGCCCGGTCAATACGGCGGGTGGGACTCGAACCCACAAGCCCTGTTGAGGGCAGCGCATTTTGAGTGCGCCTCCTTTACCAGTTTGGACACCGCCGCTTGCCCTACATCCTATGTGCGCGAACGGCGCTCGTCCGCCGCGCAGGGCGTGCAATCCGCGTCGCGGGGTAATAGGCGACGATCACCGAGCGCAACGAAGCCGCCGACGAAGGTTCCGCGCAGCGGGTCGACCGGATCGCCGATCCATGGGGTCCGAGGACGCCCGTCGCCTGCGGCGAGGAGTGGCCCGAGCGTGTGGACAGCTTCCTGGCGCCGGGCGCCGAGCCTGAGCGGTGGGTGCAGACGGCGTCGGTCCTGCACTCCAACGCGGACGCCTACGACCTCGCGGTGCAGGGCGGTCGACTGGTGGGCGTGCGGGGCCGCGGCGAGGACAGAGTAAACCGAGGGCGGCTCGGTCCCAAGGACCTGTTCGGCTGGCAGGCCAGTGAGTCTCCCGACCGCCTGACCACGCCGCTCGTGCGCCGCGACGGCGAGCTCGTGCCGGCGTCGTGGGATGAGGCGATGGGCGCGATAGTCGAGCAGTCCCGGGAGCTGCTCGCCGACAAGGGCTCCGGCGCGTTTGGCTTCTACACCAGCGGCCAGCTGTTTCTCGAGGAGCTCCGCACGTTCTGACAACTTGATCCTTCAGGCCCGCGGCGCGTGTCCGCCCTTGCGCTCGTTCATCGCCGTGTAGCCGCCGAAGGTGATTCCCGCCGCAGCTATCAGGCCGAGGAAGACGCCTATCTTGCGGCTCAGGTCGACGGCATCCCCCGTGATGTCCGGGTCGGGGGCGCTGATCAGGCGGAACAGGATCAGCAGGAGAGCAAGTGCACCCGCCAGCGCCACGATCATCCCTGCCGGAGCCGGAAGGTCGGCGGGCATCGCACCGGCCGCGCGGGCCACGGCCATGCCGACCGCCAGCAGAGCCACCAGCAGCAGGAGGATGTCGATGATGCTGAAGACCTCCCAGGCGTTGCCGTTCACGCCCTCGACCTCGCCCAGGCCCTCTACCTCCGTCTTGAGCCCGTACCACGGGAAGAACATGAAGATGAAGAGCGCCAGGCCGCTCGCGCCGGCCACCATCTCCCCGAAGCTGATCTTTGACGTGTCCACGGTCGGTCCCCCTAGATAGGTGAGTGGGTGCGGCGGCGCCACTCTAACCTGCGCCTGCGGATGGAGTCCATAGAAGAAGTCGCCGGTCTGGTGGCCCACCGGGGGCGAGCGGCGGGTACGGACGCCGAGCGAAGGGCCGCCGTGCACCTGCGCCACCGCCTCGAGGACCTCGGTCGCCCGGCTGAGCTGCAGACCGTAGAGATGCGTCCGCGGTTCGGGCTCACCCACGCCCTTCACGCCCTGCTGGCCGTCCTCGGCAGCGTGCTGGCCGTAAGCGACGCGCCGATCGGCGCCGCGATCGTGCTGTTCGCCGTGCTGTCGACCGTCCTGGACGTCACCGGAACGGTCCATCTGGTGCGCCGGACCACCGGTCGGCGGCTGTCTCAGAACGTGGAGTCTCGGGTAGACGGAGGCAAGCCCGGCACGCTCGTGCTCGTCGCCCACTACGACGTCGCCCGCGAGGCCCCGTCCTTCGCGCTGGCCGCCCGACTGCTGCGCGACCCGTGGCTGGCGATGGTCGTCGCGATGGTGATGGTCCTGATCTGTTGCAGTCTGCGCGTGTCCGGGCTCGAGGGCACCGTTCTCACCAGCGCCCAGTTCGTGCCCACGGTGTTCCTCATCCTCATGGTGCCGGCTCTCGCCGACATCGAGCTTTCCGGCGCAGACCCCGGAACGACCGACAACGCCGCCGGTGTGGCGGTGGTGCTCCAGCTGGCCGACGAGCTGGGCGAGCGGCTCGAGCACTTCGACGTCTGGGTGGTGTTCACGGGTGCGCAGAAGCCCTTCGCGCTCGGCATGAGGGCCTGGCTGCGGCTGCGCCGCGCGGACCTCGAATCCGAGAGCACCGTGGTGCTCAACGTCGACGGCGTGGGCGACGGGCCGGTCACGTTCAGCCGCAGGGAGGGCCCGATCATCGGGCTGTCCACCCACCGCCAGCTCAGGCGGATGTGCGAGGAGATCGCCGCGGATGGCGGCCATGAGGCGCGGGCGAGCGTGATTCACGAGAGTGGCGACGCGGGCGCAGCGCTGGCCCGCGGCCTCCCGGCCATCACCGTCTCCTCGCCCGGGGCGGTGCTCGATCCGGCTGCGCTCGACCGGGTGTTCGAGGTCTGCCTCGAGCTGGCCGAGCGCGTGGACGCCGAGGTGGGTCCTCGGCTCGCCTCTAGGAGCGCGCAGCGCTCATCCGCGTGAGGCGCTGCTCGGCCGGGTCGATCACCGAGCGCCGCCCGCGCCCGAAGCCCTCGTAGAGCACCACCGCTGCCAGCAGCTCACGGTTGGCGTCGGTGAGCCGAGCCTTGAGGTCGGCCACCGTCATGGCGTCGTAGCCGTCCCACGGCGGGTCGACATGGATCTCGGGGCCGGCGTCTTCCTCGGCGCCCTCTCCGCCGAACTCGGCGACCGGTACCGGTTCATCGTCGATGGTCTTCGCGGTGTCGGGCACAGGCGGAGCGGGTGGCGGCTGAGCCGGCTCGCTGCGAGCCGGGCGCCGGGGCCGCGACGCCAGGCGTGAGCGTTGCCGGACGGTGGGCCGAGGCGCAGGCCGCTCGACGGTGACGCTGGTGGGTTCTGGCGCCGGTGTGGCCGGCTCTTGATCCTCGAGCGCCGAGCGCGCCTCGCGCACGAGGGCGAGCGCCACCTCGAGCGCTCCCTCGCCGATCGAGGCGACCAGCCGGAGGGGACCCCTGAAAGGGCCGATCATCCACATCGCCGGCATCCAATACCCGGCGGCGCAGCGCGCAAACTGCCCGGTCGGCGCCTACACCGGGGTGACTGCGTTGTGCTTCGCCGGCCACTCGCGCCGGCGGTCGGTGTAGAAGCCGTATCGGCGCACCAGCTCGTCGCGCAGGTCCTCGGGTGCGATCACCGCGTCGACCACGAGCTCAGAGGCCAGGTGCAGCACGTCGATCTCCTCCCTGTACTCCTGCCTGAGCTTCTCCACGAAGGCGCCCCGCTCTTGCTCGTCCTCGATGGCCTGCACCTGGTTGAAGAACACGGCGTTGATGGCCGCCTGGGGGCCCATCACGGCAATCTTGGCGCCGGGCAGCGCTATGCACGCATCGGGCTCGAAGGCGGGCCCGGCCATCGCGTACAGCCCGGCGCCGTAGGCCTTGCGCACGATCACCGAGATCTTGGGCACGGTGGCCTCGGAGACGGCCGAGATCATCTTGGCGCCGGCGCGGATGATGCCCTGGCGCTCGACCTGCGTGCCGATCATGAACCCGGGCACGTCGGCCAGGAAGAGCAGCGGCACGTTGAAGGCGTTGCAGGTCCAGATGAAGCGAGCAGCCTTGTCGGAGGAGTCGACGAACAGCACTCCCCCCTTCTGGCGCGGTTGGTTGGCCACGATTCCCACGACGCGGCCCTCGAGGCGCGCGTAGCCCACCACCACCTCCTTGGCCCATCGCTGGTGCACCTCGAGGAAGGAGCCCCCATCCACCAGGCAGTCGATCAGCCCGAGGATGTCGAAGGGCTTGTTCTCATCGGCGGGGATCAGGTCGTGGATCGGGCCGGCGGGGCCCGGTGGCGCAGGCGGGGCCGGCGGCGGGTGCTCGCGCCAGTGCCGCGGGAAGTAGGAGAGATAGCGCTTGGCCAGGTCAATTGCCTCCTCGTCGGTCTTCACGAGGAAGTGGCCGCAGCCGGACACGCCCGTATGCATGCGCGCACCCCCCATCTCCTCCAGCGTGACCTTCTCGCCGATCACCATCTCCGCCATCCGGGGCGAGCCCAGGTACATGGAGGCGTTGCCGTCGCGCATGATCACCACGTCACAGAACGCGGGGATGTACGCGCCGCCGGCCGCGCTGGGACCGAAGAGCACGCACACCTGTGGGACGACGCCCGACATCTTCACCTCGGTGTGGAAGATCCGCCCCGCGTGGCGGCGGCCGGGGAACATCTGCACCTGCTCGGTGATGCGCGCGCCCGCCGAGTCGACGAGGTAGACCATCGGCATCAGGTGCTCCAGCGCCTGCTCCTGGATGCGGATGATCTTCTCGACCGTCCGCGGCCCCCAGGAGCCGGCCTTGACGGTCGGGTCGTTGGCCATGAGGCACACCGGCCGACCGCCGATCGTGGCCATGCCCGTGACCACGCCGTCGGCGCCGAAGCCGTCCTGCTCCGAGTTGGCCAGCAGGGCGTCTTCGGTGAACGACCCCTCGTCGGTCAGGAGGGCCACCCGCTCGCGCACGGGGAGCTTGCCCTGCTGGTCGGCCTTCGTGTGGTGACGCTCCGGACCACCCGCGCGAGCGCGCTCCAGGGCTGCCGCGAGGTCGGTCACGGGCGGCAGTCTCTCACGCTGACGTCTGCGCGACCTCGGTGAAGCAGCCGCTCTGGACCCCTCACGCCCGAGACGAAGTACGGCTTCACTCACCGCGCGGCGTCGCGACGTCGCGCGATCTGCGCGCCCGCCTCGCGGAGGCTGATCTCCCCTGCCCCAAGCCCAACCGCCGCCGACCGCAAGGACTCCGGGATGTCGTAGTGATCGACCCAGGGCCGGCCAGGTCGACTCTGAAACTTGAACCGCGGCAGGCCGAGCCGGGCGGCGAAGCGGTGAAGCTCCTCCTCGCTGTCGGCGGTCAGGTGGCACCACATGCGCCCGCGCCACTCCCAGATCGGCGCGTCAACGTAGACGGCCATGCGCATCGGCGCTCCCGCCGACGAGCCTCAGGCCGCGGGTGCCGCCGGCGTGGTACTCCTCCGTCGAGAGCCGGTGCACCTGCCCAACATCGACTGTGGTTTCGGGCACAGGCTCATGGTAGAGCGCTCGCCGCGCAGTTTCTGTTGCCGAAAGCCGTGGCGCGGCCGTTCAGGGGGCGAGAATCCGCTGCTCGTGGCCTTGGAAGGGCGTGAGCGATCCGTCCGGGGAGGACTACGATGACATCCGTGCCCGTCGCCGAGCGCATGACCGCCGAGGAGTTCCTCGCGCTGCCCGAGCCCGAGCTCGGCTGGCCCGTGAACCTCATAGCGGGTGAGGTCGTCGTGAATGACCCGACGGTGCATCACGGCGAGGTCCAGGGCGAGCTTTACCTCGCTTTCGCGACTTGGGTGCGCGCCGAGTCGGGGCGCGGCAAGGTGGCACTCCCGCTGGACGTACAGCTCGACGAGCACAATGTCTTCAAGCCTGACATCGCCTGGTACGACGAGGGCAGAGGGCCGGCTCGCCTAGACCCGCGGCCCTACCCGATGCCCGACCTCGCCGTGGAGGTCCGGTCACCCTCGACTTGGCGCTACGACGTGGGCGCCAAGAAGTCCGGCTACGAGCGCCACGGACTGCCCGAGCTGTGGCTGGTGGACACCGCCGCCGAGGCCGTGCTCATCTTCCGCCGCTCGAAACCAAGAGCGCCCAGCTTCGACGTCTCGCTGGAGCTCATACGCGAGGACGAGCTCCGGTCCCCGCTGCTGCCCGGCTTCGCGCTGGCGCTGGCGGTGCTGTTCCCGCACTGAGTTCGAGCTGGCAGCGCCAAGCGCAGCGCATGACTAGGGTTTGTGTCGTGCCGACCTGGGAGTACGCGACCGCGGTGATCACTCACGGCTTGATGGGCCGCCAGGAGGACGAGCTCAACCGCAGCAAGCTCGATGAGGTGTTGGCCGAGTACGGCGCCCAGGGCTGGGAGCTCGTAAAGGTCCTGCTACAGCAGAACCTTCACCGCGAGAAGGACGGCCACGTGCTGATCTTCAAGCGCCGCAGCGACACCTGAGACGACTGCTTCTTTCGAGTCGTGCCGCTCGGCGAACCCCGCCCGGCGCCGGCGCTCACAGCTGCGGGTTCATCACGGGCTCGTCGCCCGAGTAGTCGTAGAAGCCCTTGCCGGACTTCTGCCCGTACCAGCCGGCGGCCAGCATCTTGCGCAGGGTCGGCGGCTGAGCGAAGCGGCGCTCTCGGAACTCGTCGAACATCACGTCGCAGATCGAGCCCATCGTGTCGAGGCCCACGAAGTCGGCCAGCGTCAGCGGGCCCATCGGGTGGCCGGCGCCTGCCTTCATGGCGGCGTCGATCTCCTCGATCGAGCCCACTCCCTCCTCGTAGGCGCGGATCGCGTCGAGCATGTAGGGCACGAGCAGGCGGTTGACGATGAAGCCCGCCTTGTCCTTGGTCTTCACACCGAGCTTCTTCTCGCTCTCGGCGAACGAGACCCCGGTATCGAAGGTCTCGTCGGAGGTGGTGACCGCGCGCGCCACCTCGACCAGCTTCATCACCTGCGCCGGGTTGAAGTAGTGAAGCCCGAGGAAGCGGTCGGGCCGCTTCGTCGCCGCGGCCTGGTCCATCACTCCGAGTGACGAGGTGTTGGTGGCGAAGATGGCTTCGTCCTTGACGATGTTGTCCACCTCGCGCCACATCTGGAGCTTGGCGCCGAGGTCCTCGTCTATCGCCTCTATCACCAGGTCACAGTCGGCCAGGTCGCCGTAGTCGAGCGTGGGTGAGATGCGGCTACGCACCTCGTCGGCCTCGGTCTGCTGCATGCGGCCCTTCTCCACCGCGCGGGCCAGCCCTTTCTCGATCCGCCCCATGCCCTTGTCGAGGCGCTCCTGATCGATCTCGCGCACCACCACGTCGTAGCCGGACTGGGCCGCCACCTGTGCGATGCCGTGGCCCATCAGCCCCGCTCCCACCACTCCGACCCGCTCTATCGCCACGTATATTCCCCGTCCTGGTCGACGTACGCACGAGGCCCACCGGCGGCCTCGTCCCAACTGCGAAGCGCGGGAGCCTACATGCCACTGGTCGGAGTAGAGGATCGTGGGACGGTGCGCCACATCGTCCTCCAGCGCGCGGAGAAGCGCAACGCCTTCAACGCCGAGCTGACGGCCGCCCTCGGACAGGCGCTCGAACACGCCGCGGCCGACGCGGGCGTGCGCTGCGTGGTGGTGCGCGGCGACGGGACGATGTTCTCATCTGGCATGGATCTCAACGACTTGCGCGAGCTGTCGGAGAGCCCCTCCGAGCTGCGCCGCTTCCGGCGTCCGATCCTGGCCTGGTGGAACCTGCTGGAGGAGATGCCCAAGCCCACCATCTGCCAGATCCACGGCGCCTGCCTCGGCGGCGCCTTCGAGCTGGCGCTCGCAGCCGACTTCCGCGTGATGGCCGAGGACGCGATCGCCGGGATCATGGAGGCCCGCGTGGGCCTGCTGCCCGACGTGGGGGGATGCTCGCGGCTGCCTGCGATCGTCGGCCTCGGCAACGCGAAGGAGCTGATCATGACCGGCAAGGTGATCGACGGTCGCGAGGCGCACCGAATCGGGTTCGCCAACCGGATCGCGCCCGCCGAGGAGCTCGACGCCCTCACCGAGGCCTTCGCCGGCGAGCTGCTCGGCTGCGCGCCGCGGGCGGTGGGGCTGGCCAAGCGGGTGATGGACGCCGCCGCGAAGCCCGCGCTCGCGCTGACCTTGGAGCAGGAGGTGCAGGCCCAGGAGATGCTGGTCGCCAGCGAGGACTTCGCCGAGGGCGCGCGCGCCTTCTCCGAGAAGCGCCCGCCGCAGTTCGCCGGGCGTTAGTCGAGCGCGAAGAGCAGCCAGGCGCCCAGCAACGCGGAGCCGCCCGCCAGGGCGGACACGGCCGCCACGCCCCGCTTCGGGAGCTGGTCGCGCGCGGCGGCGGTCGCGGCCAGATCGACGGCGTCCGCCACCAGGCAGGCCGCTATCCACGGCTTAGCGGCCTCGGAGTCATTTAGGGTGCGCAGCACTCCCAGGCCCAGCAGCGAGTCGCGCACGCCGAGGGCGCGCGCGACCACCGTCACCGGCTCACGGCCCGAGTCCTTGCCGATCCAGCCGGCGGTCACGGCCTTGGGCGCCACGGCAAGCGCTGCTCCCAAGGCCGCCCGGCCGGCTGCATGGACCGTCGCGATCCGCCTGGCATCCATGGCGGGCAGGCGCGTCAGCCGTTGCGTCGCAAGATGCCGCGCCGAGCCGGTGGACGACTGTGGTTGGTCTGAGCGAGGATCGCGTTGGTGACCACCAGGCCGACACCCGAGAGGATGCTCACGTTGCCGAGCACGCCAAGCGAGCGCTGGATCGTGGCGGCCGTCTTGGGCGTCTCCTCCGCGGGCTCGACCCCGCTCTCGATCGGCACCGCCCCGTCGGGTACCTGCTTGGCCAGGCGCGCGCCCTGAATGCCGCTCGCGATTCCCGCGAGCACGGTGAAGATCACGAAGCCATCCTTGACCCTGGCGAGGTCGCGCTCGCGCCCCGAGAGGCGGTCGGGCCGGGCCTCGGTGAGGCGGGCGGCTCCCCAGCCGGTCGCCACCGCGCCAAGCGACACGGCGTTGATCACGTTGTAGCCATTCCACGCCGTGTTCGCGACCTTGCCGCGGTCAGGCTTGCTCTCGATCACCCGTACTGCCGGATTGAGAGCGAACTTCCCGAACATCGCTCCGCCCAGATAGCTCGCCAGCCCCCAGTCGTGCGCAACCCGTGTCGTGTTGGCGATTGTGTCGTTGACCATCTTGGTCCTCCTCAAGTCGTTTCGTCAGGTATTTCCGGTGCAGCCCGTTGGAAACGTCAAACCTGGCGGCGATGCCCCCCTTCCATGCCAGACCACCGGGCCCGCACTCAGGAGGTGGCTGCCCAGCGGCCGCCCGAGCAGCCTCTGGGCTTCGCGCGCGCAGTCCAGCAGCGCGGGGAGGTCGATTTCCGTGGGGTGGCCCATCTCGTGGAGCATCGACACGAGGTCCTCGGTCGCCACGTTGCCCGTCGCGCCCCGGGGCACGGGGCAGCCTCCAAGCTCGCCGAACGAGGCCTCGAAGGAACGCACCCCGGCCTCCAGCGCGGCGAACGCGTTGGCAAGGCCCTGCCCGCGCGTGTTGTGGAAATGAGCGGTCAGCTCCACGCCCCCCAGCCGCTCGAAGGCTTCCCCGAAGAACTCGCGCACCTGCGCCGGGTTGGCCATCCCGGTGGTGTCGCCGAAGGCGATCTCCTCGCATCCCGCGGCCACCAGGCGCTCGGCGATCGCGAACACGGCCGCCGGCGGCACCTCGCCCTCGTACGGGCAGCCGAATGCCACGGATATCACCCCTTCACAGCGCAGCCCTTCCTCGCGCGCCTGTGCGATCACCGCCTCGAGGCCGGTGAGCGACTCCGCCACCGAGCGGTTCACGTTCTCGCGGTTGTGTGTCTCCGAGGCGGAGAGGAACACGTTGATGTCCGAGAAGCGCTCGCGCAGCGCCAGCGCGTCGTCGAGTCCGCGCTCGTTGGGCACGAGCACGGACACCGCCACGTCGTCGGGGATCTCGGCCTCGCGCAGCACCTCGGGCCCGTCGGCCAGCTGCGGGATCACGTCGGCGCGCACGAAGCTCGTGACCTCGAGCCGGCGCAGGCCCGTGCGGGCGAGCATCTCTACCAGCCGCACCTTGTCGGCGGTGTCGATCACCTCCGGCTCGTTCTGGAATCCGTCTCGGGGACCGACCTCGCGGATGCGCACGAGATCCTGGGCGGCGGGCACCGCTACATCATGCCGAGGCCGCCGCTCACCCCGATCGTCTCCCCGGTCACGAACGACGCGTCGTCGCTCGCCAGGTAGGCGATCGCGGCGGCCACCTCCTCCGGGCGTCCCGGGCGCTTCATCGCCGTGGAAGCCACCATGCCCCGCACGAAGCGCTCCCCAAGCTCGCCGAGGGCGTCGGGCGCCGCTTGGAGCATCGGCGTCTCGATCGGGCCGGGCGCCACGGCGTTCACCCGCACGCCGAAGCGAGCCGACTCCCTGGCCAGCGCCTTGGTGAAGCCGATCACGCCGGCCTTCGTGGCCGAGTAGACCGCCGACAGCTGAGAGCCCACCCGGCCGGCCTCCGAGGCGATGTTCACGATGCTCCCCCCGCCGCGCTCGTGCATGCCGCCGAGCACGGCGTGGGTGACCGCCAACACGCCACGCAGATTGACGGCGATCACGCGGTCCCACATGGCCTCGTCGGTGCGGCTGAAGAAGTCGTCCTCGGCGATGCCGGCGTTGTTCACGAGCACCGAGATCGGGCCGAGCTCTGACTCGGCGGCCTCGACGGCGGCGCCCACGGACGCCTTGGAGCGGACGTCCATCTCCACGCCCATGCCGTCGAGGGCGCCGGCGAGGTCGCGAGCGCGGTGCAGGTCGAGATCCGCCACCACCACGCGCGCTCCCTCCCCGGCCAGCCGCTCGCAGGTAGCGGCCCCGATGCCGCCCGCGGCGCCGGTGACCAGAGCCGTCTCGCCCTCGAGCCTCATCGGGCCTCCACCCTATCCGGGACGCGAATTCCGGCAAGCGCCGCGACGGCGATGGCGCTCACCCACAGGTTCACGAAGCCGAACGTCGCGCGCTGAGCGATGCCGTACCCGTCTCGCCCCGGATACACGCCCACGACGAGAACCGTCACAACACCCAGCACACCGAAGCCGAGAGCCCAAGGCGCGAGGCGCGTGCCACGGACGGCGACCGCGACCGCGACCGGCGTAGCCACCAGGAGCAGCTGTAGCGCCACGGCAGCCAGGTTGTGAAGCTCGTGGGCGGCGGAGACGGCGCCCGCATCGACGCGCGCTGCGCAGGCAGCGCCGGTGTTGGTCATGCAGTCGAGCGGGGACACGAGGACGATGATCACGAGCGGCGCCGCGACCACGAAGAGCGCGACCGCCACCCGACCTCGACCGCCCAGCGCCCGCCGCAGGATCGCCGCCGTGGCCAGGTAGGAAGGGGCCAGGCCGGCCAGTCCGATCCACAGCACGAGCGGATAGTCGGCCGTGCGCGCGAACAGCTCCGAGACCGTCTGGTCGGCCGTCGAGTAGCCGGGCTGTAAGAGGCCGCCGAGGATCCAGGCGGCCACGAAGTTCACCTGTCCCGCCATCGCCACCACCGCCAGCTGTCGCGTGCTCACCGGGCCCAGCATGGCTGACGCAGTAGCCTCGCCGCCCGTGAGCACCCGCGAGCCGATCCCGATCGTCGGCGGCACAGGCGCGCTCGGCTTCGGGCTGGCGCTGCGCCTGGCCGCGGCCGGCCGGGCGGTGGTGATCGGCTCGCGCGACGCCGGCCGGGCCGAGGAGGCCGCGGAGAGGGTGCGCGAGCAGGTGCCCGGCGCCGAGGTCGAAGGCGCCGAGAACGACGAGGCCGCCAAACGCGGTCCGATCGTGTTCCTCGCCGTGCCCTTCCGGGCGCAGTCAGAGAACCTGACCAACCTTAAGGGCGCGCTCGGGGAGGGCCAGATCCTCGTGGACGCCACCGTGCCGCTCGCGGCCGCGGTATCCGGAAAGGCCACGCGGCTGCTGGGGGTGCCGCAGGGATCGGCTGCCGAACAGGCGCAGGAGATGGTGCCCGACGGGGTGACGGTGGTGAGCGCCCTGCACACCGTCAGCGCCGCCACGCTCGGCAACCTGGACGCCCAGCTCGACGAGGATGTGCTCGTGACCGGGGACGCGAAGGAGGCCAAGCGACGCGTGGCCGAGCTGATAGCGCTGATCCCCGGGCTGCGGCCCGTGAACGCGGGCGCCCTCGAGACCGCCCGGCTGGTGGAGGGCCTCACGCCGCTTCTCATCTCGGTCAACATCCGCAATCGGACCCATACCGGCGTCAAGCTCACCGGCCTGCCTGACGAGCTCTGGTAGCCGGGCCGTGCGGGTAACCCTTCTCTCGGGCGGCAGCGGGGGCGCGAAGCTCGCGCGCGGGCTGCTCGACGTGGTCGGGGCCGACGGCCTCACCGTCGTGGCCAACACCGGCGACGACGCGGAGGTGTACGGCGTCCACGTCTCCCCCGACCCCGACCTGGTCACCTACTGGCTCGCGGACGCCATCGACGACCGCGGCTACGGAATCCGGGGCGACACCTGGGCCGTGATGAGCGCCCTCGAGGCCGCGGGACGGCCGGCGTGGTTTCGCCTCGGCGACCGCGACCTGGCCATGTGCCTCGTGCGCACCGAGCTGCTGGCCGAAGGCCGGCGGCTGACCGACGCCCACGCCGCGGTGGTGGAGGGCATGGGCGTCGGCGCCCGGGTGCTGCCGATGTGCGACGAGCCGGTGCGCACCCGGATCGAGGCGCGCGGACGGACGCTGCCCTTCCAGGAGTTCATGATCGCCGAGCGCGCCGAGGGGCCGATCGAGGGCCTCGAGTTCACGGGCGCGGGCCGCGCACGTCCCACCCCCGAGGTGCTGGCGGCCATCGCGGACGCCGATGTGGTGCTGGTCGGGCCGAGCAATCCGGTGATATCGATCGGCCCGATCCTGGCCGTGCCGGGGATGCCGGAGGCGCTGCGCGCCACCCCGGCGCCGGTGGTGGCGATGAGCCCGTTCGTGGGAGGCGAGGTGGTGAAGGGTCCCACGCGCCTGTTCTGCGAGCACGCCGGCCTCGAGCCCGACGCGTCGGCCATGCTCGGCGCCTACGGCGACCTGCTCGACGGCGTGGTGGCCGACGAGCCCGTCGAGGGTGCTCGGGGTCTGCAGACGGACACGCTGATGGGCGATCCCGACGTGCGCCGGCGGGTGGCCGCGGCCACGCTGGAGTTCGCGCAGTCGCTTGGCTTCTAGTGGTCGCCTGTGAACGTTCGACCGGAAATGGCAACGATCTGGGGGCCGCCATTTCGGGCGAAACGCGTCTCCTGCGGGGGCGCTCGCCTAGCCTTGATGAGTGTCTTCCCTTCCGTTCCCGAACCCTCAGCTCAGCGACGGCGTGGTCGAGCTGCGCCCGTGGCGTGATGAGGACGCACCCGCGAAGGCCGGCTGGGGTCGCGACCGCCTCATCGTGCGATGGACCGGCGTACCGGAGAACTACACGAGGAGGCTGCCCGAGCACGGGCGGTGACAACCGAGGAAAGACGCAAGACGGGGCTTGAGGTCTCGCTGACCATCGTCGATGCCACGTGGGCGTCGTGTGTGGCTCCTGCGACATCCGTCGCCGATGACACGGACCCAGCGTTGGGTGAGGTGGGATACCTGGTCGCCCGGCGTCGAAAGCTCAGCGGGGATGAGGTGCGGACGGTCGCTCGCCGACCCCGCGCACTTCAGCGCACGAACTGCTTGTCCTTCTCGTCGGACGGACTCAGCCGAATTCAAGTCCGCACGAGAAACCTTTGCAGGCGGCCCACTAGTCTTCTCAGACGCCGTGCGCACGATCGCGATCCTGCCAATCAAGAGCTTCGGCGCCGCCAAGCAGCGCCTTTCGGGCCTGTTCGCCGCCGGCTCGCGCGAGGCCCTTGCCGAGGCCATGTTCTCGGATGTGCTGGCTACTTTGCGCAACGTGCCCGCCGTCCACGAGATCGCCGTGGTCACCGCCGACCCCATGGCCGGCGGTGTTGCCGGCGGCAGGGTCTCGGTCGTCCATGACGCCGAGGAGTCGGGTCAGAGCGCGGCGGCCCGACTGGGGATCCGCCACGCGTTGAAGGCCGGCCACGATCGCGTGCTGCTCGTACCGGGTGACACCCCGCTCCTTGACGGCGACGAGCTGGGCGCGATGCTCGACCGCTCCGACGCCGCCGCCACCGCCGTGACCATCGTCCCCGACCGCCACGGCGAGGGCACGAACGCCCTTCTCCTCAGCCCTCCCACTGCGGTCGCGCCCGGCTTCGGTCCCGGCAGCCTCGCCCGCCACGTGGCCGCCGCCGAGGCCGCGGGGGTCTCCTACCGCGTCGAGGAGGTGCCCGG
The DNA here is from genome assembly GCA_030447725.1 of Thermoleophilaceae bacterium. Taxonomy (GTDB): domain Bacteria; phylum Actinomycetota; class Thermoleophilia; order Solirubrobacterales; family Thermoleophilaceae; genus JAAYBF01. Next base: position 159,361 of record JAUJOQ010000002.1, read on the forward strand.
AATGATGCTCGACATCGACACCCCCGAGGACCTGGCCGCTCTTTCCGAGACGCTCTGGGGACACGGGGGACGAGCACCGAGCACGCGCCGGGCCCTGGCCGGGCTCGGCCAGATTGCCGATCCCCAGCCCGTCCGGGTCCGCAGCTGAGTCCACCGCTCTCGCTGGTTGCGCTGCAGGGCCTGCCTGAGGTGCGCCCGGGGGACGACCTGGCGGCGCTGCTGGCGGCCGCCGCGCCGGAGGACCTGTGCGACGGCGACGTGCTGTGCGTGGCCCACAAGGTGGTTTCGAAGGCCGAGGGGAGCGTGCGGCGACTCGACGACATCGAGGCCGGAGAGCGCGCGCTGCGCCTGGCCGCTGAGCAGGGAAAGGAGCCGCGGCTCGTGCAGGCCGTGCTCGACGAGACCGCCATCCTGCTGCGCGCCGACCGCGGGGTGCTCATCTGCGAGACCCGGCACGGGTACGTGTGCGCCAACGCCGGAGTCGACGCGTCAAACGCCGGCGCGCCCGGCGAGCTCGTGCTGCTACCCGCCGACCCCGACCGCTCGGCCCGAGAGCTGCGCGGGGGCATCGCCGCGGCGCTGGGCGTTCGACCGGGGGTGTTGATCACCGACTCCTTCGGCAGGGCGTGGCGCCTGGGCCAGACCGATGTCGCGCTGGGTGCCGCCGGGCTGGTGGGAATCGATGACCGGCGCGGGCAAGCCGACGCCCGCGGCCGCAAGCTGAGGGCGACGATGGTCGCCGTGGCCGACGCCGTGGCGGGCGCCGCAGACCTGGCCCGCTCGAAGGACTCCGACGAGCCCGCGGTGCTGGTACGCGGGCTCGAGCGCTTCGTGACGGCGGAGGATGGTCCCGGCGCCGGGGCGATGCGTCGGCCCCCCGCCGACGACCTCTTCCGGGCCCCCGAGGGCTCCGGACCGCCATAAACCACCACACCACCGAATCGTCGAGCCTTGGTCGACTTGAACCTGTCCTGCAGCGATTACTCGGCCTACCCGGTCAAGACGGGGGGTGTGGCGGGTTATCGACCCGGCCGGCCGAAGAGAGGTGATCGGGCCGAGCCGCCGCCTTTGGTCGGGTGGGCCGCGGCGCTAGGCCGCCACCGGCAGCGGATGCCGGCGTCGGATCTCGTACAGGGTGGTGCGCTCCGCGGCGGGACGGCCCGCCGCGTGGGCGGCGCCGATCAGCTGGTCGGCGGTGAGCATCACGCCGTGCTGTGAGCCCGCGAGCCGGCTGATCGACTCCTCCATCAGCGTGCCTCCCAGGTCGTTGACCCCCCAGCGCAGCGCCTCCGTCGCCGCCTCGAGGCCCATCTTCACCCAGCTGGCCTGCAGGCTCGGCACCGCATGCCCCAGCGCCAGGCGGAAGGCGGCGGTGTGCTTGAGGTTCTCCTCCCGAGGGATCTCCTCGAGCCCGTGCGTGCGCCCCAGCAGGGTCAGATAGGGAACAAAGGACAGCGGTACGAACTCCGTGAAGCCACCGGTGCGCGCCTGTACATCGCGCACCACCCGCATGTGCTCGGCCAGCTCCCAGGGCTCCTCGATGTGCCCGAACATCACCGTGACCGTGGAGCGCAGCCCGGCCGCATGGCTGGCCTCGATGATCTCCACCCAACGGGCCACGGGGAGCTTGTTGGGCGAGATGCGCTGGCGCACGCCGTCGTGGAGCACCTCGGCGGCGGTGCCCGGCGTCGAGCCGAGGCCGGCGTCGCGCAGGCGATGGAAGACCTCTACCGGCGACAGCCCCGAGGTCTCGCACATGTGATCGACCTCCATAGCCGAGTAGGCGTGCAGGTGCAGCTGAGGCGCCACCTCGCGAGCCAGCACCAGCCAACGCTCGTAGTCGGCGAGGCCCCAGTCGGGGTGGATCCCTGACTGCATGCAAAGCTCCGTCGCCCCGAAGGCCACGGCGGCTTGCACCCGACGCACGAACTCGTCGCGGTCGTGCTCGTAGGCGTCGGGTGAGCGCCGTCCCTGGCCGAACCCGCAGAAGGCGCAGCCCACCACGCACACGTTCGACACGTTGATGTTGCGGTTGACCACGTAGGTGACCGTGTCGCCGGCCAGCTCGGCGCGCAGCTCGTCGGCCGCCTGGCGCATGTCCTCGACCGCCTCGGGCCTCGACTCGCCGAACAGGGCCGTCAGCTCCTCCTCGCCGAGCGCTGCGCCGTGGCGGGCGCGGTCGATGGCGCCCGCCACCAGGTCTGATCGGATCGCCCGCTCGGTCCGGCGACCGGAGCCGCGGCGAGGAATGAAGCTCCAGTACCTGGTCTTGATCACGTCGAGCACGCCCTGCTCGAGCCACTCGTTGTCCATGTACTGCGGGTAGACGCACAGTCGCTCGGTGAGCGCGTGGTCACCGGCCTGCAGCGCTTTGCGCATCCGGTGGGGCGAGGGGAAGGGGTGCTCGGGGGAGATGTGATCGCCGTTGGCCGACAGGCCGCCGAGGTCGGTGGCTCCCTCCTCCACCAGCGCCGGCCACCAGTCGGAGAGGTTGGGCGGCACCTGCACGCCCACATCGGGCATCAGCCGGCGTGACTCGCGCACCAGCAGCTTCATCTCCTCCAGCGAGATCTCGCTCCCCCACCCCGGCATCTCGGCCGGCCGGCCGTGGCTTTGGGCGCGCTGGGCGTCGTCGGCGATGGTGGCCGGCTCGGCCCCGTGGTAGCGCGGATGGGGCACGTAGTTCTGGAGGATCACCTCCTGGAGATGGCCGTACTCGGCGTGTACGGACGCCAGGGCCTCGAGCGCCTGCACCCGCTCCTGCGGCGCCTCGCCGATGCCCACGAGGATGCCGGTGGTGAAGGGGATCTTCAGCTCGCCGGCAGCGCGGATGGTCTCCAGCCGCCGGGCGGGGTGCTTGGTCGGCGACCCGCGGTGGGCCTCGAGGTCGGGGTTCACGGACTCGAGCATCAGCCCCTGTGACGCGGTCACCTCGCGCAGGCGGGCCAGGTCCTGCCTCGACAGCACCCCGAGGTTGGTGTGGGGCAGCATGCCCCGCTCGAGCGCGCGTTCGCAGGCCCAGACGACGTAGGCGGTGAAGTCGTCATGGCCGTAGGACTCAAGCCGTGCGGCCACCGCCGGGTTCACCTCGGGCTGCTCGCCCGTGAGCACCAGCAACTCCTTGGCGTTGCGCCTGGCGGCGTCGTCGAGCAGGCTCTCCACCTCGGCGGGCGTGTAGAGATGCGCCCTGTGGGTCGCAAAGGCGCAGTACTTGCAGTAGCAGCGACAGGTCCGCGAGAGCGAGAGCGTGAAGTTGCGCGAGAAGGTGACCCGACGCACCCCCGGCAGTGTAAGTGCTCCCCGGCGCAGAGCACGAGGCCGCGGGGCGCGTGGCCCCGGCCGCTCAGCCGACCGGCTCCATGCCCCCCGCGCGCCTCTTGCCCGGGGCCACGTACAGGTAGAAGCACGCGAGAGCCGCCAGCAGGGCGCCGACCACGGGAGCCAGCATGTACACCAGTATGAACTGCCCCGCCCCGCCGAACTCCCCGGAGACCAGCGAGGGGCCGAATGCGCGAGCAGGGTTGAAGCTGCCGCCGGTGAGGGGCCCGAACGCGAACACCGCCAGGCCGAGGGCGGCGGCTATGGAGAGGGCGGCCCAGTCCTTGGCCGCCCTCGGGTTGGCGGCCACCCCCACGATCACGAACATCAGGAAGAACGTGCCGAGGCCTTCGGCCAGCATGCCCGGGAACGTGTCTTCGCCCAGGCGGGCCCCCACCGCCGGCGCTCCGAAGTCGTTGAAGTCATCGGCGTCGCCGAGCAGGATCCTGGTGACGAGAGCGCCCACCACCCCGCCGGCGAACTGGATCACCACATAGATCGCGGCGTCGACCCGCTCGATCTGGCGCAGTGCGAGCAGCGCGATCGTGACCGCCGGGTTGAAGTGCGCTCCGGAGATCACGGCAAGAGCCTGGATCAGCATGAAGAGGGCGAAGACGTGCACCAGCCCGATCACCGAGAAGTCGATGAAGGCCCCCGGCGCGTCGCTCACGTACAGCGAGGCGGTGACTGTGATGAACAGCACCAGCCCGAACGTGCCGACGAACTCGGCGATATAAGCGGCGGGCCCTCGATCCTCGACACGGTCTTCCACATCTGCCTCCAGGCGGTTGACGGAGGGCAGTCTAGGTTCTACCCATGCGGAAAAGCGTGATGGGCCTGCTTCTGGTGGCCGCGGCGATCGCCGGATGCGGCGCAGACGAAACCGAACGGGCCGAGGGGAGGGGCTCACGGCCGGTCACGCTCGCCCTCGACTTCCAGCCGAACGCGGTGCACGCCGGGGTGTACACGGCCACCGCCGAGGGGCTGGACCGGGAGCGGGGACTGGCCCTCGGCGTGCGCGCTCCGTCTGCCTCCACCGACTCGCTCAAGCTCCTGGCCGCGGGACGTGCCGACCTGGCCATCGTCGACATCCACGACCTGGGGCTGGCGCGAGAGCGCGGCGCGGACGTTGTGGGCGTCGGAGCCCTCGTCCAGCGCCCGCTCGCCGCGGTGATCTCCGATCGCGAGGTGCGCCGTCCACGCGATCTCGAGGGCCGGCGGGTGGGCGTCACGGGCCTGCCCTCCGACGACGCCGTGCTCACCGCGGTGGTAGCGGCCGACGGCGGTGACCCCGACTCGGTTCGCCGGACCACGATCGGCTTCTCCGCCGTGCCCAACCTCGTCGCCGGACGAGTGGACGCCGTGGTCACGTTCTGGAACGCCGAGGGAGTGGCGCTGCGCGAGCGCGGAGTACCAACGCGGGAGTTCCGAGTCGGCGAGTTCGGGGCGCCGCCCTACCCCGAGCTGGTGCTCGCGACCACGAGCGAGACGCTGCGCACGCGGCCGGGTCTGGTGCGCGACACAATCGCGGCACTCGCCGCCGGCACGGAGCGGGCGCTGGCCGACCTGCCCGCGGCCGCCGACCTGATCGCTCGGGCCTCGGACGGCGATCCGGAGCTGGTGAGGGCACAGCTCGACGCCGTGGCGCCGGCGCTGGAGCCGCCGCTCGAACTCGACCGGGCCGCACTGAAACGGTGGGCACGCTTCGACGCGCGCTTCGGAATCCTGCAGCGCCCGCCCGACGTGCAGGCTGCCTTCCCGCCGCTGGGCTAGCGGGTCCTCAGCCCGCGAGCGGGGCCGCGCCGGTGCGGCCGCGAGCAGCAGAGCGGCTTCAGTTCTTCGGCAGCAACCCCGCGACCAGCGTCGCGGTCTCACGCGCCATTCGCGAGCGCGGCACCACCCGGCTCACCCCAGCCTCCTCGGCGCGGCGCCGGGTGTCCTGGTCCACGTGTGAGTAGAAGCCGAGCGTGGGCACCGCGCCGAGCTCCTCGCGCTCGCGCATGGAGGACACGAGCGCCGGCCCGTCGATCCCCTCAGCGGTCAGGTCCACGATCAGCAGGTCATGGAACGAGGCAGCCGGGCGCACCTGCTCCTCGGTGTCGAAGCGGTTGACCTTATGGCCGGCGGCGGCGAGCGCGCCCTCCACCTTCGAGCCGAACAGCAGGTCCGGTGAGAGCAGCGCGATCCGTGCCACGGCCAGCCCCGGCTACTGCGACCGGCGGTGAGTGAACTCCTGGCGCACGGACTCCGGCCGGCCCCACATCTCCCTCACCTCGACCCGCCCGGAGCGGGCCTCGCGCGCCACCAGGTCACCGGCGATGTGCTGCCCGTCGAGCAGGCCGAGCGTCGCCCGCACGGTCTGCGCCGCGGCGGCATGGCCAAAGTCGTGGGCCACCCGCAGCCTGAAGTGCCAGTCGTGCTCGGAGTACGGCATGGCGTTGATCTGGGTGAGCAGCGTGGCGGTCTCGATGTAGCGGTCTTCGTCGGCGATGCGGAAGTCGAGCTCGAGCTGCGTCCAGTCTGGAGGCAGCGAGTCGACGATCGTCTGAAACTGCTCGGCGAGGGCCACTGCCGACAGCCTACCGCCGCCCGCGGCTCAGTCGAGCGCGGCCTCACGGAATGCCTGAGATCCCGAGCCGGCGAACTCCGTGCCCTCGAGGAGGGCGTCGATGCCCAGGACGCCAGCAGGAGCGCAGCCGGAACGTCGTTCCGGCGAGCACCGCACCTTCCCTACCGGAGGGCGGCCTCCACCGCTTCCCGGAACTCGTCGATGCCGAACGACCCCTCGAGCCGCGCGGCCACCCGGCCGTCGGCGTCGATCGTGAACAGCCACGGCTCCGTCTGCAGGCTGAAGGCCTCCAGCGGAGGCCGCAGGCCCTTCGAGATGTCGTTGTCCACGTAGACCTCTTGGTGGATGAACTCCATCCGTTCGCCGTATTCGCTCTTCATCTGCGCCGCGATGTCGACCACCGGACCGCACACGCGGGTCTGGCAAAGCCTCGGGGTCGCGAAGAGCAGCGCCACGGGCTTCTCGCCGACCACGTCGCGGAACGAGCTCTCGTGCATGTCACTGGGCGGTACGCGGGTGTCGATCGACTCGATGTCGCCGCCGGCCGAGGCCAGGGTCTCGGTCTCGACGCGAGGCGGCTTCTCTCCCACGGCCGGGATCGGGTCACTGCGCTTCACCTCGATGCTGCTCGAGGCGCCGAACATCTTGCCCTGGCTGCGGGTGACCGCCAGCACGTACCACGTGCCCGGGCGCGGTAGGTCGACCCGGGCGTGGTAGATCGCCGCGATCTCGCCCGCGGGGTCGGCGGCGCCGCGGCTGCGGAAGGCCGGCTCCACCACCAGCGGGTCGGCGGGCGCGGGGAAGGGTCCCAGCGCCTTCGCGTCTGGCGCTGGGGCGAGGTAGACCCCCGTCTTGCCGTAGACGAAGGTGTTGGTCTGATCGAGCAGACCGAACGCCAGGCGGTTGGTGCCCGGCGTGAAGACCGACGTCGCCGGTCCCAGTTGTATGGACGGCAGCCCCTCGGCGATCTGCTGCAGGGTGCGGCCGCGCGTGGCCGGAAAGTCAGCGGCCCGGACCGACCGGGCTGAGCGGATGGCGTCGCCGAACTCGACTCCCGCCAGGGCGTCGTCACCTTTCGGCGTCTCTTGAGACTTCGTGTCCCCGCCGCACCCCGCCAGGGCGAGGGCGACGAGCGAGGTGATGGCGAGCCGGCGCATGGGCCCCACGGTAGCTGCGGCTCGTAGGCTGGTGTGGGGTGAGCCACTCCCACGACCATGGCCAGTCGTTCGCCGCGCACTCGCACGGCGTCTCGGGCGCGACGCGCCCGGGTTGGCTCGCCGTGGCACTGGCGATCAATCTGGTCCTGCTGGTGGTCGAGGTGGTGGTGGGCCTGCTCGCCAACTCGCTCGCCCTGCTCTCCGACGCCGCGCACCTGGTCACCGACGTGGGCGCGATCGGGCTGGCGCTGTTCGCCGTCCGGCTCGCAAGCCGGCCGCCCTCGGGCGGCTTCACCTTCGGTCTGCGCCGCAGCGAGATTCTCAGCGCTCAGATCAACGGCGTGACCCTGCTCCTGCTGGCCGGGTTCATAGCCTTCGAGGCGGTTGGCCGGCTGAGCTCCCCACCCGCGGTCGCCGGCGGGTCGCTGATCGCCGTCGGGCTGCTCGGAGCCGTGGGCAACGGGGCGGCGGCCTGGGCGCTGTCGCGCGCCAACCGCGAGAGCCTGAACGTGGAGGGCGCCTATCTTCACAACCTGGCGGACCTCATCTCCTCCCTCGCCGCGATGGCAGCCGGTGGCGTGATACTGGCCACGGGCTTCGACGAGGCCGACGGCATAGCGGCTCTCACCGTGGCAGCGCTGATGGTCTACGGCGGCTGGGGCCTGCTACGCGACTCAGGGCGCGTGCTGCTGGAGGCCGCCCCCAGGGGCACCGATCCGTCCGAGGTCGGCCGGGCCATGGCCGGGCACCCGGGCATCGAGCAGGTGCACGACCTGCACGTGTGGGAGGTCACCTCCGGCTTCCCCGCCCTGTCGGCGCACGTGCTGGTGGCCTCGGGCGCCGACTGCCACGGCAAACGGCGCGAGCTCCAGCAACTGCTGCACGACCGCTTTGAGATCGAGCACACCACACTCCAGGTCGATCACGCCCCCCGCCCGGGACCGCTCGAGATCGACCTCGAGGGCGGCGGGCATAGAATTGGGTGAGAGGTGATCGTCACAACCGAATACGAGCTGCTGACAACCGACGCCGGCCTGCTCGATCGCCCGGGCTGGACGGTGCTCGAGCTGGAGGGCGGGGAGGCCGCGGAGTTCCTCCAGGGGCAGGTGACCAACGACGTCGAGGCGCTAGAGCCCGGCGAAGGGTGCTACGCGGCGCTGCTGGATCACAAAGGCAAGCTGCGCACCGACATGCGGGTGCTTCGCCTGGCGGGCGATCGGCTGATCGTGGACGCAGAGCCCGTGGCGCGCGCCGTGCTGCGCCATAACTTCGAGACCTACAGCCTCGGCCGCGACGTTCGCTCCCGTGATCTCACCGGCGAGCGGCGGGTGCTGTCGCTGATAGGTCCGGGCGCCCGAGCGCGGCTGGACGCCGAGCCGCCAGAGCGCGAGCACGCCTTCGTGGAGGGCGAGCGGGGGCTGTACGTGGCCACCCACCTGGGCGTTGACCTGATCGTTGCCGCCGGCGAGGCGGATGGGCCCCCACCCGAGGCTCTCGCCCCGGCGGTGTCCGAGGAGGCGGCGGAGTGCGTGCGCGTCGAGTCGGGTCGTCCCCGCCTCGGCCATGACATGGATGGCACCACCCTTCCGCAGGAGGCCGGGATCAACGAGCGCGCGGTCAGCTTCACCAAGGGCTGTTACGTGGGCCAGGAGACCGTGGCCCGCCTGCACTATCGGGGCAAGCCCAATCGCCACCTGCGGGGGCTGCGGCTGTCCGAGCCCGCCGCGCACGGCGACCCGATCGTGCTCGGGGAGAAGCAGGTCGGCACCGTCGGATCGGCCTGCGTCTCCCCCGCCTTGGGCCCGATCGCGCTGGCGCTGGTACGGCGTGAGGCCGCGCCCGGAGACGAGGTCACGGTGGCCGGCCACGGTGGGACCGTGGTCGAGTTGCCGTTCGCCAAGACCGGGTAGCCGGTGCCGTCATGAGGCGTCGGCAGCCGGCCACCGGTCACCTGAGCGAGCACAGCCCGCTGCTCGGCGGCCCCCTCACCACCGTCGCGGGCGCAGAGGAGCCGCGCTCTCCACAGCCCGACTACGACCCGCGCCGTGACGAGCTGGGACTGCCACGTCGCACGCCGGCGGCGGTGCCCGACACGCGTCCCGACCCGCGCGCGCTGCGCGAGCTGCTGCCGGCGCTCGAAGGCCGCCGCGATCTCGACGACTGGGGACGGTCGCAGCGTGTGATGGACCTGATGCAGCCGCTGCTGAACTTCTACTACCGCTACTGGTTCCGGGTCGAGGTCGACGGCGTCGAGCACGTACCGGCCAAAGGTGGTGCGCTCATCGTCTCCAACCACTCGGGAGCGCTTCCCCCTGACGCCCCGATGATCATGCAGGCGATCCGGCACGAACATCACGCGCCGCGGCCGCTGTACATGCTGGGCGAGCACTGGTTCAAGGGCTATCCGGGCGTGAGCATGCTGACCAACAAGATCGGCTTGGTGCCCGCCCACCCCGCCAATGCACAGCGTCTGCTCAGCGACGAGGGCCACCTCGCCCTCGTGTTCCCGGAGGGGCAGAAGGCCACGCGCAAGCTGTACTGGCAGCGCTACAAGCTGCGGCGCTTCGGCCGCGGAGGCTTCGTGCGAACAGCGATGCGGGCCGGGGTGCCGATCGTCCCCGTGGCCGTGGTGGGTGCGGAGGAGGCGATGCCGATCTTCGCGCACGTGCCACTGCTGCAGCGCCTGACCGGCCTGATCTACTTTCCGGTGAACCACGCCTTCCCCCACTTCGGTGCCGCGGCGGCCGTGATGTATCTGCCCGCGAAGTTCCGGATCCGCTTCCTCGAGCCGGTCGATCTGTCCGATTACGGACCGGAGGCCGCTGACGATCTCTCGCTCGTGCAGAGGTTGGCCGAGGACGTTCGCGCCCGGATCCAGTCGCAGCTGGATTCGCTCACAGCGTCCCGGGCGTCCGTGTGGTTCGGTTAGGGTTGGCCACCGGGGGATGAGGACGCACACGAAGATGCGGAATCACTACGTGGCGTTGCTCATCATCGGAGCGGCCGGGTCGCTCGTCGGCTGCGGCGGCGACGACTTTGCGAACAAGCGCCGCCCGCCTACCCCGCTCACCCTGAGCGGCGTGATCCAAGACAGAGGCGTGACCGTGTCGCCGAACAACCGCGGCGCGGGCCCCTTCTTGATCGCGATCTCCAACCAGACCGACGAGGCCCAGACGGTCACGGTCGCAGGCGACTCGGTGGAGGAGACGGTCGGCCCGGTCCAGCCACAGGACACCGCCACCATCCAGGTGACGCTGGCGCCCGGCTCCTATGAGGTGCGGGCCGGATCACCCAAAGCGGCCGCAAAGCAGATCCCGCCCGCACAGCTGACCGTCGGCCCGCCGCGCGACTCCTCGTCCGACGAGCTGCTGCTGCCTTAGTCCTACCGAGTCAGAGCCGGCAGGCGCTCCTCGAGCTCAGCGCTTGAGCTCGCCACGCCTGTCGCCGGCGCCGAGGCCCGCCGACTCGGCGACTGCCAGCAGCGCGACCGCACTGAGCACGGCGACCACGGAGCCGAGGATGTTCAGCTCGAACACGTCGCCGGTACCGAGGGCGTTGGCTATAACTCCGCCGATCACGGAGCCGATCACGCCCAGCACAAGGGTCAGCGCAAGGCCGATCTTCTGCCTTCCGGGGAGCAGCAGGCGCGCGAGCGCTCCGACGATAAGGCCGAATACCAGAAATCCGATTATTCCCATTTCGAACTCCTACCCCACGGCGGGATTTCCAATCAGGTCCTGTCAGAGCACGCCGAGGGCGGGCTGCTCGGGGGCCTGGACGACATCCTCAGGGCGCGCCGCCGGCGCATCCTCCGACGACAGCAACAGCGAGTCGATCTCCTCGAGGTGGCAGCGCACGCGAGCCGCTATCGCCTCGACGATCCCGTACGCGTTGTCGATGCTGGTCTTCGCGCCCGTCAGCTGGCTCTTGACCTTGCGCACCTCGACCATCTCGGCCAACGCGCGCTCGACCTGCGTCCGCACCGCCTCGGAGTCGACCTCCCCGTCGCCGGCCTTGGCCATCAGGACGCGGGCGCGGGCCAGACGGTAGCCCACCTCCAGCGCCAGGCTGGAGCCCTCGCCGGGATCGTAGGTGACGATCAGGCTGTCGCCTCCCCACTCGCGCAGTGGACGCATCTTGGCGGGCACCTCGTCCTCCCCCGGCACCACCAGCACGGCGAAGTCGGCATCGCGCTGCTCGAGCGCCCGCGACAGCTCTTCGCGGGCCCGGGGCGCGGACAGCCGGCGGTCCTTCGCCTCGAACACGATCCGCCCCCGCACCGGTCCGGAGGCTGCGTCGATGGCTATCACCGCGTCGCCGGTGCGACCGGACGCCCCTGGCACGTCCCCCACCGCATCGCAACAGTCGCCCTGGGCCTCGGCGATCGCGTCGAGCGCCTCCACCACCTGCTCCTCGTAGGTACGGCCCTTCGCGGTGCCGCGCTCGCGTTCGGCGTCGAGCTGCTCGAGCTTCTCCTTCTCGTCGCGCAGGCCCTGGAGCTGCTTCTCCAGCTCGCCCATCTGGGCGAGTAGCGCCCGCTGGGTGCGGTGCTGGCGCTCGTCGGCCGCCTTGATCAGCTCCATCGTTCCCGTCTTGAAGTCGGCCAGCGGGTTCTTGTCCCCGCCAGAGGAGAACTGGCGCAGCAGGTCCTCGCGGGAACGCTGCATCGCCTCGCCGACGATCTCCTTCACGCGGTTCTGCACCGCGCGCGAGCTGCCGTCGGAGAAGAGCTCCTCCAGCGACTTGGCCAGCTGGCCGCTCTCGGGATGGAACACCTCGTCGACCTTCTTGCCCAGCTGCTCGGCCACCTCGCGGGCGTTGTCTCCGAACTCGCGCTCGACCTCCTTCGAGACCTTCTCGAACTCGCTCTTGACGAAGTCGGCGTTGGCGCCCGTCTGCTCGCGGTCGAGCACCCGGGCGCCGATCTCGATGGCGTCGGTGATCGTGGCGGCGGGGTCGGCCCCCGCCTCCTGGCGCTCGCGCACGAGCCGCGCCGCCGCCTCATCCTCGACGACGAGGCCGTCGATGGCGACGTGGTTGCCCGCGGCGCGGACGTGGGGCTTGCGTAATGGAGTGGCGGCTTCCATGGCAGTGCCGTCGCACGCTACGCGTCGGTCCTGACGGAACGGGCGCGGCGACGGCCCCGACCCGGCGCGAGGCGCCGCGGCGGGAAGAGCGCTCGGCGTCAGGCGGCCGGTACGATCGGACCCCCGCCGCAACCCGACCCCGGAGGATCTCTCAACCACATGTCTTCCCTCGACGTGACCAGCGTTGCCGACATCAGCGTCGAGCCCGGCACGCTCCCCGAGAAGATGACCGCCTGGGTCATCCGCCAGGACCGCGAGGGGGAGCCGGTCGATGCCTTCCAGCTCGAGGAGATCGAGGTGCCCGAGCCGGGGCCGTTCGAGGTGACCGTGCGCGTGATGGCCGCGGGGGTGAACTACAACAACGTCTGGGCCGCCCTCGGCCAGCCCGTGTCGGTGTTCCGCTACCACCCCGAGGAGGACCACCACATCGGCGGCTCCGACGCCTCCGGGATCGTCTGGAAGGTCGGCACCGGGGTCACCCGCTGGGCGCCCGGCGACGAGGTGATCATCCACTGCAACCAGGCCTCCTACGAGGACGTCGAGGTGCACGGCCTCGACCCCATGGCCGCGCCGAGCCAGAAGATCTGGGGCTATGAGACCTCCTGGGGCTCCTTCGCCCAGTTCACGAAGGTGCAGGCCCAGCAGCTGATACCCAAGCCCCGGAACCTGACCTGGGAAGAGGCCGCCTCCTACGGGCTCGTCTACTTCACCGCCTACCGGATGCTGGTCGACCAGTGCGAGCTCAAGGCAGGCGACAAAGTGCTGATCTGGGGCGCCGCCGGCGGCCTCGGGGTGTTCGCAGTGCAGCTGTGCGCCGCGGCCGGGGCAGAGTGCGTGGGCGTGGTCTCCAGCAAGGAGAAGGGCGACCTGGTGATGCAGCTGGGGGCCACGGGCTACATCGACCGCAACGAGTTCAAGGGCATGATGCGCAAGGGCGGAGAGTCGCCTGAGCAGGAGAAGGAGCGCTTCGGGGAGTCACGGCGCTTCGCCAAGGCGGTCAAGGAGATCCTCGGTGACGCGCCTGACATCGTGTTCGAGCACGTGGGCAAGGCGACCTTCCCGACCTCGGTGTTCGTGGTCAAGCCGTTCGGCAAGGTCGTGATCTGCGCAGGCACGACGGGGTTCGACCTCGACTTCGACGTGCGCTACCTGTGGATGCGCCAGAAGCAGATCATCGGCTCGCACTTCGCCAACGCGTACGAGTGCACCAAGGCCAACGAGCTGATCGAGCAGGGCCGTATCCGCCCGGTGCTGTGGCGCACGATGGGCTTCGACGGCGTTGCCGAGGCACACCAGCTGATGCGCGACAACAAGCACCTCGGCAAGATCGCGATCCTCGTCGGAGCCGAGGGTGCGGGACTCGGCAGGACCGAGGACGGCCCCGGGGCGATCAAGGCGGAGGTGGGCGCGTGAGCGCCCCCCGCGACGACGGGGCCGGTATCGCGGTCCTCGTCCCGTGGGTGGCCAATCCGTTCCGCGGCGACAAGTTCGAGGCCGCCTGGCTGCCCGCAGCCGAGGCGGCACTCGACTTCGGCGCCACCGGCTGGGCGTTTCTGCGCTCGAAGGAGGGCCTGCTCGACTTCGCGCAGTGGGCCTTCTTTCCGACCAAGCTCGACTTCGAGCGCTACTGGTACTCGGAGGAGATTTCCGCCGCGCGCGAAGCAGCGAGCGGCCTCTTTCAGGTACCCGTGCTGCCGCTGTTCTACGAGATTGCCGGGATGGGCTCGCTCAGCCCCGTACCGGCCTCGCCCGACTGACCACCCCACCTCGCGTGGGTCAGCCCTGCTCGAGCGGGGCCATCGTGAGCCCGGCGTCGCGCAGCTGCTCCCAGTAGTGCTCGGCGGGCTCCTTGGGGCCGGTCCAGACGATCGCACGGCCCGAGTTGTGGATCTGGTCGGCGATCGCGTAGCCTTGATCGAGGGTCAGGCCCGGGATCACGCCGGCGAGGGCGGCGGCCACCCCGTCGAAGGTGTTGTGGTTGTCGTTGAGCACGATCACCCGCCAGTTGCCGTGCAGGCCGCTGCCCGGGCCGTCAACGCGGGGCCTCTCGACGGTGGTGGGAGTCACAGGGCGACCGGCCCGCCGGAAGGATTCGGCACGGACGCCGAATCCTTCGCCTTCTTCTCCCAGTAGCGCCGCAGGCCCAGTCCCAGCTGATCGGGCGGCGCGGCCTGCAGCAGCGAGTCGGCGGTGCCCGGGTCGAGCGCCGCCCGGGCCTGTGACTCCGACCAGGCGGCGAACTCCTCGGCGCTGAGGTCGCGGGCCATGGCGGCCTCCTCGAGCAGCGACTCGCGCACCCGCGCCAGCTGGGCGCCCACGTCGTCGTGGCGGCCGAAGTGCGTCAGGCACAGCGCGCTCGGCTCCCAGGCCTCGAACGTGTCGAGCGATTCGAGCCATGCCTGCACGTCTATCTCCGGCGGAGGCGTGGGCGCGACGGTGTAGGGATGGCCGGGAAGCCGGACTCCGGCCATGTCCCCCACGTAGGCATCGCCTGTCTCCTCATGCAGGTAGCAGACGTGGTGAGACGCATGGCCGGGCGTGTACGCCACGCGCATGCCCTCCACCGTCTCGCCGCCCTGAAGCGTGTGCAGGCGCTCGGGATCGGCGGGCGCCACCTCGCCCCACAGCTCCTGCATCCGGTCGCCGTAGAGCCGCCCGGCGCTCTGCAGCAGCTTGGAGGGGTCCGCCAGGTGCGGCGCGCCCGCCTCGTGCACGTAGACGGTCAGGTGCGGGTAGCGGCGCATCAGGACCCCTGTGGCGCCGGCGTGGTCGAGGTGGATGTGGGTGAGCAGCAGGGCGCGCGGCTCGGCCTGCAGGCCGTCGAGGAGCGCGTCCAGGCAGGTGGTCGGCCCAGGGTCCACCACCAGGCCGTCCACCTCGTAGGCGCAGATCACGTGCGCGCGGTCCAGGTGCATGACATCGATCGGATGGCTCATCACAACGGCCCAACATACAATTCCGATCTGTGGCGGAGTCCAAACCCAGTGAGCGCAGCGAACGATCACCGGGCGTAAGCGCGGTGCGTCTGCCCGAGCGCGACCGCCCGTGGGTGATGCGCACCTACGCCGGCCACTCGACCGCCACGAAGTCCAACGAGCTGTACCGGGGAAACCTGGCCAAGGGGCAGACCGGCCTCTCCATAGCGTTCGACCTCCCCACCCAGACGGGCTATGACCCCGACCACGAGCTGGCCCGCGGCGAGGTGGGCAAGGTGGGCGTGTCGATCGCGCACAAGGCCGACATGCACGCGCTGCTGGACGGCATCCCGCTCGACGAGATGAACACGTCGATGACGATCAACGCCACGGCGGCCTGGCTGCTGGCTCTCTACATGACGGTGGCCGAGGAGAACGGCGTCGGCCGAGCGGCGCTCCAGGGAACCACGCAGAACGACATCATCAAGGAGTTCCTCTCCCGCGGCACCTACGCCTTTCCACCCGAGCCGTCGATGCGGCTGATCGCCGACACGATCGCCTTCACCGTCGAGGAGGTCCCCAGGTGGAACCCGGTCAACATCTGCAGCTACCACCTCCAGGAGGCGGGGGCCACCCCGCCCCAGGAGATCGCCTACGCGCTGTCCACCGCGATAGCGGTGCTCGACGGCGTGCGCGATCGGGTTCCCGAGGAGACCTTCCCGCGGGTGTTCGGCCGGATCTCGTTCTTCGTGAACGCCGGCATCCGCTTCGTGGAGGAGCACGCGAAGCTGCGTGCGATGGGGGGGCTGTGGGAGGAGCTCGGCCGCGAGCGCTACGGCGTGGAGGATCCCAAGTTCCTGCGCCTGCGCTACGGGGTGCAGGTGAACTCGCTGGGCCTGACCGAGGCCCAGCCGGAGAACAACATCATCCGCATCGTGCTCGAGGCGCTGGCCGTGACCATGGGCCGCGACGCGCGGGCCCGCGCCGTGCAGCTGCCGGCGTGGAACGAGGCGCTGGGGCTGCCGCGTCCCTGGGACCAGCAGTGGTCGCTGCGCATCCAGCAGATCCTCGCCCACGAGACCGACCTGCTCGACTACCCGGACATCTTCGAGGGCTCGGTGGTGATGGAGGGCCTCGCGGACGAGCTCGTCGACGCCGCCCGGGCGGAGATGGCAGTCGTCGCCGAGCACGGCGGCGCCGTGGCGGCGGTGGGCTACATGAAGACCCAGCTCGTGGAATCGCATCGCACACGGATGGGGCGGATCGAGCGGGGCGAGCAGAAGGTGATCGGGCAGAACGTGTTCACCGAACACGAGCCCTCCCCGCTGCAGGAGGGCGAGGACGGGGGGATCCTCACCGTCGATCCGGCCGTCGAGCAGGGTCAGATCGAGGCTTTGGCTTCGTGGCGCTCTTCGCGCGATGACGCTGCTGTAGATGCTGCGCTTACCGCGCTGGGTGAGGCAGCGGCGGATCCGGGCGTGAACCTCATGCCTCTTACGCTGGCTGCCGCTCGGGCGGGCGCCACCACGGGCGAGTGGGCCGGCGCCCTGCGAGCGGTGTTCGGCGAGTACCGCGCGCCTACGGGTGTGGCCGATGCGGCCGCCGCTGTCTCGGACTACGCGTTGGACGAGCTGCGCGACCGCGTGGAGCGGGTGTCCGAGGCGCTCGGCCGGCGGATCAAGATCCTCGTGGGCAAGCCCGGACTCGACGGGCACTCCAACGGCGCCGAGCAGATCGCCGTACGCGCGCGCGATGCCGGCATGGACGTCGTCTACGAGGGCATACGCCTGACTCCGGCCCGGATCGCCGCCACCGCAGTCCAGGAGGGCGTGCACGTGGTGGGCCTGTCGATCCTCTCCGGCTCACACGCCCAGCTGATCCCCACCGTGCTGGACGAGCTGCGCGATGCGGGCGTCGACGTTCCCGTGGTGGTGGGCGGCATCATCCCGCCGGCCGATGAGCGGGCGCTGCTCGCCGCGGGCGTTGCCCGCGTCTACACGCCGAAGGACTTCCAGGTCTCGAAGATCATGGGCGACATCGTCGACCTGGTGGCCGAGCGCTACGGCGCCGGCACGCCGGCGTAGTCAGGGCGGCGCTCGCCGAGCCTCACTAGGTTGACCCTGGTGACGAGCGAGGGCCGAGACCTTGGGGCCCGCCTGCGCAGTCGTGACCTGGCCGCCGCGCCGGCCGCACTCAATCTGATCGAGGATCGTTCGCCGGGCGCACGCGACGAGGCCGCGCGGCTGCTGGCCGAAGTGTCCCCCGCCGCCCTCGGCGGCGAGGCGCCGGCCCACCTCGTGGGCGTGACCGGCCCGCCGGGGGCGGGCAAGTCCTCCCTGCTGAGCGTGCTGGTGAAGGAGTGGCGCGACGCCGGCCGCACCGTCGCCGTGCTGGCGGTGGACCCGTCCTCGCGGCGCTCCGGCGGCTCGCTGTTGGGTGACCGCGCGCGCATCGACCACGACCCAAGGGACAGGGGGGTTCTGATCCGGTCCACGGCCGCCGGCGGGCGCCTCGGTGGCCTCGCCGCTCCCACGCGCCAGGCCGCGCAGGCACTTGCCGCCGCCTACGAGGTGGTCGTGATCGAGACGGTCGGCGTCGGCCAGTCGGAGACCGACGTGGAGGAGGTGTGCGACACCGTGGCGGTTGTCGTGCAGCCGGGCTCCGGCGACACCCTCCAGTTCATCAAGGCCGGGATCATGGAGGTGCCAGACGTGCTCGTGGTGACCAAGGCCGACCTCGGGGAGGCGGCCGCCCGCGCCCGGCGCGATCTGGACGCGGCGCTGCGCTCGCTCGGCTCCCACGAGGTGCCGGTGGTGGCGGTCTCCTCGGTCCCGCCCCCCCAGGGGATCGAGGAGCTGGTCAGCGCCCTCGAAGGTCACCGGTCGGCGCTGGACCTCCCCCTCCGGCGTCTACGCTCCCGCCGGATGATGGCCCTCGGAGAGCTCGTGGCCGAGCACGGCGACAGCGCGCTGCGTGGTCTGGGGGGCCGGCGTGCCGCCGAAAGGCGGCTGACCCGCGAGGACCCCGCCGCCGACGTAGCCGCCCTCGTCCGGGCGCTCCGCGCCGAGGCCGGGGTCGAATGAGCCTGCCCACGCAGGTAGCGGTTCTCGTCGCGCTGCTCGCGGTGGTGACCGGCGTCGCCCTCGCAGCCGGCGCCGCCAACCTCGGCACCGCGCTGGGGATCGGACAAGTCGCCTTCACGATCACGCTGATCGCCCTGCTGCTGCGCCGCTGAGACGCCGTCAGGCAGGACCCGCCAGCTCCGTCGCCGCATCCGCCAGCTGCGCAGGGGTGTTCACGCTGCGCACCACCTCGCTCGCCAGCGACACCCGCACGGGCTCCAAGCTCTCGACCGTGCGTGTGAGCGGCTCACCCGTCACTGCCCCGCTCAGCTGCCGTAGGGCGCCGTGGCGGTAGACGGCGAGCGCCGGCTCCAGCCGCCCGCCGGCGTCGGCCACGACCGCGACGGCACTCCGCGCAAGGTCGGCAGCCGCGATCAGCTCCCGCAGCGCACCGGCATCCGCAAACGGCATGTCGGCGGCGCACACCAGCACGTCCGCTCGCGCTCGCTCGAGCGCGAACACGATTCCCGTCAGAGGGTGGCGGGGCTCGTCGGGCTCGTTCCAGCGCTCCACCCCGGGCGGGAGCGCCGGCAGCTCCGTAGCCGCCTTGCAGACCACGGCAACGCGAGGGCAGACCACCTCGAGCGCCCGCAGCGGCCAGCCGATCATCGGGCGCCCGGCAAGCGGCACGGATGGCTTCGACACGCCCTGCCCCACCATCCGGGATCCCATGCCGCCGGCAAGCAGGGCTCCCACCACGGCGTCAACCGCCGAGCGCCGCTATCCGGTAGTCGTCGCCTTCGCCTTCACGCACGAGCTGCACCACCTCCTCCACCACGGCCTGGCCCTGGGCCGTGCTGCGCACCCGCACTTCCGCCCGGTCGCCGTCGATGCGGATCGACACGATGCTGATGTCCGGACGGCGGACGTCGCCCGCGGTGGAGCGAAGAAGCCGGATGCAGTCGTCGCCACCCGCCCGCTCGCGTGCCTCCTTCGTCAGCAGCTCGTTGCAGATGACCGCGAAGTCGCGACGCCGGGTGGCCTTTTCCAGGCGGTCGATCGCCTTCGCCACCTGCACCGGTACGCCCTCGGCCGGGGGCGGGGCGCTCTCCGAGTCGTCGCTCGAACAACCCGCCAGAACGGCCAGGGCCAGCAGTCCGGGGAGGCCGCGCTTCACGCCTGCGAGCATAATGACCGAATGGAGGGCTCTGCCGCCGACTCAGTGAGAACCCGCTCGAGCTGGCTTCGCTGCTACCGCTGCTGGTCGCAGAACCTCGAGGTCCAGCTCCATTACGAGGGCATCCTGAAGGTCGACCCCGCCACGGCCGAGGCGGTGGAGCCGGTGGAGGAGGTGCAGGAGGCGGTGGTCCAGTGCCTCGACTGCATGCACGACCAGCCCCACCTGAGCCTCGCCTTCTACGAGGAGGACGGCCGCCGGGTGAGCCGGATCGAGGCAGTCGACGACCGCTGGGAGCGGATGGTCACGGGTACTCCCTGGGTCGCCTCCTGCACGGTGGCCGTCGATGGCGACGATGTCGAGAGCTGCTCGGGCCCGGAGGCCGCCGACTCCCTCGCCTTCGCCGCGTTCGGCGACCACGGCACCCGCGAGTTCTTCACCCACGTGCGCTTCCACAAGCACGAGGAAGATGGCTCGATAGTCATCCACATGCTGATCGAGCTCTACGCGCGTTCGATCGAGGAGGCCACAGAGGTGCTCGAGGGCGGGGCCCGCGGCCGGCTGACGATCACCTCGCTGGCGGAGGAGTCGCGGCCGCCGGCGTCGGGCGGGGACGGCCCGCCCCACTGAGGCCCGGGCGGGCGCCCGATTCTAGACTCAAGCAGGATGCCCCAGAAGAACCGGAGCCCCGTGCGCAAGGTTGTGCGCTTCCTGTCGTCCGTGCTGATGGTCACGGGCGCGCTGCTGCTGGTCGACGCCGGCCTGACGCTCGTCTGGCAGGAGCCGATCTCCTCCTTCTTCGCCCAGCGCGAGCAGAGCCGCCTCGGCGATGCGCTGGCTAACCCGCCGCAGCGAGTGATCGAGCGCAAGCCGCTTCCCGGCGACGCCATCGGGGAGATCACCCTCCCGACTCAGGACCGCTCCTACTTCGTGATCGAGGGCACCGGCACCGCGGACCTGCGCAAGGGGCCCGGCCACTACAGCGACACTCCGCTACCGGGCCAGCGCGGCACGGTGGCGATCGCAGGCCACCGCACCACCTACCTGGCGCCCTTTCGCAAGATCGACAAGCTCGATCGCGGCGACCGGGTGATCGTCGACATGACCTACGGGCGCTTCACCTACCGTGTGGAGAAGACGCGCATCGTGGACCCCAGCCAGACTGAGGTGAAGCGCCGCGTAGGCCACGATCGACTGATCTTGACGGCCTGCCACCCGCTCTACAGCGCCGCCCAGCGGATCGTGGTGTTCGCGCGCTTCGCCGGCCGCGGCCCCGCGCGGCTCGAGCGCGGATAGCCGGCTACCTCGGGCTCGGACATCCGCGAGCCTGACTCGAGCGAGGATTCGTCGCGCGACTCGAAGAAGAGCACCAGCGCGACCAGCAGCGCCAGCGAGACCGCGAGCACCGCCAGCCAGTAGATGATCTTCAGGAGCACGGACCCATCGTATGGCCCGGCCCGCCCTACGCTGGCGGCTCGAGCTCGTCGGCGCCAACCGGCGTCGCTGCCCACTTCACCGGCCAATCCGAGCCCACGCTCCAGTCGAATGTTCGTCCAGTGCGCTCAGTGCTGCAGCGCAAAAGCGTGATTGCGCCGATACTGGGTGAGATGGCGACTTCGATCGGTAATCCAAGGCAGCGCCTAGAGCGAAGAAAAGCGGTTACCCAAGAACCTTCCGCGTTTCCATGCGTTTAAGGAATGGCGCCTTCATTCTAGGTGGCGCCTTCATTCTAGGAGCGCGTCTCCCCGTTGCCCTGGACGATCCCTATGGCTGACACCAAATTTTCAAATCCCCCGCCCGTGTCAGCGCATGCGGCTGGGAGAGATGCGCCCACCCTTGCCGAAGCACGCGGACCGGTCATCGTCGCGAGCGCCGCTCCTCCGGTTGCTGCCGGCGAAGCGACAAGACAGGCGGGCCTGATCGCCAGGCGGGGACTCGACGTGGTGGTGGCCACCCTGGTGTTGCTCTGCCTGTTGCCGCTGCTGCTGGTCGTCGCCGCTCTCATAAAGCTCGATACGCCCGGACCGATCCTCTTCCGCCAGCGCCGGCTCGGGAAGGACATGCATCCCTTCACCGTGCTGAAGTTCCGCACGATGCGCACCGACGCTACATCGGACGCTCACATGCGGTACATCGCCCAGCTCGCGCAGTCACAGAACGGCGGTGATGACTCGACCCTCAAGAAGCTCACGGACGATCCGCGTATCACGCGCGTGGGTCGCACCCTTCGGCGGCTCAGCATCGACGAGCTCCCTCAGCTGGTAAATGTCCTCTTGGGGCAGATGGCCCTCGTCGGCCCCCGGCCCGCGATCGAGTACGAGCTCGAGCACTATGAGCCCGTCCACTTCGAGCGATTCCAAGTGCCTCCGGGGATCACAGGGCTGTGGCAGGTTTCGGGTCGAAGTGCACTCGGCTTCACGGAGATGCTGGATCTCGATGCCGAGTACGCCACTCACGCCACGCTCGGTACGGACCTCAAGATCCTCGTCCGGACGCCGCGCGCCGCGATCCGCAACGCCGCCTGAGCTGCCATATATTGCACTCGGCGGCTGATGGCGATACTCGTTGATGACGTTCAACTTGCTGTTGTGGGCCTCGGCTACTGGGGGCCGAACCTCGTGCGCTGCGCCGTCGAGGTCGAGGGCGCCCGTGTCAAAGCCGTCTGCGACCGCAGCACTACCGCGCTTGCCAAGCTCGCGAGGCGGTATCCGAGCGTTGGCGGCACCCAAGATCTGGCCCGCCTCTTGGAGGACCCCGACATCGACGGCATCCTCCTCGCGACGCCGGTTTCGACGCACTATGAGCTCGGCAAACGCTGCCTGGAAGCGGGCAAGCACGTGATGATCGAGAAGCCCCTCGCGTCCACGGTCGAGGAGTGCAAGGAGCTGATCGACCTGGCCGAGGAGCGCGGACTCGTCTTGATGCCGGGCCACACGTTCCTCTATTCGCCGCCAGTGGTGAAAGTCAAAGAGCTGCTCAGCACCGGGGAGTTGGGTGAGCTCTACTTCGGGACGTCGAGCCGCGTCAACCTCGGGATCCATCAGGGCGACGTGAGCGTCGTCAAGGATCTGGCCCCCCACGACTTCTCCATCCTCCTCTACTGGCTCGGCCGGCCGGACTTCGTACGCGCGATAGGACGCGCCGCGATCGTTCCCGAGACGATCGACGTCGTCTTCATCGACATGGGCTTCCCGGGGGGCTGCCTGGTCCACGTGGAGCTCTCCTGGCTGGCCCCGACTAAGCTCCGGCGGACGGTGCTCGTCGGCAGCGAGAAGATGATGGTCTACGAGGACACCAGCTCCGAGCAGGTGCGTATCTTCGACCGCGGCGCCGAACTGATGGAGCCACAAACCTTTGGCGAGTTCCAGCTCTCCTACCGTTCTGGCGACATCCTGACTCCTCGCCTCGACGCCGAAGAGCCGCTGCGACTGGAAGTGGAGGACTTCGTGGGAGCGATCGTCAACGGCGTGCAGCCGCGCTCGAACGCGACGCTCGGGCTCGACGTCGTCCGCCTGATCGAGGCGACCGAGCTTTCGCTCGAATACAACTCGGCGCCGGTGTTCGTGGACCCGTCGCTCGACGGCCGCCGGGCCGTCCCGGACAGGCGCCGTAGCGCGGCGGGGATGCCAATCGTCCAGCCCCCTGCCGCGTGACCGCGACGCCGCGGAGCCTGGTCGAGCGGGCGGTCCCGCTTGTCGACCTCACGCGAGTCGACGAGGACCTGCTCTCGGCTGCCGAGACGCTCTTCAGCCGGCTGGCACGCTCCGGAAGCTTTACGTTCGGCGAAGAGCTCGAGGCGTTCGAGGCCGAGTTCGCCGAGTACTGCGGGTCGCGCCATTGCGCCGGCGTAAGCGACGGTACCGATGCGCTGCGGCTTGCACTCGAAGCCCTCGGTGTCGGGTCGGGCGACGAAGTGATCACGGTGCCACACACCTTCATCGGGACACTCGAGGCGATCGCAATGGCGGGCGCGCGACCTGTGCTCGTCGATGTCGATCCGGAGACTCGTTGCATGGACCCCGAGCGTCTGTCCGGAGCCCTCGGGCCGAACACCGCCGCGGTCATCCCCGTTCACCTGTACGGCCGCCCCGCGCCCATGCCCGAGCTCCTCGCCATGTGCGCGGATGTCCCCGTGGTGGAAGATGCCGCGCAGGCCCACGGAGCCAAGATCGGCGACCGGCGGGCCGGAGCTTTCGGCGCCGCGGGCTGCTTCAGCTTCTACCCGACCAAGAACCTGGGCGCGATGGGCGACGGGGGAGCGGTGGTCTGCGATGACGAGGCGCTCGCAGACAGGATCCGCTCGCTGCGCCATCACGGCTCCGACAGCGCCAACTCAAACCGGCATCTGCGCGCGGGATCGACCGCGCGGCTCGACAACCTGCAGGCGGGGATCCTCCGGCTGAAGCTCGAGCGCCTCGACGGCTGGAATGCGCAGCGACGTGAGCTGGCCGAGGCCTACCGGAAGGCGCTCGAGGGTCTGCCGCTCACGCTTCCGCCTGCCGACTCCCCCGGGGCTTCGCAGGTCTTCCACCTGTTCGTGCTCGAGCTGGATCGCCGGGATCATGTGCTGGGGACCCTGCGCAAACAAGGCGTCGGCGCCGCGATCCATTATCCGACCCCTGCCCACCTGCAGCCCGGGTGGCAGCACCTTGGCTACGGTCCCGGCGACTTCCCCGTCGCCGAGCGGCTTGCGCGGCATTCACTGTCGCTCCCGATGTTCCCGGGAATGACGGACGACGAAATCACCCAGGTCGCGGACGTGCTTGGCGCTGCCTTGGCCCAGGTCGAGCGATGAGCTACGGCCCATGATCGCGGTTTTGAGGCACCGTAGCCAGGAGCCTCTGTTCGTCTTGCTCATCAGCTGTTCGGCGCTGCTCTTTGGCGCCATCCTGGCCACGAAACCCCTCATCGCCGCTGGACTGCTCGTCGTAGGAGCGGTGACCGCCGGCGCGTTCGGCGCCCCCGTCCTGCACCTGGTGCTGTTGATCGTCGTGACCGCGATCGTCCCGTATGGGCTTCAGAACCGCTTCGGTATCGGGGGAGGACAGGGAGCGCCCGGGCTGCTGTTCTCCGATGTCCTCCTAATGGCGGGCCTGTTGAGGGCCGCGGTCGTGTTGCTCGGCCAGCCGCTGGACCGACGGCGGACGCTCAACCTTGGCGCGGCTTTGCTATTCCTGGCAGCCGCGACGACACAGTTCGCCCACGGTGTTTCGCTTGGAGGGGCCGTCAGCGACGCCGGAGCTGAGCTGCGCGCCCTGCTCGGCTTCGGTGTCTTTATCGTGGCGCTGCCGATCGTCTCGGACCCGGCTCAGCGAGCTTCGCTGGCGAGGCACCTTCCGCTCGTTGGCATTGCCCTGGGCCTCTGGGGAATCGCCCAGTGGACCCTGCAGATCCCCTTCGAAGCGGCCGGCGACGCAGGCGTGCGCGAGGGCGTCGCACTGACGACCACGGGGAAGGGCCAGATCCAAGGCGGCCTGTACGCGTTCCCCGTGGCGATCATCATGTCGGTGGCGGCGCTCACGATCAGACGGGAGCTTCGCGGTGGCATGCGGGCCGTCCTCGGGGCGATCGTCGTGCTCAACGGGGTGTCGCTGCTGTTGACCTATGAGCGGACGTTCTGGATCGCGACGGCGCTCGGCTGTGGGATCGTGATCGTGACAGGCCGACCTGGAGAGCGGGCGCGCGCGTTGCTCGTCGCGTGCCTGTCCTTCGGCGTGCTGCTCGTGCTGCTGGCGACGCTTGCGCCGTCCGAGCTGACGGCGGCGAGGGAGCGATTCCTCTCGCTCGGTCAGTACGGCGAGGACAACTCCGTGCGCTATCGGCTGACCGAGTCACGGGTGGTCCTGGAGGAGATCCGCGAGCGTCCGCTGGTGGGCTCGGGCCTGGCCGCGAACGTCTTCTGGGGCCGCCCGTGGGAGGGCGTTCGCCCGCAGCTGCGGACCTACTCCCACAATGGCTATCTCTGGCTCGCCTGGAAGCTGGGGCTGCCGATCTCGCTCCTCCTCCTGATGCTGATAGGGCTGGCGTGCTCCTACCGAGGGCCTCCCCGTGGCGGTCCGCTGTGGTTCGCCCTACGAAACGGCGCTCAGGCGTCGGTGGTGGCCCTCCTCCTCGCGAGCGTCACCTTCCCGAGCTTCAACACGCCCGGTATCACGGCGACGATGGGGCTGCTCCTAGCGATCTCCGCCGTGCCGGTCCTCCGCGGGCCACCGCGCGCGCCCGCGCCGGTCAGCGCCTTCGTTTCGGGCGGCCCGCCCGCGAGGCCACCTGAGCCCGCTCTCCCGCAGCGGTGACCGCGGCGACGAGAACAGGGATCTGATCGGGCCACATCTGCCCGGCGAGCACGCGCTTGCTCGCTGACTCCCCGAGGCGCCGGCGCCGGTCGGGGTCGTCAAGGAACTCAACCACCTTCTCGGCCAGGTCGGACGGATCGGCGTTCCTGGCGTAGACAGTGGTGTCGTTGCAGACTCGCTCCATCTCCAGGAGCGGAAACTGGACGACCGGCCGCCCCATCGCCATGTACTCGAGCACCTTCATCATCGTCGACTTGTCGTTCATGTTGTTGCGCTCGTCCACGCTCAGGCAGACGTCGGCGCTCGCCATGTAGGCCCTGAGCAGGTCATCATCGGTCACGACTCCGGGCAGCTCCACGACGCCGTCGAGTCCGCGGCGACGCACCTCCGCCTGGATTGCCTCGCGCTCGTCGCCCGGGGCTACGATCGATATGGCGACGTCGTCTCGCCCGTGCCGGTGGACGAGCCGGTCCGCGGCCTCGATCAGGTGCCCGAGGCTCTCCTGCTTTGACATGGCGCCGATCCAGAGCACCAGGTGCTCGCGACCTCGCCGCAGCTGGGGCCGTGGCTCCACGGGAAAGATGCGACGCGGATCCGGCCCGACACCCACGGTGAAGATCCGACTTCCTCGACACCGCCGCGCTCGCGGCCGATCTCGGCGCACGACTCGTTGTGCGGCATCGACACGTCGGCCTGGCGAAAGGCAACCGTTCGAGGGCGACGAGCGCGCGGTAGATCAGCCCGCGGCGGCCGAACTTCGCCTCGAACAGCTCGGGGCCGGGGTCTCGCTGGTCGAAGACGATCCCGGTTCCCTGCCGGCGGAAAAGCAGCGCGAAGAGGATGAGGAAGTCGGGAGGCGTCGACACGACGACGACATCGAACGCTCCTGCCTGCTCAGGCGCAGGACGAGCCCCCCATCCGCGCCATCGCGAGGAGAAACTCCCGCATGTAGCCGAAGACACCCCGGCCGCCCGGTTGGGTTTAGTAGCGCAGCGCCCTTACGCCGCCGATCGTTTCGTCGAGCGCTTCGTGCCCGAGTCCTGTCGGACAGATGACCGTGACTCGGAAACCGGCCTCCGCCAGCGCCTGCGCCTCTTGTCGCACCCAGCCATAGGGTTAGGGCTCACTCTGACGCAGTATTAGGCAGTGCCTCTGGTCGCCGGACCCGCTCACGAGGGGGGCATGCTAGCTATCGTCCGTCCCGCGTCTGGTCGGCACCCAGCCCTCCGGTCCCCGCCCCGCGGCGAGGCGGGCGTAGAGAGCGAGCTTCCAGGCCGCCAGCAGCGGCGCCAGGAGGAGCGCGCGGTATACCACCGGCGGCGCGCGCACGAGCATTAGCCCGCCGAAGACGTAGACGGTCTGTCCGAGCACGTTGAGCGCCGCAACGCGCAGCACGCTCCGGCTGCGCGTGGCCGCTCCGATCGCCGCGATGGCGGTGTTTCCGACCAGCAGGAGCGATTGTGGGGGCACGAGCGGCTCCAGCCCGGCGTGCAGGCGGCCTGCATCACGCCGTCGCAGCCCCTCGCGCACAAGCTTCGGCGTCCATCCGCGGAGGAGCTCGCCCTTCCCCCCTTCCCAGCGAAGGTTCTGCTCGCGCGAGTCCCGGAGGGTGGTCGGCATCGCCGAGCTCACCAAGGCCTCGGGCGCGAACCCCACGCGCACCCCGGCGGCCACGAGACCCAGGTGGTAATCGTGATCCTCGGACAGGGAGAAGGTGTCCCACGGATGGCGCTCCAGCAGGTCCCAGGTGAGCGCAAAGCCCGTCCCGAGGATTCCGCAGGACAGCCCGAGGGCATCCTTCCCGAGTGGGCGAACCCAGTTCATCAGCGAGAAGGCGGCATAACGAAGGGCCGACGACCACGACTCGTGGGGGTTCGACACCACATAGCTTGCTTGTACAGCTTCGTAGCCAGCCCGTAGCCTGGCGTCGAGTATCCTCAGCAAGTTCGGCGACGGTTGGCAGTCTGCATCGAGGAACACGACGGCGTCGCCCTGTCGGCCCTCGCGCAGGCGCTCCAGTGCCCAGGCGAGCGCCCAACCCTTGCCACGACGTTCCGCATCGAAGCGCACGAGCACGGTGGCTCCGGCCTCCCGGGCGACCTGGGCGGTGCGGTCATCGCAGTTGTCGGCGATCACCACCACCTCGAAGCGATCAGGCGGATAGTCGAGCCCCTCGACCGCCGCCAGCGTGCCGTCGATGACCTTTTCCTCGTTGTGGGCGGGTACTAGCACCACCAGCTCCAGATGTTCGCCCGGGGCCGCCGGCCCACGGCGGCCCCGGGCGCCCCGGGCAGCCGCTGCCAGCAGGCCGAGCAGGTAGGCGGTCGGCGCGCTCCACAACGCCGCGCATACGGATCCCAGCTGCCTGACCACGTGCATCGCGCCCACGCTAGTCGAGACCGGCCTGGCCGCTATCCATCACTATCCTGACGTATGCAGCCATCCGGTCATCTAGCCGGTGATCTCGCTCGATCAACGCTCTGGCCGCTGCTCCCATGCGCAGCGCCTCCTCGGGATTGCCGATCAGACGCTCCATGGCACCACGTAGGGCGCCCGCGTCGCCCGGCGCCACATAGATCCCGTGCACACCGTCCTCGAAGAGCCCGCCGAGACCCGCCGTCCGACTGGCGATCACCGGCTTCCCCATCGCCATCGCTTCGGTCAGCGCGGTCACACCGGCGTCAAACTCGACGTCCTTCACCGGAACCACGACGAAGGCGGAGCCGGCGTAGAGCTCGCGCAGCTCCTTTGGATTCTTGCTGCTAACCCTCACATTCGCCGGCAGTCCACGGGCGGCCAGGTTCTCGATCCCGCCACTGACCGCTCCCCCGTGCGCGCCGGGTTCCGGGAGCGCGATGCTCCCAAGCGCGAGCTCGAGACGCAGATCCATGCCGTTGACCGCCTCGAGCAGCGTCGCGTAGTCGCGGGCCTCCCAGCCGACTGCACACGCGAGCCTGTCTGCCGGCCTGTCGTCGGGGCGCCAGAAGGCGTCGTCGACCGCGCGCGGCTCAACGTGCAGCTTCTCGCGCCGTACGCCGAGCCGCTCGGCCGCGATCTCCAGCTGCCGTTCGCGCCCGATGATCGCGCGGAGGTGCGAGTGGACCTTCAGTCGGCCCAGGAGGAAGGCCTTCTTCGGGTTCGAGACGAAGACCGAGATCAGCACCAGATCGGTCTGCGACCGGGTCAGCTTGAGGAGAAGCGCGAGCGGCAGCCCGAGTCGGTCGGCCCAGGCCACGACATGCCGGTAATGCCGGCGGCGCAGGAATGCCTCCGTCACCTGACCGGCCGGGATGCCGAGGAGCCGAGTCACCAGCCGCGCCGACGCTCCGGCGCGTTCGGTCATGTACGACATGTCGATGATCTCGCCGTCGACGAGCTTCGCCAGCTGGACGTAGTCCTTGCGCGGGCGCTCGCCCGCCAGCGCTAGACGCTCTAGCTCCTGGAGGGTCTTCTGGCCGGGATGGCTCGTGACGAGGATCGCCGTTGTAGCCGCGGGAGTGGAGCGCCGGATCACGTAGAGTCTACGCCCATGGCCCGGCGAGCGCTGGTCTTCGCCGCAAGGCAGCCGCCCTTTCCGGCGACGCACGGGGCGGGCATCCGAACGCTCCGGCTACTAACCGGGTTGGCGGAGGAGTTCGACACCGTCTTCGTGACGTACGCCCTTCCAGGCGGGCCCAGTCCGTCCGAGGTCAGGCGTGGGCTGCCGGGCATCGACGTGGTGATGGTCGATGCGCCCGCGCAATCGAAGCGCTGGTCGCAGGCGCGAAGCCTGCTCTCGCCACGCTCGTGGCAATGGGGGCGCTTCCCGGATCGGCCCCTCGCCGAGGCGCTAGCCGGCGCCCTCCGCCGCTCGGGCGCCGGAGTGCTGCACCTCGACGATCTCACCGTCGCGCTACCGCCGCCGCCTCCGGCACCACTCGTCGCCTTCGCGCCCCACAACGTCGAGCACCGGATCATCCGCGGAACGGCCGAGGCCGCGCAGGGACCGCGACGACTGTTCGCGGCGATCGAGTGGCGCAAGATCAAGCGGGAGGAGGAGCGCGTCTGGCGGCGCACCCCCCTGTGCATCGGCGTCTCCGAGCTCGACGCCCAGGTCTTCAAGGCGGGCGGTGCGCCCCGCGTCGAGGTGTGCCCGAACGCGACCGACCCGGTAGAACGGCTGCCGGCGCCCGTGCGGGACGGTGCCGAGCCGCTGCGCATGCTCTTCGTCGGCACGGCCGCCTACCAGCCCTACGAGCGCGGGCTGGAGTGGTTCATACGCGAGGTCCTGCCGCGTGTGCGTGAGCGCGTGGCGGTCACCTTCGACATCGTCGGGTCGCCACCCACGGATCCGGTCCACGATCCGTCCGTGAGCTACAGGGGGCGGGTGCCGTCGGTCGTCCCGTGGTACGAGAGCGCCCATGCCGTGGTCGTGCCGGTCTTCCATGGCTCCGGTACACGCCTCAAGCTGATCGAGGCGATGGCGTTTGGCAGGCCCGTCGTCTCGACGAGGCTGGGCGCCGAGGGCCTGCCGGTGAAGGAAGGGCTCCACTACCTGGCGGCCGAGGATGCCGCCGAGTTCGCCGACGCCCTCATTGACCTCTCCGATCGCTGCACCGCCTCCGACCCAGACCTCGAGAAGATGCTCGCCAGCGCCCACGCGGCCGTACGGGATCTCACCTGGCCAAGCGTCACGAAGCGCCTTGCCGCCCTATACGCAAGCGAGATCGGGCAAGGCTTGACCCCCACGACGGAGAAGGACTGACGAGCTTCAGGGTGTGGCCTTCCCGAGCGCGGCGGACACCAGCGCTCTCCCCTCCCTCAGCGGACTGGTGCCGCCGCGGTGCAGAAGTGCTCCCCCCACGAGGAGTCCCGTGACCGCGGCCAGCGCTGCCGAGACACCGGCGGCGAGGCCCGCCTCCCCGAGCGCGGCCGCTAACGACCATGTCGTGGCGCCCTGCACCGCGACCGCCACGACGATCCCTCCGACCGCCGCCGACAGGTCGGCGATGCCGGCGCCGATTCGTCGCACTCCTTCGGTCAGATATACGGCGGCTAGCGGGAGGATCAGCAGCAGGTGCGCAAGGGCCGCTCCGCGGATCCCGTCGAACTGCGCCAGGCCGAAGACGGCGGCGATCGTCCCGAGCGCCCACACGACGTTGACCCGGGCTCGAAAGGCGATGTGACCGGTGCCCGACAACGACTCGCCGATCACGTTGACCACCGCGTGGATGATTCCGCTGGCCATCAGCAGCTGAAACGGAACGACCATGTCGGTCCATTCGGATCCGAGGATCGCGGGTAGCAGCACGGGCGCCAGCACGAGCGCGGGCGCGAGCAGGGGGAGCAGGAGCAGGCTGGTGACCCGCGTCGCCTTCAACGTACGCTTCGCGACCACCTCGGGCTCCTGGGTGGCCGCCGCCGCTGGGAACAGCACCTGGCCGATCCTCCAGGAGAACTGGGTGAGCGGAGCGAAGCCCAGCGTGAAGGCGAGCGTGTAGAGACCTAGTTGCTCGGCATCCGTCACGCCGCCGACAACGAGGTTGTCGAAGCTCAGCGCCACGAAGTTGGTGACGGCCAGGAGCATGAACCACATCGCGTCGGGGCGCTTCGTTCGCACGAGTTCGCGCGCGCCGGTGGCATCTTCCGTGCGCGGAGCGAGGCCGCGCACGGCGACCCAGGCGAACAGGGCGACCAGCGCCTGCAGCAAGACCAAGCGCAGCACGAGGGCCCAGACGCCGAGGCCCGCCAGCACAGCCACGACCGCCACCACCGCGGAGATGGCCGACGACGCGACGCTGACGGCCGCGTAGCGCTTGAAGAGGAGCTTCTTCTCCAGGAACGCCAGCGGAGCTATCGAGAGCGCCGTGGCGAGCAGGCTCAGGCTCAGCACCCGAATCACGTCCGGGTCGCCACCCTCGGCGAAGAGGTCCGTGATCGGGCCGGCCAACAGGCAGATCGCACCGGCCAGCACCAGACCCGTCACGACGTTGATCGCGATCGTGCCGCGAAACTGATCGCCGGTGAGAGCTCGGTTCGCGATCAGGCTGCCCCGGCTGCCCGACCCCATGACGAGCACGGCGGTCTGAATGATGACGGTGGCGATCGCTACCGTCCCGAACGCGGTGGGTGGCAGCAGGGCGGCCAGAACGATCAGCGAGCCCCACCAGCTCACCACGTTCACCAAATGCCCAGCACCGAGCCACGAGATCGACCGAAGGATCGTCGTGGCCGTCGGGGAGGCGGGGTCGACGGGCGGCTCCTCGCCCGGACGGCGATCGCCTTGCACGGAGCGGATGGTAGACGCAGCCGCTCAGACGAGCGCTGCCTAGATCGCCGAGCACTCCGCCTCGACCCGCGCCGGATCGAAGCGCTGCTCGGCCCGCTTGCGCCGGGCCGCCCCCATCCGCTCCCGCAGCGCGTCGTCCCGCGCCAGCGTCACGAGGCAGCGAGCGAGCGCGTCGGGCGACAGCGCCGGCACGAGGAAGCCCGTCTCGCCATCGACCATGACCTCCGGAATCGAACCGGAGCAGACGCCTAGGACCGGCTTTCCAGTTGCCATAGCCTCGGCGACGACCAGCCCGAAGGCCTCGTCGAGGGACGGCACCACGACGAGGTCGGCGGCGGCCGTCAACTCCGGAGCTTCCGATGCAGCCCAAGCCCACGGCGCGCTGTACAACGGGCGGAGGGTCGGCACGATCGGGACTGCCGGCTCTTTTCCTTTTACCCGACGAAGAATCTAGGCGCCATGGGCGATGCCGGCGCAGTCTTGACCGATGACGGCGACGTGGCGGCAGCCGTGCGCTCGCTTCGACACCATGGATCGAGCCCGGCTGACGCGAATCGTCACGACTACGTGGGCCGAACGGAGCGCCTCGACAACCTCCAAGCCGCCATCCTGCGCCTGAAGCTCGGCGTGCTCGACGCCCAGAACGACCATCGGCGTTGGGCTGCGCAGCAGTACCGGGAACGGCTCGCCGGTCTTGCCTTGGACCTCCCGCCCGAGGACCCGCCGGAGGCACGCGCGGTTCACCATCTCTTCGTAATCGAGGTCGATGACCGCGATCATGTGCGGGAGGGCCTGCGCCAACGTGGCATCCTGGCAGGCATTCACTATCCCACACCAGTCCACATGCAACCCGCTTGGCGGGATCTGGGTTACGCCGAGGGCGACTTGCCGGTTACCGAGCGACTGGCTGGCCGCATTCTCTCTCTGCCAATCTTCCCCGGCATCCAAGAGCATGAAATCGCCCGCGTCGTGGACGCTGTCGGTGAGTGCCTGACGCTCGCGACCTAGGGCGGAGCGGGTGCGACTACGCGAGACACCACCCACGAGGGCAACCGGCTGCCGCGGATCGTTCGCCCGTCGGATCGGTGGTCACTTGG
Organism: Thermoleophilaceae bacterium; assembly: GCA_030447725.1. Taxonomy (GTDB): domain Bacteria; phylum Actinomycetota; class Thermoleophilia; order Solirubrobacterales; family Thermoleophilaceae; genus JAAYBF01. The sequence goes on from JAUJOQ010000002.1 coordinate 192,304, forward strand.
CGCCGGGCGCGGATGGTGCTGCGCCCGGCCCCCGGCCGACGCTGGTCGCGGTTGTCGTCGCCGGCATCCTTCTCTCGGCCCCCGCGCCGGAGGTTTCTCAGCCGGCGCCTGTTCCTGCGCCGGTGAAGGCGGTTGTTTGGCGGTCTGTGGGTGCTGCACCGTTGTCTGATGGTGAGGCGGCTAGCCGTGTTCGTGCGGTGGCTGAGAATCGTCCGGGCAATGCTGATGAGAATGCGTATCGGCCATCGGTTGCAGAGCTCGATAGCTTTCGCAACGGCCAGGTCGATCGCTACGGGCGCACCCAGATGCAGTACAACCCGCTGGCCGCGCACGTGACGGGCGGGTTTTCTGGCAGCACTGATGAGATCTTGCAGTGGGCCGCGCACAAGTGGGGCATTCCCGAGGATGTCGTGCGTGCGGTCGCGACCAATGAGTCTTACTGGAGCATGTCTCAGCTCGGCGATCGCACGACGGTCGTCGATCCGAGCCTCTATCCGGCTCAATCGCGGATCGCGGGGACCAGCGACGTGTATGAGTCGCTTGGCATCATGCAGGTGAGGTGGACCCCGAAGGGCTTGCACCAGGGCACCGAGTCGCTGCGCTGGAAGTCGACCGCGTTCAACGTCGACTACTGGGCCTCGGTGGTGCGCTACTACTACGACGGGCTCTGCTCCTGGTGCGGCGCCGGCTACAGCGCCGGACAAGAGTGGGCATCGGTCGGCGCCTGGTACAACCCGTCACCGTGGATCAGCGCCTCAGCCGCCTACGTCGAGCGCGCGAAAACCCACCTGGTCGCCTCCCCTGGACCCAGCCGGGATTGAGCTTAGCTTGGTGATCGAGGACGCTGGCGCGATCGGCCTGAAGGAGGCGATCCAGGGCGCTGGTAACGGCTGCCGTCGTCGTTATCGGGGCAAGTGGGGGATCGCCGCCCACAGGGCTTTGATGTTGCCGGAGATACGGAGCCGAGCTATCGTGGCTGACCCTGACCAAGCGGGGCCGGACGGTGCCGGTCCGAAGCGGCAAGCTGGTCTCCTAGAGGACTCGAGCCCGAGCAGTTCCCGCGCCTTCGACCGCAGCGTTCGAAAATTGAAGCCACAGAGCTCCTACGAGTACCAACTCTTCTACCGATCGGGCGAAGCTCTGACCCCGCGGCTGAACCCCAGCGGGGCCACACGACCTGATCAAATGGCGGGCGCGCGGAAGCACGGTCCGATCAGGGCCTCCACCTAGTACTCGGACATGGCGCGCATCCTTGTCATCTGTCAGGCCCCGTTTCCCGTCAGCATCAGGGTTCGGCGCCAGGTCGAGGCACTGCTCTCGGACGGGAACGAGGTCGACGTGGTGTGCGTCGGCCGCCCCGGCGAGCCGATGCGCGAGCGTTGGCAGGGCGCCTCCGTCCTACGCGTGCCGATCCCGCACCAGCGCGGCGGCGTGCTCGGATATCTCCTCGAGTATGGCGCGTTTGCTGCAGTCGCGTTCGTGTTCGCCGCCGCCCTTCACCGCCGTCGTCGTTACCGGCTCGTGCAGGTACACACGCTGCCCGATCCGCTCGTCTTTGCAGCTTTGGTACCCCGTCTGCTCGGCGCCCGGGTCCTGCTCGACCTCCACGAGGCAATGCCCGAGTTCTTCGCCACCCGTTTCGGGAGGCCTTTCGAATCCGCCCCCGTCCGTGCCGTCGCCGTCAGCGAGCAGGCCTCGATTCGCTTTGCCGACCACGCGATCACGTGCTCTGCCCCGCTCAAGGAAGCCTTCGTCGGCCGGGGGCCCAAGCGGAAAAGATTGATGTTGTGCTCGACTCCGCCGACGAGTCGATCTTCGACACGCGGCGCCATCCCCCACAGCCCCGCCGCGAGGGCCGGCTCACCCTCATCACGCACGGGACCATCGAGGCGCACGTCGGGATCGACACGACGATCGAGGCAATTGCGTTGCTTGCCGACGAGCTGCCGTACCTCGAGCTGCAGGTGTACGGGCACGGCTCGTACGTGGATGAGCTCGAACGCCTCGCCGAAGCACGTGGAGTACGCGACCGTGTGGTGATCCAGCGCGACTGGGTTCCGCTCGATGAGCTCGTCGGTGCACTCGCCCGGGCGGACGCCGGGGTCGTCGCGATGAAGCGCGACGCGTTTCGGGACCTCGTCCTCTCCAACAAGATGTACGAGTTCATCACCATGCGCCGTCCCATCCTCATGTCCCGCACGCGCGCGGTTGAGCAGTACTTCGGCCCGAAGTGCTTTGGGTGGTTCGAGCCCGACGATCCCGCCGACCTCGCGCGAGCAATCCGGAGGCTGCACGATGATCCGCAGTGGGCGCAGGAGCTGGTCGAGCACGCCACCCAAGGCAATGAGGGCTACCGATGGGTCCACCACCGCGAGCGCTACCTAGAGACCCTCCGGCGCATCCTCTCTCAGAACGGCGGGCCACGCCCGTGACGGCGGGCTCCCCTCCGGCTCCGCTGGCGTCGACCGCGCCCGCCAGCAACTCGAGGGCCATCGCGGTCTGGACAATGGTCAGCCGGCTCACGGGCCTTGCGCGCATCGCCGCTCATCGCAGAACCCTCCCTGCGAGGGCCCGTTCGGGACCTGACATCCTCTCAGGACCTCGGTAAGCCTTACCAACCCTCGGTTGACCGGCCTGCCGGTGACGGCCGCGGCTGTCGTCGCCGGCCTTCTGGCGGGTGCCGGAGCCGGCATCGCCCCGCCGGAGGTCACGCTGGTGGCGATCGTCGGGATTACCGTGATCGTCCTCGTGGCGCTGCACCCGCCGTTCGGCGCGTACCTGTTGCTGGCGACCACGCCACTGCTCGCGGGGATGGGTCGCGGTCTCCTGGTGCCGCTGCTGCGTCCGCACGAGGCAATCGCCGCCTTGATCATCGCGGGCCTCCTCGTGCACCTCGCAGTGGGAGCAGCCTCGCCAGACCGGATCCGCCTGCGCCTGTCCTTCGGCCCATCGACCGTGCGATCCTGCTCATGGCGCTCGCCAGCTCAGTTCTTCCCCTCATCGTCATGACCGTGCGCGAGCGGCCGATCAGTCAGGACGACGTCCTCTACGCCCTGGTGGTGTGGAAGTACTACGCGGTCTTTGCGATGGTGCGAGCGTGCGTTGTGAGGCACAGCAGGTCAGGAGGTGTCTCTGGGTGATACTGGCCGCGGCGGCCCTCGTCGCGGTGGTCGGGATCATGCAGGTCCTGCACGCGCCCGCGGTAGAGGGCCTCCTCGCCAGCCTGTACGTGCCCGAAGGCGTGTAATGACCCATCGACCGATCGCGGCACCTCCACCCCTTGCCTCGTCGATCGCAGCGGGGGATGTCATGGTGTTCAGCCTGGCCGTCACAGGAGGACTGCTCTTGAGCGGTGACCGCCGACGTCTCGTACTCGCGGGCGTGGCCATGCTGTTGGTCTTCGGGACTGTGGCCACGGGGCAGTTTTCCGCGATCGTCGCGATCATCATCGGGCTCCTCGCCTTCGGCTGGATCACAAGGCGCATGAGTCGCTCGATCATCGCCTTCACGCCCGTCGCCGGCGTGGCGGCGTCGCTGCTGCGGCCGGTGATCGACAAGCGTCTCAGCGGCTTCCAAGGAGGAGCTTGCCGCGAAGCTGGGAGGCACGCCTCGACAACGTCACCACACACTTCTGGCCAGTACTCGAGGTGGACGGCAACTGGCTGACGGGCGTCCGGTCGTTGGCGCGGGTGGATGGCTCGTACTTATCCGGGATCGAATTCATCTGGATCGAGAGCGGCTACGTCTTCCTCCTGTGGACGGGCGGAGTCGCCTTCGCCGCCGCTTTCCTCTGGTACGTTTGGGTCGCGCTGAGGGCCACAGCGCGGATTGTGCGGGCTCGCCACGACGCCGTGGGCGCAGCCGCCGCGGCGAGCTTCACCACTCTGATCGTGACCGCCGTGCTCATGGCGCTCGATCCGCACCTCACATTGCGCGGGTCCGCTGATCTGACCTTCGCGCTGCTCGCCCTCGCGCTCGCGGCTCCGGTGATGGCGAGCCGTCGCAGCGGCTCTTCGGCCGCGGCGGATCCAGCGTAGGCCGATCGATCGAAGACGGAGAGGGAGTTGGACACGTCCCCGGGCGCCGTGTCGACGTGGCACTGACTGCCAGCGGGGCGAGCCAGTGGCGCCGACGTCGAACTTCACTACGGTGATCAGCGTCCCGGCCCGAGCACCCCCGCGTGTCGCCACGGATCCACTTCCGGCGCTCGGCGATGATCGGCCGGCGAGAGTCACGTTGCCGCGGCTCAGGCCCTAGGATGACGACGGTCCGCGTCGGGAGGATGCGGACCGACCTCGGAGACGCCGTCACAGCTCCTACTCCTAGAAGCCCGGCTGGGCCCAGGGAAGACTGATCATGTGGGTTTTCGCGCGCTCGACGTAGGCGGCTGAGGCGCTGATCCACGGTGACGGGTTGTACCAGGCGCCGACCGATGCCCACTCTTGTCCGGCGCTGTAGCCGGCGCCGCACCAGGAGCAGAGCCCGTCGTAGTAGTAGCGCACCACCGAGGCCCAGTAGTCGACGTTGAACGCGGTCGACTTCCAGCGCAGCGACTCGGTGCCCTGGTGCAAGCCCTTCGGGGTCCACCTCACCTGCATGATGCCAAGCGACTCATACACGTCGCTGGTCCCCGCGATCCGCGACTGAGCCGGATAGAGGCTCGGATCGACGACCGTCGTGCGATCGCCGAGCTGAGACATACTCCAGTAAGACTCATTGGTCGCGACCGCACGCACGACATCCTCGGGAATGCCCCACTTGTGCGCGGCCCACTGCAAGATCTCATCAGTGCTGCCAGAAAACCCGCCCGTCACGTGCGCGGCCAGCGGGTTGTACTGGATCTGGGTGCGCCCGTAGCGATCGACCTGGCCGTTGCGAAAGCTATCGAGCTCTGCAACCGATGGCCGATACGCATTCTCATCAGCATTGCCCGGACGATTCTCAGCCACCGCACGAACACGGCTAGCCGCCTCGGCATCAGACAAGGGGGCAGCGCCCGCCGCCCGCCAAATAACCGCCTTCACCGGCACGGGCGCGGGCGCCGGCTGAGAAACCTCCGGCGCGGGGGCGGGCGTCGGCTCCGGCAACGGTGTTGGCTCCGGCAACGGCGTCGGCTCCGGCGCGGGGGCGGGCGTCGGCTCCGGCGCGGGGGCGGGCGTCGGCTCCGGCGACGGGGCCGGGGCCGGGGCCGGGGCCGGGGCCGGGGCCGGTACAGGGTCTGTCACGACCACCAATTTCGGCTTGCGACGTCTGGACGTTGTCGCCGTGCGTGCCGGTCGGAGGGCTTCGAGGGCTCGCCTCGATAGCCGAACTCGCAGCACCCCGCGCCGAGCGCCCCGCTGCACCGCGCGAAGCGCGAGACGCCGCGAAACGTGGCCCACACGGACACTAGCCCGACGGATCGTGGCCGGACGCACGTCCTCGAGATTGAAGACGACCACGCCCCCATCAGCCTTCACGGAGGTGAAGGTCTGGACCTTCGCCGTTGCGACCGCGCTGTTGCCAGCCGCGAGAGCAATGAGCATTACGAGTATCGAAGCGAAGCCGTGGTTGCGTGTCATGCACCCCTCGTCGGAGGTCATGACCACGAGCGACACTCAGCCTGGGTTTGATGGACGTTTGTTGGAGGTGAGTGTCCTCCCCGGCTCGGGGTCTAACTTCGCGGGCGCTCAAACGGCCACCACAGGCCGGTCATTGCGCACCGCCGGGGTCGGTCGGAACCGAGGCGCGCCGAACGATCTCCGCGCCGCCCGTTTGGAGCGACAACGCACAGTGCGGGACGGGATGCCGGTGAAGGCACCTCCGTGGTGACCAGCGAGGCGGTGCCATGGATCGACTTCCGGCGCTCGGTGATGATCGGCGACAGCGAGAGCGACGTCGCCGCCGGTCAGGCCCTGGGGATGACGACTGTCCGCCTCGGGGTCGATGCCGCCGACTCCGAGAGGCGGTCAGACGGCTCCTAGAAGCCCGGCTGGGTCCAGGGGGGTTGGCTAGGTGGGTTTTCGCGCGCTCGACGTAGGCGGCTGAGGCGCTGATCCACGGTGACGGGTTGTACCAGGCGCCGACCGATGCCCACTCCTGTCCGGCGCTGTAGCCGGCGCCGCACCAGGAGCAGAGCCCGTCGTAGTAGTAGCGCACCACCGAGGCCCAGTAGTCGACGTTGAACGCAGTCGACTTCCAGCGCAGCGACTCGGTGCCCTGGTGCAAGCCCTCCGGGGTCCACCGCACCTGCATGATGCCAAGCGACTCATACACGTCGCTGGTGCCCGGGATCCGCGATTGAGCCGGGTAGCGGCTCGGATCGCTGACAGTCTTGCGATCGCCGAGCTGAGACATGCTCCAGTAAGACTCATTGGTCGCGACCGCACGCACGACATCCTCGGGAATGCCCCACTTGTGCGCGGCCCACTGCAAGATCTCATCAGTGCTGCCAGAAAACCCGCCGGTCACATGCGCGGCCAGCGGGTTGTACTGCATCTGGGTGCGCCCGTAGCGATCGACCTGGCCGTTGCGAAAGCTGTCGAGCTCTGCAGCCGATGGCCGATAAGCGTTCTCATCAGCGTTGCCGGGACGATTCTCGGCCACCGGGCGAACACGACTAGCCGCCTCACCATCAGACAACGGCGCAGCACCCACCCCACCCCACTCCGTGATAGGCACACCGGTCGAAGGCACAGGCACAGGCACAGGTGCCGGGACCTGAACCGTGAAGCTGTACCTGGCCGGAGTCGGGTCGACATTTCCGGCCGCGTCCTTGGCGCGAACTTCGAAGGTGTGAACCTGGTTCCACAGCCCCGAATACCCCGTCGGAGAAGAGCAAGCGGTCCACTCGAGAACATCCAGGCGGCACTCGAACGTGGACGGGCGTTCGCTCGAAGTGAAGCTGAACGCGGGTGAGTCGGAGGTGATCGTCTCAGGAGTGTCGGACTCGAGCGTCGGGTCAGGCGGCGTGACGTCGGCCGGCAACGGTGCGGTGCAAGTCTTGCTCTTGTGCCAGCACCGGTGGTGGGCGTCGCCCGGCACGACGATCAAGCAGAACGCCAGCGCGGCAAGGCTTAGTGCTCCGAGGAGGCTCTGACGAGACCGCCGATGTCTGCTGATGCGGGAAAGATACTTGGCCGGAACCGCTCCGCGCAGCCCGGCCGGCTCCCTCTGCGCGCTGCGTGGCGTCGCGAGCCCGTCTCACGACAGGCGCAACACTGCGAGGCCACACCTGTTTCTTTTTCGACTTCAGCAGCCGAGCAGTCGTGCTCGGTTGAGTCGTCTGTGCGTAGTTCCACGCTGATCAGCTACTTCCTTTCGCCGCCCGGCGCGCTTGGTGCGCGGGCCACCCCCAGAGAGATCCACCGCCTGCTGAAGGAGGATCCGAAGCTGCCGGCGGTCAGGCTCCTCGCTGAGCGGGCCGCTCGGTGTTGAGGGTGTCAGACGAGTCGCCTGTCTTTGGCTGCTCGCGCGCAGGACCTCGAGCGCTCGTCTTCTCAATGCAGCTGCACGACCTGCTTTCTGGCATCACCGCGTCCTGTGCCGCTGCTCTTTGCGAGGATACGTACCACCCTTGAGCTTGGGTGGCGGCTGGAGCCGCCACCATCCCTTTCCGGGTGCTTCGCAAGCTACTCCGGCGCCCTGGCTAGTACGACGTTCATGCCCGCCTGCAGTTGGCGATCTAGAAGCCTCGAAGGAGGCGTAGGGAGGCGCTCTCGGCTAAGGGGAACCTAAGGACGGGCAATCCGCTTGAATGGATGTATGGCAAACACCGGCGCGACGGCGCCTGGAGGGCCCTCCACGACGCCATCGGCAGGCTTGGCCCCGCCGCCGCTCTGGCCGTATCAGACGATGGCCGAGCCTTCATCCGCCGGCTTGCGGGCCAGCTACCCCTTCGACCCCGGGGATTACCTGTTCGAGCGCTACGCGGCGAGACACCGGCTAGCCGCGCCGTTGAAGCTCTTCTACCTTCTGCGTCCGGCCCTCCCCCGCGGCGTACAGCTCGCCATGCGGCGGGCATGCGTACCGCTCCAGCGGTCCCGTGCGTTCCCCGCCTGGCCCATCGAGCCGGTTCTCGTCCACGGACAATACGAGCACCTTCGCCAAGGCCTGAAGGGAACAGACGCAGGGATCCCCTTCGTGAACTTCTGGCCGGACGGGAAGCGCTTCTCGTTCATCCTGACCCACGACGTAGAGTCCGGAAAAGGCATGGACGGGATCTCGCGCCTCCTTGAGATCGAGCAGCGCCATGGCCTGTCTTCGTCGTGGAACTTCTGCGCCGAAGAATATCCCATCCCGGACGCCGTGTTCAATGACCTGAGGGCCGCTGGGTGCGAGATCGGCCTCCACGGCATAAAGCACGACGGTAGCCTCTTCGCCAGCCGAAGGAGCTTCGACTCGAACCTCCCCAAGATCCATCGCTATCTCAGCGAGTGGCATGCCGACGGGTTCCGCTCCCCGGCGACGCATCGCAAGGCGGAATGGATGCCCGAGCTGCGCTGCCTCTACGACTCCTCCTTTCCGGACACCGACCCGTTCGAGCCGATGGCCGGCGGCTGCTGCTCGATCTTCCCCTTCTTCATGGAGGGCATGGTGGAGCTGCCGATCACCTTGGTGCAGGACCACACCTGGTTCACGATCCTCGGCGGTCGGTCGATCCACCCTTGGGTCTCGAAGAGTGAGTGGATAATCCGCCATCACGGGCTCATCAACCTGCTCGTACACCCCGACTACATGCTCACAGGCGATCGGCTCGAGCTCTACGATCGCTTCCTGAGGTTCCTCACACAGCAGCATGGCGGCTGGCACGCCCTTCCTGTCGAGGTGGCGCAATGGTGGAAGAGGCGCTCCCTGATGGATAACGGTGCGCCTGGACGGCGCGTGGACACCGCCAACGCGACGTTGTCGCCAACGCTCGCCCTCGCGCGGGAGGATTCCAGCGGAATCGTGTTCGACCTCGACGCGTTGAGGGAGCGAGACCGGCACTTCCGCAGCGCCGGCAACGGCCAGGAACCGGCACAGCCCGCGAGTCCGCTGGAGGATTAGCTGCCATGGTGGCGTTTGGCAACTAAATTCCGGAGCGCGTCGCCTGCCGGGCTGGGGACGAGCCCGGGCGCCGTAGTCCTTGGCGGCGACTACCAGGGCCTCGGGATCGTTCGAAGCATGGGTCGCCGGGGCGTCGCCGTGTGCGTGGTCGACGACGAGCAGTCGATCGCCCGCTTCTCGCGATACGCCACCAAGTCGGTGTCCGTGCCGACTCTCGCCGACGAGGACGAGACGGTGAACACGCTCCTGCGCCTCGAGCAGGAGCTCGGGCTCAGTGGCTGGGTGCTCTTCCCGACACGCGATGAGACCGCGGCGATCCTGTCACGCCAGCGCTCCCGCCTGGGGGAACGGATGCGGGTGCCGACGCCCCCGTGGGAGTCGTTTCGGCACGCTTGGGACAAGCGCTCGACGTACCGCCTGGCAGCCCAGCTCGAGATCCCGGTCCCGCAAACCTGGTCCCCCGACTCCGCGGAGCACCTCGAGGCGATCGACGGCCCGCTGCCCCTCGTGATCAAGCCGGCCATCAAGCCCCGTTTCTTCAAGGCCACGAAGGCCAAGGCGTGGCGAGCAGATACGACAGATGAGCTGCGCGTGCGCTTCGCTGCAGCCACACAGGCGGCCGGGGGCGAGCCGATCATGGTGCAGGAGCTCATTCCTGGCACCGGGGCGCAGCAGTTCGCCTACTGCGCGTTCTTCAAGGATGGCCGCGCCCTGGGGAGCATGGTGGTGTGCCGGGCGCGGCAGCACCCGCACGACTTCGGGCGGGCGAGCACCTACGTGGAGACCGTGGATCTGCCGGAGCTCGAGGAGATGGGCGAGCGCTTCCTGCGGACCATTGATTACTACGGCCTCGCCGAGCTCGAGTTCAAGCTCGACGAGCGTGAGGGCGAGTACAAGTTGCTCGACTTCAATGCCCGCACGTGGGGTATCACTCGCTGGGCGCGCGAGCAGGTGTCGACTTCCCTTACATGCTGTTCGCCGACCAGGTCGGTCTGAGCTATCCCTCCGGCGAGGCGCGAGGCGGCGTTCGCTGGATGCGGTCGATCACCGACCTGCCCACGGCCGTTCGCGACATCTCCGCCGGCAGACTGGATGCACGCGAGTACGTGCGGTCGGTGAGAGCGTGTGACGTGGAGGCCGTCTTTAGTCGCGATGACCCAAAGCCGGGACTGGCGGAGATCGCCCTGCTTCCCTACCTTTATTTCAAGCGCGGCTTCTGAAGGTCCTTCACGCTCGCCCGCGGCTGGAGGGGGCGAGGGCCGAGGCGATGGCCTCCACGTCCCCCGGTCGGACACGCGGATGGGTCGGCAGATTGACCAGGTGCTCGGAAGCGGCCTCTGCTGTAGGGCACGAGCCGGGGACGTAGCCACCCTGCTCGGGCGAGGCCGATTCCTCGAGCACCGAGGTGAACCAGGCGCCAAGGACGGCTAGCGGCGCCGCGCGGCGAAGTGCCGCGGGACGGTCGTGTACGACCAGCGGGAAACGCACGTAAGCGGGCTCGCGCGGGGACGGCATCGGCGCCGGTTCGAAGCCGTCCCTCGCCAGGTGATCGCGATAGCCCGCCACGACGGCCTCCCGCCGCCGCAGGTTTTGGCGCAGCCGCCTGAGCTGCCGCAGCCCCAGCGCTGCCTGAGCGTTCGCGAGGCGGCGCTCGTAGCCCGGCGGGCGCTCACCCCGCGCCTCTTCCGCCGTCGTAGGCTCGGGGAGCGGCTGCGGCCTGCCAAGCGCCTCGTAGAGTCGCCTCGCGTAATAGTGGATATGGGGTTCGGTAAGCAGGTGGTAGACGATCAGCTTCAGGAGGTAGCGGGCCACCAGACCCCGGGGTGGCCAGGCGCAGCGGCGCTGAAACTCGCGCACCGACGCTGCCAGACCTGCGTCGGCGGTCGTGACCATGCCCCCCATCGTGGTCGAGATCGTCTTCGTCTCCTCCGTGCTGAAGAAGCCCGCCCGCCCGAAGCTTCCAACCGGTCTGCCTTCGTAGCGAGCGCCCAGCGCGTGGACGCAGTCCTCGATCAGCTCCAGGTCGTGACGTCGAGCGAATGCGACAGCGTGATCGAGATCGCAGGGGATGCCGAAGGTGTGCTGGAGGATCAGAGCCCGCGTGCGGTCACCGACCTTCCGCCCGGCGTCCTGCAGGTCCATCTCGATGGAGTCGGGGGTGCAGTCCACGTAGATCGGGCACGCGCCAACGTAGCGAATCGCATTCGCGACGACGATGTGCGTTGGCACCTGAAGCAGTACCTCATCCCCGGGTCCGATGCCGAGTGCGTGCAGTACCCCGTAGAGCCCGACTCGCCCACTGGCAAAGCTGAACGCGTACTCGACGCCGATCTCGCGCGCGAATGCCCGCTCGTACTCCGCCACCGCTCGCCCTCGGATGAGCCGCGGCGGAAAGGCGAGATAGCCGGCCGCCGTGAGGCAGTCCGCCAGCGAGGTCGTTCCACCGAGCAGCGCCATGGTTCGGGGCAGCGGCACGGCTACAGATACCGGTAGAGCAGCGCGCCAGCGCGCGCTGTGACCGCGATCGGCAGGCGGCGCCAGACGGCGCTGGCGAGCTTGCGGGCGGCGCGGTCCTCGGCGAGGACCCCCCGTTCGAGCTCTCGTGGGCTCGGAAAGTAGTAGCGATGTAGGGCCCTCGGCTCGGCGCCCCACTTTGTCTTGAAATCGGCCAGGCCGCCCTGCCCGGGCTCGACCTCGCCGAAGTCGTAGCACTTCGCCCCGGCTTCGCAGGCGTCGTGAAGCGCGCGCCACTGGATCAGCTCGTTCGGGCGCAGCCCAAGATCGGCCCGGCGCCGGCCGTTGAATGCATAGGAGACCGTCTGACCGGAGCTCAGGAGCAGCGAGCCGGCGAGCATACGGGTGCGGCCGGCCTCACGCCGCTCCGCCAGCACCAGGCGCATCATCCCTTCAGGTCGAAGCCACGCCCACAGCGCCTCGAAGAAGGCATACGGGCGCGGCGGCACGGCGTGGGAGCGCATCGTCTCGAGGTAGAGCCGATACCAGGCGCGTAGGTCACCTGTGGAGGCGGCATCGCGGGTCTCGACCCCTTGCTTCACGGCCTTGTTCACCGCCCACCTCAGGCGGGCGTGATTGCGCGACGGGCCGAACCGAAGCGCCTCAGCATCCTCGGGAAGCTCGCGCACGTAGGTCGTCGACCATCGCTGTGCAACCAGCCCCTCCGCCCGCTCCGCCAGCTCCGCGGAGTCGGCCTTCAGCTGAAGGCTCGAGGCGCGGCTCTCGCCGACGCGGCGGATGGCCGCTCGCAGCAGCGCCGCGGTGACCTCCTGCCCGCTCGAGAGCGGCCCCGCCGTCGGGGTGTGCGGAAGGGACACCAGCCGACGACCGGACAGCAGGCCGCGCACGTCGCAGAGCGGCAGCACCCCCAGCAGGGCCCCCCTTCACACCGACACGCGAGGCCCACGGGCGAATGCCGCGCAGCCGCGCGCGAGCGCGTCGAGCCACCCACGGTGGTGGTAGATCAGCCGGTCCGGACGACTGGCTACGAACGTCTCCCAGCGTGGGTCGCGGAGCGGGTCGAGCTCCACCACCTGTAGGGCGCTGCCCGCCGCCTCAGACGGTCCGCTCGATACGACCCGTTCCGTCGTCACGACCGGGCACGTGCGTCGTCTGCGCCTCCACCGGCCGCCACCGCGGCGCCTGGGGGCGAGGTTCCGTGGTCCCCGGGAAGGACCGCTACGACCGACTGGCCGGCGGCCACCCGCTGTCCCACCGCCACGCGGAGGTCAGTCGCCCATTCGACGGGAAGCACCAGATCGACCTGGGACCCGAAGCGGATGGCGCCGATGCGCGCCCCGCAGGCCACGTGATCGCCGGCGCTGACGAAGCTGAGGATCCGCCGCACCAACCGTGAGGCGATCAACACGACCGCGATCTGCCTTCTGTCCCGCTCGATGATCGTCGTCGCACGCTCGTTCTCGAGCAAGCTCCTGGGGTGCTTGAGAGATCGGAAGGCGCCCCGGTGGTGCTGGCTCACGACCACCGTGCCGGCCACGGGTGCCCTGTTCACGTGGACGTCCAAGCTGAGCGCTATGCCTACCACCACCGCCTCCCCCGCCGCGAGCGTGGTCTTCGTGAGCTCCTCGAGCTTGTACTCCCGACCGTTCTTATCCGACACCGGTAGCCTGCCGTCGGCGGACCTGCGCACGTATAGGACTCGACCATCCGCCGGGCTCAGTATCACGTCATCCCGGTCGGGCGCCAGCCGTTCGGGATCGCGGTAGAACCGAAAGAGGAGAAACGCCGCGAGGAGCGCCAGCGAAAGCAGATAGACCGCAAGGAAGCCCGGCAGCGGGTCCACGACCTTTGGAACGGTCGCACCCAGCAGCAGGCCGCAAAGCGCACAGGTGGCGAGCACCGCGAGCGCGGCGCGGCGCACCCCCAGCTCCCACTTCCACGCCAGTGGAAGGGCGGTGGCGAGCGCCATGCTTCCGCCGAGAAGTGTGTCGATGACCATGGGCTACGAGGGTGGCGGCCCTATGGGCGGCGCGGATTCAGCACCGCCCGCTTGAACTCGACCACCAGGACGCCGTCCGGGTTCTGCACGCGGGGTGTGCACGATCCCGCGGTCCCCTTGGACTTGGATGGGCGCACGTCGAGCACCTCGGTCTCACAGTGAGGGTGTCTCCATGTAACCCGGGATCCGGGTGGGCGAGGTAGCGGCCGTATGGGCGGGCCCCGCTGGCTCCCCCGCGGGGCCTGATCGGTGGCGAGTGGGGTGTCGTGCATTGATTCCCTAGTCTCGGGTTCTTCACGATCCGGTTGCCCTGCATCCGGCGGCGAGGGATCGTATGCGATCGAGTCGCTCGGCCGAGCAGGACCAGCTCCTAGAAGCCCGGCTGGGTCCAGGGGGGGTTGGCTAGGTGGGTTTTCGCGCGCTCGACGTAGTCGCTGAGCCGCTGATCCACGGTGACGGGTTGTACTGTGCGCCGACCGATGCCCATTCCTGTCCGGCGCTGTAGCCGGCCGCCGCACCAGGAGCAGAGCCCGTCGTAGTAGTAGCGCACCACCGAGGCCCAGTAGTCGACGTTGAACGCAGTCGACTTCCAGCGCAGCGACTCGGTGCCCTGGTGCAAGCCCTCCGGGGTCCACCTCACCTGCATGATACCAAGCGACTCATACACGTCGCTGGTCCCCGCGATCCGCGACTGAGCCGGATAGAGGCTCGGATCGACGACCGTCGTGCGATCGCCGAGCTGAGACATGCTCCAGTAAGACTCATTGGTCGCGACCGCACGCACGACATCCTCGGGAATGCCCCACTTGTGCGCGGCCCACTGCAAGATCTCATCAGTGCTGCCAGAAAACCCGCCCGTCACGTGCGCGGCCAGCGGGTTGTACTGCATCTGGGTGCGCCCGTAGCGATCGACCTGGCCGTTGCGAAAGCTATCGAGCTCTGCAACCGATGGCCGATACGCATTCTCATCAGCATTGCCCGGACGATTCTCGGCCACCGGGCGAACACGACTAGCCGCCTCACCATCAGACAACGGTGCAGCACCCACAGACCGCCAAACAACCGCCTTATCGGTGGTCGGCGACGGGGCCGGTACAGGGTCTGTCACGACCACCAATTTCGGCTTGCGACGTCCCGAGGTTGTCGCCGTACGCGCCAGTCGCCTCGAGACCTGAACCCGCAGCACCCCGCGCCGAGCGCCCCGCTGCACCGCGCGAAGCGCGAGACGCCGCGAAACGTGGCCCACACGGACACTAGCCCGACGGATCGTGGCCGGACGCACGTCCTCGAGATTGAAGACGACCACGCCCCCATCAGCCTTCACGGAGGTGAAGGTCTGGACCTTCGCCGTTGCGACCGCGCTGTTGCCAGCCGCGAGAGCAATGAGCATTACGAGTATCGAAGCGAAGCCGTGGTTGCGTGTCATGCACCCCTCGTCGGAGGTCATGACCACGAGCGACACTCAGCCTGGGTTTGATGGACGTTTGTTGGAGGTGAGTGTCCTCCCCGGCTCGGGGTCTAACTTCGCGGGCGCTCAAGACGGCCGGTTCGGCGGGTGCGCTTCGACGTAGGTACGGCAAGCCGGGCAACCGCCGCCGGCTCTATCGGTGCACGGCGCGAGACGGCGGTCGGCCGCACTTCACTCAGCTGCTGCCGCGCTGTGTCCCTCGGTGGCACTCATGTAGCGCACGGCGCGCTCACGCGCCCGACCTGACCTTCGCCTTGGCCTTTGACTTGCGGGACCGCTTCCGCTTGCTCGTGGGCCGTCCGTAGTGTCGCGAGTCCGCATTCCCGTAGTACCCGGCGATGCGCTCCCCGCCGGTCACTACCACGCCGAGAACGCTCGCGCTCACCTGCTTGAGGGTGCGTAGGGTCTGCCGAGCGGCATCCTTGGTCGTGTAACCGAGCCGGGAGACGATGATCACGTCGTCCACGTGGTTCACGAGCGTGAGCGGGTCGTGCACGAGGCCGACCGGGGCCGTGTCGATGAGCACCACGTCGGCGTACTCGCGGCACTCGTCGAGGATCCTGCCCATGACCGGCCGGCTGAGCATCGCACCGGCGTTTGGTGGCACTGGGCCGGCCGGTAGGATCGAAAAGGCTGCGCCGCTGCTTCCGCCGTTCACCTCCGGCTGGCTGCGGCCAGAGACACCTAGGGTGGACAGCTCGTCCTCGAGCCTTCCTACACCGGCCAGCAGCGAGCTGAGACCGCCCGGCTGCTCGATGTCGCAGATCTGCACGAAGCGTGGGTGGTGCAGATCGGCTTCCACGGCGATGACCCGCTGGCCCAGCATGGTCAGGGCCCTTGCCAACCCCAGGGTGACGCTCGTCTTGCCGTCGCCCGAACGCGGAGAGGTGATCATGAGGACGCTGCGCTCCCCGGCCTGGTTCGAAAACATCACGTTCGCGGCCAGCGTCCCGTAGGCCTCGTCAACGTCGTGGTCCCCGGTCAAGAGGGCCGTGTCCGCGGCGCGCTCGGGCTTCGGGATCGTCGCAAGGATCGGGAGCCCGAACGCAGCTTGCGCATCGCCAACATCTTTGAGGCGCCGATCGAGGAGTTCGCGAAGCATGGCGATGGCTGTGGCGAGCACGAGGCCGAGCAGCAGTCCCAGCGCAGCGGACAAGCGAGGTCTGGGCACCGCGGGGTCGGTCGGCACCCTGGCGCGGCGAACGATCTCTGCGCCCCCCGTCTGGAGGGACGACGCAATCTCGAGCTCCCTGAGGCGCGCGTCCAGCTGCTGGCCCTCCGGTGAGATCCGCTCCTCCTCGGAAAGCGAGGCGAGCTGCGCGCGGGCCAGATCGGCGGCCTCATCGAGGCTGCTGCGTGCCGATTCCAGCCTGAAGGCGACGTACTCCTGCGCAAAGCCATTCGCGATGTCGGCGGCGCGGCGCGGATCCCGATCGCGAGCCGTGATCGCGACGATGTCTGACGTGCCCTCGACCTCGGTGTCAACCTGGTCGAGCAGATCGGGCGCGGCGCGATCCAGCGAGAGCCTGTCGCTCACTCGGTCAGCGACCGTCTCGAGCTTGATGAGGGCCACCTTCGTGTTGGTCTCCCTCTCCGGGTCCACCGCGCTTCCTGTGTCGGTACGGTCCAGTAAGGCGTCAATCGGCTCGCTGTTCCTCAGCAGCAGCTTTGCCGTCGCGTCGTACTGGTCCGCCGAGCTGAGGCTCACCGCCAAAGCCGCCCCGGTGGTGACCAACGTCACGAAGGCGACCAGCCGCCAGCGGCGGCGCAGGACGGCGAAGAACTCGCGCAGCCGCTCTCCGGGGCTCTGGCCGGGCTCTGCAATGGATTGGGGTGTGGGAGTGGTCTCCATCTTCGGCGGGCGCGTCCGTTCAGAGAATAGTCGTCACACAGGAGGAGACCTTTAACGTCCACCTGCGTGATCGACCTTCACTGCCACGTGCTGCCGGACATCGACGACGGGCCGACCGACATTGAGGCGAGCCTTCAGATGGTGCAGGCGGCGCTCGACGACGGCATCCACACAATCGTCGCTACCCCGCACGTCAATCACCGCTACGGGTCAGAGCCGGAGGCCATCGGCACGCGAGTCGAAGAGCTGCGCGCAGCTCTGGCCCGGGACAGGCTCCCGATTTCACTGCTCGCAGGTGCCGAGATCGCGCTGAGCCGGCTGCCGGGCTTAGACGACGAAGAGATCCGGATGCTGTGCCTCGGTGACAGCTCATGTGCGCTGGTAGAAAGCCCCTACACCGCCGTCGGCTCGCTCATGGAGGAGTCCTTGTTCGACCTGAAGGTCCGCGGGTTTCGGCCCTTGCTGGCGCACCCGGAGCGCTGTCCGGAGTTTCAACGCGACGTGCCGAGGCTCGAACGGCTCGTCGACGGCGGCGCGGTCTGCTCGATCAGCGCAGGCTCGATCGCCGGGCAGTTCGGCGAGACGGTCAGGCGATTTGCCATGAGGCTGCTCGAGCGAGAGCTGGTGCACAACGTCTCCTCGGACGCCCACGACCCTGTGAGGCGAGCGCCGCGGCTGCGTGCCTCCCTCAGTGACCCGAAAAGCTTGCCCGGCAACGCCGGCCTTCAGCTGTGGATGACATCCACGGTGCCGGTCGCCATCCTCGCGGACGAGCCACTGCCTCCCAGACCGCCAATCCAGACCTCCTCACGCTGGCGCCGTCTGACCGCTCGGGGATAGCGGAGGGTAATTTTCGGCGTCGCGAAACTGTCCTATCCGCTGATCTCATCGCGTAGCTTCCGAAGCGCGCGGTAGACGCGGCCCTCGACCGTGGTCAATGGCTCGCCGATGAGCTTCGCGATCTCGGGAACCGTCAGATCGGCCCCGAATCGCAACGCGAGGGCCTCGCGCTCCTCCTCGGCGAGCAGCTCGAGCGCAGGTCCGAGCTGCGAGCGCCGTTCCGCGCGCTCCAAAGCGGGATCCGGCCCTGCCACCACCTGTCCGGCGGACGCCCGCTCCAGCGCGCGCTGCTCGGCCCCCCTGCGACGCTGATGGTCGCGTAGGAGGTTGAGCGCGATTGAGTAGAGCCACGACTTCTCGCTCCCACGGCGGCGGTCGAATCGGCCGCGTGAACCCAGGGCTCGTTCGAAGGTGTCTGCCAGGAGATCCTCAGCCAGTGCCCGGTCGCCGAGCCGGTAGACCAGGAAGCCAAAGAGCGGCTGGGCGTGCTCTGCGTAGAGGCGGTCGAAGTCCGCTGCGCGCATTTCTTTTCATTCTCAGTCAGGAAACGGGCGGTTCGTTCGTATCAGGTGCAATGGACGATCCTCGTTACAGCGAAACGGCCACCGAGCTGGCACAGATGGCCCGCCGGCTGCAGGAAGAGCGCCCAGCCCTCTCCGGGTTGGAGCTCGACCAGATCAAGCTGCAGGTTGAGCGCCGCGCGGTTCGTCCCAAGAACACGTTCCTATCGAAGCAGAGGAGAGCATTGATGAAGTCACGGATGGCGATTACGAGCATGCTGGTTCTTGGAGTTTTCGCAGGCGGCACCGGCACCGGCCTTGCGGTCTCGGGCGTGAGCGACAGCGGGTCAGCCGGCAAGGCCCAGTACAAGCAGGACCGCCCGGAGAGCCCCGTCGTGCTCGGGGAGGAAGAGGTCGACAACGGAAACCCGGACGGCGGCAGCGGCGGCGGTAACACCGATGTGGCAGGCGCCCAGGAAAGCTCTAGCCAGGATATCCAGGCGACCCGCCAGGTGAGCGTCCAGGAGGAAGGCAACCTGCCCTTCACCGGTCTCGCTGCGATCCCGCTGATCCTGCTCGGCATCGGGCTTCTCGCCAGCGGAATGGTCCTGCGCCGCCGGCTGCCAGAGGGCTCCTGACCAAGCGCTGCAAGAAGCTAAGTCAGAAAGGGAGGCGGGCCATTCGGGCCCGCCTCGCCCATTTAAGGGGGTCGTCGGTGTTGAAGCGCCGCACAGCATCGCGCGTCAAGTCGTTCAGTGGGTTGAGCCGGTAGGCCTCACGGGCGGCGGGACGGGGATCAAGGCCTGCCGCTCCGCGGACCAGGGCCTGGCCATAGCGGAACTCCCAGTTGTCCGGATCGCGCTTCACAGCCTCCTCCATCATCTGCACCGCCAGCCGGCCCGCCCCGCGACGCCGTGCATCGCAGTAACCGAGGATCTCGTAGGGCTCCGGGCGCACGCTGAGCGTGGAAGCCGAGCTGAGGGCGGCATCGATCGCCGTGTCGCAATCGCCCTGCCGAAAGGCGCGGACGCTGTCGTCGAGGTGCGTCTGCGATACAGCGATCAGAGCCGGCGTGACCGCCATTACGAGTAGGCCGATGCCGAGGGCCACCCGCAACGGCCTGCCGGGCGGCTGCAGTCGAGCCCTGTCACGGGCTAACGCAAGCCCGCCGAGAGCGAAGAACGGCAGTGTGACCGCGGGCATCTCCCAGTCCCAGTCGATTCCGGCGTGGCAGGCCCAAGCCACCCCCGCAGCCAGAACGCCGGCATACAGGGCTCGATCCGGGCCCCGTGCGAAGAAGGCGAGCCTGCCGAGCACCGTCGCCAGCGCGAGGGCCAGCAGCGCAAGGCCGATCACGCCGAGCTCCGCAAGCACCTCAAGGTAGAGCGAATGCCCATCCGTGGCGGGCGCCTGGTTGGGGCGGTCGCGGCTCCACAGCGTCTGATAGACCCCGGCGCCGGCGCCATGCACGCGCTGTTGCTGCCAGGCGTCACGAGCTACTTCCCAAAGGTCTGTGCGTCCGTTGTTGCCCGGATTGCTGAGCCGATCCCGCGTCGTGGCCGTAGTGACCACGGAACCGTCCAGGAAGCGCTCGTACTGGCGGTCGATGTACCCGGGAGCGTCAAGCGCCAGGGCGACCACCACTGCGATTAGGACCGCGGAAGCCGTGGCGACACCGATCACGGGCCGGCGGATCCGCGGCGGCAGGTAGATCTTCGACAGCACCCGGTCGGCCGGCAGCAGCAGCAAGCGCAGGAGGAGCGCACCTGTCACGCACAGGGCGATAGCGATGGCGGCGTCTTGGCCCTGCGCCACGGCGGCTTCGGTCGTATAACGCGCAGTCCCGAGAAGGTCCGCCCGAAAGGTGAGCACCACAGCGATCGCGGTCGCAGGCCCGGCCGCCACGAGCGCGGATAGGAGACCGCGCGGGCGGCCCAGCAGCACGAAGGCCACCACACCGATCGCCGCCGCCAAGATCGCCCCGCGCGAGAAAGTCAGCAGGAGGGTCGCTCCCAGCATCGGCAGCGCGCCCGCCGCCAGCACACGCGACGGTCGCGACTCGCGCTCATCACTGGTGAGAAGGAACGCAAGCACGATCCCCAGCGCCGCGAGCAGGCCGAGAGCGTTCCAATAGGTGAGCGGGTAGCTGAGCCTGTCTTCGGCGATGTTCGGGGCGATCGGCCAAACCTCCGGCAAGACCCGTGAGATCAAGCCGATCGCACACACCACGACGATTCCGGTCACGATCGCGCGGACCATCCAGCGCAGGCGCTCCGAAGTACGCAATAGCGAGCCGGCGAGCATGAGCACGAGGAGGTAGAGCAGCGCCCGGTCGAACTCGAGCAGGGCGCGCGACTGCGAGTCCGACCACGTGAACGAAAGGAGCGTCCACACCGCGAAGAGCCCAAGCCCAGCGGCTGCCACCGCGAGCCCGGGACCGAAGCCCTCGAACGGTCGCTCCGCGAGCGTGACGCGAAGAACCATCGCAAGGATGAGCACGACCACGACAAAGCCGGTGGTGCCGGCGAAGAAGCCGCCGCCGCTCACGCTGAGATAGACCGTCAACGCGGCGGGGAGCGCGAGGAGCGCCGCCACACCGATCCGGCGGGCAGGGAGCGCCCGGCGGGCGCCCGCTGGGGACGGCTCGCGCTCCGGAGCGAGATCGGCGTCGGGCGACACCGGCTCCGGGGCCGGCTCTGGCGCCTTGGCGACCAGTCCCCTGAGGGTCTCTGACGCTGCCAAGACCGCCTCCGGGCCTTCTGCACCAGCGTCCTGCGCGACGGCGTTCACGAGCTCGGCGCGGCGCCATGGCACCTCCGCCGCGGCCAGCCCCGCCTCGGCGCCGATCTGCTCGTCGGTGCGCCCATCCGCCAGCAACAGCTCGACCAACACGCGGTCCTC
The DNA here is from genome assembly GCA_030447725.1 of Thermoleophilaceae bacterium. Classification (GTDB taxonomy): domain Bacteria; phylum Actinomycetota; class Thermoleophilia; order Solirubrobacterales; family Thermoleophilaceae; genus JAAYBF01. The sequence goes on from JAUJOQ010000002.1 coordinate 213,366, forward strand.
CGCCCCGAGGCGCTCCAAGGCTTCGCTCAAGCGGTCCTCGGAGACGACCCCCGCGCCATCGTCGGCACCTTTGGCGACCAGTTCCCTGAGGGTCTCTGACGCTGCCAGGACCGCTTCCGGGCCCTCTGCACCAGCGTCCTGCGCGACGGCGTTCACGAGCTCGGCGCGGCGCCAGGGGACCTCCGCCGCGGCCAGGCCCGCCTTGGCGCCGATCTGCTCGTCGGTGCGCCCATCCGCCAGCAACAGCTCGACCAACACGCGGTCCTCCGCCCCGAGGCGCGCCAGCGCCTCGCTCAAGCGGTCGGGCGACGGGTTCGGCATCGGGCGAGCATAAAGCGCCACCTGCCTTCACCGTCGGGCTCCGGACCGGCATGGGTCATCCGTCCAGGTACCGGCTGCGATATGCGTCGCTTGCCGCTCGGGGGACGAGTTCATGGGCAGGATGCACCGCTCCCCCCGCCTCATAACCCTCCTTCTCATGGTCGCCTTCAGCTCTTTGGCGTACCTGCCCGCCTCGGCCTCCGCGGCCCCGACGACCGACTCCTTCGTCGCAAAGGTGAACAAGGCGAGGGCGTCTCACGGACTCGTCAAGGTGAAGGTGTCCACGAGCCTCAACGAAAGCTCCCGCGGCTATGCGCGATGGATGCTGCGCCGCAGCTACTTCGGGCACCTCTCCAGCATCCGCGCCAGCCATCGCTTCGGACTCCGGGGCGAGGTGCTCGCTCGCACCCGAGGCGGGGACCCGACCGCCGGTCAGATCGTTCGTGCGTGGCTCAACTCGCCCACCCATAGAGCGGTGCTGCTCAATCCGCGCTACCGCTGGGTCGGCGTAGGGCTCGCCCAAGGCCAGTCCGAAAGCCAGCGGACCACCTTGCTCGTCGGGCACTTCGGCGCACGCTGAGCACGCCGGCATCCCCCGCACCGCGCGGGGATGACGCAGGGAGAGGGCCGGGCGTCGCGAAAATATCGACGTCCGACTGATCCGCCGCTATCGTCGCAGGCTACGTCTGCACACATGGGCGCATCGTGAGCCCGAGGCCAAGCTCACGAGCGCGACTCTGTCGCGCCTGCCCGTCAGCTGACCCGATTGGCTCACAAGGAGATCGAAAATGCCGGCACTCCGCTCGATTGCCGCTATTCTGACTGTGGCATGCACGTTCCTGTTGGCGCCCGCCGCCAGTCATGCCCGCAAGTCACCATCGCCGATGATCGACAAGATCAACGAGGTCCGTGAGGCCCACGGGATCAGCCCCGTCCGCTATTCCCGCAGCCTGCACCGGTCGTCGTCGAGGTTCGCGCGCTACCTCGCCGGCACTCGCCAGTTCGGGCACGGCTCCCCGATCTGGGCGAGCCGACACTTCTCCAGGCTCGGCGAGATCTTGGCGCTGGTGCAAGGACCCAAGATCCGAAGGAGCCAAACGCTCCGCTACTGGCTGTATTCCCCGAGCCACCGCGCCGTGGTGCTGAACCCCGCGTACCGCTACGTGGGCGCCGGCTGGCGTCGGGGCCACTTCGGAGCGATCGCGGTGGTCTGGACCGTGCACTTCGGTCGGTAGCGGCCGCTATGTGCGTCAGGTCCCGGAGGCCCCAGCCCGCCGCGGCACGAGCACCGCGCGCTTGAACTCCGCGACCAGCACGCCGTCCTGGTTGTGCACCCGCGTATGCACCTTCACCACGCCGCGGTCAGGCTTGGAGCGCGAAGGCATCACGTCGAGCACCTCGCTCTCACAGAAGAGGGTATCCCCGTGAAACACGGGCGCCGGATGTGAGAGCGCCTCGGTGGCCAGGTTCGCGATCGCCTTTCCTGAGACGTCTCCCACAGACATGCCGAGCGCCAGCGAGTAGACGAGGGGGCCAACTACAACGTTGCGCCCCTGCTGGGACTGGGCGGCGTAGACGTCGTTGATGTGCAGCGGGTGGTGGTTCATCGTGATGAGGCAGAACAGGTGGTCGTCGGCCTCGGTCACGGTCTTGGCGGGCCAGTGCTCGTAGACGGCGCCCACCTCGAAGTCCTCGAGGTAGCGACCGTAGGGCCGCGCGCCGGAGGCCTCGCGGGAGGCCTGATCCGTGCTGAATTCCCGCTGCTCGTCGTTGCTCATGGGCGCGGCAGCATATGTGACCGCTAGATTCCCGCGCCGTGCGCAACCCCCGCGACTTCGCCAAGCCCCTCGCCGTGGGCGCCCCCGACCCGCTGCTCGAGGTCCCGTTCACGCCCTCTCGGATGATCCACTTCTTCGACCCCTCAAACGAGAGGATCACGGCGAAGCTCGGTGACATCGCGCAGAAGGCCGACATAGTGCTCGGCAACCTCGAGGACGCGATCGCGGTCGACAACAAGGAGGCCGCGCGCGAGGGACTCGTGCGGATCGGCAAGGAGGTCGACCTCGGCGAGACCGCCCTCTGGACGCGCGTGAACGCCCTCGAGAGCCCCTGGGTGCTGGATGACCTCACCCGGCTCGTCACCGAGATCGGCGACAAGCTTGCAGTCGTGATGGTGCCGAAGGTCGAGGGCGCCTGGGACATCCACTACGTGGACCGCCTCCTGGCCCAGCTCGAGGCAAAGGCCGGTGTGGAGAGGCCGATCCTCATACACGCGCTCCTCGAGACGGGCATGGGCGTCGTGAACCTCGAGGAGATCGCCACCGCCAGCCCGCGAATGCAGGGCATGAGCTTCGGGCCAGCGGACCTGGCGGCCTCGCGGCGGATGAAGACGACTCGGGTGGGCGGGGGCCATCCCGGCTACCTCGTGATCTCCGACCCCGACCCCGAGGATGCCGAGGCGCCGCGGCCGACCGCCCAGCAGGACCTCTGGCACTACTCGATCGCGCGCATGGTCGACGCCTGCACGTCCGCCGGCATCCTGCCCTTCTACGGGCCGTTCGGGGACATCAAGGACCTCAAGGGTTGCGAGGCCCAGTTCCGCGCGGCCTTCCTGATGGGCTGCGTGGGTGCGTGGTCGCTGCACCCGGCGCAGATCGACGTGGCCAAGCGGGTCTTCTCCCCCGACCCCGAGGAGGTGCGCTTCGCCAGGAAGGTGATCGAGGCGATCCCCGACGGGCGTGGCGTTCACATGATCGACGGCAAGATGCAGGACGACGCCACCTGGAAGCAGTGCAAGGTAATGGTCGAGCTGGCCGAGCGGCTGGCGGAGAAGGATCCGGAGCTGGCGGAGGCCTACGAGCTTTCGGGCCGCTGAACCTACGGCAGGCTCGCCCCCCATGCGCCTTTACGAATACGAATCCCGCAAGCTCGTCGAGGACGCCGGCATCCCGGTGACGCAGTACGGGTTCACCCAGAGCGCCGAGGAGGCCGCGAGGATCGCCGAGGACATCGGCGGACCGGTGGTGATCAAGTCGCAGGTGCTCACCGGCGGGCGGATGAAGGCAGGCGGCGTGAAGTTCGCCGACAGCCCTACCGAGGCCGCCGAGCACGCCGCGGCCATCCTGGCGCTGGAGATCAACGGCCACCAGCCGCGCGGGGTGCTCGTGGACCCCAAGGCCGAGGTCAAGCAGGAGTTCTATGCCAGCGTGGTCTGGGACGGCACCGCCAAGAGGCCGATGATGCTCTTCTCCGACATGGGCGGGATCGACATCGAAGAGGTTGCCGAGACCCACCCCGATCACGTCGGTAGGGGCCACTTCTCCAACCTCCTCCCGCTCTCGGACTTCCAGGCCAAGCAGACGATCGCCGCCACGGGCGTGACCGGTCGCACGCTCACGCGCCTCACCCCCATCGTCGCCGCCCTGGCGCGCATGTTCTGTGAGCGCGACATGACCCTCGCCGAGATCAACCCGCTCGCCGAGCTCGCGGACGGCTCCTTCGTCGCACTCGACGCCCACATGGAGATGGAGGACGAGGCGCGGCCGCGCCAGAAGAGCCTGCTGGCCAAGCTCGACATCACCGAGGACGACCAGCGCGGCGGCTACGAGCCCTCCCCCTTCGAGGCCGCCGTGAAGGCGATCGACGCCGCCGACCACCGCGGCGTGATTCAGGGCAGGGACACCGGCTTCGAGGGCAACCTCGGCCTGGTGATCGGGGCCGGCGGCGGCTCGCTCACCCTCACCGACGCCGTGCGTTCCCATGGCGGCCGGCCGGCCAACTACTCCGAGATCGGCGGCAATCCGTCCGTGGCCAAGGCCTGCGGGCTGGCCAAGCAGGTGCTCGGCAAGAAAGGCGTGGAGAAGATCGCAGTGATGATGTCGATCGTGTCCAACACGCGTGTGGACATCGTCGCGCGCGGCGTGATCAAGGCGTGCCTCGAGCTTGACAAGGACCCCGGTGAGACAATCGCCATCTTCCGCATCCCCGGCGCCTGGGAGGAGGAGGGCTTCAAGATCCTCGACTCCTACGGCATCGAGTACTGCGACCGGTCGGTGTCCATGCACGAGGCGGCTCGCCGGGCGGTGGAGAAGATCCAGGGAGCGCCGGCATGAGCATCCTCATCGACGAGAACACGACGTTCATCGTCCAGGGCATCACCGGCCGCGAGGCCGTGAACCTCACCCGCGAGTGCCTGGACTACGGCTCGAAGATCGTCGGTGGGGTCACGCCGGGGCGCAAGGGCCGTGAGGTGCACGGCGTGCCGGTGTTCGACACGGTGGCGCAGGTGGTCGAGCACGCCGGCGGCCAGGTGCCCGACGGCTCGGTGGTCACCGTGCCCCCCGCCTTCACCAGGGACGCGGTGTTCGAGGCGATCGAGGCCGGCATCGGACTGATCGTGATCGTGACCGAGCGCATCCCCCGCCGCGACGTGGCCCAGATGGTCGAGCTGGCCGAGCTCCGCGGCGCCCGCATCATCGGCCCCAACTGCCTCGGCCTGATCGTCCCGGGCGTGGCCAAGATGGGCGGCATCGGCGGCCCGGCGCGCAACGCGGCGCAGGCCTACCAGCCCGGCGCGGTGGGCGTGATGAGCCGCTCTGGCGGCATGACCACGGAGATCTCCTCCACCCTCACCGCCGCCGGCCTGGGCGTGTCCACCGCGATCTCCATCGGTGGGGACGCCATCATCGGATCCGCCTACGCCGAGCTGATGCCCCTCTTCGAGGCCGACGCGCAGACCGAGGCGATCGTGATCTACACCGAGCCCGGCGGCCGGATGGAGGCCCAGCTGGCCGAGTGGGTGGCCGACAACGACTCGCGGCTGCCGATCGTGGCCTTCATGGCGGGCCGCTTCATGGACGACGAGGCGATGAAGGGCATGTCCTTTGGACACGCGGGCACGATCGTGGAGGGCAAGGAGGACACCGCGACCGAGAAGATCGCCCGCCTGGAGGCGGCCGGCATCCCGGTGGTCGAGCGGATCGACGAGATCCCCGACGCGGTGAAGGCCAAACTCGCAGAGAGGCAGGCGGCTTAATGTCGCACATTTTCATCGACGTCGAGGTCTCCGACGACGTGCGTGGCGACGCCGGGCTCGCCAAGAAGCTCGAGGAGGTCTGCCCGGTGGACATCTTCGCCGATCGCGACGGCAGCGTCGAGGTGGTCGAGAAAAACGTCGACGAGTGCATCCTTTGCGAGATGTGCGTGCGCACCTCCCCGCCCGGAGGAGTGCGGGTGGTCAAGCTCTACGACGACGGCGCAGCGCTCGAGCGCTGACGCACCTCGAGAAGCTCTCAGCCGCGCGTGCGGCTCAGGTGACGCTCGAAGACGTTGGCCATCAGCTTGATCACGGCCGAGTCGCCGCTGATTCTCACGTGGCCCTTCTCGTAGGCTCGCGCCCACTCGCGCAGGCCGCCCTCGACGGCGAGGGTGTTGAACTGCTGGCGCTGCACAATCACGTCCACCCGGGCGTCACCCGCGGGGTCGCGCTCGATCTTGGGGCCGGGTACCTCCACACGCCATATGGGGGCGTCGCCGCCGCGCGCGGCCAACTCGAGGCGGACGACCAGCTTGAGCTTGCCGATGGCCGGGACGTCGGCCACCAGGCGCTCGACCGCCTGGCGTATCAGGTGCTTGGTAGCGGCCGCGGACACCCGTCCACCCTAACGCGACTCAGATCTTGTGCCGCTGCAGCAGCTTCTTGCCGATCACCATCCGCTGAATCTCCGATGTGCCCTCGCCGATCAGCAGCAGGGGCGCGTCGCGGTAGAGGCGCTCGATCTCGTACTCCTTGGAGTACCCGTAGCCGCCGTGGATCCGAAAGGACTCCTCCACACACATGCGACCGGCCTCTGAAGCGAACAGCTTGGCCATCCCCGCCTCGAGGTCCGAGCGCTCGCCGGCGTCTTTGAGCCGGGCGGCCCGCAGGGTGAGCAGGCGGGCGGCCTCGACCTGGGTGGCCATGTCGGCAAGCTTGAACTGGATCGCCTGATGCTGGGAGATCGGCTTGCCGAAGGCCTTGCGCTCCTGCGAGTAGCGCAGCGCCAGCTCGAGCGCCCGCTGGGCGATCCCCACCCCACGGGCGGCCACGTTCACGCGGCCGACCTCGAGCGCGTCCATCATCTGGGAGAAGCCCTTGTCGAGGCCCTCCTGCTCCCCACCGAGGATGTTGTCGGCCGGGCAGCGGTAGCCGTCGAACACCAGCTCGGTGGACTCGACGCCCTTGTAGCCCATCTTCTTCAGCGGCGGCGGCACCGTGAAGCCGGCGTACTCGCCTGTGTTCTCCGCCGCTCCGGGCTCCTTCTCTGCGATGAAGCACGTCATGCCCTGGTGGCGCGGCTCGGCCTCGGGGTCGGTCTTGACCAGGGTGAAGACGACGCCCGAGCGCAACCCGTTGGTCACCCACATCTTCTGGCCGTTGATCTCGTAGTCGCCGTCCCCGGTCTTCCTGGCGGTCGTCTTGATCGCCTGCACGTCGGAGCCCAGCTCGGGCTCGGACAGCGAGAAGGCGGCGCGGATCTCGCCGGTGGCCATCCGGGGGAGATACTTCTGCTTCTGGTCCTCGCTCCCGAACTTCATCAGCAGGTAGGAGCCGATGAAGTGGGTGTTGATGATGCCCGAGATCGAGATCCAGCCTCGTGAGAGCTCCTCCACGATCATCGTGTAGGAGGTCAGGTCGAGGCCCATGCCGCCGTACTCCTCGGGGATCGTCACCCCGAAGAGCCCAAGCTCCTTCATCTGCTCGACGATGTCCTGAGGGAACTCGTCCTCGTGATCGAAGTGCTCGGCGTTCGGGAGGATCTGCTCATCCGTGAACTGGCGCACCATGTCGGTGATCGCCTTCTGCTCGTCGGTCTTGTCGATCAGAGGGCTGGCCGCGGCCATCGCTAAGACGCTCCCGGGTCGATTGATTCCTCAGTCAACGGTTATCGAGGATACCGGGCGTCGCGGCCCCGCGGCCGGCCTGACGCCTGCTCACCCGCTCGCAGTTGCGGGCGACGCGTATTGATCGAGCGGTCGGTCACCCACGGTTGGCGGCCGCGATCGGGTCCAACGAGCTGGCGACGCTGCTCGCCTGAAGCCCTACCGCCGGCGCGGTTCAGACGGAGGATCGCCTCGTCGAGGTCCCCCTCACTGCGGCGAACGGCGCCGCTCGCGGCCGCATACGCCTTACGATCGGCCCTGCCGGCGGCGGCCGCGAGCCGGCCATATGCGCGCCTCGCCTCCTCGAGCGCCGACGCCACGCCGGTTGCGTCGCGGGCACGCCGGGGCAGGGTGCGACTGGCGGACGCGTAGGCGGCCGCGAGCCGCTCCGCCTCCGCTGCCTGAGCGCGCAGCGTCCGCGCCTCGGCCAGGCGCCGACGCGCAACCGCGCGGCGAGCGTCGAGGCGCTCGAGCAAGAGGTCGGTCGCTCGCAGATCCGAGCTCTGCTCGCGCTCCGTCGCTAGAGCGGGGTTCGATGCAGGCGCCGTTGCGTCGTCCCCGGAGCGTCCGAGGAGAAATCCAATCGATCCACCACAGGCGACGGTAACTGCTAGAGCCATGGCGAGCGAGTGGCGGCGCAGGGCAGCGCGAAGGTCTCCGGCGCGAGACATCGGTTCGAGCGGAAAGCCTTCTTGCACCGACGCTCCGTTGATGCTCTCGCCCCCCCGCGGTGGAAGGCGCCCAGCTGAAGGGATGCCGCTCGTGGGCTCCCGCTGTGTTCGGGATCTGGCGGACGCGCCGTTAACCGGCGGTGAGGGGATTCGCACTCCGAGCGAGACCGCGGCCGCGCTCATGAGCTGCCGAGCAGACCGAAGCCGCTCGTCCGGCTCCTTCGCCATCGCCGCCGCCACCACATCGTCGATCGACGCCGGCAGCTCCGGACGACGCTCCGAGAGGCGCGGCGGGGGCTCGGCCACGTGCGCGTATGCGACGACGCCCGGGTGCTCGAAGGTGTAGGGCGGGCTCCCGGTGAGGCACTCGACCAGAATGCACGCGAGCGAGTAGACGTTGCTCTCCGGCACGAGCGGCTCTTCCCTGAGCGTCTCGGGCGACAGGTAGGGGGTCGACCGGGCCAGGTCGAGCAGTCCACCGCTCCACTCGGGGTCGGCGATCCCGAAATCGCCCAGCAAGACATGTCCGCCGCCGCGCGGCTCGACCACTACGCGCTCGGGCGCCAGATCGCGGTGCACGAGCCCCCGCTCGTGTGCCGTCTCGAGCGCGTCGGCCACCTGTGCGAGCAGCCGCAGGGCGCCTTTCGCGTTGAGCGGGGCTGCCGCGAGCAGGTCGGCCAGCGTGGGCGCCACGGACAGCGGACTGACGAGGTAGTAGCGATCGCCCGCCTTTCCCCAGTCGAGGATCGGGAGGAGGTTGGGATGCTCGATCGAAGCTCGCAGGCGAAGCCGGCGCTCGAAGCGCCTCGCCAATCGTCGGCTGTCACCCGAGCGCAGGTTGAGCAGCTTGAGCGCGACGCGGCGGCCGTCCGCCATGCTGGCTTCATAGGTCGTATGCCGCCACGGCTCCCGGGAGAGCCGCCCCTCGACGCGATAGCCGGCGACCAGCCCGTCCCTATCGGCGTACGGCTCGAGGAGCTCGTGCTCCTCGGACTCCCGAAAGCGCTGCCCGGGGTCCATCAGCCGGAGTCGTCCCAGTCGCCGCCGCCCGAGGGAGGGGTCGTGGGAGCCCGGCGCGGCGGCGCGGGCGTCCGCGAGATCGGGCGAGGCGCCGCCGCAGCCCTGGTGGCCGGCGGCGGGACCAATACAGGTGGAGGCGCCGGCGCGGCGTTCACCGCCACGGTGGTCGTCGCCGTGCCGGACGACCCGCGATCGTCGGTCACGCGCAGTCTGACCGTGTAGATGGCCACGCGGACGGTTGGGCGACCCGTCTAGCCCGAGTCGTCGTAGGTCTCGCCACTTGGCGGAGGCGGGCTTGGCGCCGCCGGGGGCGGCGAGGGGGCCGGGGCCGGGGCCGGAGCCGGCGCGGGGACCGGAGCCGGAGCCGGCGCCGGGACCGGAGCCGGCGCGGCGACCGAGGGCGAAGTCGGAGCGGGGGTCGGCGCCGGACCCGGCGACGTCTCGCGCGGAGCCGCCTGTGGTCGGGCGGGCACCGGGATCTCGGCCCTTCGTCGCCGCTTGCGTGGCGCTCGGAGCGCGGGCAGGGGCTCGGCGCGATCGAGGGAGGTCACGGGCGGCGAACCCACCGCCGGTGCCTTCTCACGAGGCGTAGAGCCCGCGTCAGATGTGTCTGTGAGCTTCCCCAATCCGAATAGAGCTCCGAAAGACGCCGCGGATGCGGCCGCCAGCAGCGCAGCCGTGCGCCGGTTCGTCACGACGAGGGGCACGTCGTTGGCTTCGCACTGCTAGATGCCACGCATAGATCCCGCCGTAGTGGCGCCTTCGACCGGCGGATCTTGAACGACGTGTACTTGCCGATCTTTCCTGGCTGGGTGATGCGGATCTGGAGGGATTCGCCCAAAGCAAGGTGCCGCTCAAAGGAGCGAAAGCGCGAGCGGCCGGAAGAGATCAACTTGCTGCTCCTGCGGAGCCGGCATCCGGCCCCGCGACAGCGAACCGTGACCCTTGCGCCCCTCGGAACACCGCTCACCCGAAGCAGCTTCACTTTCGCTCCTCTGCGGCTGAGCTCGGCCACCAGCCGCACGACTGGGAAGGGGCTCATCAGTTTGGTGACGGTGGCGACTGGAGGGTCTGGGGACGGTGGAGCTTGGTCTTGGGGCGGTGGAGCCTGGTTCGGGGACGGCCCCGCGGGGAAGGCGTTGACGGTCACCGCGAATGTCACGGTGTCTGAGGCCCCCCGGTCGTCAGTCACCAGGAGCCGGACGGTGTGAGCACCGGCTGTGCCGAAGGAACGGGTCGCCGTGACCCCCGACGCGTCGTCGAACCGCCCGTCGTTGTCGAAGTCCCACTCATGGCTGGCGATCGTGCCATCAGGGTCGGAGGAGGCGCCCGCGTCGAAGGTCACGGCCTCCCCCACGAGCGTCGGGTTGGGAGAGGCGGAGAAGCGCGCGACCGGTCTGCTGTTCACCACCACGGTGGCGCTCTTCTCCGCGACCGCACCGTCGTTATCGGTCACCCGCAGCTTGACGGTCACGGTTCCACCAGCGGCGTAGACCTTTGAGGTCGTCGGCGTCCTGCCCGTCGCAGTCTCGAAGCTGTCGTCGCCATCCAGGTCCCACTCGTAGTTGACGATCTTGCCGTCGGAGTCGGAAGACGCGCTACCGTCGAAGGCCACCGTTTGACCAGGCATCGCCACGCTGGGCGCCGCGGTGAAGGAAGCGCTCGGCGGCTCGTTGACGCGCACGACCTTGACCACGTCCTTGACATCGACATCCCTCGTCACGCGCATCACGACCGTACGCTGCCCCGGGGTGGTGTAGACGTGCTGGACGGTCCGTCCGGTGGCATCGAAGGTTCCATCGTTCTCGAAGTCCCAGTTGACCAAGTCGCCTGGCTTGGTGTTGGTTGCCGAGAACGTCGCCGTCTGGCCGGGTAGGGGCACCTCGGGTGTGACCGTGAAGTCGAGTGGAGCCGGTGCGGCGGCGAGCACCAGCTGCGTGACGGCGAGTGGCAGTCCCAGCACGACCAGCGTAAGGGCGGTTACGCCCATGAACATCTTGCGTAGCTTCGCGGCGGTGCGATTCATCGCCCCGATCCCCTTCCGTGAATTGCGCTGATCCGGGTCTCTTCCAAGGGTAGCCGGGTTTTGCCCCGACGGCGTCCAGCTGGGGCTCTTCTCAGGCTGGGGCAGTTTCTTGCCCACCGCGCGCAGGTCGATGACACCGGTCACAACTCCGGCTAGCGGAGGATGCCCGGGGCCGGCAGGCGCGGCTAGTAGCCGGAGGGATGCCTGGCGATGAAGCCGCTGGGAGAGCGGTTGTACTTACGCCAGCGCGGGCCTCTGCCGGAGCGGCGGTCCTCGGCGGACGGACGCTCGCCGACGCTGGTGTCGAGCCGGAGCCCGCCGATCACGAGGTAGGCGTGGCCGGGATTGGTGTAGACGGTGATCCAGCGACCCTTTCCACTGGCGCCCCAGCCCATGAACCCGCTGGAGTTGAGCGGGCTCTCGAGGAAGCGGCCTCCGTAGAGGGCGAAGCTGATGGTGCCAGAGCAGTCATATCCACGGTCGAGCGACATGCGAGACCAAGGCCCCGAGTAGGGCCCGTGGCCGCCGCCGTAGACGTAGGGCTTGCGAACGATCCGGTTGGCGGCCGCGATGGCGTTCTTGACCTTGGCCGGGGCGCCGGCAGGCGGAATCGCGACGCCGTCGACGATCTTGGCGCGCTCGGCGGGCGGCGGCGGAGGCACATAGGTGGCGCCGCCGCTGCGGGCCGCGGCGGCTCCGGAGGGAGCGAGCAGCGCGATGGCGGCAGCGGCAATTGCCGCGCGCGAAATTGTGGGATTGGGGCGGTCCATACTCTTTCGAACGCCTACGGGGTTAGCTGACGGGCTCGCGCTGAAAGAGCTTGCGCGTCTCGAGACTTGAGATTTGCCCCAGTGGCCGAAGCCACCTTGGTTCCCCCGTTCCGCGGCCAGCACGGATTCGGCGTGGGGCGAAGCTATCAGATCCATCCGGACGGGTTCAACCCGGGCCACGCCTTCCCTTCGGCCGAAGGAGCGGAACCACCTGCAGGATCCGGTGCGGGACAATGGCCTGAATGAACTTCACCAGGGACGTCGTGGACGCCGCCCCGACGTCCCGGCGGGCGCTCCTATCCCTGTCTGCAGAGGGAAACCGCCGCGAGCTGACCTTTGGCGAGATAGCTGATGGCGCGGCCCGCCTGGCCGGGGCCCTGGCCGCTCACCGAGTTGGCCGCGGCGATGTGGTGATGACCGTGATGGGCAACCGTGCGGAGTGGGTGCTCGCGCTGCTCGCGTGCTTTCGGATCGGCGCCGTCGCCCTGCCCTGCGCCACCCAGCTGCGCTCCGCGGATCTGCGGTCGAGGATGGGCTCGGCAGAGCCCAAGCTGGTGCTCGCCGACGCTCCCAACACCGAAACCGTGCGCGCCGCGGGCTTCACCGGGCCGGTGCTCACCGTGCCCGACCGGCGGCTGTTCGAATCGCCGCGCGCGCCGGCAGCCGAGCTGGGCCCCGACGAGCCCGCGCTGATCGTGTTCACATCGGGCACGAGCGGAGCGGCCAAGCCGATCCGCCACGGCCAGCGCTACCTGACCGGTCAGAGCGTGCAGGCCGAGCACTGGTTCGGCGCCCGGGAGGGCGAGCTGGCGTGGTGCACGGCCGCCGGCGGCTGGTCGAAGTCGGCACGCAACTCCTTCATCGCGCCGTGGCTGCGCGGCGCCACCGCCCTGCTCCACGACGGCCGGTTCGACGCCGAGGAGCGCCTCGACATCGTCGAGCGGGAAGGAGTCGAGGTGCTCTGCATGGCGCCGACGGAGTACCGCATGATCGCCAAGAGCGGGGGCCTGCGCCCGCTCCCCTCACTTCGTCACGCCGTCGCCGCCGGCGAGGCGCTCAACCCGGAGGTGATCGATTTGTGGCGGCAGGTCGGCGTGATCGTCCACGACGGCTACGGCCAGACGGAGACCGGCGCGCTCACGGGCATGCCCATCGGCGAGCCGGTACGCCCGGGGTCGATGGGCCGCGCCCTGCCCGGCTTCCGCGTGTGGGTCGACGATGGCGAGCTGTGCGCCGACCCCGCCACCGTGCCCACCTTCTTCCTGGACGGCGGACCGGAACCGTGGCGCACCGGCGACCGGGTCAGAGAAGACGACGACGGCTACCTGTTCTTCGAGGGCCGCACCGACGACCTGATCATCTCCGCCGGCTACCGGATCGGGCCCGTCGAGGTGGAGTCGGCGCTGATTTCGCACCCAGTCGTGATCGAGGCGGCGGCGGTGGCGGCGCCCGACTCAGAGCGCGGCCAAGTGGTGCGCGCCGTGGTCGTGCTGCAACGGGGCGCGGATGCCGGCCCCGAGCTGGCGCGCGAGCTGCAAGAGCACGTGAAGCAGCAGACCGCTCCCTACAAGTACCCGCGCATCGTGGAGTTTGCCCCCGAGCTGCCGAAGACCGCGAGCGGGAAGATCCGCCGCGCGGAGTTGCGCGGGTCTGAGGGGTAGCCTGAGGCGATGGCCAACCGCCTCGCCGCCGAGACCTCTCCCTACCTGCTCCAGCACAAGGACAATCCGGTCGCGTGGGAGCCGTGGGACGATCGAGCCCTCTCGCGCGCCCGGGAGGAGAGCCGCCCGATCCTGCTGTCGATCGGCTACTCGGCCTGCCACTGGTGTCATGTGATGGAGCGTGAGTCCTTCGAGGACGAGTCCACGGCCGCCTACATGAACGAGCACTTCGTGTGCATCAAGCTCGACCGCGAGGAGCGCCCCGACCTCGACTCGATCTACATGGAGGCATGCCAGGCGATGACCGGCCACGGCGGCTGGCCCCTCAACGCCTTCCTCACACCTGAGCAGGTGCCGTTCTATGCCGGCACCTACTTCCCGCCGCAGGAGCGCCAGGGCATGCCCAGCTGGCTACAGGTGCTGCGCGCGGTGGCGGAGGCCTGGAGCGAGCGCGCGGATGAGATTCGGGCCACGGGCGAGAGTGTGGCCGAGCGTCTGCAGGGCGGCGCCGGCCTGGAGCCCTCGCGCGAGCCGATCAGCCCGCAGGTGCTCGACGGCGCCGTCCGGACGCTGCGGGGGATGTACGACAGCCGCTTCGGCGGCTTTGGCGGGGCGCCGAAGTTCCCACCCGCTTCCACGATCGAGTTGCTGCTGGGCCGCGGTGAGACCGAGATGAGCGCCGGCACGCTGCGCGCGATGGCCGCGGGCGGGATGTACGACATGGTGGGAGGCGGATTCGCCCGCTACTCGGTCGACGAGCGCTGGCTGGTGCCCCACTTCGAGAAGATGCTCTACGACAACGCGCTGCTCGCCCGTGCCTACCTGCACGGCTGGCAGGTGACCGCGGAGCCCCTGTTTCGCGAGGTGTGCGAGGAGACGCTCGAGTGGGCGCTGCGCGAGATGCGCGGTCCCGAGGGCGGGTTCTTCTCCGCTCTGGACGCCGACTCCGAGGGCGAGGAGGGACTGTTCTACGTCTGGACCCCCGAGCAGCTGCGCGACGTGCTCGGCCCCGACGACGCAGCCGTGGCCGCCGACTACTACGGAGTGCGCCCGGGAGGGAACTTCGAGGGACGTACGATCCTCACCCGGGGCGCCGATCAGCCACCGGGGCTCGACGACATCCGCCGCCGCCTCTACGAGGCGCGGGCCGAGCGGGTGTGGCCGGGCCTCGACGACAAGCGGCTCACGTCCTGGAACGCCTTGATGATCGCCGCGCTGGCCGAGGCGGGAGCCGTGCTCGAGCGTGAGGACTTCCTCGACGCCGCTCGCACCGCGGGCGAGTTCGTGCTGCGCGACCTGCGCGACCGCGAGGGTCGCCTGCTGCGCACCTACAAGGACGGCGAAGCCAAGCTCAACGCCTACCTCGAGGACCACGCCTTCCTGCTCGAGGCGCTGCTCGTGCTGTATGAGTCCACCTTTGAGCCCCGCTGGTTCGCCGCCGCCCGCGAGCTGGCCGACACGACGATCGAGCGCTTCGCCGACGAGAAGCGGGGCGGCTTCTATGAGACCTCTTCCGACCACGAACAGCTCGTGGCGCGGCGCAAGGACCTCGAGGACCACCCCATCCCTTCGGGCAACTCCGCCGCGGCGCTCGGGCTGCTGCGCCTCGCCGCCCTCACCGGCGAGCACGCCTACGAGGACCGGGCGGCCGGCGTCTTGGCGCTGCTGCATCCCCTGGCGGCCCGCCACCCGCAGGCCTTCTCCCATCTGCTGCAGGGGATCGACTTTCACCTGGCCACGGTCCGGGAGGTTGCCCTGGCCGGAGATGACACCCGCGAGCTCGAGCGCACCGTGCGGGCGCAGTTTCGCCCCCACGTGGTGCTGGCCGGCGGCGAGCCCGACGGGGTTCCCCTTCTGGAGGACCGGGGGCCCGTGGACGGGCGTGCCGCCGCCTACGTCTGCGAGGGGTTCGCCTGCCGGGCGCCGGTGACCGAGCCCGCTGAGCTGCGGGAGCTGCTGGCGTGAGGCGCCCGGCCCCACTGATAGCGGTCGTCGCGTTGATGGCCGGCCTCGGGGGACCGAGCCTGTCCGCCGGCGAGCCCACGGGACAGGCGACAGCGGGCCCGCGCGGCGCCCATCGGGACGCGGTGGCGATCACCGGCCTGGGAACGCGCCCCGCGGCAGGGCGCGGCGAGCGGCGCGCCCACCGGATGGTGGCCGGCCGGTTTCGCTCCGCCGGCCTGGCCGTCCACACCCAGCGCTTCCGCGTGCCGGGGCGCGGCGGCTCGCGAAACGTGATCGGAGTGTTCGACACGCCGCGGCGCTGCCTGCGCGTGGTGATGGCGCACACCGACACGATGCCGGCCGGCCCGGGGGCCAACGACAACGCCTCTGGAGTCGGCGTGGTGATGACCCTGGCCCGCCGGCTCGAGCGCCTGCGCCCGGGGTGCGATGTGTGGCTTGTGGCCACCGGCTCCGAGGAGCGCCTGTACACGGGAGCGCCCGACCACCTGGGCGCGCTTGCGCTCGTGCGCCGCGTACTAGCCCGCGGCCTGCGCGGGCGCCTGCGCTGGGCGCTGTCGCTCGACGAGGTGGGCCGCGGCCCTGACTTCTGGCTGCGCTCGCCCGCGTCCGGGGTGCGGCCGCGGGTGGAAGGGGCGCTGCTGCGCGCCGCCCGGCGCGAGAGCGCCCCGGTCCGCTGGGTCCGCGAGGAGGGCACCGGCAACTCCGACCACCGCGAGTTCGAGCTGGCGGGCCTGCCCGCGGCGAAGCTGGGAGTTGGGGCCGCCGGCGATCCGTGCCATCACACCGCGTGCGACCGGTCACGCCGGTTGCAGGGCGGAGCGTTCTCACGCGCCCGGCGCACCGTCGAGCGCGCCCTGCACGCGCGGTAGTCGATTTTCATCCGTTTCCCTATAACGAGTGTCGATGACACGCATCGGCCGCTTCGTAGGAGGACGCGCCGGCAAGTGGGTGACGGCCGGCGTCTGGCTGATCGCGATCTTCGCTTCGGTCGCCTTCGACCTACCCGGCAAGTTCACCGACGCCGAGAAGAACGAGTCCACGTCGTTCCTCCCCGGCGACGCCGAGTCCACCCGCGCGCTCGCGCGTACGGAGAAGCTTCAGGACGGAGAGAAGGCTCCGATGGTGGTCGTCTACCGCCGAGAGGGCGGCCTCACCGCGGCTGACCGGCAGCGCATCCGCGGCGACCTCCGCGAGCTGAACGGGCTCGAGCTGCGGGCCACCTCGCCCTTCGCGGTCATTCCCCCGGACACGGAGGGCATCCCCACCTCCCCGGACGGCACCGCCGCCCTGATCGCGGCCGACGTGACCGCCGACGGAGAGGCCGACACGCTGCTCGACCCGGTCGACGCGGTGCGCGAACGGGTGAGTGGCTCCTTCGACGGCCTGGCCGTGAAGGTGACCGGCGGGGCGGGCTTCTCCGCCGACGCCATCAAGGTCTTCCAGGGCATCAACGGCACGCTGCTGGCGGCGGCGGGGTCGCTGGTACTGATCCTGCTGATCCTGATCTACCGCAGCCCGATCTTCTGGCTGATCCCGATCATGGCGGTGATCTTCGCCGAGATGGGGTCGCGCGGCATCGGCTTCGGGCTCACAGAGCTCGGCGTGACGGTGAACGGCCAGTCGTCGTCCATCCTCTCCGTGCTGGTGCTGGGAGCGGGCACCGACTACGCCCTGCTACTGGTGTCGCGCTACCGGGAGGAGCTGCGCCGCCACGAGGACCGCCACGAGGCCATGGCCCGCGCCTATGCCAGCGCCGGACCGGCGATCCTGGCCTCGGGGCTGACGGTGATCGCGGCGCTGCTCTGCCTCGCGCTGGCCGATCTCAACGGCACGGCCGGCCTCGGCCCGATCGGCGCCATGGGAGTGGCCACGGCGATGCTGTCCATGCTCACGCTGCTCCCCGCCCTGCTGGTGATCTTCGGCCGGTGGGTGTTCTGGCCATTCATCCCCCATTACCACGACGAGGGCGCCGACGCCAAACACGGCTTCTGGCGCAACGTGGCCGACTGGGTGAGCGACCATCCGCGGCGCGTCTGGGTGGGCGTCACCGCGCTGCTGGTGGTCTTCGCCCTCGGCATCGTCAACTTCGACGACGGCCTGACCTCTGGCAACTCGTTCACCGACGCCGTGGAGTCGGTCGAGGGCCAGGAGCTGATATCGCAGTCCTTCCCCGGCGGCGCCAACGCTCCAACCGACGTGGTGCTGCCCCCGGGAGGTGACGTGCAAGACGTGGCTCAAGCCGTGAACGCGGCTCCGGGAGTGGACTCGGTGCGCGAGGTCACCCGCGGCGACGCCGGCATCCTGCTGCAGGCGGTGCTCGAGCCCGAGCCCTTCTCCACCGAGGCCTACGACCTCGTGCCGGGCATCCGCGAGGCGGCCAAGGACGCCGGTGGCGACGAGACACTGGTGGGCGGCGCCACGGCCGTCGAGGCCGACGTGCGCGAGGCCGCGGCGCGCGACACGCGCGTGATCGTGCCCGTCGCCCTGCTCGTGGTGTTCCTGATCCTGGTGGCGCTCTTGAGGGCGGTGGTGGCGCCCGTGCTGCTGATCGCCACCGTGATCCTGTCCTTTGCCGCCTCGCTGGGGGTGGGCGCCGTGGTGTTCGACGTGATCTTCGGCTTCCCGGGCAGCGACCCCTCGCTGCCACTGTTCGCCTTCATCTTCCTGGTTGCACTGGGCATCGACTACAACATCTTCCTGATGGCCCGCGTCCGAGAGGAGACGCTGCGCCACGGCACGCGAGAGGGGATGAAGCGGGGCCTGGCGGTGACCGGGGGGGTGATCACCGCGGCCGGAATCGTGCTCGCCGGCACCTTCTCCGTGCTGGCCATCTTGCCGCTCGTCTTTCTCACCGAGCTCGGGTTCGTGATCGCCTTCGGCGTGCTGCTCGACACCTTCATCGTGCGCTCGCTGCTGGTGCCGGCGCTGGTGTTCGAGCTCGGTCCCCGGATCTGGTGGCCCTCCACCCTCGCGAGCGCGATCGACCGGCGCGCCAGGCGCGAGCCCGATGCCGTCGGTGCCGGCGCCCACCAGGGCTGACGGAGACTCTTCGGTGCGGTGCTCGCCAGAACGACGTTCTGGCTGCGCTCCTCCCGATCGCGGCGCTAGAGGACGGCCATGTAGCGGTCGAGCTCCCACTGCGTGACCTGCACGCGGTAGTCCTCCCACTCCTGGCGCTTGATCTCGACGTAGCGGTTGAAGATGTGCTCGCCGAAGGTGCGCAGCACCAGCTCTGACTCCGAGGTCAGGTCGATCGCCTCTCCCAGCGTCTCGGGCAACTGCTCGATGCCCAGCCGCTTGCGCTCGTCGGGCGACAGGTGGTAGAGGTTCTTGTCCATCGGCTCGGGCAGCTCGTAGCCCTTCTCGATGCCCTCGAGGCCGGCCGCCAGCAGGATGGCGAAGGTGAGATAGGGGTTGCAGGAGGGGTCGGGGCAGCGCAGCTCCATCCGCGTCGCCTGCTCCTTGCCGGGGTGGTAGAGGGGCACTCGTACCAGCGCCGAGCGGTTGCGCCGCGACCAGGCGCAGTAGACCGGCGCCTCGTAGCCGGGCACCAGCCGCTTGTAGGAGTTGACCCACTGGGCGAAGACCGCGGAGATCTCCCGTGCGTGCTTGAGCTGGCCCGCGATGAACGCCTTGCCCACGTCGGAGAGGTAGTACTGATCGTCGGCGTCGTAGAACGCATTCCTGCCGTCGTTGAACAGCGACTGGTGGGTGTGCATCCCGGAGCCGTTCTCGCCGAACAGCGGCTTGGGCATGAAGGTGGCGTGCCAGCCGTACTTCATGGCGTACTCCTTCACGGTGATCCGGTAGGTCATGCAGTCGTCGGCCATCTTGAGCGCCGGGGCGTAGCGCATGTCGATCTCGTGCTGTGAGGGCCCCACCTCGTGGTGGGTGTACTCCACGTGGATACCCAGCTCCTCGAGGGCGAGGACGGTCTCGCGGCGAACGTCCGATCCGGCGTCGAGCGTGGTGAGGTCGAAGTAGCCGCCCTCGTCGAGGATCTCCGGCCGGCCCGACTCCGGCCGCGCGTTGCGGAAGTAGAAGAACTCGAGCTCGGGACCGACGTTAAAGGTGTCGAAGCCCATCCCCTCTGCACGCTCCAGCACGCGCCTGAGCACCTGACGTGGATCTCCTTCGTAGGGGTCGCGCGAAGGCGTCTGCACGTCGCAGAAGATGCGCGCCACCCCCTTGTCCTCGGGGCGCCAGGGAAGGACCGCGAAAGTGGCGGGATCGGGCATGGCGATCATGTCCGACTCCTCGATGGCGTTGAAGCCGGTGATCGACGAGCCGTCGAAGCCCATCCCGCCTTCGAAGGCGTCCTCCAGCTCCGCGGCGTTGATCGAGAAGCTCTTGAGCTGGCCCAGGATATCGGTGAACCACAGCCGGACGAAGCGGATGTCGCGCTCGTCGACGATAGTGCGTACATCGTCAGCGGTCTGCGGCCGATCGGCCATGAGGTCCTCCGAGGTGGGGGGCTACCGAGAGGCCGCTTAGGCTACTGAGCGGCTATCAGAGGTGGGTGTTGGCCCACGTCTTCAGTGCCCGCACGGCCGGCTCCAGCGCGCGGCCCTTCGCAGTGAGCCCGTACTGGACCCTGCAGGAGGCGCCGTCCTCCTCGTAGCGCGCCACGATTCCCTCGCCCTCGAGCTCCTTGAGCCGCTCGGACAGGAGCCGGTCGGAGAGATCGGGCACCAGGCACTTGATCTGCGAGAAGCGCAGCGGCCCGTCCATGAGCACCAGGAGGATGGCCCCGGACCACCGCTTGCCGATCAGCTCGACAGCGCGGTGATACAGGAGCAGCAGGCGGGGCGACCGGCTTCTCCTCCCGGTCCGCCTCCACGGCAGCACTGGCTGGCCGCCTGCGTCGCGGCGACCATGAGCACAACGATAGGGCACACGGCCGCCGGACCTACGAAGCCCAGGATCGCGCGCGGACGACGGCGTCGTGGACACCCAGGAGCCCAAGGCGCTTGCCGCCTGAAGCAGTCGCGCTTCCTCGGCGGACCCGTCCTTGGGCACGTCGCCCGCGCGTGTGACCAGGTTGGCGAACGAGTTCAACGCCACATGGGCGACCGCCTCGAGGATCTGCTCGTCCTCCCAGCCGGCCTCGCGCGCCTCTTCGTGGAGGTGCAGTGGTGGTGGCCCGTCGGACTCGAGCAGGGCTCGCACGTAACGCAGCAGCGCGGCCTCGCACTCGTCGCGGGAATCGAACTCGCGGGCGAGGGCCACCTCGTCGATTCCGAGCCCAGCGTCGCGAGCGGTGCGCTGCAGAGTGGCGAGCGCGTACCCGCTTCCCTGGTGCTCGGCCACCGCGAGGCCGATCCGCTGCTGGTGGGTGCGGAGAGGGTGCCGTGACGCAGCTCGGAGCGAAAGCGGGGCGTAGGCCCGGAGGGTGGCGGGGGCACCGGCGAGCACGCCGATGATGTTCGACAGCTGCCCTCCGCCGGCGAGCGCGCCCTTCAAGACGGAAGGTTGCGCTCCGGCGCCGTCAACTCATCGTGTACCTGGAACCCGCTCTCCTGGGTCTTCGCGAGGCCGCTCCTTCTAGTGGGCTTACTCAGCGTAAGTATACCGCTGCGTATCCGGAATCGGATCACCAGGAATACGGCCGACAACCTGTCATGGGATCTACCCAGAGCGCGCCGCTGAAGCCCGTGAGGCGGCTTCTACACGGTTGCGGCGCTGGCGGTGGCAACCGCCATGAAGACGAGGAACAGCCCCAGCAGCACCGCCCAGAGCGCGATCCGGTCCGGACGCGCCTCGATCCGCGCCGCGGTGGGCGAGGAACGGCGTTTCCGCGGGCACCGGCTGGCCGGTGATCTTGACTGTACGGTGGCCGTTGGCCGCATAGGTCGGTGCGTACTCGTGGTCGCGAGCCTGCTCCACCACGTGCAGACGGCGTGGAGCGGCACCTGCTCGTCTTCATCGGTCAGCGAACGGCACTGGCGTTCTGCATGAGCTCTCTTCTATGCCTGCGGAGTTAGCTGACGGGCTCGCGCTGAAAGAGCTGCGCCACATCGCGGCGTCGCGGGATGATTCGCCTCTGGCCGGACGGCCTTTGGTTCCCCCACGCCCTGTATGGGCTTTGGCTGGACCGCGCGGCATCGTAACAGCGCCTGCGGCGGCTAGCGCAGAAGTGCGGAACGTCTTGACGCCAATGTCGCATCTTCCAAGGACACCGGCGCGTTCCTGTGACGGGTGCTAGCGGGCGGCGACCTTCGAGACGTACTCGGCCACAGCTTCGGCGTCCTCGTCCTGAAGGAGGTTGGCGGGCATCCTTTCCTGGCCGGTCCCCTCTTCTCGATCGCCCCGATCACGCGCTCAGGAGTCATCTGCCCGATGTCGTCGAGGTCGGCCCGGTCACCCCGCGGGCGTTTACCGCGTCGAGGTCGGGCAGTTCGCGCAACTCTGGCGAAAGAGGTCCTTGCCGCGCTGTTCCTCCTCCGAGAGGTCGGCGCTCTGAGCGAGCCGTTGCCACCGGCGGCCTGGCCGCGGCCGGGAATCAGAGCCGGTATCACCACGCCGAGTACGAGATAGAGCACGGGGATCGCAACCTTGAACCCGGTGACCCGCGAGTGAGGTAGGCCTCTCGCGCTCTTCCGGGACCGCCGGAGAACGCTATGAAGACGACCGGCCCGCCCAGCAGCAGGAAAAGGATCAGGAAAGGCGAGAAGCTCCATGCCGGCCGCACAGCCAATCGACCCAGGCACGCCGGGACTCATGGCGCTCGGGCTAGGGAAGATCTCGGCGGTGCAGTCGCCGGCGGGCAGGTGTATTCGTGCGGGCGGGCAGGCCCGCCGCTGAGCTTGGTGAAGTCGATGAAGAAGTCCGGGTCGATGGCGTAGGTGCCGTCGGCCTGGCGGTCGAGCTTGGTCATCCAGCCTTCCAAGCCGGGGTAGAACTGATTGTCCCAAGTCGAGTACAGCGAGTTGGTCACGTAGACCCGTTCGCCGTCGAGGAGCACTGCAGCATCTGCGGACCGCCGGTGAGCGGGCGCTGCGCCTTGGGATGGCCGCCGTCGCGGCCCAGCAGTCTCTCCCAACCAGACCTGCGAGCGCAGCTGGGGGTCGGTGGGGTCTGAGACGTCGTAATGGCGCAGGTCGCCATGCAACCAGTTGGAGAAGAACAGGTCGCGGTCGTCCATCGACAGCACGAGGTCGGTGATCAGTCCCGGCACGCCACCGGGCAGCGGCCAGCCTTCGAGCTCCTCGTTTGCCACGTCGATGACGTTCGCCGAGGCCCACGACCCGTTCGGCTTGTGAAAGCGCAGGATGCTGGAGGACAGCGTTGCGCCCACGAAGCCCTGGAGCGACTCGGGGTCGTGCTGCCAGCGGATCTCGAGCGGGATGTGGCCCTCCTCGCCGAGGTCGAGCGTCGAACCTTGGTCTTTCGGTCGAGGTCCCAGAAGTGCAGCTGCCGGCCATACCTGCCGGCGGCCACGTCCGCCGGGTCGAAGCCGTCCTTGAAGGTGTTGGGGGCGGCCCACTCGCTCGAGACGAGCGTGTTGTGGCGCGGCTGGTACCAGAAGTCATACATCA
Organism: Thermoleophilaceae bacterium; assembly: GCA_030447725.1. Lineage (GTDB taxonomy): Bacteria > Actinomycetota > Thermoleophilia > Solirubrobacterales > Thermoleophilaceae > JAAYBF01. The sequence continues at coordinate 236,259 of JAUJOQ010000002.1, forward strand.
GCTGCCCCTCGTCGGACTCCTGCTCCCACCGCCCCAGCACGGAGAAGTCCTTTGCGTCCAGCACGGCGAATCCGCCGGGAGCGTTGCCGTCGAGGTCGCCCAGCATGGAGATCGTCACGATCCCCCGGGCATGCAGTGAACCGTATGCGGGCCGCTGTAGCCGCAGCCCTTCGCGAGCTCGTCGGCCTCGATGACCTTGCGGATCTGCGGCCGCCGCGGGTCGGAGACGTCGACGATATGAAGGCGCGACGAGCGAAAGCCCGGGATGATCAACGTGTCGCGGGCGATGTCCGAGTGACACGCAGACGAGCACGCGTTCCATCCGAAGTGGTGCAGCTCGTCCCCGACGTTGGGCATCGGCAGCCGCTCGACCACCTGGCTGTAGGTGCTCGACCCGGGGTCGGTGTCGACAACGGCGAGGAAGTCCGGTTCGTCGATGCCGGTGCCCTCGTATAGACAGGCGACGTAGACGAACTGCTCAGGCGGCTGCTCGGCCGCCTCTTGAGGCGAAGCGAAGCCGGGTCCCAGAATGCTCGTGCGCGCTCATCTGGTGCTCTCCTCTGCGTGTGGGTGGCTGGCCGCTCGCAGCCTACCGGCGAAGTTCTCGGCCGGCTCCACGACGGCGACCGCCGCTCGCGGCGGTCGCGGGGAGAGGATGGGAAGGACCCCACCCTGAGGCGGGGCCTTCCGGTAGCCGGCCGATAAGCCGGATCCTGTCGAGGACAGTCATCCATCTGCCCCGTGGCGAGACGGGGCGGGCCTCACGGCCCTGCGGCCTACCTGGGACTCGGCGGGCAGCGTCATCGTCCCTGCTTGGCCTTGCACCGGGTGGGGCTTGCCTGGCCGGCGTGTCGCCACGCCGCCGGTGCGCTCTTACCGCACCATTTCAACCTTGCCGGCGACGGGGAACAACGCTCCCTCGGCAGCCGGCCGAAGCCGTGCTGTTTCTGGCCCGTCTGGCCCCGCCGCTTAGGCGGTGTGTTTCTGTGGCACTTTCCCGCGGGTTTCCCCGGGTCGGTCCCCCGACCACCCTGCCCTGCGGTGTCGGACTTTCCTCGAACGCCGGTTTTCTCTCCGGCGCCGCGACCGCCTGGCCGGCACTGCTCATGGTAGGGGGCGGATCAACGTCGCGCCAACGGGGAAGCAGGCGCCGAGGCCTTGCCTGCGCCCGAGCACGACCGCATACTCGACGTCGAGCGCGACGCCTGGCGTTGTCTCGGAACGCGAGGCGGCGGCGAGGCGAACAAACTCCTCGCGCAGTGCGTCGGCGTCTCCCGCGGTACGCACTGCACCCGCCAGCGGTCCTGGCGGGCTTGCGAACAGCTCCCACATCTCGTCGTCGCCTTCGAACTGCATCTGCAGCGTTGCCTCGAGCATCTCGAAGTCGTCGAAGCCGCTGAAGTGCAGAAAGGCGGTCTCGAACCGGCCCCAGCGCTCCGGGCGCACCCGCGGTTGGGCGGAGCCATGGCGCCCGGCGGCCAGCCGCAGCACGCCGCCCATGAAGCCGCTGGGCGCCCAGGCAGTGATCGCCACGAGTCCCGCCGGACGGACTACGCGCTCCACCTTCTGCGATGGCGCGACGAGGGTCCTCCGCGTAGATCACGCCGAAGTTCGAGGCGACGCAGTCGAAGGTCGCGTCGGCGTAGGGCAGCGCCTCGACGTCGGCGACCGTCCAGTCGATGTCGGCCCTGCTCACGCGGGCACGCTCACGCCCGCGCTCCACGAGAACGGGGCTGAAGTCGGCTGCCGCTACCTCGGCCCCGGCCCGTGCGGCCGCGACCGCGAGATTGCCGTCGCCTGCGCCGACGTCGAGCATGCGTTGACCGGGCTCGACCCCCGCACACCTCGAGAAGGTGCGCGGCAGCCGGCTCGAGCTTCGCCGACAGCGGTCTCGGGTCGCCCTCCTCCCAGGCCTGCCGCGCCGTTTCCTTGCTGCCAGCCGACTCCGGCGGATCGGCTCGCGCCGGCGCCTCGTAGCCGGGCACGGCGTGGTCGAGCCCGGCGAGGCGCTCCTCCAGCAACCGGCCGAAACCGGCCCCGAAGAGCGCTCGCCGCGAGAGACGTGGGGCCGTCATCGGCCTCTCGTCGCCAGCCGTCGGGTCAGCCCCCGGAGCCGCTCGAGGAGCCGTTCCCGAAGTTCTTGTTGTTCGCCCCAGCGCGCTTCTCGAACGGGCCGTAGATCGCATAGGTCACGGCCTCGGCCCCGGGCACGCCGCCGGGCAGGTTGCCTCGCGAGCCCTGCTCGTTGACGTACAGGGTCTGGCCGTCCGGGTCGAAGCAGGCGCCGCAGAACTCGGTGTCGTTGGTGATCGTCTGGGCGAAGTTGTAGATCTCGCCGTCCTGGGTCACGCCGCGGATGAACTGCTCGCCCGGACTGTCCTCGCAGAGGAAGATGTCCTGGGTCTGCGGGACGATCGTGACGTTGTCGGGGTTCTCGAGCGTGGCGCGGTTCGGCGAGATGAAGATCAAGGTCAGCACCTCCCGGCCGGGGTCGTACTCCCAGACCTGCCCGAGGCCCCTGGCATCGTCGGGAGTGGCCGGTCCCCCCTCGGTGCAGTCGAAGTAGATCTTGAAGCCGCCGCCGTGCGAGCAGGCCCACATCCCCTCCTGGCGGTCGAAGTAGGCGGCGCCGTTGTCGATCGCCTGGATCCGCGTCGGGGTGAAGCCCGGCATGCGGTCGCGACGGTTGTCGGTGTCGTCGTCGTGATCTGGCTCGGGCACCGGCACCCACTCGACCGGGAAGCTCGCCCCGGGGGTGACGACGGTGTCCATGTTCATCCGCGGCGTGCCCCTGATCGCCAGGGCCTCGAGTGGTCCGGTCGTCTCGGCGAAGTTGCCCGACTGGCCGACCCGCTGGTCCGGGATGTAGCGATAGAGGCAGGAACCAATCGCCCCGACGAGTGCGTCGGGCTGGATCCGACGGTCCTCCGTCTGGTACAGGATGCCTGCCCGCCACGTGGTGGCCTCGTGCACGAAGCGGCCCATCTGCGGGATCGGCACCGCGACCACCGGCCCGTCGGCCATCGCGTCGATCTCGAAGTTGTAGCCGTGCTTCAGGCCGTTCGGCTGACGCTTGACGACCTCCTCGCAGGTCATCCACTTCTTGAACGGCAGCTCGCCGCCCGCGCAGTTGGTCGAGGTGCGCGCCGAGGATCGCGAAGCGGTCGACCACCGTGTACTCGTAGAGCTCCTGGCCGGTCGAAGGATCGCGCTCGCCCGTCATGCGCCGCTCGACGACCAGCTTCGTATTGCCGCCGAAGGCGGACTCGTCGTACTCGAATCCGGGTCCGGTGACGACCTTGATCTCCCCGGGGCGCTCGCGGTTCTCGTGGTTGCGGATAAGGATCGTGCGGTCGCCGCGGCCCTGAATCCCGTTGCCGACGTCCGGGTAGGCGCCCATGGCGTCGAAGATGCCGGGGGTGGGGCGGCCGTCGCGCATGGGAATGCCCTGACGGTCGATGATCTGGTAGTTGAACTCGGCAGGGAGGGCGAGGTCGCCCTTCGGCACGAGCGGCCCGTAGCCCTCCGCCGCCGGGGTGGCGCGCCGTGCGCCGTGCGCGCGGCGAGCGCAGAGAGCGGGCCCATCGCCGCCAGGCCACCTCCTGCTGCCGCGCTGCGCTGCATGAATGTCCGCCGGTCCATGATCGCCACGAGGGAGTCACCTCCTGGACGCGCCCGCGCCCTGTCGGAGCGGCCGAAGCCGCGTTGATCCGGCCGTCGAGGACCGGTCCGCTGAGAGCGGCGATGCTGCCAGCCCTTGGCAGCCGGTTGTGACCCAGGCGTTACGTCGACGTGAAAGTCGCCGTCTTTGGCGCGAAGTCCACCTCGGTCAGTGCAGCGACGGGCGCAGTCGCCGCACTGCGCCGCCGGGGCGCCCGCGACACGAGTGATCCGGCCGCGGCACACCGGGCACTCGGCCGCCCCGTCGGCGGCCAGCCCTCCCACACGCTGTCGAGCCGTTGCTCGAGCGTGAGCCTGCCGCCGCCGGAGCTCTCGGTCGAGCGCCGCACGCCCGCCGAGCCGAGCTTTCGCGGGGGTCGCCGAACAGCCGCTGCGGCCGCTCCGCCAGCGCGCGCCGCTCACGTGACCCTCCTCAAGACTCCCACCACCCTGCCGAGCACCGAGACGTCGGCGCTCACGATCGGCTCCAGGGCGTCGTTCTCGGGCTGCAGCCGGACGTGATCTGCCTCCTTGTGGTAGCGCTTGACCGTGGCCTCTGAGTCGCCCACCAGGGCCACCACGATCTCGCCGTCGCGCGCGGTGTCCTGCGTGCGCACGACCACGTGGTCGCCGTCATGGATGCCCGCCTTGATCATCGAGTCGCCGGTGACCGTGAGGACGAACTCGCCCTCGTCTCCGCCCGCGAGCCGCGGGATCTCGACGTACTCCTCGATGTTCTCCTCCGCGAGCACCGGCTGGCCGGCCGCGACCTGACCCACCAGCGGCAGCCCTCCGAGGCCGTCCGACCGAGCGGCACGCTTGGCCTTGTCCACCAGCAGCTCCATCGCGCGCGGCTTGGTCGGATCGCGGCGCAAGAGGCCGACCTTCTCCAGGTTCGCGAGGTGCGCGTGAACGGTCGACGAGGATGTGAGGCCGATCGCCTTGCCGATGTCACGCACGGTCGGCGGATAGCCGTACTTCGCCGAGTACTTCTTGATGAAATCGACGATCTCCTGCTGGCGCTTGGTGAGGTTCAGGTCGGCCATGGAGCCTCCTCCTGCGTCGGTGTCGGAACCGTCTCTGCGAACATGTGTTCGTAGAGTAGCGGGGCGTCGGACGGAATCAAGGAGGCGGGGGTGCGGCTCTATACTCGGCCTCGCTACGCGCCTGTGGCGGAATTGGTAGACGCGCAAGGTTGAGGGCCTTGTGGACCATTTGGTCCGTGGGAGTTCGAGTCTCCCTGGGCGCATCGCAACCAAGTCACGCCCCCGGCAGCCGCCGTTTTAGGAGGATCTGCCGCGCGCTGTAGCTTGCGGAGCATGACCGCCATCGAGCAGGCCGGGCGCGTGCTCGCCGACGCCGCGTCTTCCCCGGCACGGATATGTGCTCCTCGCATCCGGGCTAGCAGCCGCCGCGGCAGTTCTTTTTCTCTTGGGCGCCGATGGCGGCGCGGCGTTCATCCTTGCGGTCGGGAGCCTTGTGATGGCGGCCCTGATCTTGACCACCCGCTATGGGCGAAGGAGGCCGGACGCTTCGCCGATCACGGTGACAGCCGACGCGTCGGGTCGCGAGGGGCGGACTGACTGACCCTGGGCTGCCGCTAGGTAAGCCCTGTGTACCAGAGCCCGAACACCACTCCGAAGGAACCCAGTGCCGGAATCATCACGGTGCGATAGGCCGGCTCGATCAACGGACGCGTGAGCAGCCAGGCAAACGCCGTGGTGCAGGCCGCCATCGAGATCACCGACACCGGCGCGAACATCGCCAGTGCGGCCGCGGCCTCGGCCTGACTCGGCAACGCCGCAAGCAGCAGAAGCACCACGGCCCCGGTACCTGCCAATCCGTGAAGCATGCCTATCCCGAGCGCCTGGTGGGGAGTGCGCACGTGGACATGAGAGTGTGAAGTCGAATCGCCGCGGCGCAGATGACGGCGGATCGGAGCGTGCGTCCTATCGGTTTGGTCGGGATCGTCGTGCGTGTGGGAAGAGGCACGGAAGTCGCCGCGCGTCCACTTGGCCAGCACCCGTAGCGCGAGCAGAAGGATCACAGCACCCACCGCTTTCTCCGCGCCGGATTCGAGCCATAAAGGGATTTCGGACTTCAGAAGGATCAGCGGAACGCCGACCACCAACAGCGTGCCTGCATGACCAACGCCCCACCAGGCGCCGAGCCGAGTGGCGTCCCGCGTGTCGCCCCCATCCGCCGCGACCAGGGAGGTCACGGCCACGAGGTGATCCGGGTCGGAAGCGTGGCGGAGGCCAAGCAAGAACGCTATGCCGAGCGCCACCAGAAGGGGCGCGCCCTCGAAAAGCCCCGTCAACCACGTGTCGATCGCCTCGACCGACTCAAACAGGAAGTCGAAGCTCACGCGCTCCCCTCGCAGGCCGGGCAGAGACCGACGATCGGGAAGTGGGTGAAGCGCGCCCGGAAGCCCAGTTCCTCTTGGATGAGCGTGCGGGCCCCATCGAGCTCAGAGGGGTCCACGGCGCGCAGTTCGTGACACGACTCGCACAAGAGGTACTCCTTCTCCTCCCCTGCGGGCGCGTAAAGCCCCGGCCCGTGGCCGAGGTGGAAATGACGCACGAGCCCGAGCTCCTCGAGGGTCTCGAGGTTTCGGTACACCGAGGCCAGGTCGGAGACCGGAAACCGCCCCTCGAGGCCGCCGGCGATCCGTTCCGCCGAGAGCGGCTCGCCTGCACCATAAAGGGACTCCAGCACCAGCCGCCGGGCTGAGGACACCCGGAAGCCCCGTGCCCTCAACGCCGAAACGGCGGCGCCGAGGTTGGGCGCCGCCAGCGCGGGGCCTGTGTGCGGCGCGGTCAAGTGCTGTCCATTCCAGGCGGGGGCATTCGACTTGGGTGCGGCCGATTGGCAACTGCATCTCGTCCCGAAGTGCGGCTGGCTTCATCTGTACTTTCGTCGCGCCCGGAGCATCGGATCAGACAGCTGGAAGCTGGCGCGGCGGCGCGCTCAGACCACGCCTGGCACGGCGCGCGCTGTGAGTGCTACGCCCGCGACCACGATCACTACGGCCGACGCCGCCGGCAACACGGCGGCCGCCCGCCCACCGATCACGGACCGAGGGAGCACCTGCTTCGCGTAGACAACCCCGAGCCCGAGGACGGTGAGCGTGCCGGCGAGACCGACGCTGAACGCGACGATCAGAAGCAGTCCGAGCCCCACTTCGTTCTGTGCAAGCGCAGCAAGGAGCACCACCAGCGCGGACGGACAGGGAATGAGCCCGGCCGCCGCTCCCATACCGAGCACTCCCTTCCAGGTGAGCTCATCGGGAGGGTGGTGATGGCCGTGCGAATGGTCATGACCGTGCGAATGCGCCTCGTGCGAGTGTCCGTCGTGCGAGTGCGTCGGAGCGTCCGCGCTCGGCGCGAGTCCAACCGCCGCCCCCGTGTGCCGGGCGCGCGCCCAGAGCACACGCGATCGCAGCACCCCCGCGCCGATCACCACCACCATCAGCCCGGAGACCAGGGTGAGCCAGGGCAGGATGTCTTCCGGCAGGATGAACTGCTGAAGCGAGAGGGCCACCACCCCGAGCGCAAACACGCCGATCGTGTGGGTCACGGTGACGATTGCCCCGAGCGCGACCGCGTGCCGGGCCGTTCCGCGGGTGCCTGCGAGGTAGGCCGCGACCATCGCCTTGCCGTGACCCGGCGAAAGCGCGTGCAGAGCGCCCCAGCCGAATGCGGCGAGTAGAAGGAAGAGGAGCACACCCTCACCGGCCGCAGCGTCCGCAAAGACGGACGCGAAGCCTTCCCCGCTCGAGTCCCTCGTGGTCGACAGATCTCCACCTTCGATGCGAGGCGCGACGAGGGTTCCGTCACCGGACTGCACCCTGAAGCTCGCGGTTACGCGGTCGAGGGGGCTCTTGAGGAGGTCCTGGGGATAGCGCCGCAGGCCGTCGGTGGGATCGTTGGACGGCGTCTCGGTGCGCACCGCCGTGCCGTCGCCGGGCTCGACCACGATCGACCTGAGCCCGGTTCGGTTGGAGAAGGTCCCGTCGCGCAGCTCGATCAGCCGCGGGTCGCTCACCGCGGCGCGCAGGTCCAGCTCGAGCCGGGTGGTGTGGAGTCCCGCCTGCCCGGGTGGGAAGGACAGCCGAGGTATGCCCGCGACCCGCAGGGTCGCCCTGCCCCCGCCCACCGTCAGCTCGAGCTCGTCCAGGATCTCTTCGGTCTTCTGGCGGATCAGCTCCTCCCTCGAGAGCCGCCGGTTCTGAACGGTGGGGATCTCGGCCTCGTCGAGCACGTACCGCACCTCCACACGGTCGTCGGAGATCCGCACCGTGCTGAGGTGGTTGACGGTGAAGTTGCCCAGCGGGTGGGCTGCCGCTCCCGGTACGACGATTCCCAGGATCATGGCCGCGACGGCTGCAGCCAGGAGCGGTCGACGAGCGCTCACGACAATGCCCTGAGCGCACGGCGTGCGCGTTGCGCGTGGAGGGGAGAACGACGGGTTCAGCCTCAGCGTCCTGCGCAATTCGCGTCGGGCAATGGAAGCCTCGCCCGAGTGCTTGGCCGCCATTCCGGCGTGGTAATGGAAGGATGCATCCAGCGAACCCAGGCGCAGTGCTCGGAGAGCGTGGCGCAGTCCATCCTGGTGCCGTCCCGCGCGGGTGAGTGCCCATCCGAGGGCGTCCGCCGAGCGAACGCTGGGCGCCGCTGCGAAGACCTGCCGGCCTAGGCGCACGGCGCGCGCGGAACTCCCATGATCGGCCTCGAAGAGCACGAGATCAACATCTGCGCGTGTGCCCGCAGCCCGCAGCAGCCTCTGCTGGACACGCACCAGCTCCAGGTCCCGGTCGGCCTGCGCGTTCCGTCCACGCGCGAGCTCGATCTCGGCGAGCGGCGTCAGGTAGGTGGGAAGCGGCAGTCGCCTGGTCACCTGCCGCAGCTTTCGCCCGGCCGCGGCGAGCCGGCCGCGAGCCACGTCCACGCGCGCCAGCCCGGCCCGGGCGGGCAGGTGGCCGGGCACGCTCGACAACGCCTCGCGATAGGCCTGTCGCGCCGGGCTGATCCGGCCGGCGTCCATCAGGAGATCTCCGAGCAGGGTCTGCACGTAAGCCACGTTCTCGGGGGTGCCGGCCCCGGCGGAGACCGCCAGCCGCATCGCCTCGGTCGCCGCTGGGAGGTCACCGTGCAGCTCGCGGAAGTAGGAGATGCGCGAATAGGCGGCCAGGTTGGGCTTTGCGTCTACCATTTTTTGCAGCGAGCGCCGCGCGTCGCTGTAGCGACCAAGCTCGACCTGGGCGTCGACCACCACCGCGTAGGATCGAACGGTCTGGGGGCCAGGCGCCGGGCGCGCAGCCCCAGTCGCAGGCCGCCGCGAAAGTCGTGTCGGGCGAGCGCCAGGGTTCCCGCCCCGATCGTCGCGGTCAGCTCTGCAGGATCGCGCCGAAGCGCCTCGTCGAAAGCCTTCTCTGCACGCGTGTAGAAGTCCGAATCGCTGGTCTCGCGCGTGCGCTGGAGATAAGCGTCGCCGAGCTGAGCGTACCCCGAGGCTTCATCGGGCTCAGCGAGTACCCGCCGCTGAAGGCTCCGAATCAGCTCCTCCGTATTACGAGGCGGCGGGCCGAAGTCGGCCGCCGGGGGCGCGTCGTCGCTTGCGCCGGAGGACCCTTCCGGGGACCGGTTGGAGAGCGTCAGCGCGCCGAGAGCGAACACGAAGACGAGCACCGGCACGCCGAGCTTCGAGATCAGGCTGGTCCGGCGGGCCGTCATCGAGCGTCAGCGTGGCCTACGCGCGTATCGGCCGGAAGGCAGGCAAGGGACCCACACGCGGACGCCCCTTTCCCCGTATGTACGAAGCGCCGGCTCGCCCTACAGGCCGCCCCCGGCAAGGACCGGCGCGTGGGGTGGCTCGAACCGGTCGCTGGGGTTGGACTCGAAGCCTCCGCTCGGGGCCGCCATGTAGGGGAACGTGGAGAGAAACGGCTTGTCGTTCTGGTCGACGCCGTCGCCTACCGGCACCTTGTTGCCCTTCAGGAAGCCGGCGACCACCTGCAGCTCGATGTCCACGACGTCGTCACCGAGACGACGGCCGTTCGGGAAGCCGGCCATGTCGCCGCCGATCACGCCGAAGCGATTCTCAGGGCCTGCGGCAGGCGGCGTGCCCAGATTCAGCTTGAGGGTATCCACGGCGGGTGGGCCCTTGACCCCCTTGTGCTGGTTCAGGCCGGGCAGGCCCTGGAGGATCGCCTGCACGATGTCGGTGCGGTTGGTTTCCGGCGCGTTGACGATCGGGAACTGGTCGTTGATAAACCGTGCCAGCTCCGGGTTGAGCACGAACTTCCCGAAGCGCTTCTGGTCCCCGGCCGGCCCGGTGCGGTTGTAGAGATCCTTCCTGGCGGCAGGCGGGAAGAGCTCGTTCACCAGCGGGTTGGCGAGGCGCGAGACCTGGACGAACGAGGGCGCACGCCGGCCCCGCCGTCGCTCAGTGCTCGGGGCCCTGCCGCGATTGAAGGTGGCGTTCGTCACCTCGAGCCGGCGCCGTTCGGTGGACGCCCAAACACCCACTACGGCGTTCGGAGAATCGGGCGAGGTGACGGCACGCCGGTTCTTCGTGACCAGGCGCTCGGGGATCTGCATCACGATCGAGTTGATGTTCTGACCCGAGAAGTCGTCCTTGCCGCCACCCAAGTTGCCGGGTGGCAAGCGGAGATTGAGCGAGTCGAACGTCGCTCCGAGGTCGACGAAGAACGCCTCATCGCGCTGGCCGACGAAGACCTTGACCCCGCCCGGGAGGGTCCTGATCGCCTCGTTTGCGAGGCGATCGTAGTCCGGCATCGTCTTCGAACCCACGTTGCTGGGCGCAGCGCGGAGCCTGCGTCCGACCCGCTTGGTGGAGCGCAGCTTGCCCTTCGGTAAGTCTCGCGCACCACGTCATAGAACTCACGCTGCTTCAGATCGGGGTCGTTCAAAGAGGTGACCTGCGGCACGGAATGCTGGTAGCCGCCCGGATTGACCTTCGTACGGAACGTGTAGCGATACCTCACGTCGGCCCGGCCATCACCCGTGTTGTCGATGTTGATGTAGTAGGCCGCACGGTCGTCGAAGCGGAAGAAGTTCGGCCCGTTGGCCGGCACCTGGCCCGGGATCCAGTTCGCGACGACGGTTAGAGCCCCAGGCGCGTCCTTGGCCGTGAATGCGTAGGTGTCGGTGTTGTCCGCAGTCGGATCAAGAGAGATGTTCGGCGCCTCCCGGTGGCTCGAACCGCTACTCAGCGAGGCCGCGATCACGACGGCAGCGAGCGCCGCGAGCAGTGAGAGCTTCTTCATCCGACTCCTCCTTCTGGGTTCACCCGCCGGTTCGATCCCGGTGCGTTACGAACTGCGAGCGACTATACCCTTCGGATCAGCGGGGCGACGCACCAAAGTGCCTGCAAAGCGGACACTTCTGCATGTCGGTTGCTGGTGCGATGAAGTCGCAGCCGCTGGCCCGAATCCAGAAAGGAGGACACGTGACGAGGATCCCCTGCATAGCTTCCCTGATTGGGACCCTGGCTCTGGCCTCCTGCGGCGGCGCTGATGACGAACGCAAGTCCGGACCTCCCCCGCGCCGGGGCCTGCGCCGATGCTCGAAGGATCGGTCCAGGTGGGCGGCAGTCCCGCCGCGGTCGCCACCGGCCTCGGCGGGGTCTGGGTGGCAGACAACCTCCGCGGCCGGCTCCTGCACATCGATCCTCGCGCACGGCGGGTGCGGCGAAGCGCGAAAGCGGGTCGGGGTCCGGTGGCGGTCGCGGTCGGTGCCGACGCGGTCTGGGTAGCCAGCGCGGACGGCACGGTCCGCCGTTTCGACGCCCAGAGTGGCGTCGCCAGCGAGCCCGAACATGTGCCCGGCGCAGCCGGCGTTGCCGTCGGCGAGGGCTCGGTGTGGGTCACGAGCCAGTCCGAGGGCACGGTCACAAGGCTCGACCCGGCCACCGGCCGGCGCCGCGGAGGGGCGATCAAGGTCGGCCCCCAGCCCACCGACATCGCCGTGGGCGGGGGCGGGGTATGGGTGGCAAGCGGTGAGCAGATGAACGGCACCGTCTCGCGGATCGACCCTGCCTCCGGCGAGACCGGAGAGCCGATAACGGTGGCCAAGAGCCAGGTGTTTGCGCTCACCTACGGAGAAGGCGGCGTTTGGGTGGCAGCCAGCGACGACCTCCGGGGAGACCAGATCGAGATCACGCGGATCGATCCGGAATCCTCCGAACCCGATGGCGACTTCGTGCGGCTCGAACGCCCCGGACTGCCCGTGCGGCTAGCTGCAGGTGCCGGCTCTCTCTGGGTCGCCCAGGCCGGTGGCGCGGGCATCTCCGCGGGGGCCGGCTCAGGCACCCTTGCCCGCCTCGATCCCGACGAGCGTCGGCGGGTCGGGTCGGTGACCCGCCTGCCCGGCGCGCCCACGGGGGTCTCTGTAGGCGCGAGCGCGGTGTGGGTGGCTATCGGCGGTGACGGTGCGGTGGCCGAAGTAGTGCCCTAAGCAACGGCAAGCTTTCTCGCGGCAAGAAGCCCACCAAGCGCTCAGGCACTGCTCCGAAGCAAAGCCGAAGGCCCCGTCGTCGCGTCGCTGCGTAACGGGGCCTTCGCAGGAGCGACCTACAGGGGATCGCCCGCCCATCGCAATCGTGTCGGAAGAGGGCCATCGTGCCAATCCCCCAAGGCAACGCGGCAATCGGTCAAAGCGGCGCTGGCCGTATGCTCAGGGTTGAGGGCCTTGTCCTGCTTATGCGGGTGGGAGTTCGAGTCTCCCTGGGCGCACTGAGCAAACCCGTGCCTTGCCAGGCTTCGCCGCCGCCGACCCGGGTAGGCGCTCCCCATGTCTTCTTCCGCCTCCACTAGCAGGACCGACGACCGCTTCCTTCGCATCTACATGAACGACCAGCTCGCCGCCGCGATCGTCTGGCGCGAGGTGGCCCGCCGATCGGCGGGCAGCAACGGGGGAACCGAGGTGGGCGACGCGTTGGGGCGGGTGGGCGACGCCATCGCCGAGGACGTGGCGACCTTCGAGCAGATCATGGAGCGCCTAGGCATTCCGCGTAGCCCCGTCAAGTCGCGGCTTGCCGTTGCGGCGGAGAGGGTCGGCCGCCTCAAGCTGAACGGCAGTTTCCGTTCCTACTCACCGCTGAGCCGCTTCGTCGAGCTCGACTTCCTGGCGATGGGCATCGACGGCAAGAAGCTGCTCTGGTCGAACCTGCGTGACCTCGCAGGCCTTTCCGCGCGGCTTCCCGACATCGACTTCGACGAGCTCATCCGGCGAGCGCAGTGGCAGCGCGACGAGCTCGAGCCGCACCGAGCCGAGGCAGGTCGCGAAGTCCTAGCCGGCCACTAGCAGCTGTCATCTACACAGGCGCGCACGGCCTCAGCTGCGCGGCGTCGGATCGAGAACGATCGCTACCGCGTCGTCTTGCAGCGGCTCCTCCGATGCTTTCATGGTCGCCTCTTGGATCGCCCTGGCGATCGCGGTCGCGGAGCGGCTCGTGGCCGACCGGACGGCGCGCTCGATGCCGTCGAGGCCGAATAGCCCGTCCTTCGTTCGGCGGGCGGTGATGCCGTCCGAGTGGAGGATCAGCCGCTCGCCATCCTCGATACGGCGCTGGCGGCGGCTGAACCTGCGCTCTCTCTCCATCAAGCCCAACGGCAGACCGGGCGGGGTGAAGAGCTGCTCGATCGTGTCGTCGGGTCGCAGCACGAGCGGCGGCGGATGGCCACAGTTGATCCAGCTGAAGGTCCTGTACACGGCATGCCAGCGCGCGACGATCGCGGTCACGAAGAACTCGGGCCGCCCGACGTCGTAGATCATCTCATGCATCGTCAGGGCGGCGGCTTCGAGGCTTTGGTCGCTGCGCCGCGCCGCGCGCAGAGCGGCGAGTGCGATGGCGCCCAGGGCCCCGGCGGTCGCGCCCTTGCCGACCGCGTCGGCGGTGGCGAGCCAGGCGCCGTCGCGGTTCTCGACGTAGTCGAACCAGTCTCCGCCGACCTCGTAGCTCGGGAGGACGCTGCCCGCGAGCTCGCCGGCGCCCATCCGCGCGATACGCGGTGGCAGCAGACTCTGCTGCAGCTCAGCGGCCGCATGGGTCTCCTTGCGCCGTCGCGCGGCGTCGAGCACGTCGGTGTAGCCACCGGCCAGCTCCATCGCGGCCGCGCCGTGGCGGCCGAGGTCGAGGAGCGGCTCCTCGGCGCCGCCCAGTGCAAGCAGCAGGCCGATCGCCCGGCCGCGCAGCCACATCGGCACGACGACGACCCCCGCAAGCTCGGCCTCGACGCGCGCCTTGAGGTCGGGGATGCCGTCCTCGGCCAACTCCGGGCCGAGCGCCAGCGGGGCATCGAGGCGGTCGGGGAACTCCTCAGGCCCCGCCAGCCGGAGCAGGTGGGTGCCATCGATGTCGAGCACGTATAGCGCCACCGGTGTGCCGTTGATCCGCCGCGCCTCGGAGACGAACTGCTCCGGGAAGAGGTGCGGCGGGATCTCGTCGAGAACCCGCGCGATGTCGAGTGGGACGGGCCCTCTCTCCCCGAGTTGGCCCGCCGGCCGAAGGCGCTGAAGCTCCCAGTCCTTCTCGGCGGTGACGTCGGAGAGGACGCCCAGGATTCCGTAGACCTCGCCTGCCGCAGCCGCACAGCGGATGCACCGTGATCGATACCCACCTCACCCCGCCGCCGTCGCCGCGGTGCCCCCTCACCCCCGCCTGGGGCTCCTTCGTATCCACCGCCCGGCTGAGCGGGTAGGTGCCGCCTGGGCAGACCGAGCCGTCCTCGTAGATCACCTGGAGGCGGGGCTCGGTGAGCTGGTCACCGACCTCCGCCGTCCCGCCGGGGTCGAGGATGCGAAGAGCACGGGGATTGATGGAGAGCAGGGCGCCGTCCGGCTCGAGCACGACCAGCCCCTGGTCGAGTGGCTCGCTGACCGAGTGGATGAGTGCCTCCGCGGCAGCCCCTGGATCGGCGCCCGAGCCCGCCTCCAGGCAGGCGTTCAGGAAGTGGCCGGCGGCGGTTTCGAGCCAGTCCGCAGGCGGGCTCGGCGCGATCTCCGCAGCTCGTCGCAGCCGCTCGATCAGGGGCAGCATCGCGGCGGCCGCCTTGCGCCTCTCCTGCGTCAGCGGCATCAGCCCAAGGAGATCGAGGCGCCGCGCGCATGCGAGCTCGACGAGTGCATCGACGAGGGTCCGCAGGACGGCTAGCGGCGGCCGGCCGGGGATTACGGTTTCCTCGACCGTGCTCTGGACGGTCGCGAGCGCGTCCTCTCGCAGTGCTTCCTCGAGCGAGTCGCGCGTCGGGAAGTGCCTGTAGAGCGTCGAGCGGCTCACCCCTGCCGCGGCCGCGAGCGTCTGCATGTTGAGCTCGGGTTCCTGCGCAAGCGCGCGCACGGCCGCTCTCAGGATGGAGGCCCGGTTCCTTCGGGCATCCGAGCGCCGGCTGCGCAATCGGCGTCGCGGGCGGTCTGTCACCAGCGCTCCACTCGAGTACTGCGCGGTCCCGCTGCCGTCCGCCGGAGCCGACCCTTTACTGAGACAGCGGCCTCTTTTGCCGACGAGCGTCGTCTCACTTAGCACCAGATTGCTCAAGTGGCGATTGTTCCACGTACCTTGGGGAGGTGAGACATATCCCACCCAAGGCGGCAGGGTCCCGAGACTCGGAGGTCGACAGCGATGCAACCCAGACACACAACAGGACGCCGCTCAGCCGGCCCCCGCAAGCCCGCGCAGCGGGGCTTTCCCTACGGCAGCTCCCGAGGTAGGCCGGGGCCTTCGCGATCGAAGCAGCCGCAGCGCGGGCTCGCGCGCTTCGGTGCAGCGGCGCGCAAGAAGCCGGCGCGCTCTCCGTTTGAGAAGGCGAGTGCTCGCCTCGCGTCGCGACGGCGAGGCAGGCAGTCGGAAGGACGTGCCGCAGCCGTGGCGACCGCCGCGCGCAGCCTGATGTCCCAGGGAGGCGCGCGCGGCTCGAAGAAGGGGCCGGCGGCGCTCGCGATGGCGGCCGCCGGGGCGGTCGGAGGCGTCGCCCTGGCGCGGCGGCGAAGGACCGGCACGCCCCCCGAGGCTGAAGCGACGACCGACACGACGCTCCACGTCTCGAGCGAGCCGGTCGAGGCAGCGGGCCCGCGGGCCGAGGGAGAGACGGCCGCCCCGCCGCCCACGGGCTAGCGGATCGGGGAATCACGACAAGGAGGGACCGAGATGGCGCGAGAGAAAGATAGGCAGCGAGGGTGGCTCGAGGACGAGAGCATCGTCGACCGCGAGAAGCACTCGGCGAGAGAGCCGGAGGGCCCCGCGCACGAGCGCAAGGGCGGGCTCATGCAGACGCTGAAGCGGACCGTCACGGAGTTCAAGGAGGACGAGCTCACCGACAGGGCCGCGGCGCTCACCTACTACGCGGTGCTGTCGATCTTTCCGGCGCTCATCGCGCTCGTCTCGGTCGTCGGCCTCGTCGGGGATCCGAAGACCGTCACGAACGCCCTCACGGACGTCGTCGGCTCGGTCGGTCCCGCCTCTGCGGTCGAGCCGCTGAAGGGCCCGATCGAGGGACTCACGAAGAGCTCGGGCACCGCCGGGCTCGCGCTGATAGTGGGACTTGCCTCCGCGCTGTGGACGGCCTCTGGCTATGTCGGAGCGTTCATGCGCGCCTCGAATGTGATCTACGAGGTCGAGGAGGGCCGCTCGTTCATCAAGCTGCGCCCGCTGCAGATGCTCGTCACGCTGGTGCTGGTCATCCTGCTGGCCCTCGTGCTCGTCGCGCTGGTGCTCACGGGCCCGATCGCCAAGCAGGTCGGTTCCGCGGTCGGAATCGGCGACACCGCGATCACCGTCTGGAACATCGCGAAGTGGCCGGTGCTGGTGGCGGTCGTGCTGTTCATGTTCGCCCTGCTCTACTACGCCTCGCCGAACGCGAAGCTGCCTGGCTTCAAGCTCGTGACGCCCGGAGCACTGCTTGCGATCGTCGTCTGGCTCGTCGCCTCCGCGGCGTTTGCCTTCTACGTCGCCAACTTCGGCTCCTACAACAAGACCTATGGGGCACTCGCAGGGGTGATCATCTTCCTCGTCTGGCTGTGGATCACCAACGTCGCGATCCTGCTCGGGGCGCAGCTGAACGCCGAGGCCGAGCGCAGTCGCGAGCTGAAGGAGGGCGCTCCGGGGGCCGAGCGAGAGATACAGCTCGAGCCCCGCGACGAGCCAAAGCGAAAGAAGCGCTCGCGGACGGCCTAGGCGGCGTCTCGGACGGGGCGCGAAACAGGGGCTCGATCTGAGACACACGGCCTGCGCAGGTCGCCCCGGCTGGTCAGCTAAGGCGCATCGCGTACATGCCCGGGGTGCTAGAGGTGAATAGGCACGGCTCGCCGGGTAGGCTAGGGCCATGATGACCCTCCTCCTCAAAGCTGAGCTGCCCATCCTCGTGGTCGCCGGCATCATCGGCCAGAAGATCGCCGCCAAGCTGTGGAGCCAGCTCTTCAAGAGCGCGGTGCCGGACACCGCGCAGGAGAACGTCCGCGTGGCACAGCTGATCCCGGCAGCGGTCTTCGAAGGGACGCTTTACAAGCTCGCTCGCATGGCGATCGACCGTGGCCTTCGCGTCGCGGCCGCAAAGTCCGAGGGCACCTGGATCGGTAAGACGGGGCAGGGCGAGTAGCGCACGCCGATCTCGCTGTCCATCTGACCCGCTGGCCCGGCCGTGCCCGTCAGCGGCTGACCGCGGTGAGCCGAGCCGCGGTTGGCCTACCCTCGATCGCCGCCGCCGAGCACGTCCTTTACCTTCTCGACCGTCTGGCGGACCGTCGGCGCCTTCATCACCGGCTCGTCGAGGTAGCCGGTCTCTGACTCCGCCGGTCGCTCGAAGCGGATGCCCTCGGTGTAGGGGGCCTCGCGGTTGAGCAGCCATGCGGCCTGCTGCTCGCCGAGCTCGGTGCGCGCTTCCTCGGCGTCCAGCTTGCCGGCGACGATGTCGTGCATCAGGTTCACCGCCAGGAAGTTCGCCGCCTCGTTGTCACAGGAGGCGGTGACCTGCCCGGCGGTGCGGTAAATCAGGAGGCTGCCGTCGAACTTGGCGAGCTCCGCCAGCTTCTCCACCGGCACGTCGTAGCTGATGGTCTGGGAGATGAAGTCGGTGTGAGGCGTCGGGAAGTCGTGCGCTGTCTCATCGCTTGTCACGATCGTGCGCTTCCACGGCCCGCTGTCGTGCCAGATCTGCAGCGTCGGCGTCGCCTCGTTCGGGAGGCCGTACTGCTTGACCATGTCCTGGGCCATCTTCTTCGGAGCGGGCGGCCAGTTCTCGATGATCGCGTCCACCTCGGCCTGCGTGACGCCGTACTCGGCGCCGGGGGCCGACTCGTCGCCGGGCGATGCCTTCTCCTCGCGTGCTCCAGCCTTTGTCTTTGCGACCGTCTCGACTCGATCCTTCGGATCCATTCCGCCTCCCGCGTTCGTGTAGCACCGACCTACCCGGTATGCGACCGTAGGCAACGATGGAATTCGAGCTCGCACCCGCCGTACTCGCCGGGCTGATCGCCGGCGCGATCATGGAAGGACCGGTCTACCTGCAGAAGGCGATGGGGATGCCGGTCAAGCAGAACATCTTCAGGACGTGGGGCCAGAACCTGCTCCGGATACGTGGAGCCACTGGGTACGTCGCCGGCTTTGCCTTCCACGAGGGCATCGCGGTGTTCGCGGCGATCCTCTCCGCACTCTTCTTCGACGTGGTCGGCGCCGACAGCAACCTCTGGCTCTGGGGCTTGATCAGCGGCCTCGTCCATTACATGGTTGCCGGACCTGTGATAACGATGATCCCGTCGCTCGACCCCGCGACCGGCGTGGTCGGCTCGCAGGGGTTCGCCTACAAGAACTACGGAACGCTCGACGTGGCCACCTCGTTCACGGCACACATGATCTTCGGACTCTCAACCGGCATCGCCTACGGGCTGCTGCACCCTCTCGGCGGCTCGGGCCTCGCGTTCTGATGCGTCGGCATGCCTCGACCGTGAGCGCGGCGCCCCCGATGCGGTTGACGGGGCGACGGGTCGTGCTGACCGGCGCCAGCGGCGGCATCGGGGCGCAAGCCGCCCGGCTCTTCGCACGAGAAGGAGCGGACATCGCGCTGCTTGCGCGCTCGGAGCACGGCCTGCATGCCGCGCGCCAAGCAGTCGAAGCGGAGGGGAGGACCGGCCACGCCATCGCCGTCGATGTCGGCGATCGGCTGTCGATCGAGGCAGCGGTCAACGAGGCGGCCGATCGTCTAGGCGGGATCGACGTCTTCGTCAGCAATGCCGGGAGCGCCGGCTGGGGGCCTTTCGAGAAGATGACCCCAGAGGATTTCGATCGCACGGTCGAGGTCAACTTCACCGGCGCGGTGAACGCCATCCGCGCCGCGCTTCCGCACCTCCACGCCAGCGGCGGCACGATCCTCGCGACCGTCTCAGTTGCCGGGAAGGTCCCCGTGCCGTTGCTCTCGCCGTACGTGGCGGCCAAGCATGCACTGCGCGGCTTTCTCGGCGCGCTTCGGATCGAGCTTCGAAACCAGGGGTCCAACGTTCGCGTCTGCATGCTTCACCCCGGTCCGATAGCAACCCCCTACTACGACAATGCCACGAGCGCGATCGACGTTCAGCCGCAGCCGTTGCGGAGCACCTACCGTCCGGAGGTGGTCGCACAAGCGCTGGTCGAATGCGCCGTGCGGCCACGCGCCGAAGTGACCGTAGGCGGCTCGGCGGTCGCGCTCAGCCTCGCCATGACGTTTGCAAGGCCGCTCTCGGACCTGATCCTCGCTACGTACGGGGTCTGGGGCGCCACCAGCAAACGGGAGGCGAAACGGCCGGGCATGCTCTGGGAAGCATCAGGTACCGGAAACGCTCGGGGAACGCATGGCGGACGGCGCAGCGCTTGGACCGCCCTCCGTCTCAGAACCGCCCGTTTGCTGCGCAGCAGCTGATCGATTGCGACCGCCTGCTCGCCCAGCGAGACAGCGACCTGCTCCAGCAGGTCCATCGCCTCCTGCAGTCCGGCCTCCATCCCGGAGTTGATGTGCGCGTCGCGGCCCTCCTTGGTCGTGTGCTCGACGAGAACCGAGAGGGTCGTGCGCCCGTCAACTCGGTGAGCGTGACGGTGTTCAGCGCCGCCTCGGCCTCCGCGTTTGGATGCCCTCATAGACCTCGGTCGAGACGATCCGCTCGTTGGGGACGATCTCGCGGTACTCGCTGTGGAAGGCGACTTCGAGTCCGCCGGTCGCCACCATCACGTACCGCCACACGCCGCCGACGCGCAGGTCTATCTCGGCGACCGTCATCTCCCCGCGCTGTCCACTCCACCAGCGCCTGACCAGGTCGGGCGTCGTCCACGCCTCATACACCAGGTGCTTGGGCGCGTCGAACTCCCGCGTGATGAGGATCTGCTGATCCGTGGGGAGCGTCACCTTCGCCGTTCCGCTAGTCGTCACTGACCCCATCTCCTTGCTCCTTTGTCTTGAGTTCCTCCAACACGACATCCAGCTGCTCGAACCGCTCCGACCACGAGCGCTCGTAGTTCCTCACCCAGTCATGGATGGGCTTTAGCGCGTGGCCGTTCAGCCGGTACAGCCGCTGCCGTCCTTCGTCGCGCACGTCAACGGCTCCAACCTCTCGGAGCACCCGCAGGGTGCTTTGAGACCTGCGGCTGAGCCGGCCCCAGCAGTCGGACCAAGTCGTTCACGGGACGCTCCTCGCGGGCAAGGGCATCCAGAATCTGTCGCCGCCGGGGCTCGGCGACCGCGTTGAACGCATCTGCTGTCGTCGCTGCTCGTGCCACTGGTATGTCAAGCGGCGCAGGAAGGCCCCCGCGTGCGCGGCTACGGTGTGGTCGTGGAAGGGCCCCGCCAAGTCCTGCGCCGGCGAATCGGAGGCGACGGCGCGGTTCTTCCGGGCGTCCTGCTCGGGATCGGCCTCGGGGGCTTCGTGGACGGCATCGTGCTCCACCAGCTCTTGCAGTGGCATCACATGGTCTCGAGCCAGTCGTGTTGCCCGCCTTCCACGCTGACCGGGCTCGAGGAGAACACGCTCGCAGACGGGATCTTTCACGCGGTTACCTGGGTGATCACCCTCGTCGGCTCGCTCGTCGCGGTGCGCGCCTGGCGCAAGGGGGAGCTTGCCCCCTCATGGCAGGTCCACACTGGAACGCTGATCATGGGCTGGGGCATCTTCAACGTGCTCGACACCCTCAATCACATCCTCGGCTTCCATCGCATCCGCGACGACATCGGCGGACCGATCGAGTGGGACGTCGGGTTCTTCGTCTTTGCGGTCGCGCTCCTCGCGGCCGGGTACGCGCTGGTGCGCCGGGCCCCGGCGACGGGCCGCACACCCTCCTAGAGGCTGCCGGACGTCGGCGTGCCCGACGTCGTTCGCGGGTAGGGCACGACCCGACCACGTCCACCACCCCACCCCAGGAGAAACCTCGATGCCCGATCGCGCACGCTGGATCCGCCATGACCGCCACCGGCCCATCGACGTCGGCCGTCGCCTCCGCGCCGGAGCGTGGAAGGGGATGCTCGCCGGCGCCGGTGGAGTGGCCGCGATGACCCTCGGCGAGAAGATCGAGCAACGGCTCACCGGCCGTCCGGACTCGTACATGCCCGCGCATACGCTCGAACGCCTGCTGGGGATGTCGCGGCGTCGCGACAGCGAGCGCCGCACGCTGAACCTCGGCATGCACTTCGGGCAGGCGATCCTGCTCGGCGCGTGGCGTGGGCTGATGGCGGAAGGCGGGCTGCGGGGTCCGCGTGCTTCGGCGATGTTCACCGTGATTCGGCTCGCCAACGACCAGACGCTCGAGAACGTGACCGGCCAGGGGGCGCCGCCGTGGACATGGCCGCGCGACGAACTGGTCGTCGACGTACTGCACAAGGGCGTCTACGCCTTCACGACCGGCCTGATCGCCGACGCTCTCGCGTCTGACCCTCCGGCTTGGATCGAGGCGCGGGGACGACGGCCACTCGCAGGCCGCTGACCCGACTGTGTCGCGTCCGTGCCGGCGCTGTGGACCGAGTCGTCCGCCTCGGCTACGCCGAGGCCGACGGCCTCGACGGTGAGCTCCTTGCCCCCCGGAAAGAGCTTGGGAAGGGACGAAGGTGACTCTGAAGCCGATGCCCCCGGGACGCAAGCGGTTTCAGGGTAAGCCCTGGGTCACCGGTCGAGCAGCGCGAAGGCGACGCTGGTGCCTACGGCGTAGACGGTGTGGTGGAAGGCGTCGGTGGCGAGTCCCGACAGCGGCTGCTTCCAGGGCGGCGGCGCCACGTCGACCGCCGGCAGCATCACGAGCGAGGAGCCCCAGACGGCGGCGAAGTGGGTGGCGGCAGCGGCCGGCGGAGTCGGGTCGGTGAGCTCTATCAGCCCGCGCACCGCCCCCCACCCGATGCCGTAGCCCCAGTGGACCGCGTTCGAGAAGCGCGCCTGGCCCGCCTCGTCGCGAGGCTGGACGCCCAGCACCTTGCCGGCGGCGTCGGCTGGCGCCGAGCTGGACCCGCGGCCGGTCAGCTTGGCCTCGAGCGTGCTCGAGATGGTCATGAGAGCCGTTCCGGCGGCCCCCGCGAAGAGTCCCTTGCCGACGGCACCGGCCACATCGCTCAGTCGCATCTGTCTCCTTGGTCGGGTGAGCCGGCCCCGACGCGATCGGTCGGCCGGCCGGCCGCGAACTGGATTCTCGATGCGGTGGCGCCGAGTAGCAAGGAACATTTGGTTACGTGCGCGCGGAGAAGGGCGCGGTCAGCCGGGAACCGGTCGTACATAGGTCCAGACGGCTCAAGGCAGCCCCTGAAGCGGTCGACAAACGGGGTCGTTACAAGGCTTTGCAAGACGCAACGTCACCGTCCCTTCAAGGAGGAACCATATGAGTCCCAGGAACGCAGGTAGAGCAGCGCTTTTGACCGCCGTTGCCGCGCTGGCGCTGCCGGCCGGTGCCCAGGCCGCCGACAGCACGTCGACGGTCACGGGGACGGTGGCCACCGAGCTGTCGCTCTCCGTCGCCGCCCCCGCCGCGATGGCGTTCAGCCACGCCGCGCCCGCGACCACCAGCTCGCTGGTCACGGTGACAAGCACTCAGACGCTGTGGACGCTGTCGATCAGCGACAACAACACCGTCACGAACGCCGGCAAGATGCTCAAGACTGCCGGCACCGGAGCCGCCGCGGTCGGAACACCGCTGGCGAACGCTCTGCAGTGGGCTCCCGATGCCACGACCTTCGCCGCCCTCAGCGGGACGCCCGCCACGGTTGGCACCGGCACGCTGGTGGGCGAGAAGACCGTGACCTTCAAGCAAGCGCTCAACGCCACGGAGAACGTGACCGCGGGAGATGCCTACGCGCTCACGGCGAAGTACACCGTCAACTAGTCCCGCACCTAACCCGACAGCCGCGGGGCGCTCAGGCGCCTCGTGGCTGTTTTCCTTTGAGGACTCACCATGCGCCCGCGATCGATCCTCCTCTCATTCAGTGCCGCCGCCCTCTCAGCGGCAGTCCTAGCGGGCGTGGCCACAGCGCAGACGGCGCCGGCGCTGAACCTCTCCCCCTCGCAGTTTCCCGGCATCCTCACCGGCCCCTTGCAGGTCGGCCCGATGACGCTCCTCAACGGAACGCAGACCGATTACCGGATTCGGGTGTTCCCGGTGCTGCTGGGCCAGCGCCGAGACGGCGGCATCTTCGTGCGCGAGCAGGCGCGGGATCGCCGGCGTGCCGGCCGGGTCGTGGTCGTCCAGACCAGGCGCTTCGGCCTTGTGCCGGGAGAGGCGCGTTCGGTGTTCTCCCGCGTGCGCCGGGTGCCCCGATCCGGCAGCTTCCATGGCGGCGTGCTGTTCCAGGCCACGCCGCGCGTCCGCCCCAGCGACCGCGAGCAGATCACGAACGTGCTGCAGCTGACCGCCAGCGTGCTGCTCGACCCCATCACGCCCAGGCGCCGGCTGCGGTTCGCCACCGGGCCGATCCGGGCGGAGTCCCCTGAAAAGGGGCGACTGCGCCTGCTGGTGCCCGTGTCCAACCGGGGGAACGTCTACCAGCGGGTGGGTGCAACCGTGGTCGTACGCGACGGCTCAGGTGAAGTGGCGGCCCGCACGCGGGCGAAGGGCTTGAAGATCCTGCCCGGTGCGGTCGTCGACCTGCCGGCGGTGCCGAAGGAGAAGCTGCCGGCAGGGGACTACACGCTGTCCGCCACCCTTCGAGGCGCGGGTAGCGCGGTCCGCGCCCGGGGTTCGATGCGCCTCTTCGGCGTGAATGAGGTGGCCACCCGCGAAGCGCGGCTCACGGATCTGGACAGCCCCACGGCCTACAGAGGCCAGGAGGTCGAGGTGAAGGCTTCCTTCGAGAACACCGGCAACGTGGCCTACGCACCGGAGGCCGAGCTGCTGGTGCGCCAGACGGGCGGCGAAGAGCCGGGCAAGGTGGCGCTGCGCCGGCCCATGGACGTCGAGAGCGCCGGGCCCGGCGAGATGGGGGCGATCCAGACCGAGCTGGAGCTGCCCGGCGATGCGCGCTCCTATCAGCTCACCGTGCGCCTGTCGGCCGGGGGCCGGACGATCGACTCGAGGGACGTCTCGGTGACCCCGACCGAGCGCCCGCCGGTGCTCACCCGCGCGAAGAATTGGGTCACCGAGAACGCCCTCTTGGTCGTGGCCATCCTCCTCGTGGCGCTGATCCTCGGCGGGATCGCCGGACTCGGCTACGTGCGCCGGCTCAAGAGGGCGAGCGCGCCGGGCTAGTTCGCCCCCACGGCCCGGGCCTTCACCACGGCGGACTCCGCACCGTCTCGCCAGGGCTCGCCGTGACCCGGCAGCAAGGTAGTCACGCCTGTCTCGACCAGAGCGTCGAGCGAGGCCAGGTTGCGCTCGCTGTCAGCCGTCGCCCCACCCGCGACGATCTGTGGACCCCTCGTGCCCCGGTAGGGGTTGAGTGTGACCAGCGCGTCGCCTACGACCACGGCGTCGCGCTCGGGCAGGTGGAACGAGCAGTGCCCGAGCGTGTGCCCCGGCGTGAACACCACGCGCGGCGAGCCCGGCACCGGCAGCGTGCCGTCCACGTAGCGCTTCACCTCCTTGACCGGTGAGGGGAAGAACGCCCGTGTCTTGATCAGGGAGGCGACGATCGGCATCGCCTTGATCTGCGTGGCGAAGTAGGGGGAGCGAGGGCGCTCGTGTGAGTACTGCATGGGATGGCGCGCCAGAGGAGCGTCGTTCTCGTGCACCCATACCGGTACGCCCAGCTCGGTGCGGGCCTTCTCGGCGAAGCCGATGTGATCGAAGTGGGCGTGCGTTAGGACCACCGCCTCGATGTCGTCCTTGCTCCGGCCCAGCTCGGCCAACGCCTCCTCCAGCGATCCCCACGACGTCGGGACCCCCGCGTCGACGATCGTCAGGCGGCCGTCCTCCTCGAGCAGGTACCAGTTGGTGTAGGCGTCCTCGATGCGGTGGACACCCTCGATTACGTTGGCTTGGAGCATGCGGATACCGATACCCGGCCCGGCGCGGCGAAACCCCTCCGCTGGACGGGCGTTCATGCGCCAGGTAGCGTGAGGCCATGAGCAACACAGACGACGAGCCGACCACCGGCCAGCTGCGCGCCGTACAGCTTTCCCGCGAGACCCGTGCCCGAAGGGCGGCCGACCGCGCCGACTCCGACGAGGAGACCGCCCAGCACGATCGCCGGGCCGCGAAGTCGGCCTACCTGCGCAAGAAGCTCGAGGAGCGGGAAGAGGCCGAGCGGCGGGCGAAGTAGCGAGGCGGCACTCGCGCGGCAGCCGCCGGACGCTGAGTAGCCTCCGCGGCTTGCGCGAGTTGCTCCAAGACCTGGTCGACGCCGCCTCTGGGCACGCCTCCTACGCCGACGCTCGACACGTCTTAGCGCGCGTCGAAGACGTCGCGCTGCGCAACGGAGAGCTCGACCTGCTCGATCGCCGGGAGGAGGAGGGCATCGGCGTGCGCGTGCGTGTGAAGGGAGCCTGGGGCTTCGCCGCCGCGCGGGGGTCGGGGCGCGCGGCCGGGGAGGATGCTCTTGCCCGGGCGCTCGCTCTGGCCGAGGCACAGCCCGCCGCCGGCGGCGAGCGAGCACTCACCCTAGAGGCGCCGGCGAGCGGCTCGCACGCCGGCCCTTGCGAGGTCGACCCTTTCGAGGTCTCGCTCGACCGCAAGCTCGAGCTGCTGGCGCAGGCCGACGCTGCCTTGCGCCGCGAGCCCCTCGTCTCGGTCGCGCGTGCCCAGGTGTCTTCGCGCTCGGAAGAGAAGACCTTCGCCTCCAGCGATGGCGCGCTGTACGAACAGCGGGTGGTGGAGTGCGGCGGCGGCCTCGCGGCGATTGCGGTCGACGAGTCGGGCGCACAGGTGCGCTCCTATCCCGGCTCGCATTCCGGGCACATCGCCCAGGCCGGCTGGGAGCACGTGGTCGAGCTCGACCTGGCCGGCAACGCCCCGCGCGTGGCCGCCGAGGCGGCGGCGCTTCTCAGCGCGCCGGTCTGCCCTTCCGATCGCACCACCCTGGTGCTCGCCGGGGAGCAGCTCGGCCTCCAGCTCCACGAGTCGGTGGGCCACGCGCTGGAGCTGGACCGGGTGCTCGGTGGCGAGGCGTCCTACGCGGGCACGAGCTTCGTCCCTGCGGATGGCGTCGGCGTCATGCGCTTCGGCTCGGAGCATATGAACGTGACCGCCGACGCCACGCTGCTCGGCGCGCTCGGGAGCTTTCGCTGGGACGACGAGGGAGTCGAGGCCCAAGCCGTGCCGCTGGTGGGCGAAGGGGTGTTGCGCGGTTTCCTCTCGTCGCGCGAGAGCGCGGCGGAGATCGGACTGAACCGCTCGGCGGGCTGCATGCGTGCAGAGGGATTCGCACGACAGCCGATCGTGCGGATGACCAACGTGAGCCTGGACCCGGGCGCGGCGGGCACCCTCGACGAGTTGATCGCAGCGACGCAGCGAGGGATCTACATGGAGACCAACCGATCGTGGTCGATCGACTCCCGCCGCCTGCACTTTCAGTTCGCCGGCGAAGCTGCGTGGGAGATCTCAGACGGACGGCTGGGCCGCATGCTGCGCGATCCCGTCTACGCCGGCACCACTCCCCGGTTCTGGGGCGGCCTCGACGCGGTGTGCTCGCCCTCCGAGTGGGCGCTGGCCTCGGTCACCAACTGCGGCAAGGGCGAGCCGGGGCAGCTGGCGTCGGTCTCGCACGGATCCGCTCCCGCCCGCTTCCGCGACGTGCTCGTCGGTTCTGGGTGAGGGCGCAAGCGCCCCGGGAGGTGGCCGCGCGGGCCCGGGAGGCCGCCGGCGACGAGCATGCGCTGGCCACGGTGACACGCGAGCGATCCCTGGCTCTGCGCTTCGCGCGCTCTCGCCCGACGCAGTCCACCTCGGTCGACGACCTCACGGTCGAGGTGGCCGTGGTCAGGGACGGCCACGTGGGCCGGGCCGCCACAAACGACGTCGGACCGGATGCGCTGCGCCGTTGCGCCGACGCAGCCGTGCGCGCGGCCGAGACCGCCGCCGGGCAAGCGGGCCCGGGGTCGTACCCCGGGTTTCCCGAGCCCGCAGGCCTACGCGCCCACCACGGCCACGATCCTGAGACCGCCCGGCTGGATCCGGCGCGAGGCGGCGAGGCGCTCCTCGCCGCGTTCGAGTTGGCCGCCGAGACGGGGACGGAGGCCAACGGGCTATGGACCGCCGGCGAGGTGGAGACCGCGATCGCCACCCCGTCCGGCCCGGTGCTCGTCGACCGGGTGACCGACGCCCACCTGAAGGCCGTGGCCTTCGGCCCGGGCCGGCGGAGCGGCTACGCGGCGCGGACCGCCGTGAGCCTGCGCGACATCGACGCGCGGGCGGTGGCAGCCGCAGCGGCGGCGAAGGCAACGGACGCCTCGTCTGAGCCGCTCGATCTCGAGCCGGGCGAGTACACCGTCGTGATGGAGCCCCACGCGGTGCACGACCTGCTGTGGGTGCTCGGCCAGGCGGCCTTCAACGGCCTGGCACA
The DNA here is from genome assembly GCA_030447725.1 of Thermoleophilaceae bacterium. Classification (GTDB taxonomy): domain Bacteria; phylum Actinomycetota; class Thermoleophilia; order Solirubrobacterales; family Thermoleophilaceae; genus JAAYBF01. The sequence continues at coordinate 263,866 of JAUJOQ010000002.1, forward strand.
CAGCGAGGGCCGCGGCGCACTGGCCGGTCGCCTTCACACCAGGGTCGTCTCGGCGACGATCAACCTCTCCGACTCGCCTCGGTACGCGTCCACTCTGCCTCGCGCCTTCGACGCCGAGGGTGTGCCCAAGGCGCCGTTGCCGCTGATCCAGGACGGCGTGGCCCACCGCGTGGTGCACGACGTGCGCTCCGGCGCCGCCGCCGGCGCCTCCTCCACCGGGCATGCGCAGGCGGCCGGCGGCCCCGCGCCCGGCCCGTCGCCGAACAATCTCGTGATGGCCGGCGGTGGAGCCGCCGACGAAGGAGAGCTGTGCGCCGGAGTCGAGCGCGGCATCTACGTGACGCGCCTGTGGTACACGAACGTCGTCCGACCCGAGGAGTCCTTGTTCACGGCCGTCACGCGCGACGGCACCTTCCTGATCGAGGACGGCCGCGTGACCCGTCCAATCGCCGACATGCGCGTGACCGACTCGGCGCTGGATGTCCTCTCGCGCGTGCAGGCGCTGGGCGCGCGATCGGTGCTCACCTCCGACGGTGAGCTCTACGGGCGCCGCTTCGCGAGCGGCTCGGTGTGCCCGCCGCTGCGAGCCGCAGCGGTGCGCTTCACGGGATCCGCCGCCTCGGGCTAGTTCGAGATCTTCAAGAGCACCAGCACGTTGACCGTGAAGGCCAGCGTGAATCCGACGGTCCAGCGGTTGAGGTTGCGCTCGACCAGCGAGCCGCCGCCGAACGGGCCGCCACCGGTGCCCACGCCAAAGGCGCCGGAGAGGCCGGCGTCCTTGCCCGAGTGCAGCAGGATGAGCACGATGAGCACCACCGCAAGGATGATCTGAAGGCCGCTGAGAATCCCTTCCATGAGCCGTGCAGGCTAGCGGGTCAGCCGTCCGGCGCCCTGCCTTCGAGGGCATCGAGGGCTTGTAGGATCTCTATTGCCTCCGCCCGCAGCTCGCGGTCCACCACCCGGTGATCCTCGGCCGAGAGCTTGCCCATCCGGCGGTCGAGCTCGGCGTCGGTGATCTCCCGGTACTTGGCCTCCTTGGCCGCCTCCAGCTCGGCCTTGCGCGCTCCGTCGACCACATCGTCGCGCTCGCCGCGGACCAGAGGCCGGATCACCACGAGCGCCACGAGCGCGCCGAGGAAGATCAGGGCCAGGGCGTACTCCACGCCGCTGACCCTAGGGGGCGGGCGCCGTTGGATGAGATCGGCGCTACGCCTCCGAGAGGTCCTTACCGAGACGGGCCGAGTAGAGGCTGCGCACGCGGCGCACGCGCGCCTCGGGCGCCGGCCACACCGCGACGAGGGCGCCGAGCAGCACGATCGCCCCGCCGATCCAGATCCAGGACACCAGCGGGGAGACGATCGTGCGGAAGGTGGCGGGAGGCGGATCGGTGCGGTAGCGCTCGACCAGGAACGCGATCACCGTGGCCTGGACGTCGTCGGAGGCGCCCTCGAAGCGGGCGTTGGCCTCCCTGATCGGCCCGTCGAGCGCGCTGATGTCCGGACGCACCGCCGTCCAGAAGTCGCTGCGCAGCCCCCAGCGCACGTCCACCTCGCTGGTGGCCTCGCCCTCGAAGAAGCGCCCGATCGCGCCCTTGGATGCGTCGAGAGTCGGGTAGTAGTTGCGCCGCGGGCGCAGGATGAACTCCTTGCCGTTGCCCTTCGCCTCGAGCACGGCGCCGAACGAGATGGGCGCGCCGGTGCCGGCGTCGTCGCGGCCCAGGGTCGCCGTGGGCCGCACGTAGGTCACGGTGTAGTCGCCGGACTGCACGCTCTCACCCGGCGAGAGGCGCACGTCCTTCTGCTCCGCGAAGGCCGAGGAGGCAGCCACGCCGCAGAACAGCACGGCGATGCCCGCGTGGGCCACGTACCCTCCATGGCGGCGGCGGTTGCGGCCCACCAACTCAGACAGCGACCGCAGCCAGCCTCGGCCGGTGATCACCCGGCGCGCCGACGCCCCTCGCCAGAACTCCTGGCCCACCACCCCTAGGACGAAGGCCACCAGGCAGAACATGGCCAGCGATGGGAGGCTTCCGGACGCGTCCGTGAGCGCCACGAGGACCACGAGCACCACCGCGGCAACGGCCACCGGCACCAGCAGCGCCCGGCGCAGGCCCGCGAGCGTGATCCTGCGCCACGCCACCACGGGGCCGATGCCCATCAGCAGCACGAGAGCGAGGGCGAGCGGTGTGGTCATACGGTCAAACCACGGTGGGCCGACGCTGCGCTCGGCGCCCGCGGCCTCGGAGATCAGCGGAAAGAACGTGCCCCAGAAGATCACGAGTGCGAGGCCCACCAACACGAGGTTGTTGAGCAGGAAGAAGGCCTCCCGCGAGAGCAGCGAGTCCAGCCTGGCCTCAGTTTGCAGGTCGGCGAGGCGAGAGACCACCAGCAGAGCCGAGCCCACGATCACGGCCGAGATGAAGACCAGGAACTGCGTGCCGATGGTCGACGCGCCAAACGCGTGGATCGACTCGAGGATGCCGGAGCGCACGAGAAATGTGCCCACGAGGGCGAGCACGAACGTGCCGATGATCAGCGACACGTTCCATACCTTCAGCATCCCTCGCTTCTCCTGCACCATGATCGAGTGGATGAAGGCGGTGCCGGTCAGCCACGGCATCAGGGACGCGTTCTCCACCGGGTCCCACGCCCAGTAGCCGCCCCAGCCGAGCTCGGTGTAGGACCACAGCGCGCCAAGCAGGATTCCCGTGCCGAGAAAGGTCCATGCCACGAGGGCGAAGCGACGGGTGGCGCGAATCCAGTCCGCCCCCGTGGAGCGGGTGATCAGCGCGCCGATGGCGAAGGCGAAGGGGATCGAGAAGCCCACATAGCCCGTGTAGAGCATCGGCGGGTGGATCATCATCGCCGGGTGGCGCAGGAGCGGGTTGAGACCGGCGCCCTCAAGAGGGACGGGCCCCGGGGTGGTCGTGAACGGGTTCTCCCACCCCACCATCAGCAGAAGGAAGAAGCCGGCGACGACGCCGAGCACGGCGGTGGCCCATGGCGCGATCTCGCGCAGCGAGTTCCGGGTGAGAAACAGGACGGCACTGGTGAAGACCGAGAGCAGCAGCGCCCACAGCAGCAGGGAGCCGTCCTGGGTCGCCCACATCGCGGTCGCCTTGTAGAAGGTGGGGGTGTCCGTCGACGAGCCCTCCGCGACGAGTTTGAGTGAGAAGTCCGAGCGCAGGAACGCCGACTGCAGGAGTGCTGTGGCGGCGATCAGCAGCGCAGCCATGCAGTAGATCGCGCGGCGCCCCGAGACGACGAACTCCCGTTTGCGACTGCGGGCCCCGTACACCGACGCCGCGGCCGCGTACAGCGCGGTCATCAGAGCGACGACCAGGCACGCCGACCCGACGCCAGCCATCTATCTAGATCTTCTCGTCGTCGGTGAACTTCGACGGGCACTTGGTGATCAGCGAGTCGCGCTCGGCCACGAACCTGCCGCCTTCGAGCTCGCCCGACACGATCACCTCGCGGCCGTCCCGGAACGGGTCGGGCACGACGCCTTCGTAGACCACCGGAACCGAGGCCGTGCCGTCGCGGTCACGCACCGCGAACCGCAGGCCCTCTCCGTCACGCTTCACCGAGTCCTCGACCACCTTGCCGGTCAACTCGTAGGAGCGGCCGGGCTCGGCGGAGGCCATCAGCTCGGATGGCGTGCTGGCCTCCGTCGACGCTGTGAAGGTCGTGTAGACGAGGGCACTGGCAAGCAGCACGGCAACCGAGAGGGCCAGCACCAGCCGGATCTTTCGCTTGCGTGAGGGGTCCACCTACACGATTATGACGGGCCCGCCCCGCGGGCGTCCACAGTCTGGCGCGGGCGGAGTCTCGCCTCTGCCAGTCTTCTCGCGGTACGCCACAACCGCAGGGGGTCAGAGGGGTTACATGCAGCCGGTGCTTGGTTCGCGGAGCAGGAGAGTTGCGCCTTGGGTCGCTTTGGCGGCCGGGCTCTGCCTGCCTGCGGGCGCCTGGTCGGCCGAGCCCACGCCTCCCAGGGCGATCCCGTTGAGCACGGGCTGGGAGATACGGGACGCGGGAGCCGCACCGCCGGCGCCCCAGCCTCCTCCGCCGGATGAGAGCGAGGAGGGGCAGGAGAATCGCGTGATCAGAAAGGTCCTTGGCCGCGGGAGTCAGGCAGAAGTCGCGTGGACGCCGGTGTCCGTCCCGAGCGTGTTCGACCCCGATGCCGCACCGGAGCTGTTCGGCGGCGCGGTCAAGCAGTATCGCCTCCGCTTCCTCGCCCCGAGGGCCAAGGGCTTTCGCTGGGCCTTTCGCTTCGAACAGGTGCGCCGCCGGGCCACCGTGTATCTCAACGGGCGCCCTCTTGGCATGAACGGCGACCCGTACACCCCCTTCGAGAAGGCGGCCACAGGGTTGCGTCCCGGCCGCGTGAACGAGCTCGTGGTAACGGTGGACAGCCGCAAGAACCCGAGCCTCGCCGAAGGCTGGTGGAACTGGGGCGGGATCACCCGCCCGGTGACGCTTGTGCCCCACGGGCGGGCTGAGGTGGCCGACCTCGGGCTGCTCTCGGAGGTCACCTGCAAGGGGCCGGCCACCCGCTGCAAGGCCAACCTGCTCGTCGACGGGATCCTCTCCCGCCTGCCCAAGGAGGCGCGTCGCCGAGCGCCCGCGCCCAAGGGCGAAAGGCGCGGACGCCTCCTGCCCCTTCCGCAGCCCGAGCTCGCGGTGACCCTGCGCTCGCCGAGCGGCCGCGTGACCGAGGGCGCCTTCCCCCTGGCCGGAAGTCGCGCGGGGCGCCGGCGCCTGACCCTGCGCATGCCCGTGCCGCGCCCCGAGCTGTGGTCGCCCGACAGCCCCAATCTCTACCGCGCACGCGTGGAGGTGACCTACAAGGGCCGAGTCGAGCAGGTGAAGAGGTTGCGCATCGGGCTGCGCTCGGTGACCGTCAAGCGTGGTCTTCTCCATTTGAACAACCGCCGGATCCAGTTGCGCGGCGCCTCGATCCACGACGACTATCCCGGCCGCGGCGCCGCCCTGACGGCGGCCAACATGAACACCACCGTGCGCGAGCTCCAGGAGCTGGGCGCCAACGTGACCCGCTCGCACTACGTGCTCAGCGAGGCGATGCTCAGGCGCATGGACCGGGCGGGGATCATGGTCTGGAACCAGGCCCCCGTGTGGCAGCGCGACCGCAGGCCCAGCCTGCTCGCGAGTGCCGAGAATCGGGCCTACGCGGTCAACCAGGTCGACCGCACGGTAAAGGCCGCGCGCAACCACCCGTCGGTTATCACCCACTCGGTGGCCAACGAGCTGACCTTCACGCCCGACCGCAAGCCCAGCACCCGCCGTTTTCTCCTCGACGCCCAGGAGCGGGCGCGCGACCTCGACCCCACCCTGCCGATCGCCATCGACATCAAGGGGCGGCCCGACTACGGCCAGCAGCTCACCTACGGCCGCTTCGACCTGATCGGCATCAACCAGTACTTCGGCTGGTATCCATGGGTCGCGGACTTCACCCGGCTCGAGCCCTTCCTGCAGGAGATGCGCAGCTTCTATCCCGACAGCGCGCTGGTGATGACCGAGTTCGGCGCCGAGGGACGGCCCGACATGGCCTTCGCGCCGGCCGAGGAGAAGGGCAGCTACGGCTTCCAGGTCCAGCACGTGGCCTCCACCATGGACGTGGTGGACCGCCAGCCCTACCTGTCGGGCGCCATCCACTGGACGCTGCGTGAGTTCGAGATCTTCCCCGGCTGGCGCGGCGGAGCGGTTCCCGGACCCGGCCGAAACACCCGTCACCACAAGGGGGTGCTCACCTACAAGGGCGTGCGCAAGCCCGCCTGGTCGGTGCTCCGTGACCACTTTGCCCGCACCCCGCTCTACCCCTGAAACTCTGCCGGGAACCGCAACTTCGGCTCCCGGCGCGTGTGTACTATCCCCGACGCTTGATCACCGACACTGCCGACCTCGAGCCCTCCGATCAGACTCTGCGGGCTCCAAAACGAAGGGACCGCATGCCGACCGCAACGCGATCTGCCGCAGGCTCAATAGCCCCGGCGCCCCGCCCACGCGTGGGTACCAGCACCACGAAGAGCGTCCGACTCCTCGCCTGCGCGCTGATGGCGGCCGGGGTGGCGCTGATCGCGCCTGCAGCCGCTTCGGCCAGCAAGAATCAGCTCTCCATGATCCAGGACGACCGTGAGCTGCTGGGCTCTTCGGGTCAGGACCCGGCGAGTTCAATGGCAGAGATCGCCAACCTCGGCATCGACGTGGTTCGCACCAACATCATCTTCCACAAGATCTACAGGACCCCGGGCAACCGCAGGCGCCCCGCCGGCTTCGATGCCGCCAATCCCAACTCGCCCAAGTACGACTGGTCGAACATGGACCGGTTTATCCGGCTGGCCAACGCCAACGGCCTCCGGGTCTTCGGAACGATCACCGGTCCCGGCCCGCACTTCACCACCCGCAACCCGCGTGCCTGCCGCAGGGTGCCGTGCACGAAGAACCCCAAGCCCGCCGACTTCGGCAAGTTCGCAGCCGCCGTGGCCAAGCGCTACAGGGGCCAGATCGACTACTACTCGATCTGGAACGAGCCGAACCTCGAGCAGTGGATAACGCCTCAACAGAAGAAGCCCGGCATCGGCAAGGTGCAGACCGAGGCGGTGATCTACCGCAAGCTGTTCATCGCCGGCTACAAGTCGATCGCCAGGTTCGACCGGGCGCGCCGTAACAGGGTGATGTTCGGCGAGGTCGCGGCGATCAGCGAGCCGCTTGCGATGCTGAACGCGGCCCTGTGCCTCGACGTGAGGGGCAACAAGTTCCGCGGCAGGCAGGCCAAGCGCCACGGCTGCGCGGGCAAGGTCCCCAAGCTCAACATCGGCGGCTTCGCCGTGCACCCGTACAACTTCGGGGCGTATGGCACGCCGCAGAGCAGAGTCAGGAGCAAGTACGCGCTGCCGCTCGCGTACATGCCGCGCCTGCACCGGCTGATCGACAACGCGAGGAAGCGCGGCCGGATCACGCGCAGGGCGCCGATCCTCAGCACGGAATTCGGCTTCCAGAGCAGGCCGCCGGAGCGGCGCTTCGCGCCGAGCCTTGCCCAGCAGGCGCGCTACCTCAACGAGTCCGACCGGCTGTTCTACGGCAACCCCCGGGTGACCATGGTCAGCCAGTACGAGCTGACCGACCCGCCGGAGGTCGACGTGTTCAACACCGGCCTGCGTTTCGCCGAGGTGAGGGGCCGCGGGACCAAGCCCTCCTACGAGGCCTACCGGCTGCCGATCGTGGTCACCAAGCTCTCCTCGAGGAGGGTCGAGGTCTACGGCCAGGTCCGTCCCGGCGGTGCAGCGTCGGTGCAGATCCAGGCGGCCAAGGGCCGCGGCGCCTTCAGGAGGGTGCGCTCGGCGAGGACGAACAGACGCGGCCTGTTCAAGGTCAACGTGAGCCGCAGCGGCGCCGCGAGGCTGCGTTGGCGCCTCGTGTCTGCTCCGCGCGGAAATCTCATCACCAGCCGTGTGGCCAAGGCCGGTAAGCGGCTGCGCTACTACAACGACTAGAAGTCCGTGCGAGGGCCGCCCGCGCGGCGGCCCTCGCACCGTGGTCGTAGGGGTCTAGGCGCTCTCCGCGCTCGCAGCCAGCCGCGCCCGCATCACCGCGACAGCGTCTGGGCTCTCGTCGATCAGCATGTAGCGGCGTCGCAGCTGCGCCGCCGCCGCGCCGAGCGTCCCGCTTCCCGCGAAGAAGTCCAGGCACCAGTCACCCTCCCTGGTCGACGCCTGCACGATCCGCCGCAGGATTCCCTCTGGCTTCTGCGTCGGATAGCCGGTCTTCTCGGAGCCGTTGGTCGGCACGATCGTGTGCCACCAGACGTCCGTGGGCAGCTTGCCCCTTTGCGCCTTCTCCGCGGTCACCAGGCCGGGCGCCATGTACGGCTCGCGGTCCACCGCCTCCGCGTCGAAGTGGTGGCCGCCCGGTGTCTTCACGTACACGAGGATCGTGTCGTGCTTGGCCGGCCACCGGCGCTTGGCGCGCGCGCCGTAGTCGTAGGCCCAGATGATCTCGTTCAGGAAGCAGTCGCGGCCGAACACCTCGTCGAGGGCGAGCTTGCAGTGGTGCGCCTCGCGGTAGTCGACGTGGAGGTAGAAGGTGCCGCTGGCTGTGAGCAGCCGGCGCGCGTGCTCGAACCGCGGCATCAGGAAGGCGAGGTAGTCGTCGAAGTGGTCGGCGTAGGAGGACTCGGCCAGCAGCCGCGTCCGGTAGCGCCGGCCTCCAAAGCCGGAGCGGTCACCCTCTTCAGCGTCGGCGATCGTCTGCAGGCTGCGCCGGCTCTGGCGCTTGCCGGTGTTGAACGGCGGGTCGACGTAGATCAGCTGGAAGCCCTCGTCGTCCAGCCCGTCAAGCACCGGGAGGTTGTCACCGAGGATGATCTCGTCACGGGTGGGCCGGCGGCGTTGCATCGACACGGGTTGCCATCGTAGGCGCGGACTGTCGCGTTCGGTCCGTGGGGCTCCAAGCGCCTGGGCAGGTGGCGTCCTCGAGACGTTTCCCCAGCGAAGCACGTAGTTCTGATGCGGCATGAGCTCCCCAACCGGCAGGCACTCCGCGCCGCCCTGGCACGCCGCACCGATCAACGGCTCCCCATCGTGCATCCCGAGCAGCAGGTGCGCCGCCGCGAACCAGTCCCGCTCGACGACGTAGCGCTGCGCTTCGGGGGTGCTCTCGTTGAGGGCCCACGTCGACACGAAGAGGTCCGCGGTCAGCGGGACTTGCTCGACCGCCGTTATCGGCACCAGGTTGATCTTTCGCTTGGCGATCGGGGTGTCGACGCCTGTGATCAACTCGACCTCACCGCGCCCGAAGATCGAGCTCAAATACAGCCATTGGATGCACGAGAAGAGCGGGGTATCAACGATCACGTACGTCGGTGCGCCGCCGTGAAGCCGCCGGAAGAGCTTCGCGAAGTTGCCGTAGCCGCCGCCCCACTCGATGACGCTTGCGATCCCCGACGGCTCAGCCTGCGTGGCGCGAATGAACCGTGCAAGATGGTGCGTGTGGTGAATCGTGTTGGAGGATGTGATCAGGCCACCGTTCGACCGCTGCACAGCGGCGGGCCGCCCACAGGGTCCTCGCCGAGTACGCGCCTCAGCTCGTCCGGGCCGAGGACTGACTCGGCAACCCGCAGCTTCTCCTCGCTGTGGCTGCCATCGACGAACATCACGAAGAGGATCACGGGGTGGCGGATGAAGTCACGCGGTGGCTGCGGTCGCAGCGACTCCGCCGGCTCGCTGTTGCGCGTCTGCCACTCCTCGGCGAGGAACCGGTGGGTTCGCGTATCGAGTTCTTCGTAACGCGCTCGAAACTCAGGCGCAAGGACCTCGAAGCGAGCGAGCTGAGTCGGGCGCTCGTCGGCGAGCTGTTGCTCCAGCGAAGCCACAGGCCTTGAACCTAGACGGCCTCGCCTGAGCCCGGACGGCCGCTAGAGCAGGTCGTCGGGAACCCCGTGCACCAGAAAGCCTGCGGCGTCGAGCACGCCGCGGTCACGCAGCCGCGCGACGCGCTCGAGCACGGCAGCGTCCTCCTCGCGCGTCTCCCAGGCCGCTACCGCCGCGCTGTCGGGCACCGGCTGCAGGCCGTGGTCCTCCGGCTCGTCGAATGCCTGGCGAAGCCACGCCAGATCGTCGGAGACGCGCCGCGGGCGGTCGGTCGTCGAAGCCGCCCACGGGTCCTCGTCGGTGCGTCGCTCCACAACGCCTTGCGGGCGTGTCATCGCCACCTCCAACGCGCCGAGCCAGTCTGGGCGCTCCGCCACGAGCTCGAGCATCGCCATCGCGGGCATAGCCTACCCGGCTCACTCAGCCGGCTGTCAGCCGGCTGTCGGCCGGCCGCGGCCGTCGCTGCGGTCAGGACGTCGCCGCCGCTAGCCGCGACACGACGGCGGGGAGTAGGTCAACAGAGCCCGGTAGCCTTTGGCCCCGGTGGCCGAGGCCGGTGGGACAAGGCGCAGGGCATGGTCATCTCTCTGTTCGTGCGACAAGCGCCCGCTGTGGCCGGCGTTGGCGTTTTCCCTCGCGATGGTCTTTGGCGCCGGCGGGTGTGCCGGTAACGGCGCTCCCGAGATGACCCGGCCGCCCTCGGAGCGAGCCGGCGACACGGTCGCCCCAGACGCAGAGCGGGGCCGCCTGCGGGCCCGCCCCCAGACCGCACAGCCCGAGCACGAGCGCTCGGGACTGCGCCGGCTCGATGCGGGTCGCAGAGGTGAGGCCTTGCTCTACGTGCCCGTCGATTACTCGCCAACTCGTCCAGCGCCGGTCGTGGTCCTGCTCCACGGGGCCGGCTCGAACGCGCGCTCGGGATTGGCCCTGCTGCTCGACCTCGCCGACGAGGAGGGGATGATCCTCCTTGCTCCAAAGGCGCGCGCCAGTACGTGGGACGTGATCCTCGACGACTTCGGCCCAGACGTCGCGACCGTGGACGCGCTCTTGGCCCAGGTGTTCGACCGGTTTGCCGTCGATCGGTCCCAGATCGCGCTGGGAGGATTCTCCGACGGCGCCTCCTACGCGCTCTCGCTCGGGCTCGCCAACGGCGACCTCTTCACCCACCTCATCGCCTTCTCGCCGGGCTTCGTCGCGCCGGCGGACAAGCGCGGCCGCCCCGCGATCTACGTCTCACACGGCGTCGAGGACACCGTCCTTCCAATCGACCGCTGCAGCCGCCGGATCGTCCCATCGCTTCGCCGCGCCGGCTACGAGATCGACTACCGGGAGTTCGAGGGCGGACACACCGTCCCGACCGGAATCGCCCGAGCAGCGGTCAGGTGGCTGCGCGGCGGCTCCTAGCCGCTTTGGCGCGCCGAAGCCTCAGGCCACCGTTACGTGGAGAGATCGAGGCCGCCTGCCGTGAGCGCCTCACGGACGCCTTCGACGAACCGCGACCGGAGGTGTCCCAGCGGGAATGGCAGCGGCGCGTGATGGAGCAGAGGTAATCCCGCTTCGCGCATCGGAGGCGACAGCACTCGGAAGCACTCCGTGTGGCAGACGATCACCCCGGTCGGATCAAGCGAGAGCGCAGCCTCGACGGCAGCAAGCACATGATCGCGCCGCGCGCGGGCGCGCTCGCCCGGCGGGAGTCCGTTCACGGGGTAGGGCACCAGGTCGATGAGGTAGGCGCCATCGCGGACCATGCGGTCAAGCCAGGGAGCCTTCGGGGTGCCCGCGGAGCCCGGTGGAAAACGGTGGCCGTAAAGGGCAAGCACGACGCCGCGAAACAGGTTGTCGCGCCGGTCGAGCAAAGGCGCGTAGAAGAACCGCCGCTCGCCACTGCGACGGTCAGGGGCGGACTCCCCCACAAGCAGCAGGCGCACCTGCGAGGGTCGGTGCGCGGCGCGCAGGTCGGCGTACCAGCTGTCCTCCATACGTGCCGATGATCGCGCCTGCGCACGAGCGTCGAGCCGCGCCTCGCCGGGCGCACGCGTCAGAAGGCGGTGCGGAAGGCGCAGCCGCCCGTGATCGTGCCATGGGCACCTACGCCTGGGGGAGCGTGCGATCTACGGTCGCAGCCAGCACGCGGTCACCGAGCACCGCCGCATCGCGAAAGCAGCGCCGGCACGGGTCGCGGGCTACGGCGGGCCCAGCCGGCCGCACGGCTGGTCGACCGTGAGCGTGATGCGGCGATCATCGAGCAGGCGCAACGGCGGCTCGCCACACTACCGCCGTCGGATGCTGCCGCCCGAGTAGCGCCGATCCCCTCCGGAAGCCATCCGCAAGCGCTCAACGCGCCTTCCGACGCGAAGCAGGCCGACTCCTTTGCGTCATCCACGAACTCAGCGGCCCTGGGACCGCACTCGCCCTCGACCGCATCAGCTGGCGACCCCACGGCGCCGAGACGGCTCAGAGGCCTCTCTGAACGCGCCGGAATCGACATGGAAGGGCTCCTCGTAACCGGCACCAACGAGGACTTCGCTGGCTTCCTGAACGCGAAGGGCTGGGACGTCCACGAAGAGCCGGCCGCGATCTCATGCCGAAGCGCCGACTCTGCGTCGGCATGGACGCAGTAGATGAAGCCAGGTCCGAGCCACGGCATGTCCCGGCGAAACCAGGGGGCGAACTCGGAGATCGCCCCCTTCTATCAGGTCGCGCTACGCCACGGGATACCGCCCCTTTCGCCTGAAAGGAGGCGTCTCCGGCGGCAATCACGAGCGCTCCTCCTTCGGGCTCGGTCGGGCGCGTCTGACCGGCCAGGGAAGGTCGCGTCGACGCCCCCGCGTCGGGCGGAAAGAAGTAGCGCTGACGTCTCCGGGGCCTGTGACTGGATTCGGCGGTGGCTGTCGCATAAACCTCCGGTTTGCGCGTCTTTTTCGTCTGGTCTGATGGCGATAATCGGGTCGTTCCCGAGGGTGAGGTGAGCGGTGGCCCAGAACTTTTTGCCTTGTGATCGCGATCAGGAGCTGTTGCTTCCGCCGAGTCTGCGCGAGTGGCTGCCTGAGGACCATTTGGCCTGGTTTGTGCTTGATTCGGTGGCGGAGCTCGAGCTCGGGGCGTTCTATGCGGCCTATCGCGCTGACGGCCACGGCGCGGCCGCTTTCGATCCGCAGATGATGGTGGCGCTGCTTGTCTATGCCTATGCGATCGGGCTGCGTTCCTCGCGCGGGATCGAGCGCCGCTGCCGCGACGATGTCGCGTTTCGGGTGATCACGGCGAACCAGGTGCCCGATCACGCCACGATCGCTCGTTTCCGCCAGCGCCACGAGCGGGCGATCGAGGGGCTGTTCGGGTCGGTGCTCGAGCTCTGCGCCGAAGCGGGGCTGGTCCGGGCCGGGCTGGTGGCGATCGACGGCACGAAGGTGCAAGCCAACGCCTCCCGCTTCGCGAACCGCGGCTACGAGCAGATCGCCCGCGAGATCCTGGAGCAGGCCGCCGAGGTCGACCAGGCCGAGGACGAGCTCTACGGCGAGGCGCGCGGCGACGAGCTGCCCCCGAGTTTCGCACCAAGCACGGCCGCAAGGGCTGGCTGCGCGAGGCCAAGCGGCGCCTCGATGAGCGCCGCGCCGAGGAGGCGCGGCCGATCCCGCGCTCGCGGCCGGGGCGGCTGGGGAGTGCAAGCGCCGACTCGAGGAGGAGCTGGCCGTCGAGCGGTTCGCGGTCGCCCGCCACGAGGAGTTCTGGGCGCGCGGCGTGCGCTCAGACGGCCATCCGCTGGGGCGGCGGCCCAAGCCCTACAAGCCACCCGAGCAGCCCGCCGGGAAGATCAACCTCACCGATCCCGACTCGCGCAACCTCAAGTCTTCGCGTCTCTATGTCCAGGGCTACAACGCCCAGGCCGCGGTGGACGAGAACCAGATCGTGCTCGCCGCCGAGGTGACCGTCGACTCGGCCGACTTCGGCCACCTCGAGCCGATGGTCGACGCCGTCCAGTCAGAACTCGAGCAGGCCGGCGTCAAGGAGAAACCCGACGCTCGACCAACGCCTGGCGTTTTCGGTAGAGCCCGCCTCCGTGCTCGGTTGCGAGCACCCTGCGCATGAAGGCGTAGGGGCCGCCGTCCCAGCCGGGCCGGGCGCCCTTGCGCGTGGCGGCGTCGGGTGGGATCAACACCTGGATCCCGCGGCCCACGATGTTCTCCATCTGCTCTTGGTGCCAGTAGCCGGCGTCTGCGAGCACCACGGCGCGATGGAATAGCGAGCGCCGGCAGACTTCTCCTTGGCGCCGAATCCAATAGTGGGCTGGCGGCCGTGTCACGCTGCTGCTCTTCGTCGATGATCGGGGGGCGAGGACGCTGCCCCTCTTGCCTCAATGCGGATGCGGACTTACCGCCAACCGTAGGCGGAGGCGATGCCGCCATATGGCGTTCTCGAGGCCTCGGACGAACTGGCGCTCGCTCTGCGGCATCTCGAACACGCTGCCTGGCCCGGCTACCTTCACGATGGAAAACGCTCCCGGCTCTACCGACAGGTCAGCTTCCATGGGCAGCATTCGGTGGCGCGTCCTGCTCCCCGCTCCCACTTCAAGCAGGTAGAACGCGCCGCAAAAGTACAGCGAAGTGGCCCCATCCGAGTCGACCGTCAGCGTCTTGATGCCGTCGAGGCTCGCCTGCTCCAACTCATCGCCGAGCCGCTTGCGCACGATGTCTTCGAGGACGAGCGCGAGGTCCTCGACCGCTGCATCACGTTCCTCCACGGCCGGATGGTCCCGAGCCTCAATGCAGCCGACCACGAGGTTGCCGAGCACAGCCTCTGGTTCCACGCCCTGCACCGTAGCCGCTTCCACTCTTGCCTCAAAGGAGGAGCGAGACACCCCGCACGGACTAGTTGAGAGGAGCGGAGCCCGGCACCGCCAGGCTTCTCCTAACGTGGTCCACTCGGTGGCGAGACAAGGGGGAAGTTCCGTGGAGCCAGTCAAAGGATTCCGGCCGGTCGCGATCAATGTCGGGGTGAAGAGCATCGAGGAGGCAATCGAGTTCTACGAAGGTGCGTTCGGCGCGAAACTCGAAGTGCGCGAAGCGGAGGGGCGCCCGGTTCACGCCCGGTGGCAATTCGGCGAGGGGGCCTCCTTCTTTCTCTTCAACGTCCGCGAACGGGGGCGGGACGATCCCCATCGTGAGCACATCAGCGCCTTCGGCTTCAACGTCGAGAACCTGGAAGCGACCCACCGCCGGGCGCTCGCGGCGGGCGCGAGGGAGCACTTTGCCCCTGCAGATGAGCCTGGCCTGCCCCGTCACTCACGGTTCGAAGATCCGAGCGGGAATCGGATCGTCCTTTGGCAGGCGTGAACGGGTCGGCGGCGACCACCGCTAGCACATGCTCTCCCTTTCGCCTGAAGGGAGGCGCGAGCTCGAGGGCCGCCAGCCGACGGCGCGGGTGCCGGCTTCGTCGAAAGGCACTCTCGCCTTATCGCTTGCCGCCGGAAGCAGGACGGCCCGTCACCCTGGATGCGTGACTGCTTCTCGCGCATTGCGGCGGCGCGTGGGTAGCTATTCGCGCTTCTCCTACCGCCGAAGCGGCTGCCAGTCGACGCCGCCGAAATGGAGCGAGCCCCGGCGCCTGGCCAGGATGCGCTCCCGGCGGTTCGTCGGCGAGATCTTGCAGAGGCCCTGCTTGCACCCGTATGCGATGAACCGCCCGTCAGGGGACCAGCCCGGGTCGAAGGCTCTCCTGACGATTCTGCGCAAGCGGCCGGTCTTGGTGTTCAACACGTGCAGCGGCGTCGCGCCCGGGTACGGCCTGCGGGTGAAGGCGAGCCGCACCCCATCTGGAGCCCACGACGGGTTAGCCCCTCCTCCGCTACGGGTGAGCCGACGTTCGTCTCCCGTGCGGGGGTCCACGACGTGGATGTCTGGCGCGAAGAAGTCCTTCTCACTTTCGGTTTCGGAGCGCTCGAAGGCAATCAGTCCTTTAGTCGACCACGCGGGCGCGCCGTCGCGGGCGCCGTCAGTCACCGGCCGGGCATCGCTGCCGTCCGTGTTGGCGACAAAGATGTCGTAGCGCTCGCGGTCCGGCTCGCTGCGCACTGCGACGAACGCGAGCTGGCGCCCGTCGGGAGACCACGCCGGCCGGTAAACACGGTCAACCGTCTCGGGCGTTGGCACCGCGCGCCGGCGAGAACCGTCGGCACGGCTGATCACCAACGACGAACCGTTCACATCGAAGGCCAGCCAACGGCCGTCGGGCGAGAACGTCGGAGCAGAGTCGCTGCACGGGCGTCCCGACCGACGACTCCCGAGGCTTCGGCGGTCGGTGCCGTCGGGACGGACCGTGCGAAGTGCATAGCCCGTTTCATCGTTTGCGCAGGCGCTGCTGTCGCAACCGGGGTAAGTCAGCAGCGAGCCGAGGGAGAAGGCGTCGTAGAAGACGATCCGACCGCTAGCTCCGGGAAAGGCAGCCAGCGCCGAAGCGGACAAGACAAGGCCGACCAGCAATGCCACCGCAGACAAGAAAACGATTCGGTGCATCACAACCAGCAAACCCATCGAGCACCTGGATGGAGCGGCAATTGTCGCGCACCTTTGGACCGTGCGACGGACGGCGAGCGGTGAGCGACAAGCCAATCTCGCCATCGCTTGCGCGTAAAGCAGTCACGACGGCGCCGAAGCGTCCACCACTCCTCCCGGCGCGATCTGATAACGAGCGTCGCAGACTTCTCCTTCGCGCCCGAAAAGCGGGAGCGGGTCAGATTCCAGTCAGCCCGTCCTACGTAAGCGCTCGCTCTAGCATCCGCCGGTTGTGGAGCATCCACGCTGCTCCGCGGGTTCGCCATGCGACTCCCCAGGCAACCTGGTGTGCCGCGAGTGGCTGGCCCCCTGAGCGGCCGGGGCCTTCA
The DNA here is from genome assembly GCA_030447725.1 of Thermoleophilaceae bacterium. Taxonomy (GTDB): domain Bacteria; phylum Actinomycetota; class Thermoleophilia; order Solirubrobacterales; family Thermoleophilaceae; genus JAAYBF01. The sequence goes on from JAUJOQ010000002.1 coordinate 280,137, forward strand.
ACAGGAAGGGTCGAGTCGGGGGTGATGCCTCCGTCGATGGCGTCTTGTGCTGCGCTGCGAATGGCGAAACTCCACCATCGCATCGACGAAGCCTCGCGTTCGCCGGCCGACAGGCCGTATCCGTCGAGAATCATCCGCGCTTGCTTCGCGCGCGCGCTGGCGTCTGGAAGGCCGTTGCGTTCTGCCACGTCGTCGTCGTGAAGCTGAGCGTTGAGCCAGACCGTCTGCACCAACTCCCAGCGCGCGTCGACCGGCCCGCAGTTCTCCCAGTCAGCAAACGCGATGGGCGCGCCGTCCCGGGCGATGATGTTCCAAGGCGCCGCGTCGCAGTGCCCGATAACGGGCGAGAAGCCCGGCAAGTCGCGGCCGAACCACGGGCGCCAGACGACTCCCGCACGCGGAACAAAGGACGCAGTCGCCCGATGCAGGGCGCGGAGCATGACCCCTACGCCCCAACCGCATCGTCGTCCCATGCACGCGGATGTGGGCTCTCGCCGGGGATGAACCTGACGGCCTCGTATCCGTCGTCGATGCCATCGCCGACCACGCGTGGCGCCCCCGGGAAGCCCTCGCGTTCCAGGTGGCGCAGAACGGCCAGGACGCCAGAACTCCACGGGGCCATCGGCCGGAACGCCACATCCCCCCGCAGGCGCACCCGACCGCGCGCATCGAGCGTCTCGTCGGCTCGCCGCTCAGACATCACGAGCGCGAGTTCTCATTTGGGCGTTGGCTTCGGGCGCGAGTAGCGTCGCCAGCCGATGCTGAACGCGTCGTGAAGCAGAAGCGTCTGGTCGCACGGGGCGGCTGGACGACATCTGCGACGTGCCACCGGAGCCCCTCACTCAGGCCGGGGAAGCGACGGCCCGTCAGGCGGCGTGTAGTCCGCCGCTGTCGGCCTCGGGTTCGGTTCCAGTCCTTCGTATGGCCAGGCGCCGGGGTCAGTCTTCACGACCGACCACTCGAACTCCGCGGCGAAGTCTTCGAAGCACCGCCTGCAGATCCACCACTTGCCAGCCGGCCGGTCCTGCGCGCCGAGGGTCGTGTAGCCCTCCGCGCTGTTCAGATCCGGTCTCTCTTCAACGGCCTGTCGGTGGGTCTCGGAGTACTGCGTGTCGAGGAACTTGTGCCAGCAGAAGGCGCAGTGCTCATGTTCCCACTGCGCGCTCAACGCTTGGTAGCGCTTCAGGGTGAGCCGCGCGCCTCGCAGATAACGCTCCTGCCCGCGGCGACGCCAGTCATCTTTGCTCGCACTCACGACAAGAAGCTAGACCCCGCCCCGCGGCGCCCACCTAACCACCGCTCTGCAAGCCGTGCACTCTGCGGCGCCCTCAAGCGAGCCGACTGCTCCTCACGTCGAGGAGGAGCACTGTCGGGAAGGCCCTCTGGAGGACGGCTGGGTCAAGCAGAGTGGATTCCACTACCACCCTCAGCCACGCAACGTGAAGGGGGTGGGGCCTTTGCGGGGGTCGGGCGCGTCGGGGCCGCCGGGGTGGCCGGTGATCGGGTTGGCTTCGGGTCCGAGGGCGGGGTGGAAGAGCACGCTGAGGAGTTGGTTTTCGATGTTGCTGGAGCCGTGTTGCTGGTACCAGCGGCGATGGTCGGGGTCTTCGGGCGGCGGCTGGCCCTTCAACCATTCCTCGGTGGCGAAGTCCACCAGCACGTTGAGCGCTTCCCGGCAGCTCGCTGGGAGAACCGCTCCGCGGGCGCTGTCAACGATGCTCTGAGAGATATCGACCCGCACCTCCAGCTTTCGGCGCTCTTCTTCGGTGGTGGCCTTGCGATACTGGCGTTGCGCCTCCCGCAGCCGTTGCTCTTGGCGGCTGAGTTCCTCCTGCGCGGGGGAGAGCTCGCTCGCCCATGAAGCACCGAGCGCGGTGAGCGCCTGCGCCCGAAAGTGTTCGGTGTCGACGTTGAGCTCCTGCAGGACGCGCGCGCCGACCCCGTCGGTTTCGCGCGCCAACCCGAGTGCGATGTGCTCAGCGGCGATGTAGTCGTGCTCGAGCCAGAGCATGTCTAGCCGCGCGAGCTCGAACACCTTCCTGGCGCTCGCCGCGAACGGAAGCAGCCCGCCTACGGGCTCCCCTCTCGGGCCGGTGCTCCGGTCCACTTGTTCGCGCGCTCGATCGAGCGCGGTGTTGAGCGCGTCAACCCCGGTCCCTGCGGCGGTCTCCTGCTCCCGTAGCAGGCTGAGCAGGATGTGTTCGCTCCCGATCTGGTCGTGCTCGAGGTTGCGGGCCTCCTCCTGGGCGAGCACGACGACCTCGGCAGCGCGCCCGGTGAAGCGCTCGAAGAATCCATAGCCCTGATATCCGGTCTGCTCGGACAACTCGCGAAGGACCGCATTGCGGACTTCGTCCGGGCCGCCAGCAAGGTCGAACAGAAGACGGGCGCCGAGCACCTCGCCCTCACGCGCCAGCCCGAGCAGCACGTGCTCGGGGTTCACCCAGCTGCCGGAGGAGTGCGCCTCAGCTCCCGCGAGTTCGAGAGCCCTCCTCGCCTCAGGGGTGAGTGGGATCGGCCCGGCGGGCGCCTCTCCCGCGCCGGCGATCTTCCCGAGTACCGCCTTGCGCGTACCCCCGGGGGTGATCCCGAGCGACCCGAGTACCCGAAACGCGACGCTTGGCTGATCGCGCAGGAGTGCGAGCAGGAGGTGCTCGGCGCCGACGTACTCGTGGTCGAGTCCGCGCGCCTCGCCCTCCGCGAGCGCGACGACTTCCCGCGCTGCCTTCGAGAAGGCGTCGTAGTCGCCGTGGCCAGCTTCGATCTCAGCGAGCACCCGGGCGCGCAGCGGCTGGGGATCTCCCCCCAGGCCACGCACCACTTTGACCGCGGCTCCGCCTCCCTGGCTAAGGAGCGCGAGCAATACATGCGCAGTGCCAACCCGCTCGTGGCCGAGGGCCCCGGACTCAGTCTGCGCCACCTCCACGACCTGGGTCGCCTCGCCGTTGTGATCGAGCCGGGCGGGTGACTCGCCGCCGGCGCCGCCGATCCGGCTCACCTGCCCAAGGACCTGCTCGAGGGTGATGCCGCACGAATCCAACACGCGCGCGGCAAGCCCCTCTCGTTCACCGAGCAGAGCAAGCAGGATGTGCTCGCCGCCGACATAGCCGTGCCCCATCGCGCCCGCCTGATCTCGCGCGTCAAAGAACACAGCGTGCTTGGCGCGGCTCGTGAAGCGCATCCTCCGCGCTCCGGAGACAGACCCCGGCGTACCCTTGTTGAGTGCGGCCTCCAAGTCCTCGGCGCGCATGCCGAAAGCATGCCCCACAACCGGCCGCACACACAAGACCGCCGTGATAGCCCGTCACGCACGCATGCCCCACCAAGGGGGTGGCGAACCGGGAGTAGCGCGAGACTCTTGAGAGTGCCCATCCCGTCGAGGAGGAGCCTGACGATGCTCGAGTAAGAGTGCCCTTCGTCGCGCAAAGCAAGCGGTGGCGTGGGGACCACAACGACCTGGACCGACGCTTGGAGCTCAGCATGCTGGCGCTGGCGGTCTTCGCCGAGCAACTGAGAAAGTGGGGGCTGGTCACTAGGTTTGCGTTGTGCGACCTCTTCGATACTCCATCAACGTCACATTGGACGGATGCTGCGATCACCGTTCGATTTCCCCGGACGAAGAGATGCATCGTCACGCGATGGAGAGTCTCGAACAGGCCGACGCTCTCTTCTTCGGCCGGGTGACTTACGAGATGATGGAGTCAGCCTGGCGGCCGCCGGGGCAGAGGGCCGCGATGCCCGATTGGATGCTGCCTTTCGGCCGGACGATCGACGCGAAGAAGAAGTACGTCGTGTCGAGCACCCTTGAAGCGGTCGATTGGAACGCGGAGCTCGTTCGCGGGGATCTGGGGGAAGCCGTCCAGGAGCTGAAGCGGCAGTCGGGTAACGGACTGCTCGTGGGAGGCGTGCAGCTTCCCCTGACGCTGGCGGAGCTGGGGTTGATCGATGAGTACGAGTTCGTGGTGCAGCCCAGGCTGGTGGGCCACGGGCCGACGTTGTTCGCGGGGCTGTCGAAGGTTGTCGACTTGAGGCTCGTGGACCGTCTGGAATTCGGCTCAGGGGCGGTGGCGATGCGGTACGAAGCTACGTGATCGAGTTCACGGTCAAAGGAGAAGCCGGGGTGCAGGTTCGCCTATTCCGAGCCGGCGCTGCCTAGCGATCCCGAGGCCGCAGCGTTGAAACTCGGGCGAGCTACGCGACCGACATCCGGGTCGATCTTCAAGAGGAGATCGAGGCCGAGGGCTACGGGTGGCCAGACGACTGCACTCCCGAGTTGACCTGTCGCCGCGGACGCCTGATTTGGCCCCACTTCCGTCCGATCTTCGCTTCGAGGCAGAAGCGGAAGTCGCTTTGAGGCGAGAGCGCCACCGTTGGTGGATGATGAAGCGGTGTGATACACCGACACCGCAATGACTCGGCTGGCGGTCGCCGCCGCAAGCGAGCTGAGTTCCATTGAGCGCTCCCTCTTCGTCTTCGAGGCACAGGACAATGAGTCGAACGACCAAGCGAGCTGAGGAGCCCGTCCCCCGTGCTCCACGCAGCTGCCGCCCTGTTGCTCTTGCTGGCGGCCGCGACGCTATCGGTGTACAAGCCGCGAGGCATGACCCGATACGGACAAAGCAAGCAGCCGGCCTCCGTGTGTTGATACCGTCGCGTGGTGTTGCTCGAAACCCTCGCTCTGCTCGCGTCGATCGGCGCAGCCGCGCCCGCAGCGGAGCGCCCTGCTCCAGTCGCCACGGCAGCGGCCGAGAGCGGTCGCTACCGCGGCTTTCGCGGGACGTTCAAGACCGGTCCTGACAAGGTCGCAAGTCAGGGTGCGGTTCACCTGTTCTGCTTCCGGGACCGGCGGGGAGAGGATGTCGACTACGTCTTGATCCTCAATGGTCCCGCGCCGACAGCCCAAGCCGTCTATGACGATGTGAAGACGAACCGCCGTGGCCGGGACGTGATCGACGCCACGGAGATCGTCAATCTCTTCCCCGGCGAGTGGCGCGCCGTCTGGAAGGTCGGCGGCGTCAGGGTTGCGCGGTTCGGCTTTCGCGTTCGCGACGAGGGCTAGTGGGCCTTCCAGAAACGTTGCACCCGAAACTCAATCGCTAGGCCACTCGTCGGCGGCGCTCGATCACGGCGATCGGGCCTGAGCCGCGCGAGTCATTGCGCAGGCGGATGTAGTCGGCCATAGCGCGCTGGGGCGTAGAGTGAGAGCACGCGCTCGGCCTTCTGGCAGAAGTCGGGGTCGGGGCTCCACTGCCACGAGCGCGTGCGCTGGTGCGAGAGGCCGGCCTCTGCGAGCAGCGCCCTGAGCGTCTCCGGGGACAGCCGCAGGTCGAGCTCGTGCTCGACCTGCCGTGAGAGCCTTGGGAGGGCGATCTCGGGCGCCGACATCTCGGTCAGACGCGAGCAGGATCATCGCCCTGATCCGCGTCGACAAGGAGCTCAAACTCGGCTCTCTTACTCAGTCATCTCGGGGCCAGCGGAGGAGCAGGTCTCACTACAGAGAGGTCCAACAGATAGGACAGCCTCCAAAAAGAGAGAGGTCGAAAAGCCGGGGGGCCCAAAGGAGGCTGATCGTAAGCGAGAGAAGTCGCACGGGCTACGACAGCGGAAGGTCGGCCGCTCTGCTGTTCCTACGGCCGGCCTAGGACACGTAGGCCTTGCGCACCATGGCGGCCGTCCATCGGTTCGTACCGTGGGCCGGGGGGACACCCTTGCTGTTCAGGACCTCGGCGATCTCGGCGAGGGACTTGCCTTTCGCGAGCTTCCGGATCTGCGTCCGCCATCCATAATCCCGGTTGTTGCACCAGATGTGGGACAGTCGAACGTTCTCGGGGACGAGCCGCCCGCCGGCCGACTTAAGGATCGGGTAGTGGTCGGGCGAGGGCGCCCACTTGGTGCCCTGCGTCGTGACCGGATCGAACGCGCCGCGCCCCTTGTGGTGGTAGCACTGCGGCATCTCGCACTTCAGGCGAGGAGCTGGCCGCGCTCGGCCATCCGCACGAGGACACCCTTCACACCGAGCGCGTGGAGCTGGTCCGCGACCGAGCTATCCGCGCCGCCGCCGCCAGCTGCTGCCGTCGCCATCGAGTCACCCTTCCTCGTGTTGGACTCACCGTGAACAGCGAAGCGGCCCGGGTCGCCTCCATCGCCTCTTGGGACGGCGGGATGTCGGTATCCGGGTTCTCCATGCGAAGAACGTCGGGATCGTCTCCGGCCGCTGCTGCGACGCGATCGATGTTGAAGCCGGGGATGTGCTCAAGGCGAGCCACGCTCATGAGTTCCTCCTCTCGCTCCGTATGAGCCTTGGCTTCCCTAAGCGCCGTCTGCACCCTCTCGAACCCTCCGCCTCCACTCTTTTCGGACAACTTAGGTGACCGACGGTCTGAAGGCGGGTGAGATCAAGAGCCTGCTCGACGAGGGCGTACGAGCCACGATCAACTCCCGACGACCTCGCCTACTTCCCCGGCTACATGAACGAGAACTTCAGCGCCGTGCAGAGAGCAGTGAACTTGACGCGTGACGAGATCGTGCAACTGGCCCGAAACGCGTTCACCGTCAGCTGGCTGGCGCAGAAAGACAGAGACCGATACATGGACGCGCTCGACGAGTACGCCGCCAAGCCTGCCTGAGCCGACCGGTCCTTCCGAGCGCAGGCTGACGGGGCGCCTCGTGCCTGATCGTCGTCCATCCTGTCACTCGATCGTCAGCGGTTCAGCTGCGATGACACGGTTTGCGCAACGTTTGGTTCCGCCCGCTCGGCTCGTGTGAGAATGGGTGGAGGCGCATCGCGACGAGCTCGAGGCCAACTGGGAGCTGGCGGTGCCACGAGAAGCCGCAAGCGATCGACCCACTCCGATGAGCGAGATCATCACGTAACCGAGGTTGAGCCTCTTGAGGGTCACTCAATCCGCGCGACCTTCAGCGACGGTGCCGTCAAGGAGATCGACCTCAGCGAGGTCCTCGCGGCGGGGGGGGCGTGTTCGCCCCAATCGGCGTGCACCGCGAGGTGTTCGAGCGAGTCGCCGTCAACCACGAAAGCGGAACGGTCGAATGGCCAGGGGAAGTCGACCTGGACCCTGAGGTTCTCTATGGCCGCTACGAGCCTGCCTCAGGTCATCGGATCAAGAGCCGCACCATCCGTCAGCCAGCTGCGAGCGTGCGGTAGGCGCTCAGGCTGGGAACGTCCGGCTCACACATTCGTTCGCCGCTACCGCCTTCGTGAAGCAGGAGCAGCAGCGGAAGATCCCTGGGCTCCCGCTTCCGACTCAGTGCGGGCACCGCTTCTCCATCGTCTGGGTGTCCGGAAACCAGGAGCGCTTCGGTCGACGACTCGCGTGCCGGCGGCATCCTCGGTCTGCGCGCGCGAAGCAATAGCGCCGAGGCCGTCATCACGGGCTATCGAATTCGGCGCGGAGGAGAAGCCCGTCGCCGCTCCTACTCCTTTGCGCCGGTTTCGATACCGGGCGGCGCTGGCCTTGTCGCTATTGCTTATTGAGTGTCTGGGTGCCCGCGGTCGCAGCGACCTCGCACAACCTTCGGGCATCGCGCTCAGTCCGCGTAACTGCGACCATTCGTCGAGTATGAGGAGCATGCGGCGGGCGGCGATCGGTCCTCGGCCAAGACCCGCCCAACGGCTCCATCCGGGGTGGATCCTCGCGGCGCTCGCCGCCTATGTGGGCTGCGCGGCGTTCTTCATCGGAGCCGATCCGTGGGATCCACTTTCCGCCTCAGGCGGCGGGATATTGCTCGTGAGCTCCGTCGCGGTCGGCCTCGTCGGCGGACGCTGGTGGATGCCGGCCGCTGCCCTCAGCTTGGTCGCGCTCGCCCCGCTCACAAGGACGCCTCAGCCGCTGCTCTTCTTCGCCTTGGCAGTTCCCTTCTTCGTCGTCGTCTGTGCTGTGCTGATCGCGCTCGCGGTCGGACTGCGGGCTTACGTTCGTCGCCGCAGCCCCGAGGCGGAGCGCCGTGTCGCATTCGCTGGGCTCGGACTGCTTGCGCTTGTCGTCGCGCTCACGGGCTTCGGGATCTACCTCGACCACCGCGCCGTCGACCGCGCTCCCGCGAGGCCGCTGCTGGTCGATGAGCGCACAGGCGCCTTTCGCGGAATCGCGCCTGGGATGCCGGCCGCCCGCGCCCGACAGTTGCTCGGCGAGCCGGCTCCCGACCAGGAAGCGTTCGCCCCGACGCCGCTGGGAGCCGACCCGGGCGACGTCAGCGGACCGAGCTCGCTGCCTGCCTGGCAGACCTGGCGCTACAGGCGGCTCGTCGTCTTTACCTCGGACGGCCGGGTGCGCGGCTACCTCACGACCGACCCCTCAGCCCAGACAGCGCCGGGAGCCGGCGTTGGCGACAGCCTCGAGGTCGTGAAGGGCCACTACTCACACCTTGACTGCTACGGCGTGACCCTCGGCGGCGACGCGGTCAACCCCAGCTACCTAGCCTGCCAGGGCCCCATTGCAAGCGGTGACCAGATCTTCTTCGGCGGCGACCCGGTCGACAGCATCTGGGTTAGCGCGCGCGATTCCGACTTCTGATCGGCATGGCGTCCCCGGGCTCGCTTCTTGTGCGGCACTGCCGCGACCAGGCACGAGCGCAAGAACTCGTCGACCTTGCACGGCAACACGGATACCGACGAGACGAGCTCATCCGCATAATCGACAGCGTGGCTTGATCCCGCCCCTGCCGCCGCTTTTGCGCGGAAGCCAGTCGTCGCTCGATCTAGACGAGGAACCAGCGTAGGGTCTGCGAGCCGATGCGAAGGACTCAACACTGCGTTGCCCTCGTATGGGTCCTTCTCGATGCGGTGTTCGTCGGCTGCGATTCAGGTGACGAAGCCCAAAGCAAGGCGCAGGAGCCCCGGTCGAGCGCTGTCGCGACTCGCTGCGATGCGCACGCTAACCCTCTCACCCACGCGCCGTCGTCCTGGGCTGCGGGCAAGGTCCCTGGGGTCGGCCGGTAGTGCTGTCCGCTTTCGAGGATGTGGGCGGCCCGTGCATCCTCATAGCCGGCCTTCCCGGCGGCACCAGACAATGTGGTCGCGCACCGAGCGAAAGAGTCCCAGCCAGCCGGAAGCCGATCGGCGGCGCGATGATCGTGCGGAGGTCTTCCGACGCGCCGCTTGAGCTCTACGGCGAGACCACCCCTTAGGTGCAACGGGTAATCGTTCGTTGGCAGAGTCCCGGCTCAACACGCGGCAGGCGAAGGTCCGCTCTGGTCAAGGTCCGTGATCGCGCCGCGCTGAGGGCAGCCGACATCCGCAAGCCCTTCGGGTACTTTCATCGGCGTCGTTCCCCCAGACGCCAACCAGGTAGTCGCTGAGGCCCAAGGGGGCCGCGATCAGGTCCTCGCGCGGTTTTCGTATGACCGCCTCGCTGCGGGAATGCACCCCACCGTTTTCCTATCCCACCGGCGTGGGCCCCACTAGCGCCCACGAGCACTTCGCGCCGAAGGCGATCTTTGCGTGGGCGCCGCCTCCGCTACCGCTTCTCGCGACGACAGCGGCAGCGGTCTTCTTCTCGAGAGCACCGAGTGCGCCGGGGCCTCAGAATGTCGCTGTGGCGAACCGCTCAGCAACCGTGTGGCAGCTCGCAGCCGCGGCGCTGATCGACGCCACGCCCGAGCTCGCTGCAGGGGCGGTCGCAGCGATCATTGTGAAGAACGGCTCTGAGTCGGCAAATGAGCGGACTGGCGATCCGCACAGAAAGCAGCAGCAAGCCCTTGCCGACCACGGGACCGCGCAGGGTTCGCACACGTTTCCGAACCGAATCTGGCTATGCATCCTCGCCTACAACCTCGCGCGTGCGGGAGCGTTAATCGCAACGGAGGGGCGCACGCCAGGAACCGCCCTTCTCGGAATGAAGGTGGTGCGCTCGGATGGAGCACCGGTCGGGATCGCCTCAGCGTTCGTGCGCATCTCTGGACTGAGTTGGCTCGTCTCGCCACTGCTTCGACCACTGCTTAGCGGAACGAAGCTGGGCACGCGCGTGGCGGCCGACGCCGCGCTCGCAGCGGCAAATGTCAAGGGCGGTCGAAAACTGGTCCACTTTCGCCGGTTGAAAAGTGGTCCACCTAGAGGAGTCCGGAGGCGCCCGCGGAGCGGAGCCCGTAGGGCGTAGCGGAGCGGGCGCCTGCGCTTCACTCGTGGGGCGGCGGTGAGCCGAGGTCCTTGTCGCGCAGCCGGTAGCTGTCGCCCTTGAGCGCGAGGATCTCGGCGTGGTGGACGAGCCGGTCGATCATCGCCGCGGCGACGACCTCGTCGCCGAAGATCTCACCCCAGGCGGAGAACGGCTTGTTTGAGGTGACGATCAGGCTGGCGCGCTCATAGCGCGCCGAGACGAGCGAGAACATCAGGTTCGCCGCCTCCGGATCGAACGGGATGTAGCCGACCTCGTCGACGACGACGAGCGGGACGAAGCCGAGCCGGCGGAGCTCTGGCTCGAGCTTTCCCTGGCGTTTGGCATCGCCGAGCCGGGCGACCCATTCGGTCGCGGTCGCGAACGCGACGCGCTGGCCGGCAAGGCAGGCGCGGATCGAGAGCGCGATCGCCAGGTGTGTCTTGCCAGTCCCGGGCGGGCCGAGCATCACGACGTTCTCCTTTGAGTGCAGGAAGTCGAGCTGGCCGAGGTGCTCGACGATTTGGCGCTTGACCGAGCGTTGGAAGCTGAAGTCGAACTCCTCGAGCGTCTTTCGGGCCGGGAACCTCGCCGCCTTGATCCTGCTCTCGCCGCCGTGTGATTCGCGCGAGGCGACCTCGGTCTCAAGCAGCGCCTCGGCAAAGCGCTCATAGCCCCATGACTCCTCGCGCGCGCGCTCGGCGAGCTTTGGCAGCGCACGCGCGGCCGCCGGGGCCTTCAGCGCCCGGAACAGGTGGGCGAGCTCCGCAGCTTTGGTCATGCCGGGATCAGCCGGTCATAGCGCTCAAGCGGGCGGATCTCGACCTCGGGCGCTCGCCGGCCGGTCCGCTCTGAGCGCAGCTGATCGAGCGCCTGCTGGTGGGCTGGGTCGGTGAACGTGAGCGCGCCGGCGAACACGCGCGCGTGGCGGGCACAGAGCTCGCCCGTGTCGAGCGCAACGGCGGTGATCTCGCGTTGGGTCGCTGCGATCTCGACCCGTCGCCCGACAAGGCGCGGGTCAAGCGAGTAGTCGTTGCGGTCAAAGCGCAGGTAGGGCTGCGGCGCGATTCGCGCGACCCAGCGGCAATCCGCGTCGGGCAGCTTCGCCGGCAAGGGGCGCATCTGCTCGCGCTCTAACTCGAGGCGCTCTGCGACGACGGCACGCGTTGTTCGGTGCACGCGCTCGTTGATCCTGTCGCTCCACTGGTCGAGCTGGGCCTGGAAGTCCAGCGGATTGGCAAAGCTCCGGCCGGCCTCGAAGTTGCCGTGCACGAAGCGGTGCGTGCGCTCGAGCGCACCCTTTGCCTGACAGTCGCCCGGATCGAGGATGACCCAGCCTGCAGGAAGCTGGCCGCAATAGGCGGCAAAGTCCTGCGTCGGGCGACCACCACCGGCGTGGATCGCGCCCTCGCGGTCCCAGACGAGCTTCTTTGGCAGCGCGCCGAGCCGCGTGAGGCAGCGATTCATGCCCCAGGCGATGTCCGCCCACTGCTTTGAGAAGACGAGCGCCCCGGCGAACGCGCGCGAGTAGGGAAGCTCGGCCGTGACGATGAAGCCCCGCCGTAGCTGGCCCCAACCAACCGGGATCTCCCTCCGCGGCTCACACAGATCGAACTGGCACAGCTCGCCCGGGCGGTAGTTCGTGCGCTGAAACGTGCGCGGGCGCAGATAACGCGGGCGCAGCTCACGCAGGTAGTCGTCGAGGATCGTCTTGCCGCCGGCATAGCCGAGCTCAGCGATCTGCTCGCGGATCCGAACGCCGGAGAGCGTCGCTTCCTCGCTGAGTAGCCGCTCGATCTCCCCGCGGTAGTCGTCGAGCTTTGACGCCTGCGGGGGTCTCGGTCCGTAGCTCGGCGGCCCCGGCGAGCTGAGCGCCCGGCGGATCGTGTCGCGATGAATTCCCGTCCGACGGCTGATCTCGCGCTGCGTGAGCCGCTCGACGTGCTTCAGCCGTCTGATCTCCGCCCACTGCTCCACGCCAAGCAACGCCTTCCTCCGGTCTCGATCAATTGATCGAGCCAGATCACGGGCCCGGTCGGACGGCTCCGACCGCTGCGGGGGTGGCCCAGTTTTAGACCGGCACAGGTGGCCCAGTATTCAGGCGGCGCCTACAGCAAATGTCGCGTCGTTACTAGTAGACCCGAATCGCCGAACGCTCACCGATCTGGTGGCGGGAACGCGCGTCGTCAACACTTGAAGAGACTTCATCGCGCGACTTTACTCTTCGACCCGAATGGAGGAGCCAACGCCTGGTCATTATCGCTTCGCTTCGCTGAGCGATCTCGACCGCCGCAGATGTCGAGTGGTGTCTCCGGGGCGGCGTGGGATGGAGTTGCTCGAGCCGGCGCCGGACGTCGTGGTTGAAAGCTCTTCTCGTCGTCGCGATGTCAGCTTGAGCGGCCGCGTCCGACCCGGGCTCGGCGGCTTTGGCGACCGCTGCGAAACGGGGCGTCGAGGGCGGCGAACATCGCAAAGGCGAGGATGGCGGCGACGGGTATGTAGACGGGCCACGGGCCGATCAGGTCGAGCAGCGATCCCGAGGCGGGCTTCTCGCGCAGGAACATGTAATTGCCGCCGGTCGCGAGGTTCGCGATCGCGGCCATCGCGGCCACCGCGGCGGTGGCGGCGAAGGCGCGCCGTACGGCCCCGGGACGCGGCCGCAGCTGCCGCCCGAAGACCAGCAGGCAGGCGGCCACCACCGCTCCGGAGTGGGTGAGGAAGTAGGTCCAGAAGTAGAGGTCGGGAAAGCCCTCGTCGAGATCGGGCGTGAGTACCGCCTGAAGCGACGCCGTCAGCCCCCAGAAGTAGGTGAGCTCGACCAGCAGCGGCCGCGGCGCCCAGAGGGCGATCGCGCAGACGATCGTCACCGCGTCGGTGAGGTGGAACGGCAGGTAGCGCTCGGGCGACCAATCGTCGCGGACAACGGCGGCGGCGTGGTCGGCCGCGTAGGCGAGGATGATCGCCAGGGCGAGCCCGCGCGAGGCGGCGCTGACCCAGCCGCCCGAAAGCTTGCGGGCGATCCAGATCGCGAGCCCAGCCAGCACTGCGGTGGCACCGATCGCGACGACGTGCTCTGTCTCCAAGGGCGCCATCGAGCCTGCAGCAGATGCCTGCGTCAGATGCCTGAGCTTACGACACCCTGCGCCGGCGCCTGCCAGCCACGACGGGCGCATGATCCGGCCGAGGTAGTCATCGGTCTGCGCTCGTCGACCTAGCCTCGATTCCCCGAGTTCGGGATTGCCGGCTGAGCGAACCGATACCGGTCGCCCTGAGGGAAGCCGACCGCACCCCGAGCGCGGTCGCCTCTTGGACAGAATCTCGACGCGGGCGTGGAGGCGGTGGTGCAGCTCGAGCTTGGGCGAGCATGCGCGCCGCAGAGTCGAAGCCAAGCAGCGCGGCGTCGGTTGGCATCGCGTCGAGGATCAGGCCGCTGTCTGGCTTGTGCCAACGACAGATAATTTCGCCGTCCGTCGGGAAATCCGTGCGTCGTCGGCTCCTAGAGACAAAGGAGGCTTTGATGCTTTACCTACAAGGCAAGTTTATGAAGGTCACGGAGTTGGCCGCTCGTGGCGACTACCCGCCGTCCCACCTGGAAATGAAAGTTTTTGTGGTCCCTACCGGAACGGGCGTGATCGGTTCGGAGTCGGCTCGAGGTCGCGGGTTCGACCCCCGTCCTCCGCTTCCAGGAAAGCCTGCCAACCAGCCTTTCCGCTCAGTGGCGGGCCCGGCGTGGGGCGGGACCTACATGGACGGTTCGGCCCTGCGCCGGCGCTACGTCGCCGCCCTGCGGCGAACTGGCCTGCGGGTACTGCGCTTTCACGACCTGCGCCACACCTTCGGCACCCTCGCCATCCGCGGGGCGGAGTCGATCGTCGAGTTGCAGGCGTGAATTCGACACGCGGAGGTGGGACGACGATGCGTTACACGCCCTACCGCGAGCAGCGATGTCACTCGCCGGAGCTTGAGGCCGAAAGCCAAAGGCCAGGACATCCTCGGTTCTCCTGAAGCTCCTGCAGGAATCCGACGAGTGGACGGTACGTTCGCTCGGCGCATCGGTTGGCCTCGACCCCGCCGGGGTTCACCGCGCGTGCGACGCCTCCAGGACGCCCGCCTGCTGGACCCTGACGGCAGGCGAGTGAACCGCGCGAACGCCCAAGAGTTCCTCGTCCACAGCGTCAAGTACCTGTTTCCCGTAAGGCAAGGAGGGCTGAGTCGCGGAGTTCCGACGGCCTGGGCCGCCCCGCCGCTCAAGAACGAGCTCGCCCGGGCCGGACGATCCACCGCCGGTGTGGCCGGATCCACGGGGCAAAGCGCGCGGCATCGCGCTCGAACCGCTGCATGCATCCGTGGCGAAGCTGGTGCAACACGACCCCGAGCTTGCCGAGCAGCTTGCGCTGATCGACGCGATCCGCCTCAGCGACGGCCGTATCCGCTCGCTGTCTGCGATGCGGCTTGCTGAGCGCACAGCGGCTGGCGCAAAGGTCCGATGAGCATCGAGCTACTCGAGCTCGGGGCCTCCGCGCTCGGCGCGCTCACTGACGAAGTCGTCTTCGTCGGCGGAGCGACCCTGACGCTCTGATCACCGATCCGGCGGATCCGCCACCGCGACCAACAAAGGACGTGGACGTAATCGTCGAGGTGGCGAGCAGGACCGCCTACCACGCGTTCGAGCAGCGGCTACGCGACGCCAGGCGCGCACGCCCGTTGCGCCTGTTCTTCTGGAGGCTTCGATGCGCTACTCCACCTGGCTGCTCTCACGGTTGTTGCCCTTCGCAACACAGGGGTTGTCGCCTAACCCGCCATATGCGCGGATTACGTGACGAGACCCAACACAGCGGCCCTCGTCGGTGACCGGTTGCTCCAAGTGCAGTGCCAGCCCGTTCCGGGGGCGACGCTACGGGACGACCACCGGCACCACCAAGAAGGCGAGGGCGGCTGAAGCGGCGGCGAGGGCGGCGACAGTAACTCGCGTCCAGCGCTCCGTGGTTGCGGAGTAGAGAGTCACGCCTAGGAGCACGAGAGGCGCGATAGACCACGACCACCACAGGACCTTCTCCGCAGTCGAGGGAGTGGAGTCGTAGGAGTAGACGCCTAGGGCCAAGGCGAGCAGCCCAGCGGCTGTGAGTGGGAGGCACACGACCACGGCCCACGCGACCAGCCCGACTCTCACTCCCATGCTGAGCGCGTACCCACCGGTCAATCGGGTGAACCCCCCGGTGAGTGCTTTGAGGGCTCGTTCTGGTCCCCCACCCACCACCAGGCGAACGCCTACGACTCGGTAGGCACGGAAGCGATGAGCAAGCCGATGAAGCGGGTCAGATGACGACGGGCCTCGAACCACCCCCGATGGGAATGCGGCTCTGCAAGCGGACGACGGGGGTCGAACCCGCGACCTTCGGCTTGGGAAGCCGACGCTCTACCAACTGAGCTACGTCCGCGCGAGAGGGGTCGTGAGGCCCTCGGACCGGCGAGTCTAGCCGCGATCGGCGGACCGCGGCCACGGTCCCAATACCCTGATGGTTGGTCTATGAAGCGCTCACTGTCCCCCTTTGCGGTCGCCGCGCTGATCGGCGTGCTTGCCCTCGTCGGGCTGCTCGCCTACGGCCTCGTGCAGAGCAATCCCGATCGGGGCATCGACGAGGCGCTCGGGCGCGGGGAGCGGGCGCAGGCGCCTGCCTTCGAACTCCAGAAGCTGGATGGCGGAGGCAGCGGGTCGCTCGAGGACTATCGCGGCAAGGTCGTGGTGCTCAACTTCTGGGGCTCGTGGTGTCCGCCATGCCGGGCAGAGTCGCCTCTTCTACAGCGGTGGCATGAGCGGATATCGAAGAACGGCGGGGGAACCCTACTGGGCGTCGACGCGCTCGACGTGACCAGCGACGCGCTCGACTTTGTGCGCGATTACGGCCTGACCTACCCGATGCTGAAGGACAGCGACGAGCAGGTCTACCCCGACTACGGGGTCGCGTCGTTCCCTGAGACATTCGTGATCGACCGTGACGGCCGGGTGGCCGCGATCAAGCGTGGGCCCGTCGACGAGGAGTTCATGCGCGAAGAGGTCCTCCCGGTCCTCGAGGAGGGAGCTTGAGGCGCCGCCTGGCTCTCGTGCTGGCCGCGCTGGCTCTCGCCGTGCCGGCCGGGGCGACGGCGGCCGAGTGTCCCAAGACCAGCCTGTCAGCCGTGGAGGACGAGGTGATGTGCCCGGTGTGCGGCACGCCTCTAGGCCTCGCCACCGAAGCGCCACAGGCGCAGCGCGAGCGCGAGTTCATCCGCCGCCAGGTCGACGACTGCCGCTCCAAGGACGAGATCAAGGCCGCGCTCGTGGACGAGTTCGGCGAGAACGTGCTGGCCCTTCCGGGCAGCGACGGGTTCGACCTGGCGGCCTACCTGGTGCCCGGCCTGGCCGTCTTGCTCGGCGCCGGCGCCGTGGGCGCGACGGCGATCGGATGGCGACGGTCACGCACCGGGGCCGAGCAGGGCACCGCCGCCGGTCCGCCCGACCCAGGAGCCGCTCAGCGCGACCGGCTTCAGACCGACCTCGACCGCTACGAACTGTGATCGCCCAGGACCTCGTGGACACCACGGTGGTGGCCGCCTTCGGCGTCGGCTTCCTCTCGTTCATCTCGCCCTGCGTCCTGCCCCTCGTGCCTGGATACCTCTCCACGATCTCGGGCGTCTCGTTCGCCGACCTCCAGGCGGGCAAGGGCCGCAGCAAGGTGGTCGGGCCCGCGCTGCTCTTCTGCCTCTCGTTCACGGTGATGTTCGTGGCGCTGGGCATGACTGCCACGGGCATCGGCGGCTTCCTCGCCGACCACCGGCTGCTGCTGCGCAAGATCTCGGGGGTGATCATCATCGCGCTCGGGCTGCTGTTCATCGCCACGCTGTTCGTGAACCGGCTGAACCGCGAGTGGCGGCCCGAGGCCCTGCTGTCACGCGCCTCCACAGGCGGGCCGGTGGTGGCCGGCCTGGCGTTCGCGGTCGCGTGGCTGCCGTGCACGGGCCCGACGCTCGGCGCCATCTTCACCGCCGCCGGCAACGAGGAGAGCGTCGGCCAGGGCGGCGTGCTGCTGGCGTTCTACGCGCTGGGGCTCGCCGTGCCGTTCCTGCTGAGCGCGCTGGCCTTCTCCTCGGTGTCGGGCATCTTTCGCTTCTTTCGCGACCACTACACGGCGATCACCGTGGTTTCAGGGCTCGTACTGGTCGCGATGGGCGTGCTGCTCTACACCAACGAGCTCACCAGGCTGAACGCCGAGGCCCTGGCGCTGATGGAGGACCTCGGCATCAACTTCTTCGGCGACATCTAGATCTGATTCCAGGAGGCGCCCGTCTACATCTCCTCCGGTGCCTTCACCCCCAACAGGTCCAGGCCTTGGGCGATCACCCGGCGGGTTGCCTCGCACAGGGCGATTCGCAGGTCCTCGTCGCCGCCCTCCTCGGCGGCGCCGACGACCTTGCAGTCGCGGTAGAAGCCCGAGAAGGCCTGCGCGGCTTCGGTCACGTAGGTGGTCATCCGGTGCGGCGCCCGCCTGTCGGCGGCGTCGCGCACCTCCTCGGGGAACTCGAGCAGCCGCTTGACCAGCGCCCGCGCCGAGGGCTGCCACACCTCGGCGCTCGCCGCCACGTCGGCGGCAAGCGCCGCCTCCACCCGGTCGGGGCCCGCCTTGCGCAGGATGCTGGCGATCCGTGCATGGGCGTACTGCGCGTAGTAGACCGGGTTGTCCTGGCTCTGCCTGCGAGCCAGGTCGAGGTCGAGGTCGAGCGTGGTCTCGTGGCTGCGTTGCAGCAGAAACCAGCGGGTGGCGTCGATCCCGACGTCCTCGACCAGATCGTCGAGGGTCACGAACTCGCCCTGGCGCTTTGACATCTGCGCGCGCTGGCCGCCCTCGATCAGGTTCACGAGCTGCATGATCAGCAGCTCGAGCCGGTCCGGGTCGCCCCCCAGAGCCGCCCAGGCCGCCTGCATCCGCCGCACGTAGCCGTGGTGGTCGGCGCCCCAGACGTCGATCACGCGGTCATACCCGCGTTCGCGCTTGTCCTCGTGGTTGGCGATGTCGGGGGCGAAGTAGGTCATCTCCCCCGACGAGCGCATCAGCACGCGGTCCTTGTCGTCGCCGAAGGTCGTGGTGCGCAGCCACACCGCCCCGTCGAGCGGGTAGACGTGCTCGCGCTCCTCGAGCCGATCGAGGATGGCCGCCACCCCGCCGGAGTCGTACAGCGAGCGCTCGTGCGAGAAGCGGTCCATTCGCACGCGGAAGCGCTCGAGTGTCTCGCGCACGCCCTCGAGCATGATCTCCACGCCGCGCCGGCCAAGCTCGTCGGCGTCCATTTCCGCGGCGCCCTCGATCGCATCGGCGATCTCGCGCACGTAGGCGCCCTGGTAGCCGTCCTCGGGCGGCTCCTCCCCCTTGGCCCGGGCCCGGATGGAGCCGGCAAAGCGCTCGATCTGGGTGCCGTAGTCGTTCACGTAGTACTCGCGGTCGACCTCGTTGCCGGCGAGGGACAGGATGCGACACAGCGAGTCCCCGTACGCGGCGTGACGCCCCGCCGCGACCGTGATCGGGCCGGTCGGGTTGGCGCTCACGAACTCGACGTTCATCCGCTCGCCGTGCTCGGGATCCCCCGCGCCGTAGGCGTCGCCGGCGGCGAGTATCTCGCCGACGGCGGAGGAAAACCAGGAGTCGCTGAGGAAAAGGTTCAGAAAGCCGGGCCCCGCCACCTCCATCCGCTCGACGGCGCCGCTCAGGCGCTCTTCCAGCGAGTCGCCGAGGCGCTCCGCCACGTCACGCGGCGCCTGGCCGAGGCTTGGCGCCAGCAGCAGGGCGGCGTTGGTGGAGTAGTCGCCGAACTCGGGCTTCTTGGGTCGCTCGAGGCTCGTCTCACCGACCGGTCCGTCCCCCCGGAGCGCCGAGGCGGTGGCGGCAACCGCCGCGCTCAAGTCCTCAACCGGGTCCCTCATGTCCAAGAGGATGGCGTACGACATCGCCACACCGTCAGGCCCTTACCTCAGAGAGGATGGATCGGGGGGCTCCTCCGCGGAAGGCTGGCCCGGACATGAACACTGTCCCTTCCGACGAGGAGACCCGCATGACCGATGTGAAAACCGCCGTCGACGGACTGGGGATGGTCGCCGGCAACAACGCGATCGCGCTGCTGACCACCGGGGCGGCGGAGCATCTGCTGCAGCCGCCGGTCAACGTCCTGCGCCTAGCGCTGCACCCGGAGGGACTCGCGCCGCGCATCGCGAACCTCGCCGAGTGGCGCGAGCACCTGCTCGACCGCCTGGAACGCCAGGCTGCCGCTACCGGCGATCCCGCTCTGGCGGCTCTTCACACAGAGCTCGTCAGGCTGCCCGGTGACGACTCACCCTCACGGGCCGACCTGGCCGGGGGCGACATCGCCGTGCCGCTCAAGCTCCGCCACTCAGAGGCGAGCTTGCGTTCATCAGCACGGTCACCACCTTCGGGACGGCGATCGACGTCACGGTCGCCGAGCTGGCCATCGAGGCGTTCTACCCGGCCGACGCGCGCACGGCGCAGTTCCTCCGGGCCTTGGACTGAGAGTGTCCGTGCCTCAGTAGTGGTACGGCTCCCCGGCCAGGATCTTGTGCCCGCGGTAGAGCTGCTCGAGCAGCACCACGCGTGCCAGCTGATGGGGCAGCGTCATCGGGCCGAGCGACAGCTCCATGTCGCAGTCGTCCATCGCCAGGCCGCGCGGGCCGCCCACCACGAAGCACAGGTCCATCCCCGACCGGCGGCGCTCCTCGAGGAAGCGGCTGAAGGCCTCGGAGTCGCAGCTGCGCCCGTCGGCGGCCAGCAACACCGTGAAGCACCGCTCCGGGATGCGCTTGAGCACCTTCTCGTCCTCGCGCACCTCGATCAGCTCCACCCGCGCATGACCGGCGAGGAGCTTCTTGTAGTGCTGCACGTCGTCGGCGTAGGGCGGGCGCAGCCGTCCCACGGCGAGCACGAGGATCCTCACCGGCCGGTCTCCACGAAGCTGCGATACTAAGCGCCGTGGCCGAGACGGATAACGACCGACACTTCGACATCCACGCCGACCCCGAGGTGATGGCGGGCCACTACGCGAACTTCGCGAACGTGAGCCACTCAGACTACGAGTTCACCGTGACCTTCGCTCGCGTCGACCACGAGGTGGAGGAGGAGGCGATCCCCGGCGTGGTGGTCTCGCGCATCAATCTCTCGCCCCGCTTCATGCGCGAGCTGATCGACGCGATGCAGGACAACTTCTCGAAGTGGGAGACCCGCGAGGGGATCAAGAACCTCCCAGAGTTCGGCGACTCGCCCTCCGACCCTACGTCCTAGCGCCCCCGAGCCGGACCGCGCGCCTCCCGCCGGAGCGCCTCTCCCCTAGGGAGGAGCGCAGCCGGAACGTGTCCCGGGGAGGAGCGCAGCCGGAACGTCGTTCCGGCGAGCACCGGACCTTCCCCTCTCCGGCGAGCACCGCACCGCCTCTCCCTAGGGAGGAGCGCAGCCGGAACGTCGTTCCGGCGAGCACCGCACCTTTTCTCCAAACCCGATCCGCTCGGCCGTGGTCGGGTGGGTTCCGAACAGGTTGTGAAAGAGCGCGG
>JAUJOQ010000002.1:300930-329815 GCA_030447725.1 Thermoleophilaceae bacterium
CCGATCCGCTCGGCCGTGGTCGGGTGGGTTCCGAACAGGTTGTGAAAGAGCGCGGGCGGATCGGGATCGCCGAGGTTGCGCAGGGTCAGGCTGCGCTCGAGGGCTATGAAGGCCTCCGGATCGCCGGTCAGCTCCAGCGCGTAGGAGTCCGCTCTGGCCTCGACTGGGCGCGACACGGCGTTGCCGGCGCAGGTCAGACCGAAGCTGACCAGCCCGAGCGACAACGCCAGCGCGGGAAGGCCGGCGGGAAGGCTCGCGGGACGGCCCGAGCGGGCGCCCATCGCCTCTGTCAGACGCTGCACCAGAAGCATCCCCGGCAGCGCCACTATCGCCACCCACAGCAGCCCCCGCGGCACGTCGCTGTTCTTCACGTGTCCCAGTTCGTGCGCCACGACCGAGCGCACCTGGTCTTCGGGATACCCGTCGATCAGGTTGTCGTAGAGCACCACCCGCTTGGTGTTCCCAAGGCCGCCGACGTACGCATTGATGGCCGTGGTGCGGCGGCTCGCGTCGACGCGGAGGACCTCGCCCACGTCGACGCCCGCCTGGTCGGCCAGCCGAAACACCTCCGAGCGCAGCTCGCCCGGCCGGAGCGGCTCGAAGCGGTTGAAGAGCGGGTCGACCAGCACGGGGGACAGATAGAGCACCAGCACGGCAAAGCCTGTGACCACGCCGGCCGCGGGGATCCACCAGCGGGTGGGAAAGCGGCGGATGAGCGCGAGTCCAACCGCTCCGCCGATCGCCGCGATCACCGCGCCGATCGCGGTGGACTTGCCCAGGTCGGCGAGCCACGGGCCCAGCGACTGGGTCGAGAGGCCGTAGTCCACCGCTCGTTCATGGGCCCAGATCGACAGCGGTATTCCGGTCACGCTCAGGGTCACGGAGATCCCGGCCGCGACGACAGCCCCGCCGCGCAGCGGCCTCTCCCCCGCCCGCTCGAGCAGCCGGCGCACCGCCGCCGGCGGGCGGAGGGCAAGAACGGCCAGCGTGCCGCCGCTGATGACGAGGCTCCCCACTCCGATCATCCTCTGAACGCCGCGGAAGTCCTCGGCCCGTCGCAGCTCAGCTTCGCTGAAGTAGGCTCTCGGTTCGATCGCAACCGCATCGATCAGGCCGCTGCGGGGACGTAGGATCACCGTGGCCGCTCCCGCCGCGACGACCGCTACCGCGACTGCCACCCCCGTCCTAGAGCGATGACCACCCATGCTCCTGACAGTAACGGCGACCCATTGAAAATCGCGCTCCTCTCCGACGTGCACGGCAACCTGCCCGCCTTTCGCGCCGTCCTCGACGCCGTCGACGCCAGTGAGGCCGACGCCATCTGGTTCCTGGGCGACCTTGTGGGCTACGGCGCCAACCCTGACGAGTGTGTGGAGCTGGCGGCCGAGCGGTGTGACCTTTGCCTGGCCGGGAACCACGACCTGGGCGTGCTCGACCGGATCGACATCGCCGACTTCTCACCGCCGGCGGCCCTGGCAGCGCTGTGGACCCGTGAGCGCGCGGGTGAGGCCACGCTCGAGTTCCTCGGCGGTCTGGAGCCGAGTTGCGACGGCGAGGCGATCGGGCTGTTTCACGCAAGCCCCCGCGATCCGGTGTGGGAGTACGTGCTGTCGACCTCGCAGGCCGACGGATGCATGGATGCGATGGACGGCCGCGTGGCCGCCATCGGTCACACGCACGTGGCGCTTCGCTTCACCCGTGACGACGGCGAGATCGACGGCAAGGCAATGGTCGACGGCGAGGGCTGCGACCTCTCCGAGGGTGAGTGGCTGCTCAACCCCGGCAGCGTCGGCCAGCCGCGCGACGGGGACCCCCGTGCGGCATGGGCGCTGCTCGACACGGGATCCTGGAGCGCAGAATGGCGGCGCACGGACTATCCGGTCGAACAGGCGGCGAGCGCGATCGAGGCCGCGGGCCTGCCGCGCAGCCTCGGACAGCGGCTGTTCATCGGTCAGTGACACGGCGCGCGCGACAGCTGTTCGGGGTCCTCGGCGCCTGCGCGGCCCTGGCCGTCGCAGGGTGCGGCTCCTCCTCTGAGGAGACCGAGGGTGATCCGCTGCCCGCCGACGCCGTCGCGCGACTGCAGACCCGCCTCGACGAGATCGAGCGCCGCTACCAGGACGCTGTCGACAACGCCAACCTCGGCGCGTGCAACGACATCGGCACGGACTCCCTGCCCGCGGTCAGGAGAGTGATCGCCGGTCTGCCCGACAGCGTGGACCCCGACCTTCGCAGCGCGGTCGACGCCAGCTTTGCGCGCCTCGAGGAACTGGCCGAGAGCGAGTGCGCGGAGATCGAGCCCGAGCCGGTGCCCGAGGAGACGGTGCCCGAGGAGCCGATTCCCCAAGAGACCATTCCCGAGGAGACGGTCCCCGAGGAGACCGTCCCGGAGGAGACCATCCCGGAGGAGACGGTTCCCGAGGAGATCGTGCCGCCTGACGGCGGCGATGGCGACGGCAACGACGGCAACGGCAACGGTGGCGGCGTGGAAGTTCCTCCCGGCCAGGAAAAGAAGGACTGATGGCCACGCCGACCGAGGTCGTCGGCCGCTACCGCGTGGACCGGCGCCTGGGCGCGGGCGGCATGTCCACCGTCTTCCTGGCAATGGACTCGGTGCTGGAACGCCTCGTGGCCGTCAAGCTGCTGGCCGAGCACCTGGCCGAGGACGAGGACTTCGTTGCGCGCTTCCGGCGTGAGGCGCTGGCTGCGGCGCGGCTTCAGCACCCCAACATCGTGCAGGTGTTCGACTCGGGCGAGGACCCCGGATCGCACCGGCACTTCATCGTCATGGAGTACGTGCAGGGTCCTTCGGGAGCTGACTTGCTGCGCGACCACAAGCAGCTCGAGGTACCGGACGCCGTGGCGATCGTGCGGGATGCATGCCACGGATTGGCCTACGCGCACCGCGCGGGTGTGGTGCACCGGGACGTGAAGCCCGGCAATCTGCTGCTGGCCGATGAGACGGGCACCACTAAGCTCGCCGACTTCGGCATAGCGAAGGCGGCCGAGCAGACCCGCATCACCCAGGTCGGCTCGGTGCTGGGCACCGCGGCGTACCTCTCACCCGAGCAGGCCCGCGGTGACGAGGCCGGTCCGCCGTCGGACATCTACTCACTCGGAGTCTGCGCCTACCAGTTCCTCACGGGGCGGCTGCCGCACGAGTACTCCTCGCTCACCGAGTTGGCCCTCAAGCAGCAGCAGAATCCGGTCGAGCCGATCACCGTGCACCGATCCGGAATCCCGCCGGCGCTGGACCGGGTGATCCGGGTCTGCCTCGAGCGCGACCCCGCAGATCGCTACGCCGACACGATCGAGATGGCCCGCGCCCTGGATGCCGGGGCGCAGGGAGAGGACACCGAGGCCACACTGCGGCTGGTGGCCGGCGCCGGCGCGCCGGCCGACGGGCAGGGTGCCCACGGGCTTGGAGAGGCGACCGCGCCCACGCAGGCCTTGCGCACGCGCCGCACGCCCACGGCTGGACCGGTCCCGCCCCCTGTCTCGAGACGAGACCAACCCGCACGGGCGGCGGAAACCCGCCCTGCCCGCAAGGGACGCCTGGGCCCCTTCCTCGCCACGCTGGCCGCGCTGCTGGCCGTGACCGTGGTGGCCATCGCCCTGCTGGCCTCGGGCGACGACGAGCAGGCGCCCATCAGCCCCGTCGACCGCGGCGACGTGCAGCGCCAGATCGACGACCTGCGTCAGTTCCTGCGCGAGAACTCCCGCTAGCGGTCGGGGTCGATGTCGTCGGCTCGCGCCAACCGCTCCTCGGCGACGCGGCGCTCCTGTTTGGCGGCTTGGGCGTGCTCTTCCGCCTGTGCCTGCTCTCGCTTGGCGCGAGCCGCGCGCTCCTCGGCCTCCGCTTCGCGACTGTCTGCACGCGCAGAGCGGATCCTCGCCTCCTCACGGTGCTCTCCCGCCTCCACACGGCCGCGCTCGTGCTTCTCGGCCCGCGCCTTCTTTCCGACGGTAAGCGCCAACAGCGCGATCACGATCACTGCGACGACGATCAATGCGATCAGCAGCTCGGTGCTCATCTTCTGACTCCTCCTCTGGGGTGCGATATGGCTACCCCCGCCCTGCGACCGGAAACCGCGGTGGATCCCACGGAGCCGCTCCGGCCAGGATGCCGTCGGCGTACGCCGGGTAGGCGCCGGCGGCGATCGCGGCGCGGACGCCGCGCATCAAGTCCGCCATGAAGGTCAGGTTGTGGAGCGTGACCAGTCTCGCGCCGGTCAGCTCCGCACCGCGGGCGAGGTAGTGCAGGTAGCCGCGGCTGTGCTCGCGGCAGGCCGGGCACGGGCAGCCGGCGGCGATCGGCGCACGGCTGCCGCGGCATTCGGCTTTACGCAGGTCGAGGCGGAAGCGGCGGTCGGGATCGGGAATGAGCGCCGTGCCGTGGCGCGCCAGCCGGGTGGGCGTGGCGCAGTCGAAGCTGTCGATCCCCTGCCCCACGGCGTGGAGGACGTCGTCGACGTCGCCGATGCCCAGCAGATGCCGCGGCCGCTCTTCGGGCAGCGGGGCGAGCGCCCAGCCCACCACCTCGCGCATCTGGGCCTTCTCCCGGCCCAGCGAGCCCCCGATCGCCACGCCGTCCAGGTCGGCGCCGGCGATGTAGGACGAGGACTCCGCACGCAGGTCGGACTGCACTCCGCCCTGGACGATTCCGTACACCCGCTGACCCGCCGGCCCGTGCTCGGCGTGCCATGCGATACACCGGTCGAGCCAGCGATGGGTGCGCTCCATGGACAGCGCCGTGTATCTCTTGTCGGAGTGGTACGGCGTGCACTCATCGAAGGCGAGTGCGATGTCCGAGCCCAGAGCAGCCTGGACCTCCATCGAGGTCTCCGGTCCCATGAAGCGCTCCGAGCCGTCGAGGTATGAACGGAAGGTGACCCCGTCCTCCTCGATCGAGATCACCCGGCTCCTGCTCTGCCCGCGACGGTGCTTGATCTCCTCGGCCACCGACCCGTGACCCATCGAGAACACCTGAAAGCCGCCCGAGTCGGTGACGATCGGCCGTGACCAGGCCATGAACTCATGTAGCCCGCCCATCTCGCGAATCTGGTCGTGCCCGGGCGAGACGAGCAGGTGGAACGTGTTGCCGAGCACCATGTCATAGCCAAGCCCTGCGACCTCGGAGGCGGCGAGCCCGCGCACGCTGGCGTTGGACGCGAGGGGCACGAAGGCGGGGGTGCGCACATCTCCGTGCATGCAACGAAGGACGCCCGCGCGGGAGGACCCGTCGCGGGCGTCGATCTCGAAGAACGGCATGTAGCCCGGAGGCTACTTCTCCTCGGCGGTGCCCTCCATCACGCGCTGGTCGTTGCCACTGGCTCCGCCGATCGCGATCCGCCGCGGCTTGACCTGCTCCGGCTTGGGGATCCGCACCGCAAGCACGCCGTTCTGGAACTGCGCCGTCACGCCGTCGGGGTCGACGCCGTCGGGCAGGGTGAGCTGGCGCTGGAACTGGCCGAAGGAGCGCTCGATGCGATGCCAGCCCTTCTCGCTGCGCTCGTGCTCGGCGTGGCGCTCGCCGGAGAGGGTGAGCACGCCATGGTCGACCTCGATCGAGACGTCCTCTTCGGACATGCCCGGCAGGTCGGCCTTCAGCAGGTAGTGGTCATCGGCCTCGGTGAGGTCCATGGCCGGTACCCAGCGCTGGGCGGCCGCCTGGGCGTCGAAGAGGCGGTCGAAGAGCCGGTCGACGTCGCGGGCGAACGGCTCGGGCCGGATCAAGAGAGTCATTGTTGCCTCCTCTTTCGGTTCGCTTATGACGCTGACCAGTATAAAACCTCAGTCTCCCAGTATCAAGTCTTTCCCGCCGCGTGCGGTTCGCTGGAGGCGTTCGCGTCGGTCAGTGCCCAGCCCGTCATCTGCGCGGGCTGCCTCACCCCGAGCAGGGCCAGCACAGTGGGCGCGACGTCGGCGAGCGCCCCTCCGGAGCGCAGAGGACCGGCGTCGGCGGTGACCACGATGGGCGCCGGATTGAGCGAGTGGAAGGTGTTGGGGCTGCCGTCGGGCTCGAGCATATGGTCGGCGTTGCCGTGGTCGGCCGTCACGATGCACGCGCCGGCTCCGTCGTGCACGGCCTGCACCACTCTCCCGAGGCATTCGTCGGCCGTCTCGACTGCCGCGACGGCGGCGGGGATCACACCCGTGTGGCCGACCATGTCGGGGTTGGCGAAGTTGATGATCCCGAAGGCCAGGTCGCCCTCCTTCCAGCGCGCGACGAAGACGTCGGCCGTCTCGCGCGCGCTCATCTCCGGCTTCTCGTCGTAGGTGGGCACGTCGCGCGGCGAGTCCACGAGGTGGCGCTCCTCCCTCTCGTACGGGTGCTCCTCGCCCCCGTTGAAGAAATACGTGACGTGCGGATACTTTTCGGTCTCCGCGGCGTGCAGCTGGCCGAGTCCGTTGGCCGCCAGCACCTTCGCCAGGGTGATCGCCGGCTGGCGGGGCGGAAAGGCGACCGGATAGCTCCAGTCCTCGTGGTACTGCGTGAGGGTTGTGAAGGTGAGGTCCAGACCGCCGTTGAGCCTCTCGGCCAGCTGGCGGGTGCGGTCGGGCCTGAAGTTGAAGACGAGCACCGCATCGCCGTCGCGCACGCGCCCCTCTCCGCCGACCAGGGTCGGCTTCACGAACTCGTCGCCCTCCCCACGCCCGTAGGCGGCCCTCACCGCCGCTTCTGCGGTGACGGCGTGGCGGCCCTCGGCCTCACCGCCGGCGATGGCGCGCACGGCCAGGTCCGTGCGATCCCATCGGCGGTCGCGGTCCATCGCGAAGTAGCGCCCGGTCACGGTGGCCACGCGCCCGCCATGCTCGGCCAGCCATCCCTCGACCGCGGCCAGGTGGCCGGCGCCCGCGTCGGGCAGCGTGTCGCGGCCGTCGGTGAAGGCGTGGAGCACCAGATCGGGCACCCCTTCGCGCGCGGCCAGGTAAATGCAGGCGCGAAGGTGGTCCATGCTGGCGTGCACCCCCCCATCGGACACCAGGCCAAGCAGGTGCAACCGGCCGGCCCTTCGCCCCGCTGCGCAGGCCTCGAGCAGCACCTCGTTCTCGAAGAAGGAGCCGTCGACGACGGCGTCGTCGATCCGCTTGAGATCCTGCGGGACCACCGAGCCGGCGCCCAGGTTGAGGTGACCCACCTCCGAATTGCCCATCTGTCCCTCAGGCAGGCCGACGGCCGGGCCGCACGCCGTGAGGGTGGTGTGCTCGTAGGACTTCCACAGCTCGTCGAACACCGGCGTGTGCGCCAGCGAGACCGCGTTGCCGGGGCCGGGCTCGGCCAATCCCCAGCCATCGAGAACCACCAGGCAGACCGAGCCCACTGGTGCAGGCCCCGGTCCTCGTGGCAGCGTCATCCCCCTGCGGCGGCGGTGATCCGGGCGAGGCTGTCGGGATCGAGGCTGGCGCCGCCCACCAGAGCTCCGTCCACATCCGGCTGAGCCAAGATCTCGACGGCGTTCTCGGGCTTGACGCTGCCGCCGTAAAGTACTCGCACCCTCGTAGCGGCCTTCTCGGAGCGGCTGGCCACCAGTGCGCGGACGAAAGCGATCGCCTCCTGAGCCTGGCCGGGGGTGGCAACCTGCCCGGTGCCGATCGCCCAGATCGGCTCGTAGGCCAGCACCACGTCGGCCAATCGATCGTCGGCGATGTCCACCAGAGCCTCACCCACCTGATGGCGCAGCTTGCGCTCCGTCTGGCCGGCCTCGCGCTCAGCCTCGGTCTCGCCCACGCACAGGATCGGCTGCAGTCCCGCGGCCAGTGCAGCCGGCACCTTCTCCTGCAGGGCGCGATCGGTCTCGCCGCTGTACAGGCGGCGCTCGGAGTGGCCGAGCACGACGCTCTGCACACCCGCCTCCACCAGCATCGCGGGCGAGATCTCACCGGTGAAGGCGCCGGTCTCGGCGGCGTGCATGTTCTGGGCGGCGACGAGCACGCCCGAGCCCTTCAGCAGCTCGAGACAGACGTCGAGCGCTGTGAAGGGCACGCAGAGGCCCACGTCTGCCGGCCGGCGGGACGCTTCCGGCAAGAGGGTCAGCAGGCGCCGGCAGTACTCATCGGCCTGGGCGCGGGTGCCCCACAGCTTCCAGTTGCCGGCGACGTAGGGCCGGCGCTCAGGCATCGTCGAGCGCCTCGACTCCCGGGAGCGGCTTGCCCTCGAGCAGCTCGAGCGCGGCGCCGCCACCGGTGGAGAGGTGGCTCACCTCCTCCGCCAGCCCGAAGGAGGCCAGCGCCGCCGCGGAGTCGCCACCTCCCACCACCGTCGTACCGGGGGCGGCGGCCACGGCCTCGGCCACGGCGCGCGTGCCCACCGCGAAGGGCTCCATCTCAAAGGCGCCCATGGGACCGTTCCAGAACACGGTGCCGGCGCCGCCGATCTCCGCGGTGTAGGCCTCAGCGGTGCGAGGCCCCACGTCGAGCCCCATCCAGCCGTCGGGCACCGACGTGCCGTCGATCTCTTTACGTTCCGCGTCGGCTGCGAACTCGTCGCCCGCTACGAGATCCACCGGAAGGAGCAGGCTAGCGGTGTCCTCGGCCGCGGCCTTCTCGAGCGCCTTGCGGGCCAGCTCGATGCCCTCCTCCTCGACCAGGGAGTCGCCGGTGGCGATGTCCTGGGCGCGGAAGAAGGCGAAGCACATCGCGCCGCCGATCAGGATCGAGTCGGCGACGTCGAGAAAGCGATCGATCAGCGCGACTTTGTCGGAGACCTTCGCGCCACCGAGCACGACCGCCAGCGGGCGCTCGGGAGCCTCGACTATCCCGCGCAGCGTGACCACCTCGCGCTCCAGCAGCAGGCCTGCCGCGGAGGGCAGGTGCTCAGCGACCCCGGCGGAGGAGGCGTGCGCCCGGTGGGCCGCGCCGAACGCGTCGTTCACGTAAACCTCGCCCATCGATGCCAGCTCCTTCGCCAGCTCAGGGTCGTTCTTGGTCTCGCCCGGCTCCCAGCGTGTGTTCTCGAGCACCAGCACCTCGCCCGCCGACAGGGCCTCGGCCTGCCCGCGCACCTGCTCTCCCACCACGGCCTCCGCCTGGGTCACCGGGGCATCGATCAACTCCGCCAGCCGCCGCGAGGCCGGCGCCAGCGAGGTCTCCGGCTCACGCTCCTTCGGCCGGCCAAGGTGCGAGCAGAGGATCACGCGCGCCCCGCGCTCCAGCAGCAGCTCGATCGTCGGCAGCGCCGCCTTGATGCGGGCGTCGTCGCTCACCTCGCCGCCCTCGAGGGGCACGTTGAAGTCCACCCGCGCGAGCACGCGAGTCCCGGAGGCCAGGTCGAGGTCGCGAACCGTCCGCTTGCCGAGATCAGTCCCCTGCGGCCGCTCCCCGCCGCCCACGCTCAAGCTACGGGCTGGGCGAGACCGGTGAGCACGCGCTCGGCCAGGTCCACGCAGCGGTTGGAGTAGCCCCACTCGTTGTCGTACCAGGTCACCACCTTCACCAGCCGGCTGTCGATTACCAGCGTCATATCCGAGTCGTAGATCGACGAGTACGCCGACCGCACGATGTCGCTCGACACGATCGGGTCTTCGGTGTACTCGAGGATGCCCTTCAGGGGTCCCCGGTCGGCCCGCTCGGCCACCGCCGCGTTGACCTCCTCCGCGGTCACATCCCGAGACGCGATGAAGTTCAGGTCGACCATCGAGCCCGTGGGTAGGGGGGCGCGCACCGCGATGCCGTTGAGCTTGCCCTCCAGCTCGGGCATCACGAGGCCGATCGCCTTGGCGGCACCGGTCGAGGTGGGCACCAGGTTGATCGCCGCGGCCCGGGCGCGGCGCAGGTCCTTGTGCGGCGAGTCCTGGAGTTGCTGATCCGCGGTGTAGGCGTGCATCGTGGTCATGATTCCCGACTCGATCCCGACGGCGTCGTGCAGCACCCGGGCCACGGGGCCGAGGCAGTTGGTCGTGCAGGACGCGTTGGAGACCACGTGGTGGCTGTCGACGTCGTAGGCGTCGTCGTTCACCCCGAGCACGAGGGTCACGTCCGGCTCGGTGGCGGGCGCGGAGATGATCACCTTCTTGGCGCCGGCCTCGAGGTGCTTCGCGGCGTCCTCGCGGTCGGTGAACAGACCGGTCGACTCGATCACGACTTCGGCTCCGACGTCGGACCACGGCAGTGCGGCGGGGTCGCGCTCGGAGAACACCTTCAGCTCCCTGCCGTCCACCACCAGGCCACTGTCGGTTGCCTCGACGGTGCCCTGGAAGGGCCCGAGGATCGAGTCGTACTTGAGCAGGTGCGCGAGCGTCTCCGTGTCGGTGATGTCGTTGACGCCGACCCACTCGATGTCGGCCCCGCGCTCGTGGGCCGCTCGGAAGATATTGCGCCCGATCCGGCCGAAGCCGTTTATTCCGGCCTTCAAGGCCATGTTCGCCGTCCTTTCGTGGCTGCTCTGGGAGAACGGGAATCTACAGGCTCAGGGCGTGCGTGGCAGCTTGTCGATGTCGCGGTGCACCACATCCAGGAGGTAGCTGCCTCTGCCCTCGTACTCGCGGACGAGGCGCTCGGCGATCACCACGGACCGGTGACGACCCCCGGTGCAGCCGATCCCCACCGTCAGGTGGGCCTTGCCCTCGCGCTCGTACTGAGGCAGGAGGTAGTCGAGGAGCGGTATCAGGTGGTCGTAGAACTCATCGATACCCTCGGATGAGGCCACGTAGTCGCGCACGGACTCGTCGAGGCCGGTGAGCGGGCGCAGATGCGCCTCGTAGTGGGGGTTGGGCAGGAAGCGGACATCGAAGAGCAGATCGGCGTCGCGCGGCGCCCCGTGCTTGAAGCCATAGGTGATGAAGGTGACCGCGAGCTTGCCGATGGTTCCCCGCGGGAGCATCTTGTCCGCCACCACCTTTCGCAGCCTGGACGCGCTGAGCTCCGACGTGTCGATCGAGACCGTGGCGCGATCGCGTAGCGGCTCCAGCAGCTCGCGCTCGGTCTCGATCGCGCGCAGCACCTGGCCGCCCACAGGCCTCGCCTCCTCGCCCGCGGAGCCTCCCGCCAGCGGGTGTCGCCGGCGGGTCTCCTTGTAGCGGTTGACCAGCACGTCCTCGGAGGCCTCGAGGTAGAGCAGCCTGTGGGGAACCCCCCGGGCGGCCAGCTCGTCCAGCACCTTCACGAGCCCGTCGAAGTAGGTGCCCCCGCGGACATCGGAGACGACCGCCGCCCGCTCGACCTTCGACCCCTCGTGCTCGAACAGCTCGGCCAGCTGGGCGATCATCTCGGGGGGCAGATTGTCGACGCAGAAGTACCCGCCGTCCTCGAAGCAGGCCATGGCCTGGGACTTGCCGGCGCCGGAGAAGCCGGTGATCACGACGAAATCGTGCATGGCAGCGCGGTTGTACCGCTTACGTCGGAGTTGAATGTGTCGATTTCAGTCCACCCGGTGCACGTGCGCATGTATCTCCCTGGCCGTCTTGCCCGGCAGCCCGGGCACTCCCTCCAGCTCCTCTCGGCTGGCGGCCAGGAAGCGCTCTGGGGTCCCGAAGTGCTGGAGGATCGCCCGCTTGCGGGCCGGGCCAACGCCGGGTAGGTCGTCGAGCACCGAGCGGGTCATCGCCCTGTCGCGGCGGCCGCGGTGGAAGTCGATCGCGAAGCGGTGTGCCTCGTCGCGGATGCGTTGGAGCAGCTGGAGCGGCGGCTGGCCATGGCGCAGCAGCAGCGGCTTGGGGCGCCCGGGCACGAACACCTCCTCCAGCTGCTTGGCCAGGCTGACCACGGTGGTGCCAAGCTCGCGAAACTCGCCGAGCTCGGCGATGCCGGCGTTGAGCTGGCCCTTGCCGCCGTCGATCACGATCAGGCTGGGAAGGGCATCGAAGCTGGCGTTGTAGGCCTTCTCGTGCGGTGACAGCTCCTTCTGCGCGCGGTACTGCGACATCCGGCGACCGAGCACCTCGCCCATCGCGGCGAAGTCGTCCTGTGCCGCGCCGCGGATGTTGAAGCGGCGGTAGTCGGACTTCTTGGGCGCTCCGCCCTCGAAGACCACCATCGAGGCCACGGTGTGGGTCTCGCCCAGGTTGGAGATGTCGAAGCACTCGATCCGCATCGGGATCTGCGCCATGCCAAGTGCTCGCTGGAGCCCGTCGAGGGCCTCGATGCGGCGGCTTCGCCGGTGCTCTGAGCGCAGGCGGTCCTGATCGAGGGCGAGGCGCGCGTTGCGCTGGGCCAGCTCGAGGATCTTGCGCTTGTCGCCGCGCTCGACCGAGCGCACTTCGACGGCGCCTCCACGGCGCTCGGCCAGGGCCTCGGCCAGGCCGCCGGTGGAGATGAACCCGCGTGGCACGATCACCTGCGGCGGGATCGCCATCGCGCTGCCGTAGTACTGCAGGATGAACTCCTCCAGCACCTCGGACTCCTCGCGCCTCCCGGCATTCTCGAGGTAGAAGGACTCGCGATCGGCCAGCACCCCGTCGCGCACCTGGAACACCTGCGCATTGGCGTCGGTGCCCTCTGCGGCCACCGCGATCGCGTCGAGCGTGCCCACCGCCTCGTTGGCGATCCGCTGGCGTTCGAGCAGCGACTGCACGGCCCGCAGCCGGTTGCGTAGCTGCGCGGCGCGCTCGAACTCCTGCTCCGCCGCCGCCTCGCGCATCTGCTGCTGGAGCTCTCGCTCGATCTGGCGGTAGCGCCCGGAGAGGAAGGCGATGATCGTGTCGATGCTCTCCCGGTACTCGCTCGCCGTCACCACGTCTATGCAGGGCGCCTGGCAGCGCTTGATGTGGTACTCCAGACACGGGCTGCCCGACAGGCGCCCGGGCTCTGAGCCCTCGCAGGTGCGGTACTGGAAGACCTTGCCGAGCAGGTCGAGGGTCTCGCGCACCCGCTTGGCACTCGAGAAGGGACCGAAGTAGGCGCGGTTACGACGGTGCTTCTCGCGCGTGAAGTAGACCCGCGGATAGGCCTCGTCGAGGGAGATCGCGATGTACGGATAGCTCTTGTCGTCGCGCAGCCGGACGTTGTACCTGGGGCGGTGGCGCTTGATGAACTCCTGCTCGGCCAGCAGCGCCTCGGACTCGGTCTCGGTGGCCACGAACTCGATCGACTCGATCTGGACGAGCATGTCCGCGGTCCCCCGCGTGGACGGGTTGTTGAAGTGCGACGCCACCCGCTTGCGGATCGACTTGGCCTTTCCCACATATAGGACCTTCGCCTTGGCGTCGCGGAACAGGTAGACGCCGGCGCTGTCGGGCAGCGATCTCCGCTGCTCGGCCACGCGCTCCTTGCGGTTCGTCGACGTGGGCTGCTCCTCGGCGGTTCCCGGCACTCTTTCGAGGATAGGGCCGCCCGCCTTCGACATCCGATCCCGTTCTCCTGCAAGCGCTCGTGCATCCGGCCGGCTCTCTCCCGACCCCACGTAACGTGCCGGGCGATGGCGCTGCGCAGGATCATCTCGATCGCGGCGGCCGCGGCTGTGCTCACGCTCGCGGTTGCCCCCGTCTCGCAGGCGCGCAACGCCAACGTGGCGGCTCTGCAGGTCGCACTGAAGGCGGTCGGGCTCTACGGCGGTCAGGTCGACGGCATCCGCGGCCCCGGTACCCGCCGCGCCGTGAGGCGCTTCCAGCGCCGCCACCGCCTGGCCGTCGACGGAGTGGCCGGCCCGATCACGCGGCGCGCGCTGGGACGCCGCGGCCGGCCCCGCCTGGGCAGCAGGGTGATGCGGCGCGGACACCGGGGCTGGGACGTGGCAGCCCTGCAGTTCCTGCTCGGGCGCCGAGGGCACCCCGCCGGGTCGATCGACGGTGGCTTCGGCCGCAGGACCCTGGCCGCCGTGCGCCGCTTTCAACGTGCGGCCGGGCTCGTTGCGGACGGGCTCGCGGGCCGCGCCACCCTGCGCGCCCTGCGCGGTGGCCGGCGCGGCACCGGCCACCAGCACGGCGGCCGTCGCCGAGGAGGCAGTGTAGGAGGCCCCGTCGTCTTCTTCCGCCCCGTCCGCGCCCCGATCAGCGACGGGTTCGGCAGAAGATGGGGCAGGATGCACACCGGCATCGACTTCCCGGCCGCCACCGGCGCCAGGGTCGGGGCGGCAGGGCGAGGCGTGGTGAGCTTCGCGGGCTACAACAAAGGTGGCTACGGCTACCTCGTGATCGTGAGCCACCGTCTGGGCTATGAGACCTGGTACGCGCACCTCTCGAGGGTCACCTCCTACGTGGGCGAGCGCGTCGTGGGCGGCACCCGAGTCGGGCTCGTCGGCTCGACCGGCCATTCGACGGGCCCCCACCTGCATTTCGAGGTACGTCTCAACGGAACTCCGATCGACCCGATGCCGCGCCTGCTCGCCACCGCCGCCGGCGCCTCGGCATCGTCGGCGCCAGACACCGTCGGGCCGGGTGAGCCGGCCTGTGACCGCCGGGGACTGCAGGCCGAGCAGCGTCAGAAGGGCACCAGCCACCCATCGGGCGTCTGCTGACCGTCCGGCGCCTGGGCACCCTGTCCCGCCTGGCTTCTGATGGAGCTCCTAACTCCTTCTAAGGGTGCTCTCAGCCATGACTGGTTCGTGGCATCCATGAAAGCTCGGATGGCGGCGGCGACGATGGCGGTGGCGGCGGTGGGACTGAAGGCTCGGGCACCGTCACCTGGCCCTGCATGCTGATCAGGCGCGGCGGCATCCTCTACAAGCTCGACGACACCCCCGTGGTCCTGATGTCTTCGACCGCTTCTACCGCGCCTCCACGGCTCGGAGCATGCCCGGGTCGGGCCTTGGGCTGGCGATCGTCCGCCACGTCGCCGAGACGCACGGGGGCCGGGCAACGGCTGAGGAGGCCCCTGGCGGGGGCGGCTTGCTGCGCCTATGCCTACCGGCGCTCGCGCCGCCCGCCGGTATCGAGGCCGGCTCTCCCTCCCCGTAGCGCCAAACTCCCTCACTCCACCAGCCGCACCTCGAACAGGTCCGGCACGAGGTCGCCCGCGCCTCCCAAGAGACCGAGGATTTTGGCGACGTAAGCCTGGGTCTCGGGGTAGGGCGGGATGCCGCCGTAGCGCTCGACCGCGGCCGGGCCGGCGTTGTACGCGGCCAGGGCCAGCGCCGCCTCGCCGTCGAACTGCTCGAGCAGGTCGCTCATGAGCCGCGCCTGGGCGTCGATGGCCTTCTCCGCGTCGAAGGGGTCGGTCAGCCCGTAGGCCCGCGCGGTACCGGGCATGAACTGGGCGATTCCCTGCGCGCCCGCCGGACTCTGCGCGAAGGGATTGAAGTTCGACTCGGCATACAGCTGCGCCGCCAGGAGGTTGACCGGCACGTTCCAGCGCAGCGCCGCACGCGCGATCGGATCTTGGAACCGGGGCGGGACGAAGCTCGGCAATCCATGGTGGATGCGGCCGTGGTCGCCGCCGGGGGGTTCCCACGAGCCACGCTCGTACTGCGCGGGGTGCTCGCGGTCGCGAGGGTTGGCTCCGAAGCCGTAGTGCCACGGCTCCCAGGCGTAGCGGTGGATGAAGCCGAACCCGCGGGCGTTGGCGGCCAGCCAGGCATAAGCCGCGGGGGGGCCGAGGTCGAGCTCGGTGGCGTAGCGATGCAGGCTGGTGCCGGGCGGGGCGACCCACTTGGGGTTGGGGTTGGCCGCGAACAGGCGCGCCTGCTCGGCGTCGGAGCGGAAGGCGGACGTGATCGAGAGCGCCAGCCCGTCACGGCGCGCGGCCGCGGCCATGCGATCGAACGCCGCCGCGACATCGGGGCGCATCGCCTTGCCCATCCGGTAGGCGAGCGGGCCGTCGTAGCCGCCGCCGCTGCCGAATGCCGGCCCGTCGAGGGTGCTGCCCAGCGACGGGCTCAACGCAGCCGTTGCCCGGGCGCGCACCTCGACGTGCCTGCGGCGGTCACCGGGGTCGCCGACGTCGATCGCGACCTCGCCCCTGGCTTTCACCTCCACCCGTACCGGCGCGAAGCCCGCCGTGAAGGTGACGTCGTGCGGGCCGAGCTTCACGTCGTTGCGCGCGCCTCCCCGGATCGCTGCCCGGCGGGCGCGGGCGAGGTAGGCGACAGTCGAGAGGTGGCGCGGATTCGGCAACCCGTTTGCCAGCACCGGCGGCTCGAACAGCCGCGGGTAGTCGTCGCGCATCGACAGCGCCGCCGACATCGCGGCGAGGTCGGCGCCCCGCTGGTGCGCGCTCCGGCCACCGAGCGCCTGCCCGAGCCCGACCAGAAACAGGGAGCCCACGAGCAGCGCGGCCACGACCCCCAACAAGAGCACCAGCGCCTGACCCGACTCACCGTCGTGGCCTTTCGGCGTCGCCCGTCGGCACGCGGTCCGGACGGTGGCTCTTGCTGCGCCCATGTGTGTCATCGGACGGCACCCTGGCGTGGGGCGCGTAACCAGACAAGACGCGCGAGCACCAACGCGGTGCCAGGAGTGCCACGAAGCGGTGGCCGCCGAACCCGAGCGCACCAGAGTCGAGAGGGAATCAATACCTCCGAGCGCTAAGGGCAACCTCATCGGGCGGCGGCTGGTCAGCCACCTGCGCCGATCAACTAAGAAGGAGCGGGGCCGAACGCGAACGTGAGCGGCACACGGCACCTTGCTCCTCGGCCCCGTCCTGCGCTAAGGCATGCCCGCGTCGCCTAGTGGCCAGTAGCGGACCGTCACCTTCCCGGTAACGGCGTCGGCGGGCACCGGACCCCAGTCTCGACTGTCCGCGCTCTCGCCGCGATTGTCTCCGAGGACGAAGAAATGATCGTCGGGGATCGTCACGACAACGGGGAGGTCGCATACACTGCATCCGGAGGCGGCCCGGATGTAAGGCTCGTTCTGCAACTGACCGTTCACCACTGGCCGGCCGTCGCGTATGGCGACCCGATCACCGCCGACAGCGACGATCCGCTTGACGAAGTTGGACTCCGAGCGGCCGGCCGTGCCACGCGGGCAAACGGAGTCTTCAGGGTGTCTCGTTCCGCAGGCGTTGTCATCGGCGCCCGCGGGTGGGTTGAAGGCGATGATGTCGCCGCGTCCCGGGCTTCCGAGGCTGGTCGTGAGGAACCGATCACCAAGGTCGAGCGTCGGCACCATCGATTCGGAGGGTTGCCTGAAGGCTCGGACCTCCACGACGGCCAAGACGAAGACCGGGAGGGCGACCGCTATGGCGATGATCGCCGTCCCGGCCGGAACGCGAGTGCGAGTCAAGCACACGATCCCAATGACGATCGCCGGGATCGCGGCGAATACGAGAAATACGCCGGACAGTGCCGCGAGGACGAAGCCCACAATCACGAGCCCTCGACCGGCGCGGTCGGCAGCAATTGGGGGAGGACGGACGACGGCCTCGGGGCCGAGTGCCCCGGCTGCGGCCCGCGGACGAACGGTATCTCCCTCTTGAGGAGGCCGTGCCTCTAGTCCCGCACGCTCGGACTCATACTCAGCTCGAGTGGGAAGCCGCTCCAGGCGGCTGAGGTTCAATCCGCAAGACGCGCAGAAGGGCCGGTCGCCCGTAGGCTCTCCGCACTCCGGACAGACAAGACCCACCCGCTGCATCGCAGGACCCTACCGGCATGGACACCCGCTGAAACTTCGCACGCGGTCCTGGTCGGATCGACCAGCAACGCCACAAAAGCAGCTACGCAGCCGGGAGAAAAATCAGGGGGACCTAGCCTGGTCGCTAGTGGTTTCGAAGGGCGTCGACGAGCTCGTCCTTGCTCATGCTCGACCGGCCCTCGATCCCGATCTCGCGCGCCCGCTCCTCAAGCTCCTCCTTCGTACGATCCTCGTAGCTCTCGCCCTCGCCGCCTTTCTTGCTGACGTCGGTGCCGCCGGCCTTGGCGTTGGCGATCCTCGCCGCCTTCTCCTGGCTCTCTCCCTCATCGCGAAGCTTCTCGTAGAGCTTGTCGTCCTTGATGCTCGGGCCGTGGTCCTTGGCCATGGTTTCTCCTCTGCTCGAAGATTCCGGTGTCGACCCAAGTACCCGTGGGTTGAAGGATCCATGCGGAAGCCTCGGCGTCGCGGGCAGAGCCGGCTCGGCGCTACGCGCGAAGTTCACCGTGGAGCGGGGCGCCGACCTCTACGAGCACACTTGCGTCGAGCTGCTCGGCCGGCCCGGCGCCAAGGCTGCCTAGACCTGGAAAGGCTTCTGCGGCGGGGACGGTCAGACCGCCGGCACCTCGGTCACGACTTCGAGGTAGCGCGCAGAGACGGTTCGGCCATCCCCGGAGGCGTCGCTCACGAGCCGGGCGACGTCGTTGCACACGCGCGTGCGGTCGTGGTCGCTGCGCAGGGCCAGACGGCCGGCCATCGGCGCTATCGAGTGACCGACGAACTCCCAGAGCGCCTGCGCCTCGCCAACGTCGAACTCCAGCTGGCGCGCGGTCACCTCCAGGCCGGCGGCCATCGGTTCGATGTCCTGGCGCACGCGCTCGTCGCGTCCCCAGGCGGACGGCGAGTGTCCGGCGGGCAACAGCCCCTCGTCGCGAGCCAAACGCAGGAGGGCGCCCAAGAAGCCGACGTTGGTCCAGGTGGTGAAGCCCACCGTGCCCCCTGGCCGGGTGACACGAAACAGCTCTTGGATCGCGCGAGGGGGCTCTGTCGCCCAGATCACCCCGAAGCCTGACAGCGAGCGGTCGAACCACCCGTTGCCCAGTTGCAGGTCCACCGCGTCCTGTTCGAGCCAGTCGACCTCGAGGCCCTCGGCGGCGGCCAGCCGCCGTCCCTCGTGCAGGGGCGCCGGCGCGAGGTCCACCGCAGTGACCTGGGCTCCCCGCCGCGCCGCAGCGAGGGCCACTTCACCCTGCCCGCAGGCGACATCCAGAACTCGCTCTCCCTCCGTCACGCCGCACGCCTGCACCAGGCACTCGGCAGCCACCGCGGTGAAGCGCTGCGAGCCCTCGGGCGGAGGTACGTCCCACGCGGCTGACGGCGGCTCTGCCACCCGCTCCGGGCGCCGCATCTGGGCGGCCAGCACCTCCGGCAGCTCGGCGTCGAAACGGTCGCGCACTCGCGACAGCCCAAGGCCGAACAGGTCCCTACGCGAGACCTGCCCAGGCGTGCGCTCGCTGCTCACGGATCTCAGTCTAGGCCGTAGGTGCCCCGACATCGACGCGGGGACCCGGCCTTTCAACTGGGCCACTGGTGCTTCACACCGAAGGCCCAAGGCGCCGCGAGCATGGCGAGCGTTCCCGAGGCTGGAGGCATATTCACGTGGCTATCGACATCACCCGCAGGAGGTTCATCGAGGGCAGCGCCGCAGTTGGAGGCGGACTCGCGATCGGCGGGCCGCTGGCGGCGCTGGCTGCCCAGAGCGCTCACGGCGCGCCGGGCAGGTCACCGGGCTACGGCCCGCTCTCGCCAACCCCCGAACAGGACTCGGGCTTCACGTTTCTCGCGCTGCCTCGAGGCTTTCGGTATCGCGTGATCTCGAAGGAGGGTGACCCGTCCTTCGTGGTCAACCCGGACGGCAGCCGCACGACTGCGCCCACGCCGGGCGCCTTCGACGGGATGGCGGCCTACGCGGTCGGCAAGCGATGATGGCGACGATGACGACCGCCACGGCCGGGCAGGCAAGAAGGACAAGGGGGACAAGGAGGACAAGGACGACCGGCCCGGCCGGACAGGCAAGAAGGCCAAGGTCATCCTGATACGTAATCACGAGAACCGCGAACGAGCTCTCGAAATTCCTTTCGCGATCCAACCGGACAAGCGCTACGACACAAATCCCGCGACCGCCAACGGGGGCAACACCAAGCTGCTCGTGGGGGCCAACCGGCGCGTGATCGAGACATACCAGGTGCTCACCGGGACCTCGACCAACTGTGCCGGCGGCAAGACGCCGTGGGACTCGTGGATCACCTCCGAGGAGGTGTTCAAGGCCGGCGGACCGTTCGGTCACGGCTATAACTTCGAGATCCCCTCGGAGCCGAATGCGCCCACTCAGTCGGTTCCGATCCGCCGTGCCGGGCGCTTCTCCCACGAGGCGGTGTCCTGGCTGGACGAGGTGCTGTATGAGACCGAGGACCGCAGCCAGCCGACCTCGTTCTCGACCCCGCCCCCCGGTGCACCCTCACCGCTCCCGGCCGGCTACGGCGGCGGCGGCTTCTACCGCTATCTCCCCGACCGCCCTATCAGCCGTTCAGGAGAGCTCGCCGCCATCAGTTCGTGCGCGGGGTGACCGAGCAGGGCGAGATCTATGACTTCGCCCAGACGGTGTCCAACGAAACGGAGTTCTGCGGGGGCTGTTTCAGCCCTTCGGGGAACACCTTCTTCCTCAACCAGCAGGGAAACCGGCTTGGAACGAACGCCAGTGAGGCGGCTATCCGGGAGGGCGGCGCTCTCACCTATGCGATCTGGGGCCCCTTCTCCAGCCGCAAGGGCCGCTGGAGCGGCCGCGACGACGGCTGAGTAGGAGCCTCGGGGGGCGCCGTTGCAGCCGATCGCCGATCAGGCGCGCGACGGCGCCCCGCACCAGGACGGTGCAGCCGATGTCGCCAGAAGCGACAGCCGAGCTACTCGACGGCGCAATGCCCGGCCTCGATGGCTTTGTGGGCGCCGCCTGAATACTGGACCGCCTGCGCCGGTTGAAAACTGACCCCCTGGCGCGGGGCCGGGTTGTGTCCGGCTGGGTCCTGAGCCTCGTCCGATCGAAGAGATCGAGGCGAGGAGGAGCGGGTGGTCGGTGTGGAGCGGTGGGCGGAGATCAGACGGATGCGGTTTGTCGAGGGGCGCTCGATCCGCCAGATCCATCGCCTGACCGGCTATCACCGCGAGACGATCCGTTCGGCGCTCGCTAGCGGTGAGCCGCCACGCTATGAGCGTCCTGGGCGCCCGTCGAAGCTCGATCCGTTCAAGGGTGAGATCCATAGCCGGCTGGACGAGGACCCCGAGATTCCTGCGCAGTGCCTGCGTGAGCGCTGCGAGGAGCTTGGATACGCGGGTGGCAAGACGATCTTTGACGACTACGTGCGCGAGGTGCGTCCTCGCTACCGGCCGCTTCGCACCTATCAGCGCACGGTCTACCGCCCGGGTGAGTTGTGTCAGTTCGATCTCTGGGAGCCCAAGGCCGAGATTCCGGTCGGGTGGGGCCAGACGCGCCGCGGCTGGGTCGTGACCGCCGAGCTTGGCTACTCGCGTGCGATCGCCGCTGCGCTCGTGTTCTCGAAGGAGCTGCGCGACCTGCGCTATGGCATGGGCCGCTGCCTCGGTCGCCTCGGCGCCCTGCCCGAGAAGCTGGTCTGGGATCGTGAGGGCGCTGTCCACCGCGGCGGTGGGCGCCCGACGGAGGACTTCGCCGCCTTCTGCGGCGCGCTGCCGGTCGGCTGGATCATCCTCGAGGCCCGCGATCCCGAGGCCAAGGGCGCACTCGAGCGCTCCCATCGCTTTATCCGCACCAACTTCGAGCCCGCTCGCAGTTTCGCGAACCAGCTCGACTACCAGGCCCAGCTCGACTCCTGGACCGACAAGGCCAACGCCCGCAAACACCGCACCACCCGGGCGGTCCCCGCGGAGCGCCTCGCCGCCGAACGAGAGCGGATGCGCCCGCTCCCGGCGCCGATGCCCGATCCTGACCACCGCTTCACGATCCGCGTCGCCCAGCAGCCCTACCTGCGCTTTGACACCAACGACTACTCGCTCGACCCGTGCCTCGCCGGGCGCCGCGTCGAGGTCTCGGCCTCCCAGACTGCCATTACCGCCACCGCGCTCGACACCGGCGAGCTGGCTTGTCGCCACCGGCGCGCCTTCGCCAAGGGACTCACCTTCACCGACCCTGTCCATCAGCGCGAGCTCGAGCGGCTGCGCGGCGAGCGTCGTCGAGGGCCCGACGTCGAGGTCGAGTCGCGGCCTCTGGTCCGCTATGACGCCCTGATCCCAGCATGAGCAAGACCTCGGAGCTCTCGCACTTGTTCCGGTCGCTGAAGGCGCCGGCGGCTGCCCACTCGGTTCCCGTGCTCGCCAAGCGGGCGCGCGAGGAACAGTGGTCACACGAGCGCTTCCTTGAGGCCGTCCTCTCATCGGAGGTCGCGTCACGCGAAAGCCACGGCGGCGAGTCACGGATCAAGGCCGCTCGGTTCCCGGCCCGAAAGACCTTGGAGGAATTCGACTTCACCTTCCAGCGCTCGGTCAAGCGCCAGGTGATCGAACACCTCGGCCAGCTCGACTTCCTCCACGGCCGCGAGAACGTGGTCATGCTCGGCCCGCCCGGGACCGGCAAAACGCACCTCGCGATCGCGCTCGGGATCCGC
The DNA here is from genome assembly GCA_030447725.1 of Thermoleophilaceae bacterium. GTDB lineage: Bacteria > Actinomycetota > Thermoleophilia > Solirubrobacterales > Thermoleophilaceae > JAAYBF01. The sequence continues at coordinate 323,066 of JAUJOQ010000002.1, forward strand.
GCCTGCCTCGCCGGGCAGCGGGTCGCGTTCGCGACCGCAACCGAATGGGTCGCAAAGCTCGGCGAGGCCAAGCGCCAAGGCCAACTCGAAGCAGAGCTGACCCGCCTCGGCCGGGTGCCCTTGCTGATCGTCGACGAGGTCGGCTACATCCCCTTCGATCCAGAGGCCGCGAACCTGATGTTCAGCTTGGTCTCGGCCCGCTACGAGCGCGCCAGCCTGATCGTCACCTCGAACAAAGCCTTCTCCGCCTGGGGCGAGATCTTCGGCGACGAGGTGACCGCCGCGGCGATGATCGACCGCCTCGTCCACCACGCCGAGATCCTCGCTCTCAAGGGCGACTCCTACCGCCTGCGCGACAAAGACCTCGGCTCGCCCCCACCCGGCGACTGACCGCCCGCGCCCACTCCGCTTCGCCCTACGGGCTCCGCTCCGCAGGCGCCCCTACCTCGATTGGGGTGGTCCACTTTTCAACCGGCGTGGGTGGTCCACTTTTCAACCGGCCTTGACACCGGCCTCGATGGCTTGGAGACGGACGCCCGGCCGGACCTCGCCTTCGCGGGGGGTGAGGTCAGCCGCCCGAGGCGCATCCACACCACACTCGTGAATCCCTTGGGACCTTGCCTCACGGGATGGTTCTCCTCTCCGGATCGAAACCGAGTATTCACGGCACAGTCACACCGGCTCGGTAGGCGTGCTGAAGAGTGGCGGGCGCACCCAATATGGAGGTCTCTCACTATGAGGTTCAGACGAGGCACAGCGGCCATACTGGCCGTCGGCGCTCTCGGCGCTCTCGGCACGTCCGCGATCGCCGGCGAAGGCCATGGCCCGAGCAAAGGCAAGGCCAACGACACGCATGCCAACTACACCCCCTTCAGCAAGTTCACCCCGTTGGCAGCCTCGGACCCCTGCTCGGGCGCGCCCAGCGGTCGCGCGGCCAAGCCATTCCTCATCCCGGCGGGCTATGAGCAGCAGGTGGTCGCCGAGGAGGGCGATCCCGGGCTCAACGTGAACAGCGACAACTGGGACATGAGCACCCAGAACGAGTTCGGCAAGGACGCCGGGCGCTACATCTACCGCACGCACGAGAACCGGAGTGGGCAGGCCTCGCAGGTCTCTCTCACCGACCTGAAGACGGGCCAGAGCAAGATCCTCGCCGAGCGTGCTGACTGGGAGGCCTTCGACGGCATCGTCTGGACCCCGTGGGGCACGATCCTCGCAGCGGAAGAGGTCATCACCGCCTCCATCAAGGATCCACAGGTTCCGCAGGCCAAGGCCGGGCTCGTCTATGAGTTCTTCATCGACCCCACCGACCCGAGCAGGCTCGATCCGTCGCGTGAGCCGATCACCCCCGGCGACGGCACGACCGACACGGTGAAGGACGGCATTCGCGCGCGCCCGGCGCTCGGGTCCAAGTCGCACGAGGGCATGCGCTTCGACGAGCGCGGGAACCTCTACGGGATCGCCGAGTCCCGGGGACGCACGACCGCAGGAGTGGCGGGTGCGATCTTCCGCTTCGTGCCCGACCGCAAGGGCGATTTGTCGCAGGGACAGCTCCAGGCCTTCGACAGCCCGAACGGCCAGGACGGCGAGGGGCGTTGGATCGCCCTCGATCGCACCCTGGTGCAGGTGGACGCCGACCGCGAGGCCGAGGACAGGGGTGCCAACGAGTACATGCGCCCGGAGGACGTCGAGACGGGCCAGAGCACCGGTAGGGACAAGAACAACAAGGGCAACACCCTGTACGTGGCCCTCACCGAGGGCGACGACGAAGGTGTCCTCGCCATCGACCTGTCGAGCGGGGAACGGCCGTTCGCCTACGACTACGTCGGCAAGCAGGCCGGCAACGCCTCGGAGGCGCAGGGCTTCGACGCGCCCGACAACCTGGCCCTCGACCGCAAGGGCAACCTCGTCATCGCGGAGGACCCGCCGGTCAACCCGATCGGGGCGGACTACTTCGTGGCCGAGCCGCCGCGGGGCAACGGCAAGGGCCGCAAGGGCAGCAAGCGCCACCGGCCCGCGCTGACGGTGCAGCGCTTTGCGTCGCTGAAGGACTGCGTCGGGGAACCCAGCGGGCCCTACTTCGCCCTGAAGGGGACGGAGAAGTTCGCCCGGGACAACCCGGACCCTGCAGTGGCCGCGGTGGTCGATGACGAAACCCTGTTCGCTCATCGCCAGCACGCTGGCCAGACATCGAAGAACGACCAGCTCGTCGCCATCTCGCCTCAGGACGGCGAGTCCGACGACGACGATGATGATGACGACGACGACCGCAGAGACGACAAGGACGACCGCAGAGACGACAAGGGCGACCGCAAGGACGACAAGGACGACAAGGACGACCGCAAGGGCTAATTCCCGCGGACACGGCCCGACGCAAAGGAACGGCGCCTTCGGGCGCCGTTCCGCGGCGGGCCTCTGAGCTCGCAGCGAGCACAGAGAACTGACTCCAGCGCTCCGGATGCCAGGGACCGGATTACGGAGCCTCTCCGATCCGATCGGCCAACAGCGCGACGGCGCGACCGAGCTCCCCACGGGGCTCGCGCCCAGCCAAGGTCAGCTGAGCGCCCATCCGGGAATCGGGGAGCTCGGCTGCCCTGCGGCCCGACCACGGCGTCAGGTCCCCCTCCTCCGCGCGGTTGACGACGACCAGCGGGTCGGGGCCGACCCGGCCAAGGGATTGGGCCACCACCGCCGCAAGGGCCGGCTCGGTGCTTGGCCCCGCCACGAGCAGCACCCGGTCCGCCAGCGACGCCGCCGCCGCCGCGTCCTGAGGGTCGTCGATGTCGAGCACGAGCGGCGCCAGGTATAGGACAGCCCCTGCGAGCGCCGCCCTATCGACGCACCCGACCAGGCAGAGACGTCCGCAGGCCCGTACGGCACCGCCGGCGACCGGCGCAAGGGTTCGGGCAAGCCGGCCTGCAGCCGGGGTGCCGAGGGACATAGCCCCGCCGCCGGTGGCCGCGGTGACCGCCGAGGCGCCGCAAGGGTCGCGGGCGGCCAGCTCGGCGCCCAGGGCGCGGGCGACCGTCGTCGTGCCACAGCGCGAAGCCAGCCCGACCACCGCGACCACCTGGCGCTCCTGAACCGTCGGGGCCTCGGGCGCCTGGCGCTCAACCCGGTCGGCGGGCTCGACCAGCCAGTCCGCGGCGGCGCTGAGCACACCGGCGATAGCACCCCGGGCTCCGAGCGTGGCTTGAGCGCTCATGACCCCTCCACGGAGGCCTCGGCGGTGATCTCCAGCTTCCGCGCCACGACCGCGAGCGGCGACAGCGGGCGCACGCGCACCCGCACGGTCCCGCGGCGAACGGAGACCCGCGCGCGCACGCGTGACCAACCCGGCAGCGCTTCCCGGACTCCCGCCTCGGGATCGGAGCCCGCGGCCAGGGCGAGCGCCCCAGCCTCGGCGGCCGAGCCGGCCAGCACGCCGGCATAGCCGACCGCCAGTACCTGAAAGATGACGAGGCTTAGCAACAGCAGGGCCGGGATCGCTCCCAGCAGCTCGACGCTGGCCTGCCCGCGCTGCCCGCGCAGTTTTGACATATCCCGCGGGCGGCTCACTTCTCTGTCCGGCCCAGCGACGACGTGGCCCCCACGCTCCAAGGGCTGCGCCAGCGGTCGAGCAGCAACGGCACCTGGACCTCGACGTGCACCCCGCCCTCCCCGAGGCGCTCCACCTTCAGCCCTCGCTCGAGAGCGCCCGGCAGGGCGCTGCGGGCCGCAGCGCCGACGTCGCCGCCCACCGCGTCGGCACGCGCGCCTGCGCGCGCGGCATGAGCCGAGAGCCACGCGGCTTGCCCGGCCAGGGCGAACTGCCAGCAGACCGCTCCCACCAGCAGGACCAGCGGCAGCACGGCGACCATCTCGACACTGGCCTGGCCGGTCTCGCAGCGCAGGCGGTGGAAGCATAGGGGCATGAGGCAGACCGTCCCTGGCGGCGCGTGACAGGACAACGGGCGACGGTTACAGATGCGCTAAGACAGCGCAACGAAGCGGTGTGTCGAAGCCGCCCCGACTCAGGAGATGCTGCGGTACTGCCTCCACACCCGGTAGACGCCGTAGGAGCAGAGTGCGAGCAGCGCCAACCACACCACCGCGCCGGCGCCACCTGTGTCGAACAGCCGGCTGGTCGCACAGAACGTGAGCAGCGCAAGGCCGATAGAGCCGTAGAGCACCAGCCGCTGGCGGTCGTCGAGCGTGTCGAGCTCGAAGCCGAACTGGCGGTAGAGGCGGTAGCCCATGACGGCGATGAGCGTGAAGAAAGCGATCGTCAGCATCGTGAGCGCCACCTCGAGCGCCGGGCCACCGCCCGGCAGCACGGTGAACACCAACGCGATGAGCGCGACGAGGCCGAACTGTGCCGCTGTCTTCACCCGTCGAAGGCTATCGGGCAGCCGCGCAGCCGAAACGTTGGGGAGGAGCGCAGGCCGATCGTCATCGGCCGAGCACCGTTCCCCGCTACGAAATCGCTCCCGCGTATGCGAGCACCAGCACCACCGCGCCGAGGACGACCCGGTAGGCCACGAACACGTAGGTGGAGTGATTGGCGAGAAAGCGCAGGAGGAAGGCGATCGAGGCGTAGCCGACCACGAAGGCGAGCAGCGTGGCCACGATGAGCGCGCCCGCCCCGGTGTCGTCGCCCCCCTCACCAACGAACTTGCGCATCTCGAACAGGCCGCTCAGCACCACTGCGGGAACCGAGAGGAGGAAGGAGAACCGCGCCGCGGCCGCCCGGTCCAGTCCGAGGAACAGCCCCGCGGTGATGGTGGCGCCCGAGCGCGACACCCCCGGCACGAGAGCCAGCGCCTGCGCCAGCCCCACGACGACTCCGTCCCGCGTCGTGATCTTGTCCATATCCCGCTCGCGGGTGCCGACTCTCTCCGCGGCCAGCAGCACCAGCCCGAGGACGATCAGGGCGGTGGAGATCAGGTAGAGGTCGCGGGCGCCGCTCTCGATCTGATTCCTGAAGGCCAGCCCGAAGATCGCTATCGGGATCGTGCCGAGGAGGATGTACCAGCCCAGGCGCGCATCCTGATCGCGGGCCTCCCCTCGCTTCAGGCTGCGCACGAACGAGCGCGCGATCCGCCACAGGTCCTCGCGGAAGAAGACGAGGACGGCCGCCATCGTCCCCAGCTGGGTGACTGCCGTAAAGGCGGCGCCGGGGTCATCCCAGCCCAGGAACGCGGGCACGATGCGCAGGTGCCCCGTGCTCGATACCGGAAGGAACTCCGTGAGGCCCTGGACGATCCCCAGGACGATGGCTTCGATGATGGACACAGCGGCGGAACCCTAGTCGGCCCCAGGAGGCCGGTAACATGTGGCCCGATGCGGGTTCGCCCTCTCGCCATCTGCGCCCTTGCCCTGCTGCTCAGCCTCCTGGTGGCCGCGCCCGCCATGGCCCAACCCAACAACGGCGAGGGCCTCCTGGGAGAGACCGACGACAAGATCATCACCTTCTTCTCGCTCGGGGTGCTCGTCTTCTTCTTCCTCGTCGTCTGCCTGGGGTCATTCATCCAGAGCCGGTTGGAGAGGCGCAAGCAGGCGCGCAAGGCCGCGGAGCTGCAGCAGAGAGTCGGCTGGTAGCCCGACTTCTCAGACTGTTCACACCGCCCAGAGCTGACTGGGCATCATGAGCAGTGTAGATCCCTCCTCGCACGCGGCCCCGGTGCTCCCCGCTCGGGGTCGCGAGCTGTTAAAGGGGGTGGTGCTGGGGGCATAGGATGAAGCCCGTGGGGCTCGATTCCGACCAGGTAACCTACGAGCGCCACGGCGCGGCCGCGGTCGTGACCATCGACCGCCAGGCCCGTCGCAACGCCATCGACGGTCCCACGGCGGCGCTGCTCACCGAGGCCTACGGGCGCTTCGAGCAAGACCCCGACGCCCGTGCGCTGATCCTCACCGGCGCGGGCGAAGCCGCCTTCTGCGCAGGCGCCGACCTGAAGGCGATCGAGACCTTCGTGCCACGGCTCGGTCTGCCGGAGGGTCCGCTCGGCTTCAGCCGCAGGACCCCGACCAAGCCCACGATCGCCGCGTTATCCGGCTGGTGCCTAGCCGGCGGTCTGGAGCTGGCGCTGTGGTGTGACCTGAGGATCGCGGCCGAGGGGTCGAAGCTGGGCTTCACCGAGCGCCGCTTCGGCGTGCCGCTGGTCGACGGAGGCACTCAGCGCCTGCCGCGGATCGTGGGCCTGGGGCGCGCGCTCGACATGATCCTCTCCGGGCGCATAGTGGAGGCGGCCGAGGCTCACTCGATCGGTCTGGTCACCGAGATCGTGCCGCCGGGCACGCACCTCGACCGTTCGCTGGCGATGGCCGAAGCTCTGGCCCGCTTTCCGCAGGACACGATGCTGGCGGACCGCCGCGCCGCCATCGAGGGCATCGGCCTCACGTTCGAGGAGGGCATGGCCCTGGAGGCAGAGAACGGTCCGCTCACCTTCGCCACCGCCGCCGAGGGAGCGATGCGCTTCGCGGCAGGAGAGGGGCGGGGCGGCGAGGGCGCCGGCGCGTGACGAAAAGCGAACCTTGCCCGGGAGGAGCGCAGCCGGAACGTCAGGGGAGGAGCGCAGCCGGAACGTCAGGGGAGGAGCGCAGCCGGAACGTTGTTCCGGCGAGCACCGCACCGTTCCCTCTCCGGCGAGCACCGCACCGTTCCCTCTCCGGCTAGCACCGGACCGTTCCCTCTCCGGCGAGCACCGGACCCAGGGAGGAGCGCAGCCGGAACGTTGTTCCGGCGAGCACCGGACCTTTCACTCAACC
>JAUJOQ010000002.1:329915-429504 GCA_030447725.1 Thermoleophilaceae bacterium
GGGAGGAGCGCAGCCGGAACGTTGTTCCGGCGAGCACCGGACCTTTCACTCAACCCGAAACTCGCCCTCCATGTTCGCGTGGATCGTGCAGCGGTAGCGGACCTCGCCGGGCTCGTCGAAGGTGTGCCGGTAGGTCTTGCCGGGCCCTATCTCGCCCGAGGTGAACTCGTTGTAGGCGCGATCGCCTTGCGTCACGGTGTGCGCCACCTGGTCGCGGTTGGTCCAGGTGACGGTGGCCCCGCGCGCGAGCTTGACCTGGCGGGGACTGAACTCGATGTCCTTCATGCCGATTCGCACGTCGCTGCGGGCGGGCCCCTCGAACTCCGTGCCGCCCAAGCCCGGCACCGACGTGAAGCCCTCCTTGTCCTCCCCGCAGCCGAGAAGCCCCATCACCAGCGAGAGCGCTCCCGCGACGCCCGCAAGGCGGGCAGCGGTCACCCGCCCTCCTCCACGATGAACGGCGCCACGCGGGCGTCGACCTGCTTCATGGTGAGTCCGCGATCGAACGCACCGGCGGTGATGTCCTCTCCACGCTCGAAGCGCACCCACGCGGCGTGACGTCCCTCGATCTGGACGATCTGCCCGGCGGCGGTGAGGATGTCCTTCTGCTCGACGAGCGGACCCGCTCCGTTGTAGGCGCTCACACCGGTGTCCTCCAGCGTCTGCGCCGTGGCGAGGAAGCGGTCGGTGCTGGCGAAGGAGTCGCCGAAGTCGAACTTGGGGGTGTCCGGCACCGTGGACGCCAGCTGGCGGATCAGCTGTGCCAGCGTCTCGGCGTGCTCGGCCTCGTTGCGGGCCAGCTCGCGAGCGATTCGCAACGCACCGCCGGACAGGCCGGGGACCTCGCGCAGCGCGCGCTCGTAGAAGTTCTGCTCCAGCCGTTCCAGGACGTAGGCGAACTGCGCGATCTCCGTGTCGATACGCCCCGATTGCGCGAAGGCCTGGCGCACGAGAGGGCCGGCCGCCGCGGCGCCGCCGATCGCAACCGCCCCGAATACGCCACGCAACAAGAGCTCCTGGCGGGTGAGGCCGGGGACGGCCCCAGAGACGCGCACGGGCACGTTCATACGAGAAACCTCCTGATCCTGCGCTGCACCTCGCCGCGATCGATGGGGGTGGCGAAGGCCCCATCCGGCACCGGAGAGCGGCCCGCGAGCAGGTTCAGTATCGACGCGTGGCGTGCCTCGACGGTGTGGATCGCGAGCGCCGAGGCGAGGATGTCGTCGCTGGTGATCTTGGCCGCCTCGGCGAGGTAGGCGCCGGCGCCCGTGCCCTCGAGATCCGCAGCCACGCGGATCACCTTGTCGCGACCGCCGGAGATCACCGAGTCGAAGTCGGTGGCGGGCCGGCCGACGGGCTTGCCGAGGTCCTTGGCGACCGCGGCGAGCGCCTGCACGTGCTCGCTCTCGTTGTCGAGGATCTTCTCGGCCAGCTCCGCCTCCCGTCCGCCGAGTACGCCTGAGCTCACCACTGCCTCGTAGAAGTCCTCCTCCAGGAACTCCAGCGTGAGCGCATAGTTGACGACATCAAGGTCGCCACGTGGGGGACCGTCGCGGGGCTCGTCCTCGGTTTCCCCGCAACCGCTCGCCAGCAGCGCCGCGCCGCCGGCGGTCGCCGAGACGAAGGTGCGGCGGGTGAGCGTCAAGGCCGGACGGGCTCCGTGCCCTCGAGGCCGCGGGGCGTGTCCACCTTGGGCGCGCGGCCACGGCGCAGGCGCGGGTACTTCTGCCCCTGGAACAGCGACGGCGGAGCCACGAAGCACGGGGGCTCGGCGCCCACGCCGAGGAAGTCGAGCGGAGGCGGCAGCTGCGTGTCCTTGGGGTTGGGCTGCTCGTCCCCGCCCGGGCAGGTGAAGCTCTCGATCACGCCGGCGGCGGGCATGCGCTCGTAGGCGTTTGGCACCGGGTAGGCGTTGCCGCGGTCGAAGGAGGGCCTGCTGGGGTTGCGGGAGAAGGTCTGCGAGTCGATCGACGCAAGCTGCGGCAGCCAGTGCTCGGCCCCGCGGGGGTTTCCACCCTGGTAGCCGCCGGTGCCCTGACCGGCGAGGGTGGCGCCGCCGAGGGTGAGGAACTGCGCCACCTGGAGCTTGCTGAAGCTGAGGTAGGACAGGATCGGGTTGAGCTCGGGCAGGAACACGTGCAGGGACTCGAACACGGGCTCGGCGCCCCTCAGGAAGCGCGCCCCTTCGGGAAGGCCGCGGTTGCCGGCCCGGATGAGGGGATCGAGGTCGACGAACAGGCGCTCGAGGTCCGGCGCGAGCTCGCCGAGGTCGCGCACCGTCGGGCCGAGGTCGTCCACCGGGCCCTTGAGCTGGTTGACCAGTGGGCGCGTGTCGCGGGAGAAGGTCTCCAGCCGGGCGAGCGTGGTCCGGCTCTCGCGCAGGAAGGTGGGAAACACCTCGAACGTCTCGGCCAGGGCCTCGTCGCGCGAGGCGAGTGCCGCGAAGGTCTGGTTGCCGTTGTCGATCAGGCCGCGCAGCTGGCCCTCCTCGGCGGCGAGGGCGTTGAACACGCGACCGGTGTTCTTGATGGTGCCGCGGACGGCCCCCTCCTGGTCCTCGAGGATCTCCAGCAGCCTTGCGCCGTCGGTGGCGAAGGGCGCCAAGTTGCCGATCGCGTCGTTGAGGTCCTCCCCGTAGTCGCCCGAGACCACCACGGATCCCTCCTGGATCCACTTGGCGAAATTGCGGCGCGTGCGCTTGTCGAAGATCCGGTAGATCTCGTCGAGCTCGACGGTGATGTTCACGTTGGACTTGGCCAGCTGCTCGCCGTCCTCGAGCATGCCGGCGTCCGGATTGCCCGGCGTCAACTCGACGTAAGTCTCGCCGAGCAGCGTCTTCTGGCGCAGGATGGCGCGGGTGTCGCGCGGGATCGGCGCGTACTTCTCCTCGACCTCCATCTCCACCACCGTGCGCCCGCTTGCCTTGTCGAGCTCCCTCGTCCTGACCTTGCCGATGTTGACTCCCGCGAGGCGCACGTCGGCCTCCTCGACCAGCGTCGCGGCCTCGGGGAACTTGGCGGTGAAGCGGTAGCCCTCCGGGCGCAGCGGGATCGACCCTCCGAAGGAGAGCCAGAGAAAGAGCAGCAGGCCGAAGCAGGAGAGCGTGAAGCCCACCATCGCGGCGATCCGGCCGACGCTTGGGGTGTCCTTGACCATCTAGCTGGGGGTCCTCATCAGAAGTTGCAGATCCCGAATCCGGAGGTGGTCACGGCATCGATCTCAGAGACGATCTGCTCGAGGGGCACGCCCTCGAGCCCCAGCTCCGTGGCCGCAGCGGTGAGCTGCTCCACCACGGTCGGCACGCTGATGCCGCACAGGGTGGTGCGGCGGAAGGGCCCATTCGCGTCGGAGGTGTTGAAGAGCGACACGCCGGTCTGGGAGACCCAGGCCAGCCAGTAGAGCATGCCCTCCTCGCGCTCGCGGTCGCGGGCCAGGTCGCCCGTCAGGCCTTCGGCCCCGCCCGGGTTGTAGGCGCCGATGTTGAAGAAGCGGTTGAGCTCGTCGAATGACTTGGTCAGGTCGGGCAGCGCCCGCACGGTGGTCCGGGCCGCGCCGCCGAGGCGGGACACGTAGGGGCGCGTCGCCCGCGTGAAGGGGCGGATCTGATCCTCGACGATCGGGGCGGCCTCACGCACGAACGGGAGCACTGCCGCGTTGGTCTCTTCGAGGCGGCGGAACGGCGGGCGCAGAGCGTTCAGCGCGGGGCCCAGCCGGTTGCCGAAGGCCTCCACCTTGGTCAGCGTGGACTCCGTCTGGCGCAACGCGCCCGGCAGCTTGCGCACGGTGGCGGCCACGTTGGTGTCCTCCTCGGCGAGCGCAGAGAACACCTCATTCGAAGCGGTGACCAGCTGGGTCAGCTCCTCGTCCTTGCCCCCCAGCTCGTCCACGATCTCGCTGTAGTCGTGCACGAGCCGCTTGAGGCTCTCGCGGCGCAGGGCCACGGCGGAGTTGAGCCGGTCGAGGTCGCGGTGCAGCGGCTCCAGGCGCTGGAAGGTCTTGCGCAAGTCCTCGCCGCGCCCTTCGAGGCCCTTGCCGCCGGCGGAGATCAGGAGCTTGAGGTAGTCGCGGGTGTCGGCGTCGAGCGCGGAGAACACCTCGTCGGGGTCGACGTCGGGGGCGGTGTTGGCCACAGGTATGCGGTCGCCCTCGCCGAGGGCCTTGCCCTGGCCCGGCTCGACCTCCAGGAACATGTCCTTCAGTGCGGTCTTCGGGCGCAGCAGCGCGGTGGCGTCCTCACGGATCAGCCCCTCGTAGGCCTTGTCGATCTCCATGTCGACGACGGCGATGCCGTCCTCGACCTCCACGGCGCCGATGCTGCCGATCTTCACCCCGGCCACGCGTACGGTCTGGCCCTGGCCAGGGGTGACCGCCTGGGCGTCCTGGAGCTCCACCCGGATCACCTGGGGCTTGTCCTCCACCAGCGGAAAGCGGAACCGCTGCTGATCGAGGATGTAGGCCGCGATCCCGAGCGCGACCACGAACAGGCCGAGGATCGCGAGGAAGTCGCGGAAGTACTTGCGGATCGCGCGCCTCATCGGCCGTCCTCCCCGGCGGCCGCGCGGCGGGCGCGGCCTGCTCTCAGGACCTTCTCGAAGCGATCGCTTTCGAGGAAGCGCCGCATGCGCGTCTGCAGCAGGCGCTTGTCGGCGGGGCTCGCGCCGGGGTCGCTGAACTCCGAGCTGGCGGCGCTGGGGGCGTTCAGGTTCGGCGGCTCCTGCGTCTCACAGGGCACGTCCGGGCGGTGCGGGGGCGGCAGGCTGGGGTCGCTCGGCGGCACCGGCTGCACCTCGCCGAGGGCGATCCTGTCCGGAGCAACGCCCTGCACACGGAAGAACGGCGTGTTGGCATCGTTGGTGCGGCTGTCACCCGAGAGGCCCACGAAGCTGCGGTTGATCTGCTCGCGCACGAGCTGGCCGCTGTTGCCCTCCTCGCCCGAAGGGATCTCGGATTCGGCGAAGGGCACGAGCACCTCGTTGGTGCATGAGGCCAGCTCGCGTTGTGAGGCGAGGAATCCGATCAGCCGTCCGTTCAGGCGCACCAGGCTCGGGATCTGGCGGCGCAGCTCGGCCGCCGTGCCCTGGAGCTCCTGCGGACGCATGAGCAGGCGCGTCTGGCGGATGAACGGCAGGGCGGCGTCGATGGTCTCGTCAGACGAGCGCACCCCCGGCAGCGCATCGACGGCGAACGCGCGCAGCGGCGGCAGAGCGTCGTTGAGCGAGGCAAGAGCCGGCTCGCCGGCGACCAGGGTGTCGCGCAGGGCGGGCAGCGAGGCCTGCAGCGCGTCGTCCTCGCCGGCCAGTGCAGCCGCGGTGGTGTTGAGGTTGGTCACCAGGTCCTTCAGCGAGCCCTCGTCGACGGTCAGCGCCGCTGCGGTCCTCTGCTGGCCCTCGAGCAGGCGCTGCACGTCTTGTGTCGGCTGGGTGCCCAAGAGGGCGTCGTTGACCAGCGAGGTGCTGCGATAGGCGTCCTCGAAGAACGGGATGGCGTCGTTGAAGGCCTCCGCGCCACCGCCGCCGAGGCCCTTGAGCGAGTACTCCGCCAGCAGCGTGCGCAGGTCGCCGCGCACATCGGCCTTGAGCACGTTCAGGATCTCGCCGAGCTGGACCGGCTGGGCGGTCTGATCCATCGGGATCGGGTCGTCGTCACTTTCGCGGATCGGGGCGTTGGGCGTGCCCGGGGAGACGTCGACGAAGAAGTTGCCCTCGAGCAGGATCCGCGGCCGGATCTTCAGCTCGGCGTCCGTGTGGATCGGAAGACCGTCCTCCTCGAGCTCCATGGTCAGCTTCGCGGCGCCCGTCTTCGAGTCGATCGTCTCGATCTCCTTGACCTTGCCCACGTTCACGCCGGCGATGCGCACCGGCGACTCGGGCTTGATGCTGCTGGCGTTCTCGAACACCGCCTCGAGCTCATACGGGCTGGCGAAGGGGTTGGCCTTCGTGAAGCCGAAGTACGACCCGACGGCGATCAGGAGCAGGGTGATCAGGCCCGCGGTGAACGGGGACATGCCGCCCTCGCCCGGCCGGCGGCGCTTGCGGCGCAACAGCGCCATCAGGGGACGTCCTCGATGTTGTCGATTCCCAGCTCGCGCGCCTTGAAGGTGCCGCCGTGCCTCGGGCCGGGACCGCCGGGATCGAGCACGACGTTCATGCCGCCCGGCTCGTTGGGGCCGTAGCGGTTGTTCTTCGACAGCCGGCCGGTGGGGTAGCCGGTCTGGCCGGCGGCACAGTCGGCGTCGCCGTTCTCGTCGATAGCCGGACCGCCGTACTGGGTGTGCAGCGCGGCGGGCGGGTTCGGGCCCGGTTGGGCGGGGGTCGCGGTGTCCACCGGCCGCGCGCTGTTGCGGCTCCCGAGCCCGTTGAGCTGCTCGCGGTCGGCGGCCTTGAGCAGGACCCGCTCGAGCGTGCCTCCGCCACCGGGCTGGGAGAGGTGGGTCCCGAGCGGGTTGAGGAAGTAGACGGCGTAGTTGCACACCGTCTGATACGGGGCGATGAACTTGATCCCCGGCCTGCCGACGTCGACCGCGGTCTTGAGGTCGCGGATCGCCAGGAGGGTGTTCGGGTTGTCCCCGAGGTCCTCCAGGCCGCCGAACAGATCCGACAGGTCCTCGGTGAGGTCGGGGACGCGCGGCAGGACGTCGGTCCCGGCCTCGAGCGCGGAGTTGAGCGGGGGCAGGGACCGCGGCAGCTCCTGTGCCGCCGGTCGCAGCCGCCGCGACAGGTCGGCGAAGTCCGCGAGGAAGGGGCGCTGGACGCGGAAGGAGCGGATCGCGACGATCTGGGTCTCAGGGCCCTCGTCGATCGTCTGCTGAAGCGCGCTCGGGTTGCGCGAGAATGCGTCGAAGGTGTCGGCCATCTCCGTGAAGAGCTGCGCCTGCTCGCGCGCCACCGGCGCAGCCTCGCCCGCGGCCCGGCCGAGGCCCTCGAAGAAGCCCGCCAGCTCGGTGTCCGGGTCGCTGAGGTTCTCCATCACCGGCTTGAGGTCGCGCAGGAACGGATTGAGCGAGGCGATCGCCTCGTTGAGCGAGGCCCCACGACCCGCCAGGGCGTCTCCGAAGCCCTCGAGGCCCACGCGAGACGCCTCGCGCGTCTCGGCGTCGAAGGTCGCGAGCACATCCTCGAGGTCCTCGGGCTGTTCGGTGTCAGCCACCCCGCTGGCCAGTCCCAGCGTGCCGCCGGGCTCGATCGTCTCCGTGGCTACGCCCGGCGTCAGCTCCACGTACTTCAGACCCAGGGCCGAGCGGGGCCTGACCGCCAGGCCGGTGTCCACGGGCAGCGCCTCCACCGTCTTGTCGAGCTTGAGGTCGAGGACCGCGATCGAGCGGTCGCCCTCGCGCTTGGCGGTGATCCTGTCGACCACCCCGACGCGGAAGCCGCCGAGGCGGACCTCGTTGCCGCGCACCAGCTTGGCGGCGTTGGGCACCTCGGCCTTCAGGTCGTACGTGGGCACGAACGGAAGCCCGGAGTTGGCGTTGTAGGCGATGAACACGGCTATCACCGTGATCAGCACCGTGACCGCGCCCACCAGCACGGGGCTGGCCACGATCGAGGGTCCTGGGCGTCTTCTGCTCATGGCGAGAGGAGGTAGTCGAGGAGGACGGTGGACGACTCGTTAGAGGGAGCTCCCCGCAGCCCCGGCGCTCCAGGAAGGGCCGGTGTCTGCTGCGGCGCCCGGGGCAGCGCGGGCACGCCGGGCAGCGCGCCCAGGAGCTCGCGCACCGCGGGCGGCAGCGTCGGGGCCCCGGAGCGCGGCGCGGAGCGCTCGGAGCCCGGAGCGGAGTCATCGGAGCCCGGCGCGGAGCCATCGGCCTCACCGCCGTCGGACACGCGCTTGCCGTCGCGCGCAAACCTGCCATCGCCCGCGTCGCGAGCGGCGCTCGCCGCGGCCTGCGGGTTGTCGGGCAGCGGGTCGGGGGCGGTGATCCCCGGCTGGTAGGGACCGAGGAACTCGTTGCAGCGGGCGAAGGCCTCCTCCTCGCCTTCGTCGGTGGCGTAGTAGGGCGAACAGTCGGGATCCTCGATGCCGATGATCTTCAGCACGTGTCCCACGTCGTCGCGGCCGTTGAGGGCCAGGGTCTGCCAGTAGAAGTAGTTCCACAGCGCCTCCATCCCGGTGAAGCCGCCGGTGTCGGCGATGTGGGTCTTGTCCGGGGCGGGCGGTCCGGTGGCCTTGGCGCGAGGATCGGGCTCGACCGCACGCTTGCGGTCGTCGAGGGTCTCGAGCAGCTGGCGCAGCGGCTTGGCGAGGCCCGGCACGTCACGGGCCAGGTCGCGCAGCTCGTTGACCTCGGCCTGAGAGGCGCGGAACGCGCGCAGGCCGTCGGCAGAGGCCGCGCCCAGGCCGCGGAAGGCGGGGCGGGAGGAGTCCGAGAAGGGCCCGAGACGGGCCAGGAACCTGTCGAGGTCCGGAGCGGCGGCCTGGAGGTCGGCCAGCGCCGGGATCTGCTCGTCGGCGACGTTGCCGAGCTGGACCATGTAGGGCTCCAACTCGTCGAGGAAGCCGGGCAGCAGAGCGAAGTTGCGCTTGAGCTCCTCGCGGCGGGTGGCGGTGATCTGCGCCGTCTCCCCCGCCTCGTCGACCCAGCGCGCCACGTCGGCCTTGCGGTTCTCCAGCTGCTCGGTGACCACCTGGGCGTCGTCGATGAACTTCTGGATCGTGCGGTTCTGGTCGGCCAGGACCCGTAGCGTCCGGCTGGTCTCGCGCAGACCGGGGTGCGCACGGCGCAGCACCTCGGCAAGGTCCTCGTCGCGACCGGCCAGACCGCTGCCCAACTCGGCGATGATCAGACGCAGCCGCTCGCGGTACGGGCGGCGCAGGATGTTGTTCACGAGGTCCACGGGGATCGTCGAGCTGGTCTGCTCGACGGGAATCGTGCCGCCCTCGGCCAGCTTCTCATCCGAGCTGCCCGGCTGGCAGTCGACGAAGTACTCACCGATCAGCGACTGGGGGCGAATCACGCAACGCGCGTCCTCGCGCAGCTCGCCCACGCCCGGCTCGGTGATCTCGAACTCGACCACGGCCTTGTGCGGGGACTCGCGCGTGAGCTTGAATCCGGTGGTCTGCCCGGCACGGACCCCGGCGATCTTCAGGTCACCGCCCTCGGTGAGGCCGAAGGCGTTGTCGAACACCGCGCGGTAGGGCTCACCGGGCCTCTCCCCCCCGGCGGCGCCCAGCACGGCCGCGCCGGCGACCACGAGCACAGTCAGGGCTATGACCGCCACGCGCCTCACGGCCCGGTCCCCCGGTGTGAGTCGACGCAGTCGAGCTGCTCCTGCTCTTCCGCCGACAGCACGTTGGAGCCGTCCTCGGCAGCGACCTCGGCCCCGCCGGGGCAGCGCTTGAACTGGCCCTGGCGCACCGGCCCGCCGTTGAGGATCTCGTCGAAGTAGATGCCGGCGCGTGAGAAGCCGCCCAGGGCGTCGTAGGCGCCCGTTGTCGAGAAGTCATCCAGCCAGCCCACGAAGTCCGGGGTGTACGCGCGGCCGAAGGCGATCTGGGGCGCGGCTGCCTTGAAGGCCTCGACCGACTCCGGGAAGGCGCCGCGGCGCCGCTCGCCGTTGATCCGGCGGGCATCCAGCGCGGTGCGCGCGAGCGCCGGGAAGCTGTCGGCGAACTCGATCAGGTCGTTGCCCGATCCGCCGCGGCGGATGGTCACGCTCAGGTCGCGGATGGTTGGCCGGGCGTCACTCGCCAGCCCGCGAGCCTGGGCCAGGAACGGGCCGAGCCGCCGCGCCACGGGCTCGGACGCCTCCACGAGTGGGTCGACGTCGTCGAGGGCGGCCCGGAGGTTCACGAAGGTGCTGTTGGCGCGGCGCATGAACGGCGGCAGGCGATCGATCGACTCGGCCAGGGCGCCCTTCTCGTTGCGCAGCGCAGCGAAGGTGGCGTTCAGGTTGCGCACCGTGCCGGTGAGGTCTGAGCGCCGCTCCGCAAGAGCGCCGACGAGCGTGGACGAGTCTTCGAGGAACTGTTCGAGCAGGACCTCGTCGCGGCTCAGCTCGCGGAACAGCCGTCCGCCGGTGGAGAGCGTCGGGTTGAGGTACTTCACACCGTTGTTGAGCTGCTGGCCCCGGCCCGCGATCATCTTCCGCGAGCCCTTGAAAAAGTCCTGCACCGCCACCCGGGCCACCGGGTCGAAGAGGTTGAACAGCTGGTCGAGCTCGACGGCGGTGTCGGTGGAGTCCTCCCCGAGCACGCTCCCGTCGTCGATCTTCGCTCCGTCGCCATCGCCGAGCTGGATGTCCACAAACCGGTTGGCGATGCCCGACAGCGAGCGCTGCTTGATCACCGCTCGCGTGCCCGCAGGCAGCGGCGTGAACCGCTCCTCGATCTGGATCGTCACGTCGGCGCGGCCGTCGCTTGAGATCTGGATGTCGTCGACGGTGCCGGCCGGCACCCCGCCGATCTGCACCTCGTTGCCTTTGACCAGCTGGGCGGCATTGACGAACCGCGCCGTCACGTTGTAGCCGTCACCACCACCGAAGAAGAGCAGGGCCACGAGCACCGCAGAGCCGATTACCGCGCCAAGGGCGGCGACCCGCGCCACCCCGGACCCACTCCGATGCTCCCCACTCCTCACGTGCGCGAGGTTACTGTCCGGTGCCGAGTCTGGAGCCGGCACCAGCGGTTCCTTAACAGCAGCCAAATCTTCACCACTGCCCGCAAAGCGGCCCTGGCATAGTCCCCGAAGTGGGCGAAATGGCTATCGAGGTCTCCGACCTGCGCAAGAGCTACGGCGCGGTCGAGGCTCTCCGGGGGCTGTCTTTCGACGTCCGCCGGGGGGAGGTGTTCGGCCTCCTGGGGCCCAACGGCGCCGGCAAGACGACGACCGTCGAGATCCTCGAGGGCTATCGCGCCCGCAGCGGCGGCAGCGTGCGCGTGCTCGGCCGGGATCCCGCCGTGCGTGACCGCCGCCAGCAGGAGCGGGTGGGCATCGTGCTCCAGAGTTGTGGCTTTCATTCCCACATCACCGTTCGCGAGGCGGTGCAGCACATGGCCAGGGCCTACCCGCGTCCGCGGGAGGTGGGCGAGACGATCGCGCTCGTGGGGCTCGAGGACAAGGCCGACGAGCGATCCGGGCGCCTTTCGGGCGGGCAGCGCCGCCGGCTGGACCTTGCTCTCGCCCTGGTCGGTGATCCGGAGCTGTTGTTCCTCGACGAGCCCACCACGGGCTTCGACCCCGCCGCCCGGCGGACGGCGTGGACGGTGGTCGGGGCGCTCAGGGACCTCGGCAAGACCGTGCTGCTCACCACCCACTACCTGGACGAGGCGCAGGCCCTGGCCGACCGGGTGGCGATCATCAAGGACGGCGCGCTCGTGGCGGAGGGCCCGCCGGCGGAGCTGTCTCCCACCACCGCGGGATACCATGTGTCGTACATCTCGGACGGTCGCCGGGTCGAGCATCAGACCGACGATCCCACCGACCTCCTGCACCGCCTGACCGGCGACGCGCTTGCCCGCGGCGACCGCCTGCAGGGCCTCGAGGTGGCCCGCCCCACGCTCGAAGACGTGTACCTCGATCTGACCGCCGAGGACGAGCGGTGAGCCCCGCAACCCTCGCCTGGGAGCAGTTTCGCCTCGAGCGCAAGCTGTTCTGGCGCAACCCGAGCGCCGCTTTCTTCAGCTTCGGGCTGCCGCTGATGCTGCTGCTGCTCGTTGCCTCGGTGTTCGCATCGGCCCCCGATCAGCTCCGGGTCGTGATCCCGGGAATCGCAGGCATGAGCGTGATGGCCACCACCTTCAACGCCCTCGCGATCAACCTCACCTTCCGGCGTGAGGAGGGCCTGCTGAAACGGGTCCGCGGCACCCCGATGCCGGCCGGGTCCTACTTCGCGGGCTTTCTCGGCAACGCGGTGGTCAACGCCTGCGTGCAGGTGGCGCTGGTGATCCTGATCGGCCACCTGCTCTACGACGTGACCTGGCCCAGGGATTGGCTCGAACTGATCGTGTTCACGCTCGCCGGTGTGATCACCTTCGGCGCGCTCGGGATCGCGATGTCGCACGTGATCCCAAACTTCGATTCGGCTCCGGCCTACGTGAACTTCGTCTTCCTGCCGGTGATCTTCATCTCGGGGGTCTTTTACTCGTCCGATGACCTCCCACCTGTGCTCGACGCGGTGGCCGGGGCGCTCCCGCTCAAGCACCTGATCGATGGGCTGTCAGGGGCGATCGTCGAAGGGGCGGGGCTCGGCGCCGACCTGGGGTCGCTCGCGATCGTGGCCCTGTGGGGGACGGTCGGGCTGGTGCTCGCCGTGAGGGGATTTCGGTGGGAGTAGGAGGGACGCTCTAGAGCCGTAGCGATTGGCCGTTGCGCTTCAGCCACCTCTCCCGGGCCTCGTAGTCGGGAACCCTTCTCTTCAGCTCTGACCAGAAACCCTCTGAGTGGTCGTGCACGCTGAGGTGGACCACCTCGTGCTCAATCACGTAGTCGAGGATCTCGGGCGGCGCGAGCAGCAGCCGCCAGTTGAAGCTCATGGACCCGGTCGAGGAGCAGCTGGCCCAGCGGGTGCGTTGCCCTCTGATCTGAAGGCTCGCGTAGGGGGTCCCCGCGCGGGCCGTCGCTGCGTCGAGGCGGCAGGCGACCTCGTCGCCGGCCTGGCGGCGATACCAGCGCTCGAGCGCCTCGCGCAGCGCGGCGGGGCCGCGATCGGCGACCTTCACGTGGAGGGTGCCGCCTCGCCGCGCCACATGCGGGCGCGACCTCGCCGGCTCCACGCGCACCGCGAGGGTCAGCGTCTCGCCGAGGAATGGGACGTTGCCACTGTCCTCGAGCACCGGCGGCGGGCGCTCGGCCTCGGCCTCGCGCATCCGCCGCAGAGTGCGCTCGATCCAGGGGCGTTTGTCCTCCACGAAGGGCTCCACCTCGCTCATCGGAAGGCGCCGGGGCACCACGACCTCCACCCCCTCCGCGGAGACCTGGATGCGCGCGCGACGGGCACGGTCCGAGCGGCGGACGCTGTAGGGCACAGAGCTCACTGCGCACATGTTCGTGCACGACCCCGACGGCCCGGTCGTCGGCGGCAGCCCGTCAGAGGATCACGGGCACTGCGCCACCATCTACCGACCAGGCCGCGCCGGACACATTGGCGGCCAGTGCAGAGCAGAGCACCACGATGATCCCCGCCACCTCCTCCTCGGTCCCGAAGCGTCCCAGGGGGACCTTCGCGGCCTGAGCCTCCAGCGCCTCCTCACGGGAGATGTCCTTGGCCGCGGCCACCTGGTCGGCCAGGCCGCCCTCGCTCAGCCACAGTCCGGTTTCGACGGGACCCGGCGCCACGGCGTTCACGAGCACTCCCCTGGCGGCGTAGGCGTCGGCGAAGGTGCGCGACAGCGACAGCTGCGCGGCCTTGGTCACCGAGTAGGCGGCGTTGGTGAGCGACGGCCTCTTGCCCGACGACGAGCACACGTTGACAATCCGCCCCCTTCCGCGGTCCGCCATCCCGGGCGCGAGGGCGCGCATCAGCCGCATCGGGGCCATCACGTGCAGCTCCCACTGCCGCTGCCAGTCCCCGTCGGTCAACTCGCCGAGCGGCTTGACCTCGCTCGTGCCGGCGTTGTTGACCAGCACGTCGACCGGGCCGAGGCGCTCCTCGCACTCGGCCTGTATCCGGCCCGGTGCGGTGGGGTCGGTCACGTCCAGATTCAGGTCGGCTTCCGTGCGGGACACGGTCAACACGCGTGCACCTTCGGCTCCGAGCAGCCGGGCCACCGCGGCGCCGATCCCACGCGTGCCGCCGGTGATCACGCACACCTTGCCGTCCAGCCCGAGGTCCATACCGTCGAGCCGGAGCTACCTGCAGTTGTACTTCTCGAACTTCTGGACCTTCTTCTCCGCCGCGCTCGCCACGCGGAGACCCTACCCCACACCCGGCTAGTGTTGCCGGATGAAGTCCCACACCGTCTACAAGACGTTCAACACCACGGAACGGCGTGAGTTCGTCCGCCTGACCGGCGACGTGCAGGCCGCCGTCGAGGACTCTGGCATAGCCGAGGGGATGGTGCTCGTCTCCGCCATGCACATCACCGCGGGGGTGTGGATCAACGACGACGAGCCCGGGATCCAAGAGGACGTGCTCGAGTGGCTCGACAAGATCGCGCCGCCCTCCTGGAAGGAGCCCGCCAACGACGTGGCGCGTGAGCTCTTGCCGGAACCGGGCGACTACCGCCACCACCGTGGCGGGGAGGACAACGGCGATGCTCACCTCAAGAACCTGCTCGCCCATCATCAGGTGATCGTGCCGGTCACCGACGGGCGGCTGGACCTCGGACCGTGGCAGGCCATCTTCTACGTGGAGTTCGACGGAGGACGCGACAAGCGGCTGGTGATCAAGGTCCTGGGCGAGTAGCTACACGGTGCGGCATCGGGTCGCCGCTCAGGCCGGCCAGCAGGTTGTCGACCGCGAGGTCGGCCATCGCCTCACGGGCGGCATGCGTCGCCGAGCCCGTGTGGGGCACCACCAGGGCGCCGGGAGCACTCAGCAGCGGGTGGTCGGCTGGAAGCGGCTCCGGGTCGGTCACGTCGAGGGCGGCGGCCGCGATCTCGCCGGCGCGCAAGGCAGCCTCCAGCGCGGCGGTGTCCACAATCGGCCCGCGGGCGGTGTTCACGAGCACGGCGGTGGCTTTCATCGCCGCGAGCTCGGTCGCGCCGATCAGTGCGCGAGTCTGCTCGGTGAGCGGGCAGTGCAGCGACACCACGTCCGCCTCGGCGAGCAAGGCGGGCAGCGGATCGCCGCGGCCGGCCAACACGACGCGAGCGCGAAAGCCCTCCAGTCGCCGGGCCACGGCCTGCCCGATGCGCCCGGCGCCGATCAGGAGCACCGTGGCGCCATTGAGGTCGCGTCCGAGCAGGAAGGCGGGCTCCCATGTGCGCCACCCTCCCGACAGCACGGCAGCCTGGCCCTCGGGCAGCCTGCGCAGTACGGCGAGCGTCAGGGCGAGCGTCAGGTCGGCGGTGGCCTCGGTGAGCACTCCGGGGGTGTTGCCCACCTGGATGGCGCGGGCGGTGGCGGCCGCCACGTCGATGTTGTCGACGCCCACGGCGTAGTTGGAGATCGCCCGCAGGTCCGGGCAGGAGGCGATCAGCTGGGCGTCGATGGGGTCGGTGAGCATGCAGAGCAGCCCTTGGGCCGACCGGGCACCGTCGATCAGCCGCTCACGCGAAGGCGGGAACCGGTCCGGCCACACCTCCACCTCGTGGTCGGCCCGCAGCCGGTCGAGCGCCGCGCCGGGCAGGTCACGAGTGACGAAGCAACGGCTCACCCGACTAGATCCTCCAGCACCGCGCGGGCGGCGAGCAGGCCCGGGGCGCCCGTCACCGCCCCGCCGGGGTGGGCGCCCGAGCCCGCCAGGTAGAGCGCCTCAACCCCGCCGAAGCGGCGCCTGTCGGGCCGATCCTCCAGCACCTGGCCGGGCAGCATCTCTCCGTGGAAGATGTGCCCGCCGGTGATGCCGAAGCGCTCCTCGAGCTGGCGCGGACCGAGCGCCAGGCGATCCACCACCCTGGCGGGCAGGTCCGGGCACACCTCGGCGAAGCGAGCTATCGCCGAGTCCGCCGCCGCCTCGGCGTCGGCATCTGCCGGGAAGCACTGGCAGAACATCGACAGCACATGACTGCCCGGGGGAGCGAGGGAGTCGTCTGTCGCCGTCTGGCAGGCAGCCTCGATCCAGGGGGCCGCCGCCGGGCGGCCGGCGCGCGCGTCGTCGGCCGCGGCCGTGAGGTCGCCGAGCGTGAAGCCGATGTCGATCGTCCCCCGCCACGGCTCCGGCCCGGGCCAGGACGGGAAGTCCGGCAACCCGTCGAGCAGCACCATCACCTTCACGACCGGCCCCGACTGGAGCCACCCCCGCAACGGCTCGGTACCGGCCAGGCGGGCCGTGCGCAGGGGATCGGCGTTGGAGAGCACAGCACGCGCGGCCACCTCGTCACCGCCCTGCAGCGCCACGCCAACCGCGCGCCCGTCCTCGATCAGCACGCGCTCGACGGGAGCCGACAGCCGGACCGAGGCGCCGGCCGCCTCGGCGGCCGAGCGCAGCGCGTCGCTCACCGCCCCCATGCCACCCCGCACGTAGCCCCACGCCCCCGGCACCCCCGCCGCCTGGCCGAGGTCGTGGTAGAAGCCGATGAAGGCTGTGCCGGGGTCAGCGGGGCCGGCCAGGGCGCCGATCAGGCCCTGCATCGCGAACGGCACGCGGATCTGCTCGGAGGGAATGTCGCGCAGCTCGTCGGCCACCGAGCCGTCGAGAATCCCCTTCCCGACGGCGCGGACCCAGCGCTCGCGGTCGGGCGGCTCGCTCATCAGCGGCCGCGCCCGCCCAGCCGCGCGCTCCCAGCGCTCGGCGAAGGCCGCGTAGCCGTCGGCGTCGGCGCGCGACCAGTCGCGCTCGAGCTGGGCGTGCGTGCGCTCACGGCTCGACCAGGTGACCACCCTGCGCCCGTCCGGGAAAGGGGCGAACAGGTAGGGCTCGTGCAGCGCCACCTCCAGTCCGTGACGCTCGAGTGAGAGGTCGCGGACGATCTCCGGGCGAAGCAGCGAGAGTGTGTACGCGCCGGGGGACGCCCTCACGCCCGGCCACAGCTCCTCGGTCACGCACGCGCCGCCGGCGATGTCGCGGCGCTCGAGTACTTGAACGGACAGCCCGGCCCGGGCGAGATAAGCGGCGGCGGTGAGGCCGTTGTGGCCCGCTCCCACGATCACGGCGTCGACCCCGCGCAGTTCGTCCACCACGGCCCCCACCGTACCCCCGTGAGCGGGCATGGGTGGCGCGCGGGCGCTCGCTAGCCTGTCGGCTCGCATGTCCTCTCAGGCGAGAGATGCTCGCGCGGAGGAGCGTCGCCTGTCGATTCGCACGCTGGCAATAGCCAGCGCCTCGTCGGCCGTCGCGGCGATCGTGACCTCCCGCCTATGGGCAGCCGGCACACCGATTGCCGCGGCGATGACCCCTGTACTCGTCACGATCGTCAGTGAGCTGCTCCACCGCCCTACGGCGAAGATCGTGGAACGCTTCACGGCGGAGACCGATGCGCTGCCCGAGGCCATGGGCGCCGGTCCGCCGCCGCCGGAAGTGGAGCGAGAGGAGGCCGAGCCCGTACGCGAGCAGCCGCTTCGCGATCGGTCACCGCGCCCACAGCCCGCGGGCAAGCTGCCCGACGGCGTGCGGGTGTACCGCTCCCAGTCGCGTAGGCCGGCACTGCCGTGGAAGCTCATCGCCGCCACCGCCGCGCTTGCATTCGTGATCGGCGTCGTGGTGCTCACGCTGCCCCGGGCGATCGCCGGACAGTCCCTGCTCGAGGGCAGTCCTCCCGGCTACGGCAGTGCGAGCAAGGAGCGGGACAGGTCCGAACCGGCCGAGGATGGCAGCCGGCAGGCGCCCACCGAGCCCGAGACCACAGCACCTGAGAGCACGACCACCACCGAGGAGCCAGAAGCCGAGCCGGCTCCCGAGACCACCGCCCCCGCTCCCGAGGAGGAGCCCCCGGCGGACGCGCCCGCGCCGGGGACGGCGCCCCAGACCACGCCTCCGGCGACGCCTCAGCAGCAGAGCGCTCCCCAGCCCTGATCACAGCGTTTGATCGGCCTCAGGGCGGCGGGAAGGCCATCAGCTCGACGAGGTTGCCGGCAGGGTCGCGGACGACGGCCCGCGGCGAGCCCCAGTGCTCGCGTCGCGACTCGAGCTCGTGCCCGGCCTCCGCCAGGGACCTGAAGGTGGCCGGGTAGTCGTCGACCACCACCGCCACGTGGCCGCGCGGCAACGACACAGGATCGTCCACCCAGATCAGGTGAATCTGGGTCGTGCCCCGCTGCAGCCAGGCGGCGCGATCCGCGAGCGAAGCGGGCGGCTCGACACGCTCGAAGCCCACCAACGCGTAGAAGGCCACACAGGCGTCCACCTGGCCGCGGAGGATCTCGAGCGTCGCGTGCTGGAGCATCAGGGGGTGTCTTCATCGCCAGGGAGAGCGGCCGGCCGATCGCCGAGCTGCCCGACCGCGTCGCCGTGTCCGTGGTGACGATCGGAGAGCTCCAGCTGGGCGTCCTCGCGACCGGCGACTCCGACCTGCGCGCACGCCGCCCGGACACCCTCGCGCGCGCGCGTACCGCAGACCCGCGGCCGATCAGCGAACCGGTGATCGTCGCCTGGGCCAGGCTCGTCGCTGACTGCCGCAGCGCCGGCGTCCACCGCACCGTCCGACTGACCGGCGCCCTCATAGCCGCAACCGCAGTCGAATACGGGCTCCCCGTCATCACCCAAGACGAACGCTTCGCCAAGATTGCCCGCGCGCATCGCCCGCTCGAAGTCATCCTCGTATAGCCCGCCGCGCTCAGGCAGCCGACGCCCGGCGGATGCGAAACGACGGCGCATCGGTCGAGGTTACTTGGCGCGTCAGGCCCGGCGAGGCCGGTTACCGCCTTTGGCGCTCGGGTATCCGGGGCCCATGCAAATCAAGGGCAGCACGGCACTCGTCACCGGGAGCAACCGCGGCATCGGCCGCGCCATCGCCCAGGCGCTGGGCGAGAGAGGCGCCGAGGTACTGGGCGGCGTGCGCGAGCTCGACGACGATCACTCAGTCGAGGGGGTGGCCGGCGTGCGGCCCGTCCGCGTCGACCTCTCCTCGCCCGACTCGGTGGAGGCGGGCGTGCGCGAGCTCGGAGCGGATGCGTCGCGCATCGATCTGCTCGTGAACAACGCGGGCGTGTTCACCGGCGGGCTGTTTGACCGCACCGATGTGACGAAGGCCTACGAGTTGCTGCAGGTCAACCTGGCGGGACCCATGCACCTGACCCGCCTGCTGCTTCCCGGAATGCTCGAACGGGGGAAGGGCAAGATCGTGAACAACGCGTCGATCATCGGCCATGCGCCCTTCCCGGGGGCCGTGGTGTACGCCGCGTCTAAGGCGGGGCTGCACGGCTTCACCGAATCCCTGCGGCGAGAGCTCGACGAGACCGACGTGACGGTACTCGAGCTAATCACGCCGGGCGTTGACACGGACATGATGGACCAGGTGCAACGCGAGCTGGACTCACACGCCAACACCGACGGATGGGACCACGTCGATCCGGAGGACTGGGCCGAGAAGGTGGCCGACGCGATCGAGAGCGACGACGACGAGCTAAACCCGGGCGGAGGCGAGCGGCTGGCCAAGCTGGTGCCGAAGGCGCTGCTCGATCTCGGCGCGAAGCGCAGCTTCAGCCGGTAGGGCGCTGTCGGCAGTCAGTGTGGGCCGGGCACGCGCTCCTCGCCCTCCGGAATCCGGCCGTCGCGCCCCACGTAGCCGCCCTTGGCGCCCACGATCACGAGCACTGCCTCCCCCTCTCCCACGTTCTCCATCTTGCGGTGGGTGGCGGCGTCCACGCGCGCGAGGCCGCCGGCGGTCAGGGTGTGCTTCGAGCCATCACCGAACTCCATCTCCACCGTGCCCTGGTGGATGAAGTAGAGCTCCTCCTGCTCGTCGTGGAAGTGAAAGCCGGTCTCGACGCCCTCGGGCAGGATGATCGCGTTCACTCCCAGCTCGGCCACCTCGAGCTCTCGCCGGATCTTGCGGAAGCCGGGGCCCTCGCCGAGGGCTTCGATGCTGCCGACCGCGAAGCCGTCGCCCTTCTGGACGCCGCCCGCCATCAGTCCGCGGCGTCCTCGGCCGACTCGCCATGCTCGCTCTCGGCAGTCTGCGCGGCATCGCCCTCATCGCCCGGGTCGGGGACGGCGCCGGGCACGCTCGCGTCGGCCTGCTTGTGCTCCCAGTCGGCCTTGGTGGCGTCGATGTCCTCCCCGAGCTTGTCGCCCTGCTGCTTGAGATCCTCGGCTTCGCGGTCGCCCCCGGCGGCCAGCTTCTGATGATCGCTTCCGGTTTCGTCGTTCATGAGGTTCGAGTACCCCTCGCCCCGAGCGCGCTAAACGGCCCTCAGCCGCCCGCCGCCTCCGCTCGCCGCAGGCCGGTGACCGCCCATACGGCCAGCGCCAGCGCCAGCCCGGCCGCGGCTCCGAAGGCGAGCAGCACCTCCGTCTCGGCGCCCGAGATGAAGCCGCGGCCGGCCTCGATGATGGCTGTCAGCGGGTTCACCCTGGCCGCCGACTCCACCCATCCGCTGAGCAGGTCGATCGGCACGTAGACCGGTGCCAGGAAGAGGATCAGGAAGACCGGTGTCTGCATGAGCGGCCCGGCCTGGACCGACCGGATGCGCAGGGCGATGCCCGCCGCCCACATCAGCGCCGCGAGGTTGACGATCCCGGCCAGCGCGTAGAGACCGAACAGGTCGACGGCGCCACCGCCCACCCCCATCCCCACCACGATGGCGATTGCCGTGAGAAGCACCCAGATGAACACCGCGCGGGCGAAGGCAGAGATCGCGTAGCCGGCGAGAATCCCCAGTCGGTTGGGCGCCGCCAGCATCATCCGCCTGCCGAAGCCAGACTCGAAGTCGCGGGCCAGCGCGAAGCCGGTGAACACCCCGCCGAAGGCCGATGCCTGCAGGAGCACGAACACGAACTGGAACGCGGTGTAGTCGCCGGCGAAGTTGAAGCCCGGCGCGCTCGACACCCGTGACAGACCGCCGGCGAACGCCGTGAAGAAGAACAGGGGAAACAGCAGCGCCGGCACGATCAGCACCGGGTTGGTGAAGAAGTTGTTCAGGTTTCGCCACGTCACCGCCAAGGCGATGCTGCGGGTGCGCGCGAAGCCGCTCACGTGCGCACCAACCTGGTGCGCAGCCTGGCCACCGCGAGCGCGAGGAACACCACGCCGATGGCTATTCCGCACCCGAATGCGAGGGCCAGCGCCTCGCCGTCGAAGCCCACGATGAACAGCGAGCGCACTCCCTCGAGCAGATAGCTCACCGGGTTGGCGGTGGCGATCGTGCGAAACCACTCTTGCTCGATCAGGTCGCGCGGGAGGGCCATCGAAGAGAGGAACAGGAACACGAACATGACCGGGAACAGGCCCTGCACCGCCTCCCCGTCGCCGAAGCGAAAGGCGGCGTACACACCCACGCAGCCGAAGGCGAACGCGATCACCAGCGACAGCGCGAACAGCACCAGCGCGCCGGCCACGCCCGCCGCGAGCGTCGCCCCCGCGGCCAGGCCGATCGCCAGGTAGACCACCGCGTTGAGCAGGCCGAGCGCGACCACGCCGGCCAGCTGCCCGGTGATCAACGCCACCCCGCTCATGGGCGTCAGGGCCAGCCGGTCGAGGAAGCCCGTCTCGACGTCGCGCGCCAGGTCCGCTCCCCCGTTGGATACCGCAAAGATGCCCGACTGGATGAAGGGCACCGCGAGCGCGAACGTCAGGTAGGAGTCGGTCGGGAAGCCGGGGAGGTCCGTGGCGGCGTCCAGGCCACCCGCGTTGATCGCCAGCAGGAAGAGCGGGAAGGTGATCGTCGGTATCACCTGGGCCGGCTGGCGCAGCGTGCGCACCAGCGAGCGGCGGGCCAGCTCACGTGTCTGGATCCAGACCGGGCTCAAGCCGTTGCCGGTTGGACGGCTGCCACGTTGGGAGCGCCGGTTTCGGCATCGCCGTCCTCGTCGTCCTGGTCGGCTCCCTCGAGCGTGCGGCCCGTCTTGGCCAGAAACACGTCGTCGAGGGTGGGCGCGTGAAGCTGGAGATGTGCCACCTCGATGCCCTCGGCGTCCAGGGCACGCACCACTTCGGCCAGCGAGCCCGAGCCGCCCTTCAGGCGCACAGCGATGCTCTCGTCGGCGTGGTGCGGGCAGTCGTCGCCACCAAAACGGTGCAGTACACGCATCACGTCCTCGTAGCGGGAGGGGTCCACGGGCACGGCCTCCACGCTCGGCTCGCCGATCTCGGCCTTCAGCGACTCCGGCGTGCCTTCGGCCACGATCACGCCGCTGTCGATGATGCCCACCCGGTCCGCCAGCGAGTCGGCCTCCTCGAGGTACTGCGTGGTGAGGAAGACCGTGACGCCCTCCTGCTTGGCCAGGCGCCGCACCTCCTCCCACAGCGAGCTGCGGCTCTGGGGGTCGAGCCCGGTGGTGGGCTCGTCCAGGAAGAGGATGCGCGGTCCGTGCACGAGCGCCAGAGCCAGGTCGAGGCGGCGTTTCATCCCGCCCGAATAGCCGCCCACCTTGCGGTCGGCGGCGTCGGCGAGGCCCAGACGCGCGATCAGGTCATCGCCACGGCGACGGCGCTCGGCCCTAGGGAGGCCATGCAGCGCGGTCTGCAGGCGCATGTGCTCACGCGCGCTGAGGTAGGGGTCGAGCGCGGCTTCCTGAAGCGCGGCGCCGATGTTCTCGCGCACCCGGGCGCCGTCCTCGCGCACCTCGTAGCCGGCCACGCGAGCGGTGCCGTCGTCGGGGGGCAGCAGCGTCGTGAGCATGAGCACGGTAGTCGACTTGCCGGCTCCGTTCGGGCCCAGGAATCCGTAGATCTCGCCCGGGTCGACGTGGAGGTCGATGCCGTCGACCGCGCGCGGGCCCTTCTTGAACTCCTTCACGAGGCCCTCGACCTCGATGCTGGCCGGGCGTTGATCGCTCATGTCGAGCAGGCTAGGCCGAATAGTTGACCTTGTCAACCATTGTCTCTTTCAATTATGCTGGCTACGTGGGCACCATGACGAGCAAGGACCCCGCGACCGAGGCATGGAAGCTCCTCCTGGAGCTGTGGTGGTCAGAGCGCCCTCCCCGCTTTCCGGCAGTGGCCGGTGAGTTCGGGCTCTCCCCGATGGCGCTCGGTCTGCTGAAGAGCCTCGAGCCCGGCACCGAGCTGCCGATGAGCACGATGGCCGAGTGGCTGTTCTGCGACGCCTCCAACGTGACGTCCATGGTCGACCGCCTCGAGGCCCGTGGGCTCATCGAGCGCCGCGACCGCCCCAAGGACCGGCGGGTCAAGCTGCTCGCCCTGACCGCCGAGGGCGAAGCCCTGCGCGAACGCGCTCTCCAACGCCTGCACGAGCCACCCGAGGCACTCGCCTCGCTGTCTGTGGCCGACCAGCGGGTGCTGCGCGACACGCTGCGTCGCGCCCTGTCGACCGGGGGTTAACCTGGGCCCGATGGCGACAGGCGATCAGGCCCCCGAGCAGCTCATCCGGCGCTGGCTCGACGAGCACGGCCCGGCCACCGTCGGAATGGGAGCGCTGGCGCAGTCCTGGGAGCTGGAGAGCCTCGAAGACGCCGACCGGCGGGCGATAGCCGGAGCCCTTCGAGAGGCCGGAGTCGCAGTCGACCCGCCCCTGGAAAGCGCGGAGGGCACGGACAGGCTCTCGTTGAGGGTGGCGGAGGCGGCGGGGGCAGCCGCGTCGCATCCGGTCGGTTTGACCCCGCATATAGGGGTCAAACCGACCGAGAAGAGCGAGCCGGCCTTCCCCGCGCCCGCCACTGGCGACAGCTCCCCCGATACCGAGACAGCGCGCGCGCCGTACCACTCAGAGGCACGACGGGCCGAGCCGGCGAACCGTTCCAGAAGCGACACGGAGCCTGGGCCTGGGCTTGCTCTCGCGATGCGCCTCGTCCCGATCGCCCTCGCGCTGATGGTGTTCGGATCGCTGGGTCCTTGGGCCAGGGATGTCTTCGTGACCGACTACGGGATCGACCGGTCCGGCTACGCAATCCTCGCGATCACACTCGTGGCCGGCCTCCTGCTGGCCCTCCACGCACGGCGCGGCAGACGCTCGCTTCTGCCCCTCGCTGCCGCGCTGCTCGCCACCGCCGCCCTCGTGATACTGGCGGCCGACTTCCGCGAGCTGGTGGACGACGGGCTCGTGAGCCCGGCGTGGGGACTCTACCTCGCGTTCGCCGGGTCGGCGGCCCTGGTGGCGCTCTCGATGGCGCTGCTCACCGACCGCCGCTGAGCGAGCTCTACCAACCGCCTGCGCCTCCGCGGCCCCGCGCCACGCCGCTGCGGCTAGCCGTTCACGACTGAGCCTCCGTTGGGATGCAGCACCTGGCCGCTCATGAATGCCGAGTCCTCGCTGGCGAGGAAGACGTAGGACGTCGCGATCTCACCGGGCTGGCCCACGCGTCCCATCGGCGTCCCCTCGCCGAAGCTCTCCACCGCGTCCGCCGGGAAGGTCGCCGGGATGAGCGGCGTCCACACCGGACCCGGCGCCACCGCGTTCACCCGTATCCCCTTCTCGACCAGCTCGTTGGACAGGCCGCGGGTGAAGGCCACGATCGCACCGTTGCTGGCGGTGTAGTCGATGAAGGTCGGGTTGCCCTGGTAGGCGGTGACCGACGTGGTGTTGACGATCGCGCTGCCCTCGGAGAGGTGGGGCAGTGCGGCCTTGACGAGGTAGAACATCGAGAACACGTTGGTCTCGAAGGTGCGCTGCAACTGGTGGGCGGTGATGTCGGCGATCGAGTTGCGAGGGTGCTGCTCGCCCGCATGGTTGATCAGGACATCCAAGCCCCCGAGCGCGTCGACCGTGCGGCTGACGGCCGTCTGGCAGTTGTCCTCCTCGCGGATGTCACACGCGATCGACACGCCCTGGCGGCCCTCCGCCTCTACCATGCTCACGGCTTCCTCGGCGTCGTCGTGCTCGTCGAGGTAGACGATCGACACGTCGGCCCCTTCCCTTGCGAAGAGCACGGCCACCGCGCGACCGATGCCGCTGTCGCCGCCTGTGATGAGCGCGCGGCGGCCGTCGAGCTTGCCCGAGCCCGCGTAGTTCTCGGGCACCGTGACAGGGCGGGGCTCCATCTCCGCCTCGATGCCCGGCTGGCGAGGCTGGTGCTGCGGCGGGCGCTGTTTCTCGGAGGCGTCCGCATCGGAAGTTGTCATGTCGCCCTGCTCGAGGTTTGGCTCATGGGAGAGGGCTACCCGAGGCCGCCGCGTCCATGCCCCACTTGGCGCTTGAGGAGGCGATGCACGGTGATGCGGGGATCGTCGCGGGTGGAGACCTCGGTCAGCTCCCATGCCGATTCCGCACCCTCGAAGAAGGCCTGTGCGGGCGCGCGGCCGGGCTCCGACAGCAACACGGTGTCCGAGAGGCGCGGCAGCAGCTCGAGGAGCGTCCGCGACTTCGGCCGCTCGTAGAGCACGTCAGCGGCCAGCACCAGATCCCAGGGGGCCCCGTCGACGAGAACACCGGGATCGTTCCAGTCAGCTGCCACCGTGCGGACCTCCACGCCGTTGCGAGCTGCATTGGCGGCCGTGGCACGCACCGCTTGCGCCGACCAGTCGGATGCAGTCGCGCGCGCTCCTCCCCGGGCCGCGGCGATGCTCGGCAGTCCGAGCCCGCAACCCAGCTCCAGCACCCGCCGGCCGCTGACGTGCTCACGCGCCACCGCCTCTGCCAGAGCCACGGCGCTGCCCCACAGGTGCGCCCAGTAGGGCAGCAGCTCCTCACGCTCGAAGGCCTCCTCGGTGAGCAGGCTCTCCCACTCGCGCGGTCGCAGGAGCACGATGTCGCGCCCGGCGATGCATACCCGTTCCTCGACGACGTCGCGACCCGCGTCCACCCCGAGCCGATACCCGCGTCCGGCCGCTTCTGCTCCCACACCGGCGCTCACGAGCGGCGACATGGCCTGACTGCCCTACCCTGCACGAGATCTTGCGAGCGCCACGTCGAGTGGCGAGCGCCGTTAGGACTGAACGACCGCCGTGCATCGAACATTCGCCACCCTGCTGGCGACGGCCGCCGCCGCCGTCTGCCTGCTCGCCTTGCCCGGCGCAGCCTCGGCCGCCGCCGTCGACGGCGACGGCATGTGGATCTGGTACGTGAGCAAGTCCAGTGGCGGCACCCCTGCGGGGATCGCCGCCAAGGCGGCCAGGCACGGGGTGAGCACCGTCTACATCAAGGCGGCCGACTCAGGCAGCGTGTGGAGCCAGTTCTCGCGCCCCTTCGTGCGCCAGCTGAAGGCCCGTGGCCTGCGGGTGTGCGCATGGCAGTTCGTGTACGGCAACTACCCGATCGCGGAGGCCGAGGCCGGCGCCGCCGCCAAGCGCAACGGCGCCGACTGCCTGGTGATCGACGCCGAGAGCCACTACGAGGGCAAGTACGCGTCGGCTCAGACCTACATGAGGCGCCTGCGCGTGCGGGTCGGGCCCGACTTCGAGCTGGCCCTGACCAGCTTTCCCTACGTGCACTACCACCCCGGCTTTCCGTACTCGGTGTTCATGGGCCCCGGCGGGGCTCAGTCCAACCTGCCTCAGATGTACTGGAAGGACATCGGCGTCTCGGTCGACAAGATCTATGAGATCACCTGGACATACAACTCGGTGTACGGACGGCCGATCTACCCGCTGGGGCAGACCTACTCCAACCCCCGCTCCGCCGAGGTGCGCCGCTTTCGCAAGCTGGCCACCGCCTACGGGGCCACGGGCCTGTCGTGGTGGGTGTGGCAGCTGGCTCAAGACAGCCAGTGGAATGCCCTCGGGTCGCCCTTCGAGGCCATAGGCCTGCCGCGGCGGCGCGACACGCTGCCGCTCCTGGGCCGCAGGGCGCGCTCGGACCTCGTGGTATGGGCCCAGCAGCACCTGCTCCGGCTCAGGCTGCTGACCACGGTGAACGGCGACTTCGGCGCGGGTACCGTGCGGGCGGTGAAGACCTTCCAGCGCGACCGCGGCCTGCCGGTCACCGGGCAGATCAACGCCGCCACCTGGAAGCTGCTGCTGCCGACCGGTCCCGCGCGCGTGCGCTGGCGGGCCTCACGCAACTCCGCCACGGCGGCGACGCGCCGCGGCGGGGCCGGCCGCGCCACCCCCGCGCCGCTGAATGCCGATCAACCCGCTCGCCGCAACGAGCTCGCGGGCAAGCCCGGCACCTAGACCCGGATGGCCGGCTCGGTCGCGATGCGCGTGCTCGGCTCCGGGCCGGCGGTGATGCTGGTGCACGGCGAGGTGGCGCCCGGGCCCACCTGGAAGGCCCAGGAGGAGATGGCCTCGCGCTGGCGGCTGGTGATGGTCACCCGCCGCGGCTTTCGCCCGAGTCCGGCCGCCGACCGTCAGGACTTCGCCGCGGACGCACGCGATCTCGAGAAGCTCCTCGCCCGAGAGCCCTCTCACTGCGTGGGATTCTCCTACGGCGCAGTCGGCGTGGCGGTCGCCGCAGGCATGTCGCCCGAGCGCTTCCGATCCCTCACCCTGATCGAGCCACCATTGTCGCGGACGGCCTTCGAGCACCTCGCGGCGGCGACCGGCAGTGAGCCCGAGGACGAAGGGGCGGAGGACCGCGAGGCGGCCCTGCGCCCGCCCTGGGAGGCCGAGCCCGACCTCGAAGCGGTGGCCGGCGCGGGCGTCCCGTCCCTGGTGCTGTCGGGCGATCACCACCCCAAGCTCGAGGAGGTTTGCGATGCGCTCGCATACCGGCTGGGAGCCCAGCGCGACCGGCTGCCCGGGGCGGGGCACGCGGTGCAGCGCTCGCCGGAGTTCAACCGCCGCCTCGAACGGTTCCTGTTCGCGGCGGAGTCGGGCGACCGCGCGCGGTCCCTCGCCGGCTAATCGGTCTCAGCGCCCCGATGCAGCCCCTCCTCCGCCGCTGCGCGCATCAGCTGCTCGGCGAGCTCCCCCTGCTCGACGGCGAGGCGGATGTGCGAGTGCCGGCCCAGCGAGCGCGGGCTGACGCCGATGTCGCGCAGCTCAGGCGCCAGTGACAACCGCGGCACCCAGACCACCGGCTGTACCTCCACCACCCAGGGCCATCGCTCGTGGCCACCGGCCTCGGGCTCTTCGGAGAGAACCTCCTCGACGAGGTAGATGCGACCCCAGCCAAACGCCCGCGCCGACCCCACCGCGTAGTTGACCAGCCGGTCACCCGCCTGAATACGTGGCCGTCGCGGAAAGGCGCTGATCGGTCCGTGCTCGCGGCGCCATGCGCGGTGGCGCGGCATCCAGTCGTCGGCCTCCATGGGACTCGACGACGTTCCTGAACACTTGATCCAGTGCTGCATCACGCGAGGGGGGCGGCGCGCTCAGCGTAGGCCGGCGCGGCGCACGTAGCGGCGCAGCGCACGGGGGGCGTGCACCAGGCGCCGGTCGGCGACCGCGACGCAGCGGACCTTGCCCCGGCGGATGCCGAAGATGCGCGGACTGTGTGGACCCGCCCGCAGCAGCCCGGGTGCGAGGCGGCTGGAGTTCGGAAAGCGCCGCGCCAGTCGCGCGACCCCCACGCCGCGCCCCACCGCGCGCGAGCGGTCGCTCCGAGCAGTGGTCGCCACAAGGCGCACGCGACCCTTTCGGCTGAGCGGCTCGAGAAGACCGCGGTCACGAGCCCGGCGGAGCGCCTCACGCACCAGCGGTAGACGAACCTCCCGCGCCTGACCGGCCGCGGGTCGATCCGCCGCAGTGCGCGGGGGCGGGTGTAGCCGAGGCGCACGCGGCCGATGTTGCGCCGCCCGACAGTGGAGCGCCGGGCCAGGCACCGGCGAGGCGCCTCGCTCCCGGCCCTGAAAGGCCACACACCGTCGGCCACCCGCACCGCATAGAAGCCGGTGTTGCCGTCGGAGTACCAGATCTCCCCGCGCTCGGGCGCGCGAACGCCGGGCTCGACATCGCGTAGTTGCTGGGAGGGCCGGCGGTGGCACTGGGGCCCGCCGGCGCGACGAAGTAGGCCAGCTCCTTCGGCTCCTCGGGGTCGCGGATGTCGAACACCCTCAGCCCAGACGCGATGAACGAGCACGCCACGATGCCGGGGTCCTCGCGCCGGGGCACCGAGCAGTAGTGGCCGGCGTAGCCCTGCACCGGGCTGGCGGCCCCCGGGTCGCCACCGATCTCGGCGCGGTTTTCGGGCTGGTGCACCGCCAGTCGGATGTCTGACACCACCCTCGGCGGACTCGTCGATCTCGACCAGGTAGGGCCTGCCGTCGATCGTGACCGGCGGGGCCACCTGCGGAATCGTCAGCGTGTCCCAGGTCAGGCGGCTGATCTCGCGGATCCTGGGGTTGGGCCTGCGGGCCTGAACCTCGCTCAGGTCGATGATGATCAGCCCCGAGCTGGCGGCCACGTAGCCGCGGTTGCCGTCGTCGCTCACCGTGAGCCCGTGCGACTTGTAGTTGGCCACGGCCAGGGTCCTGGGCAGCTTCGGATTGGTGACGTCGACGGCGGTGACCTGCCCGGTGCTGATCGAGGTGGCGTAGAAGGTGTTGCCGTCGGGGGCGAAGCCGCTCTCGTGCCCCAGCAGGCCCACCGGCAGGCTCGACTGCAGCGCCGGCTTGCGGCAGTCCTCGTTGAGGTCGTAGATGTCGACTACCCCGGGGGCGAACAGGGGATTGCCCATCACAGCCACCAGCAGCCCGCGCTTCTCGTTGAGCAGCAGCGACTCGTGGGGCGACAGCATCGACGGGGTGATCAGCGACGCGGTCTGCACCGGCTTCGCCGGATCGGCCATGTCGAGCACCGTGACCCCGGTGCGCTCGGCGCTGAGGAACTGCGCGTTGCTGGGAAAGAGCAGCGTGCTGTCGTAGTAGGCGCACTCGTAGCCGCCGGCCCTGCCGTGGTGCGAGAGCAGCGCCGTGGTGTTGCAGGTAAAACCCGCGTCGGACTCGCCTCCGGGCACGCGGCCCTGCATGCCGGTCTCGGGCCTCGAGCCGGGGCCGCACACCGGCCGCGGCGTCGTGGGCGGCGTAACGGCGGCGTGGGCCAGGCTCTGCCCTCCACGCTGCGTGAGCTGGGCGGTCCCGGGCCAGAGCCCGCCGCCCGAATCGTCACCCGGATGCGCGGCGCTCGGCCTCGCCGCGCCGAGCCCAGCCGAGAAGGCCACCGCCAGCCCGACTCCCACGCCACGAACGAAGCTCACCCGTTCGAGGCTACAACGGCCCAGGGGCGGGGCGCCCCGCCAAGACCCCGGCGGGAAAGGCCGGATCGGACTCCCAAACACAGAGAAGCCGCCCCGGCTGGGCGGCTTCTCTGTGTGATGGAGACGGTGGGAATCGAACCCACGTCCGCGGGCGCGTGAAGAGCAGCGTCTACGAGCGTATCCGGCCCTCTGTTCTCGTCCTCAGGTCGCCTGGCCGGCGGGGTTGCTGGGGACCAGCCTCTGTGAGAAGTCCCCCCTTCGCCAGAGGCGCGCGAAGGGGGCGAGCCCACTGATTGATCTCGGACATCTCCCCCGCGGGCGAGGGGAGGCCAAGAGCACCGCTGGCTAGCTTTTGCTAGGCAGCGAGCGCGAACGAGTGATTCTCATCCGCATTTGTGTTTTTGCCGGTTGTTTTACGAGGCCGACCGGCAACCTCGACTCGCAACTGCCCCCACGGAAACGTCCACGTCGAAGCCTGTCGTCCCCATGTGAAGCATCCGCGAGTCTACCGCCTGCGGGGCGCGGGTCAGCGCGCCCGTCTCGGCGCATCGGCATCATCATCGCTGTGGCTCGGGGTCCCCACAGAGCCGGCGCGCTGGCGGTCGCCTTCTTCGCCGTACTGCTGGCGCCCGGATGCGGCTCTTCGCCGGAGCCCCGGCTCAGCGCCACGGCGGCCAGTCAGTTGCAACGCGGGCTGTCGGACGTGCGCGCTGCCGCAGAGGATGGCGACGAGACGGAGGCTCTGCGCGCGCTCTCATCGTTCTCGGCGCTGGTGAGCCGCGAGTCGCGCGCCGGCAACCTGTCCGCGGGGCAAACTCGTGGGTTGAAGACGGGAATCGCCCAGGCGCGGCGGCGTATCGAGCTCGAAGTCGACGCCCCAGCGCCGGCGCCGACACCTCCACCGACGTTGACGACCCCGCCGGTCCCAGCCCCCGAGCCGGCCCCGGAAGAGCCGGAAGACGAGGAAAAGGAGAAAGAGGAGAAGGACAAAGAGGAAAAGGGAAAGGGAAAGTCCAAGGGCAAGGGGGGCAAGGAGGATTGAAGCTCGCCCCCCACGAGAGCTTGAGTGACGGCAGGTACCGGCTGGAACGCCTCCTGGGCAGCGGCGGGATGGCCTCTGTGTGGCTGGCGCACGATGACCGGCTCAACCGCGCGGTCGCCATCAAGGTGATCTCGGACTCGCTGGCGGTGGACGACGCCTACGTCGCGCGCTTCGAGCGCGAGGCGCGCGTAGCGGCCGGGCTCTCCCACCACAACCTCGTCAAGGTCTTCGACTACGACGCCGAGTCAGACCGCCCGCTCTTGATCACCGAGTACGTGGACGGGGGCACCCTGGCGGAGCGCCTCAAGGACGACGGAGGGCAGCGGCTGGACTTCGAGCGGCTGGCACTCGACCTGCTCGCGGCGCTCGACCATATCCACGGCGCAGGCATCGTGCACCGAGACGTGAAGCCGGCCAACATCCTCTTCGCTGAGGACGGCCGCGCGCTGCTCACCGACTTCGGCATCGCGCACCCTGAGGACGCAACCCGGCTGACCCAGACCGGCCAGGTGATCGGAACGCTCAGGTACCTGGCGCCCGAGGTGGCCGAAGGCCGTCCGGCGACGCCGCGCAGCGACCTGTTCTCCTGCGGCGTCCTGCTGCGCGAGGCTGCCGGGGAGCAGATGCCCTCTCGTCTCTCAGGGCTGGTGGAGCGGCTGACGGCGACAGACCCGGTTCGTCGGCCGGCTTCGGCGGCGGAGGCGCGGGCGTCGATAGAGGCGCCGACACAGAGGAAGACTCCGCTCCCGCCGGCGATCCCGGAAGGGCCGGCCGGGGAGACCGCGCCCACGCGGCTGCTGGATACGCCGGCTGCCACGACCCGGAAGCTCGAGATCCGGGTGGCGCCACGCACGGCGCTTCTAGCGGGGATCGCCGCGGTGCTGATGCTCGTTGGCGTGATCTTGAGCGCCGGTGACGGAGGGCAAGCGCCCTCCTCCCCGCCGCAGGCGACACCCGCCCCCCGCGATGCGCCGCTGGACCAGCAGCTGAACGCGCTGGAGCGGGCGGTCCGGGCGGCCGGGCCAGGGGCCGAGTAAGAAGGCGCTGCACGGGGTAGTGAGGCCGAAGTGTCCGCTGCAGCCCGTGGAGGGAGACCAGGCAGGATCGAGGTGGGCTGGCTGCTGGCAGGCGCCGGAGCCATCCTGTTGCTGATCTCGTTGTTCTTGGACTGGTACGAGCCGGGCCTCACCGGGTGGACCGTCTTCGAAGCGCTGGACCTCGTGCTGGCGGCCGCCGCCCTCACGGTGCTTGCCGTCACGGCCCGGGCGTTCGGCTTTGGGGCCGTCGGCGAGACAGCCGGCACGGCAGCCGCCGTGGCCGCCTTCGTGGTGGTCGTCTCCCAGCTGATCAACCATCCGCCCGCAGCCACCGGGGCGGACATCGATATCGGGGGATGGCTGGCGCTGGCAGGCGCGCTGCTCATGGTCGTCGGCGCGCTGATGAGGCGCGCTGGGGTTTCCTTTGCTGTCGTCCTCGAAGACTCCGATCAGCGCGCTCCGGTCGATGGCCGAACCCAGCGTGCGGGATCACCGCCCGAACCTGGCGGGGGCACCACGTCCCCCGCCTCGGGCGCCGGCGAGGGGCAGACCGTTCCGATGCCGCCCGAAGAGTCGCGCTGACGCAGTTCAGCGGGCCGGCACGGCATTCGCCGCGGAGTCCTTTGCGTCCCCCCGCCCACTGAGCGCCTTGAAGAGCGCGTCCACCACGCGGGCGTCGAACTGCTTGCCGGCGTTGTCGCGCAGTTCTTGCCGGGCCGCCTCGGCGCCGATGGCGCGGCGGTACACGCGGTCGCTGGTCATAGCCTCGTAGGCATCGCCCACCGCCAGGATCCTCGCCTGCAAGGGGATGTCCTTGCCCGTCAAGCCGTAGGGGTAACCGCGCCCGTCCGGGCGCTCGTGGTGGGCAAGGATCCAGCTGCGGATGTCGTCGAGGCCCGACCCGCCCAGGATCCGCGCTCCGATCTCGGGGTGCTTCTTCATCGCCTCGTACTCCTCGTCGGTCAGAGGGCCGGGCTTGCAGAGGATGGAGTCGGCCACCCCGATCTTGCCGATGTCGTGCAGCACCCCCGCAACGCGCACGCGGTCGACCTGCTCGCGAGTGAGGCCCAGCTCGCGGGCCATCAGCTCGCAGTGGCGACCGACGGTCTGAGAGTGGCGGGCCGTGCCGGTGTCGCGCATGTCGAGCGCCTCTGCCAGGTTGAGCACCGTGGCGAGCTGGGCCTGCTCGCGCGGGTTGATCGCGTCGCGGTCGGAGGAGAGGATGCCCGCGATCTCGGGGCTGTGGAGCACGCAGCGGTCACGGCCGAGAGCCTTGGCGGCGTACAGGGCGTCGTCGGCGGCGCGCAGCAGCCCGTCCAGGGTGGTGGCGTGGGCGGGATACGTGGCCACGCCGACGCTCATGGTCAGCGGCTCGGCCTGATCGGCGAACGACTCGGAGATGCGGGTGCGCAGGCGCTCGGCCACCATGTAGGCCTCCTGCTGGTCGGTCTGGGGCAGCAGCACGGCGAACTCCTCACCGCCGATCCGAGCGACCACGTCGTAGCGTCGCCGGTCAGCCTCGAGCATCCACCCGATAGCCACCAGAGCCTCGTCGCCGGCGGTGTGACCCAGCCGGTCGTTGAGGTGCTTGAAGAAGTCGCAGTCGGTGTGCAGCAGGCTGAAGCGCTGCTCGCTGCGCTCCGCGCGGGCGAGCTCTGACTGCGCCGCGTGGTGAAAGCCGCGGCGGCTGAGCAGACCGGTGAGGGGATCGCTGCCGGCGACGGTGGCAAGCTGGCTGATCAGGGACCTGACGCGCTCGCGCAACAACACGACGAAGGCTCCGGCCACGAACACCGTGCCCGCCAGCAGCACCATCGCGGGGACGTCCTCGTTGGCCTGGACGGCGTTGGCCTCGAAGTGACCGATGCGA
Source organism: Thermoleophilaceae bacterium (assembly GCA_030447725.1). Classification (GTDB taxonomy): domain Bacteria; phylum Actinomycetota; class Thermoleophilia; order Solirubrobacterales; family Thermoleophilaceae; genus JAAYBF01. The sequence continues at coordinate 363,537 of JAUJOQ010000002.1, forward strand.
AAGCCTGCGATCACTCCGGCGTAGCTGGCGATCGTAAACAGGGCGAGGGCGATCGCCTCACGCCACGACAGAAAGCAGAAGGCGTACAGGGCGACCCACAGGTAGAAGAACAGGTAGGCGCTGGTGGCCCGGCCGCTGAGGAGGAGCACGATCGCCGTCGCCGCGGCCGCGCCGTAGGGGGCGGCTCGCCTGAGCCACTCCGGTACCCGCTCGCCGAAGGCGAGCAGGAGCGCGCCGACAGCCACAGAGCCGATCAGCACGGCGAGCATCCACTGCTCGTTGAAGCTCTCCGGGTGAGGCAGCAGCACGGTGAGCGCTCCGAGCAGACCGGCGGCGATGAAAAGGTACGCCTTCGAGGCCAGGTCGGGGGTCAGCGGCGGCACCCCGGTTGTGCTCCCGCGAAGGCCGGGCGCTCTGGCCTCTGAGCTCCCTTGCCCGAAACGACGTGCTAGCGAAGCCATCTAGGGCGCTATCGGCCGATTGGGCACTTTCCTTACCCGGGCGCGATCCGACATACGTCCGCTCAGCCGCCGCAAGGCTCGTTGCAGCATTGTGCCCATGTGACCCACCTCACGGTTGGGATCACGTCTGGCTGCTGACCTAGAGGGAGTCCTGAGCGCCCTCGTGGGCGCTCGTTGCTTTCAAGGTCCCTCTTTTCTTCGGCCGGCTGGCCCACGTCGGCGCCGAAACGGGAGTCGCGCCGACGCGTGGCCCGGGGGACCTTCCAGACACTTGGAGGTTTGATCCATGCGCGAATATTTTGCGCGCGCGGTGCCCGTCTGCGCCCTGGCCTGCTCGGCCATTGCCGGTATACCGCCCGTCGCCGAGGCCCAGGCTGAGGCTCCCGCAGCCGACCAGCCCGCCCAGCTCGAGGTTGCCGCCCCAGTTCACGTGACGAAGGTGAGATCGGTTCGCCCCCCACGCCGCAAGGTGGTGCACAAGAGGTTCAAGCCCGCCGCCAGGCCCGGTCCGCGGGGGGTGCGCCGGATCATCCACCTGGAGGCTCGCCGCTGGAACATCAGTCCGAGCAGCCTCTCGCGCCGCGTGGCTTGCGAGTCGAACTACCGCTGGTACGCCGGCAACGGCGCCTACCAGGGGCTGCTCCAGTTTGCGTCGAGCACCTTCTACCGCGGCCTGCGCTCGATCCGCAGCCGCAAGGTGAAGTTCGTGCGAGAGCGCAGGCGGATGGTGCGCGGGCTGAGGATCTTGCACTACTCGGACGCATTTGTGAAGCGCAAGCGGGGCATGAAGCGCCGGCAGAAGGTCGTGACCGTCTACCGCGGCACGCTGCCACGCAATCCGGCGGTGACACATGCTTGGACCAGTTGCGGATCGGCTCCCAGGCGATCCGCGGATTGAGCGCCGTCGGGTCGAGCGAGTGGGCCTGCCCGGCCTGAGCCTGGTGTGGCAGAGCCCGCCGTGAGGTGCGCCCCGCTTGGCGCGTCCGAGCTATGTTGGGTCGCGGTGAACCGCGTCGACATCGCTCACGAGGTGTGCCACGCGTGGAACACCGGGAGCTACGACCAAATCTGGCGGCATCTCAGTGAGGACGTTGTCGTGCGCCCGACGGAGGTCACCTTCCAAAGCTTCCAGGGCCGAGAGGAGATCGAGCATCTGCGTTCCGATCTGGAGAACCTCGGGATCGCGGTCGCCAGCCGTTCGTTCTCGTGGGAAGAGCATGGTGAGGACGTGATCGTCCAGGGATGGGGGCGCGTCATACAAGGTGACCACGATGACGAAATGCAGCTGGCCTGGCTGCTTCGTTTCCGTGGCGGGAAGGTCGTGCTGATCCAGACGTTCCTGAGCTACGAGAGCGCGCTGGAGTTCATCGAGGGCTAGGCGAGGATCGCGGGGCGTCCGATGTGAAAGCCCTGGGCGTAGTCGACTCCGAAATCGCTCAGCAACTGCAGCGTCTCTTGGTCCTCGACTCCCTCCGCGACGGTCTGCTGGCCGTAGTCCTTGGCCAGTCTGACGATGCTTTTCACGACCCGCTGGTCGGCCTCGCTGTCGGCCATGTCCCGCACGAAGGAGATGTCGATCTTCAGGTACTGCACGACCAGCTGTCGCTGGTAGGTGAGCGAGCCGTATCCGGTGCCGAAGTCATCGAGCGCGCACTTACAGCCCACCCGCGCTATCCGCTCCGAGAAGTCTCGCGCGGCGTCGATGTCCTCGACCGCTGCCGTCTCGGTGATCTCGAAGACGACCTTGGAGGGGTCGGCGCCGGACGTGTGAAGCTCTCGCTCGATCTCGCGGGTAAGCACTCGGTCACCGATCGACTGGCCTGAGAGGTTGATCTCGACCGAACGGCCTTCGGCGGCGAGGGCGATGCCGCGGTTCACCATGAAGCGGTCGATCTGGCCCATCAGCCCGAAGCGCTCGAACTGCGGCAGGAAATCGCCAGGTGAGATGACGTCATCGGGTCCTCCGTCGCCTTGCATCCGGACGAGCAGTTCCTCCTGCACGACCGCGCCGGAATGCAGGTCTACGATCGGTTGCGCGTATACGAGCAGGCGGTCTTCATAGATAGCCATGCGAATGCGCTCTTCCCATTCGAGGCGTTCGCTCAACTCCGCCTCGCGGAGCTTTCGGTCGGTGATGTCCGTCGAGATGCCGCACAGCGCGTAGGGCTCTCCGCGCTCGTCGCGCAGCGGGAACTTCAGCGTGATGTATGTCCGTAGCCCCGCGGCGACTTCGACCTCCTCCTCCAGCGATATCTCGACCCCCTCCTCGACCACCCGGCGATCGGTCTCGCGCGACGCCGGAAGGGCCTCCGGGGGGAGCACGTCTTCATCGCGCAAGCCGACAGCCGTTCCCGGCTCGAGGCCTAGGAGACGCTCGAACTCCGGGTTGCCCAGCAGGTAGCGGTAGTCGCCCCTTCGCTTGACATAGATAGCGGCGCTCGTGTTCTCGATGATGGCCTTCAGCTGCGCCTCGCTCGCGCGAAGCGCCCACTCCGCCCGCTTGCGTTCGGCGATGTCCGTGAACACGACCACGGCTCCTGTCTCCCCGTCGGGCAGCTCGAAAGGGGCCGAGGTATAGGAGACCTGCAGGGGCGACCCGTCCCGGCGGTAAAAGACATCTTCGTCCACCCGCGCCGTTTCGCCCTCGAAGCGGACGGCCATGAGCGGACACTCCTCGATCGGGTAAGGAGACCCGTCCGGACGGCGATAGTGGGACATCTGGTGAAGGTTTGCCCCGAGTAAGTCGCCAGATCCCCACCCCAGCCGCTGCTCAGCGATGGCATTCATGTAAAGAACCGCGCCGGACTGATCGACTGTGATCAAGCCCTCGCCCATGCTCTCCACGACCGCCTCGAGGTACTCGGGCGAGGGTTGTTTGTCGGCTAAAGACACACGATGCTCCCGATGGCTACGCGCACGTCAGCGGATGTGGACCGGTGTTCCGACTGGCATGAGCCTCGCGAGTCGCCTGACAGCGGAGTTCGGGACGCGGACGCAGCCGTGGGAAGGTCTGCCCGGGATGAGCCAAGGCTCGTTGGTTCCATGGATGCCGATCACTCCCCCGCCGGGCCAGTCGCTGAGCACCGAGTACCCGGCGGTTCCGAACGCCCACGGCCCATAGAGCCCCCCGGGGTCCGTGACCCTGAACTTCTCGCGGATCCAGAATCGGCCGGCCGGGGTAGGGGTGCCCGCCGCTCCGACACCGATCGGAGATCGCCAGATCCGCCGGCCAGAGCGGTAGAGGGTCGCGCGCAGGCGGCCGCGTTGGACCACCAAGCGGGTGCGGACGCGGTACAAGGGACCAAGAGCGGACTCCCGGACCCACCCCGTGCGCGCGTTCGGGCGCATCGGGATGCGGACGCGAAGCCAGCTGCCCCCGTGGCGATCGGTGAGGCGTCGCAGGACCGGGTAGACCTCGGGGAACCCGTCCTCGGTGAGGAGGTGAATCCGCGCGATCCGGCGCGAGGCCGGCGACGGCAGCCGCCTGACGGGTAACCGCTCTACGGGGTGGGCCCAGTGCGCGAAGCTCTCCCCGCCGGTGAGTCGCACGCTGTCGGCGGGCTGAGGAGCATCGGCGCTCGACGACGCCGGCAGCCCGACCGTCACCGCCACGGCGAGGAGCACCTGGATCCAGGGCGTGCACTTGGCACATCTCATGGTCCCTCCGGGTTCAGCCCGTGAAGCGCGGAGCCGGCAGGGCGAACGCACAGCGCCCGAAGCGACGCGTCGTCACTGACCGGTTGCCCTCGCGGTCACGCGCTACGACCCTGATCCGGTGAGGACCTACACGCAGTCCGCGGACCGTGACACGAAGTGAGAACCGCCTCAGGGTGGTCCCCTTCAGCAGCTTGCCGTCAAGGAAGACTCTCACCCTCCGGATCCCGTCACTGTCACGAACCCTGATGCGCGCCGTGAAGTCGCGCGTGGTGCAGACGGTGCCGGCAGGAGCCCGACGAGCGCCCGGCCTGCGAACCGGCGGTTGGCGAAGGCCGGGCAGGCCGAGAATCTTTACCAGCGGGCCCGCACCGGGGGCCCCCGAGCCGGGCCCCCCCGAGCCGGGGCCGCCGGTGCCGCCGGTGCCTGGGCCGTCGGAGCCGGGGCCGTCACCGCCGGGGCCGTCGGCGCCGGGGCCGTCGGCGCCGGGGCCGTCGCCGCCGGGTGGGGTCGGGCCGGGCTCCGTGCCCGGGGGGGTGGGGCCGGGGCCGGGCCCGGGACCGGGACCGGGGCTCGGCCCGGGCTCCGGGCCTGCCGCCGCGCACCGGGCACGCGTAACCGTGTCGTTGATCAACGTCACGGCGCCGTTGCGGGCCAGGAGCCGGCCGTCGACCGTCACGGCGTCATTCACAGAGATCGACGTCAACGCAAGGATGTTGCCCTTGAACGCAGTTCTCGTTCCGAGCGTCGCGGAACTGCCCACCTGCCAGAAGACGTTGCACGCTTGAGCGCCATTGATGAGGTTCACCCTGCTGTCGGTTGCCGTCGTGAGGGTCGACTCGATCTGGAAGATGAAGACGGCATTGGGATTGCCCTGCGCGTCGAGCGTCAGGGGCCCCGTCAGCCCAAGCGAGGGAACCGACCCCGTCCTATAGACGCCAGGGGTGAGAATTCGCCCGCCGACGTCGGGCGGCAGCGTCGCCGTGAACGGCCGTCCGGCGGCGTCGTTGTACGCGGTCACCAGGTCGACCTTCGCCTGCCGGGCCACAGCGTTGTTCACATGCCTCGCGCCATTCACCGTTCCCGGCGGAAACCCCGTCACCTCAGTGCCCGGATCCAAGCCCAGATCGCCGTTGATCACCGAAGGGCCTGTATTCGTGATCGTGCTTCCCGCCAGAACCGCGAAGGGTTCGGCCGTTCCAAGGCCCACCGGCGCCTGCGCCATCGCAGTACCGGCAAACGCCAGCGTCAACAGTGACGCTAGCCCAACAGCAAGGATGATGCGACGGGTGCACCGATGGAACACCAGAGCCCAACTCGAGGGACTCTCCGACCTGTGAGGGACAAGCATGTAAAACCGCCTTCCGACGACGCTTTAGGCCGAGCAGGCCACGGACCAATGCTCGAGAACGACGCGCCCGCACGGAAGCCCTCGCGAGGATCGTAGCCTGTTCGGGCGCCAGAAGACAAGCGCTTGCAAGTTGACACCCGCGCCCCGCGAGTTTCAAGCTTTGTTCTGAACGACCCGTACGCCCCGCCTTGGCACGAAGGTGACCCCCCTCCGCACACCCCGGTCTGGCTGGCGCCCCACCGGCCCGAGCTCCGCGCGCTCCAGCACCCGCCGGATCACCACCCGCATCTCGAACTCCGCGAAGCTCGCCCCCAGGCACCGCCGTGTCCCGCCGCCGAACGGCAGCCACGTGTAGGTGTCCGGCGGGTCGGAGCCAAGGAAGCGCTCGGGGCGGAACTCGGTGGCCGCTGGGTACCGGTCCGCCCGCCGGTGGATCGCCGCGATCGACGGGTTGATCTCCACTCCCGGCGGGATCGCAAAGCCGCCTACCTCGAACGGCTCCTGGCCGCGCACCACTCGCCCGATGCCCGAGATCACCGGGCGGATGCGCAGCGTCTCCTTCACCACCGCGCCGAGGTAGGCCTCGTCTCCCGATGCCAGCGACGCCCGAAGCCGAGCCAGCACCGGCGGATTGTGCAGCAGCAGGTCGAACGCCCACGCCAGCGCCGTCGCCGTCGTCTCGTGCCCCGCGACCAGCAGCGTCAGCAGCTCGTCGCGCAGCTCCTCGTCGGTCATCGGGCTTCCGCCCTCGTCGCGCGCCAGCACCAGCATCGACAGCACGTCCTCGCGTGAGGCCAGAGAATCTCCGGTGCGGTGCTCACCGGAACAACGTTCCGGCTGCGCTCCTCCCGAGCCCACCTCACCGCGCCGCGCGGCGATCTCCTCGTAGATGAGCTCGTCCACCGCTCGCCTGTGCTGCGCGAACTCCTCACCCGCCCCACTTCCGCGCCGCCCGCCCGTCAGCACCAGCATCAGCACGCCGGCCCGCGAGGCCACCGGGTCGATCATCGCCCGCAGCCTTCGCCTGAGCTCGAGAGAGCGCGACTCGTAGGTCACCCCGAACACCGCCCGCACGATCACGTCCAACGTCAGCGCCTGCATCGACCCCAGCAGCGCGAACTCCTCCCCGACCGGCCACGACTCGATTGCCCGGTCTGCCGCCTCGACCATGACCTCCTCGTACGCACGCATCCGCTGCCCGTGAAACGGCGGCAGCAGCAGCTTTCGTTGGCGCAGATGCTCCGCTCCGTCGAGCAGCAACACCGACCGCTCCCCCACCACTGGCCCCAGCAGCGCGTTCGCCTCTCCGGCCCGCAGCCGATCGGGCGAGCCGCGAAGCACCTGCTTGACCTGATCGACATCGAAGACCATCACGAACTGCGGGTCGAACAGGCTGCCAAAGATGACCACGTCCCCGTAGCGACGCCGGCAGAACTCGATCCACGGCGCCGGGAAGAAGAGAAACCCGGCCGTCTGCACCCAACGCGGCAGCCGCGGGCCAGGAGGAAGCGCTTGAACGCGTGCGCCAGCAGCCATCGCCGCCGATCCTGACAGCACGGGCACTCTAGGCTCGATGGCCATGGACCTCCACCACATCCGCAGGGGCGAAGGCAGGCCCCTCGTGCTGATCCACGGACTCGGCTCCGACCACGGCAACTGGTCGCGCGTGCTCGCCCCGCTGGCCGACCAGCGGGAGGTGATCGCCCCCGACCTGCCCGGCTTCGGCGACAGCCCACCCCTGGCGGGGGAGCCGACCATCGCGGCGCTGGCCGACGCCCTCGAGGCCTTCTTCGCCCGGCATGACCTCGACGGGCCCGACGTGGTGGGCAGCTCCATGGGCGCCCGACTGGCGCTCGAGCTCGCGCGCCGCGGCAAGGCAGGCGCCACCGTGGCGCTGGCCCCCGGCGGGTTCTGGACCGAGAACGAGTTGCGCTTCTTCAGGGTGACCGTAGGCACCTCGATCAGGCTGGTCCGCGCTCTGGCGCCGGTGATGCCCCAGATCACGGGCAACCGGGTGGGGCGTGCGGCCCTGCTGGCCCAGTTCTCTGTCAGGCCCTGGGCGCTGCCCGCCTCGGTGGCCCTCCACGAGACGCAGTCCATCGCGCAGGCGTCCGCGCTCGACGAGACATTCCGCGCCCTCGTCGACGGCCCGCTTCAGGACGGCGCCGCCGACACTCCGGGCCGGGTCACGATCGGGTGGGGCCGCCAGGACCGCGTGCTCTTTCCCAGCCAGGCAGAGCGAGCCCGGGCCAGGTTCCCCAACGCCGAACTGCACTGGTTCGACAGGTGCGGCCACTTCCCGCAGTGGGACCAGCCGGAGGAGACCGCGGGGCTGATCCTGAGCCGCACCGGTTGACTTGAGAGTGGCGACCATCGAGCAGGCCGCCGAGGCCCAGGAGAAGGACGAGGGCCAGGCCGCGGCCGAGCAGGCGGTGACCCCGCTCGAGCTGTTCTTCGACCTCGTGTTCGTGTTCGCGATCACCCAGGTCACCCAGTTCATCGCCGACGACCCGACTTGGGAAGGCCTGGCGCGTGGGCTGCTGATCCTGGCCGCGGTGTGGTGGGCGTGGGTGGGCTACTCCTGGCTCACCAACTGGCTCGACACCGAGGAGGACCTCACGCGCGTGGGCATCTTCGTCGCGATGGCCGCGATGTTCGTGGTGTCGCTGTCGATCCCCACCGCGTTCAACGAGCACGGCCTGCTCTTCGCCCTCGCCTACGCGGCGGTGCGCGTCGTCCACATCCTGCTCTACGGCTACGCCGCCAACGACGCCGACGTTCAGGAGGCCGTGCGCCGGTTCGCGCCCCCTGTGACCGTGGCGGTGAGCCTGCTCGTGCTGGCCTCGTTCTTCGACGGCGCCGCGCAGGGCGCCATCTGGGCCGTGGCCATCGCCCTCGACTTCAGCGCCGCGCTGCTGGGCCGCGGCCAGAAGTGGAAGCTGCACCCGGGGCACTTCGCCGAGCGCCACGGGCTGATCGTGATCATCGCCTTCGGCGAGTCGATCGTGGCCACCGGCCTGGGCGCCCAGGGCACGGGCCTGACAACCGCGGTGGTGATCGCCGCCCTGCTGTCGATCGTGCTTGCCGCCGCGCTGTGGTGGGCCTACTTCGACGTGGTGGCAATCGTGGCCGAGCGCCGCCTCCGACAGGCGGGGCGCGTGGAGCAGGCGCTGATGGCGCGCGACTCCTACAGCTACATCCACCTGCTGATGATCGCCGGGATCGTGCTGGTGGCGCTGGGGGCAAAGAAGACGATCGCCCACGTGGACGAGCCGCTGAAGATCGTGCCTGCCGTGGCGTTGTGCGGCGGCGTGGCGCTGTACCTGGTCGGCCACATCCTCTTCCGGCTGCGCAACGTGCGCACCTTCAACCGCCATCGATCCGTGGCGGCGGTGCTGGCGCTGGCCTGCATCCCACTGGCGGTCGAGATCGACGCCCTGGCCACCATGGCCCTGATGGCCGCCCTCACGGCGGGGCTGATCGGCTTCGAGGTGATTCGCTTCCGCGAGGCCCGCGGGCGCCTGCGGGCCTCCGTGCACGCGTAGCGCCCCTGCCACAATCCACAGGGCATGGAACCTACCCGCGTACCCGTCCCCGATCCCCAGTCGCCCGCCGGCTACTACCCGCCCGCCTACGCTCCGGAGCCGGCTGACAAGCCTCCCGTCTGGAAGCGCGCGGGCGGCCTGATCCTGGCTGCCGGCCTGCTGCTGCTCAAGTTCGGGGCCAAGCTCAAGGGGCTCCTTCTGCTGCTGCCGAAGCTGAAGATCCTGACCACCAGCGCCTCGATGCTGGTGTCGATCGGCGCCTACACGCTGATCTGGGGCTGGCGGTTCGCGGTGGGCTTCGTAGTCCTGCTCTTCGTGCACGAGATGGGGCACGTGTTCCAGCTGCGCCGCGAGGGGATCAAGGCCAGCGCGCCGATGTTCATCCCCTTCGTCGGAGCGCTGGTTGCGATGAAGGAGCTGCCCAAGGACGCCGCTGCGGAGGCGCGCGTTGGCCTGGCCGGGCCGATCCTGGGCTCCCTCGGCGCTCTCCTTCCACTGGGGGTCTACGCACTCACCGGCAACGAGCTGTTCCAGGCGCTGGCGTTCGTCGGCTTCTTCCTCAACCTGTTCAACCTGTTGCCGGTGCTGCCGCTCGACGGCGGGCGCGCGATGGCGGCGCTGTCTCCCGCGATGTGGCTGGTGGGCTACGGGCTGCTGATCGCGGTCACCTTCGTCGCCCCCAACCCGATCATGATCCTGATTCTGCTGCTCGGTGGCTTCGAGACGTACCGGCGCTGGAAGGCGCGCAGAAGCCACGAGGCGCAGGAGTACCACCGCGTGCCGCGGCTCACCCGCTTCAAGGTGGCGGGCGTCTATGTCGGCCTGGCGGTGCTGCTGGCCGTAGGCATGGACGCCACCTTCCTGGAGCGTGACTTCTCGGACGTGTAGGCATGCGAGCAGCCAAGGCGGGTAACCCCCGCTGATGGTGAGAGCCACAGCGTCCCTCCTCCTCCTCGGCCTGCTGCTCAACTGCCCCTCCGCGATGGCGCAGGAGACCGTCACGGGCAGCTCGCTGTCGCAGGCGGCCCAGGCGCTGTCTTCGAGCACGGTCTACGTGGATCCCCAGGCCGAGATGGCCATCAGCGAGGCGGAGGCGGAGCGCCTGCGCGACCGGATCCGAAGCGCCGGCGCCGGGCCGCTCAGGATCGCGATCCTCCCAGCGCGGGCGGCCGACGAGGCCGGCGGGGATCCGAGCGCGGCTCTCGAAGAGGTCGCGAACGAGATCCGCGAGCCGGGAACCTACGCGGCCCTGATCGGCTCCTCCTTCCAGGCCGGCTCGGCCGGGGGCGATCTGCCCCCGGGCACGGCGGCAGGGCTCGTGCGCGAGGCCCTCGAGGCCCGCCGGGCGCAGGGCACGAACGCGGTGCTGCTGGACTTCGTCGACCGCCTTGGCGACGCCCGCCGGGGCGACTCGAGCTCCGGTGGGGGCGGCGAGGGAGGGGGCGGGATCGGAACCGGTGCCTTCCTCCTGCTGCTGCTAGGCATCCCTGCGGCGCTGCTGGGCATCGGGCGCCTGCGCCGCCGGCGCCGGGAGCGCGAGGAGCTCGAGGAGGTGAAGGCCTTCGCCCGCGAGGACCTGGTGGCTTTGGGGCAGGACATCCGCGCGCTGGACCTCGACGTGGAGATGCCGGGTGTCGACCCCACCGCGAAGGCGGACTACGACCTGGCGGTCGAGCGCTACGGGCAGGCAGACGACGCCTGGGATCGCGCTAGCCACGTGGAGGACATGGAGGGGGTGGCCTCGTTGCTCGAGGAGGGCCGGTATGCGATGACCTCCGCGAAGGCGCGACTCGATGGCCGCGAGGTGCCCGAGCGCCGGCCACCGTGCTTCTTCGACCCGCGTCACGGTCCGTCAGCCGGCGAGGCGGAGTGGGCGCCGCCCGGCGGCAGCCCCCGGCCGGTGCCGGTGTGCGCCGCCGATCTGCAGCGGATCGAGGACGGACTAGACCCCCAGGCCCGCAACGTGACGGTGAACGGCCAGGAGGTGCCCTACTGGAACGCGGGTCCCGCCTATATGCCGTGGGCCGGGGGCTTCTTCGGTGGCGGGTTGCTCCCCGGACTGTTCATAGGGTCGATGATGGGTGGCGGCTTCGGGCTCTTCGGCGCAGGGTTCGGATCAGACGCCATGGCAGGAGACGGCGGCGACTTCGGAGGAGGCGACTTCGGGGGCCTCGATGACATCGGCGGCGGGGACTTCGGCGGCGGTGACTTCGGGGGAGGCGACTTCTAGGCCCTTCAGCGCTCCGCCAGCGCCCGCTGGATCTCGCGCTGCTGGTCCTTCTCCTTCAGGGAGCGGCGCTTGTCGAAGTGGTCCTTGCCGCGCGCGAGCGCGATCTCGACCTTGGCCCGTGAGCCCTTGAAGTACAGCCGCGTGGGCACCAGCGTGAGGCCGCGCTCGGCGAGCGAGCCGGTGAGGCGCTCGATCTCCCTGCGGTGCAGCAGCAGCTTGCGGGTGCGCTCGGGCTCATGGCCCTCCCGCGCGGCGGGCTGGTAGGGCGCGATGTGCACGTTGTGCAGCCACAGCTCGCCGTCCTCGAGCGCCGCATAGCCGTCCTTGAGCTGCACGCCGCCGTCGCGGATGGCCTTGACCTCAGAGCCCTGCAGTTGGATGCCGCACTCCCACCTGTCGAGCAGGTTGTAGCGGTACGCTGCCTGGCGGTTGCTGGCCACGTCGCCGGCCTCCGCCTTGCGCTTCTTGCCCTTCTTGGCCATCGCTCGGACTCTAGTGCCGGGTGAACCGCGCCCTAGGCGGCGGGCACGAGGTCGACGCGCCCGCGGGGGGCGTCGACCCGCTCGACCGCCACCGTGATCGAGTCGCCGATGCGCAGGGCGCGGCCGGAGCTCTCCCCGATCAGGGCCGTGCCCTCCTCGTTGAGCGTGTACCAGTCGCGCAGTCGTCGCGCTCCCAGAAAGCCCTCGAAGCCCTGCTCGCCGAAGCGGATGAACGCCCCCTTTGCCACCAGTCCCACGATCTCGCCCTCAAGTGAGGGCGGTTCGTCCCCGCCGGCCTCGGCGAGAAAGCGCTCCAGGAGGAAGGCAAGGCAGACGTCGTCCGCCGAGCGCTCGATCTTCATCGCCTCGCGCTCGCGCGCACTGGCCTCGACGCCCGCCTCCTCCAGCTCCCCGGCCCTGGGAGCCACCGCGTCGAGCCCTATCGAGCTGAGCAGCGCGCGGTGCACCACGAGGTCGGGATAGCGGCGGATCGGCGAGGTGAAGTGGGCGTAGTGCGCGCTTGCCAGGCCGGCGTGGCCGAGGTTGCGCGGCGTGTAGTAGGCCTGCTTGAGCGAGCGCAGCACCAGCGAGCTGAAGGAGAAGCGCCCGCGGCCGGAGGAGCGCACGAAGGCGGCGGCCATCCGCGACGCCTCGGCGGCCACATCGGCCGCCTGCTGGGGGCTCATCTGCTTCGGCACCGCGGGCGTGGGGATGTCAAGCGAGGCCAGCCGCGCCACCATGAACTCCACCGACTGGGGATCGGGCCGCTCGTGCACCCGGTAGAGGGTCGGCAGACGCCGCTGGGCCAGGTGCCCGGCCACCTGCTCGTTGGCCAGGATCATCAGCTCCTCGATCAGCGTGTGGGACTCCGTCGCCTGCTCGTAGCTCACGCCGGTCACGTCGCCGTCTTCGTCCCAGTCGAAGGAGGGCTCGAGCGAGTTGACCTCCAGCGAGCCACGCTGCTCGCGGCGCTCGCGCAGGGCGCGGCTCACCCCGCGGGCGGCCTCGAGCGGCCCACCCCATGGGTCCTCCGCGCGGACGCGCCCGCAGAACACCTCGTCCACCTGCCCGTAGGTGAGCCGGGCGTCAGACCGGATGAGCGAGCGGTGAAAGCTCACCCGGCGCACGTCGGTGTGGGCGATGTCGATCTCCACGGTCACGGCGAGCTTGTCCTCCCCGGGCCGCAGTGAGCAGGCACGGCTCGACAGCGCCTCGGGCAGCATCGGCTCCACCGCGCCGGGGACGTAGACGCTGGTCGCCCGGCGCTCGGCCTCCCCATCGACCGCCCCGCCCGGGCGCACGTAGGCCGACACGTCGGCGATGTGCACCCACAGGCGCACGAACCCGTCATGGCGCTCGGCCGAGATGGCGTCGTCGAAGTCCTTCGCGTCGTCGGGATCGATGGTGAACGTGGCCCGGTCGCGCAGGTCGACGCGCGAGGCCTCGTCGCCCGCCGGCTCTGACTCCGCGGCCTCGGCCTCGGCCTTGCGGGGAAAGCTGCGCCTCAGGCCGCGGTCGAGCATCAGCCCCTCGAGCACATCGCGGGCCACCCACGGCTTGCCGAGCGTCCTCAGGACCCGGGCGCCGCGTTTGCCCGCGCCCACGAGCACGAGGTCGCCCACCGAGCCGCGAGGGTCCTCGAGGGCCACCTTCTCCCGACCCGCTCCGAACAGCGGCTCGGCCGCCAGGAAGCGCCCCTGCTTACGCAGGACGCCGACCATCGGAGAAAGGAACGGTGCCGGGCGGCGCCGCGCCCGGACGCTCACGGCGTCTCGAACCGGGCCGGGCGCCGCTGCGCCCGGACGCTCACGTGGCCGCGGCCTTCTCGGCCAGCGTTCGCAGCGCCTTGGGCAGAGCCTCGTCGCGATCGGTCTCGGGATCGTCTTTGGCCTTCACCGTGGGCACCACGCCCTTCTTGCCGATGTTCTCGCCGCTGGGCAGGAAGTACTCACCGACGGTGATGTCGAGCACGCCGCCGTTGGACAGCTTCTCTAGCTCCTGGAAGACGCCCTTGCCGAACGTGCGCGTGCCAACGACGGTGGCGCGCTTCGAGTCGCGCAGGGCGCCGGTGACGATCTCGGAGGCCGAGGCGCTGCCACGGTCGACGAGGACCACCACCGGAATGTCGCCGTCGATGGCCTCTCCCTCGGCCTCGAACTCACGCCGCGGGCGCGTGCGGCCCTCCGTGAACGTGATCAGGCCGTCCTCGACGAACTGCGAGGACACCAGCACCGCCTCGCGGAGCAGCCCGCCGCCATTGCCGCGCAGGTCGAGCACGATTCCCTCGGCGCCCTTCTCGAGCAGACGGTCCACCTCCTGGCGCACCTTGGCGTGGGCGCCGTCGCTGAAGGTGGTGAGCGCCACGACTCCGTACTTCTCGCCGTCCACCCTGCGGATCCGGCCCTCGACCACGGGCACCTCGATCTTGGCCCGGGTCAGCTTGATCGTGCGCGGGGTGCCTTCGTCGGGATCCACCACCTCGAGCTTGACCTTCGTGCCCGCCTCGCCCTTGATGAGCGCGGTGGCCACGTCGCTGGACAGGCCGGCGAGCGACTTGCCGTCGACGGCGGTGATGAAGTCGCCCTGCTTGATGCCGCCCTTCTCGGCGGGGGAGCCCTCGAACACGCGGATCACGCGCAGGCCGCGGCGGTCCTCCTCGACGTTCATGCCCACGCCTTCGAACTCGCCCTGCACGGCCTGCTGGAACTGCTTGGCCTCCTCGGGCGAGAGGTAGTGCGAGAACTGGTCGCCGAGCCCTTCGACGATCCCCTTCAGCGAGCTCTCCTGGATGTCGGCCTCGTCGGTCTGCTTGTAGAAGTTGTCCTTGATCGAGTCGACGATCTCAGCGCGCAGGGCGCGGTCGTCGTCGACCAGCGTGTCGCGAGCGAGGTCGGGTAGCCGCTCGGGGTGGCCGCCCATCCAGATCCCGCCCAGGAACAAGAGCAGCCCGCAGGCTACGGCGATCACTGTCTTGGAGAGTGAGGTCATTCCATGAAAAACGGGCCGCGAGGACGGCCCGGGCGAAGGGTAGTGGGCGCCGAGCGCCGGGCACCCGGTGCGTGTCGTCAGACGCGCAGGAAGCGGCGCAGCGTGAGTGCGCTGCCCGCGGATGACACCGCGATGCAGGCCAGCAGCAGGAGCCCTATCAGCAGACCGAAGTCAATCGTCTCCGGCGCGGCCAGGAGGGCGAAGCGGTCCTCGAGCGGGTCGATGAACGTCTCCTTGGCGATCGTGAGCAGCAGCACGGCCAGCACGCCGCCCATGAAGCCCACGAACACGCCCTCGATCACGAACGGCCAGCGGATGAACCAGTTGGTGGCGCCCACGAGCTTCATCACCTCCACCTCGCGGCGGCGGGCGAAGATCGAGAGCCGGGTGGTGTTGGCCACCAAAGCGACCGAGGCGAAGATCAGCAGCGCCGCCAGGCCGGCGGTGAGGATCTTGACCAGGCTGGTGGCCGACAGGATCTTCGCGGTGTCCTCCTCCTTGTTTCGTACCTCGTCGATCGCGGCGAGGGAGGGAACGCGCACCCCATCGGCGTCCTTGGGCGCCAGGCGGTCGATGATCCCCGCTACCTCGCCCGGATCGTCGGGCACCACGCGAAAGGTGTCGGGCAGGGGGTTCTCGCCCAGCAGCTCGGCCCCCTCCTCGAAGGCAGCCGGGTTCTTCTCGCGCGCCGTGGCGAGACCCTCGTCCTTTGAGATGAACTCGACCGACTTCACGTTGGCGGTGCGTTCGATGGCGGTGCGCAGCTCGGTGCGCTCGGCCTCGGTGGAGCCGTCCTTCACGTAGACGTTGACCACCACGCGGTCGCGCACCTCGTTGGCCGTGCCGGTGGTGGCCTGCACGATCGGGATGAACACTCCTAGCACCAGCGCGGTGAGCATCACCGTGAGCAGCGCCGCCAGAGCCGGCGCCGAGTTGCGCGAGAGGCCACGGATGGCCTCCTTGAGGAAGAACCCGAAGGGCATCGGCTAGTTGGGGTGACCCTCGGGGCCCACGCCCAGCTCGCCGCGCAGACGCACGGCGAACTCGGTGGTGGACTCGTCCGGGCGGTAGAGCCCGGAGAGCTCGTCGCGCACGATCCGGCCCTCGCGCAGCTCGATCACGCGCCGGCGCATCTTGTCCACCATCTCGTTGTCGTGGGTGGCCACGACGACGGTGGTGCCCGTGCGGTTGATCCGGTAGATCAGCTGCATGATCCCGATCGAGGTCTCGGGATCGAGGTTGCCGGTCGGCTCGTCGGCCAGCAGCAGCGGCGGGTGGTTCACGAACGCGCGGGCGATCGACACCCGCTGCTGCTCGCCGCCCGACAGCTCGTCGGGAAAGTTGTGGAGCTTGGTGGAGAGGCCCACCAGGCGCAGGATGTCGGGCACCTTGCGGCGGATGTCGGTGCGCGGCTCGCCGATCACCTGCAGGGAGTACGCGACGTTGTCGTACACCGTGCGGTTTGGCAGCAGCTTGTAGTCCTGGAAGACGGTGCCGATGTTGCGCCGCAGCAGGGGGACCTTGGACGGGCTCACGTCGCCGAGCTTCTTGCCGGCGATCAGGATGTCGCCCGCGGAGGGGTCGAGTTCCTTGGTGAGCAGACGGATGGCCGTCGACTTGCCGCAGCCGGTGGGGCCCACGAGAAAGACGAACTCGCCGCGGCCGATCCTCGTCGAGGCCCGGTCGAGGCCCACGGAGCCGCCGTCGTAGATCTTCGACACCTCACGGAGCTCCACGACGGGCACGCCGACGCCCGGCGCGCCGGAGGGCGAGCGCTCGGCAATGGGTCGAGTGCGGAGTCGTGTGGCCAAGGGGACGTCACTTCATAGCGCACGGAGTCGGTCCAGGAGAAGGCGTGCAACGCCGTATGCAGGGGTTTCCCGCGGTTATCGGGCGGTGCTCTTCGCTAGCGGATGCGCCAGCGGGCGAAGAGGTCGCCCTCCGCCTCGTAGAGCCACACCAGCTCCGCCTTCGCGGGCTCGAGCAGAGACCGCCCCTCCACCATCGCCGGCTCGCTGCCTCCTCCCACGATCTGGGGCGACGTGCAGTGAAAGAGCTCGTCCACCACGCCCGCGGCCAGCAGGTGGGAGTTCAGCGTGGGCCCGCCCTCGCAGAGCACCGACCGCACGCCGTGCTCCTCGCGCAGGCGAGCGAGCAGCAGCGGCAGGTCATCGCCCGTGCGCAGGTACTGCACCTGGGCCGCCACCCCCTCGAGCTCGTGCTGGGCGGCGGTGGCCACGATCACGCGCGCCTCGGCCTCCTGCAGGATCGGCAGGTCGGCGGGCAGGTTCAGGCGGCCGCTCACGATCACGGTGACCGGCTCGGGCTCGAGGCCCTCCTCCTCGCGCTTGGCGCGCAGCTCCTGGCTTTTCGTCGCCCGTCCGTAGCGCTCCACACGCACGGTGCCGGCACCAACCAGCAAGGCGTCGGCCTGGGTGCGCAGGTGGTGGAAGACGAGCCGGTCGGCCTCCCCCCCGAGCCCTCTGGTGGCGCCCTCGAGGGCGGCGCGACCGTCGATCGAGGTGACCATGTTGAGCACGAGGTACGGCCGGGGGCCCGTGGCCCGGGACCCGAGTTCGAGACCCGAGATGAGCTGCTCGGGAGTGGTCTGGCCGGGGCGGGGATAGAGGCGCTGGAGTTGCACGCAGCCGCAGGCTAACCGCAGCCGAGCTGGGGGCTCCGAGCCGGTAGGGTCGCGCCGCATGCGAGCGCTCCAGGTACACGAGCCAACCGGTCCCGGCGCCCTGCGCCTCACCGACGACGCCCCGGAGCCGAACGCCAGCGACGGCGTGCTGATCGATGTCGAGGCCGCGGGAGTCGCCTTCCCCGACCTGCTACTGAGCAAGGGCCTGTATCAGATCAAGCCCGAGCCGCCCTTCATCCCGGGCACCGAGGTGGCCGGCACGGTGCTCGAAGCCGCCGCCGGCTCGGGCTTCGCCGCCGGCGACCGCGTGATGGCGCTGCTGTTCGCCGTGGGGGGATGGGCCGAGCGGGCCGCCTCGGCCCCCTGGGCCACCTTCGAGCTTCCGGAGTCGTTCAGCGTCGAACAGGGCGCAGGCTTCGTCATGAACTACCACACGTCGCACTTCGGCCTGATCCACCGGGGCAGGCTAGCCCAGGGCGAGACGGTGCTCGTGCACGGCGCCGCCGGCGGCGTGGGCACGGCGGCGATCCAGATCGCTAAGGCCACCGGTGCGAGAGCGATCGCCGTTGTCTCCTCCGACGAGAAGGAGGCGGTGGCACGCCAGGCGGGTGCCGACGAGGTGTTGCGCTCCGACGGAGAATGGCTGGCGCGGGTGAAGCAGCTGACCGGCGGCCGGGGGGTCGACGTGGTCTACGACCCGGTGGGCGGCGACCGCTTCACCGACAGCGTGCGCGCACTGGCCCCCGAGGGCCGCCTCCTCGTGATCGGCTTCACCGAGGGTCAGATCCCCTCCGTGGCCGTGAACCGCCTGTTGCTCAAGAACGTGGCCGTGGTCGGCGTGGGCTGGGGCGCCTTCGTGTTCGACAAGCCCGGCTTGGTGGCCGAGATCGCAGCCGACCTCGAGCGGATGGCGCACGAGGGCTTGGTGGTGCCGATCGTGGGCGGCAGCTACCCCCTCGAGGACGGCGCGCAGGCCCTCCACGAGCTCGAGCAGCGCCGCGCCACGGGCAAGCTCGTGCTCACCCTGCGCTGACGCCTGAGATCGACACCATCCGCTCGATCGGAACCCGAGCGCGTTCGGCGATCTCGGCCGGCACCTGCACCACCGGCGAGAGGTCCCGCAGGCAGTCCCGCAGCTTGGGCAGGGTGATCATCTTCATGAACTGGCAGACCGCCGCGCGGTTGGCCGGCACGAAGCTCTTGCCGGGGTTCTCCTGCTCGAGCGGGTGCAGCATTCCGGTCTCGGTCGCGACGATGAAGGTGTCGGCCTCGGACTCGCGTGCGTGCCTGAGCATGCCTCCGGTGGAGAGCATGTGGGTGTTCTCGGCGTCGACGTCGCCCGCCGCCACGTACTCCATCACCGAGGTCGAGCAGCCGCACTCGGGGTGGATCAAAAAGTCCGCGCCGGGGTTCTCCTCGCGCACCTGCGCGATGTCCGCCGGCCGGATGCCGGCGTGCACGTGGCACTCGCCCGTCCATACGTTCATCCGGCGGCCGGTCACCTTCTCCACGTAGGCGCCGAGGAACATGTCGGGGCCGAAGAGGATCTCGGTGTCGGGGCCGTGCTCGCGCCAGATGTGCTCGACCACCTGCACGGCGTTGGAGGAGGTGCAGCAGTAGTCGGTCTCGGCCTTGACCTCGGCGGTCGTGTTCACGTACATCACCACCACCGCGCCGGGATGCTGGGCCTTCCAGGCGCGCAGCTCGTCGGCGGTGATCGAGTCGGCAAGGGAGCAGCCTGCGTCCAGGTCGGGTAGCAGCACGGTCTTCTCAGGGCAGAGGATCGAGGCGGTCTCGGCCATGAAGTGCACCCCGCAGAAGGCGATCACGTCGCCGCCCGCCTCAGCCGCCTGGCGGGACAGCCCCAGTGAGTCGCCCACGTAGTGAGCCACGTCCTGCACCTCGGGCACCTGGTAGTTGTGGGCCAGGATCACGGCTCTGCGCTCTTCGGCGAGCGCGCGCACCTCGCGCTTGAGAGCAGGGATGTTCTCCAGCTCCAGGGGTGCGTGGGCGGGTCCCGCGGGGGGAGTCGTTTGGACCGGCATGTTTCGAACCTCGCTAGGTGTCGAAATGATGCCCGCGGGCCAAGGCCCGTGAGCGCTTTACAAAGTGTAGCGCTGCCTACCGCACCGGGCTCAGGCCGGCTCGAGCAGCAGGCTCACGTCGAGAGCCGGCGCTGAGTGGGTGAGCGCCCCGACGCTGATGAAGTCGACGCCCGTCTCGGCCACCGCTCGCACCGTGTCGAGCGAGATCCCGCCGGAGGCCTCGATCCTGGCGCCCGTTCCGCGGGCGCGCTCCACTGCCGAGCGCATCTCGGCCGGGCTCATGTTGTCGAGCAGCACCCGGTCCACGCCCGCGGCCAGCACCTGATCGAGCTCCTCCAGAGTCTCCACCTCGATCTCTATGGAGCTCGCGCCGGCCGAGTTGGCCAGCGCCAGGCGTGCGGCCTCCCCCACCCCGCCGGCGAGCAGGGCATGGTTCTCCTTCACGAGGATCGCGTCGTAGAGGCCCGAGCGGTGGCAGGCTCCGCCGCCGTGGTTCACCGCCCGCTTCTCCATCGCCCTCAGGCCAGGGGTTGTCTTGCGGGTGTCGAGGACGGTGGCGCCGGTGCCCTCTACGGCGCGCACGTAGGCGGCGGCCATGGTGGCCACACCCGACAGATGGCCGAGCAGGTTGAGCGCCACCCGCTCGCCGGCCAGGATCGCGGCGGCGTCCCCTTCGATCACGGCCACGTCGCCGGGCTCGCGCCAGGCGCCCTCGCGGGCGAGCGCCTCGAAGCGCAGCTCGGGGCCGGTCTGTGCGAACACCTCGCGCGCGGCATCGAGGCCCGACAGCACCCCGGCCGCGCGCTGCTCTATCCGGGCCACGGCGAGAGCGCCGGCGGGCACCACGGCGGCGGTGGTCAGGTCACCGACGCCCAGATCCTCGGCCAGGGCCCGCGCGACCACTTCGTGGATCTCGCGGGTCAGGGAATGCGCCACCGCAGGCCCTCGAAGCGCCCGAAGTCGCGGTCGAAGGACACGATCTCGGCGTCGTGCTCGAGCGCCAGGGCGGCGAGGTGGGCATCGCCCACGAGGTTCCCTGCCGTGCCAACGCCGGTCAGTAGACCGCGCACCAGGCGGAGGTGGCGCCTCGTCGGCTCGACGACGGTGACCCCTGGCTGCTCGAGCCAGCTCTCCACAGCCTCGGCCGCCTCCTCGACCGCAAGGGGGCGCTCGAACAGGGCAGCCTGGGTGGTCAACCTGAAGAACGCCAGCAGCACGGTCCAGGTGAAGCCGAGCGTCTCCTGGCCGGCGAGCGCAGCATCCAGCCACGCACCTGCCGGACGATGGTGCGCAGAGCTCTCGTCGACCGCATAGACGAGCACGTTGGCATCGACGATCTGCACGCGCTACTTGCCGCGTTGGAGCTCGCGAACGATCTCCTGGTCCTCGAGCTCGCCGGCGAGCTGCAGCGCCTTGTCGAGATTGACCCCCGGTCTGACGCCGAGGTTGTAGGTGCGGGTGCGGAACGGCTTGCCTTGGGCCGGTGTCAAGCCGGCCCGGATCGCGTGGTTCACCGCCTGCTTGAACGACATCTCGCGCTCACGCATCAGCCGCTTGACGAGTGCCTCGGCGTCCGGCTCCAGGGTCACCGTCGTTCGCACCTCTGCATCATAGCATCAAGTTCGATGATGTAGTGATTCCACCGGAAATCACACCGCGGCCGGCGTGCGGTCGATCCCGGCCGCGCGGTAGGCGTCGGCCTCGTCGAGCGTCTCTTCGGTGAGCAGCGCCTCCGCGAGGGAGTCGAGCTTGTCGCGCTCGCGCTCGAGCAGCTCGCGCACCTCTTCTTGGGCGTCGTCGACGATCCGGCGCACTTCGCGGTCCACGAGCTCGCGGGTGGAGTCCGAGGCCGACTCCACTCCCGGCATCAGCTGGCTCTGGGGCTCCGCGCCCTGGACGGCGATGAAGCCGATCGCATCGCTCATCCCCCAGCGCGCCACCATCCCCCTCGCGATCTGGGTGACCTGCTGGATGTCGGACTCGGCGCCCGTCGACATCTCACCGAACACCAGCTCCTCGGCGACCCGCCCGCCCAGCGCGACCTTGATCTTGCCGCGCAGGTAGTGCTCCTCGTAGTTGAAGCGGTCTGCGTCGGGGGCCGATAGCGTCACCCCAAGCGCTTGGCCACGCGGGATGATCGACACCTTGCGCACGGGATCGGCGCCGGCGGTGAGCATGCCCACGATCGCGTGGCCGCCCTCGTGGTAGGCGATCCGGCGGCGGTCGTCCTCGGATTGCAGCACGGTGCGCGCGGCCCCGAGCACGATCTTCTCGATGGCATCGGTGAAGTCGGCCGGCCCGACCTGCTCGTTGTCGCGGATGGCGGCAAGCAGAGCGGCCTCGTTGACCACGTTGGCCAGGTCGGCGCCCACCATGCCCGGCGTGGAGGCCGCTATGGCGTCGAGGTCGACCTCCTCGGACACAGGCACCGAGCGGGTGTGCACCTCGAGGACCTTGCGCCGCCCGTTGCGGTCGGGCGGCATCACGGAGACGCGGCGGTCGAAGCGACCGGGGCGCAGCAGCGCCGGGTCGAGGATCTCGGGGCGGTTCGTGGCCGCCGTGACAATCACCCCGTCGCCGGTGTCGAAGCCGTCCATCTCGGTGAGGATCTGGTTCAGCGTCTGCTCGCGCTCGTCGTGGCCTCCGCCCGAGAACGAGCCGCCGCCACGCGCGCGGCCGATGGCGTCGAGCTCGTCGATGAAGATGATCGCCGGCGCCGCCTCCTTGGCCTGGTTGAACAGGTCGCGCACACGCGAGGCGCCCACACCCACGATCGCCTCGATGAACTCGGAGGCCGACAGGGAGAAGAAGGGCACGCCCGCCTCTCCCGCCACGGCCTTCGCCAGGAGCGTCTTGCC
The DNA here is from genome assembly GCA_030447725.1 of Thermoleophilaceae bacterium. Taxonomy (GTDB): domain Bacteria; phylum Actinomycetota; class Thermoleophilia; order Solirubrobacterales; family Thermoleophilaceae; genus JAAYBF01. Next base: position 385,795 of record JAUJOQ010000002.1, read on the forward strand.
GGTGCCGGGCGGGCCTGAAAGCAGCACGCCGCGCGGCATCCGGGCGCCCAGCTTCTGGAAGCGCTCGGGCTCCTTGAGAAAGCTCACGATCTCGTACAGCTCGTTCTTGGCCTCGTCGATGCCGGCCACGTCGTTGAAGGTGATTCGCTGTTCGGTGCTCACCGCCCGGCGCGCCTTCGAGCGCCCGAACTGGCCCAGCATCCCCCCGCCCCCGGATTGCTGCGAGGCGCGGCGGATGAAGTAGATGACGAGACCGACGATGAGCAGGGTCGGCCCGAAGCTGAAGAGCAGGGTCTGCACCAGTGAGCGGACCTCGGGGGGCTTGGCGTTCACCGTCACGTCGTTCTCTCGCAGCAGCTGCGACAGCTCGTCGCTGTTGGCGAACGTGGGCACCTCCGTCTCGAAGAGCTTGTCGCCCTTGTACTCCTTCTCGAACTCGCCCTGCACCGTCTCGCCCTTGGAGGAGATCTCCTTCACGTTCCCCATCTCGATCTGCTCGACGAAGGTCGGTGTGTAGGGGATCCGCTCGCGCTCCTCCGCCGGGGCGAGGATCGCCACGAACAGGTAGTTGGCCACGAGCAGCACGCCGAGTATGAGCGCGAAGCGCCGGAGGCTGAAGGGGAGCATCGGGGGCTTGTCGGGCTTGGCGCCCCGGCCGTCAGGCGAGGGATCCACGCGCCAGCCCGGCCCCTTGCCGGACTCCTCGCGGCGCGGCGCGGGCGTGCGCGGATCTGGCGCGCGGCTTGACCTGGGGTGCTCGTCCGGCATCCGTGTCAAGAGTAGTCAGGGGTGAGAGCGCCCGCTCGCCGCAGCAGCTCCGCGCGCACGAACTCGTTCAGGTCGCCGTCGAGCACGCCGGCGACGTTGCCCACCTCGACCCCCGTGCGGTGGTCCTTGACCATCGTGTAGGGATGAAGGACGTAGGAGCGGATCTGCGAGCCCCACGCCGCGTCCTGGGCCTCGCCCTTCTCCTTCGCGATCTCCGCCCGGCGGCGCTCCTCCTCGAGCTCGATCAGCTTGGAGGTGAGCATGGCCATGGCGGTCTGCTTGTTGGCGGTCTGCGAGCGCTCATTCTGGCACTGGACCACGGTGTGAGTGGGCTTGTGCGTGATGCGAACGGCTGAGTCGGTCTTGTTCACGTGCTGGCCGCCGGCGCCGGAGGCGCGGTAGGTGTCGATCTGAAGGTCGTCGGGCTCGATCTCGATCTCGCCTGCGGTCTGGAGAAATGGAGCCACCTCGAGGCCGGCGAACGCGGTGTGGCGCCGGGCGGCGGAGTCGAACGGGGATATGCGCACAAGCCGGTGCACCCCCTTCTCGGCCGAGAACAGGCCGTAGGCGTTCTCACCCCTGGCGAGGAAGGTGGCCGACTTGATGCCGGCCTCTTCGCCGGCCGAAGCTTCCATCAGCTCGACCGCCAAGCCCCGCCCCTCGGCCCAGCGCATCTCCGTGCGGAGAAGCATCTCCGCCCAGTCCTGGGAGTCGGTGCCCCCCGCTCCGGCGTTCACGGTGACCACCGCGTCCCCGGCGTCGTAGTCGCCGGCGAACAGGCGCGCCTCTTCGAGAACGGCGAGACGGCTCTCGATCGAGGAGCGCTGGGCCTCCACCTCGGCCGCGATCGTCTCGTCCTCGGCGGCCATCTCCTCGAGCTCTGAGAGGTCGGCCACGTCGCTCTCCAGCGAGCGGAACTGATCGAGGCGACGCTGCGTGCGGGAATGCTCGGAGGAGACCTTGGCGGCCCGCTCTGAGTCGTCCCAGAAGCCGGTCTCTCCCATCTCGCGCTCGAGCTCGGCCGCGCGCGCCTCTAGCCGTGGGGGGTCAAAGATAGTCCGCGAGCAGCTTCAGCTGGTCGCGGAGGTCGGTGGCGCTAGGCGCCATGGCACTTCTTGTACTTCTTGCCGCTTCCACATGGGCACGGTTCGTTGCGGCCCACCGTCTCCTGCACCCGACGGGTCTCGATCTGGACCGGCGCGGCCACCTCGTCGGAGGCGAACTCTGCGGCGCCCTGCATCTCGTCGGGCATCCCGCCGCCGGCGCGTGCGGCGGCCAGCGCGCTGGGCTGATCCTCGGGGCGACCGCCGGCGTAAGAGAAGGACGCGGTCGAGCTGGTGTTCGGCGAGCCGCCCCAGTTGCTCCGGGCCGCCGGAGCCGGAGCGTTTCCGTTGGTCGGCTCGGTCTCGACCTCCACGACGAAGATGTAGCGCCCGAACTCCTCCCAGATGGAGTTCATCAGGCCGGTGAACATGTCGAAGCCCTCGTTCTTGTACGCGACGAGAGGGTCGATCTGAGCGAATCCGCGGAGGTGGATGCCCTCGCGCAGGTAGTCCATGTCATGCAGGTGCTCGCGCCAGCGCTCGTCGATGATCTGCAGCAGCATGAAGCGCTCCAGCTGTCGCATCAGCTCACCGCCCAGCTCCTCCTCACGCTCGTCGTAGGCATCCACGATGTCCGCGCGGAGCCGGTCGATCAGGGTCTGGCGGTCGAGGTTCTGGGGGTCGAGATCGTCGAAGTCGATGCCCACGGGGTACATCTGCTCGAGCTGGGTGTAGAGCTCGGGGAGATCCCAGTTCTCGGGGAAGTCGCCCTGCAGGTACTCACCCGCGAGACGCTCGGCCACCTCGCCCAGCTGCGCGCGGGCGGTCTGGGACATGTCCTCGCCCTCGAGGATCCGGTCGCGGTACTCATAGACGATCTCGCGCTGCTGGTTCATCACGTCGTCGTACTCCAGCACGCGCTTTCTGATCAGGAAGTTCTGCTCCTCGACCTTCTTCTGCGCCCCCTCGATCTGCTTCGAGAGCATCTTCGCCTCGATCGGCTCCTCCTCGCCCTCCTCGTCCTTGGGGCCGAGGCGGTCGAGGATCCGGTAGATCCGGTCGCCGGCGAACAGCCGCACGAGGTCGTCTTCCGCGGAGAGGTAGAAGCGTGACTCGCCGGGGTCGCCCTGGCGCCCGGAGCGGCCCCGGAGCTGGTTGTCGATGCGCCGCGACTCATGGCGCTCGGTGCCGAGGATGTAGAGCCCGCCGGCCTCCACGACCTTCTCGCGGTCGCGCCCTACCTGGGCCTCGATCGAGGGAAACAGCTCATCCCAGGCCTTGTCGTACTCGGGGGTGCCCGGCTCGTGCTTGGAGCCGCGCAGGGCGACCTCGGTGAGGTGCTCGGCGTTGCCGCCGAGCTTGATGTCAACGCCGCGGCCCGCCATGTTGGTTGCGATGGTGACCACGCCCGGGCGCCCGGCCTCGGCGATCGTCTCTCCCTCGACCTCGGCGTACTCGGGCTTGGCGTTGAGGACGGCGTGCTTGATGCCATTGCGCTTGAGCTGTTCTGAGAGCACCTCTGAGACCTCGACCGAGATCGTTCCCACCAGCACGGGCTGACCCTTCTCGTGGCGCTCGGAGATCTCGCGCGCCACCGCCGCCCACTTGCCGTCCTTGGTCTTGTAGATCTGGTCGTTGTTGTCGACGCGGATCATCGGCCGGTTGGTCGGGATCTCGACCACCTGCAGCTCGTAGATCTTCATGAACTCGGTCGCCTCGGTGAGCGCCGTGCCGGTCATGCCGCCGAGCTTGTCGTAGCGGCGGAAGTAGTTCTGGTAGGTGATCGTGGCGACGGTCTGGTTCTCCTCCTGGATCGCTACCCCCTCCTTGGCCTCGATCGCCTGGTGCAGGCCCTCCGACCAGCGCCGGCCCTCCAGGATGCGGCCGGTGAACTCGTCGATGATCTTCACCTCGCCGTCGATCACCGCGTAATCCTTGTCGCGGCGGTACAGCGACTCGGCCTTGAGCGCCTGCTGGAGGTGGTTGACGAGGTTGCCGTGCTCGGCGCGGTACATGTTGTCGATGCCGAGGAACTTCTCGGCCTTGGCCACGCCGCGCTCGGTGACCGCCACGGTCTTGTGCTTCTCGTCGGGCTCGAAGTCGAAGTCGGCCTCGAAGTCCTTCGACTTGGCCTCGACGCCCTCGGGCTTCTTGCCGGGCTCCATCCTCGGGGCGAGCTTTGCGAACTTGTAGTAGAGGTCGGCGGCCTGCTCGGGAGAGCCGGAGATGATCAGCGGGGTGCGGGCCTCGTCGATGAGGATGTTGTCGACCTCGTCGACGATGGCCAGGCTGTGGCCGCGCTGTGACTTCTCGGCCATGTCGGTGGCGAGGTTGTCGCGCAGGTAGTCGAAGCCGAACTCGGAGTTGGTGCCGTAGGTCACGTCGGCCCGGTAGGCCGCGCGCTTCTCGTCCCAGTCGCGATCGTCGGACTGGAGTATTCCGGTGGTGACCCCGAGCAGGTCATAGACGGGCTTCATCCACAGCGCGTCTCGGCGGGCCAGATAGTCGTTGACGGTGACCAGGTGCACGCCCTTGCCGCGAGCGGGCTCGCCGTCCTCGTCGCGAGACAGCAGCGCGTTCAGGACGATCGGAAGGGTCGAGGTCAGCGTCTTGCCCTCGCCCGTGCGCATCTCGGCGATTGACCCGTCGTGCAGCACCATGCCGCCGATCAGCTGGACGTCGAAGTGGCGCTGGCCGAGGGTGCGCTTTGCCGCCTCGCGGGTGACCGCGAACGACTCGAAGAGCAGGTCGTCGAGGGTTTCGCCGGCGAGCGCGCGCGCCCGAAGGGCCTCGTAACGCTCCCTCAGCTCCTCGTCGGACTCGAGCTCGAGCTCAGGCTCGAAAGCGTTGATGCGCTTGACGTTCTTCTCGAACTCCTTGAACTTCTTGCCCTCACCGACACGCAGGGCCTTTTCGAACAATGGCATCCCATCGAGACTAGCAACGGATGAGCCGGCCTACGCATGGTCCGCGCGTAGGCGCTGACGAGCGAAAAGCAAGGCTGGCAAGGAAGAGGTGGCCGACGTGTGCGAACGCACACGAGGCCGCCGATGACACAGCCAGGCGCCGCTTTGCAGCCGTCAGCGCCTACGCGACGCGGGGGGAGGCGTGATGAGCCTCGCGGCGCTTGCGGCGCTTGTCGCGGTGGCGCTTGACCTGCCGGGCGAGGTCCTCGGCGACCAGGTTGATCGAGTGGGCCATGTCCTCCGATGCCTCACGGGCCCGGAGCGTCACGCCCTTGAGGTGGAGGGTGACCTCGGCCACCTGTGACTTGCGTATCGAAGGGTTGCGCTCTTCGATCAGCTCGACCTCCATATCCGCGAGCGTGGACACCTGCCTCGCGATCTTGGCGAACTTCTTGTCCACCCTCTCCCTTAGCTCGTCGCTGACCGGAACGTTGCGGCCCTTCACGCTGATGCGCATGCGATCTCCTCGGGTGTGCGGTTTTTGCTGCCTGGTCTGATAGTAGACCCGCGAGCGGCGGACTGCCAAGCCCTCGCACGATGGATCTTCGATCATCTCCCCAGGGTCCGGGCAAACGCGACGGCCACCACGCGGCAGGCGCCCGCACCGCGCAGGGCGGCGGCGCAGGCGGCTAGGGTGGCGCCCGTGGTGGCCACGTCGTCGATCAGCACGACGCGGCCCGGCACCGGCCGACCGGTGCGCAACGACACGGCACCGGCGGGGCCCTCGAGGCGCTCGTCGCGATCGCGCCCGACCTGACGGGTGGCCGATCCGCGGCGCTGCAGGCAATCGCAGGCCGCGAGGCCGGTGCGGAGGGCCAGCGCACTGGCGAGACGCTCCGCCTGGTTGAACCCGCGGCGGCGCATCCGGGCGGGGTGCAGGGGCACGGGCACGAGGGTGTCCCCGGCGCGGAGGAGCCCGGGTGGCGCGTTGGCGGCCATCTGCGCAGCCATCGGGCCGGCCAGCGCCACGGCGTTGCGGTACTTGAGGCCGCGCACCAGCGCTCGCGCGCCGCCCTCGTAGGCCAGCGGCGCCCATGCCTCTACACCGGCGAGCACCACCCGCTCCGGTCCGAGCCGGTGCAGACGTGCTCGGCATCCTCTGCATAACGGGTCGTGCCGGCGCGCCGGTGCCCCGCACGACCAGCACAGCGGCGGAGCGACCAGGGAGATCAGATCCGCGGGGGCGAGGGCCATGGGCCAGGTTCGCGGTCTACGTGTGACCGGAGGCCATCCCGCTGCGACAATCGAGACCGTGTTGGGTGACGATCGGTGACCGTGCTGCTCGCCGCGGATCCCCAGATCCACTGGGATCTTCTCCCCCTGGCGCCGATCTCGGTGCTCGTGGCGATCTACGTGCGCCGCTTCCGGGAGGCCCGCAGCGAGGGACGCAGGCCCCGCGGCCGGGTGCGCGGGGCGGGCGCAGCACAGGCCGCGGCCTTCGCCGCAGGCGTGGCTGCGCTCGTGGCGGCCCTGGCCACGCCACTCGACGGCCTCGGCGAGGACTACCTCTTCTCCGCCCACATGCTTCAGCACGTGTTGCTCGGCGACATCGCGCCGGCACTGCTGCTGCTGTCGCTCTCGCGGGTGATCATGCGCCCGGTCACGCGGAGGCTGATGGGCGTCGAGCGCGCGCTCGGTCCTCTGGCCAGCCCGTGGACGGGGATCGCACTGTGGATCGGGCTGATGTATCTCTGGCACGTGCCCGCCATGTACGACGCCGCGCTGCGCAACCCGGTGATCCACCTGGTCGAGCACGCCTCTTTCTTCACCGCCGGCCTCGCGGTCTGGTGGCCGCTGATCTCGCCGGTGCCGATGCGCCGGCGGCTCACCGTGGCCTACATCGGGACTGCCAAGTTCGGCCTGGCTGCACTTGGCCTCTACCTCACCTGGTCGAACAGCCTGCTCTACGAGCACTACGCCGACGTGCCGCGGATCTGGGGGCTCAGCCCCGTGAGCGACCAGAACGCTGGGGGCGCGATCATGATGGTCGAGCAGTCGTTCACCTTCGTGATCGCCCTGGTGGTGCTCTTCGCGGCGATGCTCACGCAGTCGGATGCCGACGAGTCGCGCAGAGAGCGCCTCGAGGATGCCCCCCCGGCACCCGGGCCGAGCTCCGCGTGAGCCTCAAGCGTTCAGTCTCCGCGGCGATACCACCGGTACAGCCCCTTCCGAGCAAGCCGGCCGAAGGGGAGCACCGCCCCCCTCTGCAACCCCCTCGACCTCTCATCCAGACGCTAGCCAACACTGTCTCAACCGTCGAAGCGCTGGCCGCCGTCCGGCGGCTGTCGTTTGCCGTGCTCGAAGCGGCGGAGTCCCCCGTCATCTACTCCGCCCTGGCGTCGGAGTTGTTCACGGTCTTCGGGGTGGACCAGGTTCACGTGACCCGGGTGTCCCAGGACCGCAGTGTGGGCCGAGGCAACGGCTACCGGCTGGGCGACGACGGAGTACCTGAGGCGGGACCGGAGCTACCTGCACCACTTCAAGGAGATGTCCGCCGTCAGGCTCGTGATGGACACGCACGAGCCCTTCAACGAGCCGGACGCCAGGAACTTCCTCGACGATGGACCAGCGCCTGACCGAGCGCTTCAACGCCAGAGCTCGCGCCGATCGCGCCGATGGTGCGCCATGAGCACGAGCGCTGGGACGGCGGCGGCTACCCCGACGGCCTGCACCAGACCGCGAAGCCGGTGCCCGCTTAGGGATGCATTCGTGCCTCTACGCTTTCCGCGTGAGCGCCTTCGACATCTCGGTCGTCGGCGAGGCAGACCTCCAGGACCTGCTCCCGCTCGTGCGCGGCTACCTCGACTTCTACGAGGTCGATCCACGCGACGAGGCCGTTCTGGCGCTGTCGCGCGCGCTGATCGCCGATCCCGAGCGTGAGGGCGTGCAGCTCGTCGCTCGCACCGCTGACGGCCGGGCGATGGGCTTTGCGACGATCTTCTGGTACTGGTCGACCCTGAGCGCCGCCCGGATCGCGCTCATGAACGACCTGTTCGTCGATCCGGACGCACGCGGCGCGGGTCTGGCCGACGCGCTCATCGAGCGCTGCGTCGAGGTCTGCCGGCAGCGAGGCGACATCGCCTCGCTCTGCTGGCAGACGGCCAAGGAGAACCACCGCGCGCAGGCCGTCTACGAGCGCGTCGGCGGGGTACGCGGGGAGTGGCTCGACTACTCGATCGCCATTCGCGGGTAGCCCGCGGGGGTTGAGCTCGCCCGGGGGATCAGCCCCAGCTGTCCAGATACTCCTGCTGCTCGGAGGTCAGCGCGTCGATCTCCACCCCGAGCGCGGCCAGCTTGAGCCGGGCGACCTCGTCGTCGATCCCGTGGGGCACATCGAGCACCCGAGCCGCGAGCTCGCCCGCGTGGCGCACCAGGTGCTCGGTGGCGAGCGCCTGCGTGGCGAAGCTCATGTCCATCACCGCGGCAGGATGTCCCTCCCCCGCCGCCAGGTTGACCACGCGCCCGCCCGCCAGCAGGTTGAGGTGGCGCCCATCCACCTCGTACTGCTCCACCAGGGGCAGCACCTCGCGGGGGGCGCCACCCGCGGCGGCACGCAGGCCCTCGAGGTCGATCTCGACGTCGAAGTGCCCGGCGTTGGCCAACACGGCGCCGTCCTTCATGCGCTCGAAGTGCTCTCGGCGCAGCACTGACTGGGACCCCGTCACGGTGACGAACAGGTCGCCGCGGTCGGCGGCATCGAGCGACGGCATCACCTCATAGCCCTCCATCCGCGCCTCGAGCGCGCGCGTGGGATCGACCTCGCAGACGATCACCGCGGCGCCGGCGCCGCGGGCGCGCTGAGCGATTCCCTTGCCCGCATAGCCGTAGCCCAGCAGCACCAGCGTGTGGCCCGCCAGCAGCAGGTTGGTGGCGCGCACGATGCCGTCGAGCGCCGACTGCCCCGTGCCGTAACGGTCGTTGAACGTGCGCTCGGTGCGCGACTCGTTCACGGCCAGCACGGGACATCGCAGCCCGCCCTCGGACTCGAGCTTGCGCAGACGCAGCAGGCCCGTCGTGGTCTCCTCGGTGCCACCGATCGCCCCCTCGGTGGCCTCTGCGGCGTGCATCACGGTGAGCAGATCGGCGCCGTCGTCGATCGTGACCTGCGGGCGGCCCCGCACCAGCGCGCCCACGTGACGCGCATAGGTATCGAGGTCCTCACCGAAACGGGCGTGCACCTCGAGCTCCTGCGCCAGAGCGGCCGCGACATCGTCCTGTGTGGACAGCGGGTTGGCCGCGCACAAGGCCACCTGCGCCCCGCCCGCGGCGAGACAGTGCATCAGGTTGGCCGTCTCGGCGGTCACGTGCAGGCACACCGCCACCCTTACCCCGTCCAGCGGCCGCTCCTCTGCGAACCGCTGGGCGATCCGGCCGAGCACCGGCATCTGGCCGGCCGCCCAGGCTATTCGCGCGTGACCCTCAGGGGCGAGGCTCGGATCGGCTACGTCAGTATCGACTGTCTCAGTACCGGTAGTGGTCTGACTTGTAGGGGCCTCCCACGGGCACGCCCAGGTAGGCGGCCTGATCGGGGCTGAGCTCCGTGAGCTTGACCCCGAGGGCGTCGAGGTGCAGGCGGGCGACCTTCTCGTCGAGGTGCTTGGGCAGGACGTAGACCCGCTTCTCGTAGTCGTCGTTCTTCGTGAACAGCTCGATCTGGGCGATCGTCTGGTTCGTGAAGGAGTTCGACATCACGAAGCTCGGGTGGCCGGTGGCGTTGCCCAGGTTGAGCAGGCGGCCCTCCGAGAGCATGATGATGGAGTGGCCGTCGGGGAAGGTCCACTCGTCGACCTGCGGCTTGATCGTCAGGCGCTTGAGCTCGGGGTTGCGCTCGAGGCCGGCGACGCCGATCTCGTTGTCGAAGTGGCCGATGTTGCCCACGATCGCCTGGTGCTTCATGCGGGCCATGTGATCGGCGGTGATGATGTCCTTGTTGCCGGTGGCGGTGATGAAGATGTCCGCGGTCTCGACCACGTCGTCGAGGGTCTTGACCTCATAGCCCTCCATCGCCGCCTGCAGCGCGCAGATGGGGTCGATCTCGGTCACGATCACGCGGGCGCCCTGGCCCCTCAGGGAGCCGGCGCAGCCCTTGCCGACGTCGCCGTAGCCGCAGACGACGGCCACCTTGCCGCCGATCATCACGTCGGTGCCGCGGTTGATGCCGTCGATCAGCGAGTGGCGGCAGCCGTACAGGTTGTCGAACTTGGACTTCGTCACCGAGTCGTTCACGTTGATCGCGGGGAACAGCAGGTCTCCGGTCTCGGCGAACTGGTAGAGCCGGTGCACGCCGGTGGTGGTCTCCTCGGTCACGCCCTGGATGTTCTGGGCGATCCGGGTCCACTTCTGCGGGTCCTCCTCCAGGTTGCGCTGGAGGGTGCTGAGGATGATCTTGAACTCGTCGTTGTCGGCCGACTCGGGGTCGGGCACGGCGCCGGCCTTCTCGAACTCTGCGCCCTTGTGCACCAGCAGGGTGGCGTCGCCGCCGTCGTCGAGGATCATGTTGGGTCCTTCGCCGCCGGGCCAGTCCAGAGCCTGCTCGGTGCACCACCAGTACTCCTCTAGCGTCTCGCCCTTCCAGGCGAACACCGGGACGCCGGTCGCCGCGATCGCCGCGGCGGCGTGGTCCTGGGTCGAGAAGATGTTGCAGGAAACCCAGCGCACCTCGGCGCCGAGGGCAGTGAGCGTCTCGATCAGCACGGCGGTCTGCACCGTCATGTGCAGCGAGCCCATTATCTTCGCCCCCTTGAGCGGCTGCTCGGCGGCGAACTCCTCGCGGGTGCGCATCAGGCCCGGCATCTCGTGCTCGGCAAGGCGGATCTCGTTGCGGCCGTAGTCGGCTAGCCCGATGTCGGCGACCTTGTAGTCCTGCGTCGTGGTGGTGTCGGTGGCGCTCATGTGTCCTCTCAGGTGGTGGTCGTAAGCTCGGCCGCTTCGGCGAGCAGGCGCTGGTGCTTCTCCTGCTCAAAGCGCAACCATTGGGTCGCCGGCACGTCATCCGGCCGGCTCGGACGGGCCTCGAGCCACGCCTCAACGGCCTGTCCGATGTCGGGGTGGCGGCTGAGGCGAAGCGCGAAGCCCACGTCGCCAAGGCTCAGTTCGTGCTCGTCGAGCAGCTCGCGGAGGGTGCGCAGACGCTGGAGCTCCCCCGGTCCGTAGAGGCGGTAGCCCGCATCCGAGCGCCGCGGGGCGATGAGGCCCTCGCGCTCGATGTAGCGCAGCATCCGAGCCGACCATCCGGTCGTCTCGGCCGCCTCGTTGATCGTGAGGCCGTCCATGCGGAGCCAACCTTACCACGGTCGTGTCAAGGTTAGTGGACGGTCCGTGGGCCAATACCAGACGGGCGCGTGGCCTCGAGAGCTTGGGCGAGCCGGCCGCGGGACCCCTGCCCTGAGAGGCCCAGCTTGGAATACACGTGTGAGAGGTGGGTTTCCACCGTCTTGACGGTGACGTAGAGCTCCTGAGCGATCTCGGGGTTGGTCGCGCCTTCGGCGGCCAGGCGGGCGACGCGCAGCTCGCTCGCGGTGAGGGCGTCCAGCCCGGTGGTCGCGATGCGTCGCGGGCGTGCCCCGGCCGCCTGCAGCTCCTCACGCGCGCGAACGACGAGCCGCTGAGCCCCGCAGCGATACGCCAGCTCCATGCCGGCGGTGAGCAGCTCGCGCGCCTCGGCTCGCCGTTGACGGCGCCGCAGCGCGGCACCCAGCTCGACCAGGGACCGCGCGTGCTCCAGCCGCGCATCGGAGCCCTCCAGCACCGACACCGACTCGCGCAGTCGGTCGATCCCGGGCTCGCCGCCCGCGAGGATGCCGGCCGCGCGCAGCGCGACGCCGTAGGGGCGCGGCAGACCGGTGGTGCGCGCCAGCTCCAGCTCCTCGGCCATCAGGTCCACCGCCGCCCCGCGCTCCTGCCGCGGCAGGGCCAGCGCCAGCGTCGAGCGCCAAGACGAAAGCGTCGGCCCGACATGCAGCTTGGCGGCGGTTCTCGCGAACGCCTTCAGGTCCTCGATCGCGCGCTTTCGGTCGCCCCTCAACAGGCGCAGCCGACCGCGGACGTCGAGCAGCATCGCGCCGCCCCAGGTGCTCAGGAACGCGGGATCCAGCTCGGTCGACTCGACCAGCGCGGCGACGTCCTCCAGGTCCGGGCGCTCCAGGATCGCATCCTGGATGGAGTGGACCGCGGTGGTCATCATCATCGGCATGCCCGCCTGGACGATCACGTCGAGCGCGGTGCGCACCTCGGCTTCGGCGGCGGCGAGCTCCCCGCGCCGGGCGAACACGCCGGCGCGGACGCCCAGGGCCGTGTAAGAGCCGGTGAGCGACCCGCAGCTGCGAGCTCGAGCGGCCAGCTCGTCGCACGCCGCCAGCGCTCGGTCGTGCTCGTCGATCGTCCACAGCGCGTACAGCGCCTGGGCGGAGGCCCCCGCTCCCGCGCCGCGCTCCGCCAGCAGGAGCCCCCCGCGCAACGCCTGCTCAACGAGCGGCACCACCTGCTCGATGCGATCCCCGCGTAGCGCGGCCGCGGCTGCAAGCGCGGCGCTCAGCGCGTGCGCGGCCCAGCTTTCGCCCGAGGCCAGCGCCTCGAGCCGCTCGCGCCGGCGATCGAGCTCCTCGGCGCGTCGGGAGTCGTAGATGGTGACGATCGCCCGCGTCATCTCCACTTCCACGGCGATGTCCGGGGGCGCCTCGTAGAGCTCGCCGGCGGCGGCGTCCACGACCTCCACTCCCGAGTCCCACAGGCCGGCGTTGAAAAGGATCTCGGCCAGGGCCACCGAGATTCGCGCGCGCGGCGCCGGATCGTCCGAGAGCTCGAGCGCCTCCCTGAGGTGCCCGACCGCCGCTATGTCCCTGGCCACCACTTCGGCGAAGCCGAGCTGGGCGAGGATGACCGCCCGCGGTGGCTCCGGCGCCCCCTCCTCCAGCGCACGGTGAAGCCAGTCGATAGCGGCATCAGGCGCGGCGTGGGCCAGCGCCTGGTCCGCGGCGTCGAGGAGCGTCGCAGCGACCGTCCCCGACCTCGCCGGCCGGACGGAGCCCAGGTGCGCGGCGATCGCCTCCGCGGACGCGCCGGCTTCGCGCAGCAGGCCGGCGGCGGCGGTATGGGCGGCGTCGCGTTCGTTGACGGACAGCCGGTCGTAGACGGACCGGCGTACGAGCGGGTGCACGAACGCGAAGGGGTCATCGGCGGTGAGCACCTCCATCCCCCGGAGGAGGCGAGCGATGTCAGCGGCCTTCTGCTCCGGTAGGCCCGCCATCCGGGCGGCCACCCCGAGCCGGGCTCCGTCCGCCAGCACCGCCATCGCGTTGGCGAGTGCGGGGGCCTCGGGCGCCACCCGCGCGATGCGGCGCGTGACGCGCTCCGCCAGGGAGGAAAGGGAGGCGGACCGGACCGCGGCCGCTGACGCCCCGCCGGCCCGCAGTGTCCGCAGCAGCTCCTCGAGGTACAGGGGGTTTCCCCCGCTCTCGGCGTGGCAGGCGGCGCACAGGGCCTCGTCGGCGTCCGGGACCACCCCGCGGACGATGTCCGCCACGGACTCCGGCGCCAGCGCGCCGAGAGTCATCTCCGCCGTGCCCGGCTGGGAACGGAGCTCGTCGAGCAGCTCAGCCGGTGCGCCGGGTTCGTGTGGGCGCAGCGCCGCCAGCAGAACGATCGGGAGGTCCGCTAATCGCCCCGCCAGGTAGTTCAAGGAGCGCAGCGACGAGGCGTCCAGCCAGTGGGCGTCATCGACCACCAATGCGAGCGGCCTAGCCGCCGCCAGGTTGGAGGCGACCCAGTAGATGGCATGCAACACCGTGAACCCCGGCTCGATCCGCTCGCGCGAGGGCGCCGCCTCGGGGGCGATGATCCGCTCCGCCGGTGCGGCCGCTCCGGCGAGCAGGCGCGTCCGCTCGCGCTTGGGCGCCGCCATCAGGACGGGCTCGAACAACTGGCGGACCCCTCCGAAGGCGAACCCGCTCTCCAGCTCGCTGCCCCGCGCCGTCAGCACGCAAAGCCCGTCCGCCGCGGCTCGCTCGCGTGCCGCCGCCAGCAGCGAGCTCTTGCCCGCTCCGGCCGCGCCCTCGACGATCACCACCTGCCCCTCTCCCACGCCGGCGCCGTGGAGCGCCGCGCCGAGCTCGCTGAGCTCCTGCTCGCGTTCCAGCAGATGTGCGTGGTTGCGGCCCGGCATAGGTTCCGCGCTCGTCGCTCCCGGAGTAGAGATCAGGGTAACTCCCCGAGGCGAAGCCGATCATCGGGTTGTTCGATCGGGGCCGATCAGAGCCGTTTCGAGCGTCACTCGCACCCACGACGCCCAGCGGTCGTCGTCCCAATCGCCGTCGAGGACGAGTGTGCGGTAGGTCTCGGGGTGGCCGATGGCGAATATCGTGGCGGCGGCCTGATCGATCGTCAGCCCTGGGTGCAGCGCGCCGCGCTCGGCGAGCAGCCCCGCCGCGAGCGCGTAGTTGCGCAGTCGCTGCGAAGCCCGGGCGCGCTCGAGCGCAGCGGCCTCTGCGTCGACCGCGGCGGCCTCGCGGATGACGCGGAACACGGGCGCGGTGCGCGGGAGTGCACCTTTCCAGAACTCCACCAGTTGCGCGATGATCTCTCGGGGATCGGGTTCGCGCTCGGCTTGCTCGGACATGAACTGCGGTACGGGCACCGGCGCTCGCTCGCCCGCAGCGGCGAAGTCGAGGACGCGCGAGAGCACATCTCGTTTGGAGCCGACCGAGTTGTAGATCGTTTGCACGGCGACCCCGGCCTCGGACGCGATCCGACCGATCGAGGTCGCGTAGTAGCCGTGCTCGACAAACAGCCGCGCCGCGGCCTCGACGATTACGCGCTGGGTCTCCTCGGCAGCGATCTGCTTCCTGCTCTTGACACGCGCCACCTGACTAGAATAGCCTCACAGATAGTAGAATGATGTTCTAACGGAGGAACAGCACGATGACCGACGACCAACTCAAGGCCCTCACGCTCGAAAACTTCGAGCGCATGTTCAACAACGGCGACCTCGCGCACGTGGAGCAAGCACTGGCACCTGACGCGGTCGACCATCAAGAGCCCGCGGGCACCGACTTCATCGCGCACCTCAAAGAGGTGATCTCAGTGCTGCGCACCGCATTTCCCGACCTGCGCTTCGAGATTCACGCGATCCTCGCCGAGGACAACATCGTCGCCTGCCGATCGACGATGACCGGCACCCACGAGGGACCACTACGAATAGGGCCGATGGCCGGCCTCCCGATAACAGGAGCGCGGATCGAGGTCCCGCACATGCACTTCTTCCGCTACGACGAACACGGCCGCTGCACCGACCTCTGGCACGTCTGGAACACACTCCTGCTCGCACGCCAGCTGGGAGCCCCGGCACCAGACCTGCGCGTCGGGATCTCACCGTGAACGCGGTTCTGGGCCACGCGACCAAAGATCAGGGTAGCTCCCCGATGCTGAGCCGTATCGGGACTGGGAGCATCGGCCTCGTGAAGCGCGAGGGCCGGCTGTCGACGGCGATCAACTCGCCCGCCTTGTCGGACGCCGGCTCGAGCCTCTTCAGCCAGCCACTGCTGGTCGTCAGCCGGGAATCCGAGCTTGTGGATTCGACTCCCCTGTACGCGATCTCCGATCAGAACAGCGCGCGCGTCGGCTCGGTGGCCGACGTCGGGATGCGCGAGTTTGGCGCGGCATTCTTCCGGCCCGACCAGGGCCACGCGGCTCCCTCCGTCGACAGCCGGGCGAGAGGCTTGATGGCGGTGGCCAAAGGAGCGTCGCGCGTTGTTCGTGAGGCGACGTACCGGCTCGAAGTGCGGGACGAGGTTGGCGCGGCGGTGCTGGTGTTGACGAGTGCGGAATTCAGGGAGGAGCGGTCTCTCATCACGGTAACGCGCGGAGATGGCGTCACACTCGGCACGATCACGCGCCAAGACAGGCTGCTCCGCAAGCCGCGCTACGCGCTTGAGGCGGGCGGGCAGCGGGTCGGAACCATCGTGGCCGACCGCCACTACACGGTGCACCATCACGTTCTCGACCCGCAGGAGAGGGAGGTCGCCCGGATCGCGCCGCGGCGGCACGGATGGCTGGCTAAGACTCTCGCCCGAGCGCCTGCGAGCTTTGCCGTCCGGATCTCCCTGCCGCTCCCCGATCCCCTACACAGCCTGCTGCTGGCGGGCGCGCTGACGGCGGACACCGCCTTGAAGCGGCATGAGCCTGACTCTGGTGGCAGCGCATGACGGGCCCCCAGCCCGGCCGCGCCCGGTCAAGAAGTTCCACGGCGAGGTTCCGCGCTTGTCGCCCCCCCCGGACCAAAGATCAGGGTAGCTCCCCGAGGCGAAGCCGTACCGGGACTGGAAGGATCGGGCTTGTGACGCGCGGAACATGGCTGTCGACGGCGTTCGGGGTCTTCGTTGCCGTGCTTCTCTGCGCCCCCGCCTTTGCCACTCACGCCGAGCCGCTGCGTGCCCAGTGGCATTGGGACGACGGGTTTAGCACCGGCTCCGAGTCGACCGCGGGAACGCCGGACAGCTCGGGACACGGCCTCTCGCTGCGCTTCGGCATCACCTCAAGCAACGCTTTCGTCCCCGGCCGCTTCGGCAGAGCGTTCCACTTCGGCGAGTTCGGCTACGCCGACAGATCGAGCGACCCCTTGCTGGAGCCGCAGACCGTCACGGTGCTTGCCTGGGTACGGGCGCCGAGCAGCCCAGGGACCGTGCGCTATGTCGTGGCCAAGGGCGCGGGCGGGTGCGCACCCGCCGCCTACGGGATGTACACGGGATCAAACGGCGGCCTTCACTTCTATGTCAACAACGGAGCGGCGGTGCATGCGCCCGGGGTTGCCCCGTCCGCTGTCTGGAACGGGGCGTGGCACCTGGTGGCCGGCACGTTCGACGGCTCTACGGTTCGCTTCTACCTGGACGGCAACCAGGTGGGCGCGGGGCAGGCGGCCGCGGGGCCGATCCGGTACGGGCAGGAGGTACGTGATCTCACCTTCGCTCACTACGCAAGCGGCGGCGGGTGCAGCTTCCGGACTAAGTACCCGGACGACATCGACGAGGCTCGAATCTACAGTCGTGCGCTCAGCGCGACGGAGATCGCGAGGCTCGCCGCGGCCCCGGGGCCGGCACCGCCCGTGCTGGTGCCCGACGGGCCCCCACCCCCACCGCCTCCGCCACCGCCGCCGCCTCCGCCTCCGCCGCCGCCACCGCCGCCTCCGCCTCCGCCGCCGTCGCCGGAGCCCCCGCCGCCGGACCCGGGCCCCTCTCCGTTCCCCGGACCCTCGCCGTTCCCTCAGCCCACGGCCGCCCCCCGGGTGAGCTCGGTCAGGCCGATCGGGTTGCCGGGCAGGAACCGGGCGACACTGCTCACCGCCGACGTGAGCGGCCAATACCAGGAGCTGCGGTGGAACCTCGCCGGCGACGGGCGCCCCGAGATCGTGGGTAGGACCGGCCAGACGAGCCTGCTGTTCCGGCCGCGGCCGGGGAAGTCGGTGATCAGCGTGACGCCGGTCGGGCCGGGGGGAGCCGGGCCCGCCTTCACGATGCCCGTCAGTGGGCCGCGCAGTCTCGGGAGTGCCTTCTTGAATGCTGTCGGGCGACGCCTCCGCAAGGAGCCGCCGGTGTACGGGGTGGGTCCGGAAAAGGGCTTTCTCGGGGGGGAGATCCGCAACGTTGTCAAGAAGAGTGATCCTTGCGTCGTACTGGCCCCGACCACGATCAAGGCGGGGATGCTCGAGGTGACCGGCTGTCTCACGCCGATCACCTCCGTCGATCAGATCCCCCCGGGCGAGCGCGGCATCCTGGAGGACATCGCCCGCAACCTCGCCCCGAACCCCGGCAGATACCTGAACCTCGCCGACGGCTTCAGGGCCATCGGCGCCGTCAAGGTCAACGGCGTCAAGCTCACCCCGCGCGGAGACGGGGCGATCGTCCTCTACCCGAAGGCCACGGTGATCGCCTCCTCGAACGCCGAGCTGTCGGCGGGCGGCCTGAAGCTCGCCAACCCCGACAGGTTCGTGCTCAACACCGATCCGGTGGGCGGCCAGATACCGGTCGGGTCCTTCGCACGCGCGGCGGACTCGATCAAGAGGCTGGCAGGCTTCGAGCTGTTCGGCGACGTCCAGGTCGCGCTGACGCCGGAGGGCGCGCGCATCGGGGCAAACCTCGAGCTGCCCGAGTGGTTGAAGTCCGGGGGCGTGAAGTTCTCGAGCGCGGTGGCGATGCGCGCCACCAACGACAGGGGCCTGATCCTCGACAGCATGAGGATCGGCCCGCTCGACGCCGACCTCGGCGCCCTGAACATCCAGCAGTTCCGCATCGATTACGCCAAGGAAGGCAACGACGACATCTGGCGCGGGCAGGGCAAGGCGTGCGTGATCTCCGGCGCCTGCCTGGACATGATCCCGGACAAGGGGAGCGTGGTGATCAAGAACGGCGGGCTCGACTTCGCGGGAGCCACGCTTGACTTCCCGCCCCCGGGCCCGCCGCTGTTCGCGGGGGTGAACCTCGAGAGCATCGGCTTCAAGTTCGGTCTCAACCCGACACGCGCGGGTGGCCGGATGAGGGTGGGAGTGCTGAGCATCTACAAGATCGGCGGGCGGCTGATCCTGGCCTTCCCCAGCCCCGCCACCCCGTACGTGTTCGACCGCAACGAGGTCGGCCCGGGCTTCCCGGAGAGCTTCTACGGCCGCGCCCACACCCGGCCGACGATCGGGATCGCCGCCGACGCCTCGCTCAGGGCGCCGCTGGTCGGCTCCATCGGGCTCGGCAACGGCTACTTCCTGTACGAGTATCCCGGCTACGTCGCCTTCGGGGGAGGGATCAATCAGGACTTCCTGGTGGCAACGTTCAAGGGCTATCTCCAAGGCGAGATCAACACCGGGAACGGCCCCGGGAAGGGCCGCTACAACATCTTCGGCAAGTCGGAGACCTGCATCACGCCACTCGTCTGCTACGGCGGCGACGCCGTCGTCTCCAGCCGCGGGGCGGCCGGCTGCGTCAGGCCCGGGGTCCTTCCGGACTTCGGCCTGGGCGTGCGGTCGACGGGCGAGATCGTGGTCCAAGGCTTCGGCTGCGTGTGGTCGCCGTTCGCGGAGTTCAACGTCAAGGGCGACGCCGCCACCGCCCAGGCCGGCGACCCGCTCGAGTTCCGGATCGGCGCAGGCGACCCCGGTCGCACGCTTCGCCTCGACGGCGCGAACGGCGCCCCCCGCGTGCGCGTCACGGTGCCCGGCGGCCAGGTGATCGAGAGCACGGCGGAGCCGGTCACCACACGCGGAGGGCTGCGAATCATCCACCTGGACAAGGTCAAGACAACCGCCGTGGGACTGCGCGACCCGCGGCCGGGGGTCTACCGCGTCGAGCCGCTGCCGGGCTCGACGGCGATCACGAAGATCGCCCAGGCGATCGACCAGCCGCCCGCGAAGGTGACCGCGCCGGTGCGCGGGACGGGCACTCAAAGAGTGCTCGACTACTCCATCCGCCGCCGCAAGGGCCAGCGTGTGACCTTCGTCGAGATCGACGCCGCAGGCGGCACCCGGCCGATCGGCACCGTCGACGGCGGCGGGAGTGGCAAGCTGCGGTTCGCACCGGCGCCCGGCCGCGGCGTCCGCCGGATCGAGGCGCGGTTCGAGCTGGCCGGGCTGGGGGCCGAGCGCGAGGTCGTGGCCCGCTTCGCGCCGCCGTCGCCCCGCCTCGCCCGCCCCCGCGGGCTGAGGGTGCGCCGCCGCGGCACGAGCCTGCGCGTCAGCTGGGCGAGGGTCGCGGGCGCGCGGCGCTACGAGCTGGTGGTCAGCTCTTCGGGCGACGGCTCGCGGGTGCGCAGGACCCGCGGGCGGCGAGCCGTCATCAAGGGGATCGAGAAGTCCAGCGCCGGCCGGGTGACGGTGCGCGCCGTGGACCGGCTGCGTGAGGGGCGGCCGGCCAAAGCCCGCTTCCGCCGGACCGCGCGCCGCAAGACCCGCTTCGCGCCCCTCGGCCGGTGCCGAATCCAGCGCGCGAGGACCTTCTGCAGGACGAGGCGATAGAACCCGTGCTCGGTCGCTGGCGCGCCGTCTGCGCCTAACCCAGCTGCTGTTTGAACCCCTCGATGGTCTCCACCACAGAAGGGTCGGCCCCGGCGAGCTCCGCCATCTCGATCGAGACGAGGTCGCCCAGCATCACCAGGGAGAGCACATGGTCGACACGGGTCTCCCCGCGCGCGGCCACCCGGACCGCCGGCACCCCTGCGCGCTCGATCAGCTCCGCGGTCAGCTCGATCCGCCGCTCGATCCGCGGATGCGCGCCCGGAGCCGACAGCAACACCGCCGCGGGCGATGCGTGGGCCGCCGCCCACTCCCAGCCCTGGATCTCGTTGTGGTTGGCCTCCGGCAGCGCGCCGGCGAAGGCCGCCGACTTGGCGTTCTCGTTCATCTGTGTCTTCCAGCGCCCGGCCGGCGCGGCCGTGAGCTCGGCGCCGTACACCACCGGGAGCCGCTCGTGCAGCGTCTCGGCGATCGCGCGCGCCTCGCCGGGGTCGTCGCCGAGAGCGGTGAGCGTGCCGGCCGCGCCTTCGAGCTCTGTCCGCAGCGAGGGAGCCGCCCGGCATGCGGCGGCGCACTCGAGGGCCGCCACCGTCATGTAGATGACCGCGGCCCGCGGCTGCATGCCGGACGGTATCCCGATCACGGGCACGCCTTCTTCGCGGGCGCGCTCGGCCAGCGGCCCGCCCGTGGTGAGCGCCACCCGCGGCGCTCGGGCGGCGCCGGCCGCCTCGTAGCAGTAGAGCGTCTCCTCGGTCGAGCCCGAGTAGCTGGCGCAGAGCACGAGCGTGTCGGGACCGACCCAGGGATCGGGCACGTAACCTCGCACGGTACGCACCGGCCGCATCGCCCGCGGGCCGATCGCCGCCGCCGCCAGGTCGCCCCCCACGGCCGAGCCGCCCATGCCACAGACCATCAATCCGCCGGGAGCCTCGCGCTGGGGCACCTTCGCGGCCTCGACGCGCCACAGCGCGTCGCCGATCTGGTGCGGCTGGGCGAGTACGTCGTCCCTCACGCGACCCTTTCCCCCGGCTGCACGGCCACCCCGGGATCGACGCGGGCGCCGGCCGCCACCACCGCGCCCTCGCCCACGCGCGCACCCGCTCCCACCAGGACCCCGGACTCGATACGGGCGCCGTCGCCCACCTGCACTCGATCGGCAAGCACGCTGTCTCTCACGTGGCAGTCGGCCCCGATCCTCACCCGGTCGTGGAGCACGGAGCGCTCCACCGTCGAGTCGCTGCCGACGGAGCAGTGAGCGCCCAGCACCGACTGAGGGCCGATGTGCGCGCCGGCGGTGAGGCATCCCTCCCCGATCAGCGAGCCGGTCTCGTCACGAGGTCCGAGCTTGGACTCGGGTCTGCCGCCGAGCAGGTCGTAGGTGGCCTCGAGGTAGCGCTCGGGCGTTCCGATGTCCATCCAGTAGCCCTCGGCGGTCCAGCCGTAGAGACCCTCGTCGACCAGACGCGGAAACACCTCGCGCTCGAAGGAGACCGCACGCCCGGAGGGCACCGTGGTCTCGATCACCTCGCGCTCGATCACATAGGCGCCGGCGTTGACGCGATTGGTGGGTGCCGGACCGTCCGACTTCTCGAGGAACGCCTCCACCCTGCCCTGGGAGTCGGTGGGAACCACGCCGTAGGCCGCCGTGTCATCCACGGCGATCAGCGCGAGCGTGACCCGAGCTCCCGTGCGCTCGTGCTGTCCCAGCTCCGCGGTCAGGTCCATGTCGGTGAGCACGTCGCCGTTGAGGACCAGCAGGCGCTCGGCGAGCACCCCCTCGTCGAGGGCCAGGCGCACCGGGCCGGCCGTGCCCAGCGGCTCGGCCTCGATCACGTAGCGCAGCCGCATGCCCTCGTAGATGTCGCCGAGCACGTCGCGCACGCCGTCGGACATGAAGCCGCAGGAGAGGATCGCCTCCGTCACCCCGTGGCCGCGCAGCCAGTCGAGCATGAAGGCGAGAAACGGCCGACCGGCCAGCGGCAGCACGGGCTTCGGTGTTGTCAGGGTGAGCGGACGCAGACGCGTGCCCTGCCCGCCGGCGAGCACCAGCGCCTGCATGCTCAACGGCCGATGCCCTCGTAGATGAAGCCGGCGTCTCGGAGCCCGTCACGGTCGAGGAAGTTGCGCCCGTCGACCACCAGCGGCGTGGCCATCCGGGCCTTCACTTCACCGGCCCAGTCGAGGTCGGCAAACTCGGGCCACTCGGTCACGAGCACCGCGGCGTCAGCGCCGTCGAGTGCCTCCCCGGCGGAGGCGCACACCCGCGCGCCGCCCAGCAGGTCGGCCGCATTCTGAGCCGCCACCGGGTCGTACACGCGCACGTTGGCGCCTTCTCCCTGCAGCCGTGCCGCCAGCACCAGGCTGGTGGCCTCGCGCACATCGTCGGTGTCGGGCTTGAACGCCACCCCCAGCAGGGCGATCTCGCGATTGACGAGCGATCCGAGATGCTTCAGCAGCTTGCCGATGGTGCGTCGCTTCTGCAGCTCGTTGACCTCGATCACCGCCGTGAGCAGCTGGAAATGATAGCCAGAGTTGCCGGCCAGCTGCTTGAGGGCGGAGACGTCTTTTGGGAAGCAGTTCGACACGATGGCGCCGCTGCTGGTGACAAAGGTATGCGCCCCCGGAACCTCCATCGAATACACGGGTTCGTCCGCGAACGATGTCTCCGCGGACACGACCCGGACGAAGACGGGCCCTTCGCCGGTGCGGCGGTAGCCGGTCGGAGCGATCCTCTTCTCCTGACGCGAGATCGTCGCGAGTACACCAGGGCGGTCTCGAATGGGCACAAGGTCGATGGCGCGCTCCAACTGGTCAGCTCCACTGATTCGTATCCAGTGAGTGTCCTTCGTGCTCTTGGCGACCCGACCGATGCGCCTGGAGGCCACGACTCCTAGATCGCCCAACAGTCTCAGGACGCCGTCGGCGAGCTCATCGCTCACGGTGCCGAGCTCGATGATCGCGCTCGGCCCGCCGTTGATCAAAGACCACGATCCGTCGCCCTCGAAAAGGCCCGAGAGAAGCGCCCACTTGTCTTCCGCCGGGCGGTCCCAGATGAGGTCGGGCAGCCGCTGCGCGTAGGAAGTCCGGCCCAGTCCCAGCACCCGCGTCCACCACGTGCTGAGTAGACGCGATGAGACCTTGACCATGCGGGAAGTCTCCAACCGAGGCGTGCGGACCCGCGCCCCATGGCGCAGCCAGAAGGCAGCCACCTCTTCCACCAGGTGGTCCTCCCTGGTGGGGTGGAAGAACCACGCCAGCCGGAAGTTGGGCGCGAGCTGACAGTGACCCTCGGCCAGGTACAGGCCCACCACTCGCCAGAACGCCCTATCCAGTTGCACTTCGCTTGAGATCTCGTTTCCGCTGCGTGCTGTGCGCAGCGTCGATCCCTCGATCGCGATCCCGGAACGCGCCAGCTCGTCCAGCCGCAGGACGCCGGTCGTCTTGACGACGCCAGAGCGCTGCGCCGTGCCCGTTCGTCCGTTGAAGACCAGTCGCCGCTCTTCTATGGGGCGAGACAACAGTTCGGCAAGCGCAGTCGTCCGTGGGCGGACGATGACCCGGCTCTCGGAGAGTTCGGCGGCCTCACCCGCCCCGAGCAGTGAGGCAAGTCGGGACGGGTCGGCTTGAGTGCCTACTCCCTGGGCGAGCGGAATCCAGTCCTCCGGCGTGAGCTCACAGGCGAGCTTGATCTCCGTCTCCGTCGTCACGCCGTCGCCGACACGCCACGGGTGATCGCCCGTGCAGCGGATACGTCTTCCCATCTTGGTGCGCACCTCGACCATCGAGCCCTTGTAGTCCCGCCTCGTGAGGCACATCACCGGAAGGAACAGGGGATCGGCCTGGCCCGGAACCCAGGAGAGGACCTCCAGATCCACGGGGACCTGCACCTCTCCACCGTCCGGCTCGTCCTCGTCGGCCAGTCTCTGCCAGAGCCGCTCGAGACTCAGCAGCTGCGTGCGCCCCCGGGTTCGGACCAGCACCGTCTCGCTGCCCGCCAGGCAGCTACCCCCGTACCCGATCCCCGGCCGCAGGAACTTGTTCCCGATCCGCTCGTCAAGGCCCATGCCGCGGGCCACCTCCAAGACGTCGGCGCCGAGTTCCTCGGACACGTTGGCGATCTCGTTTATGAACGAGATCTTGGTGGCGAGGAAGGCGTTGGAGGCCAGCTTGATCATCTCGGCGCTCGCCACGTCGGTGCGCACGATCGGGGCGCCCAACGGCCCGTAGAGCGCGGCTACGCGATCCGCGAACCCCTCCGAGCCCTCACCGGCCCCCACCACCACCCGATCGGGGCGCATGAAGTCCTCGACCGCAGTGCCCTCCTTGAGGAACTCCGGGTTCGAGACGTAGCCGAGCCCGTCACGGCGGCGCCGGATGGAGCGTCCGGTGCCCACCGGCACCGTGCTCTTCATCACGATCGCGTGCTCGCCCGAGTCGCCCAGGTCGTCGATCACCGACTGCACGCGCGACAGGTCCGCGTCGCCCGAATAGGTGGGCGGCGTGTCGACGCAGCAGAAGAGCAGCCGGGTGCGCTCGAGCACCTCCTCCATCGAGGTGGTGAACGTGAGCCGATCGGCGTTTCGCTCCAGCAGCTCGCCCAGTCCCGGCTCGTGCATGGGCACCTCGCCGCGCGATAGCGACTCCACCTTCTCGGCCACGATGTCGCGCGCCACGACGTCGTGGCCCAGCTCGGCGAAGCAGGCTGCCGTGCACAGACCGACCCAGCCGGCGCCGATCACTCCTATGGGTTCCTTCTCGGCCAAGCGGGTCAGGGTATCCCGCCCGCGCTACGGAAGGCGGGCGGAGCGAGCGATCGCCAGCATCTGCTTGCCGGTGAGCGTCTGGCGCAGAGTGTTGGAGACCCAGTAGACCGCCTTGGACGTGCGCCACGCCACGAGGCGCACACGGTCGCCGTCGTAATGCAGCTCGAAGGTGCGGCCGCCCTGGGTGCGCTCCTCGGCATCCTCGCTGGCGAGGATGGGCGGGTTCTTCCAGGTGGTGCCCTGGATCCCGTAGTGGTCACCGGCGATCTCGCCGCGTATGGGCATCCGGTATGCGCGCTCGACCTTGCCCTCGGGCGTCTTGATCCTGTAGCTGCGCGGTGCCTGGTCCGCGAAGGCGCCCTTGAGGAAGACCGTGGGGTAGTAGATCGGCAACCGGCCGGCGCCCTTGCGCTTGGCCTTCTGGATCGTGCGCACCGCCAGGTCCTTGCCGGACCCGGGGTCCTTGAAGAGGCCGCCGTCGGGATCTGCGGCGCCCGCCGCCTTCCTCGGGCGCAGCGCGCCGCCGTCCCCGCGCGGGCCCTGTGTCTCCTCGACACCCAGGAACTGCTGGGTCAGCCTCTTCACGGTCGCGTTGCTGGCGGTCACGTAGCTCGGCAGGCCGGCCGCCACGTCACCCTCGGTGATCTCACCCTCGAAATGGACCTCTCGCAGTGGCTGGTCCACCGAGTACACCGCGAGCTTGAGCAGTCGCAGGATCCCCTGACGCGACTTGAGCGCCTCGTCGGAAGATGTGTACCTGCCGAAGATCCTGATCAGCTTGTCGCGATCGGTGTACAGCTGGCCTGTGCCGATCTGCTGCTTGGCCTCGCGCAGCACCTCCTGCTGGCGCGCGGAGCGCACGAGGTCGGTGTCCTCGTAGCGGAAGCGGGCGTACTCCAGCGCCTCCTCTCCGCAGAGCTTCTGGTAGCCGGGATAGATGTTGATGTAGGCGAACGCAGCGCTGTCGTTGAAGTAGCGCCGGTCGATGTCGAGGTAGATGCAGCCGATCGCGTCCACGGCCCTGCGAAAGCCCTGGAAGTCGACGTTGATCACGTGGTTGACCGACAGGCCGGTGAGCCGGCGCACCGTCTTCAGCGCGAGGTTGGGGCCTCCGAGGTCGTAGGCGGCGTTGATCTTGTCGGTGCCGAAGCCGGGGATCTGAACCTTGAGGTCGCGCGGCAGCGACATCAGCGCCGTGCCCTTGTCGGGATCGAGGCGCACGAGGATGATGGTGTCCGAGCGCGCGCCGGTGCCCGCGCCACCGTCGGTGGCGTTGTCCGGCCGGCGGTCGGAGCCCAGCAGCAGGATCGTCTGAGCTTCGCCCGGGTCGGTCTTCGCCAGGTTCTGAAGCTCAAGGCTGGGGTTTTCCTTCAGCGCGTCCACCACCTTGTCGACCTCGCGGAAGGCAGCCACGGCGGTGGCCGACGCGGTGGCGAAGACAATGAGCACGCAGCCCACGACCATGCGCTTCCAGAGGCCGGGCTTGGGGATGTCCTCGAAGGCGGGGCTCACGCGATCTTGAGAGATGGATCGAGGGGCACCGCCCCAGCTTGCAACGGCGGCATACGCAGCCGCTGCGGGATCAAGCTCACGAACTCGACGAGGACCTCACGGTAGCTGTCCAGCGACTCGATCGACACCCATTCCTCCGGGCCGTGATGGCCCTCCCCCGTGGGCCCGAACTCGACCCCGGGCACTCCGGCCTTCAGGAACGAGATCACGTCAGAGGTGCCATCTCGGCCCACGGCGATGCTCTCACGCAGCGGGGTGACCTTCGACACCGCTTCCTGCAGGACCTGCACGAAGTGGTTGTCGCGGGCCACCACGATCGGCTCGCGGTGAAAGACCTTGACGACCTCGACATCGGTCTGTGAGTTGACCGCCTCGATGATCTGGTCCGGGTCCTGACCGGGCAGGTAGCGGATGTCGAGATCTATTCGGCAGGCGTCGGGCACCCGGTTCACCGCGTCGCCGCCGGCAATCCGGCCGAGGCTGATCGAAGGGCGATCGAACAGATCGGAGGACTCGCGCGTGAAGGGCAGGGACTCCATGGCGCGGAACACGTCCACGGCCTTGACCACGGCGTTGTCGCCCAGCCACGGCGTGGCGCCGTGCGCCGAGCACCCGCTCACCTGCACTCCGAGCGCCAGCACGCCCTTGGCCTGGACCCCGATGTGGAGGTTCGTCGGCTCGCCGGTGATGGCGAAGTCGCCGACGTAACCCTTTTCAACGACGTAGTCGGTCCCCCGCTTGCCCTGCTCGTCGGACTCCTCGTCGAAGACGCATACGAGATGCACCTTCACCTCGCGCTGAGCGGCCAGGTCGCGGACGGCGCACATCATCGCGGCCAGCCCGCCCTTCATGTCATAGGCGCCGCGGCCATAGAGCCGGTCTCCCTCCGTGCGCGGCTCGAACTGCTCCGGCAGGCCCGGCACCACGTCCAGGTGGCCGTGGAGCACCACGGTGGGGCCGGCCCGGGCGCCCACCGTCGCGGCCAGCACCGGCAGGCCGTTGTGCTCGCCGCCCTTCACCTCGACGTCACGCGCCTCCAGCCAGCCATAGACGAAGGCGGCGGCCGCCTGCATTCCCTCGGGAGAGGACGTGTCGTAGGTGATCAGGCGCTCGGTCAGGGCGCACTCATCCACGTCCGGGCAGGGTACCGGTGTCGGCGGAGGCCGTGTAGGTCTCCGCCAAGCGCTGGATCGCTCTCGCCAGCCGCGTCAGGTCCTTCAGCTCCACGTACTCGTTCGCCGCGTGGGCCCGTTCGATGCCCGGTGTCCCGGCCATCACGCAGGAGATCCCCCGTTCGCAGAAGAGGCGCATGTCGGCGCCATAGGGAACTCCCACCGCTCGGGCTCGGTGTCCCGTGCTCTCTGAGAACGCCGCTATGACGCGGTCTGCGAAGGGGTGCGTCGGCGACACCTGTGCGGGGGCGAACCGGGCGCCGCTGAAGGCGAGCGTCACCGGGAGGTGGTCGAGTGCGGCTCGAAGCGCCTGCTCTGCTTCCTCGAGCGTCTCCCCCACCCGCACGCCCAGGCGACCCTCGAAGCTCAGGCGGTCGGGCACCGAGCTCGACCACTCGCCGGCCTCCAGCCGCCCGACCGACAGCGGGTAGGGCAGCTCCAGCGTGCGCATCAGCGGGTGCTCGACACCGGCGTTCACCTCACGCTCGTGGGCGGCGAGCGCATGGTGCACTCCGATGTAGGCGTCGATGGCCGACTCGCCCTCCAGGCGCATCGCCGCGTGAGCGCCGCGGCCGGACACCTCGCCTGAGAAGGTGAGCGCTCCGGCCTGGGCGCACACCACGTCGAAGCCGGTGGGCTCGGGGATCAGGCAGGCGTCGAAGCGGTCGTCGCGTTCCAGCGCGGCGAACGTGCCGAGCCCACCATCCTCCTCGGAGGACACCGCATGGAGCACCACCTCGCACCGCTGCGCTGCCCGGGCAGCAGCCATCCCATGCAGCGCCGCGACCACCGCGCCCTTCATGTCCACCGAGCCGCGACCGTGCAGCCGCCCGCCCTCGATGGCGCCCGACCAGGGTCCGTGCCGCCAGTGCTCGTTGCCGGGCGCCACCACGTCCACGTGGCCGTCGAGAGCCAGCCGCGGTGCGGCCTCGCGACCGGGCAGGCAGACGGTGAGGCCCAACAGCTCGCGACGGTCGGTCTCCTCCCCCGGATAGCCAGGAAGACCGCGCAACGCCTCGAGGTCGTGCTCATACAGCTCGGGCTCGAAGCCGAGAGCCTCTGCGATCTCGGCCAGGCGCTCCAAGGCCGGGCGCTCGGCGCCGGTGACGCTGGGCACCTCCACGAGCGCGGCGGCGTCGCGCGCGAGCGCATCGGGGCCGAGGGTCATCCGGTTAGCCTCCCGGATGTGCCCATCGCGGTGCCGACAGACCGGTCTTGCGCCGCCACCGGCCATGCCGCCCGCCGACAAAGGAGCTGAGCCCTGTCCCTGCTCGAGCACACGCATGAAGTGACCAACCAGGCGCCGCCGATCATGCCCTACAACGTGTTCGAGGCCGACGTGGCGCTGCGCGAGGCGATCGAGCGCGAGGGAGCGGGCTGGGGCGTTGACCGCCTGCGCGACATCGGCGCGCTGGCCGGCAGCCCCGAAGCGCTCGAGCACTCCGAGCGCTGCGAGCGCAACCAGCCGCTGCTGCGCACCCACGATCGCTACGGCCACCGCGTCGATCAGGTCGAGCTCGACCCCTCATGGCACTGGCTGCTGCGCCAGGCCGTGGAGCGCGAGGTGCACTCGCTTCCATGGCGCGATCCCCAGCCCGGGGCCCACACGGTGCGCGCCGGCCTCATGTACGTGTGGAGCCAGGTGAACGCCGGGGTGATGTGCCCGGTCTCGATGACCTACTCGGTGATCCCGGCACTGCGCCAGAACAAGGAGGCGGCGGCCGAATGGGAGCCCCGCCTGGTCAAGCCCGACCTCGAGGCGGGCGCACTGGCCGGCATGGCGATGACCGAGAAGCAGGGCGGCTCCGACGTGCGCGCCAACACCACCCGCGCCGAGCGGGGGTCAGACGGCACCTATGAGATCACCGGCCACAAGTGGTTCTGCTCCTACCCGCCCTGCGACGTCTTCCTGACGCTGGCCCAGACCTCCGAGGGCCTGTCCTGCTTCCTGATCGAGCGTCGCGACCCTGGATTTCGGATCCAGCGCCTGAAGGACAAGCTGGGCACCCGCTCGCTGCCCTCCTCCGAGGTCGAGTTCCACGGCGTGCGCGGACGGCTCGTGGGCGAGGAAGGCCGCGGCGTGCCCGCCATCCTGCGGATGGTCAACCACACGCGGCTCGACTGTCTGATCGGGTCGGCGGCAGGGATGCGCTGGGGCACGGCGCAGGCGGTGCACCACGCCCGTCACCGCTCGGCGTTCGGAGCGCCGCTGGCCGAGCAGCCCGCGATGCGCAACGTGCTGGCAGACCTGGCGATCGAGTCCGAGGCCGCCACCGCGACCGCCATGCGGGTGGCGCGCGCATACGACTCAGACGACGGCCCGTTCCGGCGCTTCGCCACCGCCGTGTCGAAGTACTGGGTGTGCAAGCGCGCGCCCGCGCACGCGGGGGAGGCGCTGGAGTGTCTCGGCGGCAACGGCTACGTGGAGGAGTCGGGGCTGCCGCGCCTGTTCCGCGACTCCCCTCTCAACTCGATCTGGGAGGGGTCGGGCAACGTGGCGGCTCTCGACGTGCTGCGCGCGATGGTCACAGAGCCAGAGGGGCTGCCCTCGTTCCTGGCCGAGGTCGAGCAGGCCGCCGGGGCCAACGCGCACCTCGACTCTCACCTAGCCGCAGTCAAGGACAGGATCGCCGGCTTCGAGAGCTCTCCCGACGACACGCAGTGGCAGGCGCGGCGCACCGTCGAGGACCTCGCGCTGGCGCTGCAGGCCTCGCTGCTGGTGCGCCACTCCCCCGCCGCGGTGTCGGACGCCTTCTGCGCCGCGCGGCTCGGCGGCGAGGGCGGCCGCGCCCTGGGCACCCTGCCTCCGGGCGTGGATGCGCGGGCGATAGTCGACCGGGGGCTGGCCACGACGCGATGATCGATGCGCTGGAGACGCTGACCTACCAGGTCGACGGCCGGATAGCCCGGATCACGCTCGACCGTCCCCGTCGCGGCAATGGCATTACGCTGACGATGCCGCGCGAGATCGCGGAGTGCGTCGAGCGGGCCAACCTCGACCCCGCGGTGCACGTGATCGCGCTGGCCGGCAACGGCAAGGGCTTCTGCGGCGGCTATGACCTGGTGGCCTCCGCGGAGGGGGGCATGCAGGAGCTGGGCGGCACCGCGCCCGAGGGCTCGCCGCTCGACCCCGCGGTGCAGGCGCGCAACCACGACCCGTCACGGCCCTGGGACCCGGTGGTCGACTACCAGATGATGAGCCGCAACCTGCGCGGCTTCATGTCGCTGTTCCATTCGGACAAGCCGGTCGTGTGCAAGGTGCACGGCTTCTGCGTGGCCGGCGGCACCGACATGGCGCTGTGCGCCGACCTGCTGGTGATGGCCGAAGACGCACGCATCGGGTACCCGCCCGCGCGCGTGTGGGGCGTGCCCACGTCGATGATGTGGGCGCACCGGATCGGCCCCGCTCGGGCGAAGGAGCTGCTGTTCACCGGCGATCTGATCGACGGCCGCACGGCGCACGAGTGGGGCCTGGCGCTGTGCGCTCCGCCGGCCTCCGAGCTGGACGATCGATTCGAGTCGCTGCTCACCCGGATCGCCCAGACCCCGGTCAACCAGCTGGTGATGATGAAGCTGGCGATAAACCAGGCCCTCTACGCGCAGGGCCTCGCGGCCAGCCAGGCGCTGGGAGTCGTGTTCGACGGCGTGGCGCGCCACACGCCCGAGGGCTACGCCTTCCAGCGGCGCGCTGCCGAGGCCGGCTGGGAGCAGGCCGTGCGCGAACGCGACGAGCCATACGGAGACGAACCCTGAGCTACCCGCGGGTCGAGCCCGGTTGGGTCACGACCAGCACCTGGCGGTCTGCCTTCTGCACGAGGTCGAGTGGGAAGCTGCCCAGCAGTCGGCTCACCACCCCGGCAGTCCCGCTCGAGCCGACGACGATCAGGTCGGCGTCGATCTCGCGGGCGTACTCGATCGTGGTCTCCACCGCCGGGCCCGAGCGGGCCACCGGCTCGGCGGTCACTCCCCCCTCGGCCAGCCGGTCGGCGGCCTGGCGGGCGGTATCGCGGGCGCGCTCCAGGGGCGCTGCGCGCGGCAGCGGCTCGAAACGCTGGCTCTCGACGTCGTCGACCCCCAGCACAGTCACCTCCGCCCCGGTCTGTCCCGCCAGTTCCATCACCGCCGTGATCAGCCACGGCTCGTCGGATCCGGCCCTCAGGGCCGCCAGTATGCGCTTCATCGGGCCTCCCTCGCCAGGACCAGCCGGTTGATCAGATAGAGCGCCGCGCCCGCGGCGAGCAGCAGCGCCGCCCTCAGGCCCACGGACGGGTCGTCGATCAGGGTGTCCGTGAGCAGGGCCACGGAGACCAGGGCGCCGAGCGCCGGCATCGCCGACGGGGCCGTGAAGTGCTCGTGGTCGACCCTGTCGCGGCGCAGCACCAGCGCCGTGACGTTGACCACGGTGAACACCGCCAGCAGCAGCACCACGGTTGTGTCGGCCAGCGTGGCCAGATCGCCGGTGCTGATCAGCAAGACCGCGATCAGCGTGGTGAAGGCGATCGCCAGGTGGGGGGTGCGCCGGCTCGGCAGCACGCGCTCGAAGGCACGCGGCACGATCCCCCGCCGCGCCATGCCGTAGACAAGCCGCGAGGCCATGATCATGTTGATCAGCGCCCCGTTGGCCACTGCCAGCAGCGCGATCCCCGAGAACAGCTTGAGGGGTACGTCGAGCGGGCCCTGGCGCACGACCTCGAGCAGCGGGCCGTCAGAGCCGCTCAGGTCGGCGGTGGGCACGACCATCGAGGCGGTGAGGGTGACGAGGAGGTAGATCACGCCCGCGATCGCCAGGGCGCCGAAGAGCGCGCGCGGGAACACGCGCGAGGGGTCGCGGGTCTCTTCCGCCACATTGACCGAGTCCTCGAACCCGATCAGCGCGTAGAACGCGAGTGAGGCTCCGCCCACGATCGCGAAGACGACGCTCTCGCCCTCCTTGAACTCGAAGTTGCGCCCGAACTCGGCGTCGCCCTGGCCGAGTGCGGCGATGCCGATCACGACGATCAGCGCCAGGCCGGCCACCTCGATGATCGTGAGGATCACGTTCACGCGCACCGATTCGGCGATGCCGCGCAGGTTGATCGCCGCCACGACGACTATGAACAGCACAGCGACCAGCACCAGCGGCGCGTCCACGAACTCGCTGAAGTAGTCGCCCGCGAACGCCCGCGCGAGCGTGCTGGCCGAGGTGATGCCCGGAGGCCATCACGACGAAGCCGACCATGAACGTGGAGAACGAGAGCTTGTACGCCCGGTCGACGTACATGGCCGACCCGGCGGCCTGCGGGTACTTGGTCACCAGCTCGGCGTACGCGAACGCCGTGAGCACGGCGAGCAGCAGGGCGGCGGTGAACGCGGTCCAGATCGCGCCTCCGACCTCGGCCCCCACCTCGCCCACCAAGGCGTAGATGCCCGCGCCGAGAACGTCGCCGACCACGAAGATCAGCAGGGTGCCGGCGCCCAGCGCGCGCCTCAGCTCGGTCGGCTTCTCCCCCGTTGCCGCGGCCTCCATCGCCTTCTCTGTACCCCCGGAGCGCCAATCGAAAGCGCGCCAAGAGCTTCGGCCCGCTACGAGCCCGAGTCGATCTCCAGGAACGCCTGAGCGCGGGCGACGTCGCGCTCGGCGCGCCTGCGCTCCTCGCTGTCCTCATCGGCGGAGTCGCGCGCCTGCTCGGCCTCCTTCAGCCGCGACTCGAGCGCCGAGCGGTCGATGTCCTCGGGCCGGATCGCGTCCTCGACGATCAGCAGCGCCGAGTTGTCCACCACCTGCAGGTAGCCCTCGCCCTGGGCGAAGCGCTCCACGTCCCCGCCGGCTCCGGGGTTGTCAGAGCCCGACTTGTACAGTCGCAGCTCGGTGGGCTCGAGCATGGCCATCAGCGGAGCGTGGTTGGCGAGCACGCCGATCGACCCCGTGAGCGTGCGGGTGGAGACCATCTCCACCTCGCCCTCCCACACCTGACCCTCCGGGGTCAGCACCTCGGCCGGAAAGCTCGAGCGCGCCACTAGCTCTTGCCCTTCGACTTCTTGCCCTTCGACTTCTTGCCCTTCGACTTCTTGCCCTTCGACTCCGTGTCCGCGTCGGCATCGTCGGCGTCGTCGGCGTCGTCGCTCGAGTCGTCGTCAACGGCGTCGGCGTCCTCGCTCGTGTCGTCGTCCTCGTCGGCCGCCGAGCTCTTGGTCTCCGCGTCCTTGTCCTCCGAATCGTCGTCCTCGTCCTCGTCGTCCGAGGCGTCGGCCTTGGCGCCCTTGCCCCCGGAGCCCTTCATCTCCTCCAGCACCTCGTCGATCGTGCCCTTCATGTAGAAGGCGCGCTCGGGCAGGTCGTCGTGCTCGCCCTCCACGATCTCCTTGAACGAGCGCACCGTCTCCTCGACGGGCACGTACTTGCCCGGGGTGCCGGTGAAGGCCTCTGCCACGAAGAACGGCTGAGAGAGGAAGCGCTCCACCTTGCGGGCGCGCTGCACGACCTGCTTGTCCTCGTCGGACAGCTCGTCGATGCCGAGGATGGCGATGATGTCCTGGAGCTCCTTGTAGCGCTGCAGGATCTCCTGGACCTCGGTGGCCACGCGGTAGTGCTCCTCGCCGAGGATGTCCGGCTTGAGGATCGTCGACGTGGAGTCGAGCGGGTCGACCGCCGGGTAGATCCCCTTCTCGGAGATCGATCGCGACAGCGTCGTCGTGGCGTTGAGGTGGGCGAACACGGACGCCGGGGCGGGGTCGGTGAGGTCGTCCGCCGGCACGTAGATGGCCTGCACGGAGGTCACCGACCCCTCGCGGGTAGAGGTGATCCGCTCCTGGAGCTGGCCCATCTCGGTCTCGAGCGTGGGCTGATAGCCCACCTGGGAGGGCATGCGCCCCAGCAGCGCCGACACCTCCGAGCCCGCCTGCACGAAGCGGAATATGTTGTCGATGAACAGCAGCACGTCCTGGCCCTGCTCGCGGAAGTACTCGGCCATGGTCAGCCCTGTCAGAGCCACGCGCATGCGTGCTCCGGGGGGCTCGTTCATCTGGCCGAACACGAGCATGGTCTTGTCGATCACGCCCGACTCGGTCATCTCGATCCACAGGTCGTTGCCCTCGCGTGATCGCTCGCCCACGCCGCAGAACGCCGACAGGCCCTCGTGCTCCTTGGCCAGGTTGTTGATCAGCTCCTGGATCAGCACGGTCTTGCCCACGCCGGCGCCGCCGAACAGGCCCACCTTGCCGCCTCGGGCGTAGGGCGCCAGGAGGTCCACGACCTTGATGCCGGTCTCGAAGAGCTCGCGCGTCGGTGTGAGGTCCTCGACCTGGGGCGCGGGGCGGTGGATCGGCCACCGCTCCTCGAACTCGACCTCGCCCTTGTCGTCGATCGGGTTGCCGAGCAGGTTGAAGATGCGCCCCAGCGTGCCGTCGCCGACCGGCACGGTGATCGGGCCGCCCGTGTCGCGCACCTCCGTGCCGCGCGAGAGGCCGTCGGTGGCGTCCATGGCCACGCAGCGCACTCGCTCATCACCCAGGTGCTGCTGGACCTCGAGCGTGAGCTTGCTGTCCTCGCCCTCTCCGTCCGCGGCGGGGATGGTGGTCTCGAGCGCGGAGTAGATCTCCGGCAGCTCCTCCGGGAACGCCACCTCGACCACCACGCCGGTGATCGACTCGACGGTTCCGAGGTTGGTGCTCTGGTCGTCGGCTTCGGAGCCGTTGGCCTCGCTGCTCTGCTGTTCTTGTTCGGTGCTGGCTTCCATTTTCGGCTCCTTCTCGAAGTTCCTGGGGACGGAGGACAGTCGGCCTAGCTGAGCCCCTCGGCCCCGGCCACTACCTCCATGATCTCCTGCGTGATCTCGGCCTGGCGCTGGCGGTTCATCTCGAGCGTCAGGTCATCGATCATCTCGCCCGCGTTCTCCTGCGCGCTGCGCATGGCGGTCATGCGTGCGCCGTGCTCGGACGCCGTGGACTCCAGCAGCGCCCGGTAGATCGAGATCTCGATGTAGTCCGGCACGAGGCGCTGGAGGATCTCCTCGGGGTCCGGCTCGTAGATCCACAGGGTCTTATGACCGCTCTCTCGCTCCTCTGTCTCGCCTTCCGCGTCCTCGTCCTCCTCGAGCAGCTGCTCGACCGCCTTCAGCGGAAGCAGGACGTCGGTGGTCACGTCCTGGGTCAGCGGCGACACGTAGCCGTTGTAGATCATCTCCACCCGGTCGACCTTGCCGTCGATGTACTGGCTGGCGATGTCGCCTGCGATGTCGCGGGCGTCAGAGAAAGCCGGGCGATCGGTGAAGCCCTGCCACGCACCATCCACCTGATGGCCGCGGAAGGTGAGCGACGAGACGCCACGGCGCCCGGACGCGTACCAGGCGATCTCCTTGCCCTCGCCCTCGAGCTCGCCCGCGCGACGGGTGCCGGCGCGGATGATCTGGGAGTTGAAGGCCCCCGCCAGCCCGCGATCGCCGGTGATCAGCAGCAGCCCCACCCGCTTCTCGGAGTCGTGGGACTCCAGCAGCGGCAGGCTCGGGATCTTCTCGACGGCTTCGACGGTGCGTCGGGTCATCCGCCGGATCGCCTGCGCATACGGGCGCAGGTGCTCGATCCGCTGCTCAGCCCGGCGCAGCCGAGCCGCCGCCACCATCTCCATGGCCTTCGTGATCTTCTGGATGTTCTTCACAGAAGATATGCGGTTCTTGACGTCCTTTTGGGTGGCCATGCGCTTGTTCTAGGTCCTCACGCGGTCGCCGCCGCCTCTTCCTTCTGCTCCTCCTCCGACTCGGCCTCCTCGTCGGAGTCGTCATCGTCATCGCCGCTCGTGCGGCCTTCCTTGCTGCGCTCCTCCTCGCTCATGATGCGATCGGACTCGCCCTGCTCTATCGGGTTGCCCTCGTCGTCGAAGTCGGCGCCGAAGTCGTCGATCGCCTCGGCGATCGCCTTGCCGAGCGCTTCCTCGATCGAATCGTCCCAGTCGCCGGTGGCGAGCTTGTCCATCAGGTCGGACTCCTCGGCGTCCAGGCGCTGGAGCATCGCCTCGTGGAACTCGCGGACGCGCTCGACCTTGATCCGGTCGAGGTAGCCGCCGGTGCCGGAGTAGATGGCCGCGACCTGGTGCGCGGGCTTCCACGGCTTCAGCTCGTCCTGGTTGAGCAGCTCCACGAGCCGCTCGCCGCGGGCCAGCGTGGCCTGGGTCTCGGGATCGAGCTCGGAGCCGAACTGCGAGAAGGCCTCCAGCTCGCGGTACTGGGACAGCTCGAGGCGCAGCTTGCCGGCCACCTTCTTCATGGCCTTTGGCTGGGCGTTGCCGCCCACGCGCGACACCGAGATGCCGACGTTGATGGCTGGGCGCACACCGGATCGGAACAGGTCTCCCTCGAGGAAGATCTGGCCGTCGGTGATAGAGATCACGTTGGTGGGGATGTAGGCCGACACGTCGCTGGCCTGCGTCTCGATGATCGGCAGCGAGGTGAGCGATCCGCCGCCCAGCTCGTCGTTGAGCTTGACGGCGCGCTCGAGCAGGCGGGAGTGCAGGTAGAACACGTCGCCCGGGTAGGCCTCGCGCCCCGGCGGGCGGCGCAGCAGCAGCGACATCTGCCGGTAGGCGTAGGCGTGCTTGGTCAGATCGTCGTAGATCGTGAGCGCGTGGCCGCCGTTGTAGAGGAAGTGCTCGCCGATCGCGCAGCCCGCGTAAGGGGCCATGAACTTGATCGGGGCCGCCTCGTCGGCCGGGGCGGCCACGATGATCGTGTTCTCCATCGCGTCGTGGTCGGCCAGCGTCTCTGCCACCTGCACCACCGTCGACATCCGCTGGCCGATGGCCACGTAGATGCAGACCATGTCGGAGTCCCGGTTGTTGATGATCGTGTCCAGCACGATCTGGGACTTGCCCGTCTGGCGGTCGCCGATGATCAGCTCGCGCTGGCCGCGGCCGATGGCGGTCATCGAGTCGATGGCCTTGATGCCCGTCTGCATCGGCTCCACGACGCCCTGGCGCTGCACCACTCCCGGCGCCTTAAACTCGGCCGGGCGGGTCTCGCTGGTGTCGACGTCGCCCTTGCCGTCGAGCGGCTGGCCGAGGGGATCGACGATGCGCCCCTTCAGGGCGTCGCCGACCGGGATCTCGAGCAGCTGGCCGGTCCGCTTGACCGTGTCGCCCTCCTGGATCTTGTCCCAGTTGCCGAACAGCACGGCGCCCACGTTGTCGGACTCGAGGTTGAGCGCGAGGCCCGTCACGTCGTGGGGCAGCTCGAGCATCTCGAGCGACTTGCAGTTGTCGAGGCCGTGCACGCGCGAGATGCCGTCCGCGATCGAGAGCACGGTGCCGACCTCGGACAGGTCGGCGCTGCCGTCGTCGAGGCCCTCGATGCGGCTCTTCAGGATGCTGGTGATCTCGTCTGGCTTGATCTGCATATGACCTTTCTCCGCTGGCCGCTATCCGGCCTTCGCGACCTGCTTTCGAAGTTGGTCCAGCCTGTTTCGCACGCTCGCGTCGAGCACCATGTTGCCCACCTGGAGCTTGAGCCCGCCGAGCACCTCCGGGTCCACCTTGCTCGACAGCTCCACACTCTGCCCGGTCTGCTCCTCGATCCGCTTGCCGATGCCCTCCACCAGCTCGGGGTCTAGGTCGACCGCGCTGGTCACGGTGACCGGCAGCAGCTTGTTCTGCTTGCGCCACAGGTCGTCGAACTCGCGCCGGATCCGAAATACGGCGGGCATGCGGTGGCGTTCGGCGAGCAGCTCGAGGAAGCGGACGAAGTTCTCGTCGGCACCGTCGATCATCCGCCCGATGCCCTCCTTCTTCTCCTGCGAGGAGAAGTAGGGACTGAAGAAGAACACCTGCATGTCCCTGTCGTCAGAGAGTGCGTCGGCGAACTCGCCGAGCTCCTCTCGGATGCGGTCGAGGTCGCCGTCGGAGGCGACCTCGAACAGGGAGCGCGAGTAGACGTCGGCGATCTCCTCCATCTACTCGCGGCTCCGCGTCTCCCCGGTCAGCGCCGAGAAGTCCACCTCGGAGAGAGCGTCCTCGATCAGGCGGCGGTGGTCGTCGTCGTCGAGCGACTTGCGCGTGACCTTCTCGGTGGCGATCACCGTGAGGTCGGCGACCTCCTTGCGGATCTGGTCGAGCGCCCGCCGGGTCTCCGACTCGATGTCGCGGCGGGTGGACTCCATCAGCTCCTCGCGGTAGCTCTTGGCGTCCGCCTTGGCCTGGCCGGCGAGGGAGTCGGCGGCCTTGCGCGCGCGGACCACGATGTCGTCCGCCTGCTCGCGTGCCTCCTTGAGGCGAGCGCGGTACTCCTCGAGCAGCTCATCCGCCTCCTTCTTGGTCCGCGTGGCCGACTCGATCGACTCGTCGATCGCCTTGCGGCGCTTGTCCAGCGCCTCGGCGATCCGCGGGAAGGCGAGCTTGTTGAGCACGTAGTAGGTGATCCCGAACGCGATCAGCGTCCAGAGCATCAGCCCGAGCCCGGGAGTGACCAGGAAGCTCCCGCCCCCGCTCTCCTCCGCCGCCAGAAGCAGTCCAGCGTCCATTAGAGGAAGAACGCAATCAAGCCGAAGATGAAGGCGTAGAAGACGATCGCCTCGGTGAGCGCGAACCCGAGCCACTGGATGCTCGTGATCTCCTCGCGCATCTCCGGCTGACGGGTGACCGACTCGATCACCTTGCCGAAGATGTAGCCCACGCCGATGCCCGGGCCGATCGTGCCGAGACCGGCGCCGACGCCGAGCGCGATCGACTTGAGCCCGTCGGCCGTCGTCTTGGCCTGTGCGATCTCGAGCATGGATCCGATGTCCGGCATTGTTGGTCCTCCCTTAGTGGCCCTCGGCAGTCGCGGCGCCGAGGTAGATGGATGTGAGTGTCGCGAAGATGAACGCCTGCAGGCCCGCGATCAGCACGATCTCGAACATGAAGAAGGCGATCGCCAGAGGCAGCGTGAAGACGCCGAGCGCCGCCAGGCCGAGGAGCACCACCAAGCCGCCGCCCATGAACAGGATGAGCAGGTGCCCGGCCAGGATGTTGGCGAACAGTCGCACCGAGAGCGAGATGATCCGCACGAACTGGGAGATCGCCTCGATGGCGAAGATCGGGACAGCGGCCGGGCCCTTCACTCCGGCCGGCACCCAGCTCTTCAGGTAGCCGACGAACCCGTGCTTCTTGACGCCCTCGTAGTGATAGGCGAACCACACCATCAGCGTGAGCACGAGGGGGACCGAGAGGTTCGCGGTGGCCGCATATATGGCAAACGAAGGGATCTCCAGTCCGAACAGGCTGAAGGTGTGCTCGGAGTTGGTCGGCAGCGGCACGTAGCCGATCAGGTTCGAGAACAGGATGAAGAAGAACAGGGTGCCCACGAAGGGGAACCACTTGAGCGACATCCGGTCGTCCATGTTGCTCCCGCTGATTTGATTGCGTGCGAGGTCGTATGCCGCCTCCACGGCCGTCTGCACGCGGTTGGGCCGCGCCTGCATCCGGTTGGCTATGTAGAGCATCGCCGCCGAGGTGAGCGCGCAGGCCAGCACCAGGTAGAGCACCGCCTTGTTGATGCTCATGTCCAACGGTCCCAGCTTCAGCGAGATCCACGGGTCCAGCTTGAACTCGTTCTGGGGCTGGAACTCCTCGTTCTTTCCCTCGCTGGGCACGAGCAGGTTCACGATCACGGCCAGCGCGATCAGACCGCCCACAGCGAGGAAGACCTTGCTCCGGGTCTTCATCGCCGGGGCGAGGGCTGGTCGAAGGGACGGACCACCATCTGCGCCGAGAAGTAGATCGTGAAGAGCGTGATGGAGATGATCGCGGCGGCAAGGCCGTCCTCACGCGCTCCGGCCAGCCCGACGGCGAAGATCGATCCGGCCACCAGATAACCGCGTCCGATCATGCTGCCGGCCAGCAGGCCGACCACGGTGCGGGGGTCCTCCGACGCCTGGGCCCGGCGGGTGGCGAGGGCGTTGATCGCGCGCTGTAGGAGCCACGCGGCGGCGGCTACGGCGTAGCCGAGAAGAGGAAGTCCGGCGACCAGGAAGAGGGGCAGCGCAAGCGCCAGCACACCAAGGTCGAGATAGCGGAGAAGCGTGAGGCCGATGCCGGCCTCGTCGGCGTTCTTGGGTGTTTCCAGAGCGTGTGTCGTCAAGGGGGGCCCGTGCGGGCGGCCGACTCTATATGAGGTGATGCAACCTCTGCCACCACGTGGCAGGTGCCTCGTGGGGTCACCGGGACGCCCTCGGCCGATATGAGAGCGTAGGTTTCGGGCCGATGTGGGTGCAACGCGACATCGAGCTGGGGCGCCAACCGCGCGGCTTTCACCTCGTGACCGGGGAGGTGGTGTCATCGCTGCCTGAGATCGAAGGTCTCGCAGTCGGGCTCCTGCACCTGTTCATCAGGCATACCTCGGCCTCGTTGACGCTCAACGAGAACGCCAGTCCCAACGTGCGCCACGACTTCGAGAGCTGGTTCAACGAGGCCGTCCCCGAGCACGCATCCTTTTGGACCCACACCCTCGAGGGTCCCGACGACATGCCCGCCCACGTCAAGGCCGCGCTGCTGGGCTCGTCGCTGTCGCTGCCGGTGCGCGACGGCGGGCTGGCGCTCGGCACGTGGCAGGGGGTTTACCTGGGCGAGCACCGCGACCGCGCATCGGCCCGCACGCTCACCGCCACGTTGTGGGGCGAATGACGCGCGTCGACGAGCGTCGTCGCCTACGACGTCATCCGCGGCATATGCGAACATGCGTTCGTAGATGCGCTGGGATGAGCTCAAGGTAGACAACGACGAACGCCGGACCCTGCCGGGGTACAAGGAGCCCGCCGCGGTGCGCACGTTCGACGCACCCGAGGCGCTCGACACTCGCTTCTATGAGGTGCGCGCCAAGTCGGTGCTCAACCGCGTGCCGCCGAGGTCGCGGATGCCGTTCGAGTGGACGGTCAACCCGTATCGCGGATGCAGTCATGCCTGTGCTTTCTGCTTCGCCCGCCCTACCCACACCTACCTCGGGCTCGACGCCGGCCGCGACTTCGAGCGCGAGATCGTGGTCAAGGTCAACGCGCCGGAGGTGCTGCGCGCCGAGCTGCGGCGGCCGTCGTGGAAGCGCCAGCACGTGGCCATGGGCACCAACACGGATCCCTACCAGTGGGTCGAGAGCCGCTACCGGCTGATGCCCGGCATCTGGCAGGCGCTGATCGACAGCGGCACGCCGGGCTCGATTCTCAGCAAGTCACCGCTGCTTCTGCGCGACATCGACCTGATGAAGCAGGTGCCCGGGATCCGCGCGAACTTGTCGATCCCCACCATGGAGGAGAAGGCGTGGCGGGCCACGGAGCCGCACACCCCAAGTCCGATGAAGAGGATGGAAGCCGTGGCCGAGCTCAACCGGGCGGGCATCCCGTGCGGCATCCTGATCGCTCCGCTCATGCCGGGCATCAACGACTCGCCCGAGCAGGTGGCCCGCATCATCGAGCTGGCCGACGAAGCCGGCGCCGTCGACATCGGCGGCATCGCCCTCCATCTGCGCGGCGAGGTGAAGGGGCTCTTCTTCGACTGGCTGCGCGAGCACCGGCCTGACTTGCTGCCGACCTATGAACGCCTCTACGCGCGCGGCGCGTACGCGCCCGCACAGGAAAGGGAGCGGCTGGCCAAGCTGGCGAGCCCGGCCGGCCGGCCACGCCGCGCACTGCGGGGCATCTCGGGCGGCGCCGTGAGCGAGCGTGATCCCGCACGGCCGAGCGCGGACGCGGACGCCCGCGACCACCAAGAAACCCTGTTCTGAGATGCCGACGCGATCCGTACCGGTTAGGGGTCATAGAACGACCCGTAGGTGGAACGGATGTGATTTCAGAGCGGGCGCTCGGATCCCCCAGCCGCCGTCCTCTACGCGGCGAAGACAACCTCCGACCTCGTTCACAAGACCTGCGCCCGATCGCCCGAGCGGTCGGTAGTGTCGAGCCCATGGACAACCCTCTGCAGCGCCCCCTCGATCGACGCCAGCTGCTCCGCCACGCGGGCATCGGCACGGGTGCGCTGATCCTGGGCGGCGTGACGGTGGATCCCGGGGCGGCCAAGCTCGCCCGCCGGCGCAAGGTCCCGCTCGCGCGCGGCGGCACCTTCCCCCAAGGAGTCGCGTCGGGCATGCCCTCGCAGCAGTCGATCACACTGTGGAGCCGCCTGGAGGGGTTCAGTCGCGACCGGTTCGTGAACCTCGAGGTGGCACGGGACCCGGACTTCGGCAGCATCGTGGCGCGCAGGAGGGTGAGGGCCCGCGCGGGGCGCGACCACACGGTCGAGACCCGGCTGCGCAGCAAGGCACTCGAGCCGGGCGGCGAGTACTTCTACCGCTTCGAGACGCGAACCGGCTCGAGCCCCGTCGGGCGCTTCCGCACCCTGCGCCCCGCCGACTCGCGGGACCCGTTTCGAATCGTGTTCTTCTCCTGCCAGGACTACCAGGCCGGCTTCTACAACGCCCACCGCGCGATAGCCGCCGAGGACGCCGATCTCGTCGTGTGCCTGGGCGACTACGTCTACGAGCGCACCTTCTATGAGGGCCCGCGTAGGGACACGCTGGGCGCCAATGGGGACGGCGAGGTGCAGACGCTGCCCGAGTACCGCGCCAAGTACCGCCTCTACAAGTCAGACCCGGATCTCCAGGCGATGCACGCAGCGCATCCCTTCGTGGCCATCTGGGACGACCACGAGGTCGAGGACAACTACGCCGCCAGCAACCCGGGCGACGCCGCCGGAGACCGCCGCGGACAGCCCTTCGTGGCCCGCCAGCGCGCCGCCTACGACGCCTTCTACGAGTACATGCCCTTCAAGCCGGTCATCGCCAACCCCGAGAAGGGCAGCGACCTCTACCGCCGGCTGCCGCTCGGCGCGAACGCCGAGCTGTTCCTGCTCGACGAGCGCCAGTACCGCGACGATCAGCCCTGCAAGGACGAGTTCTTCGTGCCCTGCCCCGAGGCTGAGTCAGAGCCCCGCAGGTTCCTCGGCAACACGCAGCTCGAGTGGCTCAAGCGCGGGCTGCGAAACTCGGGCGCCACGTGGAGGCTGGTGGGCAACCAGCTGATGATCATGTCCTTCGAGCTCGCCCGGGGCGCGCAGATCACAAAGGACTCGTGGGACGGCTACGGCGTCGAGCGCAGGGAGCTGATGTCCTACATCGCCTCCATGGGCATCCCCAACGTGAGCTTTCTGACCGGTGACATCCACACCTTCTTCGCAGGCGACGTGGGCATCGACGGGCGCGGTCCCGAGAGCCACGCCACGGAGTTCGTGGGCGGGTCGATCACCTCGCTCGGCGTGCCCGAGACGGTGCAGGGCACGACCGGCGCTCCGCTGACCAGGGAGCAGGTCGTGCTGCTGACCAACAACGCGAAGATCACCAATCCCCACATCAAGTACACCGAGCAGCTGAGCCGGGGCTACGGCATAGTCGAGGCCGGGCGCGACCAGCTGCTCGTGGAGTTCAAGGGCGTCGACGCAATGAACAAAGACGCAGGCGCCCGCAGCATCGGCCGCTTCCGGGTGGCCGCCGGGCGGCCTCGCGTCGAAGTGCTCTAGAGAGT
>JAUJOQ010000002.1:429604-451114 GCA_030447725.1 Thermoleophilaceae bacterium
CGAGAAACGCCCACAGCGCATCGAGGTCGTGCATGCGGGCGCACTGTACCCGGGGGCCCGGCAGCCTCCGGGCGCTTCGGAGGTCAGGCGGCCGGTAGCACCCAGAAGGCTATGACCGCGTACTGAAGGCCGGCCGCCAGGATCACAAGCAGGTGGAAGACCTCGTGATAGCCGAAGACGGCCGGCACCGGGTCGGGGCGATGGCGCGCGTAGACGACGGCGCCGACCGTGTAGAGCAGCCCGCCGAGCCCCACCATCCCCGCGGCGGTGACCCCGAGCTCGGAGACCAGGCCCGGAGCGGCGGCCACGGCCACCCAGCCGAGGAGCACGTAGATCGTGGCCGCGAGCCAGTCGGGAGCGTCGATCCACACGAGCTTGAGCACGATGCCGCCGAGGGCGCCGGCCCACACCACGACGAGGATCACGTCGGCGAGGGTCCCGTCGAGGGCAAGCAGCGCGAACGGGGTGTAGGACCCCGCGATCAGCAGGAAGATTGCCGAGTGATCGAGGCGGCGCATCCAGCGCCGGGCGCTCGGACGCCTCCAGTCCGTGCGGTGATAGAGAGCGCTGGTCCCGAACAGCATCACGACGGAGGCGGCGTACACCGCCGCAGCCGTGGTCGCCTTGCCGGAGGGAGCGCTGATCACAAGGGCGATCCCGAGCCCGACCGAGACGAAGAACGCCCACTGATGAGACACACCCC
Organism: Thermoleophilaceae bacterium; assembly: GCA_030447725.1. Taxonomy (GTDB): domain Bacteria; phylum Actinomycetota; class Thermoleophilia; order Solirubrobacterales; family Thermoleophilaceae; genus JAAYBF01. The sequence goes on from JAUJOQ010000002.1 coordinate 430,308, forward strand.
GAAGGCGAGGCTTCACCAGGGGAGGCGTTTGAGCGGCGTCGGTCACCGCCTCCAGGATAGAGCGGTCACCATCCTCGATCCAACGATGCAACGTGTGTTAGATTGAAGCCGTGGCCGAGGATCGCTGCGACCTGCTTTGTCTCGATCTCGACAAGGCCGAGACGCTTCGGGAACGGCGCCTGAGCGGCGAGACTACGGCGATCGCCGCGCAACGCGCCGGCGCCCTGTCGGACCCGACGCGGCTGATGCTGGCGGGCGCCCTGGCGGAGACCGACGAGCTGTGTGTATGCGACCTGAGCTGGATCGCCGAACGGGCTGAGAACCTGGTCTCCCACCACCTGCGCCAGCTCCGCGCCGCCGGCCTGGCGACCTCCCGGCGTCAGGGCAAGATGGTTCTGTACGCACTGACGCCTGCCGGGCGCGCGTTGCTCGTCGCCGTGCTGGCAGCCGACTCGCACCGGGCCCGATGACTCCCAGCGCACGCGCCCCGCTGCCGGTCGGCCCGGGCACCGGTCACACCCCGACCCGTGACGAGTACGGGCGTCTGGCTCGCAAGGTCAAGCTGCTGTCCTGGCTCAGCCTCGGCTGGATGACGATCGAAGGTGCGGTCGCCATCGTCGCCGGCATCGTCGCCGGCTCGATCGCGCTGATCGGCTTCGGCATGGACAGCGCTGTCGAGGGCTTCGCTAGCACGATCATCATCTGGCGTTTCACCGGCGCGCGGATGTTCTCCGAAGCCGCCGAGACGCGCGCCCAGAAGCTCGTCGCCGTCCAGTTCTTCCTGCTCGCCCCCTATGTCGGAGTCGAGTCGGTCCGCGCTCTGGTCGGAGGCGAACGCCCCGAGGTGAGTTGGGTCGGCATCGGCTTGGCCGTCGGCTCGGTGATCGTCATGCCGCTGCTCGGCATCGCCAAGCAGCGCCTCGCCGAAGGGCTCGGCTCCGCGGCCACCAAAGGCGAGGGGCGCCAGAACCTGTTGTGCGCCTACCTCGCAGCCGCCCTGCTCGTCGGCCTGCTCGCCAACGCCATCTTCGGCGCCTGGTGGCTCGACCCCGCGGTCGGCCTTCTCGTAGCGGGCGTCGCCGTTCGCGAGGGCATCGAAGTCTGGCGCGGAGAGGGCTGCTGCGACGCCTGTCTCACTCCTCGGCCGGCTGCATCTCCCTCAGCTGGTGCGCCGCGGTGAAGAAGCCCCGGTAGCCGAGCGACGTGGCGATCAGGCCCGCCAGGGCCACGCTGCCCAGCAGCAGCCAGAGGAGGATCAGCTGCAGCCGGACGGCGTCGACGGGCTCGGCCCCGGCCACCAGCGCCCCGACCAGAGTGCCCGGGAAGGCGACGATGCCGGTCGTCTTGGTCTGGTCGATCAGCGGGATCAGACCCGAGCGAAGGCTGCGGGTGACCAGCGGCCGCGCCGCCTGGTGCGACGTGGCTCCCAGGGCCAGCGTCGCCTCCAGCGCACGGGCCTGCGCGGACACCTCGTCGCCGAGCCGGTTGAGCGCCACGGCCGCGGCCGACATGGCGTTGCCGATCACCATCCCTCCCACCGGCACGAGATAGCGCGGCTCGGCGGGAAAGACATCGAGGGCAAGCACCAGCCCCAGGGTCACGCCGGCGGCGGCGCTCAAGGCGAACGCGATCGGACCAAGAGCCCCCGGAACCCTGCGCGCCCGCCCGCGCGCGGTGAAGGTGCCGAAGGCGACCATCCCCGCCAGCAATAGGGCCACGAGCCACAGGCTGTCCGAGTCGAAGATCGCCTGGATCACGTAGCCCACGGCGGTGAGCTGTAAGAACGAGCGCAGCACCGCCACGGCCAGGTCGCCCTCGAGCTCGGCGCGCCGCCACAGTGAGACGGCCGCGGCGATCGCCACCAGCGCCAGCGAGGCGGCCACCTCGGTGAGGGTGATGTCGACCGGCGTCACCGCGCCCCCTCGGGCCGCAGGTCGATCTCGCGGCGCGCCAGGCGGCGGGCCTGCGCGCGGTCGTGGGTCACCACCACCGCCGAGACGCCGTGCTCGTGAACGAGCCTCATCAGCGTGGCCTCAACCCCGGCCTCGGTTCGCGGGTCGAGCGCCGAGGTGGGCTCGTCGAGCAGCAGCACCTCGGGCTCGAGCGCCAGGGCTCGAGCCAGCATCACGCGCTGCTGCTCGCCCACCGACAGCCGGCCGGCCTCGCGCTCGGCGTAGGAGCGCCCGAGGCCGGCAAGCTCGAGGCTGCGGGGCACGTCGGCGTCGTCGCCACGCAGCTCGGGGCCGAAGCGCACGTTCTCGGCCACCGTGCCTGGCAGCGGCGCCGGCAGCTGAGAAACGAGGCAGGCGCGGCGGCGCAGCTCGAGTGGATCGAGGCCGCGCACGTCCTCGCCGGCGAAGCGCACCGTGCCCCGATCGGGATCCGCCAGGCGGTTGAGCAGCCGCAGGAGCGTCGACTTGCCCGCCCCCGAAGGCCCGACGAGGGCGGTGGCGCCCTCCCCGATCTCGAGGTCGATGTCACGGAGCACGGGGCGCCCGCCGCGAGACGCGCAGACCCCCTCGAGCGCGAACACGCCGGCGGTCACGATCGCGTGCCGCCGTCAGAGGTGCGGGTAAAGCGGGTAGCGCTCGGCCATCGCGCGGCTGCGCTCGGCCAGGTCGGCGCGGGCGGCGTCGGAGAAGTCGCCGGTCAGCGCCTCGACGATCGACCGGCCGATCTCGCGGAAGTCGTCGACCTGCAGCCCGCGGGTAGCAAGTGCTGAGGTGCCGACACGGAGGCCCGAGGACACCGAGGGCGGGCGCGGGTCGAAGGGCACGGCGTTGCGGTTCACGGTGATGCCGATGTCGTGGAGGCGATCCTCCGCCTGCCGGCCGTCGAGGTCGGAGTCGCGCAGGTCCACCAGCACCAGATGGACGTCGGTGCCGCCGGTGAGCACGTTCACGCCACCGGCGGTCAGCTCCTCGGCCAGCGCCTGCGCGCCGGCGCGCGTGCGCCGCTGGCGCTCGCGAAACAGCTCCGACTTGGCGATCTTCAGCGCCACGGCCTTGCCGGCCACCACGTGCATGAGCGGTCCGCCCTGCTGGCCGGGGAACATCGCGGAGTCGATCTTCTTCGCGTACTCCTCCTTGCACATGATCATCCCGCCGCGGGCGCCGCCGAGGGTCTTGTGCACCGTGGTGGTGACCACGTCGGCGTAGGGCACAGGGCTCGGGTGCTCCTCGGTGGCCACCAACCCCGCGAAATGCGCCATGTCGACCATCAGCAGCGCGCCGACCGAGTCGGCAACCTCGCGGAAGCGCTGAAAGTCCAGCCGGCGCGGGTAGGCCGACCAGCCCGCCAGGATCAGCTTGGGACTGGAGTCGTCGGCCAAGCGCTGGAGATCGTCCATGTCGAGCCGGGAGTCCTCCTCGCGCACGCCGTAGGCCACGATGTCGTAGAGGCGCCCGGAGAAGTTGATCTTCATCCCGTGCGTGAGGTGGCCGCCGTGGTCGAGCTTCATGCCGAGGATCCGGTCGCCGGGGTCGAGCAGCGCGTGGTAGGCGGTGGCGTTGGCCTGGGCGCCTGCGTGCGGCTGTACGTTCACGTGCTCGGCGCCGAAGAGCTCCTTCGCGCGCGCGATGGCCAGCTCCTCGGCCACGTCCACGTGCTCGCAGCCGCCGTAGTAGCGCCGGCCGGGGTAGCCCTCGGCGTACTTGTTGGTGAGCACGGAGCCCTGGCAGTCGAGGACCGCCTGGGGCACGAAGTTCTCCGAGGCGATCATCTCGAGCGTCGACTCCTGGCGCCGGGCTTCGTCCTCGAGCACCTGCGCTATCTCGGGATCGACCTCTCCGACGGGCTTGAGGAAGTGGTCGGGGCCGAGCTCGGTCACCCAGCTCAAGCTACCAGCGGGCACGGCCCGGACAACCACGAGCGCCGGCCGAAGCGGGCGCCTCCACCTCTCCGCCCCTCTGCGGTGTGCTCGCCGGGGCCGGAGAGAGAGCCGCTAGAAGCCGCACGGATTCGAGTCCCCAACCGCGGGGCGCGGGCCGATAGTGTCGTGCCGATGAGGGTAGCGGTGGTGGGTAAGGGCGGTGCGGGGAAGTCGGTGATCGCCGGGACGATGGCGCGTTTGGTGGCGCGGCGGGGCGCGCGTGTGCTGGCACTCGACTCGGACCCGCTTCCCGGCCTGTCGCTGAGCCTCGGCAGCGGGCCGGAAGCGGCCGAGCCACCGCTGGGCGAAGCAGCCGAGCGGGACGAGAACGGCCGCTGGGGCTGGAAGAAGGGAGTGGGACCGGTGCGGGCCGTGCAGCGCTATGCGACCGGTGCGCCGGACGGTGTGCGGCTGGTGCAACTCGGCAAGCCGCCGCGAGAAGGGTTTGGGCCGATCATCGGCTCGAGCAAGGCCTTCTACGAGATCGTCCACAACATCGCCGACGCTCGAGCGCTGCGCGACTGGACGTTCATCGGCGACCTTCCTGCCGGGCCGCGCCAGGCGGCATACGACTATGCCCCTTACGCACACACGTATGTGGTCGTGGTCCAGCCCGCCGCTCAATCGGCCCTCACCGCGCGGCGTGTGGCGCGAATCGTGCGTATGCACCGCCGCGACGCGGAGGTCGTGTTCATAGCCAACCGCGTGAGGGAGGCGGGTGACGTGCACCACGTCGAGAAGCTGATCGGCGAGCCGGTGCTCGCATCTCTGCCCGCAGATGACGGGGTGGCCGCCGCCGAGCGCCTCGGCGTAGCGCCGATCGATTACGCTCCCGACTCGCCGGCGATCACCGCGATCGAGCGATTGGTGTCAGCACTCGCGAAGATGTAACCTGCGTGCCATGAAGATCGCGGTGGCGGGGAAGGGCGGCGCGGGCAAGACAACGGTGTCCGGTACCATCGCCCGCGGACTCGCGCAGGCAGGTCATCCGGTGCTGGCACTCGATGCGGACGCCAACCCGATGCTCGGCGTTTCGTTGGGCGTGGGGGCGGAGAAGACCGACCTGCTGCTCGGTGTGCGCCAAGGGATCGAGGCGGGCGAGGTCGAGCACGAGCCCACCATCGAGGGAATGGTCGCGCACTTCGGCGCCGACGCCCCTGACGGGGTGCGTCTGGTTGTGGCCTCTCGACTCGACGTTGCGAACCCCGGCTGTCAGTGCTGTGGGGTCTCGCCGGACCAGCTTCTGCGCGAGCTCGAGGCAAGCCACCGGACCGTGATCTGCGACCTGGAAGCGGGCATCGGCACGGTCGTGCGGATGGAGCCCGGCAACGCGGACGTCGTCCTCGTGGTCGCCAACCCGACGGCCAAGGCCCTCGAGGTTGCGCGCCGAGCGGTCGAGATCGCCTCGGACAAGGCGGAGGTGATCGTGCTCGCCAACCGCGTCCGAGACGACTCCGACCTGGAGCTGATACGGGCCGTGCTCGGTGACCGTGAACTGGTCGTGATCCCCGAGGACACGGTGATCGCCGCGGCGGACCGCGACGGCCTCGCGCCGATCGACCTCGACCGTAGCTCCCCCGGCGTTGCGGCACTCGTGCAGCTCGCCGATCGCCTGGCCGGCGCACCGGTCGCGGCCTGATCGAGCCGGATCTCCTGCCCTGACATCCCGGGAGATGCGGCCCGGTCGCAGCGGCGGGTATCCGCCCTACCGGGTCCTCACGCTGACCACTCGCGAGCGCGGCCCAAGCCTTCGCGAAACGTTGTCGCGCGCGGCGATTACGTAGTAATAGGTGGTTCGCGGGCGCAGATCCGCGACCGTGAGGTTGACCCTGACCCCGACGCGCGTGACCTTGAAACTGCAGCTCCCGCGACAGAGCGTCGTGGCACGCCGAAAGCCGCTCCTGCCCCTGATCGGCTTGGTCGACTGCTTGACGAGATAGCTGCGCGCGGCGGGCAGGCGGCGCCGGTCAGAGCCGGGGGCGAGGAAGCTGAGCACGACCTTCGTGCGCGAGCGCGCACGCGCGGTCAGCCCCGTGACGCGCCCCGGGGTACGACCGTAGCGGCGCAGGCAGCGCCGACGCGCCGCCGCTCGCACGCGCGCGGCGCGACGCCGGGCGCGCGGAGCCATGCGCCGCGTGGGGCGCGTGCTTGGAGCCGCCGCGCGGCTGAGGCAGTTGCGCAGCGCGCGCGCCCTCAGGCGCTCTCTGCGAAGTGCCGCCCTGACGCGCCGCGAGTCGTCGTCCTTGGGCGCGGGCGTCGGTGCCGGGCGGCTCCCGGCAGCGGGTGCGTCGTCGTCTACGATCGTCCCCACGCCCTGGAGCTTGCCGTCGGTGGCGTTGATGGGACTCGAAAGGTTGACCAGGAAGCGCTCATCGGGCTCGTCGATCGTGTCGCCCTTGGTCTTGACGGTCACCGTCTCACTCGTATCGTCAACGGGGAAGGTGACTTTGCCGCTCCTGGACTCGTAGTCGGCAGGTGCGGTGGCGCTGTCGTCCACGGTCGCGAAATCGACCTCCACCACGTCGCTGCTCGCCGACGAGAGCGTGACGGTGAAGGTCAGACTGCCCTCACCGATGCCGCCCTCGATCACCCTCGCGTCGTTGATCGAGGCGGTCGGGGGCGGCGGCGTCCCGATGTTGACCGGCCCGACCGAGCCGGGAGTCTCGTTGTCGCCGATCGTGTCGGTGTTGCCGTACCCGAGCTGACCCCTGCCATTGACGCCCCAGCAGCGCACGTTGGCGTCGTCGAGTTGTGCGCAGGTGAAGAACTCGCCCGCGCTGATCGCCGTGGCGGTGCGTCCGGCGCCGATGTCCACCGGTCCGAACTCGCCGGGGGTCTCGTTGTCGCCGATCGTGCGCGTATTGGCGTAGCCGAGCTGGCCCAGTCCCCCCGCGCCCCAGCAGCGCACATCGGCGGTGTCGAGCCGCGCGCAGGTGTGACCCGCGCCCGCGCTGATCGCCGTGGCGGTGCGCCCGGCGCCGATGTCCACCGGTCCGGCGGAACCGGGGGTTTCGTTGTCACCGATGTTGCTCGTGTTGCCGTAGCCGAGAGCGCCGTTGAAGCCGAAGCCCCAGCAGCGCACATCACCGTTGTCGAGCACCGCGCAGGTGTGGTCGCTGCCCGCGCTGATTGCCGTGGCGGTACGCCCGGCGCCGAGGTCAACCGCCCCCGCCGAGGCGGGTGTCTCATTGTCGCCTATCGTGTTCTCGTTGCCGTAGCCAAGCCGCCCCTCGGCCGGGAAGCCCCAGCAGAGCACCCTGCCGTTGTCGAGCAGCGCGCAGGTGTGACCCTCGCCGGCCGTGATCGCCGTGGCGGTGCGCCCGGCGCCGAGGTCGACCGCCCCCGCCGAGGCGGGGGCCTCGTCGTCGCCGATCGTGTTCGTGTTGGCGTAGCCGAGCCGGCCGTTCGCTCCGAGGCCCCAGCAGCTCACGTTGCCGTTGTCGAGCACGGCGCAGGTGTGAGCGCTGCCGGCGCTGATCGCCGCGGCGGTGCGCCCGGCGCCGAGGTCGACTGCCCCCGCCGAGGCGGGGACCTCGTCGTCGCCGATCGTGTTCGTGTTGGCGTAGCCAAGCCGGCCCTCGGCGCCGAAGCCCCAACAGCTCACGTTGCCGTTGTCGAGCACGGCGCAGGTGTGAGCGCCGCCGGCGCTGATCGCCGTGGCGGTGCGCCCGGCGCCGACGTCCACCGGCCCGACCGCACCGGGAATCTCGTTGTCGCCGATCGTTCGCGTGTTGCCTAAGCCGAGCTGGCCGGCGTTACCAGAGCCCCAACACCGCACGTTGCCATCGAACAGCGCGCAGGTATGACGGGCGCCGGTGTCGATTTGACCCGCCGCGGGCGACCCGGGTTGAGAGGCCTGCTCGGCGCTCGCGGGAACAACGGTCGCAACCGCGGCCAGCAGGAGCACTGCGCAGAGGGCAACGGTTGCTCTATAGCGCGCGCAGCCGTACCCGGCCCCTGCGGGTCGCGGCCGGCCCCCCCTGGCGCCTGTGCTGGGTAGCCGGGTCTTCATCGTCCGCAAGGGTAGCGTCCCGCTACGGGCGGCGAGCCGATTCGGGGCCCGTAATCCATTGGCCGAGCAGAAGCAGGCCCACGAGGGCAACCGCCAGGCCCCCGTAGCGGAGGCCGTCCTCAACCAGCTGGGAGGGGGGATTGGTCGGCTCAGCGAAAGCGACCGAAGCCTGCTGGAGATTCTGCTTTTGAGTCGCCGGTGTCCCCGCTCGGGTGTCGGTCCAGATCGCGAGCGCCCGTCGATCGTCGGAAAGCAACCCCGACCGGCTACCGAGGTCTGGCAAGCCTTCCTTGGCGCCGTACCCGATCCTCGAGTCGAACGGTAGGCTCGAGACGGCAAGTGCCCGGCTGAAGCTCTTGCCGGCGTTGGACGAGGACTGAAGCGATACCTCGTTCATGATGTTCTTACGGTCCGCGCGACGGTCGTAGTAGACGACGTCGAGCCGGCCGCCGGGGGCGACCGCAAGCTTCGGCAGGTACTGCGAGGTCCCGTCCCGCTCCGCGGTGTCGTTGACGCGCGTGGGCCCCTCCCATTCCGACTCCCCGCGTGCGAGTGACCAGAGGAGCACGTCGGGGTCTCCGGAGCGGTTGTCGTGAAACGCGGCGTAGACACGGCCGCTGCCGTCGACCGCCACGGAGGGGAACGCCGGAGTGAAGACGATGAAGCGCTCGATCGCACGCAGCCCGTCGTCTACCGAGGACTCCTGCCAGGTCTTCCCCTGGTCTCGTGACCTGGCAAGCACGAGCTCGTAGTCACCGCCGTAGGGCGGGCCGCCCCTACCCCCATGAGCGCCCGCGTAGTCGAGCGTGTCTCCTCCCAGGTCGAGGTAGAGCGCGTAGAGCTCGCCATCGGGGCCCACCACCGGCGAGGCGGCGACGACCCGCTGGCGCGCAGGGTCGCTTACGCGAACAGGGCGGCTCCAGGAGGCCCCGCCATCGTCGCTGCGGGCAACCTGAATCGGATTCCCAGTCTCGGTGAACTGGAAGGGCGCGACCTCACTGGCCTGTAGCCATGTCATGTAGAGGCGCCTCGGCGTGGCCGGGTCGGCGGCCAAGCGCACCTGGAAGGCGAGTGGACCGCCCACCTTGACCGGCTTCGAAAGTGTGCGCCCGCCGTCCTTGGACCTCGACATCCACACGGCGTTGGGCACGTTGCCCTCTCCCTTCAACGTCACAAAGGCCAGATGTAAGGTGCCGTCGCTCGAGAAGGCGAGATCCGGCGCGAAGCACTTCGCCTCCTCCCCCTCGGGAGCGGGCACGCCGGTCAACGACCAGCTCTTGCCTCCGTCGAGGGAGAAATGGAGGGCGCAGGAGAAGAAGGGAGTGTCGATCCGGCTCGAGACCGCCAGGTTGTCGGACTGCGTGGGGTTACGGACGAGCGTCGGCGAGTTGTGGGCGCTGATGTCGCCCGGTTTGTCCGCGCCGACATTGACCGGCGCATCGGGACTGACGACAGGGGCGGGTGTGCGAGTGCGATCGAAGGAGCCCGCGAGAATGACCGCTCCGGCGCCGATGAGCATCAGCGATGCCCCGAGGGCCACCCAAAGCAAAGAGCCCCGCCGCCGTTGGCGGTCGGGGCTCTTCGATGCCATCTTCTTAGGTCGAGGCTCAGCCGCCATGTGTCAGGGTAGTAGGCGGCCCGAGTCTGCGGGGTACGTCAGACGTGCGCTAGGTGCTTACCTGCCCCCGCTCTGGGCCTCCTCCTGCCGGCTTGCCCCGCTCTGGGCCTCACTGTGTGCCCGCCTGCGCTGCGCCACGGCCACCAGCGAGGTGCCGAGGAGGCCCATGAGGCCGAGCCCGAGGACGGCCATGCCGAGCGCGGTCGAGCCCGCGCCGCCGGCCGGGGCGGATGAGGAGCTGCCCGCCGAGGCGGAGATGGATGCGGAGCCCTCGGCCGCGGACCCGAAGCCGCTCTGCAGGTCACCCATTGCGCTGCGCGAGGAGGGGATTGCTGCTGCTCCCGCCCTGCTGGGTGCCACCGAGCTCGCGAAGACCGGCTGGCCACCGCTGCTGGTCACGCCTGCCGTAGCGCCCTGAGCGCGGGCAGCAAACAGGTCTGCCGGCGCTCCGGCACCGGTACCCGCGGCAGGGGCGACGTTGCCCGTGGCGCCTGTGCCGCTTCCCCCGGTTGCGCCGCTGCTGCCGCGGCTCTCGCCTACGGCACCGCTCGTCCCACCGCTGGCGTCGCCTTCAGCAGGCGCGGGTGCGCTGTCAGCCGGAGCCGGAGCCGGAGCGGGCTCTGGGCTCGGAGGTGCTGGCGCGGGAGCAGGGACGGAGCTGCTGGGGGGAGGGCCGTTAGGAGTACCCGTGGTGGGCGGCGGAGACGTACCAGCCGCGGGGGGAGTACCGAAGCCGCTGGGCGAGCATGCCCAGGAGAGGCTCGCGCCTGTCACGGCCGTGGCCAGTAACGCGAGCACCGAAAAAGATAGAAGACGCGCACGTCTATTCATGGGAACCACCGATCAGGTCGCTGAGCTTGTAGTGTCGTGTCACCTTGCCCGACGCGCCCAAGCCTAGCACGACTTGCAGAATTCGTCAGCTTCCTCGTCCACGGGCAATCGCGCGGGCAGTCTCCCCTGTGAGCGCTCCCCGGCTGCGGTGTCGACGGTTGGTCCCCCACTGCCCTGGGAGAGTTGGCGCACTCGTTGCCACCGCCCTCGTCGTCTCGGTCGCGGCCGGCCTCCCTCCCTCGCCCAGCACGGCTCAGCCGGCCGCCACGAAGCTGGTTCGACTGCCGTTTCCCAAGTACGACGGCACGCTCACTCCCTACACCTTCGAGGTCGGCTACCCGCTGGTCACGCTGGTCTACGACACGCTCTTGTGGCGCGATGCAGAGGGCGTCCCGCGACCTTGGCTCGCGCGCTCGGTGAAGCGAAGCGACGGCGGCAGGCGCGTCACGGTCCGTCTCCGGAAGGGTGTGCGGTGGCACGACGGCCGGCCGCTCACAGCCGCGGACGTGGCATTCACGTTCCGGTACGTGGCCCGGCGCTTCCATCCTCGCTTCAGCCCCCAGCTCGCGCGCGTCGAGAGCGTGCGGGCTACCAACCGGCTGACCGTGAGCTTTGGCCTGAGCCGCCCCTCGCTCGCCTTTGACGACCAGCCGCTGGCCGACCTGCCGATTCTGCCGCGGCACCTCTGGAAGGGGGTGCCCCCCGCCCGACTCGCCCCCCGCGGCCTGCCGGTGGGGAGCGGTCCGTACCGGCTCACGGGCGCCAGGCCGGGCGTGGGCTACCGCTTCCGCGCCAACCGGACCTACTTCAAGGGGCGGCCAAGTGTCGAGCGGATCCAGGTGCCCATCATCCGGCAGGAGGAGCTTACCCACCGCGCGCTGCAGCGGCGACAGGTCGACATGCTTCCCGTCGGCCTTGGTGAGGACGCCGCCGAGGAGCTCGGGGGCTCGCTTGGCATCAACGTGCTCCGCGGCCCCTCCTACTCCGGCACGGCGCTGCTGCTCAACCTCAGGCGCCCACCCTTCGAGCGCCGAGCCGTGCGCAGGGCGGTCGCGCTGGCGCTGGACCTCGACCGGATCGTGCAGAACGCGGGGCCGGGCGAGCCCGCCGACGAAGGCTTCATCCACCCGCAGTCCCAGTGGGCCTCGGGCGAGGTCCTCCAGCGCTTCGACCTGGCCGCCGCACGCCGCGACCTGGCACAGCTGAAGGTCCCGCGGATTCGGGTGCTGGCGCCCGCGAACGACGCGGTCAGGGCCGAGGCCGGCCGCCAGGTCGTACTTGCGCTGCGGCGGGCGGGCGCAAAGGCCACGCTCACGGAGCGCTCGCGGGGAAGGCTTGGCCGCGCGATCGGAGAGGACGGCTCGAAGCCAGACTTCGAAGCCGCCATCGTGGCAACCCCTCCCCTCGCCTCCTACGATCCGGACTTCCTCCGCCGGGTGTTCGGTGCGGAGCGCGGCGATGCTCCGCTCAACTACTCGGGATATCGCAGCGAGGCGTTCGGGGCCCTCGCCGAGCGCGTGGCCACCGCGCGCGATCGAAGAGCGCGCAGCCGTGCGGTGGTCGCGGAACTGAGACTGCTGGCCAGGGACCTCCCCGAGATTCCGTTGTTCTTCTCCGAGGGGGCCTTTGCCTACCGCCCCAACGCCCACGACGGCTGGGTGTTCATCGCAGGCACCGGCATCCTCGACAAGCGCTCGTTCCTCCCCGGTGAGGCAAGTTCGCCGCCCCGACGGGTCGAGGGAAGCGAAGAACAAGGGGCCGCGGAAGAGCCGGAGGAGGCGGGCTCCCCCACGGTGGACGTTCTCAGGATCGCCTCGCTGGCAGTGCTGGCGATCGTTCTCGTCCTCGTCGCCCTGGCGCTCGTGAGCCGGCGCAGAGCACGCGAGAGCTAGCCGGGTCCGGCCTGCTACGCCGCCACGGTGGTCCCGCCCGCCAGCGCCTTCAGCTCGTCGGCTGACAACGTCTCCCGCTCGAGGAGCGCCTCTGCGATTCGATCCAGCGCAGTTCGAGACTCGCTGAGCACCCGGCGAGATCGCTCGTGTGCCTCGTCCATCAATCGCCGGACCTCCTCGCCGATCAGACGGGCTTCCTGGTCGGAGTAGCTCGAGTGGTAGCCGTCGTCGGCGCCGTGCCCGTTATAGGTGACCCCGCCGAGGGCCTCGCTCATGCCAAGCTCGCAGACCATCTTGCGCGCCAGCGAGCTGACCTTGGCGAGATCGTCCGCCGCACCGGACCCGGGCTCACCGACCACGAGCTCCTCAGCAGTCCGCCCGCCGAACCCGACCGCCATCTGGTTGATCAGCGCCGAGCGCGAATGGATCACGCGCTCGTCCTCGTCGACGCTCCATACGTACCCGACCCTCTGGCCGCGAGGCACGATCGTGACCTTGTGGGGGACGCTCCCCCCGGGCAGCGCCAGCCCGACGACGGCGTGGCCCGCTTCGTGGTAGGCGACGACGCGGCGCTCCTCGGGCGTCATCAGATGCCGCCTGGAGGAAATCCCCACCAACACCCGTTCGACGGCCTCGTCCATCAAGTCCCTCGAGATCCCTGGCAGCCGCCTACGCGCGGCGAGCAGGCCCGCCTCGTTGACGATGCTGGCGAGATCGGCACCCGAGAAACCCGGCGTGACGGCCGCCACGCCATCCAAATCGATCTCGTCGGCCAGACGCTTGTCGCGCGCGTACAGGTCCAGGATCGCGCGTCGGCCCGCCCGGTCGGGCAGCGAGATCTCGATCTGGCGGTCGAACCGTCCTGCGCGCAGCAGCGCCGGGTCGAGTATGTCGATGCGGTTGGTGGCCCCGATCACGATCACGCCCGCCCGCGGCTCGAAGCCGTCAAGCTCGATCAGGAGCTGGTTGAGCGTCTGGTCCATGTCGCGGCTGCCGCTGTCGGACTCCGAGCCCCCGCCGCCGCGCCGCCCGCCGATAGCGTCGATCTCGTCGATGAACACGATCGCCGGAGCCACCGCTCGGGCCTCGGCGAAGAGGTCACGCACGCGCCCCGCGCCCACGCCCACGTAGCGCTGGACGAACTCCGTCGCCGAAGCGGCGTAGAACGCCGCGTTTGCCTCGCCGGCCACCGCCTTGGCCAGTAGCGTCTTGCCGCATCCGGGCGGGCCGTCGAGCAGGATCCCGCGCGGTACCTCCACGCCCATCTCGGCGAAGCGCTCGGGTTCTGAGAGGAAGTCCCGGACCTCGATCAGCTCCTCGACGGCCTCGTCGATGCCGGCGACGTCCGCGAAGGTCACCCGCTCGTCGATTCCGGTGGCGCGCCTCCCGACGCTGCGCTGGCGCATCGAGAGCCGGCGCTGGCGCTCAGGGGCCTCGACCAGGCGATTGACGGCCGCCTCGAGGTCCGCCTGGGAGAGGGCGTTCCTCTCAGCTCGTACAGCCAGCAGCGCAGCTTCGTTGACGACGCTCGCAAGGTCGGCCCCCGTCATCCCGTGGGCGCGCTCGGCGAGCTCGTCCAGATCGACATGCGGCTCGAGCTGCCTGCTGGCGGCGTGCAGCTCGAGGATCGCCAGCCGGCCGGCACGGTCTGGCAGCGAGATCCCGACCTGGCGATCGAAGCGCCCCGGCCGCAACAGGGCCGGGTCGAGCATGTCCGGGCGGTTGGTCGCGCCCATCACGATCACGCCGGTACGCGCCTCGAAGCCGTCGAGCTCGATCAGTATCTGGTTGAGGGTCTGGTCCTGCTCCCGCTGTCCACTGTCCCCGGAGTCGGGGCTCGAGTCCCCTCCACGCCGACCCCCGATCGCGTCGAGCTCGTCGATGAACACGATCGACGGGGCGACCGCCTTCGCCTCGGCGAAGAGGTCACGTACGCGCCCAGAGCCCACGCCGACGTAGCGCTGGACGAAGTCCGTGGCCGAGACCGAGAAGAACGCTCCGTTGGCCTCGCCCGCCACGGCTCTCGCCAGCAGGCTCTTGCCACACCCGGGGGGACCGTAGAGGAGGATGCCCCTGGGAATGACGGCGCCGACCTCGGCGAACCGCTCCGGCTCCACGAGAAAGTCCCTGACCTCGGCCAGCTCGAGGATCGCGTCGTCGACGCCGGCGACCTGCGCAAACGTGACCCGCTCATCGACTTCGGTGGCGCGCCTCCCGACGCTCCGAGCCCGCATCGACAACCGCCGCTGGCGCTCGGGCGCCTCGAGCACACGCTTGAGGCCCTCATCGAGCTCGGCCTGGGACAGCGCATCCTTGTTCGAGCGGCCGGCGAGCAGAGCGGCCTCGTTGACGACGCTCGCCAGGTCTGCGCCGGTCATCCCGTAAGAGCGCCTCGCGATTTCAAGTAGGTCTGCAGAGGGATCCATGCTCCGGGTCTCGGCGTGCAGGGACAGGATTGCGAGCCGGTGGGTCTCGTCGGGGCGGTCGAGTCCGATCGAACGGTCAAAGCGCCCGGGACGAAGCAGCGCCGGGTCGAGCACGTCCGGCCGGTTGGTGGCGGCCAGCACGATTATGCCCTCGGTCTCCGAGAAGCCGTCCATCTCGGCCAGGATCTGGTTCAACGCCTGCTCCTGCTCGCTGCTGGTAGCGACCCCCGTCTCGCCCCGGCTACGTCCCACTGCGTCGATCTCGTCGATGAAGATGATCGCCGGGGCCTCCTCCCGGGCCTCCTTGAAGAGGTCCCGTACCCGCGACGCGCCGACGCCGACGTAGAGCTCGACGAAGTCAGAGCCGGAGATCGAGAAGAACGGGAGGCCGGCCTCACCAGCGAACGCCCGCGCGAGCAGCGTCTTCCCGCAGCCCGGCGGCCCGTAGAGGAGGACGCCCTTCGGGAGGCGGGCACCGATATCGGTGAACCGCTTGGCGTCCGAGAGGGCGCCGACCAGCTCCTGGAGCTCCGCGATCGCCTCGGGCTCGCCGGCCACGTCCGCAAAGGTCTCGCTCCGCCCACTGCTCTTGAACCTGCGCGCGGGGCTGCGGCTTCCCCACGGTCCCGTCCCGCGGACGAACGACAGCATCATGTAGGAGAACACGGTGACGATGATCAGCGCCGGCAGCACGCCGGTGGCGGGGGTTACCAGGCTCTTTCCGAACTGCTGGTCGATCCGCGCGTCGACGTTGTTCTCGATCAACGTGTCGAGGAGGTTCGCCCGCGAGTCGGCGGCCTTCACGTACGGGACGTTGTAGGGCACCGGCTGTGCGTTCGGGCCCCGATAGGTGCCCACCACGTAGGAATCGGCGTCCAGGATCCGCGCGGTCTCGATGCGCCCGTTCTCCGCGAGCCCGACGAAGCGGTTGTAGGTGAGCTGCTCGCCTGAGACCTGCGGCCTGGAGGCAGCGATCACCTGCACGAACGCGACGAGCAGGATGATGATCGCCACGGCCGCCCAGAAGCCGAGCCCGAAGCTCGGCCTCCATCCCTCTCGGCGCGGGCGGCGGGGCTTGCCTTGCTTCTTCTCGGAGGCCACTGGCGACGAAACCCTATCAACGGTGGCAGGTTGGGCACGCGAGCGGTCGCTGGTGGGCGGACGTTCCCATCAGTGCTCGCAGGAACCGGTGTCCACCGAGGGCCCCTCAGGCTCCGTCCGCCCCAACGCCCTCTGCACGACCGCGCTGGGAACCGCGTAGGCGGTGTGCCCTCCCGGCCTCACCGCGAACACCATCGCCGCGACGCGGCCCTTTCCGTCCACGACCGGGCCACCGGAGTTGCCGCCGATCACACCGGCGCGCAGATACGTCACGCTCCGTTGCGGGCGATCGACCGGCGCGCGGGGGACCCCCGGACGCGTTAAGGGGGAGAACTCCGAAGTCCTCAAGGTGTTTCCGACCCGTGCCGCCCTCACGTCGTAGGGCCCACCGCCGGGGAAGCCCAGTGCACCGGCGAACGTGCCGGGCTCTGGCTCGACGTCGATGGGGAGGGCGGGCTCGCCCCGCACTCCAGGGGCCCGCAGGATTGCGACGTCGTTGAAGGCGTCGAACGCTATGACGTCGGCGTCGTGTTGTGTTCCCTTACCTTCAATTTGAACGGTGGTCTCGCCGAAGCCCTCCACGACGTGGGCGTTGGTCACCACGATCCCGTCCGCGGCGATCCATCCACTTCCACTCCCCGCGTGCCCGCAACCGAACCCGAACAGCTTCACCACGCTCCCAGCGGCGGCTTGCACCTCTGGATCATTCTTGATCCCCTGGGTAGGCGGCCCCACGCGCGCCTTCCGGCCGGCGATGACCGGAAGGCGATCATCGTATGGCCTGACGGGCTTGAGCAGCGGCCCCGGCGGTGGCAGCGCCGCGCTCAGCCTCGACATGATCGCCGAGTCCCTCACAGGATCTTCGAGGATGTCCACCCTCGCGGATACCGCCGCGATGATGCAGACCATGACGAGGCCGAGCAGGCCCCCCACCAGCGCACCCCCAAGGGCGTCGACCCTGCTGCGCCTCCACAGCCGCCGGCGCAGTCCGGAGGCGAAGTGCGCGAACACCGCCGCCACAACGGCACCGAAGAGCAGTGCCGCGGGGAGGGCTATCACCGGGGCAAACGGGTCACCCGAGCCACCGGCGAGGACCAGCGGCGCCACGCGCGAGCCGAGCAGGGCACCGGCCCCGAACCCGAGCAGCACCAGCGCACCCACACGTAGCCCGCGCCAGTAACCCCAGACCACCATGCCGGCGATCAGCCCGACGGAGATGAGGTCGAGGATCAACATGAGGCGGCGGCCCGTGGGGCCTCCGTGGCTGCCGTCGGGTGAACCATCTCCAGACGGTCCACTAGAAGATGCGGACCGTAGTGTTGCCGCGCCACGCCACTACCTATACCACCACGCGACCTGACCCACAACGCCGGCAAGCCGTAATTCGTCCCATGCCGGAAAACAGGTGAGTTTCAACGGGCGGTTCGCTGCCGAGACCGGGGTGCTGCCGACGCCACCAGCGCGATCCCCACGAGCGCCAGGACGCCTCCGCCGTAGCGCAGTACATACTTGAGCGGTTTCGACAGTCCGGCCGGGAAGGTCACCACGGCCCCGTAGATGTCCTGCTTGTTCGAAACGACGGTTCCGGTGCGGGTGTCGGTCCAGACCGCGCGAGCCTGGGAGGTGTCCGAGACCAGCCCGAGACGGCTACCGAGATCCGGCAGCTTGCGCTCGCTCCCGAACCCGATCCTCGAGTCGAACCGCTCCTCGGAGAGGCCAATCCTCTTCGTGAAGCTCTTGCCGTCGTCGTACGACGATTGGAGCGAGACTTCGTTCATCACGTTCTTGGGATCAGAGCGGCGGTCGTAGTAGACGACGTCGAGACGGCCGTTCGGAGCCACGGCTAGCTTGGGCAGGTACTGCGATGTCCCGTCCCGTGCAGGATTGTCGTTGACGCGCGTGGGGCCCTGCCAGCGCGAGCCCTCCCGGGGGCGGGACCACACGAGGACGTCGGCGGCGCCCGCGCGCTGGTCGTGGAAACCCGCGTAGATCCGCCCGCTGCGGCGGTCGACCGCCAACGAGGGGAACGCGGGTAGGAAGGCCAGAAACCGTTCGATCGGAGCGAGCCCGCTCTGTACCACCGACTCCTCCCAGCTGGCCCCGCCGTCGCGCGAGCGTGCCAAGACGAGCTCGAAGCGTCCCTGGTAGGGAGGCCCGCCCAGACCCTCGTGCCCTCCCTCGTAGTCAAGCCTGTCCTGGCCCAGGTCCAGGTACAGGACGTAGATCTCGCCATCCTTTCCCACCGCCGTCGAGGGGGCGACCACCCGCGCACGGCCTGCGCTGCTCACCCGCACGGAGCGCTGCCAGGTGGCCCCACCATCGTCCGACCGGGCGAAGCGAATCGGGTTCCCGGTCTGTGAAAACCGAAAGAGCGCCACGTCGGAGGCCTGTAGCCAGGATAGATAGAGACGCCCGGGACGAGCCGGGTCAGGCGTCAGACGGACCTGGAAGGCAAGCGGGCCAAGCGCTTTCTGGGGCTTCGACAGGGTGCGACCCCCATCTTTGGAACGAACGATCCAAGCGGCGTGCGGCACGTTTCCAGTTCCTCTCAGCGTGACGAAGGACATGTAGAGCGTGCCGTCGCTGTCGAATGCGACGTCGGGCGCGAAGCACTTCGGCTCCTCGCCCTCAGGGATGGCGACCCGGCTCTGCGACCACCGGTCGCCGCCGTCGAAGGAAACGTTCAGAGCGCAGGAGAAGCGCGGCGTGTCGATCCGGTTGGCGACCGCGAGGTTGGCGTGCCTGGTCGGATTCCGGGCGAGCGTAGGAGAGTTGTTGGCGTCGATCTCTGCCCTGTCGCGGGCCCCTGCACTGACGGGCCTGTCATCGCCGCTCAGACTGCCGGCAGGGCGATCCTCGAGATACAGAGAGACCACCAGCCCCGCAGCTCCCACAAGCAGGAGCACGGCGCCGAGCAGCACCCCGGTCTTTCCCTTCAGCACTGCTCAGGGGCTAGGAGGAGGGGGAGCGCGCACATAGCTTCGAGAGCGGAGCAACGACAGCACCAAAGAAGAGAGGCCCGGCGGATGCCGGGCCTCTCTCCTCGCTGCTTGGTGACGGCTGCCAAACCCTTCGCCCAGAGGGCTCGAGTGCTTCTGCCTCAGCCGCCTATCGCTTCTCTCTAGGGGAAGCGCTTCTGGGCCGCACGAATGCAGGCATTCCGCTGCCGCACGAGCGCCCGCCTCGCGGCCTGCCGCTTCGCGGTCCGCTTCGCGGCGGAACGCGGGGTGTCACTCCTGCGCAAGGCCCTCATCCTCTTGCGCAGCGCCGTGCGGAACGTCTCCTGGCAGCGCCTAACCGCGGCCCTGCGCTTTGCCGTGTTCTCGTCACCGGTGTTGCCGGCCGGAGGCGCCTCCGTGGGCGTCACGGGGGTAGGGGCAACGAACGGATTTGGCGGCGGCGGCGGCGACCCCGGGTCGGTCGACTGCGGCGGCACGACCGTGAAGGTCTCCCTCGCCCCGCCAGTGCCGACAGTCACGGCGACGACGTAGTCACCGCTCTGGGCGTCGGAGGCGAGACCGAATGAGTCCGTGAAGCCACCGCTGCCGTCGGTGGTCTTGCCCGTGGTCCCGACGGTGCTCTGGGTGCCCGACGGATCTTGGAGCCTCATCGTGACCGGCGTGTCCGGCCTGAATCCCCGGCCGGTGACGGTCACCGTGTCGCCGGCGTTGTACTTGTAGCCCTGCTTGTCGAAACCGATCGACGAGGCCGGAACGCACGCCAAGGCGATCGCGGCCGGCAGCACGACAAGCGCCGACGCTGCCAGGGCCAAGCCTACAAGCGACCGCTGACGACCCTTGCCTCTCCTCCCGCTGAACTGCGGACTGAATCTACTCACGGTACCCCCCTTACGACTGTTTGGTTTGGGCGAACTACCAGTTGCGTGTCAGCCAAAGGTAGCACGGATGACTGCCTTGTTAAGTGTCTGGAACATATACCGCCGAGGCCCTGTAAATGTGCCGAACATATACCGCCGAGGCCCTGTAAATGTGCCGAACAGATACCGCCCGTCGTGCCTCCTAGCCCTGCTAGCCTGCGCCGACGGCGTGGGCCAGACGGCGAGCCGGATGCTGCGCGGGTAATTCACGGAGCCCACGGAATCGAAGTCGGAGGAGGAGCGATCATAGTGGCAAAGCCCTTGTTGACCTTGGCGTTAGGTGTCTCTTTAGTGGGCCTACTGGCCGTCGGCGTTTCCGCGTCAGGCTCACCCGACACGGACTCACCGGCCGCGGAAGCAGCCGGCAGGAGTGGTAAGCCCGTGACGCTGGTCCTCTTCGGTCGAAACATCGTTCAGACCAATGTCGACAACGCGCCGGAGGGTCCAAGCGTCGGAGACGAGGTGGTCATCACCGCTGCCCTCTTCACCAAGGCGACCGGAGGCGAGAGCGTCGGCCGTCTCGACGTGCACCGCGTCACCACGAGCACGGACGGCGGACAGACGAGAGTCGTGGATCAGATCTCGGAGACGCTGTCACGGGGCCAGATCGTGGCCGCCGGGTCCGGCACCTTCAGAGGTACGCCCGGTGAGCTGGAGGGTGATAAGGCCAGACGATCCATAGTCGGTGGCACCGGCGCGTACCGATTGGTGCAGGGAGTGCTGCAGACCGAGTTCATCGGAGAGAGCAACGTCACCAAGCTCACCCATAAGTTCTACCCGCAAAGGTGTGCCAGCACCCGGCGGGGGGGACGGTCTGTATGTTCACCGTTCGGCCGATGACACGCGCCCCCGGTGGGCGTCGCTCCACCAGTGCGCCAATCTGGGTGAGCGCCGCGTCCGCCTCATAACCGCTTATCCGAGAGAACGAGGGTGACATGACCCCGCGCTGCAAGCGCGGAGCAGCCCTTGGTGCGGTCGTGCTCACGGGCCTCGCCCCGGCCCGTTAAGAACCCCCGCCTCCCGAACCCCCCCCCCCACCCGACAAACCCCAAACACCGCAATCCCAAACCCGCCGGAACCCCCGGCGAATGAACCCATAATGGGACTGAGAAACCCCGGGGACCCGGACCCACAAACCCGCGCCCGCCCGCGCCCCCCGGGTATGCTAGGCAGGGGCCC
>JAUJOQ010000010.1 GCA_030447725.1 Thermoleophilaceae bacterium
CTCCGCTGGGGCGTTCGAAAGTGGGCCGTGAAGGACTCGAACCTTCAACCTTGAGCTAAGGGGAGCCATTGCGGGACGTTGCGGGTGGTCACAGTCTGGCGCTCTGTAGAGCGGAATCGGCTGCTTTGGCACCGTCCGCGTTTGCGGCTGTTTGCGTGCAGTGGGTTGCCCCGGTGTTGCCCTGGGCGGGGTTTGCGGTCACCGCACCGTCGAGGAAGTCGGCATCGCCGAGCCCCTCATCGAGCAGGTGGACGTAGGTCCGCAGGGTGAACGCCGGGTCGGCGTGGCCGAGCCACTCCTGTACCTGCTTGACGTTCTTGCCGGCGTCGAAGAGCAGCGACGCGCAGGTGTGGCGGAACGTGTGAAAGCTGACCCACCCCAAACCCACGGCCTCGGCGGCAGGCTTGAGCACCCGGCCCGCCACGTTCGGCCGACTCAGCTCCGTGCCCGTGACGGTCCCGAACACCGGGGTACGCTCGCCTCGGTAGCAGTCGCGGCGGTAGGCGAGCAGCCGCGTGGCCATCCCGGTCGACAGCGGGAGCTCGCGGCGCCCGTGGCGGCTCTTGAGCTTCTTACGCTGGCCCTCGTAGACCTGCTCGCGCACGAGTACCCGCGGCCGGGCGCCGAGGTCGAGGTGCTCCCAGCGCAGCCCGATTGCCTCCGAGATTCTCAGCCCGGTGTGGGTCAGGAACTCGAAGAACAGCCGCCACTCGGCCGGCAGCGCGGCGAGCACGAGCGCCAGCTCGGCGCGGGTGAGCGCCTGCGTCTGCTCCTCTTCGGGCTCCTCGCTGGTGGACTGCGCCGGCATCCGGATGCCTTGCACCGGATTGGAGCGCAGCAGCCCGTCCTCGACGGCGGTGGCGAACATCGCCGACAGCGGCGCCCGCACCGCTTTGAGCGCCGATGTCGACAGCCCGCGGGCGCGTAGGTCGGCGTATAGCTCGCGCACGTCTATCGGCTCGACGTCGGTGAGCTTCCACGTCGACCAGCGCAGCAGCGCGTGGTCCTCGAGCGCCCGGCGATAGAGCGACCGCGACGTGTCCGTGAACCCGTGCGCGGTGCGGCCGGCGTAGGACTCGATCCACTCGGCGAAGTAGTCGCCGAACGTGACGCGGCCCACCGGGCGGCGCTCGCCCGCGTCCCGATTGCCCTTCGCCTCTCGCGCCTCTGCGAGCGTTCGGAAGGTCGCCTTGTGCTGGCGTCCGCGGTGGCGCCACACCACGACGTAGGCGCACTCGCAGCGGCCCTCCCGCCGGCACCCCTTCCCGTGTCGGCGGAACACCCCCGGCGTGCCGGTGGTCTCGAGCTTGGCGGCCATCAGCTCGCCTCCTCACGGATACGACGGAGTAAGGCCTCCGCTTGGGCCACGCTGCGCCGAGCGTCATCGGGAAGCCCGTCACAGCGGGTAAGCCGTAGAAGCTCCTCAAGCTGATGACACGCCATCCCTGCGACGTAGTTCACGTAGCCCGGGCGGCTGCGGCGTTCCTGCTCCTCTTCCTCGGCACGTTGCTCGGGGGTACGCGTATCGACAGCTCCGCCGTCAAGGGGAGCGGACCAGTCCAGCGCATTCGCCCCCGGAATGATCTCGGCCATCACGCCGCCGCTCCCGGTTCTTCGACTCGTTGGCCGCCGTCCGTGGCGATCTTCTTCGCCGCGTCACGAATCTCTAAGAGGTTGTCGTGATCTTCGGTCGCCAACCCCGGCTCGTCCAGGGCGCGCTCGGCAGCGGCGGCGACGTACGCCCAGGCTCGGGAAGCCGCGACTGCCGGCTCAGGTGTCTCGCCGGGGTTGGTGGTTAGTCGTCGAATGACCTTCAACACTGCCGGGCCGATTCGATCGAGCGCAAGCAGCTCGGCGTCGGACATCGCCTCAAGCTGCGACATCGACGTGATGCCCGCTCGCGGCAACACGAACTTGTAGCTCGCTGGTAGCGCGGCCATTACCCGCCAAAGGTCGTCATCGACGGTGGACGCGGCCGGCGCGAGCGGTGTGTTTGGTTCGGTCTCGGCGCTGTCGGTAGCTCTCGCGACGCGGACGAGACGCCACTCGAGGCCCATGCCCGGCTCGCGCAATTCGGTCCCCGTGATGGCCTGGATGGCGCGGTCGTAGCAGCTATCGGCGTCGTCGGAGTCCGGCACGAGTCCCATGCGGTCGCGCCCCCATCGGTCCAGATCATCAGGCTCTGGCGTGATGCAGAAGTGGCGAGTTGCCTTCACCTCCTCCGCCCAATGCGCATGCCTGGTTTCCACCTGGCGCTTGAAGGTGACTGGCATCACGGCCCGGTCAACACCATTGTTCAGCCACTTGGCGCACCAGTCGCAATGGGTCCTGAAGCTCATCGGCTCTCCTCTGGTTGGTGTTGGACTGACACCAGAGGGAAGGCCGACAGGTCGCGCGGATAACGTGCGCGGCGCATCAGGTCTGACCACCTGGTGCCACGCCCCCCGGGCCGTATCCGCGGTCGCGGGGGGCACTACTGCGGCCACCCTACGCCTGCAAGCGGTCGGGTGCAACCCCGGCCTGCCTACTCGTCGAAATCCGCTCCCAGGTCATCTTCTGGCCTTCTGATCCGCGGTGTCTTGCGCTACGGCGTCCGTGAGCAGCCGGCGGTGCTTGGATACCTCCTCGGCTACCACCCTGCCGTCGAGGACGGATTGATGCTTCACCGTGATGTCGATCCCCTGGCCGGCGGCGGCGGGAGTTAGCGGAAAGCGAGGACCCGACCGAGGTGGACGAAGAGACGAGAACGGGTTGGGGGTGAAGCGCCGGCCACGCGGCTCGGCCCTCCCGCCGGGCCGGTTGTGCGGCTGCGGAATGCGCGTGCGCGGGGACGGCTTCGGGTTACCTGACCCGCCCGGGATCGGGTCACCGAACGGAATGATGTCGTTGCCGAGGTTCGACCACGCCCTGTTGTTCGCATCGGCGTTATCGAACCCGAACCCGGTGCCGTCCCCATACCTCGACAGCCCGGGGAACTCCTTGATCAGCCAGTCCTTGATCGCGGGGGCGAGCATCGCCCCAGCGGCGACGCCCATCAGCGGACCGAGCATCCTGCCAGCAAGAGTGAACGCCCCGGCGAGCTTGCCGCCACCCCTCGACGACGCCAGCACCCCGGCGCTCGAGCCCGCCACCGTCGACGCCGCGGCGGAAGTGCCCGCCGCGGTGCCCATCGTGGTGCCCGCCTTCGCCATCGGCCCCTTGGAGCGATTCGCATAGGCCTGCGCGATCCGCTCCGCGGCCTTCTGGCCGAGATAGGTGCCGATGCCGCCCTTGAAGCCCTGCGCGAACGCCCCCGCGCCGAACCTGCCCTGACGGCCGAAGACGCCGCCGAGGCCGGACATGGCCAGCTTGATCGCGGCGACCCCAGCGGCGAACTTCACGAGGTTGGGATGCTCGGCCGCGAACGTCGCGACCTTGCGGGCCGCCTTGCCGAACCACACCACCACCGGCTTCACGCCCTGCCACAGGCCGGTCACGACGTCGATGAACTCGCCGCCGTCGCCCTTGCCCTTGTTCATCTGATTGATGAACTTGGCGAGCCAGTCCCCCCCCTTCTCGAGGTAGGGGATCAGGCGTGCGCCGAGTTTCGCTGCGAGATTCTCAGTCACCGCCGACAGGCGGCGTTGGACGTTCGCCCACGAGCCGGAAGTGTCCGCAAAGTCGCCCTGCTGCTTGGTCGTCTGGTCGAGGATCAGCGAGTAGCGCGCGAGCATCTTCGCCCGCTCCGACAGCGGCCGGTTGCCCTCCACTAGCCCCATCGTCGCGGCCCGCTGGGCGACACGGCTCTCGTTCAGGAACACGTTGAAGCGCCGCAACGGCTCGCTCTCACCGCTCAGGCCCGAGCGCAGCGCAGCGAAAGCCTCGTCTGGGGTCGAGTTGTTGAAGCTCGCCATGTCGGCCGTCAGCCCAACCATCCGCTTGGACATCTGGGCCGCCCTCTTGTCGCCTTCCCCGAGCACCGAGAACATCCCGCCGAAGTTGCCCGCCGCCTCGAGCGCCTGGCGCTGGGACATCCCGAGCCCGTTCGCAGTCCCCTCGCTCCACGCCAACACCTCCCGGCGTGACTTCCCGAAGATCACGTTGGTCTTGTTGATCTGCTCCCCGAGGTTCGATGCCGCCTCGACCGACTTCTTGCCAGCGACCAGCGAGAACCCGCCCAGAGCCAGGCCCCCATAACGGGCCGCGCGGCCCATCACCAGCAACGCACGCCGACCGCGGCCCGACGACTTCGACAGCCGATCCGTGTCCTTCGAAGCGACCCTGGACTGGTCGCCGAAATCGCCTATCCGGCGTGACGAGCGGGCAGCGTCAGCGTTGAACTCTCGGGCCCCGCGAAGCTTCAGTGCGACGTCTACGTTCGAGTCTGGCATCAGTCATGTCCTCCTGGCCGAAGTGTCCCAGTGGGATCGGTCACCACGGCCGTCGCCGGACCTCTGGACCACGGGGAGAGAAATGGCGACTGCGGGGAGTCACCGTGGGGGTCGATTGGGGGTTGCCCCCCGGTCGCGCCGTTTCGGGTGAGTCAGTGGCGCGCCCCGACCAGGCCCTCAGATCTTCGAGCCACTCCACCTCGGCGATCCGCCGTGCGGTGCGCTCAAGCGCCTCGATCAGCACGTCTTCCGCGTCAAGGAGGTGGGTTGGCGCGTAGTCAGTGAAGCGCGGCCACGGCCGCTCGTACAGTCGCCAGCCATCGGGGTCTTCGCGAAGGGCCGCCACGGTCGCGGTGCCGTAGACGAGGAATCGGGCGCCGTTGTTCTCCACCACCGTGAGCGCAGAGAGTCGGTGGCGCGCCCCGACCAGAGCAGAGCCGGGGCGCGCATCACCGCCCGGAGCGGCCAGGGCGATACGCCTACGAACCGCCCGGCGCTGCCGTCTCACAAAACCACCCGATCCGGCCAGTCGCCGGCGAGTGTGCGGGCGCCCGCCACGCCGGGCTCGTCGTCGGGCGGTCCCGGCGCGAGCGACTTCGGCATCGGCAACAGCTCCCGCGGATCACGCACCCGGCCCGACTCGAGCGGCGCGAGCGCCGCAGCGAAATCGCCTGGGACGGGCGGCAGCTCCCGCGGCGAGATTCCCCACCGCTCGATCAGCGCCGACCACTGTTTACGCACCGCAGCCCACTGCGCCCGAGCCGGCTCCGAACGCTCGGCGAGCAGCCGATCGCGGGCCTCCTCGGCGAGCAGAACAAGCTCCGCTACGAGCTCGTCTCGGTGCTCGACTATGAACCGCACGACTTCCGACTCGCACCCCTGGGCGAGCTGACGAGCACCCGCCAGCCGACCCTCTACCACCAAATCGACCAAGTGCGCCGGGTCACCATGCAAGACGCGCGTCGTGGTGCGTGCACGCACGTCCGCCAGTTCGCCCATCAGCTTGCGCTCGCCGGCGGCGTCGGGCTTGCGCTCGCCGGCCGCGACGCCACGGTGGTAGTCGATCACCGCAGACTCGGCCCGGTCACGCGAACGCGCCGCCTTCCGGCACTCCAGCTCGAGCAGCCGCACCGCCTCGCCGGCCTCCGCGGCCTCTGTGCGCAACCGCTCGAGCGCCGCCAGCGCACCACGCTTGGCCGTCATGCCGCGTCCCTGTCCGGGCCCGCCATCCGTATGTGGCGCGCTTCCTTGCTCGTCTTCGGGTTTGCCTGCTCGACGCGCCGGTCGTTGTCGGCGTAGCCCTCTGCCATCCGCTGCGTGGGCGACCTTTGGTCCTCGTTGGCCTGCTCGGCGAGCGCCTCGCGCATCGCCCGGCGGATCAAATCGTCCTTGCTCACTGTGTACCTCCTGGTTGATGTTGGTCATGCACGCCGCACCCCCCGATTCCAACCCCCGGGCTGCTCGCGGGCAGTCAGACGGCTATGGCACGGATGGCAGAGCGGCGAAAGGTTCTTCGGGTCGTGACCGCGCGGGCCCAGCGGCCCGCGGCCGTCGATGTGGTGGGCATGAACGGCCGGCGCCCCACACTCTGCGCAGTTCGGGTTCTTCCGCAGAAACGCCGCCCGTGTACGCCGCCAACGCGAGTCATAGCCGCGCTCCTGGGCCGAGCCGCGCATCGCGTCATAGGCCCGCTGGCGCTCGCGCTTATGCACCGGACAGCGGCCGGTCCCGGCCGGGATCAGCTTCGGACAGCCCGGCTCGCAACAGATCATTAGCGGGCTCACAGGGCGCAACCCCTCGAAAGCCCCAAATGCGTACACACTGCGAGCGAGGGCTGTAGACGGTCACCCCGGCACGGGCGCGGGTGGCCCCCCTGGGTGGTTTCTGGACCAAAAACCCACGACCGCAGCCGGTTTTTTTCACGGCGCGCTACTTGGGTGGTCTCAGCGCGGGATGGCCCGAGGTGGTAGCCCACCCCCTTGCCGTCGCGGCGTGCGTTCATGGGCGCTTGCCTCCACCGTTAGCGAGCCAGGCGTCGAGGTCGTGGCGGCGGGCGATCAGGGCGGAGCCGTCGCGCTGGACGCATGCCATCCGGCCGCTTGACGTGAGCGCGTAGACCCTCGAGCGCGGGCAGCCGATGTAGCCGCCGATCGCGTCTGCGCCTCGGAGCCATCCGTCAGCGCCGTTCGGCGCCGCCTGGCGCTCGGCGAGCAGCTCGGCCACGCGTCGGGCCACCGCCTCGAGCAGTTCGTCGGAGAGCTGGAGTTCGAGCGTGGGGGCGTTCATACGGCGGCCTCAGCGACGGGCCGGCGGCAGATGGCGCACTCGGCGGGTCCGTTTGCACGAGGTGACGGGGCGGGCCTGGTGCATGTGCAGGACGAGGGACGAGGTTGGCCGGCTGTTGGGGCCGGTGTAGCTCGTCCCTTCGTCTCGGCCCCCCTTAAGGGGGGGGACGAGGGACGAGGTGGGGTGCGAGGTGCGTCGGGACGAGGTTGGGACGAGGTCGGGACGAGGGGACGAGGTTGGGGTTCCTCGGTGAACGGGCGCAGCGAGTAGTGGCACTTGGCGACGCCCTCTTTGCGGCGTGCGATGTAGCCCTCGCCGATCAGCAGGCGCAACGCTTCGCGCAGGGTGGCGGCCTTGCCCTTGACGCCCTTCTCGATGGCGTTCGTGGTGATGCCCGGCTCGGCGATCACGGCTTCGCTGACGCGCCCCATCAGCACGGTCGGGCGGAAGGCGCCGGCCTCGCCATCGGGCGGGCGCAGGGAGACGTCCACGGTGCCGCTGTCGGGGTCTGAGCAGAGCACCAGCTCAGCGATGCGTCCGCCGTCGTGGGCGTGGCGGCGAACGTGGCCGGCGCGGTCCTTGTGGATCGTCACCTTCACGAGCCCGTCACGCCCACGGCCGAAGGGCCGGATCACCTCGAGCCCGTAGGCGACGTCGATCCCGGCCAGCTTGTGCTGGGCGCCCAATGCGAACCGGCCGCGGGTCTCGCGGTCTTTGGTCACGTGGTCGATCAGCAGCACCGCGGCGCCGGCCCTGACGATCCGCCGGGGCAAGAGCTCGAGCCAGCGGGCGATGTCGGCGTTGTCGCCGAGGTCGAGGCCGAGCAGCGTCAGCGCCTCGGTCACGCCGTCGATCACCGCGAGCTGGGGTTTGCGCTCGAGGACCTGGTCGAGGTCTGTGCGTCCGCGGCCGTCGAGCGGCTCGTGCGGGCGCACGTAGGCGAGCCGGTCAGCGATCGCGTCGTCTTCACAGCCGAGCGCCCGCAGCCGGGCGGTCACGGTCAGCTCGTCGTCCTCGAGGTCGAAGTATGCGGCGCACCCGCCGGCGTCGAGCACCCCGGCGACGGCGTGCAGCGCGAGCCAGCCCTTGCCGGATTCGGGCTCGCCGGCGGCCTGGTGGACTTTCGCGGGGTAGAGCAGGCACACGTCGTCGTCGCGGGCGAGCATCGTCGGGCCGGGGTCTGTCTGCTTTCCCTCGAGCACGGGCCGCAGGTCGACTGGCGCCCAGCTCGTCGGGCCCGGTGTGTCGTCCTGCGGCTTGTCGCCGTTCGTGGAGGCCAGCCCTTCGGCGAGCGCGACCGCGATCATCGTCGGCTCACACGGCGATGTGTCGCCCCACGGGCGGCACACGAGCCCGTCGAGGCCCTCGTCGCCGCGTACGGTCACGGTCGCCTGGCGGCAGGCGGGGCAGGGGACGTGCCACTCGCCGGGCTTGCGGCCCTCGACGGCCCGGGTGTAGTGGAAGTCCCCGCCGGCGCGTTCGGCAGCCAGCTGCTCGGCGGCGATTACCGGCCACGGGCGCGGTGTCCGGGTTGCGCTCACGCCGCCGGCCGGTCCTCGAGCCGGGGCTGGTGCTCGGCGGCGGCTAGACGGCGGAAACGGGCGGCGAGGGCACGTAGTTCTCGGCGCCTCGGTTGCAAAGGTTTGCGCGCCAACCGTAGGAGCTGGTCGGCGAGCGCGTCGAACTCTCCACCGGGAGCGTTAGCCTGATGAGCCATGGTCGCCGCCGTCATCGGCGATTCTTGACCCGGCCCCGTTGTCCGCGGGGCCGGCGTCGTTTAGGGCTTGCATGACGCGCGGGAGCACGTCGCTTTCCCGGGGGGTGTAGCCCGACTCGAGCACCCGGATCATCGAGAGCGAGCAGCCGGCCAGCTCGGCGAGACGTTGTTGCGAGAGCCCGACGGCTTCCCGCGAGAGGCGAATCGGGCCGAGCCGTTGCGTAGCGTTGACGCTCATGGCTCCCACCTTGAGGCAGGAATCGCGCCTGGACACAACTAGGCGAGAAGTGTCCAGCGGTGCCGGCTACGTCATCAGCATCGGCCTACTGGACTGCGACTCGCTCACGCTCACCGGACGCGACGAACGGCTCGAGCTCGCCCTCAGTGAGCAGGGCGGCTGGACCGCCCGTGAGCATGCGGCGTTCTGGGCCGCCCTGCTCCCGCAGCTCCTAGCGAGCGGCCGGAAGTCAACCATCGACGCGACTTCGCTCGCAGCCGCGTTGCTGGACCGCGAAGGCATCCCCCTCTCGGAGTTGGGCTACGAGCCGGGCACGATCCGCAAAGGGATATCGGACGGCCGGCCGCGGCCGTCGCTCGAGCGCGGCGCCGAGCTGCTCAGCTCGCAAGAAGAAGGCGACCTCGGCACCGCTTTGCGCCGGCTCATCGGCACTGACTGGTGGCCGGAGCTGGCGTTGCCTCGGGTGTGGCGCGACGGCGAGGACCAGCTAGACCCGGACGCCTACTTCAACCCGATGATCCCCGAATGCGCACGGCCACCGAGGGCAGACGTCCTCGTCACAGCCGAGCGGGTCCTCCGCGCGCACTGGCGGCCTTCGGACTAGCCCGTCAGCTCCGCAGACCGAGCGCCTTCTTGAGAGCCGCGTCAACCTCGCCCATCTGCTCGTCGCTCAGATCATCGACGTGGTGCAGGAGCCGCTCCCGAGCAATGGTCCTTAGCTGGTTGCACTGAATAGTGCCTGCATCCTGTAGGGGTCGTCCCGCACCGAGCTGGACTACGTGTGGGTAGTCCTTCGTGGGGATAGTACGGGTGATCGACACAACGATGACTACAGGGGAGCGCTGGTTGAGCGCGTTATTCGAGACCACCAGGCAGGGACGTTCTCCGCCCTGCTCAGAACCCTTCGGCACTCCGAAGTCAGCCCGGTAGATCTGCCCGCGGCGCGGGGCCTCCGCCACCGGGCGTCGGTCTACTCGGGGAGCAGGGTCTCCACCCCGGCCCCCATGTCGGCCTCGGCCATTTCCAGGTCCTCTTCTGCGAACTCAGCTGCGCCGTCCGCCATCAGAGCATCTTCGAAGTAGCCGAGAAGGTCTGGCGTGTCGGTGCGCACAGAGGTTTGCTCCCAGTTGACGGCATATTGGCGGAAAGGCTCGAGAAACTGCACCTGGCCGACTTCGAAGGTTGATGTCTCGGTCACCCGGTCTCCTCCCTTAGCTCGGTCAGGTCGCGCAGCGGCCCGACCTGTTGCTCATACCCATCGACCAGCGCCTGGATCGCCTTGACCATCGCCAAGGCATGCTCCCAGCTCATCGTGATTCGGGCCTGCACCTCGGGCTCCTCCCCGGGGTCCGCTCGATAGCCGAAGTCGAGCGTCAGGTCGAACGGGCCCCCGTGCGCCGCCATGGCGTTGCTGTGAACCCGTGGCGCCTGCTGCTCGACGTCGATCCTGCGGCCCACGGACTCCACAGGGCGCAGGGTATCTGCTCAACCACCCGGATCGCCACCCCCGCAGACCGCAGGTCTACGACGAAGCGGTGCCGCCTGTTGCCCTGAGCGTTGCCCCGGCGTTGCCCTGCCCCCTCTCAGAACGGCGAAACCATGCGCTGTGCAGGGCTTTTAGTGGGCCGTGAAGGACTCGAACCTTCAACCTTGAGATTAAGAGTCTCCTGCTCT
>JAUJOQ010000009.1 GCA_030447725.1 Thermoleophilaceae bacterium
AGCTTGCCTGAGGCGCGTCCGAGCGATTATCTTCGAGCCCGCCGCCGGTCCAAGGGTCAGGTGCCGGTCACGATCGCCGGGGCGCCCCGGCGCGAAGGAGGGAAAGCGCATGGGACAGCCGGTAGTGCACTTCGAGGTCATCGGGAAGGACGTCGAGAGGCTGCACGGTTACTACTCCGACATGTTCGGGTGGCAGTTCGATTCCGACAACCGATGAACTACGGGATCGTCCACCGCGACGGAAACACAAACAGCGACGGGATCGGGATCGCCGGCGGCGCGGGGGCGGGGCCCGAGGGCCACGACGGCCACGTCACGTTCTACGTCGAGGTCGCCGACGTTGAGCAGGCGCTCGCGAAGGCCGAGAGCCTCGGCGGCTCGCGCGTGATGGGGCCGTTCACAGTGGGCGAGCAGATCGAGATCGGCCAGTTCGCCGACCCCGAGGGGCCGTCATCGGCGTGGTCAACACCGCGATGTAGGCGGTTGTTCCCCATGCTGACGAGGCGCCGCCGGAAGCGCGGCAGCGCCTCGATCGGTCTTGCCAGTCGTTACACGGCCGGCTCGGAGATGTCCGCGTAGCGCAGCGACCCGGGCGTCGTGAGCTGCTCGCCGGTCTCCAGCAGCGTCTTCAGGCCCGAGAGGATCATCGGCCAGCCGCCGTAGAGCTCGGCGTTGGCGTCCTCGCGCAGGTCGCTGTGGGTGACCGTCAGCCGGCACGACTCGGCCTCGGTGCCCGCGCCCACGGGCTCGATCTCCCAGGTCACCGTGGACGCCCCCTCGGCCTTACGTAATCGCTCCAGAGCGCCGTGAAGCTCTGCACCAGCCGGCGCGGGGGGTCGACCTCCACGTTCTCGCCCTCGGCGATCGTCAACCCCGCGCCGGGATGCACGGACTCGTAGCGCGAGCCGGGCGACCAGTCCGAGTGAACGCCGACGCCGAAGCTGTATTTCGCCCGGAGCTCGGGGTCGGTAATCGCCTCCCAGAGGCGCTCCGGGGTCGTCTTGATGTAGATCTCGAACACCTTCTCCATGCGTTGCTCCAATCTGTCCTTGAGCCCGCTGAGCGTCGCGGCCCAGGGCTCGGCGTATTTGCTCACCCACCGGAGACGCTCAACGCGCTCCGCAAGCTCTCCCTGCGTGGATGGGTTTCCGTGCGCCGGGCGACACAGGCCGTGTCGGACCTGGGCAGGATCAGGCCGGTCCGCTATCCCCATGAGCCCCTGAGGCCGCGGATGTGGGAGCTGCGTGAGCAGCTCACCGCCTACGACGGCGCCTACGTGGCACTCGCCGAAGCTCTGGGGGGTGCCGTGTTGCTGACCGCGGACCGAGCGCTGGCTGACGTGGCACGCAAGGTCTTGGGCACCGACGGGGTCGCGACGGTGGCAGGGCTCAGGTCCAACCCCTGATCAGCCGGAAGTCGTGACCGCGCTGCGATCCTGCCGGCGCAGGTAGAGCCACACCCCCAACAGCACGCCGGCGATCGTGAAGAGGCTCCAGCCCACGCCCTGGGCCAGCTGGCCGGCAAACGGAGCCGGGCAGGAGTCGGCGATGGCCCAGCCCAGCCCGACCACGGCCGCTCCCACGACGTGGTGGGACGCGACGTTCGGGTTCGTCCAAGAGACCCGCTCGTGGGGGAGGAGCGTCGACGCGCCTGTGCGGCGCAGCAGCCTCGACCCGAGCGTGCCGACGGCGACCGCCGCGGCCATCATAACGTATAGGTACTCGTCCTCGAGCAGGAGCATGTCGCGAATCCGGTCGGGGTCGGTGAACTGCCCCCCGGAGATGAGGAAGCCGAAGGCCACCCCGGCGACCAAGCCCGCGGCACGGACGGGAGTCACGTCAGGCCCCGAATAGCGAAGCTGGCGCCGATCGCCACAGCGAGGAACGTGCCGGTGGCCACGAAGCTCGCCGCCGAGCCGAGCGAGGTGCCGCAGATCCCGTTGCCCGACGTGCAGCCCCCCGCGGTCTTGGCCCCGAAGCCGATCAGCGCCCCCGCGCCCACCAGGATCGCCCCCACCGCGAGGTCGCTCGAGAAGGTCCGCGTCAGCCAGCCGTAGCCGTCGCCGACCGTCGACTCTCCCGCCGCCAGGCGAAAGACGAGGCTCCCGAGCAGGATGCGCCAAGGAAGTAGGCCTTCCAGCCGAAGCGCGACGTGCGGCCGGTCGCGCGCTCGACCACCGCCGAATAGCCGCCGAGGCGCCCAGGCGCTGGTTGGTGGTGGCGAGCAATCCCACCACCACGAGACCCAGCAGGGCCCCGAGGAGGATGGGCGAGGGGCGCTCGAGCAGCACCGGGGAAAAGGATATTCCCCGCCGGCGGTTGGTCCTGGGCGGCGAGCTTGCCCGGCGGCAAAAGTACGTGCCGCCGTTAGCCCGCGGCGCGTTCGAAACGATCGAAACGCACGGCGAGGCGATCCGGGTCTGGGTGCTCGGCCGGGGGACGGGGACCCGCGTCGAGCTCGTCGTCGTAGGGACATGCCTTCCGGGAGCGATCGGCGCGGTCGTCAGCGTGAGCGCCGCTGGACCGCGCTGCCTCTTTGCTCGATAGATCCCCCGCTGGAAGGACCCGAAGCTGACCTTTCTCCTTCGAAGACGAACCCGGCGCGCAGCTCACGAAGAGGATCGTCGAACCGATGTGACAATCGGCGAGGCTGCCTCGTTGGCGGCCACGCGCAGTCCGTAATCGGGGTACGTACTACGCGGCGCTTCGCACCCAGCGAGAGCAGGCCGTTGAGGGCAACGAGCCAGGATCTCTTCTGCGTCGCGCGCCATGAGCTGGGACAGTGCGACAAGCACGCGTTGTGAGTCTCGTCCCTAGCCGTCTAGGCCCCATTCTTGAGCGAGCAACTGGACGGCGCTTTCCTGTCGCGCGCGAACGACCTCAGGCGTCCAAGTCTGTTCTGTAAGCACCTGGGTGGTCAGCGCGAACGCCGCGACCCCGTTACCTGAGGTGAAGTACTCGGTCTTCTTCTGATCAAAATCATAGTTCTGCGCTGCAGAATTTCGCGACCGGTTCAAGAGAACGAGATTCCCCAAACGGTGGGTCCAGTACGTCCGGTCGTCCGAGGTGAACTCCTTGATCCACTGGGACGTATCACGCGGAGTCTGTGGGAGGACGTGCTCGATGGTTATGACTCGATGGTCATACGACACGCCGGGGCTGTTCGCAAGAAGCTCGTCCAGCCGCAAAAGCACGTACTTGCGGACCGGCTTCACGAGATACAGCGGTCCTCGGAGCCGCTCTAGCGTCTCGTTCTGCTCCTCCGGGGTCAGGGTGAAGGTCGGTCCGTCGAGTGACTCGCCGGCTTCGAGTGCCCGGAGGACGCCGGCGTACCGAGTGGCTCTGGGCGTGGCATATACCCGTCGGATGAGCATGCTTGCGGCCAGCCGTTCCAGCGTCCGGAAGAAGGAGCTCAGCCAGGCAGGATCATTGCTCTTATGATGCAGAGCCCACAAGGCTGGCGGGCGCCAGTCGTTGTTGTCGATTTGCCCCAGCCGTGTAAGCCATAGGTTGACCTCCTCCGCGAAGGACTCGGCGACGAACGCACGGTCGCGGAGGCGTTCGTATGCATCCGCATAGGGAACGACAACATCGTCGACGAAACTCTGCGGGCGGTCGGGCAGGAAGCGGCTTAGCACTTGCTCGTCGAATTCCTTCAGCAGTTCCTTCCGGCCTCGTTCCTTTGCAAAGATCATCCTGATGTGCAGAAACAGGTCCGCGAAATCGTCCCGACCGAGGAGCTCTTCCGCTTCCTCCCACTTCTCGGCGTATGACAGTTCACGGGCGGCATCGATCTCGCCCACCCGTCCCACGACCTGTGACTTGAAGATGTCGGCCGGTGAGAGGTCGAGCCCGCGAGCGTTCATGACGCTGAAGATGCGATGCGCGCTGGCGAGGTCGGGAGTACTGACGACCACTAGGAAGGTCCGCTTCGCCAGCATCTGCGCCAGCTCGATCTGCTTCGGGGTAGGCCAATCGGCCAAGCGAGCGCGGAGCGCAAGGGCGTTCTCGCGTATGGCGTGTTGAGCGTCGGTGGTGAGTGCGCCTGGGATCAGCTCTCCCAGAGTGTCCGTCGCACCCGCCTCTTGGACTTGTTTCGCGAAGAAGACCCTATCTCGCTCCCGCAAAGCCAGCCGCGGCTTCGGGTCCAAACCAAGCAACTTGCTTCCAGGCTCCCGCACGCGCTCATCGAGCTCTTGACGGAAGCCGACATCGGGAGACAAATCACGCAGAACTGCCAAGAGGATCGTGAGGGTAGTCAGGCGTTGTTGCCCGTCGATCACGTCGGCGACAGGGTCGTCGGCAGCTTTGACGAGGACTATGGACCCTAGGAAATACGGTTCGTCGTCTTCGCGATCGAGCGTTCCCACTAGGTCCTCGAGGAGCTGCTCCGCTTGATCCGTGCGCCACGCATAGGGGCGCTGGTACGTTGGGATCCGGAAGACGTAATCGCTGCTGAATATCTCGTGCAGGGGAAATTCGTGGGCCTCTAGTCGACGCATTCACCCATCTTCCCTCAGGCGGCCCCGCCATGTCGCTCGGACGGGTTACGAGAGCTGCCCGCCTCGTTGGCTCGCGGGGCCCGTACCCCCCGTGACCTTCAGGGCCGTTTCTTGGCAGGCATTGACACCCAATCGCCGTGGACGCGGCGGCCAGCACTTGGGCAGCCGACCGTCGCCAGATTGCCAGTCGCCGTCGACTAGCAGAAGCACGGGGCGGGCGGGGTGTCCGGAGGTCGCGGGGGCGAAGTTCAGACCGGAGCGCCAGAGGGACGGCGCCGTCTCTTGACAGTGAACGAGCCGAGCGGTGCGGTAGCTTCCGCGCGCCCATGCCCGTTGCGACCCTGACCTGATTCTTGAGCCCACCTCATTCAGGCGGCTCGGATCCCCACGCGCTGCCGCCTATCCGGGGGCAGGTGCGGAAGCTCGAGCCGCGCATCAATCCACGAAGACGCGCCGACATGGCGCGATGGCACGTCCGCCGCGAACTTCCCCGAAGGCCGGTTTGTGTGAGCCTCTGGTCGGGCGCAGGGGGCTTGGATCTGGGCCTACAGCAGGCGGGATATGACGTTCTTGTAGCCACGGACAGGGACGAGTGGGCGTGCCAGACGAATGCCTACAACAGTGAGGCACGGGTCTTTCGGCGCGATCTGGAAGATCCCGAGGAGACGCGGGCGTGGCTCCGTAACTTGGAGCTCCCGAACGTATCTCTTGTGGTTGGTGGCTTTCCGTGTCAGCCGTACTCTCGGGCGGGCACAAGCATCATTCGGCACCTCGTCAACACCGCCGGTCGCCCTGCGCTAGACAGTCGCACCTCTGCTTGGCAGACGTTTGTCGCGGCGGTTGACGAGCTTCGTCCGCTTCGTGCTTTGGCAGAGAACGTCCCCGACCTCGCACGGTTCGACGACGGGCAACAGCTACGCGACATCGTTCGAGCGCTCGAGCTGGTTGGTTACGAAGTAGACGTACGCGTTCTTCCCGCCCGGCTCTTCGGGGTGCCGCAATATCGCGAACGACTATTCATCCAGGCGGCTCGGGAGCCGGGCTCGATCCAGTGGCCACGGCCGACAGGAGCAGAGGCTCCTACGGTGCGGACGGCAATCTTCGACCTGCCGACTGTTCCGGCCGGTGCCCAAGAGGATCCCGTTGAGTATGAGCCCCGGACAGATCCTCCTGATTGGGCGCGGGCCGGCGTCCCGGATGGAACGGAGCATTACGTCTTCGACCACATATGTCGGGAAGTGCGTGGCGACGACCTTGAGGCCTTCGAACAGCTGGCTCCCGGCGGGACGTACATGGACATCCCCCAAGAGCTCCGCAGGTACGACGATCAGAGTTTTACCGACAAGTACAAGCGTCTCGAATGGGATCTTCCCAGCCGGACGATCACCGCCCATATCGCACGCGACGGTTACTGGTACATACACCCGGAGACGCACCGCACGCTCTCGATTCGCGAGGCAGCCCGGCTTCAGACCTTCCCTGACTGGTTCCGGTTCGCCGGCTTTCCCTCGAACCGTTACACGCAGATAGGAAACGCCGTACCGCCCCTCTTGAGCTACGCCCTTGGCACGGCTCTTCTTGCAGCGGACGCTTCTTCGGACGGCTCGGTCGTGCCGCGCGGAGCCGCTCTGCTCCGAGCGACGGCAGACGAGTACTGGGAGGCGCTAGGTCTTTGGGAGCTCCTAGTCCAAGAAGTCGTGTTCAACGGTCGTGCCAGCCATGGACGTGTACGGGAGTTTCTGGAGCGCTATCCGACGCCCGAGCACGCGGCCGAGATGCGAGCCCCTCGGCACGACCATGAACGGCGCGCGGCATCGCTTGCCTGTCGCGTTCTGAAGGAGAAGGGCGGGGCCGGAGATCTGGAGAGCATCAGGCGAACAGCAGGCGTCCCCCCAGCCGCGGCGCTCTTGATCGAATCCCTCGCCAACGGCGGACGTCCGCCACGTTCCGAGAGCACGCTGCGAGTCGCCGAACGCGTCTCCGGGGTACACCGGACAGGCTCGTTGAACGGTGTTTCCCAGGTCACGTTGTCCCGCATCGCGGACTTCGGGACAGATCCCGGCTCGAACCAGCTGCTGCTGGACATTGGGAGGAACGTATGTCTCGCGGAGAACCCGCTATGCGATGAATGCCCGTTGGCCCAGGCTTGCTCCTTTAGGCGTCACGGGTCTATTGTTGGCGACCGCTCGGCCAAGGCGGTTTCCTAGCCCGGGAGTGACCGGATCTCGCCGGCGAGCCGGGCCGCAACGCGATCCGCATCATCAAGGACTTCAAAATCCCACACGCGAAACGATGTCCAGCCTTGCGCGGTGAGGACAGCATCGACCTCTCTGTCACGGGCCTTGTTGCGCCGGATCTTGCTGTCCCACCGCTCACCCGACTTTCCAAAGGTGAAGTAGTCCGGGTGGCCGTGCCAGTACGCGCCGTCGACGAAGATCGCGACGGACCGGCCGGGGAACGCGATGTCGGGCGTCCCGGCGGCGGCTTTCCAGTGACACCGGTACCCGACAAGCCCCTGCCCGCGGAGGGCTCTTCGCAGTGCAAGCTCAGGCTTCGTGTCGCGGCTCCGGATCCGCGACATCATGCGGCTCCTGGTCTGGGGGTCCACGATGTCCGCCACGGCTACTGGCGTACGGCCAACGCCTCGTCCAGGATCGCCCCTATCTCCGACTCGGAGAGCCCTTCCAGCAGGGTTGTGCTTGCGCACTGCTGGAGCCAGCGCGACGCGGCGCGGATCTCCGCCTCGGAACGGCCCTCGAAACGATCCAGGCAAGCGCGGGCCGCCGCGGGATACAGACCGAAGAAGCGTTCGAAGATGTTCTGGAACATGTCTTGGCTGGAGAGCGCACGCCGGGCCACGTCGTAGTCGTCCAGCTCCTCCGCTGTCCACCAGAGCCGCGCGAGCGTGTTGCGGCTGACACCGTTGAGGCTGGAGCGGGCGAGAAACCGCGGGCCCATGGACGATGTCAAGGAATCTCTGAGCATTTCCGGAAGCGGCGGTCCGGCGCCCCATCGTCGCCACACGAGATCGGGGAACTCCCTGACACAGAGCCATTGCCACACTCTTGGGTCGGCTGCTGCGCGACGGCTCAGGGGCAAGGAGGCATGGAGAGGCTGCAGCAACGGCGCATCGATACTGCTCCCACCCAAGTTCTCCACGGAGGTGACGGCGTCACGGACGGGGTCGAGCGGGATATCGCCGGGCACAGGCTCCGACGGCCACCGGCCTCCGGACAGCACCTCCTCGAGGTGATCGAAGTCGAGCGTCTTCGCGAACCGCTGGATCTTTTCCATTAGACACCTTCCCTGTCACGAAGGCGGATGAGCCCTTGGAAGGCATGGCCAGTCCGGGCTTGGCGCTGGATGGCGACTGTCAACTTGTCATACAGCTCCGGCAGAAGCGCGGGCATCGATGCGGCTTGCACAAGCTCGGCTATCGCTTCGCCACGACTGCCGTCATAGAGCTGCGGCGCCCAGAAGTTGATCACTCTCTGCTCCCATTCGGTCAGGGCGTCCACTGGATCCGAATCGTCTCCGGCGTCCCTAAGCCGGTTGGCTTCGACGCCGACCCTGCCCATCGCCAGCGACGCCAAGGACGTCCAGACCTGACTGACGATCGTGTCGAACATCGCATCGCGGACCCGCAGGTTCGCGCCGCGAGGGGCTTTCGTCAGGGCTACCTTCTTGAAGTGGTCAATGTCCTCGTTCAACCAGAGGATCGGGGTGTCCCGGTCGGAGTCGAGTGTGTAGAGGAGATCAGGATTGCGGCTCCTAAGCGGGCTCCCGCTTTCCCGGAAGCTTTCGAAGCGGATATCGAGGTAGCCCCCCGCGGGCACCGGCGCCTCGTCGATCTCGACCGTGACGCTCTCGCCGGTAGACAGCACGGCGGCCGTGTGGCCTGCGTAGCGCTCATCGGTCGCCGGCGCCGTGCGAACCAAGCGTGGCTCAAGCTTGATTTCTCCCGCCAGCTCGGCCTTGGGGATTGTCAGATCGATCGCCCAGACGTCGCCCGCCCGCTCCAGCCTGAGAGCCTCTCGACGTCGGGACGCGATCCCCTGGAGCGCAACCAGAAGAACAACTGGCGGGTCCTCCAGCTCATCGGGGGGAATCACGCG
Organism: Thermoleophilaceae bacterium; assembly: GCA_030447725.1. Lineage (GTDB taxonomy): Bacteria > Actinomycetota > Thermoleophilia > Solirubrobacterales > Thermoleophilaceae > JAAYBF01. The sequence goes on from JAUJOQ010000009.1 coordinate 8,617, forward strand.
ATCGAGGATGTCGTCGCCGACAGTGACCTCGAGCCGCAGTTCAATCGGCTCGTCGTCGGGTACTCCGCGGGCGATGATGCGGCCAGTATCGGAGACCTCGATGTCCCCCGTAGTCGGGAGACACCTGAGCTCCAGCGAGCCTTCCGCCGCGGGGTACGGGAAGAATTGAGCACGGCTCACGAGGTTCCCGCCTTTCGGCCACGAAGGTCGAGCCCCAGTCGCACGCGCCTCGGATCCCTCGATGGCAGCTCAGCGAGCTCGGTGCTAGACCCAGCGAAGCTGACCTCGCTCGCCCCAGCGCTTACGTCGACCCTGACTGAGCCATCAGCTTTCACGCCATCGAACGTGGCGCCCTCGCTGACATGCAGATCCCGGATGGGCACGCGTTCCCCCTGGGCGGTACTCGCTCCGCTCCCTTCCTGATCCAGATACAGAGCGATGTCGAAACCCCAGTCGAGTCTCCGGTCGGCATCATCCACGGGCTTTCTGATGAAGCGTCCGTCGAACTCCCAGGCCCCGGCGTGAAGCGCGGCGCTGGCATCTGCGAGCCGGAACGTCTCCTCGCGCACCGGCGCTCCCGATCCGGGTAGCGGGAACAGACGCTTGAGGGCATCCGGACCCTCATCGGATTCGGTCACCTTCTCGCGGGTGAGTTCGCGAATGGCGCTCTCGATCTGCGCGAAGAGCCCGTCCAAGGCCCTCCTGAAGCCGTGGCGGTACTCCGCCTTGATACGCTCGGTTCGGGAGGTCCACTCCGAATGGGCGGGAGGTTCCGCAGCGCGCAGGAACTCCTCGAGGGCCTCATCGGAGGCATCGTTCCCATGGGCGCCGCCCGCAAGGAGTACCGCATGGAACGCTTGGTCCGCGCCTGCCGGGCTCCGGACGTCGTGGTACCGCACAACCATGCCCGTGCCACGCTGCAGGGCAACCGTGTTCCGGTGTTCTCCCTCCCCCGATTCGGCAAGTCGAATCCGCAGGCTGACGGATGCCTCCGTCTGCTCGCGGGGATGATCGAACCGTTCGGACTTTTGACCCGGGACGGTTATGGGAATCTCGTACGCCAGAACATCCCCGGGTTCTTCGGCAGTCTCGCCGACCGTGGCGGGCTCCTGCTGCGCGTGAACAAAGGGAAGCGTTTCCGGCGTTACTCCCTCGGCGCGCCGGAAGAAGATCTGCTCCTCGTCCTCCCAGCCCGCGACCTGAATCGTGAGCTCGTTTGCATGCAGAGCCGGCCAGAACCAGCGGGTTGCAGATGTGACCATGTCGTCGCAGAGATCGGCGATGTCCTGCTCGACCTCTCGTCCCGGCTCGTCGAACCCCACGATCAGGATGCTCGTCCCCGTGGCATCCCAGGCACGGTCGATGTACGTCTCGTCGGCGATCGCGTGTGCCGAGTCACCGAATACCGAGACGGCCCGGGCGGCGTCCGGATCCGGCACCCCGTACCAGCCGGAACCCTCCCAATTGTCGCCACCTGCCTCGTGCGCGGGCAGCACGGTACGTCCTATGAACCTAAAGTCGTGGGTGTCGTTCGGAGACGACGAAAAGAGGACAGTCGACAGACCGGAAAAGCGCCACAGCACGGACTTGCCAAGCCCGAAGCTGCCGCCCGACGCTCGCCGGTCTGCTGAGGTGATCAGCTCATGGCGGCAGAGAGCGGCGAAGTTGAAGTCGTCCTCTTCGCCGCCCGTGAGACCGTGGGTATTGGCGTCCTCGATCCGCAAAATTCGCAGCCGACCTTCGGCGATCTCGCCAAGTCCCTCCCGCAGCCTGGGCCCGATAGTCACGAGCGCCGGGTTTGCGGCGGCCTCGACGTGTTCCCGTAGCTCGGGCCATTGCAGGGCGGCCAGAAAGGCCTCCAGTTCAGGGCCCGAGATCTCCTTGAGGGTGAACCGGACGTGCACCGGGTCCGCCCCGAGTCGCTGATCGCGTGCGTTCTGGAGAACCTCCCGCACGAACGCGTCCAACGTGGGGTCAAACACCTGGGCGTTCGCGAGGCCTCCCCGCCGGGCGCCCGACGGGGGCGCTGGGTCAAATATCCATTCGAGACTCATCGAGGCGGCTCCCCTGCTGGTCGATGCGGGGGAGGGACCGTACATCTATCACCGCTCTCCGTGACCCGTCCATCGCGAGCCGTGCGGTGGCCGAGCAGGCGATTAGCGGTTAGCGTTGTCAGCTGTTGGCGAAAGGTACGACCAGGGGAGCGGAGTGGCAGCTGTTCATCCGGAGCTACCGCAGGAGCAGGCCTATGTGGACCACGCTGACCGCTGCCGAAAGGAAATGGAAGCGCGCCGACTCCGTCTCGCAGAGGGAGGGGCCGACCAGTTCGCGGCCCGCAAGCTCAGACAGTTCGCGCAGAACCAGATCGGAATCTCCGACGAGAAAAGCCTCTGTATAGGAAGAATCGATCTCGAGACGGGGGCGACGCACTACATCGGTGGCCAGCGGATCGTCGAACCGTCGGGGGCGCTCGTGGTCATCAACTGGCAGGCACCGGCCGCGGCCCCCTTCTACACCGCCTCGCAGCAGGACCCCACTGGGCTGGTTCGCCGACGCCGCTTCCGGATCGACGGGACGCGAGTCACCCGGATCGACGACGAGGAGTTTGGCGCCGCCAAGGGCCCCTCTGCGGCGACGGCTCAGCGGCCTCCCGAACGGCCCCGGAAGCCGCAAGTGCCTCCGTGGGACATGCCCTCCCAGGTTCCTTCGATGCCGGAGCCAACCGCAGCCGACCTGAGCGGTACCGACGCCCTGCTTGCGGATCTCGAGAGGTCCCGTACGCCGACGATGCAGGACATCGTCGCCACCATCCAGGCCGACCAGTACCGGCTCATCAGTCACGGGATCGAGGACACGCTCGCGATCCAGGGTGGGCCCGGGACCGGCAAGACGGCCGTGGGGCTCCACCGTGCGGCCTGGCTGCTCTTCAACTACCGCGAGGACCTCGCGCAGTCGGGCGTGCTCGTTGTGGGACCAAACCGGGCCTTCATGGAATACGTGTCGATGGTGCTGCCCTCACTGGGTGAGCGCGCCGTCGACCAGAGCGATGTCAACCATCTGTTTCCAGGGGCCAGAGTGCGTGCGACCGACGAGGGGCGCCTCCAGCGTCTCAAGGGCGATCCCCGGATGGCCGACGTGCTCCGGCAGGCCGTCCATCAGCGAATTCGCCCGATCGAGGAGCCACTGGGCCTCAGGGTGCTCAACACCCGTTTCGAGGTGGCGCCAGAGGCGGCGGTCGAGTTCATCCAGCGCACCCGGGATGGCGACCGCTCCTACCTCGCCGGACGAACCCGTTTTCAGGACCTGATCGCCAACCACGCATACGAAGCGTTCCGGACGTCGATACGGCGCCTTGACCAGCGCTGGACACGCGAAGAGTTCATGGCCGAGCTCGGGGTCCAGCGGGAGTGGACCAACGCCCTCGATCGCATGTGGCCGACGGAGTCGGCGGTGGAGATCGTCCGCGAGCTCTTCGACAACGAGAGACAGCTGCGACGGGCGAGCGACGGGATCCTGTCCGAGGATGAGGTCGCGCAGCTTCGGCGCCGTCGCCACCAGAACGTGAGGAAGGAGCCATGGACCAGTGCGGACCTGCCGCTTCTCGACGAGGCCGAGCACCTTCTTTCCGGTCGGGTCGAGTCCTACGGGTACGTCATCGCCGACGAGGTGCAGGACCTGACGCCGATGCAGTTCCGAATGATCGCCCGCCGGGCGCGCGGGGCACGGCTCACTGTCGTAGGTGACATCGCCCAGTCCACTGGGATCTGGCGCTACCGCGACTGGCCAGAGCTTCTGGCGAATCTGCCTTCAGGGGGGGAGGCGGAGTTGGCAGAACTTACCGTGGGTTACCGCGTGCCATCGCAGATCATGGATTTGGCGGGACGCCTGGTTCCCCACATCACAGGAGACCTCGCGGTGCCCCGGTCGGTACGACGAGGGCCGGAAGACCCACGGATCGTCCACGCGACGACGGGCGCCTTGCCCGAGTCGGTAGCCGAGGTGGTGCGCCGAAGGTCTGACGAGAGCCGCACCCTGGGAGTGATCGCCCCCGAACCGTTGCTCGCCAGTCTGCGAGCAGCGCTGGAGGAGGCTGATATCAAGGCGGGTGATCCGGAGTCTGACGGCCTCGGCCGGCGGGTGACCCTGCTGCGGCCGGAAGGGGCCAAGGGCCTCGAGTTTGACAACGTCGTTGTGGTGGAGCCCGCCGCCATCGTTGGCAGTTCCGGCGACTTCGCCCCCCTCTATGTCGCACTAACCCGGGCGACACGCACTTTGTCGATAGTCCACGCCGAGCCGCTTCCCGCAGAGCTGGAGCTCCTCTCCGACGACCAGAATCCGGTCAGCGAGGATTCCGAGAGAGTCCGGAACCCTCCAGATGAACCGACGGCGCAGGCAGCGCTCGTGGAAACCGAACTGGGTCCCCGTTTCACCGAGGCGCTCATGCAGGCGAAGTTCCAGCACGGCGCTCAACGCCGAAGGGGGACCGGCGTGCCGTACTTGGCCCACCTCATGGCGGTGACGGCGGCCGTGATCGAGGACGGGGGGAGCGAGGACGAGGCCATCGCTGCATTGCTGCACGACGTAGTCGAAGATCGCGGTGCTGAGCAGCTGGACGTGATTGCACGCCAGTTCGGCGAGCGCGTAGCCGGCATTGTGGCGGCCTGCACAGACCCGCCCCTGAACGGCTCCACCTGGAGAGAGGCCAAGCAGCAGCACCTTGCGGCACTCGAAAGCGCCGGGTCCGAGGTCCGGCGGGTCGCCTTGGCCGAGAAACTCGACAACGCCAGGGCGCTTCTGCGGGACTATCGACGAATCGGGGAGGGCCTCTGGGATCGCATGGAAGTCGATCCGGACGATCTCCTGTGGTACGTGGAGTCGGTCGCCGACCTCTTCGCAGGCGAGCGACCAACGCAGATGGGCACGGAACTACGGCAAACGGTCGAGGAGCTCTTGGAGCTCGTGACCAGTTGACGCCGGCAGACGGGCCTTCGAGCGGGACGAACCCCCGGTAGTGGGCCGTACCGGGATACAGCCGGGCGAGTTCCTGTCCGATCGCGATGCGCGTCGTTGGTCCCTGCCAGAAGGGACCACTTCATCGTTGTCTGCCAACGAGCTGTTCCTGGGGGAGGGCGAGAACGCACTCGAGGTCGTGACATGCGAGGCCGAGTCGCGTCCGCGAGCCGGCGACCTTCGCAAGCTCTGGCTTGCTCGCCAGGGGCGACGGGCAAGCCCGCTGCTCCTGGTCGCCTCATATCCGACGGGGTCGGGTACGGAAACGGCCCTGTGTGGCCCCGTTGGCGAGCAGCCGCCCGTTCTTGCTGACATCGGGGTCTCGCAGGCCGAGCGCCTGGCAGCGGCGGCACTCTCGGAGCCAAACCGTCATGCCGCCATCCGGTTCCTGACGGCGATGCTTCCGGACATCGGCGCGGACATGGCCGGCCTACGCAACTCGGGGCTCCTGGCCACGCAGGAGCTGCGTAGCGGTGTTCCTGCCCGTGTCGACTGGGGCGAGGCCTGTCAGCGAAGCGCGCCCCTTCTCTCGTCCCGCGGAAGGACTCTGGTCGAGAGCCTGGGTTTCGGGATCGACCAGCTGTCCACGAGCTCCTCGATGCTCACCGTCACCCGTGGTGGGCGCAGGGCAGTCGCGGTCTTCCTGGACGAGGGCGAGACCTTCGAAGATCCAGCCTCCCGCTTCGGGGCGAGCCCGGTGTCGCACGCGCTGGCTCTGGCTGACAGGGAAGGTGTGCCCTGGGTGATGCTCACCCGGGCCCGCCAGATTCGGCTCTATGCGGCGAAGGCCGACACCGGCGTTGGCCGCAAGGGCAGGTCGGAGACGTTCGTCGAGGTCAACCTCGCCCTGCTGCCCGAGGATCGTGCAGGGTACCTCTCGCTGCTTTTCTCGTCCGAGGCGCTCGGGGAGGGAGGCACGCTGGATGAGGTGTTGGCCAGCTCCGCCGACTTCGCAGCCGACTTGGCAGTGCGTCTGCGCGAGCGCGTCTACGTGGATGTCGTCCCCCGTCTGGCGGAAGCGATCGCGTCGCGGCTTGATTCGCATGCCGATCTGAGTGACGAGACACTGGACCAGGCGTACGAGCGGACGTTGACCGTGCTCTTCCGGTTGCTTTTCCTCGCGTACGCCGAGGACAAGGACCTGCTGCCCTACCACACAAACGGGCGGTACGCCGACCACTCGCTGAAGCGGATTGCGCGCCGCCTGGCTGAGGACCGGCAGAAGGGACACGTTGAGTTCGACCGCGGCGCCGTCGACCACTGGGAGGACATCTCGCAGCTGTGGCGTGCAGTGGACAGGGGAAACAGCGCCTGGGGGGTTCCCGGCTACAACGGCGGCCTGTTCTCCGTCGACCCGAAGGTCAGCCCGGCCGGGGCTGCGCTGGCGGCCCTGGAGCTGTCCGACGCCGAGTTCGGGCCGGCGCTGTCAGCTCTGCTCGTCGACGAGGGCCCCGACGGCCTGATCGGCCCGGTTGACTTTCGAAGCCTTTCAGTGAGGGAGTTCGGGACGATCTACGAGGGTCTGCTCGAATCGCAACTTTCCGTGGCTCCTTCCGATCTTACGCTTGACGGGAGGGGCCAGTTCGTGCCCGCAGGCAGGCGCGCGGACGTGGAGATCCCGGCTGGAAGCATCTACTTCCACAACCGCTCGGGCGCGCGGAAGGCCACCGGGTCGTACTTCACCAAGCCGTTCGCCGTCGACCATCTGCTGAACGAGTCGCTCGAGCCGGCGCTCGACGACCACCTCCGCCGGGTGAAGGATTTGCTGGACGCCGGTGACCAGGCCGCGGCTGCGGATGCCTTCTTCGACTTCCGCTGCGTGGACCTCGCGATGGGGTCGGGCCACTTCCTTGTTGCTTCCGTTGATCGGATCGAGGCCCGGCTTTCGGACTTCCTTGCGCTCAACCCCGTCCCGCCGGTGAACAGCGAGCTTGAGAAGCTCCGCCAAGCCGCGTTCGCCGCCCTGGGGGACTTGGCCGACGGCGTGGAGATCGAGACGACCAGTCTCCTCAGGCGACAGGTAGCGCGCCGATGCGTCTACGGCGTCGACGCAAACCGCGTGTCGGTCGAGCTGGCACGGCTTGCGCTTTGGATCCACACTTTCGTGCCGGGCCTGCCGCTGTCGTTCCTGGATCACAGTCTCGTGTTCGGCAACAGCCTGACCGGAATCGGGACGCTCGACGAGGCCCTCGCACTGCTTGACCCCGAGGCAGCCGACACGGGAGCCCGCTCGCTCTTCGCGGACGAGATCGAGACTTTCCTCTCCCGGGCCGAGGATGCCCTGCGCCGGCTGGCGCGGACCACCGAGGCCACCGTGGCTGACGTCAAGGTTGCGCGCGCGGCCAACGAGGAGGCGGTCGCGGCGGTGCAGCCCGCCAAGGATCTGTTCGACCTGCTGGTGGCGGCCCGCCTCGACGAGGTCGCGATGCCGGTCACGGCCAGCGAAGAATCGATCGCCACGAACCCCCAGCTTCCGCAGGCTCGGAGCGTCGGTAACGACCTCGGCGCGATCCACTTTCCCGTGGCGTTTCCGGAAGTGTTCCTGCGCGAGCGTCCCGGATTCGACTGCATCATCGGCAATCCGCCGTGGGAGGAGGCGACGGTCGAGGAACTGGGATTCTGGGCACTTCGTTTTCCGGGCCTCAAGAGCCTGACCTCGGCGGAGCAGAAGCGCGAGATCAGGGCGATCAGGTCGGAGCGCCCCGACCTGGTCGAAGAGTACGAACAGGCGGTAGACGAAGCCGAGTACGTTCGCGATGCGCTTGTGGCAGGTCCGTACCCGGGCATGGGGACTGGCGATCCGGACCTCTACAAGGCGTTCGCGTGGCGCTTCTGGACCCTCATGAGGGAAGGCGGTGCGGTCGGAGTGGTGCTGCCGAGATCCGCGTTGGCGGCGGCCGGAAGCGGTCCTTGGCGAAAAGCGGTGCTCGCCGGCGGCTCATTCACGGACGTCACGATGATGCTCAACACCCGAGGCTGGGTGTTCGATGACGCCGAGCATCGGTACACCATCGGTTTGGTTGCGCTCAGGCGCGGCACCAAGTTCTCCGGAACCTTGCGCTTGCGCGGTCCGTACGCCTCTCTGGCCGCGTTTTGGCAAGGGGTCGAGGAGGAGCCGGCCGAGTTCACGAGCGACGAGTTCCGTACCTGGTCCGAGTCCGCGGCCTTCCCGCTGTTGCCGACCCCCCGGTCGGTCACCGTGTTCGCGCAGCTGCGGCGTCATCCCCGCATGGACGCTGCTCCCGGGGCGGGGGAAGGCGAGTTTTCCAGGCCACGACCCGTGCGCGAGTTTGACGCGACGAATGACAAGCACCTCTTTGAGATGGAAGAGAAGCGCGGGCGATGGCCGGTCTTCAAGGGGGCGTCGTTCAACCTTTGGGAACCAGACACAGGTGTGCGGTACGCGTGGGCTGAGACTTCGCAAATCAGGGAGGCGCTGCAGTTCAAGCGGCTTCGACAGCAACGCTTGGCCCGCTCTGCTTTCAGCGGCTTTTCGCGGGAGTGGGCAGCGGACCCGGAAACGCTGCCCTGTCTTCGCCCGCGAATTGCGTTCCGTGACATTGCGCGCGCGACAGACTCGCGCACGGTCATTGCCGCGCTCGTGCCGCCGGAAATTGTGATCACCAACCAGGCCCCGTATCTCGTCTGGCCCGGGGGAGTCGAGCGCGACGAGGCCTACCTGCTCGGTGTGCTGTGCTCTATACCGCTGGACTGGTGCGCCCGCCGGACGGTCGAAACACACCTGAATTTTCACGTCTTCAACGCGTTGCCGATCCCCCGCCCGGCACGAGATGCGGATCTCCGGCGGAGAGTGGAGCAAGTCGCAGGCCGGCTCGCCGCGAGGGACGACCGCTACGAGCAATGGGCCGACGCCGTTGGTGTTGACTTCGGACCCGTCGAGAGCGCAGACAAGGTCCAGATGGTCGCCGAGCTTGACGCACTCGTCGCCCTCCTCTACGAGCTCGACGAGGACGACTTGACGCACATCTTCGAGACGTTTCACGCCGGCTGGGACTACACGGAGCGCCTCGACTTGGTGCTCGAACATTTCCGGGCCCACGCATGAGCGACCATGAGAAACCCGACTTCGCCACCAATCAGGACGGCCGGAGAGTCGCGGACGCTCTTAACGCCTATCTCCAGTTCCTGCGGGAGACCTGGTCGGAGGCTCCTCAGATGTCGATTGCGACGGCCTACTTCAACCCTGGTGGCTACGGACTGTTGGCCAACGAGCTTGACCACCCCTCCAAGGTACGGCTGCTTCTGGGTGCCGATCCGCAGGTGCCGGAGCAGCGGGTGCGCCCTCTCGGAGCGTCCCCCAACCCGGTTCGCGCGGCGCGTGCCCAGCTCAACCGCGCGCTGGAGGGACACAGCCGGACGCTGGAGATGGATCGGGATCTCCTCGGCTTTTCCCTCGAGGCTGACCACACGGGGAAAAGGCTGGTCGAGTGGCTGCGGTCCGGCAAGGTTGAGATCAGGCGGCTCGAGGATGCGTTCCTGCACGGAAAGGCCTTCATCGTTGACAGCCACAACGAGGGTGTCCTGGCGGGATCATCCAACTTCACCTACGCGGGCCTGGCCACCAACATCGAGCTGAATCTCGGCCGTTACGACACCCACGTCGTCAAGCAGGTGAAGGGGTGGTTCGATGAGCTGTGGGAGCGAGCGGAGGAGTTCGATCTGGCGGCCCTCTACGCATCGCGCTTCGAGCCTCATCCGCCCCAGCTGATCTACCTCCGGATGCTTTTCGAGCGGTACGGCGCCGAGCTTGCTGCCGAGGCGGCAGCCGAGGGTGCCCCGCAGATCCACCTCACGTCGTTCCAGCGGGACGGCCTCTGGCGGGCCAAGCGGGTCTTGGCGGACCGACAGGGAGTCCTGATCGCCGACGAGGTCGGTCTCGGAAAGACGTTCCTTGCGGGGGAGTTGATCAGGGAAGCGGTCGAGGAGCGCCGCCAGCGTGTCCTCGTGGTGGCCCCGGCCACCCTGCGGGACGGGCCGTGGCGCGCGTTCCTGGACAAGTACATGCTCGCGGTGGACCGCGTGTCGTTCGAGGACCTTGTAGGCGACACGCGTCTCAACCCGGAGACGGGCACCGGACCGAAGCTGAGTTTCAAGCCTTCCGAGTACGCCATGGTCGTGATCGACGAGGCGCACAACCTGCGCAATCCCTCGACCCATCGCGCCGCCGCGGTACGCGAGCTTCTGGCAGGGCTGCCCGCCAAGGATCTCGTCCTTCTCACGGCAACCCCGGTCAACAACTCGCTCTGGGACCTCTACTACCTGCTGGGCTACTTCCTGGCCAACGACGCGGCGTTTGCCGATGTCGGAATCCGGTCCCTCAGGGACCACTTTGCGTCGGCGATGGCCCTGAACCCGGACGATCTGTCTCCCGAGTACCTGTTCGATGTCCTCGACGCTGTCGCCGTCCGGCGCACGCGGTCATTCGTGAAGACCTATTACCCGAACGACACCATCGCGGGACCGGACGGAAAACCCGTCCCCATCACCTTTCCGCAGCCGCGGTTGCTCAAGATCTCCTACGACCTGAACGGGGTGCTGCCCGGCTTCTTCGACCGTTTCGCGCACAGCCTGGAGGCTCCCGCAGCCGGTGGCGAGGCCGACCCCACCGCTCTCACGCTTGCCAGGTACGCGCCGTCGCAGTATCGACGCCAGGGAGACCGCGACGCCCACGAGGTCCAGCTGGCAGGGCTGATCCGTTCGGGGCTGCTCAAGCGGTTCGAGTCGTCTGCGCATGCCTTCGCCTCAACCTGCCGAAAAATGGCTGCGAGCCATGTGAAGTTCCTGGCGATCCTTGACGAGGGACATGTCGCCACAGGACAGGCCTTGGCGGACTGGCCGGCGACGGACGCCGACGACGAGGGTGTCGACGAGTACGTGGAGCTGAACGCCGAGCAGGTCGAGTCCACCGACGCGTATGACGAGCGAGCCCTGCGTGCGAGCGTGGAACAGGATCAGAGACTTCTCATCGAGTGGGCAGAGGAGGCGGAGGGAGTGGCGAGGGAGGCCGACCCCAAGTTGGCGGGCCTTGTGGAGGAGCTGGCCGAGATCGCCGAGCAGGCGGAGCGCGAGGGGATAGGCGCAGACGACCAGCGCGACCGCAGGAAGGTCCTCGTCTTCTCCTACTTCGCCGACACGGTGGATTGGATCCACGGGCACCTCGAGCGTGCTCTGGAGACCGACCGGCGCCTGCAGCTCTTCCGTGATCGCCTTGTCTCCTTGTCAGGGACATCCGGTTCGAAGGATCAGGTCCTGTGGGGCTTCGCTCCCCGCACCACCGATGCCCCCGACGGTCACGACGAGGATCTGTACGACATCGTCGTCACAACAGACGTCTTGGCGGAGGGCGTCAACCTGCAGCAGGCGCGGCACATCGTCAACTACGACCTGCCTTGGAATCCAATGCGCCTCGTCCAGCGTCACGGTCGTATCGACAGGATCGGCTCACCCCACTCCGAAGTGTTCCTGCGCTGCACCTTTCCCGATGCGCAGCTCGACGACCTGCTCGGGTTGGAGGCGAGCCTCCAACAGAAGATCACGCAGGCTGCGAAGTCCGTTGGAACGGGACAGGTCCTCCCGGGAAGCCGGGCAGGCGACGTCGTGTTCTCTGAAACTCGCGAGGAGATCGAGCGACTGCGCCGAGGTGACGTAGGCCTCTTCGAACAGGGTGGCACCACGCGCGGGTCGATGTCCGGCGAGGAGTATCGACAGGAGCTGCGCCAAGCCCTCGAGGATCCGGATACTGCAAGCCGGATCAAGGCTCTTCCTTGGGGTTCCGGCTCGGGCATGGTTGTACAGCGGCCCAATGCTCAGACCGGGTTTGTGTTCTGCGCGCGCGTGGGCGACCATGACCGGGCGCTTTTTCGGTACGTGGGGATGGCCAACCCCATCGAGCCGGCGGTGGTCGCTGACACGCTCGCCTGTCTGGACCATGCCCGTCCGCCGGGTGGTTTCGACGCTTCGCGGGTCCTCGACGACGAGACCTACGAGCAGGCCTTTACCGCCTGGGAGCACGCCCGCACCTCCATCGAATCCGACTGGAATCGCGCAGCGGACCCGGCCAACCTGACACCGGCGGTTCCCGCCGGGATGCGCAGAGCCGCGGAGGTCGTCCGCGATCACCGGCCGTCCGAGATGACGATCGAGGATGCCGACGCGCTCATCGATCGGCTCGAGGCCCCGTACCCCGAGCGGATCGTCCGGTCCATCCGGGCTGCTCTCGGTACCACGGAGGACCCGGTGGAGCAGGCGCGGATGGTCGCCAGGTATGCGAGGGACCTCGGTCTGCGTCCCAGCGCGCCGCCCGAGCCGCTGCCGGAGATCTCCGAGGATGACATTCACCTCGTCTGCTGGCTGGCGATCTTGCCCGGCACGCCAGCCGACGGACCCGCAGAGTCGTCGATTGGCTGAGGACGCCCCACGCATCCTCGCAGCGGACTGGACGGGTGCCAGGGAGCCGGTCCGGAACCTCTGGCTGGCCGAAGCCGAGTCCGGGGCGCTCCTCAGCCTCGAGGCGTTCCGGCTACGCGACGATCTCACCGACCGGCTGCTCCGGATCGCCCGAGAGTCCCGGGACGTCGTGGTTGGGCTCGATTTCGTCTTCTCGCTGCCGGAAGCCTTCCTAAGGGATCAGGACCTCGAGTCGGCCGCCGCGTTGTGGTCGCACATGGACCGGAAGGCGGACGAGTGGCTGTCGCCCCGCCTGCCATTCTGGGATCGCAAGAAGCCCGCGATCGAGCAGGAGTTCCGCCAGACCGACCTCGACGTGGCGAAGGCGGCCGGGAAGCACCCGACCTCCCCCTTCAAGCTTGTGGGGGCAGACCAGGTCGGGCGTGGGTCGCTGCGGGGAATGGAGCACCTGATCCGACTCGGCGAGGAGTTCGCGATCTGGCCCTTCTCGGTTGGCCGGCGGCTCGTGGTCGAGATCTACCCGGGGGTCCTCGTGGACAAGGTCGTCAAGAGCGACTCGGCCGCGCTCGCCGCCCGTGTACGCGACGACGAGCGCGTGCCTGTCGACTGGAAGGCGCACGCCGCGTGTTCCCAGGATGCCTTCGACGCTGCCATGTCGGCATTGCGGATGGCTGAACACGCGGCCGACTTCGACGCCTTGGAGCCTGCGCCGACGGGATCCTCCTACGCCCTGGAGGGGCGGATCTGGACGCCACATGAGGGGGAGGAGCCGTGATGAAGCACCTGACGCAAAGGGTTGCCTGGCACGACCGGGCGTGGAATGGCAGTGTGTGTGCCACCCCGGCCGAGAACTCGTATTGCCTCGCGCTGGACCGCATCCACGAAAAGCGCGACGACGCGTACGAGACGAGTGTCGCGGCGACGCCGTTTTCGGAACTGCCGCCCGAGGCCCTGCCGCCGTGTCGGGGCGAGTCGGGTGCCTTCATGAGCACCGCCGCATGGACTCGCATCATCGAGCACCCGTACCAGAACCTGAAGGCCACCGAGGCGACCCACGGTCACCTACGGCCGACCCCGGTCCCGGTGCCGCCCTTCGCCACCTTCGCAATTCCTTTCGACAGGATGCTCAGTGCCCGTCAGGATGAGATCCAGGAGGGATTGCCCGAGCGTCTGCCCGACGACCAAGAGGCGCCTTTCAAAAACGGGAGTGCATGGGTTTTTGGGAGGCGCCGACAGGAGGGTCTGCTCGAGAACTTCTTCGCGCCCGTCGAGGAAGAGAACCCCCTTGTCTTCTTCTACACGAAGGAGGGCCAGCCGATCTCGGATTCCATAACCCGTCTGGTCGTCGGGGTCGGGCGCGTGTCCCGAATCGGGAGGCCGATCGAATACGAAAGCGAGGGCAGCCGGGCGATGCCACCGGTCTGGGAGCGCCTTGTCCACCACACGATCCGGCCGGAGGGGAGCGACGGGTTTCTGCCTGCCCTATCACGCCTACCTCGAGCCGACCGGTGATCCCGACGAAGACGACCGGCGCCGTCTGCTGCTCCGCGAGATCGCGGTCACACCAGAGCCTTCGCACGTCCGGTCCTTCTCCTACTTCTCGGAACACGCGACACCGGACGTCGCCCTGTCGACGCTGGTGAGATGCCTCGATGCCGTACGGCGAATCCAGGCTCACGGGATCGCCGAGGGACCGTGGGCCGAGCGTGAGGACTGGCTCAACGAGCAGATCGCCAGGACGTGGCTCGACCGGGGAGCCTTCCCCGGGCTCGGGTCAGCCCTTGAGGCGCTGGGCATGCGTCTGGGAACCGCGCTTGCCCACGAACTGGTCGCGTCGGACACGCTCGACCCGGATGTCGATCCCTGGCCAACGGTCGACGCCCTCCTCCGGGGGGACCGCGAACCGCCAAGCAGTGCATACGCCGCCGATCTTGCGTCCGTCCGCCCGACCTGGGGCAAGCTGACACAGCCCCGACGTGCCCTTTTGGAACTGCTGTCCCGGTTCGCCCTTTCGCCGAATCAGGCGAAGCGGTGGTTTGATCACAAGCGTCGGAGCGCTGCAGCGAGCGTCGCGGTCACTGACCAGGAGGCGCTGCAGAATCCCTACCGGATCGCGGAGTGTGATCTGGGCGATATGGACACGCCCGCGGTGTCGCTGGGGGTCATCGACCGGGGGCTCTTTCCCGACGCGACGATCGCTGCGAAGTTCCCCGTTCCCGAGCCTTCCCGCGCCGAGTCGGCGGGGGACCGTCGGCGCGTGCGTGGAGCGGTGGTTTCGACGTTGAGGCAGGCTTCTGAGGAAGGTGACAGCCTGCTGAGCGCCGTCGAGGTTCTGACGCGCATGGAACGACTGGACCTCGCGCGGCCCTGCGCCGTGCCGCTGGACTGGTTTCCCGGCAACGCCGAGTTCCTGGACGGCGTCATTAGCCAGTCCGATGTCGATCTTCCCGGACAGGGCGACGAGCGAGTCGTGGTTCCTGCGCTTCAGCTCGCGGTGCATGCAGACACGGAAGGCAGGCTCGCAAAGCGTCTGCTCAAGCGTGCTGCAAGGGCGGTTCCCTCAGTGCGTGCTCCCTGGAGGGACTTGTTGATAGAGGCGATCAGGGCCAGCGGGGTGGAGGTCGACACGGCCGAGCCAAGGCATGCAGATGCCCTGCTCGAACAGGAAAACGCACTGGAGCGGATTGTGACGCGCCGGCTTGGCGTCCTCGTAGGGAGGGCAGGAACGGGAAAGACCTCCGTGCTGGGCGCGCTCGTCCGCTGCAAGCCCATTGCCGAAGACGGAGTGCTGCTGCTCGCACCGACCGGAAAGGCGAGAGTGCGCCTGCAGCGTGCTACGGGACGTGACGCCCGGACAATCGCCCAGTTTCTCTACCAGCTGGGCCGCTATGACGGCGCGAGACAGCGACCGCTGTTCCACGGCGAGGAACGCCATCGCCAGGAGAAGACGGTCGTCATCGACGAGTGCTCGATGCTGACCATGGACGACCTGTTCGCGGTCTTGGAGGCGCTGGACCTCGGCCATGTGGAACGACTGATCCTTGTAGGCGACCCCAACCAACTGCCTCCCATCGGGGTCGGCCGTCCCTTCGCCGATCTGATCGGAGTCTTGGACGAACCAGCAAACGACGACGAAGTCGCGGGACGGGAGGCACTCGCCAGGCTGACGGTCGAGGTGCGGACCGCTCTCGGCGGACCGTCGGATGCCCTGCGCTTGGCGGCATGGTTCACGAATGAGCCGCAGCCCAAGGACGCCGACCGGGTCCTGAGCGACTTGGATTTGGGGGAGAACTTCAACGACCTCGAATATTGTCACTTGGAAGACTCCCGAGGAGTTGCGGGTTCGAATCGCCCAGCAGCTGCAGGCGCAGCTCGGCCTCTCTGCTGCCGACGATGTTGCGGCGTTTGACCGCGCGCTCGGGCTGACGCCGGAGGGGTGGGTGCCTTTCAATGATCCCGACGGCGTCGAGCGATTTCAGGTGCTGTCACCGGTTCGTATGCACGCCCACGGCGTGCACGATCTCAACCGCTGGTTTCAGCGACGGTTCAGGCCACAGGGCGAATGGGCTGACACGCTCGGCGACGAGCAGATCGGTCGCAAGGACAAGGTGATCCAGCTCCGGAACCAGAAACGCAAGGGCTGGAGCCCGTCCACCGGACAGCAGGAGGAGTACCTCGCCAATGGTGAGATCGGGACCGTCGCCAGGGTGAAGAACAAGTGGTTCGATATCGCCTTCGCCGGACGACCAGAGATCCGATTCGGCTACCGGGAAGTTCGTTCGGCGAGGACGGCGGCCCCCTCGAGCTGGCCTACGCCCTGACGGTCCACAAGGCCCAAGGCAGCGACTTCGGGGTCGTTTTCCTCGTGCTGCCCAACACCCGCATGCTCTCGCGTGAGCTCCTTTACACGGGCCTCACCAGGGCCAAGTCGAAACTCGTCCTGCTAGTCGAGGGTGACGATGCATCCTCGCTGCACAACTTCACGCTGCCGGAGTCGTCTGAGACGGCCCGTCGAAACACCAACCTCTTCAGATCCGCAGTACGGGAAGATGCCGACCAGACTCCGTACGCGGAACACCTCATCCATCGCTTGGCCGACGGGCGGATGGTGCGCAGCAAGTCAGAACTCGCAGTGGCGATCGAGCTGCAGCGGCTGGGCCTGTGGGACAGATGCCAGTACGAGAGGGTCCTCGAGGGAACCGTACGTGCCGGCCGCCTACGACCCGATTTCACCTTTATCGACGCCGGGGGAGACGCGCTTGTCTGGGAGCACCTGGGGATGCTCTCGAAGCGCAGCTACCGGGAATCGTGGGAGTGGAAGCTGCAGTGGTACGCCGACAACGGGTACGAGTTCGGCGTGAACCTGTTCACGACGGAGGACGCTCCCGACGGCGGGCTCGCTCAAGAGTCCATCACAAAGGTGGCCGAGCAGATCGCGGACGAGCTGTGAAGGACCACCATTTCTTGTCGCCCGCGGTAGGCGCGGATGAGAACGGTGGACGGGGGCTGCTAGGACGCGGCTGCCCAGTCCCGCAGTGACACCTCAACCCCCGTTCGGCAGAACACGAAGACCACCTCCCGCACGGCCAGCCCAGTGGAGGCCCCCACCGCCTCCGCGTACACCTCGGCCTGCCCAGAATGGTGCTCCAGCGTGAAGGCCTCATGCGCCGCCGTTTCGCCGCTCACATCATCCGTCTTGAAGTCCACGACCACGAGCTGCTCCCCCTCGCGGTAGACCAGGTCGACACGTCCTGTGCCGAACCCTCCGTTCCGCGTCACCGTGAACGGCACCTCTCGATACCACCCGTCCGATGCGAGCGCACGAGCCATCGCGCCGCTGTCAAGGCACCGACGAGCCATCTCGCCCACGAGGCCTGCATTGTCGCGTAGCCCCGCCTCCGCGCACGCCGCCTCGGCCACCTCGTCGAGATCCTCGGCACCGGGCAGTGCCACGCGCTCCATGACGAGATGCAACGCATCGCCGATTGGCAGCGGCGGCCCCTCGGACACCAGCAGCGTCGACGCACTGTGAGACGCCTCGGCGGCAAGTGGGCGCACGGCCCGCTCGACGCTGGAAGCGACCGCGATCTCGAGATCCTTGCGCGCGGCACGAATCAGCTCGTCGTGCTCGCCGATCCAGCGCTCCCGCTCGTCGACTGCGCGGGTCAGCGCTTCGGCCTCGACCTCGCCGGACGGTGCCTCCTCGACCTCGGGCGCGGGCGGCAGCTCGTCGGCCGCGAGGATCCATGCGCCGTCGGCCGCTACCTCGTGTCCGTGCTCCTCGGGAAGAAGCGGCCCGAGCGCCTTCATGAACGGCCCCGCCGCTCCCTTGCCTTCGATGCAGGGCACGATCAGGTGGTCGCGCGCTCGCGTGGCAGCGACGTAGAGCAGACGGATGCGCTCCGCCTCGAGGGCGCCTTTCTCTGCCTCCCATTCGTCCTCGTATCCGGGCGTCTCGTAGTGGCCGGTGCGCCCCATCCCGCCGCTCCCTACGCGGAAATGCAGCTGGTGCCCAGCCTCGTCCGGAACGGGCTCGCGCGAGCCTCTCCCACGCGAGCTGAGGTTGGCCAGCACCACGATCGGGAACTCGAGCCCCTTCGAACCGTGCATGGTGAGTAGGCGAACTACGTCGTCGGTTTCTTCGGCGATTCCCGCGTCCACCTCCGTCGCTTCGTTCTCGGTGCTTTCGGCGAGCCAGCGCGCGAAGGAGCGAAGGCCGCCGCCGCCGGCCGCCGTGAACGCGCGCGCCTGGTCGACGATCGCCAGCAGGTTGGCGGCGGCCTGCGGGCCGTCCGGGAGTGTGAGCGCGAACTCCACCAGCCGGCTCTGCTCGACAGTGTGCTGGACAAGCTCGGGCAGGCTCGTGCGCCCGCGCGAGCGGTGCAGCTCGCGCAGCATGGCGAAAGCCTCCATCACGGCCTCGGAGTCGCTCTTCGCGTCGGGGCGGTAATCGAAGGCACCGCCCGTGGCCTTGTGTACTACGAGATCCTCATCGGAGCAGCCGAAGGCGCTCGAGCGCAGCGCCCCGACGAGGCTGAAGCGGTCGGTCGGATCGTCGATCGCACGCAGGATCGCGACCAGATCGCGCACCTCCTGGCGGGCGAAGTAGTCGCGGCTTCCCTCGTGGCGGTGCGGGATGCCGGC
Source organism: Thermoleophilaceae bacterium (assembly GCA_030447725.1). Classification (GTDB taxonomy): domain Bacteria; phylum Actinomycetota; class Thermoleophilia; order Solirubrobacterales; family Thermoleophilaceae; genus JAAYBF01. The sequence continues at coordinate 27,199 of JAUJOQ010000009.1, forward strand.
GAGCGCGAGCGCTTCCTCGTAGCTGCCGAGGCCCGTACGGGCGGGCAGGGGGATCGCGATGTCGCGCCATGTGGCCGCGCGCACCTCCTTGGTCACGCGGTCGCGCACCGGCCAGTGGTCCTCGATCACGGCTTGGTGCAGCAGCGCGGCCACTCCCCGCGCCTCGTGCTCCCGGACGCCATTGGCATTCAGCTCGCTGCTCCCGCCGCGCAGGACGATCACGGGCGGGCGGCCGATCCCGAGGTCGCCGCTGGCTGGGACGAGCGGGACGTTCGGGGGCTGGATGCCCGGCTCCTCGACCAGCAGTTCGTCGAAGACGCTGTTCACCCAGTCGATGACGCCGGACCCCGAGCGGAAGTTCTGCACGATCTGGCGAAGCCCCGGCGCCAGCAGGCCGCGCTTGACCTCGTCATAGATCGCCAGGTCTGCGCGGCGGAAGCGGTAGATTGCCTGCTTGGGATCGCCGACCACGAAGAGCTTTCCGGGCGCCGGCCGAAGCGCGCGCCAGTCGGTTCCCTCCTGGCCGTCGCTCGTGAGGTAGGCCGCCATCTCAACCTGGATCGGATCGGTGTCTTGGAACTCGTCGATCAGCAGGCAGGCGAAACGGCGCTGGAAGTAGCGGCGGACCTCGAGGTTGTCTCTAAGCAGGTTGCGCGCCCAGATGAGCAGATCGTCGAAGTCCGCCACCCCCTGTTCGCGGCGCGCGCGCTCGTAGTCCGCGACGAACCTGGCGACGTGGGGGACGGCGCCGAGCAGCGCGACGCTGCGCAGCTCGTCGCGGAGGCGCTCACGTATCTCGCAGTACTCCCGCAGGAGGTCCTTCATCGCCTTGCACTCGCCCTCGGGCCAATGGCCGGCCTTCCCCGAGTTGGGGCTCACACCCGGCGCGGCCAGCGCAACCAGCCGCTCTCGGGCGCCAGCACTCAGCCCCTGCTCGGCACTCAGCCGCGCGAACCGGATCACCTTCCGCAGCCCCGGCAGCGCCTTGTCCTCCGCATCGGTGCACGCGCCCTCGTAAGCCTCGAGCTGGCGCACGTTCTTCTTCAGCCACGTGGTCAACTCCGCCGCGTCGGGAGAGGGCATGGCGAAGTCAGCTAGCGGCAGCAGAAACCGCTCGCGATGCAGCACCTCGGCGGTCTCGCGCAGCTCGTCGAGCCCGAAGCCGATGTTCAGCCCGCGCGCGATCTCGGGGTGGTTGCCGGCCATCAGCTCGTCGCGCCAGTCGCTGTAGGCGGAGCCGAATGAGAGCGTGGCCTCGAGGTCGCCCATCACGGCGAAGCCGGGATCGACTCCGGCCTCGACCGGCCGTTCCACGAGGATGCTCATCGCGAAGGTGTGGATCGTCTCGAGCCGGGCGCGATACAGCCCTGCGGCCGCGGAGACGAGACGCTCCCGACGAGCGGGAGCGCTCTCGGCGGGAATCGCGTCCTCGATCTCCTCGCGCACGCGCGTGGAGAGCTCGGCGGCGGCCTTCTCGGTGAACGTGATCACCGCAAGGGTGTCTACGTTCGCGTGGCCGCTGGCAAGGATCTCGACAATCCGGTCGACGAGCGAGGTGGTCTTGCCGGTGCCCGCGCCGGCCTCGACGCAGAGGCTCTCGCCAAGGTTCGTCCGGATCTCGTCGCGGACCCCTTGGTCGACAGGCTGGGCGAGCGTGCTCACTCGATCTCCGTGAGCTCTGAATGCGCCACCGCCAGCGGGTCGCCGCTCTTGCGGTCGATCTCGGCGCCGCGGTTGGCCGGGCAGAGCCCGTCGAAGTCACACCAGTCGCAGGACTTGTCGGTCGCAGGCGCCATGTGAAAGACCCCCGTGCGCACGCCTCCTGCGATTCCGGCGAGCAGCGCGTCCAAGTCGTCCCGGCGGGCGCGCAGATCATCGCCCGTGAAGGAACGGCGCTCGAAGGCGCCCTTGCGGGTGGCGAAGTGGTACTCGGCCTGGCCGCGCTCGGGCGCGATCCCGGTCAGCTCGCTGCCAACGAGCAAGTACAGCGGCAGCTGAAGCGCCCTGCCGCCGCGCAGGTCGCCGTCCGCGTGGTCGTCGTAGACCTTGCCGGTCTTGTAGTCGATCACGCGGTACCGCGTGCTCCCCTCGTCCCAGTTCAGACGGTCGATTCGGCCGCTGACCCCGAGCTTCACCCCGTTCGCTGTGATCTCCAGCGGCTCGTCGCGCGAGAGGTCGCCGTCGGGCTGGCCGTGGTAGTCGGGCCCGAAACGCACCTCGAAGGCGCCGTTGGGCATCGCGGCGAACGACGGGTCCTCGCGCTCGGCTTCGAGCCAGCTGCGGAGGTCCTCGCGGATCTCGCTGCGGTCGTAGTTCCAGGAGAGCGGGTAGCCGGTCTCCCCGCGTTCCTCGGCCGCCGCGAGCTCCTCGTCGGCAACCACGAGGAGCCGCGCGAGTTCGCCTGCCCCGTGCAGCAGCGGCTCGCCTTTCGCGGGGTCCTCGCCGAGGAAGCGCTCGAGGATCTTGTGGAAGACCCAGCCACGGTGGAGCGCGCCGATCCGCACGGCTGTCTCCGGCTCGGAGATCGGCTTGGCGCGCAGGATCGAGGCGAGAAAGAAGCGATGGGGACATTCGGCGTAGGACTCGAGGCCGCTCGGGCTAAACGGCCGATCGTGGGCACGCAGCTTTTCGAGGTGAGCGGCTGCCGCCGGTGTGAGCACGCCGTCCCAGGGGGTGAGCTGCGAGCTCAGCTTCGCGGCACGCGCCGCGAAGGCACGAGCGATCCGTGGCTCGGTGGCTACCAGCGACTCGCGGCCGAGGTCGGGCTCGTGCTCGATCAGCGTGCGATCGCGCTCGCCCGCACTGAGAGCAGTCGCCAGATCGTGTGCGCCGATGCGACTCCCGGAGGCCCGCCTGTAGAGCCCGGCCGGCAGGGTGTCCACCTCGGCCGCGCGCACGCTCTCCCCGACGAGCGCCGCAGCCGCGCCGCGAAAGAAGACGGAGGGGAGCTGGGGCCTCGACCTGCCGGCGCCCTTGCGCGGGTATGACAGCAGCAGACGCTCCTCGGCGGCCGCGGCGGCGAGTGCGAACTGGAGTGGCTCTGGGTTGGGGCCACGCGCACGCAGGGGGATGGCGTTCGCGCCCTTTTCGTTTAGGCGCTCGCGCTCGTCATCAAGCAGCAGCGGATCTTGGCGGGGCGGCGGAGGAAACGAGCGCTCGACCAGACCGACGACCGCCACCGCGCGAAAGCGCAGGTGACGCAGCGAGTTGGCGTCGAGCACGTTCACGCCGCGGCGCGCGAACGCGCCCTGTCGAGTGCCGAGAACGTCGGCGCTGCGCAGCGTCTCGATCGCACCACGGACGATGTCGCGGAAACGGTCGAAGGTGGTTTCGCTGCCGAGAGCGTCGAAGCGCTCGAGCCCCTCCAGTGCATCGAGGATCTGGCTCGGGTCGTGCACATAGAGCTCGAGCAGGCGGCGTAGTGCCGCGAGGTGCTCGGACCAGGGGGCGCGGTCTGGGTGATCGTTCAGCGCGCGATCGAGGTCGGACATGAAGCGCGCCAGCTCATCGACCTGCCGGACCTCCTTCTGTCGCCACTCAGGAAGGTCCTCGAGTTCCTGCCCGCCGAGGAGTCCGTCACGATGAGCGGCGAGGCGATCACGCCACTGCTGCGAGCCCTCGACGACACCGGCGTCGCGCGAGATCTTGTCCCAGCGGGCTGCCGGCGCGCCTCCGTAGCGGTCGCGGGTTGTCTGCGGCAGCCGGGTGTCCGTGAGAAAGTCCATCACCGCCCGGCGGTCGAGCTTTCCGCCGACCAGGTCGAGCAGCGCGGCGGTTCGGCGGCCGACGGGGCGCTCGATCAGCGGCGTGCCCTCGTGCAGGTAGACCGGGACGCCCGCCTCGCCGAACACGGACTCCACCACCGAGCGGTAGGCGTCGGCGTGGCGGTAGACCACGGCCATCTCGTGGAAGGCAATCCCCTCAGCCGCCCAGGCGAGACAGGTGCGGGCTACTTCGCGGATCTCTCGAGTGGGGTCGGGGCCGGAGAGCAGGCTGACCGATCCGTCTAGAGGCCCGGGCTCTGCTTGCGCCTTGAACAGGTTGCGGTTGAGGTGAGCGAGTGCCGTCGGTGTGGGCTCGGGTTCCTCGGCCCGCTCTCTGCCGGCGCCCGTTGATTCGAGCCAACCGCGAAGCGCGGCGTGGGCGCCATCGGCGTCGGTGCTCGTCTCTGGCAGATAGACGGTGACCGGCACACGGGCGGCGAGGAGCTCGAGTGCGCTCCGTAACGCGGCTGGCGCTTCCCAAAGGCCGCAGACGAGCACCCGGGTGGTGTCGAAGGCGTCGGCGTCGGGCGTGAGCAGGCAGTCGTCGGGGGCATAGAAGTCTTTACGGCGGGCGAGGAACTCGCCGAAGAGCTGTTCGAGGGCGTCTGCCTTGCCGCCCGCCTCGCACGCGTTCTGTAGCGGCGGTCCGATGGAGTCCTGGTCGTAGGCGGCGCCGCGGAGCTCTCGAGCGAGGCGGTGAAGCGCCTCGCCGAAGCCCGGCATCTCGCGCACTGGCCCGAAGTAGCCCTCGTGATCGCTCGCGATCTCGCGCAGGAGGATGCGATCGGCGAGCGGGGGAAGGGGGCGCTTGCCGGCGGCGATCTGCGTCTGCTCTCCGAGCGCCAGAGCGAGCTCGCTCGGCATGAGGAAGCGGACGTTGACGATCCCGCCGGTGAGCTTTGCGAGCCGCCGCTGGAGGTACGGGCGCAGGAGCGTGTTGCCGAGGAGGACGGTGATCGGGGCGAGCGGGTCGGTTGCCCGCGCGTCCTTGATCGCGTTCGCGAGGGAGTGCTCGATCGCGTGCGGCGACCCCATGGTCAGTCGAGGGCCTCTGTCGGTCACCGTGCGTTCACCCTAACCCTGAGTCGCGGTGGTGGCTAGCGATCTGACGCGGGGGGTACTTCGCGTAAACGGAATAGCGTGCTCACCCCGTCAGATCATGCGAGTGAGCGGCGACTTGGACCACATGTGGCTGTTCACGACCGATGGATTCTTTTCTGCCGTTGCGTACCGCGACGAGCCCGACGCGATCATCGTCCGCGCGCGCGTGGGTGACGACGCTCTGCGCCTCGTCGAGGCGGCCAGGCAAGGCGAGGTGATCGAGACTCCCGATCGCGACTACCGCTTTCGGGTTTATCTGGCCAGGGATGACTGGTCGGCCTACGTCGCCGGCGCTGCTGCTGCGATCGACTATCCGAACTTCAAGGAGGCCGTCGCCGCACGCCAAGGCCCCGATCGTCCGGATGCATACGCGGCCCTGTGGTCGGCGATGTTCGAGCTACAGCAACACGCAGTCGACCCCAGCCCTTCACAGGACCTCAGTGCGGGCTCTAACGTCGATGCGGCGCCCGCGCCCCAGGCGCCGTGACTACTGCACCACCCCCGACCCGCTCGCCACTTGCCGACCCCCGTGTCGAGACGCTCGTCGCTTGGGCGCAGAAGCCCGAGCTCCCGCTCGACGATCGCGCGATCGCGGCCGTCGAGGCGCTGACTGACTCGCTTCCCAGTGCCGACGCTGCGGCTGCGCTCGCGCTCGCCGCAGCCGCGGCCTACACGCGCGTGCCGGACCGCGGGCCGCGCGACCTGCAGGCGGGGCATCGCCTCGTCACTCTGATCGGGCGGCTTGGCGAGTCAGGTGCGCGCGAGCTCGTGCGCCTGCGCGAGCGCGTCCACTATCAGCAGCCGAGCAAGATGATCGCGAAAACCTTGACCGAGCTCGAGCACGAGCTCGGCGTCCCCCTCGGCGAGCTAGAGGATGCCTTCGGCGGCCCGGCTGTGGACGCCGAGCTTACGCTGCGGCTGCCGGTCGGCCCGTTCGAGGCCCTCGTCACCGTCAGTGACGACCTTCGACGCGTGCGGACGTCATGGACCGGCCGCTCCGGCAAGCCGGTCCAAAACCGACCGGCACGCGCGGTCGACCACCCCGACCAGCTCGCACTCGTACAGGCCGAGCGTCGCCGGCTCCAAGCGCACCTGACCGATCTGCGTGCCCGTCTGGAGGACGCGATGTTCGGGGAGCGCTCCTGGAGCGTCGAGCAGTGGGTCGTGCGGATGTTTGCCGACCCGCTGCGCTCCTCACTCGCGCGGCGCCTCGTCTGGCGCTTCGACGCCGGTGACACACCCCTGCTCGCCATCCCCCGTGACCAAGGGCTCGAGGACGCGGCGGGCCGGCGAGCGGAGATCCCGCGCGATGCAAACGTCGAGCTCTGGCACCCCGCCGAGAATCCGGATCTCCAGCAGCGGTGGCAACGGCGCGCGACGAAGCTCGGGCTAGACCAGCCGATCGACCAGATCAGGCGCGATGTCATCCTCGCTTCCCCGACGTTGAGCCGCTTGGACATGGCATCGGGCGCGCGCCTCGATCAGCGAGCGTTCCGAGGCTTCCTGATGAACCGCGGCTGGCACGTCCCGTATCTCGGGCCCTTTTTCACGGTTCCGGAAGCGAGGCGCGACTTAGCGCCGGGCGGCCCTATCGCCGTGCTCCACCTCGAACCGGGCTCGGATGAAGACGGCCGAGTCGTGCTTGGAGAGCTTGCCTTCGAATCGGTACAGGACCGCGAGCTCGACGCGCGCGAGCTCCCCCCGGCGCTCGTCTCCGAGGCGGCGAGGGATGTGCTCGGAGCCGTCAAGGCCGGCACATAGGCGCCAACTCGGCTCGGCTGATTGACGTATGCCGCCGGAGCCTCATGTCAGCGTGTGGGCGAAGTCAGAGGCCTTGACTCGGCGGCAACGGTAACGGCCGACGACCTACGCAATCGGGACTTTGATCCCGACGAGCGGATGCCCCGCAGATCGACCGGGAGATAGAGATGTACTAGTTCGATTCGTGGCTAACTCGGGCTCTGGTCACCCCGGCGCCACCAAGACACAGTGCGTCTTCGCCCGCGAGACCCCCACATACAGCTGCTGGTCCATCGTCTCCTCCTCCACGTCCTCGAGCTCGCACAGCACCACGACCGAGGACTCCAGTCCCTTGAAGCCTCGGATCGACGAGAAGGAGACCCTGCCTGCCGGAGTCGGGCGCTGGTCGCTCAGCGGGAAGCGCCCGGGCAGCCCCTCGTTGTAGATACGCGAGTTCTTGGTGCCGTGGGAGGAGAGGACGACGACGTCCTGAATCGGGATCTCCTCGGTCCCGCATAGCCGTTCGAGCACGCCGCCGACGGCTCCTGCCTGGTCGTCGGCGTGGATCAGCTCCAGCGGGCGTCCCTCTGGGCCCTGCACGTCCGGCTCCACGGAGCCGACGTACTTCTTCATCACCTCGTGGTGGATCGCGCGCGTGTTGCGGCAGTTCACCGACAGCTCGAACGACAGGTACTCATCAGGCACGTCGAGCGTCGAGCCGTACACGTTCTGGTTGTCATCCATGAACAGCCATATCGGGCTCTTCTCGGGGGCGCTCAGCAGGCACGTCAGGCCGTCGAGCCAGCGGTTGTCGAGGTCCTGTGCCTCGTCGATCATCAGAGCGTCGTATTGCACGTCGAGCAGAGCGGCGGCCTCGACGAGGTTCTCCGCGAGCTGCTCGTTCCAGAACTCCGGTCCGAGCTCATCCCAATCGGTCGAAGGTAGGTCCAGACCCGCTTGTGGCTCAACTGGACGGCGAGGCTGTGCACGTTGCGGATGTCGAGCCCGTCGGTGCCATAGCGCGCCTCCAGGTCCTCGCGCAGCCGCTTGTTGAAGCAGGTGAAGAGCACCCGGAAGCCTTCGCCGGCCAGCCGGCGGGCGTGTGCGTTGGCCAGCATCGTCTTGCCCGACCCGGCACAGCCGATGAACACCATGCGTGGGTTGCGGCGCATCTTGCGCAGCGCCCTCGCCTGCTCTTTGGTGAGCGACTCGAGCTGTGACTCCTCGTCCATCAGCCGCTCCCCGAGCGGCACGCGGATCGCGACCGAGGGGGCGAGCAGCTCCACCAGCGCCTCCATTCCTTCCTCGCCAAGCGGCCGGCGCTTGTCCCGGTTGCCGCGGTGAAAGGCGAGCAGGCGGTCGATTGCCGTGGGGACGTCGTCGATGTCGTTGCGGTCGACGATGATCGCGGGGTCTGTCCCCGGCCCGAGCACGAACTGATGCACGCTCGCGAGCGGGAACACGAGCCCGTGTGACATCAGCGGGTTGACGATCGGCCACTCGGGCGTGCGCTCCAGGAGCCGCGCGAGCCCGAACTGGTTGTCGCGCACCTGCGTGACGGGATCCTTCATCGACTCCCACTTGCCGCTCGGCTTTCTGCGCCGCCAGGCGCCGTGGTTGCACTCGATGCCTCCGCCCTTGACCTCGAGCGTCAGGATCCCGTGGTCGGGGTGGGCGAGGACGAAGTCGATTTCGCCCATGAGAGCGCCGTCGTCGGCGTCGCGCTCCACCCGGTTGATCGAGTGGTAGCCCTCCCACGGGTCGGGAAGCGAGTCGGGCACGGCCTCGAAGAGCTTGCGCTCCGCTCGATTTTGGTCGTCGCCGGGGGCGGCGGTCGGGAACTCGGACGGGTACATGCGAGCCATCGTGGGGATTCCTAACGGGTCGCGGAGGCTCGGTGCAAGTTAGAGGGCGAGGGACATCGGACGGCAGCCCTGCTAGGCACCCAACAGCGCCAGCGGCACGACCGCGACGCCGTCTTGGCGCCGGTAGGCCTCCGGGCCCGTAGTGACAATCACCTGGTCGAGTACACGGTCACCGAGCTTCTCCTTCAGCCACGTCAGGTATTTGCCCGCGCCATCGGAGACGGTCCGGGCCAGCTTCACTTCGATGGCGACGACGCTTCCGTCGGAGCGCTCCACGATGAGGTCGATCTCCCGGCGCCCGCGAGCGGTCCGAAGATGGCGGACCTTGGCCTCATTGCGAGCGGCATATACGCGCACCGACAACGTCACAAGGCTCTCGAACAGCGCGCCGAGCAGCGTGCCGTCCCGTGGGACCGCGGGGCCCGAGCTCTGCCCGGCCAGGAGCGTCGAGGCTTGAACGCCAAGCAGCTGCGCGGCCAGCGCCGGGTCGCCAAGCTGATGCTTTGGCGTCTGGCCCAGCTCGCTGAGGCGGTTGTTGCTCGGTATCCATGCCGGCACCTGGTCGAGCACCCACACGCGCGTGAGCGCGTCGCGGTAGGCCTGCGTGGCCTTCTTGGAAGGCTTGTGCTCGTGGCCGGCGCTGGCGGCATCGCGGATCGTCTCGAACGTGGCAGTCGTCGATGAGGCAGCCGCGTAGGCGGCCATCCAACGACGAAGTGCGGCGGGGTTGCGAATGACGACGCCGGCGTCGTCGGGAATGTCGCGGTCCACGATCCGGTTTACGTAGCCTTCCAACTGAAGGCGTCGAGCCCGCTCGGAGAGAGGACGTACGCCGGGCAGGCCGGAGGCCAGGATCTCTTCCGTGTAGCGCGTCAGGGCGATCTCCGTGGTGCCCGTGACGGGCGCTTGTGCCCCGGTGAGCAGTTCGGAGAGGCTCACGGTCGCTCCTTGCAGGCGCTCGCTGAGCGCAAGCGGGCGCATTTGCAGGGAGACGATGCGCCCGGCGCCCGAGTGCATCGGCGGCGGGTCTGGAAGCGCGGACCCCGTGAGCAGAAAGCTGCCTGGCGGCTCTCCGTCGTCGACCGCGCGACGCACGAGATCCCACACCTCTGGCAGGCGCTGCCATTCGTCGATGAGCACCGGTCGCTCGCCGTCCAGCAGGCGAGTTGGGTCGGCCGCGGCGACCGCCAGTTCGGCGGGGTCGTCAAGACGATGCACCGTCTTCGAGCGTTGCAGCGCTGTGCGCGTCTTCCCGACGCCTTTAGGGCCTTCGAGGGCGATGGCCGCCAAGTCGCCGAGCAGCTCGTCGAGCTCATCGTCGATGACGCGACGCTGGTAGGGGACGAGGGTGGCCAACAGGATCGAGGCTACCAGAGCGGCAAGCTGAAAGCGCCTTTTACGGCATAGTGTAGGGATCCTCTACGGCAGACTGTTGAGGTGCGAAGTCGACGACCACGCCCGCGCCGAGGGTCGGCCATCGACAGAGACATCCCGAGCAAATGGGACACCGCGGATTCCTATGGCTGGCCGAGGCTGGCGCAGGCCGAGGTGTCGGCCAAAGCCGATTGAGCACCTTGGGCGACGGTCCGCCTACAGAGCTTGGGACCGAGCCCCCCGTCGTCGTGGGCGAAGGCGATTCTGCCGCCGCACCGGCAGCTGGTGCGGGCGTAGCCATGGTGTTCGAGCGCGATGCCGGAGAAGAAGCTGAGGCCGTGGTTGGCGTTGCACCGCGCGCACCGCAGGTGCCGTTTCGGTGGGAGCTGATAGGCGTTGAGGTCGACCAGGCGCCCCTGGGCATCCGCGATTTCGAGCTGCCAGTCGTCCTGGGCCGCCCACCAACGCAGCTGATGCTCGGCCTCGGCGCGACCGTCGATGGCGCTCTGAGCGATGACGGCGACGGCGCGCTGATCGTCTGGGGTGAAGATGTCCGCCACGGACGTGAACGGATCGAGCCAGTAGTCGCCGTAGAGCCAGGCGCCGAAGACCCGTTCGGAGAGCAGCTGGACCGAGCCGCGTGCCGGATCGGACACATAGCGAAAGCGCGGCGGGTCGGCACTCTCGGTTCGCTCGAGCAGCTCGATCGAAGCCCGGGCCGGTAGGTGGGCCGGCGCGGCCAATGTGCCGTACCTGCCGGCAGCTGCGCGCAGGGCCTCGCGGTCGGGGAAGTGGTCCACGCCCAGCCGGCGAGCCAAGGGTCGGCTGCCCAATCGCGGTTGCTGCTGGCTTGGGGCAGCGAGCTCAGCGCTTCCAGGCGCATCCACTCGGCCCGCATTCCCTTCCCCGCGAGCCTCACTCTGCCCCAGACGCTGACTACCGCCTGGAGTACTTCGCTGTTCGTGTACCGGACGTGGCGGTGTTCGTGAGGCTCGAAGTCCACGCGGTAGCCGCAATCGCAAGACGGATGCACGACTGGGTGCGCGGTGTGCGCGAGGCCACCAAAGCGACCCCGCGTCTGGCAGGCCGCCCGGCTGGTCGCGCCGCCCACGGGGCCCGCTCTCCCCCAGTGGGAGATCAACCGTTCACCGATCAGGTTCAGATCACAGAAACCGACAAGCGGCTTCTCGGCGGGCAGGACCGCGGTCACCCGTGCGGCATCCGGATGCATATGGCTACACCTCCATCGAACCCGGCGTTCGCACCGTGCCCACTCGGGCCGGTTGCGGCGGCGTCATCAGGCCGGGACCCTCGACCGCTCTTGATGGACACCAGAAGTGTCGCAACCGCGGCGGGTGGCTGACACCCGGGTGGTCGGCTGTGTGCTTCGAGTCGGGCTAGAGCGGCCTGCGCGTCAGGACCCGGTCCTCCGATACGACTCTTTCCATGTGAGCGAGATCAACTACAGCGACTGGAACACCGAAGCCCCCTCAGAGCCGGCGCCCGCGACGCCCCTCTTCGATCATGCCATCGACCGGGGGACATCTCGAGCAAAGGAGAACAAGTAGCCATGCTCCCGATCCGTCTGGAAGACGACAACCTGCACATCGGATCGCACCTGGCCATACGCTTCCAGCGCACGCTGCGCATCCCCGACGACGGCGGCGCCTACCCGCTGCCTCCGAGCCTCGGCGGCTTCCCGCTGCGGCGCGTCGCCGACTACGCCGACCGGGTGCCTGAGGCGTGGCGCGCCCGCGGCGGGGTGTTTGCGCCGATGTACCAGCGCGAGGCGATGTGGCTGTCCTTGCGGGGCGGCTGGCCGCCGGTGGCGCTGAAGGTGGGGGTGGGGAAGGTGAACGCGGTGTCGGGCAAGCCCTGGACCGACCCGCTCGACACGCGCGATCAGGACTACCTCGTCTGCCCCGACCAGCCATGGCTCGACGGCATCAACTCCGGCAGCGGCACGGTGCGCCAGTTTGTGGCGATGCCGCTCGGCATGGGCTACACCGTGGAGGGCCAGGTGACCGGCCGGGAGTCGGTGGGCGGCGTGCAGCTCGTGGCCTTCGACGCCCATCCCGACCGGCTGCCGGAAAGACCCCCACAGCAGTTCTCCGGGATAGACGCCTGCGCAATGCCGGTCGCCGACATGGGCCTCGGCGCCGGGGGCGAGATGGAGCAGGAGATCTACCCGGACGAATACGGCGCCGACGTGTGGGATCCCGAGCGCTCGGGCCGGGTGTTCGTGCACATCGCCAACAGCATGGCCTGGCGTGAGATCACGGGCGAGGAGCCGCCGCCGACGCCGGTGAGCGCGCGCAGCTACACCGAGCACGGGTTCCCATGGTTCTCGCTATATGACGAGGGGCGGGGCGACCTCGCCCCCGCCAAGGGTCTCGCCGGCGTCAAGAGCGTCAAGGAGATGGATGAGGAGAAGGGCTTTGCCGCGCTGCAGGACGATGCGACGGTCGAGGTGCCGGCTCCCCAGGTGGTCGAGCTCGGCCGGCCGGAGGACGTGGTGAGCGGCGGCGACTGGTGAGCGCCGTCGACGACGAGGCCATGGACCGCGCCCGCGGCTGCCTGCAAACACTGGCCGAGATGAGGGGTCCGAAGATCGTGTGTCCGCGGCGTTTCGGTGGCCTCCCGGAGCGCCTGATTACGCGCCGCTATGGAGACGCGCCGCCGGGTCGATCCGCCGAGCCGGTGCCGTGTCGGAAGGCAATAACGCACGGGGGAGCGGCGTTATCGCTTATGCCGTGGTTGTTGCATAAACCTCCCGGCCTCGGGTGCGATTCGCAGCGCTAGCGCGCGACGCGCGCGGCCGGTTCCAGGACCCACCGCGCGAAGTCGGTAGGGCCTACGTTGCTTCCGCACAGGATCGTCGCGACGCGCCGCCCGGCGAACCGCTCAGGCTGCTCGAGGACGGCGGCAATCCCAAGCGCTGCGGACGGCTCGACGACAAGCCCCGCGTGCTCATAGAGCGCGTGCATGCCGGCCTTGATCGAATCCTCGCGCACGAGCACCACGTCATCGAGCACGACGAGTAGGTCGGCCAGCACCTCGGGGATCGGAAAGCGCCCGGCGACGCCGTCGGCGATCGTCTCGATGCGGTCCGTCTCGACCACTGTTCCTTGACGCCACGACAGCGCCATCGCGGGCGCACCGACAGGCTGGATTCCGATTACCTCCGCGTGGTCGGCGAGCGAGCGCACGGCGTAGCCCACGCCGCTCGCCATCGCTCCGCCGCCGAGGGCGACGAGGACGACCTCGAGGCTCGGATCGTCTCGGACGAGCTCGAGACCGATCGTGGCAGCGCCCTCGCAGGTCGCCAGGTCCAAACTGTCCTCGACCAGGTAGGCGCCACGCTCCTGTGCGATCTCTCGCGCCAGCAGCCGGGCGTCTTCGATGTCCTCACCCTCGAGCCGCACGTCCGCGCCGAAGGCGGCGATCTGTCGCAGCTTGAGCGGGTTGGCGGTTCTCGCCGCAACGACGGTGACCCCCAGCCCTCGACGCGAGCCGCTGTACGCCAGCGCCTGCCCGAGATTCCCGGCGCTCGCGCACACCACTCGCGACGCCCCCTTCTCGCGAGCCACGGCCGCCACCGTCTCTGTGCCGCGCCCCTTGAAGCTCCGGACCGGGTTGAGCGTTTCGAGCTTCAGCGTCACTGAGCACCCGAGCGCCTGGCCGAGCGGCGCGCACGACAACGCCGGCGTGTCCAGAAACACCGGATCGACGTCGCCGACCGCGGCGCGGACCCGATCGAGCCGGAGCCGAACACGGTCGAGGCCACTCATCGCAAGGCAGCATGCCATGAGCTCCACCGGGTCGAGGGCACGCCGCGCACGCAAGCGTCCCGACCCGCGCTCGACGCCCGTTCCCGGACGAGAAGCAAAGCCGGGCTCGGCCCGCGCGGATGATCCTCCGGCGCCACGCGAGGGCAGTGGTGCGGCTCGGATGAGGGGCGCTCTCCTGGTCCGGGTGCAGTGCGCACTGCCGCGCCCAGCTGGCCGAGGAGTTGCCTGCTGATCCGCCTGACGCGCCCTGTCTAATCGAGAAGGCGTTTGAGGAGGCGCGTCTCGCGCGTCGTAACCCTTTTGCACCGCACCCACCTCCGTCGAAGCAGAAGCGATTGGCCTCGCAACGAGGCGGTGCCTCAGCGTCGCTGGGCTGGAACCCCTCGGGCACTGCGGAAGGCGGCGGCCACCTCCCGCGTTTCCGTCTCTGCCCCAAGCGGGAAGATGTGGAGGGCGTCGACTCCCGGAATGGCGGCCAGCTCGGTCGCGAGCTCGGTGGCGAGATCTATACCGCCACCCATGCTGATCTTCCTGTGCGCGGCGTCGGGAAGCAGGCAGCCAGGCAGCCTGCGCACGTTGTCGGCCATCCGTTCGCTGCGGAGCAGGCCGACTCCCGCATAGAAGCGAACGCCGACCAGCAAGTCCGCCGCACGATCCAGGAAAACCGCGAGCGCGTCCAGGTCGAAGATCATCTGTGACTGAAGGAACTCGGCGCCCGCGTCGAGCTTCCGCTCGAGCAGGCGCAGCTCTCGATCGAGGTCCGGCGCGAACGGATTGACGACGGCTCCGACCACGAGCTCACGCGGCCTGGCCCACTCTTTCGCCTCGGCGATCAGCGCCGTAGCGGTGAGGTCCTTGACGCGCGGAACGCCCTCCACCGGGTCCCCGTATAGACACAGCACGCCCTCAGAACCGAGCGCCGCGGCGCCCACGACCTGGGACTGCAGCGCGAGCCGGTTGCGGTCACGGCAAGAGACGTGGACGAGCGTTGCCACCCCCTGCTCCCTGGCGAGCGCGACGGCAGCAAGGGGCGACATCCGCGGGAGGCCGGCGTGGTTGTCGGTCAGCCCGACCAGGTCGACGGTGTCTGCCAGCGCCGCGATGCGCTCCCGTACGCGCAGGGAATCCGGGGTGCTTGGCAGAGAGATCTCTGCCGAGGTAAGCGCCCTCGTCGGCATCACGCCATGCTAACGCGAGCGGCCTCACAGGCCGGCCGGCGAGCACGAGTGTGAAGCGCAATTTGACGCTGACCCGAGGAGCGTCCCGATTCGATCGCAGTATCCCGTGCGCGCTCGCTCCAGAGGTCGCCCTGGGACTTCGCCGACCCGCTGGCCGTGTTCGTCTCATCAGACATCGACGCTCCTCTCTTCGCTCTTCAACACCTACGCGCTTGTGGTTAGCGGCTCGCCGGGCTCGACGCTGCCGGCCGGATTCGTCTCCAACGAGCGCTCGCTCCTTCCACGAGCGCTCGATAAAGCCCGACTATGTCGCGCCGGTGGGTGTGGGGCGGCGCCCCGTGCGTTTGGACGCGTGCTCGTCCACGAGCACTTGCCTGACGACCTCCTCGACCGCCATCCTTTCCTGACCGGCCACTTGTGGTGCCTCCTTCGCTGTCGAACCTTGAGAAGTCCGACGAGCATGAGCGCCGCGGTGGCCGGAACTATGTTCCGTCGCCACGGTCCTACACCACGCTATGGGACGTGACCCGCGGTGAAGAGTGGACCAGTGGCCTAACGCTCTGGGACAGGCCTGATCTTCCGCTTGGCCAGCTTGCGGAGGCTCTTGAGGCGGCCGAAAGTGGCAGTGCGAATCGGCTCACAGCGGGTATAGCGAGGATCTCCCGAGCGCTGGGAAGCGCAGGATGTTCGTCGGGCGAAGCTCAAGTGGCGAATCGCGGTAACCCTCGCCGACGGCGGGGGCCGGGAGCGAATCCACATTGGCATCAACGCCGCCGACGTACCTTCACTAGAAATCCTGGATGAGGAAGGTGGAGTGATCTACAGCGCTCCGAACCCAGGGCGGGTGATGGAGCTACCGGCGAGGGGAACTACCGCGGATTTGTAGGCGACGAGTCAATGCGCGGCGCTCCGCACGGCCGGGCCGGATCAGCTCCGCCAGGCTCCGTCGCTGCTCAGCGAGCCACGGACTCGCACGGCGTGCACCACCTGCGACTAGGCCGTTTCAACTTCGGGTAGTCCTATCCGCATGAGCGTCGTCGAAGCTGCTCACAAGGTCGCGCAGCCGACCGCGGTGGAGCTGCCGAAGCTCGCCGAGGGTGCTTTCGAGGCTGGGGAGGAAGGGATGCCGACGCTCCAGCTGCTCATCGACGGCGAGTGGCGGCCCGCAAAGAACGGCGAGACCTTCGAGGTGCGCTCGCCGATCGACGACAACGTGATCGCCCTGGCGCAGGCAGCGGACGAGGACGACGTGGAGGCCGCGATCGCCGCCGCCCGCGCCGCGCGCCCGCGCTTCCGCGAGATGAGTGCCGCCGAGCGGATCGAGATCTGCGAGCGGGCGGCGGAGATCATCACGGAGAACTTCGACGCGTTCGTCGAGACGATCGTCGTCGATCTCGGGAAGACCTCGGGTCAAGCGGAGTCGGAGGTGACGGCGACGCGCGAGCGCCTGCAGTTCGTCCGCGAGGAGGTGCGCAAGATCTTCGGCGAGTACCTGCCGGGCGACTGGATCCCCGACACCAAGGGGAAGTCGGGGATCGTCCTTCGTGAGCCGGTCGGGACCGTCGCGGCGATCGGGCCCTTCAACTACCCGCTCTTCCTGACGGCGTCGAAGGTGATCCCGGCGCTCGCCGCCGGAAACACGGTCGTGGCGAAGGCGCCCTCCGACGACCCGATCGTCCTGACGCTCTTCGCGCGTGCCCTCGAGGAGGCGGGGCTGCCGCCGGGGGCGCTCAACCTGGTGACCGGCCACGGCAGCGAGATCGGCGAGCGCTTCGCAACTCATGAGGCCGTGTCGATGATCTCCTTCACCGGCTCGTCGAAGGTCGGCCGCAGGCTCGCCGAGCTCGCGGGTCCAAAGCCGCTTCATCTCGAGCTCGGCGGGAACGCCGCCGCGATCGTGCTCGCCGACGCCGACCTCGAGCTGGCCGTGCAGAAGTCGGTCGACGGCGCCTTCAAGAACGCCGGCCAGCGCTGCGACGCCGTGAGCCGCGTGCTCGTCGAGGAGGCGGTCTACGACGACTACCTGGAGCGGGCGGTCGACGCGGCGCGGGGCTATGCGCTCGGCGACCCGAGGGCGGACGGCGTGGACGTCGGTCCGCTCATCAGCGAGCGGGCCGCGGCGAGCGTCAAGGAGCTCGTCACGGACGCGGTCGAGCGGGGCGCGCGGGTGCTGGCGGGAGGCGAGAGCGAGGGCTGCTACCACGAGCCGACCGTGCTCGCCGACGTGCCGCATGACGCTGACATCGTCTGGGAGGAGACCTTCGGCCCCGTCCTCGCCGTCGTCAGCGTGCCGGACCTCGAGGCGGCGCTCGAGCTGGCGAACGGTTCGCGCTACGGGCTCGACTCCTGCGTCTTCACTTCGAACCTCGACAGGGCGTGGGGCGCGGCGCGTGCGCTCGAGTGCGGGATGGTGACGGTCAACGACGCTCCCGCGCACGGAGTCGGCCACTTCCCGTTCGGCGGCCGCAAGCCCGACTCGGGAATCGGGCGCGAGGGGCTCGGCTACTCGATCGACGAGTGCACGGCGCTGAAGACGGTGGTCCTCCCGAGCTGAGCCCGTTCGGGCGATGGCGATGGACGCAGCGCGACGCGAGCTGATTCAGAAGCTGGCGGTGGCGAACGAGAGCAAGCTGCTGCTCCTCGTCGCCGACGGGCTCGGCGGGCTTGCGCCGGGGTCCGAGAGCGGTACCGAGCTCGAGACCGCCGAGACGCCCAACCTCGACGACCTCGCCTCGCGCGGCACGCTAGGCCTGATGACTCCGGTCGCGCCGGGGATCACGCCCGGCAGCGGGCCGGGGCACCTCGGCCTCTTCGGCTTCGACCCGATGGACGTCGTCGTCGGTCGCGGCGTCCTCGAGGCGTTGGGAATCGGATTCGCGCTCGAGCCGAGCGACGTCGCCGCGCGCTGCAACTTCTGCACCGTCGACGAGGAGGGAAGGATCACCGACCGTCGCGCGGGGCGGATCGCCTCCGAGGACGCGCAGAAGCTCGTTCCCAGGCTCGACGAGCTATCGATCGAGGGCGTCGAGGTCTTCGTCGAGCACGTCCGCGAGCATCGCTTCGTGCTCGTGCTCCGCGGCGAGGGACTCGAGGCGGACGTAGCGGACACCGACCCCCAGCACGAGGGATCGGCTCCTCTCGCTGCCGAGGCGCTCACCGACGCCTCCCATCGTGCGGCGGCGGTCATCGACGAGTTCGCACGGAAGGCTCGCGAGGCGCTCGAGGGCGAGGCCGCGAACATGGTGCTCATAAGGGGGGTCAGCAAGCGGCCGGAGATCCCGTCGTTCCGCGACGCCTACCACCTGAGGAGCTTGGCGCTCGCGACCTACCCGATGTATCGCGGGCTCGCTCAGCTCGTCGGGATGGACGTCGCAGAGGTCGCCACCACGGAGGACCAGCTCGCCGCCGTCGCCGACTCGTGGTCCGACTACGACTTCTTCTTCGTCCACTACAAGCCCCCGGATGCCGCCGGCGAGGACAAGGACTTCGACGCCAAGGTGCGGGCGATCGAAGGGCTCGACGGCGCGCTGCCGGCGCTCCTCGACCACGCGCCCGACGTGGTCGCAGTAACGGGCGATCACAGCACGCCGAGCTCCATGGGGAGCCATAGCTGGCATCCGATCCCGGTCGTGCTGGCGGCGGAGTCGTGCAGGCGCGACGGGATCGCGGGCTTCGGTGAGTCTCAGTGCCGGCTCGGGGGCCTCGGACAGTTCGAGTCGAAGCACCTGCTGGCGCTGATGCTCGCGCACGCTCACCGCCTGGGCAAGTACGGCGCCTGAGCCGGAGCCGGCCTACGCGGAAGTGCCGCGGTCCTGCTCGTAGGCGCGATCCAGCACCTGGAGGGTGTGCATGATGGGCAGCTCGCGTCCCAGGGCGCGAAGATGGACGTCGATCTGCGTCAGGCAGCCGATGTTGCCGGTGGCCACCGCGGCAGCGCCGGTCGCGAGCAGGGCCTCCGCCTTGCGGCGCCCGAGCTCCTCGGCGACGTCGGGCTGCTCGATGTTGTAGGTGCCCGCCGAGCCGCAGCAGAGCTGCCAGTCGTCGGGCTCGAGCAGGTTGACGTTCGGAATCGCGTCGAGCAGCGCGCGCGGCGCCGAGCGCACGCCCTGGGCGTGCGCAAGGTGGCAGGCGTCTTGGTATGCGAGCTCGAGCGGCTCGGCGAGCGGCGGCGGTGGCTTCAGCCCGAGCCCGTCGAGGAAGACGCTGACGTCGACGGTGCGCTCCGCGAGCTCCCGCGCCTGCTCCTCCTCGTCCGAGCCCTTGAAGAGGAGCCCGTACTCGCGCACCCCCGAGCCACAGCCCGCGGCGTTCGTCACGACCGCGTCGACGTCGTCCGGGAACGCCCTGAAGTTTCGGCGGGCATGGGCCTTCGCGCGGGCAGAGCGCCCACCGTGCAGGTCGAGCGCGCCGCAGCAGCCCTGCTCGCGCGGGATCACCACCTCGACTCCGTTGCGGGCCAGCACCCTCAGCGTCGCCCAGTTGATCTCCGGGGCGAGCACCTGCTGGGCGCAGCCTGCGAGCAGGGCGACGCGCGCGCGCCGCTCGCCTTCGGCGGGATGGACCTCGGGCAGCGGCCGCTGCTTGGGCAGCTTGCCCGGAAGCAGCTCCAGCATCGCCGCGGCGCGCCCGCGTGCCAGCGGCCGCAGCGGTCGGGCGAGGCGTCCCAGCCGGGCCGCGGCCCGAAAGCGACGCGGATGGGGCAGCGTCTCGGCGAGGACCCAGCGCAGCAGGCGGTCGCGCAGGCTGCGCTCCCGGCGCTCCTCGGCGTGCGCCCTGTAGGGGGTTATGAGCTCGTCGTAGCGAACCCCCGAGGGGCAGGCTGTGACACAGGCGTCACAGCCCACGCAGCAGTCGATGAAGGGGGCGGCCTCCTCGACCTCGAGGGAGCCCTCGAGCACCTCCTTCATCAAGAAGATGCGCCCGCGGGGCGAATCCATCTCCTCCCCGAGCACGACGTGGGTGGGACACGTGGGCAGGCAGAAGCCACAGTGGATGCACTGCTCGATGGCGGCCGCCATCTCCTCCGCCTGCGGCTCGTGCTGGTCGATCTTGATCCGGTGGAGCACTGGAGGTAACTCTACCGACGGGTCGCCCGTCGCCTACACCTCCGGGAACCGTCCGGAGGGATCGAGAGCCGACTTCACCCGCTGCGCGAAGGCGCCGCCGCGGTGGGTACCGACCATCGGCCTCGGAGGTGAGCCAGTGAGGAAGACCCCGGCGAGGTCGAGCGAGCGCAGCAGCTCGTCGAGGTCCTGCGCCGAGCGCTCCGCGGGCCAGGCCAGCCACGCGATGTTGGCGCCGGCGCCATAGCGGCGCTCGACCGCGAGCGGCTCGAGCTTCGCCTCAAGCTCGCGCACGCGCTTCGGGACGAGCGCAACCTTCACGATCGCCGCGTCCCCGCCCACCCAGGCGAAGTCGCGGACCTCGCGCCAGAGGGCGCCCTCCTCCTCGCCCTCGAGTCGCTCCCCCGACCGTTCGAGGATGCCCTCGAGGCGCTCGAGCCGCGCCGGCATCGCGTCGGAGAGGCCGGCCAGGCGCAGCCAAAGCCGCCCGGGCGGCTCGAGGTCGAGCGCCTCGAGATCGAACGAAGCGGTCGCGAGCGCTCCGATCAGCGCGAGCGCCTCGTCGAGGCCGGCGCAGTCGACGGTCAGCGTCGCCCACGCCTGCGGCTGGGGGAAGACCTTGAACGAGAGCTCGACCATCACGCCGAGCCGCCCGGCGCTTCCCACCATCATCTTCGAGAGGTCGAAGCCGGCCGCGTTCTTGACTACCCGCCCGCCGGCGCGCACGAGCCTGCCCTCGCCGTCGAGGAAGCGCACGCCGAGGATGAAGTCCCTGACCCCGCCGCTTCGGTAGCGCAGCGGACCCGAGGTGCCCGCCGCCACCGCCCCCCCGAGCGTCGCTCCGGCGGCCACCAGCGGCGGGTCGAACGGCAGGTACTGGCCATTCTCGGCGAGCGCCGCCTCGATCTCGCCGAGCGGCGTGCCTGCACGGGCGGTGAAGGTGAGCTCCTCGGGGTCGTAGTCCTCGATCCCCGAGAGCCCCGACACCTCGAGGGTGACGGTGCCCTCGGGCGGGCTCGACAGCGCGGGCTTCGTACCGGCGCCGCGGGCCAGCACGCGCTCGTGCCCGCGGAGCGCCTCCTGCGCCTCCTCGACCGCGGCCGGTCGCAGGGTCACGCTCACCGCGCGTCGCGCCGGGCCTCACCAGACGCGCCGCCGCCCGGCGGGGGGCCGGCGGTGCCCGCTACGGCCGTCGAGCTCGGCGCCGCGTCGGAATCGAGGGCCTCGCCGCGCTCCGGCTCGTCCTCGGGCAGGAACATCTTGCCGCGGTTGGCGATCTGAGCCGGGTCGACAGCCCGCCAGAGCCGGCGCATCATCTCGATGTCCGCCTCGCCGAACATCTCCGGCAGGAAGGCGCGCTTCTCCATGGCGATCCCGTGCTCGCCGGTGACCGAGCCGCCGAGCCGGATGCACATGCGCAGGATCTCGCCCGCGAGCTCCTCGGCCCGCTCGAGGGCACCCTCCTCGCTGCCCTTGAACAGGATCAGCGGGTGCAGGTTGCCGTCGCCCGCGTGGAAGACGTTCGCGACGCGGATGCCGTACTCCTCGGAAAGCCGCCCGATCTCGGCGAGCGCCTCGCCGAGCCGCGTGCGAGGCACGACGCCGTCCTGGACGATGTAGTCGGGCGAGAGCCAGCCGACCGCCGAGAAGGCGCTCTTTCGCCCCGCCCAGTAGAGCGCGCGCTGGGCGTCGTCGTCCGGTTCGCGCACCTCCGTCGCACCGGCGCCCTCGAGCACCTCGAGCAGCTGCTCGAACTCGCGGTCGACGGTCTCGTGGTCGCCCTCGAGCTCGACGATCATGAGCGCCTCGATGCCCTCCGGATAGCCCGGCTTGACCGAGCCCTCCGCAGCCTCGATCGCGAGCTTGTCCATGATCTCCATGGCCACCGGCAACAGCCCCGCGGCGACGACCTTGGCGGCGGCGTTGCCGGCGGCCTCGAGGCTCTCGTAGGCGGACAGCACGGTCCGGGTCCTGTCGGCGCTCGGCATCAGCCGCAGCGTGACCTCGAGCGCGATGCCGAACATGCCCTCGGAGCCCACGAACAGGCCCATCCAGTCCGGACCGACCGGCTCGATGCTATCCCCGCCGAGCTCGACCAGCTCGCCGTCGGGCAGTACGACCTTCGCGCCAAGCACGCTGCTGCTCGTCATGCCGTGCTTGAGGCAGTGCGCACCGCCCGCGTTGAAGGCGAGGTTCCCGCCGATCGAACAGATGGATTGGCTCGACGGGTCGGGCGCGTAGAAGAGGCTGTGGGGGGCGGCGGCCGCGCTTACCTGCGAGTTGATCACCCCCGGCTCGACGACCGCGGTTCGCTGCTCGGGGTCGAGCTCGAGGATGCGGTTGAGGCGGTTCAGCGCGATCACGATCCCCTCCTCGATCGGGAGCGAGCCGCCCGAGAGGCTCGTGCCGCTGCCGCGGGCGACGTAGGGCACGCCGAGGCGGTGGCACGCGCGGACCGTCTCGACCACCTCGTCCGCGCTCTCCGCCAGCACCACCGCCCGCGGCGAGGCGCGGAAGGAGGTCAGCGCGTCGCACTCGTACGGAGCGAGCTCGGCCCGACTCGTCAGGATCCGCTCAGGTGGATAGATCGCCCCGAGGGCGGAGAGCAGCCCGTCGCCCGCTCCGTTCTGCGTCATCCCGAAAGCAAGCCTACGACGTCGCCGACTCCGCGTCGGACACGCCGGCCAGCTCCTCGTAGAAGCGCGCGATGACCGCATGGTCGTCGTCGCCGTGGCCGGAGGCGAGCAGGGCGTTCATCACCTCGGCGACCTGGGCGGTGGCAAGCAACGGCACCCCTTCCTCGCGCGCCGCCTGCAGGGCGATGGCGAGGTCCTTTCGGTGCAGCGAGAGCTTGAACCCGGGGTCGAACTCGCGCTCGAGCATGCGCTCGCCGTGCATCTCGAGAATCTTGCTCTGGGCGAGGCCGCCGAGCAGCGCCTCGCGCACCTTGGCGGCGTCGACGCCCGACTTGCGCACGAGCGTCAGCGCCTCCGCGACCGCCTGGATCGTGAGCGCCACGACCACCTGGTTTGCCGCCTTGGCCACCTGGCCGGCGCCGGGCGGGCCGATGTGGGTCACCGCCTTGCCCATCACGTCGAGGATCGGCCGGGCGCGCTCGACCGCGTCCTCGCTTCCTCCGGCCATGATCGCCAGATCGCCCGACTCGGCGGCGGGCTGGCCGCCGGAGACCGGCGCGTCCACGGCCTCGACGCCCTTCTCCTCCAGCACCTCATGCACCCTGCGCGAGGTGGCCGGCGCGATGCTCGACATGTCGATGTAGAGCTTGCCCTCGCTCACTCCCTCGGCGACGCCATCCTCGCCGAGGACCAGTTCCTCGACCTGAGGCGAGTCGGGCAGCATCGTGATCACGACGTCGCTCTTCTCTGCGACCTCGCGCGGCGAGGACGCCTTCTCGCCTCCCCCCTCCACGAATTGGTCCGCCTTCTCCTCGGTGCGGTTGTAGACGACCAGCTCGTAGTCCGCCTCCCGCAGGTTCTCAGCCATCGGCTGCCCCATGATCCCGAGCCCGATAAACCCGATCGTCTCCATGCCGCTCCTCCCTCAGATCTTCAGTCCGTAGCTCTCCACCCAGTCGAGCGACGCGCGCGTGTCACCGTCGGGCGCGTACTCGAGGCCCACCCAGCCGTCGTATCCGGAGCCGTCGATGTGCTCGAACACGAAGGCGTAGTCGATCTCCCCGGTGCCTGGCTGATGGCGACCGGGGTTGTCCGCGACCTGCACGTGGTCGATCCGCTCGAGCAGCTCGTCGAAGCGCTGACAGACGTTCCCCTCCATCTTCTGCGCGTGGTAGAAGTCGAACTGTAAGCGCAGGTTGTCGGCGTCGACCTCGTCGAGCAGCCTCACCACGTCCGCTGTGTAGGGGACGAAGAAGCCCTCCACGTCATAGCTGTTGACCGGCTCGACGAGCAGCGTGCGTCCGTCCTCTCCCAGCGCCTTCGCCGCGTGGCGAACGTTCTCGACCAGGGTGTCCCACTGCTCGTCGTGGGAGCGCTCGTCGAGCCTCAGCCCGGCCAGACAGTTGAGGCGCGGGCAGTCGAGCACGCGGGCATATTCGCGCGCCTGATCGACGCCCAGGCGGAACTCCTCGACCCGGTCGGGATCGGAGGCGGTGCCGCGGTCCCCGGCGTCCCAGTCGCCGGCGGGCAGGTTGAAGAGCACCTGCTCGAGCCCTGTGTCGTCGAGCCGCGCACGGATGTCGTCGGCCTCCTCCTCGTAGGGGAACATGTACTCCACCGCGCTGAAGCCGGCCTCGCGCGCGACGCCGAAGCGGTCGAGGAGCGACTCCTCCTCCGAGAACATGAACGACAGGTTGGCGGCGAACTTCGGCATCTCGTCAGCTCCTTTCGGTGTCAGCGACCCTGGAAGCGACCCGCTCGCCGGCGAGCGGGGCCGTGCGCGGCTCGCGGTTCGTGCCTGCCACGGTCAGACCTCGCCCGTCGCGGCCGGTTGCTCCTCGAGGTCCTCGACCGGCTCGGGCTCCTTGATCTCGTCGATCGACGTGCCCATCGCGGCGTCGGCCTCGCGCTCGATCATCACCTCGACGAGCGCCGGCCGGCGCTCGCGCTCCGAGGTATCGACGGCCCACGCAAGCGCCTCCTGGATCTCCTCCGGCCGGGTGACCCGGCGGCCGAAGGCGCCCATGCCCTCCATCACCTTGACGTGGTCCATCCCGTAGGACTCGTCGTAGGAGAGGTCCACGCCGTAGTTCATCTCGAACTTGGTCTCGGCCTGCCTGATCAGGCCCATGTAGGCGTTGTTGATCATCACCAGCACGTAGGGAACGCTGTACTGGCAGGCGACGGCGACCTCCTCCATCAGAAACTGGAAGCTGTAGTCGCCGACGATGCCGACGACGGTCTGGTCGGGGCGGGCGATCTTCGCCCCCAGGCACGCCGGCACCTCCCAGCCCAGCGGGCCGGCCTGCCCGCAGATCAGGTAGTGGCGCGGCTTGTAGACCTCCTGGAATTGCGCGGACCAGATCTGGTACAGGCCGATCGCGGTGACGAACACGGTGTCCGGACCGAAGAAGTCGTTGATCTCCTGGAAGACGCGCTGGGGCTTGATCGGCACGTCATCGAAGTCCGTCTTGCGGCGAAGTCGCCGGCGCAGGTCGAGCGTGTGCTCGGCCCATTCCGTCGTCTCGCGCTCGTCCGTGCGCCGCTTGGCCGCTTCGAGCAGCGCCTCGACCGTAAGCCGCGCGTCGCCCACGAGCCCGAGGTCGGGGGCGAGCACGCGACCGATCTGGGTCGGCTCCACGTCGGCGTGGATGAACCGGCGCTCACCGCGGTAGACCTCGGCGTCGCCCATGTGACGCTCGGCGAATCGTGCGCCGATCGCCAACACGAGGTCGGACTCGAGGAAGGCCTGGTTGCCCGCGCGCGTCTGGGTCTGTATCCCGGCGAGGCCGACGTAGAGCGGGTGGTCGACCGGAATCGAGCCCCAGCCCATCAGGGTCGGCAGCACCGGGATCTGCAGGTGCTCGGCGAGCGCCACGAGCGCCTCGGAGGCCTCGGCGATGATCACGCCGCCACCGGGCATGAGGAGCGGGCGCTCGGCCTCCAGCAGCATGTCGAGCGCGCGCTCTACCGCGGCCGGGTGAGGGGCGGTGGGGAAGACCGGCAGCGGGGCGTCGGCCTTGGGGTCGTAGACGATCTCGCCCTGCGCCACGTCGAGCGGCAGGTCCACGTGGACCGGGCCCGGCCTGCCCTCACGCATAGTGCGAAAGGCGTCGCGGAATACCCAAGGGAGCTGCGCGGACTCCTTGACCAGGTAGCTCTTCTTCACCACCGGCTTGACGATCTCGGCGATCTCGACCGCCTGAAAGGCCTCCTGGTGGAGCTTTGCCACCGGCGCCTGGCCGGTGATGGTGAGGATCGGAATCGAGTCGGCCCAGGCCGTGTAGAGGCCGGTCACCATGTTCGTGCCGGCCGGTCCCGAGGTGCCGACGGCGACCCCGATCCCGCCGGTGACCCGAGAGTACGCGTCGGCGGCGTGGGTGCCGCCTTCCTCGTGGCGCATGATGACGTGCTTGATGGAGCTGTGTTCGAGCGCGGCCTTGTAAAGGGGGAGCACGGCCGCTCCGGGGATGCCGAACATGACCTCGACGCCCTCGGACTCGAGCACGCTCACGACCGCCTGCATGGCGGGCATCGGGCTGGGTGCTTCGTAGCTGCTCATTCGACCTCCTCCGCCTGGTTCACGGGTACCCGAACCGGTCCCCGAGTCCCGCGAGCCTACGCGGGCCCTGCGCCCGCGTGCGGAGCGGTCGAGCGCCGCGATCGCGCATACCGTATGCCATAACTCACCCTGAGTGGCGGGAGACGACCTCCACAGTGAGCAAGCAGGCGAAACAGCGGCTGGGCGCCGCACTGCGTTCGATGGCTCTCAAGGCGCCGTGAACCGTCCGTCACTCGTCGCGCCCGACGGATTCAAGGGAAGCTTTACGGCAGTGGAAGTCGCGGCCGCCATCGCGCGCGGCCTGCGGGCGGCCGGCCGCGAGGCGATCGAGCTGCCCGTGGCGGACGGGGGCGAGGGCACCATGGACGTGCTCCTCGAGGCCCTCGGAGGCGAGCGCCGGACGGCTACGGTCGCCGATCCGCTCAGCCGCCTGGTCGAGGCGACCTTCGGCGTGCTACCCGGCGGACGCACCGCCATCGTCGAGGCGGCCCAGGCGAGCGGGCTGCACCACGTGGCCGAGGGCGAGCGCGACGCATGGGCGGCGAGCTCACGCGGCACCGGCGAGCTCATCGCCGCCGCGGCGCGGACGGGGGCCGAGAAGATCCTGGTGACGGTCGGTGGCTCGGCTACGACCGACGGCGGCATGGGGGCGGTCGAGGCGCTCGACGCGACGGGCGCCGACCTCAGCATCGAGGTGCTCTGCGATGTGCGCACGCCGTTCGAGGAGGCTGCGGAGGTCTTCGGTCCTCAGAAGGGCGCCGATCCGGAGACCGTCGAGCGCCTGACGCGCCGCCTGCATCGGCTTGCCGAGGCAGCGCCGCGCGACCCCCGGGGAGTGCCGATGACCGGCGCGGCGGGTGGGCTCGCGGGTGGTCTGTGGGCGCACCGGGGAGCGCGGCTCGTGCCGGGTGCCGCCTACGTTCTCGACGCCGTGGGCTTCGACGATCACATCCGGGAGGCGGCCTTCGCCGTGACCGGCGAGGGTCGCCTCGACGGGCAGACGCTCGCGGGCAAGGTATTGGCCGAGGTCGCGACCCGCTGCCGGCAGCGAGGCGTGGCATGCCACGCGATCGTTGGCCAAAACGCGCTTGAGCCGTTCGAGGGGCGCAAGCTCGACCTGGCGAGTGTGACGGAGGCCACCACCCTGGAAGAGCTCGAGGCCGCCGGGCGCAGCGTCGTGAGCGCGCGGGGAGACTGACGGCCGCCGCGTGGGGGTTCGCTGGCCCCTCCTAGGCGCCGGACTGAGCCTCACCGCGCTGGCCCAGCTTCGCCTGCGGCCGCAGCTCGCGAGGCAGCCCCTCGCCCAGAGCGGCGCGTGCGAGCGCGCGCCCCAGTCCCGGCGCCTGCTTGAAGAGGTTGTGGCCCGCCACGAAGAAGATTCCGTCCACCTCCCAGACGGCGACGCCGTCGCTGCTCCAGGGCAGTTCCGTGACCCAACAGTGGCGCGGCTCCAGGGGATCGGGGTCGAGCCCGGGCAGCGCCTCTTTCACGTAGGCGCTCGCCCGCTCCGCCAGCGATGCGAGGGCGCGGGGGTCGACGAGGCTGCCGTCCTCGCGCACCTCGACCGCCTGGCTGAGGCCGACCGCGTAGCGGCGGTTGCCCGCGACCGGCGCCGCATAAGCACCGACTTCCCCGAACTGCCCACTGGAGTCCTGCAGGCAGGCGAGCCTCGGAGGGGGATCGCCGCGCACCTCGAAGGTGCCGCGCACGTGAGCACCCAGCCTCACCGGCAACGAGAGGCCCATGCCGCGCGCAAGTCCGGCCGTGCCACGCCCGGCACAGACGACAACGCTCGCGTGCTCGCAGGTGCTGCCGCCGGCGCGCACCTCGACCGTGTCGCGTCCGGTCACTTCGAGCGAGATGACCTCGTCGGCGACCAGCGCGTCGCCGAGCTGCCCTGCGAGCGCCTCGATCGCGGCGCTGGTGCGAATCGCTCCCCCCTCCTCGTCGAGCATCGCCGGCCCTTCGTAGGACGCGAGCGGAGGCAGCAGCTCTCCGAGCTCCGCCGCCCCGACCATCCGGACCGGGATCCGGCCGTCGTCCTCGAGCACACGCAACCGGTCCTCCACGGAGGGGCCGAGTGCCAGCACGCCGTCGCTCGAGATCAGTTCGACGCCCAGGCGCTCCTCCCATTCGTTCCACACGGCGCGGCTGCTACGGGTGAGGGCGACAAGGCGCGGGTCGTCATGCGCGTGCCGAAAGATGCGCGACTCGCCGCCGGATTGCCCGTTCCCCGGCACGCCGCTCTCGTAGACCCGAACGTCGGCACCCTGCTCGACCAGGGCATATGCGGTCGAGAGCCCGACGATGCCGGCGCCGATCACCCCGACTTGCGCTGGCTCTGCCACGCCGTCACTATCTCACCGTCGCGCCCTCCCGCGTGCGATGGGTGGGGCTCGTCGATCAACGGACCGGGCACGACTCGATCCTGCTCTTCCCAGCGCCGGTCTCGGCGTTCGTCGCGGTCTCGCTCACTGCCGACTCCGGTGCGGTTGGACGCCTGACCGGCGGCGCGATGGCGTCAGCTCCTCGAGCACTGCTTCCGCCACTCGGCTGCATCTGCGGCCAAGCGTGGCGAAGTCGAGCGTCCTGCAAGCCGCGGTAGAATGGTAGAAACAAGCTTTGCTGGGGAAACGGCGGTGTTACGTTGGATCCGGGAGCTAGCGCCGAACATAGTCTTACTCAAAAGGTTCCGCTGGTCGACTTCGAGGTGCTTGTTCCTTGCGCTAACGCTGGGGCGGGGGAGACCGTGCAGCTTGCAGGCGAGCTCGACGTCGTCTGCAACTTTACTAGCACCGAGACGACCGTCTCGGGCACCTTCTCTAGCAACGCACAAGAAGTGTCGGCTGTCGGCTCCGTCACACGCGATAGGTACCGGGGGCTCGGGGAGCATCACCAGCACTTCACTGCCACGCTCGCCGAGGGTACAAACAGCTTTTCGTTTGTGAGTCTGTTTCGGCTAACTGGCCCAGGCCGAGCAACCGATGTCCACGTTCACTCATCTTACGTTTTTACGGGCCTGGCCGGCGAGTACGTGGTGACCGTAAACGGGCCAAGAGCAGAATGTAAATAACCGAGGTACCAACGACCCACCGGAGTAACACATCCGTCACCTGACTACCTACACGTCGATACGAGGGAGCACGAAATCGACAGGCGGCGGCCCTATTCGCAGGTTCAGTGGCCGCTGCCCGCCTCGATGACCGGACACCTCCCCGACCCGCCCTGAGCCGTGGCCAGCGCGATCAAGGCCGGCGACGAATGCTCGACGGAGGAAGTCAAGTAGGGGAGGTCACGATCTCCTTTGCCCGGGCTTGCTCGATCGCCCACTGCGTCGGGTTGTCGGCCTTCCGGGGCCGTTGCGCCCGCGCGGGTTTGAGCGCTTCGGGGCGCCGGCGGCGAGCTCGATCATCGAACAGCATGTGTAGGAGATCTGTCGTCCGATCGAAGGGTAGGTTCGCGACGACGCTGAACCCCCGCGGATCGGGAAGGTGCGGGCTGCGCCCGCGCTTCGCAGAGGCCCTCACGGTCAAGGTGCGGCCCCTTGCTGGGTGAGCGCCTTGGACATCATGAAGCCGACGTGGCACCCGGCGACGGCGTCGCGAACGGTCCGGTGCAGATCTAGCCGGGGTTCGTCGAGTTCGACGAAGAGCTGTGCAACGTCGTTGTATGACGAGCGCCAGGACCTAAGGCCGTAAAGCGGCCCGCTCAGCAGCGCTTCGGACTCTCGCTGGTAGAGCTCCGGGTCATAGACCCACTGGAACAACAGGTTCGGCGTATAGCCCAGGTGATACCAGAAGCCAACCTCCTCGCCGGTGCCCAAGGCGACCGTGTCAGCCCCTAGCAGGCGGGCCTCCGTCTGGACCCGCTCGACGAGGCGTCGACCTATGCCTCGGTGGCGAAACGACTCCACCACGGCGATCGTGCGCAGGATCACCGTTCCGTCGTCGTGGCGAAACGCCAACGCACCGCCCACCGGATCCGCATCGGCCCAGGCCGAGACCATGAGCCGTTGGTCGACGGGAAAGTGCGCGGAGAGGTCGTCGAAGCGCTTGTCGCTGCTGTCCAGGGGGTCGGGAGACCGAGCGCCGAGCAGGTCAAACAGGTTTGCCAGCTCTGCGCGATCTCGTACCGGTCGAACCTCGATCATCGTCGCTCCCTCGTGCGTGTCGGACCCGGGACGAGGCGACACCGGACCTCCGCCAGTGCTTGACGTCGGCTGAGCGTTTCTGCTCTCAGCGAACGTTCCCAGCCCTCGAGGGCGGCTGCCGAGGGAGCGCCCAGGAAGCGGCCGATGTCCGCGAGGCTCACCCCTGCCCTGCGCAGCAGGCGCACGGTCTCTGCCTGTTCCAGCTGGCCGGGCTCGTAGTAGCGATACCCGGATTCCGAGTCCACAGCGGCCGGAACCAGCACGCCAACCTCCGCGTAGCTGCGCAGTACCTTCGGCGACAACCCACAGCGGCTCGAGAACTCGCCGATCGTCATCAACCCGTCCACGCCGCTGATGATGAGCCCGGCCCCCAGGGCAAAGTCAAGGCCGCCGGGTTCCAGTCTGCCAATGGCGACCTGCAGCGGCCGACCTGGCGGCTCCTGGGCGGCGGAAAGGTCGCCGCCTGGCGAGCCACGAGAAGGCGAACAGCGCAGACCAAAGCCTGGTCGTCGGCCTCGCGGCGATGGCCCTGTCCGTGGCCTTCCCCCAGGTCGCCGTCGCTGCTCCTTTCGCGATTGGAGCTCTCGCCTGGCTTGAACCACCCGGCCTATGGGCGCCCACCGGCCGGCAACCCAGGTGCGAAGGCGGGCGTGGGCTCGGGGTGGAGAAGACGCTCGCTTGTCGCGCGAAGTGACCGCGGCCGCCGCAACTTGGCGTTGCTTGACCAGCCTTGCCAGTCTCGCCCAGCGGCGAGTCGAGCGAACCACCCGACTGCAGCGACGCCTGCTGCGCGACGCTCGTTGTCTGTGACGGACCGCGCGGCGAAGTGGGGGCGAGCCGGTCGTGGAGTTCACCGACCGGCGCCGCTACAGGTCCGATGGTTCACCCTCGAAGAGTGCATCGTCGCCACGCCATCTTGGTATGCGCTGCCGCGGCGCTTGGGGCGCTCGCCTCTCAGGCGCTAGCGGGTGAGCGCGAGCCGCCCGGCCCGGAACGCACAATCCATCGTAACGGCGAGGCATTCACGGTTCGAGAAGTGTCGGTGGCGTGGCAGTTGGCCGATGTGGGGCGACGCGGCCGGACGCTCAAGCTGTTCTACGAGAGTGGAGGCTGCGGACATGACAACGGCCGAGCGAAGGTGGAGGAGGGTCGCACGACCATCGAGATCGGCGTCCGCCAAGACGAGACGACGGGCATCGTCGGCGAGGAGAACTTCGGATGCACGGACGACCTGCGCACCCCTCCGCTGCGAGTGCGGCTGTCACGGCCGGTGGGGGGTCGTCGGGTCGAAGGCGGACCGCGAATGGGGCCATACACGAGACGCGCAAGCCGCCTCCGTGAACTCCCAAACGGATATTTGCAATGGCTCGTGCCAAACACGGTGGGGCTCTCGCCCGGTGACGCGGTTGACCTCCTCGGCGACCAAGGGCTCCGGGCGCGGACTACGGGTCATGCCCAAGGTCGTGTGGTAGCCCAGAGACCCAAGGCGGGCAAACCGCCGTTGAAGGACCAGCGAGGACGGCAGCAGGCGGTCGTGCTGGTCGTCCGTTAGGGAGGGCACTGAGAGCCTCCCCCGCCACCGCTTCGCGGGAACGCGCGGGCGACGACTTCCGCGCGAAGCGCCCTGAAGATTCGGATGTGATCCGGCCACGGCGCGGACCATGCGAACGGCGGTTTAGGTACCCGATGCGATCTGCCGGGGGTACCGGGGCTGCGGAAAGAGCACATCCACCCGAAAGGTCAGACCGCTCGAGCGCAAAGAACGCACCGCGCGCGAGCCACGGCTAGCACGCCGCCCAGCGCGAGGCGCGCCCGCTTCCAGGATCGCACCCTGCGGGTGCTGTGGAGCGCGGGACGGCCCCGCACCGGTTGCTCCTCTGTCAAGGGAACGCCCGCCATGGGCTTCTACTGGACGGCGGGTTGGGCGATGGCCGACGCGCCCGGTGGCTATGAGGTTGTGCGTGGGGGGCTGCCTAGGGTCGCGTGCCCCTCTTGCTGGTTGGTGGGTGGTCGAGTTCGCCCAGGAGTGTGTGGATCGCAGTTCGGGCGCGGTCGAACACCGCAGGGTCGCGCTTGACTTGAGATAGCGCGTGGGTGTTCATCAGGATGGAGTGCAGCTCAAAGGCGGTTTGTCCGGGGTCGCGTTGGGGGTGCAGCTCGCCTGTTTGGTTGGCGGCCTCGACAGCTGTCTCGAGCACCGCGATCTCGCGGTCGAGGGCTTCGGTGAGTGCTGCGGCTACCGGGCCCTGGCGGGTTGCGAACTCGACTGCTGAGACGATCAGAAAGCATCCCCCCGGGAACTTCTTGCGTTCAAAGAAGCTCAGCCAGCGATCCAGCAGTGCCGCGAGTCCGCTGTCGGAGCCACTGCCCAGGGTGGCGGCCACGTTCGCTTCGAAGACCTCGCGGACGTGCGCGATCGTCGCGAGCTGGAGTTCCTCCTTCGAGGTGAAGTGGGCGTAGAGGCCGCTCTTGCTGATTCCGACCGCGGCGGCCAGGCGCCGCATCGACAGCTGCTCGAGGCCTTCCTCGGATGCGATCTTGCAAGCGGCGGTGAGGATCGCGGCGAGCGTCTGTTGGCCCTGCTTCGATCCTCGCCTGGGGCTGTCGCTGGCCGGATTGGCATCGATGGTCATCTGAGACTGCCTACCCGAAAAGTGCGATGTAAAGATCAGCTGGCTGGCGGACACCGTGATCGATCAACCTGCTGATACCACAAGCCTTGGGCTGCGACGGCAGCGAGCCCCGGCGGCTGGACAACGACCGACCGGTCGTCCGTGGTAGGTTCCGGCGCCAGTGAACCCGACGCGCAAGGAGACCCTGTGAGCCCGGAGTCTGGAAGCACCGACCCACAAGATCTGCGGCACGACATCGAGGATCTCAAGAAAGAGCAGGCCGTGCAGGTGGCAACGCAGTCTGGCGCTCAAGCCACCCAGGCAGCTACGCAGGCCGGCGCTGAGGCCACGCAGGCCGCCACACAGGCCGGCCAGGCGACGACAACGGCCGCCGCACAAGCGGGAATGATGGCGACTGTCGGCGTGGGCGCCGCCAGCCTGATCGTAGGTATCTTCCTCGGCCTGGCGATTGCCAAGACTTCCGGGCGGTAGCCCACAAGACCCAGTCGCCAGCGGGCAGCAAGGGCCCGCTGGCGCAGTCGACCGCCAGCTTTTTCGTCGCTGCCAGGACGGCGATGCCCGGGCCCGTGAGGAGCTCGTTCACAGGTTCTTGCCCCTCGCCAAGCGCCTCGCTGGGCGCTACCGCCACACCGACGAGCCTCGGGAGGATCTCGAGCAAGTGGCTTGTGTCGGTCTCGTCAAGGCGATCGACCGCTATGACCCTGAGCGCGGGCCCTTTGCCCACTACGCCGTGCCGACGATGATCGGAGAGCTCAAGCGCCACCTCCGCGACAAGAGGTGGGGCATGCGCGTGCCGCGCCCGCTCCAAGAGCGCTTCCTGAAGGTCAACGCTTCGATCGACGAGCTCTCTCTGCGACTGGGCCGCTCGCCGACGCCAAAGGACATCGCCGAGAACACCGGCCTCTCAGTCGAGGAGGTGCTCGAGGCGCTCGAGGCCTCTCGCGCCTTCTCCCCGGTCAGGCTCGACGCCCCCCACCCCGGAGATGCGCAGGACGCAGACCGTACGCTGGGCGACACGATCGGCGCGAAAGACCCCCACTACGGGTTCGTCGAGCTGGGACAGGCACTCGCACCGACCGTCCGCGCGCTTCCCCCCAAACAGCAAACGATCCTCAAGCTGCGCTTCATCGACGACCTCAGCCAATCCGAGATAGCCGAGCAGGTAGGGATCTCGCAGATGCACGTCTCTCGCCTGCTGCGGCAATCGCTCGACCGCCTCGGCGCCGCCACCAACCCACCATAAGCCGACGCCGCCCTGAGATGCCGCCTTGCAAATCAATCATTCACCTCAGGCGGCAGCCCTGCAGACCTTCGCGAGTGCGAGTCAAACGTCCGAGACAGCCGGTCTCGAGCCCGATCGTCGAATAAGGCAGCGGATCAGGTTGAGCAGCGTCCGCAGCGGCTTCAGTCCCCCGCCTGCTCGGAGTGAAAGTCCCCGCCGCAGAGTCCGTGCACGCCGCGCCCGAGCCGCCGCGCCTCTCTCTCCGAGCGCCGGTAGGCGGCGGTGCGCCGGAACGGGTTGCCGGCGTAGACGTAGGTCTTCGCCCAGCCGGCGGCTATCTGCGCGCGGCCGAGGTCGCGGCCCGCGCGTCCGACGTAGGCCAGCAGCCGGCCGTAGCGGTCGATCGTGTCCTGGGTCGGGTCGGTGCGCAGCGTGGCCCGGGCGCCGGCTGGTGCGAGGCGTTTCATCTTGGCCGAGGCCTGCGGGCCGCCGCACTCGATCGCCACGCCGGGGCGCCTGGTCTCGGGGGTGTCGATGCCGATGATCCGCACGTCACGCTGGCGGCGGCGGTAGCGCACCTTGATCGTGTCGCCGTCGGTGACCGAGACCACGAGGGCGCGAATCGTCCGCCCCCGCCTGCGCTCGGTGCCGCCGTCGCCGCGAGCACTCGAGCACGGACACGGCAGCGAGTCGCACGCGACGCCGTCGCCATCGCCGTCGAGGCGGTCGGGGTCAGAGCCCGGGCCCCCACGGTCGATGAAGTAGCCCTGGGCGGCGGCCTGGTTGTCGAAGTCCGAGCAGTCGCGGTCGGCGGCGCGGGCGATCGGCGACACAAGTCCGCTCGCTGACGCGGCAATCACGAAGGCGGTCACGATCGCTGCGGCCGGCAGCCACCATCGCAGACGTCGGTCGTATCGGCTCCCCACACCTGCACTATGGGATCCGCACGCGAATTGCGCAAGCACGCTCAGACGCCCTCCGGCAGATCCGCGGCGTACTCGGCGAGGATCGCTCCGGCGAGTGACTCACCATCGCCGCTGCCGCCGTCGGTGAGGGAGTCGACAACCTCGCGTTTGGTTTCCAGCAGCGCCGCGATCCGTTCGTCGATGGTGCCCGCGGCAAGCAGGTACCAGGCGGTGACGCCGCTGGCCTGGCCGATGCGATGCACGCGATCCTCGGCCTGGTCGTGCTTGGCCGGGGTCCAGGCCAGCTCGAGGAACGCCACGTTCGCGGCCCTGGTGAGCGTGAACCCGTGCGAGGCGACCTCCAGCGAGCACACACACAGCTGGGGGCCGTCGTCGGACTGAAAGCGCCGCACATTCTCCTCGCGCGCCTCATAGCTGTCGGCGCCGACGATCTGCGCGCTGTGGGGAAAGCGCTCGGCTACGACGCTCTGGATGTCGCGGTGATGGGCGAACACCACCAGGCGCTCCTCGGACTCCAGGAAGTCCTCGAGCCACGACACGGCGGCGGTGAGCTTGCCCCGGGCCGCAAGGCGCCGTAGGGCCGTCATCCGCACGATCGCCTGCGACCGTGCGCTCGGCAGCAACCCGCCCGGAGCTTCCTCGTCGAGCTGGGCCTGCAGCCAGCAGACGAAGTCGCGCTCGGCGCGCTTGTACTCGGCCTCGTTGTCGAGCGGCACCGTGATCACCGCGCGGCGCTTGGCCGGCAGCTGGGTGAGCACATCCGCCTTGCGGCGACGCAGGTAGCACGAGCCCCGGAGGCGCTGGTGGAGCCGGCGGCGGGAACGCTCGGAGCTATAGCCGTGCCTGAAGCTGCTCGCCGATCCGTATTCACGGAGGCGGTCGAGCGCGCGCAGCTGGGGCGCGAGCTCGGCCGGGCGGTTGACGACCGGGGTGCCGGTCAGTGCGAGCCTCAGCGCGTCGGGCCCGAGGTCGTCGGCGAGATCGAGTACCGCCTTTGTCCGCGCGGCCCTGGGGTTCTTCACGTAGTGGGCCTCGTCGAGGATCAGGGCCTGGGGCGCCAACGTCCTCAGTGACTCCAGATGAGCGCCCACGATCTCGTAGTTGAGGACGAAGATGTCCGCCTCCTCGAAGCGCTGCGGCGAGCGCCCGGCGATGCTGCGGGCGGCCCGTTGAGGCAGCCACGAACGGATCTCCCGCAGCCAGTTGAGCTTGAGCGAGGCCGGGCAGATCACGACCGCCGGGTAGGCCTGATCGGACTGGACTGTCGCGAGCGCCTGGATCGTCTTCCCGAGACCCTGCTCGTCGGCGAGGAACAGGCGGCGGCGCTCGAGCGCGTAGGCCACACCGGCGCGCTGGAACGGCATCAGGTCGCCGCCCAGACCCTCGACGGTGATGTCGGCGTCCGCAGCCGAGGAGAGCGCAATCAGGCGCTGGGTGTCGACCTCCGAGGCCACGGCGCCCTCGACGAGCCGGGCGGCCGCCGGGGTGCAGAGGACCCGGTGGATCCTGACGAACCGGGCGAGCGTCTCCGGCGGCCACGCGGCGGCGGGCAGGCCGGTGGCCGACGGGGCGAGCCCGTGCCGGCGGCGCAGCAGGGCCAGCTCCTGCGCGACGAATGCGCTCTCGGGTTCCTCGTCCCAGATCGTCTCGACGCTGAGGCGCATGCCGTCCGGCTCTGTGATCACGTCGAG
Organism: Thermoleophilaceae bacterium; assembly: GCA_030447725.1. GTDB lineage: Bacteria > Actinomycetota > Thermoleophilia > Solirubrobacterales > Thermoleophilaceae > JAAYBF01. The sequence goes on from JAUJOQ010000009.1 coordinate 63,895, forward strand.
CTCTGCGCCCGGTACGGCCGTCGCGGCCGGGTTCCTGGTGAGCCACCCGAGGGCGTTCTCGATGCCGGGAGCAACGCTCACCTCGGTCTCGCCCGACAGCACCCTCTCGACGACCTGCAGATTGTGCGTCGACAGCGGCGCGACTCGGTGCGCAGCGCGTGACTCGAGCGAGTCGAGCTCCTCGAGCTCGGGCGGCGGATGGCCCCAGCGCGTGGTGATCCGGATGCCGGGTAGCGACCCGGACCGTTCGATGTCGATGCGGGCGATCCATCGGGGCGCCTCCTCGAGCCATCGGGCGGTCTCGGCGTCGAGGGTGAGCTCGGGATGGTCGGTCGCCAGCCGGCGAAGGGCGCGCGCGGCGTCGGGAGTCGTAGGCATCAGCCAGCGGCCGGTCTGCTGTGCCCACCGCCGCGCCCCCGGGAGATCGGCGATGGCGCGCGCCAGGTCGCCCTGAGGTGGGGCGGCGAGGGCCAGGAAGCCGCCGTCGTCCATCCAGACGTGCGCGTGGCTTGGTTCGTAGGCGCTTCCCGGGTCCGCCACCGGCGTCTGGGACTCGGACACCATCTCTCGCTCGAGCGCGCGCTCCGCGGCCGGACTCAGGCGCAGCCCGTGAGATCTGAGCGTGCGCTCGATCGCCGCTGCGGTCCAGCTCGTCAGCGGGACCTCGATCCTCGCGACCGCCGGACGGGCGCGAGTCCCCGGCACGGCACGCAGCTCCTCGACGGCCAGGGACAGCCAGTCCTCCATCAGGCTCAGCCATACGCCGTCGCACGTGGTCACCTCGACCACGGGATCGGAGACGTCGCGCTCCAAGCAGAGCTCCACGATCACTCGGCGCGACGCGTCGTTCATGTCCACGTCGTGTGCCTCAGCCACCCGCCGGAGAGACTCCGCGCGATCGGGCCCGACTCGCAGAGCCCACGACATTCCGTGCACCTCGACCGGCAGGCCTGGAATGGCGGCCAAGGCGTCGGCGAGGGATGGGGAGAGGCTTCCCTCCATGGCTAGGAGGCGGCCCTGGGCGACCATCCGTGGGCAATGAGAGCGCAAACGGGCGACTATGAATCTCGGCCCGGACGCCGCATGTGGGCCTGTCAGATCCGCCTGGCTCTCACGACCGTATGGGTGCATGGGAAAGAGAGCCAACATCGGGTCGAAGCGAAAGCGCCGGCCCCGCCTTTTCCTCTCGCGCGACGTGGACGTCGACTACCTGTCGGCGATCGAGTTCGGCTCGGTGGACGACGGCCAGGCAGGCGACGCCTGGCGCGTGGTGGGCGAGCAGGTCGGCTTCCTGCTCGAGGGACCCGACGGGCGCTGCATCGGCTTCCGCGTCAACGACTTCGACTCCTTCGACCCCGAGGCGGAGGGCTTCGAGGCGCTGTGGAGCGACACGCCGCGCTTCGACGTGCCCCAGCTCGGCCTGCGCGACGCGAGCGCGGGGGAGATCTGTCTCGCCGCCCGGGCTTTCCTCGGCGATGACCCCACCCTGAACCGCTGCTACTTCGATCAGGCCGTCGCCGCGGGCGACCGCGCGGCCGCGGCCGAGGCGTGGAGGCTGTGCCTGGAGTCTGGCGATCCGATGGCCCACTACGGGCTCGGCTACACGCTGCACGATCTCGGCGACCTCCGCGGCGCCTACCGCCACCTGCGCGCGTACGCGGAGATCACCCCCGACAACGCCTGGGCCTGGTGCTGGCTGGGGCGTGCCTGCCTTGGGCTCGGCGAGATCGACGAGGCGCGCCGCGCGCTCGAAACCGCGGTCGAGCTCGAGGAGGATGGCGGGGATGAGACCGATGCCCCGGAGCTGCTGAAGGAGCTCGAGGGGCACAATGCCAGCCGTGGCTAGCCGCCGTGCCGGCTCATGCGAGCGCCGCGATGATCGGTATGGCGGCCACGAGGGCGACGTACCCGCAGGCGACGTTCAGGTCGTATCGCGCGCTGTCGTATCGGCCGGGCTGCGCACCGGCAGAGAACCGCTGAGCGCGGGCGTCGCGCAGATCCCTGGCGGCGCTCGCCACCCACGCGAGGGTGGCCACCGCGACGGTCGCATAGAGCAGGTTGACGAAGGCATGCCCCCAGAGGCCCGGGAACCGCACGCTCCAGTCGCACTTTTCGGAGAAGTCGTACTCGGCGGGGCAGTCCTCCCACAGCTCGCCGACCGTGGGCATCCACGAGAAGGGATCGACGAGAGCCGCGACCGACAGCAGCGCCGCCCAGCTGCGCTTATTCCGATCAGCACCGCGAACAGGGCCAGGCACCCGCCGCCGTCTTGTGCTTGTCCGTCGCCCATGCTCAGAGAACCTCTGCGGGTCAAGTCGCATCCAGGGCCAAAACATGACGAGCGACGGCGAAAACTTCGATCGCTCGGATCCGGCCGCCCGCGCGGCGGCGAGAGCCCGGGACCTCGAAAGGCGAGACAGGTCGCTTCGTCTCGCAGCCGGCCTTGGGCTGGGAGCGCTCGCCCTCGGCACTCCGTTCGTGGCCGAGCCGCTCACCGGCGATTCCGGGGCAGTCGTCGGAGCGGTCGTCGCCGCGCTCCTGTTCTCCGGTCTCGCCACGGCGGTCTGGCCCTACGAATGGTCGGCCGAAGAGCGCCACCACCGCCGGCTCGAGGCCATCTGGCGGGAAGTGCGCAGCGACGCCGACGAGGCGGTGCCCTGGGAGCGCTACGCCGCCTGGGCGGAGTCGGACGGCAGGCAGGTGTGTCTCGCGCTGATCCGATGGGGTCCGCGCAGCGGTGAGGCGGCGCACGGGCCGAGCCCGTACAGCCGTCAGCCCGTGCGCCGGATGGACGGCGAGGACGTGGAAGCGGCCGCTGAGGCGATGGAAGCGCTCAGAGCGGAGGCAGCGAAGCGGGAAGCCGGAGCGCGGGAACGATATGAGCACGAACAGGCCGAGGCCGAACGGGCCGCGCACGCGATGACGCTGCAGGAGATCGAGGACACCGCCGCCGCCGACATCGCCGCCGGTGAGGAGCAGGTGAGGCGCGAGATGGCCGCACAGGAGGAATCCGAGCAGAGGGCGCAGGCCGAGGCTTTGGCGAGGGCGCTTCGCCGCCCCTGAGTCTGCGCCGCGGGCACATCCGCGCGACAATCAGCCGCCCGGCGGCTCCTCGAAGCTCATGTAGCGACGCATGAACTCATCGAACCTCGGGACCGAGAAGTCGATGAAGCCGTAATCCTCGGTCGCGTAGATGAGGCCCTTGTTCACGAGGTCCTGACGAGTCGGGGAGACCGCGGTGGCGGGCCTGCGCAGCTTCGTCGCCACCTCCCCGGAGCGGTAGGGGCCATCGCCGAGCTCAGCCATCGCGCGCATGTAGGTGCGCTCGGTCGGGGTGGCCCGCTGGACACGGACCTCATACAGGCTGCTGTCCAGCGCCTCCACCGCATAGGGGATGGCGTCCTCGACATTCACGGCGGTGATCGGCGCGTGGCTCGCGAGGTTCCACGCATGCTTGCCCAGCTGCTGGATGTAGAACGGATAGCCCGCCGTCCACTCCAGGGCGCGCGCCGCGCCGGCCGCCTCGTACTCGACATCTTGCTGACGTGCCGGCTCCAGCAGCGCAGCGCGCGCCTCTGCCTCGCCCAGGTTGGCGATCGTGGGGAATGTGAACAGCCGCTCGGCATAGGAGCGGGCCTCGCCAGAGAGTCGGGGAATCTGCGGCAGCCCCGCGGCGGCAAGGGTGACCGGCAGGCTCTTCTGCGTGACGCGATGGAGCGCGCTGACGACGGCGCGGAACTGCACCTCGTCGGCGAACTGGACCTCGTCGATCAGGAACACGACTCCCCGCTCCTTGCTGAGCGCCGCCTCCCCTACAGCGAGAAAGAGGTCTGTCAGGTCACTCGTCACGGCGCCTTCGTCCGCCCCGGATAGGTCGACTGCGAGCCCGAAGCCCTCCGGCCCGGTCAATGAGATCGTTCGCAGGTGGGCTAGCCCATCGCGGACTTTGCCGGTCATCCGTTCGCTCAGGCTCAGTCGTGTCAGGGCCCTCTCTGCGTCTCGCGCGATCGCGGCCGCCAGGGAGCTCTCCGGAGTGAGCTCGTGGTAGTAGGTCAGGAACTCCTGGCTCTCCGCCTGGTCCTGGAATGCGTTGAGCAGCACGGTCTTCCCTACACCACGAAGCCCCTTGATGACCATGCTCTGCTCTGTCGCGCCTCGCCTGAGCCGGCCGACGAGGATCTCGAACTGGCGCAGCTCTGCATCTCGCCCTGCCAGCTCCAGGGGCCGGGAGCCGGCTCCAGGGGTGTAGGGATTGGCGATCGGATCCATGAAGCTGAGTACCTATAGCAGGTTATAGCCACTTATAGCCGTTTCGGGTATAACTGGTTATAAATTGCTAGAACCTCGGGTCGCTCGGGGTTGTGACGCTGCGCTCAGACCACCGCGTGCAGCCGCCGCCCCATCGCCGCCCCGCTGACCTCGAAGCGCTCACACAGGCCCCCGAACTCTCGATCGCGCCGGTATTCGCGCTCCAACAGCCGCGCCGGCATCAGCAGCGCCGCCGCGAAGAGGTTGGCCTCTTCCTCCTCGGGCGCCCGGGCCGGTCGCGCCTCGGACGCCGGCGGCGCATCCTCCACCACCGAGGCCGCGCGACAGTACACCGCCCCGTCTGCAGGTCCGTCTCTGTGCACGCACCAGTGCCCGAGCTCATGCCCGATCGTGAATCGCCGCCGGGGTGGCCACTGAAGAGCCTCCGAGCGGCTGACCCAGAGCTCCCCAAGGCTCGGCAGCAGCAGCCCCGACAACGACTGGCCCGAACCCAGTGCAGGCGCTCCCGGCGCCCCCGCCAGGTCGTCCACCTCGCGCACGAGTAGGCCGAACACGTCGTCGGCGATCGACTCAACGGGCACCGGCAGCGTCTCGCCGTCCCAGATCCACTCGGGCACCCGGGCGAGCACGCGCTCGGCGATCTGCTCGATCCCCTGCACGATCGCGAGCCTAGTGGCCCCTCACTAGAGCGCGGGCACGCCCCGGACCAGGGAGCGCGCGATCACCGCCGCGGCCCGGCGGCCGGCGCCGTAGGCGGGCCAGCGGGCGCGCGTGAGGGCCAGCAGCTCGCGGTCGGCGCGCTCGGCCAGCGCCGGGTCGCGGCGAAAGGCGCGGCACAGCAGGTCGGCCAGGCGATCGTCGCCGCAGCGAAGGGCATGGCGAAAGAGGGCTATGGGGTCGTGTCTCATACTCGACAGGTCACCCGGCAGCCCCTTGCCCTGACGCCGGTCAGCCGCCTCGGAACAGGCGGTCGATCTCGTCCCATTCCTCCTCGGCAGATCTCGGCGCGGCCGCGGGCGCCGCAACTTCGGCCTCGACGGCGGGCCCGACAGCCGTCCTGGCAAACACGGCGTCCGTACCGCCAGGACCCCCTGCCGGCCCCAGGCTCTGCCCGGCTCGTCGCAGCGCCTCGCGACTCTCGCCGAGAATCGCACCGAGCGCGTCGAGCACCGAGTCCGACACGCCCTCGGAGGGCAGCAGCCCCTGCTCCATCTGGTGGTAGTAGTGCCCGACCTTGTCCTGGCGCCCGGGCACGCCGAGGCGGCTGGCCAGCTCGCCCACGAGGTCCTTGCGCGCGACCCGCATGCGTGTGCGCAGCCGCGGGAGCAGCGTGGGCCAGAAGCCCGCCGAGCCCTGCAGCGAGCGCGCGACCGACTCGACGAACGGCGCGGCGCCTGACGCCTCGAACTGCGAGGGGTCCCACGCGCGCCTGGGCGCGCGCGCGAGATAGGCGTCGATCATCGCGGCCAACTCGTCGCGGTCGGTGCCCTCGACCTGGGTGAGGAGCTCGCGTTCAGACGGGTTCTCGCCGGCGCGGTGGCGCGCCACATAGGAGCGAAAGAGGTTCTCCACGTCCGCCATCAGAGCCCTAACTATCGCCGTCCTCGAGCAGGTTCCTCACGCGGCGGCGAAAGCGGGAGGCCACCTGGTGCACGTTGTCCTCGCTCGTGGCCTCCTCGGCCGCGACCTCGGGAGCCGGCCTGTCGGCGAACACGTAGGCGTCCACGATTCGCTGGTGGGCCTCGCTCAGGGCCCCGTAAGCGGTCTCGATCGCGCGCTCGGCATCGACGCTCACCCCCTCGAACTCCGCCGAGGGCACCTCGCCCCAGCCGGCTTCGTCCTCCTCGTCGCCCGAGAGCAGCGGCACTGTCCTGGGCTTTCCTTCGAGTCGGCGGTGGTAGTCGGCGATGCGGCGAGAGGTGATGCGGTTCAGCCAGGCGCGGAACTCGCCGATCGACTCGCCGGAGAACGCCGAGCGGATCGCGCTGAGAATGGCCTCGTGGGCCACGTCGTCCACGTCGGCCGGCGGCACCTTCAACGCCACGCGACGCGTCACGATGTCGAGGTAGCCGAACACCAGCACGCTCAGCGCGAGCGTCATCGCCTCGGTGGCGCCGGCCGTCCTGGCCTCCTGGATGTAGGCGATGAGCCGCTCATCGGGCAGCGTGGCGAGCTCGTGCTCTTTGGGCTCTCGGAAGTTCGGGTCGGTCAATTTCGTCGAGGGTCGGTGGGGTGTGGTGAAACTGACATATCCGCGGTGGCTTTGGGGGCGAGATCGCGCCGTTACCGCCCTCTGAGGGATGTGACCGACACCCGCCGGGAGGATTACGATGACCGCTGTGCCCGTCGCCGAGCGACTGACCGCCGAGGAGTTCCTGGCGCTGCCCGTGCCGGAGCGAGGGCGCCCGTGGAACCTGATCGCGGGAGAGGTCGTGGTGAGTGAGCCCACGGCCTTGCACGGGGAGGTCGTCGGGAACCTGCTCTTCGCGCTCGAAAGCTGGGCGCGAGCCGAGCCCGGGCGAGGGCGCGCGGCCGTGCCCAGGGACGTGAGGCTCGACGACCTCAACGTCTTCGCCCCGGACATCCTCTGGTACGCCGAGGGGCGGGTGCCTCCGCGCGACGCTCCGCCGCCCTATCCGATGCCCGACCTGACGGTCGAGGTGCGCTCGCCGACCACCTGGCGCTATGACATCGGCCCGAAGAAGGCCGGCTATGAGCGCCACGGCCTGCCCGAGCTGTGGCTGGTGGACACCGCGGCCGAAGAGGTGCTCGTCTTTCGTCGCTCCACCGCGGAGGCGCCCGTGTTCGACGAGGCGCTCGAGCTCGAGCGCACCCAGCGCCTGAGCTCACCGCGGCTGCCGGCCTTTACGCTCGCGCTCGCCGCATTGTTCTCAGGCTGACCGGAAGGAGCACCGGTGTCGACGCGGTAGCGCGTTACTTATGGCCCCCGGCCGCGTTGCCGATAGAGAGGTGAGTGGAAGAGGCACAGGCCATAGCGCACGTATCGCGGCGGCCGGCCGCGTTGCGACTGCTGCGCGACGAGCGGCTTGCGAAGCACGCGGCCGCTGGCAGCCGCGACGCGTTCTCGGTGATCTTCGAGCGCCATCACCAGGGGCTGTATCGCTACTGCCGCTCGATGCTCGATCACGACGATGCGAGCGACGCGCTCCAGATGACGATGACCGCCGCCCTGCGCTCCCTGCCGGGCGAGCGCCGCGAGGTCGCGTTGAAGCCGTGGCTCTATCGCATCGCCCACAACGAGGCGATCTCGCTGTTGCGCAGGCGGCGTCCGACCGTCGAGCTGGCCGAGGACGTCGTGGGCGCTGCGGGTCCGCAGGAGCAGGTGGAGCTGCGTCAGCGCTTCGCCGAGCTCTTGGGCGATCTGCGCGAGCTGCCCGAGCGCCAGTCCGGTGCTCTGGTGATGCGCGAGCTGAACGACCTTTCCTACGGCGAGATCGCCGCGACCTTCGACATCTCCGAGGCGGCCGCCAAGCAGTCGGTGTACCACGCCCGCCTGGCATTGGGACAGTTTGCGCAGGGGCGAGAGATGAAGTGTGAGTCGGCTCGCAAGGCGCTCTCGGACGGCGACGGGCGCGTCGCGCGCGGCCTGAAGCTGCGCGCGCACCTGCGCCACTGCGAGGACTGCGCCACGTTCAAGACGGCGTTCGTCGAGCGGCGCGCGAGCCTTTCGATGCTCGCTCCGCCGATAGCGCCCGCCGCCGCAGCCGCCGTGCTCGACAGCATCCTGCACGGTGGCGGAAACGCGGGCGGGGGCGGGCTGCTGGCGCTCCTCTCCGGAGCGGGCAGCAAGCTCGCCGCGGGCGGCGCTGCAGTGAAGACTGCGAGCGCAGTCGGGGTTGCGGTGGTGGTGGGAGCTGCCGGCGTGGCCACGGTTGGAGAGCTGCCAGGTCTCGCCCCAGGCGCAAACGAGAACGGCGCTGGGGCCCCGGCCGCGGTGGCCGGTGCGACGCCCGGCCAGGCCTCCCCGGCGGGCGAGCGTGCCGGACCCGCCGCGCTGTCGGACGGCCCGAGCCGCGTCCGGAATGGGAGCGAGGGCGACGACGATCGGAGCGAGCGCGCTGCCGGCGCCCCAGGCGTTCAACGTCTTGCGGGCGCACCGAACGGCGACGCCCTCGAGGCCGGGCCGGACGCCGGCGAGGGCGAGCCGCTCAACGGTCCCTCTCCACGCGGCCCTCTCGACGAGGTTCCGGCGAGGCGCCCCTTCGATCCCGGCACCCCGACCGCCCCGCCAGCCGCCGGCGCTCCCGCTTCCGGGCCGGGTCGCGAGCAGGCTCGCGAGCAGGTCCCGGCCGACCTACCGTCGCCCGCGCAACAGGTTCTCGGCGCTGACGGCCAGGCCGCGACGCCGGATGACAGGGCTCCGGTCGTCACTCCGGAACCTCCCTCCCCCGATGTTCGGTCAGGACTTGGCGGGTAGCCCGTTACGGGCGACCCTCGATCGCGTTACAGCTCCGAGGAAACCACCTCAGACAAAGGCAAACCCGTCGCAAGGCGGGGGCGCAAAACCAGGGGCCTCCATCGGAGGCCGCCCAGTTGCCGAAGGAGGCAAGATGAACCGCAGGACTCGCAATCTCACCCTCGCACTCGTTGGTGCGATGGCCGTGGCTCCGGCCGCCGCGTCGGCGCACCCGTCTCCATCGCCCCAGAGCGTCGCGAAGCATGTGCGCAACGCCGATCAGGCGCTGACCATGGTCGAGTCGCTCGTGGGCCAGAACGAGGACGCCCAGGCCGCGGTTCAGTTCGCCCGCAACCGCGTGCAGATGCGCGCCGCGGCGCGCGAGACCCGCCGCCTGCAGCGCAGGTCGGCGAGCGGCGCCGGAGCACGTCGGGCCGCCAGGGCCACCCGTCTCCTCGCCAGGCAGTCGAACTCCAACGCCGAGACGTTCGCCGACATCGTCGACGAGGTCAGCGGCGAGCTTCAGCTGGACGTAGCGCGGGCGGCCGCTGCGGATCTGGGCGCTCGCGAGCGCGCCCTGGACATCCTGACCGCGCTGATGGACCGTGTGCCCGAGCAGGCCCGGCCCGCCATTGCGCGTGCGATCGCTGCGCTGTCCTCCGACGGCCAGGACGAAGTTGCCGACCTCGTTGCCGCGCTGGAGAGCGGGGCCCTGCCACCGGAGGCCGAGGCCGCTGTCCAGCAGGCCCTGGGGATGGCCACAGCCGCCATCGACGAGGCGATCGAGCGCCTCAACGGCATCGTCGGCCAGGTCCCCGAGCAGGCCCGCCCACAGGTCGAGCAGGCAGTCGAGCTCGTCACCCAGCAACTGGAGATGGTCAAGCAGATCCTCGCCGGCCTCTTCTCCGGGGGTCAGCCCGCAGCGGGCGTACCGTCGACCGGCCTCCCGATTCCGGGGGGTCTGCCTGTGGGCGCGCTTCCGGGGGCTCTGCCGGTGGGCGCCTGCATTCCATTCGAGCTGCCCTTCCAGACCCCGATCCCCGGCTGCTGAAGCAGCTGAGTTCAACACAAAAAGGAGAAAGAATCCCCATGAAGACCGCAAAGACAGCAGCACTCGCAGTCGGCCTGGCGATGATGGCCACACCGGCCCTCGCCGTCGGTCCACCCGACAACCCCGGCGGCGACCGCATTCCGGCGGGCACTCCCACCGGGACCGACAACCCCGGGGGCGAGAGCAGGCCCGCGACCCCTGGACCCAAGGCGGGCCTCCCCGCCAAGGCCCGGGCCTACGGCAGGTACTGCAACACCCAGAGCAGGAAGCGCGTCGAGGGCGAGAGGGGCACGCCCTTCAGCAAGTGCGTGACCGCGATGGCGAAGCTCGCCAGCGGTGCGGTGGAGAACCCGCGCACGGCCTGTAAGGCGGAGAGCAAGAAGCGCGTCGCGGGCGAGAAGGGCACGCCGTTCAGCAAGTGCGTCTCCGCTGGAGCGAAGCTGCTCGAGGACGAGGCGGCAGCTGAGGAGGAGCAGGAGCAGGAGCAGGGCTGACCACTCCCGGCTTCAGGGACACCTCGCATCACGGAGGGCATCCAGCCGCGCCGCGGCTGGATGCCCTCCGTGCGTTAGGGCGCGAGACGGTGCCCTTCCGGTCCTCTGAAGGGTGTGATCGACACCCGGGAGGAGGATTACGATGACCGTCGTGACCCGTCGCCGAGCGAATGACCGCGGAGGAGTTCCTGACGCTACCGGCGACCGACCGCACTCGGTTCGCGAGCCTGGTCGAGGGTGAGGTCGTGGTGAATGACCTCACGGCCCTGCACGGGGAGATCGTGGAGGAACTGCTCTTCGCCCTCGGGAGCTGGGTCCGCGCCGAGCCCGGAAGGGGGAAGGTGGCAGTACCGAGAGACGTCAAGCTCGACGACCTCAACGTCTTCAAGCCCGACATCCTCTGGTACGCCGAAGGCCGGGTGCCGCCGCGCAAGGCTCCGCCCCCCTATCCGATGCCCGACCTCGCCGTCGAGGTGCGCTCGCCGTCCACCTGGCGCTATGACATCGGCGCGAAGAAGGCGGCGTACGAGCGCCACGGCCTGCCCGAGCTGTGGCTGGTCGACACGGCCGCTGAGGTGGTGCTGGCCTTTTGTCGCTCCGCTGTGGCGGCACCGGCCTTCGACGTCGCGCCCGGGCTAGGGCGCGGTGATCGGCTTAAGTCGCCGCTGCTGGCAGGGTTCGCCCTCTCCATCGCGGTCCTGTTTCCGGAGTAGGTGCCGCCTCGCGAGCGCAGTTCGATCGGGCGCGCGGGTAGGTTGCCCGGATGGAACAGCAGACCGTGACCCATTCCGCCCGTACCTGGCGCAGGGCTGCGGCGTCGCCGTGCACGTGCCGGTGACGGGCACGATGGAGGGCAAGCTCGACCCGCCCGGCTTCCTCCCCACCGGTGGCCGCCTCTCGACCAGAAGGTGGCGGTGCTCGCCCAGGGGCTGCAGGCGCGGTTGAAGCCCCGTCGCGCCGGCCGAGGGTCGAGCCGACAAGGTACGGGTAAGCGGCAGGGGTGTCCTCGAAGACCAGCGTCCCCAACCTTCGCCTCAACACCGGCGCGGAGATCCCCCAGCTCGGCTTGGGAACCTTCCAAATCCGATCCGAGGACGCTCCGCAGACGCTGCGCACGGCCTTCGATGCCGGCTACCGCAGCATCGACACCGCCGCCGCCTACGGCAACGAGGAGGGCGTCGGCCCCGCGGTCGCCGACTCCGATCTCTCCCGCGAGGAGGTGTTCGTGACCACGAAGCTCTGGAACAGGGATCATGGCCGACAGAGCGCGCTGCGGGCGTTCGACGCCAGCCTCGGCCGCCTCGGCCTCGAGTACGTGGATCTCTACCTCATCCACTGGCCCGTGCCCTCACAGGACCTCTACGTCGAGACGTGGCAGGCGCTGCAGGCGATCCACGCCGACGGCCGGGCGCGCGCGATCGGCGTGTCCAACTTCGACGTTGCCCATCTCGAGCGCCTGCTCGACGAGACTGAGGTCGTGCCGGCGGTGAACCAGATCGAGCTCCACCCGCGTCTGCAGCAGCGCGAGCTGCGCGAGTTTCATTCTGAGCACGGCATCCTCACCGAGGCCTGGAGCCCGCTGGCGCAGGGCGAGTTGCTCGACGATCCCGTGGTGGCGGAGATCGCCGAGGCGCACGGGCGCACGCCGGCCCAGGTGATCCTGCGCTGGCACGTCGAGGTCGGAAACGTCGTGATCCCGAAGTCGGCCACGCCCGAGCGGATCAGGGAGAACATCGAGGTGTTCGACTTCGAGCTCTCCTCCTACGACACCGACAAGCTCGGCGCGCTTGGCTCGGACGGCGGTCGGGTGGGCCCGCATCCGGAGCGCTTCGGGAACTGAGGGCTCGGGAGGAGCGCAGGCCGATCGTTGATCGGCCGAGCACCGCACCGAAGGATCTGGGAGGAGCGCAGGCCGATCGTTGATCGGCCGAGCACCGCACCGAAGGCTCTCAGCCGACCTAGCCGAGGGCGGCGGCCAGACGGCGCCGGTGGCGGCTGGCGACCGGGTCGTCGGCTCCCAGCTCGGTGAAGAGGCCCACCATCACCCGCCGCAGCAGGTCGCGGCGGGCGGCGTCGGGGGCCGCGGCCACGGCCTGCTGGAGGATGTCGAGCGCACGGTCGTGGTCACCCTCGTCCCAGGCCTCGAAGGCCTCGGCGGGCGCGTCGCCGGCCTCCTCCATCTCGGCCCGGGCCGCCAGGCCGGCGGATACGAAATCCGTGTCGGCCAGCGGGGTGGCCACCTCCAGGGCCTCCGCCGGCTCGCCGCGCCGAAGGAGAAGCCTGGCGAGAGCGTTGACCGCAGCCGGCTGATGGGGAGCCGACTCGACCGCACGGCGCAGCGCGACCTCGTCGCCGCTGGCCACGGCCTCGGCCGCCACCTGGTCGGCCTCGGAAGGCACCAGCGCGTCGAGGAAGCTCTCCACCTGGGTGGGCGGCACGGCCCCGGTGAACTCGGCGGCCACCTCTCCGTTGCGAAAGGCCTTCACCGCCGGTATGCCCTGCACGCGGTAGCGCGCGGCCAGCGACCGGTTGGCGTCCACGTCGAGCTTCGCCAGCTCGACCTTGCCCGCCCGGGCGGCGACCGCACCCTCGAGCACCGGGCCCAGCGCGCGACACGGCCCGCACCACTCGGCCCAGAAGTCCACCACCACCGGCAGCTCGCGCGAGCGCTCGATCACGCGGGCCTGGAAGTCGGCCTCGGAGACGTCGAAGACGGCAGTGGTGCTGGAGGTCTCCATCCCCATCAGACTAGAGAAGGTCGATCCCCTTCTCGCGCAGCTCGGCGAGTGTGGACTTGGCCTTGTCGAGGTCGCCGAGGCCCATGGCCTCGAGCACCGGCGAGGTCTTGGCGAACTGGACGTCGCGGTACTCGACGAGCTGCACGTGGTTGCCCCACGGATCGCAGAAGTCGAGGCCGCGCCCGGCGAGGATCTCCGCGCCCGCGGCCTCCAGGGCTCGGCGGGCGGTATCGAGCGAGTCGACCACTAGGCCGAAATGGCGCTTGTCGTCAGGCGGCTGGCTCCTGCCCTCCGCCAGAGCGATGAACTGATCGCCCATGTCGAGGAACGCCATTCCGGGCACCCGTCCGCGCAGCGTCACCTCGAATACGCTGCCGCAGAAGGCCAGCGCCTCCTCGAGGTCGCCCACCTCCAGCGCCAGGTGGTTGACTCCGACCATGCGTGCCCGCTCGATTGGTGGCTCGGCCATCGCCTCCAGTTGTAGCCGCTCGGCGGCGTGAGGGCCGTCCAATCGGGTAAGCGCGTCAGCACCAGAGAGAAAGGGACAGCCATGGAAGACGCGCGCGAAGACATCTCGAGGGGCGCGGGGGAGCCCGACCGCAGCCCTCCTCCGGTCGAGGGCGACGGTCCGCAGGTGCACACCGCCGACGACGAGGGCCATCCCGCCGGCGACGGCGAGCGCACCGACCGCGAGATCGGCGGCCCGACCGCGCCGGATGATCCGCCCGAGGAGGACGTCACGGGCGGAGCCACCAGCCGTCGTCCCGGAGGCGACTTCGAGCCCCACGGCGACGAGTAGAGGAGAGGCGATGAACACCGAGCACAACCCGGGCGAGCCGGAGTTCGGCGAGCACGCCGATGAGGCCGAGCACAACCCCGGTGAGCCGGAGTTCGGCGACGAGGCGGGCGGGGCGCTCGACGAGGAGGAGGCCGCGGGTGACGGTCCTGAGGCCGACGAAGACGCGGGAGCCTGACTGCACCGGCTTCGGCGCTCGACCATGACTGAACCGTCACGTAGGTAACCCACCGGCGAGCCGCCGCCCGGCAGGCTCACCCCATGCGGTGCGAGCGCGGCCAGGCGACCATCGAGTGGGTGAGCCTCGTGCTGCTCGCGTCCCTCGCGCTGGGCGCGCTCGTCACCGCCGTGCCGGTGGTCGACGGCCGGTCATTCGGCGGCTTCCTCAGCCACCGGATCCTCTGCTCCATCCGGAGCCACTGTGAGACCGGCGAGGCCGGCCTCGCGCGCGCGTATGGAGAGGAGGACGCCGAGCTGTTGCGCGCGTACGCCCCCGACGTGGTCTACGAGCCCGGCGAGCGCTCGATACCCGTTGACTTCCGCTCCTGCCGCGAGGCCGCCTGCGCAGCCGCTCCCGACGACCGAGACCTCGACGTGCACCGCAGCGAGGCCGGGCTGCCGGCGACCGTGTTCACGCGGGTGATCCGCCGTGACGGCAACACCTACCTGCAGTACTGGTTCTATTACCCCGACTCCAACTCGACCGTGGCCCGGTCCGACGAGCTGTGGGATCTGGGGCCGGGGCGGCTCGGGCTGGGCGGATATCCGGGCTACCATCGCGACGACTGGGAGGGCTATCACGTGCGCCTCGACCCCTCCGGCCGGGCGCACGTGCGCAGCAGCTCCCACGGCCACTACCAGTGGTGCAAGCAGAGCTCGTGCCACGACCTCTGGGGACCGCGTACAGGGTGGACGAGGGTGTCGCGCGGCAGCCACGCCGGCCACATTCCGCTCGAGCGCGAGGCCGTGCCGCGACGCGGTGATGTCCGTCTGCCGATCGTCGGCGGGCATGTCGGCCGCGCCCTGCGGGGCCCGCCAAGCTACCGCTACGAGGTGCAGCTTCCGGGGCTCGACCTGCGTGAGCGCACCAGCACCGCGGAGGGCTTCGTGCTCGTGCCCCTGGAGACCATCGACCGCAGCGACTACCGCCGGCTGGACGACGGCATCAGCCCACCATGGGAGAAAACCGTGTACGACGATCCCGAAAGCGACGAGTCGTGAGGGGCGCTGGCTCGCCGCCGGGCGTGCGGTTAAGCTTGCAGTGGCACTCCCACGGTGAAAGGCAGCCAGATGGCGAGGACGGTCCGCGAGCAGCAGGACAAGCGGCGTGAGGAAAAGCTCAAGCAGGTGCAGGAGCAGGTCGACGAAGGGTCGCTCGTTATCCGCGAGATGACCCAGAAGGAGCGCAAGGACAACCCGCCGAAGCCTCGCAAGGAGAAGAAGAAGAGGTAGTGGGTTGCGCGTAGGGCGGTGCCCCTGCGCGCCACCCCGTGCGAGACTTCGCGCGGGACATGAGCGAGGGATCGAGAGCACGCGGCAAGGCGGGCAGGGGCCGGTCGCGAAACGGCGCGGCCGACGGCGCCGGCTCCCGCACGCGAAGTCGCCCGAAAGCTCGGGGAAGCGGGGCCCCCGCAGCCGCGGGAAAACCGGCTTCGAAAGCGGGCGAAGGCTCCAGCTTCGGGGCGTTCGTGCCCTTCGGGCCCGCTGGCGCCGTCGCGCTCGCCGGGAGGGTGCTCGAAGCGGTCGCCCGCCAGGCCAAGACGCGGGTGCCCAAGGCCGACCTCGACGAGCGCGATCCTGACTACATCCGCGAGTCGCTGCCAGGGCTGTGGCTGCTCGCCAGCCTCTGGTTTCGTGGGGAGGTGCGCGGCCTCAACCACATCCCGTCCGATGGCCCGGTGCTGATGGTCGGCAACCACTCGGGCGGCAACGTCATGCCGGACACCATCGTGTTCACCCTCGCCTTCAACACCTTCTTCGGGGTTGAGCGCCGCTTCTACCAGCTGGCGCACAACCTCGTCCTGTCGATGCCGGGGCTCGGGTCCCTGCGAAAGTACGGCACGGTCGCCGCCTCGCCGGAGAACGCCAACAAGGCGCTCGACTCGGGAGCCGCCCTGCTCGTCTACCCGGGCGGGGACTATGAAGTCCACCGGCCCTCATGGGAGAGCGCGAAGGTCGACCTCGGCGGTCGCAAGGGATTCATCCGGCTCGCGCTCGACAAGGACGTGCCGGTGGTCCCGGTGGTCGCGATCGGAGGGCAGGAAACGGCGCTGTTCCTCAGCCGGGGCGAGTGGCTGGCCAAGCTCCTGCGCCTCGACAAGATGTTCCGGTTGAAGGTGCTGCCGATCTCGGTGGCGATCCCGTGGGGCCTCAACATCGGGGACATGCTCGGCCACCTGCCAGGACCGTCGAAGATCACGATTCAGGTGCTGCCCCCGATCGACCTCCGCGAGCGCTACGGCTCCGAGCCGGACGTCGACGAGGTGTACAGCGACCTGGTGGAGGAGATGCAGGACGCGCTCACGGCCCTACAGGCCGAGCGGTCGCTGCCGCTCATCGGCTGACCGATGCGCATCGAGGAGCAGATCGAGGTGCACGCTCCTCGCGAGGAGGTGTGGAAGCCGATCGCCGACCCAGCGGGATGGCCCGGTTTCATGGCGGGCATTACGCGGTTCGACCACGAAGGCGGCCCCGGCCCCGACCTCTGCGTCGGCTCGCGCTTCTCCATGCGGATGCGCGTGGGCTCGGCCGACGTCGGCGGCCTGATCGAGGTCGTCGAGTGCGACCCTGCGGCCGACCTGGCGTGGACGAGCGTCACCGGCATCGACCAGCGCGGCCGCTGGCGCCTGCGGGAGACCTCCGGCGGCGCCACGCGCGTGGTCCTGCGGCTCAGCTACGGAGCGCCGGGCGGACTGCTCGGGCTTCTCACCGACCGGCTGTCGGCGGGGGAGGTGCGTCAGAACCTGCGCGCCAGCCTCGAGAACCTGAAGGCGAGAGTGGAGGGGGAATCGGTGTCGAAAGAGCAGGGAGCAGGGATCGCGGGGAAGGTTATGCACGAGGTGGGCAGCCTGCGGGTGCTCGCCGAGGCAAGGGTCATCCGGCCGATCCGCCCGGACAAGCTGGTCCGGCTGGGCTCGACTCTCGCCCGCTGGGGTCGCAGCCCAGCGGCCGGCTTCATAGCCGGCGCCGTCACCTCTCCCCACGAGCCCGCGGTGGTCGACGAGCTCGGCACCCTCACCTTCTCCGAGGTGGACCGCCGCTCCAACGCCCTGGCGCACTCGCTGTCGGATGCCGGCATCAAGGAGGGCGACGGCGTGGCGATCATGTGCCGCAACCACCGCGGCTTCGTGGAGTCCACCGTCGCCGTGGCCAAGCTCGGCGCCCACGCGCTCTACCTGAACACCGCCTTTGCCGGCCCCCAGCTCACGGAGGTGGTGCAGCGGGAGAAGCCCGCGGCCATCGTTTATGACGAGGAGTTCGCCGATCTGCTCACCGACGCCGGCAGGCGGCGCAAGCGTTTCATCGGGTGGCGGGAGGAATCCTCCGAGGGCTCCCGCGGGGACGCCGAATCGACCGCGAGCGGCCCGGCCGATCCCACGCTAGAGGATCTGATCGCCGCCGGTCCGACCGACCGGCCGGTGCCGCCGGAGCAGACCGGCAAGGCGATCATCCTCACGTCGGGCACCACCGGCACGCCGAAGGGGGCCAACCGTTCCTCGCCCCAGTCGCTGGGCCCAGCCATCTCGTTGCTCTCGAAGATCCCGCTGCGCACGCGCCAGACCACGCACATCGCCGCGCCGCTGTTTCACTCGTGGGGCTTCGCGCACTTCACGATCGGCCTGCTGCTCAGCTCGACCATGGTGCTGGCGCGCAAGTTCGATCCCGAGAACTGTCTCGCCCAGATCGAGCGCACGCGCGCGGAGTCGCTGGTGGTGGTGCCCGTGATGATGCAGCGCATCCTCGACCTGCCGGAGGCCACGCGCCGCCGCTACGACGTGTCCTCACTGAGGGTTGTGGCTGCCAGCGGCTCCGCCCTGCCCGGCGACCTGGCGACCGAATGGATGGACGAGTTCGGGGACAACCTCTACAACCTCTACGGCTCAACGGAGGTGGCCTGGGCGACGATCGCCACCCCCGAGGACATGCGGGCCGCTCCGGGTACCGCCGGCAAGCCGCCCCGCGGCACGGTCCTCAAGCTCTACGACGACAAGGGCGTCGAGGTGCCCGAGGGCGAGACAGGTCGCATCTTCGTGGGCAACGAGCTGCTGTTCGAGGGCTACACCGGCGGTGGCTCGAAGGACGAGATCGACGGCCTGATGGCCACCGGCGACGTGGGCAGGCTCGACTACGCCGGCCGCCTCTTCGTCGAGGGCCGCGACGACGAGATGATCGTCTCGGGCGGCGAGAACCTCTTCCCGAAGGAGGTCGAGGATCTGATCTCACGCCACGGCGACGTGGCCGAGGTGGCCGCCATCGGCGTGGACGACGAGAAGTTCGGCCAGCGCCTGCGCGCGTTCGTGGTGCCCTGCAGCGGCAAGAGCCCCACCGAGGACGCGCTGAAGGACTACGTGAAGTCCAACCTGGCCAACTACAAGGTGCCGCGCGAGATCTGGTTCCTCGACGAGTTGCCGCGCAACGCCACCGGCAAGGTGCTCAAGCGCGAGCTGAAGGAGATGGAGGACGCGCCGGGCAAGTCCTGAGCCCGACGGCTCGGCGACAGCGGGGGGCGGGTGCGAGCCGGCGCCCCTGAGGGGGGCGAAACCCCCGGCGGGCAACCCTTCACCGGGGGTGCTCCCGAAAACGACGAAATACTGGACCAAAAGGGGAGAACCCCCGGTCGATCTGGCGATCGCGCGCCTCGCGGAGGGCCAGCACGGCGTCGTCTCGCTCTGCCAGATTCGTGCGCTCGGGTTGTCGGCGAGCGCCGTCCGCAGCCGGTGGCGGCGGGAAGGCTTCATCGCCTGCACCGGGGCGTGTTCGCGGTTGGGCGTCGAGGCGTCACGCTGCGCGGGCTTTGGATGGCTGCCGTTCTGGCCTGCGGACCGGGAGCGGTTCTGTCGCATCGGTCGGCACTCGAGCTCCACGGCGCCGCCAAGCCGTCGCGTCGGCTACCGGCGGTGACCTCACGGTCGCACCACAAGACACCCTGCATCGAGGTGCACACCAGCACGACGCTCACGCGGCAGGACATCACCCTGATCGACGCCGTCCCCTGCACGAGCGTCGCCCGCACCCTGCTCGACTTCGCCGAGAGAGCGCCGCCCCGGGAGCTCGCCCGTGCGGTCGAAGAGGTCGAGCGCATCGGCCTCTTTGACGGAACAGCCATGGACCGCGTCTTGAGCCGTGCCAACGGAAGGCGAGGAACGGGCCGGTCCGAGCGGCACTCGCCGAGTGGACCGAGCCGGCGTTCACGAGATCGGCGGCCGAGCGGCGAGCGCTGTCGCCGATAGAGGCCGCCGCCCTACCCCGCCCGAACGTGAACACCTTCGTGGCCGGCCACGAGGTGGATCTCCTCTGGCCGGAATACAGGCTCGCAGTAGAGATCGACGGCTATGCCTTCCACAGCACCCGGCAGGCCTTCGAACGCGACGCCGCCCGCGACGCCGATCTCGACGACGTCGGCATACGCGTGATCCGCGTGACCTGGCGTCAGCTCGAGCACCAGCCCCACCGCGTGGTCGAGCGGCTGAGCCGACGGCTCAGCCGCTGACCGACCGGCGGCTTAGGCCGACGGCTCAGCCGCTG
>JAUJOQ010000011.1 GCA_030447725.1 Thermoleophilaceae bacterium
CGAGCACGTGGCGAGGGAACTCGCCCAGCTCGTCGAGGAACAGGACGCCCCTGGTGGCGGGCGTGCAATAATGTTCCCCGATGACCCGGGCCGCCGTCTATACGCGAATCTCCAGCGACGACGGGACGGCTGCGGGCGTGGCTCGCCAGGAGGCTGACTGTCGGGAACTGGCGGGGCAAAAGGGCTGGACCGTGGGCGAGGTCTACGTCGACAACGACGTGAGCGCCTACTCCGGCAAGGCGCGACCCGCCTACCGGCGCCTCCTCGCCGACCTCGAGGCGGGCGTCGTCGATGCCGTGGTGGTTTGGCACCTTGACCGCCTCCACCGCTCCCCCGCCGAGCTGGAGCGCTTCTTCGAGGTCGTCGATCGCGCAGGCGTGAGCAAGCTCGCCACCGTCACCGGCGACGTCGACCTCGGCACGAACGACGGACGGTTCCACGCCCGCATCCTCGGCGCCGTCGCCCGCAAGGAATCAGACGACAAGTCCCGCCGGCTGCGGCGGAAACACCTCGAGCTGGCGCAGGCCGGCAAGGTCTCCGGTGGCGGGCGGGCCTTCGGCTGGGAGCCAGACCGGCTGACGCTCAAGCTGGAGGAGGCTGAGCTCATCCGGGAAGCCGCCAGCCGCGTGCTGGCCGGCGAAAGCCTCCGGGGCATTTGTGCTGACTGGAACGCCCGCGGGGTCAAGACCGTCACCGGCACCGCCTGGAGCATGACCGTCCTGCGACGGGTCCTCACCGCCTGGCGGACCTGCGGCGTGCGAGCCGTCGGAAAGGACACTGCAACCACGAGCTCCGAGCCGGTCGCCGACGCCGTGTGGCCGCCCATTCTCGACCGTGCCACAGTGGAACGCCTACGTGCCTTACTGCTGGATCGTGGCCGGCAATTGAACCGCTCACCGCGCCGCTACCTGCTGACGGGCATGATCCGCTGCAGTCAGTGCGGCGCCAAGCTGGTCGCTCGGCCACGGTCGGACAAGCGCCCCTGCTACGTGTGTGCGACCGGGCCGGGCTTCGCTGGATGCGGGAAGATCCGAGTCTTGGCCGAACCCGTGGAGGACCTTGTGGCCGAGGCGGTGATACAGCGCCTTGACTCCCCGCACTTGGCGGCCGCCCTTGCCGAGCTGGCCGGTGACAACGACGGCGATGATCTCGCCAGCGGAATCAGCGACAGCGAGCGTCGGCTCACTGAGCTAGCGGAGGACTGGGCTCACGGCGAGATCAGCCGGGCCGAATGGCTGGCCGCTCGCAACGTCATCGAGCGCCGGCTGGATGCGGCCAGGAAAGCCCTCGCCCGTACCACACGCACCACTGCGCTCGACGGCTTTTTCGGCGCCGAGGGAGCACTCAGGATCGCCTGGCCGGCGATGGGTATCGATCGACGCCGGGCTGTGCTCGCCGCAGTGCTGGACCGAGTAACCATCCGGCCGGCGGTACGAGGACGCAACCGGTTCGACCCTGCACGTGTGGACGTCACCTGGCGAGCGTGAAGGCGGACTCATGGGCCTATGCCGCTCGAGAACACGGTGGACCCACCCTCCGAGCGCGCGTACTTCGGACACCGGCGTCGGCGGAGCCGTTGGAGGTCACCACCCCTTATCACGACACGCCCCCACCCTCACCACCTTGAGAGGGCGGCGGGACCTACCGCTGGAGTCCGCTCCCTCCGCTCAGGTCCTGGTCACGGGCCTGTCGTTCCCGCTGGAGCCCGCTGGTTCCGCTCGGGTCCGCCTGGTTTCAGTAGCAAGACCAGTAGCAGCTTCCGAGGCGGTGCGACCGCCACCGGCCATCGACGGGCGGTAGTCCCGGGGCCCCCTTGCGCAGCGCGGAGGTGGCCTCTGTGGGCTGGCATCTGTCCACCCTCCAGCAGGTGGACGGACGGGGCTCGAGGAGCTCCCCCCTGCCTGGCTCGGGTCGCACGGTCCCGGCGGGGCACCTGGGGAGACCGACCCGACCGAGCTCGCCGCGCCGATCGCCGGTTCGGCGCCTCGTGTGCCTGAGCGCGATGTCGGGCGTGAGCCTCGATAGGTGCGGGAGTCGAAACCCACTGGTCAGAACCGCGTCAACGGCCAGTGGCCAGACCGACTGCTGCCGTCTACCCCGGCCCCCCGACGCCAGAAGTTCTCGTTTCGTCTCCCGCGGGACGGTCGTCTCTACATCGACGGCAGCGCGTCGCCGCCGTCCGAGAGCACGAGGTACCGATGAGCGAGACCGCGAGCCAGATCCGCAACATCCAGAAGCAGACCAACGCCGACGATGAGGCCCTGGCCCTCGCCCGTGAGCGCCGCACCGTGGTCTTGGGCGCCGCCACCACCTTCACCGGCATCAGCGAGAGCTACAGCTCGGGCTCACTGGCCACCGGCGTCGTGACCGGGGAGGTCGAGGACGCCGACGGCGGCGTCATCGCCGACCGGCGCTGCTACCCCTGGCTCGGCCCCGACGGCGACGACGAGTCCCCGGTCGACGTCGTCGCCGACATGCAGGCGCACGTCGGGCCGATCGTGCGCGAGCAGTACCCCGACGCAGTCGTGAAGACGATGAAGCGAGGGCTCCGGGTGTTCGTCAACGAGCCGCTCACCGACGGCCAGGACCCTTACGTCGACCTCGTCTTCGCCATGAAGCGCAAGGACAAGGCCGGTCTGTGGATCCCGAACATGGCCATCCCGCGCTGGGACCCGGCGGACCCGCAGAAGCACGTCGAGTTGCTCAACAGCGGCGAGCAGGCCCTGCGGAGCGTGCGGGCGCAGACGATCCGGCTCGGCAAGGTGTGGAACAAGCAGTTCTCCGAGCCCGCCGTCTGCTCGTTCAACATCTGCGCCCTCGGCCTTGAGGCCATCACGGCGGTACTGCCCATCGAGGAGGCGCTCTTCACCTTCTTCGACCACGCCGCATGCGCTCTCGCCGTCCGCCGCACTGAGGACCCGGCCGGCGTGTCGGGCCCGATCAACCTCCAGAAGTCCAAGGACATCGTCGTGAAGCGCCTGTGGAAAGCTCGGGATGGACTCGCCGAGGCGCTGGAGCACGACGACGCCGCCGATGCCGTTCAGGCCGCCATGCACCGTGTCTTCTTCCAGTACATCGAGGAGCCGGCGGCGATCGGCTCCAAGAACGACCTCGCCGACCGGCTCAGGGTGAGCACTCCCCGGTTGCGTCCGGTGGCCACCGGCGTTGTGCCGGTCGGCACCATCAACACGAAGCGCAGCTTCGGCGGCCGGCGTGGGTAGCCCGCCAGCCACCTGGCCCGGGACCGTGGCGGAGCGCCTCGGCTTTGAGCGCGGTGCCCGTGCCGCGTTCCCGACACTCACCGGCTGTCCGCGCCGCAGATCCGGGCGGGGCGGCTTTATCTACACCGTCACGATCAACGTGCCGTTCTACGAGCCCCGGAGCGTAACGATCCGGTTCAGAAGCCGCAGCAAGCTGCCGTACGTCACCGTCGACGGGCCGCCGGACAGCCCGCATCGCTTCGACGACGGGACGCTGTGCATGTGGTTCCCCGGCGACCCCGCCGAGAACGTCTGGACCTTCGACCGGGGCCTGCTCGACCTTCTCGACACCATCGTCGGCCACCTGTTCCGGGAAGCGTGGTGGCGGGAGACCGGCGAGTGGCTGGGGCCCGAAGTTCCGCACCGACCGACACACGCCCGAGGAGCAGCATGACCCCGACCACACTCGCCCCCGCCGCCGGCGCGGCGGTGGCTGCGCCCTGGTGGGTCGCGCCGGCCGTCATCGCCGCCGTCATCACCGGCCTCATCGCCGTGGCCACGCTGGTCGTGACCGGGCGCCGTGCCCGCGTCGACCGGCAGCGCGTGCTGTTCGCCGAGGTGCTGGGCGACCTAGCGGCGTACCGCGAGTTCGTGTACATCGTCCGGCGACGTCGTCACGACGCGCCCGAGGGCGAGCGCGTGCGCATCTCGACCGAGCTGTCGGCCGTGCAGCGCAAGCTCAACCAGCACTCCGCCGTGCTGAAGGTCGAGGCACCCCGGGTCGCCGACGCCTACGACCAGCTACTGCGCACCACCCGCCACATCGCCGGCGGCGCCATCCGCGATGGCTGGAACACGCCGGCCATCACCGACGACACCAGCATCCACGTCGATGTCGACCTCACGCCGATCGATGCCCACGAGCCCACGTACCTCGTGGAGGTTGGCGACCACCTGAGCACGACGCCGGCGATCCTCCGGCGATGGTGGCGGTCCATCACTGGCGCCAGCGTCGCGCGGCGTGGTCGCCGAGTAGCTCCCCATGCGCCGACCACGGTGAAGCCGGTGCCGTAGCCGACCTCGAGCGCGAGAGTGGAGGTCGTGAGCGATCAGCAGGGACGCCCGCCGCCGGGCGGGTGGGCGGCGTTCTACGCCGAGCACGGCGAGACGCTGCTGCGCGTCGCCGACCGGATCGTCGGCAAGCACACGTTCCTCGGCGTTAGCGGCGAGGACACCGTCAGCGAAACGATGCGGAAGCTGCTGAACGCTGGCATCCCCGACGGGGCGAACGCCCGGGCCTACGCCATCACCGCCATCAAGAACACCGCGCGGGACGTCGCCAAGCAGAAGAAGCAGTACACCGACGGCGAGATCGACCTCGACACGAAGATCGGCACCGAGGACATCGAGGAGACCGTCGACGACGCCCTCCTCTCCGAAGACCTCCGCAACGCCCTGGCCGAGCTCCCCGAACGAGAGGCGCATGCTATCCGTGAGAAGGTCATGAACGACCGGCACTGGAGCGACGTCGCCCCGGAACTCGAGGTCACCACCGTCCAAGGCGTCGGCGCTGTCGTGACCCGCGGCGTCGACAAGCTTCGCAAGATGCCGCGTTTTACCGAACTCGGTCAGAAGCTCTCCACTCGCCCACACCCGCCAACGACGACGGGCTCATCCCCAGGGGCAACGCCATGACGACGAACGACAACACCGCCATGGAGGCGTTCATAACCTCCTACCTCCTGTACCTGGACGGCGAGGGTCCGCAGCCCAACCTCGACGACCTTGCAGCCGATGAACGAGCAGAAGCTGCGGCTCGCGCTTGGCTCCTCGAAGCTGTCCGGCCGACGCCGGCAACCGAGGGTGCGTTCGACCGCATCGCCCGGCAATTCGGCTTCGACCGTCCCGGCACCCGCATCACTGTCTCTGCCAAGAAGTTCAAGGCCGCACGTCAGCGGCGAAAGCTCGACCTCAAGACAATCGCGGCGACCGCCACGGCTGCCGGAACGTCGATCCGGACGAACGACTTGCTCAACCTGGAAACCAAGGGCGACATGCAGCTCGACCAGGAGGTCGTCAGCGTTCTCGTCGCCATCCTCAACACCACGGTGACCGCCATCGAGAGCGACTTCACCGAGGAGACGAAAGTTCTCAGTGCCTTCCTGGCGAGCGTACGGTTCGATGAGCTGCTGCAGGAGTGGCTTGCGGAGAACGACCACGACCCGGTCGAGCTGCGCCGTGAGGTCAGCCACCGCGTACTGGCAACCCACCGGCGCGCCGACGACGTCACCGAAGCGCAGCTCGTGGAGCTCGTCAGGGCCATTCTCCGGAGCTTCGAACGGTGAGCACGCAACAGGGCCACGCACGGCGCATCGTGCAAGCGATTGACCCGCAGGTCCGCGCCGACATCGCGGACGGCCCGCTGGTAGCGATCGAGGTGCACTTCGGCTTCACGGTGCAGCCGGCGACGAGCTTCGCCATGCGAGGCGCTCGCGGCTGGTGCGACGGCATGTCCGAAACGACTAGCGGCATCATCCTCTACCGCTCGACGCCCGGCCGTCGGGAGAACTTCACGCTCGCGCACGAGCTCGCCCATCACCTTGTCGCCGAGGACGACGACTGCCCCTCGTGGCTCGCCGACCAGCTGGAACCTGCGCAGCTCCTAGAAGAGGTCTGCGACGACATCGCAGCGCAGCTCCTCATCTCCGACGAGCACCTCCGCTGGGCCCTCGACGGCGGCAAGCCGGGGGCCGAGACGGTCGCCGCGCTCTATGAGGCGACTGTCGCATCCCGAACGGCGTGCCTGATCGCCGTTGCGAACCGGCTCCCGTGCGACGGTTTCGCCCTCCTCGTCGACCCCGAACACCCGTCGCGTGTATTTGCCGGTGCCCGAGCGAGGGACACCAGGCCGTACGCCTGGAAGGATGACGTCATCCCGGGCGCCCACGTCCTCCACCGCGCCAACGGACCGGCAGCGCAGCGGTCGTGGTGGGCGGACCACCGGGGCGATCGGCGCGACTACTACGTCACCATCGACAAGGTCGCCGGCTACACGTGTGCCGTCTTCGCCGAGAACGACCTGTGGGGGATCGACGCACTGCACACGTACACGCCGGTCGAGCCAGACCGTGGCAACAACGCGACCGTCAAGTGCCCGTCCTGCGGCTTCACCGGGACGACCCGGTGGTGGCCGCACGACGAGTGCGGCACCCTCACCTGTCCCAAGTGCCAGGCGTGCGAGTGCAACCGCCGGGAACAACGCGAGAAGCGAGCAGCGTGCAAGCAATGCTTCATCGTCGTGCGGACACACCTCCTCGACGAGAACGGGGTATGCAAGGACGGGTGTCCCTAGGCGACCAGCGCGCTGGCGTACAGTTCATCGTGCTCGAGTACGAGCCGGTGGCCGTTTCGGCTGGCCTGCTGCGCGCCGATAACGCACGCTCGCGAAAGCGGCGACCACGAAATCGATTGGTCCTCCCTATCGGCCCATCTGGGGAGCCACAGCCGTCCCAGATCGGCCTTCAAGTGCCCTGCTGCCCGTGACGGTCGAGCGAATGGATCACGTCAGCGTCGTCGTCGAAGACCTCGAGGCTGCGACTGCGTTTTTCTTCGAGCTCGGCTTGCAGCTGGAGGGCGAGGCGGCAGTCGAGGGCAGCTGAGTGGACCGCGTCACCGGGCTGGACGATGTCCGGGTCGATATCGCAATGATGCGGACCTCGGACGGCCACGGCCGGCTCGAGCTGACGAAGTTCCACAAGCCGCCTGCGACCACCGCCGAGCCGAACGCGCCAGCGAACATTGCGTTGACCGAGCAACTGAGCTGAGACGTCCGAGGGCTAGGGGCATTGCTCAGCGATAGGTGGCACAGGCCCAGAGGTTCCGTTTGAGGGCATCAGATGCGAACGGCCCTATCAACGGATCGCGGGTGCCTTCGACCGCGACAGATCGGCGCGTCGCGTGCGCAGGCCTGGGGCGATCCTTCCGGAGCCCTTGCCTCGTTGTTACCGGGCGCGAAATAGGTGCC
>JAUJOQ010000003.1:0-233407 GCA_030447725.1 Thermoleophilaceae bacterium
AGTTGGGCTATGGGCGCCGTGCGCGCCCGCCTCCGGGGGGGGGGCGCCGGGCGGGGCCCGTGGGGGGGGGGGGGGGGGGGGGGGGGGTTGGGCGGGGGGGGGGGGGGGGCGGGGGTGGCCGGGGGGGGGGGGGGCCCGGCCGCCGCGGCGCCCGCGTCCGCCCAATGTGTGGCGCCCCCCCAAAAAACACGGGCCCCGCGTGGGGGGGGCCCGCTTCCCGAGGGAGGAGTGCATATGTGATCTCTCAGGGGAAGTCTCGTGCTGCCGGGGCGCGCTGTAGCGCGTGACGGCGGTGATGAAGAGCTGAATCGATCCCGTGAGGCCGTAGAGCAAGGCGGCCGCGCTGTCGCCCACGAACGCGAAGGCGAAGCTGCTCAGCAGCAGGCCGATGACCAATCCTTGGTCGAACCCCTTCTGCGTCGACAAGGGGATCGTGCCCCGTCCGCTGGGCGCGGTGCCTGCCAGGCCGAGGCCCAGCACCACCGCTCCTACCACGATGCCGGCTGCGACGGCCGCCAGGCTCAGGCCGACCACGAAGGGGATCGCGAGGAGGGTCGCGCCGAGCGCCACGAGGAGCGCGGAGCGTGTGTCCGGAGAGATGAGCCTCGCTGCGGTCACGTTCTCGACGGTATCCCGCCCATGTCCGGCGGGTGTGAGCCTCGTCCCGCACAGAACGGGGCCGCATCGTGCGCGGATACTCTGCGCCGATGTCCAAGCGCAGGCTCGACACGCTGCTCACCGAGCGCGGCCTCTACGAGTCGCGTTCCCGGGCCGCTGCGGCGGTGCTCGCGGGAGAGGTGCGCGTGGGTCGCGCCGGGCCGCGGACAGAGAAGCCGGGCCAGCTGGTGGCCGAGGACGTGGAGGTGGCGGTGGCCGAGCGGCCGCCCTTCGTCTCCCGCGGGGGCGTGAAGCTGGCCAACGCGCTCGACGCCCTCGACATCGATCCGGCGGGCCGGCGTTGTCTCGACGCGGGCGCATCGACCGGTGGGTTCACCGACTGCCTCCTGCAGCGCGGGGCCGAGGCGGTGGTTGCGCTCGACGTGGCTTACGGGGAGCTGCACCACAAGCTCCGCCGGGACCCGCGCGTCACGGTGCTCGAGCGCACCAACGCCCGCAGCCTGGCGTGCGATGCGCTGCCCTGGCGGCCGGATCTCGTTGTGGCCGACCTCTCCTTCATCTCACTGGCCAAGGCGCTGCCGGCGGTTTTGCGTTGCACCGCCGACACCTTCGACTGCCTGGCGCTCGTCAAGCCGCAGTTCGAGGTGGGCCGGGGGAAGGTCGGCAAGGGCGGGGTGGTTCGCGAGCCCGCCGATCGCCGGGCCGCGCTCGTTGCCGTCGGGGAGATGGCTTGCGACGATCTGGGACTGAGTGTGATCGGCTATGCCTCCTCCCGACTTCCCGGGCCCGCCGGCAACCGGGAGAGCTTCATCT
Source organism: Thermoleophilaceae bacterium (assembly GCA_030447725.1). Lineage (GTDB taxonomy): Bacteria > Actinomycetota > Thermoleophilia > Solirubrobacterales > Thermoleophilaceae > JAAYBF01. Next base: position 1,432 of record JAUJOQ010000003.1, read on the forward strand.
GGATCGCCGAGCCGGGGCGGGCGCGCGCCGCGGAGGACCTCGAGGCAGCCGCAAGAAGGGCGGAGCCGTGAACGCCCCGGGCCCGCCCCGGTCGGTCGTCCTCTTCACCCGCCGCAATCCCGAGGGCACGGCCGGCGCCGTGCGCCGGCTGGCGCAGATGTGTGCCGAGGCAGGGGTCGAGTTGAGGATTCCCTCCGAGGAGGTCGAGAAGCTGGAGCTGGCGTCGAAGCTGGGGCTCGCGTCGGAGCTGCCCGGCGCGACACTCGGCGCGGACCCCGGCGATCCCGACCTCGCCGTCGTGCTCGGCGGCGACGGCACCATCCTCACCGCGCTGCGTCGTTACGCCGGCCGCGAGGTGCCCGTCTTCGCGATGAACTTCGGCGAGATCGGCTTTCTCGCGACGGTGGAGCGCGACGGCTTCGACGCCGGGTTCGCCCGCGCGCTCGCAGGGGAGTTCGAGGTGCTGGCGCTTCCGGTGCTCACGGTGGCGACGTCGTCGGGCGACAGGCTTGCCGTGAACGACGTCTCCTTTCACCGCCGCCAGGACCTGCGGGTGGGCGAGTTGGGGTACTCGGTGGTGGGTGAGGAGCTGGGAGATGTGCGCTGCGACGGCCTGGTGGTGGCCACCCCCGCCGGCTCCACGGGCTACAACCTGGCCAACGGAGGACCGGTACTGGCCTGGGGAGTTTCGGGCTACGTGGTGTCGTTCATAGCCCCGCACACGCTCACGGCGCGTGCGCTGGTGGTGGCGCCCGACGACGTCCTGCAGGTGGTCAACCGCTCGCACAGCGACCCGGTGGACCTGACCACGGACGGCCGGCTTGTCTGTTCCCTGGAGCCGCGGGAGCGAGTGGAGATCCGCTTCGATGAGGGCCTGGCCCGGCTGGCGCAGGTGCCCGGAGCGACCTTCTACAACCGCATGCGCGAGAAGTTCGGGCGGCTGACCTACTGAGGCCGCAAAGGGGTGTTCCCCTTTCCGTCCAGTATTTCGTCGTTTCGCGAAACACCCCCCTGAGAAGCGCGCACTTGGGGCGGGCTTCATCCCCGGTCTGCAGCCGCTTGGTAACACCGCGCGCGCCCGCGTGACGGAACGCCGCACGTTCCGCGACAGTTGAGCCCGCAGCGCCCGCTCCGTCGGAGTGCGCTGGTAGACAGAGACGATGCTCCTCGAGCTGCGAATCGAGAACCTCTTGCTGATAGACCGGGCTGAGCTTCGGCCCGGCGACGGGCTCAACGCGATCACCGGAGAGACCGGCGCGGGCAAGACCGTGCTGGCACACGCGCTGGACCTCCTTCTGGGCGGCAAGCCACGGTCGTCGATCGTGCGACCGGGGGCCAAGGAGGCCTATGTCGAGGGGGTGTTCGAGCTGCCTCCGGGCGTGCTGGAGGCCCCTGAGCTCGCTGACTTGCGTGAGCGGTGCGCGCAGGGAGACGAGGGCGAGGTGGTGCTGGCCCGCCGGGTGAGCGAGGAGGGGCGCACGCGCGCCTACGTCCAGGGCCGCTCGGCCACGGTCGCCGATCTGCGCGAGCTGGGGGGCCGGCTGGTGGCCTTCTTCGGCCAGCACGAGCACCGCAGGCTCACCGTGGCTTCGGCTCAGCTCGAGCTTCTCGACGGCTTCTGCGGCGCCGAGCACCTGGCGCTGCGCGACCGGTTTGCGGAGGCCCACGCGCGCGTGCGAGAGCTGACCCGCGACCTCGAGGAGCTCAAGGGCCGAGCGGGAACGCGGGACCGCGACCTCGACCTTCTGGCCTTCGAGATCGACGAGATCGACCAGCTCGGCCCGAGCGAGGCCGAGGAGGAGTCTCTGCGAGCAGAGCGCGAGCGCCTGCGCCGGGTCGACGCCCTGCGGGCCGCTGCCGCAGCCGGCAGCGAGGCCATCGCACCCGAGCATTCCGAAGGCTCCGGGGTGGCCCTGACGTTGGCCGAGGCGGAGCGGATGGCCGATTCCGTGGGCGGCGCCGACGCCCAGCTCGACTCCCTCGCCGAGCGGCTGCGCGGCCTGCGCCTCGAGGCCGAAGACCTCGGTGCGGAGATGCGTCGCTATCTGGGCGGCCTCGAGGCCGATCCCGCCCGGCTGCACGAGGTCGAGGAGCGCCTTCAGGCGTACGACCGGGTCAAGCGCAAGCACGGAGGCACGGTCGCCTCGGTGCTGGAGCACGCGCAGGCCTGCCGGGCCGAGCGCGACCGCCTCACGGGCGCCGAGGTCGCTCTCGAGCGTGCCGCGGCGGCGCGCGCTCAGGCCGTGGAGGAGAGCGCCACGCTGGCCGCTGAGCTCTCTGCCGGACGCCGTGCGGCGGCGCCCGAGCTGGCGCAGCGGGTCCGCGAGGAGCTGGCTTGCCTCGCCATGGAGGGGGCGTCGTTCTCCGTCGAGCTGGAAGGGCGCGAGCAGCTGAGCTCGACGGGCGCGGAACGCGTGGAGCTGATGCTGGCGCCCAACCACGGCGTCGCTGCCACCCCCGTTCGTGAGAGCGCTTCGGGCGGGGAGCTCTCGCGCGTGATGCTGGCGCTGATGACCGTGGCGGGTGCCTCGGGCTCTCGGACGCTCGTCTTCGACGAGGTGGATGCCGGCGTTGGCGGCCAGACGGCACGCGCCGTCGGTGAGCGCCTGCGCGCGCTCGGAGCCGGCCGGCAGGTGCTCTGCATCACCCACCTGCCGCAGATCGCTGCCCTCGCCGAGACCCACTTCAGGATCGCCAAGTCGGCGCCGGGTCCGAGGTCCCCGGCGGGCGAGGTGCCAGTGGCGACCGTCGAGCGGCTCGGCGATCCGGGCGTGATCGAAGAGCTGTGCCGGATGCTCGGAGCCGAAGCCTCCGACGCCGGCGCTCGCCGCCATGCCGAGGAGCTCCTGGCAGCGGCGTGATGGCCGTCGCCTGCCGTCGTCATCGGTCGCTAGCGTGCCTGCGCACGCGTCGGTTCCTGCTGCCTCGGCGCGCTCGGCCTTCGCGCCGATGCCTCGCCATCCACCGGCCGCGCTACCCTCGCAAGGTGCCCATCAGGGAGCCGTCCTCATGAGCCGTACCCGCTTCGTCTTCGTGACGGGGGGCGTGGTCTCGTCGCTCGGCAAGGGCATCGCCGCCGCTTCGATAGGGCAGCTGCTGGTGGCTCGCGGCCTGTCGGTCTCCCTGCAGAAGTTCGACCCGTACATCAACGTCGACCCCGGCACGATGAGCCCGTTCCAGCACGGGGAGGTCTACGTCACCGAGGACGGCGCTGAGACCGACCTCGACCTGGGGCACTACGAGCGCTTCACCGACGTCAACGCCTCGCGCGGCTCCAATGTGACCACCGGTGCGATCTACGACTCCGTCATCCGGCGAGAGCGCCGCGGCGACTACCAGGGCGGCACGGTCCAGGTGATTCCGCACATCACCGACGAGATCAAGAGCCGCATCCGGCGGGTAGCGCAGGCCGAAGACGTGGACATCGTGATCACCGAGATCGGCGGCACGGTGGGAGACATCGAATCGCTTCCCTTCCTCGAGGCCCTGCGCCAGTTTCAGGTCGACGAGGGCCGCGACAACTGCATGTTCCTCCACCTCACCCTGGTGCCCTTCCTGGGCCACGCCGGGGAGCTCAAGACCAAGCCCACCCAGCACTCCGTACAGGAGCTGCGCCGGATCGGCATTCAGCCCGACATGGTCATGTGCCGCTCAGAGGAGCCGCTTTCGCGCGACATCAGGGAGAAGATCGCGCTGTTCGTCAACCTGCCCGTCGACTCGGTGGTCTCCGCCCGCGACGTCGACTCGATCTACAAGGTTCCGCTCTACTTTCGCGCCGAGGGCGTCGACGATCAGGTGCTCGAGCATTTCGGCATCGAGACCCACAAGCCGGACCTCTCCGGCTGGGACGCGCTGGTCAAGCGCTACGAGCGGTCCACCGAGATCGTGCGGATCGGGATCGTGGGCAAGTACACACAGCTCGCGGACGCCTACCTGTCGGTGATCGAGGCGCTCGGCCACAGCGGCGCCTTCCACGGTGGCAAGGTCGAGGTGCGGTGGGTCGACTCGGAGCGGCTCACCGATCATGAGGCGCTCGACGAGCTGGCCGAGTGTGACGGCATCCTCATCCCCGGCGGCTTCGGGGTGCGCGGGATCGAGGGCAAGGTCCGCGCCTCGCAGTACGCGCGCGACAACGGCGTTCCCTATCTCGGGATCTGCCTCGGGATGCAGATCGCGGTCGCTGACTTCGCCCGTCACGTGGCCGGCATGGAGGGCGCCAACTCCACCGAGTTCGACCCCGAGACGCCCTTTCCGGTGGTCGATCTCCTCCCCGAGCAGAAGGAGGTGAGTGACATGGGCGGCACGATGCGCCTGGGCGCGGACCCGGTCAAGCTTCACGAGGGCACGCGGGCCCGCGAGATCTACGGTGAGGCCGTGATCTACGAGCGCCACCGCCATCGCTACGAGGTCAACAATCACCTGCGCAAGCGCCTCGAAGCCGAGGGGCTCGTGTGCTCGGGCACCTCGCCCGACGACCGGCTGGTGGAGATCGTCGAGCTGCCCGGCCACCCGTTCTTCGTCGCCTCCCAATTCCACCCCGAGTTCAAGTCGCGCCCGCTGCGCCCGCAGCCGCTGTTTCGCGAGTTCGTGGGGGCGGCGCTGGCCCGGGTGCGCGACCGTGCGCCCGAGGTCGAGCCTTCGGCCGAGCGGGCGTCGAGCCCGGTGGACGCCGAAGCTCGAGCGTGATAGCCCGCGCCCCGGCGCGCGCAAGCGCCGGCGAACGCGACCGCCTGGCGCGCGACTTCGTGCGACTGTGTGAGATCGAGAGCCCGTCGTTGAGAGAGGGGGCGGCGGCTCAGGACGTGACCGCCGAGCTGCGCGCCGCCGGGCTGGACGTGGAGGAGGACGGGAGCGCCGCGGCGGTGGGCTCGGACTCGGGCAACCTGCTGGCGCGTATCCCCGCGCCCGCGGGCGCCCCGACCGTGCTGCTCTGCGCCCATCTCGACACCGTTCCGCTGGCCGCGCCGGTCCAGGTCGACTACGAGGCGGGCGTGTTCAGCAACCGCAACGAGGCGATCCTCGGGGCCGACAACAAGGCGGCGGTGGCCGTGCTGCTGGGCGTCGCTCGCAGACTCGCCGGCGGTGGCGCGCCGGTCGGACTCGAGCTGCTGTTCACCACGGCCGAGGAGCTGGCCCTTCGGGGGGTCAAGGAGGTCGACCGCGCAGGCTTGCGGAGCGACTTCGGCTTCGTGTTCGACCATGCCAGTCCGATCGGCGAGCTGATCGTGGCCGCTCCCACCTACTACCGCCTCGAGGCACGCTTCCGCGGGGCAGCGGCCCACGCGGGCATCAGGCCCGAGGCCGGGCGCAGCGCCATCGCGGCGGCGGCCAGGGCCCTCGGCGCCATGGCCCTCGGACGCGTCGACTCCGACACCACGGCCAACGCGGGGGTGATCGAGGGCGGTTGCGCCGCCAACGTGGTCCCCGAGCACTGCCGGGTGGAGCTCGAGGCCCGCAGCCTCGACGACGAGCGCGCCGACGCGCTCATCGTCGACATGGTGGACACCTGCTCGGCCGCGGCCAGTGACGGCGAGTGCGACGTCGAGACCGTCGTCGAGCAGCTCTTCCGCGCCTACCGCCTGCCCCGAACGGCCGCGCCGGTTCGCGCCGCGGCGGAGGCACTCGAAGAGGTCGGGATCGAGCCCTCGTACGTGGCCACCGGCGGGGGAAGCGACGCCGCCGCGCTCATCTCGGCGGGCCTGCCTGTTCTCAACGTGGCCAACGGCACCGAACGCAACCACCAGCCCGACGAGTCGGTCGCCCTCGAGGCGCTCGAGACGATGCTCGATCTAACACTGGGGATAGTCGACCGCTCGGCGACTGTCTAGCCATGGGCTTCGAGCGGATAGCCAGCGAGCAGATATGGCAGGGCCAGATCGGCGGCGTGCGGGTGGACACGTTCCGCTATGACGGCGGGGAGGAGGCCAAGCGCGAGATCGTCAGCCACCCGGGCGCGGTCACCGTGGTGCCCTTCGACGGAGAGCGGATATGGATGGTCCGCCAGCCGCGCGAGCCGGTGGGCGAGCAGTCGCTGCTCGAGCTGCCGGCGGGAAAGCTCGAAGGAGACGGTGAGGAGCCCGAGGAGACGGCGCGGCGAGAGCTGGCGGAGGAGATCGGGAAGGGCGCCCGCTCGTGGAGGCACCTCGTGAGCTTCTACAACTCGCCCGGATTGCTGACCGAGGAGAACCACCTGTTCCTCGCCGAGGACCTCTACGACGAGAGCCGGGAGGCCGAGGAGAACGAGCGGATCGAGATCGTGGAGCTGCCCGTGGAGCGCCTCGACGAGACGATCCCTCAACTGCGAGACGCCAAGACCCTGGTCGGCCTGCTGTGGTTCTCCGCTTTCCTGGGGCAGTGAAGCTGACCGAGAGCTTGCAGGTCAAGGGATGCCCCGGGGATTGGCGAAACAGGTCCCGTGTCCACCGCCGTGCAGCCCGTCGGCGAGCGCGTCTTCGAGCACCTGGTGCTCGACTTTCTCGCCTATCTCGAGTTCGAGCGCGGGCTGTCGCGCAACACGCTTGAGGCCTACCGATCGGACCTCCTGCAGTTCGGGCGTTTCCTCGAGGAGCGCGAGATCCGGGCCGTGGCGGCCCGGGGGGCCGACATCGCCGACTTCCTGGCGTCGCTCGCAGGCTCCAGCGGCCGTTCGGCCTCGCCGGCCACGATCCACCGCAAGACGGCGTGCCTGCGCTCCTTCTATCGGCATCTGCGTCGCGAGGGCGTGCTGCACACCGACCCCACTGCGAGCCTGACGGCGCCCCGGCGCGGTCGCAAGCTGCCACAGGTTCTCACGCGCGGCGAGGTCGCGCGGCTGCTCGAACGGCCCCGCGGCACCGAGCCCACCGACCTGCGCGACAGCGCGCTGCTCGAGCTGATGTACGCCTGCGGCCTGCGGGCCTCGGAGGCTATCGGGCTGGAGGTCTCAGACATCGATCTCGAAGAGCAGGTGCTGCGGGCGCGGGGCAAGGGCTCCAAGGAGCGGCTCGTGCCCGTGGGCCACACCGCCGCCGAGGCGGTGCGCCGCTATCTGGAGGGCGGACGGTCGGCACTCGTGGGAAGCCGCCATGAGACGCATCTGTTCGTGAACTTCCGCGGTGGCGCGCTCACCCGTCAGGGCCTCTACAAGATCGTCCGCCGGCATGCCGTCAGCGCCGGCCTCGAAGACAGGATGAGCCCGCACACGCTGCGCCACACCTTCGCCACGCACCTGCTGGCCGGTGGCTGCGACCTCCGCTCGGTGCAGGAGATGCTCGGCCACGCCGACGTGTCCACCACCCAGCTGTACACCCACCTCTCGAGCGAGCGGCTCAAGGACGTGTACTTCCGAACGCACCCGCGGGCCACGCTCGGCCCCACCGCACCGGACGCTTCCCTGCTAGAACCGCGGGGGTGAGCCGCCGCGCACTCGTCCTCGTCCTGCTGCTCGCGGTGGCGCCCGCCGGCTGCGGGAACGAGCGCAGTGCGGCCCGCCAGCTGACCGCCAAGCCGGCCGCGGCGACGCAGAGACTGGAATACCCGAAGGTGGGGCTCAGCCTAGAGCTGCCACAGAACTTCAGGATCCAGGAGGCCGGGCGGCCGGGGGTATTTCGGGCCCTGTTCGGCTCGGCCACCGTATCGGCCTTCGCGTACCGCCGGCGCGAAGAGCTCCCGGGAAGCCAGGAGGACCTGGAGAAGGCTCTCGAGCGCTTGGAGAAGGCGGCAAAGGAGCGCTCGCCAAGCTTCGAGCTCAGTCGATCCCGCACTCGCCGGGTTGGTGGCGCCCGTGCGATCGAGCTCCTCGGCCGCCAGACGATCTCGCGGTCCCGCCTGCGCACTCGCAGCCTGCACATCTTCAAGGGCAGGGCGGAGTACGTGATCGAGCTGCTCGCCCCGCCGCGGCAGTTCGACCGGCTCGACGAGAGGGTGTCCGGGCTGATCCGGAGCAGCCTCGAGGTCACGGGCAGGGTTTCGCCGGCCGGGGGGGTCGCAAAGGGGGGCGGTGCCCCCCTTTGATTCCGGGGGTTGGTTGCAAAGGGGGGTGGTGCCCCCCTTTGATTCCATTCCCTGATGCCGGAGTTGCCCGAGGTCGAGACGGTCCGGCGCCAACTCGCGCCGGTGATGGAGGGGAGCCGGCTGGAGTCGCTGGAGGTGATCGACCCCCGCTGGTGCGCTCCCGCCCATCCCGCCGAGCTGGCCGATGCCGTGGCCGGCCGCCGGGTCGAGCGTGTCTGGCGCCGCGGCAAGTACCTGGTGGTGGCGCTCGAGGAGGAGGTCTCCCTCGTGATGCATCTACGGATGACCGGCACGCTGCTGGTGGTGCCCGCCGACGAGGACGGTCCGGACCGGCGCCACCTGCGTGCGCGGCTGCAGCTGGCGCCCGGCGACACCCGGGTGCTCTTCTGCGACCAACGCAGGTTCGGCACCGGCGTCGTATTGCTCGGCGACGATGCGCTGGACGACATGTTCGCCGCCCGGCTCGGGGTCGAGCCGCTCAGCCCTGACTTCACCGCCGACGCCCTTAGGGAGCTTGCCGCGGGGCGCCGGGCGCCCGTCAAGGCGTTCCTGCTCTCCCAGGAGCGGATCGCAGGGGTGGGCAACATCTACGCCGACGAGGCTCTCTTCCGAGCCGGGATCCATCCGCTGCGGCCGGTGGGCACGCTCAAGCGCGCCCAGCTCGCGGCGCTGCGCGACGCCGTGGTGGACTCACTCGAGGCGGGCATAGACGCGCGTGGGGCGACGATCGACGACTTTCGCCACGCGGATGGGGCTCGCGGCAGCTTTCAGGACCGCTTTCTCGTGCACCTGCGCGAGGGCCAGCCGTGCATTCGCTGCGGTACCCCGATCCGCAAGTTGCGCGCCGCCGGCCGGGGCACCTACGTGTGTGAGCGGTGCCAGCCGCGGCCGCGGGTCCGGCGCGCGGCGTCGAGCCCGGGCGGGGGCTGAGCCCGACGGCTTCTGGGCCGCCAGCCCGGGGCAGATCTACCCCGAGCTGAGCCGCCCTGGAGGCCGCCGGCCTGCTCACGCGATCGGAGGAGCCGCATGGCGGGCTGGCACGCAACGTCTATTCGGTCACCGAGCAGGGCGAGCAAGCGCTCCTCGAGTGGCTGACCGAGAGCTCAGCTCCCACCTGGGAGCTTCGCAACGAGGCGCTGCTGAAGGTCTTCTTCGCGGATGCGCTGACAACGGAGCAGCAGATCGAGGTGGTCCGCGCGATGCGCAGACAGCACGAGGCGATCCTCGACGGCATCCGCAAGGCGTCTCCTCCCTATCGAGAAGACGGGAAGTTCGGCTACATCACATGGCTCTACGGTCTCGGCCTGCACGGCTGGGCCGTCGATTGGTGCAAGCAGCTCGAGCGCGACCTGGCCGAGGGCCGAGTCCCGCACGGATCAGAGGGGAACAATCCAGGCGCTGCGCGCACTCGCTGACGTCGCCAGCTCCCGCTCGGCCTCGCGACCCTCTGCGTGACGACGCTCGTGCTGCTCTTTCTGCTCACCGGCTCGGTGATCCTTCCGCTGAAGGCGCTGGTGATGAACGTGCTGACGCTCAGCGCCGCCTTCGGGCTGCTGGTGCTGATATTCCAGGACGGCCGGCTTGAGGGGCTTCTCGGCTACGAGTCCGAGGGCGCTCTGGAGGCGACCCAGCCCGTGCTTGTTCGCGCTGGTGTTTGGCCTGTCGACCGACTATGCGGTGTTCCTGCTCAGCCGCACCAAGGAGGCACGCGACGGCGGTCTCGAAGACGACGAGGCCGTCGCACGCGGCCTTGAGCGCACAGGAAGAATCGTGACAGCGGCCGCCGCCCTCTTCTGCGTCGCGATCGGTGCGTTCGCGACCTCGGAGATCATCTTCATCAAGCAGCTCGGGCTGGGGACGGCCCTCGCGGTGATCATCGACGCGACACTGATCCGGGCCCTGCTCGTGCCGTCGCTGATGGCGCTGCTCGGCCGATCGAACTGGTGGGCGCCGGCGCCGCTGCGGCGCCTACATCGGCGCGTCGGCTTGACCGAGAACTGACGAGACTGACGGCTAGGCCGCTAGCAGCTCTTCGAGGCGACCGGCGCGATCGGCCTCGAGCAGCTCACGGAAGCCGCCGATCGAGCGCTCTCCCACGACCACCTGTGGGAAGGTCATCTGGCCGGTCAGGTGGACCAACTCGGCGCGCCCCCCGGGGTCCTGCGCCAGGTTGACCTCCGTGTACTGCACGCCGCGCCGTTGCAGCAGGGTCTTGGCCTGGCTGCAGAATCCGCACGGCTCGGTGGTGTAGAGGGTCACCTCGCTCGTGTCCGCCATCTGCTCCAGAGTGTAGGTAGTGCCCGCTTCGTTCAAGACCGAGGCGGTCGTTCTCCGATCCATCCGTTTCGGGGAGGCCGACCGCGTCCTGCACCTCTACAGCGCCGACCGGGGGCGGATCGGGGCCGTGGCCAAAGGTGTGCGGCGGATCAGGTCGCGCATGGGGGGCCGCCTTGAGCCGCTGGCCCGCGTGCGCCTGGTCCTTCATCAAGGCCGCGGCGACCTGTGCACGGTCACCTCGGTGGACACGGTGCACGCCCATGCCGCGCTACGTGAGCACCGCGCTTCGCTGGAGCACGCCGCGGCGGCGTGCGAGGCGGTGTTGCGCCTGTTCGACTCTGCCGAGCCCAACCGCGCCGCCTACAACCTGCTCTGCCACCAGCTGGCGCTGCTGGACTCAGAGCCGGGAGGCGCCGGCCGGGCGCAATCGCTGGCCTTTCGCTCCAAGCTGGCGCTGGCGGCCGGCTTCGCCCCGGAGCTGGCCTCCTGCGCGGCGTGTGGGGAGGCCGACCACCTCACGGGCTTCTCACCGGTGGCCGGAGGGGTCGTGTGCGCAAGCTGCGAGGCGGGCTCGTTCGCGCTCGACGCAGAGACCCACAAGTTCATGGTCAAGGCTCTGGCGCACCCCCTCTCGGAAGCGCCACAGGCCCCCGACCGCGCACTGGCCCAGGCCGACCGGGCTCTCGGGGAGACGCTGGAGCACCACGCACACGTGCGGCTGAGACGGGTGGGGTGAGTCGTCAGACGTTCAGGTGCGAGCTGTCATTCCACAGCTTGACCACTCTCCGCTCGCGCTCAGAGCCCAACACGCTGATCGTCGCCACGTCGAGCGCGAGCCGTGCCCCGTCCGGGGGCGCCAGCCCGATCCAGCGGGCGCCCATCATCCGCAGCAGGTGGCCGTGGGCGAACACCAGGGAGTCGGCCTCCAGGGCGCCGAGCTCGTCGAGCACGCGGTCCACCCGCGCGCCCACCTCGGCGGCCGTCTCCCCGTCCGGGACGGGATGGGTCCATACGGTCCAGCCGGGCACGGTCTCGCGGATCTCCGGCGTGGTCGTGCCCTCGTAGTCGCCGTAGTCCCACTCGACCAGATCCGCGCGCGTCTCGCAGCGGTCGCCGAGACCGGCCAGCCGGCAGGTCTCCAGCGCGCGCTCCAGCGGGCTCGAGAGCACGACCGCGAACTCACGGCCGCGCAGCTGCCGGCCGAGGAGCTCCGCTTGCCGGCGGCCCTGGTCGGTAAGCGGGATATCGGTCGTTCCGGTGTGCTGCCCGCTCTGGCTCCACTCGGTCTCTCCATGTCGCGCCAGAACGATCTCGGGGGCGGCCATCGACGTATCCTGCCTCAGCCGCGGCGGGGACCGCAACCTCCCGCCGGGGTGGCGACCGCAACGGTTGCGGCTGGTGCTCACGTTTGGAGCGGGCTAGGCTGGCGCTCAGACGAAACGCGAACGGGGGAGCCGGTTGAGGTCGAGAGGGAGCCGATGGCAGGTCGTTTTCACCCTGTGTGTGCTCGGCCTCGTGATGCCGGGGGTCGCTACGGCCCACCTCGAGCGCCCCTCGTACTGGCCGGACCCCGCGCCCGACACCTCGGTCGACCCGCCGGCCGGCGGCGCGGTGCCCAAGGCACGCTCGCTGACCTCCGCCGTCACCGGGAAGGGCCCGGGCGACGTGCGTGTCGTGTGTCAGGGCCGCGGTGGGAGGAAGTCGCTGACGCTGGCGCTCCGCTCGATCCGCCAGGCGCGCAGGAGCGGCTTCCGCATCCGCCCGAGCCAGCTCAAGATCCGCTTCACCGCCAAGCAGGCCCGGCGCTGGGCTCAGATCAACCGCCGGCTGCGCCGCCAGTGCCGGTACCGCTCGATCCAGAAGGCGGTCAACGCCTCCTCTAACAACGACCGCATCGTGATCATGCCCGGTCTGTACCGAGAGCCCGCCTCGCGCCGCCAGCCCGTCGACGATCCCCGATGCAAGCCGGGTCTCCTGCAGCGGGACGCCAGCGGCGATCCCACGCCGAGCTACGAGTACCAGGTCACCTGCCCGAACGATCAGAACCTCGTCTACGTCCAGGGGCGAGCGGTCACGGGCAAGCCGCTCGAGACGCCGCGCGAGGACCGTCAGGGGATCCCCGAGCAGGAGCTGGGCGAGTGCGTGCGCTGCAACCTGCAGATCGAGGGCAGCGGCCCCAAGCCCACCGACGCGATCATCGACGCGGGCACGGGCTACACGACTCGCGGCCCGTCGGCCAAGCCGGCGGGGCATACCAAGCACGTCGTGATGCGGGTCGATCGTGGCGACGGCTTCGTGGGCCGCAACTTTCTGATGCGCGGCGGCCTCGAGTTCGGCTTCTACACCGAGGAGACAGACGGCGTGCTGCTCGATCGCACCAAGTTCTACTGGAACGCCGACTATGGGCACCTGAGCTTCACCACCGACCACAACGTGGTCAAGAACTGCGACGGCTTCGGCGCCGGCGACGCGGTGATCTACCCCGGGGCGGCGCCGGAGACCGGCTCCCAGGCCACGGCCTTCTATCCCGACGCACCTCGCGCGAATACCGTGATCAAGCAGTGCGACATGCGCGGCTCGGAGCTCGGCTACTCGGGCTCGATGGGCAATGCCGTGCGCATCACCGACAACCACATCTACGGCAACAGCACGGGGATCGCCAGTGACACGCTGTCGGCGGCCGGCCACCCCGGCTTTCCCGCCGACAGCGCCGAGATCGACAACAACTTCATCTACTCGAACAACTTCAACGTCTACTCGCAGACGTCCCCGGTCGAGCCGCTGGTGACGGTGCCCGTCGGCACGGGGATCATCTACGCCGGGATGAACGACGCGAAGGTGCACGACAACTGGATCTTCGACAACTGGCGTGACGGCGCGATGTTGTTCGCCGTACCCGATGCGGTGACCAATGGAGGCGGAGCCGAGGGCTCGGTCTTCCCCGGCGTCTCGTGCGCCGGGGCGCCCGAGAACGGCCTGTCGACCTCGTGTGGCAATCGCTTCTTCGACAACAGGATGGGCCAGGTGCCGCCGGGCTTCACCTTCCCCGCGGCGCTCGACCAGTTCGGAGTTCAACACGGGGAAGCGACCGCCACGGCGCTGCCCAACGGCAACGACTTCTGGTGGGACGAGTTCATCTCCAACACCGGGAACTGCTGGTTTGGAAACACCGGCCCGGACGGCAAGGGCGCGAGCGTCACCGGGCCCGGCGACGCGGGCCGCACCCCCGGGATACCGCCGAACCTGCTGCCGAACTGCGGCGGCGGCCAGAACCCGGGCACCAGCGTGGGCACCGGTGACGTGGCCAAGGAGGCCTACTTGGTCGACTGCTCCGAGGGTCCCGACGACGAAACCGGGCCGCTCGACTGCGACTGGTGGGGCACGCCGCCGCGCCCGGGCAGCGCGGCAGCGCGCAGCCGGAGCCGCGAGTTCGCCGCGGCGGCCCGCGCCTACGCGGGGACGGAGGAGGCCGAGCGGCTGCGCCGGCGCATGGCGGAGCTGATCGCGGATGCGGGCCGGTAGGGGCGTCTGGCCGTTTCTGGCCGTTGTGGTCGTCGTGGCCCTCGCCGGGGGTTGCGGAGGCGAGGACGAACCGGCGGCCGGGGCCAAGGCCGTAGGCGGGGCGAAGCCGAAGCCGGTGGGCACCGAGCGGGCCGGCTCGGTCACCCAGTACGCGGACTGCGACGACTGGCGTGCGGGATCGCCGGCCGAGCGCCGCGCGACGATCGTCGAGCTTCGAAGCCAGCTCACACCGCAGACCTCTCAGACCGCCGAGTCGCCGCTCGCAGACGAGCGCGCCTACGAGATCCTGCAGAAGGCCTGCACGCCGGACTTCGCCGACAGCCTTCGGCTCTACAAGCTGTACGTGCGGGCTCAAGGCTTCGCGCCGCTGAACGACTAGTCGCGGTGCCACTGGATTCGCCGCTCGATGCGGCGGATGTCGCCCAGCGTCACATTTCGTCTCTCGCCTGGCTCACTTGGCCTGAGAGAATGCGCCCGTGGAGGCTCCGAGCACGAGCGATCAGCTATCGGGGTTCACCGAGCGGATGGCCCGGCGGGAGCGCGACGAGCTGTCAGCTGCGGCGGCGCGGGCCTATCCCGCCCGCCGCGCTCGTCCTGAGGAGGACTCGGGCCATCGCACGCCTTTCCAGCGCGATCGCGACCGGATCGTGCACACCAGGGCCTTCCGCCGGCTCAAGCACAAGACCCAGGTGTTTATCTCGCCCGAGGGCGACCACTACCGCACCCGGTTGACGCACACTCTCGAGGCGTGTGGCATCGCGCGCAACGCGGCCCGTGCCCTGCGCCTCAACGAGGACCTCACCGAGGCGGTCGGACTGGGCCACGATCTCGGGCATCCACCCTTCGGCCACATCGGGGAGGCGGTGCTCGACGAGTGCCTGCGGGAGCGGTACGGCGTGAGCTTTCACCACAACCACCACTCCCTTCGGATGGTCGAGCGTCTCGAGGACCTCAACCTCACAGAGCAGGTACGCGACGGGATCCTCAATCACACCGGGCCCGACCGCCCGGACAGCCTGGAGGGACGGATCGTGCGGATCGTGGACCGCATCGCCTACATCAACCACGACATCGACGACGCCATCAGGGCGGGGGTGATCTCCTTCGAGGATCTTCCCGCGGACGAGATCGGGGTTCTCGGAGAGACCGGCTCGGCCCGCATCGAGACGCTCATGCGCGATCTGCTGGAGCGCTCGGAGGAGGCGGATGACATCGTGCAGGGCGAGGAGGTCGGCGGCGCGATGCTGCGCCTGCGCGAGTTCATGTTCGGCCACGTCTACCTCGGACCGGAGGCCCAGCGCGAGCGCCTGCGCATCGAGCGGATGCTGCGCTTCCTCTTCGACCACTACGCCGAGAACCTCCCGCCCGCGCTCACCCCCGATGCCGCCGACCACGAGCGCGTGGTGGACTACCTGGCGGGGATGACCGACCGCTACGCCATCCGAGTGTTCTCCGACCTGTCCGTGCCGCAGGGCTTCTAGGCACGCCCATGGCTCGTTACACGAAGGCCTCGATCGAGCGGCTCACGGAGTCGGTCGACACCGTGGCGATCGTCTCGCGGCGGACCGACCTGCGCCGGGTGGGCTCGCGCCACGTCGGTCTCTGTCCCTTCCACGAGGAGCGCACCCCTTCCTTCTCGCTGGATGCCGAGCGGGGCGTCTACTACTGCTTCGGCTGTGGCAAGGGCGGCGACACGATCGAGTTCGTGATGGAGACCGAGGGCCTGCCCTTCCCGGAGGCGGTGGAGCAGCTGGCCCAAGACGCCGGCGTTGAGCTCGAACGCGACCGCGAGGACCCCCGGGAGGAGGAACGCCGCCGTCACCGCGAGCGCCTGCTCGCCCTTCTCGACCGCACCGCGGGCTTCTACGCGAACTACCTGTGGGGCGCCGCCGAGGCCCGCCGCGCGCGCGACTACCTGGCCTCGCGCGGGCTCTCCGAGGAGGTCCTGCGCGCGTTTCGCGTCGGCTACGCGCCAAAGGCCTGGGACCGCGTGCTGATGAGCGCTCAGCGAGACGGCTTCAAGCCCGACGAGCTGCTGGCCGCCGGGCTGGCCCGCCGCGGGCGGGGCGGCGGCGTCTACGACTGGTTCCGAGGACGGATCACGTTCCCGCTGGCCGACCCGCGCGGGCGGGTACTCGGGTTCGGGGCGCGCGCGATGCGCGAGGACCAGGGCGCCAAGTACGTGAACACGCCCGAGGGCGAGCTCTACCACAAGGGCCGACTGCTGTTCGGTATCGACCGCGCGCGGAGCGCCATCGCAAAGTCCGGAAGGGTGGTGGTCGTGGAGGGCTACACCGACGTGCTGGCCCTGCACCAGGCGGGCGTGGAGGACAGCGTGGCGATCATGGGCACGGCCCTGACCGGCGATCAGCTCGACGGGCTGGCGCGTGCCGCCGGCGACGAGGGCACGGTGTTCTTGGCCCTGGACGCCGATCGCGCCGGTCGTGACGCGATGCTCAGGGCCGCCCGGATGGCCGAGGAGCGCGGCGTGGGGCTCCGCGTGGTGCAGATGCCGGAGGGCACGGATCCCGCCGAGTTGGTCACCGAAGGCGGGGCGGAGGCGATCGTGGCTCGTGTCACGAGCGCGCTGTCTGTGGTTGAGTTCGAGGTGGAGAGAGTGCTTGCCGACGCCGACCGCGACACCCCTGAGGGCAGAGACCGGGCGCTCGCAGAGGCCCGCGACGTGATCGCCGCCACCCCCCGGGGCAGCGCCCGCCGGGATCATCTCGAGAGGAAGGTCGCTGATCGCCTCGATCTGGCTCCGCATTTCGTCACCTCCGGTGGCGGATCCGGCGGGCCCCGGCCAGTCCCCGCCGAGCCGGAGATCCCCGCGCCTCAGGCTCCGCGACCTGCGGGGCCCCGTCCAGGCACGCCCGGGGCGGCTTCGCTGGGCGCGGAGCGAGTCTTCCTCGCCCTCTGCCTGGCCGCCGGGTCCCTCGGGCGCGAGCATCTCGCGCGGCTCGTCCCCGAGCACTTCTCCTCGAGCCTCACCCGCCGAGCCCGCGACTACCTGGCCGAGCACTTCCACGACCCGCTTGGTGGCCTTCCCAGCGGCGACGCTCAGCTCGACGAGATGGTCGCCGGCATCGCTCTCGAGGCAGACAACGACCCGCCGAAGGGCAACGAGTCGCTGCGGATGAGCTTTCTCGCGCTCGAGCTCAAACGCATCGAGCGTGACCTGCGTCGCGCCCGCGAGGCCGGCGACTTCACCGAGCAGGGCCGGCTGGCAGTCGCCAAGCGGCAGGTGTTCGATGAGATGAGCAGCGTGATGGGCCAGGCCACGTGAGCGAACAGACGGACAGCCGCCAACCCGGAGCCGACGGGAAGGCCGACGCCTATGACAACTTCGACGAGGGGGGCGTGGTCAGCGCCGGGGTCCCGGTGGCCGCGCCGGAGGGCGGCGTGGAGGACGCCGTGCGGCTCTACCTGGAGAACATAGGCCGAGTCCCTCTGCTCACGAAGCAGGACGAGGTGCGGCTCGCCAAGCGCGTCGAGCAGAACGACATGGCAGCGAAGAACGCCCTGATCGAAGCCAACCTGCGCCTCGTGGTCTCGGTGGCCAAGCGCTACCAGGGCCGCGGCCTCAGCCTCCTGGACCTGATCCAGGAGGGCAACATGGGGCTAATACGGGCAGTCGAGAAGTTCGACTGGCGCCGCGGCTTCAAGTTCTCCACCTACGCAACGTGGTGGATCCGCCAGTCGGTGACGCGCTCGCTGGCCGATCAGGCTCGAACCATTCGGATCCCGGTGCACATGGTCGAGCGGATGAACCGGGTGCTCGGCGCGCGGCGCCAGCTGTCCCAGGAGCTCGAGCGAGACCCGACTCCCGGGGAGATCGCCGTGGTGGTCGAGATGGAGGTCGAGCAGGTGGAGGAGCTGCTGAAGATCGGGCAGGAGCCCGTCTCCCTCGAGGCGCCCGTGGGCGGCGTGGAGGACTCGGCCCAGCTCGGCGACTTCATTCACGACGAGCCGCGCTACCGCCCCGACGAGCAGGTCGCCCTGCTGATGCGCGACGCGGACGTCCAGAATCTGCTGGCGGACCTGCCCTACCGCGAGCGGCGAGTGATCGAGCTGCGCTACGGACTAGACCCCGAGGGCCCGATGACCCTCGAGGACATCGGCAGGCACGTGGGCCTGACCCGCGAGCGCGTGCGCCAGATCGAGGTCAAGACCCTGCAGATGCTGAAGAGCTCGGGACGGGCGGACAGGCTGCACGGGATGGGGGAGGAGGAGTACTAGGCGGAGCCGACTGCGGTTCTGTCCGGTGAGCCTGCGAACGTACGTTCGTGTCCAAGGACGAGCTGCAGTTGGATCCAAAAGTACGGCTTTGAAACGAACCGGACGAAACGGCTTCGCGAGGGGGCTCAGGTCCCGCCGGATAGTCCGGCGCGCATCGAGCTGACCTGTATCCGGCACGGTTCCACCCAGTTTCGGCGAAAGACCGGCGGGAACTACGCTTGCGCGCGATGCGCCTCCGAGGCCGTCAGCCGGCGACGCCGGCGGATGAAGCAAATCCTCGTCAGCGAGGCGGGCGGAAAGTGCCGCATTTGCGGGTACAAGCGTTACGTCGGAGCGCGCGAGTTTCACCACCTTAACCCTTCTACGAACACCTTCTCCCTCAGCCACGCGGGGGTCACCCGCTCACTCGCGAGGGCGAGGGAGGAGGCCCTCAAGTGCATTCTGCTCTGCGCGAACTGCCACGCGGAGGTCGAGGGCGGTATCGTGCACCTTGACCGTGAGGGTATGTCCGGACCGCCGGGCATACCCCATACGGGCAGTCCGGGGTAGCTCAATTGGCAGATGCGCTCGACTGTTAATCGAGAGGTTGTGGGTTCGACTCCCACCCCCGGAGTTGTCGTGGCGAGAATTGCGGATCGCGGTGCTCAACAAAAGCTCTCGAGTGCGCGTGCGGCCTCGGTGCTTCCATCGCGTCGGTGAGACCAGTTCTTTAGTTCGAGGGCGCGCTCGCCGTAGCCCGGATCGGCCAGCAGCTTGCGCACCGCCAAGCGGACCCCGCGCGGCGTCACCAGCCGCCGCGGCAGCGAGATCCCGGTCCCAGACCAGGACAGGCGGGCCGCGTTCTCGGCCATGTCGCCCGCCTCGGGGCAGCCGATCACGGGCACCCCGCATGCCAGCGAGCGCACCACCGTGCCGTGGCCGGCGTGACAGATCACCGCGGCGCAGCCCGGGATCGAGCGGGCGTAGGAGAGCCAGTCGACGATCCGGGCGTTGGCCGGGGTTGGCAGTGGCGTGGTGGGCGCCCGCCGGTTGGTGGTGGCGAGTACGCGCACGGGCTCGCCGGCCAGTCCCTGCAGCGCCGCTCGCAGCATCCGGTGGTCGGGGTCCTGCGACGTGCTGGGTGCGATCAGGATCAGCGGCTCGTCGCCCGGCGGCGGCTCGGCGACCTCGCCGTGCACTTGCTCCCACAACAGAGGCCCGGTCACTCGCACGGAGGGATCGCGGTCATGACGCGGGTACTCGAGTTGCGGAAAGGTGGCCACGATCGCCAGCTGGCGTGAGATCCCGCCGTGCACGTGGTCGAGCGCGGGCAGCCCCACGCGCTCACGTGCGCCGTTGAGCTCCTCGCGCCCGCGCTCCTGCCCGCCGGAGAGGATCGGCCGGGCCAGGCTCCAGGCGGCAGACCCCAGCCGCGTGCGCGGCAGGCGTGCTCCGGCGGAGTAGGGGGGCAGTCCCGCCTCGGACGTGGGCAGTACATGGGGGATGAGGGTGGCCCACGGCCGCTCGGCCATCTGAGCCGCGAGGCCGCCGGCCACGGTGAGGATGTCCGCCACCACGGCGTGCGGATCGAAGTCTTCGATCAGCGGCATCGTGTCTCGCGCGGCGCGCACCGCCGCCGCGTATGGAGCCAGGCCTCCCCTCGGCCACACGTCGTACTCGGGCGCGGGGGAGAAGGACATGCCCTGGCGCTGCACATGCTCGGCCCAGCGGCTCCACGTCTGCAGGCAGACCTCGTGTCCCCGGCCCACCAGCGCCCGCCCGAGCGCGATGGCCGGGAACGCGTGCCCGGGGTCGCCGAAGGCGGCGAGGAGATACCGGTGCCTAGGGAGCTGCCCGTCGTCGGACTCCCCATCGGGGGAGGAGCGCAGCCGAAACGTCTCGGGAGGAGCGCAGCCGGAACCCTGTTCCGGCGAGCACCGCACCGGGGGCTCTCCGGCGAGCACCGGACCCTTCCCGGGGGAGGAGCGCAGCCGAAACGTCTCGGGAGGAGCGCAGCCGGAACCCTGTTCCGGCGAGCACCGCACCGGGGGCTCTCCGGCGAGCACCGGACCCTCCCCTCTCAGACCAGCTCAGCCAGGTCGCGGATCATGCCCTTGCGCTCTTCTGGATCGAACGCCATCGGACTGCAGATCAGCGTGCCGACACCGGCGTCGCGGTACACCGCAAGGCGCTCTGCCACCTGCTCCTTCGGCCCGCACAGGGAGGTCTGGTCGATCAGCTCGGCGGGAAGCGCCGCTGCGGCGTCGTCCTTCTTGCCGGAGAGGTAGAGGTCCTGGACCTCGTCGGCGGCGTCCTCGTACCCGTACCGTCGCACGAGCGCGTTGTAGAAGTTCTTGTCCTTGGAGCCCATGCCGCCCACGTACAGCGCAAGCAGCGGGCGCACGGCGTCGCGGGCGCGGTCGACATCGTCGTCGATGGACACGTTCACGTTGGGGGCGATGTCGAACGAGTCGTCGATCGCCTTGTCCGCGCGTGCGGCGCCCTCCTCGAGCAGAGCGCGGAACTCGCCCACGTGCTCGGGGGAGAAGAAGGTGGGCAGCCAGCCGTCGGCGATCTCGCCGGTGAGCTGGGTGTTCTTGGGACCGATGGCCGCGATGTAGATCGGGATCCGGTCCTGGACCGGCGAGATGGTGAGCTTGAGCGCCTTGCCCGGGCCGTCTGGCAGCGGGAGGGTGTAGACCTCGCCCTCGAACTCGAGCCTCTCCTTGGCCAGCGCCGTGCGCACGATCGCTACGTACTCGCGCGTGCGCTGGAGCTGCCTGGCGAACGGCTGTCCGTGCCAGCCCTCCGCCACCTGGGGTCCGGAGGAGCCGATGCCGAGCAGCATCCGGCCGCCGGAGATGTTGTCGAGCGTGGCGGCGGTCATGGCGGTCATCGCGGGTGTACGCCCCGGCATCTGGAAGATCGCCGACCCCACCTTGATCCGGTCGGTGTTGGCCGCCAGCCACGCCAGCACGGTGGCCGTGTCCGAGCCGTAGGCCTCGGCCGCCCACACGGAGTGAAAGCCCGCGGACTCGGCTTCGCGCACGATGTCGAGCTGCTGCTCGGCGGTCAGGCCGAGACCCCAGTAGCCCACGTGAAGACCTAACCGCATGCAACTCCCCTTTCAGCAGCAGGAACGACCTTGAAGTAGCCGACGTCCCGCCCTACGCTGACCCGGTCCGGGCGGGGGACGGCATCGTATGGGCAAGCGAAGGAGAAGGGCGGTATGCGACGAGCACTCAGACCTGCGCGCGACCTGCGGATGGCGGTCAACAGCATGCCGGCCGCGACCCGCCGGGCGATGCTCGATGCCCTCGATGTGAGCCCCATCATCGTCGGCGCCTACACCGACCGTGACGGCGGTGTGTGCCCGATGCTGGCCGCCCATCGCAACGGTGGCCGCACGAGTTTCCCCGGCTTCGCCGAGGCGTGGGACCGCTACACCCGCGCCGGCGACGGTCCCCGCCGAGCGACCGACCGCGAGGTGCGCGCCCTGAGAGGGATGCTGGAGGCCGGCATCGCCAGAGAGGACGAGCGCGAGGAGGGCTTCCTGGCCGACGCGATAACGGCGCACCGAACCGCGCAGATCGATCGAGCCCGCCGCGAGGAGTACGAAGCGAAGCCGATGAAGAGCCGTCGACACTGGGAAAAGGCCTTCGCCACGCTGGACGAGGCGGCTGAGGTGTCTACATGTTGTCCCCCGGCCGGATGAACTGCAGCTCCGGGACCATGCACGCCGGCGAGGTGCGCAGCAGGTAGCGGACTCCCTCGGCGACGTCCTCGGGCTGGATCATCTGCTCCTTGGAAACGCCCTCGACCCAGTCGGTCATGGCCGTCGCCACGAATCCGGGGCACAGCGCCGTGACCTGCACGCCGTCGGAGGCCAGCTCCTTGTGCAGCGCCTGCGAGAGGCCCACGACGCCGAACTTGGTGGCGGAGTAGGCAGCCAGCCAGCCCTGGCCGTACTTGCCGGCGATCGAGGCGGTGTTGGCCATCAGCGCCTTGCCGTGCTCGGCGCCGGCCTGCTTGAGCATCGGGATGCACTCACGGGCGGTCAGGTAGACCGCGCGCAGGTTGACGTCGAGTTGCATGTCGAGCTTCTTGGTCTCCGCGTCGGCCACCGCGCCGCCGATGCCCACCCCGGCGTTGTTTATGAGCACGTCGAGGCGCCCGAAGCGCTCCCGGTGAGCGGCCACCAGGGCCGTGATCTCCTCCTCGTTTGACATGTTGGCCGGTATGGACTCCACCTCCATCCCGGCGCCTCGCAGCTCTTGCGCGGCGCCCTCGAGCTTGTCGGGGCGGCGGGCCGAGACGGTGATGCCGTAGCCGTCCTCGCCGAGGGCTCTGGCGATGGCGAGCCCTATCCCGCTCGAACCGCCGGTGATGAGTGCTGCGCGTGTGGCCAAGGAACTCTCCTCGCGGTCGCTGTCAGGGCGCGGGCGGGCAACCCTATGCGAAGCTTGCGTTAACCCTGCGGTGACGGTGGGCCTCGGCGTCATCTGTCTCTACTCTGCTCCCGGTGACGGGACGACGGCTGCTGCGGGTGGCGCTCATCGCGCTCGTACTGAGCGTGGTCGCCGCGGGCTGCGGCGAGGGCTCTGGGGCCGAAAGGGTGGAGATGCCGCCCCCTCCACCGAAGCCCGAGGACTTCCCCGACGCGGACGGACGCACCCTGGCCGAGCTGCGGCAGAAGGTGGGCGAGGCGGGACCGATCCTGGTCCCGACGGTCTCCGAGCTCGCGCCCGGCAGCAACCGCTTCGGCTTCGGCCTGTTCGACCGCGCGCGGGCCCAGATCGCCGACGCCTCCACGTCGGTCTACGTGGCCCCCGCCGGCGGCGGCCCCGCCCGCGGTCCGTTCCCGGCCCGCTATGAGTCACTCGCGGTGCGCCCTGAGTTCCTCAGCCGTTCGGTGTCCACGGATGCCGACGCCGCCAAGCAACTGTACGTGGCCGGCGTCGACCTACCCCGCACGGGCGAGTGGGAGGTGCTGGGGGTGACCCGCCTCGACAACCGGCTGGTGGCGGCCACGCCCGCCGGCCGGCCGCTGCTGGCCAAAAAGGACAGCCCCATA
Organism: Thermoleophilaceae bacterium; assembly: GCA_030447725.1. GTDB lineage: Bacteria > Actinomycetota > Thermoleophilia > Solirubrobacterales > Thermoleophilaceae > JAAYBF01. Next base: position 24,515 of record JAUJOQ010000003.1, read on the forward strand.
CCCAAGGTCGGCGACCCCGCGCCGCGGATCCACACGGAGACCGCGGCCGACGTCGGCGGTGACATCGGCTCCATCGACACGCGCGAGCCGCCCTCGACCATGCACGAGGTCGACTTCGCCGACGTGGTCGGCAAGAAGCCGGTGATCCTGCTGCTCGCCACGCCGGCGCTGTGTCAGAGCCGGGTCTGCGGCCCGGTGGTCGACATCGCGGAGCAGGTCAAGTCCGAGCGCGGCGACGAGGCGGTGTTCATCCACCAGGAGGTATTCCGTGACAACGACGTGTCCAAGGGCTTCCGGCCCCAGGTCAACGCCTGGCGGGTGCGCACCGAGCCGTGGCTGTTCGCGATCGGCCGCGACGGCAGCGTGGCCGCGCGCATCGAGGGGGCCTTCAGCGCCAAAGAGCTGAACGAGGCGGTGGACGCAGCGGTCGGGAAGTAGCGAGAGGCCGTGCCTGCGCTGCGCGCCGGTCAGGCGACAACGAAGACCCTGGGATCCTCGGCCGCCGCGCGTACGCGGCCGATGGCGACGCCCGGCGCCCCGCCTCCCGGCGCGGCGGACACCAGCAGGCCGCCGGACGTCATCGCGTCACACAGCAGCCAGCGCGCCGGCTCTTTCACGTCATCGGTCCAGACCACGTGCGGCTCGACCCACTCGCGGTTGCGGCGCGTGCCACCGGCCACGGGGGGCTCCTCGCCCTCGATCAGCTCCGCTACGCCGTCGATCACCGGTACGGCGCCGGCGCTCAGTTCGACGTCCACGCCGCTGGCGCGGGCCATCTCGAGCAGGTGGCCGAGCAGCCCGTAGCCGGTCACGTCGGTCATCGCGCTGGCGCCGGCCTCCAGCGCCTGCGCCGAGGCCTCGGCGTTGAGGGTGGTCATCACCGCGACCGTGCGCTCCAGCAGCGCGGGGGAGGCGATGCCACGTTTGGCGGCGGTGGAGACCACGCCGCCACCCACGGGCTTGGTGAGGCGGATCGCGTCGCCGGGACGGGCGGAGGAGTTGCGCAGCAGGCGCTCGGGATGGACCACGCCTGTAACGGCCATGCCGTACTTGGGCTCGGCATCGTCGATCGAGTGCCCGCCCACGATCGCCACGCCCGCCTCGGCGGCCACCGCGGCGCCGCCGCGCAGGATCTCGGCCAGCACCTCCCGGCCCAGGCGCTCGAGCGGAAACGCCACGAGGTTGAGCGCCGTCACCGGCCGTCCGCCCATCGCGTACACGTCCGACAGCGCGTTGGCGGCTGCTATCCGCCCGAAGTCGAAGGGGTCGTCCACGATCGGGGTGAAGAAGTCCACCGTCTGCACCAGTGCGAGTTCGTCGGTCAGGCGGTAGACCCCCGCGTCGTCGGCGGTGCCGGCGCCCACGAGCAGGTTCGGGTCGGCGGGCACCGCAAGCGCGGCTGCGATCCGGTGCACTTCCGCGGCCGGCAGCTTGCAGCCGCATCCCGCACCGTGGGAGAGGGAGGTGAGCTTGATCACGCCTTCTCGGCCTTGGGCTCGGGGCGACGGCGCCGGAGCACGTGCTCGTCGCCCAGGCGCCGGGTGAGGCCGGCGCCGTTGAAGTGCTCGAGCAGCGCCTGAGCGAATTTGCGGCTCGTGCCGAGCTGGTCGCGCAGCTCGGCGAGGGTGATCGAGCGATGCTCGGCCAGGTGCCCGGTCAGCCGTGCTTCGATGCCCGCCAGAACGTCTGCGTGGAAGTGCAGCCGCGGCCCCACGCGAACGGCGCGACCGGCCTTGCGCAGCGCGGCCAGCTCATCCTGCAGATGGCTGAGCTCGCTGTCGAGCGGGGGTGCGGCGCCGGCCTGGCGCAGGCGCTGCTCGAGCTCGAGCGCCTGGGGCGAGAGGGGGTCCGGTGGAGGGGGTGGCGCAGCCGGCGGCGGGCGCTCCTCGCGGTGGGCGTTGCCGCGAGCATCCGGCTGCGCGTCGGTGACCACCCCTCCACCGAGCGTCTCGGGTGGGGCGATGCGGCGCAGCACCAGGCGGTCGCCGGGGGCAGCCAGGAGAGGGCGCTCCAGGTTCAGCCGCCAGCCTCCGGCGGGGAGCCGGCGCAGGCTCGCGGCTGACTCGCGGGTTCCGTGGTGCACCTGCACCCGGTCGCCGCTCTCGATGTCGGCGTCCGAGTCGAGCTCCGCCGCGACGCGCCGCGTGCCTTTGATGTCGGTGGCGGGCGACGCCACCACGTCGCCGCGGGATACCTCGCTGCGCGAGACACCCACGAGGTTCAGCGCCACACGCTGGCCGGCCGCGGCGGTGTCCGCCTCCTCTCCGTGCAGGTGCACCGCGCGTACCCGGCAGGTGATGCCCTGAGGCAGTACCGCGACGCTGTCGCCGCGGCGCACCTGCCCCGACCACAGCGTGCCTGTGACCACGGTGCCTGCTCCTTTGATGGTGAAGGAACGGTCCACGTGCAGCCTCGGTTGGTCCTCGGCGCTCCGTGTTGCGGGCAGGCTCTGGGCCACGCGGTCGAGCGCGGCCAGCAGCTCTTCGAGACCTTCGCCGGTGTGCGCCGACACCGTCACCACCTCTGTGCCCGGCAGCAGCGTTGCGGTCTCCGCGAGGGCGCGAGTGGGATCGGCGGCGTCGGCCTTGGTGATGGCTGCCACGCCTCGCTCGACCCCCAGCCCCGCGAGCACGCGGGAGTGCTCGCGCGTCTGGGGCATCACGCCGTCGTCTGCGGCCACGGTCATCAGGAAGAGGTCGATCCCCGTGGCGCCGGCCACCATGGTGCGCACGAAACGCTGGTGTCCGGGCACGTCGATCAGCGAAAGACGGCGGCCGGATGGCAGCTGCAGCTGGGCGTAGCCGAGGTCGATCGAGAGCCCGCGCTGCTTCTCCTCGGGCAGCCGGTCGGTGTCGGTGCCGGTGAGCGCGCGAACGAGTGTCGTCTTGCCGTGATCGACGTGTCCCGCGGTCCCGAGGGTGAGGGGTCGCCGGTCAGCCGGGTCCATGGTCTCTTCCCGCCTCGCGCATCGCATCCGCCACCAGTCGCGCCGCCTCGACGGCCTCGTCGTCGGTGAGCGTGCGCACCTCGAGCAGCAGCCGGCCGCGCCGCAGCCGCACGATCAGGGGAGGGTCGGAGAGCCGCAGCCGTTGGGCCACATCGGCGGCGGCGAACCGGGAGGGGTCGACCTCGACCGCGGGGCCCTCCAACTCGAGCAGCGGCAGCGCCCCGCCCCCGGCGGCGCACGCCGAACGCACGACGGAGGCAGTCACGCCGCCCGCCTCCAGCGCATCGGTGAGCGCGCCGGCACGCCGCTGCAGCTCCTCGTGGGGCGCCTGCAGCATCCGCAGCACGGGAATCTCCTCCCGCGCGCGACGCGGCTCGCGGTACAGGCGCAGCGTGGCCTCGAGCGCGGCGAGGGACAGCTTGTCGATGCGCATGGCGCGCGCCAGGGGATGCGAGCGCGCGCGTGCAATCGGATCCTCGCCGCCCACGAGAACGCCGGCCTGCGGCCCGCCGAGCAGCTTGTCGCCCGAGAAGCACACGAGCGCGGCGCCCGCGGCCACCGAGCGCCGCACGCCGGGCTCCTCGCCCAGCACCGGCATGCCCTCGGCCAGGGCGCCCGAGCCGATGTCGTCGATCACGGGCACACCGAGCCCGCACAGCGCTTCGACCGCCACCTCCTCCGTGAAGCCCAGCATCCGGAAGTTGGAGGGGTGGGCGCGCAGGATCGCGCCGGTGCTCTCGCCGATCGCGTGTTCGTAGTCTGCAAGCCGGGTGCGGTTGGTCGCGCCGACCTCCCTCAGGCGGGCACCCGACGCCTCGATCACCTCGGGCATCCGGAAGGAGCCGCCTATCTCCACGAGCTGGCCGCGGGACACCACGATCTCCCGCCCGTCGCCGGCCATGCTGGCCGCCGCGAGCAGCACCGCGGCGGCGCAGTTGTTGACCACGAGGGCGTCCTCGGCGCCGGAGAGCTCGCGCAGCAGGTCGCGGACGTGCATCTGCCGCGAGCCGCGGCCGCCCTCGTCGAGGTCGGCCTCGAGGTTGGAGTACCCGCGGGCCACGGCGGCCGCGGCCTCGACGGCCGACGGCGCCAGCGGGGCCCGGCCGAGGTTGGTGTGCACGATCACGCCGCTGGCGTTGAGGGCGCGGGCCAGCGACGGGGTTCTCAGCCGGTCGAACAGCTCCTTCGCCTCCTCGAGCAGGGCGGTGGCGGAGCCGTCGCCGCGCTGCACCTGCCGGCGGCGGCTCGCCACGGCCTCTCGTGCCGCGGCCACCGCCAGCTCGTGGGGCTCGCCGAGCTGGGTGGCCAGGCGCTCGACGGAGGGAAGGTCGCGCAGGTCGTTCACCGGACCCGCCTACCCGGAACCGGGCGCTGCGAACGAGCGGCGAAGGAATCGAACCTTCCAAGCGAAGCAGTGCCCCGCCCTCGCGGTTTTGAAGACCGGTTGAGCCACCAGACCCGTGCCGCTCCATTCATCCTGGACATGATCGCAGGGGCGTTCGCCCGCGGTTCTGGTCCCACGCTACTTTGAGGCCGGTGGACTCTGCGAGCGGTCAACACGACGTTGCCGGCGAGCGTGTGGAAGTCGCCGGCGCAGGCGAAGCGCTGATCTGGGGCGAAGGCCGATGTGCGGTCGTGCTCGCGCACGGGATCGTCTTCGACGCGGCGAGCTGGCAGCCCCAGGCGGCCCGGATCGCACAGGAGGGACTGGTGGCGATAGCGGTCGAGGACATCTCGCCTGCCAACATCATCGCGGCCTCGGAGTACCTGAAGGCCGAACGCGGCGTGTTGGAAGTCGCGCTCGTGGGCGGCAGCGCGGGAGCGGACGCCATCCTCGAGGCCGTCCTGCAGGAACCTGAATCGGCCGACCAGCTCATCCTGCTGTCTCCCAACCGCCCCGTTGAAGGGCTGGGGGCGCAGCCGAAGCTGTTCGTCGCGAGCGAGGGCGAGCCCGTGGCCGGCGTGTCGCGGGAGCTGGCGCGCATTTCCGCCGGAGACGAGAACGAAGTCGAGATCCTGCCGGGCGACGCGCACGCCCAGCACATCTTCAACACAGAGCAGGGGGAGGCGCTGATGCGGCTGATCCTTGACCGACTCGAGCGCTTCTCAACCAGGCCTTAGTCTGCAGAATGTCCAGCCCGGGCCGGTAGCTCAGTTGGTTAGAGCAGCGGACTCATAATCCGTCGGTCCCAGGTTCGAGTCCTGGCCGGCCCATACGAATCCCGCTTGCAGAGCCAAAGCGTGCTGCGGCGAGCATCAGTCAGAGTCCCTGAAAGTCCCTTCAGGGACAAAAACTGTCCCAAAACTGCCCCCGAGAGTGGCAATTCGCACAAGCTTTTCGGGGCTCCGGGGCCGCAGCCCGCGGCTAGCTGGGGAGAAGATTTAGTGACCAGCGGTGGCGCGCCTGGCGCAGCGGCGTTATGTTCCCCTGCCAAACGGTCGGGAGGCAGGAGTGTCCGGTTGTTCACTCGGGGCCAGCAGGAGATCAAGGGCTCGATCTCGACCGTGGCGTGCGCGCAGCGGCCACCCGCCGGCCGGCCCTGGATCTCGACCGCCGGCGCTGAGAGTTCAGATTCAAGGGGGCGCCGAGCGGGCCTGTCTCAAGGTAGGGGGGTAGACGGGCATGACCTCGATCGCGCTCAAGAGCCAGTCCTCCCCCTACGAGACCCACAAGGAACACGTCCTGGCGGTGCTGGGGCGGCGCTGCCGCTGGCTCGACCCGGCCGACCGAGAGGCCGCCTTCCACGACGCCTATGAGGTGTACCTGTCGGGGGAGCGCTCCGGCCGGCTGACGCCGATGAACGGCCACGAGCTGCGCACCTTCCTGACCAGGGCGGCAATTAACAAGGCGCTCGACCAGGGCAAGGCCGCCGAGCGCCGGCACACGGTCGGCTTCGACGCGGCTCTCAGCCATCCCGATGAGGCAGAGCCGGTCGAGGAGCGCGTGGCCGACGCCTCCGAGCGGGTGCCGGTGCGCGAGATCGTCGAGGCGCTGACCGAGCGCCAGCGCGCGATCATCAAGCTGCGCTTCTGGCTCGGCCTGTCGGCCGAGCAGACCCGCGGCTTTCTAAGGATCTCGAACCGGGCCTACCGCAAGGACTTCGAGCGCGCGATGCACACCGTGGGCGAGCGGTATGAGCTGGTGCGCGAGGGGCGTTGGTGTGAGAGCAGGCGCAGCCTCGTGCTGGCCTACATCGCGGGGATCGCCGGGCCGCACAAGGCCGAGGAGGCGCGCATGCACCTGGCTGGCTGCCCGGGTTGCGCGCGGATGGCGGCCGAGCTGCGGCGCGCGGGCGAGCAGGCGGCGGCGGTGCTGCCTGTCCCCGACGCGGCGCTGGGCGAGGGGCCGCTGCACCGCGGCGGCGAGGCGCTGGCGGGGGTGCGCGACCAGCTGGCCGACCTCGGCACACAGGGAAAGCAGCAGGCCGTGGGCCTGGTCGCGCGCGCCGATCCCGCCTCGGGTGGCAACTACCTTGCGGGCGCGCGCCCGGGGACGGTGGCGGCGGCGATCGTCGGCTGCGTCGCTGTCGGCGGTGGGGCGACCTACTGCGCGACCGAGGGCCTGCCGGACTCGGTCAGGCCGGTGTTCGGGCTAGAGCGCGCCGAGGCAGAGCGCGAGCCGCCCGATCGCCCGCGCGCGGAGCCGGCGAACCTGCCCGAGCTACCGGTGGTGGGGCCCACCCCGCCGGCGCCGGAGCCCGCACCGGCACCGCCCCCGGCGCCGGTCGCTCCGCCTCCGGAGGCCGCGCCGGCTCCTGCGCCGCCGGTGGCTCCTGCGCCGCCGCCGGCCGAGCAGGAGTTCGGGATCGAGAGCCAGGCAGCCGCGCCCCCTGCTGCGCCCGCTCCCGCGCCTGCCCCGCCCGCGGGCGGTGGCGCTGGCGAAGAGTTCGGGATCGAGTGATCCGTGATGCACCGACACGTTCAGGCAGAGAGGAGACAGACCGTGGGATACCAATCCGAGATCCGTGATCGTCGCCGGTGGCCGAGGCGGAGCCGCCGGCTGTGGCGCGCTGTGGTCGTCGTGACGGTTGCGCTCGCTGCGGCGCCTGAGTCGGGCGCGGCGGGTGAGTATCCGATCAACCTGTGCGCGGCCGACAGTCGGCGCAGCACCGAGGCCTTCACGGGGGACTTCAGTTTGCGGGGGATGCGCGCGGCGGTGAACTGTCAGGCGACCGACCGGGGGCTGGCCGGGGTGGTGACGGCCAACAGCGCCCGGGGCGGTGAGCCGGTGTCGCGCGGGCGGGCGGCGGCGTATGTGATCAAGCTGCCGCGGGGGTTGCATTTCGTGCGCGCGCGCTGGGCGGGCGCGGCGCAGCGGCGCGACTGCCGCTATGCGATGTCGGTGTATGCGATCGGTCCGGGCGGGGCGCGGTCGATCTTCAACAAGCCGGCGAACGTCGACTGCCGGCCCGAGGCGCGCGCGGGGGCGTTTCAGAAGGTGGTCGACATCGGCGGGACGACGAAGGTGGTGCAGCGCACGATCTGCGTCGGCAAGCCGGGCCGTCCGCGGTGCTCGAACCGGTCGCTGAACGCGCTGCGCACGTTTCGGATGCGCCTCGCGGTCGCCGAGGACGGCCCCCAGGGCCCGGCGCTGGCCGTTGTGCAGGACAGCCCGTTCGCCCAGGGTCAGTGGGTCGGCGCGTCCGACCAGCCGGTGACCTACACCGCCCAGGACCTGGCGGGGGTCAAGCAGGTGAGAGCCCTGGTCGGCGGACAGGAGGCCGGCAGGCACGAGCGGGACTGTCGCTACAGCGCGCTGGTGCCGTGCCCGAACGGCCCCGGGACGATCACCGTCCGGACAGCGACGCTGGCCGAAGGCACGCAGGAGCTCACGTTGGCAGGGCTCGACAGCGCCGACAACCTCGGCCACTCGCCGAGCGCCGTGACGGTGCGGGTGGACCGCACCGCCCCCGGTGCGGTCGCGGTCGCGGTGGCAGGCGGGGAGGGGTGGCGCAACGCAAACAACTTCGATCTCGGCTGGACGAACCCCGACGAGGGCGACCGCGCGCCGATCACCGCGGCCAACTACCGGCTGTGCCCGGTGTCTGGCGGCGAGTGCGTGCCGGGCAGTCGGGAGGGCCCCGGCATCTCTGGGGTCGCGGGCCTGCGGGTACCGGGCGAGGGGGAGTGGCGGCTGTCGATGTGGCGCTCGGATGCGGCGGGCAACCAGCAGCCGGCGAACGCGTCGGAGGCGGTGGTGCTGCGCTTTGACGGCTCGCCTCCCGAGCTGGGCTTCGAGTCGACCTCGGCGGAGGATCCGACGCTGCTGGCGGTTCAGGTCAACGACCGCGTGTCGGGTCTCGCCGGCGGGCAGATCGAGATCAGCCGCGAGGGGTCGGGCGCCTGGCAACAGCTGGCGACGGCGGTCGAGGCGAAGCGGCTGGTCGCGCGCGTCGACGACGCGAGCCTGCCCGCGGGCACCTACCGGGTGCGCGCGTTCGCGCACGATCAGGCCAACAACCAGGCGTCGACCGACCGCCGCCTCGACGGCCAGCCGATGACGATCCGGGTGCCGCTGCGAATCGCGACCGCGTTGCGCGCCGGGGTGGAGCGCAAGCGCTGGGTGAAGAGGCGCGTCAAGCGAGGCGGCAAGCAGCGCATGGTCCGCCGGCGGGTGACCGTGCTGCGCTCCCGGGCGCGGGTGGCGTTCGGGCGCCGCGTGAATGTCGCCGGGCGGCTGACCAACAGCGACGGCCAGCCGCTCGCGGGGGCCGCGCTGGCGGTCTACTCGCGCACCGAGATCAGCCCCGAGCAGCTCGTCGGGACCGTGACGACCGGTCCGAGGGGGCGCTGGCGCTACCGGGCGCGCGGCTCGACGACGCGCACGCTGCGGATCGTCTATCGCGGCACGGCGCAGATCCTGCCCGCCCAGCGCGAGGTGGCGCTGCTGGTTCCGGCCGCGTCGAGCATCCGCGTGACCCCCAGGCGAACGCGCAACGGGCGCACGGTGCGCTTCCGCGGCCGGCTGCGAGCGCCCGCCGCGGACAAGCTCGTCGAGCTCCAGGCGCGCGTGCGCGGGCGCTGGCGGACCTTCCGCACCATGCGCAGCGGCCCCAACGGGGTGTGGAAGGCGCGCTATCGCTTCGAGGCGACGTGTCGGCTGCAGCGCTACCGCTTCCGCGCCCGACTGCCCCGCCAGGCCGGCTATCCCTACGAGACCGGACACACCAGACGCGTGGCGGTGCTCGTCAGCGGGAACCGCTGCCCATGAGCGCCCTGCGGCGCCGGCCAGCCACGGGCGTCATCCTGTCCCATGCACAGCCCATCAGCTCGCGCGGCGCCCGCCGGCGGGCGCGCGCGCGGGCAAGGAGGAAGCGATGCTGAGACGGCTGAGGCCGCACCTGACCTACGCCAACGTGACCGCGACGCTGGCGCTGTTCATCGCGCTCGGGGGCGGCGCCTACGCCGCGGTGACGATCACCGGCCGCGACGTCAAGGACGGTTCGCTGACCGGCCGCGACATCAAGCGCAACTCGATCGGCGGCAAGCGCGTCAAGGAGTCGGCACTCGGGACGGTGCCGCGCGCGGCGACGCTGAACGGCGTCACCGCCGCCCGGCTGCTGGTCCGCTGCCCGCGAGCGACGTTCCCGGCGGCCGGCACCTGCATCGAGACGGACACCCGGCCACCGGCCTCCTACGGCAGCGCCGTGCTCGCGTGCGCGGACGCGGGCGGACAGCGAACGCCCAACCGGCGGCTGCCCACCCACGGTGAGCTGTCTGCCGCCTACGCGCGTGTGGACCCGGCGCCCGGCGGTGAGCTGACCGGCCACGTCTACCCGCGCGCCGACGGCAACCAGGACGTGCTGATCGTGACCAGCAAGGGCGGGGCGAGCGCCGCGATCACCAACGACGGAGGCAACCCGAGGGCGTTTCGCTGCGCCGCAGACCCACTGAACTAACCGCGAGGAGGACATCGATGGCATCGCTGACCACCCACCTGCGACAGGCCGGCAGCCACGGCCACCTGCCGTTTCGCGCCGACTGCCCCGGCTGCTGTGAGGAGCGCCTGAGCGGAACGATCGACGACAGGCCGCTGGTCCCGCGCCGCGCGCAGGCCTCTCTCGCCGCCGCGCTGCTGGCCTTCAGCGGCATGGCGCCGATCCCGGCGGCGGCCGCGGCGAGCCCGCACCGAGCGCAGGCGGCCGATGTTCCCGCGGGCGAGGAGGCCGATCCAAACTTCGACCCAGGCGGCAACGACCAGCTCGACGATCCGGTCACCCCGCCGGTCGGCAGCGACCCCGGCGCGGGCGGCGGCGACGACGACACGGCGGGCGAACCGATCGACACCGAGCCCGCCCAGGACCCCTACCTCGACCAGCTGACCGAGGAGCCGGTCGAAGCCGACGGCGGTCTCGGTCCCGACACGCCCGCCGGGGGACCGCCGCCCGCCCCCGCGAGCCCGCCACCGATCGCCCCACCGGCACCGGTTCCCCCGCGAGAGAGGCCAGTCCCCGAACCGGCACCGAACCCAACTCCAAATCAGTTCAGGGAGGACTCCAAGCGAGCCGACGATCGACCAGGCCGCCGAGACCGGAGCGGGAAACGCCGTAGCACGACACAGGTGGCGCCACCACCTGACCCAACCACGGCGCCACTGCCCGTGTCGGCACCGCCCGCCGGAGAGAGCTCAGCTGCCAACGCCTCACAAGCGCAGCCGCGACCGGTGCGGCAACGCGACGCGGCCGACAGCTCGGTGCACGTGGTGCAGCCAGGGGAGTCGTTGTGGTCGATCGCCAGCGACCAGCTCGAACCGCGAGCGTCCGTCGCCGCTATCGCGCGCGAGGTCAACCGGCTGTGGAAGCTCAACACGCAGCGCATCGCCACCAATGACCCCGACCTGCTGATGGTCGGCACCGTGCTGCGCCTGCGGTGAGTAGGGCCGCCCGCGGCGTTATTGCTGTGCGCCGAACTCGATAACGGCTGCGTCGGTGATCACGCTACTGCTCTTCGTCGAGCCCCCGAGTGGCGGGGACGCTGCCGCTCTTGCCTCAACGCGGCAGCCGCCCAGCTAGCGTCGGTGGACGGCATCGACGGGAAGTATCCAGTTCAACGACCGCGTCGGGTGACCCCGCTTGGATCGGTGTACGTGTGGAGGATGCGGGCATCGTGTCTCACGGCCGAACCTCACAGCCGAACCTTGCCCGAGGGCTCGGACCGGGATCGCAGGCTGTCGGACGTGATCCAGCTCAACGAAGAGGGTTGCGCTTGGAGATCGTCCTCAGTCACGGAGCAGCTTCATCGGTTGCTCCCTTGTCGCGTTGTGCGCGCCCTCATCGCACCCGCCCTTCCACGATGGAGAACGCCGTCGCCGTGGGGACCGTTCGCACCAAGTCGATGCCCGTGTCCCCGAGCAGGCTTCGGTACTGTGCCTCGGTGCGCTCGCGGCCGCCCGTGACGGCGAGCATGACCACGTCGAGCGGCTTGGCCCAGTGCGGCTCCGGCCCTTCGGGCATGACCGTCTCAATGACGAGGACCGCCGCGCCGGGCTCACCAGACTTGGCCACCGCGGCCAGGATTCGCGACGCGTTTTCATCGTCCCAGTCATGGAGGATGTTCATAAGCAGGTACGCGTCGCAGCTCGGGAGCGGGTCGGTGAAGAAGTCGCCGGCGACGACCTCGAGCCGCGACGACGGCTCGACCTCGTTGCCCACGTGTGGAAGCTCGAACAGCACGCCGGTGTGGCCGTGGTGGGCGGCGAGGATCGCTTCGATGAGGTGGGCGTGACCGCCACCGACGTCTGCGATGCGGCGGTGACGTTCAAAGTCGTAGGCGTTGAGGACCCCGGCGACGTCGGCATGTGCCTTGGCCGTCATCGCCTGTTCGAACACCATCGCCTCTTCGGAGTGTTCCTGTAGGTATGGCCACAGTCCCTTCGCTGCAACGACCTCGAGGGCGGGCGACCCGGTGCGCACCGAGTGCCCCAGCTCGCCGAACGTGGCCGAGAACACGGGTAGACCATTGAGGCGCGCGAACGCTCGCATCGACGTCGGGTGGTCGCTGCGCAGCAGTGCTGACGAGCTCGTATGGCGGTATCCGCCGGTAGCCGGCTCGAAGATCCCGTGTGCCGCCAGCAAGCGAAGTACGCGCCCGAGCGCATCCGCGTCGGCGCCGCAAGCGGCGGCGAGATGCTCGGCTGAGACGGGCGCGTCACCAACATGATCCGCCACGCCGAGGTCGGCCACGACGTGCAGGCAGCGGGAAACGACGATGGCCTGCGCCACCTCCCAGATCAGCTCGTGGGGCGGCGCTTGTGGCGTCCCAGTGCCTTCGGTGATAGTGGCGTCCACCAATGTCCTCCTTCGGTAAAAGACCTCTCCGTACCGTACATTCAGCCGCCCTGGCGCGCTAGCGATAGCCCAACCTTTTCGGCCATGTTGCTGATGCCAAAGTCATCTCAGAAACGACGCGCTACCGCTTCCGCCTGATAGGAGGCGTCTCCGCCGGAGCGGAAGCGCTCCTCCTTCGGACTCAATTCGGGCGCCTCTGACCGGCAGGGGAAGGTCGCGTCGACGCTCTCGCGTCGGGCGGAAAGGAGTAGCGCTGGTGGTCTCGGGGCCCGTGACTGGATTCGGCGCGAAGGAGAAGCGACGGCGTGTCAGGGGTCCATTCGCCGCGCAGAGAGAAGCACCCGGAGTTGCTGCTCCTCCCGCGTCGAAGAGGAAGCAGACTCTAACTTCGCCTGTCAACGCGGCCGCGCGCGCCGGCGGGCGCTAGTTGACGACCTCGAAGTCGTACCGCGAAGCAACCCGACCGATCGCCTCGGGAGTCAGCGGTCCGCTTCGCGCCGCATCGGCGACGTCGCGCATGTAGTGCTCCCAGCCCGAGGGCGTGTTGAAGTTCAGCAGGCGAATCAGCCTGTCGCTGTCGTTGCGGAAAGTGTGGACTACACCCGGCGGCACGCAGACAAAGGTGCCTGGGCCAGCCGCCAGCGTCTCGTCGCCGAGTCGCAGCGTGAGCGTGCCCTCAAGCACGTAGAACATGTCATGTAGTTCGCGGTGGCGGTGCGGCGGCGGCCCGGCGAAGCCAGGCGCCAGGGTACTTTCCGCGAGGAAGAACGAGCCGCCGGTGTTCTCGCCGGTCGCCTTGATGGCGATTTGCGCGGGACCCGCATCGTGGCGCTCGCCTTCTCCAGGGCCATGAACGACAGCGTCCATAGCGCGCGAGTCTATCCCGGCTTACTCCTCCGGCTACCGCTTCCGGTATGGATACACATCAGCGCGAGCCTTCCTTGCATCTATGGCGTAAGAGGGGCAGCGTCCCCACGCTCGGCGCACCGACGAAGAGCGGTAGCGCCGACCATCGACGCGAGCCACTATCGAATCCGGCGCAAAGGAGCATCTGCCGAAGCTCGCTATCCCATCGCGCCGGGAGCAGTCGTTCGCCCGAACGGGCGCTCCCTACTGCTTTCCGCCAAAGCGCAGCTAGTACGAGGCCCCCGGACGGTCTCGAGAGTGCCCGGGGTCGTCGACGGATGAAAGTCAAGTCCTCTTGTCGATCAGCACCTCCTGTGCAAGATTTCGCGTGGGCGTGGTCGACGACGAGCTAAAGCGCAGGGTTTGGGACTGATGCCTTGTCGCGCTGCTTGCCGTTAGATCGGCTTTGAGATGCGCGTCCCGGTGTCGCGTCCGCGCCCGCCCTGCGCTTCGCCACGGACTGCCAGTCGGCGACGGTGCGCTTGTAGGCCTGCTCTCCCTGGCGCGCCAGCTCCTGCTCGGCCCTTCGCATCGCGTCGTTTGTTGACCAGACGCCGGGCTCGACCTTCCCTTCGGGGCGCCAGCGCGGAGCTCGAGCCGGCGCAGCTTCTTGCGCGTCAGCGAGGGCTGTGCATAGGCGTAGTCCTCCTCGCGCGTGAGCAGGCACCAGAAGAGGCACGCGAGTTTGCGCGCACTGGCGACGATTGCCACCTGGTGTCCGCGACGCACGCGGATCCGCTCGTAGAAGGCGCGTAGCGGACCGGGCTGGCGCACCGCGCTCCAGCTCGCCTCGACGAGCGCGTGGCGCGCGGGGGCAGAGCCCTGCCTCGAGATGTGCCCGTGGCTCGCAGGAGCTGTGCCCGACTGGCGCACGCGCGGGTCGAGGCCGAGGTAGCCGACGAGCTGGCGCTGGCCTTTGAAGCGGCGGATATCGCCGACCGCCGCCAAAAACGCCGACGCGCAGATCACGTTGACACCAGGGACGCTCATCAGCCGCCTCACCTCCGCCGAGCGCAGCGCCTCGAGCGCGATCACGCGCTCGACCTCTACGACCTCCTCGTCGAGGAACTCGATCTGGCGCATGCAGGAATCGAGCGTCTCGCGCTCCTCGACAGGCAGCTCGAGCTCTGAGAGCCACTGCCGCCCGGCGAGGCCGAACAGGTCGCTGAGCTTTGGGCGGGTCACGAGGCGCCGGATCAGGCATGCGTGGATCTCGTTCTTCGCCCGCGTGCGTGCCCGCACGAGGTGTGAGCGCCGCGCGAGGCGCCGGCGCAGCGCACGGGTCGACTCGTCTGGCATCCACAGCGAATCGAGCGAGCCCGAGGCGAGCAGCTTCGCGAGCGCGCGTGCGTCGAGGCGGTCTGTCTTCGCCCTCGCCTGCCTGATACCGGTGTCGCTCGGGCTCACGACCAACACTCGCTCGACATGCGGCTCGATCAACCGCGCGATCTCCCACGCGTTGCCCGTCACCTCGAGCGCGACACGGTCATCGGGACCGAGACTCCCGGCGAACAGCTCAAGCGCCGCCGGCGTCGTCTCGATCCGCCCCGCTGACGTGACCTCGCCGTGCTCGACGACCGCAACCTCGCAGAAGTCGCGGTGAACGTCCAACCCGATTGCTCTCACCTGATCCTCCTTGGTCTCACAACAGAACACGAGAGAACCGGTGGGCAAACGACAACGACGGATTCGTGCTCTCAGCACACCCGGGTAAGTCGCAGGGGCGGCCACCGAAAAGTCGGGCTCGAAGCCCATCGACGAATACCGGCCTGCCCAGCCTGCGTTCTCCCAGAAGGCCCCTGTCCCAGTCAGCGGAACCTAGGTCCGGACCCGGACATCAGCCTTCGAGTCGCATTCTCATGCCCCGAAAAGGAGGAGCGCGGGAATCGCGATCATGTCGCCGGTTAGGCTCCGCTCCATGGAGACCATCTGTGGGGCAACCTTCGTCTTCGACCACGACGGGGAGCCCGATCTGATCGGCAATGACCTCACGAGCGGGGCCTACCGAGTGATGGTGGGTCGAGCCCCGGCTGGCCAAGGCCCACCGATGCACATCCCATCCGCACACGGACGAGGGGTTCTACATCGGTGAGGCGAGATGACTTTCATCTTCCGAGACCGCGAGGTCGTGGCGGGCCCGGGCAGCTTCGTCTTCGTGCCGCGAGGCGTCGAACACACCGCGCACATCACGGAATCGTTGCGAGGCCTGCTCATCTACTCGCCCGGCGACGCCGACCACACCACCCAGCCGGTGGAATAGTCGTGGCGGTAGCTCATCAGCCCTCGCGCAGCGCCGGGCAGAGTGCTGCTCTTGTGTGCAATAGGAGTAGCGAACCGGCCGCCTGCAACGACGACTCCTTCCGGCGCGGAGGAGTAACGAGGCCGCCGACTTCTCCTCGGCGCCGAGGGCGATAGCCAGGACCTTCGGCGATGGCCCTACTCCTTTCACGGCGAAAGCGGAAGCGAGCGCCTCGCGACCGTCCACCGGCATTCCGTGTGCCAAATCGCGGCCCAGGCTGTCGCGCTAGATCCTCCGCGGTGTCAGATCGCCGCACATCGCACGACTCGTCTCTCGTGTCAACGGTCTGCCGCCGATACGTCTCGTAGCGCGAAGCTCTGCGCGCCTCCGACTGATGGACTTCACTTGATATGACTGGCATCTTCGTCGCCTCGGCCCTTGTGATCGCCCTCGCTCTCCTCGCGCTGGTGATGCACCGGCGCGGACGACGCACCCACGCGACGGGTCCGGAAGCGCCGGGAGCTTCGCTCGTCACGACTCCAGGCGATTCGCCGACCTACCCCGTTGGGCCAGGCCCCGACGACCTCGTCCTCGTGCCCTTCCCGAACGACACCGGGCAGGCTCTCGTCGTCGGTCCGGAAGACGCGCTCACGATCTTCGACCAGAGCGGCCTCACGAAACGCGACACGAGCGCAGGCTCCGGCCCGGTCCCGCAGCTCGTTCGCGATGCGATGGCAGCCCGCGCCCTGAACGCGACCGACCAATTCCAGCAAGGCGCCAACTCCGGTCGCATCGTCGCGCTGACCCCAGAGACGATGAAGCGTTGGGAGAAAGGCAGCCCTGTCTACGACAAGGCCGACAACCTCCTCGCGACTATCCGCGGCGAGAAGGGACAGTTCAGCACCCCGATGCACCTCGACAAGGCCGGCGCGCAGGTTGCCGCCGCATCCAACATGGCCACGCTCGCCGTGACCGCGGCGCTGAGCCAGCAACTCGAGGCGATCTCCGAGCAACTCCAAGAGATGAGCGAAACGCTCGAGGGCATGGTCAAGGACAAGGACCGCGAGCGCCTGTCCGATGCACTCGCCGCCAACGAGATCCTCTTCGAGATCGTAAAGAGCGTCCGTCGGCGCGGCATCACCCAAGCGGACTACGTGCAGCTCGCGAGCCTCAAGCATCGAGTGACATCTCTACAGATCGAAACGACGGCCAAACTCGCTGAGATCACCCCGAACGGTGCCGCCAAAATCGGACGCAACAAGCGGCTCGAAGTGCTCGAGAGCCTCTACGCGAAGGAGCGCCTCGAGTACTGGTTGGCACTGCAGGTGCAAGCAGATCTCGCGCGGACTCGGTGCGATCTCCTCACGCTGCTTTGGGAACACCGTTCCCACCCTGAGACTGCTGCGGCCCTCAACCAGAACGTCGCCAACGCGATCAGATCGCGGCAGCTTCGCGCGGCCGAAGTCGGCGATGCGCTCCGCGTCCTGTCGGACCCGACCTCGCAGACCCGGCTCGATCCGGTCCGCGTGATCTCACGCCATCGGCTCGGGCAAGCACAAGCCCAAATCGACGAGCTGCTGCTCACCCACGGCGACGCGTTCGCCGGCCCTGAACGGGACCCGCACACCGTCTCGCAAGCCGCGCTGGAGCCAGCCGGTACGGGTGCGCCCGCGACCGCTCTCCCCGCCGGCGGAGGCGACCCAAAGGCTCTCTGATTCTGTTCCGTGGATGCAGCTGCACTCAGGTCAGACCGTCGGAGGTTCCGTGGAGCGGGACGCCCTCGCGTCCCCTAAACAGCGTCTCCAGGGCGCGAGCCCAGGCGCTTCCGCTTTTGCGACGGATGAAAGTCAAGTCGGGTTGTCTTTTTGGGCGGCTCCTTGTAAGAGTTTGTGTGGCGCGGGCGACGACGAGCTAAAGCGCAGGGTTTGGGACTGATGCCTTGCCGCGCTGCTTGCCGCTTTGACGGCCTTGTGATGCGCGTCCCGGTGTCGCGTCCGCGCTTTTCTTTGCCGCTGCCTGCCAGTCGGCGACGGTGCGCTTGTAGGCGAGCTCGCCTTGGCGGGCGAGGTCCTGCTCTGCTTTGCGCAGCGCCTTGTTCGTCGACCAGATCCCCGGCTCGACGTCGCCGCGCTGGGCGCCGGCTGTGAGCTCGAGCCGGCGGAGCTTCTTCTTGGTCAGCGACGGCTGCTGGTAGGCGTAGTCCTCTTCGCGGGTGAGCAGGCACCAGAACAGGCAGGCGAGCTTGCGCGCTGCGGCGACGATCGCGGCCTGGTGGCCGCGGCGGGCTCGGATCCGCTCGTAGAACGCGTGGATTGGGCCCGGTTGGCGGACGACCGACCAGCTCGCCTCGACGAGCACGTGGCGGGCAGACGCCGACCCTTGCTTTGAGATCCGCGCCCGGCTCGCTGCGGTAGTTCCGGACTGGCGGACCTTCGGGTCGAGCCCGAGATAGCCGACCAGCTTCTTGCGATCACCAAAGCGGCCGATGTCGCCGATCGCCGCCATGAACGTCGCCGCGCAGATCACGTTCACCCCCGGCACCGTCATCAGCCTGCGGATCTCCGCTGAGCGCAGTGCGTCGGCGGCGATCACCCGCTCGACGGCAGCGATCTCCTGCTCGCAGAACTCGATCTGGCGCATGCACCCGTCGACGGTCTCGCGCTCGTGCCCAGGCAGCTCGAGCTCGGCCAGCCAACGGCGGCCCTCGAGCCCGAACAGGTCACTGACCGCAGGCTTTGCGATCAGCCGGCGCATCAACGCCGCGTGGATCTCATTCTTGGCCTTCGTCCTGACGCGCACCAGCTGGCTGCGCCGCTGCAGACGCCGGCGCATCGCCCGCGTCTGATCATCAGGCACCCAGACCCCGTCCAGCGACCCGGCGGCCAACAGCTTCGCCAGCGCGCGCGCGTCGAGCCGGTCGGTCTTCGCCCGCGCCGCCCGGATCCCCGTGTCAGCCGGGGAGACGACCACCACCTGGGCGACATGCCCCCTGATGATCCGCGCGACCTCCCACGCGTTCCCGCTCACCTCGAGAGCCACCCGATCATCCGGCGCAAGGCTCGCCGCGAACAACTCGAGCGTCTCCGGCGTCATCGCGATCCGGCCCGCCGACCTGACCGCGCCCGCCTCGGCGATCGCGACCTCACAGAAGTCGCGATGAATGTCGAGACCGATCGATCTCACCCTCCACCTCCTCCTCGTTGACTCAAAGCGGAGAACCGGTGGACAACGACATCGACGGATCCGTGCTCACAGCACAACCGGGCCGGTCGCAGGGGCGGCCACTGAAAAGCCGGGCTCAAAGCCCATCGCGCAAAAAACGGCCTGTCCAGCCTGCGTTCTCCAAGAAGCCCCTGTCCCAGTCAGCCGACCGTATGGCCGACCCCGGACAAGAAACCTCAAGACCGCTGTCAAGCCCGGTTGAAAACTGACCCCTTTCTGCCGGTTGAAAATTGACCCCTCTGGAGTTGAGTAGGGCGCCCGCGTAGCGAAGCCCGTAGGGCGAGCGCAGCGGGCGCCGGCGATCAGTCCCGGGGTGGCGGTGAGCCCAGGTCCTTGTCGCGAAGCCGGTAGGAGTCGCCCTTCAAGGAGAGGATCTCGGCGTGGTGGACGAGCCGGTCGATCATCGCCGTGGCGGTGACCTCGTCGCCGAAGATCTCCCCCCAGGCCGAGAACGGCTTGTTCGAGGTGACGATCATCGAGGCGCGCTCGTAGCGCGCCGAGACCAGGCTGAACATCAGGTTGGCCGCCTCGGGGTCGAAGGGTATGTAGCCGACCTCGTCGACGACGATCAAAGGGACGAAAGAAAGGCGACGCAGCTCGGCCTCGAGTCCGCCCTGGCGCTTCGCCTCGCCGAGCTTCGCCACCCACTCGGTCGCGGTCGCGAAGGCGACCCGTTGGCCGGCGAGGCAGGCGCGGATCCCGAGCGCGATCGCGAGGTGCGTCTTGCCGGTCCCCGGCGGGCCGAGCATGACCACGTTCTCCCTGGCATGGAGGAAGTCGAGCTGGCCGAGGTGCTCGACCACCTGCTTCCGGACCGAGCGCTGGAAGGTGAAGTCGAACTCCTCGAGCGTCTTGCGGGCCCGAAAGCGAGCCGCCTTGATCCGGTTCTCGCCGCCGTGGCTCTCGCGCGAGGCGACTTGCGAGGAGAGCAGCGCCTCGGCGAAGCGCTCATAGCTCCAGCTCTCCTCGCGCGCCCGCTCGGCGAGCTTCGGCATCGCCCTCGCCGCCGCTGGCGCCTTCAGGGTGCGGAACAGGTGCGTGAGCTCCGAGGTCTTGGTCATGCCGGGATCAACTGGTCGTAGCGGGCCAGGGGACGGATCTCGACCTCGGGCTCGGATCGACGTCGCTTGCGCTCGCCGCGCAGCTCCTCGAGCGCCTGCTGGTGGGCCGGGTCGGTGAAGGTGAGCCCGCCAGCGAACAGGCGCCGGTGGCGGCAGGCGAGCTCGCCGGTGTCGAGTGCTACCGCCGTGATCTCGGCCTGGCCGGCGCGGACCTCGACCCGCCTTCCGACCAGCCGTGGGTCGAGCGAGTAGTCGTTTCGGTCAAAGCGCAGGTAGGGCTGAGCGGGGACGCGGACCACCCAGCGCCGATCGGCGTCGGGCATCGGCCCGGGCAGCGAGCGCATCCGCTCGCGCTCTTCGGCGAGGCGCTCGGAGATGACGGCCCGGGTGGTGCGGTGCTTGCGGGCGTTGATCCGATCCGACCAGTCGTCGAGCTGGGCCTGGAAGTCGAGCGGGTTGGCGAAGCGCCGGCCGGCCTCGAAGTTGCCGTGGACGAAGCGGTGGTCGCGCTCGAGCGATCCCTTGGCCTGGCAGTCACCGGGATCGAGGATGATCCAACCGACCGAGAGCTGGCCGCAGAAGGCCGCGAAGGGCTCTGTCGGCCGTCCCTTGGGCGCGATCGCGCCCTCGCGGTCCCAGACGACCTTTGACGGCAGGGCCCCGAGGCGCTCGAGGCAGCGTCCCATCCCCCAGGCGATATCCGAGAACTCCTTGGAGAAGACGAGCGCGCCGGCGAAGGTGCGCGAGTAGGGCAGCTTGCAGGTGACCAGGTAGCCGCGCCGGGTCTGGCCCCAGCCGACGGGGATCTCGCGCAGCGGCTCGCAGAGGTCGAACTGCGCCAGCTCGCCCGGTCGATAGACGGTGCGCTGGAAGCTGCGCGGCGGCGGCAGGTAGCGCGGGCGGAGCTCGCGCAAGCGGTCGTCGAGGATCGTCTTGGCGCCGTCATAGCCGAGCTCGGTGATCTCCTCGAGGATGCGAATGCCCGAGAGGCTCGGCTCGTCTTCGAGCAGCTCGCAGATCCTCCAGACGAACGGGTCGACCTTCGACGGGCGCCTCGGCCGCGGGCCATAGGTAGGCGGCTCGGGGCTGCGAAGCGCAGCGCGGATCGTGTTGCGCGAGTGACCGGTGCGCCTTGCGATCTCCTTGATCGACAACCCCCGGACCGTCCTCATCGCCCTGACCTCGGCCCACTCCTGCACGCAAACCACCCTCTGCCTCCCCGACTCGATCGCTGATCGAGCCAGGCTCGGCATCCCCTCGGACGCTCTCGCCGCCGTCCGGGGGGTCAGTTCTGGACCGGCGAGAGGGGGTCAGTATTCAGGCGGTGCCCACAACCGCAGTTTCATGCCCCGAGAAGCAGCGGCGGGTCCGCGAACGGCCCCAGGGGGGTAGGTGGTCGCCGAACCCTCACCGCCCTTTCTCTTGCGGACTCGGCTAGTCCTCTACCGCTCCGCGAGGGCGAACAGCAACGGCCACGCCCCCCCGGCGAGACACACGCCCACCAGCGACGTGATGACAGTCCGCCGGGAAGGACCACTTGACCGAACGACGGCGACGAAGGCAAGGATCGCGCCGACGAAGCGAGGCCAACAACCGCCCAGGCGCCGTCAACAGTCACGCCCTTGCCTTCCGGGCCCACCGCCACAGCCAGGAGAAGAGCGCCGGAGCTGAGGCACCCGAACACAAGCGATGCAGCCGCGACAATACGAACACCCACCTGCCCAGCCTACGCAAGCCACGGTGGTAGGCCAAGCGAAGACTAACGGGTGCCTGCGGCCCGCCCGCACTCAACTGATGACTTTGACGACCACATCCACCACCGCTTTGCGCGAGACGCGGCGACGAGCTGCAACGAGCGCTTCCGAGCGCTGGGCATCTGATCGGTCGTGGTCAGTCGTGTCCCATATGTTCTCCCTTGTTGGTGACTGTTCTGGAGGGACGAGACCCCGCGAGACGGCCCGATGGGGCAAGCTCTACGCGGGGCGCTCGTCGGTCGAGCGGGAGTTCGGACGGCTGAAGCACGAATGGGCGCTCGCCCTTCTTCGCATCTGTCGCCTGGACCGGCTACGGCTACCCCCGCCTGACCATCCTCGTCAAGCTCTTCTGCGCGCTCTCCCGAGCGCGAGCCGCTTCTGTCTCAGAGCAGCAATCGAATAGGGTCGATCGACTTCGATGCGCTGGCTTGCGGTTCTTCTCCTATTGCTTTTCACAAGCTGCGGCGGGGATGAGCCGCCGTCCATTGCGACGGTCAAGAGCTGCCTCGAAGGGAAGGGGCTGCGGGTCACCGGCGGAGCGGGCAAGCCTGCTCCTGGCGATACGGATGCACCAGATCGCGGCGAGCTTGTTACCGCTGGCGCTTTCATCGCCTTCTACTCGTCAAACGAGCTTGCCGACAAGCTGGCAACGGGGGTAGAAGCCAACGCGAAGCGCATCAAGGCGACCGTCGAGCGGGAGGGCGAGGTCACCGTCATCTACACCGATGCGCGAGCGAGGGACGAAATCGAATCCTGCCTGGATTCATGACGGCTCGACGTCGCGGTGGGCAAGCGGCCACGACCGCTTTTCGCTGCGCAAAGCAGCACTCGTGTCGGAGGTGCTCCCCTCGCATGAACGCAGCAGTCCGTAATCGGCCTCGTCGACGATGTGATCCAGAAGGTGCGGCTAGCTCGGCGTGGCCTCCGGAAGGTCGCGGTTGAGAAGGCCCGCAGCTTCGAGAACCTTCATCGTCACTAGAACCGGGTTGTCCCGGTACTGCTTGTGCGCCGACGCAGCACGAACCTTCCCGACGACTTCGTCGAGTCCGAAAACCTCGATGGGCCCGCTGCCGGCGCGTTGCTTCGCTGCCCACGCTCGTATGCGTGTTTCATGGGTGCGCTTCGTCGGCGCTGCGAAGCGGCCGACATACAGGCGTAGCTGTACGTCCCGCTTCTTGTAGCCGTAGCGCTTCGCCGCCTCGGCAATAACTTGGTCTCGAATCGTGCGGTCGTGAGCAGCAGATAGAGCTTGCCGCCCCGCTCGTTCGTGGTCTCGCCAGTAACGTGATCGGCAACCACACCTCGTGATCCGAAGAAGGACTTGACGGTCGCGAGGACCAGCCGGTCCGCGCGGGCGGCTACAAGGTCGACCTCGTAGCCGTGGGTCTGCATCTCCTTGTAGGCCGCTTTGCGGGTCTGAAGCTGGACCGGAAACTTCACTGCCTCGGAAACGACGAAACCTTCCCGTTCGAGGGCCAGGGCGACGAACGACTCGAACGCCTCCACGGCTACGACCCCGCCGTGGCGGCGGCCGCTCGGGATTGCTCGAACGCCCAGTCGAAGACCGCGAGTACCTGGTTCAGCGTGTCGTCTTGAACGAGTGCAGCGAGTGGGATGCGCGGCCTCCGCTCGACGGCGTCCGGCGGCAAATCGACGTTCGGGATCGCGTCGAGCCGTTGCCGTAGTTGCTCGCGGCGTTCCGGCACGTCGAACGGTGGCCGCCTCTTGATGAACTGGAACTGCACTTCGAGGCCGCCGTAGGTGTAGAGCGCGAACGGGAACAGGTACGCGTTTCCCTTGTAGAGCCCGGCCTGGAACGAGCCGTCCTTCTTGCCGCTGCCGTAATACGGACGAAGGTCGTCGTGGCTGTCGACCCACTCGAATATCCGGCGCGCCACGGCCGCCTCACCTGGGCCGCGTCGCATCTCAAGTTCAGCGAGTAGCGAGTCGCGGTCCCATGCTCTTCCCTCAGGCTTGTGCTTGGCCTGGCGCGCGGCTTCAGTCTGACCAACTACGCGCGGAACGATTGTCTGTTGCGTGTGCGCTTCGTCGACGTACTGCTTAACCTCGATGGCGAGAACCTCAGTCTCTCCCATCTGACCGTTCAGGAACTCGACGATCCGTCGCAGGCGCGGCGGAATCGCGTCCGCCACGAAGACGAGTCGCAGCTTGCCCGCCGCCAGGTTCGTTCCAACCGTTTCCCAGTAGGCATCGGTGTCTTGCACTCCCGGGAAGGCTTCGCGGAGGGCCTCGTCAGGGTCGGCTGCCCTCTGCTCGCATCGCGCGGCGAACCATGCGCGGAGGGCGTCGACGTTCCAGTACGAAGCCGCGTTGGCGGCGTAGTCGAGCATCTGCCCGACGACCTCTCGCCGGATGCGTGTGTCGGAGCTTCGCTTGACTTCGACGAACGTCGGCACGGCATCCTGATCCAGATACAGATGGTCGAGCGTCATCCGACGGCCCGGTTCTTCCTCATCTGCGAGGGACGCCTCCTGCTTCACCAGTAGCCACGCGTCGCGCCCTTCCCCACCGCCATCCCCGACGAGAATCTCGGGGTGCTCGGCGATCAGGTTCTGGAGCACCGGCTCCGTCTCGTACGGCTCCTCTCGCAGCGGAATGAAACTGTCGCCATGCCGCATAAAGACCCCTCCCACCGGGGACACGCTAGCCCTTTTCAGCGGTGCCGGCTTCCCAGCATCGGCCATAGCGGCTGCACCCCAAGCCCCCCGCAGCGCCGACTACCTGACCGCGGCGCCTGCGACCCGGCCGGTCGGCCGCGTATCGGATCGCTCGAATACTCCGGGCTTGTTCAACGAGCCCAAGGAGGGGTCATGTCCGAACTGCAGGGCGGGTGGCCGCAACTCGCGCACAGCGATATGCCACGCCCGGAGGCGTCTAGGACGCGAACCGACGCATCAGTGCTGCCACTTCGGCGGGCACGCCCCCCTGGTCCGCCAGATGCTCGGCGACGCTCACGCGGTCTTCCATGGACTTGTTCTGCGACAGCTTGAAACGTCCCTCGATGTGGTCCACGAGCACCTCGAAGGCTCTGATGCCCGGCAGCAGCTTGGTCGTAGTTGACGCCATCGGGCCCGTCGGGTCGTCGCCATGCTCGCGCACCGTCTCTTCAAGGACCCAGCGAGCCTCCTGTTCTGAAGACGCCCGAACTTGTCCGGTGACCGCGACCTGCACGTAGTTCCACGTAGGCACTTGACCGTCGTCGGCGTACCAGGTCGGCGACACATAGGCGTGAGGCCCGTCGAACAGGCACAGCACGGTTGCATTGGTTTGCAGTGCCTTGGCGTGCGGGTTCGCCGCCGCGAGGTGCATCCAGAGCCGGCCGTCGCGGCGCAAGAAGGGCACCCACGTGGCCAAAGGCGCTCCGCCCTCAGGGTTCGAGCTGATGACGTTGGCGAACGACCATTGCTCCACCGCCCCCCACAGAACCGCCGGGTCCTCTTGACGCTGGTATGAAGGGACGAACACCGCCCGCAGCTTACGGACGGGCCCGACAGGCCCGCGCCCCTGCGCCAGCAGCCGGGGCCTTCGCCAGCCCCGAACTCGGTTACTACCTCACTGCCGGTCGGTGCGCGGGGCTCCGTCCTTCACAACGGAACCGCAAGTATCGCTTTCGCGTGTGGCCGTTGCGTAAACCGGCGCATCACCGCGTCGCGGGTCGACGGTCCCGGACGGCATCCGGTGATGCGGCGGTGATCGGAGGGGGGTGGGGGGGGTCGCGCCTCGGGCCCTGTCACGCTCCGCCAGGCGCCATCTGGTGGCGGAACAGCTTCAGCAGGTTGTGGGTGGCGGTGATCAGCCGCCACTCCGAGCGACAAGCCGATCTTCCCCGGCGTTGGAAGCGGTCAATGCGGCGGTTGAACTTCGTGTCTGCGAAGACCGGCTCGATCATCCCCTGGCGTTTTCGGTAAAGGCCGCCGCCGGTCTCGGTCTCGAGCACGCGGCGCATGAACGCGTAGGCGCCGCCGTCCCAGCCCGGCCGAGCGCCTCTGCGCTTCAGGGCGTCGGGCGGGATCAGCACCTGCATCCCACGGTCGATGACGGTCTCCATCTGTGCCTGGTGCCAGTAGCCGGCATCCGCGACCACCACCTCGGGTGTGTCGGCGACCCCGGCGCGCTCGAGCTCTGCTTGGGCGGCACAGACCATCGGCTCGAGGTGGCCGAAGTCGGGTGAGTCAGCGCTGATCTCGGCGGCGATCACGATCTGCTGCTCATTCGTCACAGCCTGGGCGTTGTAGCCCTGCAGATAGCCGCGCGGGGCCTTGATGTTGCGCGAGTCTGGGTCGACGACGTTGATCTTTCCCGTCGGCACCTCGGACGGCTGGTAGGGCTTCGGGGGCCGACCAAACCGACGGCCGTCCTTGTCCACCCCCCGCGCGCGATAGGCCTCATAGGCCGCGTTCGCGGCGCACTCGACATCGAGCTCCTCGTCGAGCCTGCGCTTTGCCTCCTTGAGCCGCGCGGGGCGTGAGCGCGGGATCGGCGCGGCCTGCTCGGCACGCTTTTCATCAAGCCGGCGCTTTGCATCGCGCAACCAGCCGCGCCGGCCCTGCTCAGTCGATAGGTGCGGCGGCAGCTCATCGCCACGAGCATCGCCATAGCGCTCGTCCTCTTCGCGGTCGACCGCGTCAGCCTCCTCAAGGACCTCCCGCGCGATCTGCTCATAGTCGCGATTCGAATCGCGCGAAGCGTTCGCCTGCACCTTCGTGCCGTCGATCGCGATCAACCCAACCTTCGCCAGCCCGGCCTGCGCGCACATCTCAAGCACGTCGCCGAACAGCCCTGCGAGCGCGGCCTCATGGCGCTGTCGGAAGCGCGCGACGGTCGTGTGGTCGGGCACCCGGTTCGCCGCGATCACGCGGTAGGCGATGTCCTCGACGCACTCGCGCTCAATCACTCGCGATGAGCGCTGGCCCCTCGCGTAGGCATAGAGCAACAGCGCGACCATCATCGCCGGCTCGTGCGCCGGACGGCCATGGCCATCGAGGCGATAGGCGCCATAGAAACCCGACAGATCCATCTGCTCGGCGGCATCCAAGACAAACCACGCCAGATGGTCTTCCGGCAGCCAATCCCGCAGGCTCGGCGCCATCAACAACACCTGATCCCGATCGCACTCGATGAAGTTCTGGGGCATGCCGACAGCCTCTTAAACCCGCCGGACGGCACCGGCGGTTTACGCAACAGCCACGGCGCAAAGCTATACCGCGGGGTGCCTTCGCTCCTGGTCCTGCCGTCGATTTAGCGCGCCGGCGGCAGCCTAGCCTGCCGATCGCGCACTGGGATGCGCGGTGTTGGGCCGCGCGCGGCCGGTTCGTCAGCCAGTCGACGAATTGCTGGAGCGCGACGCGGTCGAGATCGCGCACGCGAACCTCGCGGTCGAAGTAGGTCAGCGCGAAAGTTACGAGTAGCCGCTCGTACTCGCGGCGCGTGTTCGCGCGCAGGCTGTCATGGCCCGAGCCAGAGTAGGAATCGAGCCAGGAGAGGCTGAACGCGTGCAGTGTCGGTCCGCGCCGCGCCGCGCGCGCCTGGCCCTCGTGGGTCGCCTTGATCGCGCGCGCCTCCGCCAGCGACTCCGCCGGCTGCTTGTGCTGACGACCCCCCCTCGCGGTAGACCGCGACGAACTTCCCGCCGCGCCGGTAGACGCCCGGCACCTCGGTGCGCTCCAGGGGCAACCCGGTCACTGTTGCCCCGTTGCCACCCCTGTTGCCACCCCAGGGCGTTCGCCAAGTGCCATAGATCCCCTTCAGCACTGGATCTGTAGAGCGCGCCCGAGAGGATTCGAACCTCTGACCTTCGGTTCCGTAGCACCTCAGCGAGCCCCGTTCCCACCCACGTTCCCACCCGACGTGTGGCGTGACCCGTCGTAAGAGCAGCGCGAGCTCGTCACTATTCGCTTTCGGGGCGGATGAATCCTCGCGCCGCTGCTTGACGCCGACAACCACTTAGTCACTTCACGACCATCCATTCGAGCACCGCCGTCGATTGGAGATAGACGATCACGCACATGCCAAGCGTGAGGGTGATGCTCCAGAAGAGGACCCGGCGGAAGATGTCCCCCTCCTTGCCGGCCATGCCCACGGCCGCCGCAGCTATTGCCAGGTTCTGCGGCGAGATCATCTTGCCGAGCACGCCGCCCGAGCTGTTGGCCGAGGCCAGCAGCACGGGGTCCAGGCCGACCTTCTCGGCCGCCTCCACCTGGAGCGCCCCGAACAGCGCGTTGGAAGACGTGTCCGAGCCGGTGATGGCCACCCCCAGCCAGCCGATGATCGAGGATAGGAAGGCAAAGATCCCGCCCGCCCCCGCGATCCAGCGGCCGAGCGTGGTGGTCATGCCGGTCAGGTTCATGACGTATGCGAGGGCGAGCACGGCCATGACCGTGACGATCGCGAACTTGAGCTGGTCGAGCGTCTCGACGTAGGTCCTGAGCGCCTCGCGCAGGTTGACTCGCAGGGCCGCGATCGTCAGCAGCCCGCAGATGAGGACGATCGTGCCGGGCGTGTCCCAGAAGGAGAACTGGAAGGTCTGCGCCGCCGGGGCCTCCCCGTCCGCGTCGGTCACGTCGAGCCCCGGCCAAGCGAAGCCGTTCGGCGTCTTCTCCTCGGTCCCGAACCCAGCGCCGCCCGAGACCTCGAACAGGAACCGCTCGACAGGGTCCACGAGCTTCGCGACCGCGAAGACGGCGATGATGATGATGTAGGGCGCGTAGGCCTCGAGCTTCTCGCGCGTGGTGTCGGTCCGCTGATCGCGCAGGCGAACGCTGCGCTCGAGCGTGGGGTTGTGACCCTCGGCTCCCGCGACCGCGGGCGGTGTGCCCCCGACGGCGTCGCCGAGCAGCGGCTCGGAGGGCTTCCACAGCCGCAGGAAGGCCACGAGCGCGAAGGTCGAGACGAGCGCGGCGATGATGTCGGTCAGCTCCACCGAGATGTAGTTCGAGCATACGAACTGGCCGAGAGCAAAGGTGATGCCGGCCACGACCGCGGCCGGCCAGGTCTGGCGCACGCCGCGTGCGCCGTCAACCACGCCCACGAGCACCAATGGGATGATCACCGCCAGGAACGGCGTCTGGCGCCCGACCATCGCGCCGAGGTCCTCGACCGGCAGCTCGGTCTGTGCCGAGAGCGTGATGATCGGGGTGGCGATCGACCCGAACGCCACCGGGGCGGTGTTGCCGATCAGCGACAGCGCCGCCGCCTTCAGCGGCGAGAACCCGAGCGCGAGCAGCATGACCGAGGTGATCGCGACCGGCGTGCCGAAGCCCGCCAGGCCCTCTATGAGCGCCCCGAACGAGAACGCGATGATGACCGCCTGGATCCGCTGGTCGTCAGAGATCTTCGCGAACGACCGGCGCAGGACCGCGAAGTGGCCGGTCCGTTCCGTCATGTTGTAGATCCAGATCGCGTTGACGACTATCCACAGGATCGGGAAGAGCCCGAACGCGGCGCCCTCGAGCCCCATGTCGAGCGACTGACCGACCGGGACGTCGTAGACCGCGATCGACACCACGACCGCCACGGCCAGCGAGACGAGTCCGGCGATCCAGGCGGTCACGCGGAACGCGCCCAGAAGCACGAAGAGCGTGACCAGGGGCAGCGCGGCGAAGATCGCGCTTAGCCCGAGCGAGCCACTGACAGGGTCGAACACCTGCTCGTAGACGGTTTCTCCCTCCCCGGTTTCGGTACCCTTTCCCGGGCCGGCTAGTTCGGAAACGTGGCGGCCGAGGCGCTCGCTGTGAGCCGCGATCTGCAGTGAGCAACCCGGGTTTGCCGACGCCACTGCCTCCGCGCCGGTGTCGAGCAGATGCGCGCCTTGCACTCCCCTAGCTCGGCCGCAGGCTGCGGCTTGATCAGGTTGGGTGGCGTCGCGCACCTCTGGCAGAAGAGCTGCGCGCTCCGACCAGTCGGGATCGTCACGCAGTACGTGCGCGTAGTCCTTCAGCGCCGAGCCGCAGCCGGCGGCGTTCATCACCACGCTGAGCAAGGCGCTGATCTCCAGGGCTATCCGCCGCGATGACGAAGACGCGCGGTCCGTACACGGCGCGCAAGGTCCGCAGCTCGTCAGGGGTCTTCAGCGGAGGGGGAGAGCACGAAACCCGGCTACGCCCTGAGGGGCTCGGCCCGCTGACCATGGCGCTCGACGCAGTGCGACGGGGAGCTCATCGGTCCCCCACGCCAGATGCCCAGGCCGGACTGCAGGCCAGCCGGACAGCGCGCCGGCGTCTGCGGCGAGACGGTCGAGCACCGCGATCGGCGATCGCAGTTGCGCGATTTGGCTCGCCGACATTCACGCGGCCTGCTGCAAGACCTGGATTAGAATTCCCTTCGATGGTGCGCCCTGACCCGACAACCGGAGCGCGAGCGGCGGCGCAGCGAAGGCGCCCCTCGCTCGTCGCGCCGAGAACCTCAGCGACAGGTTGGCGGCGAACTTCGGCATCTCTTCTTGGCCCGTGAGCGAGCAGGAAAAACAGCGGCTCGGCGCCGCCCGTGAGGCGCCGTGAGCGGTCCGGTGCTCGTCGCGCCCGACAGCTTCAAGGGCAGCTTCTCGGCGGTCGAGGTCGCGGCCGCCATCGCTCGCGGGCTGAAGGCGGCCGGTCACGAGGCCCTCGAGATGCCGCTAGCCGACGGCGGAGAGGGCACCATGGACGTGCTGCTCGACGCCTTCGGCGGGGAGCGCCGGAGCGCCACGGTCGCCGATCCCCTCGGTCGCCCTGTGCAGGCCGAGTTCGGGCTGCTCCCGGACGGCCACACCGCGATCGTCGAGAGCGCCCAGGCCAGCGGGCTGCACCACGTCGGCGAGGAAGAGCGCGACGCCTGGGCGGCGACCTCGCGGGGGACCGGCGAGCTGATCGCCGCCGCCACCGAGGCCGGGGCCGACACGGTCATCGTCACGGTCGGGGGCTCGGCCACGACCGACGGAGGCAGCGGAGCGCTCGAGGCGCTCGATGAGGCCGGAGTCGAGCCCGACATCGAGGTGCTCTGCGACGTGCGGACACCCTTCGAGGACGCGGCCCGCGTCTTCGGCCCACAGAAGGGCGCGGATCCCGACACCGTGGAGCGCCTCACCCGGCGCCTTCACCAGCTGGCGCAGGACGCGCCACGCGACCCCCGCGGGAACCCCATGACCGGCGCGGCGGGGGGACTCGCCGGCGGCCTGTGGGCCCACCGTGGCGCGCGCCTGGTACTCGGCGCCGGCTACGTGCTCGACGCCGTGGGCTTCGACGAGCGGGCCCGGGACTCGAGCTTCGTCGTGACCGGCGAGGGCCGCCTGGATGCCCAGTCGCTCGAGGGCAAGGTCTGCGGCGAGGTGGCCGTCCGCTGTCGCCGCCTGGGCGTGCCCTGCCACGCGGTCGTCGGGCAGAACGCCCTCGAGCGCTCCGAGGCGCGTAACGTCGAGCTCGCCGGCGTGACCGAGACCACGACGCTGGAGGAGCTCGAGGCCGCGGGGCGTGGCCTGGTCAGCCCGGAGTAGGGATGCTCGGCGAGGTCGCCGCAGCCGGCCGTGAGCATCAGCTTGGCTCGCCGAGCCTGGCCGCCGGGCGCAGCTCGCCGGGCAAGTTCTCGCCGAAGGCAGCCTCCGCAAGCGCGCGGCCCAGCCAAGGGGCGTGCTTGAAGAGGTTGTGGCCTGCGACGAAGAAGATTGTTCTGCAGTCTTGACTGGGCGACATGGCCAAAGCAGTCGTCTGGCCAGCCGGCTCGGACGTTATAGCTCTGCGCCGTGGCTGTCGCATAAACCTCCGGTTTGCGCGTCTTTTTCGTCTGGTCTGATGGCGATAATCGGGTCGTTCCCGAGGGTGAGGTGAGCGGTGGCCCAGAACTTTTTGCCTTGTGATCGCGATCAGGAGCTGTTGCTTCCGCCGAGTCTGCGCGAGTGGCTGCCTGAGGACCATTTGGCCTGGTTTGTGCTTGATTCGGTGGCGGAGCTCGAGCTCGGGGCGTTCTATGCGGCCTATCGCGCTGACGGCCACGGCGCGGCCGCTTTCGATCCGCAGATGATGGTGGCGCTGCTTGTCTATGCCTATGCGATCGGGCTGCGTTCCTCGCGCGGGATCGAGCGCCGCTGCCGCGACGATGTCGCGTTTCGGGTGATCACGGCGAACCAGGTGCCCGATCACGCCACGATCGCTCGTTTCCGCCAGCGCCACGAGCGGGCGATCGAGGGGCTGTTCGGGTCGGTGCTCGAGCTCTGCGCCGAAGCGGGGCTGGTCCGGGCCGGGCTGGTGGCGATCGACGGCACGAAGGTGCAAGCCAACGCCTCCGCTTCGCGAACCGCGGCTACGAGCAGATCGCCCGCGAGATCCTGGAGCAGGCCGCCGAGGTCGACCAGGCCGAGGACGAGCTCTACGGCGAGGCGCGCGGCGACGAGCTGCCCCCGAGTTTCGCACCAAGCACGGCCGCAAGGGCTGGCTGCGCGAGGCCAAGCGGCGCCTCGATGAGCGCCGCGCCGAGGAGGCGCGGCCGATCCCGCGCTCGCGGCCGGGGCGGCTGGGGAGTGCAAGCGCCGACTCGAGGAGGAGCTGGCCGTCGAGCGGTTCGCGGTCGCCCGCCACGAGGAGTTCTGGGCGCGCGGCGTGCGCTCAGACGGCCATCCGCTGGGGCGGCGGCCCAAGCCCTACAAGCCACCCGAGCAGCCCGCCGGGAAGATCAACCTCACCGATCCCGACTCGCGCAACCTCAAGTCTTCGCGTCTCTATGTCCAGGGCTACAACGCCCAGGCCGCGGTGGACGAGAACCAGATCGTGCTCGCCGCCGAGGTGACCGTCGACTCGGCCGACTTCGGCCACCTCGAGCCGATGGTCGACGCCGTCCAGTCAGAACTCGAGCAGGCCGGCGTCAAGGAGAAACCCGACGTGGTGCTCGCAGACGCCGGCTACTGGCACCAAGAGCAGATGGAGAACATCGTGGGCCGCGGGATCCAGGTGTTGATCCCACCCGACGCCGCCACGCGCAAGGGCGCCCGGCCCGGCTGGGACGGCGGCCCCTACGCCTTCATGCGCAGGGTGCTCGCAACCGAGCACGGAGGCGGGCTCTACCGAAAACGCCAGGCGTTGGTCGAGCCGGTCTTCGCAGACACAAAGTTCAACCGCCGCCTCGACCGCTTCTTACGCCGCGGCAGAGCCGCCTGCCGGTCGGAATGGCGGCTGATCGCAGCGACCCACAACCTCCTCAAGCTCCACCGCCACACCCTCCAAACCGCCGGGGCCGAGGAAGGCCCCGGCCCACCGCCCCGATCCCCGCAAGCACACCGCCACGCGATTCCGCGAAAACATTCATGCGACAGCCACCGCCGAATGCGATCGTCTGCGTTTGGTGGTGTCCGTGGCTTCTGCTTCTCGTCCAGGTCGGGCGTCGTGGGCGTGGTTGCGCAACACGCTCGCTTTCGCGGATGCGAGCGAGTGGCGACGCTGGCGCCGCCGCTCCGCGCGCGGGCTCAGCTATGAGCCCGGCGGGTGTTCTCGGTCCCAGTAGTCGACGGCGAGCTCGCGGTGAAAGAAGGCGCGCAGGCCCCCGCCACGAGGCAGACGCTCGCCGACTCCGAGCTTGTTCGAGTCGGGGTAGACCACGATGTCGGGGCGCCCGTGGCTGCTGACCGCGAGGAACGTCACGGTGTCCTGAGTGCGGTTGAGGATCTGGTGCGCGCCGTCCTCGCCAAGCGGGAAGCGCA
This sequence comes from Thermoleophilaceae bacterium, assembly GCA_030447725.1. Taxonomy (GTDB): domain Bacteria; phylum Actinomycetota; class Thermoleophilia; order Solirubrobacterales; family Thermoleophilaceae; genus JAAYBF01. Next base: position 57,611 of record JAUJOQ010000003.1, read on the forward strand.
GCACTTCGCCTTCGTTGAGCTCTCGGATCCCGTCCGGAGTGCGCACTGTTGGGTGCCCTCGGATCACGATTACGAGCTCCTCGTCGCCGAAGTGGTAGTGGTACGGATAGGCGGCCTCGCCGGGCGGCACCTCCCACAGGCTGCACCCGATCAGCTCGCTGCCGACCTCATAGCCGACACGTGCACGTCGCGCCCGAAAGCCGGGTGGCCGCGCACCATCCTCGAAGTCAGGCCTGTAGATGTTGGGCACGAGCCGGAATCTACAAGCCGCCGACGACGGCGCACAGCTCGCTCGCGCCGCCGCTCGGTTCTCTTCCAAGGCGGCCGCATGCCCAGCGCTACAGGACGCCCGCATTCGTCCAATGGTGGGGCAGTGGCGTCCGCTCAGAGGGTCGGCTGCGGGGCCGGGTACTCGACCGACGCCGGCTGTCGTCAGCCGCCGGGCGCTGCGTCGGCCGTGGCGAGCGCCTCACGGACGCGCTCGACGGCGCTCGGTGTGGCCGCCGACATGGGCATACGCACGTCCGGTGTGGGGATCCGACCCTGATCGTGCAGAGCGGCCTTGATCACGGCCGGACTCGGCTCGGCAAAAAGTGCGAGCACCAGTGGCAGTAGGGCTTCGGCGGGTTGGCGTCCCTCGGTCAGGTCGCCGTGGCGTCCACACTCGATCATTCGAGCGAACTGGCGGGTGCAGAGGTGGGAGGAGGCCGCTATCGCGCCTGCTGCGCCCATGAGCACGAGCGGGTACAGGAACGCATCGTCGCCGCCGAGCATTGCGAATCGATCAGCCGACTCGGCGAGGACGGTCAATGTGTCCGCGTCGATGCCCCCAACGGCCTGCTTGACTCCAGCGATGTTGTCGGTCGCCGCGAGCTCGAGGAGCGCGGAGGCCCCCAATCCCCTTCCCGTGCGGTAGGGAATGTTGTAGACGATCAGCGGTACGGGCGACCGCTCCGCGACCGCTTGGAAGTGCCGCACGATGCCTGACTCGCTGGGCCGGGTGTAGTAGGGGACCACAGCCAGCGAAGCTCGCGCGCCGCGGACGTCGGCGAGGGCGTCATGCCGAGCGATTGTGGTGCGGGTGTCGTTGGTGCCGGCGCCGACGACGAGCACGGCGTCGTTGGCTGCGCAGACATCCGCCACCGCGTCTACGACGGCCGACCGCTCGCCATCGTCCAGCATGTGCGGCTCGCCCGTGGTCGCGAGCGCGACAACGCCCGTCGCCCCGGCTCGCTCGCCGTGGACCGCGGCGACCGTTTCTCGGACCTGGACCTCACCTCTGGCATCGCCGACCATGCGCCGGTCGCTGACGTGCTCAATCACTGGACGCGCACGCTCATCGACGACTTCGATGCGGTGCACCTTGCCGACCTCGAGCGCGGTCCGACCACCTACCGCGTGTTCCTGCTACCCGAGGCCCTTCAATTCGACCTCTCGATGACGCCCGCGGCTCAGTTTCGTCCCGCCGGGCCACGATTCCGGCTTCTGTTCGGTGAGACAGCGGCGGGCGAGTTCGAGGGTTCCACGCCGCAGGTCGCGGGGGACCTTTTCGGGTGGGGTGTCATCTACGCGCTCCACGCGCGCGCGTGCATCGAGCGGGGGCGTGTCTGGCAGGCGGAGCACTACGTCGGCGCGGTTCGCGATCACGCGCTCTCGCTTGCCTGCCTCAGCCAGGGCCTGCCCACGGTGCAGGCGCGCGGCTATGACGATCTTTCAGCAGAGACCCTGACTCGATTCGAGGCCGCCCACGTCGGCACGCTCGAACCTGGAGCGCTCCGGGCAGCCCTCGCCGCCTCCGTCCTTATGCTCATTCGCTTGGGCGCGGAGGCGCGTCCCGCACGCGGATACCGTCGCGCAGCGCCTCGCTGAGCTTGGGTGACGCGCCGCAGCTCCTCCCCAACGTGCCAGCTGTCTGCTCTCGCACAGCCGCCTCCGCAACTCTTGGGAACTTCATGTCGTGCTTCTGTTCGGCGCCGGAAGGAAGAGCTACTGTCGGCGTGCGAGGACTCCTGCTTTTGACGACGATGCGGGCGCGGCCGCTGCTGGCGGTGGCGAGTGAGCACGGGCCGCGATGCTGGTGAATGTCTCCTACTTCGTTCGCGTACCAGCCGCCGGGGTGGTTTTCGGGAACCAGGGTGCGCCGCGCAGCGGCGCGTAGTCGCCGGCTCCGCCGGCGACGGCCATCGCTCCGATCAAACGCCAGGAAGACGCCGATCTCGCGGCTGGCGCCCTCGGGGAAGTCGAAGGTGACGAGCCAGGTGAGCAAGACCGTCGCGACCAGCCCGAGCAGGTCGGCCGCGCCGCTCAGCGAGAGATCGGGGCGAAACAGGCCCAAGCGCCCACCGGTGAGAGCCATTCCGATCGCTACCAGGCCTACGATCAGGAAGAAGACGTCGGCCATCGTCCACAGCTCCCAGCCGCTCAGGTTTACGGCCGCGCCTCCGGCCCAGGGAAGAAGAGGGAGACGATCAGCAGGGCGCCCCCGGTCCCGCAGATGAGCTGTCCGAGACCGTACTTGGTCGAGGTCACTGGGCTCCTCCTAGCTCTCGCGCCAGCGCGAGCAGGTCGTCAGGGTCGGTCGGCAGGTTCTCGAGCAGCTTCGCGGTCGCCCGGTCAGCGGGGAACAGCAGCTCGATGGCGAGCTCGGAGGTGGTCACCTCGAACGGGGTGTCGAATGTGGCGAACATGCCGAAGAACGACAGCTCGCCGCCGCCCGGGGCGTGCCACCTGACTGGGCCAAGGATCTCGCTGCCGCCGAGCCCGGAGGCGGGATCGCGCTCCGGTTCCGGCACGGGGTAGCCCGCGATCTCCTCGATCAGCGCAGCGAGCTCTTTGTTGCGGGTGGCTGCGACCTGCCGCTCGAGCCGCTCGAGCCAGTGCGCATGCCAGTCGCCGAGGTTGATCATCAGCGGTGCCAGCCCCCGCGGGTGGAGGCCGACTCGCATCACGTTGATCGGGGGCTCAAGGAGCGCCGGATCGATATCGACGGCCGCGGTCAGCGCATACATCGGCGAGTTGGCCGCGACCAGGTTCCAAGTCCGGTCGACGACTACGGCTGGGTAGGGCTCATGGCCATGGAGGATCACATCGAGCGCCTCGCGCACCGGTTGAAGCTCGGCGTCCTCGAGGGAGCGCTCGGGGAAGGCTGGGGCGTGGCCCGCGGCGAGCAGCAGTCGATTCTGCTCGCGGAACGGAACCTCCAGCCGCCGGAGGACCCGGAGCAGCATCTCACGGCCCGGCTTCGAGCGGCCGGTCTCGACGAAGCTCAGATGGCGGGCCGAGACCCCAGCCTCGAGGGAGAGCTCAAGCTGGGTAACCCGCCGTCGCTCGCGCCATTCACGCAGCAAGCCCCCGAGCGCTTGTGATTTCACCGTCGCCATTCGGCGGCGACCCTAGTGGCCCAGTGGCCGCCCGTCGATTACCTCGAGGTAATCGACGGAGCGAGTCGTGGGTGGGAGCCTGAAGGGCGGTGCTTGATGGCTGAACGGTTCGACGTGATCATCGTGGGCGCCCGGTGTGCGGGCTCGCCGCTAGCCATCCTGCTGGCTCGGGCCGGTCTGAGGGTGTGCGTAGTCGACCGCGCGCGGTTTCCCAGCGACACCGCCTCCACCCACGGCGTACAGCCCTCGGGGGTAAGAATCCTCGACCACCTGGGCGTGCTCGAACCGCTTTTGAAGGTCACCCCCGCGATAGAGCGCGCGACCATTGCCTTCGACGACGACCGCGTCGTCACCGATTTCACTGCACTGGTCGGCGCCCCGATGGTGAGCGCGAGGAGGGTCACGCTCGACGCGATCCTTCTTGAGGCCGCCGCCGCGGCGGGTGCTGAGGTGCGGACGCAGACGGCAGTCACCGGCCTGGTCGAAGATCGCGGCCGCGTGGCAGGGGTGAAGACCAAGTCAGGAGAGCTGCGCGCTCCCCTCGTGGTCGGTGCCGATGGGATCCGCTCGGCCGTGGCTCGTTCTGTTGAGGCTGCGGAGTACCACCAGACGCCCGCGGGCAGGATCTTCACCTGGGCCTACTTCGAGAGCGCGGATGCAGACGACGGCCACATGTGGCTGGGCGCCATCGGGGACCACGGGTTTCTCGCCTTTCCGACTGACGCCGGGCTGTTCATGGCCGCCGTTGTCCCCTCGATAGAACGCAGAGACGAGGTGCTCGCCGACCGGGAGGCCGTACACGCCGCAGAGCTCGCCCACTGGCCCGAGCTCGAGGCCACCCTGGCCCGCGCGAGGAGGGTCGGGCCGATTCGACTGATGTCGCGGGACGGCTTCTTTCGGGAGTCCGCCGGTCCGGGCTGGGTGCTGGTCGGCGACGCCGGCCACTTCAAGGACCCCACCCCAGGCCAGGGAATCTCAGACGCCCTTCGACAGGCTGTCGAGCTGGCGCCCGCGGTCGAGAGGGCCCTCGGGGGCGCAGGCGACGGCGACCGCGAGTTGCACGACTGGTGGTGCTGGCGTGACCGAGACGCCTGGGAGATGTACTGGTTCGCCCACGACATGGGTGCTCCAGGCCCGCCGCCACTGCTCATCCAGGAGATCCAGCGCCGTATCGCGGCCGACCCCGAGCTCACCGACGCGCTGCTGCGCGTCCTCAACCACGAGGTCCCTCCTTCAACGGTGTTCACTCCCGCCCTCGCGCTGTCCGCCGCCGGCCGGGCGCTCCTCACGAGTCCAGGGCAACGCAGGACGCTCCTCCGGGAAGTGCAGACCATCGCCGCCAACAACTGGCGCCGACGCGCACCATCACATCCCTCGCCAGCCGCGGGACGACAGCAGGGCGTACGTGACCTTCGGCGCTCCGGTGTAGATCGGCCGTCGAACGGCGGTGTCGCTCGTCGCGGTGCCGCCCTGCGCTAAGCAGTAGCCATGCTCACGCCGTTTGCCGCCAGTCGCTCCGGCGCCAAGCGATCATGCGGCCCACGGGGGCCCCTCGCTATCGCTTCGGATCTCCGACGCTCCTCACGCTCCCCCGGCCGCTTCCGACTTGAACGGGTCACGCTGCATCTGCCCCGCGGCGCCTGCCTAACGCGCCGTGAACGGTGTCGGAAGCAGAGAGCCAGACGGCACGAGGGCCGGCTTCTCCTCGGCACACGCGCAAGCAAGGTGCATCGGGCCGCGGCCGCCGAGGCCTCAGTCCGGAACCACGCCGCCCGGCGGGGGCCTCTTGCCGCCGCGTTCAGGCGAGCGGATTGCTCCAGCTGATTTCGCTGAAGCGGGCGAAGTCGGTGTCGGTCGAGCAGACCGTGAGTCCATGCTCGAGGGCAAGGGCTGCGAGCTGTGCATCCGGGACGAGGTTGCCCGCGATCGAGTGGCGTGTGACGATCTCGCCGAGGACACGAACATGCTCCGGTCCCGGACCCGGAATCCAGGCGACGGGTGGGGCCAGCCAGTTGGTGATGCACTGCCAGGCCACGGCAGGTTCGAGCGGTCGGTCAAATGCTCGCGGATGCGTCGCGATGCGCAGGAACGCGACGAGGCTGGTCCAAGGAAATCCCACGCGGCGAGCGCCGTTGAGCTGCTCGGTGAGCCAGGTCGCCGCGGCGTCGTGATGCGGGCTGGCTCTGTGGACCGCGTAGAGCAGCAGGTTGGCGTCGACGAGCATCAGCGGGCGGCGGGCCCATCGAGCGTCTCCAGCGCGTCGGCGACGTTCGAGAAGTCGATCCTCCCGGCGCCAAGGTCGTGGCTTCTCTGACGGAACGGCTCGGGGGAGCGGGCTGCCGTCAGGCCGGCGCGGACCAGATCATTGACCGCTTCGCTCACTCCGACGCCGCGTGCGCGGCGCTGCTGTTGCACCGCGGCGGCTACGTCGTCGGCAAGCGTGACGGTAGTACGCATGTAAGCAAATGTAGCATCAAGATGCCTGAGCTACAGCATCAAGATGACACGATGTCTCCCAGGGCCGCGCCCGCGCGGTAGCAGCGGGTCCTCCTAATGCGCCGGCAGATACCCCTCGGCCCCGAGCCGCTCCAGAATCACCTCGGCCGCCTCCGCGGCGGCCATCGTGGTCGTGTCAACCACGACTTCCGCGTCATGGGGCTCCTCATAGGGGTCGGAGATTCCCGTGAAGTGCTCGATCATCCCCGCCCGCGCCTTCGCATAGAGGCCCTTGCGGTCACGCGCCTCGCAGACCTCCAGCGGCGTGGCCACGTGCACCAGCAGGAAGCCCCCGACGGGCTCGATCATCGAGCGCACCTCCTCGCGCAGCAGCCGGTACGGGGCGATCGGAGCGCAGATCGCGATCCCGCCGTTCTTCGTGATCTCCGAGGCCACCCAGCCGATCCGGCGCACGTTGAGGTCGCGGTGCTCCTTGGAGAAGCCCAGCTCCGAGGAGAGGTGCTTGCGCACCAGGTCGCCGTCGAGCAGCGTGGCCTGGCGGTAGCCCAGCTCGAGGATCCGGGCCATCAGCGCGTTGGCCACGGTCGACTTGCCGGAGCCCGACAGACCGCTCATGAACACCGTGAAGCCCTGCTCGCGCCTCGGGGCGCAGCTGCGCCGCAGCTCGCGCGCCACCTCCGGGGGGGTGAACCATGCGGGCAGCTCGCGGCCGAACTCCAGACGCTCGCGCAGGTCGGTGCCCGATATCGAGAGGGTCTCCTCGTCCTCGGCTGTCTCCTCTTCGGCCACGTACGCGGACCGCCCCGGCGCGTAGACCATGGTGCGGAAGGGCAGGACCCCCACGCCCAGCTCGTCCCCGTGGCGTTCCACCAGCTCCTGGGCCTCGTATTCGGCGTAGAAGGGGGCGCCTGTCGAGTCCGAGCCCGGGCCGGCGTGGTCGCGCCCCACGATCAGGTGCGTGGCGCCGTGGTTGCGTCGGATGATCGCGTGCCACAGCGCCTCCCTCGGCCCGGCCATCCGCATGGCCAGCGGGAGCAGTGCGAGCATGGCGGTGTCAGGCGGGTAGTGCTCCAGCAGTGCGCGATAGCAGCGGATCCGCGTGTAGTGGTCCACATCCCCGGGCTTGGTGCGCCCGACCACGGGATGCAGCAGCACATGCCCCTCGACCTCGGCCGCGGCCTGCAGGGTCAGCTCCTGGTGTGCCCGGTGCATCGGGTTGCGCGTCTGGAAGGCGACCACCCGGCTCCAGCCGCGTCGGTCGAACTCGGCGCGCACCTGCGGCGGGGTCAGCCGAAGGCCGGTGAAGTCGTAGTGGGTCGGCTGCTGAAGGCCCTCCAGCGGGCCCGACACGTAGTTCTCGTTGCTGGCAAAGAGCAGCTCGTGCACGCCTGGGTGTGCGTGGCGCGTGGTTGCGTACACCCTCTGCGCCTCGCGGCGGCGGTCGGCTTTCCAGACCTCCTGGACCCGGACCACTGCCAGCATCACACCCTCGGGATCGCGCAGCGCCAGCGGCTCGCCCGGCTCGAGGCAGGCCGTCAGCACCTGGGGCAGGTCGAGCATCACCGGGATTGGCCACAGGGTGCCGTCGGCCAGGCGCATCGAATCGCACACCGATTCGTAGTCCTCTCGGCCCAGGAAGCCGCGCAGGGGAGAGAAGCCGCCGGTGAGCAGCAGCTCGAGGTCACACAGCTGACGGGCGGTGAGATCCCACGAGCGCCAGTCCATCGACTCCGATCGCAGCTCGGCGGCCCTGGCATCACTGGCGAGCAGGTCCACCAGGGACCCGCCGTACGCAGTCTGGATGGTGGACGCGGTCAACGCGGTGGGGCGGGTACCTCGGGATCCCCCAGCCCGAAAGTCTCGTAGGCGCCGAAGCGGGAGAACATCTTGTGGTCGGGGCCGTGATAGTCCGACGATGCAGTCATGGCCAGACCGCGTTCGGAGCACAGGTCCACCAGGAACGACACCTGCTCGCGGGAGTGCGAGGGGTAGAAGACCTCCACACCCTCCAGGTCGAGCTCGGCCACCAAATCGGCCACCGTCTGGGGGTCGTCGAGATCCCAGAAAGGATGGGCCAGCACGGCGGCGCCGCCGGCCTCGTGGATCAGCGCGACCGCCTCGGGCGTCGTGGGCCAGCGGCGCGGCACGTAGGTGGGGGTGCCGGGGATGAGGTACTCCTCGAAGAACGGCTTCATCTCGGTCGCACCGGCGGCCTTCGCGATGTGCGGACGGCCCACGGACGCGGCGTCGCCGGCCTCCGCGATCGCGCCCTCCAGGGTCACCTCCACCCCGGCCGCGTTGAGGTTGGCGATGATCTCCTCGGCGCGCTTGACCCGCTCGTCCTGGGCGCGCTCACAGAACGAAGCGATCCGGTCGACATCTATCCAGTAGCCGAGCATGTGCAGCTCCTCGGCGATCGGATGTCCGCACGACATCTCGGCGGCGGGAACCAGCTCGACCCCGGCGCGCTCAGCGGCCGCCGCCGCCTCCGCCAGCCCGTCGACGGCGTCGTGGTCGGTGAGCGCCAGCGTGGTCACGCCGGCGGCCGCGGCGGCCTCGATCACGCCGGCCGGCTCGAGTTCGCCATCGGACACCGTGGAGTGGGCCTGCAGCTCGATCACCGGCCGACACCCTAACGGCGGGCACGGTGAGAAAGGGCTCGCGTCCACCGGCCGCTCGCCAAGAAGGCGCCGGTTGCTCCGGGCGACCCCGGTAGGATCGCCCGACCGCGGCGCGTAAAGGACGCCGCTCGGGCCGGAGGTACCAGCCACTTGAAGCGCAAGATGACCGGATTCGCCCTGCTTGCCGTAACCGCCGTAACCGCCGGGTGTGGAGGCGGCGACGAGGCGGAGCCGCTGCCCAAGCGCGCCTACGTCAAGCAGGCCAGCAAGATCTGCGCGGACTTCAACAGGGACGTCGCCAAGGTCGCGACGAAAGCCTTCGCCGGACTGAGGAGCGAGAAGGACCTCACAGCGGACGATGCGCGCGGGTTCTTCGACGCCGCCCTGCCCAAGTTCGACGCGGCGATCGAGGACCTCGACGATCTCGGGCCCCCCAAGGGTGACGAGGACGCCGTGCAGGCCATCGTCGACGCGGGAAAGGCGGACAGCGAGAACATCGAGGACACAAAGGACGACGACAAGGCGATCGTCGCCCTCGTGCTCGGCGACAGCGCCACGCCCAAGTTCGACAAGGCGGCCAAGGCCTACGGACTGAAAGGGTGCGGCACCGGGGGGTGAGCGCAGCGTCACGCCGACGCTGACGATCCATGGTAAAAGTGACCCTCATGCACGCCGAGGTCGCGCAGACTCCTCTCACCGACGCCCCCCGCGGCGCTCGTCTGCGCACCCGCGCGTATTGGCGATTTAGCTAGGCGCCCGGCAGCGGCGGGACCTCCTGCCGCCGACTCGGAACAGTCGCGCCGGACGCCTTCGCCAGGCCAGTACCCCAGCCGGATCGCCTCCCGCTCTCTGAGAGGCTCCAGGAGGAAAGAGGAGATGATGAACGCGATGACAGAACAGGCCAGCCAGGACGAGATCAGGTGAGTGCGAGCAGACCCACGAACGTCGATCGGGTCAGCGACCGGAGAATCGCCCAGGTGGTGGAGCTCGACACCCCCGCGCAGCTGCGCGAGCGCCATCCGTTGCTCGGAGAGCACGCTGACGTGGTGATGAAGGGCAGGGCCGAGATCGCGGAGATCCTCAACGGCACCGACGACCGCCTGCTGGTGGTGGTCGGCCCCTGCAGCGTGCACGACGTCGACGCTGCCCTGGAGTACGCGCGCCGGCTGGCAGAGCCGGCGCGCCGGCTGGCGGATGACCTGTGCGTGGTCATGCGCGTCTACTTCGAGAAGCCGCGTACCACCACGGGATGGAAGGGCCTGATCAACGATCCCGACCTCGACGGGTCCGGCGACGTGAACACCGGCCTGCGACTGGCGCGTGAGCTGCTGCTGGAGGTGCTCGCGCTGGGCCTTCCGGTGGGGTGTGAGTTCCTCGACCCGATCACCCCCCAGTACATCTCAGACACCGTGGCGTGGGGTGCGATCGGCGCCCGCACCACCGAGAGCCAGATTCACCGTCAGCTTGGATCGGGCTTGTCGATGCCCGTCGGGTTCAAGAACCGCACCGACGGCGACGTGCAGGTGGCGGTCGACGCCGTGCGCGCCGCGGCGGCCACCCACGTGTTCGCCGGGGTCGAGCCCAGCGGCAGGCCGGCAATCCTCCACACCCGGGGCAACCCCGATTGCCACGTGATCCTGCGCGGCGGCAGCGGAGAGCCCAATTACACCGTGCAGTCGGTGGCCGATGCCCTCTCCAAGCTACGCGGCGCCGGGCTGGCCGAGCGCCTGGTGATCGACGCCTCCCACGACAACAGCGGCAAGGACCCCGCGCGCCAGCCCGCCGTGGCCCTCGACGTGGGCGCCCAGGTCGCCGGCGGCAACCCGGCGATCGTCGGCATGATGCTCGAATCGTTCCTGGTCTTCGGGCGCCAGAGCCTGGGCACGGGGGAACCGCTCACCTACGGCCAGTCGATCACCGACGCCTGCATGGACTGGGACACCACGGTCGAGGTGCTCGACGGGCTTGCGGAGGCGGCGCGGGCGCGACGCGCGTGAAGGTCGCGGTGCTCGGCGTGGGGCTGATCGGCGGCTCGATCGGGATGGCCGCCAGCGAGCACGTGGCCGGAGCCGAGGTGGTGGGCTTCGGGCGCTCTTCTGAGCGTCTGGACCGCGCACGAGCGTTGGGGGCGATCCACCGGGTGGCGGGCTCGCTCGAGGAGGCGCTCGACGAGGCCGAGGTGTGCTTCTGCTGCGCGCCGGTCGGCGCGCTCCCGGAGCAGGTCGGCGCAGCGCTCGCAGCCGCCCCCCCGGACTGCGTGGTCACGGATGTGGGCTCTGTCAAACGCGGGCTCGTGGAGACGTTCGGCGATGAGCGGTTCGTGGGCGGGCACCCGATCGCGGGCGCCGAGACCGCGGGGGTCGAGCACGCTCGCGGCGACCTCTTTCAGGGCGCTGTCTGGTACCTCACGCCCACCGGGTCGTCCTCCGGCATCCTCTACGAGCGCCTGTATCGCCTCATCGCCTCGCTCGGCGCCCGCCCGGCGGCCGTCGACGCCGCGTCCCACGACCGGCTGCTGGCCGCCGTCAGCCATCTGCCACACGTGATGGCCAACGTGCTGATCTCACAGGCTGCCGGCCGCGGGGATCTGCCGCGGGTGGGCCCGAGCTTCCGCGACGCCACCCGGGTCGCGGGAGCCAACTCCGCGATCTGGACCGACATCTACATCGCCAACAGAAGCGCCATCGCCGACGAGGTGGACGCCGCCGTGGAGGGGCTGCGCCGCGCCTCGGAGATGTTGAGGGCGAGTGACGCCGACGCGGTCACCGCATGGAACGAGCAGGCCGCCGCCGACCGCCGCCGGGTGTTGGACGCCGATTCGCCCGAAGGCGCTGTTCAAGAGCTCCGCCTCACCGTCCCCAACCGCCCCGGTATCGTCGCTCAGGTGGCCCTGGCGCTCGCACAAGCCGGCGTGAACATCGTCGATCTGGCGCTTGCGCCGGCCTCGGACATGCGCACAGGGGCGATCACCCTCTGGATCGCCGGTGAAGAGCAGGCCGGGCGCGCGCGGCAGTTGATAGGCGATCTGGGCTTTCCCGTCGCATAGTGGCCCTTCAGGCGTGAGCTCGGTCCGGTTCGAGCCCTCCGGTCCGCTGCGGGGCCGCTTCCGCCCCCCGCCCGACAAGTCGATCTCCCACCGTGCGGCGCTTTTCGGCGCGATGAGCGACGAGCCGGTGGCCGTGCGCAACTACCTCGACTCGGCGGACACCCGCTCGACCCTCCACGCGCTGCTGATCCTGGGCGCCGCGATCGAGGAGGAGAGCATCCCCGGCACGCTCGTGATCCGCGGCGTGGGGCTGCACACCGCGCTCGAGGCCACCGGCGGCCGCCTGGACGTCGGCAACTCGGGCACGTTGCTGCGCCTGCTGCCCGGATGGCTGGCCGGCCAGGCCGGGGGAGAGTGGACCCTCGACGGCGACGAGTCCATCCGCCGGCGGCCGGTCGATCGAGTGGTCGAGCCGCTGGTGATGATGGGGGCACGGGTGCAGGCCCGCGGGGACCGCCTCCCGCCGCTGAAGGTCTACGGCAGCGATCTGCACGGAATCGACTACGACTTGCCGGTGGCGAGCGCTCAGGTGAAGTCCTGCGTGCTGATCGCGGGCCTGCTGGCCGCGGGAAGCACCTCGATCACCGAGCGCACCCACAGCCGTGACCACACCGAGCGCATCCTGCGCCGCTCGCGGGTGCCCTTCGAGCGCGACGGCCTCAGGGTCACCGTCTCCGCGACCGACGAGCTGGAGCTGGACGAGATCACCGTGCCGGGCGATCCCTCGTCGGCCGCCTTCATGGTGGCCGCCGCGTGCCTGGTGCCGGGCTCGCGGGTGGTGATCGACAACGTGGGCCTCAACTGGACCCGGACCGGCTTCATGCGCATCGCACAGCGGATGGGGGCAGTGATAGTCGGGGATCTCGAGGAGGTGGACACCTTCGCCGACGACGAGCCGGTCGGCGAGCTCGACGTGGCCCATGCCCCGCTCGAGGCCACCACGGTCGCTGGCGACGAGGTGCCGACGTCCATCGACGAGCTGACCCTCGTCGCCCTGCTCGGCGCCTTCGCGGAGGGGGAGACGGTGGTGAGCGGGGCGGAGGAGCTTCGCCACAAGGAGTCGGATCGGATCACCGCGGTGGTGGAGGAGCTGTCGGCGATCGGGGCCGACATCGAGGACACCGGGGACGGCTTTACCGTGCGAGGCGACGGCGCCCCGCCAGCGGGCGGCAGAATCGACGCGCGGGGCGACCACCGGCTGGCCATGCTCGGGGCCGTGGCGGGCCTGGCGTGCGGGAACGGCGTGGAGGTGGTGGGCATGGAGGCGGCCGCGGTCTCCTACCCCGAGTTTCAGCAGGACCTGGCCGCGCTGCTGCGCTGAGAGTGTCCGGTGCGGCGCGAGTAGCCTCAGGCGCCATGGTGGTGGCGATCGACGGTCCTGCGGGGGCGGGCAAGAGCACGGTGGCGCGCGCGACGGCGAAGGCGCTCGGCTTCAAGTACCTGGATTCGGGTGCGATGTACCGGGCGGTGGCGCTGGCCCTGCTCGAGCAGGGTGGGGCCGCCTCGGACCGCGCCCGAGAGCTTGACATCGTGATCGGCGAACGCGTGTTGTGCTCGGGCCGCGACGTGACCGAGGCCATCCGCGCTCCCGAGGTCTCCGAAGGCGCCTCCCGCGTGGCCACCAACGAGAAGGTGCGCGCGGCACTCGCCGACAAGCAACGTGCGCTGCTGGCCGACGGCGACTGGGTGGCGGAGGGCCGCGACATCGGGACGGTCGTGGCGCCCGAGGCGCCGGTCAAGGTCTATCTGGTTGCCGACCCGGCGCAGCGCGCCCGCCGGCGGGCGGTCGAGCTCGGCACCGACGCCGAGACCGTGCTGCGCGATCAGGCTCTGCGCGACGCCCAGGACGAGGGTCGCGAGCACTCCCCGCTCAAGCCCGCGGAGGACGCCGTCGAGGTGGACACCACTCACCTGACCGTGGAGCAGGTGGTGGAGCGCATCGCGGGGCTGGTGCGCGCGGCACAGGCCCGGTAGAGGGGCATGGCGCTCCAGAAGGTGGCCGTCGTCGGGTACCCCAACGTGGGCAAGTCCACGCTGGTGAACCGGTTGTCGGAGAGCCGCGAGACGGTGGTGCACCCAGAGGCCGGGGTTACCCGAGACCGCAAGGAGGTCGAGGCCGATTGGAACGGCCGCTCCTTCATGCTGATCGATACCGGCGGAGTGGACCTCGACGAGACGGGCGACCTGGCGCAGGCCGTGCAGCGCCAGTCCCGCGCCGCGGTGGCGGAGGCGGCGGTTGCCGTGCTGGTGGTGGACGCCTCGGCGGGGCTGCGCCCCGGCGACGCAGAGCTTGGCCGGGAGTTGCGCGCGGGCTCGGTGCCGGTGATCGTGGCCGCCAACAAGGTCGACACGGCGCTGCAGTCCGGCGGCGCCGCCGAGTTCTACGCGCTCGGCCTGGGCGATCCGGTGGCCGTCTCGGCCGCGCACGGCCTTGGGACCGGGGACCTGCTCGACATCGTGGTGGAGCGGCTGGCCGACGCTCCCGAGGTCGAGTCCGAGCAGACCACACGGCTGGCGGTGATCGGGCGGCCCAACGTGGGCAAGTCCTCGCTCGTGAACAAGCTGCTCGGCGAGGAGCGGGTGATCGTGGCCGACGTCGCGGGCACCACGCGCGACTCGATCGACACCCGGATCGAGTTCGATGGCCGTCCGGTGACCCTCGTGGACACAGCGGGGCTGAGGCGCCGCACGAAGGTGGCGGGCACCGTCGACTACTACGCCCAGCTGCGCTCCGAGCGCGCGGCCGAGCGGGCCGAGGTGGCAATCGTGCTCTGCGACGCCACCGAGGGCATCACCTCAGAGGACTTCCGGATAGCCGACCTGGCCATGACCACCAACTGCGCCACGGTGATCGCCCTCAACAAGTGGGACGAGACCGACACCGACCTCGAGGACGCGCGGGCCCGGGTCGCGAAGAAGCTGCGCCAGCGGCCCCGGCTGATGGCGGTGTCGGCCAGGTCGGGGCGCGGCCTCCAGCGGCTGGTGGCCGAGGCGCTCACCATCGCCGACCGCGCCGCGGAGAGGATCCCCACCCCGGAGCTGAACCGGTTCCTGTCCGACCTGCAGGGAATACGCCAGCCTCCCGCCACCCGCGGGCGGCGGCTGAAGATGTACTACATGGCCCAGTTTCAGACCTCCCCTCCGCGCTTCGCCGTGCAGGTGAACGACCGCAGCCTGATCAAGCGCGACTACGCGTACTTCCTCGAGAACCAGCTGCGCGAGCGCTTCGGCCTCAACGGCGTGCCGCTGGTGATCGACTTCAAGACCAGCGGCACCGACCGCCACGCGTAGGGGAACGGTGCGGTGCTCGCCGGAACGACGTTCCGGCTGCGCTCCTCCCCGCGCTGTACCCTTCCCCGCTTCATGGCGACCAACGATCTCTCAGACAACGAGTTCCTGTTCACCTCCGAATCGGTCACGGAGGGTCACCCGGACAAGATGGCCGACCAGATCTCCGACGGCGTGCTCGACGCCGTGCTGGCGGTCGATCCGATGAGCCGGGTGGCGTGCGAGACGCTCGTGAACACCGGGCTCGTGGTGGTCTCCGGTGAGATCACCACCGAGGCCTACGTCGACGTTCCGAAGATCGCGCGCGAGACGATTCGCAGGATCGGCTACCACGACGCCGCCTTTGGCTTTGACTGCGATGCCTGCGCGGTGATCACCGCGATCGACGAGCAGTCGCCCGACATCGCTCAGGGCGTCGACACCGCCTACGAGAAGCGCATGGATGCCGACGACGAAGACGAGCTCGACGTGGTCGGAGCCGGCGACCAGGGCATGATGTTCGGCTACGCGACCCGCGAGACGCCTGAGCTGATGCCGTTGCCGATCTCGCTCGCGCACCGGTTGGCGCACCGCTTGGCCGAGGTCCGCCGCGAGATGGTCCTGGACTACCTGCGTCCCGACGGCAAGACACAGGTCACCGTGCGCTACCGCGACGGCATTCCGGTCGAGATCGAGAAGGTGCTGATCTCCACCCAGCATGCGGCCGAGGTCGACTCCGCGACCACGATCCGGCCCGACGTCTGGGAGCACGTGGTCAAGCCGATCCTGCCGGCCGAGATGTACGACGAGGCCAAGCTCCTCAGCGACCGCAACTTCCTGGTCAACCCAACCGGCAAGTTCGTGATCGGCGGCCCGGTGGGTGACTGCGGACTGACCGGGCGCAAGATCATCGTTGACACCTACGGCGGCTCAGCCCGGCACGGCGGCGGCGCCTTCTCGGGCAAGGACCCGTCGAAGGTGGACCGCTCGGCCGCCTATGCCGCCCGCTGGGTCGCCAAGAACGTGGTGGCCGCCGGGCTGGCCGACCGCTGCGAGGTGCAGGTGGCCTACGCCATCGGGGTCGCACACCCAGTATCGGTGATGGCCGAGACCTTCGGCACCGAGAAGGTGCCGCGGAGCAGGGTTCAGGAGCTGATCGAAGAGAACTTCGACCTGCGCCCGGGCTCCTTTCGCAAGGAGCTCGACCTGCACCGGCCGATCTACCAGAAGACCGCCGCCTACGGCCACTTCGGCCGGGAGGATGAGGACTTCACCTGGGAGCGCACCGACAAGGCCGATCTCCTGCGTGAGGCCGCCGGTCTGGCCGAACGCGAGCCGGCTGCCAGCGCCTGAACCCACCGCAACGCTAGGTCTCTGGCCCCCCGCTCTCGCGGCGCCGCACGCGGTGCAGGGAGACCGGTCCCTTCACCCCCTTCAGCGAGCGCTTGCCGGCGGCGGAGAAGCGCCAGAGATCCCCGTCGGCGTCCGCCTTCGCCCTGGCGTCCAGGAGCAGGGTGCCGGGCCGTGCGACGTCGGCGATCCGGCTGGCCAGGTTCACTGGGCGCCCGAACCAGTCGCCCGCGCGTTCGAGCGCCTCCCCCCGCGCCAGGCCCGCGCGTAGTGCGGGCAGGTCCGCCGCCGCTGTCTCAGCGGCGGCGACGAGGGCGAGGGTGGCCCCGACCAGGGCGTCGGTGTCGGCCGACTCGAGCATCACCGCGTCGCCGATCGTCTTGATCAGGCGCACCGGCGGTTCCGCCACGTCGAAGGCCAGCGCCTCCAGGCGCTCGGCCACCGCCCCCAGCTCGGCGGGGTCGAGATTCTCGCCGAGGCGCGTGAAGCCCACCAGGTCCGCGAAGGCGATCGACACCTGCTGGCCCTGAGGCAGTAGGCCGGTCCCCAACGTGGAGAGATCGACCGCCGTCTGGCGGATCAGGCTGCGCTGCTGAAGGCCGAGCACGTGCTCTATCACCGGTCCGAGCATGGGCGTCAGCACCCGGGAGGCCTCGGCGTAGCGCAAGGCGAGACTCTGCTCGTCGTCACCGGCCTCGACGAAGGTCTCGACGAACACCTTCGCGACGGCCGACGCGACGCCGAAGGTGCCGCGGGCCATCACACGGCCGATCTCGACGGTCGACGCGTCGGACAGCCCGGCGTCTCGGAGTGCCTTGGTGCGCAGGGCGGCCTCCATGTCGGCCTCGGTGAACGTGCGCTCGTCGGGGTCGGCGAGCGCCACGCCCAGGGCGCGCCAGAGCCGCTCGAGGAACTCCGGCTCAAGCCCGGAGCGCTCGGACACCTCGGCCGCGGTGTAGCGGCCCGCGCCGCCCGCGATCGCCCGTTCGACGGCCAGGAGCGGCAGCCTCCCCTCTCCGGACGCGGTGCGCAGCTCGTCCAGCTCGTAGCCCTCGCTCTCCAAGCGCCGGAGCAGCCCGAGGCGCGCCTGTCGGGCGGGGCCCTCGAGCCCTTCGAGAAGCCCCTCTGCCTCGAAATCGATCGCCATGGAAGAGCCCTCCATCTAGCCTATGGTGCATGGCCGCCACCGGCTCCGCCGAGCTGCGCGACGTCTACGAGGGCCAGTACCGCGCCGGTGACGCGGACGCGGCGCGCTACGGCCGGTGGCGCACCCTCTGCGCGGAGGGCAAGGCCGATCACGTAGCCACGCTCGCGGCGGCGCTGGAGAACCGGCCGCGGTCACTGGTGGAGGTCGGCTGCGGCGACGGCTCCCTGCTCGAGGCGCTTGCCTCTCGCGGGTTCGCGGACTCACTCCACGGCTTCGACATCTCGGAGCGGGCGGTGCAGATCGCCCGCCGCCGCGGGGTGGCACAGCGCGTCGAGCGCTTCGACGGCACGTCGCTTCCCGCCGTCGCGGACGCGTACGACCTCGGCGTGCTCTCCCACGTGCTCGAGCACGTTCGAGATCCCGCGCCCCTGATGCGCGAGACGGCACGGACATGCCGTGCGCTGATAGTCGAGGTGCCGCTCGAGGACAACCGGTCGGCCTCCCGGCCGGCGGCGCAGCAAGGCCGCGAGGCTATCGGCCATCTGCACCGCTTCTCACGCGCCGACGTGCACCGCCTGGCCTCCGATGCCGGCCTGCAGGTCATTGGCGAGCTGGCCGATCCTCTGCCGCTGAGGGTGCACCGGTTCTGGGCCATCGGGCCGGCGGCCCGGGTGCTCGCGTCGGGGAAAGCCGTCGCGCGCCGGGCGTTGTTCACCGTTGCCCCCCGGACGGCCGAGCGCGCATTCACCGTGCACTACGCGGCGTTGCTGACAGCCCGTTCCTAGGGCGGGCCGAGCAGAGCCCGGCCGCGTCCGGTCGCGGGCCTAGGTTGGAGGGGTGATCGCCAAGGTCGAGCCGCTCACTCCCGCCCGCGCGCTGCGAGGGCCGTTCGATTACCTGCTGAAGGGAGCCCTCGAGGGGGTGGGGGTCGGCACGATGCTCGTGGTCCCCTTCGGCAGCCGCCGGCTGCTCGGGGTGGTGGTGGAGATGGCCGAGCGGAGCGACCTGTCGCCCGAGCGCCTGGCCGAGCCGCTGGCCGCGCTGGAGGCCGACGTGCCCCCGGAGCTCGTGCGGCTGGGGTTGTGGGTGGCGCAGGAGTACGTCTCCACGCCCGCTCGGGGACTGTCCCTGGTGCTGCCGCCCGGCACGGGCACGGGGGCGGGCCGCCGGACCGCGGCGCGGCGCTCCCTGGCCGCCTCCATCACGGAGGCGGGATGCGAGGCTCTCAAAGGCGGGGTCAGGCTGGGCGAGCGCCAGCAGGCGGCGCTGGAGGCCCTGCGCGAGCAGCCTCGACGCGTGACCACGCTGGCCCGTGACACGGGCTGTGACCACGGCGGGCTGCGCCGGCTCGAGAAGCGGGGCCTCGTGTGCCTCGAGCGGGCGCTCGAGAACTCCCGGCGACCGGTGCTGCGCGGCGTGGGGGCCACCGGCGCGGTGACCGGGCTCACCGAAGCCCAGCAGGGCGCACTGGATGAGGTTGTGCGCCGTCTGGATGCTCCGGCCGGCGAGGACCGCCGGCTGCTGCTGCGCGGCGTCACCGGGAGCGGCAAGACGGAGGTGTACCTGCGCGCCGCGGCGGCCGCGCTTCACCGGGGCCGGTCGGCGATCGTCCTCGTGCCCGAGATCGCGCTCACCCCGCAGACCGCGAGCCGCTTCGTCGAGCGCTTCGGCGATTCGGTCGCCGTGCTGCACTCGCGCCTCTCGGCCCGTGAGCGCTACGACGAGTGGACCCGGCTGCGAAGTGGCGGGGCGCGCGTGTGCGTGGGGCCCCGCTCCGCCGTCTTCGCACCCCTCACCGAGCTGGGATTGATCGTGGTCGACGAGGAGCACGACGGCTCCTACAAGCAGGAGCGCGATCCCCGCTACGACGCCCGCCACGTGGCCGAGATGAGGGCACAGGCATGCGGAGCCGTGCTGCTGGCCGGCAGCGCCACGCCTCGCCCCGAGAGCGTGCTCCGCTACGACCGGGTCGAGCTGCGCGAGAGAGTTGACTCTCGCGCGCTGCCTTCCGTCGAGCTGGTGGATATGGCCGGGGTGTCAGGACCACTGCACCAGCGCACACGCGACGCTCTCGACGAGGTCCGGCGTCGAGGCGAGAAGGCGATCGTGCTGCTGAACAGGCGGGGGTGGTCCAACTACCTCTCCTGCAGCGAGTGCGGCCGGGTGTGGGACTGCCCCAACTGCGACGTGACTCTCGTCCTGCACCGCGCGGCCGGCCGGGTGTCATGCCATCACTGCGGGCACGCCGAGCCCGTGCCGCGCGCCTGCCCCGACTGCGGCTCCGTGTCCGTATCGCGTCGCGGCATGGGCACCGAGCAGCTGGGGGCGGAGCTGGAACGGCTGGTCGATCCGCTGCCGGTGTTCCGCCTCGACGCGGACACTGCGCCCGGAGGCGGCATCGCCCGTGTGCTGGAGCGCTTCGACGCCGCCGCGGCCGGGGTGCTCGTGGGGACGCAGATGGTGGCCAAGGGCCACGACTTCCCCGATGTGACGCTCGGCGTGGTGGTCGACGCCGACGCCACCCTGCGCTTCCCCGACTTCCGGGCCGAGGAGCGCACCTTCACCCTGGTGGCACAGCTGTCCGGCCGCAGCGGGCGCGGCCCCCGGGGCGGAAAGG
Organism: Thermoleophilaceae bacterium; assembly: GCA_030447725.1. Taxonomy (GTDB): domain Bacteria; phylum Actinomycetota; class Thermoleophilia; order Solirubrobacterales; family Thermoleophilaceae; genus JAAYBF01. The sequence continues at coordinate 77,496 of JAUJOQ010000003.1, forward strand.
TGGTGGTCCAGGCGCTCGATCCCGAGGCCCGTGCCCTCCGCCACGCCGCCCGGCACGATTCCGAGGGCTTCGTGCACGGTGAGCTCGAGCGCCGGGCCGCACTCGGCTACCCGCCGCACGGCAACCTGATCCGGGTCGTGTGCTCCTCTCAGGAGGAGGGCCCGGAGACGGCTGCCGCGGACGCCGTGCGGCGGCTGATCGACGCGCCGGGTGTGGCCGTGCTCGGCCCAGCGCCCCTGTTCCGGCTCGTGGGCAGAAGCCGAGCGCAACTCGTGGTCAAGGCGGCAGATCGCTGCGCCGGCATCGCCGCCGTGCGCTCTGCGGTCGAGTCGGTGTCGTCCTCGGCCGAGCACCGCGGCGCGACCTACGCCGTGGACGTCGATCCGCAGTAGAGCCGTGGACGTCGATCCGCAGTAGAGGAGTTCGAGGGGGAACGCCCCCTTTGCAACCCTCCGCCTCTCAGGCGGGGTCGATGCGGTCGCGGAAGGGCTCGGCGGGCTCGACCGTCGCCCCTTCGGCCCGTGCCGCATCGGCCAGCCACCGGTCGGAGGTGACCACGCGCACGACCTTGGGGTCCTTGTGCGCCTTGAGCAGCCGCACTATCTCGTCATCCCCCGAGTCGGCGGCGGCGCGTGGTGCGTGGGCGACCTCGATCACCGTCGAGGTGATCGGCGGATGAGGCTTGCGCTCGAACACCACGGTCACATCGTCGGTCTCGTGAGAGGCCCAGCGCTCGAGCCGGTCCACCAGGCGGACCATCGCCGCATGACGGTCGTTCCACCAGCCGTCGGGGCGGCTGCCGATCACGTTCATGCCGTCGACGATCAGGTGCATGCGCCCAGGGTAGAAGGCCGCCTCGGACCGGCCGAGCGCAGGCCGTTCTCGTGGGGTTTGACGAACACGCGCGCGTGGGTGTCGGAATTCGCCAGACCCCGGCCATGAGGCCTCCATGGACAGTTGACGCCAACCTAAGGGAGCTGCTCTAATCGCCGTATTCTGCAGTCCGGGCCGGGTATCGACAGGCGATGCGAACACCAGCGTTTTCCTCCCACGAGGCAAGGAGAGGTATGACCTCCGGATTTCGACGGCGTCTGGTGATTGCGGCTGCGACCTTCGGCGCGGCAGCGGCCGGTCCGGCGCTCGCGCTCGCTCACGACGACCTCGTGTCAGACGACGGCGCTGTCAAGCCCGGCTACGGCGAGCGCCATCTGCATCAGCATGGTGCGGAGTCCGGCCATCTGCCCGCCTCCTCTACCGACAACATCGATCTCGTCGGCAAGCTCGGGCTCAAGAACGTCGAGCCGGGCAAGATCGCGGACGTCGGAGTCTCGCCCGATGGGAACACTGCGTTTCTCGCGGCCTGGGGCGGCCAGACCTGCAAGTACAACGGGGTCCACGTCGTCGACATCGCCGATCCGGCAAAGCCGAGCGAAATCGCCTTCATCCCGTCCAAGGAAGGCAGCTACGCCGGTGAGGGCGTCCAGGCCATCGACCTTTCCACGCGCTCGTTCAACGGCCAGATCCTCGTGACCAACAACGAGATCTGCAAGGCGAAGGCCGGCTTCGGCGGCATGAACATCTACGACGTCTCGAATCCGGCGCGTCCTACGCCGTTGGTCCAGGGCGTCGGCGACTCCACCGTCAACGGCCAGGGCAAGAAGAGCGCCAATGAGATCCACAGCGTCTTCGCCTGGGACGCCGGGGAGAGGGCCTACGCGGTGATCGTCGACAACGAGGAGGGCAAGGACGTCGACATCGTCGACATCACCGACCCGAAGAAGGCGTTCCTGACAGCGGAGTACGACCTCGACGAGAGGTTCCCGCAGATCAAGCAGTCGGCGCCGTCGAACCTCAAGGAGATCTTTCTCCACGACATGGTCGTCAAGGAGGTCGGCGGCCGCCAGGTCATGCTCCTCTCCTACTGGGACGCCGGCTACGTGAAGGTCGATGTCACCGACGTCAAGAACCCGGTGTACCTCGGTGATACCGACTTCACCGATCCCGACCCCGAGGCGGCCGAGAGCGGTCTGACGGTGCCGCCGGAGGGCAACGGCCACCAGGCGGAGTTCACGCCCGACAACGCGTTCGTGATCGGCGCGGACGAGGACTTCGGGCCGTACGCGCTGCAGGCCCGCAACGTCACCGACGCGACCGATCTGTCGGCGAGCCAGGGCAGCGGCACGCGGAGGCTCGAAGAGGGCCAGACGATCACCGGCCAGTCCAAGTTCGCCGGTCGAGCGTGCGACGCCGATCCCGTGGTATCAGCCGGCGATGGCAACCAGATCGCGGTCGTGGAGCGCGGCGTTTGCACGTTCACCGAGAAGGTCGGCAACGTCATCGCCGCCGGCGGGTACGCGGCCGTGCTCGTATTCAACCGCGAGGGCTCGGATGGCTGCAGCGACACGCTCAGCATGAGCGTCGAGGGCGACATCCCCGCGTTCGGGGTCGCGACCCGCGAGCAGGGCTTCGCGATCTTCGACGCCCCGTACGACGAGACGTCCTGCCGTGCCGGTGACGGCACCCGGCAGGCGCCGATTGGGCTCGGCGCGACCGGTGACACGTTGACGTTCGCGTCGAACTTCGACGGCTGGGGCTACGTGCACCTGTTCCGCAACGGGGCCGGCAAGATGACCGAGCTCGACACCTACGCGATCCCGCAGGCCCACGACCCCGCGTTCGCCAGCGGGTTCGGAGACCTCTCGGTGCACGAGGTGGCCACCTCCCACGAGGACGGCGCGCTGGCGTACTTCGCGTACTACTCAGGAGGCTTCCGGATCGCGCGGATCGAGGACGACGAGCTCGTCGAGAAGGGGCACTTCGTCGACCAGGGCGGCAGCAACATCTGGGGCGTGGAGGTCTTCGAGCACGCCGGTGAGGAGTACGTCGCCGCCAGCGACCGCGACAAGGGCCTGTACATCTTCCGGTACACCGGCGACTGAGCACTTCGCCGGATCAACGCCCTGAAGCGAGACAGCCGCGCCGAGGGTGGCGCGGCCGTCTCGGCGGGGGGTGGCGCCGGCGGTGACGATCCGCCAACATGGCAGGCGTGCCATCGGCGGAGGCAGGGCGCGAGGGCGCCGTACTCGATGTCCTCGAGCGCCTCGCGCTGGCGGACCGCCGGGAGGCGATCGACGGGGCTCTCGACGCGGCGCGCGAGCTGCTTGGCATGGACATCGCCTACTTCTCGGAGCTGACGCGTGGTGAGCAGCTGATCAAAGCAGTCCGCGGGGACTTAGATGCCCTGCACCTCGGGCCGGGCGACGTGATACCGGCGGAGAAGACCTACTGCCGGCGGATGCTGGCTGGCCAGCTTCCGAACGTGGTCTCCGATGCCCGTCACGACCCGCGGGTGAGCGATCTGCCCGCCGCCACCGAGGCCGGCGTGCAGTCCTACATCGGGGTACCGCTACAGCTCTCGGACGGCCGCGTCTACGGAACGCTGTGCTGCGCGAGCAGCGAGACGAACACGCGCCTGGGACCGCGCGCCGTGCAGTTCATGCGCGTGCTGGCGCGCATCATCGCCGACGAGCTCGAGCGCGAGCAGCAGCGCCTCCCGCGCGGTCGCGAGGCGATGCCTCCACCGCCGGCCGAGCCCGCGGATGCGGCCATCGAGGTCGCGCAGGTGGACGTCGGCGGCGCGATCCTGAAGCTCGACCTCTGGTTCATCGCCGCCGCCCACGCCGCAGCTGCGGCGAGGTCCACGCTCGCGGTGCTGGCCGAGCATGTCGGCAGCGGCGTGCTCCAGGACGCCCGTCTGCTGGTAACCGAGCTGCTCACCAACAGCGTCCGCCACGCCGGCGTCGGCAGTGAGAGCGCGATCGGACTCGCACTGCGACTTACACCCGACCGTCTCACCGTCGCCGTCAGCGACCCGGGACCCGGTTTTCGACCGGAGATCCTCGAGCCCGACCTCGAGCAGGAGGGCGGACGAGGGCTCTTCATCGTGGAGCAGCTCGCAGATCGCTGGGGTGTCGGAGACTCCCCGCTCAACCCGCCGAGGCGCAACGGCCAGACCGACACCGGCACGGTCGTCTGGTTCGAGCTGCGCACCTGATCCTGCCCGCCCGAAGCTGCCTGCGCTCGCGCGTACAATCGGCACCATGTCCGACGAGACCGACCGTGAGCTCGAAGGGCGCGAGGAGGAGGTCGAGAGCACCGAGCCCGCCCTCGATCCGGAGGTCGAGGCCAGGCGGCTGGCCGCCATGTCCTTCATCCGCCGCCTCGGCGATCCCGTGCTCAAGAGCCGCGCGACCGCGGTCGACCGCTTCGACGGCGCCCTCAAGAGCCAGGTGGCGCGGATGGCCGGGATCATGGGCGACGCCATAGGCCTCGGCCTGGCCGCTCCACAGCTCGGCATCTCGCAGCGCCTGCTGGTCTACCGGGTGGGATTCGACGCGCCTCTGATCGCGCTGGTCAACCCGGAGATCGAGTGGTCGAGCGAGAGCGACGAGACCATGGAGGAGGGCTGTCTCTCCATTCCTGGCGTGACCGTCGACGTCGAGCGCCCCGTGCACGTGCGCATCCGGGCCCGTGACGAGGAGGGAGAGGAGCGCCGGATCGAGGCCTCGGGTCTCGAGGCGCGCGTGATCCAGCACGAGATGGACCACCTCGACGGCGTCCTCATCCTCGACCGCACCACGCGTGACCAGCGCCGTCAGGCGATGAAGGAGTTGCGCGAGGCCGAGCGCGAGCGCTCCGAACAGGCCGCCTGACCCCCAGGTCGTAACAGAGACGCCCGATTCCTTCGGCATACTCACGCGCCGTGGAAGACGGCAAGCCGGCTGAGTCGGGACGCAGACAGAACATCCTCCTCATCGGCCATGACGAGATGACGGAGGTCACCGAGCGCGCGCTCAACACGGCGGGCGCGAAGGTCACCTACCTCCGCGATCCGCACGACCGCGCCATCCGGAGGGCGCTCGACGACGAGGTCGACGCCGTCGTCGTCATCTCCAACGACGACCACGTATCGCTCAGGCTCGCCCTCGTCGTGGAGAACGTGCGGCCGGGCGTGCCGCTCGTGGTCACGGTCTTCGCCGGCATCGTGGCCTCCCAGCTGCGGCGCGCGGTTCGAAACGTCCGGGTTCTCTCGATGGCCGACATGGTCGTCCCCTCCCTCGCGGGACCGTGCCTGGACGACCGTCTGCTGTCGGTCAGTCGGCGCGACGACGGCTTCGTGGGCGTCCAAGACGGCCCGGACGGCCCGCAGCTCGCCCCGATCGAGCGCTACGTGCCGTCCCGCCGCCGGTGGCTTCTCGGCAACCTCCGATCGATCCTGAACCCCTATGAGCTCAGCGCCCGCATCCTCATGGCGGGTCTGCTCGGCTTCCTGCTGATCCTCCTGATCGACATGACGACCCTTGCGATCGCGCTCGACGAACCGATCGTCGAGTCGTTCTATGCGGCCACGAAGACCATCGTCACCGTCGGGCCCAACCCGCTCGTGGACGAGGGTCCGGATTGGCTGAAGGTGTTCTCCTCCGTGGCGATGCTCGCGCACCGCGGTCTTCACCGCCGGAGTCGTGAACCGCCTGCTCGACCGGCGCCTCACCTCGATCGTGGGCCGGCGGTCCGTTCCCCGGTGGGACCACGTGGTGGTGGTCGGGCTCGGCCAGGTCGGCCTTCGGCTGTCGCTGCTGTTGCGAGAGCTCGGCGTGCCGGTGCTCGCCGTCGACCGCGACCCGGACAACAACCACGTCAACCGGGCGAAGGAGTACGGCATCCCGATCGTGCTCGGCCGTGGCGGCAGCCGCTTCCTGCTCAGACGACTGAGCCTCGGCCGCGCGCGGGCGCTCGCCGCGGTCACATCGGACGAGGTGGAGAACATCTCCGTCGTCGTGGCGGCGCTCGGGATGCGCGACGACCTCCGCACCCTCCTGCGGGCCGGGCGCGGCGACGTGGTCAACGAGACCAGCTCGCTGTTCAAGATCGGCGTGGTGCGCGACGTCTACCGCATCGGCGGCACCCTTCTCGCCGCGGCGGCGCTCGGCTCCCCGGCAACCGAGGCGTTTCTCAGCGAGCAGACGGTGTACCTGATCGACCCTGACGGCCGGATCGAGCCTTTCGACGGTGACGTCGAGGCGGCGCGTGACGCACAGGTCGAGTTCAGTGAAGCTGCTCCAGCCTCTCGTACGCCGGCAGCGTGAGGAACTCCACGAACTCGTCGTTGCCCGACAGCGCCACTGCCTCGAACAGCTCCCGCGACTCCTTCGTCCGCCCCTCACGCTCGAACCACTCGTCGTCGCCGATCTCGCTGCGGATCCTTTCGAGCTCCTCGGTGGCGAGCTCGCCCACGAGCTCCGGCGTGACCGTGCGACCGTCGGCAAGCTGTGCCTGGTGGCGGATCCATTGCCACACCTGCGAGCGCGAGATCTCCGCCGTGGCGGCGTCCTCCATCAACCCGTAGATGCCCGCGGCGCCGTTGCCGCGAAGCCACGAGGAGATGTACTGGATGCCCACGTTCACGTTGTTGCGCAGGCCCTCCTCTGTGATGTCGCCCTCGGTGGCGGGGATTGCCAGTAGATCGGCGGGGGCCACGCTCACGTCGTCGCGCGCGCTGTCGAGCTGGTTGGGCCGCTCGCCCAGCACCTTGTCGAACTCCTCGCGGGCCGGTCCCACGGAGTCGGGATGGGCGATCCAGGTGCCGTCGAAGCCGGCGGCGGCCTCGCGCTCCTTGTCGGTGCGCACCGCTTCGCGGGCGCGCTCGGCTGCCTGCTCGTCGCTGCGACTGGGGATCACCGCGGACATTCCTCCCATCGCGTGTGCGCCGCGACGGTGGCAGGTCTTGACCAGCAGCTCGGTGTAGGCGCGCATGAAGGGCACGGTCATCGTGACCTCCGAACGGTCGGGCAGCACGAAGTCCGGCCGCTCCCGGAAACGCTTGATCGCGCTGAAGATGTAGTCCCAGCGGCCCGCGTTCAGCCCGGCCGAGTGCTCACGCAGCTCATAGAGGATCTCGTCCATCTCGAAGGCCGCGGGCAGCGTCTCGATCAGCACGGTGGCGCGCGCGCTGCCGCGTTCCAGCCCCACGTGATCCTCCGCGGCCGAGAACACGTCGTTCCACAGCCGCGCCTCGAGGTGCGACTCCATCTTCGGCAGGTAGAAGAACGGCCCAGATCCGCGGTCGAGCAGCTCGTGCCCGTTGTGGAAGAGGTAGAGGGCGAAGTCGAAGATCCCGCCGGAAACCGGCGCGCCGTCGACGAGCACGTGGCGCTCGGTGAGGTGCCACCCGCGCGGGCGCACGAGCAGGGTGGCCGTCTCTTCATCGAGCGCGTACTCCTTGCCGTCCTCGGGCGTATGGCCCAGCGTGCCGCGGATGGCGTCGTAGAGGTTGGCCTGACCTCCGACCATGTTGTCCCAGGTGGGCGAGTTGGCGTCCTCGAAGTCGGCCATGAAGCCTGCGGCGCCCGAGTTGAGCGCGTTTATCACCATCTTGGCCGAGGTGGGACCGGTGATCTCCGTGCGCCGGTCCTGGAGGTCGGGAGGAGCGGGGCGGACCACCCAGTCGCCCTCGCGCACCTGCCGCGTGGACTCGAGGAAGTCGAGGGTGCCGCCGGCGTCGAGCTCGGCCTGGCGCTCCACGCGGCGTTCGAGCAGCTCCCGGCGCCGGCCGTCGAACTCACGATGCAGCTTGGCGAGCAGCTCGAGAGCGTCGCCGGAGAGCACCTCCGCGTGGCGGCCTTCGGTGCTGGCTCTGATCTCGACTCCGTCCATGCGGTTCTCCTGTCGGTGGGATCAGTCAGGCTCGCGCATGGAGCGCATCAGCAGCTCGACGGGGTGATACCTCCCGAGCGTACATCGCCGAGTTCGGGCAACCTGACAGGAGCGACCATTAGGGTGTGGCCGTGCGTACGGTCTACCTCGGAACCACGGACTTCGCTGCCACCGTTCTGCGCCACCTGGCCGCCTCCGACCACCGCCCGAAGCTGGTCGTGACCCGTCCCGACCGCCCCCGCGGACGGGGTCGCCGGGTTCAGAGCCCTCCTGTGGCCGAGGCCGCGCGCGAGCTCGGGATAGACGTCGATCAACCCGAGACCGTGAACGCCGAGGAGGCCCGCGCGCGCATCGCCGCCGCGGATCCCGGCGCGGTGTGCATCTGCGCGTACGGCGCGCTGATTCGAGAGCCGCTGCTGTCCGAGCACGAGATGTACAACGTGCATCCGTCGCTGCTACCGCGGTGGCGCGGGGCAGCGCCGATCGAGCGCGCGATCGAGGCGGGCGACCGCCGGACGGGCGTCTCGATCATGCGACCGGTCGCCGAGCTCGACGCCGGGCCGGTATATCTCCAGCGCGAGGCGTCCATTGGCGATGAGGACGACTACGGATCATTGTCTGCGCGCCTGGCGGGGTTGGCCGGTGAGCTGCTGGCGGAGGCGCTCACCGCCCGTCCGGAGCCGAGCGAGCAGTCCGAGGACGGCGTGAGCTACGCCGAGAAGATCGATCGCGAGGAGCGCCGGCTGGATCCCGCGTGCTCTCCGGATGTCCTGGCCAGGAAGGTGCGGGCTCTCACCCCGCACGTGGGCGCCCACGTTGAGATTCCCGGGGGCGGGCGTCTCGGGGTCCGCCGGGCGGCGCCGGGTTCGGACCTCTCCCCGCCGCCGCCGGGGGAGTTGGCGGTGCTCGAGGGACGGCTGCTGTTCGGCGGCGCATCGGGAGCGCTCGAGCTGCTGGAGGTTCAGCCCGCCGGCAGCAGGGCGATGGCGGCGCCTGACTATCTGCGCGGGCGGTCCTCGGCGCTCGCCGGGCACGGAGGCGCGCGCGATGGCTGACACCGGCGTGGACCTCGGGCCGAAGTGTCCGTCTTGTGCCGAGCCTTGGCTACGTCAGACCAACCTGGCGGGCCGCTACCGCTGCGTGAACTGCATGCACCGCTTCGAGATCCGCTCGGACTGTCCCGACTGCGGAATGCACTCGACCATCGCGCGGATGTCGGACACGGCGATCCTCACCTGCAACAGCTGCGGCGCATCGATGTTGAGGGCGATCTAGCCAAAGAGGCCGACCCCGTTCGTGGCCTACGCCACCGCCGCCAGCCCGTCGAGAGTCTTCTTCAGGTCCGCCACGGTCTGGAAGTCGAGGCCCAGGGCGTGGTCGTGCCTGTGGGCCACGTCGCCGTGCTCATCGATGACGATCACAGCGCGCTTGGCCACCTTGGCCAGCCGTGAGTAGGCGCCGTAGGCCTTGGCAACCGAGAAGTCCTCATCGGCCAGCAACGGAACGGTCAGGTCGTTGTTGGCAGCGAACTGGCGCTTGGAGTCCACGTCCCTGCCGGAGATGCCCACAGCGGTCACGCCCAGCGAGCCGAACGCCTGCGCGTTGTCGCGGTATGCGCAGAACTGCTTGGTGCACACCGAGGTCTCGTCACCCGGATAGAAGAGAAGCATCACCTTCTCACCTCGGTGGTCGGAGAGCTTGAAGGCTCCGTGGGTGCCCTCGAGCTCGAAGTCGGGCGCCGCTTCGCCCACTGCCGGATGCTTCGCCATCTGAAAGACCTCTCTGTCGTCGATTGCACCTCAGAGAGCCATTACGGCCGGGCCGGGCCATCGGACGCCTCGGACCGGTAGAGCGCAAGGAGGAGCCCGCAGAGCACCAGCGCGCAGGCCACGTATCCGGTCTCGACCTGCAGCACGCGGTCATCGAAGCCAGGCAGGAGGAGAAAGCCCACGAAGCCGGCGGCCGCCGTCAGCCACGCGCCGCAGGCCTGGCGCGCCTGCCCACGGGCCAGCAGCGCCTGGTTGAGCGTGGCCGCCGCCAGGTAAAGACCCATGCCAAGCGAGATCAGCACCAGGCCGAGACGGTCGTAGTCGAAGCTCCCGCCGAACACCAGATCCATCACAGCCGGCCCGGCGATCAGCATCACGAGGGCCACCGCCGCGGCGAAGCCCGCGATCGCGACCAGCGTCACGTTCACCGTCCGCCGGAAGGGATCGGTCTCTCCCCGCGCGCCGAGCCGGGTGAGGTGGGGGAGGATGGAGGTCTGCACCGCCTGGAAGAGCTGCAGCGGCGCCCGGGCGATCAGCAGCACGTTGAAGGTGAAGCCCGCCAGTGCCGCGCCATCCTCCCCTTCGGTCGCCTTGACCAGCAGCGGGCCGGCGTTGAGGAAGGTCTGCTCGGCGAGCATGATCGCCAGCACCGAGACCGCGAAGCCGGTGCCGTGCGCAAGGGTGAACTGGGCCTCTCCGGCAACGGCGGGCTCGGCCGGCTCGGCCGGCTCGTGGCCGGCGCTCGGCGGGCCGCTCCGTCGCCAGCGCCGGCCCAGCGCAAACGGCACCACCGCCAGCGACACGATCGGTGCGGCCGCCATGCCGAGAGCGACCACCGACTGCCCCTCGGCGATGCCCACGCCCACGGCCACGGCGAACATCACCCGCGAGAGCGCCTCCATCAGCACCAGCCCGCCGTATGCCGCGTAACGTCGCGAGCCCGCCACCAGTCCTCGCGCGAAGTAGCTGACCGCGTAGGCCAGCACGGTCACGATCAGGACCCAGAAGAGCGTCTCCGAGCCGCCGAACAGGCCCTCCTGCAGCGGCCCCCGCAGGGCCAGCGCGCCGGCGGCGAACAGCACGCCGAGGGTGAGCTGGATCGTGGCGGCCACCCGCAGGTGCTCGCGGCCGTGAGCGCCGCGCGCGTCGCGGTCGGCGATCGTGCGTGAGAGCAGCTGCTCCACGGGCCGGTAGAGGACCGACACGGTGATGAACACGGCCGACCACAGCAGGGTGATGCCGCCGTAGTCGGACTCGCTCAGATTGTGGCTGGCCAGCGAGAAGTAGCCGTAGGTGATCAGCCCCGTGGTGCCGATCCCCACCGACAGGATCGCCGCCCCGCGGCCGTAGCTGCCGTCCTCGGCCGCCGCCATGCCTGCTGCACGCTCGCGCACTACAGCCGGACGAGCAGCATGGTCCAGGGGAACGGCGAGCGCGCGTGCTCGACGGTGCCATGGCGCGAGAGCATCCCGGTGAAGGACCGCTTGGACCAGTGGTTCAGGTGCCCGGGCGTGTTTCCCAGGGAGCCCCAGTAGGAGCCCCGTGCAATGTTCAGACCGCGCCACAGGGGCTCGCGCGGCACCGACACCAGCAGCCACCTCTCGGCCACCCGCGCCATCTCCGCCACCGTAGCCTCAGGATCTGGCACGTGCTCGAGCACCTCGATCGCCGCCGCCGTGTCGAACTCGTCGTCGCGGAAGGACAGCCGGGTGGCCTCCTCGACGCGGTACTCGAGGTTCGCGCACGAGCGCTTGTCCCACTCGGCGCGCAGCTTTGGGTCGTCGAGGTCGATGCCCACGATCCGGCCGTCGCCCAGCCGCCTGGCCCACTCGAGGGTGAGCACCCCCTCACCGCAGCCCACGTCGAGCACCGACCGCGGCCGGGCCTCGTCCCACAGCTCGTCGAGCGTGCCGTGGAAGCCGTTCATCAGCCGGCGCACGGCGGGGTTGGTCGATCCGTACTTGTCGAAGGTGTTGCCGGTGGGGACGGAGTCGGCGAGGGGCTCGCCCATCAGCGAGCCACGGGCTGCTGCGCTTCGCTCGGTCGCTGGGCGTCCTTGCCGCCGGTGGCCGGTCCTGCGCGCGCGCCCGTGGTGCGGGCGGGACCGTCGGAGTCGGCGGCCGGCTCGTAGTGCGAGGGCTCCACGCCCAGGGTCAGCTCCACTCGCCGCACCCGCTCGAGGATCCGCTGCTGGAGCACGCGGCTGCCCGCCAGGATGTCGCCAAGCACGCCGAGCGCTGCGAGCTGCACCGAGATGATCATCAGCGTGGAGCCGAGGATCAGCGACTGCACGTGGCCCTGGCCCTCACCGGCGAAGAAGAAGTAGAGAAACCGCGCCCAGATCACGGCGGCCGGCAGCGCGACGACGGCGGCGGCGATGAAGAACACTCGCATCGGCTCATACAGCGAGTAGACGCGGAAGATCGACCCGGCGTTGCGGCGCACGTAGGCCCACATGGAGGGAAACAGCCGCGACGGGCGGGACTCGTCGTTGGTCCGGATCGGCACGTGCTGCACGGCCACGAGCATCTTGCCCGCCTGGATGATCGTCTCGAGGGTGTAGGTGAACTTGGACACCACCTGCATCTGCAGGGCGGCCTCGCGGTTGTAGGCGCGAAAGCCGGAGGTGGTGTCGGGAATCGTGGTGCCCGACGCGCGCCTGACCACCGCCGAGCCCAGCCGCTGGAGGCGCTTCTTCAGTGGCGAGAAGTGCTCGATCGTTGCCGTCTCGCGGTCACCGACCACCATGTCGGCGTGGCCGGCCAGGATCGGCGCCACCAGCTTGTCGATGTCGCCTCCGTAGTACTGGTTGTCGGCGTCGGTGTTCACGATCACGTCGGCGCCCAGCTTCAGGCAGGCATCCAGGCCGGCTTGGAAGGCGGCGGCAAGCCCCTTGTTGTTGGTCAGGCGCACCACGTGGTGCACCCCTCCGGCGCGCGCCACCTCGATCGTCTTGTCGGTCGAGCCGTCGTCGATCACGAGCCACTCGACCGCATCGAAGCCCGGCAGCTCGCGCGGGAGGTCGGCGAGGGTGTCCGGCAGTTGCTCGGCCTCGTCGAAGCAGGGGATCTGGATGATGAGCTTCATCGCGCCCATGGAGGCTATCTGGGCGCGCCGACGCCGGGCTGCGTGCTCTCCGGGCGCGGTTTGCGCTTCGCCGGCGTGTGGCCCGTCCGGGCCGTCGTGATCTCGCGCATACTCTGTCGGGTGATGCGAGCGGGGCGACGGCGGCCGATGGCTCTCGGGCTTGCAGCGCTCCTGGTCGTCTGTGCCGGGGCGTGGGCTCTGGTCGCGAGCGGTGGCGGGGGCGATCGGCGCTATGAGACCGGTGCTTTCAGCTTCACCTATCCGAGCGGGTGGCAGGAGATCGACGGGATCGATTTCCCTCTCGCGGACAGCTTCGGGGCGGAGGGGGTCGGGCGCGACACCGTCGGGATCGACCCCGACAACTGGGTGACGGTCTTCTCGACCACGGTCGGGATCGAGATCGACGAGCGCAACGTGGGTGCTCTGCTGCCCGCGGCGCGCGCGACGTTCGCCGAGCTCGTCCGATCGCTCGACGGGGGGCGCCTGCTCCAAGAGCCGTATGTGGTGTCTGAGGTCGGCATGCCGGGCTTTCGCGTGAGGGTGGCGCTTAAGAGCACGCGTGGGGTGCTGGTCGACTATGAGGTGACCCAGCTTTACCGCGGAAGGGACACGTACATCGTCGGCTGTCAGAACCGTCCCGCTCGCGCCACCGAGATCACCGCCGGCTGTGCCCAGGTGCTCGAGACGCTCCGCCCGCGCCCGGAGTCGGCTTCTGTGGGAGGACCGCGGTGAGGGCGGGAGGGCCTTCCCCGGCGTCCGGCGGGGGGTTGCGCCGCGGGGTTGGGAGGTTGCGCTGCGAGTGCGGCCAGACCGCCACCGAGTACCTGGGCATGATCCTCGTGCTCGCGGCGCTGCTCGGGGTGATCGCGCAGTCCGACATCGGCGAGACGATCGCCGGCGGTGTCGAGACCGAGGTCTGCCGCACGCTTGCTCTGAGCGAGGACCCCGCCGACTGCGAGCGCCCCGGGCCTGCCGCCGCGACCGACCGCGGCCCAGAGCCTCCGGGCGGCGGGCGTGAGCGTCCGGGTCGGCCGCGGCTGTCAGAGGCCAGGGAAGCGACCGGCCCCGCAGCGATTGCGACGGCGGGGACGCCGCGGGCCGTCCCGGCCGTCTATCGCGGCGGCGCGCGAGCCACCCCCGCCGGGTTCGAGCCGCCGATCACCGGCGGCCCCTTCTTCGGAGGCGCCGAGGGCCAAAAGCAGGTGCTCGACGAGGCGTCGGGGTTCAAGGACCTGCGCGAGGCGATCAAGGCGTTCCGCGAGGGCGACGAGATCGGCGGGCTGCTGGCGAGCCTCGGCGTCATCCCGTTCAAGTTCGGCAAGCCCGTGAAGGAGGCCCTCGAGCAGGCCCGCAAGCACGGGCTGTTCAAGCAACTCGCCGACAAGATCAAGCAGACCGCGCGCAGGATCGTCCGCGACGAACGCGGCGAGGTCCGACTGCCGGGAGGCGGGCGCGGTAAGGGGAAGAATGCACCAGAGTCGGGGCGCCGGAAGGGAGATCCCGGCACCAAGCAGCGCTCGTCCCAACTCACCTCGCGCATCGCAGACGATCCGTTGCTCGTAAGGGAGGCCCAGCGAGCCGGTCGCTCGGTCCAACATGGGCTTGATCGTCTTCAGGGGCAGCTCGCTCAAGGCAACCTGGACCCCGGTGTCGGCAGCCGGTCGCTCTTCGCGGGGGTCATCGAAGCGCGCTCTCGGGGCGGCGCTCGTTTGTACTTTCGCAAGACGTCCGGCGGTATCGAGATACTGGGTAAGTCGAGCAAGGCCAATCAGAGGCGCGTCATCAACCGACTCGAGCAGCTATATGGGCGGTGATGAAGTGGGGGGCTCGGAGGAGTTCGAGATCCACGTCTATGGGGATCTCGGCAAGCCGCTCGCCAACGGCAACGTAGACGTGGAGGTCTTAGAGCGCGATGGTAAACGCTGGGCCGCGACCTTCTTCACCCTAGAAAACCTCGAAGCGCTTTTCGTCAAGAACGCGGTAACGGGCGAGTGCGCTGAAGGGACATATTTCTGGGCATCCGACATGATCGTCGTCCGCCTTCTGTCCATGCGCGTGATTCAGCGCACGATCCGGGATCTGCGGTCCACCGGGGAGTTCTCGGCCGTGTTCGGGCTGTTGAGCGACGGAGATGAGGCATCCGATTGCTAGCGCTTCATACGGTCTCCCCAGCCTGTGCAACCAGCGCGATCTACAGGACGCCATCAAGTTCGGCAAGCCCGTGAAGGAGGCCCTCGAGCAGGCCCGCAAGCGCGGGCTGTTCAAGCAGCTCGCCGACAAGGTCAAGCAGACCGCGCGCAGGATCGTCCGCGACGAACGCGGCGCCACAAAGGCGGGAGGCGACATCGCTGACGGGGCACGATCGGGACGCGGCGCGAGCGACGATGTCGCGAGTGCCGGTAGAGGGCCCTCGACGCCCATGGGAAGCAGGATCGAAGACTTCAAGCAGAACCCCGATGATTGGCGTCGAGTTTCCGCCCATGCCGAAGGGGCCACGGGCAGGCGATACCGCGGCGGGACGAGCATCGAGGAGGTCTTTGAAAGCCAGGGCGACCGCCTCGTCCGCCATCGGATCTATGGGCGACAGGGCGACGTCCTGCATCAGACCTTCCGGCCCTACGCGAAGTTCGGAGCGGAATGAACGCAATCGAGGCTGCCCTCCTAGATCTCGTTCAGGTCGCCGAATCGCCCCTGTACTCGACTTATCGTTGGCTTGGGCGCGAGATCGGCCGAGACCTCTCGATGACGGAGTTCTGTCGCTTGGTCGATCGTCTCATCGATGAACAAGTGGTACGTCTATGGGCTGTCGACCCCGCTTCAGAGGAGCGCACTGAGGTCAGGATCCCGGACGATCTGGAGCGCCGCTACGAGCAGCTAGGCGACGCGCTGGACGCAAGCTTCGACCCGTTCGGGCTGAGTCTGACTCTCGGACCCAGAGCCGACGTCGATGCCGAGCCAGACTGGTCGGTCGACCTCGACCTGGACTCTTCCCGGTTCCAGGTGGACGCGCGTCCGGGCCAGGATGAGGAGGCGCTCGGGCAACTCGGCCTCCTACTCCCCGACGTGGCGTTGGTCGAGGAAGAGCGGGTGTTTGTCAATGATCGAATCCGTATCTCGGGGTCGGCGACGGTCGCGCCAGGGGGCTGCTCCTGAGGTTCCCTTCAATTGGGCCTTGCCGCCGCACTATGCAGGTGGCTTGCGATCGGGCTCACGGGCGCGGTCCACGCTGTGCCTGCCACTGCTCACGGCATCTCCCCGGAGCGAGTCACCGAGGCTCGCACCTCATATGACGCTCCCCGAGCACCATGCCCAGCTCAAGCGCGAGGGCCGCTATGACGAGATGGTCGAGGCCAAGCGCCAGCGGGCGGAGGAAGCCAGGCGCAGGGCGGTGGAGTGGCGTCGGGCGGAGGTGCCGTTGGCCGAGGAGTTGCGTGCTGCTGGGTTCGCGGTGGAGTCGGCGTGGGATCTGGTGAACACGTCGACGCCGTATCCGGCGGCGCTGCCGATTTTGTTGGAGCATCTGCAGTGCGCGTACCCCGATCGGGTGCGTGAGGGCATCGCACGGGCGCTGGCGGTCCGTGACGCGAAGTTCGGGTGGGCAACGTTGGTGCGTCTGTATAGCGACGAGCCCGCGGGCAGCGATGCGAAGGACGGGCTTGCCGTCGCGTTGGCGGCGGTCGCAGACGACGACGTCATCGACGAGGTGATCTCGCTGGCTCGCGACGCGGGGCACGGCGAGAGCCGGATCTTGCTGCTGCGTCGGTTGAAGCTGTCGCGCGCGCCGTTGGCGCGGGCGGCGCTTGAGGAGTTCTCCGAGGATCCTGTGCTCGGCCAGGAGGCTCGGGCGCTGCTCAGCGGCCGCGGAGGCTGAAACGCGCCCGAGGCGCTGGACCGCTTACGCAGCCACTTTTGATGACGACCCGGAAAGGGCAACCTCTCGCCGGGGCTCGCGATGTCGGCCCTGGTCGCCTGGGTCAGGGACGAGTCGCGCGACTCACAGCCTGATTTCGACCTCATCGGGCGCTGCTTCGCGGTCGCCGAGGAGCTCGCGGGCGATGAGTCAGACCACGTTCAAGGGCTGATTGCGATCTATTTCGTCGAGGATTTGATGGGCGTCGAGGGCGTCGAGGCCCACATGGGGCCGAGGCTGCGCGAGCTGCGCGCCGAGCTGCGCGAGTTCTGGACGGAAGTCTCCGACGAGAAGCGCGCCCGCCGGGCCGCTTGGGACGCCAAGAACCGCCCAGCCGCGCAGCGCCGGCCTTCGTGACCCCGCTCGCACGGGAGGCTCGAGTTCCCAAACGCTCGGAGTGCAAACACCCGGAGCAGGCCAGGCGCTCTGCTAGCCTGCGGCGGTCGAACTTGACCCCGGCCTCACTGGAGCGCTCTGAGCATGGACCTTCCCGCATACCTCGATCCCGGCAGCGGGAGCATGATCCTTCAGATCCTTGCCGGCGGTGTCGCCGCCGTCGCGGTCACCGCGCGTCTGTACTGGGATCGCATCCTCAAGTTCCTGAAGATCCGCAAGCCCGAGGAAGAGACGGTCACGCAGCAGGAGCAGGTCGACTCGGCCTAGCGCCCGCCGCGGCGGCGTCGCTCCGCCCCCGCCCGCGCGGCGGTCGTTGACCGCATGTCCTCACCCATCGAGACCTCCCCCCGTCACGACGCCTCGAGGCTCGAGCCGGGCTCTTTCCGCGACCCCGAGAGCCGGGTGTTCTACGCGGGCGAGGGGGTCTACCGGTCGCTGTCCGCCGAAGGCCTGAGCGACTTCCAGGCGCTCGAGCAGACCACGTTCTGGAAGAAGTTCTCCGGCGACGGGCGAATCGTCGCCACCGAGCTCGTCGAGGACGGGAGCGAGCTTCCCCCGGGCTTGGTCAAGGAGAGCGCGGGAGTGCTCTCACACGAGCGGATCCCGTTTGTCTCCTATCCCTACGAGTGGCCCTTCTCGATGCTCAAGGAAGCCGCGCTGCTGCAGCTCGACGTCAACCTGGCGGCGATCGAAGAGGACATGATCTCCAAGGACTCGTCGCCCTACAACGTGCAGTTCAAGGGGTCGGTGCCGGTGTTCGTGGACGTCGGCTCCTTCGAGCGCCTGCGCGAGGGTGAGCCGTGGGTCGGATACCGCCAGTTCTGCATGCTCTACCTCTACCCGCTGTTGCTGCAGTCGGTGAAGGGGGTTAGCTACCACTCGCTCCTGCGTGGCGCGATAGACGGCATCAGCCCCGCGCAGATGCGCGGCTTGGTGTCCTTCCGCGACCGCTTTCGAAAGGGCTTCTACCTCAACGTCTTCCTCCACGCCAAGCTGGAAGCACGCCACGGCGACCGCGGCGGGGAGGTCAAGGCGGAGGTGAAGAAGGCGGGCTTCAAGAAGGAGCTGATCGTGGCGAACATGCGCCGGATGCGAAAGCTGGTGGCCGGCCTGGAGTGGAGCCCGCCCGAGGGTGTGTGGGTGGCCTACGGCGAGCGCAACAGCTACACCGACGACGACGCGGAGCGCAAGGACGAGTTCGTGCGCGAGGTGGTCAGGTCGACGAGCTGGGGCCTGACCTGGGACATCGGGGCCAACAACGGCCGCTACTCGCGCATAGCCGCCGAAGGCTCGCGACATGTGCTCGCGGTGGACTACGACCAGGGCCCGGTCGAGCTGCTCTACCGCAGCCTGCGCGGGGAGGGCGATGAGAAGATCCTCACGCTCACGATGAACCTCGCCGACCCCTCGCCCGGCCTCGGCTGGCGCGGGCAGGAGCGCAAGTCGCTTCCCGACCGGGGCGCGCCGGACCTGCTGCTCGCGCTCGCACTGATCCACCACGTGACGATCGCCGCCAACGTTCCGGTCTCGGAGTTCGTGGACTGGCTCGCCGGCCTCGGGACCTCGCTGGTGATCGAGTTCCCCACCCGCGAGGACCCGATGGTCAAGAAGCTGCTGGCGCCCAAGCGCGACGCGCTGCATCCCGACTACGAGCGCGAGAGCTTCGAGCGGGTGCTGTCGGAGGCCTTCGACGTAGAGCGCCGCGAGCGGCTCGAGTCCGGGACCCGCCTGCTGTACTTCGCGCGCCCCAAGGGCGCGGGCAGCCCGATCGACCTGACCGCTCCCGAGCGCTGATGGCCGAACCGGCGGGCGCAGGGGAGAGCACCCCGGATCGCGGGCCCGCCCGCTCGGGCGCGGGCCGCCTGCCGACGCTGCGCGAGAGCATCGTCGCCTTCGGGCACCTGGCTGTCCTCTCCACGTTCGCGCTCGCCCAGCCGCTCTTCTCGCTGCTCTCGGACAATCCGGAGTTCTTCGCGGCCCGCGGCTCGGCTCCGGCCGACGTGATCGTCTTCGCCCTGCTCCTGGTCGCGGTCCCGCCACTCGTGCTGCTCGGCATCGAGGTGCTGATCGGCCTGGTCGCGCCCGCCGCGCGGCGCTTCACCCACCTCGGGTTGATTGCGCTGCTGGCTGCCGTGGTCTTCGTGCAGGCGCTCAAGGATGCCCTTGGCTCCTCTGACGTGCTGCTGATCGTCGTCGCGCTCGCCCTGGGGGCGGTCGCCGCGGTCCTGTACGCACGCGCGGAGCCGGTGCGGTCGTTCATGAGCGTGCTCACGCCGGCGCCGCTTGCCTTCCTCGTGCTGTTCCTGTTCATCTCGCCGGTCTCGAAGATCACGCTTGCCGACGAGGCGAGCGCCAAGTCGGTGGGCAACGTGGCGCGCGTGCCGGTGGTGATGGTCGTGTTCGACGAGTTCCCGAGCACGTCGCTGATGGATGCCCGGCGCAACATCGACCGCGAGCGCTACCCGGGCTTCGCGCGGCTGGCCCGAGACGGCACTTGGTTTCGCAATGCCCACACGATCTACGACTCGACCACCAGGGCGGTGCCGGCGATCATGGACGGCAACTACCCCGAGAAGGACACGCTTCCCACATCCTCGGAGCACCCCAACAGCATCTTCGCGCTGCTGGGCAAGACGCACCGCATGAACGTCTCGGAGGAGGCCACCACGGTCTGCCCGCGCGACCTGTGCACCGACGCCCGGACCGAGGAGCCCTTCCTAGACCGGCTCGGCTCGATGACCGATGACCTGAGCCTGGTCTACGCCCACGTGGTGACCCCGCCCGCGATCGAGCGCGACCTGCCGAGCGTCTCCGAGAACTGGGGCAACTTCGGCGCCGACGCCGGGGGAGGCGAGGTGAGCGGCTCGCCCGGTGCGGCAACGCCGAGCGCGGAAGAGGCCCAGACGCGAGCCAACCTGAACGGCAACCGGCGCCAGCGCTTCGAGGAGTGGACCGACGCGATCCAGCCCGGCAACCGCCCCGCTCTGAACTTCAAGCACGCGCTGCTCCCGCACGTTCCCTGGCAATACCTGCCCGACGGACAACTCTACCGTCGCCAGGCCGACGATCCGGTGTCCAACCTTTCGCGACAGTCCTACCCCGACGCGGGCCAGGTCGACCAGCTGCAGATGCGCCACCTGCTCCAGCTCGGCTTTGCCGACCTCGAGATCCAACGGCTGATCTCCCACTTGGAGCAGACCGACGCCTACGACAAGTCGCTGATAGTGGTCACCGCCGACCACGGCGTGTCGTTCAAGCAGGGGCAATTCGACCGCCGCAAGGCAACCGAGGAGAACTTCGACGAGGTATCCCCGGTCCCCCTGTTCGTGAAGGAGCCCGGCCAGGAGAAGGGGCGCGTCGATGACTCGATCGTCGAGACGACCGACATCCTGCCCACGATCGCCGACGTGCTGGGCATCGAGCTGCCCGACAAGACCGACGGCAGCTCGGCGTTCAGTGCGGAGGTCCGCGGCCGCGAGGAGGTCAAGATGCTCAAGCGCGACCTGTCGGGGTGGATCCGCCTCGACGGTGACGAGTTCGAGCGTCGGAAGCGGGAGGAGCTGGCCAAGAAGGTGCGTCTGTTCGGCACGGGCGCCGACGGCCCCGACCGGATCTTCCGCATCGGTCCCAACCAAGGTCTCCTCGGGACCTCGGTCGCCGGGCTCGGAACGGCCGGCGACTCCCAGGCCAGGATCAGCCTGATCGGCGCGGAGGACTTGAACGATGTCGACCCCGACGGCGGCTACGTGCCGATCTGGATCGTCGGCAAGGTGTCGGGCGGGTCGGGCGACGACCGCAACGTCGCCGTCTCCGTGAACGGCACGATCCGCGCGGTGGGCAACTCCTTCAGGCTGGCGACCGGAGGAGACGAGCTGGTCTCGGTGATGCTCCCCCCGAGCGCGCTCGAGGAGGGGGAAAACGAAGTGAACGTCTACGAGGTAACGGGCGGGTCGAAGCTCCGGAAGATGGACGGGAGCTGAGGCGGCGGGACCTAGACGTCCCCCAGACAGTCCTCCAGCGCCTCCAGCACCTCGTCGCTTCCGTCGTTGACGAACAGCAGTGCCGTGCCCACCTGCTCGGCGTCCTGCGCCTCGCCCTTGAACTGCTGGCCCTCCGCCTCGCCGCTGGACACGAAGAACTCGACCCGGGGACCACCCGGGCCATCCACCTGGATCGACTGCTCGCCGACCAGCTCGGCCTCGAGACCGGCCTCGTTCGTGAAGCAGTCCAGCGCCACCGCCCGCTTGTCGTTGGGGTCGGGCTCATCGCCGCTGGTCGGCTCGTCGGAGCCGCAGCCGCCCGCGGCGAGGGCCAGTACGCACACGCTCAGGAGCGTCGAGATCCGGCTCTGCATCGTCGGGCAGGGTAGTGGTCAGGAGATGAAGCAGGTGTCCTCGCCTGCTACCGTCTGCGACTTCGGCGCGCGCGCGCCCCTTACCGCTCGACGCTCTTCCCGCAGTCTCCCGCTCGTCCAGGTCGCAGGTGTCATGGGAGGCCCGCGCGCAGGCGCGCTCGATCCGGTGCACGACCGATGAACAGACGCTTCGCGCTACTTCAAGTCGCCTTCTCCCTCGTCGCGCTGGCCGCCGTCGTGTGGTGGGCCTCCCACCAGGAGGCGCCGCGCATCCCAAACGCCGGCAGCGCCCTGACCTGGCTGGCGGGCGCCGGCGCGCTGTATGCGATCACGACCCTCGTCCGGGCCGAGCGCTGGCACCAGATTCTGCAGATGAACGGCGTGGACGCGGGAAGGGGCGACTGTTACGGGCTCACGGCCGTCGGCTACATGGGCAACAACGTGCTCCCGGCGCGCGCGGGCGAGGCTCTGCGCGTGGTGCTCCTCGATGCCCGGGTGAACGCCGGCAAGCGCAGGCTGCTCGGCACGATCGTGGCCGAGCGCCTGCTTGACGTGATCGCGCTCAGCGTGATCCTGGTGGTCACCGCGTACGGGGTGCTCTCGGATCGCGACGTCTTGCCGACCGACCATCCGATCCTGATCGTCGGCCTGGGCGTCGTGGCACTCGGCATCGGTGCGTTCGTGTTCAGCGTCCTGCGCCGCCGCGGCGCGCTCGCCCGCTTCCGCGACTTCGCGCGGCCCCTCGCGGGCGCGCCCCGGGCGCTGCTCGGTCGCAGGGGCGCCCTACTGCTCGCGAGCACCTTCGGGCTGTGGGTGCTCGAGGGCGGCGTGTACCTCACCGTTGCGCAGGCGGTGGACCTCGATATCAGCGCCTCGGGCGCCCTGTACCTCGTCGCGCTCACGAACTTCGTGGCCGCGCTTCCGGCGGCGCCGGGGTCGATCGGCACCTTCGACGCCGCAGTGGCCTTCGGAGCTAAGGCGCTCGGGGGAGCCAGCGCCGCGGTGATCTCCTACCTGCTCCTGCTGCGGTTCGTCCTCTACGTGCCCATCACCGTCGTCGGTCTCGCGGTGATGGTGGTCCGCTACGGAGGCTGGGCTCGGCTGCGTTCGGCCGCCCGCCTCCAGGCCAGCCAGGCCTGACCGTCCGCAGTGCGTATCTCCGCCGCTCAGGCTCTGGCGTTACGGCTCCGTGACCGGACCGCCCAGGGCGACGCCTCGCCCAGCCGGCCCGGCCCCACCGCCCTTCCCCGCAGCGAGGGGCACTCGGCGCCGGTGTGGCCGGCTCTGCTGATCTGCTTCGCAGTCGCCGGCCTCACACTCCTGCTGCCCTCCACGCCCACCTACGACCCCTGGGCGTGGATCATGTGGGGCCGCGAGATCGGTCAACTCGACCTGAACACCACCGGGGGGCCGTCGTGGAAGCCGCTGCCCGTCATGTTCACCACCGTCTTCTCGCTCTTTGGCTCCGACGTGGCCCCCTACCTCTGGCTCTGGGTCGCGCGGGCCGGCGGCATGTTCGCACTGGTGATGGCCTTCCGGCTCGCCCGCCGGCTCACCGGAGGCGGCCCGGCGGGTGTCATCGCCGGCCTGACCACGTGCGCGTTCCTTCTCACCAGCTACCAGTTCGCGCGCGACGCGGCCCTCGGCAACTCCGAGCCGCTGCTGGCCGCCATTGCCCTCTGGGCGTTCCAGCGCCACCTCGACGGTCGCCGCGACCATGCTCTCTACCTCGGGTTCGCCGCTGCGCTGCTGCGTCCGGAGGCGTGGCCCTTCATAGGCGCCTACGGTCTCTGGCTATGGTTTCGCCAGCCTGAGCTGCGGCTACGGGTCGCTGCTGTCGGCGTGCTGATCCCGGTGCTCTGGTTCGGACCGGAGCTGTGGGGGTCCGGCGACGCTCTCCGCGCCTCGACGCGCGCCAACGATCCCAACGCCGGCAGCGCCGCCTTCGCCGACAGTCCGGGGCTCGAGGTGGCCTACCGCTTCCACGAGCGCACGGTCTGGCCGATCGAGTTGGGCGCGCTGATCGCTGTGGTGTACGCGTCTGTCATGTTCGTGCGGGAGCGGAGCCAGCATCCGGCGCTGTGGGTGTTGGCCGCGGGGCTCGGGTGGCTCGCTCTCGTCGCAGTCATGACAGAGCTAGGCTACGCCGGCAATCAGCGGTATCTGATCGTGACCACCGCGGCCATCTGCGTGCTCGGGGGAGTGGGCTTCGGACGCATCTTCGAAGGGCTGCGCATCGGGGTCGCGCGGCTTACGGACCGGCCGGCGGCGGGCCTGGTCGTGGCGTCGGGCATCTTCGGCCTCGGCTTGCTGGCGTTGACGCCGGTGATCAAGGACAAGGCGGACAACACGGAGGTGACCGCGGGAAAGCTGGAGTACGAGGCGAGCCTGTGGGGCAACCTGCCGGAGGCGATCGAGAAGGCCGGCGGACGAGACAGGCTCCTGCGCTGTGGCAGCGTCTACAGCGGCCCCTTCCAGACCCAGATGGTGGCCTACGAGCTCGGCGTGCACGGAGTGCACGTGGAGGCGCTGGTGCCCACCGTGCCCCCCGGACTGGCGTTTCAGACCCACACCGTGCGCGACGGCCCGCTGGTCACCGACGTGACCGACGACCGCTTTCGTCCGCTGGCCACCAACTCCCGCTGGCGCGTGCTCACCGCGCCGCGTGCCGATGCCGCCGGGCGCGAGTGTCCAGCCGCCGGGCCCGACGCGCCCCGGGTCGCCCCCCGCGCCTTGACTCCCAAACTCGTGTCCTCGCGCTGACTATCTTTCCCTGATGGCCACGGTCGCATCACGCGCTCGCGCGCTTCCTCGCGTCGACTTCCTGCGCACCGGAGTTGCCGGCGTCGTGCTGGTGGTCGGGGGGCTGCTCCTCTTCTCCCTGTGGCTGCGCACCCGCGCCTTGGGCGCCTCGCTGTGGATGGACGAGGGACTCTCGATCGGCATCGCCTCGCAGCCCTTCTTCGAGATACCGGGGGTGCTGCGCCAGGACGGCTCGCCGCCGCTGTACTACCTGATGCTGAACCTGTGGATGAGCGTCGTCGGCCGTGGTCCTGCCGACACGCAAGGGCTGTCGGTGGCGATATCGCTGCTGGCCGTGCCAGGGGGGCTCTGGGCCGGATGGACCCTGTTCGGGCGCCGCGCCGGCCTGATCTGTGCGGCGCTGGGCGCCACCAATCCCTTCCTCACCCTCTATGCGCAGGAGACGCGCATGTACTCGTTGATGGTGGTGCTCAGCCTCCTGACCAGCGCGGCCTTCCTACACGTCTACGTGTACCGCCGCCGCAAGTACCTGCCGGTGTTCGCGGCGCTGCTGGCGGCCATGCTCTACACCCACAGCTGGGGCATCTTCGTGACCGCCGGCACGCTGATCGCAGTCGCGCCCGCGTTCATGGCGACGGATGACCGCCGTGCGTTCATCCGCGACGTGCTGATCGGCTTCGGCGCCGCGCTCCTGCTCTACGTGCCGTGGCTGCCCACGCTGCTCTACCAGGCGGCCCACACAGGAGCGCCATGGCTCGACCCGCCGCGCTTCGGCGTGGTGGTGCAGATCTCGAAGGGCCTCCTCAGCGGGGGCACCGTGAGCGTGGCGCTGTTGCTCGCGGCCGGCTCCGGCTGCGCAGCCGTGCTGGCCAACCGCTCACGCTCGGAGGAGCGCACCGCCGTCTACGCCGCATTCACGATCGGGGCGGCCACTCTCGCGGTGGCGTGGCTGTTCTCGCAGTTCTCACCGGCCTGGACGACGCGCTACCTCGGCGTGGCGCTGGGGCCGATCTTCCTGCTGGCCTCGGTTGGACTTGCGCGAGCCGGCACCCTCGGTCTCGTGGCGCTCGTAATCGTGCTGGGCATCTGGTCGATCCCGCGGCCCACCAGCCTCGAGAACAAGTCCAACGCCGCGGATCTGGCCGCCGCGGTCGAGGGCACCCTCAAGCCAGGCGATCTGGTGATAACCCTGCAACCCGAGCAGGCGCCGCTGATGGACTACACGCTGCCGCCAGGTCTCGACGAGGCCACCCAGCTCGGGCCGGTGGAGATCCAGGGGGTGATGGACTGGCGCGACGCGCAGGAGCGCCTGGAGGCCGCCACTCCCGAGAAGAACCTCACTCCCCTCCTTGATAGACTGCCGCGCTCCCGACGCGTGCTGCTGGTGCATCCGGTCACGAGCAGCAACAGCAATTGGGACGCGCCGTGGACTCAGCTGGTGCGGCGCAGGTCGGCACAGTGGGGGCAGGCCCTCGAGGCGGACCGGCGATTCACGCGCGAAGCCGCCGTCCCGGCGTTCTACCGCCGGGCCGGGCGGATCGGAGTGCGCGGGGTCCTGTACCGAAAGACTCTTGAGTAGATCGACGAACGGACACAGATGAGCGAGCAGGAAACCCAAGCCCCCGCCGAGCTCGAGACGCCCGTCGAGCCGGCCACACCCGGTCTCAAGGACAACCCCACGCTGATCATCGGCGCCGGGCCCGCCGGCCTCACCGCCGGCTACCTCCTAGCAAAGCAGGGGCTGCCCGTGATCGTGTTCGAGGCCGAGGATCAGGTCGGTGGGATCGCCAAGACCGAGGTTCGCGACGGCCCCGGCGGCAAGTACCGGTTCGACCTCGGCGGGCATCGGTTCTTCACCAAGGTCCGTGAAGTCGATGACCTCTGGCACGAGATCATGCGCGAAGAGTTCCTCAAGCGCCCCCGCATGTCGCGCATCTACTGGAACAAGAAGTTCCTCGACTACCCCCTGCGCGGACCGGACGTGATCAAGAAGCTCGGTCCGATCGAGCTCACGCGGGCCACGTTGTCCTACTTCTGGGCTCAGATCAAGCCCAAGGGCCGCGAGGACACCTTCGAGCAGTGGGTGTCCAACCGGTTCGGCAAGCGCCTGTTCGACCTGTTCTTTCGCTCCTACACCGAGAAGGTGTGGGGCGTGCCAACATCCGAGATCCGCGCCGAGTGGGCAGCCCAGCGCATCAAGGGACTGTCTTTCTTCAGCGCCGCGAAGGCCGCGTTCTTCGGTAACAAAGGCGACGAGATCAAGACCCTCATCGGGGAGTTCCACTACCCGCGCTACGGGCCGGGCCAGATGTGGGAGCAGATGACCGACGACATCCGCAGCCTCGGCGGCCAAGTGCTCCTCCAGACGCCGGTCGAGAAGCTCGTGGTCTCCGACGGCCGCGTGACCAAGCTGATCGCCGCCGGCAAGGAGTACGAGTCCAACTACGTGATCTCATCGCTGCCCCTGCGCAACGTCGTGGGCATGGCCGACCCCAAGCCCAAGCCGGAGGTCGTCGCCGCGGCGAAGGGCATCCGCTACCGCGACTTCCTGACGGTGTCCCTGGTGCTCGACGGCGAGGACCTGTTCCCCGACAACTGGATCTACATCCACGAGCCCGAGGTCGAGGTTGGCCGGATCCAGAACTTCCGCAGCTGGAGCGAGTGGATGGTCCCCGACCCCACGAAGGCATGCGTCGGCCTGGAGTACTTCTGCTTCGCCGGTGACGACCTCTGGGAGATGGACGACGACAAGCTCGTAGAGCTTGGGATGCGCGAGCTCGAGCAGCTCGGCCTGGCCCGTCCCGACATGCTCGAGTTCGGCTTCGCCACCCGGGTGCCCAAGGCCTACCCGATGTACGACATGGACTACGCCGAGCGCATCGTCGCGATCCGAGGCTGGCTCGACGGGGTAGAGAACCTGCAGCAGGTGGGCCGCAACGGGCTGCACCGCTACAACAACTCGGATCACTCCATGCTCACCGCCATGCGCGCGGTGGACAACCTCGTGAAGGGAACCGACCACGACATATGGGCGGTCAACGCCGAGTCGGTCTACCACGAGACCGAGGAGCAGGACTCACAGCAGCCCTACATCGAAGCGCCCGAGACCGAGGCCCAGAAGCAGCCGCTGCACCGCTGAGGGGATCGCGCCAGGTGGGGCTGTCCGCATCGACCATCCGTCCAGTAGCCGGCCCTACCGGGTGAACCTGAGGCCGGCGGGTGTCGAAGTGGAAGGACATGCGCTTCTCTACCGCCCGCGGCGCGATCGCGGCCTCGCTCTGCTCGCTCGCACTCCTGGTCCCTGTCGTCGCCCACGGACAATTGCCCTCGGGCTCCGTCCGCGCGAGCGCGGGCAATCCCGAGGCCACCGAGTGCGGCGACTTCGATCGGCGGCCGGTGCTGGGTGACAAGCGTGCGGTGTCTGCAGGCGCGCCCAATCCGCTCGTCGGTGAGAAGTGGTACGTGGATACAAAGCCCAGCCGCTTCGGTCATAAGGGCTATCGCGAGCCGGCATATGGCGAGTACCGCAGCTCCGGGGGGCGCGAGCAGGCTCTGATGGCGAAGATCGCTCTGACTCCGCGCTTTTTCTGGTTCGGAAGGTTCTCTGGTGACAGCTTGGATCCGCAGCGGGGTCTCGATGACCTGCAGCTGCGCGTGTGCACGTTCCTCGCCGACGCGGAGCGCGCGAATGCTGTGCCGCTGGTCACGACGATGCGCCATCAGGGTAGGGAGTGCCATTCGCGCTATCAGGCCGGCGGGGTGCGCGAGGACGATGCGACGAGGCGCTGGTTTGACGCCTTCGCCGAGGCGGTGGGAGACTCGCGGGTCGTGATCGCCTACGAGCCCGACTCGATCGGCACGGTCGAGTGCCTTGCGCCTTCGCGCCGCGACGCCCGGATCGAGTTGTTGCGCTACGGGATCGACCGGCTCTCTCAGCTGCCCAACGCGACGATCTACATCGAGGCCACCGCCTCCGATTGGAAGCCGGTGTCAGACACCGTGAGCAAGCTTCGCCGGATCGGTGTGCACAAGGTGCGCGGGTTCATGCTCAACGTGACCCACTTCGACTGGACCGCGGCCAACATGGCGTACGGCCGGGCCGTATCGCGGCGCCTGGGGGGCAAGCACTTCATCATCAACACCGCCTCGAACGGTCGCGGCCCGGTCCACTTCAAGCGCCGGATCGGAGCTCGCAACCGCACCATCGTCATCAACTGCCACCCCCTCTTTCGAGGGATTGGGCCGACACCCACGACCAACACCGGCGATCCGCTCGTGGACGCCTTCATGTGGATCAGCCGGCCGGGCTACTCGAGCGGCTCCTGCAACGGCGGCCCGCGCGTCGGGGACTGGTGGCAAGAGCGCGCACTTGAGATGGCGAAGTACGGCACCGAGGGCAAGAGCCCTGCCAAGAGCACCCAGTTCGGCTTCCCGCGCGGCACGTTCACGGCCCGGGGGGTCTCGGGCACGCAGTTCCTGTTCGACAAGTTCGACGGCCCCTGATCGGAACTGGCGTCTCGGCGGTATCAAGGACCGGGTCCATTTTCCGATAGGGCGAACATGACCCGCTCCGCGCTCTCTTCGCGCCATGTCGCGCTGGTGTGGGCCACGGCCTGCCTTCTGCTCGCCCTGGCCCTGCTTCTCAACCCCGCAAGGGCCGACGCCCAGCGACCGGGCAGCCCCCTCTGCAACCTGCCCGGGTTCTCGTGCGAGCCGGCGCCCGCTCCCGCTCCTGCCCCCGCTCCCGCCCCCGCCCCCGCTCCCGCCCCGGCCCCCGCTGCCACCAAGCCCGGCGACTGCAACTTCGCCCGCACACCGGTGATCGGCGACAAGCGGGCGGTCTCGCCGAGCGCTCCCAACCCGCTGGCGGGCGAGAAGTGGTACGTGGACACCTACCGCAAGCAGAGCGGAAACAAGGACTACCGCGAA
This sequence comes from Thermoleophilaceae bacterium, assembly GCA_030447725.1. Lineage (GTDB taxonomy): Bacteria > Actinomycetota > Thermoleophilia > Solirubrobacterales > Thermoleophilaceae > JAAYBF01. Next base: position 106,417 of record JAUJOQ010000003.1, read on the forward strand.
CCCGCCTACCGTGACTACCTGCGCGCCTCGGGGGCCAAGAAGACGCTGCTGGGCAAGATCGCGCTGACCCCGCGCTTCACCTGGTTTGGCCGCTTCACCCCGATGCCCGAGCGCATCTGCGCCTTCGTCCTCACCGCCGAGGCTGACCGCGCGGTACCGCTGATCACCACGCTGCGCCACCAGGGCCGGGAGTGCCACTCGCGCTACAAGGCCGGTGGGGTGGCGGAGGACGAGCGCAGCAAGCGCTGGTACGACCGCCTCGCGCGCGGCATCGGCTCCTCGCGGGCAATCATCGCCTTCGAGCCTGACTCCGTCGGGACGGTGGACTGCCTGGCCAAGAGCCGGCGCAAAGCTCGCCTCGACCTGCTCCGGTACGGCGTGGACGTGCTGTCCAAGCTGCCCAACGTGACCATCTACATCGAGGCGAGTGCGTCGGATTGGCGTCCGGCGAAGGAGGTGGCCCGGCGGCTGCGCTACATCGGTATTGCCAAGGTGCGGGGGTTCATGCTCAACGTGACCCACTTCGACTGGACCGCCGCCAACGTCCGTTACGGGATGGAGGTGTCGCGGCTGGTGGGCGGCAAGCACTTCATCGTCAGCACAAACCACAGCGGCCGCGGGCCGGTGCACTACCGCAAGCGCATCGGCGGCAGGAACCGGCGCGTGGTCGTCAACTGCCACCCGCGCAGGCGAGGCCTCGGGCCCAACCCCACCACGAACACGGGCAACCCTCGAGTCGACGCGTACATGTGGATCAGCCGTCCGGGGTACTCGCGCGGTGCGTGCAACGGCGGTCCGCCCAAGGAGGGCGACTGGTGGCAGGAGCGCGCCTTGGAGCTGGCCAGGTACGCCACCCAGTGGGTGGGTCCGCCCAGGGGCACGCGTTTCGGCTTTCCCCGTGGCAAGTTGAGCCTCAGCCAGGCGGCCGGCGACCAGCTGCCGCGCTAAGTGCTGCACTGAGCCGGTCACCGGCCCGTTGGTAGAGTCGACTCGTGAGTCAAGCTTGGCTCCGAGGGTCACCGAATGGCGCCCACAACCGTCACCGAGCGCGACGCTCGCCACCTTGAGAGGGCCATCGAGCTGGCCGCCACCGCGCGCGGGCTGACGTCCCCGAACCCCATGGTGGGGGCGGTGATCGTGAAGGCGGGGCGTGTGATCGGCGAAGGTCTGCACGCCCGGGCCGGCGAGGCGCACGCCGAGCGCGCGGCCCTGGAGGCGTGCGCCGACGATCCCGCCGGGTCGACCCTGTACGTGTCGCTGGAGCCGTGTTGCCACCAGGGGCGCACACCGCCGTGCACAGACGCGATCGCCGATGCCGGGATCGCCCGTGTCGTCGTGGCTTCCGACGACCCGTCGCCCAAGGCGGCCGGCCGGGGGCTCGGCATCCTGCGCGACGAGGGAATCGAGGTCGAGACGGTCGAGGGCCAACTGGCGGTCGCCGCCCGCCTGCTCAACCAGCCGTTCCGCAAGCACGCCCGCACCGGCCGGCCGCTGGTGATCTTCAAGTCGGCGATGAGCCTCGACGGCAAGGTGGCAACACGCGCCGGTGACTCTCAGTGGATCTCCTGTGAGGCGAGCCGGGCGCGCACGCATCGCTGGCGCTCCGAGTGCGACGCCGTGGCGGTGGGAATCCACACCGCGCTGATCGACGATCCGCTGCTGACCGCCCGAGTCGAGGGCGTGGCGCGTCAGCCCCGGCGTGTGGTGTTCGACTCCGAGGCCAGCCTGCCGCTCACCTCTCAGCTGGTGCGCAGCGCCCACGAGGTGCCCGTGATGCTCGTCTGCTCGCGGGCGGCCAAGCGCACATCCACCGACGGCCTGCGCAACGCCGGCGTCGACGTGATCGTCTGCACGGGTCAGAACGAGGCCGCGCGGGTGGACTGCGCTCTCGAAGAGCTGGGCGGGCGCGGTGTGCAGTCGATGCTGCTCGAGGGCGGGCCCCACTTGGCGGGGATCTTCCTCGAGGCGGATGAGATCGACGAGGCGCGGATGTTCATCGCACCGATCGTCGTCGGCGGCCGGGGGGCCAAGGGTGCAATCGAGGCCGAAGGGGTCGAGCTGATCGGGCAGGCGCCGCGGGCGTTGGCCACGGACTTCGAGCGGATCGACGATGACCTGCTGATCACGGCGAGACTGAGGGAGTGGTAGGCGTGTTCACCGGCCTCGTGCAGACCATCGGCACCGTCCTCGCGCGCGACGGCGGACGGCTGACCGTGGACCCTGGAGGGCCGCTCGACCTGACCGAGGGAGGGTCGGTGGCGGTGAGCGGCGTGTGTCTGACCGCCGGCCGCGTGGGGGAGAACGACTTCGACGCCGAGATGGTCGACGAGACGCTGCGGCGCACGTCGCTCGGCGGGTTGAGGGCCGGGGACACCGTGAACCTCGAGCTCGCCCTGCGCGCCGGCGACCCCCTGGGCGGGCACATGGTGCAGGGCCACGTCGACGGCGTGGGCACCGTCGAGGCCGTGACCGAGGCGAGCCTCGGGCGCAGCGTGCGCATCGCCGCCGGCCCCGACATCCTGCGCTACGTGGTCGAGAAGGGATCCATCGCCGTCGACGGTGTGTCGCTCACCGTGGCCGCGGTCGACGAGGACTGCTTCTCCATCGCCCTCATACCGGAGACGCTCGAGCGCACCACCCTGGGGGCCGCGGCCCGGGGAATGCCGGTCAACCTCGAGGTTGACGTGCTGGCCAAGTATGTGGAGAAGCTGGTGGTGCGAGGAGCACACGCCGCATGACCCGGACACCGTTCAGCACGATCGAGGAGGCGCTCGAAGACATCCGGGCCGGACGCATGGTGGTGGTCTGCGACGCCGAGGACCGCGAGAACGAGGGCGACCTGACGCTCGCCGCCCAGTTCGCGACGCCCGAGGCGGTGAACTTCATGGCCAAGGAGGGAAGGGGCCTGATCTGCCTGGCGCTCACCCCCGAGCGCTGCGACGAGCTCGGGCTCGACCTGATGGCCGCCAAGAACGAGTCGCCGTTCCAGACCGCCTTCACCGTCTCCATCGAGGCACGCGAGGGGATCTCCACCGGCATCTCGGCCCACGACCGCGCCCGCACGATCCAGGTCGCGATCGATCCGCGCTCGCGGCCCCAGAACCTGGTGCAACCCGGCCATATCTTCCCGCTGAAGGCCAAGACCGGCGGAGTGCTCGAGCGCACCGGCCAGACCGAGGCGGCCGTGGACCTGGCGCGCCTGGCCGGTTTCAGTCCTGCGGGGGTCATCTGCGAGGTGATGAACGACGACGGGACGATGGCGCGAGTGCCCGACCTCGAGAGCTACTGCGCCCGCCACGGCCTGAAGATGATCACGGTGGCCGACCTGATCGCCTACCGCCGCCGGCACGACAAGCTGATCGAGCGCGTGGTGGAGACCCGGCTGCCGACTGCCTTCGGCGAGTTCAACGTCGTCGGCTTCCGGTCGATGGTCGACGACAAGCATCACGTGGCGATGGTCAAGGGGGAGGTGGCCGATGAGGACGACGTTCTGGTGAGGGTGCACTCCGAGTGCCTCACCGGCGACGTGTTCCACTCGCTGCGCTGCGACTGCGGCCAGCAGCTCGAGGACGCCCTGCTGCGCATCGGGCAGGAGGGCCGCGGCGTGTTGCTCTACCTGGCCCAGGAGGGCCGTGGGATCGGGCTCCTGAACAAGCTCAAGGCCTACAAGCTGCAGGAGGAGGGCCTTGACACCGTCGACGCCAACCTCGAGCTTGGCATGCCCGCCGACCTGCGCGACTACGGCATCGGGGCCCAGATCCTCGTGGACCTCGGGCTCACGTCGATCCGTCTGCTGACGAACAACCCGAAGAAGATCGTCGGCCTGGAGGGCTACGGCCTGACGGTCACCGACCAGGTGCCGATCGAGCACCCGCCCGGCGACCACAATCAGGATTACCTGCGGGCCAAGGCGCAGAAGCTCGGACATCTGCTGCACCATCAGGGGCTGGCGCTCGACGAGGAGATGATCCAGGAGGAGCGGATCTCAGACCGCAAGCGCGCGGGCGGTGCAACGCCGGCGGTACGGCCCGAAGACGAGCGCGCGGGCGGTGCAACGCCGGCGGTACGGCCCGAAGACGAGCGCGCGGGTGGGTGAGGAGGAAGGCCAAAGGGGGGCACCGCCCTCCTTTGGGACCCCCAATCTCTACGCGATCGCCGTCGGGCGCTTCTACGAGGAGGTGGCGGAGCTTCTGGTTCAGGGGGCGCGGCAGACCTTCGAGGCCGCCGGGGCCGGGGTCGAGGTCCACGACGTGCCCGGCGCCTACGAGCTGCCGCTGGCAGCGCTCTATTGCGCTCGGTCGGGGCGCTACGCGGGGGTCGCGTGCCTCGGCGCGGTGATCCGGGGGGAGACCGATCACTACGACTACGTGTGCTCGGAGGCCGCGGCGGGGATATCGCGGGTGTCGCTCGACACCGGTGTGCCGTGCGCCTTCGGGGTACTGACCGTGGACACCATGGAGCAGGCCCTGGCGCGGGCCGGTCAGGGCAAGCGACACCAGGGCGAGGATGCGGCCCGCGCCGTGATGCGGATGGCCGAGCTGCGAGTCGCGCTTGGGAGCGCTGCATCCCTTTGACGCCACGGGGGGTTGCAAAGGGGGGCGGTGCCCCCCTTTGATGTCATCGTCAATCTCCTCAGCGACACTCAGACCCGTCCGACTGCAGCGATGCGACGGGCGATCGCCGAGGCGGAGGTTGGCGACGAGCAGAAGCTCGAAGACCCGACCACGCTGCGCCTGCAGGAGCGGGTGGCCGACCTGCTCGGCCACGAGGCGGCTCTCTTCCTGCCGAGCGGCACGATGTGCAACCTGATCGCCTTCCGCCTGCACCTGAGGCCGGGGGGCGACGAGGTGATCCTCGCCGCCAACTCCCATCCGGTGGGCTTCGAGGCGGGCAGCCCGGCCGCCGTCAACGGCGCGATGACCCGCCAGCTGGATGCTCCGGGCGGCATCTTCTCGGGAACCGACGTGGAGGCCGCGGTGCGCCGGCCGGGTGATCGCTACGCGCCCCGCTCTCGGCTGGTCTCGGTCGAGCAGACCACCAACATCGGCGGGGGGCGCGTGTGGCCTCTCGCCGCCGTGCGCGAGGTGCTCGAGACGGCACGCCATCACGGCCTTCGAACACATCTGGACGGCGCCCGCCTGATGAACGCCGTGGTGGCCTCCGGCGACGAGGCCGCCGCCTGGGCGGCCGGGTTCGACACCGCCTGGCTCGACTTCAGCAAGGGCCTTGGCGCACCGGCGGGCGCGGTGCTGGCCGGCTCCGCGGCCCTGATCGAGGAGGCGTGGCGCTACAAGCAGATGCTGGGCGGAGCCCTGCGCCAGTCCGGGATCCTGGCGGCGGGCGCCCTTCACGCCCTGGACCATCACGTCGAGCGCCTGGCCGAGGATCACGCCCACGCGCGGATCCTGGCCGAGGGCCTGGCCGAGCTCGGAGGCGTGTCGATCGACCCGGGCACCGTGGAGACCAACATCGTGATCTTCGAGGTGGCCGACGCTCCGGCACTGGCAGCGCTGGTGGCCGAGCGCGGGGTGGCGGTGGGCGCCCTCGATGCGCACCGCATCCGGGCCGTCACCCACCTCGACGTGAGCCGGCGAGACATCGACACGGCGCTCGAGGCCTTCGGCGCGGCCGTCGCTTGCTAGGGTCCCCGCCGTGCCAAAGGTCTGTTACGTGTGCAAGAAGGGCCCGGCGTTCGGCAACAGCCGCAGCCACTCCATGGTCGCCACCCGGCGCCGCTTCAACCCGAACCTGCAGAAGGTCCGGATCGACGTCTCCGGCAGCTCCAGCCGGGAGTACGTCTGTACCCGCTGCCTCAAGGCGGGCAAAGTGACGAAGGCCGTCTGAGCGCCCCCTCCTTCGGCCTGAAACCTGTCGGGGCCGAGGTGTAGAAGGTGTCGGTGCCCGACCAGAGCCTCGTCCGCTTCCGCAAAGTCGTGGCCGCTTCGCTGGCCGAGCTGGAGAGCCGCCGCAGGGAGGTCAACGACCTCAACGTGTTCCCGGTCGCCGATGGCGACACCGGCGACAACATGACGATGACCATGCGCGCCGTGCTGGACGAGCTCGATGGCCTCGACGGAGCGCCCATCGACGTAATCGGGCGCGAGGAGCTTGTATCCGCGGTCGCCCGCGCCGCGCTGCTCGGGGCGAGGGGCAACAGCGGCGTGATCCTCTCCCAGATCGTACGCGGGGCGGCGGAGGAGCTGGCTTCACGCCCCGGCGAGCTCGTCGACCCGGTCCTGGTCTCCGCCGCCTTCGCCCGCGCCGCCGACGCCGCGTATGACTCCGTCCGTAATCCCGCCGAGGGCACGATGCTCAGCGCGGTGCGCGCCATGGCCCACCGCGTGGCCCATGACATCGCCCACATCGACACGCCGCGGCTGGGGCCCGACGCCACTCCGGCTGAGCAGGACGAGCTGATCGCCGAGGTGCTGGAGCGAGCGCTCGACGCCGCCAACGAGGCGGTAGCGCGCGGTCCCGACCAGCTGGCCGTTCTCAAGGAGGCGGGCGTGGTGGACGCGGGGGCCTACGGGTTGACGGTGATCATCGCCGGCGTGGTGGCCGCCCTGCGCGGCCGCGAGGAGCCCGACCTTGCCCACCAGCCACCTCCGCAACGCACTGTTGAGCCGCCCCCCGGGCACCTTCCGGAGCACGAGTCCTCCAGCTTTCGATTCTGCACCAACTTCGCCGTCACCGGGAATTCTCTGGAGGGTGGGTCCTTCGTGTCGCGGCTGGAGGCGCTGGGCGACAGCGTGCTGGTGGTGGGCGACGAGCGCACCATCCGCGTTCACGTGCACACCGACGAGCCGGAGTCGGCGGTAGCGGTGTTCGAGGGCGCTGGGACGGTGTCCCGCCTCGACGTGGCCGACATGGCAGAGCAGGTCCGTCAGCGCTCCGCCCGCCTGGCCCCAGCCACTTCGCCCGCCAAGCCGCCGGCCTGCGCAGTGGTGGCCGTGGCAAGCGGCCCTGGCATCACCCAGCTCTTCCGCAGCCTCGGCGCCTCCGTGGTGGAAGGCGGCCAGACGATGAACCCCTCCACCTATGAGCTGCTGGCGGGAATCCACGCCGCGGAGGCCGCCGCGGTGGTGGTGCTGCCCAACAGCGCCAACGTGATCATGGCCGCCGAGCGCGCCGCAGAGATGTCCGAGAAGCCGGCCCGGGTGGTGCCCACCCGGGCTCAGCAGGAGGGCCTGTCCGCATTGCTGGCCTTCGATCCGACGCGATCATGCGCGGAGAACGCAGACGCGGTCGCCGCCGCGGCCGGTGGCCTGGCGCTCGGAGGAGTCGCCCGCTCGGCACGCCCCGACCCACAGGGGCGCTTCGGCGAGGGCGACGCCGTCGGCTATTCCGGCGGCGAGCTGGTGTCGTGGGGAGACCCCGCCGACACCCTGCGCCGCACCATGGCCGGCATCGGCGCGGAGGCGGAGCTGATCACCTGCATCGCGGGGGAGAGTGCACCCCTCGACCGGAAGGCGGTCGAGGGGCTCGTGCCCGAGGGGGTCGAGCTCGAGTACCACGACGGCGGCCAGCCGGCGTGGTGGTGGCTTCTCTGCGCAGAGTGACCACGGTCTTCGGAACCGCCGAAGAGCTCACCCACGAGGCGGCGCTCGCCGCCGGCGTGCGCTCCCTTCCCCGCCCGAGCCTGCTCGAGCAGCCCCTGGAGGCAAAGGGCAAGGTGGCCGAGGGCCTTGCCGCCCTGGGCATCGCCAGCCACGGCGACTTGATCGAGCACCTGCCCCACAGCCACCGCGACCGCCGCGACGCCCGCACGATCGCCTCGGTCGGCGTAGGGGAGGAGGCGACGGTGGCGGTCAGCGTGCGCAGCGTCACCGTCAGACCCATGCGCGACAGGCGCCGCAAGCGAGTGGAGGCCCGGGTCTTCGACGAAAGCGGTCCGATGCTGGCCGTCTGGTTCAACCAGCCCTGGATCGCCCGGCAGTTGTACGCGGGCGCCGGCGTGCTGCTGCACGGCAAGCTCCGCCGCCGCAACGAGTTCTGGGTCACCGAGCACGAGCTGGTAGAGCCCGGGGATGCGCCGGTGCACACCGTCGGGCTGGTGCCCGTGCATCCGGCCACAGCCGGCCTGCCCGCCTCGACGCTGCGGTCGCTGGTCTGGGATGACCTCGGTCTGATCCGCCACGTCGTCGAGCCTCTGCCGGCCGTGCTGCGGATCGCCGAGCGGCTGCCCGACCGCCCCGCCGCCCTGACCGGCGCTCACTTCCCCGACACCGAGGACGAGGAAGCCGGAGCCCGGCGCCGGCTCGCGTTCGAGGAGCTGTTCCTGCTCCAGCTCGCCACTGCCGCGAGGAGGCGCCACCGTCGCGAAGGCCGCCGTGCGATGCCATTGGCCGCCCGCGGAACGCTGATCGAGACCTGGCGAGAGGGCCTGCCGTTTCGGCTGACCGGCGACCAGGAAGCCGCCTGCGCCGACATCGAGTACGACCTCGGTTCGGAGTGCCCGATGCAGCGCCTGCTGATGGGCGAGGTGGGCAGCGGCAAGACGGCGGTGGCCTTGCACGCGATGCTCCTGGCGGTCGAGAACGGCCGCCAGGCCGCGCTGATGGCTCCCACCGAGACCCTGGCCGAGCAGCATCTGATCACCCTGAACCGGCTGCTCGGAGGGCTCGCACCGGTCGAGCTGCTCACCGGGTCGACCGCCGCGGGCAGGCGGCGCGAGCTCCTGTCTCGGCTGGCGTCCGCCGAGCTGCCCCTGGTCGTGGGCACGCACGCACTGATCGAGGACGGGGTGCAGTTCCGCGACCTGTCGGTGTGCGTGGTCGACGAGCAGCATCGCTTCGGCGTGCGCCAGCGGGCCGCGCTCGACGCCAAGGCCCGCGAGGGTCTGGCGCCCCACGTGCTTCACATGACGGCCACCCCGATCCCACGCACCCTGTCCCTCACCGCCTACGGCGACCTCGACGCGACGGTTCTGCGAGAGCTGCCCGCCGGTCGCCGTCCGGTGGAGACGCACGTGGTCGACGGACAGCGCGCCCGCGCGCGGGCCTACGAGCGCATCCGCGAGGAGATCGCCGCTGGGCGGCAGTGCTTCGTGGTCTGCCCACTCGTCGAGGAGTCGGAGGCGCTGCAGGCCACTGCCGCGACCGTCGAGGCCGAGCGCCTTGCGCGCACCGAGTTCCGCGACCAGCGCGTGGCCCTCATCCACGGCCAGATGGCCACCGCTGAGAAGCAGGCGGCAATGAGCTCCTTCGCCGCCGGTGAGGCCGACGTGCTGGTGGCCACGAGCGTCATCGAGGTGGGCATCGACGTGCCCAACGCCACGGTGATGCTGATCGAGGCGGCCGAGCGCTACGGGCTCTCCCAGCTGCATCAGCTGCGCGGCCGCGTGGGCCGCGGCGAGCACGAGTCGGTGTGCATCCTCTTCGGCGACCCGAAGCTGCCGCGCCTGAAGGCGATCGCGTCCGAGCGCGACGGCTTCCGGCTGGCCGAGGTCGACCTCCACCTGCGGGGGGCCGGGGAGCTGCTCGGCACGCGCCAGAGCGGCCTGCCGGAGTTCAAGGTGGCGCGGTTGCCCGACGACGCTTCGCTGCTCGAGCGTGCGCACGCGCACGCCGGGGCCCTGATCGAGCGCGATCCGGCCCTTGCCGCAGCGGAGAACGCGCTGCTGCGCGACGCGGTGATCGCGCGGTTCGGCTCGGAACTCGACCCCATCCCAGCTTGAGGGCCTAGGCCGCGGCGTGCGCATCGTCGCGGGCGAGCTCGGGGGCCGGCGCCTGCACGCTCCGCGGGGCCGCGGCACCCGGCCGACCGCCGACCGGGTGCGCGAGGCGCTGTTCGCCATCCTCGGAGACGTGTCGGGCGCCCGGGTGCTGGACCTCTACGCCGGGTCGGGCGCCCTCGGTATTGAGGCCCTATCGCGCGGCGCCGCCGAGGCCGGCTTCGTGGACTCCGGTCGCCGCGCGATCGAGGCGATCAGGCGCAACCTCACAGAGCTTGGCCTCGAGGGGGAGGTACACCATGCCGACGCGCTGTCGTGGCTGGCGCGACCCGCAGGGGATAGGACCTACGACCTCGTGTTCTGCGACCCGCCCTATGATTCCGCGGGCCGCCTGGCCGGGCCGCTCTCGGAGCGCCTGCCCGCGCTCCTCACCCGATCCGCCCGCATCGTGACCGAATCCGACAAGCGCTCCCCGCTCGACTTGCCGTTGCCGCTCCTTCGCGAGCGCACCTACGGCGACACGCGGATCGCCGTCTACCGTGGCTAGCACCGCGGTGTGCCCCGGGTCCTATGACCCGGTGACGCTCGGACACCTCGACATCATCGGCCGCGCCGCGCACGTGTTCGACGAGGTCGTGATCGGCGTCGTGGACCATCCCATCCGCAAGAAGACGGTGTTCACCGCCGAGGAGCGCACCGCCTTCATAGAGGCGGAGGTCGCGGAAATCGGGAATGTGCAGGTAAAAGCCTTTGATACGCTGCTCGTCGACTTTGCTCGCGAGAACGGAGCCCGGACGATCGTGAAGGGGCTGCGTGCGATCTCGGACTTCGAGTACGAGTTCGAGATGAATCAGCTCAACCGCAAGATGGCCCCGGACGTCGAGAGCATGTATCTGATGTCAGCTCCTGAATTCAGCTTTCTCTCCTCCAGTGGCGTAAAGGAGATCGCCACCTTCGGCGGAGATCTTTCCGGTCTGGTCCCCCCAAAAGTCGCGGAGCGCTTGCAGGAGGCGCTCAAGCGTTAGCGAACTGAGGTCCCCGAATGGATGTTCTAGTACTCATCGACAAGCTCGACGACACGGTGCACAACGCCAAGCCCGTGCCCCTCACCGACCAGGTGCGCGTCGACAAGGAGGAGATCTACGACATCCTCGATCAGATGCGGGCCACGATCCCCGAGGAGATCAAGCAGGCCCGCTGGATCGTCAAGGAGCGCCAGGAGATGCTCGCCGAGGCCAAGCGCGAGGCCGAGCGGATCGTCAAGGAGGCGCGCGAGGAGCAGACGCGGCTGATCGGCGAGGAGGAGATCGTCAAGCAAGCCGAGCGCCAGGCCGACGAGATCGTCGAGGATGCCCGCGCCCGTGAGCGCGAGATCCGGCTCGGCGCCGAGGACTACGCCGACGACATCCTCAACACGCTCGAGATCAACCTCGAGAAGTTCACCGCCGCTGTGCAGCGCGGCCGCGACCGGCTCCAGGGCCGAGAAGAAGCCGAAGTAGGCTGAGCCGCGTCAGGCCGGCGCTAACCTCGATCGAGGTGGCGCAGCGGGCTGACAGCTTTGATCTGGGGCGGCTGGGGCTCTCGTCGGGCGAGGCACGCTCGGCCGAGTTGAGCGTGCCGGTGGAGCCGCTCGCCTTCGGCGGCCAGACCTACGGGGCAGGCCTCGGCGAGGTGGACACGCTTCTCGATGTCTCGCGGACCACGGGAGCGGGCTATGCGCTTCGCCTGCGCTTCGACCTGCGTCTGTCGGGGCCCTGCATGCGCTGCCTTGAGGACGCCGGCGCTCCCGTCGCGGTCGACGTCCGCGAGGTGCACCAGCCCACCGAAGACGACGAGAACCTGCTCTCGGAATATCTCGACGAGAACGAGCTCGATCTGCGCTCCTGGGTCCGCGATGCCCTGGTGCTCGCCCTGCCGGTCCAGATCGTCTGCAGCGATGAATGCAGGGGCCTGTGCCCAACCTGCGGCGCCAACCTCAACGAGGATCCCTCGCACGAGCACGAGCGCGAGCCCGACCCGCGCTGGGCGAAGCTCTCCGAGCTGAAGCTCGACAGTTGAGGGGTTGCAAAGCGGGGCGGTGCCCCCCTTTGAATCCCGGGGAAGGAGCGCAGCCGGAACGTCGTTCCGGCGAGCACCGCACCCTTTCCCTCCTCTTCCCCGCTGCTAGCCTTCCGCGGCCATGGCGGTCCCCAAGCAACGACAGTCGCACTCGCGCACCAACAAGCGCCGCTCCCAGCACAAGATCACGGCGCCCGCCGTGGCCGTGTGCCCGCGCTGCGGCGCAGCGCGCATTCCGCACCGGGTGTGCGGCGAGTGCGGCACCTACGCCGGCCGTGAGGTCGTCGTCGCCGCGCCGGACACGCACGACCACGACCACGACTAGTCGTCCATCGCCGTGATCGCGCTGGATGCGAACGGCGCCGACGGCGGTCCGGCGATGGTGGCCGAGGGCGCTCGCCTCTCCGGCCACAGCGTGATCCTGTTCGGCCCCGCGGCGCAGCTGTCCGGGGAGCATGTGGTCGACGCCCCGTTGCGCATCTCGGGCGAGGAGGAGCCGGTGCGCGCTGTGCGCTCCCGGCCCGAGGCTTCGATCGTGCAGGCCGCCAGGGCTGTCGCCGAGGGCCGCGCCGACGCCTTGGTGTCCGCGGGGTCGACCGGTCCGACGCTGGCCGCCGCCACGCTCAACGTGAAGCGGATACGGGGAGTCCACCGCCCGGCGCTCGCCGCACTCCTGCCGCTGCCCTCCGGCCCGGCGCTGCTGCTCGATGCGGGAGCCAACGTCGAGGTGCGCCCCGAGCACCTGGTGCAGTTCGCCTACATGGGCTCGGCGTTCATGGAGAGCGTGCACGGGATCGCGCGCCCGCGCGTGGGCTTGCTCTCGGTCGGCGTGGAGTCGGGCAAGGGCACCCCTGACGTGGTCGCCGCGCGGGAGCGGCTCTCACAGTCGGGCCTCAACTTCACCGGCAACGTGGAGGGCTTCGACCTGCCGGCCGGCGCCGCGGACGTCGTGGTCACCGACGGCTTCACGGGAAACGTGGCGCTGAAGGTCATGGAGGGCACCTCGCGCACGGTGCGCGAGGCGATCCGGGACGCGGTGCGCACAGGCGGCCCGCTGTCGATGGCGGGCGGCCTGCTGATCCGCGGAGCCGTGGGCCGGCTGAGGCAGCAGCTCGACCCCGAAGCCGCGGGGGGCGCCATCCTCCTCGGCCTGCGAAAGCCGGTGATCGTCGCTCACGGCAGCTTCGGGCCGAACGGGATCGCCAACGCGGTGGCTCTGGCGAGCCGGGCTGTCGACGAGCGGATGGTCGAGCGCACGCACGCCGCACTGGAGGCCGGCGGGGCCTTGCGATCCGCTCCCGCTGGTAGCGTCGCCGTCCGATGAGCCGAGAAGAGATCCTCGGTCGCATCCGAGAGCACCTGGCCAGCGAGCTCGAGGTCGACCCGGCCGTGATACAGGACACCACCCGCTTCCGGGAGGACCTCGAGGCGGATTCGCTCGATCTCGTCGAGTTGACCGTCGAGCTCGAGGACACCTACGGCATCCGCATCCCCGACGAGCAGGCCGCCAAGATCCTCACCGTCGGGCAGGCCGCCGACTTCGTTGTCGCCCATGCCGAGGAAATCGACGGCTGACAGCGTCCAGAGCCTTGCGGACCTGCTGGAGCAACTCCCCGAGGATCTTGCCCGCCAGGCGTTCACCCACGCCTCGTGGGTCGAGCACCGGGCCGAGTCCTACGAGCGGCTGGCCTTTCTGGGGGACGTCGTCCTGAGCCTCGCCGTTTCGGACCATCTGTTCCCGCGCTTCGAGCGCTACGGCGCGGGGCGGCTCACCAAGCTGCGCGCTCAGGCCGTGAGCGGCCCCTCGTGCGCCAGGGTCGCGCTCGAGCTGGCGGTGCCAGAGCGGCTGCGCGCGGCCGCCCCCGCGGGCGCCGGGCGCAGCTTCGAGCTGCTCGCGGCCAGCGAGCGGGTGCTGGCGTCGGTCTGCGAAGCCGTGATCGGCGCCTGCTACCTCGCCTTCGGTCTCGACACGGTCGCGCCCGCGGTAGTGGCCGCTTTCGAGGATCAGATCGACGACGCGCTCGAGCGCTCGGTGGACTACAAGTCGCTCTTGCAGGAACGCCTCGCCCGCCGGGCGGAGGTCGTGACCTACCGGATCGCCTGCGAAGAGGGTCCCGCGCACGACCGTCGCTTCGTGGCGATCGCCGAGGCCGAGGGCCACGAGATCGGCCGCGGCGAGGGCAAGACCAAGAAGGCGGCCGAGCAGGAGGCCGCGATGCAGGCGCTCGAGCCCCGGGTGGCGGGGGACTGATGCACCTGCGCTCGATCCGGATGAAGGGATTCAAGTCCTTTCCCCATCGCACCAGGCTCGACTTCTCCCCCGGCGTGGGGGTCGTGGTCGGCCCCAACGGCTCGGGCAAGTCCAACATCACCGACGCCGTGCTGTGGGCGCTGGGCGAGCAGAGCCCCCTGGCGGTCCGCGGCCAGACGATGAAGGACGTGATCTTTGCCGGCGGCCACGGGGTGAGAGGTTCGAGTGCCGCTGAGGTGGAGGTGGTGATCGACAACTCCGACGGCCGCTCCGGCAGCGAGTTCTCAGAGATCTCGATCGTGCGGCGCCTCGACCGGTCAGGCGAGGGCGAGTACCGCCTCAACGGGGCTCGGTGCCGTCTGGCAGACGTCGTCGAGGTGCTGTCGGACACCGGTCTCGGCAAGGAGATGCACTCCGTGGTCTCCCAGGGACGGGTGGAGTCGATCGTGCTCTCCCGGCCGCGGGAGCGCCGGCTGCTGATAGAGGAGGCCGCGGGGCTGGGCAAGCACCGCAAGCGCCGCCGCCGGGCGCAGCTCAAGCTCGAGCGCACCGAGGAGAACCTGTCGCGCGCCCTGGATGTGGAGCGCGAGGCGCGCTCACGGCTGGGTCCGCTCAAGCGCCAGGCCGAGGCCGCGCAGTTGCACGAGCGCCTGGCGCGTCAAAGCGACGAGGCCCGTTACGAGCTGGCCCGCGACGACCTGCGCTGCGCCGTGCAGCGGCTGGCCCGCGCCGAGGCCGCCGCGAAGGCAGCGCGAGCGGAGCGCGACGAGGCGGATGGCCTGCTGGCCGCGATCGCCACCCGCAGAGAGGCTGCCGAGCAGGCGTTCGCGGCGCTCACCGCCCAGCGCGAGGAGCTCCAGGGCCGGCTGTACTCGGCTCGCTCTGCCGTACAGCGGATCGACATCCGCCTGGAACGCGCCCGCGACCAGGCACGTGCCGCCACAGAGGGTGGGCGGCGGCGCCGAACCCAGCTCGAGCTGCTCGAGCGAGAGCTCCGCGAGCCAGGCGACCCCGCCGCGGGGCCCGAGGGGCGCATCGGGGCGCTGGAGGCCGAGCTGGCCGATCTCGAGGGCGCCCGCGAGGAACGGGTGCGCGAGGAGCTGGAGTCACTCGAGCGAGAGCGCCGGCAGGCGCTTGCCCAGCGCGCCGAGCTCGAAGAAGCCGCGTCGGGCTGCCGGAAAGCCCTCGCCCGGGCTGAAGCGTCGGCGGAGAGCGCACGCCGTGATCGCCGCGAGGCCGAGCGCGCCGCCGAGGCGGCGCGCTCGGGTGCGGCCAGGGCCGGCGCCGAGCTGGCCGCCGTGAATCAGTTCCTGCGCACCGCGAGCGACGCCCGCGGGGGCGCCGGGGCGCTGTCGGGCGCGCTCGACGTCGACCCCGGCTATGAGACCGCAGTCGCCGCCGTGCTGGGCCCCCGGCTGAGCGCCGCGGTGGTCGACAGCACGGAGGCCGCCGAGGCGCTGCTCGACCGCTCAGGCGAGGACGGCGGGGTGGTGCTGGTCGCCGACCGCCACGGTGAGCCGAGCGCAGGTGAGTCTCCCTGCGCGGGCGCGCAGCGCCTCCTCGACCGTGTCCGGGCCAGCGGCCCGGCGGCCGCGGTGGTTGCCCGGCTGCTGAGCGACGTCTGGCTCGTGCCTTCGCTCTCGGACGTGCCCGCCGGCTTTGCTGGCTGCGCGGTCACCCGTGCGGGCCGCGTGCTCTCGGCCTCCGCCCTCGAGCTGCGCCAAGCCCCGGCCGGCGGGCCGGAGAAGCTGCTCGAGCAGCGCAATCGGCGCGCGGAGCTGGTCGCGGCGTCCGAGCAGGCCGTTCGCGCCGAGGTGGCCGCCGGGAAGGCGCTCGAGAGCGCGGTCGAGGCAGTCGGCGGTGCGGACACGGCGCTAGAGGAGGCCGACGTCGCGCTGCGGCGTGCCCTGCGCGAGGTGGAGGAGGCCGCGGAGTCGGTGCGGCGGACGGAGTGGCTGATGCAGCGCCGCCGCGAGGCGCCGGACGAGGGCCCCGATGCGGTGCGGCGCGCCGAGCTGTCCGCGGAGGTCCGCAGCGAGCGTCGCCTTGCCGAGAGCCTGCTGCGCGAGCGCGCCGAGCGGGAGGCCCGAGCGGCCGGCCTGAAGGCCAGGGTCGGAAAGGACGCTGTGCTGGCCGAGCAGGCGGGCAGGGCCGCCGAGGCACTCGAAGCTGCACGCCAGGCGGTGGGCACGAGCGTGACCGCACTCGAGGCCGAGCGTGCGGCCGGGGCGCAGGCCGGCGAGAGAACCGCATCGGCCCTACGGGCATGCGCCCATGAGGAGGCGGAGACTCAGGCGCGCTTGAGAGCAGCCGGCGAGCGGGTCACCTCCGCCGAGGTCGCGGCCCAGCAGATCAGGGACGGCGCCGCCGACGCCCAAGCCGGCCTGGTCGACGTGGCCGGCCGCCTGGGCCTCGCGCCCGACCTTCCCGGGGAGGCACTGGACGAGCAGCGGCGCGAGGAGCTGAGCAGCCGTATCGAGCGCCTCACCAGGCGACGCGAGCAGCTGGGCGCGGTCAATCCCCTCGCCAGCGAGCAGTACGAGGCGGCCGTGGCCCACGTGGAGGAGCTCGAGGGCCAGCGCTCCGACCTCGAGGCAGCGCTGGAGGAGCTGGCGGGGCTCATACGCGACACCGACCGCCGCATCCGAGACAGCTTCGAGGAGACCTTCGAGGCCGCTGCCAAGCACTTCGAGGACGTGGTCGCGCACCTCTTCCCCGGCGGCCGAGGGCGCCTGCGACTGGTGCAGGCCGACCAGACACCCCGTCCCGTGCTCGGCGGCGAAGATCCTCACGCCGAGGCGGCCCGTGCCGGCGAGTCCGATGAGGCCGACGGGCATGCGGCCCCGGTCGAGCACGGCGTGGAGATCGAGGTCACGCCGGCCGGGAAGTCCACCAAGCGGCTGTCGCTGATGTCCGGCGGTGAGAAGTCCCTCGTCGCGCTCGCCTTCATGTTCGCGGTCTTTCTCGCCCGGCCATGCCCCTTCTACATCCTGGACGAGGTCGAGGCCGCCCTCGACGACCTCAATATCGACCGCTTCCTCCAGCTGGTGCGCCGCTACTCCGATCGGGCGCAGTTCATCGTGGTCACCCACCAGAAGCGCACGATGGACGCCGCCGACCGCCTCTACGGTGTGAGCATGGGCGGCGACGGGGTGTCCCATGTCGTGTCGCGCAAGCTCGGCCGGCGCTCGGGAGAGGAGTTGCTCCCCGCCGAAGCGCCGGCCGCCCGAACGGCCTGAGAGCCCAGGGGCTCCGTGCTCCCGCCGGGCTGCTTGACTGCTCTCCGATGAGAGAGTGGAGCGAGCTGTTCGTGACCGGGCGCGAGGCGCCGGCCGCCGAGGACGGCGAGAACGGCGGCGACGAGCGCAAGCGCGGATTCTTCGGGCGCTTGCGCGAGAACATGACCAAGACGCGACAGGCCCTGGGCGCCGAGCTGCAGGCCACGATGTTCGAGCGCCTGGACGACGAGGCGTTCGAGCGCCTCGAGGAGGCGCTGATCTATGCCGACGTGGGCGCGCGCACCACCGCGTCCATCGTGGAGCGCCTCGAGAGCGAGGCGGGCTCGGGCGCGCTCGAGACCGGCGAAGATCTCACCCGCAGGCTGCGTGAGCTGCTAGCCGAGACGGCGACCGTGGACAACGACACCATCGACCTCCGCCACAGTCCGGCGGTGATCCTCGTCGTGGGCGTGAACGGAACCGGCAAGACCACCTCGATCGGCAAGATCGCCTGGCACCTGCAGCGCGAACTCGGGCTGTCGGTGCTCCTGGGCGCGGGCGACACCTTCCGGGCCGCCGCGGGCGAGCAGCTGGAGGTGTGGGCCGAGCGCGCGGGTTGCGACATCGTCCGCGGTGCGGAGGGATCTGACCCCGCCTCCGTGGTCTTCGACACGGTCGAGGCCGGGGTGGCGCGCGGCGTCGACGTGGTGATCTGCGACACGGCGGGGCGCCTGCATACCCAGCAGCACTTGATGCAGGAGCTGGCGAAGGTGCGCAAGGTGATCGAGCGCAAGATTCCAGACGCTCCACACGAGACCCTGCTCACCATCGACGCGACGACGGGGCAGAACGGTCTTCGCCAGGCGATGCTGTTCCGCGACGTGACCGACGTGAACGGGATCGTGCTCACCAAGCTCGACGGCACCGCCAAGGGCGGGATCGCGCTGGCGATCGCCCGGGAGCTCCGTCTGCCGGTCAAGCTGATCGGCATAGGAGAGGGGATCGAGGACCTGCGCCCGTTCGACCCCGATGACTTCGCCAGCGCCATCTTGGAGGACGATCCGAAGGATTCGGCCGCCATGCCGGATCGTTCACGGGAGGCCTGACATCGCTCGTGGCGACAGCGCGGGCGACGCGACACGCGTCATCCGCGCCGGCCACCCGGAGACCGAGCCGGGCGAGCCCTTCCTGCCTGGCCCCGTCTTCGCTGCCCCATTTCACTCCGGTGGCGACCCGGTGGACTCGCCCTATGTCTACACGCGCTACGGCAACCCCACATGGGAGCGCTACGAGCGGGCCCTCGGCGAGCTCGAGGATGCCGAGGTGGTGCTCTTCGCCTCCGGCATGGCGGCGGTGGCGGCGGTGCTGCTCGCCGTACTCGAGCCCGGCTCGTCAGCGGTGCTTCCCTCGGACTGCTACCTCGGGGTCCGGGCGCTCGCCGAGCAGCAGCCGGCTCAGCGGGGCGTCGCGGTATCACTCGTCCCCACCGCCAGGATGGACCCGTCGTCGGTGCCCGAAGGCACCGGGCTGCTCTGGCTCGAGAGCCCCTCCAACCCCGGGCTCGACGTGTGCGACATCGCGGCGCTGGCAGAATCCGGCAACGCGCGCATCGTGGCGGTGGACAACACCTTCGCGACCCCTCTGGGGCAGCGCCCGCTCGATCTCGGGGCCGACCTCTCGGTGACCAGCGCCACCAAGCACCTCTCCGGTCACGCCGACGTGATGATGGGCTTCGTGGCCACCCGCGACCACGGCCTCGCCAAGAGCGTCCGTGACTGGCGCCGGACGGCGGGCTCGATCCCCGGGCCCTTCGAGGCGTGGCTTGCGCACCGCTCCCTCGCCACGCTGGAGCTGCGTCTGAGCCGTGGTTGTGAGAACGCGGCCGCGATCGCCGCCCTCCTCCTAGCCCGCGGCGACGTGAGTGGGGTGCGTTACCCCGGTCTGCCCTCCGACCCCGCGCACGAGCTGGCCGCGCGCCAGATGTCGCGCTTCGGCACGATCGTCTCCTTCGACCTCGGCTCGCGCGAGCGCGCCGACGCCTTTCTCGCCGCCGCCGAGCTGATCACCGAGGCTACGAGCTTCGGCGGCGTGCACACCAGCGCGGAGCGCCGGGCGCGCTGGGGCCAGGACGAGGTGCCTGAGGGGTTCATCCGCCTGAGCGCCGGCTGCGAGGACGCGGGAGACCTGCTCACCGACATCGAGCGGGCGTTGGCCGCCCTTGGGTGAGAGCCCTGCGGTCTAGGATGCCGTCATGGAGGACTGGGTCCTGTGGATCATCGGCGCCGGCGCGCTGGCGGTGGGGGAGATGCTCACCCTCTCGTTCTTCCTCGGACCGATCGCGGTCGCTGCGGTCCTCGCCGCCGCGGCGGCGCTCGCGGGCGCGGGGCCGGCGCTGCAGGTGCTGATCTTCGCCGCGGCCTCAGCGGCATCCCTGCTGGTGTTTCGGCCGATCGCCCGGCGTCATCTCACGACCCCCTCTCGCCTGCGCACGGGCACGGCCGCGCTGGTGGGCGCGGACGCGCTGGTCACCGAGCGGGTGGACGGCCATGGGGGCCAAGTCAAGCTGAGCGGAGAGCTGTGGACCGCGCGTTGCTTCGATGAGGACGAGGTGATCGAGCCCGGCGTCCGCGTCCGGGTGATGCAGATAGAGGGCGCCACGGCGCTCGTGTCCAACGGGCTCGACTGAGTCGGGCCGGTAAGGAGTTCGAACATGGCCACTCTCATCGTCTTGATCGTCGTAGCGGTGGTGGTGCTGATCACCATCGCGCAGGGTGTGCGCATCGTCCCCCAGGCGCGCGCCGGGATCGTGGAGCGCCTGGGGCGCTACCAGCGCACCCTCGATCCCGGCCTGGCGCTGGTGGTGCCCTACGTGGACCGGGTCAAGCCGCTGCTCGACATGCGCGAGACCGTCGTCTCGTTCCCGCCCCAGCCGGTGATCACCGAGGACAACCTCACGATCCAGATCGACACCGTCATCTACTTCCAGGTGACCGACGCGAAGGCTGCCACCTACGAGATCAACAACTACATCGCGGCCATCGAGCAGCTCGTGGTCACCACGCTGCGCAACGTCTGCGGCGGCATGACCCTGGAGGACACGCTGACCTCGCGCGACAAGGTGAGCACGGCCCTCCGCGTGGTCTTGGACGAGGCCACCGGCAAGTGGGGCATCCGCGTGAATCGCGTCGAGCTGAAGGCCGTCGACCCGCCGCCCTCGATCCAGGAGGCGATGGAGAAGCAGATGCGCGCCGAGCGCGACCGCCGCGCGGCGATCCTCACGGCCGAGGGCGTCAAGCAGTCACAGATACTCACAGCCGAGGGTGAGAAGCAGAGCTCGATCCTGCGCGCGGAGGGCCAGCGCGAGTCGCAGATCCTGCAGGCCGAGGGACAGTCGAAGGCGATCGATACGGTGTTCGACGCCATTCACCGCGGTGACGCCGATCCCAAGCTGCTGGCCTACCAGTACCTGCAGATGCTGCCGCAGATCGCGCAGGGAGACTCGAACAAGATCTGGATCATCCCGTCGGAGTTCTCCCAGGCGCTGGGGACCATAGGCTCGGCGGTGGGGGGAATGGCCGGGCCGCAGGCCGGGACGTCCGACGAGGGTCGCCCGCAGAGCCCGGGGCCGCCGCCCCGCCCGCCCGCATGATGACCGCGTAGCCTCAGGCGAGTGTTCGACACGCTCTCAGACCGCCTTCAGGAGGCGCTCGGCGACGTCCGCTCGCGCGGCAAGCTGACCGAGGACGACGTCAACAAGGCGATGCGCCAGGTGCGACTGGCGCTGCTCGAGGCCGACGTCAACTTCAAGGTGGTCAAGGAGTTCACGGCCGCGGTCAGGGCGCGCGCGCTGGGCGCCGAGGTGCTCGAGTCGCTCAACCCCGGCCAGCAGGTGGTCAAGATCGTGAGCGACGAGCTCACGCAGCTGATGGGTGGCTCGGGTCGTGATCTGGTGTTCGCCAGGGGCGGGCCCACCGTGATCCTGATGGCCGGCCTGCAGGGCTCCGGCAAGACCACCGCCTGCGGCAAGCTCGCCCGCCACCTGCGGGAGGAGAAGAGCCTCGACGTCGCGGTGGCTGCCTGCGACCTGCAGCGCCCCGCGGCGGTCGACCAGCTCGTGAAGGTGGGCTCGCAGGCCGGCGCCGCGGTCTACGAGCAGGGCACCTCCCGCAGCCCCGTCGACGTGGCGGAATGGGCGCTCGGTCAGGCCAAGGCGGATCGCAGGGATGTCCTCATCATCGATACCGCCGGGCGCCTCCACGTGGACGAGGCCCTGATGAGCGAGCTCTCCGAGGTCAAGAAGCGCACCAAGCCGCACAACGTGCTGCTGGTGGTCGACGCGATGACCGGCCAGGACGCCGTGAACGTGGCGGAGGCCTTCGCCGGGGCCACCGCCTTCGACGGCGCCGTTCTCTCCAAGCTCGACGGCGACGCCCGTGGCGGCGCCGCGCTGTCGGTCAAGGCACTGACCGGCAAGCCGATCCTCTACGCCTCCACCGGCGAGAAGCTCGACGCCTTCGAGCGCTTCCACCCCGACCGGATGGCCCAGCGCATCCTCGGGATGGGCGACGTGATGACGCTGATCGAGAAGGCCGAGTCCAAGATGGACGAGCGCCAGGCGGCCGAGCTCGAGCGCAAGATCAAGAAGAACCAGTTCACCCTCGACGACTTCCTCGACCAGCTGAAGCAGGTGCGCAGCATGGGGCCGCTCCAGGGCCTGCTGAAGATGATCCCCGGTGTCGGTCAGCAGCTGGGCGGCCTGCAGGTGGACGACCGAGAGCTCGACCGCCTGCAGGCGATCATCACCTCCATGACCCCGGAGGAGCGCGCCAATCCGAAGATCATCGACGGCTCACGCCGGCGTCGGATCGCCCGTGGCTCGGGCACGAGCGTCCAGGCCGTCTCTCAGCTCGTCAAGCAGTTCGCCCAGATGCAGAAGATGATGCGCCAGCTGGCCAAGGGCCAGATGCCCGACCTCCAGGGACTGGCCGGGGGCCGCTGAGCACCCGAGCGCCAGCTTGGCGCGTCGGGCCGCTAACCTGCCCCGCCTATGTCAGTCAGAGTCAGGCTCACCCGGGTGGGCTCCAAGAAGAACGCCGTCTGGCGCGTCGTGGTCGCAGACCAGCGCTCGCCGCGTGACGGCCGCATCATCGAGTCGATCGGGCATTACAACCCTCAGACCCAGCCCTCGACCATCGTCATCGATCGCGAGCGGCTAGACCACTGGATCGAGCAGGGCGCGCAGCCGACCAACACCGTCCGCAAGCTGATGCGCGCGCCCAACAGCGAGACCAGGGTGGTCAACCTGGCAAACGTGCCGGAGCCGGAGGAGGTCTCCGAGCCCGCACCGACCGTGGCCGCCGGGGTGGCCGCGGAGTCGGGCACCGATCCCGACACCGCGATCGCAGAGAGCGCCGGTGGCGATGAAGCCGCCGCGGCCCCCGCCTCTGCCACTGACAGCGCGGACGCCGAGCCCAGCTCCGACGAAACCGCGACCGCCGACACGCCCGGGCCCGACCAGCCCGCGGGCTAGCGGGAACCTAACGCGCGCGATGGAGCGTCTCCTCGCGTACCTCGCGCGCGCGCTGGTCGACGCGCCTGAGCAGGTCAGCGTCGAGTCCTTCGAGGAGGAGGACGGGACCATCGTTCTCGAGCTGAGCGTGGCCGAGGATGACGCCGGCAAGGTGATCGGTCGCGGCGGACGCACGGTGTCCGCGCTTCGTACCGTGGTGAGGGCGGCTTCCGTGAAGCAGAATCGGCGCGTCCTCGTGGACGTGATCGACAGCGACTGACCGGTAATGGCTTCGGAGCCTCGTCTGGTGATCGCCGGGCGGGTGGGCCGAGCGCATGGCCTGGACGGCAGCTTCAAGGTCAACCAGCCCGTCCGCGACTTCACCGTCGGATTGCTGGTGACCGTGGTGCGCACGGAACGACTCGTGGAGCGGGTGGCGGGCACCGCCCGTCACCCGCTGGTCCGCCTCGAGGGCATCGCCGACCGCGAGGCGGCCACCGCCTTGAGGGGCGAGGTGATCCGGGTACCCGGGGCCGAGACGCCGCTGGACGAGGGCGAGTTTCGGATAGCCGATCTCGTGGGGTGTCAGGTCGAGGGGCTCGGCGCGGTCCAGCGCGTGCTGCCGGGACCCTCGTGCGACGTGCTCGAGCTCGAGGACGGGCTGCTGGTCCCGTTGATCACCGATGCCGTGGACGAGGTCGACGTCGGGGGGCGGCGTATCGAGGTCAACCGCAAATTCTTGGGCCTGGAGGAACCTTCGTGAAGATCGACGTGTTCACTCTCTTTCCCGGCTGGTTCGAGTGGTTTGCAGAGCAGCGCCACGTGCGCAACGCCGTCGCGCTGGGGCATGGCCTGGCGGCCGTGGACCTGCGCTCGACGACTCCTCTGCGGGCGGGCCAGGTCGATGACACGCCCTACGGCGGCGGGGCGGGCATGGTGATCCGGGTGGATGTCGTGGAGGCCGCCCTACGGGCGCGGTGGGATGCCGACCCGGTGGAGGGGAGGGGACCGCGCCGGGTGGTGGCCCTGGCGGCCTCGGGACGGCTCTTCGACGACGCACTTGCCTCCGAGCTGGCCGCCGAGGACGAGGTGGCGCTGCTGTGCGGGCGCTACGAGGGTTTCGACGAGCGGGTACATGAGCACCTGGCCACCGATGTCGTGTCGATCGGGCCCTACGTGCTCGCGGGCGGGGAGTTGGCGGCGATGGTGGTCTGCGACGCCGTATTGCGGAAGCTGCCCGGTGCTCTCGGCCATGAGTCCAGCGCCGTCGAGGAATCGTTCAGTCCCGCCCTCGAAGGAGCGCCCGAATACCCCCACTACACCCGGCCCGCGCAGTGGCGCGGTCACGGCGTGCCCGCCGTGCTTTCCTCTGGCGATCACGCGCGGGTCCGCGCGTGGCGCCTGGAGCGGAGCCGCGAGCGTGCCGGCCCGCGCTGAGCGGTTCAGGGGGCGGTATCGATCGGCGACGCAATGGCACCCACGGCCGTCGGATTGCCCTCCGCTATCCTTCGCCGCCGCGCGAACCTGAAGGATCGGTCCTCGCGCCTCCTCGTCATGAGCAGTGTCATCGACACCATCGAGCGTGCGCAGCTGCGCCGCGTACCGGTCTTTCAGGCCGGCGATCGCCTGCGCGTGCACTTTCAGGTGGTCGAGGGTACCCGCAAGCGCACCCAGGTGTTCGAAGGCGTCGTGCTCAAGCGCCAAGGCAGCGGAGCGAGGGAGACCTTCACCGTGCGCAAGCAGTCCTTCGGCGTCGGCGTGGAACGCACGTTTCCCGTGCACTCTCCGAAGATCGAGCGCATCGAGGTTGCCTCGCGCGGCGCCGTGCGACGGGCCAAGCTCTATTACCTGCGCGACCGTGTCGGCCGCAGCGCCCGCGTGCGCGAGCGCCGCTTCACCGGCCAGGACGTGGAGGTATACGCCGAGGGCGTGATGCCGCCGCCGGAGGCCGAGACGGCCGTTGGCTCCGAGACCTCCCCGCAGGAGTCCGACCCGCGCAACGAGGGAGTCGAGGAGGTTGCCGAGGCCCGGGAGGGTGAGGGCTCCGTCCAGGTCTCGGCCGCCGGCGACGAGTCCGCCGACGCCGGCGCGGACGACGCCCCGTCCGCCGAGGACGCCGAGGCCGCCGACGAGCGCGGCGCCTAGCCGCGCCAGGCCGCAACCGGACGGACACAGGTGGCGCGCGGCTCCAAACAGAGCCCGGCCGGCTCGCTGATCGAGCTGGTCTCGATCGTCGCGGTGGCCCTCGGCTTGGCACTTGGCATCCAAGCCTTCCTCGTCAAGCCCTTTCGCATCCCGAGCGTGTCGATGGTGCCGACTCTCGAGGTCGGCCAGCGGGTGCTCGTCGACCGCGTGACCACTCGCTTCGGCGAACCGGAGCGCGGCGACGTCATGGTGTTCAAGCCCCCAAAGGGAGCCGACAACAATGCCTGCGGCGTCGGGCATCCCACCGACAGCCCATGTCCGAAGGGAACCGACGACCGGTCCGACGACAACTTCATCAAGCGCGTGGTGGCCGTGGAGGGCGATCGGATTGCGATCAAGCGGGGCCGCGTGATCCTCAACGGAGAGCTCCAGCGCGAGGAGGCGAAGTTCATCCGCCGCGACTCCGGCTGCGCGACGTGCAACCTGCCCTCGGCGATCACGGTCCCCAAGGACAGCGTGTACATGATGGGAGACAACCGCGGCCTGAGCGCCGACAGCCGCGAATGGGGCCCCGTGCCCGAGAAGTGGCTGATCGGCAAGGCTCGTGTCACGTACTGGCCGCCTGGACGGGTAGGCACCCTGTAGCCGAGGCTTCGTTCCGCCCGTCGGCCGGCCTATGATCCGCTCGGATCGTGGGCGACGCGGGCAAAGCACAGGACTTCGTGGTGGTGGACCCCGCTGCGCCACCGGCGTCGGACGCAGAAGTCCGTCCGGCCACACCCGCAACCGCCGTCCGGCGACCGGGCCGCGCCGATCGGCGCAGGCGGCGCCGCCGCCAAACTGGCAGACGGCTCTTCGCCTTCGATCGCGAGCTGGGCCGGCGCTTCGTGGCCGGAGCGGATGAGGCCGGGAGAGGCTCCCTCGCAGGGCCGCTTGTGGCCGCCGCCGTGCTCTTCGACCTCGAGCGACTGACGCTCGCCGACCGCCGGGCTCTCAGCCGCCTCAACGACTCCAAGCAGCACAGCGAGGCGGCGCGGGCGCAGCTTTACCCGCTCGTGCTGCGAGCGGCCGCGAGCACCGCCATCGTCTCTCGCTGCGTGCGGGGGATCGATTCGCGGGGACTGCACGTGACGAACCTCGACGCCCTCCGATCCGCTCTCGTCAGGGTGGCGCGCGACGGCACCATCTGCCTCGTGGACGGCTTCAGGGTGCCGCCGTTCAATCACGAGCAGCGCGCGGTGGTCGACGGGGACTGTCGCAGCGCGGCTATCGCCGCGGCCTCCGTGCTGGCCAAGGTCACACGCGACCGGTTCATGCGCCGCGCGGCGGACGATCACTCCCGGTGGGACTTCGACACCAACGTCGGCTATTCGACACCTGAGCATCGGGCGGCGATCGCTGCTCATGGGGTCTCGCCGCTGCACCGGATGTCGTTCCAATCGATCGCGTACAGCCAGCTGAGGCTCGTCGACTAGTGTCCTGAGTCGCCGAAGTTCCGCCTCAGGGCACTAGGGACATCTAAAACGCATTCTCGACGTGGTCCAGCGCCATCAGAGCGCCGCGGCGGTCGACTGTCACTCCGATCGCGTCGAACCGCAGGGCCGGTCTGCGAGGCGGATCGCAGGTCCGCGCCCGGAGCCATTCTCGCGCGAGTAGCCGCAGCCGCCGCCGTTTCGCCACTCCGATCGAGTCGAGCGGACCCGCGGGTCCTCGGCGACCGCCTGTGACGCGGGTCTTGACCTCGCAGAAGACCAGCGCGGTGTGGTCTGCGGCGACGATGTCCAGCTCACCGAGGCGACAGCGCCAGTTGCGCTCGACTATCGAGTAGCCCGCGCGGGTCAGGTGCTCGGCCGCGAGCCGCTCGCCATGCTCGCCGAGGGCTCTGCGGGGGTCGGGGGCGGGTGCTGGATCCATACCGCCGACGGTAAGTGCCGTCTGCGCACCTGTGGGTGACGAACGTGACGATTCACCGACGCGTTCATCGGCCGGTGTCGCAGAGTCGGTGCACGACCGTCCCCACAGGGTGGTCGCCGCGACCTAGCTTGACCGGCGTGCTTGCCAGCATCCCCACATTCGCCCTGGTCGGGGTTGACAGCCAGGAGGTGACGGTCGAGGTCGACGTCCGTCGCGGCCTGCCGGCGTTCACGCTCGTCGGGCTTCCCGACGCGGCGGTGCGCGAGGCGCGCGAGCGTGTGCGGGCCGCGCTGCTGAACTCCTCCCTCGACTTCCCGCTGCAGCGGCTCACCGCCAACCTCGCGCCTGCCTCGATGCGCAAGGCCGGACCGAGCTTCGATCTCGCTCTGGCCCTCGGTGTGCTCGCGGCGAGCGGCCAGGTCCCCTCCGAAGCGGTGGGTGGAACGGCCGTCTGCGGCGAGCTGTCGCTCAGCGGTGCCCTGCGCCCGGTTCGGGGCGCGCTGGCCACGGCTCTGGGCGCCCGTGCCGCGGGATACGAGCGCTTGATCGTCCCCGCGGAGAACGCGAGCGAGGCGGCGCTGGCGGACGGGCTCGAAGTGCTGCCGGTGCCGTCCCTGCAGCGGCTGGCCGACCATCTCCACGGTCGCTGGAAGCCTGAACCTGCCTGTCCGCACCCCGTGCGCAGCGACAGGGGCCCCGACGCTCCAGACCTCGCCGACGTTCGCGGCCAGGCCGACGCGAAAAGAGCGCTCGAGATAGCGGCTGCGGGCGGCCACAACCTGCTGATGGTCGGACCGCCCGGAGCCGGAAAGACGATGGTTGCCCGCAGGCTGCCCGGTATCCTTCCGCCGCCTTCGTTCGACGAGGCGCTGGAGATCACGCGCATACACGGCGTGGCCGGCCTCGGAGACGGCCGTCTCGCCGCCGAGCGTCCGTTTCGCGCGCCACACCACACGATCTCACCGTCCGGTCTGGTCGGCGGCGGATCGCATCCCCGGCCGGGGGAGATAACCCTCGCCCACAGGGGAGTGCTGTTCCTCGACGAAGTCGCCGAATTCTCCCGTGGGGCGCTCGAAGCACTGCGCCAGCCGCTCGAGGACGGGTTCGCTGAGATCACCCGGGGCCAGCGGTCTCTCACCTTCCCGGCGCGGACGATGCTGATCGCGGCCTGCAACCCCTGTCCGTGCGCAAGGCCCGCGGGTGACTGCCGCTGCAACGACGTGGATCGGCTGCGCTACAGCCGCAGGCTCAGCGGTCCGCTGCTCGACCGGATCGACCTCGTCTGTCAGGCGGCTGCCCCGCCGGCGGCCGAGCTCGTGGACCAGCAGGGCGAGACGCTCGAGCGCTCCTCGGCCATTCGGGAGCGGGTGATCGCCGCGCGGGAGCGCCAGTGTCACCGGCTGTCCGGCAGCGGCGCGTACTGCAATGCCGACATGGACGGCCGGCTCACGCGCCGTCACGGCGCTCTCGGAGACAGGGCGGTGCAGCGCCTGCTCGGATCAGTCGAGCAGGGCGGGCTCACCGGGCGTGGTCACGACCGCGTGCTGCGCCTCGCCCGAACCATCGCCGATCTCGCAGGGCGGCCGTGCATCTCGCCGGCCCACCTCGAGGAGGCCCTCGGATACCGGCTGGCCTCACCGGTCGGGATCGCGGCGTGAGCCCCGCCGCCGGTTGCACCGCCTGCGACTCATGCCTTCGTCGCGGCTACCTGGTGGGGCACCTGGCCGGGCATATCGCAGGGTTGCTGGACCGCCCCCACGGGCGTGTCACCGGGTTGCTGGCGCTGCCCGACGAGAAGCTGGTCGAGGCGGTGGCCGGGGAGCACACCGACGATGCTCGCGCCTTTCTCGAGGACTTCGATGCAGCCCAGGCAAGGACTTCAGTCGAGCGCTCCGGGGTCGTGGCCGTGTGCCGTCACGACCCGGGCTACCCCGCTCAGCTCGAGAACCTCGCGGATGCCCCGCGGGTCCTGTTCGTGAAGGGGCAAGGCGATCTGGCTTCGATGTCGGGCCCAGACCCCGGGGTGGCGGTGGTCGGGGCCAGGCGGGCATCGGCTTACGGTCTCGAAGTGGCCCGTGAGCTGGGGCGCGGACTGGGTGTGGCCGGCGTGACCGTGGTCAGTGGACTGGCGCTCGGGATAGATGCCCAGGCCCACCGGGGGTGCCTCGAAGGCGCCGGCACGCCGGTGGCTGTGCTCGCCTGCGGCCCCGACATCCCGTACCCGAGGACCAACCGGCGCCTCTACGAGCGAATCTGCGAGCGGGGCCTGGTGATCACCGAGCTACCGCCCGGCCAACGCGCCTTTCGCTGGAGCTTTCCCGCGCGCAACCGGATCATGGCCGGGCTGGCGAGAATGACGGTGGTAGTCGAGGCCGCGGAGCCGTCGGGCTCCCTGATCACCAGCGACTTCGCCACCCAGCTCGGCAGGCCGGTGGGCGCCGTCCCGGGGCAGGTCACCTCCTCCCGGGCCGCGGGCAGCAACGCGCTGCTCAAGGACGGAGCCACGTTCATCACGTCGGCCGAGGAAGTCCTCGACGAGCTGTTCGGGTCCCACCGGCCGCGGTCGAGGTCCGGCCCCGGTCAGGAGCAGGTCGGATCCCTACCAGCCGCTGACCCCGTTCAGGCCCTCCTGCTCGAGGCCGTCGAAGCCGGCCTGGGGGTCGACGGCGCCTGTGCGCACAGCGGCCTGCCGATCCACGAGGTGAGGGCGGGTCTGTCGCGCCTGGAAGCGTCGGGGCACGTGAACCGCGACGCGCTGGGGATCTACCGGCGAGCTGCAGCGCGATGACGCCACGGGGGGCCTAACCTCCGACCATGGCGCCGCCTCGACTGTTGAGCATCGCCGGCTCGGACTCGGGTGGGGGCGCCGGCATCCAGGCCGACCTGAAGGCCTTCAGCCACTGCGGAGCGCACGGAATGACGGCGATCACCGCAATCACGGCCCAGAACACCGTGGCAGTGTGCGGGGTCCATGCGCTCCCGCCGGAGGTGATCATCGAGCAGGTCCGGGCGGTCACTCAGGACATCGGCGTCGACGCGGTCAAGATCGGGATGCTGGGAAGCGTGGAGACGATCCAGGCCGTCGAGCGTGCTCTCGATCTGGTTGGCGACGCCCCGGTGGTGCTCGATCCGGTGATGGTGGCGGAAAGCGGCGCCCGGCTGCTCGACGAGGAGGCAGTCGAGGCGCTGCGCACGCGGCTCGTGCCGCGGGCCACTGTGGTCACGCCCAACGTCTCAGAGGCCCGCGTGCTCACCGGCGAAGGCGAAGAGCTAACCGGCGAGGAGCTGGTACGAGCTGTCCACGCCTTGGGGCCACGGGCGGCCGTGGTCACCGGCGGGCACTCCGAGACGGCGACAGACCTGTTCTTCGACGGTGGACAGGTGGTCGCCATGCCAGGCGGGCCCTATCGCGATGGCGCCGCGCACGGTTCAGGATGCACCCACTCCTCGGTGCTGGCCGCTCAGCTTGCCCTCGGGTTCAGCACCGAGGAGGCGGCGCGCCGGGCGAAGCAAGTGGCGTCCGAGGCGGTGCGCAACGGTCTGCGCGAAATCGGCGCAGGAGCGGGGCCCGTCGATGTCTTCGGCCTCTGCGAAGGGCAGGCGACCGGCCCGTCCCGAGACGACGCTCTGGCATAATCGCCGGGCGAGCTCGCCCGCACGGTGCGCGAGCCCCGACACCGACACCTGGAGACCCTTGATCAAGTTCCTTCGCATGAAGCCGGGCCACGGTGAAGTCCTCTTGACCGAGGGCGACCGCCGGGTGGATGCGGAGGAGGAGCGCCTCGTGGCCGAGTTCCGCCGACAGCTCGACGAGGGCATGTGGGCGGTCGTTCCCGTCGAGAACCCCGGCAGCGGCAGGCGCGAGGCTCAGATGGTGCGCGACTACTCCGACATCCCGCCCGAGGCGGAGCGGGTGATCTTCTTCCCCCGCGCGGCCGGCGGTTGACGGCCGGCCGATGCTGCTTGCACTGCTCGCACTTGCCCTGATGGCGGCGATCCTCGCCGCGTCGCTCTTTGCCCGCACGATCGCACGCCGCAGAGCGGACAGATCCAGGCGCCGGCGGATCCCCCGCGCGGGGCCCCTCTCCTACGACCCGGGGCGGGAGAGGCGAGCCGAGCAGCGGGCCCGCGAGCTGCTTCGCTCGTGTGTGAACGAGGAGGAGTGGGCGATGTACCGCGACCTTGGATTCATGAGAGTGGACGGAAGACAGCTCCCCGGGGGGCGCCGGGCCGCCGCCGTCCGCCCGGGCGCTGCCGGCACGCACAACAAGTCCGAGGGCCCAGACGCTCGCAATGGCGAGCCGCCCTACGCCTACCTCATCTACCCGCACAAGCCGATTCTGGCCTACGTGCCTGCCACGGCCCAGCTGTTGAGCGAGTACTGCGTGGAGTTCCCCGACCTCACCGGTGGGGGGGCCACTCGCCTCCCGGCATCCGATGACGTGCTCGCCAAGTGGATGGCCCTTACGTCGGACGAGAACCGGGTGATCGGGCGCGCCAACATGCATCTCGTGGGCCGCCAGCTCGACCCCGCGCGGCTGCGCCGCGACCTCTGGCGGCTCTCGGAGTGGGAGCGCCGCCGCGGCACCAAGGGCTCAGTCAGAATCCGCCGGGCGTGAGCCCGGACCTCCGCGCCCGCAGCCGGGTTCAGCTCGAGGGCCCCGACCGGGCCGTGGCGCGCGCCTACCTGAAGGGCATCGGCTACGACAGCGATGCGCTGCAGCGGCCGATCATCGGCATCGCCAACACCTGGACCGAGGTGATGCCGTGCAACTTCCACCTGCGCCGGCTGGCGGAGAAGGTGAAGGAGGGCGTGCGCGCCGCCGGCGGTACCCCGATGGAGTTCAACACGGTCGCGGTGTCGGACGGCATAACCATGGGCACCGAGGGGATGAAGACCTCGCTCGTCAGCAGGGAGGTGATCGCCGACTCGATCGAGCTGATGGCCCGCGGCCATCTCTTCGACGGCGTGATCGCCCTCTCGGGATGCGACAAGACCATTCCGGGCTGCGTAATGGCCCTGGCGCGCCTCGACCTTCCCTCGTTGATGCTCTACGGGGGCTCGATCAAGCCGGGCCGGTTCAAGGGCAAGGACGTGACGATCCAGGAGGTCTTCGAGGCGGTCGGCGCCCACGCCGCCGGGGACATGTCCGACGGGGACCTGGCCGAGCTGGAGTCGGTCGCGTCGCCGGGCCCGGGCGCGTGCGGCGGGCAGTTCACCGCGAACACGATGGCCATGGCCTTCGAGATGCTCGGCATCTCGCCCATGGGCAGCTCGATGGTGCCCGCCGAGGAATCGAAGAAGGGCAAGGTCGCGGAGGAGTGCGGCCACCTGATCATGGACCTGCTCGAGCGCGACCTGCGCCCGAGCGCGATCATCACCGAGACCTCGCTTCAGAACGCCATCGGGGCCGTCGCCATGACCGGCGGCTCCACCAACGCGGTGCTGCACCTCCTGGCCGTGGCCAGCGAGGCCGGCGTGTCGCTCTCCATCGACGACTTCGACCGGATCGCCTGGCGCACGCCACTGCTCGCGGACCTCAAGCCCTTCGGCCGCTACGTGGCGCCCGACCTGTGGCGCGCCGGCGGCGTACCGCTCGTGGCGAGCAGAATGGCCGATGCCGGCCTGCTCGGGCCGGACGCCATCACGGTGACGGGCCGCACCGTGGGAGAGGTGGCGCAGGCAGCCGAGGAAGCGCAGGACCAGCCGGTGGTCCGGCCGCTGTCGGATCCGCTCGCGCGCAACGGCGGGTTCGCGATCCTGCGCGGCAACCTGGCGCCGGACGGCTGCGTGGTGAAGCTGGCCGGTCACGGCCGCCGCGAGCAGAGCGGCCCCGCGCGCGTGTTCGAGGACGAGGTGGAGGCCTTCGCGTCGGTGCAGGCGGGGAAGGTGCGCGCGGGGGACATCGTGGTGATCCGCAACGAGGGTCCGGCCGGTGGCCCGGGCATGCGCGAGATGCTGGCGGTGACGGCCGCGATCCAGGGCCAGGGGCTCGGTGACTCAGTCGCCCTGATCACCGACGGTCGCTTCTCGGGTGCCACGCACGGCTTCATGGCAGGCCATGTGGCCCCCGAGGCGGTGCACGGCGGTCCGATCGCCGCCGTGCGCGACGGCGACATCGTGGTGCTGGACGTCGAGAGCCGCCAGCTCAACGTGAAGCTCTCGGATGAAGAGATCGCCGAGCGGGTGGCCGCCTACGTGGTTCCGGGGCCGAAGTACGAGACCGGGGTGCTCGGCAAGTACGCCCGCCACGTGGGCTCGGCCGCGCAGGGCGCACTCACCACCTGACCGGGTGCGCGCAGGCCGGCGGCGTGCCGCGATCGGCTGGGCGCACCCCCCTGCCGGCTACCCGAGTCCTCAGGTGGCCGGCTCGGCCTGGGCGTAGTCGCGGCCTGGGCCGGAGCGGGGCTCGTCAAGCTCGCCCTCCAGCTCGCCCTCGGCCACATCGTGGTGGAGAAAATCCTCGAGGATCCCGTTGAAGGTGCGGGGCCGCTCCACCATCGGCACGTGTCCCGTGTCGTCCATCACGATCTTGCGGGCCCCTTCGATCATCTCCACGAAGGTGTCGGCGTCGCG
Organism: Thermoleophilaceae bacterium; assembly: GCA_030447725.1. Classification (GTDB taxonomy): domain Bacteria; phylum Actinomycetota; class Thermoleophilia; order Solirubrobacterales; family Thermoleophilaceae; genus JAAYBF01. The sequence goes on from JAUJOQ010000003.1 coordinate 139,762, forward strand.
CACGGGGATGATCGCGTCCTTCTCGCCCCACAGCACGAGGGTGGGGCAGCCGATCTGGGGCAGCCGGTCACGGAAGTCGTATTCGAGGCAGGCGCGCAGCGCGTAGTCGAAGCCTGGCTTGGCGGTGCCCTTCATGAGGCCCTCATAGGCCATGTCGGAGGCGAGCCGGCTCGGGTGGCGGGCCACGATGGCCAGTGCCACGTGGCGCAGCGTGGGCCGGCGCGCGACCCAACCCTGCTGGGAGACGCTCGAAGTCACGAGCAGCCCGGCGGCCTTTCCCCCTGCTAGCACGGGGCGCCTGGCCACGTCCATCTGCGAGACGCCGGCCGCCGAGAGCAGCAGCAGGCGCTCGGCGCTGTCCGGGCGCCGGATGGCCAGCTCGGCGCAGACGAAGCCGCCCATGGAGTTGCCCACGAGCACCGCGGGGTTGAGGTCGAGCTGGTCGCAGAGCTCGGCCATCATCTGCCCGTAGAGCTCGATCGTGATCCGCTCGGACGGCATCTCGGAGAGCCCGAACCCGGGCAGGTCGACGGCGACCACCCGCCGCGCGCGCGAGAAGCGGGGGATGTTCTCGAGCCAGTTCTGCCACTGGCCGCTGAGTCCGTGCACGAACACGATCGGGCGGTCGCGGCCCTGCTCGCCGATGTCCACATAGTTGACCTCGGTGCCCTTGATCTCGATGCGGTGAAGGTGCGCAGCCCAGTCGATGCCGCGCCAGTCGGGCTCGTCGCTCACCCCATAGTCGTCGCCGGCGCAACGGGCGGACCGAAGGCGCGCGGGGAGGACTGTCGAGGGGAGCTTCTTCACAACAGCCCTTACCGTACCGGGGCGTGGCCCGGATCGCCATCGACATCGACTCCACGCTGCACCACTACTGGGACCTGCTCGCACGCATCGCGCACGAGCGCTTCAACGTGCGGCTGTCCTATGAGGAACAGCACGACTGGGGCATCACGGTGCTCGAGCGAGAGCAGCTGACGGCCGCCGTGCACGAAACCCACTCCGACCGGAACATCGAGTCGGGCGTTCCCTACCCGGGCGCGGCGGAGGCGGTGCGGCGCTGGCACGAGGCCGGCCATTGGATCCACGTGACCAGCCACCGGCGTGAGTCCTGCGATGCCGCCACCCGCCGCTGGCTCAAGGCGCAGGAGATCCCCTACGACGATCTGCACTGCAGCTTCGACAAGGTGAGCCGCTGCGTGGAGCTGGGCGTCGACATCCTCGTCGACGACAGCCCGGTCAACATCAGGGCGGCACTGGAGAGGGGCATGTTGGCAGCGACTCTGATCCACCCTTGGAACGTGCAGGTGCTCGGCGAACCGGGAGTGATCAGCGCGGACGAGTGGTCGCAGCTCGAGAAGCGCGTCGACGAGGCTTTGAAGACCGGGGACTAGCCCGCATACCCGAAGCGCTCGAGCACCGGGATCTCGTGGATCTGCGGCGGCTGGAGGTGATCCCACAAGATCCCCGGAGGGCGCTTATAGGCGCCGTCCACCTCGATCACCGCACGCGGCGTGGCCACGAGGTTGACCGGGATGTCGTGGCCCGTCATCAGCAGGTTCTCCCGCAGGACCTGGATCGGGTGGACTGTGGTGGCGACGATGGTGCGTCGATCGATCTTTCCCGACTCGAGCAGCAGTCCGTACTCGAGGTCGGAGAACCCGCCGCCCTTGCCCAGGCGTGCGCCCTTGAGGTTCACCGCGACCGATCCGGTGAGCACCAGGTCGAGCTCGGGAACCTGATCGAGATCGATCACATCGCCGTGGCGCAGGGCGCCCTTGATGGTGGCGGCCTCGCGTAATTGCTCGGGGCCGAGCTTGCCCGGGTCGAGCAGGCGGAACGGATGCTGATCGCGTAGGCGGGGGACCGCCATCACCACGGTCTTTCCCTGCGCGAGAGCAAGCCGGCGGCAGTGGGTCTGGGGCGAGTCGGGGTTGGCCTTGATGGTGCCCGCTTCCTGCCATGCGGAGTGGCGCGCGAGGCGCTCGGCGGCGGTCTTGGCCCCGGCGAAGTTGGGAATCCGCCCCTCGGCGCCCGGGAAGCGCGACACGCCCTCCCTTTCCATAGCCCGCCACACGTCCCGGCGTACCTCGTCCTTGGTGCGCATTTATCTCCGACCACACATCCGGGCGCCGCATCCTGCCAGAATCGCCGGAGATGGCCGATTCCCCTCGCACGCCGCTCTCCCTCCGAGAGCAGCCGGTAGGCAAGGGGGCCGAGGCGCCTCCGCTGCCGGCCCGCCAGCAGGAGGACCTGCGCCGCTACCTGCCGGGCGTCGAGCCAGAGCGCCAGCTCACCGACTGGGGCCGCTCCGAGCGCGTGGAGGGCCTGCTGGACCGGACGCTGGTCGAGTTCTACTACCGCTACTGGTTCCGGGCCGAGGTGGAGGGCATCGAGAACGTGCCGGCCACTGGCGGGGCACTGCTCGTGTCCAACCACTCGGGCGCCCTGCCCCCTGACGCGTCGATGATCGGCAAGGCGATCCGGGAGGAGCACCCCCATCCCCGGCCCCTGAACATCACGGTCGAGCATTTCTTCAAGGGCTATCCCGGCTTCTCGATGTTGATCCCGAAGCTAGGCTGCGTGGCCGCCCACCCCGCCAACGTGCACCGGCTTCTCTACGACGAGGAGCAGCTCGTGCTCGTCTTCCCCGAGGGCCGCAAGGGCACCGAGAAGCTCTACAAGGACCGCTATCGCCTACGGCGCTTCGGGCGCGGGGGATTCGTGGAGGCGGCCATGCGCGCCCGGGTGCCGATCGTCCCGGTGTGCGTGGTGGGAGCAGAGGAAGCCCAGCCCATCTTCGCGCAGCTCAAGCTGCTCAAGAAGCTGACCGGTCTCCTGTACGTGCCGCTCACACCCACGTTCCCCCACTTCGGGCCGCTCGGCATGCTGGGGTACCTGCCCGCCAAGTTCAAGTTGCGCTTCCTGGAACCCATCCACTTCGACGAGGAGGGCATGCACGAGGACAAGGGCCTGGTGCAGACCACCGCCCACGAGGTGCGTGCCCGCATCCAGGAGGGTTTGTTCGACATGGTCGCCAAGCGCGAATCGGTCTGGTTCGGGTAGCCGGCGTGCCGTCCCAGCGGATACTGATCACCGGGCTGTCGACCTATTGGGGAGGACGGCTCGCCCAGGCCCTGGAGGCCGATCCCTCGATCGAGGCGATCATCGGCGTGGACAACGAGGAGCCCAGCGTCGAGCTGGAGCGCACCGAGTACGTGAAGGTGGGCACCCAGCACGCGCTGCTGCGGCGGGTGGTCGACGCGGCGGAGATCGACACGGTGGTGGACACGCGGCTCGTGGTCGACTCGGCCACCACCAGCTCTCGCAAGGCCCACGAGAACAACGTGATAGGGACGATGAACATCTTGGCGGCGTGCACGGGTCGGGGCTCCTCGGTGCGCAAGGTGGTGTTCAAGTCCTCATCGCACTTCTACGGCTCAGAACAGGACGACCCGGCGTTCTTCGACGAGAGCATGGGACGTCCGCATCCGCCGGGCACACCTATCGAGCGCGACATCCTCGAGGCCGAGGCGTCGGTGGCCGAGTTCGCGGACAAGAGCCCCGATGTGAACGTCACGATCCTGCGCTTCGCCAATGTGCTCGGGCCCAGGGTGCGCACCTCGCTCATCGAGCTCTTCTCGCTTCCCGCCGTGCCGATGATCCTGGGCTTCGATCCGCGCTACCAGTTCGTCCACGAGGACGACGTGGTGCACGCGCTCGAACACGCCACCCAACGTCAGCTGCCCGGCATCTACAACGTGGCGGGCGACGGCGTGCTCGCCCTGACCGAGGTGGCCGGCCTGCTCGGCAAGCCCTACGCGCCGATCCTGCCCCCCTGGGGCACCGGGATAGCGGCCAGCGTGCTGCGGCGGATCGGACTCGACTTCCCTTCCGAGATGCTGGCGCAGCTGCGCTTCGGACGCGGGCTCGACAACCGCCGCTACAAGGCCGCCGGGTTCGAGTACGGCTACACCAGCCGGGAGGCGGTGCTGGCCCTCGCCGAGCACCTGCGCCTGCATCCGCTGCTTCGCTCGAGCGCCGAGCCCTACCGCTACGAGCGCGAGGTGGAGGAGTTCCTGCGCTGGAGCCCCAACGTGCGCAACGGCACCCGCCGCCCGCTGTCCGTGAGCCCCCAGGCTCGAGTCGCCGGTCTGGCATCGAGTCCTCCCGTGGACCACTACGACGACCTGCGCCCCGACGAGATCATCTCCTTGATCTCGTCGCTCGAGCCCCAGGCCCTGGCTGCCCTGCGTGAATACGAGAACGGCCACCACGGCCGAGCCGCCGTGATCGGGGCGATCGACTCGGCGATAGCCCGCTCGCAGGCATCCGATACCGCACCTGGCGCGTAAGGACTCGCAAGCCGGGTTGCAATTGGTGGTGTGCCCTGGGAACGGCCGGGGCAGGTCCCTACACTCAAGCGATCGCTCGGTGACAGGTGCGTCCGACCCATGAAAAATAAGTCATTCATCTTCCTAGCGGCGCTCCTCCTGGTGATAGTGGCCGCGGGCGTGTCGGTATACGCATACGACTCGTCCAACCAGAACCGGATCGCCGAGGGGGTCACGGTGGCCGGGGTGAACGTCGGCGGGCTCGAAGTCGAAGAAGCCCGCGCGAAGGTGCAGCAAGAGGTGGCAGAGCCCCTCGACGAGCCGCTGATCGTCCGCCACGGCGCGAAGCGCTTCACGCTGTCGGCCGACGACGCGCGCGTGAACGCCGACGTGGGCGGCATGGTCGACGAGGCGCTGAGTCGCAGCCGCGACGCCAACATCCTCAGCCGCGTGGTTCGCGATGCCACCGGCGGTGAGGCAGACGTCGCGGTGAGCCGGCGCATCACCTATTCCAAGCCCGCCGTCGCCGCGCTCGTGAAGCGGGTGCAGAAGGGCGTCGACCGCCCTGCGCGTGACGCCGACATCAGCTTTCCCTCCTTCGAGCAGATTCCCGAGCAGGATGGGGTGAAGGTGAGGACCCGACGTCTGCAGGCAAGCGCCGACGCCGCGATCATCGGGACGGGCGATCGCACCCTGCGCGTTCCCACGGAGACCATCGAGCCCGAGGTCACCCGCGACGAGCTGGCTGAGAAGTATCCGGTTGTACTCGTGGCGGACCGGTCGAGCTTCAAGCTGCGCCTCTACCGCGATCTCAAGCTCGAGAAGGAGTACACCGTGGCCGTCGGCCAGGTGGGCTTCGAAACCCCGGCCGGCCTGTACCACATCCAGAACAAGACGGTCGACCCGGCCTGGAACGTGCCCAACAGCGACTGGGCCGGCTCACTCGCGGGCACCGTCGTGCCTGGCGGCGTGGCCGAGAACCCTCTCAAGGAGCGCTGGCTGGGCATCTACGACGGGGCCGGCATCCACGGCACCGACGACGTCGCCTCGCTGGGCACCGCCGCCTCACACGGCTGTATCCGGATGGCGATCCCGGATGTGATCGAGCTGTACGACCAAGTCGAAGTGCAGACACCGATCTACATCGCCTAGTCCCGGTCACGGGGCGACTGCTCCCTCGACGCCGATGGCATCGATGGCCACTACGGTCCAACCCTGCTGCTCGAGGAGGGCTTCCCTGCCGGTGTGCCGAATGCACAGGGTGCCTATGAAGACCCCTCTGACCTGCTTGCGCAGCACCGCGTACCACATGGTCGAGGCGTCGTGGGGACCCTGGATCGGATGCCAGGGCGAGACAGGCACACCGTCCTCGGTCAGGCCGGCTTCGTCCAGCTGCCCGCGCGTGGCCACGCGCCCGTCCTGAGTGTTGATGAAGAACCTCGACACCGTGGACCTGGAGGCTAGGGCAGAGGGGCAGCCCGAACGCACCCTCTCCCTACCTTGGATGCGCTCCCTCGCTCGCTTCGACAAGGCGCTGCGCACCCAGGGGATGGCCGAGCGAACGCGCCGCGCCTACGGGGTGGACGTGAGCCAGCTGGCCGAGTGGGCGTCTCAGAACCAACGCGAGCCGGCCCAGCTCGACTATCGGGCGCTACGGCGATTCGCCGGAGTCCTCTCCGAACGGGGAGCGTCAAAGAGCACCGTCGCGCGAAAGCTGGCAGCCATCCGTGCGTTCTACCGCGTGATGGTGCAGCGCGGCGAGCTCGAGGCGAGTCCAGCCGATCTCGTGGCGTCCCCGAAGGCCGACCACTATCTTCCCGCGGTGCTCAAGGCCGGCCACGCAGCCGATCTACTCGGGGGAATGCCGGCCTCCACGCCGCTCGAGGCACGTGATCGGGCGATCTTCGAGCTGGCCTACTCGGCGGGACTGCGCGCCGAAGAGCTGGTCAACCTGGACATGCACGACCTCGATGTCGACGCCGAGCAGCTTCGCGTTCACGGCAAGGGCGGGCGCACCCGCGTGGTCCCCGCCGGCGAGCATGCTTGGAAGGCCCTCGGGGCCTACACCGAGCGCGCACGGCCGGCTCTCGCCCGAGGGGCCTCGAAGGGGGGAGACCGTCCCCCTTCGCGATCCGAACCAGCTCTGTTTCTCTCGAAGAGTGGCCGGAGGCTGTCCACCTCGGATCTGCGGCGGCGCCTGCGAGTCGCTCTCAGACGAGCGTCGGTCCAGTCCGGCGTCACCCCGCACACGCTCCGGCACTCCTTCGCCACCCACCTGCTCGAGGGAGGAGCGGACCTGCGGACGATCCAGGAGCTGCTCGGGCATGCGTCGATCTCCACGACGCAGACGTACACTCGGGTAGAGTCGAAGCGGCTGAAACAGGCCTACGCGCGGGCACATCCCCGCGCCTGACGGGACCGATGGTGGAGACCAACCTCAAGGCGATCGAGCTCAAGGACCTCTGGCGCCGGTACAAGGACGACGGTGATCCGAGGGCTCGTGAGCGACTGGTGCTCGCGTATGCGCCCCTGGTCAAGTACGTGGCCGGGCGCATGGCGAGCGGCCTCCCGGCCCACGTTGAGGAGGCGGACCTGATCTCGTACGGGCTCCTCGGGCTGATCTCGGCCATCGAGAGGTTCGAGCCCGAGCGCCAGATCCGCTTCGAGACGTTCGCGGTCACCCGCATCAAGGGATCGATCATCGACGAGCTGCGCTCCTTGGACTGGGTCCCGCGCTCGGTGAGGTCCAAGGCAAAGGAGATCGAGCGCGCCAACGCAAAGCTCGAGCACAAGCTGCAGCGTGCCCCCACCGATCAGGAGATGGCCAAGGCCCTCGGCACGACCATCGAGGGCTTCCACGAGTCGCTGGTGCGCATCTCCAACTCGTCCGTGGTCGCGCTCGACGAGCTCTGGACGGTGTCGGATTCCTCAGGCGACCAGGTGTCGCTGCTCGACACGATCCAGGATCCCACCTCGGTCGATCCCGCCCAGGAGATGGACCTCACGGACATGAAGGACCGCCTGGCAGACGCGATCGCCCGGTTGCCCGAGCGCGAGAAGCTCGTAATCGCCCTCTACTACTACGAGAACCTGACCCTGCGCGAGATCGGGGAGGTCCTGAGCGTGACGGAGTCGCGCGTGTCGCAGCTGCATACCAAGGCGGTGCTTCGGCTGAAGTCCCGCCTCCAGGGCGACCCGTTGACGGAGTCGGTGTAGGGGGTTCCCGGGGGGAAACCGAGGAGAGGAGCGGCGTATGCCACACGACGGCGCGAGGAGGATCCGCAACGTGGCCCTTGTGGGCCACCGGGGCAGCGGCAAGACCTCGCTGAACGAAGCTCTGCTGTTCGAGGCGGGGGCGGTGAACCGGCTCGGCTCGGTCGCCGAGGGGACCACCGTCTCGGACTTCGCCGACGACGAGAAGGCGCGCGGCATGTCAATCGCCTTGAGCCTGGCCTCGCTGCGGTGGCAGGATTGCAAGATCAACCTGCTCGACACGCCGGGGGAGCCGAGTTTCGTGGCCGACGCCCTCGCGGCACTGCGAGTGTGCGAGGGTGCGGTTTTCGTGGTCAACGGGGTGATGGGCGTCGAGGTGGGCGCCGATCGCCTCTGGCGACGCGCCACCGAACTCGGCCTCTCGCGCCTGCTCTACGTGAACATGCTCGACCGCGAGCGGGCCGACTTCTACCGCACACTGGACTCGCTCAAGGAAGCCTTCGGGCGTCACGTGGTCGCCACGGAGATACCGATCGGCTCCGAGCACGACTTGCAGGGCGTAGTCGACCTCATCGACATGAAGGCCTTCCGCTATGACGGCGCCGGGCGCGCCAGTGCGGAGGAAATCGAGATCCCCGAAGATCTCCGCGCCCGGGCCGAGGAGTACCGCGACAAGCTGATGGACGAGGTCGCCGAGATCTCCGACGAGTTGATGGAGCACTACCTCGAGGGCGAGCCGATCTCACATGAGGAGGCCGTGGCGGCGCTCAACGCGGGCGTGACGGCAGGGACCATCTTCCCCGTCACCTGCGGCGCCGCCACCCGTAACCTGGGCTCGGACCGGCTGCTCGACGCGCTCGTGGAAGACCTGCCGTCGCCGGACGAGAGAGGTGGGGTGATGGCGGGCGAGCAGACCCTGGATCCGGTCGAGGACGCCGACATGGTGGCCTTCGTCTTCAAGACCCTCGCCGATCCGTTCGCCGGGCGCATCAACCTCTTTCGCGTGTATCAGGGGGTACTCGAGCACGACTCCCAGGTGTTCAACTGCCGCGCGCACTTCAAAGAGCGGATCGGCCAGCCCCTGGTGCTCCAGGGCAAAGCGCCCGACCATGTGGAGGAGTTCGGCCCAGGGGACATCGGCGCGGTGGCCAAGCTCAAGCAGACCCACGCCGGCGATGTCCTTTCCTCCGTCGACGGCGAGGTGGACCTGCGCATGCCTGAGCTGCCTCGGCCGGTGATGGCCTTTGCGATGGAGCCCAAGGCCAAGGGCGACGAGGAAAAGGCCCACACGGCCCTGCGGCGTCTGCAGGAGGAAGATCCGACGATCGACGTGCACCGCGATGCCCAGACGGGCGAGCAGATCGTGGCCGGCCTCACCCAGATTCACGTAGAGGTGGTCGTCGAGCGGATGAGGGACCGCTTCGGTGCCGAGGTCGTGCTCAAGCCCCCGCGGGTGCCCTACCAGGAGACGATCAAGGCCCCCGCCAAGGGCCACGGCCGTTACAAGAAGCAGACCGGCGGCCGCGGCCAGTTCGGTGACTGCCACATCGAGGTCGAGCCGCTGCCACACGGTCGGGGCTTCGAGTTCGTGAACCGGATCAAGGGCGGCGTGATCCCTACGGGGTTCATCCCGGCGGTGGAGAAGGGGATCGTCGAGACCATGAGCGAGGGCGTGATCGCCGGCTATCCGGTGCAGGGCGTGCGGGTGACCCTCTTCGACGGCTCCTACCACTCCGTGGACTCGTCGGAGATGGCCTTCAAGGTGGCGGGCTCGATGGCGTTCAAGGAGGCGATGGCGGCGGCCAAGCCGGTCCTGCTCGAGCCGATCATGACCGCGTTGGTCTCGGTGCCCGAGGACTGCGTGGGTGACGTGATCGGCGATCTCAACTCGCGCCGCGGCCATCCCCTGGGCATGGAGCTCAAGGCGGGCATGACCGAGGTACGAGCCGAGGTGCCGATGGCCGAGATGCTCAGCTACGCCCCCGATCTGCGGGCGATCACAGGGGGGAGGGGGGAGTATTCGATGGAGCTTGCGAGATATGACGAGGTGCCCGCCCATTTGGCGCAGCAGGTGGTCGAGAGCGCGCAGACCGAAGAAGGCGCAGTCAAGGCCTGAAGCCGGCTCGTCCCTCTGGCCGCTTGTAGTCTCCACCACGATGAAGAAAGAGCTGCGTCCCTTCCATGACCACGTGACCTGCGAGGTATGCGGCCGCACGATCCTCAAAGGAGAGCGGACGGAGGCCTACCTCGCGCCCGGGGGCCAGCGTCATACGGTCTGTGAGCTCTGCTCCGTGCGGGCTGAGCATGGCGGGTGGATACGCGAGTCGGCCCACGGCCAGGCTCCCGCCCGCGGTCCGCGCCCCCCCGAGCGCCGCCCGATCTTCGGGCGCCTTCGCCGTCGTCCCTCCGAGCCGTTGAACGGGATCCCTGGCCAAGATCATCAGGAGGCGCCGGACTTCGGAGGCGCTGAGGCCGACCTCGCGCCCCCCAGCGGCGAGAACGCCTCGCCGCGGCGCCAGCGCGAGCGCGGGCCGCCGCAGAACCCGCGCCACGTACGGGCCGTGCCCACCACCGCGGAGGTCAAGCTCGAGCGGGCACTGACACTCTTCAACGGGTCGGCTCACCAGCGCACGGTGGCAGGGCTTGCCCGCAGTCTCGGCGAGCCGCACGCGACCGCGGTGCCGGATGCGGACGCGCCCAGCGCCGTCACGGTGCTCGTGGCATGGGAGCTGTCGTGGTATCGCTACAGGGTGGACCTGGGCGACGCGGAGCAGCCCGTGGCGCTGCAGGCCAAGGGCGATCAGTTGCAAGACATCGACGAGTCGCTGCGCGACTGGAATGCCGGGCTCGACCCAGAGGGACGACTGGTGATAGGAGTGGCCTCCGAATGATCTATTGCGTGGTGCCCGAAGCCCTGGAGGAGGAGCTGTACGACAAGCTCGCCGCCTACTACGAGGACGACCCGCACGTGGAGGTGATCATCGACCGCCGCGCTCAGGGCGGTGAGCCGGGAACCCACGAGTCGTTCTCGGACCGGCGCCGGCAGAGGGTCAAAGGCACGTTTCCCCCGATCGAGCCGTCCACTCCGGAGTGACCGGCGCGCAGAGGGTCGTCGTCAATGTGGACGGCGGAGCGCGGGGCAATCCGGGCCCGGCGGCCGTGGCCGCGGTGGCCACCGTCGCGGAGGGGGAGGTGCTTGGAGAGCGCACCCTCTACATCGGCGAGGCCACCAACAACGTGGCCGAGTACCGGGCGGTGCTGCTCGGCCTGGAGCTGGCTCGCGACCTGGGCGCCTCGGAGGTCGAGGTGGTCAACGACTCGGAGTTGGTGTCGAAGCAGATCGCCGGCCACTACAAGGTCAAGCACGCCGGGCTGAAGCCCCTCCACACCGACGCAATGCGCGCGCTCGGTGAGTTCGAGCGTTGGCAGGTGCGCAGCGTCCGGCGCGAGAGCAACGAGCGCGCCGACGCCCTGGTCAACCGGGCGCTCGACGAGCGGGCGTCCGGATAGACGTCTGCGCCGGGCGGCGAGTGGTGGCGCGGATCGCCACTACGTTCTCCTCGCGCTCTCCCACCGCCAGCAGGCCGCTGGCCTCCAACTCGCCGGCGCGGCTGGCCAGCAGCGGGCCCAGAGGCCCCCGCCGGCTCTCCACCACCACCGCGTCGAGCCCCGCATCCTCGATCTTGGTGAGCGTCTCCTCCACGCCGCACACCGACGAGTGCACCAGCCACATGACCCCGCCCGGGCGTAGGTGCCCCGGAGCCCCGGCGATGATCTGGTCCAGCAGCACGCGGCCGTCGCGGCCGGCTTCCCACGCGCGTCCGGGCCCTCGCTCGGGCAGCTTGTCCGTTTGCGATGGCAGGTAGGGCGGGTTGGCGGCGATCACGTCGAATCTTCGGCCGGGCACCGCATCGAAGAGGCTGCCGCGTACGGCCTGGACGCGGACCCTGGCGCGTGCCGCGTTCAGGCGTGCGGCGAGCACCGCGCGCCGGGAGAGATCGACGGCGGTCACCGACCGTGCACCGGCGCGCGCCGCCAAGACGGCGATCACGCCGCTGCCGGTGCATACATCGAGAACGTCGGCTCCGGGTACCCGTTCGTCTGCACTCACGAGGTGCGCGAGCATCCAGCTGTCACTTCGCGGACGGAAGACTCCCGGAGGGGCGATGATCCGCATCCGCGCAAGCTTCCCCGACTCCGCCGCCCGAAACCATGGATGCCGAATCGGTCCCATCCCCAGAAGATCTCCGCGCGACCTTCGACGCGCCGGCCCCGCTCACGGTGGGCATCGAGGAGGAGGTGATGCTGATCGACGGCGCCACTCTCGACCTCGCGCCCGTCGCCGAGGACGTGCTGGCCGCCGCGGGCGGCGACGACCGCTTCAAGTTGGAGCTGCCCGCCGCTCAGCTGGAGTTGGTGACCCTGCCCTGCGCAACGGTACGAGAGGCCGCCGACCAGCTCGGGTCCGCGCGGATCGCCCTGCATCGAGCGGCAACTGGAATAGCACGCGTGGCCGCCGCAGGCGCCCACCCGTCGGCGGCGCCTGTGGGGGCGCTCAACGACCACGAGCGCTACCGGCTCACCCGCCAGGAGTTCGGCCCGGTGGCTCACGCACAACTTGTCTTCGGCTTGCATGTGCACGTGAGGGTGGCTGGAGCCGAGCGCGCCGTCGCTGTGCACAACGCGCTCCGGTCTTACCTGCCCCAGCTGGCCGCGTTGGCGGCGAACGCGCCCTTCCACGCCGGCCGCGATACCGGCTTGGCGTCCGTCCGGCCAACGATCTCCGGGCTGCTCCCCCGCCAGGGGGTGCCCCCTGCGGTCGAGGATCTGGCCGAGCTGGTGGAGGCCTGGCGCTGGGGCGCGGCGGCGGGCTCTCTGCCCCGGCCCAGCCAGTGGTGGTGGGAGCTGCGCCTTCACCCCACACTCGGCACGCTCGAGGTGCGCGTGCCCGACCAGCAGACCACGGTGGCCCACAGCGCGGCCGTGGCCGGCGCGATCCATGCCCTGGTGGCGGCGCTGGCCGAGCGTCACGACAACGGCCTGTCGCTCACGGTGGATCCCACCTGGCGGATCGCCGAGAACCGCTGGTCGGCGGGGCGCCATGGCCTCACCGGAACGCTGGCCGACCTCAAGACCGGAGAGCGCGGGCAGACGCGCGATTCTCTGCGCGCGCTGCTCGAGTCACTCGAGCCCGCCGCTGCGCGGGTGGGGTGCCTCGCAGAGCTGGCCGCCGCCGATCGTCTCGTGACCGCCAACGGGGCAGAGCGCCAGCGGCAGGTCGCCGCCCAGGAGGGGCTGCACGGGCTGGTGGGCTGGCTGGCAGACAGCTTTCTGGCCGTGGGCTGAGCAGGGGCCTCGATCGGACGATTGCAAACCTCCCTTTCGGGGAAAGCCGTGGCCATGCGTACGGTGCCCGCCCCTCGCGGCCAGGTGAGCGAGGCACTGTTGGGCGAGCTCGCCACGCCCCCACATCCGCTTGGCCCGATCGACGTGACGCCCACCGCCGACCCCTTCGGCGACGAGGATCTGCAGCTGGCGCTGTACTGCTGCTACGAGCTCTTCTACCGCGGCCTGCCGGGCGTCGATGAACGCTGGGAGTGGGAGCCGTCGCTGATCGCTCTGCGGGGCGAGATGGAGGCGGTGTTCGAGCGAGCTGTTCGAAACGGCGACGGCGGGGGGCCGCCGGCGCCACGTCCGGAGGAGGCCGACCGGGCGTTGAGGGCCATTGCGGACGCCGACGACGGTCCGTCGCTGTCGCTGTATCTGAGCCGGCAGGGCAGCACCGAGGAGATGCTGGAGTTCCTCGTGCACCGGTCTGCCTACCAACTCAAGGAGGCGGACCCCCACTCGTGGGCGATCCCCCGGCTGACGGGCGGTGCGAAGGCCGCCCTGGTAGAGGTGCAGGCCGACGAGTACGGCGGCGGGCGCCCGGAGCGGGTACACGCTCAGATGTTTGCCGACTCGATGGAGGCGATGGGCCTCGACCCCTCCTACGGTGCCTACCTCGACCATCTGCCCGCGATCACCCTGGCGACGGTCAACCTCATGTCGCTGTTCGGTCTGCACCGGCGCAACCGCGGAGCGATCGTTGGTCACCTCGCCCTGTTCGAGATGACCTCGACGGTGCCCAACCGCCGATATGCGGACGGCCTGAGACGCCTGGGCCATGAGGGCCGGGCCACCGATTTCTTCGATGAGCACGTGGAGGCCGACGCCGTGCACGAGAACATCGCCGCGGTTGATCTCGCGGGCGGGCTGATGCGCCAGGAGCCCGAAGTGGCGGAGGACGTGCTGTTCGGAGCGCGGGCTCTGATCGAGATCGAGACGCGATGGACGGCCCACCTGCTGGAGTCGTGGTCCGCCGGGCGCAGCTCGCTGCGCTTGGGGCTGGGCACGCCGGCAGCGGCCTAGGGTTGGCCTCCGGTCGAGCGCGAGCTGCGCCGAGCCGGCTTCGGAGGGCCTTCGCGGCCGGTCTCGCGACCGCTCGGCGCCCGGAAGCCGATCAGCTTGTGAGACCCGTCGCAGAAGGGGCGCATGCGCGACTTTCCGCACCGGCATAGGGCCACCGTGTCGCGCCCGGGATCGATCTCGTTTCCCTCCTGGTCCTGGAGGGTGAACTCTCCGCGCACCAGCAAGGGACCATCGCGATAGGGCGTGATCGTATTCACGCGGTCTCGCTACCCCGGGCGCTCACTTCGTAGACCTACCTGTCGGCGGACTTGTGCACTAGCCTCGCCACTCGGCGTGAGCGGCTCCCGCACGACCAGGCGGCGCTTCCTGCAGACGGCGGGCACGTCGGCCGCCGTCCTGTCGGTGCCCGGCGGCGCGGTCGCCCGGCTCGGCGACCGGCCCAACGTCGTGGTGATCGTGGTCGACACGCTGCGTGCCGACCACGCCTACGGCACCCGGGCCCGCACGCCGAACATGGATGCCCTCGCGCGCGACGGCGTCCGCTTTGTGCGCACCCATCCGGAGGCGATGCCCACCATCCCGGCGCGCAACTCGATTCTCAGTGGGCGCAGGGTGTTTCCCTTCCGCGGCTGGCACGACTACCGCGGCTTGCTCGACCGGCCCGGCTGGGCGCCGCTGGAGGATGTGAGCCAGACGTTCACCACCGTCCTGCGCACCGCCGGCTACTGGACGGGCTACGCCAGCGACAACCCGTTCCTGGGCTTCGCGCCGCCGTACGCCCGCTTTCGGAACAGCTTCGACCGCTTCGCACGGAGGGGCGGTCAGCTGGGAGGGCGCAAGGGTGGTGTCTCCGAGCGCGAGCTGCGCCACTGGCTGCATCCGGCGATGGAGAACGTCCGCAGCAGGCAGAGGGTGCGCCAGTACATCGCCAACAGCGGCTATTCGCACGATGAGACGCAGTCGTTCGCCGCGCGGGTCTTCCGCGACGGCGTGCGCCTGCTCGAGGCGGGGGCTCGCCACCGACCATTCGCTCTGGTCGTCGACACCTTCCAGCCCCACGAGCCGTGGACGCCGCCGCGCAAGTACCTGGACATGTACGGCGATCCCGACTATCGCGGTCGCGAGCCGGGCATGCCCCGTTACGACAAGGTCGGCTCCTACCTTCACGGCGCCGACCGCGCCCGGCTGCTGCGGCGCATGCGCGCTCTGTACGCCGCCGAGGTCACGATGACCGACCGCTGGCTGGGCGTCTTCCTGGACCGACTGTACGACCTGCGGCTCGAACGCGAGACCGCCGTGGTGCTGGTCGCCGACCACGGCTTCCTACTCGGCGAGCACGGATACACGGGTAAGAAGGCTGAGCGCCTGCACTCCGAGCTGGCACGCGTGCCGCTGACCGTGGTGCACCCCGACCACCGCCGGGCCGGGCACGCGAGCGACTACTTCGCCTCGACCCACGACGTGGCTCCCACGGTCCTCTCCATGGTCGGCGTGCGCGCTCCGCGGTCGATGACGGGGGTCGATCTATCCAGCGTGTTCGCCGGCCGGCGCCCACCCGAGCGCCGCTACGCATTCGGCGGCTACGAGAACAGCTTCTACATTCGCACCGATCGCTGGGTGCTGCTGGCAACCAACCAGCCGGCCAACTTCCAGCTGTATGACGTGCGCCGTGATCCGGGGGAGACCCGCAACGTGGCGGGGTCATACCCGGGCAAGGTGAACGAGCTCTACCGGATCGTTCGCAGGCGGGCTGGAGGGCGGCTGCCGTACTACCCGGGGTGACCGCGCCATCATCTCTTGATCGCTCCCGAGGATCGTTGTATAAGGCCTGTCCCACCGTTTCCGGAGGTAGGTCCATGGAGGTGTACGAGCCGGCGGCCCGGACGGGCGCCACGACCATCACGCAGTTCGGGGAGCTGGCCGA
Organism: Thermoleophilaceae bacterium; assembly: GCA_030447725.1. Classification (GTDB taxonomy): domain Bacteria; phylum Actinomycetota; class Thermoleophilia; order Solirubrobacterales; family Thermoleophilaceae; genus JAAYBF01. Next base: position 155,644 of record JAUJOQ010000003.1, read on the forward strand.
TCGGGGCGGCGACCCAGCTGCCGCTGCGCAGGCGTGGACGGACGCCGGGTTCGACGACGCGAGCACCGCGAGGTGGCTCGCGGCACGCTGCTTCGACGCCGCCGCAGCGCGCGCGCTGGCCGACATGGGCGTGACCCCGGAGCAGGGAGCCAAGCGCACCCGCGATGGCGGTGGCTACATCGACACGATCGCCTACAAGGTCGCCAACGGCGACCTCACCGCTCGCCAGGGGGCAGCCAGGACGCCGTCAAGCCGATGATGTGAGGTGTCAGGCTGCGGCGTCTTGCGTGAGGGGCACCAGCTCCGCAAGGTCCTCGGGCCGGCGCCGTAGCCACCAGGTGCCGTCGGGACCGGGGTCGACGCGCCCCGACCGTTGGAGCTCGTTGACCGCCCGGCATACCGCCGGACGGCTCGCACCGACGAGCCACGAGAGCAACCCGTGACACATCGGCACGGGCAACAGCACGCCTTCCGCGTGGACCCGGCCGAAGCGGTCGGCCAGATGCCAGAGCATCACCTCCAAGCGCGTCGACAGCCGCGGCTGTTGAACGATGGAGAGCCGCAGACAGCCGGCCGCCGAGCCGCGCGAGAGCCGGCCCGCGAGGTCGGCGATCACCTCGGGGTGGTCGGACATCCGACGGATGAAGCCCGCGTCGAGCACTGCAAGCTTGGCGGGCCGCAGCGCCCACCACTTCACTGCTTGCGGCACTGCCGCGTAGGGGTCTGGCTCTGCCTCGAAGGGACGGATGACATCCCCGGTGCCGAGCACCTCGAGACTCGGTCGCCCCGCCACCTGCACGGCACGCAGGAGCAGGCCGTCCAAGACGAGCATCCCGAGGGTCCCGGGTCGGTTGGGTAGGCGGTCGTGCGGGTGGAACGTCGCCTTCGGCAGGGAGACCACGTTGGCGACGGCGAGCCGGCTCGCCGTTCTGGCCTGCACCGGGTCGAGATGGCGGGCAAGCTCTGGGTCGGCTTCGAGCACGCTGACCACGCTGCCGCGTCGCCTCGATCTGAGAGCGGCGTGCGAGAAGCCCTCGCCTTCCACGCTCACCTCCGACTCACCGTCGGCCGGCGCGGCGTTGCGTTGCGTTCCCTGGTACATCAAGCGACCCATCGGAGCCGTCCCCACCCTTCCATGATCTACCGTCGGTAATCCCGCTCCCCTCTCCGGCCCACCGCGACAAATCGGCGAGCCCCCGATCGTACCGGGGCGGAGCGGCAGCGATGCGGTAAGTGCGATCGACAGCTACCTCTGGCAGCCGGGCGTCGCTGACCGGTGTCGTTGACGTGTCACCTGGGTTACACGTGAGCTGACACTCGTCGGCAACCGGCCTAAGCTGTTCGATGGCATGTAGGCCGAGACGGTCGCCTCGCGGCCACTCTCTCATCCGCCCCAGATCCGAGAAGGCAGGTACATCCATGCCGGTTGTTCGCCCATTCGTGTTGGTCGTGTGTGTCGCCGTCGCAGGCATGGCGCTCGGGGCGCCCAGCGCGTTCGCAGCGACTCCGAGCACCGATTACGGCCTGACGTCGATCGATACGCCGTTTCCGCAGCCCACGGGCCGGTTCGGTGAGCGCCACGCCGCCACCGACGACATCGACGGCGACGGGGTCAACGACTACTTCGTCGGAGCCCTCAGCGAGAACGTCAGCCAGTTCACGAACGCCGGCCGGGTGTACGCGATCAGCGGCAGGACCCGTGCGGTGATCTACGACATCCTTTCGCCTGAGATCCAGCAAGGGGCGCAGTTCGGCTTCTTCATCGCCGTACTCGGCGACGTCGACGGCGACGGCAAGAACGACCTCGCGTCCGGCACGGACGCCCAGGACACCACGCCCACGGGCGAGCCGTGCACGCCGGCGACCCCATCGACCCCGGATTGCAACGACGGCCAAGGCAAGGCCTGGGTCTTCAGCGGCGGGAAGAGGGGCCGGCTCCTATACGAGGTGGACAACCCGGACCCCCAGCCCTCGGCCCGCTTCGGGTCGCGGATCGGCCGGGCCGGTGACATCACGGGCGACGGCGTGCCGGAGTCGATCATGGGCGCCTCGAACAACGACGTGCCGGCGGGTTGCGGCACGGACGGCACCGTCGAGCCAGGCTGCCGGGTCAATCAGGGGCAGGCCTACATCTTCGACGGCAAGGACGGCACCCTGGTGCGGGAGCTGAACCTGCCGGCCTCCGATCAGGTACCTGCCACCTGCGCCGCTACGCGCGACCAGCCCTGCGGTGCCTTCGGCCTGTCGGTCCAGGGTCCTGGCGACGTCGACGGTGACGGCGTCGTCGACCAGCTCGTCGACGCCGGCAGCGTCAGCCTGACCCCAGGAGGCGACGTGTGCGCCGGCGGATCCGCGGGATGCAACACCGGGCAGGGGGCGATGTACCTCTTCAGCGGCGACGAGGACGGCAAGCTGCTTGTGAGGATCGACGATCCCGAGCCGCAGCCGGGCGTCACCTTCGGCTTCCAGGATGCAGCGCCACTGGCTCCCGGTGACGTGAACAAAGACGGTCGCGCCGACATCTTCGGCAACGGCTTCACGCAGGCCGGTCCGGACGGGGCGACCGACGCCGGACGCATCTGGGTCTTCGATGGCCGGGCCACCGTCGACCGGCGCGGCGAGCACGGAGTCGTCCTCTACGAGCCGAGGGATCCCACGTCGACCCGAGGCGGCCAGTGCTGCTTCTCCCTCGACGACACCGACTACAACAAGGACGGGGTCCCCGACCTATACGTCGGCCAGTCGCCGCATCACCTCCAGGATCCGGGCATGGTGGACCAGAGCGGGGGCACCTATGTCTTCGACGGTCGGGATGGGTCGCTGCTGAAGTCGCTCGAGCTCCCCCCGGGGGTGCGCCAGGAGGGCTCCGGCACGTTCGCGGACCTGGGCTCGAACCTCGGCTGGAGCGTCGCCGCGCCCGGTGACCTCAACGGCGACGGCGAGCCCGACTATCTCGCCGGCGCGACGTTCCAGAACGTCGGCGACAACAGGGACGAGGGCAGGGCGTTCGTCTTCCTGTCCAACGTTGCGGCCCCTGGACCGGGTCCTGGTCGGGGTCCGTCGCCTGGGTTGCCTGCTTTTGGTGGCTGTGCTGCGTTGGCGGCGAATGTGATTCAGGGCACGACTGCGGCGAACAAGATCAACGGCACGCCAAGGGCTGACCGGATCTTCGCCGGCACGGGCGATGACACGGTCGACGCGCTTGCGGGCGGTGACTGCGTTGATCTCGGTATCGGTGAGGATCGCGGTGAGGGTGGGCTTGGTGATGATCTGGTCGTGGGTGGTTTGGGTGCGGATCGGATCAGCGGCAGCTCTGGCGATGACCGGTTGCGCGGTAACGGTGGCCATGACCGGATCCAGGCGGGCCGCGGCAACGACCGCGCGTTTGGCGATGCGGGCAACGATCTGATCCGCGCCAGCTTTGGCAACGATCGCCTCCACGGTGTGGCTGGCAACGATCGGCTGGAGGGCAGCCGCGGCCGCGACCGGATCAACGGGGGCTCTGGTAGGGATCTGATCGCTGCCGGCAGCTCGAACGATCGGGTCTCGGGCGACCGGGGCAATGACCGCATCAACGGCAACTCTGGCAATGATGTGCTGAAGGGCAACTCGGGCAAGGATCGGATCACGGCCAGCACCGGCCGTGATGTGGTCTCGGCCGGCTCTGGCAATGACCGCGTCGACGTCCGTGACGGCCAGCGCGACCGTGTGATCTGCGGCCGCGGGCGCGACACGGTGATCGCCGACCCCGAAGACAAGGTCGCCGACAACTGCGAACGCATAGGGCGCAAGCGGGCCTGAGGTAGATGCCACGCGAGCGATCTCCCCAAGTGGAGGTCGCTCGCTGGAAGTCCAGGCCGTTGCCCGTCAGCCGACAGGTGAGGATACGCTCGAGCAGCCGAGCCGGCGCGGGCTGATGGATGTGGCGGGTATCCGGCTTCCTCGACGGGCGGCCAATCGTGGCGGCGGCGGATGGCCACGTTCCCGGCATCGTCGACGCACTGGAGGAGCACGGACGTCCCGCCGCCGGTCGTCTAGAGGGCGTTGAGGCGTTGATCGGGTAGGGACACGACCAGCTCGCCCCGCCGGGCCCGGCGACTATCTCGACGGCTTCGCGTTACGCCGGCGCTTCAAGACCGCTACCGAACGCGGCGCCATCGACGCCAGCCTGGGTCTAAGCCGCCTTGTCGAGCTCTTGGAGGCGACGGTCCAGTCCCTCCAGGCGGCGCTCGAGGCCGCGTCGCCTGTCGCGCTTGGGTCGTGGCCGCAGCGGGGGGACCTGCGGTGGCTCCGGTGTCTGACAACCGCACTTGCAATCCATGGAGATGACCCCATTCGTGGTCGAGTTCGAGCTGATGCCGCGCAGTTCGGTCGGGGTTAGCTGGTACTGGCGCCGAAAGGCCTTGGCGAACTGCGCAGGCGATCGGTAGCCCACGCGGCGCGCTACCGTGGAGACCGGCAGCGAGGACTCCACCAGCAGTTCGGCCGAGCGTTCCATTCGAACGGCGTGGAGCGTCGCTTGGTAGCTCGTGCCGCCCTCGGCGAAGGCGCGTTGGAGCCGGCGCTTCGAGGTGAAGACCGTCTGCGCGACTTCGGCGATGCTCAGCTGATCCCGGTCATAGCTTCGCTCGATCGCCGTGACTGCCTCTTCGAAGAGGGCTCTGCGCCGTGCCGCTCCACTTGAACCAGCGGGTCGATCTACCGGCGATGGGACCGCTTGCACACTCACGTCCACCACGATAGCACGACCGTTCGTTCTATACTCGCCTGAATGGGCGCCGCGGACACCCGCACCGCGATCCTCGACACCGCGGTCGAGCTCGCGTCGCTGCGTGGGCTGGAAGAGCTTTCGATCGGCGGGCTGGCATCGACGGTCAAGATGAGCAAGAGCGGACTGTTCGCTCATTTCGGTTCGAAGCGACACCTGCAGCTGGCGACGGTCGCCGAGGCTTGGGAGATATTCGACTCCGAGGTGCTGCGCGAGCCGAGTGATGACCGCTCGGGCGTGCTCGCTCGGCTCCTGGAGCGCTGGCTCTCATTCTACGAGCGCGAGGTGTTCGCCGGCGGATGTCTCTTCCTCAACGCAGCCGTGGAGCTGGCAGACCGTCAAGACGTGGTATCGAATGCCCTCGCGGACGTCGTAGAGCGCCAGATGGCAGCACTCGAAGCCGCCGTCGGCAGCGCCATCGAGAGCGGCGAGCTGCCCGCCACACAGGACCCCGGTCAGACCGCGTTCGCGCTGCACTCCGTGCTCGTCAACGCCGACTCGCTTTTCCAAGTACGACGTGACACGGCAGTCTTCGACGCCGCCAGAGCAACGATCGGCGAGCTTCTCGCGCCGCCGCCAAATCCGGCCGAAGCCCGTCGACGCGCCTGAGGTCACCGACGTACTAACCGGCCAACGCGCCCGATCGGTGGGCTCGGACAGACGGCCTCGGGGTGGTGAGCATGGACGCTTTTCGAGACATCACGCTACAGCGAAGGACGCTCGAGGAGACGGGCCACCGCCCCTGGCCGCTCCCCGAGGGGCGGTGGCTTCAGGGTCAGACGTGGACCGACCTCTTGTTTGCCCACTGGCCTGTCGAGCCCTCGGCGCTGCGAGCGGTCGTCCCGCCGCAGCTGCCACTCGACATCCGGGGCGAGACGGGATGGCTCGGCGTGACGCCGTTCTGCGTCAGGGGCCTACGTCTGCGGGGATCGCCGCCCGTCCCGATCGTGTCCAGCTTCCCCGAGCTGAACGTCCGCACGTACGTGACGATCGACGGCAAGCCCGGGATCTACTTCCTGAGCCTCGATGCGGGGAGCTGGCTGGCGGTGGGTGCCGCGAGGCGCGCGTATCGACTGCCCTATTTCCGCGCCCGGATGTCGGTCCGGCCCTCCGCTGAGCGCCTCCTCTATGAGAGCGAGCGCGTATCCCACGACGGACCGAGCGCTGCCTTCGAGGGGGAGTATGGGCCGACTGGAGGCGAGCTGTCGGGGGGAGAGGGGCTCGCTCGCTGGCTCGCCGAGCGCTATTGCCTCTACATCATTGACGAGGCCGGGGCGGTGCTCCGCGCCGACATACACCATCCACCGTGGCCGCTGGAGGCGGCGTCGGCCGACATCAGGCTGAACACGATGGGGACCCCGTTCGGCCTCGAGCTGACCGGCCCGCCTCTGCTGCACTTCGCCAGGCGCCAGGACACCTTGATCTGGGCGCCGGGGCCAGCGTGAGGGCCGGCTCGTCGCAACCTAAGCCGGGCTCAGCCGCAGCTAGCCGCCGTACCTCCGGGCCGCTTTGGGCGCTCGCAAGGTGAAGTGGAATGTTCTGCGGGTGGTGTTGCCAAGCGCGTCACGGGCGAGGACACTGCCGCGCATGCGGATCCGCCTTGCCGCTTCGAGCATTCTCAGGTTCGCCTTCGAGAGGCGGAAGCTGGCGAACGTGGGGCGCCCCGGCTCGGCCCGGAACGGCCTCGGGCCAAGCCGCAGGAAGCGCTTCGCCGTCTCTGCTGGGGAACTCGTGTCATCGGCGAGGTTGGCGGCCGCCTCGACGGCTCCGCGCTCTGGCGTCGATTCAAGACCGCGATCGAGCTGGCGGGCATCCCGCCGCTCCGCTTCCACGACCTTCGTCACACCTTCGGCTCCCTCGCGATCAACAAGGCCTCGATCAACCAGGTGCGGGCTAGGATGGGCCACGCAGACATCGACACCACGATGCGCTACCGCGACCACAAGGACCGTGGCGACGAGGCGGCGCTGCTCGCGAGGCCTTCACCGTCGACGCCCCCAGTCGCGCAGGCGTACCGTGGCTGGCATGAGTGACTCGCTCCGGTTGACGATTGCTTCGCCATCCGGGCGACTACTGGTTTCGCCACGCCGCCCTGCGATCAGCGATTCGGCGCTCTGTGCGGCGATCGACGAGTGGATCGTAGCGTTCGCCCCGGGCTACGCCGGCCTCTTAGCGCAGGACTGGAGCGCTGAGGAAGAGCAAGCCGATGCGGTCGTCGAGCTTGAGCTCCCCGCCGAGGTGCCCCGTCGCTGGGAGAGTCCCGTAGCGACGAGGGTCGTGGCCAAGGATCGTGGCGACGTGGAGCCTGGCTCCGAGCTCTTCCTCCGCCTCGCGCCGGGCGGGGACGAGCCATTCAACGGAATGCTGATCCACGTCCTTCCACGCGAAAGGTGGCGGACGTGCGCCCGTTTCGCGGCCGACGGATCCGTCCTACCGAGCGACGGAACGCGCCGGATCGCAGCGGCCCCGGCGCGGGCTACGGCCGCTGCTTAGAACTCCCTCCGCCTTTCCCCTTGCTAGCTCTCGCTGAGCAGAGCGGCCGCTGCTCTTCGACGATAGGGGCAGCGGCCCGTTCGGCGGTTCTGACCGATTCGCGGCGGCGCTCGCGGCGTTGACTTGCGGCTCAGGGAAGCACGACGTTCAGCTCGCGCCGCAGGAGACGCCGCGTCGCCTCCTCCATCTCGGTCGGCCATTCGACATTCCAGTGTCGGCTGAGCGCCCGGGCGCGCGGCAGGAAGGCTCGCGCGACCGCGACGTGCGCGTCGATCACCGATTGCGGCTCGGGATGGGCCACAGGGATCTGGCTGAGCGCCTCGAGGCTCTCGGCCGGTAGCTGGCGGTAGGTGCCCTTCTTTGCGCCCCGCGGCGTCTCGATCTCGTCGAACATCAACGTGACGAGCTCGTCGACGAGGAACTCGACGGCAAAGCAGAGCAAGCGCAGGTCGCCACGGTGCAGGTCACGGACGAGCAGACCGAGTGAGCGCAGGAACTGCTCGATCCGGTCGCGCAGGCGCTCGGGCGAGCGAACGTAGCGCCGCTCGGGCACCTCGCCGACACCGACCTCATCAAAGACGCGAAGCGCCGGCCCGGCCCGCCAACTGCCGACCTTCTCAGCGTCGATCACGGCGAGATCGACGCGCCGCCAGTCGGCCATGACGGTCGACAGAAGCCTTCCGGCGATCGTCCAGCGCGCCATCACGGTCGGCGCAACCGACGCCACCAACTCGACGAGCGCAGACGCGAGGCTCTCCGCCTCGCCCGCGCGCGCGATGAGCAGCAGGTCGAGATCCGAATAGCGGTCGGCCTGCCCGACTGCCGCCGAGCCCGTGACGAACAACGCACCGGCTCTGCGGTCGCCCCGCAGCTTGTCACGCAGGCCGACGAGGAGCTCCTCGTAGCCGGCCGCCATGCCGACCAGGGCGCCCTCGAGCTCTCGGTCGCTCGGTTGCATCGCCCGAAGTCTCACACAGCGGATTGCGGTGGCCGAGCGCACAGCAGGCGTAGGTCTAGCTGCCCCTCTACGACGCAAGGAGCAATCATGCGGCAGGATCACGGCTAGTCGCAGAGGTGCCAACGGCCTCGAAGCTGGTCGCACGGCAACGAGCATGTGAGGAGGCTGAGGTGGAGTCAGTCAAGGGGTTCCGGCCAGTCGCCATAAACGTCGGTGCGAAGGATCTCCAGGAGGCGATCGAGTTTCTACGAGGGTGCGTTAGGCGCCAAGCTTGAGGTCAGCGAGTCAGACGGTCACCCGACACACGCGCGCCGGCAGTTCGCATCGTCCTTTGGCAGGCGTGAAGGCGACGCGGCGGGGACCCGTCGCGACCGCACGCCACGCCGAAGAGCATGCTGCGTCGACCGTCCCGCACTCCTGCTTGACGACGAGTCCGGCACTCCTCTCGTCGCTCGACAGACTCTGGCTCGCTCCTCTTTCGGGCAGCGGACGCCGCCGCTGCTGGTCGTCCGGGGTGACCAGAATCTCGGGGTCGACGGACGGACTAGAGAACCCGAATCCCTGGCCACCGTCGCCCCCGTCTCTGGTCGGGGCAGCGAGTTCGGCGCCAAGCCGGGTAGAGGGCGCGCAGAGCGTATGCTCCTTGCATGCGTCGATGTTGATCTTGGACCGCTAGTCGTCGCGATCCCCGTTGTGCCCGCCGCCTGACGGGCGCTTGGCCGCGCGCGCCGCCTCCTCTGGTGCCGGCTTCGGCCGGCCACCGGTCCCTGTCCGTCCGAGGCCCAAGAGGTGACCCTCCATGTCGACCGTCGTACTGCGCGGCTTCTCAGCGTCGGATCTCCCCTTCGACCCGCGAACTTGAGCTCCGACGCACGATGCCGGGCTGCGAATACCGCGGGGCGCGGGTCCTCGGACGCCTCGCATGGGTCGCAGAAGACGAAGCGGGGCTGCCCGTCGCCTTCGTCGGCGCCGAGATCTACGATCGTCCGCCGTTCCTCGACGCCGATGGACGGCCCAGCCACCCGGCGCCGACGTGGGAAGGGCCTACCGCGGGAGTGATTCTCTGCGTCGACCCGAGCCGCTGGGGGCGGTGCTACGGACGTGCGGCGCTGCTGGCCGTCACCGCATCCTCCGAAATCCGCAGGGTCGAGTGGCTCGTCGCAGGAATCGACAGCCGTCACTTGGCGAGCCAACGCTGCGCGGCTGCCGCAGGCTTCGTCCCCACATCTGTCGAGCCTGACCGAGAAGGCATGGTGAACTGGATTCGCCGACCGCTGAGATGAGGGACGTACGACTGCTGCTTCTCGACGATATGAGGAGCGAGCGCGGGGGGCCGTTACAACTGCGCCCGAACCCAAAGCGTGCTGGGGAATGCGCGGAGGCTTCTCCTCCTCGCGGGAGCAGCGCGACCTTCAGCCGAGTTGACGCAGCGCCGGGGCATTGCTGTGCCCACGCCGCTGGGCGCTTGCGAGACGCGCGTCGGGTCATCCGCAACCTTCGAAACGTCGGGAAGCGCTAGGCCGCCTCGCGCATGTGCGCCGCAGATCCGTCTGGTGACGCCCTCCCTGACGCATGGCCATGCCCGACGCCGCTAGCGAGCGGGAGGGAGAGAGGCGACCTGAGACGCAACGAAGTCGTTGAGCACCTGGGCGAGCTCGAGGGGTTCGGCGATCATGACGAGGTGGCCCGAGGCGATGTCGCAGATGTCCGCCGCGTCGAGGTTGCTCGCCATCTTGGTCTGGAGGCGGAGATCGAACTCGTTGTCGTTTCTGAGGCGCACGTACATGCGAGGCACGCGCGGTGGGGCGGCGTTGGTGTGCTCGATATAGACGCTCTGCGCTTCGGGAGCGAAGCGCCGCACGACCTCGTCCGCTTGCGCCACGGTGAGGTCGTTGCAGAGGCCCTTACGGATCGCGGCCTCAGGTGGCCTGGTGCCGGCCACCCGCATGGCGGCCCTGGTCAGCACACGTTTGGCGGGCGGGAGCGTGGCGACGAATGAGCGCCCTCGAGTCGGAATCGCGGCGCTGACCGCGACAAACCCTGTGAGGCGATCACCGAGTTGCTTGGCGACCTTCAGTCCGATGACTCCGCCGAGAGAGTGGGCGACGATGATCACCCTACCCATGCTCCAGTTCGAGATCTGCTCGATCACCTGGGTCGCGTAGTCGTCCAGAGTCAGGTCCTTTCGCGTGGTGGCGTCGCCCTCACGGCTCGGAAGGTCGGTGAACAGGGAAGGCAGTGCCAGCGACTGCCCCATTCCCTCCCAGATCCAGCCGCCGAGTCCGGCGCCATGGATGAATGCCATCCCGAGCTCGTCTCGGGCAGGATCAGGCGTGGCGCTCGTCATGTAACTCGTTGGTGCACGCGAGTCCTCCGCCACGCGAGTCTAGGCGCCACGCAGCGCCCGGTCAGCCGCGTCGGTGGCGGAGCCTCACCATCGGCCTGGCGCACCCAAGCGCAAGGACAGCGCTCCGTCGCGATTGCTGCCTTTCGACGAGCACTGCACGCCCGTGATTGTTTAGCGCCGGGCGATAACGCGCGATGTCGGGGCGGCACCTTTGCTTGTGGTCGATCCGATCACGAGCCGTCGCGCCCGGGCCGGGACGCGGCGGGCCGAAGCAGTACCCGGCGGCTTGGTCACGAGTGACTCGTTCTCAACGGCCATGACCTAGGTCGGGATTGACGCGGCGGACATGGTGCTTTCAACGGTCATGCGGCATCATGCTCGTTGCTGGCAGGACGGGCGGAGAGCGCGCGCGAGGCCTCGCGGACGAGCTCGTCAGCGACCTCGCGGAGCGCCAGGGCCATCGCGTTGGCGGCTGGCGGGCGATAGCGCCCAGCGGGCATGGCAACGCTGACGTTGCGCACGAGGCTGGGAGCGTCGAGCTCTCGTACCGCGATGTCCGTGCGGGCGGTGGGAAGCGTTAGCTGCGGGATGACGGCGACCCCTACGCCGGCGGCGACGAGCCCCTGCCAGGCCATAGGGTCGTCCGTCTGAAACGCGATGTGCGGCTCGAAGCCCGCTTGGCGGCAGGCGGCGGGCAGCGTCGCGAGCGTCGAGCCGTGACGTACCCCCTGAATCCACGCCTCGTCGCTGAGCTCGGCCATCCGGATCCGCCGGCGGTGGGCAAGGCGATGATTGGGAGGTAGCGCGATGTGCAGCCGGTCCTCGAGCAGCGGTGTCAACCGCAGCTCCGATGGCAGCGGCTCGTCAAGTCTGAACTCGTAGACGACAGCGACGTCGAGTTCGCGCTCGCCTAGGCGGTGCGCGCACTCGTCGGGATCGGCCTCCTCGAGCAAAAGCTCGATCTCGGGATGCCTGCCCCGGAATCGCGCGATCGCGCGGGGGACGACGATAGCCCCGGCGGTAGAGAACCAGCCGAAGCGCAATACGCCCGCGCGCAGACCGGCGATCGCCTCAAGCTCGGCTTCGGCGGCCGCGAGTGCGTCGACGATTCGCTGCGCGTGTTCGGCCAGCGCCCGGCCTGGTTCAGTCAGCGCGACGCCACGGCCGCGGCGTTCGAGCACTACGGTCCCCAACTCGCGCTCGAGCGCGCGGATCTGCTGGGAGACCGCCGAGGGCGTGTAGCCCATCTGGTCGGCGGCCGCCGCCAGCGAACCTGAGCGCGCCACCTCGAGCAGCAGGCGCAGCCGGCGACTCTCCAGCATGAAGCAAGTATTATGTATTAGCGTAGAAGGTGGAGTTGTTCTTTAGGCTCTGCGGGGCCACGCTCCAGCGGTGACTGCTAGAACGGACCGGGCTGCGCTGCGGCGTGAGCTCGGCCTCGGCGGTGCCGTGGCGCTGGGCATCGGCGGGACCGTGGGCGGCGGCATCTACGTGCTGGTAGGGGCCGCGGCCGGCCATGCCGGCCCGGGCGCCCTGGTCGCGTTCGCTCTCGCCTTTCTCGCGTCGCTACTTATCGCGCTCCCCTACGCCGAGCTCGCCTGCCGCTACCCGCTCGCGGGCGGCGGCTACGCCTTCGCGCGCGCGGTGTTCGGGCCCCACATCGGCTTCCTCATGGGCTGGGGTTTCTGGGGCGCCTACCTGTTCATCTCCGGCTATGTGACCCTCGGCTTCGGTGGCTACCTCGAGGTCGTGACCGGACTACCGACCATCGCCGGCGCGCTGTCTTTGATCGCCGCCTGCCTGGCGCTCAACCTTCTCGGCGTCCGCGTCACCGGCACGGCGCAGACTGCGGTGATCGCCGTCGCGCTCGCTGGGCTATTGGCGTTCGCCGCCTGGGGCCTGCAAAGCGTCGAGCTGGAGCGCCTCGACCCGTTCCTCCCCGGCGGGCTCGAGGGAGTTTTGCTCGCGTCGCTGCTGGCCTTCCTCGCCTTCGGCGGCTTTGACATGGTCGCCGCCGCCGGCGAGGAGATCGAGCACCCCGAACGCAATCTCCCACGAGCGATCCTCATCACCCTCGGCGCGGTGTTCGGCCTCTACCTCCTAGTCTGCTTCGTCGCGCTCGGCGCGCTCGCCAGCGACCAGCTAGGAGCATCATCGGCCCCGCTGGCTGACGCCGCCGAGCGCTTCGGCGGCGCCCAGGCGCGCGACGTCGTGGTCTTCAGCGCGCTGCTCACCACGGCGGCGACTGCCAACGCCGTACTCGTGGTCACCTCCCGCATCTCCTTCGCCATGGCCCGCGACGGCCTGCTGCCGACTCCGCTCGCCGGCGTGAGCAGCCGTGCGGGCGCGCCCTGGGCTGCGCTCGTCGTGAGCGCGCTCCTGCTCGCAGTCGTAGCCACTACGGGCTCGGTTGCGTTCGCCGCCTCCGCCGGCGGCTTCCTGTACGTCCTGCACTTCGTCGTCCCACTCATCGCTCTCATCGCACTTCGGCGGCGCGGCGCCCTCGGGGCGTCGACGTTCAGAACGCCGATGCCGCGAGTGATACTGCCGCTCGCGCTCCTCGCCTGCGCCGTCCTGCTAGTCGCCAGCGGTGCGAACGGAACCGCGGGCGGACTCGGTTGGCTCGCGCTTGGTGCCATGGGCTATCGCGTCGCTGTGCAGGGCGGCTGATCGCCCTGGTCGGCTGCAGCGATCACGCTGGCCGCCGGCCCATACTGCATGTTTGCTTGGGACACAAAGCAATGGCTCCCCACGGAACACCGGGCGCTATCGGACCCCGCGCGCCACGCGATAGTACGGCGAAACGCCAGCCTTGAGGCCAGGACCTGCTCATCGAGAAGTGCCGCTTCTCGACGAATCCAGCACTCGTGGCCGTGCGCCCTTCGAGCAGCGGGAGCCTCGCGCTGGTCTACTCCCGGCCCCCGGTCGAGGATCCCCCGGTGGAGCGACGTTTCACCGCGATGAGGCCGACGACGAAGGTGACGACGAGACCGGCCGTGAAGGTCGTGAGCGAGATCACGTAGATGGCGAAGTCCCGCTCCATGCGCCCACAAGCGGAGTTGCCTTCAAACTCATCACAGCCGTGGGTTCCTGCGATCGCGTACCACACCGCGCCGAAAACTCCGATGGAGGCGAGGACAACTCCGAGCCGAACTAGCGGTCGGGCCATGGGGGCATCGTAGATGCGGTGACCTCCGCCCGCTCCAGCTCTTCGACGCAGGCGGGAGGCGCCCAGTCGCAAAGTGCAGGCAGCGCGGGCGACGGCCACTGAGCAAAGCGCGAGTCGCTCGGCAGGCAGCGGCTACTACTCGCCGGGTGGGGAGACGCGCGGCGGAGGCGGTGGTCCGGGATGCCCGGCACGCGCGAGCCAGCGGTGGCCCTCCGCTTGACGTCGGTGCCGCCCATGATCGAGTGCGCGCGCACGCGCACGACTGGCGCGGAGGGCAGCGGTGGGGCCGCTTCTTCGACGCGCAGGTCGTTGCCGCCCATAAACGCAAAACCACTGAACTCCACGTGCACACCGTCTGGGACGATGATGTCCGAGCCGCCCATCAGCGAGAAGACCCGGATCTCGGTCTCGGCGTCCTCGACGGTCGCGGCGGTGAGGTCGAGGGCGGCCCCGCCCATCAGGTTGACGACGGTGCAGCGCGACGCGACGCGCCAGCGCCCGCGATGATCGCTGCCACCCATGAAGCTGACGATCCATCGGCGCGCCTTGCCGGGAGAGGGTGGCGGTGGCGAGCGCTCGGGCAGGTCGGCGATCAGCGGTTCGAGGTCGGCGCGCGTGACCGCGGCCAGCGCTTGGTCGAGGCGGTTGGTCAGATCGTCCAGGGTAAGCCGGCCCTCAGCGGCGGCGGTTCGCAGCCGGTCGACGATGGCCTCTCGCTCATCGTCAGAAGCACGTACGGCCGGCGTCCCACTGTCGGGCTCTGGCATTTCCGAGGGTCTACCACACGAACGGCGGGCTCCTCTCTCTCGCTGCGGTACCCGCGAGACCGGTTTTCGACCAAGCAGCAGGGTCGCGTGGTAGGTCGGGGGGCCCTGCCGCTTCTCGACGCGAGGGGGAGCGAGGCACCGTCCAGAACCTATGTCCAACGGTGGGCGCTTGCGCGGGCACCAGTTGGTGCCGTAGCGTTTCGGCATGGCTCTTGACGGCGCGCAGCTCTGTGGCGGACCGCATGATGGCGAGCGAGTCGTTCATCCGCCCGCCGCTCCGCTTCCCGAGGACCTCGTGGCCATCAGCTTTAGCGACGGCGCACAGTACGCCCGCACGAGCGAGGAGCTAGCCGAGGGCAGTGGCGAGACCGTGGTCCTGTTCCGCTACGACCCTGACGGGGCGCTGGCCCGCCAAGCCAAGCTGGCTTTCGGCTGAGCCGCGCGCCAGCCCCGACTGACGCTCCTGCTTCTCGACGACCGGGCACTCTCGACACCGCCCGGCGGCCTCTTTCGGCGAAAGCATTAGCGCGCGTACGGTTCGGGCAGGCGACTGCTACCGGCGCATTCCAGTTGCGCCTGCCCGTGACTCCTCCGCCCCGATAGCAAGTCGCCCGCTCGTAGCAGTCGGCGCTAATCCTTTTTCACAAAAGCGGCACGCTGCGTGAATTGAGCCACGCTCAGGGTGTCAAGGATCGTCCGGGACATGGCGACCCAGCAGGAGGACCGCCCCCTACACATAGTGCGCCTACGAACTCAGGCGCCCGCCGCGGCTCGGACCTTGGTCATGGTGAAGGCGGTTCGTAGCTCGAGTCCTTCCGCTGCGATGTTCGCGGCGCCTCCTGACTCTCGATCAAGTACGCACAACACGACGACGATCTCAGCACCCAGCTCCCGCAGGGCGCGACATGACGCGACCACTTGACCTCCGCTGCTGATGACGTCTTCGATCACGACCAGGCGGCGCCCTGCAACCTCCCCGCCCTCGGCTAGCCGACACGTCCCATATGTCTTTGCCTGCTTGCGAACGAAGAGGGCCGGCAGGCCCGAGAGCTGCGAGACGACCGTGGCCAACGGCACACCACCGAGTTCGAGCCCGGCAACGGCGTGGACGTCGTCAGGCAGCAGTCCCACCAGCCCCTGAGCGATCTCGCGCAGCAATACGGGATCTGACTCGAAGAGGTACTTGTCGAAGTACTCGCTGCTCGTCGCGCCAGAGCGCAACCGGAACTCGCCCCTCAGGTGCGCGCGGTCATAGATACGCCGGGCGAGAGGGGCGACATTGGACGCACGCGCGCTCACCACGCCAGCCTAGCTCCCGTCAGTGCTTCGGTCCTGCGATAGCGCACGGCAAGATCACCAAGCACTTCACTGATACCGGCGACGGCTGCTGTCTCCCGAAGAGACACCTCCGCGTACGCGCCCGGTACGTCGCAACACACCCACGCCCTGGGACTCAACGTCCTCCTCAAAGGATCTCAGCGAACGCCACCGCCAACGGAGGGCCGACGTAGCGATAGAGGTCTACCCAGGGCCGGGTAGGCATTCCCTGCGCCGCGAGCGCGTGATTCATGCAGTCGCTGACCGCCGAACGCGAATCGATGAGAACCCCGTCGAGGTCAAAGATCACCGTCGCGGCGTTATCGCCCCCCATCGAAGATCGATCCTCCCAAAGATCGCCTCACGGCCGATTCCGGCTTGCCTCGAGAAAGAAAAGCAAGCCTCCTCCTTTTCGACCTCAATGCGGAAGCGGACTTACCGCCAACCGTAGGCGGAGGCGATGCCGCCATATGGCGTTCTCGAGGCCTCGGACGAACTGGCGCTCGCTCTGCGGCATCTCGAACACGCTGCCTGGCCCGGCTACCTTCACGATGGAAAACGCCCCCCGGCTCTACCGACAGGTCAGCTTCCATGGGCAGCATTCGGTGGCGCGTCCTGCTCCCCGCTCCCACTTCAAGCAGGTAGAACGCGCCGCAAAAGTACAGCGAAGTGGCCCCATCCGAGTCGACCGTCAGCGTCTTGATGCCGTCGAGGCTCGCCTGCTCCAACTCATCGCCGAGCCGCTTGCGCACGATGTCTTCGAGGACGAGCGCGAGGTCCTCGACCGCTGCATCACGTTCCTCCACGGCCGGATGGTCCCGAGCCTCAATGCAGCCGACCACGAGGTTGCCGAGCACAGCCTCTGGTTCCACGCCCTGCACCGTAGCCGCTTCCGCTCTTGCCTGAGGCTGTCGGATAAAGCCGTCGCCGAAATGGTGCTGCACGCTCGCTGAAGTAGCCGCCAGAGCGCGTGTAGAGCGCGACGCAGTGGGCGGCGGTGCTCGTCTGTCGGATGCCATGCCGGTCTCGCAACCACGCCTTAGAAGCAATCCAGCGGGCTCGTTGACTCACGCGTTGGTGATCGCCGTGCTGTACGTCTCTGCTTGGCTTGCCTTTTTCGCTGCGCGCGTGCCGGGGCCGCTCGAGTTGGCACTCTCTTTGGTTATCGCGACAAGTGTTGCCGCTGGGTGGGCCATCGGCCGCTGGTGGGCGATCCTCCTGCCCATCGGCGTGGTACCCATCCTTGCGAGTTCGCTGCCCTACACGCCGGGCGGCGCGCCCGAGTACGGAGTCGGGATTTTCGGGCTTCGTCACGGTGTGCGGCATGTCGCCCCGTTCCCGGACAGTTCTGCGGGCGGGTCTTCCAAGACCCTGCCCGTGCTGTGCGAGAAGTTCCACGATCCGCCGCGCTCCTGCCGGGCCAGGTGATGGTCGCCTCTTGCGCCAGCCGCTACCTGCCGGTGCGTTCGCGGTGCTTGCACCCAGGCCAGCAGCAGGGCCGGCGCTGGCCTTCCTCGAGCTCCTCCTGGGCCCGGCGAACGCGGCGCTCTCGGGTCTTCTCCTGCTTGGCATCTTCGACCCAGCAGATGAACTCGTTGCGGGCCAAGGTGTGTGATGTCCTTCCACGCGTCGAGTGCCGTGGTGTTGGCGATCAGCGCCTTGCGCAGGTCTGCGGGCAACTCGTGCACCACCCCACCGGGCACTCGTTGGCTGCTCATAGGGCCGCACGGTATCGAGCGAGTCGGAGGCGAGCCCGCTTCACCATCGGGCTGCGGGACCGTGCGCATTATGGTCGGGGGTCAGCCGGACATGTGAGAGCCCTCCGGGTCCGACCCGCGTGTGAATCGCTCCCACGCGACGAACCTCTGAGAGTCGGAACGGACTCGACCCGTTAGCCGATCTGCTCCGCTAGCTCGATGATGATTCCCTCCGGGCCGCGGAGGTAGCAGAGCCGGTAGCTGTCCTCATAGCGCTCCAGCTCGCCGACGAGTTCAGCGCCGCGGACCCGCAGGCCGGCAACGACCGCGTCGATGTCCTCGACGGCGAATGCGAGGTGGCGGATACCCGGGGTGTTCGCCGGGGCGTGCCGGTTGTCGCCCTGGTTTGATGGCGAGTGAAACTTCACCAGCTCGAGTCGTCCGTTGCCGTCCGGAGTTTGCATCATCGCAATCTCCGCCCGTACGCCTTCGAGCCCCACGACGCGGTCCACCCAGCGGCCTTCGACGGGGCCCTCGCCCTGCAACACGAGTCCGAGCTCGACGAAGAACTCAGTCGCGGCCGCGAGATCGTCAACCACGATGCCGACGTGCTCCATCCGTTGAATAGTCAGGTGCTCGATGGTAAAGAACCAGATTCGGGCCGCGGGCCAGGCGCCGGAAAAGATTCGAAGCCGTCCTCATCTCGACTACCGCTCGTCCGACATCCACACCCCGGCAAGCACGATCGGCGTTCGAGGCCCCGAGCGTTACCGCTCGAGGCGCGCGGCTGCTAGTGATCCCTTGGCGCCGTGGCTGTCGCATGAATGTTTTCGCGGAATCGCGTGGCGGTGTGCTTGCGGGGATCGGGGCGGTGGGCCGGGGCCTTCCTAGGCCCCGGCGGTTTGGAGGGTGTGGCGGTGGAGCTTGAGGAGGTTGTGGGTCGCTGCGATCAGCCGCCATTCCGACCGGCAGGCGGCTCTGCCGCGGCGTAAGAAGCGGTCGAGGCGGCGGTTGAACTTTGTGTCTGCGAAGACCGGCTCGACCAACGCCTGGCGTTTTCGGTAGAGCCCGCCTCCGTGCTCGGTTGCGAGCACCCTGCGCATGAAGGCGTAGGGGCCGCCGTCCCAGCCGGGCCGGGCGCCCTTGCGCGTGGCGGCGTCGGGTGGGATCAACACCTGGATCCCGCGGCCCACGATGTTCTCCATCTGCTCTTGGTGCCAGTAGCCGGCGTCTGCGAGCACCACGTCGGGTTTCTCCTTGACGCCGGCCTGCTCGAGTTCTGACTGGACGGCGTCGACCATCGGCTCGAGGTGGCCGAAGTCGGCCGAGTCGACGGTCACCTCGGCGGCGAGCACGATCTGGTTCTCGTCCACCGCGGCCTGGGCGTTGTAGCCCTGGACATAGAGACGCGAAGACTTGAGGTTGCGCGAGTCGGGATCGGTGAGGTTGATCTTCCCGGCGGGCTGCTCGGGTGGCTTGTAGGGCTTGGGCCGCCGCCCCAGCGGATGGCCGTCTGAGCGCACGCCGCGCGCCCAGAACTCCTCGTGGCGGGCGACCGCGAACCGCTCGACGGCCAGCTCCTCCTCGAGTCGGCGCTTGCACTCCCCCAGCCGCCCCGGCCGCGAGCGCGGGATCGGCCGCGCCTCCTCGGCGCGGCGCTCATCGAGGCGCCGCTTGGCCTCGCGCAGCCAGCCCTTGCGGCCGTGCTTGGTGCGAAACTCGGGGGCAGCTCGTCGCCGCGCGCCTCGCCGTAGAGCTCGTCCTCGGCCTGGTCGACCTCGGCGGCCTGCTCCAGGATCTCGCGGGCGATCTGCTCGTAGCCGCGGTTCGCGAAGCGGGAGGCGTTGGCTTGCACCTTCGTGCCGTCGATCGCCACCAGCCCGGCCCGGACCAGCCCCGCTTCGGCGCAGAGCTCGAGCACCGACCCGAACAGCCCCTCGATCGCCCGCTCGTGGCGCTGGCGGAAACGAGCGATCGTGGCGTGATCGGGCACCTGGTTCGCCGTGATCACCCGAAACGCGACATCGTCGCGGCAGCGGCGCTCGATCCCGCGCGAGGAACGCAGCCCGATCGCATAGGCATAGACAAGCAGCGCCACCATCATCTGCGGATCGAAAGCGGCCGCGCCGTGGCCGTCAGCGCGATAGGCCGCATAGAACGCCCCGAGCTCGAGCTCCGCCACCGAATCAAGCACAAACCAGGCCAAATGGTCCTCAGGCAGCCACTCGCGCAGACTCGGCGGAAGCAACAGCTCCTGATCGCGATCACAAGGCAAAAAGTTCTGGGCCACCGCTCACCTCACCCTCGGGAACGACCCGATTATCGCCATCAGACCAGACGAAAAAGACGCGCAAACCGGAGGTTTATGCGACAGCCACCGCCGAATCCAGTCACGGGCCCCGAAACCACCAGCGCTACTCCTTTCCGCACTACGCGTGAGCGTCGACGCGACCTTCCCTGGCCGGTCAGAGGCGCCCGAATCGAGTCCGAAGGAGGAGCGCTTCCGCTCGCCGGCGGAGACGCCTCCTAATCAGGCGACAGCAGCAGCAGAGACCGTTCGTTACGACGACCCATACAAGCGGAGGTATTCAGGAGCGCGCTTTGGAGTCGGAGTCGTGCGGGGAGTGCTCGGGCGCGGTGTCCGCCCCGTGCGGGCGTGCCTTGCGGTCTGCTGCGCGCCACGCCTCTAGGCGCCGGTCCAGCAGGGCGGCGAGCTCGGCAGCTGGACGGTCGCGCTCGTTCCAGCCGATCGACGCCTCCCCACCGACGAGGCGCCGATTTAGCTTCTGGAGCGGCCCGTTCAAGGCTCCGAGCCGCGGTATGTCGACGGCGGACGGGTCGCGCAGCTTCAGCGTCACGAATGCCGGCCCCGCGCTTGCGGCCGTCCCGGCCTCCGCTACGTGCACCGCGGCGATGTCTGACCACTGCACGAGCGTCTCGCCGCCCGCACGCCGCCACGTGACGCCGCTGTCGTCGATCACGATCGACCAGTCCCATGGGCGACGCAGGAGCAGCACGACGAGCCCGCCGCCGAAAAAGGCGATGGTCACGAGCCCGAGGACGACCGCACCGGCGCCTCCGCTCATGACAATCACGACGCCTAAAGTGACGAACAACAGGCAGCTAGACGCAGCAACCGGCAGAGCCCACCACCGCGGCCGGATGATGACGGTGCCTTCGGGTGGCACGCCACGAGGGACGACGCCGATGCTGTGCGGCTGCTCGTCCATGCGCCGCACCGATATTGGCACAGGGCCGCGCCGGGGTAGCAGCGGCCGGGAAGCGCGCAGCCGCGTCCGGTTCCGGAGGGTGACAGGGCCGTCCTGCAATCAACAGGCCTTGCGCCAGGCAGCCGTCGGCGTCCGACCCCGTTTGCCGCTCCTCTGTGCGCCTTAAGGCCGCTGCCGTCGATTAACGAGGCCCGGCTTCGGGTGCGCCGGCACGGGGAACATCGGCTGTTGCTATCACCGCGCGAACCCAAGGACCGGCTGGCGGACATCGACGCGTGCTTCCGTGACAGCGCCCCGTTCAGGCGGTTGGAGCGTCGCCGTTTCAGGATTATCGTTCGGCGCGCAATGGCTGTCGCTAGGACCCACCTTCGGAGCGCGGCGAGGTGAAGCAACTCGATTGGGTTTTCGCCGGGACGATGTTCTTCCTCCTGATCGCAGCAGTCGCCGTCCGGCGCTACTTCCCCCGAGACAGCTCCTTGGCCGACTGTTACCGGGGAGGAGCTTTGATGCTTGTAGTCGGCTGTGTGCTCGCCACGGTGGTGTACCTCTTCCCCTCGATCCTCTGACGCGGCTGCCGCTTCGAGGCAAGAGGGGCAGCGTCCATGCCACTCGGGGGCTCGAGGCAAGAGGGGCAGCGTCCATGCCACGCGGGGATCGACGAGGCGTAGTAGCGTGACCTTGGACGCCAGCCGCTATCGAATCCGGCGCCAAGCGATCACACGCGGGCAGCGCCGGGTTCGTCGAGGAGCGGCAGCCTCGTCGCTGTCGCGGGCGCCGGCAGAAGTCCCGGGGTGCGCGTGATGGAGGTCAGGGAGTGAGCAGGCGGCCGCCGGGTGTGACCTCACGGACGCGTGCAATGCCTTCAATCGGTGGTGGGCGGTGCGCAGTACGCTGCGGGCCGTATGGCGGCAGATTCGGTCAAGGCCTTCGTGGAGGTGCCCAAGGGCAGCCGCAACAAGTACGAGCTGAACGAGGAGAGCGGAGAGCTCGAGTTCGACCGCCGCCTGTTCGCGGCGGTCTCCTTCCCAACCGACTACGGGTTCATCCCTGAGACCAAGACTCAGTCAGGTGACGCGCTCGACGCTCTCATCTGCATCGATGAGCCGACCTTTCCCGGCTGTGTGATCCGCGTGAAGATCATCGCGCTCTTCAAGATGCGGGACGAGAACGGCCCAGATCACAAGGCACTCTGCGTGCCACTGAGCGACCCGGCCTGGAGCGACCTCGACGAGGTGGACGATCTGCCGGGCAACCTGAAGGAGGAAATCGCACACTTCTTCGACGTCTACACGCAGCTCGAGGAGCAGGAGGTATCGGTCGAGGGCTGGGGCACGAGGGAGGAGGCAACCCGAGTCCTCGAGGAGAGCCGCGAGCGCTACCGAAGCAGCTCCCGGTGATTGCCGTGTGTTCCTCTCAGGCACAACAGCGGTGAACGCCTGTTGGTGCCGCGGAAGATCCTCCGCGAGGAGCAGCTATCCCAGCGTTGCCGCTTCCGTCGAGAAGTGGCAGTGCGGCCGAGCGAACAGTCATGCATCCGCGAGCGCGAGCTGGCCGGGCGGCCGCCGGTTTTAGGATCCGTGCGGATGCCAGCGAGTGAGCGGGATCGTTCCGTCGAGGCAATGCTTGCCTGGCTCGAACGCGACGCCGTGAGCTCTGGACCGGAAGGCGCGTTACTCGAAAAGCTCCGGCTCGCGAGGGCGGAGCAGCGCCCACTCCGAGTCAAGCTCGGCATGGACCCGACAGCGCCGGACATCCACCTCGGCCACGCTGTCGTACTGCGCAAGCTACGCGAGTTCCAGGACCTCGGCCACACAGCCGTTCTGATCGTCGGGGACTTCACCGCACGCGTGGGCGATCCGAGTGGGCGGTCGGCGACCCGGCCGGAGATCGCCGCGGACGAGATCGAACGGGGCGCCGAGACGTATGAACACCAGGCCAGCGTGATTCTTCGGCGGGACCGGCTCGAGTTGCGGCGAAACTCCGAGTGGCTCGATACCCGTCTCGAAGAGGTTCTCCGGCTCGCATCAACGACGACGACCGCACAGATCCTGCAGCGCTCTGACTTCGCCCGCCGTCTCGAGCGTCGCGAGCGGATCTCGGTCCTCGAGCTGATCTACCCGCTGCTCCAGGGCTATGACTCGGTAGCCATCGAAGCCGATGTCGAGCTCGGCGCCACGGACCAGACCTTCAATGTCTTCCTCGCGCGTGACATCCAACGTGCGTACGGCCAGCCCGGGCAGGCGGTGATGACATTGCCAATCCTTCGGGGCACGGATGGTGTAAAGAAGATGTCGAGCTCGATTGGAAACGTGATCCGGATCGCCGACACACCGGATGCGATCCGCGAGAAGGTCGATGCCCTGCCCGGCGAATTGCTCGCCGAGTACTTCCAGCTTCTGCTCGAGCGCCCACCACCGGCGAGCGCGACGCCGACGGCTAAGGCTCTACTCGCCGAGGACGTGCTGAGCTGGCTGAGCGGCACAGCGCACCGCTGATGCGCTCCCGCTTGCGTCGAAAACAGCAGCGCCGGAACGTGGGTGGCGCCACTCCTGATCGCGAAGCGGGAGCGAGCCTAGGCTCGCTGAGTGATCCACCAGTCGCCGCGGTTAAGCGAGAAGACGACCACTGGGTCCCCAAAGCAGAAGTCGCGGGAAGACGTGACATCCCAAGCGGCCGCCCAGCTGGACCGATGCCTCGTTTTAGGGATGGATCATCGCGGGGAAGTACGGCCCTTCCAGCGAGGCAAACCTCCAGTTCAGACAGGCCCGCGTGGCCTCGGTCGCGTATCCGTGCCCCCAGGCGTCCCGACGCAGCACCCAGCCGACCTCGATTTCATCGAACTGTCCCCAGTACTCAGGCCCGCTCATGCCGTGGCCGCGCTCGAGCCACTCGCGTTCAATGAACTGGAGGCGCTCCTCGGCCGCAGGCCGGTCGAGCCGCTGGATAAAGCGCGTGACTTCGCCATCGTCGTGGAGCGCGACGAACTCGTCGATATCAGCGATCGCGAGAGGGCGTAGAAGGAGGCGCGCAGTCTCGAGAATCACAACCCGAGTGTGACTCGCGCGGCAGCCAGCTAGCCCGTGATAACCGCGTTGCGACGCTTCCGCTTTCGCGTGGTTGCCAGAGCGAGCGGGTCAGCGGCCCTCGCTGCTCCCTCTGGGCACGAGCGGCAGCTGTGTTCTCGCTCCTCCTTGCGTCGAGATGCGGCAGCGCAGGAGCGATCGGACGATTCGGTCCCCGGTCGCGCAACGGGAGCGGGAGACGCTCCGGGGCCTTGCCGCCTCTTCGCCCGAGGATGCGGGGATCCCGAGGTACGATCTCTGCGTGAGGCGCGTCTTCCTCATCGGTGCGGGCACCTACCTCGGGCTCGCGGCGCTGGGTCACGCCCGGGAGCGATCGGGCTCGACGACGTGCGGGTGTCGCCTCGACTGCTGGTGCAAGCGCCCGGGTCTAAACGTGTTCAGATGGGTCTTCCCGTTTGGTCACAAGCTCGGCTCCTAGGTCGTCCTTCTCCGCTGGAACCATGGGCAGAGCAGGAACACGGAGGACAGGAGAGTCGGCGGGGAGGCAGTGATTGCGGCTTAGGTTGGCTCGCTCGTGACGGGTAGGGAAACGGTCGGCGGCAGGCATCGAGGGGCCAAGATCAGAGTTCGCTTTTCTGGGTTGCTGAACGCTGTCGGTGTTCCAGCAAAGTCACGAGCCTCGCTTGACGAGCTCTGCTCGACGCGCAAGCCGTCGCCCGCCTCCTCTCCGCCAAGCCGACTGGATCTACGAAGCCGTCCGCTGCGGATGGCTCCCGCGCCTAAGGGTCGGACGCCACATCCGCTTCCCTCAGAAGCGACCTCGAAGCGTGGGTGCAAAACCGCCGGGCCGACGCTTCGCTCGGCCGTTACACGTCCTCAGCGGCTGGCTCGCGGACGATCTTGGGACAAAGTGTCGGGACAAACGTTTGGTTCTAACAACCTCCACCAACAAGAAAACCCCGCCTGAGCGGGGTTTTCCTGAAGCGGCTGATGGGATTCGAACCCACGACCTTCTGCATGGCAAACGGAATGCCAGAAGGACCCGCCAACACGAAGTGCCCGGAACCGCGTGCCTTTTAGCATGCCAGGTCAGCGGGGGCAGCACAACTTTTGTATCGGATAGCCGCCTTTTTCAGGGGGTTTCCGGACCGAATCCGGACCCAGTAGCGCGCCCCGCCGGCTCGCGGGCTGGCCCGGTCACAGAATGTGATCCGCTTCACAGCGGGTACTGAGTTGCTCTCGGTTGGCAAGATTGGCGGGCGTGCTGGCGACGGGCGTTCGGCGGGCTATTACACGTCGTCGGTGGCGAAGGGCCGCGACGACTACTACACCGGCAAGGGCGAGGCGCCGGGCGAGTGGTTCGGGGAGGGCTCGGAGGCGTTGGGGCTGGCGGGCGAGGTTGACGGGGCGGCGTTTCGGGCGGTGGTGATGGAGGCCGTTGATCCGGGGTGTGGCGAGCAGCTGCGCGGCATGGCCCGCGATCATCCGGTGTATGGGTTTGACATGACGTTCTCGGCGCCGAAGTCGGCGTCGCTGCTGTTCTTCTTAGGCGATCAGGCAGCTCGGGCGTCGGTCCGCGAGGCGCACGATGAGGCGGTGGCGGCGGCGTTGGGCTACATGGAGCGCGAGGCGTGTGTGGTCCGGGAGGGCCAGGGCGGGTCGAGGGGGCGGGTGGTCGCGGAGGGGTTTGTCGGGGCGACGTTTCGCCATCGCACTTCGCGGGCCCTGGACCCGCAGCTGCACACCCATGCGGTGGTCGCGAATCTGGCCAAGAGGCCCATGGACGGCAAGTACGTCGCCTTGGACGGAACCGCGATCTACGCGCAGGCAAAGACCGGCGGCTACCTCTATCAAGCCGAGTTGCGTGGCCGGCTGACGGAGTATCTCGGCGTCGAGTGGGGCCAGGTGAGCAACGGCAGCGCGGAGATCGCGGGGGTGCCGCGGGCGGTGGTGGAGGAGTTCTCCAAGCGCCGCCGCGCGATCGTCGACACGATGGACGACCGCCACGAGCACTCGGCGCGATCGGCGCAGGACGCCGCCTTGGCGACGCGGCCCGAGAAGGCCGACGCCGACCTCTCCCAGCTGGTGGAGGAGTGGCAGGCAGTCGCCGCGGAGCTCGGCTTCGGCCAGGCCGAGATCGACGCTGTCGCGGGCCGCCTGGACGAGGTGCCGCTGCCGGCGGGGACGGAGCCCGAGGGGCTGGCGGCGGCGATGGGCGGCGATCGGGGCTTGACCGAGAAGGCGTCGACGTTCGATCAGCGCCAGGTTTTGCAGGCGCTGTGCGCCGGGCATCGCTACGGCGCGACGGTCGAGCGTGTCGAGCAGTTGAGCGGTCAGTTCATGCGCTCGCCGCGGGTGGTGGCGGTGGAGGGCGAGGCGACGGTCACCGGGCCGGACACGCTGCGCCGCCGCGACGGCAGCCTGGTGGTGCGCGCGACAGGGACGCGCTACACGACTCCGGAGATGCTCGAGCGCGAGGCGCGGCTGGTCGAAGGCGCCCACCGGCGTGTCCGAGCCGGGGCGGGAGTGGCTTCACCGGAGGCGCTGGCGGCGGCGTTGCAGGGCCCGGCGGGTCGGCCGGCGCTGTCGGGCGAGCAGGCGGTGATGGTGCGCTGCCTGGCGGAGTCCGGCGACGGTGTGCAGGTCGTGCGCGCGGCCGCGGGGACCGGCAAGACGCACGCTCTCGACGCGGCGCGGCGGGCGTGGCGGCACGACGGGCGGCGGGTGTTCGGCGCGGCGCTGTCGGCGCGGGCGGCGCTCGAGCTGCGCGACACCGGCGGGATCGACTCGACGACGGTGGCGTCGTTGCTTTATGACTTCGACCGCGGCTACGGGCTCGCGCAGGGCGGGGTGCTCGTCGTCGACGAGGCCGGGATGGTCGGCACCCGCGCACTCGAGCGCCTGGCCGGCGCGTGTGAGGAGACCGACACGAAGCTGGTGTTAGTCGGCGACGATCGCCAGCTGCCCGAGATCGACGCCGGCGGCGCGTTTCGCGGGCTCGCCGAGCGCCTCGGCGCGGTCGAGCTGACCCAAGTGTGGCGCCAGTCTGACCGCGCGGACGTCGCCGCGCTCGCCGATCTGCGCGATGGGCGCCCGGCGGAATGGGTGCGCTCGGCGGACGAGCGCGGCCACGTGGTCGTGGAGCGGTCGGTCGACGGCCAGTACGAGCACCTGGTGTCTGACTGGTGGCACGGCCGCGAAGGCCTCGGCGGCGGGGGGGAGGCGGTGATGTTCGCCCCGACACGGGAGGCCGCGGCGGAGCTCAACGAGCGCGCCCAGGGCTACATGCGCCAGAGCGGCCGGCTCGGCGAGCGGGTGCTTGCCGGCCCGCGCGACACGCGGTTTTCCGAGGGCGACCGGGTGATGTGCCTCGAGAACGCCAGCCGCGATGTCGGGGTGCTCAATGGTCAGCGCGGGACGGTGGTGGAGGTCGAGGAGTCGACGTTCTCGCTGCGGGTGCAGATCGACGG
The DNA here is from genome assembly GCA_030447725.1 of Thermoleophilaceae bacterium. Lineage (GTDB taxonomy): Bacteria > Actinomycetota > Thermoleophilia > Solirubrobacterales > Thermoleophilaceae > JAAYBF01. The sequence continues at coordinate 182,883 of JAUJOQ010000003.1, forward strand.
TGGGGAGGAGGTGGTGCTGCCGGGCTCCTACGTCGATGAGGGCAACGTGGGGCTGGGGTATGCGATGACGGTGCACAAGTCGCAGGGAATGACCGTCGACCGCGCCTATGTGCTCGGCGGGGAGGGCCTGTACGGCGAGCTGGCCTACACCGCGCTATCGCGCCACCGCGAGGTCTGTCGCTTCTATGTCAACGCCGGCGAGGTCGCCGGCGCCCAGCTTGAGACAGAGCTGGCCGGCGAGCAGCGCGACGAGGCGCTGGAGAAGATCGAGCGGACGATGGGCGTCTCGCGCGCGCAGACGATGGCGCTCGACGTCCACGAGACCGACGAAGGCCAACGCCAACTCGTCGGCCAGCGCGTCGACGGGATCGTCCGCATCACCGACCGGCCCAAGAACGCCGGCGGGCGCGCCTACCTCGTCGAAGAGGGGCTCACCAAGATGGGCGAGCTCCAGGCCCTGATCGACGACTACCTGACCAAGGCCGCCCGGCTCGGCTACGCCCCAATGCAGGGGTGGTTCTGAATGTCGATGACCTTCTACGCCTACCGCGAGAGCGCGGAGGGCGCCGAGCTCTCGGACGGCCCCAACTTCTCAAACGCCAACGCGCGGATGATCCTGCGCTCACTCGGCTACGGCGAGGAGATCTTCGACGACCACGGCGAGCCCGGCCCGCTCGACGCCCCCGACCTCAAGGGCCGCTGTCTGACGGCGCTTGCGGTCGGCGGAGCGATCGCAGACGACGGCATGCCGGCGATCCGGGGCCGCAAGATCGTCGAGTGCGCCCTGCGCCCCGGCTACTTCCGCTGCGCCTACGAGCGGATCCTGCCGGTCTGCGATCAGGCCCAAGCGTGGGACACCCACGTCACGGTCGCCTGAGCGACCGGCGACGTATGCGCGATGACACTCCGTTGCGCCGCAGCCTCGCGCAGCAGTGAAACGACGGTGCCAGCGACATGGCTGAGTACGCGGATCGCCGCTGGCGCAGCTGCAATCCCGCCTCGGTGTCATGCTAACGCTGTGAGCTGGGAGCAGCTTCGGCCGGTGCTGCAGGCGATCGGCGTCGCCCAAGCCGCCGGCGAGCAGCTCGATCCAGCCGAGCTCGCCACGGCCCTGAACGCGACCGAATACGAGATCCGCGCCCGCGCGCAGCTGATCGAGCGCTACGGACTGGCCTACAGCGGGTGGGGGGAGGTCGACGAGCCCTTCCTGCGCGACTCCGGGCGCCAGTACCTCAAGCTCAAGGGCCAGGTCGACACCGACATCCTGCGCTTCCTTGCGGTGCACGTCGACGACCTCAACGCTCGTCGCGCGCTGCTGCGCGGCGGCAGCGTGCTCGTCGACGAGTTTCGCTACGCGATCAGCCGGCGTGACGGGCCGGCGTTCGCCCGGGAGATCGCTCCGCCGGCGTTCGCGCCGCTGGTCGACGACGCGGTCGCGCTCGATCTCTTCGCCGCGGCGGTGGCGCTGATGGCCCGCCTGTCCGCCGGCGCGCCGGCCGGTTGCGTCGCCGAGGAGATCGTCGCGATCTCGCTGATCGCCAGAGCGGAGGCGTGGCTTGACATGGAGCACGACCAGGCAGAGATCGACGCGGACGGCTTTCGGGCCGCGCAGGCCGAGCTTGAAGGCCTGTTCGCGCTCTTCCAGGACGACGATCCTCAAGTTGTTTGAGATGAAGGAGCCCGCCGACGCCGCAATCAGCAGACACAATCTGATTGACGTACAGCTCGGCGTCGTTGACCAGCGCATGGAGGCGTGGTTTCGACCGTTCGCCGAGGTGCCCCCGACCGGATACCTCCACGAGCCACGCTGAGGCCGACGGGGATCGCGTTGTGGATCGGGCTGATGTACCTGTGGCACGTGCCCGCCATGTACGACGCCGCTCTGCGCAACCCTGTGATCCACCTGGTCGAGCACGCCTCCTTCTTCACCGCAGGCCTGGCCGTGTGGTGGCCGCTGATCTCGCCGGTGCCGATGCGCCGGCGGCTCACCGGGCTCGCGACCGTGGCCTACATCGGGACTGCCAAGTTCGGCCTGGCTGCACTTGGCCTCTACCTCACCTGGTCGAACGATCTGCTCTATAAGCACTACGCCGAGGTGCCGCGGATCTGGGGACTCAGCCCCGTGAGCGACCAGAACGCAGGGGGCGCGATCATGATGGTCGAGCAGTCGTTGACCTTCGTGATCGCCCTCGTGGTCCTCTTCGCGGCGATGCTCACGCAGTCGGAAGCCGACGAATCGCGCAAAGAGCGGCTCGAGGACCGCGTGGCCGCCTCGTGAGCGCAGCGCAACTTTCCCGCCGGTTGGGGGCTTAGACGGCATGAAACGCCTCCTCCTGCTCCTCGTCGCCCTTGGGGCCGCCTGCTGGGCCGGCGCGCCGGCCGCTGCGAGCACCGTCCGCGTCGAGACCTTCAAGACGACCGACCGGTCCGATCAGCCCGCTCGAGGAGCCAGGGTGGTCGTGCGCGCGCAGGGCGGCGAGCGCAACCGGCTGCGGGTGAGCAGGCGTGGTGCCAAGGTCGTGGTGAGCGACGCGGCCGGAGCCCGGCCGGGCCAGGGCTGCCGGCGAGGGGGCGGGCGCGTGGTCACGTGCCGCCTCGAGGGCTTCTTCGCGACCGACATGAGCATCTCCCTGGGTGACCGATCGGATAGAGCGATCGTCCGGGGAAACGTGTTGATCAGCGAGAACGGCGGCGGCCTCAGGGTCAACGGCGGCCGAGGGAACGACCGCGTGAGGGTTGGCTTCATCGGCGGCACGCTGCGCGGCGGCCCCGGCAACGACCTGCTGCGCAGCGGAGGGAGCGCCAGCTTCTTCGGTGGCCAGGGAGACGACCGCATGACCGGAACCGGGGGATCCGACAGCTTCGTCTCCGAAGGCTCGGCCGACGGCAGCGACACCATCTCGGGCGGAAAGGGACAGGACTTCGTCTCCTACGGCCCCCGCCGCGACACCGTGCGGGCCGACCTCGCCGGCGACCGCGACGACGGGGCCCGCTCCGAGCGCGATCGCATCGCGACCGACATCGAGACCCTGATCGGCGGAAGGGGCGACGACCTCATCGTGGGCAACTCAATGGGCAACAGCCTGCGCCCCGGTCCCGGCGCCGACGTGGCGAGGGGAGGCGACGGAATGGACAACCTCACCGGCGACGAGTTCTCGGCGGCCGACGCCGGCGACCGGCTCATCGGCGGGCGGGGCCGTGACTTCATCCTCGGCAGCTCCGGGCCGGACACGATCATCGGCGGGCCAAAGCTGGACACGGTGACGGGCGGCGGCGGTGCCGACCGGATCGAGCTACGGGACGGCGGTCGCGACCAGGTGGAGTGCGGAGAAGGCTCCGACGTGCTCGTGCTCGACGCGTTCGACTTCTTCACCGACCTCATCAGCCCGTGCGAGGAAGTTCAGCGCGACGCTCCAGCGGGCGCCGTCCTCACTTCGGCCTCGGAGCTGTATCCCTCGACCTCCCCTGACGGTCGCACCGCCTTCGTACGGGTCGGCTGCCCCGGCGACGCGCCTTCGCCCTGCCGGGGAACCGTGCGCTTCACCACGTCCGATCGCAGCGTCGGACCGGTGGACTTCTCGATCGCCCGGAACGAGTCCGCCCCGGTGGAGCTGGCCCTGGACGAGCGCACCTCCGAGCGAGTGTCGGGCGGCGGCCAGATACCCATCACACTGGTGATCGAGACCGTCCAGCCCGGCGGCGGCGTCTCGCGGGTGACCATCCGGACGTTCCTCTCTTAGACGCTATGGAGGTTGACCTCCGGCGCCGCTGATACGCATGACTGGCCCCCTACCCGATCGTGGGGTGTCACAGCCGCGCGGATACGAGCCGAGCGGCGTCCACAACCGAATAGGAGGAGCCAGCCATGGTGCGAGCCGATGCGAAGGACTCAGCACTGCGTTGCCGTCGTATGGGTCCTTCTCGGTGCGGTGTTCATCGGCTGCGATTCCGGTGACGAAACCCAAAGCAAGGCGCAGGAGCCCCGGTCGAAGGCTGTCGCGACCCAATGCGATGGTGCTGCGGTCGACCGCGAGCAGGTCGGCGATCTGGGCGGTCGAGACGCCGTCAGAGCGAAGCCGGCGCGCGGCGGCGACGCGCTCTGCGAGCGGGAGCTCTGGCTCCCGTGCCGGGGCCTCGGCGAGGCCGGTCGCGCGCAGCGCCTCACGCCAGCTCCCGCAGTGGCGGCGGACCGTGTCGGCGCTCGGAAAGCGCGGATGGGAGCGCTCCCACTCGACGAGGCGATCGCCCGGCAAGAGGCCGAGCGCGCGCCCGTGGTCTGGGCTCCACTCGTAGGCGCGCGGCGCCGTGCCGTGGCGCTCTGCCCAGGCGCATCGCCGCGAGGCAGCGCTCCCGATCCCACGTGCCCGGCGGGCTCTGGTAGGGGAGGTTGGGCCGTCGCGGCGGCGGGGCCCGGCGCGGGCGCTCGGCGGCGGGCTTCGAAGCGGAGCTGCGCGGCGGCATTCGCGGCGATTCTGGCAGCCGCCTCGGCCGCCGGCCTGGGGGTCGGGCGCCCGCCAGGTCGCGCCCTCGAGACAGAGTCCCTTGAGCAGGGCGCGCCGCTCGCGGTAGGGGAGCGCGGTCGACGGCTCACCGTCGAGTGAGAGGACGTCGAAGGCCATGAAGGCAAGACACGTCCGCCGGGCGGCGCGCGCGCCGGCGGCGCTCGTCGTCGGCGGCGGTGACGCTCGCTCTCGCCTAGCACCGCGCTCGCGCCGAAGGCCGGCGCTTAGCCCTTCCCGGGCTTGGCCTCGGGGCCGCGGTAAGCCCCGTACTTCGCCTTCGCCGTCGACGCGATGGGCGTCGCGCCCTTGCTGATGTGAGGGAAGTGCTTGACGTGCACGTCGGTCAGGCGCAGCCCACGGCCGATGCCTCGGTATTGGTCGACGACGAAGTCGCCGGGATGCTTGCGCGTCGTCTTGTAGATGCGGTGCTTGGCGGCGGCCCACCTGCCGTCGCTGCGCCGCGTGCTTACGCGCATGACCAGCGGAAAGCCGTGGGGCAGCGTCATCGCGTTGACGTAGACAATGGTGCGCGCGTAGACATAGCCGCCGCACGCGTAGAGGACGGAGTTGATGCCGACCGTGTAGGTCCGCAGCCCGACCTTCGGGATCCAGATCGTGTTGCCGTCACGCTTCTCCGTCCTCGCCTCGCCGATCACGCGGTCGGGCGTGCACGGCGCCTGCTTCTTGCGGGCCCACGTCTCCTCGCCCTCGGGCATCTGCGGCCCGGGCGCCGGGATGCCCAGAGCCGGATCCGAGGGAGCGGGACCAGGTTGGGGTTCAGGAGCGGGACCCGGCCCCGGCGCGCCGGGCGGTGGCGTCCGCGAGATGCAGGACCGCAGGATGAAGCGAGGTGTTCCGGTCGGTCCGTCCACCGAGGCGGCGTAGCCGTCCCCGGTGGTGTAGCGCCAGCCGAGCGCGGTATCCCTGGTCACGGTGCCCGCTTCGGAGCGAAGCTGGCCTGGGCCACCGCCGTAGTTGCCGTGCAGGGTGGCCGACTCGCAGGTCACGTACCACCGCTCGGACGGGCCGCCGCCGGGCACGTGCTCGGAGTCCCCGAGCGGCTCTGACTTCGGGGAGCCGCAGGTGTCGTCGGTGCGCGTGGTGGAGTTGATCTCTGAGATGAGCACCCACCCGCACCGCTCGGCGCCGCCCTTCGCGCGGCCGTAGGCCCAGCCGGTCGAGGTGGTGTGGCCCACCTGGAAGCCCTCTCCCCGGAACAGGGTGCCCTTTGACCACGGAGACCCCTCGGCGGGGCGCACCGCCACATCGACCGCCGTCACGAACGCCGCTTCGGCGCTCGCCGGCACGAGCGCAGCAAGTATGAGCAGGGACGGGAGCGCGAGTGCGCGAAGACGATGCGCGAGTACCATGGCACTGTCCCTACCCCAAAGCAGCGTCGCGAAACCGACTGGGCTCCCAGCATTACGGCGCGAGCGCCAGACCTTGCCGAGCGCCTGCCCGCGCTCGCGCGCGCGAGCGCCCTGGTCGAGAACCACGATCCCGAGGGCGTCGAGAGCGGTAAGAACGTCACCTCGGCGGTCTCCGGGAATGGCGTGAAGAGCGCCGCGAAGCGCTCGGCCCGCGCATCGTCGAGCTGCATAGAGCCGGGTCCGTACCAGCGCCTGTGCTCGCACGGGCTGGCCACAGGCCGAACCAGCCCAAGGAAAAAGCAACGCTCGACGGATGAAGTCAAGTAGAGGTTTGTAGCTCAGCTGGGCGAGGCCTGGGGTTGGGGCTGCCAGTTGGCGACTGCTGTCCGGTAGTGGTCTTCGGTCTTGAGTGCGTGGGCGCGGTCGGTATCCCACTGGGCGGGGTTGTCGGGTGTTCCTTTGCCGTTTCGGCCGCGTGGGTTTGAGCGCTTCGGGGCGCCGGCGGCGAGCTCGAGCTTGCGCAGCTTGTGGAACGTCAGCGCGGGACGCTCGTAGAGGTAGTCCTGCTCCTTTGTGAGCAGCTGCCGGTTCAGGCAGAGCAGCTTGCGCGCGACGGCGACGGTCGCGATCTTGCTGCCGCGCCTGGAGCGCACACGCTGGCCGAACGCGCGTAGCGGGCCCGGTGCGCGCATTGTGGCGTGCGCCGCTTCGCAGAGCACGTGGCGGGCGGAGGAGGACCCTTGCTTTGAGATGTGGCCGGTGTAGATCGGTGAGGCCCCGGACTGGCGGCTGCGGGGGTCCAGGCCGACGTAGCCGACGAGGTGGCGCGGGGAGGGAAACCGCCGGATGTCGCCGATCGTCGCCATCAGCGTCGCCGCGGTCGTGACGTCGACGCCGGGGATCGTCATTAGCCGGCGGATCTCCGCTGAGCCCACGGCGTAGCGGGCGATCTCGCGGTCGACCACAGCGACCTCACCCGACAGGAAGTCGGCCTCGCGCAAGCAGCCCTCGAGCGTCTCGCGCTCATCGGTGGGGAGCTCGAGGCCCGCAAGCCACTCGCGGCCCTTCTTGGAGAACGTGTCGCTTCGCGGGCCGCGGCCGCGGAGGTTGCGGATCAACACCGCATGGATCTGATTTCTCGCGCGGGTGCGTCCCCGCACGAGCTGGTTGCGGCGCGAGACGCGCCTGCGCAACACCCGCGTCGGCTCGTCGCACAGCCACGTGCCGGGCAACATCCCCGCCGCGAGCAGCTTCGCGAGCATGCAAGCGTCGACGCGGTCGTTCTTGACCTTCGCGTGGGTCATCGCGCGCACGTTGCGCGTATCGGCGACCAGCACACCGCCGACGTGGCCCTCGAGGATCCTCGCGATGCTCAGCGCGTTGCCCGTCGTCTCCAATGCGACGTGATCCTCATCGCAGAGACTTTGGGCAAACAGCCCCAGCTGCTCAGGCGAGCTCTCAACGCGCCCCGCCAAGCGAACCTTCCCGTCCTCGTAGATCGCGACGTCGCAGAAGTCGCGGTGAACGTCCAGACCGATGAAACGCATCTGACCTCCTCAACTCGTAGATGACGAATCGGGAGCACAAAGCGGGCAAAACGACACAGACGGATTCGGGCTCGCAGCCCAGCCGGACCAGTCGCAAGGGCGGCCATCGATAACACCGGGCTCGCAGCCCATCGAGCGAATTGCGGCCTGCCCACACCTGCGTTCTCCCACAGAAAGCCCCTGTTCCGGAACCGCTGACGCTAAAAGCGCCGGCGGACCGAACTACCAGGGGCCCCCCGGAAGAAAGATTTCATGCCCGATAACCGGGGTTACGTAAACCTGGCCTGCAAAACACGGCATTCCGGTTGCCATAACGTCTCTCGGAGCAGCGGGACGTAAGGCTACGCCCCGGTACCCGCGCACCGCGTGGGGCCGATGCCCGAGCGGCGGGTTGCCTCCGAAGGGCGGCGGCCGACCATCGCGCCGGTGATGGCGCGGTTGGCGTACAGATTCCCGACCGGCAGGCGGGCCGCCACCCGCTCGACGGTGGCCGGGCTCTGCGACAACAGCCCGGCCGTGAGAGCGAAGGGCAGCGCCTCGACCGATCTTACAGGCCGTGTCGACGTCCACCGCGCCCTCGACGGTGAGCAGCGGGCCGACACCTCCTCGCGAAGTACCCGCGCGTCGGTGTCCAGATCGCAGGCGACAGTCGGCGGGCAGTACCAGCCGGCGGCGGGTCGCCGCCGAGGCGGCGACGCGACCCGCCTGCCCGGCCTCGCGCGGTTGTTGCTGGGACGGCCATCGACCGAAACGTCAGAGGCAAGGCCCGGCTGGCGGGCCCTAGGTTGGGTGGATGCTCGACAGCCACGAGCAGCGCTTCCGCCGGATCGTCCACGACTACCTCGAGCGCCCGGCGGGCGACTACGCCGAGCTGCTGCACCGCGGCCACGTCAGCTCGCTCGAGGGGCTTGACCCCGAGGCGTGGCGGGGTCAGATCCGCCGCCAGGCCCGCCAAGACAAGATCCGCGTGATCACCCGCCGCGACGGGCAACGCGCGTTCGCGATGCTCAACCGCCCACTTCCCGAGGAGCACGCCGGCGAGGTTATGCAGCGCGAGCTCGCGCGCGGTGGGGCTCCAACAGCTGGCCGAGGCCGCGCGCGAGCTGGGGCACGAGCCGACCGGCTGCCTGCGCAGCGACGACGAATACGTGTGTGCCTGCTCGCGCTGCGGGGCGCGCATCTACGCCCGCCTGGAGGCCAGTCCGTCGAAGACGGCGAGGCGCTCACCGACTGGTCCCCGGGCGCCTGAGGCGGCCCCTCAACCAGAGGGTTCCCGTCCTGAGTCGTCTAGGTGGCACGAGCGGTCGGATGGCCATCCCAGCGGTTGTGCTTAGGGGTTGCGCGTGGTGGCCGCTTCAAGGGGTGAAGGCCACCATGCTCACCCCCAAGCGAAAGGACACGTTGATGGCCCACCCGCTGGTCGCTCACTGCAGGCGCGCCCGCTATGAGGTCTACATCGAACGGCCCTCGGCTATCAGATGATCTGGACTGGCGAGCTGCCCGGCCGCGGGAAGGGACTGTGCCGGCGCAGGGCCCGCCAGATGTACAACGGCGATACCGGCGTGGTCATCGCCGGCCCCGGCGGCCGCCCGACCGCGGTGTTCGACCGCGGCGGCGACACCGTCGCGCTCAGACCCTCACGTCTGGCCGCCGTCGAGACCGTCCACGCCATGACGATCCACAAGAGCCAGGGCTCCCAGTTCCAGACCGCCGCCGTCCTACTGCCCGAGCCCGGCTCGCGGATCCTCACGCGCGAGCTCCTGTACACGGCGGTGACGCGCGCGCAGGAGCGGCTGGTGCTGGTGGGAAGCGGGGAGGCGGTGCGGGCCGCGGTGCAGCGCCGGTGGCGCGGGCGAGCGGGCTGCGTGGGAGGGTGTGGGGGTGAGGGAGGCTACGTCGCGGCACCCTGCGTTAGCGCCCCGTCTCAAGGCCCACCTGATCCCGCCCTCCATGACCCGCTCCGGGTATCGACAACGATCGCGCCGAGTCCGACACCCCGCGCGCCCGAAGTAAGTTACCGACGGGTGAGGATCTGCGTGCCAGCCCATCGAGTTTGGGGCGGGGACATACCCCAGGTAGGGACGTTCCCGAGAATAGGAGGAGCGTGCCGCGGGCGCTCCTGAACCTCGTGATCCTCGCAGTCGTGACTCCGGTGGCCGCGCTCGCGGTCGCCGTGGTCGATTGGCTGGCGCGGATCCGCCTCGCCGCGGACGCTCCGAGCCTCGTGGAGCACGCGGGCGCGGTGGTGGCAAGCTATCTCACCGCGTACGTGTGGTTCGGCTGGTGGCTTGTCCTACCGGGAGCGCTGTTGTTCGTGGCGCTCGTGCCCCGGTGGGGGCGTCGCTGGCCGCCTCGCCGCGCTAGACTGGTCGCGGCGCTCTCAGCGCCGTTCGTCGTGGGTTTGGGAATCATCCTCGCGCTGGGAGCGATAGCGCTGTTCGCCAGCCCTGTGCGCGGAGGCGGACCCGCGCTTAGCCTGCGGGTCCTCGTCGTCTACGTCGGCCTGCCGCTGACGGTCGCCGGTGGCTCGATGCTGCTCCCGCGCCGGCACGATGAAGCGGTCGGCTGCCCGCCGTCTGTGGGGCCAGCTCGGTCCTCCGGCTGCTCCGGCTAGTCACGGGCGATCAAGGGCAACATGAGCGTGTGACACGACCTGGGGCGAGCCGGTCGAGCTACCTGATCGCCGTACCCATCGCCGTTGCGGTGGTGCTCGGCACGCTTGGATCGTTCCTGTTTGGCTTCGGGGTGAAGACGCAGTGCACGAACGAGTTCAGCTGCACCGTCGACTCGTGCCCGTCGGCGTGTGACCGGGTGGATCTGGCCGTGTGGGTCAACGGCGCCGGCCAGCTCACGCTCGCCGTCGCGCTTGCGGCCACTGCGATCCTCGGCGCGAAGAGGCAGCGGTCGAGCGCCGTGGGACTGGCGATCTCGGGCCTCGTCGTATCCGTCGCGCTGTTCGCCGCATGCGTGGCCTTCGCCGCCTCCTGGAACTCGGCGTGAGCGGCCACGTGGCTCGGGGGAAGCCGTCAGCGATCGACCGCACGCCCAAACCGCCGCGGGCACAAGCAGCGACGCCCACCGGCCGGTCTGGCGCACTCCGCGTCGCTGGGCGGCCGGCGCATTACGAGTAGGTTCGACCCATGGTGGGCCGGGTCGGATCCTTCGCCAAGCGAGTCCTGAAGTCGTTCTGTGACGACCAGATGACCCACCACGCGGCGGCGTTGACCTACTACGGCCTGATGTCGCTCTTCCCAGCGCTGCTGCTTGGGATATCCGTGCTCGGGCTGGTCGGCCAGTACCCAGCCACCTACGAAGCCCTCCTCTCCTACTTGCGCGATGTCGTGCCGTCATCGATGCTCGAGGCGGTCGACGCCTCGGTGCGGGGCGCACTGCGCAGCACCGGTTCCGCGGTGACCGCCCTGCTGGTCGGCATCGTGGCCGCGTTCTACGGCACCACCGGGGCCCTCGAGGCGGCCCGCCGGGCTCTCAACGTCTCATATGAGACGCGCGAGCAGCGTGGTTTCGTGCGTAGGAAGGCCACGGACGTCGGCTCGACCGTCGTGCTCTCCCGCTCGCAGAGCGGTGGCGCCGTGGTCGGGTGGGCCTGCGCGGGCCTCGGGCGCCAGACCAGCTCGCGGCGCCGAGCAGCGCGTCGAGGCCTCGCGATCGCTGAGCCGGGCAGGGGCTGTCGGCGTCCGGCACGATCCTGCGGCCCCATGTGGCCTAGACCAACTGGTCGGTGACGGCCAGCGCGAGATTCTTGATGGACAGGCGCGTGGGTCGCGGGAGCTGCTCACAGACGTAGGTGCCGTCGTTGAGCATGTCATCGAGGCGCTGTTCTTGGGGGATGGTGATCTGACAGGAGAGGGAGTGGCCGCGTAGCTTGGCTTCAAGCGAACGGACATCGGCGGTCTTGGGCACCTGGTTGAGAGCCATCGTCATGTGGTGGCCGCCCAGGCAGTCCCACACGTAGTCCAGCGCATCCAGGACGATGCTCATCGTCACGTAGCCCGGCTTGCTGACGACGACCGCCTGGTCGGCGCGACCGAGCGCGAACTTCGCCAGCGGGTCGGTCAGCCCGGTCCCCAGGTCGAGCATGATGACGTGGTAGAAGCGCCCGAGGAACGCCAGCAGCTTGCCATACAGATCTGGGCTCATCGCCTCCATCAGCTCGGGGTGCTGCGGAGCGGCCAGCAGGTGCAGGCCGGTCGGCGTGGACGCCAAGTACGGGTCGAAGCTCGGCGACGAGCGGATGCGGTCATCTGGGCGATGACGTCGGTCATCTGGTGCTCGGACGCGTGGCTGTCGGGCGCGAGAAGCCCGAGCGTGCCGTAGCGGGGTTGGTGTCGACGACCAGGACCCGCAGCTTGGGCCGCGAGACCAGGGTCGCCCACCAGGAAGCTGAGGGTGGTCTTGCCCACACCGCCTTTGGGGGAGACGACGGCGACCAGGTTGGTGCGGCTGACGTGCCGGCGTTGAGTCAGGCGCGTCTCCAGGGCGGCCTCCTCACGCTGACGTTGGGCTCCGCGCGTGGCGACTCTGTCAGGTCCCAAATCGCCGTACCGCGGCGACAGCGCGATCAGGTCTGCGGACGCGGCGGCGAGTTGGTCCAGCTGCTCCTCATCGAGTTGCGGCCATCAACGTGCGAAGGACACCGGTAGTAATGGGTCGAGGGCTTGACGGATAACTTTGTGAGAACTTTTTGCGCGGGACCTCGCGTTCCGTCGGGTGTGACCTGCTGTGCAGTTCTAAGGGGCCGCGGAGGCTCTCGCCGTTTGCCGGTGGCTATGGCGAGGGGGAAACACCTCTTTCCATTCCGAACAGAGTAGTTAAGCCCCTCAGCGCCGATGGTACTTGGCCCGAAGGGCCTGGGAGAGTAGGACGCCGCCGGTTCTTCTGACCAGGCCACGAGCCGTCCTCCAGGGCGGCTCGTCCGCCTGCGCCGCCCGTCCAGCGGGCAGGCCAGCGGTGGCGGCGGTCCATCCCGGTCCGCGCCGGCCTTGCGAGCGAGACCCTGGTCGAGGTCAGGGTCCTCGAGCAGGACGAGGGCGCGCAGCAGCGCGGCGCTGCGCGCGGCACGCTCGCCAGCCGCTTGCGCGCTCGGGGAACATACGTTCCAATGCTACGCGGGTGCGCGGACGGAAGCGCCGCGCCGGCAGATCCTGGAGCGCCGCGGGCGCGGTCAGCGCGATGCGCCCACCGAGCTACAGATCCCGCGCTTGGCAGGCACGCACGCGGCCGAGGGCGTTCTCTGCTATCTCGAGATGCTCGGGCTGCGAGCGGGAGCGTCTGACGCGACCTGCCTTCGGGCTATGCCTCGACCGCCTGGGCGCTCGAGCGGGTTTCGGAGGATCGACGGCCTTCCTCTGCCATTCGACTACCCTGGCGGTGTGGACAGGCCCTCCACGATCGCGGCGGTCACGGCCGGCAGCGTGGCCGCGCTCGCCTTCGTCGCCTTCCTGTTGGTCGCCTACCTCATCGGCGCCCGCAAGGCGTGGCGCGGCACCGGTCCGCTCGACGCGGCCCCCGCCCCCGCCTGGTGGTTTCTCTCAGAGCCCGTGTGGCGCGGCGTGAAGCGCAGCTTCGTGGCCTTCGCGCCCTTCGTCATCCTCTTCCTGGCCGGCGGCGCGACGTCCGACATGGTCGAGGAGGGCTCGACCGCCTGGACGGTCGCGATGGTCGTCGGCGGCGTGGGGCTGGTGGGCTCCCTCGCCGTCCAGCTGCCGATCATCCTCTACAACCGGCCGAAGGCGCTGGTGCCACCCCACCTGCGGGGGGAGCCCGGCACCCGCCAGCAGCGCCGCCGGCCGGCGGCGCGCGAGTAGTCGTGCCGCTCTTTCGCCGCCGCACCCAGGCCGATCGCCTCGCCCGCGCCCGCCGGCCGGCGGGTACCCGTGAGGTGGAGGCCGGGCTCACGACGCTGCTCGACGAGCTCGCGATCCCGGCCCGGCGCGAAGCGGACGGCTGGGTGGTCGACCTCGAAGACGCCACGCTGCTGTGCCGGTGGCTCGAGGACGTCGGCGTCCTCGGCGGGCTCGTGGAGGTCGGCGTCGGCGACGAGCCGGCGGAGCTGCTGCGGCGCAATCTCGACCCTGTGCTGCCGTCGAGCGCACTGGGCAGCGAGGAGGAGCCCGACTCCGCCGGCCTGTGGTTCGCCCTTCCGCTGACGGTGTTCGAGCGCGACGCCGTCCTGCTGGCGCTCGAGGGGATGGCCGGTCTCACCGGCGCCGAGGCGCTCGGGGGGCGGCTGCGACGCGCTCGCGTCGCCCCCGGCGGCGGCGAGCAGGCCGAACAGGCCGCCGAGGCCCGCGCGCGCGCCGCCTTCACGGACGCCCTCGCGGAGCTCGGGCTCCCGGCCGCCGAGCGGCACGACACGCCGGGCGCGTGGCGCGTGGAGGTCGACCGCGGCATCGTCGAGGCGGTCCTGCGCGATGCGGGTGACGTCCTGCTGCTCATGCACGAGCTCGAGTACGACGGCGGCGACGAGGATCCGGACGTGCTGCGCTGGCTGCTCGAGATCAGCGACACGACCGGGGCCCGCCTCGGCCTGGTGCCCCTCGCGGGCGAACCGGCCCTGTTCGCCGCCGCCGCGCTGCCCGCGCCGGGGCTGGGCACCGATGCCGTGGCCTGGGGTTTCGAGCAGGTGCTGCGGCTCGCGGAGTACTACGACCGCTCGACGGCCTAGGACCCTAGACTAGGCGGTGCTCACGCTTCAGCCCAGCCAGGGCGCCGTGCCGCCGGCGATCGATCAGGTCAATGATTATCCGAGCTGGCTCGCGTAGGTCGCCGCGGTAGAAGGGCACTTCGTCGCGACCGTCGCTGGCGTCGCGGAACTGCTCTCGCACCAGGCGGCCCTCGTTGCCTCGTGCGGCTCCGATCTTCAGTGTCCCCGAGGCTCCATCGCGTGCGACTGTGCATATCTGCAGGCCGTCGATGCGTCCGGAGTAGTGGGGTGCATGAACGCTCATGTACCAGTCGAACGAAGGGTCGTCGACGATCGAGGACAACTGCCGCACCAGCTCAGGTGGCTCGGCCAGCAGGGCGTGGCGCTTCGCTATGAGCTCAGCCCACTCCAGCTTCGCCTGCGCGAAATCGGCCGAAGGCAGATCGGCGGCATGGAAGTCGATCTCCACGGACACGTCGACACCGGAGAGGGCGGCGCGAAGCGAGCCCAGCGCCGCCGTCAGCTCGGCCATCTCCCGCTCGTCCTCGCGGCCTCCGACGACGTAGCGCAGCGGGCCTTCGCCGTGGTACCGCTCAAGCCAGAAGTGCAGGGCGTCCAGCAGTCCCGTGATCTGCGTACCCAGTGGGTGGTCGTTGCCGACGGCAACCACCGGCACCCCCTCCACCTCTGCGCGAATGACCGCCGAGGAGATCGACAGCATGTTGTCTGGATGGGCCTCGACCTTTCGGCCGCGCAGCCGGTCGCGGATGGCGCCCGTATCCATGCCGCCTGAATGTTCGTTTCGACGGCGAAGCAGGTCGGCGATGCGATCGGCCAGCGCCCGCTTGTAGCGCTCCTGCTCGTCCCGGGCAGGCGTCACGGTCGACCGGTCGGGCTCGTGAAGCACGTTCCGTCGGGCGCCGTGACCCGCAGAACGTCGTCGAACTCGACGAACCGCTCCCGGCGGTACTCGAGGAACAGACACGCGCGCAGGTCATCAACATCCTCGGGCAGTGCGCCCGTCCCCACTCAATTGTGGCGGATCTCGTGGCCCTCTGTAGCGCCGCATCGGTTGAGCCGAAATGCTGGTAGCCGTCGAACGTGTGGGCAAACTGCGCGAGGTCGCCGCTGGGCACGTCCTCACTGCCAGCAGCTCGAGCCGAGCTCTCGACGGCACGGGCGCCGATTCGCGTGACAAGTCACTCAGAGACCGTCGCCGGCGACTTGGCGGTCTGGCTGGCTCGACCGGTCGTCGGCTTCCACTTTCCTCGCGCGGACGATCCCGCCGACATCGCGCCGCCTGACCGCGTAGAGCTTGGCGAGCAGACGTTCTTCAGTCCCATGGTGAGCCTGCTGGGCATCGGATGGTTCGAGGGCAATACCAGCGCGGCGCCGTCCGGGCTGCTTGTAGGGCGCTTCGAGCGGCGAGCATGGCTCAACGGGCAGCATCTGCGCCCGGACGAGGATATCTACGACGTCCAGATCGGGCTCGAACCTGACCGCGTCGAGCTCGCGGACCTCGAGCTCGACGTCGAGGAACGCGTCGGCGAAGAGACCGTCGTCTCCGAGCGACTGCGACTTGAAGATGTCGACCTGCGCGACGTCGAGGACGCCCTACATGCAGAGAAGCCCAGCCGGACGGGGCGCCCGGCGGTGACGGTCGCGCTGCCGACCCTGGGTCGCAGGACCAAGCGGACCGTCCGCCTGCATCACCGCGACGGCTCGATGCTCGACGACTGGCCGCCGTTCCACCTCGTCGAGTCGATCGGCATGACGATGGAGGTCAACGGAGCCGCCAGCCGACCGTCTGGAGCGGCGAGCGACGTGAGGCCCCCGACGTCGTCGAGCTGCTCGGCGCGGTGTCGCGTTCGACGACATGCCGAAAGGCTCCGCTTCCAGGCTGCCGTCGCGGAGCCGCCGGGTTGGGATGTCGTCCGCTGCGCCCTTCGGCCTCGGTCGGCGTCCCCGCGCGTAGATAGAGCACGGTCGCGGCGGAGTGGAGACTCTGGGCGCCTGGGGAAGGACGCGGGCCCCACGCCCTAGGGCTCGAGTCGCTATCAGGGCTCCGGCTCGGCACGCGGACCTTCACTCACAGAGCTGCCGGCGCCGGCGGCCGTCAACTCTGCCGGGTGGCTTCGCCCAGGGGCGAGTGACAGCTGTCTTCCCCGCCGCGCCGACCGCTGCTCATGAAGTCCCACTAGCGCGCCGGCGCCGTGACCAGTCGTCGACGACGGCGGCGAGCTGGTCGGCGGCGGCTGCGTCGAGCACGTCAGCGAGCGCCTCGGCGCCCGGCTGCTCGTCGCCTCTGGCCATCGCGGCGAATGCCTGCAGCGCCGTCGCCGCGCCGCTGAGACCGACGGCCGGGATCTCCGCACCGAGACGCTAACCCAGCGCACGGCGGCGCGCTCGAAGCGCCGGTCGCCGACGCGGTGGTAGACCAGCACCAGGCGCAGCGCGTCCGCGAGACCCACGCGCGGGAGCTCGAGCGCGGCGGCGGTCGCGATCACCGGATCGTCGGTCGCCACGGCGCGCTGAAAGCCGGCGTAGGGGTGCCCCTGGCTCGTTGGCGGGGTCCGCTCGCCCGCGTTGGGCGCCGGCACGATCGTCTGCCTCGGAAGCACCTCGAAGCCGTCCGCGGCTCCTCCGCGCTGGACGGCCTGCGGGCGAGCGACGAAATGAGCGCCTACTCGACCTCTGGGCCGCCGGGCAGGCAACCGAGGCTGATCTCGACGCCGCGGCGCGCGCATCGCCGAGACCGCCAACTCCGAGGCGCAGGCCTCCTGAACGCCGGGCCGTCAGCGTGGCTGGCGACCCCTACGTCTACCCCGACACCGACGTTCTGCACAACAAGCTCGGGATCCGAAACGCGGACGAGCTGACGGTCGTCGAGACCGACTGCAGGACCTACGCGCCGCCCAACTCGCTGAGCGCCCGCGCGCCCGCAATCGCTGCTCGAAGCCGAACGGTGGGACGCCGCGGCCGCGACGGTCCCGGCTCGTTTACGGAGAGCTACCGGGCGCCGAGCTCCCGACCGGCGGGCCGCGGCGGCGGGCGTGGGAGAAGACCCACAGCGACCGCGTCGAGCTGTGCGAGGTCACAGACCGCGCACTGACCGCCACGCTCGAACCGCCGGCGGCCGAGCTCGATGCGCCCGAGATCGACCTTTAGCGCCCGCCCGCCCGCCCGGCCGACCCCTCGCCCGGAGGTATGCTGGCGCTGTGACCACCAAGATCGCCGTCAGCCTTCCCGACGAGCTGGTCGCCGCCGCCCGCCAGTCCGTAGCAGAGGCCGCGTCTGGCGCCTTCGACGGCTCGGAGCCGGACTGGCAGGCGCGGTGAGCTGGCGGCGCTTGACAGTCGGGGCTGTCCTCGCGATCGGGCTTGTGGTATCCGCCGCGGTGGCGGCGCCCGGCCGGATCGACCCGACGTTCGGGGACGGCGGCAAGGTGACCACTGACATCGGAGGCGGGAACGATCGTGCCTTTGGGGTCGCATTTCACCCCAGCCGCGAGACCGTGGTTGTCGGGGAGAGCGCCGGGGACCGACGGGCCTTCGCCGTGGCGCGCTATCGCCCGAACGGCTCGCTCGATCCCGACTTCTCCGGTGACGGCAAGGAGACAACGAGCTTCGGGGGCGGCGGCGGCGCACGCGACATCGCGGTCCAGGTCAACGACGAGAAGCCGGTTGTCGTCGGCGAGGTGTCGGCGCGGTTCGGAGTGGCTCGGTACAACGCGGACGGGTCGCTGGACGGCACGTTCTCTGGCGATGGCGTGCAGACGATCGGGGAGGCCGGTGGCGTGGCGACGGCCGTCGCTCTGCAGCGCGACGCCAAGATCGTAGCCGTCGGCGTGGCCGGTTCAGGAAACCCCTGGACCGTTGCCCGCTACAACGCGGACGGGTCCCCCGACACGACCTTCGCCGGAGACGGCATCCAGACCACGAGCCCGTTCGGTTCCGCTCAGCCCACCGACGTGGCGGTTCAGAACGACGGCAAGGTCGTGGTAGTCGGCGAAGGATTCTCGATCAGCCGCTACGACGCGGACGGGTCGCTCGACCGGAGCTTCTCCGGGGACGGCAGGGTGCGCCTGGCGGGCTTCGCCAGGACGGCAGCCGGGGTGGTCAGCCGCGGGCGACTGGGCGGCACCAGGATCACCGTGGTCGGAACTGCATCCGGGTCGCGCGGCCTGGCTGTCGCACGCTTCGAGGCGGACGGGTCACTCGACCGGCGCTTCTCGGGCGACGGCAGGCAGCGGGTCGGGTTCGGCGGCGCCCGGGCGATTGGCGTAGACCTGGCAATCGGGTTCGACGGCAAGACCGCCGCCGTGGGCAACGTCGCGGGCCGCCGCGGCTCCGCGGTCGCGGTTGCTCGCCTGAACAGGAACGGGACGCTCGACCGGTCCTTCTCGCGTAACGGAAGACTGACGGCGTTCCGGCGGCGCGCGAGGGCCCAAGCCGTGGCGTTGCAGGACAATGGCAGGATTCTGGTGGCCGGACACACCCTGGGCGGCAACGAGGACTTCCTGCTCGCCCGCTTTCGCTAGTAGAGCCGTCGTAAGTTCGGCGTGTAACTTCGCGGCGGTTTTCCGACCGCCGGCGCCCACGATTCAATGTGTGGCGAAGGTCGGGCGCAACGAGCCCTGCCCCCGCGGCTCCGGTCGCAAGGCGAAGCGCTGCTGCGAGATCCAGGGAGGCCCCTCGGAGAGTCTCACTCGCGCGTTTTTAGCCCACGCCTCTCCCAGAGAAGCCCCCTGTTCCGGAGCCGCGGACGCTAAAAGCGCCGCCGGACCGAACTGCTAGGACCCTCCGCCGAGAAAGATTTCATGCCCGATAAGCAGACTTACGTCAAGCCGGCCCTGCAACACATGACATTCCGGTTGCCATAACGTCAGAGCGCGGGACGTGAGGCTACGCCCCGGCACTCGCGCACCGCGTTATAGCTCCGCGCCGGACGCGATAGCCAGCACCGTCGGCGATAGCGCGACTGCTTCCACGCGAAGCGAGGACGAAGTCAGCAGCTGCGCCACTCCTCCTGCTTTTTCGTCCGAAGGAGCAGCGCGACCGGCCACTACAGGTCCTTACGACTCAAAGATGTTCTGGCAGCCGCAATCTGCGCAGGTGATGTATGCGTCTCGGTTGTCGCCGTCCGCCCACGCGTGCGTCAGCACGGAGGAGTGCTTCAACGGCAAGTCGCAGCCGATGCAACGACGTTCGGATCGCTCGGGTCGCCTGCGTTCGACGAGCTTGTCAGCCCCAGCCTCGTAGACGAACTCGACTTCGCACTTCCAGCACTCAAATCCAGTCAACGGCACGCCGCAGTACGGGCAGTGATCCAAGTCGCTCATCCGTCAACCATCCTGCCAGGCAGACGCAATCATTAAGTCGCTCGCTTACGATCAGCCATCTGCTCGGCACTGCAGCGAGCAAACACCAGAGAGGAACGACAATGGCGAAGGGTCACAGGTGCCCGGCCTGCGGCAAGTACACGCTTTAGCCGTACACCACCAACCAGTTGAAGTGCTCCGATTGCCAGACCGTCGTCAAGAAGGATCGGGTGGCCTGAAGCTGGCGACTGGCATCGAAGACCACCACACTTGACTTGGAGAGCGCCGATGTCCAGGAAGCCCGTAGAACCCGACCTGTCCGCGATCTTTGCCTCGGGCGCCACCTGTTCCAGGTGCGGCAAGGAAGCCGACTCGTTTGTGCAGATGGAGGCGGAGCACTGGTACACCCCGTACCCGGTCGACGACGACGGAGACTGGATTTCCAGCGAAGCGCCTATCGCGGAGTGCCCGTCCTGCGGCGCTGGGTGGGAGCGGTTCGCGCGCTAACCGTCCAGACGCCGCTGCTTCCCATGCTCGGCGAAAGGCTCGGACCGATTCGGCTGCGCTGTCCCTTTCGCGTGAAAGCAGAAGCACGGTGACAACCGCCATTGCTTTCGCTCCCGGCGGTGGCTGTCGCATAAACCCCCGACGAGCTCGTGAGATCCGTCGTAAGGGAGCTCGGAGAATGGCCACCATTTCCATCACGTCGGGGACGCGGATGGCGGCGCCTTCGCGCTGCGGCTTGCAGATGCCCGCTTCCGCAGGGCCGGACCGGCGTTGGCCAGACGGCTTTGTGCGACAGCCACGGCGCATTGCGATACCCGCTTGGATTGAAGGGGGGGAGCGAGATCCGCCCCCCGGGCGCTCGCTTTCTTGCCGTTCAGCGTCCGCCGGGCGCCGGCGGTCCCCTGGCCCGGACCTCATCAGCTCGTCCCACCCAGCTCGGACGCCCATCAAACGAGTTTCGCCCCGTAGGGCCGGCGACGGCGCCAACCGAAGCTCTACCAAACGGCAACCGGCAGACGCTGCGTTCGCAGCCCAGTTACACACTTGCCCCTTACGATGCGTAAGCGACCGGGTCCATGCTGGTCCTGAGCGACGCGTCGCGGCAGAGAGCGTTCCGTTCGGGAGGCGAACGGGGTCGTTGTCGCGGGTCCTCGACGCCCCTAGCGCCTGCGATCACCGTGGGTTGCTGACAACACCACCATTTGCTTCCGACGAAGAGACACCGTGGTGTACTGCTCTTCCCTGGGGTCGAGGGCAGGAATCCCGAGATCCGAAAGTGATAGCGGTGGGGCCGGTGCCCGACGATCCTTTCGCGCCGCGAGCGAATACGGGACGCCGCCGTCGACGGCACGACCGCTGTGTGTCCCGAAGCAGTCGTCGGGCGAACGGAGAAATGAGGCAGGCTATGGCGTCTCCTGTCTGGGGATGGCTCGCCAAGCCAGGTAGTGCTCGCACGGCTGCACACCTACAGGCCACTCGCCCGCATACCACTCTGGGGAGAAGTCGAGCCACTCGTCGCTCGCGGGCTCAACCCGCACGCACCGCAACGCGCCGGGAGTGTTGTCGATCGACATTGCCGCGTTCTCATTCCGGATGGTTCTGATGTGCATCGGAACACGAAGCGGACGGGCGGTTCCTCCCCATAAGAGGTCGTACCAGGCATGCGCATTCGCGCGGAAAAGCTCTTCCGATTCGTGCTCGACCTCTTCGACCTCGAAGAGCTCCGTCGTTTTCGAGCCCTGCGCGCAATGCGTGTACTTCGCCCTCCAAGCTTTCGCCGACGCCCCTACGAGCAGATAGGCGGCCTCGACACCACTCACGTTGAGGGCATCAACCATCTTGTAGGCATCCCACAGCGTCCAGTCCGTCTTTCGAAGCTTCAGTTCGACGGGGAACCGAGGCGCTCCCTGCGGCGAACGGACCAGCGCATCGACCCCCTTTGGGCGTGGTTTCCAATTCGGCAAGGGCAGGGTCTCTTCAACGTGGTCGACCGGATCCGGTTGGAGGCGTCGGAGTGCAGCACGGGTTTCCGGCTGGAGGTGCGCGATCTCGCCGAGGGATGTACCACGACGGTCGAGTTCATCGAGCGCTAGGGCAACCTCCCTGGCTGCCCGTGACATCAGACGATCCGAGTAAGTCGGGTCAGGTGGGTCTTTAGAAATGTTCTCCACTTGCCGACCAGTCTCGCGGAGGGAACGGCCGGACGCCGAGTAGTCAACTCCTGCCCGTCCTCAGTCGAATGATTGGCTTGGCCCGCTCCGCATCTTCTGCCTTCGGCACGACAGCCGGTGCTCACCCGAGCTCGGTGACGCACTTGCCAACGAGGAGCACGACATGTTCGTGAGGAGTCGGAAGGTCGCGCGGGACCACGACCGTGTTCTTAGGCAGCTCCGTGTACTTGCCGGCGGAAAGCCAGTCGACAAAGTTGTCGAGGTCGTCCTGCGCATCCGAGAGTTCAGTGGCGAGCTTCTGGCTGGGCACTTTCGGTCTGAACTCGTGGATGAGGAGCACGGCGCGCTGACAGTGCCTGCGCCGCGCCTCAAGGACGGTGCCTGCGGATGCTGTGAGTAGTTGATAGCCGCGGTCGCCTATCGCTGGGTCGAGCGCGCCAGGATCCCCAGGGTCGGGCTGGTCCCCTGTTAAGAGGTCGAGCATTGCGGCGACGCGGTGGGGAACCTTGGACTTGGACCCGACCTTGTTCCTCCAGCAGTCACCGACTGTCTTGTCGCCGAAGCGCTCGCCAGCCTTAGCCTCGACCCCCACGAACGTCGGCACAACGTCCACGACCCCGATCGCGGCGATGTCGTGGTTCCGACCCTCGCCAGGAAACGGCAACGGGGTAACCAGCTCCGGGACCACGTCCCACGCTTCGAATCCCAGCGTGAGGGGATGCTTCTCTAGAGTCTCGACCCTCTCTCGCGGTTGGCAGGGAGATGTGCCTCGGCACCAAGCGCGCGCCAGTTCGAGCGCACTCCGACCTTCCCTCCAGTGCCTGTCCCCGTCTTTCGGCGGGGCCTGCGCAAACCACGACCACGGGGTTCGAATCGGCTTCCCTGGACCAACGGCCCTGAGCG
This sequence comes from Thermoleophilaceae bacterium, assembly GCA_030447725.1. Taxonomy (GTDB): domain Bacteria; phylum Actinomycetota; class Thermoleophilia; order Solirubrobacterales; family Thermoleophilaceae; genus JAAYBF01. The sequence continues at coordinate 205,366 of JAUJOQ010000003.1, forward strand.
AAGGACGGAAGCTAGCCATCGAGCGAGCATCGCACGATGTACGGGCGCCCGGTGCAGAGGGCGCCTCTCCTTGAAGCGGGCGCCGTTCAGTGGACCGGCCGACCCCAGGCCGTGCGGCCCGTCCCGCCGTGCTGGTCGTCTGTCAGGCGGTCGTTGTCGTTATGCCGGGACCGGTGCGGACGCGCCAGTCCTCGTGGAGAATCCCGAGCGCGCCACGGACGACGACGTGCGTCGTGAGCACGGCGCGCGTGATCGACGTGACCGCCTTGATCACTGACCACTCGTACGAGGGGGCCGGCCAGAGCGCGATCGCCGCGGCCTTCTTCGAGTCGCCGCTGTGAACGACTTTCCCGTGCAGCCAGTCGTCCAGGACCTCGTCCGCGGTCAGCGCCTTCACCGTGCGCGGCATCCGCGAACCGGGTGTGCCGACCTGCTTGAGATCCTCAGGGTCGACAAACGCCATCAGCTCCGAGCTGCGCGCTGCCCGGAAGCTGCGATCGAGCTCGTCGAGCAGTGCCTCCGTCGCGGTCCGCTCGGGGCCGTCGGCGACGTTACGGCGGAGGATGTCGACGACCCGCTCGTGGCAGCCGAGGTCGTTTGGCTGCCACGACTGGCGCAACGTAATCGCGGCGAGTTCGAGCGCCTCCGTCCCGGCGTGCGACAACTCCGTGTCGGCACCGACGTGCAGGCGGGACCGTGACCGGAAGAACGATCGATTGCCGAGCTGCCAGCCGAACGCGTTGAACCCATGCAGGATCCGCCGATCTCGCACCGAGAAGGACTCGAACCTAGTACCCCACTCGATCGACAGCAGCTCGTCCACCAGCACGTCGTGATCGGTCATTGCCCGGCCAAGGATACGCTGCCGGTCGGCGATCTCGGACCGCGCGGGCAATCAACTCGACACACTGCGCCCGAGCGGCGAAGCTCTCGGGATCGACGGCCCACTCTGGACAGCGATGCACGCCCGCCCTCGCATCCCGATGGCGTCGCTCAAGGCGGACGATCTGCCGGGAGAATCGCCCGGTGTGTACGCGCTCTACCGCGACGGCGTCCCAATGTACGTCGGTCTCGCCGAGAATCAGTCGATTCGCGGCCGGTTCTGGGGCAGCCACCGTGGCCGCGGGGTGTCGATGACGGGCTCGGCGCTCCGTCGTAACGTCGCAGAGCACCTCGGGATTGCGACCGCCCGCTCGATCAAGAAGGGTGACTACGGCCCGACGCTGGACGACGCCCGCCGGGTCGTCGAGTGGATCGACGACTGCGAGGCCACTTGGATCGAGTGCGCGACGCCGCGGGCTGCCAAGAACTTGGAAGACGACATGAAGGCGGAATACAAGCCGCCGCTCACGCAGCGGTGACGGCGGTCAACTGCTCGTGATCGCGATGCGCTCGATCTCGTCCCACTCGACCTGCTCCGCGCGGTTGCCGAGATGGTCCTGGGCGACGAGATCCAGCTGGCCTTGGTCGCGGGCGACGACCTGGCCAGTGATCTTGCTCCCGTCGGTCTTCTCGATCGTGTAGACGAAGTCTCGGCCGGGTTTGGCGGCCTCGACGTTGGCGAGGTGCTCGAAGATGCGCTGGGCATCGTCCGGGGCGAACATCGCACCAGGCTACCGACCGGTCGGGGTCGCCGAGCGGAAGGCTTCCTGTCCCCGAGCGGAAGGCTTCCTGTCCCCGAGCGGAAGGCTTCCTGTCCCCAAGGTCACCCATAGCAGGTCGTCGGCCCATGCCGCTCGAGTGCTGCTATGCGCGAAACGGAGGAGCGACCGCTGTTGCCGGTACGCGAAGGCGGGCGGTGGCGGGCGAATGAGTCCGCGCTAGCGTGATGGTAGTTGCGGGTCATATGCAGCGGCAAGCCCTATCGGGGCAGACTAGGCAGAATCGTTCTCTTCGCGTCTCGTAACAGCTCCCCCTTGTTGCCCCTTGCCTAGGAGAAGCGTTCCTCTGACCGCGGTCTCGCTCGTGCTAAAGGGCTACTTCCCGCGTGAGCTTCCGCATCCCTTCTCGACCGAAGACCTTGCGGGCCTGCTCGACCGGAGCCCGAGCGCGCTACCACGCAAAGGTGCGACCACACAGTGTGCGCGCCACAACCTGGCGCGTCCTGGCGGCTTCCGGCGGCCGCTGCGGGTTCCGAATCCTCACAGCTTTGTGCGCCTCGCTCAAGAATTCGAGGCGCAATTGTCAAGGCCGGTTGAAAAGTCACCCCTTTGCGCCGGTTGAAAAGTCTACCCCCCTCTCGGTAGGGGGGAGCGGCCTGCGGAGCTGAGCCCGGAGGGCGAGGCGGAGCAGGCCGCTTGGTCAGTCGAGCGCGGCTGGGGCTGGGCCGAGGTCTTTGTCGCGCAGGCGGTAGGAGTCGCCTTTGAGCGCGAGGATCTCGGCGTGGTGGACGAGCCGGTCGATCATCGCGGCGGCGACGACCTCGTCGCCGAAGATCTCGCCCCAGGCAGAGAATGGCTTGTTGGAGGTGACGATCAGGCTGGCGCGCTCATAGCGCGCCGAGACGAGCGAGAACATCAGGTTGGCCGCCTCTGGGTCGAAGGGGATGTAGCCGACCTCGTCGACGATGATCAGCGGCACGAACCCGAGCCGTCTTAGCTCTGGCTCGAGGTTGCCTTGGCGCTTTGCCTCCCCGAGGCGGGCGACCCATTCGGTCGCGGTCGCAAACGCGACCCGTTGGCCGGCGAGGCAGGCGCGGATTCCGACCGCGATCGCGAGGTGGCTCTTGCCGGTCCCGGGCGGGCCGAGCAGGACGACGTTCTCCTTGGCGTGCAGGAAGTCGAGCTGGCCGAGGTGCTCGACGACCTGTTTCTTGACCGACCGTTGGAAGGTGAAGTCGAACTCCTCGAGCGTCTTTCTCGCCGGGAAGCGCGCCGCCTTGATGCGGTTCTCGCCGCCGTGTGACTCGCGCGAGGCGACCTCGGTCTGAAGCAGCGCCTCGGCAAAGCGCTCATAACCCCAGTCCTCCTCACGCGCGCGCTGCGCGAGCTTTGGCAGCGCCCTGGCGGCGGCTGGGGCCTTCAGCGAGCGGAACAGGTGCGCGAGCTCGGCTGCCTTTGTCATGCCGGGATCAGGCGGTCATAGCGCTCAAGCGGCCGGCGCTCGACCTCAGGCTCTCGCCGCCTTGAGCCGCGCAGGCGCTCGAGCTGCGCTTGGTGGGCGGGGTCGGTGAACGTGAGCCCCTTCGCAAACGAGCGCCGGTGGCGACAGGCGAGCTCGCCCGTGTCGAGCGCGACCGCCAGCAGCTCGCGCTGTGAGACCGTGACATCGACGCGGCGCCCGGCGAGCCGCGCGTCGAGCGAGTAGTCGTTTGTGTCGAAGCGTAGATAGGGCTGCTGGGAAACGCGGGTGACGAAGCGGCGCTCGGTCTGTGGCATCGGCTCTGGCAGCGCGCCCATCCGCCCTCGCTCTTCAGCGAGCCGTTCGGCCGGGACGGCACGGATCGTGCGGTGGGTGCGGGCGTTCGCTCGCTCTGTCCAGCGATCGAGCTGCGCCTGGAAGTCGAGCTCAGAGCAAAAGCGACGTCCGGGCTCGAAGTTCGTGCGCATAAAGCGGTGCGATCGCTCGAGCGCACCCTTTGACTGCGGATCGGCCGGCTCGAGGATCAGCCAGCCCGTCGCGAGCTGACCGCAGAAGCCGGCGAACTCCTCGCTCGGGCGCCCGCCGCCCGCGTGGATCGCACCCTCGCGGTCCCAGACCAGCTTCTCGGGCAGCGCACCGAGGCGGGAAAGGCAGCGACTCATCCCCCACAGCAGATCGGGCGCCCCCTTTGAGAAGACCAGTGCGCCGGCGAGCGCGCGCGAGTAGCCAAGCTCCGCCGTCACGACCCACCCGCGGCGCATCTGGCCATGGCCGACCGCGACCGGCTCGCGCGGCTCGAAGAGGTCGAACTGGCACAGCTCGCCAGGGCGGTAGATCGTGCGCTGAAAGGTGCGCCGCGGCAAATAGCGCGGACGCAGCTCGCGCAGGGAGTCATCGAGGATCGTCTTGCCGCCCCGATAGCCAAGCTCCTCGATCAGCTCACGGATCCGCTTGCCCGGCATCCGCGGATCAGAGCCAAGCAGGCGGTCGATCTCCTCGCGGAAGGGCTCGAGCTTCGACGGCCTCGGCGGGCGCCGATAGCAAGGCGGCCGATCACAACGAAGCGCCCGGCGGATCGTCTTTCGATCACGGCCCGTGCGGCGCCCGATCTCCTTGATCCCGAGCCCTTCGACAAAGTGCATGCGGCGGATCTCCGCCCACTGCTCCACTCCGACCACTCCTCCTCCTGCCTCGACATCGCTGACCGAGTCAGGCTCAAAACCCCGGCGGACGGCACCACGCCGCCATCAACGGGGGTCAGTTTTCAACCGGCGCAGGGTGAGGAGTATTCAGGCGGCGCCCACAGCAATGGCCCGCAATACGCAAACACGTCCGCTCGAACCATTTCTCGACGTCTCGTCCTGTCGTAACGCGCACGCTCGAGCGGGCGGTCCGTCCCCAGTTCCGGATGGGCGAGCGCGACCGGCTCCGGCCGAAGGATTGGCGGGGGCAGCGCTTCGTGCTGCGGACGGATGTCAACCAGTTCTACTCATCGCTCTACACGCACTCGATCCCTTGGGCTTTGGAGGGAAAGGAGAAGGCCAAGCGTGACCGCGGCAAGACGGTCAGCGATCGTCTCGACAAGGCGATGCGCGATCTGTCCGACGGCCAGACGATGGGCGTTCCGATCGGACCAGACACATCGTTTCTCGCGGCAGAAATCGTCTTGACGGCCGTTGACAAGGTGCTGAAGTCGAAGCTCTCACCACTTCGAGGCCATCGCTACATAGACGATTACGAACTCGCCTTCACGAGCCGCGGGGCTGCTGAGGAGGCGCAAGCAGTGCTCGAGGACGCGCTAGCCGAGTACGAACTCGCGATCAATCCCACAAAGACCGAGATCCTCGAGCTGCCCCAGCCGTTTCTCGAGGGCTGGACGCATGAACTCGCGACATTTCAGATCCGAGAGGGAACGCAATCACAAGCGGTGACCGACCTGACAGCCCTGTTCAGTCACGCAGCGACGAGTTCCCGACGGCGAGCAGGACCACTGAAGTACGCATTGCAAAGGAGCCGCGACATCGACATTGTCGATGAGGAGATATGGGGGCCGTTTCAGAACCTCGTTTGGTCTGCCGTATCTGCGGAGCCAACCACGATGGCGACTGCGCTTGATCTGCTTGCGGAGAAGGCGAGCCACGGCGGTTTCGAGATCGACGAAGTCGCGGCCGAAGAGGTCATCGAGGCCCTGATCCTGACCCATTCGCCAATCCGAAACGCAAGTGAGGTCGCCTGGGGCATCTGGGCAGCGATCGCGCTTGAGATCGAAATGAGCAAGGAGGCCGCAGAAGCCGTCGCCTGTAGGCGCCGCCTGAATACTGGGCTACCTGTGCCGGTCTAAAACTGGGCCACCCCCGCAGCGGTCGGAGCCGTCCGACCGGGCCCGTGATCTGGCTCGATCAATTGATCGAGACCGGAGGAAGGCGTTGCTTGGCGTGGAGCAGTGGGCGGAGATCAGACGGCTGAAGCACGTCGAGCGGCTCACGCAGCGCGAGATCAGCCGTCGGACGGGAATTCATCGCGACACGATCCGCCGGGCGCTCAGCTCGCCGGGGCCGCCGAGCTACGGACCGAGACCCCCGCAGGCGTCAAAGCTCGACGACTACCGCGGGGAGATCGAGCGGCTACTCAGCGAGGAAGCGACGCTCTCCGGCGTTCGGATCCGCGAGCAGATCGCTGAGCTCGGCTATGCCGGCGGCAAGACGATCCTCGACGACTACCTGCGTGAGCTGCGCCCGCGTTATCTGCGCCCGCGCACGTTTCAGCGCACGAACTACCGCCCGGGCGAGCTGTGCCAGTTCGATCTGTGTGAGCCGCGGAGGGAGATCCCGGTTGGTTGGGGCCAGCTACGGCGGGGCTTCATCGTCACGGCCGAGCTTCCCTACTCGCGCGCGTTCGCCGGGGCGCTCGTCTTCTCAAAGCAGTGGGCGGACATCGCCTGGGGCATGAATCGCTGCCTCACGCGGCTCGGCGCGCTGCCAAAGAAGCTCGTCTGGGACCGCGAGGGCGCGATCCACGCCGGTGGTGGTCGCCCGACGCAGGACTTTGCCGCCTATTGCGGCCAGCTTCCTGCAGGCTGGGTCATCCTCGATCCGGGCGACTGTCAGGCAAAGGGTGCGCTCGAGCGCACGCACCGCTTCGTGCACGGCAACTTCGAGGCCGGCCGGAGCTTTGCCAATCCGCTGGACTTCCAGGCCCAGCTCGACCAGTGGAGCGACAGGATCAACGAGCGCGTGCACCGAACAACGCGTGCCGTCGTCGCAGAGCGCCTCGAGTTAGAGCGCGAGCAGATGCGCCCCTTGCCGGCGAAGCTGCCCGACGCGGATTGCCGCTGGGTCGCGCGAATCGCGCCGCAGCCCTACCTGCGCTTTGACCGCAACGACTACTCGCTTGACCCGCGCCTTGTCGGGCGACGGGTCGAGATCGCAGCGACCCAACGCGAGATCACCGCCGTTGCGCTCGACACGGGCGAGCTCTGTGCCCGCCACGCGCGCGTGTTCGCCGGCGCGCTCACGTTCACCGACCCAGCCCACCAGCAGGCGCTCGATCAGCTGCGCTCAGAGCGGACCGGCCGGCGAGCGCCCGAGGTCGAGATCCGCCCGCTTGAGCGCTATGACCGGCTGATCCCGGCATGACCAAAGCTGCGGAGCTCGCCCACCTGTTCCGGGCGCTGAAGGCCCCGGCGGCCGCGCGTGCGCTGCCAAAGCTCGCCGAGCGCGCGCGCGAGGAGTCATGGGGCTATGAGCGCTTTGCCGAGGCGCTGCTTGAGACCGAGGTCGCCTCGCGCGAATCACACGGCGGCGAGAGCAGGATCAAGGCGGCGAGGTTCCCGGCCCGAAAGACGCTCGAGGAGTTCGACTTCAGCTTCCAACGCTCGGTCAAGCGCCAAATCGTCGAGCACCTCGGCCAGCTCGACTTCCTGCACTCAAAGGAGAACGTCGTGATGCTCGGCCCGCCCGGGACTGGCAAGACACACCTGGCGATCGCGCTCTCGATCCGCGCCTGCCTTGCCGGCCAGCGCGTCGCGTTCGCGACCGCGACCGAATGGGTCGCCCGGCTCGGCGATGCCAAACGCCAGGGAAAGCTCGAGCCAGAGCTCCGCCGGCTCGGCTTCGTCCCGCTCGTCGTCGTCGACGAGGTCGGCTACATCCCGTTCGATCCGGAGGCGGCGAACCTGATGTTCTCGCTCGTCTCGGCGCGCTATGAGCGCGCCAGCCTGATCGTCACCTCAAACAAGCCGTTCTCCGCCTGGGGTGAGATCTTCGGCGACGAGGTCGTCGCCGCGGCGATGATCGACCGGCTCGTCCACCACGCCGAGATCCTCGCGCTCAAGGGCGACAGCTACCGGCTGCGCGACAAGGACCTCGGCTCACCGCCGCCCCACGAGTGAAGCGCAGGCGCCCGCTCCGCTACGCCCTACGGGCTCCGCTCCGCGGGCGCCTCCGGACTCCTCTAGGTGGACCACTTTTCAACCGGCGAAAGTGGACCAGTTTTCGACCGCCCTTGACATCGCCTCGATGGAAGACGACTTCGTCGCCCTGCTGGCGCTCGATGCAAGCTCGCGCGGTCTCTTTGGCGAGCATCAAGTCGACCCTTCGAATTGGGAGAAACTGACGGACTACGAAGACGTGTTGTCAGGCCCCCACTGGTTGCTCGCTTATGAGGGCTCCGTTCGTAAGTGGCTCTCAGCGCCAACATCGTGCGTTGCAAAGCATCCGTTCTTTAAAGTTCTCGAAGCGCGCAGGGTCCGTTTCTACGACGAGAATCCAATCCGCAACCCTTTCACTGGACCCGCAGGACCGCTTCCAGGGGGACTAGTGCCGGACGAGTACCTTTAGGGCGACGACGAGATACGTGCCTACAACGGACGAGCAGCGGGCGGCTCGCTCACATCCGAGCAGAGTGTCGCTTCGCGTGCCGCGGATAAAGACCGACGCGTCGGAGCGGACGGTTCCGATGGTGCCTGCCCTGCACGAAATATTGCTGGTCCACCGCGCCGAGTACGAGTGGGGATCTGATGACCCGGTCTTCGCGACGCGCAATGGCACGCGCAATACTCCCGACAATGTTCGGTCGCGCATCCTCGCGGGGGTCCACGAGCGCGCGAATGGACTGCTAGAAGAGCGCGACGAGGAAGTGATCGGGCAGCTCACGCCGCACACTCTGCGTCGCACGTTCGCGTCGTTGCTGGCCGAGGTTGGCGTGAGTCCGCGGCGCTCCATGTACCTGCTCGGCCACGCCGACCCTAAGCTCACGATGAGGGTCTATCAGCAGGTGCTTGACCTTAGTACCGGCGGCTTCGATCGCCTTGAAGACCTCCTCGGCTGCGGGGTTGATGAGGCGTTCACGACTCTCTCGGGACGTGGGGTTTCCGGACCGAAGCCGGACCCGGCCTCCAGGACGGCCTCCAGACGGGACCATGAGAGCCGATCCAAGAGGGGGGCAAAGCGTTGATTTGCAGGCGTTTCGCGGAAGCGGCTGATGGGATTCGAACCCACGACCTTCTGCATGGCAAGCAGACGCTCTAGCCAACTGAGCTACAGCCGCAACAGCCGCCGAGTATAGCCCTGCCTCGGCGGCGTCAGGAGAGGAACGCCAGCACCCGGTCGCGCACCAAGTCGGGCACTTCCTCGGGCACGAAGTGACCGGTGCCGGGCAGCACCTCGGTCCGCACGTCGTCTCCGTGCGAGGAGAGCTCGTTCACCGCCTGCTCGTCGAACAGCAGGTCGCGGTCGCCGATCATGTAGAGCACCGGCATCGTCAGCCGCTCGCCGGCATGGGCGCCGCGGGCGATCGGCAGCATCTCCCGCAGCAGCGTGTTGCGGTAGAGGAGCGTGCTCGCTCTTTGCTGGCTCGGCTGGCTGAGGGGGACGAGGTAGGCGTCGAGCTCTGATTCGCTGAAGCGCTCGCCGTGGGCTGTCTGGGCCAGCAGCCGAAACAGCGCCGGCTTGAGCGGTCCTGGCGGAGTAGGGGAGGCGATCGCCACCTGGTAGGCCAGGCGCGAGAAGCGCACGACCGTCTCGAGGTCCGGTCTGGGAGGGGGAAGCCAGGGATGGGGGGCGGAGATCAGCGCCGCGCGCGTTACGAGATCGGGGTGGCGCAACGCGAGGAGGAAGCCGAACCAGCAGCCCCAGTCATGGCCAACGTAGCTCACCCGCTCCAGGCCTAGCGCCTCGCACAGCGCCACCACGTCGTCCACGAAGGCGGCGTGGGAGAAGTCCTCATCGGGAGGAAACTCCGACCAGCCAAAGCCGCGCGAGTCGGGCGCGATCACCCGGTGGCCGGTCGCTGCGAGCTCGGGGATCAGATGACGCCACTGGTACCAGTGCTGAGGCCACCCGTGGTGCAGCAGCACGGGTGCTCCGTCCGGCGGTCCCGCGAGGGCCACATGGCGGCGAATGCCGCGCACGGTCACGTCCTCGTGCTCGACTCCGGCAACGTGTGGCAGGGCTGGCTGCAAGAGCCGGAGTCTAAAGGCCACCGGCCGCTCTTGCCTGCGCGGCACCTTCGGTCGCGAGCGCCGTCCGATACCGTCCCGGCCGCCCAAGAACCGGAAGCGAGCGAGGAGACGAGTCCCCAACGTGAGCGACACCACCGTCTCGACCCAGAACAAGAAGCTGCAGGCGTGGGTGGAGGAGATCGCCGCCCTCACCCGGCCCGACGGGGTGCACTGGTGCGACGGATCGGCAGAGGAGTACGACTCCCTCGCCCAGCGCCTGGTGGACGCCGGCACCTTCGAGCGCCTGTCGGACGCCAAGCGCCCCAACAGCTACCTGGCTCTGTCAGACCGCGGTGACGTCGCGCGCGTGGAGGACCGGACGTTCGTCTGCCCGGAGAGGCAGGAGGACGCGGGGCCGACCAACAACTGGCGCGACCCGGCCGAGATGCGCGAGATGCTCGGTGGGCTGTTCGAGGGCTGCATGGAGGGGCGGACCATGTACGTGGTCCCCTTCTCGATGGGCCCGCTCGGCTCGCCGATCGCCCACATCGGAGTGCAGCTCACCGACTCGGCCTACGTCGCGGTGAACATGCGGATCATGACCCGCATGGGCCAGGGCGCCCTCGATGCCCTTGGCGAGGACGGCGAGTTCGTGCCCTGCGTGCACTCCGTGGGAATGCCGCTCACCGACGGCGTCGAAGACGCGCCGTGGCCCTGTAACGCCGACAACAAGTACATCGTGCACTACCCAGAGACCCGCGAGATCTGGTCGTTTGGATCGGGCTACGGTGGCAACGCTCTGCTCGGCAAGAAGTGCTTCGCGCTGCGCATCGCCTCGATCATGGCCCGAGACGAGGGCTGGTTGGCCGAGCACATGCTCATCCTCAAGCTCACGGCGCCCGACGGCCGTTCGAAGGTGATCACCGGCGCGTTCCCGTCGGCCTGTGGAAAGACAAACCTGGCCATGCTCATCCCGACCATTGCGGACTGGAAGGTGGAGACGATCGGCGACGACATCGCCTGGATGAAGTTCGGCGACGACGGCCGCCTCTACGCCATCAACCCCGAGTATGGGTTCTTCGGCGTCGCGCCCGGCACGGGGCCGAAGACCAACCCCAACGCGATGGCCACGATCGAGCGCAACTCGATCTTCACCAACACCGCCAAGACCGACGACGGCGACGTGTGGTGGGAAGGGATGACCCGGGAGCCGCCGGCGCACGTGACCGACTGGCACGGCAACGACTGGACGCCCGATTCAGGGGCGCCCGCCGCGCATCCAAACGCGCGCTTCACCACCCCCGCCGGTCAGGATCCGGCGATCGCCCCCGAGTGGGAGGACCCCGAGGGCGTGGCGGTCGACGCGATGCTCTTCGGTGGCCGGCGCTCGACGGTGATCCCGCTGGTCACCGAGGCCGTCGACTGGGAGCACGGCGTGTTCCTGGGCACGACGATGAGCTCGGAGACGACCGCCGCCCAGGCCGGTGAGGTCGGCAAGCTGCGCTTCGATCCCTTCGCGATGCTGCCCTTCTGCGGCTACAACATGGCGGACTACATGAAGCACTGGCTCGCCGTCGGCCAACGCGAGGGTGCGCAGCTGCCCAAGCTGTTCTACGTCAACTGGTTTCGCAAGGACGACGCGGGCCAGCGCTTCCTCTGGCCCGGCTTCGGGGAGAACAGCCGCGTGCTCGAGTGGGTCTTCCGCCGCTGCGACGGGGAAGGGCAGACCCAGGAGACCCTCTCGGGCTCGTGCCCGCCGAGGGCGATCTCGACACGGACGGCCTCGGCATCGACCCCGCGGACCTCGCGGAGGTGCTCGGGGTCGATCCGAACGCCCTGCGCGAGCAGCTTCCCCAGGTCAAGGAGCACCTGGCCGTCTTCGGGGACGAGTTGCCGCAGGAGATCCGCGCGCAGATGGACGCCTTGGAACAGCGTCTGCGCCCGATGGGTGACGGGTGAGCGGTGACTAGCGCGCCGAGGGGCCGGCGCGCACGGCCACCCGCCGGCTGCGCTGTAAGCGCTCACCGGCAGTCGTTCGCAGGGTCGCATGGAGCACGAGCCGCAGCGCCCGCGGGCGGCGGCGCAGCGCGGTGCGGCCGGCCCGTGTGAGCCGCAGCGTCACGGCCGCCCCGCGACCCCTCGCGACGGCAAGGACCAAGGGGTTCGCGGCACGCCGCGGCCGCGCGAGGCGAATCCCGAGCGCACCGGCCGGGAGGCCCTTCCTGGCGAGCCGCAGCGATGCCCGGCGGGCCAGTCGCCGCAGCCCCACGGCGCGCAGCCGGCGGCTCCAGCGCGCGAGTGCGTCCTCAAGCGGGTTGCCGGTGTTCACGGTCCGCGGCGGCGCCGGGGCCGAGTTCACCGGTCCGGCGCCGCGACCGGGCAGTCCGTGGCGGCCGGCGACGGGCCGGCGCCGTCGAAGGGCACCCGAAGCACCTTCTCGTCGCTTCCGGTGGTCGAGTTTGACGTGGTCAGCCACAGAAAGCCGCGGCCCGCCGTGGCATCGCGCAGGCGTCCGGGTCCGCCGGCGCCGCCGAAGAGCTCGCGGCGGTCGGTGATGGAATCGCCAACGGTGCCGAAGTCGAGCAGCCTCTGGCCGGCCAGGAGGGGGCGTAGAGGCGGCCGTCCGGCCCGAAGGTCAGGCCGCCGGGAGCCCAGGTGGTCGAGTCACCGCTCGAGATCACAGGTGAACGCATGCCCTGGCGGGTCTCGTCGCCCACGATCAACGGCCAGCCGTAGTTGGCGCCCTTGTCGATGCGGTTGATCTCGTCGCGCGAGCCGCGATTGGGTATCGAGCCGGTGTAGGCCTCGCCGCTCGGCCCGTGCTCGGTCTCCCACATCCGCCCGCAGACGTCCCAATCGATGCCCTGGGGATGGCGGTGGCCATAGGACCACACGAAGCGCCGCAGGCGCAGCTCACCGGCGGCGTTGAAGGGGTTGTCCGCCGGCGCTGCCCCGTCGCCCGGGCCGCCGGGCGCCTCCAGGCGCAGGATCTTTCCGTTGAGGGAGTCGAGATCCTGCGGCAGGGCGGGATCGTGAACGTCGCCCGTGGTCACGTAGAGCTTGCCGTCGGGCCCGAAGGCGATGCGCCCGCCGTCGTGGTTGCCGTCGCTCTTGATCCCGGCTTGGAAGACCGTCTCGGGAGAGGTGAAGTTCGCGCTCTCATCCAGCACGAAGCGGATTACGCGACTGGCGTTGGGGTTCTGCGACTGCGCGTAGGTCACGTAGAGGTAGACGAAACGGTTGGAGGCGAAGTTCGGGTGCAGCGCCATGCCCAGGAACTTCACCGCGGCCGCATCGGAGTGGGCCGGCGCCGGGCGGAGGTCGCCGTCGGCCTCGATCACCCTGACCCGTCCCGGACGCTCGGTCACCAGCGTCCGCCCGTCGGGCAGCAGGACCACCTCCCAGGGGACCTGAAGTCCGCCGGCGACCACGGTCGGATCGCCGACCACCGCAGCCTCCGCCCGAGACACGAAGGAGCCGGCGAGGAGTACCAGGCAGCCAAGCAGGACAGCGCGCAGCTTCACCCTGCTTACGGTAGTGGCTCCGGCCGTATCTGTTGCCCGTACCTCTAGCTGCCCCAGAAGCCCGGGACCATCTCCGCATCGCCTTCGACGTGCGGGCCGAAGACGAGGACTTCGAGCCCGTCGTCGCCGGGAAGCTCAGTCCGCGGGAAACGGGCCTCTTGGTGCTCAGAGAACCCGTGCCTGAGGGCCTCATCCTCGATCTGGCGGAGGTTCTTCTTCGCGTAGCTCATGGGCGCAACCCTGTCAGATCACCGCACCTCGATCTCGATCCCCTCCCCGGCGAAGGAGAGGTGGCCACCCACCTTGAGTGACTCGGTCAGGGGGGCCTCGTAGCTCCAGGCGGCGTCCTCGAATACCTCGTCGCCCACGTGCAGGTGCCAGTAGTTGGCCTCGCCCTTGTAGGGACAGCGGGTGGTCTTCTCACTCGGCGAGAGGATCCCGGGCAGCACGTCGGCACGCAGGAGGTAGGGGCGCGGCGCCAGGCCGGTCTCGAACAGCATCTTGGGGCGGTCGGACTCGGCGATCGTCTCGCCGCCGGCCTCGACGGTGACCTTGCGTGAGCTCTCGAGCACGTCGACGCGGTGGTAGGGGTCGCGCAGGTGCCCGCGCACCGGCTCGTCCTCGTGCAGCCACAGGTCCACGGCGTCGGTGTAGAGCGAGCAGTAGCCCTCCAGCCAGCCGGCGGCCGCCAGCGGCTCGGGGTAGAGCCACACCGCGTTCTCGAATGTGTGGTCGCCCACGTGCAGGTGCCAGTAGCTGGCGTCGCCCTTGAACGGGCAGTGGGTGGCGTGATCGGACTCCTCGAGGCTGTCGCCGTCCAGGTCCTCGACCGGCAGGTAGTACACCGGCGTAATGCCGGTCTCGAACAGCAGCTTGCCGCGGGTGGAGTCGAGCACGGTGTGCCCGCCCACCAGCGCCCGGACCCGGCGGGGGTAGTCGTCGAACAGCAGGCGGTGCGAGGGAGCGTCATCGAGCGAGAAGTTGATCGAGCCGGCGCCGTTTCCCGAGAAGGGGCCGGAGCCCAGGGTGAGGGTCATCTGTGCCTCCGCAGTTGGAATCTCATCCTCTCACCGTAGGGCTTGGCCGCCTTGGCGCACCGGCTCGGGGGGTCCGGCGGCCGCCGCTACGCTAGGGGCCGCCTGGCGACGTGGCGGAGTGGCTACGCAGCGGCCTGCAAAGCCGTTTACACCGGTTCGATTCCGGTCGTCGCCTCTACTGGGTTTGTAAGGGCTTTCGCTACTGGGGAGAACATCCGTTCGACCGTCTTGGCGAATCGAAGGCCCTTCACCGAGTCGGTCAGCTCGTCCAGGGTGGGCTCGCCAAGGTAGGCCTCAGTCGTGCTGACGGTCGCGTGGCCCATGAGGAACTGAGCCGTGCGGATGTCACCCGAGGCGCGCGCTACGTAGTCCCCGAATGCGTGGCGAAGAGTGTGCGGATGGACATTCCCACTGATCCCGGCGCGAGCTGCGACCCGCTTTACGAGGTGATTCAGCGCCTGTGCCGAGCTTGGGTGTTTCGCGCGGTCCGCCTTGGTGAGATTCGAGCCCGGATCGCGCCACCGCTGGGCCGGCAGGACGTAGTCGTCGTCCTCCAGGTGCTCTCGAATCTCCGCGACGATGGGCTCAAGCTCAGGGAGGACTGGCACCCATCGCTCGCGACCGCCCTTCGCTATATCGCATGACACCAGGACTGACCCCGGACGGCCAAAGTGCCGGCCTTGCAACCCACGAAGTTCCTGATTTCGTAGGCCCGCGCAGATGCCGAGATGGCCCATCGCTCTCGGCGACCGTGGCAAGCCCGCAGCATTCGAGCAGCCTCGTCCTGCGTTAGCCGATAGACCTGCGGCGGACGCCTTCGCGGTCGGCGTGTCTGCTCCGCGGGGTTGTCGCGGCGGTAGCCCTCCTCCATCGTCCAGCGGTAAAACGACACCAGGTGGGAGCGACACGTTCTCTGTGTATTCGGGTGACCCCAGCGCGTCAGCGTCCGCTTCACGTCGCGGCGATTGATAGTCGCGGGGTCGCGGTTGCCAACGTCCTCCGCGTGACGCGCGAGCGTCGATCGATAAGCGATCTCCGAGCGATCGGAGTTGATGCGACCCTGAGCCCGCATGTCGTGAATGAAGGCGTCGACCGCCGCGCTCAGCGTCACGTGTCGCCTCGCTGCTCATCGCCCTCCACGTGGAACTCCCAATGTTCGAGTAGTTCCAGACCCGCGCCGGTGATCAAGACGGCGGGTACGTCGCCGTCGGGCGTGGGTCGCGCCTCGATATCGACGTAGTGCTGGTCGGAGAGGTCGCTGACGGCTGCGAAGACCTCGCCCTCCGGGCGGCCGAGGCGGTTGGCGATCTCAGAGATGGCGATTGCGGTCGCGCCGTCGAGTGGGCGGAAGGGGACGACTGTGGAGGACGAGGGGCTTGCGGCTCTCCAAGAGACGTACGAAGGCGTCAGAGAGAGCTACATCGCGTTCTGTGATGCCCTCCGAGTACTTCTTGTCCAGCTAGTCAGAGATGCGGGCATCGAAACCGAGCTGATTACGGCTCGGGCGAAGGAAGTTTCCAGCCTCTTAGAGAAGGCTCGCGCGAGACCTGAGTACACCTCGCTAGATGACGTAACAGATAAATGCGGCGTCCGCATCATCACTCGATATCAGGGGGATGTCCCCCGCGTGACCGAGCTCATCTCAGCGGAGTTCGCAGTTCGCGAGTCTGAGTCTCACGGCGCGGACCAACCTGAATCCTTTGGTTATGTCAGCCATCACTTGCTGGTGAACTTGAGCGAACCGCGGAGATCCCTAAGGGAATGGAAGGCGTTCGGCGAGTTTGTGGCTGAGATCCAGGTTCGGTCCATCTTGCAGCACGCGTGGGCCTCCATCAGCCACGGACTTGATTACAAGACGGACGCGCACATCCCGTCCCCGGCTCGGCGTCGGCTGTTCCGAGTGGCAGCTCTGTTAGAGACCGGCGACGAGCTCTTTGACGGCTTTCGGGACGAGGTGGACCGAGTAAGGGCCGGATATCAGGAGGAAGTTTCGAAGGGCGACTGGCGTGAGCTCACTCTGGACCTCGACTCCATCCAAGCAGCGTGGACTGAACTGCCAATGCAACAGTTGGTAGACGCGGCCCTCGCCAATGGCTGGCGCGAAGTGGAAGCTGGGCCGGGGAAGGTCTTAGGGGATGCGAAGCCCACCGCTGAGGAGGGCCAGCAAAAGGTGCGTCGCCTGGTCACCGTGGCCGCGGCACTAGGCACGGAAACTCTGGGGCAGCTCGCCGAGCTCCTCGAGAACATCGCAGAGGACGGGTCGGAGCTTCAGAAACTCGCCAGTCGTGGCGAGGCCCAGGGCTATGTGCCTTTCGCGGTTGGACCTGATGTAGCCGCGCTCATGCTCTTGGCTCGCCGCCCGGCTCCTAAGTCGATCGATTTGAAACTGCGCTTTCATCCGGCTCTGCATGAGATCGTCGGCTTGGATGCGCCGGACGAGTCCTAGGGTCGGAAGCAGGCCCAGCACTAGAGCCCAAGCGTCGGAAGGCGACGACCGGAATCGAACCCCTACGGAGCACGCATCATCTCGCTCAGCTCACGGCGTTCGGCGAGGAGGCGCGCTGCTTGCTCTTCGCTTAGGCGCTCCGCCCACTCACGCGCCTTGTCCACTTGGGCTTCCAGCGGTTCGATGTCGCTCTTAGCCGGACCCGCGCCCCACATGCAACCGCAGGTAATCAGTTGGCCGAAACAACGCGGACACGCCTCCACATCACATCCGTCCATGTGGAACATGCCCTTCACGACGCCGCAGTCACCGCACGGAGCCAGATCCGCGTTCACTCCCACCCCGGCTCCACGCCGTAGGGCAGCGCCTGGTACTCCGAACCGTGTAGCTCAAGCAGCGTCGCTTCCTGCCATTTCATGACCTCTGCCGGCCACCACCGAGGCACTATGACGCCGTTGTAGACCACGAAGTCGCGTCGGAATGCCTCG
Source organism: Thermoleophilaceae bacterium (assembly GCA_030447725.1). Lineage (GTDB taxonomy): Bacteria > Actinomycetota > Thermoleophilia > Solirubrobacterales > Thermoleophilaceae > JAAYBF01. Next base: position 222,381 of record JAUJOQ010000003.1, read on the forward strand.
ATGAGCGCGGCTTCCAGCGGCCAGAGTCCGGCGTCGATCCGGTCGTGCAGTTCACCGAACCCCGTGTGCTCGTCGTGGAAGGACGACACGAACTCGAAGAGCTGCACAAATACGCTCGCGACCTGGTACGCGGGCAGCTCGAATTCGTGGTGCACGATCGCGTCACGCCACTCCCGCGCCTTGCGGATTGCTCGCTTTTCCTTCGTCGACAGATGAATGCGCGCCGCGCCCGTGATCCGTTCCACTGCACGATCGAGTGAAACTGTCTTCCCGGGCCTCTCGACACGCTCGTAGATCAGGCTCGGGTGCTCCGCCTGAAGCCGTGCCTTCAAGAGGAGCTCAATCGCCTGGACGAGGTTCTGTAGGCGCCGCCTGAATACTGGGCCACCTGTGCCGGTCTAAAACTGGGCCACCCCCGCAGCGGTCGGAGCCGTCCGACCGGGCCCGTGATCTGGCTCGATCAATTGATCGAGACCGGAGGAAGGCGTTGCTTGGCGTGGAGCAGTGGGCGGAGATCAGACGGCTGAAGCACGTCGAGCGGCTCACGCAGCGCGAGATCAGCCGTCGGACGGGAATTCATCGCGACACGATCCGCCGGGCGCTCAGCTCGCCGGGGCCGCCGAGCTACGGACCGAGACCCCCGCAGGCGTCAAAGCTCGACGACTACCGCGGGGAGATCGAGCGGCTACTCAGCGAGGAAGCGACGCTCTCCGGCGTTCGGATCCGCGAGCAGATCGCTGAGCTCGGCTATGCCGGCGGCAAGACGATCCTCGACGACTACCTGCGTGAGCTGCGCCCGCGTTATCTGCGCCCGCGCACGTTTCAGCGCACGAACTACCGCCCGGGCGAGCTGTGCCAGTTCGATCTGTGTGAGCCGCGGAGGGAGATCCCGGTTGGTTGGGGCCAGCTACGGCGGGGCTTCATCGTCACGGCCGAGCTTCCCTACTCGCGCGCGTTCGCCGGGGCGCTCGTCTTCTCAAAGCAGTGGGCGGACATCGCCTGGGGCATGAATCGCTGCCTCACGCGGCTCGGCGCGCTGCCAAAGAAGCTCGTCTGGGACCGCGAGGGCGCGATCCACGCCGGTGGTGGTCGCCCGACGCAGGACTTTGCCGCCTATTGCGGCCAGCTTCCTGCAGGCTGGGTCATCCTCGATCCGGGCGACTGTCAGGCAAAGGGTGCGCTCGAGCGCACGCACCGCTTCGTGCACGGCAACTTCGAGGCCGGCCGGAGCTTTGCCAATCCGCTGGACTTCCAGGCCCAGCTCGACCAGTGGAGCGACAGGATCAACGAGCGCGTGCACCGAACAACGCGTGCCGTCGTCGCAGAGCGCCTCGAGTTAGAGCGCGAGCAGATGCGCCCCTTGCCGGCGAAGCTGCCCGACGCGGATTGCCGCTGGGTCGCGCGAATCGCGCCGCAGCCCTACCTGCGCTTTGACCGCAACGACTACTCGCTTGACCCGCGCCTTGTCGGGCGACGGGTCGAGATCGCAGCGACCCAACGCGAGATCACCGCCGTTGCGCTCGACACGGGCGAGCTCTGTGCCCGCCACGCGCGCGTGTTCGCCGGCGCGCTCACGTTCACCGACCCAGCCCACCAGCAGGCGCTCGATCAGCTGCGCTCAGAGCGGACCGGCCGGCGAGCGCCCGAGGTCGAGATCCGCCCGCTTGAGCGCTATGACCGGCTGATCCCGGCATGACCAAAGCTGCGGAGCTCGCCCACCTGTTCCGGGCGCTGAAGGCCCCGGCGGCCGCGCGTGCGCTGCCAAAGCTCGCCGAGCGCGCGCGCGAGGAGTCATGGGGCTATGAGCGCTTTGCCGAGGCGCTGCTTGAGACCGAGGTCGCCTCGCGCGAATCACACGGCGGCGAGAGCAGGATCAAGGCGGCGAGGTTCCCGGCCCGAAAGACGCTCGAGGAGTTCGACTTCAGCTTCCAACGCTCGGTCAAGCGCCAAATCGTCGAGCACCTCGGCCAGCTCGACTTCCTGCACTCAAAGGAGAACGTCGTGATGCTCGGCCCGCCCGGGACTGGCAAGACACACCTGGCGATCGCGCTCTCGATCCGCGCCTGCCTTGCCGGCCAGCGCGTCGCGTTCGCGACCGCGACCGAATGGGTCGCCCGGCTCGGCGATGCCAAACGCCAGGGAAAGCTCGAGCCAGAGCTCCGCCGGCTCGGCTTCGTCCCGCTCGTCGTCGTCGACGAGGTCGGCTACATCCCGTTCGATCCGGAGGCGGCGAACCTGATGTTCTCGCTCGTCTCGGCGCGCTATGAGCGCGCCAGCCTGATCGTCACCTCAAACAAGCCGTTCTCCGCCTGGGGTGAGATCTTCGGCGACGAGGTCGTCGCCGCGGCGATGATCGACCGGCTCGTCCACCACGCCGAGATCCTCGCGCTCAAGGGCGACAGCTACCGGCTGCGCGACAAGGACCTCGGCTCACCGCCGCCCCACGAGTGAAGCGCAGGCGCCCGCTCCGCTACGCCCTACGGGCTCCGCTCCGCGGGCGCCTCCGGACTCCTCTAGGTGGACCACTTTTCAACCGGCGAAAGTGGACCAGTTTTCGACCGCCCTTGACATGTGGGCAGTGGGCAGTGGGCAGGCGCGCCTGGCCACTGGCGGACGCTGGGCGGGCGAGATATCCGGGGGAGGGCCGGCTAGTTCCGATGAACGGCGACGAGAAGGGCCTTCAGGTGACGCCCCCGCGTCTACGGGGCATCGTTACCCGGCCTACGGCGCAACGGAGCCGTCACTTCCTCCCACCAGTCGGGCTGCTCGTCCTTCGGCTGTGCAAAGAGTTGGGCGACGCGTCGCCCGAGTCCAGTCAGCCGAACACGACCATTGACGAACTCGGCCAGACCCTCGTTAATCAGTTCCTTGCTCGATAGAGCGACGTGGTCCCCGTCTGCTGCTTTAAACCCGGGCGTGCTGCCGTGGCGCCGGGCTGTGCGTTCATTAAACAAGAGACGCATGAACTTCGCTATGGCAAGAGGTGACAACATCTGCAGGCGTGCGACCACATCCGCGGATTCGGTCCGGTCCAACGGAGTCATCAGCGCCTCCAGAATCCGCGAATCTTCTTCACTCTGCCCCACACGCGCAGAGAAGGTGGGCCTCCCCAGGCGCGTTTCGAGTAGCCGGCGAATCTCCGAAGCGGTCGCCGGCCCCTCTTCCTCGGGAGCGGATTCGGGTTCGTCCACTTCCTGTGCGGCCTCGTCGCCGCGGGCCGCAGCTTCCGGCCCAACCACGTAGTCGAGAAGCCGATCAAACTGCGAGAACAGGACCTTCTGCGTCGCAGCGCTGTTGGCCCTGATCTCATTGAGGGCGCCGCGAGTTTCAGTGTTCAGCTCTTCGCCCCTCCGGGTGGCCGCGTTTGACTGGCCAGTCTGAAATGCGTAGACAAAGATCTGGACAACGAACGCCAAGATGGCAAGTAGCAGTGCCAAGGCCGTCAGCGGGTCGTCTTGACCAGAGTCGTCCCCTGGCCCGAGAGTCGTCAAGGCGCCCACAGCCGCGAGCGCGGCGAATCCGACGATGACCCCGCAGGTTGCAAGCGTCCAGAGAGCTGGCCGATTGACCTGCACCCGTGGCATGCGCTCACTGTCCCGATCCGGTCCCGCCATGGTGGTCACACGCTAGGGCTGCACCCGGACAGTCCGCCGGCACCGGCGGGCCCTGTCGCCCGAGGATCTGGGCCAAGAATCTGGGCGAGGGGGTAAACGCGTCGACAGTAAGGTCGAGCGTCCCTGCCACGGCCCGGGTGGCGATCTCGCGAGCCTCGTCAACGGGGCAGTTTGTCCGGTGGGAGATGAACCAGACGAAGCGCCGGAATCGCAGTTCCCGCATGGTCACGCCGGTCAGCTGCGTGAGCTCGGCGGAGACGTGGATGATCGATCGCGGCATGTCCGGCGCAGTCACGGAGCCCTGCAGAGCGATCTTTCTCCTCTTGCCGGTGACGAAGTACGAGGAGAGGTAGCCGGCCACCTGCTTCCCTGACCTCGAGCCCAGCTTGCGCTCGGTGAAGCCGAAGCCGTAGTGCTGCGCGAGCTCCGAGAGGTATCGCGCATACAGGTGCGCCGCGTGCCTGTCTGCGCCGGTCCTGATTCCGAGGACGGGGTGCACATGCAGAACTCCGCGGCGCTGCTTCTCGAAGGCGCGCACCAGCAGGATCGGCTTGACGCCGTGGCGTTGGACGGATTGGTAGACCCGCCGGTGCAGTCGACGCCAGCGGTCCGACGCCGTGCGGCTCCAGGCGACCGCGAGGCTCGGAACCACGCGACAGCCGAGATTGCCGCTGTGCACATGCGCCCCGAGGCCGAGGCAGTGATGCTCGTCCCAGGGCAGAGCGTCGGTGCCGGGAGCCGTGACCGCGAGAACGACCACTGATCCGTCGTACGCCGTGAGGTTCTCGAACAGCTTTTCGCCGTTGATCGCCCGCCCACAGGGCGCGTAGCCCGGGCAGCGGCGCCGACGGCACGTCTGGGCTCGGCCGTAGGTGAAGCGCCGGCAATGGACGCAACGGCCGGTGGGCTCTTGGCGCCAGCCGCTAGCTGTGCTTGTCGCCACGGCCCGCCACGCGGAAGTGCTCCACGTAGAGGGCCACCTTCGGCTCTAGGGGCCGAAGGAGGGTTTACACCGGTTCGATTCCGGTCGTCGCCTCTGAATCGACCTGTCGAGGCGAGGTCGCCGGCCGGAGGAATCCGTCGGCTCGCGCCGAAATCTGCGGCGTGGTCGTCACCGTGCTCGTCGCCGCCGTTGTCGGGGTCTGCCTGACCATCGCCATCGTCGGATGGGTCGCCAGGCGGCTCGGGCTTCCGATTCTCGAGACGCTCGCCTGGTTCGGACTCGTTGAGCATCCGCTCCTGCCCGAGCCCGAGCTCACTCAGCGCCGCGCAGATCCGCCCGGCGCCCGTCCCTCACTTTGGTATCCCGTTTGAGTGCCAAAGGCACGGATCGACCGTGATTCGCCCCCGAGCCGGCTGCGCGGGCGGCTACTCCTGGACCTTCGACTCGATGCTGGTCAGCGTCTCGGTGATCTCCGTCTGGGACCCCTGAAGCTTCTGTGCGGCTGACTGGGCCGCCGCCTGATCGCCGGACTCGAGAGCGTTCTTGACTGCGTCGACCTGGTCGGCCACGCCGCGGAACTGCGACACGAGCTTGTCGTGGTCCGCCTGCGCCTCGGCGGGCGGGTCAAGCGTCTCGAACTCGTCGGCCGCGTCGATCACTACGCCCTTCAGGCCCTCCAGGGCCTTCGACCTCTCCGCCATGTCGTTAGCACCCGCGACCTTCGTCGCGGCCGCCTGGGCGGCGTCCCGGAAGTCCTCGCCCGCCGCCCGAAACGCTTGTGTGTACTCGCCTCCGTCGCCTCCGCCCGTGGATTCATCGGTTGTGGTCTGCTCGGTGGTGTCGCTGCCGGCGCTCGTCTCGTCGTCATCGCCGCCACAACCCGCGAAGGCCGCGAGCGCCACGGTGCAAGCGAGGGCGCACAGCGCCCTTGAACTACGTGGGTTGAACATGAGGTCTCCAGTTCGTGAATGGCTCGAGGCGCCCACTCGGGGGGCGGGGGTGAAAAGCAGCCTAGAACAGGCTGGCGATCACCGTGGGCTTTGTGGCTCGAGGGCGGCTGCGCCGCGCCGGGCACGGCGGACGGACGCCGAGCGCCCCTGATGGGGTAGAACCACCGGAAACGAGGAGGAGGCGACTTGAAGGCCGGCACCGCACCGTCTGGGGAAGAGCTCGAGAAGCAGATCGAGCAGTTGCTCGATCAGGAGCGGTTCGACCCGCCGGCGAAGTTTGCCGAGAACGCCCTGCTCAACGACCCGAAGGTCTACGAGCAGGCTGCAGAGGACCCGGTGAAATGGTGGGCCGGTCATGCCGAGGACCTGCACTGGTTCGAGGACTGGGACGAGGTTCTGGACGACTCCCAGGCGCCGTTCTACAAGTGGTTCAGGGGCGGCAAGCTGAACGCCTCCTACAACTGCCTCGATCGTCACGTCGAGGCGGGCATCGGCGACCGGGTGGCCTTTCACTGGCGCGGTGAGGAGGGCGAGGAGCGCGATGTGACCTACGCCGGCCTGCACCGCGACGTCCAGCGGCTGGCCAATGCTCTCAAGGACCGCGGCATCGGACCGGGCGACGTGGTGGGGATCTATCTGCCGATGATCCCCGAGGTCGTCGTGGCCATGCTGGCGTGCGCGCGCATCGGCGCCCCGCACAACGTGGTGTTCGGAGGCTTCTCGCCCAGCTCGGTGAAGGAGCGGATGGAGTTCTCCGAGGCCAAGGCGCTGATCACCGCCGATGCCGCGCGGCGCAAGGGCAAGACCGCGCCGGTCAAGCCCGCGGTTGACGACTTCCTCGGGGAGCTGCCCTCGATAGAGACCGTCGTGGTGGTCAAGAACGCCGGCGAGGACGTGGCGATGACCGAGGGGCGCGACCTCTGGTACCACGAGGCGCTCGAGGCCGCGGACGCCGAGTGCGCCGCGGAGCCCCTGGACGCGGAGCATCCCCTGTATGTGCTCTACACCTCCGGCTCGACCGCCAAGCCCAAGGGCATCCTGCACACCACCGGCGGCTACCTGACCGGCGTGGCGGCCACCACCAGATACGTGTTCGACCTCAAGCCCGAGACCGACGTGTTCTGGTGCTCGGCCGACGTCGGCTGGGTCACCGGCCACTCCTACATCGTCTACGGCCCGCTGGCCTGCGGCGCCACCTCGGTCATGTACGAGGGCGCTCCCGACTATCCCGACAAGGACATCTGGTGGAAGCTGTGCGACCGCTACGGAGTCACGATCTTCTACACCGCCCCGACCGCGATCCGGTCCTGTATGAAGTGGGGCGCCGACTATCCGGCCAGGCACGACCTGTCCACGCTCAGGCTGCTCGGCACGGTGGGCGAGCCCATCAATCCGAAGGCCTGGGTCTGGTACCACCTCGTGATCGGCGGGAGGCGCTGTCCGGTCGTCGACACGTGGTGGCAGACCGAGACCGGGCACATCATGATCGCCCCGCTGCCCGGGATCACGGCCACAAAGCCGGGCTCGGCCACCACGCCCTTCCCCGGCATCGAGGCCGAGGTCGTCGATGAGGAGGGCGACGACGCGGGCACCGCACAGGGACTGCTGGTGCTGCGCAAGCCGTGGCCGGGGATGCTGCGCAACCTGTACAAGGACCCCGACCGGTTCAAGGAGACCTACTTCTCGAAGTTCGGCCCCACGACCTACTTCGTGGGCGATGCCGCCCGCCGCGACGACGACGGCTACTTCTGGGTGATCGGCCGTGTGGATGACGTGATCAACGTGTCCGGGCACCGCCTGTCGACGGCGGAGGTGGAGTCGGCGATCGTCTCGCACCCCAAGGTGGCCGAGGCGGCGGTGATCGGCCAGACCGACGAGGACTCCGGGCAGGCGATCTGCGCGTTTGTCACACTCGAGGGCGAGCGCGGGGGCGACGACGAGATGGTGGCCCAGCTGCGCGAGCACGTGGCCAAGCGGATCGGCAAGCTCGCGCGGCCCAAGCGCGTCGTCTGGGCCGACGACCTGCCCAAGACCCGCTCGGGCAAGATCATGCGCCGGCTGCTTCGCGACATCGCCGAGGGGCGCGAGCTGGGCGACGTGACGACGCTGCGGGACCCGGACGTGATGTCACAGCTGGAGGAGAAGGTGGCAGCCCGCCGAGACGAGGCCGACGCCTGAGCGAAGGCGCTTCCTCCCTCAGCGCCGGCGAGCAGGCGTGGGCGGCACCGGCGCCGGATCCTGACCGCCTTCGCCCAGGGTGCCCGTCACCTTGGGACCGCGGCCCGGTATCGGCCTGGCTTCGGCGCGGCAGCTGCGCCCGCGGCAGGCGACCAGACGGCGAAGCTCGCGGCGCAGCCCCGCTCGGGTGTCGCGGTAGCGCGTGGCCAGGTGTCGCGAGTTGAGCTGATGAGGGTCGCGCTGCATGTCGTACAGCTCGCGGCTGCCGTCGCGATAGGCCACATACAGATAGTCCTCCGTGCGCACGGCCGAGTAGGTGAGGATATTGCGCAGCGGCGCAACGGGGCCCTGGTCGGGCTCCAGCCGGCCGGGCCTCTGGCCGCCGGTCTCCAGCAGCAGCACACGCTCGGTGCGCAGCTCGGGGTCGTGGGCGTAGGGCAGCAGCGAGCGCCCGTCCATGGTCTTGCCGGAGCGCCCCTCGGCGATGTCGAGCAGGGTGGGGGCGAGGTCGATGTTGCCAACCAGCTCCTGGGAGGTCTTCCCGCGCGGGATGCCCGGCCCCGAGATCAGCAGCGGCACCCGGATCGACGGGTCGTAGGGCAGCATCTTGCCGCTGCGCACGCGGTGCTCGCCCTGCAGGAAGCCGTTGTCGGATGTGAAGACGATGTAGGTGTTCTCGTAGACGCCCGAGCGGCGCAGCTGCCCCACGATCCCGGCCACCGCCTCGTCCACCGCCAGCAGCGACTCCTGACGGGTGCGGTAGTTGGCGGTGATCTGATCGATGTTCTCCTGGGTCAGCGGCGGCGAGCGGCGCTGCACGTAGCCCGGCTTGTCGGACAGGTCGGCTTCGTCGAAGGAGGGCGGGCGGGGGAGAGGCGCGCCGGCCAGCGCCCCGAGGTGGCGTGGCGCGGGCCGCGCGGGCAGGCGCCGGCGATCGCTGCGAATCTCGTGGTGGGGGGCCAGGAAGGCAAGAGAGAGGAAGAAGGGGCTGCGCTTGTTGGCGCGCCGCCGGATGAAGTCGACGGCCTTGTCGCGGTAGACGTCGGTCTGGTAGAGCGCGGGGTCCTCGATGTCCTCGGAGCCGTAGGTGTTGAAGACGCCGTTCTCGTTCAGCGTGTACCCCCACATCCGGTAGGTGGAGGGGTCGACCGAGCCCCGCCACTCGTCCCAGCCCGGCGGCACGTCGGCCGCAGTATCGCTGCCGTAGCCGTTGAGGAACTTGCCGATGTGGCTCGTGTAGTAGCCGGCCCTCTTCATCCACACCGACAGCGAGTTGGCCTTGTCGAAGCGGCCGTAGCCGCCGGTGGGCGGGAAGAGGCCCATCACGCCGTGGTTGTGGGCGTACTGGCCGCTGAGGTAAGTGGCTCGGGAGGGACAGCATGTGGGATAGGAGACGAACGAGTTGTCGAAGCTCACCCCGCGGCCCCCGATCAGCCGCCTGGTCCGCGTCATCACGTCGAGATCCTGCAGCGTCTGGTCGTCGGTCATGATCACCACCACGTTGGGGCGCTTGGCCTTGGCCCGTGCCGAGCCGGCCGGAGCCGAGGAGCTCTCCCCCGGCGCCAGCGCCAGCAGGGCGAGCGCGCACAGGCATGCGAGTGTGGGTAGCAGGCGTCTCATGGGGGCGGTCGGGGTAAGACACCGCGACGTAACCGAAGTCGCGGCCCGGCGAACGATAGGGGGAACCCCTAAACGGAAAAGGGGCCCGACCGGGGCCCCTCACCGTGAAGACGTGCCACCGGGTCGCTCTCGCAACACCGGCCCGTCGGCCTTCCTGCCCTTTCCATCGGCAGGTGCGCCCAGTCCTTGAGCGCCGACCTCGCGTCGCGTCGGATGGGCCGTGCTGGGCTCGAACCAGCGACCTCCGCCTTGTCGAGGCGGCGCTCTCCCAGCTGAGCTAACGGCCCGGGAGCGCCGAGAATAGCGTCCCCGTTGCCGGCTGGACGCCTAGTGTCAAAGCGCCGCGTAACCTGATCGACGGTGCTGGGGCTGCTCTACGACGTGCACGGCAACCTGCCGGCGCTTGAGGCGGTGCTGGCAGACGCCGAGGGCACGGGGGTTGACCGGTGGCTGCTGGGAGGCGACTACGCCCTCTTCGGCGCCTGGCCTGCCGAGACCGTGGCCCGGCTGCGGGGACTGGATGCCGGCTGGATCCGCGGCAACGGCGAGCGGTGGACCGCATCGCCCGACGAGGCTCCGGAGGCGGTACGCGGCGCCATCGAGCGCAACCGCGAGCTGCTGGGCGAGACCCTCGTGGCGGAGCTGGCCGCGCTACCCGAGTCGTCGAGCGACGGCGACACCCTGTTCTGCCACGGCTCGCCGTCCTCCGACGTGCGCAGCTTCCGGCCCGAGCCCGCCGACGACGAGCCCGAGCTGCTGGCCGGGTTGCCCGCGGGAGTCGGGCGGCTGGTGTTCGGCCACACCCATCTCGCGTTCCGCCGGCAGACCGCCGGCGGCGTCGAGCTGGTGAATCCCGGCAGCGTCGGCATGCCCTTCGACGGCGACCCCCGCGCCGCCTACGCCGTCGAGGAAAGCGACGGGTCGCTGGTGCACCACCGGGTCGCCTACGACCACCATGCGAGCGCCGCCGCCGTGCGTGAGCGCCTGGGCGACGCGGGGGAGGCGCCGGCCCGGCGCATCGAGCGCGCGAGTGCCGACGCCTCATAGAGGCGGCCTTTACACGTCTTTACAAGTTGGTAGCGTCGCGGCCCGCGCGTGCGTCTCTCCGGCCTCATAGCCCCTCGCGACCGCGAGTTCTTCGACCTCTTCGAGGAAGCTGGCGGCAACATCCTGCGCGCGGCGGACCTGCTCGACCAGATGCTGCGCAACTTCCCGGAGCACGGCGGCGACCTGGCCCGCGACATCCTCATCTGCGAGCAGGACGGCGACCGGATCACGCACGACATCATCCGGCGCCTCAACGAGACCTTCGTCACCCCCATCGACCGTGAGGACATCTACGAGCTGGCGTCGGCGCTCGACGACATCGTGGACTACACGGAAGAGGTGGCGGACTACCTCGGCCTCTACAAGATCGAGGCGCCGATGGAGCAGTCCCAGCGCCTGGCGCACATACTGCTCGAGTGCACGCGCCAGATCGCGGACGCGATGCCCCGCCTGCGCGGCTTCAAGGACCTCAGCCACCACACCATCGAGATCAACCGGCTAGAGAACGACGGTGACCGAGTCACACGGGAGGCCATCGCCGCGCTGTTCGACAACGGCATCGACCCGATGGTCGTGATTCGCTGGAAGGACATCTATGAGCGCCTCGAGGCCGCGATCGACTCCACCGAGCGGGTTGCCAACATCCTCGAAGGCATCGTGATCAAGAACTCCTGA
>JAUJOQ010000003.1:233507-334396 GCA_030447725.1 Thermoleophilaceae bacterium
CTCCACCGAGCGGGTTGCCAACATCCTCGAAGGCATCGTGATCAAGAACTCCTGATGGAAAAGGTGCGGTGCTCGCCGGAGAAGCCCCGGTGCGGTGCTCGCCGGAACGGCGTTCCGGCTGCGCTCCTCCCGCAACGTTCCGCCTGCGCTCCTCCCAGGTCCCGGTAGGGGGCGCTCTCCGTGGACAACGACCTCATCCTGATCATCGTGGTGGTCACGGCGCTCGCCTTTGACTTCACCAACGGCTTTCACGACACGGCCAACGTGGTGGCCACGTCGATCTCCACCCGGGCGATGGGGCCGCGGATCGCGGTCACCTACGCGGCGATCCTCAACTTCGTGGGTGCGTTCCTCTCGCTGGAGGTGGCGGCCACGATCGCCAAGGGGATCGTCGACGCCGACCTGGTCACTCCGCTGATCGTGTTCGGAGGGCTCATTGGGGCGATCAGCTGGAACTTGATCACGTGGTATTTCGGCCTGCCCTCCAGCTCCTCGCACGCGTTGATCGGAGGGGTGGTGGGCGCCACCTTCGTGGCTCAGGGTCCCGAGGGCGTGCTGGGCGAGGGTCTGATCGGGAAGGTCGCCGTCCCGGCGCTGGTCGCACCCACGCTCGCGTTCGTGGTGGCGGGTCTGGCCATCCTCCTGATCTACCGGATCGTCGGTCGGCTTAGGCCGGGCTCGGTCACACGCGGCTTCAAGGCCGGACAGATCGTGTCAGGCGGGCTGCTCGCCCTCGCGCACGGCACCAACGACGCCCAGAAGACGATGGGAGTGATCACCCTCGCGCTCATCGCCAACGGCAACCTGAGCGGTGACGCGGAAACGCCGTTCTGGGTCGTGGTCTCCGCCGCCACCGCAATCGCGCTCGGCACCTACATGGGCGGCTGGCGGATCATCAAGACGATGGGCAGCCGGATCATCAAGATGGACGCCGCGCAGGGCTTTGCCGCTCAGGGCAGTGGTGCCGCGGTGATCCTGGCCTCCACCCACGGCGGCTTCCCCCTGTCGACCACCCACACGATCTCCGGAGCGGTGATGGGCGCCGGGGCAGCCAAGCGGCTCTCGGCCGTGCGGTGGGGCGTAGCCGGCAACATCGTCGTGGCCTGGGTGCTCACCCTGCCCGCCGCAGCGCTCATAGGCGCGGGCACCTACGGCATCACCCGGTTTTTCGGCACCGGCGCCGCGGGTCCGCTGGTGGTATCGCTGCTCATCCTGCTCGCCGCCGCCGCAGTGTTCGTACGCCGGGTCCAGCGGGGCTCTCCAATCACGGCGGTCGGCGGGTGACCCCACTCGCCGATCCCGTCGTGGACTGGAGCGCGGTGCTCGAGGTGATCTGGTCGTCGCTGCTGGGAGGCATCGGCGTGACCGCCGCCTTCTCCCTCGGCATCCTCGGCGCCAGCCGCGTCTTCGTGCACCGCCGTGAGGGCAACGTGGCGGTGGCGGGGGCCTATGGGCTGCTTATGGCGCTTGCGTTCGTGGCCGTGGGGGCAGCGGTGGTGTTCGGCATCGTGGTCATGACCTCGAAGTAGCGGCTTCCTCGGCCAGTCCCGCCAACTCCTGCTCGGTCGTCCACGCGCCCACCGAAGCGCGCACGTATGGCGTGCCCGGAAGGTTGCGCACCAGGTAGCCGGCTCTCAGCAGGCGGGCGGACTCCTCCTCGGGGTCGGAGGTCTCCCAGGACACGAGCGTCGAGTCGCCCCGCGGCGCGACCGTGAGGCCGCGATCGGTGAGCAGCCCGGCCAGACGGCGAGCCCCTTCGATGCCCTCCGCCTGCACCGTGCCGTCGTCGCCGAGCACCTGCAGCGCCGCCAGGGCCCAGGCCAGGTGGTGCGACGGGGGAAAGCCGCCGTCGAACCGCGCCGCGCCGTCCTTCAGGGGGAGATCCAGCGCCCGCACGGGATCCGACAGCGTCTGGTAGCCCGGCGCTGCGGGCGCAAGGTCGGCTGTACGGTCCGAATGCACGTACAGGTAGCCGCTGCCGATCGGACCGCACAGCCATTTCTGTCCCGAGGCCGCGTAGAAGTCACATCCGAGCGCGCCGACGTCGACCGGTACCGCGCCGAGGCCCTGCGCGCCGTCCAGGAGCACCGGAGCGCCGGCGGCCGACAGCGCCTCGGTGTCCATCACCCGCCCGGTCTGCCAGCCCACGTGCGAGCAGGCCACGAGGCGCGTGTGGGCGGTCACCGCCGCGGCCAGGTCGGCGAACGGCGCCACGCGGACCCGGACTCCCCGGCGTTCGCGGGCCGAGGCGAGGGGAGCCAGCAGGCCTGGATGCTCCTCGTCGCTGGTGAGCACCTCGTCGCCGGGGCGCAGGTCCAGGCCCGCGATCACGGCGTTCACCCCGTCGGTGGTGGCCCCGGTCAGCGCGACCTCGCCGGGCGCGGCGCCCATCAGGCTCGCCACGCGGGCGCGTAGACGGTCGCCCATGTCGATCAGGCGATCGAAGTGGGCCTTGCCGGCGCGGCCGTTCTCCACTGCGTCGTCGAGCTCCTCCCGAGCGGCGTCCGCCGCGGCGGTGGGCATCGGTCCAACAGAGCCGGTGTTGAGGTACGCCACGCGCGCCAGCACCGGGAATGCGGAGCGCAGATCGGCCGACACGCCGCAGATACTAGGCTCGGGCACCGTGATCCTCGAGCGCTCGATGCACGACGGCTGGCTCTCCAACTCCTACCTGGTGGGCGACGAGCCCGGTGGCCACGGAGTGGTGATCGACTCAGGCGGCCCCTCCGGACCGCTGCTCGAGAAGGTCTCCGAGCACGGGCTGGCGATCTCCCACCTTCTCCTCACCCACCATCACGCGGATCACGTGGCCGAGAACCACGTGTACAAGGAGCGCTTCGACGCAGAGATCCTCGCTCACCCACTGGAGGCCGAGCGCCTGCTCGACGTGGACCGCACGATCGAGCCGGGCGACGGCGTGCTGGAGGTCGGCGGGCTGAAGGTCGGCGCCCTTCACACCCCAGGTCACACGGCCGGGATGCTCAGCTTCGTGGTCAACGGCACCGAGGTGTTCACCGGTGACACGCTGTTCAGGCGCTCGGTGGGCGGTGTCCGCGCCCCCGGCTCGACCGGCTTCGATGACCTCAAGCGCTCGGTGATGGACGTGCTGATGGGCCTGGACCCCGCCACCCGGCTGCACCCCGGCCACACCGACCCCACCACGGTGGGGGAGGAGTGGGAGAGCAACTCCTTTATCCGGGTCTGGCGCGGCCTCGACCGCGAGGCCTCGGAGCGCTGCACCGTCTGGGGAGAGCCGGCCACGCTGGTGCTCTGGGGCGAGGACTACGATGGCGGCCACAAGGCCTGGGTCCGCTGGGACGAGTCAGGCAGCGACGACATCGTGCCCGGCAGCCAGGTCGTCCGCGAGGGCGGCTGATCCCTATCCGCAGGCGGGCCACTGGCCCGGGCCGGACTGCTCGTACAGGATCGTCGCGCGCAGGTCCTGCTCGGCCTCGGGCGCGGCGGCCGGATCACCGGTCCCGCCCACGGCCTGCCACGTCGCGGTCGAGAACTGGTACTTGCCGCGGTAGGCGCCGGTCGAGCTGACCGCGGCCGGGTCGCCCCCCGACTCGCACGCGGCTATCGCTGCGAGCGCGGGGGAGACCGTCACCGCGGGCGCGGGCTCGGGGCGTGACTTGCGCCTGGCCTGTCTGACGGCCGCGCGTGCCTGACTGCGAGCCTCGACGGGTCGGAACGGATCCACGAACGTGGGCGAGGAGACCAGGCTGACGTCGCCCTTCGAGCCCGTCGCGCCGGGGGTCCCCGTCGCGGCGAGAGCCACGGCCGGCAGGAAGACGAGATAGGCGGGAAGGAAGGGAAGGAAGAGCTTGCGCACGCGATTTCACCTCTGCGTGTCGGGGCGATTGCCGGCGGAGCCGGCGCCGCGCGGGATGCGCGGTCAGCAGGGTCGGTCGCGGGCGGCGCCCGGCGGGGATCGACCCAGAGCGAGAGGCTAGGGTGGATTCGTCTCCTGACTGTGACGAGCCGCACAGTCGGGAGGGAACATGCATGGCGGCGCAGCGCCTGGCCGGGGCCCTCGGCTAGCGTGGGTTCGCATGACCTTCGAGCTCCCCGACGGCACCCGGCTCGAGCTGCCCCCCGGCGCCACGGGCGCGGACGCCGCCCGCTCGATCGGAGAGGGCCTGGCCCGCGCCGCCCTCGGCGCGAAGGTGAACGGTGAGCTGCTGGACCTGGGCGCCCCGCTGCCCCGAGACGGTGGTCGCCTCGACATCGTCACGTCCCGAAGCCCCGAAGCTGTCTGGCTCATACGCCACGACGCGGCTCACGTGCTGGCCACCGCCGTGATGGAGATGTACCCGGGAGTCAAGATCTCGATCGGCCCCCCCATCGACGACGGCTTCTACTACGACTTCGAGTTCCCCGAGGGTGTGTCGCTCTCCGACGGCGACTTCGAGGCGATCGAGGCCAAGATGCGTGAGCACGTGAAGGCGGACGAGCCCTTCGAGCGCGAGGACGTGCCGGTGGGCGAGGCGCTCGAGCGCTTCACCCGCGAGGGCCAGGACTACAAGGTGGAGCTGATCCAGGATCTGGTGCGCGACCAGGGCGTCGAGACGGTCTCGCTCTACCGCAACGGGCCCTTCACCGATCTCTGCCGCGGTCCCCACGCGCCCTCCACCAAGCGGATCAAGGCGTTCAAGCTCACGGGCGTAGCGGGCGCTTACTGGCGCGCGGACGCGTCCCGGCAGATGCTCACCCGTGTCTACGGGACGGCCTTCCTGTCGAAGGACGACCTGGCCGAGCACCTCGAGCGTCTAGAGCAGGCGCGGCTGCGCGACCACCGCAAGCTGGGGCGCGAGCTGGGCCTGTTCCTGTTCTCGGAGCTGTCTCCGGGCATGCCGTTGTGGGAGCCGGGGGGGACGCAGATGTGGAATGAGCTGACCGGCCTGTGGCGATCTGAGAACGCCGCCTGGGGCTATGAAGAGGTGCGCACACCGACCCTCTACGACGTAGACCTCTGGAAGCGATCCGGCCACTGGGACGTCTATCGCGACAACATGTACTTCACCGACATCGAGGAGCGGCCGATGGGCCTCAAGCCGATGAACTGCCCCGGGCACACGCAGATCTACGGCTCCCAGCGGCGCTCCTACCGCGACCTCCCGATCCGCTACTCGGAGGCGGGTGCGGTGCACCGTCACGAGCCCAGCGGCACGCTGCACGGCCTCATGCGCGTGCGTCACATCACCATCGACGACGCGCACATCTTCTGTACGGACGACCAGGTAACCGAAGAGGTCCAGCGCTGCCTGGACTTCGGCTTCTACATCTACGACATCTTCGGCTTCGAGCCGCGACTGGAACTGTCCACACGCCCTGAGAAGCGCGTCGGCACCGACGATATGTGGGACCGCGCCGAGGGTGCCCTGCGGACAGCGCTGAGCGAGAAGGGACTCGACTTCGAGCTCAACGAGGGCGACGGAGCCTTCTACGGACCGAAGATCGACCTCCACATGACCGACTCGATCGGCCGTTCATGGCAGCTCGGCACGGTGCAGCTCGACTACTCGATGCCCGAGCGTTTCGATCTCACCTACACGGGTGCCGACAACGCCGATCACCGCCCGGTGATGATCCACCGGGCGCTGATGGGCTCCTTCGAGCGCTTCATCGGCATCCTCATCGAGCACTACGCGGGCGAGTTCCCGCTCTGGCTCGCCCCCGTGCAGGCCGTGGTCCTGCCGATCGCTGACCGTCACGCCGACTATGCCCGCCGCGTGGCCGGGGAACTCGGCCAGGCCGGTCTGCGGGTGGATGTGGACGAGCGCACCGAGTCGATAGGCAAGAAGATCCGCGAGACCGAGGTGCGCAAGGTCCCGTACATGCTCGTGGTCGGCGACCGCGAGGCCGAGGCCGGCGAGGTGTCGGTGCGACGCCACCGCGAGGGTGACCTGGGCGCGGTGGCCGTGGGACAGTTCGCCGCACGGGCCTCGGCCGAGGTGGCGGAGCGGGTCTGACCGAAGTGCTTCTCAGCATCTCCGCGCGGCGCTATACTCGCCGCAGATGAGGGGCACCCACACCCAGCGCCGCCGCCGCTGAACGCGCTCGTGCCCTCTCCCGACTGTCCTCTCGCCTCCTGCCCTTGACGTCCCACCACATGCTCGCGTAGTGCCGGTCCCGCGTAGGTTCGATCGGCGCCCGCCCGAGCGGGACGAGACGCGCACCAACGAGCGCATTCGCGTACGCGAGGTACGCCTGGTGGGAGACGACGGCAACCAGATCGGCGTCGTGCCGATCGACGAGGCGCTCAAGTACGCCCAGGACCGCGACCTCGACCTCGTCGAGGTGGCGGCCGAAGCTCGGCCGCCGGTCTGCCGTGTGCTCGACTACTCCAAGTTCAAGTACGAGCAGGAGCAGAAGGCCAAGCAGGCGCGCAAGCACCAGAAGACGGTGAACGTGCGCGAGATCAAGCTGCGTCCGAAGATCGCGGACAACGACTACGAGACCAAGAAGAACCACGTCGTGCGCTTTCTCAACGGCGACGACCGGGTGAAGGTCACCATTATGTTCCGTGGCCGTGAGCAGACCCACCCCGAGCGCGGCGTGGCCCTGCTGATGCGCTTGGCCGAGGACGTCTCAGATATCGGGACGATCGACCAGCGGCCGATCCAGGACGGCCGCAACATGACGATGCTGTTGTCGCCGATGCCGAAGAAGCGGGCGGAGGAGGGGAGCGGCGACGCTGCTCCCTCTCCCGCGGGGGCCGAGCCCGCGGAAACGCCGGTGCCAGACCCCGCGCAACTTCCCGCGTCGAAGACCGCCCCAGCTTCGTAGCGGCTGTCGGCTCAGGCCGCCCGTCTGAGGCGGGCCCCTCGACGACGGCTGACGCTGGGTCGGGAGCGTGAATGGAGGCTCAGGCTCCGAGGACCGCACCGTTCTGCCTCCGGCGTGTTCACTCCTGCATGGATGCGCGCCGCTTGATCGTCATGGCTTTGACCGGCCCAGCGCTCCTCGTCGGAAGTGCGGGCGCTGCTTCGGCGGCCGAGGTGCTTACCAGCACTCGCTACGACGTGTTCGACGGACCTTCGTTGGCCGGCCCCGGAGTGGCGTGGCAGGACACACGATGCGATCCCGCTCTTTATTCCTGCCCGGCCCTTCCCGATGTCGACGACGAGACCGCGCCAACTCGCGAGACACTGCGGCTGGCCACCCCCGGCAAACGTCTGCGCATACTCCATGAGCGACTTGCCGGCGGCGACACGGGCGGGCCGGGCGGGGGAAACGTGCGCACGTCGTTCGCGGTGTCGAGAACCCGGCTCGCACTCCTTCATTCGGGATACTTCTACGACGAGTTCACTGGTGAGTCCATCACGCTGCGGCTCGCCGCAGGTTCGCTGCGTTCCAGCCCTGCCCTGGTCTATCGGTGCCAGGCCCGCCAGAGCGACGACGCCGAGACTGCCCTCACCCAGTTCCCGAACTTCGTGCTCGGCGGTGACGTGCTCGCCTATCAACCGAACCCGTGCAGGGACACCCTCCCACGCGTGACCGTCCGGGATCTGAAGACCGGCGTCCAGCGGACGATCTCCGTGAGGCCCGCCACCGATCGGGTGGGACCGTTCCGTCTCGCGGGCAGATACCTCGCCGTCAGGCACTACCCGGAGGCAGCGTCAGCGTCTCGCGCCGCTGCCGTAACCGTGTACGAGCACGACACGGGCGATGTGGTGTACGACGCGGCCCCGCCGCCCGGGCGGTCCATCAGCCTGATGGACGTGCAGTCGGATGGCACCATCTTTGTCGTCACGAGCCCGGATCGAGCGGACTACGGCTGCTCCAATCTGCGACTCGGCTGGTACTCCTCAGCCGACCCGACGTTTCATCCTCTGCCGGGCCGCCCGTGCGGTGGTCTCATCCGCGCGGGGGCGAACCGGGTGGTCTACCCGACAGGTCGCTTCGCCCTGAAGGCGCTGAGGGCGGTGACGGTCACCGGGACGACGACCACGGTGGCGTCGTTCGGAAGAGTCGAAAGTACCTTCGCCTTCGACGCTGATGCACGGCGCGCGGTCTTCGGAGTGAGGCGCTGCGACCAGGGCTTCGACATCGTGTCCGTGCGTCACGGCGACGGCTCCTATCGCGCCGGTCGGACCGGGTGTCCGGTCAAGTTGATGACACCACTGAGACTTCGAGCCGAGGGAAGACGGGTCAAAGTCAGCCTGAGCTGTCCCGCCGGCTGCCGTGGTTCGATCAAGCTGATGGTCAACCGCCGTCGACTGGCCTTCCGGGCGTTTCGCCTGGTCCCTCAGGGCCGAAAGCTCGTTCCGCTGCGCCTCACCCGCCGGGCCAACCGATTCCTCACTCGGCGGGGAGAACTCCCCACAGCAGTCCGTACCACCACCATCGACCGCAATGGCCGCCGGCGCCGGACCGAACGCTTGGTGGTGCTGACCCGCTGACGGCCGCGCCGCGGAATTGATCCTGTTCTCCCGTCTGCTTCAATACTTCGTTCGCCATGCCCAAGATGAAGACCCATTCCGGCGCGAAGAAGCGCTTCAAGAAGACCGGCAGCGGCAAGCTGCGCGGCCGTCACGGCATGACCAGTCACATTCTCGAGAAGAAGAGCGCAAGGCGCAAGCGCAAGCTCGGCCGGCCCGTCGTGGTGGCCAAGTCGGACCAGAAGCGGATCAGGGAGATGCTCGGCAAGTGAGCCGCGTCAAGCGATCCGTCCACGCGCGCAAGAAGCGCCGCTCCACGCTCGAGCGGGCCAAGGGCTACCGCGGCCAGAAGCACTCGAGCTACAAGCGCGCGAAGGAGCAGCTGCTCAAGTCCGACACCTACGCCTACCGCGACCGGCGCAACAAGAAGCGCGACTTCCGCCGCCTGTGGATTCAGCGCATCAACGCTGCCGCACGCCAGGAGGGCATGACCTACAGCACGTTCATGCACGGCCTGACCCTGGCCGGCGTCGCACTCGACCGCAAGGTTCTGGCCGACATCGCCGTGCGCGATCCGGAGACTTTCCGACGGTTTGCCGAGACCGCCCGGGAGGCGGCCGCTGCCTGACTCCAGGCTCGGCCACCACGAACTCCCGGGGCGCCCATCGAGGCGCCCTTTTTCGTTCTAGGGCCGAAGGAAACCCATGATCACGTCACCTGACAACGCCCAGCTCAAGCTCATTCGCAAGCTCCAGCGCAAGAAGGCGCGCGCCGATACAGGCCTGTTCGCAGCCGAGGGCGAGGATCTGGTCGGGGCTGCCGAGGCGGCCGGGTGGCCAACCGAGGTGCTGCTACATGCCGGCGAGGACGTCGAGCCGGAGCTGCTCGACAGGGTGAGCTCGCTCGGGTCCGGCAGCCGGGTGGTGGGCGTCTACCGACAGCGGTGGGCCGAGGCGCGCGGCGAGCTGTCGGTGTATCTGCACGGCGTGGGAGACCCGGGCAACGTGGGCGCGGTGATCCGCTCCGCCCACGCGCTGTGCGACGGGCCGGTGATCCTCGGCCCCGGCTGCGCCGACCCGTTCTCGCCGAAGGCGGTGCGCGCAAGCATGGGTTCCGTCTTCGCCCGCCCGCCGGCGCGGCTGGGCTTCGGCGAGCTGATCGGCACGAAGATCGCACTCGATGCCTCAGCCGAGACCAAGCTGGGCGCGGGGCCGGTGGCCGTCGGGCCGCCGGTGGTGCTCTGCGTGGGCGGCGAGCGCGAGGGTCTGCCCCCGGAGCTGGCGGCAGCCGCCGACCGGGCGCTGGCCATCCCGCTGCGCGCCGGTGGCCCGGAGTCGCTGAACGCCGCCATGGCGGCCACCGTCGGGCTCTACGAGCTCGCCAATAGGATGGCCGCCGATGCCTGAGGCCCCCGCCCGCCTGACCGAGATCCGCGGCGAGGGTGAGGCGGCGATCGAGGCCGCCGGTTCCGCCGCCGAGCTCGAGGAGCTGCGCGTGCGCTACCTGGGCCGCAAGGCGGAGCTGACGCAGATGCTGCGCTCGATCGGCGAGTTGCCACCGCAACAGCGCGGCCCGGTGGGCAAGGGCGCGAACGAGGTCAAGCGCGCGCTGGAGGGGCTGCTCGACAGCCGCACGAGCGCCCTCGCGGCGTCCGAGCTGGACGAGCGCCTGCGCACCGACGCCATCGATGTGACGCTGCCCGGCGATCCGCCGGCCGCTCCCGGGCACCTGCACCTGATCACCGAGACCCGCCGCGAGATCGAGGACGTGTTCCTCGGCCTCGGCTTCTCGGTGGCCGAAGGGCCGGAGGTGGAGTTCGACTACTACAACTTCACCGCGCTCAACCACCCTCCGGACCACCCGGCCCGGATGCTGGCCGACACCTTCTACTTCACCGACGAGGTGCTGCTGCGCACCCACACCTCCCCGATGCAGGTGCGGGCGATGGAAGAGACCGAGCCGCCGATCTACATCATCGTGCCCGGCAAGGTCTACCGGCGCGACTCCGACGCCACGCACACGCCGATGTTCCATCAAGTCGAGGGCCTCGCCGTGGACGACGACATCACGCTCGGCGACCTCCAGGGAGTGCTGCTGGAGTTCGCGCGGGCGATCTTCGGCGCCGAGCGCGACATCCGCCTGCGCCCGCACTACTTCCCGTTCACCGAGCCCAGCGTGGAGGTGGACGTGTCGTGCTTCGCCTGCAACGGCACCGGCACGCTGGACCGCGGCGCGCGCTGCAACCTCTGCAAGGGCTCGGGCTGGATCGAGATTCTGGGCTCGGGCATGGTCGACCCCAATGTGCTGGGCTTCGTCGCTCACAACGGCTACGACCCCGAACGCGTGCAGGGCTTTGCCTTTGGCATGGGGATCGAGCGGATCGCGATGCTCCGGCACGGTGTGCCAGATCTGCGTCTCTTCTTCGAGAACGACGTGCGCTTCCTGGAGCAGTTCGGCCGATGAGGGTGCCGCTGGCATGGCTGCGCTGCCTCTGCGATCCCGGGTTGTCGGCCGAGGAGCTGGGTGAGCGCCTGGATCTGACCGGCACCGAGGTCGAGCGGATCGAGCGCGTGGGTGTGGGCTCGGCCGACAACTTCGTGATCGGCAAGGTGATGAGCGCCGAGAAGCACCCCGACGCCGACCGCCTGAGCGTGTGCCGGGTCGACGATGGGTCCGGCGAGCCGCGCACGATCGTCTGCGGCGCACCCAACGTGGCCGCCGGGCAGACCGTGGCGGTGGCGCTGCCCGGCGCGGTGATGCCCGACGGCACCGAGCTGGGAGAGGCCAAGTTGCGGGGAGTCCGCTCGAGCGGGATGATCCTGGCCGAGGACGAGGTGGGCATCGGCGGCGACCACGATGGAATCATGGTTCTCGCCGATGAGCTGGAGGCCGGAGCTGCGCTCACCGACGCCCTGCCGATCGCCGACGAGGTGCTCGAGCTCGAGATCACGCCCAACCGGCCCGACTGCCTGTCGGTCTATGGCGTGGCGCGCGAGGTGCACGCCGCTACGGGGGCCGACCTGGCCCAGGATCCCGCCGCCACCGACGCCGGGGCGACCGGGGGAAGCCCCGCCGACTCCATGGTGAGCGTCGAGATAGCCGACCCGGACATCTGCCTGCGCTTCACGGGCCGCGTGTTCGAGGGTGTGGGGGTCCGCGCGTCCCCCGAGTGGCTCAAGCAGCGCCTGACGGCTGCCGGACAGCGGCCGATCTCGAACGTGGTGGACATCACCAACTACGTGATGCTCTGCACGGGCCAGCCGCTGCACGCCTTCGACCTCGACTACGTGCGCGGCGGCCGGATCGTCGTGCGCGGCGCCAAAGAAGGCGAGCAGATGGTCACCCTCGACGGCGTCGAGCGCACGTTGGGCGCCGACGTGGCGCTGGTCTGCGACGCCGACGGGCCCTCCGGCATCGCCGGCGTGATGGGCGGGCAGGTCTCGGAGGTCTCGGGCGCGACGTCGCGGGTCCTGATGGAGGCCGCCACCTGGGTCGGACCGAACATCCTGCGCACCTCGAAGGCGCTCGGACTGCGCACGGAGGCCTCCGCGCGCTTCGAGAAGCAGCTGCACCCCGAACTGGCCCTGGCCGCTCAGCGCCTGGCGGCCAAGCTGATGGTGGACCTCTGCGGAGCGCGGATGGCGCCCGGAACGATCGACGTCTACCCGTCACCGGCGAAGCCGCGGGTCGTGGCGCTGCGCCTTGACCGCATCGAGCAGCTGCTAGGTGCGCGCGTCCCGGAAAAGGTCGTGCGCCGGATCCTCGAGGCCCTGGGCTTCGAGGTGCAGTCCGCCGGTGACGCGCTGCTCGAGGTGACCGTGCCCACCTGGCGCGACGCCGACGTGCAGCGGGAGGCTGACCTGATCGAGGAGGTCGCGCGCATCCACGGCCTCGAGAAGCTGCCCATCACGCTGCCCGCGCGCGAGCGCGCGGTCGGGCGGCTCACCCCGCGCCAGCGCCTGCGACGGCGGTCAGAGGACACGCTGCGCGACCGAGGGATGCACGAGGTGGTGGGGTGGAGCTTCACCTCGCCGCAGGCCCTCGAGCGGCTGAGGATCGGCGATGCACCCTCGCTCGTGCTCGCCAACCCCTTGAGCGAGGACGGGAGCGTGATGCGCTCGCTGCTGCTACCCGGGCTGCTCGACGCGGCGGCACACAACCGCGCGCGTGGAGCGGGGGGTGTCGGACTGTTCGAGTCGGCGCACGTGTACGCGCCCGACGGACCGCTTGACGCTCCCGAGGGCAGTCCGGGCGGCCTCGCGCCCGCCGCCGAGCGTCACCACCTGGCGGCGCTGCTCACCCCGGTGGCGCCCGGCGGGTGGCGCAGTCAGGGCCGGCCGGCCGACTTCTACGCGGCCAAGGGTCTGGTGGATGCGCTCGGCGCCACCGCCGGCGTGGAGCTGGTGGCCGAGCCGGGCTCGCGGCCGTTCCTGCACCCTGGCCGCTCGGCGGCGGTGCTGGCGCCTGACGGTGGCGAGATCGGGTGGATCGGCGAGCTGCACCCGCTGGTGGCCGGCGCGTGGGATTTGGAGGAGGCCGCTGCCTTCGAGCTGGACTTCGACGCCCTGTCCGAGGCGGCGCCGGGGCCGGCGGCCTACCGCGACCTCACGAGCTTGCCCGCCGTGCTGCAGGACATCGCCGTGGTGACGCCCGAAGAGGTGAGTGCCGCCACCATTCTCGCTCTCGTGCGCGAGGCGGGCGGAGAGTTGCTCATCTCGGCCCGGGTCTTCGACGTCTATGCGGGCGAGCAGGTGGGGGAGGGCAACCGGTCGCTTGCGATCCGGCTCGAGTTCCGCGCCGCCGACCGCACCCTCACCGACGACGAGGTGGCGGCTCGGCGCGACGCGATCGAGTCGGCGCTGGGGAGCATTGGGGGGCGGCTGCGTGGCTGAGCGCGTGCCCGTGGCGGTGATCGGCTCGGCCGGGTTCGGGGGCGCCCTCGGCGCGATGCTGGTGCACCGCCACCCCTCGCTGGACCTCACAGCCGTGACCGCCCGCACCGATGCCGGGACCCGTCACGACGAGCTGTACCCCCGCTACGGCGTGCCCCTGGCGATGGAGCAGCTCGATCCTGACAGGATCGCCGAGAAGGCCCGGGCGGCGCTCGTGGCCTACCCGCACAAGGCGGCGGCTCCGGCCGTGTCCGCCCTGCGCGAGCGCGGCCTGAAGGTCGTCGACCTGTCCGCGGACTTCCGCCTCGACCAGGAGCGCTACGAGCGCTGGTATCAGCCCCACGAGGCGCCCGAGCTGATCGGAGAGGCGGTGTACGGTCTGGCCGAGGCTCACCGCGACCGGATCCGCGGCGCCGACCTCGTTGCCGGACCTGGCTGCAACTCCACGGCGGCGCTGCTCGCCCTGCTTCCTCTGCGCGACGTGATCCGCGACGTGGTGGTGGACATCAAGACGGGAGTCTCGGGCGCCGGGCGCGAGGCCACCCCTACCACCCACTTCGTGTCGGTGACCGAGAACGCGAATCCCTACAAGACCGAGGGCCATCGCCACAGCGCCGAGCTGGAGCAGGAGCTGGGGGACGGGGTGCGGATCACATTCGTCCCGCACCTGGTTCCGATGGACCAGGGATTGCTGGCGAGCTGCTACGTGACCACGGAGCCGCAGCTCTCGAGCGAAGAGGCGCGGGCGCTGTTCGAGCGAGCCTACGCGGACGAGCCGTTCGTCGACGTGATCGACTCGCCCCCGCACACCGCCGACGTGCGCGACACCAACCGCTGCCGGGTCTACGTGACCACGGCCGGCGAGCGCGTGCTCGCGTTCGCCGCCCTCGACAACCTCTGGAAGGGCGCGGCAGGCCAGGCGGTGCAGGACCTCAACCTGATGCTCGGGCTGCCCGAGACCGAGGGCCTGGAATGAGCGAGGGCTTCTTTCGATCGCGCTGGACAGAGCGCCCCAAGCACGTGTCCGAGGCAGAGCCGGCCTCGCTGCCGCAGGGTTTCCGGGCGGCTGGCGTGGCCGCCGGCATCAAGCCCGAGGGACTCGACCTGGGGCTGCTGGTGTCCGAGGAGCCGGATACCACTTCCGCGGCTCGGTTCACCACCAACGCCCGCGTGGGAGCGCCGGTGATGGTCTCCCGCCAGGCCGATCTCCGGGGCTTGCGTGCCGTGGTGGCCAACTCGGGCTGCTCCAACGTCGGCGACGGCCGGCGGGGCCTCGAGACCGCTACCGCCATGCAGGCGCGGACGGCCGAGCGACTGGGGCTGGAGCCGGCGCAGGTGGGCGTGGCCTCGACCGGCATCATCGGGCAGGAGCTGCCTCGCGATGCCGTGCTTTCGGGAATCGACGCGGCCATGGGCGAGCTGGGCGAGCGCGCAGAGGAGCTTTCGGAGGCGATCCTCACGACCGACGCCGCCCCCAAGCGGGCCTGCCTCGACGTCAAGCTGCCGGCGGGCCTCGTGCGCTTGGCCGCCCAGGCCAAGGGCGTCGCCATGATCTCGCCCCGGTTCGCGACGATGTTCTGCTTCGTAGAGACCGACGCCCTGGTGGACCCAGACACCCTCGACCTGCTCACCGGCGTGTGCGTCAAGCGCTCCTTCGACCGCATCTCGGTGGACGGCCAGCTGTCCACGAGCGACACCGTCTTCGCGCTGGCGAGCGGTCGCTCCGGCGTTACGGTGCAGCCGCAGTCCGAGGACGAGCTGCGCCTCGGGGAGGCGATGGACGCGCTGCTGCGCCAGCTGGCGTTGGACATGGTGGCCGACGGCGAGGGCTGCGAGCGCGTGGGCAGGATCGTGGTGCGCGGCGGCATGGAGATCGTCGAGCCTGTGGCCCGTTCGGTGGCCAACTCGCCGCTGGTAAAAACAGCGCTGCACGGGGGCGACCCCAACTTCGGCCGCATCCTGCAGGCGGCAGGGGCCGCGATGCCCCCCGGCAGCCACTTCGTGGCCGACCTGGAGATCGAGGGCCGGCAAGTGGTGTCGGCCGGCGACGCCGTCGACCTCGACGATGCGGAGCAGAGCGACCTCGAGGCGGTGGTGCGCCGCTCCGAGGTGGACTTCGCGCTCACCCTTCCCGGTGAGGGCGGCGAGGCGGAGATCTTCTTCAGCGACCTGTCTGAGGCCTACGTGTCCTTCAACTCGAAGTACACGTCATGAGAGACGTCGCCACCCTTCTCGAGGCGCTGCCCTACATCCGTGACTTCCACGGCAAGACCGTGGTGATCAAGTACGGGGGCGCCGCCATGACCGACGACGCCCTGCGCGAGGAATTCGCCCGCGACGTGGTGCTGCTCAAGTACGTGGGCATGAACCCGGTCGTGGTTCACGGCGGGGGCCCCGACATCACCCACTACATGGAGCGCCTTGGGATGAAGGTCGAGTTCGTGGAGGGCCTGAGGGTGTCCGACGAGGCCACCGTCGAGGTGGCGAAGATGGTGCTCGTGGGCAAGCAGAACAAGGACATCGTGCTGCGCCTGGGGCGCCACGGCCAGCCCGCGGTGGGGCTCTGCGGTGACGATGGAATGCTCTTCACCGTCAAGAAGCAGCTCGGCGCCGGTGCCCGCGACCTCGGCTTCGTAGGCGAGATCGAGCGCGTCGACGTAGACGTGCTCAACCACATCGCACAGGACTACATCCCCGTCGTGGCTTCCGTGGGCGCGGACCGCGAGGGCAACTCCTACAACGTGAACGCCGACACCGCCGCGGCCGCGGTCGCCGCCGCGCTGCGGGCCTACAAGGTGATCTTCCTCACCGATGTCGAGGGCTGGCTGGCGCGACCGGACGATCCAAGCTCGCTGATCCGCCAGGGCACAGCGGAGGAGGTGCGGCGGGCCCTCCCCAAGGTCGGCGGCGGCATGCGGCCCAAGCTGGAGGCCTGCGTGCAGGCGCTCGGCGGCGGGGTCCGCAACGCCTACATCGTCGACGGCCGCGCTCGCCACTCGCTCCTGCTCGAGCTATTCACCGTCGAGGGCAGCGGAACCAAGCTGTGGCCATGACCCTCGCAGAGCTGCAGTCGTTGGAGAGCCGCTCGGTGATGGACACCTACCGCCGCAACCCCGTCGAGTTCGTCCGCGGCGAGGGCTGCCGCCTGTGGGACGCCGAGGGCAACGAGTACCTCGACTTCCTGGCGGGGATCTCCGTGGTGCAGATCGGACACTGCCATCCGGCGCTCGTCGAGGCCGTGACCGGTCAGGCCGCCCGCCTGATGCACGCCGGCAACCTCTACTACACCGAACCTTCGATCCGGCTCGCTGCACGGCTGTCGGAGCTGGCGCTCGGCGGCAAGGTCTTCCTGTGCAACTCCGGCGCCGAGGCCGTCGAGTGCGCGCTCAAGCTGGCCCGCCGGCACCGGGCGGGTGGCGGATTCGTGGTGATGGAGGGCGGCTTTCACGGGCGCACCCTGGGGGCTCTGTCGGCCACCCCGCAGGAGGCCAAGCAGGCGCCCTTCGCCCCGCTGGTCCCCGGCTTCACCGTGGTTCGCCGCGACGACCCCGGCGCACTGGCCGCAGCGGTGCGGCCGGACACCGCGGCGGTGCTCCTGGAACCGATCCAGGGGGAGAGTGGCATCCACCCGCTGTCGCCCGAGACCCTTGCCGCGGCCCGCGCCGCCTGTGACGAGCACGGCGCGCTGTTGATCTTCGACGAGATCCAGTGCGGCATGGGCCGCACCGGTGACATGTGGGCGTGGCAGGAGTCCGGCGTGGCGCCCGACGTGATGACCGTGGCCAAGGGCCTCGGCGGAGGACTGCCGATCGGCGCCTGTATCGCCGCGCCCGAGTTCGGCGACGTCCTGCAGCCGGGCGATCACGGGTCGACCTTCGCCGGCGGGCCAGTCGTGGCCGCGGGCGCCAATGCGGTGCTCGACGTGTTCGAAGAGGAGGACTTCCTCGAGGGCGTGGCCGATCGCGGCCGCCGGCTGGCGGAGGGTCTGCGCGGTCTCGAACTCGAGGTGCGCGGCCGCGGGTTGATGCTGGCCTTCGCCGCCTCCGAGGCGGCCGAGCTGGCACGGCGGCTGCTGCTCGATCAGCGGCTGGTGGTCCACGCCACCGGTCCCGACACGGTCCGGCTGCTGCCGCCGCTCACCGTGAGTGCCGCCCAGGTGGACGACGCGGTCGAGCGGATCGGGCGGTGCTTGCACTGAGGGGAGCCTACGACGGGGCCGGCATGCGGCCGACCCCTCGGGTCTCATCGCCGCCAGGAGCGTATGCTGTCATGAATGCTAGCATGCCATCATGACCCAGGTGACCCTGCGCATCCCTGAGAAGCTCGCCGACGCTCTGCGGGCGCGCGCCGCCAGTCGAGGGCAGAGCGTCAACGCCTACGCCACCGCGGTACTCGGAGCCGCCGTTGACCCCGACCTCGCGGGGGACGAGGCGGAGCGGCTACGTGAACGCCTCGCACGGGCCGGCCTGCTCCAAGAGTCCTTTCCCCGACGGGGGAGGCCGAACGCCACGGCGGTACGCCGGGCGCGTGAGCTCGCGGGATCGGGAACGGCGCTTTCGGAGCTCGTTGGCGAGGGCCGGCGCTGAGCGCCTTCGCTGACTCCTCGGCTCTCGTCAAGCTCTACGCGGACGAGGACGGGCACGATGCGGTGGGGAGACTGGATGCGATCGCCGTGTGCGCGCTTGCGCGCGTTGAGGTGCCGGCCGCACTCTGGGGCAAGGTACGTATGCGACAGCTCGAGCCTGCCGACGCGGGCACCCTCGTGCTGGAGTTCGAGGCCGACTTCTTCGGTACCGAGGAGGAGCTGCCGCGCTTTGCGGTATTGGCGGTCGGGATGCCGGTCCTCGAAGAGGCCGCAGCTCGCGCCGCCGCCCACGGACTGCGCGCCTACGACGCGGTGCAGCTCGCAAGCGCCATCGCTGCACGGCAAGCCGACGAGGACTGCGATTCGCTTGCGTGCTTCGACCGCGATCTGAGGGACGCGGCGGCGGCGTGCGGATTCGCGTTGATCCCGGAGTGATCGCGGCTGGCGCCCGGTGTCGGCGACGCCGACCCCAACCGCCACCGGGCCCTTGCTAGGTTGCGCCGCCATGCCAGAGGCCGGCCGCCACACGATCGCCCGCACCGCCTCGTACGAGGCCGATCCCGACGAGGTGGGCCGGGTGCTGCTGCTCTACTCCGGCGGCCTCGACACGAGCGTGATGCTCAAGTGGATACAGGACGAGTACGAGGCCGAGGTGGTCGCCCTCACCGTGAACCTCGGCCAGCCCGGCGAGGACTTCGACGTGGTCCGCGGCAAGGCGCTCGATCTCGGCGCGCTGGAGTGCCATGTGGTCGACGCGCGCGAGGAGTTCGCGCACGAGTACGTGAAGCCGGCGATCAAGGCCAACGGGATGTACGGCGGCGGCTACCCGCTGTTCACCGCGCTCGGCCGCCCGCTGATCGCCAAGCTGGCCGTCGAGAAGGCGCACGAGGCGGGCTGCGACACCATCGCCCACGGCTGCACCGGGAAGGGCAACGACCAGGTGAGGATCGAGTCCACCGTGGTCGCGCATGATCCTTCGATGAAGATCATCGCCCCCGTGCGTGGGTGGCAGATGGGCCGCGAGGAGGAGATCGAATACGCCCGCCGCCACGGCATTCCCGTCAAGGGGGGCACGGAGGCCCCGCCCTACTCCATCGACGACAACATCTGGGGCCGCTCGTCCGAAGGGGGCCCGATCGAGGATCTGGGCGAACCCCCGCGCGACGACGTGTTCGAGCTGGTGGCCGACGCCCGCGACGCGCCCGACTCACACCAGGATCTGCGCGTGGAGTTCGAGCGCGGGGTGCCGGTGGCCCTCGACGGCGAGCGGCTGGGCCTGGTCGAGCTGATCGAACGCGCCGCCGAGGCAGGCTGTCGCCACGGTGTGGGGATCGTGGACCACATCGAGGACCGCATCGTCGGCCTGAAGGTCCGCGACCTGTACGAGGTCCCCGCCGCGGAGATCATCCTCACCGCACACCGGGAGCTGGAGAAGCTCGTGGGCACCATCCACCAGAACCGCTTCAAGCGCAGCCTCGACGAGCAGTGGGCCTTCCTCGTATACGCCGGGCTCTGGTACGAGCCGCTGCGCGAGAACCTCGACGCCTACATGGACAGTGTGAACGAGCAGGTGACTGGCGAGATCGTGATCCGCCTCTTCAAAGGTCGAGCCACAGCCGTGGCGCGCAAGTCGCCCAACGCCCTCTATGACGAGGAGTTGGCGGGCTTCAGCCAGTCCGGGGGCCTCTTCTCCCAGCAGGCGAGCCCCGGCTTCATCGAGCTCTGGAGCTTGCAGTCGCGAATGGCGCATGGAATCCGCCAACGCAGGGGTAAGGAAGGCTCATGAACTCACGCAGCTACACCATCCTGGGATGGATCGTCTGGCAGGTTGGGTCGCGCGTGGCCAAGCGCAAGATGAGCCGGAACCGCACGAAGATCGGCGCCGCGGGCGTGATCGCGCTGGTCCTGGTCGGCGGCGTGCTGGCCGCCCGCGCAGACTCCGAAGAATAGGAAATTGCGCCCGGCTGATCAGGCGCGGGGGGACCGCTCGGCGACCTTGGCGCGCGGCGCGGCCTCCGCATCGGTGCGAAAGCGGGTGCCGATCGTGATCAGCAGGTGGGCGACCCCGAGCACGATGAACATCACGGTGGGAGCGGTCTCTCCGGAGAAGCCGGCGAGGAAGGGCAGCGCGATCAGCACCACCACCAGCACGTAATCCAGCGCCACGTGGGCGGGCCGCGGGATCTGGTTCACCAGGCTCGTGGGTCCGTCGGTGGCGGCGGCGATCGCCAGGATCACCACACCGATCACGATCGACAGCGCGGTGGCCGCACCGCTGTCGAAGTCGAGGAGGAACGGCGCCACGATCAGCGCGGCGGCCGCCACGTATTCGATCACGCCGTGAGCGAGCAGCGGGATGGGTCCGTCGCGCATCACGTGCACCTTTATACCCGTCCGAGGTCCGGCTGGATCAGCAGGCGAGGTATTCCGTACCCTGCCGGGATGAAGACCGAGCGAAGGGGGGACGGCGGCTGGGCGGGCGTCGTGGCCTCCGAGCCCTACATGGTGGGACCGGGTTCGGAGTGGCGCTCTGAGCTCTATCGGGTGGCCGTGGATCAGTTCACTCGCGCCGCGGACCTGCTCGGGCTCGAGCGCGAGGTGCGCTCACGGCTGCTGGAGCCGCGCCGCTCGCTGGTCGTGAACTTCCCGGTGCGACGCGACTCCGGTGAGGTCGAGATCTTCACCGGCTACCGGGTGCAGCACACGCTCACCATGGGTCCGATGAAGGGAGGCGTGCGCTACGGGCCCGGTGTGTCGATGGGGGAGTGCGCCGCGCTTGCGATGTGGATGACGCTCAAGTGCTCGCTTCTCGGGCTCCCCTTCGGCGGTGCGAAGGGCGGCGTGCGCTGTGACCCCAACCGGCTCTCGGTCGCCGAGCTGGAGCGGCTCACCCGCCGGTACGCCTCCGAGCTCTTCCCCATCATCGGCCCCGACAGCGATATCCCGGCTCCCGACATGGCCACCGGCGAGCGGGAGATGGCGTGGTTCATGGACACCTACTCTCAGCAAGTGGGTCACCCGGTGCCCGAGATCGTGACCGGCAAGCCGCTCGTGCTGGGCGGCACCGAGGGCCGCGACATCGCGACCGGCCTCGGTGTGGTGTTCGTCCTCGAGGAAGTGCTGCGCTCCCTGAGCCGGCCGGTCGAGGGGCTGCGGGTAGCCGTGCAGGGCCTCGGCAACGTCGGCGCTGTGGTGGTGCGTGAGCTGGCTGCCCGCGGGGCGCTCATCGTGGGCGTCTCCGACGTGAGCGGTGGGCTCGTGGAGCCGGACGGACTCGACGTGGACGCGGTCTTCACCTGGGTGGCCGAGCACGATTTCCTGCGCGGCTTTCCCCGCGGTGAGCACGTGAGCCGCACCGCCGTGCTCGAGGCCCCCTGCGACGTGCTCATCCCCGCCGCCGTCGAGCGGCAGATCACCGCGGAGAACGCCGAAGCGATCGACTGCGAGCTGGTGGTGGAGGCGGCCAACGGGCCGACCACCCCCGAGGCCGACGTACTGCTCGCCCGGAGGGGGATCGACGTGGTGCCCGACGTCCTCGCCAACGCCGGCGGGGTCACGGTGAGCTACTTCGAATGGGTCCAGGACCAGCAGAAGTACTCTTGGAACGGCGAGGAGGTCGTCACCCGCCTGCGGCTGCAGCTCCAGGAGGCGCTGGCGAGGGTGGTCGCCGCCCGTGCCCGCCACGGGGTGGACTGGCGCACGGCGGCGCAGTCGGTGGCGATCGAGCGGGTCGCCGAGGCGTCGCGCCTGCGCACGATCTACCCGTAGATGGTTGGTCCAGCGCCGATATGGCGGGTCATCCGTGGGTGCGGCAAAAAGGAATCAATCATCTAGTTCCTGAGTCCGCCCCAAAGTGCGGTGGTCGCCGCTTTAGCGTCGGGTCGCGTCCCTATATTCGACGCCCGTGAGCGCCGCCCACCTCCACGTCCATTCCGAGTACTCGCTGCTCGACGGCGCCTGCAAGATCGACTCGCTCGCCGAGCGCGCCGCCTCCTACGGCCAGCCGGCCCTCGGCCTCACCGACCATGGGGTCATGAACGGCGCGGTCGAGCACTACAAGGCATGTCAGAAGCACGGGATCAAGCCGATCATGGGCTTCGAGGCCTACTACGTCGACGACCGCCGCACGGAGGCCGTGCGCTATGAGCGCAACCACCTCACGCTGCTGGCCCGCAGCGACGAGGGCTTTCGCAACCTCGTCAAGCTCACCAGCGCCGGCTTCCTCGAGGGCTACAAGCGGGGCAAGGCCAACGTCGACATGGACCTGCTCTCACGCCACTCGGCGGGGGTGATAGCGCTCACGGGCTGCCTTGCCTCGCGCTTCTGCCAGCGACTGGTGGCCGACAATCCGGCCGAGGCGCGCGCCCACGTCGACGAGCTGTTGCAGGTCTTCGGCGCCGACAACCTCTACTTCGAGGTCCAGAAGAACGGGCTGGCCCCTCAAGACAAGGCCAACGAGGGCATCGTGAGGATCGCCCGCGAGGTCGGCCGGCCGGTGGTGGGCACCGCCGACGTGCACTACCTGGGGCGTGACGACTACCACAACCACTCCGCGCTCCTGTGCGTTCAGACCAAGAGCACCATCTCAGAGCCCAAGCTCAGCTTCGAGACCAACGAGTTCTACCTCAAGAGCTCGGAGGAGATGGCGGCCTCGTTTGCCGAGTGGCCCGAGGCCGTGCCCACGTCCCTGGAGATCGCCGAGCGCTGCCAGGTCGACATCGAGCTGGGGAAGATGCTGATCCCCACCTACGTGACGCCAGAGGGCGAGACCGAGGGCTCCCACCTGCGCCGGCTCGCGCTAGAGGGCATGCAGCGCCGCTACGGAGCGCCTGCGCCCGCGGAGGCGATGGAGCGCCTCGACATGGAGCTCGAGGTGATCGGCCGGATGGGCTTCGACGCCTACTTCCTGATCGTCTGGGACTTCGTCAAGTTCGCGAAGGACAACGGCATCGCCGTGGGCCCCGGCCGCGGCTCGGCGGCCGGCTCGATCGTCTCCTACTGCCTCGACATCACCGAGGTCGACCCGCTCGCCTATGGGCTCCTGTTCGAGCGCTTCCTCAACCCCGAGCGGGTGTCGATGCCCGACATCGACATCGACTTCTCGGTGCGCGGCCGCGACCGCGTGATGCGCTACGTGGCCGACAAGTACGGCCAGGAGTCCGTAGCGCAGATCGTCACCTTCGGCCGGATGTTCCCGCGCGCGGCCACACGCGACGCCGCGCGCGTGCTCGGCTTCGACTACGGCACCGGGGACCGGATCGCCAAGCTCATCCCCGAGCCGGTGATGGGCCGCTCCAAGACCTTCGAGCAGTACCTCAAAGAGGAGGCCGAGCTCAAGCGCATCTACGACTCCGAGCCCGAGTCACGCCAGGTGATCGACACCGCTCGCGGGCTGGAGGGCATCGTGCGCAACGCGTCCATTCACGCCGCCGCGGTGGTGATCGCCGACCGCCCCCTCACCGACATCGTCCCGCTGCAGCTGGCCGAGGACAAGGGCGCCGCGGTCGACGGCGAGCGCGCCTACCGCACCGTCACCCAGTACTCCATGAAGCCGATCGAGGAGATCGGGCTGCTCAAGATGGACTTCCTCGGCCTCCGCAACCTCGATGTGATCGAGGACTGCCTGGACATCCTCGAGGAGTCGTCCGGTGAGCGGCTCGACATGGCCGCGCTGCCACTCGACGACGAGAAGACGTTCGAGATGATGGCCCGCGGGGATTCGATCGGCGTCTTCCAGTTCGAGTCCGAGGGAATGCGCGAGACGCTGCGCAAGGTGCGCCCCAACGAGTTCCAGGACTTCATCGCGCTGAACGCGCTCTACCGACCGGGCGCGATGGCCTACATCGACACCTACGCGCGAAACAAGCGCAACCGCGACGGGATCGAGTACCTCGATGAGCGGCTGCGCACGATCACCGAGAAGACCTACGGGGTGATCCTCTACCAGGAGCAGCTCATGCAGATCTCGAAGTCGATCGCCGGCTTCACGGGCGCGCAGGCAGACGACTTGCGCAAGGCGATCGGCAAGAAGAACCGCGAGGCGATGGCCGCCCTGAAGGAGGCCTACTTCGAGGGCGCACGCGCGAGCGGGACGAGCGAGGCGGTCATCAACCAGCTCTGGTCGGTCAACGAGGCCGCGGCCGACTACTCGTTCAACCTTGCCCACGCCGCCTGCTACGGGCTGATCGGCTACCGAACGGCGTGGCTCAAAGCCAACCACCCGGCCGAGTACATGGCGGCGCTGATCTCCTCGGTGATGTCGACCAAGGACAAGGTGCCCTTCTTCGTCGCCTGCTGCGAGGAGATGGGCATCGAGGTGCTGCCGCCCGACGTCAACGAGTGCGGCCACACGTTCGTCACGGCCGGCAACAACGTGCGCTTCGGCCTCGACGCGGTCAAGAACGTGGGCTCCTCGGCGGTCGACGCGATCATCACCGCGCGCGATGAAGGTGGTCCGTTCTCCTCGATCTGGGACTTCTGCCGCCGGGTCGATTGCCGCTGCGTGAACAAGAAGGCAACCGAGGCGCTGATCAAGTGCGGTGCGCTGGACTCCACGGGAGCCACCCGGGCCGGGATGCTGGCGGTGCTCGAGCAGGCTCAGGGGTCGGGCCAGAAGACACAGCAGGACGCCGCTCTCGGCCAGGCCTCCATCTTCGACCTCGAGGAGCTGCCCCCCGGGGGTGCGGCGCCCGGAGGAGCCTTCGGCGCGCCCGACCTTCCGGTGCCGGCGATCGCCGACGAACGTGCCGAGCTCAACGAGTGGGAGAGGGAGACGCTTGGCCTGTTTCTCTCGAGCCACCCGCTGAAGGAGGTGCGTGCCGTGATGCGGTCACGGGTCGACTGCGCGCTGACCGACCTCAGGGACAAGCGCGACAACGAGTGGGTCACGATCGGCGGGATGATCACCGAGTGCAAGAAGATCCGCACCCGCAAGGGCGACACGATGATGTTCGCCACCCTCGACGACCTCACCGCGAGTGTCGAGATGCTGATCTTCAAAGCCGACAGCACCGCCAACGCCGACATCCTCGAGGTCGACCGGCTGGTGATCGTGCGTGGCCGCGTGGAGCACAAAGAGGCCGGCGAGATCAAGTTCATCGCTCAGGACCTCGAGGCCTTTCAGCCGACGCCGGAGGAGGTGGTGGCCGCCGACGCCCTCGCCGCTGTCGAGCCTGTGGCCAAGCGGGTCACGATCGATGTCGACCCCGGCGTGCCCGACAGCTTCCTCGACGAGCTGCGCGACATCTGCCGCAACAACCCCGGCGACCACGAGCTGCTGCTTGTCGTGGGCCGGCGCTCACTGCTCCTGGGCGAGAGCTACCGCGTGGCGGCCAACAGATCCTGCTTCGCGGAACTGGAGCAGCTCCCCGGCACGGCTCGCAGAGCCGCGGCCTGAGCCGCGGCGACCAAGCGATTCGGGGGACGCAGGGAGCGACGCGTGCGCGAGCACGCAAGCGACCGAGGACCTCGAAGGGCGCCGGTCGCCGCGGCTCAGGGGGCTACACTGGGCCGCGTGGAGAGCGCATCCGTCAATGCGGCCGAGCAGCACGAGTGCCGGCAGTGCTGCACGTTCTGCGACCGGGTCGTCCACCCCTCCGGGTGCATCGAGTCGCGCTGCGCGTACCTCTACCTCTTCGACGACGAGCAGACCGGCCAACGGTTCATGGGCTGCATGAACAAGGTCTTCCGCGCGGAGATCGAAGTCGAGGCCTTCGAGCAGGCCCAGCGCACCCGCCACGGCTTCGGCGGGGTGAAGATGACCGGCCGTCCGATCCCCCGGTGCCGCACCTCGGTCGAGAAGGCCTACGGCGGCTACGGCGAGCCCTTCGACTGCGTCAACCCGCGCTTCTTCGACTCGCCGGTCGAGCCCGATCCGGCGTTTGACTTGCGCGACCGCCTGTAGCCCGTTCGACTGGTTCAGGTCGATACGCGCCGCCTGCGCGCCCGCAGGCCATTGGCGCGCAGCTTGCGCGCGCGGTCGATGTCCGCCTTCGCGGGCGCCCTTCCCTCCACGCCCGGGCCCTCGAAGATCGCCGGCAGGCCCTCGAAGCGCGGCTCCGAGAGGAAGGCCCCGCAGCCGCGCGCGCCCAGCTCGCCGTCGCCAAGTGGGGCGTGACGGTCGCGGTTCGAGCCGAGCGGCGTCTGAGAGTCGTTCACGTGCAGGCAGCGCAGCCGGTCCCCGCCCACCAGCGAGACACAGCTGGCCATCACGTCCGCGAGCCCGTCCGCGGTGCGCACGTCGAACCCGCTCGCCAACAGGTGGCAGGAGTCCAGGCACAGGCCGAGGCGCTCGTGGCCGCCCGCCAGCTCCACGAGCTCGGCCAGCTCCTCGAAGGACCGCCCGAGCGTGTTGCCGGCGCCCGCGGTGTCCTCGAGCAGCAGCGGGCAGTTCTCGGACTCCTCGAGGGCGAAGCGGAGTGCGTCTCCCACCCGGGCCAGCGCTTCGTCATGGGGCTCGCCCACGGTCGAGCCGGGGTGCAGCACCACCCCCGCGGCGCCGATCGCGTCGCCCATCCGCAGGGCGTGCACGAGGGAGGCCAGCGACTTCTCTCGGATGGCGGGGTCCTTCGAGGCGCAGTTGATGAGGTAGACGGCATGGATCACGACCGAGCGGATCATGCCGTCGTCCATCAGCTCCAGGAAGGCGGCGATGTCGTCGTCCCTCCAGCGGGTGGGCCGCCACATCCGGGGTGACTGGTTGAAGACCTGGATCGCATCGGCGCCGATCTCGACTCCCCGAGAGTGCGCGTTCACCAGGCCGCCCGCGGTGGATACGTGAGCGCCGATTAGCATCGAAGGATGGCCGGTCCGGACAACGAGGGCATGAGGGTGAGGTTCGCGCCGTCCCCGACGGGAGCGCTGCACATCGGCGGCGCGCGCACCGCACTCTACAACTGGCTCCTGGCGCGCAAGGAGGGCGGCGCCTTCGTGCTGCGCATCGAGGACACCGACCGTGAGCGGTCCACGCCCGAGAACGTGGAGCAGATCCTCGACGCCCTGCGCTGGCTCGAGCTCGACTGGGATGAGGGTCCGCTCTCGCAGGCCGAGCGCGCAGCCCGCCACCGTGAGCAGATCGACCGCCTGCTGGCTGACGGCCACGCCTACGAGGACGAGGGCGCCGTGCGGCTGCGCGTCCCCGACGAGGGCGAAACCGTGGTCGAGGACGTGATCCGGGGCGAGGTGAGCTTCCCGCACGCCTCCATCGACGACTTCGTGATCGCCCGGTCCGACGGCAGCGCGCTCTATAACCTGGCCGTCGCCGTCGACGACCTTGACATGGGGATCACCCACGTGATCCGCGGCGCCGACCACCTGTCGAACACCCCCCGCCAGGCGATGATCCTGAGGGCCTTGGGAGCATCGCCGCCGGTGTACGCCCACCTGCCCCTGTTGCACGGCACAGATGGCAAGAAGCTCTCCAAGCGCCACGGCGCGGCGTCGGTGCAGCAGCTGCGCGAGGCGGGCTACCTGCCTGAAGCGGTGCGCAACTACATCGCTCTGCTCGGCTGGGGTCTCGACGCCTCCACCACCTTCATGACCACCGAGCAGCTGATCGATGGCTTCTCGTTGGAGCGTGTGTCGAAGTCCCCGGCTGTCTTCGAGGAGCAGAAGCTGCGCTGGATGAACGGCCGCTACCTGCGCGAGCTGTCTCCGAAGGAGCTGGCGGATCGGCTCGAGGCCCGGTTGGGACGCGACGGGCTCGAGCACGCCGCCGTGGTCGCGCAGGAGAAGATGCAGACGCTGAGCGACTTCTGGCCGCTCGCCGGCTTCCTCGTGGAGCGCCGGCCGACCGACGAAGAGGCGTGGCAGAAGGTGATGGTGGAGGGCGCGCGTGAGCGCCTGGAGGCAGTCCGCGACGCGCTTGCATATCTCGACTCGTTTCGCCTCGAGAGCATCGAGACCGCCCTGCGCGAGGTGGTCGAGCGGTTCGAGGTGAAGCCCAAAGAGGTCTTCCAGCCGCTTCGCGTGGCGATCGCCGGCAGCACCATCTCTCCCGGCATCTTCGAGTCGGTGGCCGCCCTGGGACGTGAAGAGACCCTCGCGCGAGTCGACGGCGCCCTCGCGCGCCTCGCCTCACCCGCGTAGAGTCCTCAACCTTCGCCGCAGCCTGCCGATAAAGAGGACGACCGGGCCCACGAACGGCAGGGACGCCCCAAGAATGCAACCAGCAGTCATGACGCCGACGCCAGCCCATGCCGCGAGCCGCGGAGATCGACCCAACGAGGGGCACGGCCGCCGGCTGACTGCCGCCTTCGAAGCACTCGAGGCCTTCCCCGCCTTGGCCGAGTCGCGCGACCGTGTACTGAGCCTCGTACGTCAAGAACGTAGCTCCAACTCGAAGGTGGTCTCCGCGATCGAGTCCGACGTGGCGCTGGTCACCACCGTGTTGCGAATGGCCAACGGTCTGGCCTCCAAGCAGAAGGGCAAGATCGGTGGGATTCCCGAGGCCGTGGCGCTGATCACCCCCGAGGGGGTCGAGCACCTCGCCAGCCGGGCGAAGGTCTTTGACTTCTTCGAGAGCACGCCCGGGTGGGACTGCGCTCCCGAGCGCTTCCGCCTACACGCCGTCGCCACCCAGGCAGCAGCCGACCGGCTGGCGCGCGAGCTCGACTACTCCCAACGCGACGAGCTGCTCACCGCCGCGCTGCTCCACGACATCGGCAAGCTGGTGCTGCTGCACGCCTACCCCGCCTACCCGGACCAGATCCACGGCGAGGCGCGTACGCCGGAGGCCCGCATCCATCGTGAGCGTCGGGAGCTCGGCGTCGACCACGCCCTGGTCGGAGGAGTGCTCGCCCGCCGATGGGGGCTGCCCAACACGCTGGCCACGGCGATCGAGCGCCACCACTCCGACGACGCCGAAGGGCAGGCCGCCATGGTGCGCCTGGCCGACATGCTGGCCCACTACGGCCACAGTGAGTCGGTGGACCGCAACGCCCTGCTCGCAGCGGCCCGCGCACTGGAGATGACCCCCGCCGGTCTACGGGAGCTGATGTACAACCTTCCCTACGCCGGCAACGGCAAGCGCCATGTGGATCCCTGCCCGCTCAGCCCCCGCGAGCTGGACGTGCTCAAGAAGCTCGCCCTCGGCAAGGTCTACAAGCAGATCGCTCACGACCTCGAGCTGTCCACCAGCACGGTCCGCACGCATCTGCACAACACCTACGCCAAGCTGGGCGCCAGCGATCGGGCGCAGGCCGTTCTCATCGCCACCGACCGCGGCTGGCTCTGACAGCGGCGCTCAGTCGCCGGCTGCGGGCAGGGGAGCGCGCACGATCACGGCGCTGCCCTCCGGGGTGCTCTCGATCGTCAGGCTGCCGTGCAGCAGCTCCGCACGCTCGCGCATGCTGGCCAGGCCGATATGCCCGGGTTCGGTGATTGCGAGGGGGTCGACTTCACCGAAGCCGGTGCCGTCGTCGACGATCGAGAGCTCGATGTGCTCGTCACAGCGGAGCGAGATGCTCACGTGGCCGGCGCAGCCGTGCTTGACTGCGTTCATCACCGCCTCCTGGGTGATGCGAAACAGGTCACCCTCGGTCTGTGAGGGCAGCTCATGACGGTCGATCTGCAGGCTGGTACTCAAGCCGTAACGGCGCTGCCAAACCGGCAGGCAGCGCTCGAGGGCGGCCCCGTAGGTCATCTCCTTGAAGGCGTAGGGACCGAGGTCGATCATCTCGTCGCGCAGGCTGCGCACGTTTCGCTCTGTGATCGCGCGGGCCTCGGCGAGCAGCTCCCCCGTTCTCGGGGCCCCTTCTCGCTCGGCCTCGCGGCGGGCGGCCGCGAGTGCCATGTCGAGGCCGACCATCTCCTGAACCGGCCCGTCGTGCAGGGCTTCGGAGATCTGGCGTCGGATCTCGCCCTCTCGGCGCATGGTTCGCCGGGTGAGCTCGCGGGCGCGTAGGCGCGAGGCGCTCTCCGCTGTTCGAAACGCGCCGACCAGCGCGGCGGTGGAGAGTGCCGCCGCCGTGAAGATCACCTCGTAGAACACGAGCAGCCGGCCATGCACCGGTCCGCCGCCGGTGACCACGCTGAGCCCGACGAGCCCAGCGCAGGCGAATCCACCCACCGCCAGACCAAGGCGCCCGCCCTGGAAGTGGGCGTGCACGGCGAGGAAGGCGATCGCCATGAAGCGCACCGCCGCGTAGGTCTCGGGGGCCGCCAGCTCGATCGCGATCAGCATCAGCATGTCGCCGATAGCGGCCAACGGGGTGACGGCCAGCGCTGGTGCGCGTCGTGCCAGCAGCACGTTTGCGAGGCTCCAGGGCAGGGCCACTCCGGCCAGCACCGCGGCCAGGCGCCCGGAGTGGGGAAAGCCGAGAGCCATCACCAGGGCGACCGACATCAGCGTCAGCCCGATCCGGGTCCACGCGAAGATCAGGACCGGCCGGGTGGACTCGATCGGAACCCGCCGCAGGGTTGGAGCGCCGTCGGCGGTCATGGGCCGGTCATGCCCGACCGCCGTTTCGCCGGATGACGAGCGCTGCAGCGGTGGCTGCCCCGGCGGTGTCGATCACAACGTCGCGGGCCGTGCCGGCGCGGCCCTCAACGGTGAGCTGGTGCAACTCATCCGAAACGGCGTATGCCACCGAGATGGCGAACGCCACGCCTACGGCCTTGCCGGGCGGCAGGCGCGTCCGGAGCGCTCGCCACCACAGCCCGAGCAGGAGCGCGTACGCCAGGAGGTGAGCGAGCTTGCGGGCGAGCAGGTAGGCAAGGCCGTGATCGACGTCGTCGCTGGGCATGGCCGACAGGGCAAAGATCAGCGCCATCATCAGCAGCGGCGGCAGCCACAGCCCGGCCGCGCGGAGGAGCCGGTGCATGCCCGTAAACTAAATGCTCTGCGGCACTACACTCGCCGCGGTGCTGGCGATCACCTCGAAGTCCCCGTACGCGGTTCGCGCACTGTCAGAGCTGGCGCGGCGCGGCTCCGGCCAGCCGGTGCCGATCGGCGAGATCGCTCGGGCACGCGACATTCCGGTGCAGTTCCTCGAGGGGCTGTTCGCCACCCTGCGCAGGGCCGGAGTCCTGCACAGCCAGCGGGGCGTGAAGGGCGGCTATCTCTTCGCCCGGGCGCCAGCCGATGTGACGGTGCTCGAGGTGGTGGAGCTGCTGGAAGGCGAGCTGGGTGCCGACGCCTCGGTCCCCGGATCGGTGTGGGCGGAGGCGGTGGAGGCCGTGAAGGCGGTGCTGGCGCGAACCACCATCGCCGACGTCGCGGAGCGCGAGGCCAGGGAGGCCGGAGCGCCGATGTAC
The DNA here is from genome assembly GCA_030447725.1 of Thermoleophilaceae bacterium. Taxonomy (GTDB): domain Bacteria; phylum Actinomycetota; class Thermoleophilia; order Solirubrobacterales; family Thermoleophilaceae; genus JAAYBF01. The sequence goes on from JAUJOQ010000003.1 coordinate 264,626, forward strand.
TACATCTGAGCGCCGGGCCCCGTGCTCGTCCCCGAGAGCGACAGTGATCAGAAGAGCCGGATCAGCACGTTGATCAGCACGGTGAGGCCGACCGAAAGCAGGATCGACCCCACCAGGCAGCCGGGCATGAAGCGCACCTGAGTACGCCTGCCCGGCCGCTTGGTGAAGCGCACAGAGTCTCCTAGTGATCCTGTTCGGAGTAGGGCTCGCGCGTGCCGGCCTTGGCAAGTCCACGGCTCACCATGTAGCCGAACGTGAGGATCGTGATGTAGAGCCAAGCCTTGTCGGCTTGGAAGAAGTCGTTTCCACCCTCTTCCTCGATCACGTTCGCGGCGACGAGGATGCCGATGAAGACGACGATGTACGCGGCAAACTCGCTCGTCTTGAAGGACGCCTTCGTTTCGGTGTGGCTGTGGGTGGCGCGCTGAACTCCGCGACCGCCTCCGGTCGTCTCGTCTCTTGCTGCCATGGTGAAAACTCCTATCCGTCGGGGGACTGGGTAGATGAGCCAACCCCGGTCCCGCCAGGCCTGTGTTCCAGTGCCGTGCGGCCTAACGGGGTTCGAGACATCGGACAGAGAACCGCGGGCCAGATGCCGCCTCCTATCCGCTCGCATGCTCCCCCCGATTCGGATGTGACAAACATCTTGCAGCGCAACAAGGCATAGGATTGCCGGGGGGCAGATTTCGGACTCTCGTGAACACCCGACCGAGGCCGGCAGCGCGGAGCTAACGGGGCCTGACTGGACGCATGGGGTCGAGACCAAGTCGGGGTCTAGCATCACCGCTGAGGTCTCGAACGCCATCGTCGGCCTGAAGAAGCAGTTCTACGGGCGCGGCCCCACCCGTGCGAAGACCTACGTCAACGACAACTACATCTTCTGTGTCCTCGACGGAGGCTTGACCCAGAACGAGAAGACTTTGCTGGATGCCGGGGAACGGCAACTGGTGCGCGGCTACCGACTGCGCTTCGAGGAGGTCATGGCAGAGCAGACCACTGAGGCCGTGGAGCGAATCACCGGTCGCAAGGTGCTCGGCTATCAGAGCCAGATCATTTTTGAACCGACAGTAGGGATTGAGATGTTCATCCTCGACGGCGAGCCGTCCGAGAGCGATCACGAAAGCCGGGGCGTCCTGACCTGCGCTGAGCCGCGCTGCAGATCGAGCCGGTCGCCCCCACCGGTACCGTTTGCTCGATGAGCGTCACCTCGATCGGCCGCGCGCTGCCCGGCAACCTCTCCGATCTGGTGGGCGGCACGCCGATGGTTCGCCTCGGGCGCCTGGCGCCCGACTGCGGCGCCGAGCTGGTGGGCAAGCTGGAGGCCCACAATCCGGCGGGCAGCGTCAAGGACCGGATCGGCGTGGCGATGATCGAGGCCGCCGAGGCGGACGGCCGCATCGAGCCCGGCAGAACGACGATCGTGGAGGCCACGTCGGGAAACACCGGCATCGCGCTCGCGTTCGTATGCGCTGCGCGGGGCTACGAGCTCGTGCTTGCCATGCCGCAGGGCATGAGTCGTGAGCGGGAGGGGCTGCTGCGCCTCTACGGCGCACAGGTGGAGGTCACGGAGTCGATGGGAGGGATGGACGAAGCGGTCGACGCCGCCGGGCGCATCGCCGCCAGCCGCGACGATGCCTTCGTCTGCGACCAGTTCGCCAACCCGGCCAACCCCGAGGTGCATCGCCGCACCACCGCCGAAGAGATCTGGCGGGACATGGACGGCCGGGTGCACGCCCTCGTGGCCGGTGTCGGCACGGGGGGCACGATCACCGGCGCCGGCGAGCGTCTCAAGGAGCGCAACCCTGAGATCCACGTGGTGGCGGTGGAGCCCAAGAGCTCGCCGGTGCTCTCGGGGGGGCTTGCGGGCCCTCACAAGATCCAGGGGATCGGGGCAGGCTTCGTGCCGCCCGTGCTCAACCGCGAGATCGTCGACGAGGTGATCGCGGTGGACGACGAGGACGCCATCGAGATGGCCCGCGCCTGCGCCCGCCGCGAGGGTGTGCTGGCGGGCATCTCCTGCGGCGCTGCGCTGTGGGCGGCGATCCTGGTGGGCTCACGCGCGGACATGCAGGGCAAGCGGATCGCGGTGGTCATGCCCGACTCGGGCGAGCGCTACGTGAGCACCCCCTTCTTCGCCCCGTGATCCTCACGGCGCCGGAGCTCGAGCGCTACTCGCGCCAGCTGTTGATGGCGGAATGGAGCGGGGAGGCGCAGGAGCGCCTGCGGGGAGTACGCGCGCTGGTGATCGGCGCGGGGGCTCTGGGCAGCCCGGCCGCCACCTACCTGGCGGCCGCCGGGGTGGGGCAGCTCGGGATCGTTGATCCCGACCGGGTCGAGCTGTCCAACCTCCACCGCCAGCCGCTGCACTTCACGCCGGACGTGGGGCGGCCCAAGGCGGAGGTGGCGGCGGCCAAGATCGGCCTGCTGAACCCGGAGGTGGTGGTCGAGGCCCACCCGGTCGAGCTGACCGGCCAGAACGCCGAGGCGGTGGTGATGGGCGCCGACGTGGTGCTCGACTGCACCGACAGCTTCGACACCCGCTACCTGGTGAACGACGCCTGCTGTGCACAGGAGGTGCCGCTGGTGGAGGCCGCCGTCGTGGCCTTCGACGGGCTCGTGCTGTCCGTGAGACCGGGCAAGTCCGCCTGCTATCGCTGCGTGTTCCCGAGCGCGCCGCCCACCGGCAGCCGACGATCGTGCCGTGAGGCCGGCGTGCTCGGGGCGATGGCGGGCATCGTGGGCTCGATCCAGGCCCTCGAGGCGCTCAAGCTGCTCACCGGGGTGGGGGAGCCCCTGCTCGACCGGATGCTGCAGATCGACGGGCGCGACATGGCGCAACTGGTGGTGCACACGAGCCGCCGGGAGGACTGCCCCGCCTGCGCGCGCGTTTGACCGCTTGGCAGAATCCGGACTCTGATGCTCGGCCTCGGCACCTTCACCCGCGTGACGCGCGAGCTGCGCGAGGATCTGACCGCCGCGCGGGACCGCGATCCGGCTGCACGCGGCGTGGGCCGGCTGGAGATCCTGCTGACATACGGCGGCGTGCAGGCGCTGCTGTCACACCGCGTCGCCCACGCCCTGCACGAGGCGGGGGTGCCACTCGCGCCTCGCCTCCTGGCCAACGTCACCCGAGTGGGCACGGGGGTGGAGATCCATCCCGCGGCTGACATCGGCCGAGCGCTGTTCATCGACCACGGGGAGGGGGTGGTGATCGGCGAGACCGCCGAGATAGGCCGCGACGTGACCCTCTATCAGGGCGTGACCCTCGGCGGCACCGGCTTCGCGCGAGGCAAGCGCCACCCGTCGGTGGGCGACGACGTGGTGATCGGCTCGGGCGCCAAGCTCCTCGGGCCCGTCGCCGTGGGCGACCGGGCCAAGATCGGCGCCAACTCGGTGGTGGTGCACGACGTGCCCGCGAACTCCACGGTGGTGGGCAACCCCGGACACCCCGTGCGCGTGGACGGCAAGCGCCCCGGCGGACCCGACGCCGACTGGGCCCACCTGCCCGACCCAGTGGCCGACGCCCTGCGCAGCCTCGCCGCGCGCGTGAACGAGCTTGAGGGCATCGTGGCCGACCTCACCGGCAAGCGGCCCGAGTCGGGCGAGGTCCATCCGCTGCGCCGCAGCCGGGGCGGGGATACCGCCGGCGGCTGACGCTGCCTCAGCGAAGAGGTGGGCGGCTGGGTCAGGCGGCGTGCTCAACCACGCTGTTCGGATCGGATTGGTGGCCGAGGACCGCCAGGAGCGCCTCCACTACCTCCGCGTCGAATTGGCTGCCGGCCCCGCGCCTGACCTCGGCGCGAGCGGCTTCGTGGCCGATCGACCTGCGGTAGGCGCGATCGCTGGTCATGGCCTCGTAGGCATCGGCCACTGCGAGGATGCGTGCTTCGAGCTCCAGCTGCGGCTCTGACAGACCATGCGGGTAGCCTCGGCCGTCAGGCCGCTCGTGGTGGCTGGCAACCCACGTCCGGACGTCGGCGAGGCACGGATGCTCGAGCATCTGCGCGCCGAGCAGCGGGTGTGTCTTGATTGTGGCGAAGTCCTCTTGGCTGAGCGATTCGGGCTTGTTGAGGATCGAGTCCGGGACTCCCACCTTGCCGATGTCGTGCAGCAGACCGCCGAGCCTCACACGGCCGATGCGGTGTTCGGAGAGCCCCAGCTCCCGAGCCATCATCTCCGCATAGCGACCGACGGTTTCCGAGTGCCTTGCGCTGCCACTGAAACGCAGGTCGACAGTTGCGGCGAGATCGAGCATGACCGCCACGAAGCGCTCCCCTTCGACGTCGCGGTTGTGCGAGCCGTGCTGCGCGCTCGCTTGGTTGTCGCGGTTGAAGATGACGCTGCGGTTGCGCCCGCTTTCCTTCGCCTCGTAGAGCGCATCGTCTGCCGCGCGAAGCAGCGAGGCCGCCGTCTCGCCGTGGGCGCGGAAGGTTGCGATCCCGAAGCTGATCGTGATCGGAACCGGGTCGTCGGCGAACTCCTCGAGCACCGCACACCGCAGCCTCTCCGCCGCGATGTACGCCTTGTCCTGATCGGTGGCGGGCAGGATCAGCGCAAACTCCTCCCCTCCCACCCGAGAGGCGCTGTCGATCTGGCGCTTGGCCGACTCGAGGACGTGCGCTATTCGCTTGAGCGCGGCGTCACCGCCAGGATGGCCCGAGCGGTCGTTGACCGCCTTGAAGTGATCGAGGTCGCCCACCAGCACCGTCATCGCCGATTCGCTGCGTCGCGCGCGCTCTAGCTCGAGATCGAGCAGCTCGCGAAAGCCGCGCCGGTTGAGCAGCTTGGTCAGCGGATCGGTCCGCGCGGCGTTGTAGAGCCGCGCGATCAGCAACTCGGCTCGCTCGCGCATCGTCCAGATGAGCACGGCCGTCACAAGCAGGGTGCCCATGCCGACCGCCCACCACGCCAACGCTCCGGGCGGGGGCCGTACGACCAGCACGGTGGCATAGGCGATCGCGACATAGGCGATCTGCAGGGCGATCTGCGCCTTCGTGAAGAAGTAGGAGGAGTAGAGAAAGATCCAGAGGTAGAAGAAGATCAGCGGGCTCGGTCTCTCGGCGGAGAAGTAGGCGACGCTGGTGATGAGGCTGGTTCCCCAGGCCAGCGCCACGGGCAGAAGCCATCTCGGCGCGCTCCTCGCCCACCGAAGCAGGCCTGCGGCGACGAGGTACGCGATTCCCAACGTGATGAGCAGCCCGAGCTCGTTCGCCCGGGCGTTGTGGGGAAGCACCACGCTCAGCAAGGCCAGCGTGCCACCGGCTGCAAACAGCCCGCCCAGCGCGCGCGCCATGAGCGGAACTTCGAAGCTCGCGCCCGTCTCGGGGCGCCGACCTACAGTCTCCTCGCGGAGGCTTCCGGGCCCCGCTACTTCAGCGGGCTCGACCGGGCGACTGATTTTCAAGCTGACATCTCCATGGACGGATCGCCGGCTGCGGGCGTCCGACTGCTGTATCGGCACGAGCCTTCCCTTCCCTGAGGCCGGCGCGCCAGGGGGGACCCGGAGAGCGGGACCTTCAGTAGGAGACGGTGCGAGTGCGGTGGCGGGGAACCGCTTTGTAGCGAGCGTCCTGGCCGCGGTTCCACAGCCACGTGTCGAGCACGCGCGGCGCCACCCCCAGCCTTGGAGCGATCAGCTCGCAGGCGTGAAGGGCACAGGCACGGATCTCGCGCTCCTCGCGGCCAGGCTCGAGCAGCTCCCCCGCGTCGATCCGGGCGGCGAGAGCAGGGTCGTAGCGCAGGACGCCGTCGAGCCTGAGCACGTGGGGCACGAGATTGTCGGCGAAGATCGTGAGCCGGTCGAGATCTGAGAACTCGACCACCCCCGCCAGCGCAAGGTCGTTAGGCACGATCTGGGCTCGCTTGAAGAAGCCGGGGTCGTCGAAGAAAGGCATGCCGGCGACCAGCTGCTCGGCGAGTCGCTGCGCCGATCCGCCGGCCGCCTCGACCACGCCGAGCGCGCTTCGCTCTCCGAGAAAGGCGCCGAGATCGTTGAGGGCACGCGCGTAGAGGGCCATCAGCTCGTGACCCTGCTCCTGGCCGAGCACGCCGGCGATGGTCGCGGCGTCCAGCGACCGCAGACCGGCCGCCGTCCACGGCCCCTGCGACCGAAACCGGTCCGCCAGCGCCCAGGCCACCGTGCCATAGCCCGAGCAGCCCGGCCGCTTGCGCAGCGTCGGAAACCATCCGGAGCCGAAGTTGATGGCATCGAGGGTGAGCAGGTACGCCGCCACGGCGTCACGGCTGCCCTCCAGGTAGTGACACTCGGGGTCGAGCATGGGTTCGGGACCCGGGAGCACATCGCCCAGGCGGTCGAGGTCGATGCTCACCGAGCCGGCGCCGGCGGCGATGGCGGCGCCGGACCGGCGCACGTTCTCGCACAGCGGCATCCGCCAAGCCTGCCACGGCCGGCCGGCTCCTACACTCCGGCGGTGCCCGCCGCTCTGGCCGCTACCGGCTTGCAGAAGCGCTACGGCAGCGCCGAGGCGCTCGTCGGGGCCGATCTCCGCGTGGAGGAGGGTCAGCTGCTCGGTCTCCTGGGACCCAACGGCGCCGGCAAGTCGACGCTGGTCAAGATCGCCTGCGGCCTGGTGCGCCCCAGCGCGGGCGGCATAGAGGTGCTGGGCGTGCCCGCGGGCTCGATCGAGGCGCGGCGCGGGATCGGCTACCTGGCCGAGCTGTTTCGCTTCCCCGGATGGCTCAGCGCCGACGAGCTGCTCACCCTTCACCAGCGACTGGCCGGCTCGGACGGCGCCGAGGCCGAGCGCGCCGAGCTGCTGGCCCTCGTCGGCCTGGCCGACGCCCGCGCGGTGAAGGTCGAGGCGATGTCGAAGGGCATGCAGCAGCGGCTGGGCATCGCCCAGGCGCTGGTGGGCTCGCCGCGGCTGTTGCTGCTCGACGAGCCGACCAGCGCGCTCGACCCGGTGGGACGCCGGATCGTCCGCGACCTGCTGCAGGAGCTGCGCTCGCGCGGGGTGGCGGTGCTGCTGAACTCGCACCTGCTGTCAGAGGTCGAGCTCGTGTGCGACCGGGTGGCGATCATGCTGGACGGCCGGATCGTGGAACAGGGCGCGCCGGCTGAGCTGTCGCGCCCGCGCGGGGTGGAGATCGAGACCGCTTCCGGCACGCAGGTCTACGAGGGGGCGGGGCGCGACGACGTGCCGCGGATCGTGGCCGAGCAGGTGCACGCGGGAGGGCAGGTGTACGGCGTGCGGGTGCTGTCGTCGACCCTGGAGGACACCTACCTCGAGGCGGTGAGCGGAGGGTGAGCGGGGTGCGCGTGGTGGCGGCCTACGCGCTGCAGGAGAGCCTGCGCCGCCGGGTCTTCACCGTCGTCCTGATCCTCACGGCGGTGTTCCTCGCCCTCTACGGGTGGGGCGCCTCTCTCGCCTTCGACGAGGTGACCACGTTCTCCGGCGAGGGCGAGCAGGGCAACCCGGTGGACGCCGAAGTGGTGACCGGTTCGACGATCTTCGGCCTGGCGATGTTCTCGACGCTGTTCCTCGGCGCCGTGCTTGCTGTCTTCCTGACGCTCAGCGCCGTGCGCGGAGACGCCGAGCGGGGGCTGCTGCAGCCGCTGGTGGTGAGGCCGGTGGGGCGCACGCAGATGCTCGCCGGGCGGTTCGTGGCCGCTGCCGGGGTGTGCGCGGCCTACGTCGGCGCCGTCTATGTGGTGGCGATGCTGATCACCGGCGCCGTCGGCGGCTGGTGGCCGGATCGCGTGTTGGAACCCGGGCTGGCGCTCGCCTCGGCGGTGGTGGTGATCGCCGCGATCGCGCTGCTGGGCTCGATCTTCCTCTCGGCCACGGCAAACGGGATCGGGGTGTTCATGGTCTTCGGCGCCGGCCTCGCCGCCGGGCTGCTGGGCCAGATCGGTGAGGCGCTGTCCTCGAACCGGCTCGAGGACATCGCCGAGGTGACGGCATGGCTGCTGCCCTTCGAGGCGCTCTATCAGTCCGGGCTCGACGCCCTGACCGCCGACGCCCGCGGCTTCACCGACTTCGCGGTCCAGCTCGGGCCCTTCGGCGGCGCCGACGAAGGCGGTCCGCTGCTGTGGGTCTGGGCGGCGGTCTACGTCGGCCTGATCGGACTGGCGGCGCGCGCAGGATTCGCCCGGCGCGATCTCTGAGCGCTCCGACCCCCGCTCTATCCTCGGATAGGTGACCACCGCGCTCGCTCCGGAGGCTCTTCTAGAGGGTCTCAACGACCCCCAGCGGGAGGCGGTGTCTCACGGAGAGGGGCCGCTGTTGATCCTCGCCGGCGCCGGGTCGGGCAAGACCCGCGCGCTCACTCGCCGGATCGCCTATCTCGTGGGCACCGGTGCGGCCCGGCCGAGCGAGATCCTCGCCATCACCTTCACCAACAAGGCGGCGGCGGAGATGCGTGACCGCGTCGAGGCGCTCGTGGGCGCGCGCGCGCGGGCGATGTGGGTGATGACCTTCCACTCCGCCTGCGCCCGGATCATGCGCTCAGACGCCGAGCGGCTGGGCTACACCCGCGGCTTCACGATCTACGACGAGGCCGACTCCGTCCGGCTGGTCAAGCAGTGCGCCGCTGAGCTGGGCGTGGACCCCAAGCGCTTCCCGCCACGCGGGCTCAAGCGTCAGATCTCAGACGCCAAGAACGGCCTGCTCGACGCCGAGGCCTATCGGCTCAAGGTGAGCTCCTACTTCGAGCAGACCGCCGCGGAGGTCTACGAGCTCTACGAGAAGCGGATCCACGCCATGAACGCGATGGACTTCGACGACCTGCTGTTTCGCTGCGTCAACCTCTATGAGCTGTTTCCCGAGGTGCTCGACCGCTACCGCCGCGCCTTTCGCCATGTGCTGGTCGACGAGTACCAGGACACCAACCACGCCCAGTACCGCTGGCTGCGGCTGCTGAGCGAGGAGCACCGCAACCTGGCGGTCGTCGGGGACGATTTCCAGGCTGTCTACAGCTTCCGTGGCGCCGACATCAGGAACATCCTCGACTTCGAGCAACACCACCCCGATGCCAAGGTGATCAAGCTCGAGCAGAACTACCGCTCGACCCAGACCATTCTCGACGCGGCCAACGCGCTGATAGCCAACAACCGGTCGCAGAAGGCCAAGCATCTGTGGACCGACCTCGGTCAGGGGGAGCCGATCCACGTCCGCGAGCTAGAGGACGAGCACGCCGAGGCGCGCTTCGTCGCGGGCGAGATCGAGCGTTACGTGGAGGGCGGCGGCTCGCGCGACGACGTGGCCGTCTTCTACCGCGCCAACGCCCAGAGCCGGGTGCTCGAGGACACGCTGGTGCGCTACGGGGTGAGCTATCAGGTGATCGGCGGCACGCGCTTCTACGAACGCGCCGAGATCCGCGACGCGCTGGCCTATCTGACGCTGCTCACCAACCCGCAGGACGTGGTGTCCTTCCAGCGCGTCGTGAACTCACCGCGGCGCGGCATCGGCGACACCTCGCAGGCGCGGATGGTGTCCCACGCCGACACGATCGGGGAGCCGATCTTCGACGTGGCCATGACCCCCGAGGACGTGCCGGGGCTTGGAGCTGCCGCCATCAAGGCGGTGGGGCGCTTCATGGACACGATGGGCAAGCTGCGCGACCGCGCCGGGGGCGAGGAGCGCAGCCCGACCGGTGATCGGGCGAGCACCGCAGCCGGACCCTCGGTGGGGGACCTCCTGCAGGAGACGCTCGACGACACGGGCTACATCGCGGCCTTGGAGGCCGAGCGCACGATCGAGGCGCAGGGCCGCCTGGAGAACCTCGAGGAGCTGGTTGGCGTGGCGCGCGAGTACGACGCGAGCGCTGACGAGCCGTCCGTTGAGGAGTTTCTCCAGCAGGTGGCGCTGTTCACGCAGGCCGACGACCTCCGCGACGACGAGGGGATCGTGAAGCTGATGACCCTCCACAACGCCAAGGGGCTCGAGTATGAGCTGGTGTTCATGATCGGGATGGAGGACGGGATCTTTCCCCACTCGCGCTCGATCGAGGCGGGGGACGTCGAGGAGGAGCGCCGCCTCTGTTATGTGGGTGTCACGCGCGCGCGCAGGGAGCTTTTCCTCACCCACGCGCGCACACGGGCCCTCTATGGCGGGCGCGAGTGGAACGTGCCGAGCCGGTTCCTCGGCGAGATACCCGACCAGCTGACCGACGCCGACTCGCAGCCCGGCGCGCGCCGGTCGGCCGGGATGTGGACCGGCGCGGGAACGACCTCCTGGGGCGGCGCCCCCAGCTCCGCCCCGTCCGTCCCGGCGGCTCCCGGCCCCTCGGCGAGCTTCTCGATGGGCGACGACGTGACCCACGCCAAGTTCGGCGAGGGGGTGGTCACGGGACTCGAGCCGGGCGGCCTGGTGGTGGTGCGCTTCAGCTCTGACGGCATGGAACGCAAGCTGATGGCCGACTACGCGCCGCTCAAGAGAAGAGAGCGAGGGGGGACACCGCCCCCCCTCGCAACACCGTGAGCGCGGAGATCATCGACGGCAAGGCGATCGCCGCGCAAGTGCGCGAGCGTGTGGCGAGAGAGGTGCGCGAGCTGCGCGCATCAGGGGCCGACCCCGGCCTGGCCACCGTCCTCGTGGGCGACGATCCGGCTTCTCACGTGTACGTGCGGATGAAGCGCGAGGCGTGCGAGGAGGTCGGGATCACCCCGATTCACCACGAGCTCGACGCCGCCACGCCCGCGGATGAGCTTCGCAACCTGCTGGCGGCGCTCAACGAAGATCGGGCCGTAACCGGCGTCCTGCTGCAACTCCCGCTCCCGGCGCACCTCGATCCCAACGAGATGACCGGGTTGATCGCCGCGGAGAAGGACGTGGACGGGCTCACCCCGCTGAGCGCGGGATTGCTGGCCCAGGGCCGGCCGAGCCTTGTGCCGTGCACGCCCGCGGGCGTGATGGAGCTGCTGGCCCACGCGCGGGTCGCACTTGAGGGCGCACGCGCCGTGGTGATCGGCCGCTCCCAGCTGGTGGGCAGGCCGATCACCCAGCTGCTCCTCGCCGCCGACGCCACCGTCACCCAATGCCATTCGCGCACGCGTGACCTGGCCGCCGTGTGCCGTGAGGCGGACGTGCTGGTGGTCGCGGTCGGGCGCCCGGGCACGGTGACCGGCGAGATGGTGGCCGAGGGCGCGGTGGTGATCGACGTGGGCACCAGCCGCACCGACGACGGTCTCGTCGGCGACGTGGACTTCGAGTCGGCGGCCGCCAAGGCGAGGGCGATCACGCCGGTGCCCGGCGGCGTCGGCCCGATGACGATCGCGATGCTGCTCTCCAACACGGCGCGAGCCGCGCAGATGCAGCTGCACGGGTCCGGCTCTCCCACCCCCGCCGCCGGATAGCCTGCGCCCCATGGACCTGCGCAGGCTCAGGGCCGGGGAGTGGATCGCCGCGTCGGCGGGCGTCGTGCTGATCGTGTCGCTGTTCCTGCCGTGGTATCAGGCCGGGCCGTTCGACGCGACCGCGTGGGATGCCTTCGCGGTGATCGACGTGCTCCTGTTCGTCGCCGGAGCGATCGGCATAGGCTTGCTGCTGATCGCCGCATCGCAGGCGACCCCGCCCGTGGGCGTCGCCACCCAGGCGCTCGCGTTCCTGATCACGGCACCGATCGCCGTGGCCACGCTCGTCCGTGTGCTCAACCTGCCGGGCGACCTCGACGCCGCCGGCGCAGGCCGCACCGCGATCGCCTGGATCGGGCTGCTCGCTGCCGTCGGCGTCGCCGTCGGATGCCTGGTGGCCATGCGCGACGAGCGCATCAGTCCGCCCGGCCGGCCCACCGATGCCACCGGCCTCCCGATCGACGCCCAGCCGGCGATCGAGACGCTGCCGGCGCCGCCTCGCGGCGCCTCCTCGTGAGCTTCGGGCGGCTGCCGCGCGCCAACATCATCGCGGCGGCGGCCGCACTGGTGCTGCTGTTCGTGATGGCGCTCGACTGGTACAGCACCGTCGCGGGCAAAGAGGCCCGGCGGATCGAGGCCCTGTCGCAGCCCGAGGGCGCTCTGAGCGGCACGCCCGAGCGGCGGATCCAAGAGGAGGCGCGCTTCAGCGCCGAAGACGCCGAGAAGAACGCCTGGCAGGTCTCGGGCGCGCTCGATCGGCTCATCCTGCTCGGTCTGCTCGCCACCGTGCTCCTGACGCTCGGCGGCGTCTTCTTGCGCGCGGCATCGAAGCGGTCCGGCGCTCCCGTCACGCCCAGCGTGCTGGGTGGGCTTGCGGCCACCGTCACCGCCGTGCTGGTGGCCTACCGGCTCTTGGACCAACCCGGCCTCGACGAGGCCACCACCGTCGAGTCCGGCCTGCCGCTGGCACTGGTGGTGCTGGGGGTGATCGCCCTGTCGAGCCGCGCGGCGATGCGCGAAGAGGAGCCGGGTCGGCTCAGCCGCCCGCCTCGGTCTCCGCCAGCTTGAGGCTGGAGGCGCGGACGCCCTCGAAGTGCCGGCGCTGTACCTTGACCGCCCAGTCCGACAACTCGCTGACGGCACCGTCGCCGAGCGTCCTTGCCATCGTCTGCACTATCTCCCAGTGGCCCAGCTCCCCGGCCTCGGCCATCGTGAGGAACTCGAACCCGTCGAGTGCCTCCTCCTCTCCCTCGAGGTAGGCCTCGCGCATATCCGCCGCTTCGCTCTTGGTCTCCGCTGCCTTCTCGCGGATCGCGGTCTTGCGCCCCTCGAGCGTGTCGACGTGGGCGTCCGTGCGGCGCTCGGTCTCCGCCGCATCCTCGCCCATCCCCATCAGCTGCTCGCGGAAGTCGCCGGCGTCCTCCATCCCGGCCACGTGGGCGGTGGTGTCCTGGGCAGCCTGCGCGAGGCCCAGCACCTCGGCCAGCTTCTCGTCGAGCGGTGTCAGGTCGGCCATCTTCTCCTCCGGATAGGTGGGCGGATTCGGGGCCTGGTTGCCCGAACCGGCATCTGGGGAAACGACGGGCCATGACCACGGCGGCCGCAGTCCCTCGCACGCACGGGGAGTTGGAGGGCGACGAGGCGCTCGAGACCCTTCGCCGAACGGGCCGGCGCCGACTCGCGCTGGACTCGGTCGCCCGGTTTCGGGCCGCGGACGGCTTCAGCCACTCCAGGGCGCTCGCCTTCCAGGTCACGCTGACGCTCCTGCCGGCGCTGATCGCAGTGGTGGGTCTGGCCGAGGCACTCGGGCAGGAGACGTTCCGCCGGGTGGTTCAGGAGACCATCAACGCGCTGGCCCCGGGGGCCGCCGGCGACATCCTCACCGAGGCGCTGCAGCAGGGAACCAGCAGCGCGGCGCGGGAGTCGGGCGAGACGGCCCTCGTCGCGGGATTCATAGCCGCCGTGGCAGCCGGCACCGCCGCGATGGCGCAGGTGGAGCGCGGGGCCAACCGCATATACGGGGTGGAGCGCGACCGACCCTTCATCCGCAAGTACGCGATGGCCTTGCTGCTCGCCCTGTCGGCGGGCGTCCTCGGCCTGCTCTCGCTGGTTCTGCTGGTGGGAGGCACCGCCATCCGAGAGGCCGTCGACGGCGGCGAGACGTTCGACCTCGTGTGGAGGATCGCGCGCTGGCCCGTGGGCCTCGTCTTCGTCGTGGCCTCGGTGTCGCTGTTGCTCGAGTACTCGCCTCGCCGCCGCCAACCCGAGGCCTCGTGGCTGGCCTTCGGGGCCGCCGCCGCCGCGGCGCTCTGGCTCGTGTTCATGGCCCTGCTGGCCCTCTACATCGACGCCACCGACTCCTTCGGCGCCACCTACGGCCCGCTCGCCGGCACGATCGGCGTGCTGCTATGGAGCTTTCTCACGTCGATCGCGCTCTTCCTCGGACTGGCCTTCGCCGCCCAGCTGGAGGCGGTGCGCGCAGGCGTGCCCATCCCGCGCACCGACCGCGACGAGAACGGCTGAGCGGCGCCTGTATCCGCCTACCGCCACGGCCATTTCGACAGGCGACTTGCACCGTGATGCCGTATGGTCGCTCGCCGGACTGGCAAGACGGGCCTGCGTGCACCCGCCGGCCGCGACCCCGAGACGGAGGACTGATAGCTGCGATGAGGTGGTGGGGGTGGGGTCACGACGGCGTTTCGTTCACCCACGAGGACAAGCCGGCTCTCGCGCCCTTCCTGCGACAGCGCATCGACCTCGACGTCACCCGTGTGACGTCGGTGCCGGTCGCTTTCGAGCACCTGGACATTGCCGAGCCGTCGCTGTCGCCGGCCCTGCAGGCCGCCCTCGAGCAGGCGCTCGGCGGCGGCCCCGCGTCGACCGACGCTCTCGATCGGGTCGTTCACGCGCGCGGCAAGAGCCTGCGGGACCTTGTCCGGCACCGCCGCGGTGAGCTCGGCCGGCTTCCCGACGTGGTTGTCCGGCCGGGCGACGAGGACGAGGTGGCGGCCGTCCTGCGCGCGGCGCTCGACGCCGACGCCGTGCTCATCCCCTTCGGCGGCGGCACGAGCATATCCGGCAGCCTCGAGGCCCCGGCGCGGGAGCGGCGCACGATCGTGTCGCTCGATCTGTCGCGGCTGTCGCGGGTGCTCGCCGTCGACGAGGCGTCCCGCCTCGCCCGGATCCAGGCCGGCGCGTTCGGTCCGGACCTGGAGCGCCAGCTCAACGCCCGGGGATGGACGCTCGGCCACTTTCCGGACAGCTTCACCCACTCGACGCTCGGCGGCTGGATCGCCACGCGCTCGTCGGGCATGCAGTCGGACCGCTACGGCGACATCGGTGACCTGACGCGCGCGGTGCGCGTCGTTACGCCCTCGGGGCTGCTAGCCACGCGCCCGGTGCCCAGCACGTCGACCGGTCCAAGCGTACGGGAGATGGTGCTTGGCAGCGAAGGGCGCTTGGGCGTCATCACCGAGGCGACCCTGCACGTGCGGCGCGTCCCCGAGCGCCGGATCATCCTCGGCTACCTGTTCCCGACGTGGGCTGACGGCCTCGCGGCCATGCGCGACATCGCCGCCGGCGAGGCCGCCCCATCGGTCACTCGCGTGTCCGACGCGAACGAGACGGCATTCTCCTTTGCGACTCGCAAGAAGCCGTCCATCCTCGACCGGCTCAAGTCCAGGGCGCTGACCACGTACCTGCGGCGCCGGCACGACTTCGACGTCGAAGCCATGTGCCTCTCCTTCATCGGCTACGAGGGCAGCCCGCGCCACGTGGCCGCCCAGCGCAAGCTCGTAGGGCGGACCGTCGGTCGCCACGGCGGGGTGTGCATCGGCAGCTCCCCCGGTGAGCTCTACGACCAGAAGAAGTTCGACACGCCCTACATCCGGGACTTCCTGCTCGACCGCGGCGCTCTCGCCGACGTCTCCGAGACCTCGGCTCCCTGGAGCGCGCTGCCTGAGCTCTACGACACCGTCATGGCCGCCGGCCACGGAGCCTTCGACGAGCTGGGGGTCCGGGGCTTCATGATGTGCCACCTGTCGCACTCCTACCACGCGGGTGCGTGCCTGTACTTCACCTTCGCGTTCAAGCCGTCGGCGCAGGAGGACGGTCTGCGCGAGTACGACCTCGTCAAGTCGGCGATCCAGCAGGCGTTCGTCGACTCCGGCGCCACGCTGTCGCATCACCACGCGGTGGGGACAGAGCATGCCCGCTGGCTCGAAGAGGACATCTCGGCGCCGGGCGTCGCAATGCTGCACGCGCTCTTCACCGGCGTCGATCCGGGCGCCAACCTCAACCCGGGGAAGATCGTGTGAGACGCGACCGCGGCGGGCTAGACCTGTCCTGGGCACGCAGCGGCGTGGCGGGCGCGGTGCGCGAGGTCATGCTGAGCGGTCTGCTGGGACCGATCCTCGACCTCTACACCCGCCGGCGGACAATCGGGCGCGAGAACCTCACCGGCCTCGAGCCTCCCGTCCTCTTCGTCGCGAACCACTCGAGCCACGTGGACACGCCGACCATCCTCCGAGCGCTGCCGCGGGCGTGGCGCCGGTGCACCGCGGTTGCCGCGGCGGCGGACTACTTCTACCGCGTGCCGTGGATCGCGCGGGTGGTGTCGCTGGCGTTCAACACCGTTCCCGTGTACCGCAACGGAGAGGGAGTCGTGCCGGATGCCGCGTCGGATCTGGTGCGGCTGATCGACGAGGGGTGGAGCCTGCTCGTCTTTGCCGAGGGCACCCGCTCGCGCGATGGCACCGTCGGCCGCCTGCGCTCGGGCGCGGCGGTCCTCGCCGCCGAGCACGGCTTGGTGATCGTGCCCGTCTACGTCTCCGGGACGCACGCGGCCATGCCTCCGGGACGCAGGTGGATGCACCGCCAGCGGGGGCGCTTCACCGGCGGCCGGCATCCGACCTCGGTCCGCTTCGGTCCGCCGGTCCGCCCCAGGGACGGCGAGCACCGTGTCGAGGTGATGGAGCGGGTCCGGGTGTTCTTCGAGGCATCGGGCGCCGTCACGACGCCGGATACGCGGATCCTGGCTCGCGGCCGGCGTGCCGCGTCCCGGTCTCCGGCTCCATAGCCGTGGCGCGGGTCTTCGTCACGGGTGGGAGCGGCTTCATCGGCGGCGCACTGGTGGCCCGGCTGGTCGACCGTGGCGACGAGGTCGTGGGGCTCGCGCGCTCCGAGGAGGCAGCGGCGGTGGTTGCGCGGCGCGGGGCCACGGTCGCCCGGGGGGACGTGCTCGACGAGGACAGCCTCGCCGAGGGCATGGCGGGCTGCTCGCTGGCCTATCACGTCGCCGGGGTCAACTCGCACTGCCCGGCCGACCCCGCCACGCTCCTGCGCGTGAACGTGCAGGGCGCCGAGGCGGCCGTTCGGGCAGCCGCCCGGGCGGGCGTAGCGCGCCTGGTGCTCACCTCCTCCGCGGCGTCGGTCGGCGAGCCCGCGGGCACGGTCGGCCGCGAGGACACAAGGCACCGGGGCTCCTACCTCTCGGTCTACGACCGGTCCAAGCACCACGGCGAGCAGGCGGCGTTCCGGATGGCTGGGAGCCTCGGGGTGGAGGTCGTGGCCGTCAACCCCTCCTCGGTCCAGGGGCCGGGACGCTCCGCCGGCAACGGAACGATCATCATCGCCTACCTCAACGGCCGGCTGCGGGCCTTCGTGGACACCTACGTCAGCGTGGTCGACATCGACGACACCGTGGAGGGCCACCTGCTGGCCGCCGAGCGAGGGTGCAGCGGAGAGCGCTACGTCCTCAACGGCGCGACGATCACGTCACGCGAGGCGCTGGACCTCGTATCCGAGTTGTCCGGGGTCGGTGACCGGGTCCACATGCTGCCGCCGGCGCTGGCGCGCTCGGGTGCGGCCCTGGCCGAGGGCGCCGCACGCGCAAGAGGCCGGGCGTCCTCGATGTGTCGGGCACGGATCCGCACCATCCTGCACGGCCACCGCTACGACGGCTCGCGGGCGACGCGGGAGCTCGGCTTGACCTACACGCCGACCGCCGACACCTTCCGCCGGACGATCGAATGGGCCGTGGCCGAGGGGCTCGTGACGCGCCCCCTTCCGGCCCGGGCCAGGGCGGACGCGTGAATGCACGCCTCGGCATGGGCCGGCGCACCTGCGGGCTCCAATACGCTCGCAATGAGCGGCACAGTCTGGGCTCGACACGGCGCCGCGTTTATCGGCACTACCACGGCTCTCGCGACATGCCCCTAACGAACGCCATCTCCGCCTTGAGGGCGGAGCGTGCCCGGTGCCACGGATAGCGCGCCTTGGCGCTCGCGTGGGCACGCTCTCTCAGCTCTGCGCAGGTCGCCTCTCGTCGCAGGAGCACAGCATCGATCCAGCCCTCCTGCGGCGGCAAGCCATAACTGCGGAGAAATCGACGAGCGCGCGAAGGAAGATCGGTCACGTCGTCTGCTCCAACTTCCTGGCGGCGCTCCACCGGGTACAGGGGCACCCATTGCCAAAGCGCGAACGCGAGGTCCCACGAGCGAGTACCGGGTGCCGCCGAGTCCCAATCGATGAGGCCGCGCGGCTGACGGCCGCTGAAGACGGTGTTCCAGGGCGCAAGGTCGTTATGACAAACGATCTTCGTGTCATCGCGGATAGGAGGAAGGCGCTCGATCGAGGGAGTTGTGCGCCACTCCGCAGGAGGCATGAATGCCGCGGCCGCGTCGTGAAAGCGGCGAATCAGGCGTGCAACGGCCACTAGCACGTCGTCGGTCCAAACCCACGACGGCGGCCTTCCCGTCGCAACCTGGCCCTCCAGGTACTCCACGACATGACGCCCTTGCCGATCGATCCCGAAAGAACGGGGGGAGCCGTCAAACCCCACAGCTTGGAGATGCCTGAGAAACAAGTCGAGGAACCGGCTGGTTGCATGGCCGGGTCGAACCACCCGATCACCCACCCGACGGACATCCGTCTGGAATCCGCCCTCAAGCGGTACGCCCCCACGGTCAGGCACGAGCGCATCTTGGCACCCCTCTGTCGAGCGGAGGCCGAGGAAGGCGCCTTGCGCCGCCGCGCCGCGTGCCGGGCAGCGCGCGGCTTCGCCGTCAGCTCAGATGGCGAGGGCTGCCTGACGAGCCCCGCGGTACGGACGGCGCTGCTCGCTGTGCCGCGCGAGCGGTTCGTCCCCGAGGTCGCAAACCGCGAGGGACTCGAGCGGGTCTACCCCGGACCAGGCGATCGTCACTGCACACGATGAGCGCGGCATCCCGACGAGCTCCTCCTTCCAGCCGTCGATGATGGCCTCGATGCTCGCGGGCCACGCGGGAGCTCGCCTTGACCTACACGCCGACCGTCACACCTTTCCGCCGGACGATCGAATGGGCGGTGGCCGAGGGGCTGGTGACCCGCCCCTTCCGGTCCGCGCCCGGGCGGACGTGTGAGTGCAGGCCTCGGGATGGGCCGGCGCACCTGTGGGCTCACCTGCGCGATATCCCCTGACCCACCCTCGCCGCGCAGCTCAGCACCCGGTTGTGCGTAGTGACCGTGCCCGATGCCGGAGTCACGGTGCGGGGCGTGACGGTGCGGGTAGGGATTTGAACCCATCCACGCGTGCCCCTCGCGTGCGCCGAAGTGCAACTTGGGCAGTTGCCGCCTGGTGCTCGCCGCTGCTTCTTGCGGCTACCGACTCGCGCGTTATTCGTCGATCAGGTCCTCCGTCCAGTTGTGCGCTTGGATCTGCGTGTCCAGTTCTCGGCGCTCGCGAGCAAGATGGTCGAGCCTCGCACGTATGGCCGCCACGTCGATGAGCCGCACCAGCCGGATCTCCGAGCGGCTGTAGCGGGCTTGAGCCTGAGCGCTCGCCTCCGCTGCCTGACGAAGCACGCCGTGACGCAGCGCCAGCACGTCGCGCCGTGCGAGCGCTTCGGTCAGCGTTGCCCCGGACGGGAGGCGTGTCGAGGAGTTCGTCCGGTTGATGGTTGCGATCAGCCGCTCGAGCTCGTCGGCCAGCCGGTCGACCTCCTCCAGAAGCTCGTCCGGTGACTCCGGTGGCTCATCGCCCTCCTGCACCACAGCGCTCTCGCGCAGCCGCACCCCCAGCTGTGCCAACCGCTTTTGCAGGTCGCTTCGCCAGGGCCTCGCCGAGCTTCATGAATTCTCACCGTAACGGATTCCGGACCCGCGGCGTGAGAGCAGCAGGCACGCCTGGAGGGACTTCTGCGAGGTACTCGACGCGGTGAAGAGGCGGCCATCGCCTGAGGTAGCGTCACCCCGTGCAGCCCACAGCAAGGATGCCCGCCCCGGCGCGCCGCGTGCCGGGGAGCGCGCGGCTTCGCCGTCAGCTCGTCGAGCAGCTCGAGAGCAACGGCTGCCTGACGAGCCCCGGCGTGCGGAGGGCGTTCCTCGCTGTGCCGCGCGAGCGCTTCCTGCCAGAGATCTCAAAGCGCGAGGGACTCGAGCGGGTCTATCAGAACCAGGCGATCGTCACGGCGCACGACGAACGCGGCATCCCCACGAGCTCCTCATCCCAGCCGTCGATGATGGCCTCGATGCTCGAGCAGCTCGACCTGCGCCCAGGGCAGCGGGTGCTCGAGGTCGGCGCCGGCACCGGCTACAACGCCGCGCTGCTGGCGAAGATCGTCGGCGCACGGGGCCGGGTGATCTCGGTGGAGTTGGACGCTGCCACGGCGCGTGGCGCGCGCCGGGGCCTCGCGAGCGTCAAGTCTCGGGCGAAGGTGGTGCGAGGTGATGGCCGCGAGGGTTGGCCGCGTCTCGGGCCCTACGACCGCATCATCGTCACCGCCAGCACGCCGACGGTGACGCGTGCCTGGCACGAACAGCTCTCCGAGGGTGGCCTTCTCGAGCTGCCGCTGGTCCATCGACCGGGCCAGGTTCAGGCGATCGTCACCTTACGCAAGCAGGCGCAGGCACTGCGCTCAGAGGCCGTGCTGTACGGCGGGTTCATGCCGCTGCGCGACGCCCCCGGGGCTCCGGTGGCGCCGCCGCCTCCCAGTCTCGGCGCGACCGAGCGGATCGGCGATCAGTCTCGCTCGCTCGCACAGCTGAGCGGGGAGGCGCTTCGCCGCCTCTCGGCGGCGCGAAGGCAGCGGCTGCTGTCGCTGGCGCTCTCCGAGCCGCGCACCCACGAGCTCGGCCTGCGAGCTCCGCGTCCGGCGCTCAATCTCTACCTGATGATCGAGGCGCCCGAGGATCGGCTGGTCGGCGGCTGGGCACGGATAGGGGTGATCGGCGAGAACGGGGACGGGCTCGCGCTGATGGCCGGCGGCGCGAGCACCTTCACCCGCATCGAGTCCTATGGCGACAGCGACGCCGAGCGCGTGCTGCTGAGCCTGATCGAGGGATGGAAGCAGCGCGGCCGTCCGGCCGGCCACGACCTACGCGTCGAGGTGGGCTTTCCACCAGGAGCTGCCAGCTCCGATGTCCGCCTGAGCTGGGGGTCCTAGCTCGCGGGGCGGGTGCCACCAACTCCTTGGTCGGCCACTTCGACAACCCACTCCTGCGGCGGCCGCCGGTCGAGGCGCTCGATTGGGTCGCCGAGTCGGTCGGCCCGGGCGCTGAGGTCGTTTGCGTCCGCCGGTTGACCGAAGGCCGTTCGCATGCGAATCACGTGGTGGTGGTTCGGGACCCGGGCGGCGGTGAGCAGAAGCTCGTCCTGCGCCGCTGGGCGAGGCCAGAGTGGAAGTCAGAGGATCCCGACTTCACACCAGAGCGCGAGACCGTCGCCCTCGAGCTGCTGGGACAGTCGTCCGTTGTGACTCCACGCGTGATCGACGTCGACGCGGACGGCTCTGCCTGCGACGTGCCCGCCCTGCTCACCGACAAGCTGCCGGGCGATCCGCCGGGGCAGCCGGGAGACATCGACGCTTTCGTCTCACAGCTCGCCGAGGCCCTGCCTGCGATCCATGCGATCGACGGCGAGGCGCGCACGCGGTTGCCCCCGTACAGGCGCTACTACGAGGATCTCACCGCCGCCGTTCCTCCGGCGTGGGCATGCAAGCCTGATCTGTGGAGGCGGGCCTCAGCGATGGCAGCCGGGGTCCCTCCGGCGGGCCGAGAGTGCTTCATCCACCGCGACTACCACCCGGGCAACACGCTCTGGAGCGACGGTCGCCTGACGGCAGTGGTCGACTGGACCCAGGCGTCGTGGGGGCCCGCCGCCGTCGATACGGCGCATATGCGGTGGAACCTCGCCGTCGGGTACGGGCTGGATGTCGCCGATGGGTTTCTCGCCCACTACCGCCGTCTCTCATCCGACACGGAGACCGACCAGCGCTACTGGGATGTCGTCACCCTCCTCGACGTGATTCCGGAGCTCGACCCCGACGATCTGCCGCCGACCTGGGAGCTCGATCGGTTCGAGCAGTACCTCAACAGCGTGCTCGAGCGATGAGCGCCGAGCGCAGGCGCGTCGATCGCGCCGTCGAGGCGGCCGTCGCCGTCGCGGCGGCCTGCGGCGTCGTGGCCACCAGACCGCGCGTGCAGCATCACTCGAACAACGTCGTGCTACTGCGCGAACGGCGCGGACGGCGAGCTGGACGGCCGCGCGGCGGGGGGGCAGCCTCGCCGCGCTGCACGGTGCGCTCGACGGCTACCCCGGCGAGCTGCCCCCGTTCACCGCTCAGGTCGAGGGCGTGGGCGCCATCCTCGCCCACGCGCCGCTGCCCACACTGCCTCGCGCCGGTCGTACGTTCCTGGCGGACTTGCACGAGGCTCGGCGCGACGCTCGCCGCAAACGCCTGTCAGCGCCCGCCCGCTGCACGGCGATGTCCATCTCGGCAATCTCCTCGCCGCCGACGGTGGTCTGCGCTGGATCGACTTCGAGGCCGCCTGCACCGGGCCCCTCGAGTGGGACTTGACCGGTCTTCCCGGCGAGGCCCTCGAGGCCTGCCCTCGGGCCGACCGGAGCTTGTCACCTCGATCGACTTCGCTGCCGGCACCGTTGACATGCTGAACGTATGGGCAAGCTGAAGGTTGTCGTCACGCGTGATCCCCGGATGTTCGCTCGGCATGCCGGCGGGTTCCTGACGAGCCGGCCGGTCGAGCACAACGTGCTCGCGACGGTGCTGGCAACGCTCGAGCGAAGCGAGGGGGAGTCCGGCCCTCTGTTTGCGTGGGTGGAGTCCGGTGAGCACGGCGAGGTGTCGGCGGCGCTGCGCACGCCTCCACGCTGCTTGCTGGCCTCGACGATGTCCGCGCGATCGGCTCAGGCGCTCATGAAGCTGCTCGCGGTGGATCCGCAGTTGCCCGGCGTCAACGGCCCACAGCCGGCCGCGTCCTATCTCGCAGCGGCATGGCGCCATTGCACCGGTGGCGTCGTGGAGCCCGACATGAGCCAAGGCGTCTATCGGCTCTCTCACATGAACGAGCCACGGCATCAGCCGGGCGGCCATGCGCGCCCTGCCCGCCGGGACGATCGAGACCTGCTCGTCGAATGGTACGGCGCCTTCCAACACAAAGTAGGCGACCGGGGACGGGATCTCGAGTCTCACGTCGATCGCCGCCTGGACAATGGCGAGCTCCTGGTGTGGGAGGACGGGCGCGTCGTCTGCCTGGTGGGAGCGTTCCCCCCGGTCGCGCGCGTTGTCCGCCTGGCGCCTGTCTATACGCCGGTCGATTCGCGTCGCCACGGCTATGCCGGCGCGCTCGTGGCGGAGGTGAGCCGCCGGGCCCTCGCCACCGACGCGGAGGAGTGCATGCTCTACACCGATCTCTCCAACCCGACCTCGAACAGCATCTACCAGTCGGTTGGCTACCGCCGCTCCAGCGACGCCCGGCAGTATTTCTTCCGCCGCTGAGTCGAAGCCTCGACAGCGTTGCGGGGCTCAAGCCGAACGCGAACTACACTCGCTCGATGTCGTCGCCGGACGACACCCGACGCGGAGGCCCGTTTCGGGAAAAACGCGTCGTTGCACCGATCGACCTGAGCGAGGCCTGGGAGGCGAATGCCTCGGACTTCACCGCGTGGGCGCGGGCGCCGATGCACGACAGCTACGGGCGCTTTCACCGCGATCAGTTCCTGGAGAGCGTCTCGCCGCCCGGGAGGCTGACGCTAGACATCGGCTGCGGGGAGGGCCGCCTCTCGCGCGACCTCAAGGCGCTCGGCCACACCGTCGTCGGGATCGACTCCTCACCCTCGATGGTCCGGAACGCGCGAGAGGCCGACGCCTCGATCGAGGTCCACCTGGCCGACGCCGCGAGCCTTCCGTTCGCGGACGGGGTCGCCGATCTCGCGATTGCGTTCATGTCGCTGCAGGACATGGACGACATGCCGGCTGCGATCGCGGAGGCCGCGCGTGTGGTGGAGCCCGGCGGGCGCCTCTGCCTGGCGATCGTGCATCCACTCAACTCGGCCGGGGTGTTCGCCGGCGAAGAGGCCGACAGCCCGTTCGTCATCTCGGGCTCCTACTTGGAGCATTTCCGCTATGAGGACTACCTGGAGCGCGACGGCCTCGCCGTGACCTTGGCCAGCGAGCACCGGCCGCTCGAGGCCTACTTCGAGGCGCTCGCAGCCGCGGGGTTCCTGGTCGAGCGCCTGCGCGAGCCCGCCCTACCCGACGCGGCTATCCGGCGGCCGCGACGACGCCGCTGGCAGCGCGTCCCGCTGTTCCTGCATCTCCGGGCCGTTCTCTCGTAGGAGGTACGGCACAGGCGGCGCGAGCCCTCCACCGAGAACCGCCTCGGACTGGCGGCGTGGCCTCCTTTTCGCCACCCGTCCCATCTAGGGGTCGTCCTAGGACCCTGGATTGGAACAGAACCGCTCCGCGCCCACGGGCACCCTGGCGCAGACGCGGCCGCGGACCAACCGCACGACCCTTCCGGCGTGAAGGCGATCGCGACGCGCCCTCGAAGAGCCGGACCGCAGACACGACCCGTGGCCGCAACGCCGCGGGCGCCGCCCGATCCAGTCCTCCACCTAGAATCGCCCGCGTGATCGATCGCGACCAGGTGCTGCACGTGGCCCGCCTCGCGCGCCTGCGCCTCACCGATGAGGAGGTCGAGCGCATGACGGGGGAGCTTTCCACCATTCTCGACCACATCGAGAAGATCTCCGAGCTCGACCTGGACGACGTGGCGCCGACATCGCATGTGGTCGCGATGGAGAACGTGCTGCGGCCCGACGAGCCGCGCCCAAGCCTTCCCCGCGAGGGCGCGCTCGGGCAGGCGCCCGATACCGACGGCGTGGGCTTCCGGGTCCCCAGTCCCGGCGCATGACGGGCGATTTGCTCGATCTGACCGCGGCGCAGGCCGGGCAACGGGTGCGCGCCGGCGAGCTGTCGGCCTCCGACCTGTTCGAGGCCTGGCGCGAGCGGGCCGCCACCGACAGCCTCAACGCCTACCGCTGGGTGGCGGACGCCCCACCGCCCGAGATCGCAGCCGGCGCTCCCCTCGGCGGCGTCCCGGTGGCGATCAAGGACCTGTTCTGCACCGAGGGGGTGCCGAGCGCGGCCGGCTCACGCATCCTGGAGGGCTACCTGCCTCCCTACACCGCCACCGCCGTCGAGCAACTGGCGCAAGCGGGCGCCCCGATGCTCGGCAAGACCAACATGGACGAGTTCGCGATGGGCTCGTCGAACGAGAACTCCGGCTTCGGGCCGGTCATGAACCCGTGGGACGAGAGTCGGGTGCCGGGCGGCTCCAGCGGGGGGTCGGCGGCCGCGGTGGCCGCGGGCCTGGCACCGTGGGCGATCGGCACCGACACCGGCGGGTCGATACGCCAGCCGGCCGCGCTGTGCGGGATCGTCGGCCTCAAGCCGACCTACGGGTCGATCTCGCGCTACGGGATGATCGCGTTCGCCTCCTCGCTGGACCAGGCGGGACCGCTGACGCGCGACGTGACCGACTGCGCCCTGCTGTTCCGGCACATGGTGGGTCGCGACCCGCTGGACTCGACCTCCACCGGCTTGCCCGAGGAGGTGCGCCTCCCGGACCAGGAGCGCCTCGACGGCCTGCGCTTCGGCGTGCCGCCCGAGCTCACGCGCGGAGGCGTGGACCCCGGGGTGGCCGCCGTGTTCGAGCAGAGCCTGCGCCACATAGAGGAGCTGGGCGGCACACTCGAGGAGGTCTCACTGCCGCACTCCGATCAGGGCATCTCCGCCTACTACGTGATCGCGCCGGCGGAGGCAAGCGCCAACCTGGCACGCTTCGACGGGGTGCGCTACGGCCTGCGCGCCGAGGCCGGCGACCTGGCATCCATGTACGAGGACACACGCGAGCACGGCTTCGGTGATGAGGTCAAGCGGCGCATCATGCTCGGCACCTACGCGCTCTCATCGGGCTACTACGACGCCTACTACGGTCGCGCCCAGCGCGTGCGCACGAAGATCGCGGAGGACTTCCGCTCCGCGTTCGAGCGAGTCGACCTGATCGTGACGCCCACCTCGCCCACGGTCGCCTTCGGCCTGGGCGAGCGCACCGACGACCCGCTCGCGATGTACCTGTCGGACTTCTGCACGGTGCCGATGCCGCTCGCGGGCATCCCGGCCATCTCCATCCCGGGCGGACTCTCTGATGAGCTGCCGGTGGGGATCCAGCTGGCCGGGCCGGCTTTCAGCGAGAACCGCATCCTCGAAGCGGCGTACGCACTCGAGCAGGCCATCGGGTTCGATGGGAGCGGCGCCCGTGGCTGACGCACTGGCCGAGCGCGCGTACGAGCCGGTCATCGGGCTCGAGATCCATGTGCAGCTGTCCACCCGCACGAAGATGTTCTGCGGCTGCGAGCTGTCCTTCGGCGAGCAGCCCAATACGCGAACCTGCCCGGTGTGCCTGGGGTTGCCCGGCACCCTCCCGGTTACCAACGCCGAAGCGGTGCACTTCGGGCTGATGATCGGGATGGCGCTCGGCTGCGAGCCGGCGCCGCGCTCGATCTTTCACCGCAAGAACTACTTCTATCCGGACCTGCCCAAGGGCTACCAGATCTCCCAGTACGACATCCCGCTTGCGCGCGACGGCCGCCTCGGCGACATCCGCATCCACCGGGTACACCTCGAGGAGGACGCCGCCAAGCTCGTGCACGCCGGGGCGTCGGGGCGCATCCACGGGGCCGAGGCCAGCGCGGTGGACTTCAACCGCGGCGGCACGCCGCTGGTGGAGATCGTGACCGAGCCCGACGTGCGCTCCGCCGCCCAGGCCGCGGAGTGGCTTCGCCTTCTGCGGGTGACGCTGCGCCAGCTCGGGGTCTCCGATGTGAACATGGAGGAGGGCTCGCTGCGCTGTGACGCCAACGTGTCCATCCGCCCGGCCGGCGAGGCCACGCTTGGCACGAAGACCGAGCTCAAGAACATGAACTCGTTCCGGTTTCTCGAACGGGGCGTGAACGCGGAGGTCGCGCGCCAGGAGGAGCTGCTGCGAGAGGGGGGCGCCGTGACCCAGGAGACGCTGCACTTCGACCCCCGAACCGGCGCGCTCAGCCCGCTGCGCTCCAAGGAGGAGGCGCACGACTACCGCTACTTCCCCGAGCCGGACCTGGTGCCGATCGCGCCGACGGAGGAGATGCTCGAGCGCGCCCGCTCGGCGCTGCCAGAGCTTCCGGCCCAGCGGGCCGAGCGCCTCGAGAGCGACATGGGGCTGGTCCCGGACACGGCCCGCCTGCTGGCGTTTCGATCAGACCTCGGCGACTTCTTCGAGCGGGCGGCCGCGGCCCGCGTGGGGGACGACTCGAAGGCGATCGCCAACTGGATAGTGGGAGAGCTGGTGGCCAACATCGGCGACGCCGATCCGGCCGACACGAAGCTGGAGCCTGAGTCGCTGGCTGCGCTGGTGGGGATGGTGAGAGAGGGAACGGTGGCCGGCTCGGCGGCCAAGGATGTGCTCACCACCTTGGTCGCCGAGGGCGGAGATCCCGCCGAGATCGTGGAGGCCGAGAACCTGGGCGCCGCCGGCGGCGACGAGCTGGCGCGGGTCGTGGACCAGGCGATGGCCGACCAGGCAGACGCCGTGGAGAAGATCCGCGCCGGCAACGACAAGGCGACCGGAGCCGTCATGGGCGCCGTGATGCGCGCCACGGAGGGCCGCGCCGACGGCGCCGAGGTGCAGCGCCTGATCCGCGAGCGCCTATAGACACGCGATCTCGCAACGCCGGATCCGCCCACGGCCTGCGTGCGTACCATGCAAGGACAGGCTCACTCGAGGGAAGGAATGGCATGTCCAGGTTGATCCGGATGGATGCGAGCGGGCACTCCACGCTCGCCGAGTGGACACAGGAGGACCAGGCCGGCTTCGACGCCGCCGTGCGCGAGTTCCGCGCGGCGCTCGACGAGGGCTGCATCGCGGTGCTCAATCAGGGCGAGGGTCAGGCCCGCCAGCTCCGCGAACTGCCCCGCGACGCCGGGCTGGTGATCATGCGGCGCCCGATCGCCGGCGGGTAGCGCCGTGGCGGCGGAGGCGCTCGCCGAGCTGGGCACAGTTCCGTGGCGCCAGCCCACCGACGAGCGCTTCCTGCGCCGATACGCCCGCATCTGGCTGTGCTGGACGGTGGCATACACCGTCCCGTTCGCCGCCGCGGCGATCGGCCTCATGCTGCTGGAGCCGCTGGCCTTTCCCGTCGCTCTGGCCAGCCTGGCCCACGCTTGGATAATTCCCGAGCTGTACGCCTTCCGCGGCGCCAGCGTGCTGAGGCCCAAGGGGCCGCGCAACGAGCACAGCGAGCCGGTGGCCCAGGGTCTGCTCGGCGACCTCCTCGATCACGAGTCTCGCGAGCGACAGCGCCGGACCGGCCTGGCGATGGAGCACGGCGGCATGGGTGTGTGGCTGGTGGGTGAGGCGGGAGCCGTGCTCTTGGCGCCCGGGGGCCATAGAGCACATTGCTTCTGCGTCCGGACGACCGACCGCGAGCTCCCGCCGTCCGACCGTGTCGCTCACCTCCTGCTGGCGCTGCGCACCGATGAGCAGGGTTTCGCGACGGTCGCCAACCATGCCTTCTGCGGCGCGCCGTGGCGGGTCCGGCGCAGGCTGCCGGAGGGCATGCGCCCCGCGATCGACGCAGCCCGGGCGGCGGCCCTCGCCGCCTGATCGCGCGCCGCTGGGGAGTAGCCTCGCCCGCCGGGTGGCTTCGAACGTGGTGATAACGGGCGGCGGCTTCGGGGGGCTCTATGCCGCCCGCAGGCTGGAACGCCTTCCCGCCTGGTTCGCGGCGCGCACCTACCACCTGGCCACCATGCCCGGGGTCGCCCGCCGCCTGCGCCTGAGCGCCGATCGGACCGTCGGAGTGTTCTTCGGCCGTGCCTCCGCGGCCCTGGGGCAGCTGGGCCATCCCCCCGGCTTGGGCGACGAGCTGCGCGAGGAGCAGGTCGCGGCCCCGCCCGAGGAAGGCGAACCCGGATGACCGCCGAGCAGATACCGACAGCAGAGCTCGCCTTCCGAAAGGGCGGCCCGGATGACCTGCGCGCCGCCTTCACGGTGTCCGAGCTGGCGGTGCATGACACCGCCCTTCGCGCCGGGGTACTCGACACCGCGCCCCCTTCCGAGGCCCAGGTCGAGCATGACTGGCGGCGGCGCCGCGACCTGCTGGAGTTCACGGCGGCTCAGCCCGGCAGCGGCTTCTGGCTGTGCGAGTACGAGAGCGAGTTGGTGGGCTACGGGCGTGTGGCCCGCTTCGGCGAGATGGAGCAGCTGACCGAGTTGATGGTGCTCCCGCACCACCATCGCCAGGGCATCGGCCGGGCGTTGCTCCGGCGGCTGTGGGCCGGCGACCCGAGCCCGGACCTCGGTCGGGTCGTCGTCGCGGCCGGCGCCTCGGCCGACCTCACGCTCTACTCGGACTTCGGGGTGATGCCCATCACCGGCCACTGGCACATGAGGGCCCGCCCGAAGGACTTCCTCGAGCGCCGCTCCCGTGAGATCGACACGGCAGAGCCCCCGGTCGTGGTGCTCGAGAGCGACGGCGCCGTGGGGGAATGGAAGCGCCTCGAGCCGCCCGCGATCGGCCACCGCCGACCGCGCCTGCACGAGTTCTTCGGCCGTACCCGCACCTGCCTCGCCACCATGGATCCCGGCGCGAGCGGCGCGACGGCGCTGTGCTGGATCGGCTCAGACGGCGAGATCGGCCCGGCGGTCGGGTCCACCCCCCAGGACCTGGTCCCTGTGGTCCTCCAGGCGCTCGACCGCGTGGCCAAGACCCGCGAGCCCGACAGCCTGTCGGTGTTCTGCGCCACCGACAGCTGGTGGCTGCTCCGGCGCCTGCGCAGCCTGGGATTCCGGGTCTGGTGGCCCAGCTGGGTGATGTGCAGCGTGCCGCTGCCCGGGCTGGACCGCTACATGCCCACCAGGCCCCCGCACCTCCTCTAGCTCGTCGTTCGCGTACCCCCCGGGGGCGGCGAACGGTCCCCGGAGCTACGCTTTGCACCATGGGCGAGATTGCCACGCAGGCCGGTCGCAAGGCACTGGCCGTCGGCGTGCTCGTGGCCGCGGGCTACGTGCTGTTCAAGCTCGTGCTCGGCTTCGTGACCACGGTGGCCTGGATCGCGGTGATCGCGGTCGCCGTCGTCGCCGTCGTGTGGGCCTTGCGAGTCCTCTGAGGGAGGAGCGGCGTGGAGCTGCTCGTGATCCTCTTCTTCTTCGGGATGTCGGCCGGGGCCGTCGCCAAGATCAAGGGGTCCTCGTTCGTCCTCTGGTTCCTGATCGGGTTCTGCTTGCCCTTCTTCGGCACGCTTGCGGCGCTGCTCACACGCAATGAACGAGGGGTCGACGTACGCGCGTGCGAGGAGTGCGGCAACGTCGTGCCGATCCACGATCAGGTGTGCCGCCGCTGTGGTCGCGACCTGGATTACGCGCCGAGCGGCTGAGAAACCGCTGGTAGAATGCCTCGCTCGGCCGGCCGGAATACCACCGCACCGGACTCAAAGCGCCCGGAAGATCCCGGAAAGGACTCAGAATGCGAGCAGTCGACGCGGTGATGGAATGCCTCAAGGCGGAGGGCGTCAAGCACGTATTCGGGATCCCGGGCGGAGCCAACCTGCCCACCTACGACGCTCTGTACGACGCCGGCCTGCGCCACGTGCAGTGTCGCCACGAGCAGGGCGCCGGCCATGCGGCCGAGGGCTATGCCAAGGCCTCCGGCCAGGTGGGGGTCGCCCTCGCCACCTCGGGCCCCGGCGCGACGAACCTGGTCACGGCAATAGCCGACGCGATGATGGACTCGGTGCCCACGGTGTTCATCACCGGCCAGGTGCGCACCGACCTGCTCGGTACCGACGGCTTCCAGGAGGCCGACGTGACCGGCATAACGATGCCGATCGTCAAGCACTCGATCATGATCCAGGATCCCCTGGAGATCCCCGGGGCGATCCACGAGGCCTTCCACATCGCCCGCACCGGGCGCCCCGGGCCCGTGCTGGTGGACATCCCTCAGGACCTGTCGCGGGCGGACATCCCGTACGAGCCGGTCGACTCCGTGCGCCTGCCGGGCTATCAGCCCACCAAGGAGGGCAACACGAAGCAGATCCGGCTGGCCGCGAAGGCGCTGGCCAACGCCCGCCGGCCGGTGATCTACGCCGGTGGGGGAGTCGTGAACGCCGACGCGTCCCCGGAGCTGGTCGCGCTGGCCGTGTCCGACAGGTTCCCCGTGACCTGCACGCTGATGGGGCTCGGGTGCTTCCCCGCTCCTCACGACCAGTGGCTCGGCATGCTCGGCATGCACGGCACGCGCTGCGCCAACTACGCGATGGACGAGGCCGACCTGATCTGCTGCGTCGGCGCCCGGTTCGACGACCGGATCACCGGCAAGCTGTCTGAGTTCGCGCCGCGCGCCAAGTTCATCCACATCGACGTCGACCCGGCCGAGATCTCCAAGAACGTGCCGGCCCACATCCCGATCGTGGGCGACGCCAAGCAGATCCTGCCCAAGCTGACGGCCGAGTACCGCGCGCTGGAGACCGACTCCGCCCGCCTCGACGGCTGGTGGGAGCGCATCCGCGGGTGGCAGGAAAAGCACCCGCTCGGCTACGAGGACTCCGAGGGCTCGGAGATCAAGCCGCAGTACATGATCGAGGCGCTCTACGAGGCGACCGGCGGTGACGCCATCGTCACGTCCGACGTGGGCCAGCACCAGATGTGGACCGCGCAGTACTTCCACTTCGACGCACCCCGCAAGTGGATCAACTCCGGCGGCCTGGGCACGATGGGCTTTGGCCTGCCGAGCGCGATGGGCGCGAAGGTCGCCATGCCCGATGAGCAGGTGGTGTGCGTGGCCGGCGACGGCTCGATCATCATGAACGTCCAGGAGCTCGCCACATGTGTGACCGAGAACATCGCGGTCAAGGTGTTCATCATGAACAACGGCTATCTCGGCATGGTCCGCCAGTGGCAGGAGCTGTTCTGGGACGGGCGCTACAGCGCTGTCGATATGGGCTCGAGCCCCGACTGGGTGAAGCTGGCCGAGGCCTTTGGCGCCACCGGCCTGCGGGTCGACGACAAGGCGCAGCTGCCGGGAGTGATGAAGCAGGTGCTCGAGGCCGAGGGCCCCGTGGTATGCGACGTGCGCGTCACGCCGGAGGAGAACTGCTACCCGATGATCCCCGCCGGTCAAGCGGCGAGAGACATGGTGGGCTGAGGCATGGGCGAGCCCGCAACCAAGGAGGTCCTCAACCTCGATGACCTGCAGGCATCCAGCGGGTTTCGCACCGGGCGCAGGCACATCCTCTCCCTGCTGGTGGAGAACAAGCCCGGCGTGCTGGCCCGGATCTCGGGCCTGTTCGCGCGGAGGGGATTCAACATCGACTCGCTGGCGGTGGGCCCGACCGACGACGACCAGATCTCGAGGATCACGCTGACGGTCGACGGGGCTTCACATCCGATCGACCAGGTGACCAAGCAGCTGCACAAGCTGATCAACGTGATCAAGATCAGAGACCTCGAGCCCAACGAGGCGGTGGCTCGCGAGCTCGCGCTCTTCAAGGTATCCGCAGACGGCGACAGCCGCGGGCAGATCATGGAGTACGCCGAGATCTTCCGCGGGCGGATCGTCGACGTGTCCAAGCGCTCGGTCACGGTCGAGGTCACGGGCCCCGACGACAAGATCGAGGCCTTCGAGCAGATGATCCGCCCCTTCGGACTGATCGAGATGGTGCGGACCGGTGAGATCGCGGTGTCTCGCGGCAGGTCGGCCACCTAGGCGCCGTCGGGGCGTGAAGCTCTCCACCAGGTCGGCGGGCAGCCCGTTCTCGCTCGACGAGGCGGCGACCGGCCTGCTCGCGGCCAGGATCGGCAGCGCGCTGCGGATCGCCGCCAGCGGCGGCCGTGGCGTCGCGTCGGTGTGCGTTTCGGTTCCGGCGGAACTGGATCTGTCGGCGGCGATCCTGGGGTGCCGGCGTCCGGGCGACCGCTTCTTCTGCATCGAGCAGCCGGGGCGCGAGGGGTACGCGGTGTGCGGGCTCGGCGCCGCGGTCGCGATCGAGGCGACTGGGCCCGACCGGTTCACCGACACCGCGGCCGCCTGCCGGGCGCTCGCCGCGCGCACGGTGGCCGACGACCCCTCCCTCGACCCCGACCGTCCCTCGGGGGCGGGCCCGGTGTTCGCCGGTGGGTTCGCCTTCGCAGCCGACGGGGGAGGGTCGCCCGAATGGTCGTCTTTCGCGCCCGCCCAGCTGGTGCTGCCCGAGGTCTCGTTCGCCCGTCGTGGCGAGCAGGCGCGCATGACGGTGAACGTGGCCGTCGATGGCGACGACTCCGTCGATCGCATCCTCGAGCGGGTGGAAGCCCGCCTGGGCGAGCTCAGCCCCGCGTCGATGCCGTTGCTCGACCCCGACCCGATCGCCCGTTCACGGGTGGCGGGGGCCGCTCCGCCGTCGCACTACGAGGAGGCCGTGCGCCGAGCGGTCGAGCGGATCCGCGCCGGTGAGCTCAGCAAGGTCGTGCTGGCGCGCGAGGTGCGTGTGCACTCCGGCGCTCCTGCGGACCCTGCGCCGGTGCTCGACGCCCTGCGAGCGGCCTTCGCCGACTGCTACTGCTACTGCGTCGGCACCCCCGAGGCTGCCTTCGTGGGGGCCAGCCCCGAGTTGCTCGTGCGCCGCGACGGCTCCCGTGCCCAGACCGTGGCGCTGGCCGGCACCACCCGGCGCAGCGCCGACCCGGCGGTCGACCTCCACCTCGGCGAGCAGCTGCTGCAAAGCAACAAGAACCGCCTGGAGCAGGCCATCGTCGCGCGCTCCATCGAGCGCACCCTCGAGCCGGTGAGCCTGTGGGTGGCGGTCGGCGAGGAGCCGGTGCTGGCCCAGGTTCAGAACGTGCAGCACCTGGCCACGCCGATCCGGGCTCAGCTGGCAGCCCCCGTCTCCACGGTCGAGCTGGCCGGGCGGCTGCACCCGACGCCTGCCGTCGGAGGCGAGCCCGCCGCCGTCGCCACCCCCCTGATCCCGGCGCTGGAAGGCCTCGATCGCGGCTGGTACGCCGGGGCGGTGGGGTGGACCGACCTCACCGAGGACGGGGAGTTCTGCGTCGCGCTGAGGTGCGCGCTGCTACGGGGACCGGTGGCACACCTCTACGCCGGTTGCGGCATCGTGGCCGACTCCGTCCCGGCCGAGGAGCTCGCCGAGACCGAGGTCAAGCTGGAGGCCCTCCTTCCTCTCTTGACCTGAATTTGCGGTCTTGGAAGTTGTGGGTTAGATTGGCCGCCGAAAAGCGCCCTGGAGGCGCTCGTCTGGCCCAAAGAAAGGATCACATGAAGCGAAATCTGCCCCGCTGTGGGCTCGCAACTGCAGTGGCAGGAGCAGTCGTGCTGGGACTCGTCGGCGGCCCTGCGGCCTCCGCCGGACCGGACGCCGGAGCCGCAGGACCGGCGCCGGCCAAGATCGTCATGAAGTCCAACGGCAAACGGCTCTTTTTCACGGGGGCGGACGAGGTCGTCGCAGGCCAGCGCCTCAAGATCGTGAACACGATAAAGCCGAGGGCGCACGGCCCTCACACGTTCTCGCTCGCGTCGGAAAGCGTGATTCCGGGCAACAGGAAAGAAGTCAACCGCTGCTTCGCGCCGGGCAAGATCTGCCGAAGGATCGCGCTGGCACACAAGGTGGACTTCGACACGGGGGCAACCAGGCTCCCCGTCGTAAAGGCCGGCAAGTTCGGATGGGACCGGATGTTCAGCAACGACGCCAAGGGTGACTCCTGGTTCACCATCAAGCTCGGCGCGACCTTCTCGCAGAAGGTGACCGCCAAACCCGGCACCTCCCTGTCCTACTTCTGCGCGATACACCCAGAGATGCAGGGCAAGATCGACGTCGTCGAATAACGCTGCACAGCGCACGATCTCCCGGGCCCCGGGCCCGGGAGATCCGCCGCAGCTTTTCCATGCCATGATCGAGCAGGCGCCAGATCCAGCCGCCCGTGACACGCGCTTGGGCCGCCGCGCGTTCCTGGTCAGAGCGGCCGCGGGCGCCTTCGCGCTGATCCTGCCGATACGGCTCAGGGCCCCGGAGGCGCTCGGCCTTCCGGCAGCGATCGGGCGTGCACCGAGGCCGTTCTCCAGGCGGCTGCCGATCCCGAAGGTCCTGACGGGCTCAGATCTGACGATCCGGATGCGCGAGGCGGCGCTTCCGGTGCTGTCCGGTCCGAAGACGCGGATGTGGACCTACGGCGGCAGCTTCCCCGGCCCGACGATCCGCCGTCCGGCGGGCGAGACCACCCGCGTGCGGTTCGTTCACGATCTCGGCCGGAAGGCGGGAGAGCTGACCGTGCACCTGCATGGGGGCCACAACCGCTCCAGTGAGGACGGTCAGCCTGGCGGTCTCACGGCCCTGCAGTCACGAGCGCTCTACTGCGACCTGTCCGCCGGCCTGTCGGCGTCGGAGTCCGGCAACGATCTGCTGATCCGGCCGGGCCGCGACCGCACGTACACCTACGAGCAGGTCGAGGACGGCGAGCCGGAGCGAGCGTCGTTTCAGTTCTACCACGACCACCGCCTCGAGAACACGGCACGCAACATCTGGCGAGGTCTGGTGGGAATGTGGATCGTCGACGACGAGCTGGACTCCTCGCTGCCCCTGCCCACGGGCCCTCGCGACATCCCGCTGCTGCTGGCCGACCGCTCCTTCGACAAGCGCAACCAGCTCACCAACCCCTTCGCCGCCGAGCGCCGCCCGCCCTTCGACGGCGTAGTGGGCCGCCATATCCTCGTCAACGGTGCGGTCACTCCCCATCACCAAGTCAGGGCGCAGCGCTACCGCCTGCGGGTGCTCAACGCGTCGCACTTCCGCGCGTACGACCTCCACTTCACCGGTGGTGTCCGGATGGTGCAGATCGCAACCGAGTCGGGCCTGATGCCAAGGCCAGTCGAGCGCCGGCGGATACTGCTCGGCCCAGGCGAGCGGGCCGAGCTGATCGTGGACTTCGCCGGGGTCCGGGGCACGCGGGTGCGGCTGCTCAGCAGCCGGCGCCGCGGCAAGCATGACGAGCCCGGCTCGCGCACCTACGCCGGTCCGCTGATGGAGTTCCGGGTGGGAAGGGCCAGGCAAGTCGACCGCACCTCCATCCCGCCGGCTCTGCGACCGCTGCCCCGCTGGGTGGCCGAGGCGTCCGCCGAGCCCTCCCACACGTGGCGGTTCACCGTGAGCAGCGGGTTCAGCCCCCGCTGGCTTGTCAACGGCCGCACCTTCGACCCCGCGTTCGCGGAGACGACGGTCGAGTTGGGCGAGACGGTGACCTGGGAGCTGCAGAATCGGACAGGGGTCGCGCACCTGATTCATCTCCACCACACCGACTGGTACATGCTGTCGCGCAACGGAAAGAAGCCGCCGCCGTGGGAGCGGTGCCTCAAGGAGACCTTCTTTCTCGACCCCGAAGACCGCGTGGTGATCGCCGGGCGGATGAGCGACTACGTGGGCAAGTACGTGATGCACTGCCACATGCTCGATCACGAGGATCACGGCCTGATGTCGCAGTTCGAGGTCGTGAAGCCGGCCTGAGGCTCAGAGCGAGGCGTGCGCGCGGGCGTAGATGTCGCGGTGCACGTCCACGTTGCGCGAGCGGTCCGTACGCACCTCGATCAGCCCCGGCCCGGCGGCGATTGCCTCGCGCACCTCGGCGCCACTCACAGCCGCTCGGTGCTCCATGCCGGCCAGCGTCGCTACCGCCCCCAGGTCCAGCCCCGACGGGGTGGCCACGTGCTCGCGATAGAGCTTCGGGTCTGTGACCGCGGCCACCGGTAGAAAGTCGAAGATCCCCCCGCCGCCATTGTCGACGCAGACCACCGTCAGGTCAATCCCGGCGCGCCGCGCCGCCAGCAGCCCGCCGAGGTCGTGCAGCAGCGCCAGCTCGCCGGTCAGCACCACCACGGGACTCTGCGTGGCTCGAGCGGCGCCCGCGGCCGAGGCCAGCGTTCCGTCGATGCCGTTGGCTCCGCGGTTGGACAGGAAGCGCACTCGCTCCGGTCCGGCGGGCCAGAAGCTCTCGACGTCGCGCACGGGCATCGAGGAGGCCAGCCACACGATCGTGTCTGCGGCGAGCGCACCGGAGGCGGCGGTATAGGCCAGCGGCTCGCACGGCTCGGGCGCCTCGGCAACGGCGGCAGGCACCGCTGCGTCCGCAGCGCGCCAGCCGTTCACCCATCCGGTGTTCGGCGTCACGCCCCGCGGCTCGAGCAGGCCGACGAGGGCCTCGCAGGTCGCGCGCGCGGACGCTCGCAGCAGCGTGCCGGCCTCCCGGGTGGGCTCGTGCCACGCGCCGTGTGGGTCAAGCAGCACCTGGGCGGCACCGGCGAGCCACGCCCGGAGCGACTTCGACGTCGGCGTGTCGCCCAAGCGCAGCACCAGGTCCGGCGCATGTTCGACGGCAAAACCCTCGTGGCGAAGGAGCACGTCGTAGTGCGCCACCACCCGTGAGAGGTCGTGGCCTCCGCAGCGCACCCCTGACGTGGGCTCGGCGAGCACCGGCCATCCCGCCGCCGCGGCCAGGCGCACCACCGCGGGGGCGACTTCCTCAGCTATCCCGCCGCAGACGATCGCGCCCCGCGGGGACCGGGAGATCCGCTCGGCCAGCGTCTGCAGGTCCGCCTCGGCAGCCTGCGGCAAGGCCTCGCGGACCACGATCCAGGGCTGGGCGCCGTCGCGTCCCGACCAGTCGGCCGGATCGAGCCCCGTGCGCTCGCGCGCCGGCGCCAGCGGCTCGCGCAGCGAGAGGTTGAGGTGCACCGGCCCAGGGCGGTCGCCGGCCGCCGTCCAGTACGCGCGGCACCCCAGCACCCGGTGGTGCACCGCGGTCGCGCGCCCCGGGTCGTGCTCACCCACCTCCACGAACCACTTGGCCGCGGAGCCGAACAGCTTGATCTGGTCGATGGCCTGGCCGGCGCCGACTTCGCGCAGCTCGGGCGGGCGGTCGGCGCTCAGCACGATCAGCGGCACGCGTGCCTGGGCGGCCTCGTGCACGGCCGGAGCCAGGTTGGCGGCGGCGGTCCCCGACGTGCAGGTGACGGCCACCGGACGCCCGCTCGCCTTCGCCATGCCCAGCGCCATGAACCCGGCGGCGCGCTCGTCGATCACGGAGATGGCGTCGATGCGCCGGTCGGCGGCGATGGTCAGGGCGATGGGCGCGTTGCGCGATCCCGGCGAGGTCACGGCATGCCGCATGCCGCAGCGGGCCAGCTCGTCCACGAGCGCCTGCACGGGCGCGTAGGTTCGGTTGATAGGACTCATGGACATGGATCCGACCGGCCAGGCCCCTCCGATCGTCTTCATCCCGGGCTTCATGCAGCCCGCCGCCGCTTGGGCGCCGGTGGCCGAGCGCCTCGGGGAACGCTACCCGAGCGTCCTCCTCGAGCATCGGGAGCACACCAGCGCGGGCCGGCTGCGGGAGATAGCCGAGGTGGAAGAGGGTGCTGTGCTGTGCGGTTACTCCCTGGGCGGGCGGCTGGCATTGCGCGCCGCCCTCGCCGACCCTGGCCGATACGCCGGCCTCGTCACAGTGGGGGCCACGGCCGGGATCGAGGCGCCGGGGCAGCGAAGGGTGCGCGCCGAAGCCGACGAGAAGCTGGCCTCCTGGATCGAGACCCAGCCGATCGACCTGGTGGTGGCGCTGTGGGAGCGCCAGCCGCTCTTCGCCGACCAATCGGACCTGCTGGTCGAAGCCCAGCGCCCGGGTCGCCTGGCGCAGGATCCGCGCAGCCTTGCGCTGCTGCTGCGCACAGCGGGCCAGGGTGCGCTCGAGCCGGTGTGGCAGGAGCTGCACTCCCTTTCTGTTCCCCTGATGGCGGTGGCCGGATCGATCGACGAGCGCTACGCCGAGGCGGCGCGGAGGATGGCCGGCGCGGTGCCCCGCGGCAGGGTGGAGATCGTGCAGGCCGCGGGGCACGCACCCCAGCTGCAGCAGCCCGACGCGGTGGCCCGGTCCCTAGCCGATTTCCTCGACAACGACCTCGGCCAGAGCGGTATCTGAGACCTCCACGCCGAGACCGGGGCCCTGCGGCACGCCCATCAGGCCGTTCACGGGCGCCGGGACTGCACCGGCGATCTCGGCGTCGAAGAGATCCAGCGTGGCCAGCCCGCAGGCCAGCGTCAGGTGCTCGCCTGCGGCCAGCTGGAGGGCGGCGGCGATGCCCCAGGGGCCATCGAGGGTGCTCGACAGCCACGCCTGCAGGCCGGCGTCGCGCGCGGCTCTGACTGCGGCCCGGGCCGGGCCGAACCCGCCACTTGCCGAGAGCTTCACGTTCACCGCCGCACACGCGCCCAGTGAGGCTGCCAGGCGCACGTCCTCCGCCGAGTGGATCGGTTCGTCTGCCGCCACCGGCACGCCGACCTCCGGACGCATCTCGGCCATCTCCTCGAGAGAGGAGCACGGTTGCTCGACGAGCTGCAGGTCGAGCGGCTCGAGGGCGGTCACGGCGGCCACCGCACGCTCGGGCGACCACGCGCCATTGGCGTCCACCCTCAGGGCCGGCCACGAGCCGATCGCCTCGCGCACCGCGGCCACCCTGTCGCCGTCGTCGGGCAGTCCGACCTTGACCTTGAAGCACGAGTAGCCCGCCCGCAGCCCGGCGGCCGCGGCGGCGGCCACCTCCTCGGGGGGGCCGGCGGGTAGCGTCAGGTTCACCGGGATCGCGTCGGCGCCCGGCTCGCCGAGCGCGCGTCCCCGGCGGCGCATCTGCAGGTCGAGCTCAGCCAGCTCCCATGCCGCCCTGGCCTGCGGCGGTGCGCCACGCGGTGGGGGCCCGTCGCGCAGCACATCGACCACCTCTTCGACGGTCACGCCGTCGTAGGACTCGAGCGGAGCCGCCTCGCCCCATCCCACCGTGCCGTCGTCGTCCTCGAGGCGGATCACCGCCAGCTCACGGGTTGCAACCACCCCGGTGGAGGTCACGAACGGCTCGCGCAGCGGGATCGACAGGCGCAGCAGGGAGCGTCTCACGACAGCAGGATCCCGGTTACCAGCAGCAGCGAGTACACCGCCAGCAGCCGCCCGGTGGCGGCCAGCGCTCCGTTGAGCGCCGGCCCGTCGGTGCGCGTTGCCACCGTGCGATGCAGCGGCGGCACCAGCGCCAGCGAGAGCAGGGCAAGGCAGACCCACCACGACAGTCCTCCCAGCAGCGGGATGGCCACGGCCACCACGTAGGCCAGCGCGAGCATGGCCGCGAACAGCACGCGGGCCCGCTCGCGACCGAGCAGCACTGCAAGCGTGCGCTTGCCGGCGCGGCGGTCGGTGTCGATGTCACGCACGTTGTTCACAACGAGGATCGCCGACGACAGCAGGCCGACGGGCACCGAGAGGGCGAAAGCCTCCCACGGCAGCCTCTCGGCCTGCACGTAGTAGGACCCCGTCACCGCCACCACGCCGAAGAACAGGAACACGAACAGCTCGCCGAGCCCCGCGTATCCGTAGGGGCGCGGACCGCCCGTGTAGAGCACCCCGGCCGCGATCGACACGAGGCCCACCACCAGCAGCTCCGGGCCGGCCACGGATGCAAGGTAGGCGCCCGCCGCCAACGCCACGCCGAAGGCGACGTAGGTCCCGGTGAGCACGCGCTTGGGAGGCATCAGCCCACCGGCTGTCACCCGCACGGGGCCTAGCCGGTCCTCGGTGTCGGCCCCCCGGCGGGCGTCGGAGTAGTCGTTGGCCAGGTTGGTGCCGATCTGGATGAAGACGCTGCCCACCAGCGCCGCGACGAAGGCCAGGGCGCGAAGCTCGTCCTCCGAGACAGCGAGCGCGGTGCCCACGAGCACGGGCGCCACCGCGGCGGGAAGGGTGCGCGGGCGCGAGGCCACCAGCCACAGGCGCAGCGCGGACATCGGCGCGAGCGCGGCGCGGGGCGCGTTCAAGGCCGCTTGGGAAACTTCGTGAAGTCCGGGGGCCGCTTCTCGCGGTAGGCGTCGCGGCCCTCCTGTGCCTCCTCGGACATGTAGAAGAGGAGATTCGCGTCGTGGGCCAGCTGCTGGATGCCGGAGAGCCCGTCCTCCGCGGCGTTGAAGCTGGCCTTCAGCAGCCTCAGGGAGAACGGCGACAGGGCCAGCATCTCGCGCGCCCAGCGCACGGTCTCCTCCTCGAGCGCCTCGAGCGCCACCACGGTGTTCACCAGCCCCATGTCGAGCGCCTCCTGCGCGTCGTACTGCCGGCACAGAAACCAGATCTCCTTGGCCTTCTTCGGTCCCACGAGCTTGGCCAGGAGGCCGGCGCCGAAGCCGCCGTCGAAGGAGCCCACCTGCGGTCCGGTCTGGCCGAAGCGGGCGTTGTCGGCGGCGATGGTCAGGTCGCACACGAGGTGCAGCACCTGCCCCCCGCCGATGGCGTACCCGGCCACCATCGCGATCACCGGCTTCGGCAGGCGGCGGATCTGTACGTGCAGGTCTGTCACGTGGAAGCGCCCGACCGAGGAGGTGCCGGCCTCCGTGTCGGTCAGGTAGCCCGAGTCGCCGCGCACGCGCTGGTCGCCACCCGAGCAGAAGGCCAGCGGGCCCTCGCCGGTCAGCACGATCACGCCGACGGAGGTGTCCTCCCGCGCGCTTTCCAGCGCCCGTGAGATTTCCACGATCGTCTGCGGCCGGAAGGCGTTGCGCACCTCGGGCCGGTTGATGGTGATCTTGGCGACGCCGTCCGCGGTCTCATACCGGATGTCCGAGAACGCGCCGGCCGGCTGCCAGTCGGCGGCCGGGACGATCGTGCGGCGCTCCTGCTCTGCGGTCGGTTCGGATGGGGTCACGGGCGGCCCACAGCGTAGGGGAGGAGCGCAGCCGCACGTCTCCGGGGAGCAGCACAGGCCCGGCTGCGGCCGCGACGTACGCTGGCCGGGTGGACGATTGGGTGTCAGCCGCCGCGCGCGAGCGTCCCGACCACCAGGCGGTGGTGGCCGACGACGGCGTGCTCACCTACGCCGAGCTGGACGAGGCCGCCTCGCGTGCCGCCCGCCGCCTGGCCGCGCTGGGCGCGCGCGCCGGCGACCGCGTGGCCACGACCCTGCCCGCCGGAGCCGCGTTCGCCGCCCTCCTGCACGGCGCGCCGCGCCTGGGCGCCGCGCTCGCGCCGCTGGGTCCCGGCATGGCCACGGCCGGCCGCGGCCGGCTGCGTGAATGCTCCGCAGCGCGCCTGTGGGTGGAGCGCCCACTCGAGGGCGATGAGGCGGACGTGCGCCTGCGCACGACGATGGACCCCGGGGCGACCCACACGGTGATTCACACCTCGGGCACCACCTCGGCCCCTAAGCCCGTCGCGCTCACCGTGGGCAATCACCACGCCAGCGCGCTCGCCTCGGCTCGCGCGCTCGGCGTGCAGGATTCCGACCGCTGGCTCTGCGTGCTGCCGGTCTTCCACGTCGGCGGCCTGGCGGTCCTCCTGCGCTCCGCGGTCTACCAGACCACCGCCGTGGTGCACGAGCGCTTCGGGGTCGACCGCGTGCGCTCGGCGCTCGAGGTTGGAGAGGTCACCCTCGCCTCCCTCGTCTCCACGATGCTTCACCGGCTGCGCGAGGCCGGGCTCGAGACCGCCCCGCGCCTTCGGGCCGCGCTGCTTGGAGGGGGCCCGATCCCCCGGGAGCTGCTCGACTGGGCGCGCGAGCGCGGCCTGCCCGTGGCCCCGACGTACGGCATGACCGAGACCGCCTCCCAGATCGTGACGATTCCGCCCGCCGACGCCCTGCGCGGAGAGCGATTCGGCGAGCCTCTGGAGGGGGTGCGCCTGCATGTCGGCGCGGATGGCGAGATCCTCGTGCGCGGGCCGATGGTGGCGCCGGCCGAGATCGGTGAGGACGGCTGGCTGCACACGGGCGACCTCGGCAGCCTGGACGCCCGCGGACGCCTGACCGTGACCGGCCGGCTGAACGACGTGATCGTGACCGGCGGCGAGAACGTGATGGCCGGTCGCGTGGAGGAGGCGCTGCTCGCGCACCCGGCG
Source organism: Thermoleophilaceae bacterium (assembly GCA_030447725.1). Classification (GTDB taxonomy): domain Bacteria; phylum Actinomycetota; class Thermoleophilia; order Solirubrobacterales; family Thermoleophilaceae; genus JAAYBF01. The sequence continues at coordinate 307,215 of JAUJOQ010000003.1, forward strand.
GTTGCCGACGCCGGCGTGGCGGGGCTCGCCGACGCCGAATGGGGCGAACGGGTGACGGCGTGGGTGGTGCTGGAGGACGACGTCTCGGACTCGGAGTTGACCGAACACTGCCGGGCGCTGCTCGCCCCGTTCGAGGTGCCCAAAGAGGTCCGCCGCGTATCCAAGCTGCCGCGCAATGCCACGGGCAAGCTGCTGCGCTCCCAGCTCGCCGGGTCCGGTTAGAGTGCGGCCGTGATCTACGACGACGACGCCGACCTCGGAAAGCTCGACGGCAAGACGGTCGCGATCCTCGGCTACGGCTCCCAGGGTCATGCCCACGCGCTCAATCTCAAGGACTCCGGAGTCTCGGTGGTCGTCGGGTTGCGCCCCGACTCCGATTCGGTGGCCAAGGCCGAGGCGGACGGCCTCGAGGTGGCCTCGGTGGCCGACGCCACCAGCCGCGGCGACGTGGTGATGGTGCTGCTTCCCGACGAGCGCCAGCACGACATCTGGGAGGCCGAGATCCGTGACGGCATCGCGCCCGGCAACCTGCTGCTCTTCGCTCACGGCTTCGCGATCACCTACGACCAGGTCGACCCCGGGCTCGGCGTCGACGTCGGCATGGTCGCCCCGAAGGGGCCCGGCCATCTGGTGCGGCGCCAGTTCACCGAGGGCAACGGCGTGCCCGGCCTGATGGCCATCCATCAGGATGAGTCCGGCAGCGCCCGCGACCTCGTGCTGGCCTACGCGAAGGGCATCGGCTGCACCCGAGGCGGCGTGATCGAGACCACCTTCAAGGATGAGACCGAGACAGATCTGTTCGGTGAGCAGGCCGTGCTCTGCGGTGGCGTCACCGAGCTCGTCCGGGCCGGATACGAGACGCTCACCGAGGCCGGCTACGACCCGCGGCTGGCCTACTTCGAGTGCCTGCACGAGCTCAAGTTGATCGTGGACCTGATGTACGAGAAGGGCATCAGCGGCATGCGCTACTCGATCTCGAACACGGCCGAGTACGGCGACCTGACCCGCGGCAGGCGGGTGATCGGCGAGCCGACGCGCCAGGCGATGAAGGATGTGCTCGCCGAGATCCAGTCCGGCGACTTCGCCCGCGAGTGGATCGCCGAGAACCAGGCCGGCCAGGAGAACTTCACGCGCATGCGCGCCGAACAGGCCGACCACCAGGTCGAGCGTGAGGGCAAGCAGCTGCGCTCGATGATGGACTGGATCGAGACGGAGTTCTGAGTGCTCCCCGCTGAGGCCGGCGAGCAGGGCGATGGCGGCCAGCGCCGCTACCTGCCGCCCGAGCCCGGCGGACTCGAGCCGGACCTGGGCGGCGGATCGGCTCCGGCGCCCGAGGACCACCCCCGGCAGCCCCCTGCTCAGGGCGGCTGGCAGCCTCCCCAGTACGCCCAGCACGCTCCGCCGACACAGGGCGGCTACGCGCCCCAGCCGCCCCAGCAACAAGGGGGATGGACCCCTCCGCCTCAGGGCTGGTACCCACCCCCGGCACAGCCCCAGCCGTGGGTCTACGCGCCTCAGCAGCCGCCACAGCCCGACAACGGCGCCGCGGTCGCCGGCTTCACGCTGGCCGTGGTGGCTGCCGGGCTGCTCGTGCTCACGGTCGGGCTCTCGAGCATCGTGTCGGTGGTCTGCGCGGGCCTCGGCATCTTCTACTCCCTGAGGGGGCGCAGGCGCGTGGACCGGGGCGAGACGCCCAAGCATCGCGGCCTCGCCCAAGCCGGCTTCGTAACCGGCATCGTCACGCTCGTCCTTGCGGTGCTGGCGACGGCGTTCTGGGCACTGTTCGGGATCCTCTACGCCACCGACGAAGGCTTTCGCCAGGACCTGGAGGAGGATTCCGGCGGCAGCGGCGACGGCATCCAGACGACCGTGCGCCTCATCGCCGCGCTCGGCCGGGCGGCGTGGTCGCTCGTCTCCTGACGGGGCCGCGCTAGAGTGACCTGCGTCGTCGCGACTGGCGTCTTCGAGGTGGAGCACCACCGGGGAGCGACGAGCCACACCGCCGCGCGCCTGGGCAAGTACGCGAACCCCTCAGAGAGGACAGTCGTGTCGTGACCCAGCAGGCGCTGAAGATCCCTGACCACCTCAAGCCCGCCGACGGCCGTTTCGGCTGCGGGCCCTCGAAGGTCCGGCCGGAGGCGGTGGCCCGCCTCACCGATCCCGCGGCCCCGATCGGCACCTCCCACCGCCAGGCTCCGGTCAAGCACGTGGTGGCCCGCATCCGCGCCGGCCTGCGGGAGCTGTTCTCGTTGCCCGACGCCTACGAGGTGGTGCTCGGCAACGGCGGAACCACGGCTTTCTGGGACGCCGCGGCGTGTGGGCTGGTGCAAGAGCGCGCCCTGCACCTGGTCTACGGCGAGTTCTCGCGGAAGTTCTCGTCCGTCACCGCCGGGGCCCCCTTCCTGGCGGAGCCGATCGTGGTCGAGGCTGAGGCCGGCGACGCGCCGGATCCAGTCGCCGACCCCGCCGCCGACGTGAGCGCGTGGGCCCACAACGAGACCTCGACCGGCGTGATGGTCGACGTCCACCGCCCAGCGGATGCCGGCGAAGCCCTCGTGCTCGTGGACGCCACGTCCGGCGCGGGCGGGCTGCCCGTCGAGATCGCAGAGACGGACGCGTACTACTTCGCGCCGCAGAAGTGCTTCGCGGCAGACGGCGGCCTGTGGATTGCGCTGATGAGCCCCGCGGCGATCGAGCGCGTTGACCGGCTCGACGGGGCGGACGGTCGCTGGACTCCCGCTTCCCTGTCGCTGGCCACGGCGGTGGAGAACTCGCGCTCCGATCAGACGCTCAACACCCCGGCGGTGGCCACGCTGCTGCTGCTCGCCGATCAGATCGAATGGATGCTGGCGGGGGGCGGGCTGGACTTCTGCGTGAGGCGCACGACCCGGTCCTCGAGCCATCTCTACGGATGGGCGCAGAGCTCTTCCTTCGCCCGGCCCTTCGTGGCCGACCCCGCCAAGCGGTCGCTCGTGGTGGGCACGGTCGACTTCGACGAAGGCGTGGACGCCGCGGCGCTGGCCGGGACGCTGCGCGCGAACGGGATCGTCGATGTCGAGCCCTACCGCAAGCTCGGTCGCAACCAGCTGCGCGTGGGGATGTTCCCCGCGGTCGAGCCCTCCGATGTGGAGGCGCTCACCGCGTCGATCGACTGGGTGATCGAGAACACGGGGGAGGTGGCGGCATGACGCGGGTGTTGGTGGCCGAAAAGATCGGCGACTCGGGGCTCGAGCTGCTGCGCGAGGCCGGCATGGACGTGGAGCTGGGCATCGGCTGGGAGGACGGCGAGCTGGAGCGGCGCATCGGGGAGTTCGAGGGCATCCTCATCCGCTCGGCGACCAGGCTCACCGCGGACCTGATCGAGAAGGCGGACAGACTCCGGGCCATCGGCCGCGCCGGCGTCGGCATCGACAACGTCGACGTGGGCGCCGCCACCCGCCGCGGCATCGTGGTCGCCAACGCGCCCCAGTCCAACGTGATCACCGCGGCGGAGCACACGATGGCGCTGCTTCTGGCAATGGCCCGCAACGTCCCCCAGGCCCATGCCTCGCTGGTGGAGGGCCGCTGGGACCGGTCTCGGTTCAGCGGCGTGGAGCTGCACGAGAAGACCCTCGGCGTCCTCGGGTTCGGCCGCATCGGCCAGCTCGTGGCCGCCCGGGCGCGCGGGTTCGGCATGCGGGTGCTCGCGTTCGACGCCTTCGTGGCAGAGGAGCGGTTCCGCGAGCTCGGGGTGGAGCGCGCCGACAGCTCCGACGCCGTCTACGCGGAGGCGGACTTCATCACCCTGCACCTGCCGAAGACTCCCGAGACCGAGAACTGGCTGGACGCCGACGCGATCGCCAAGATGAAGGACGGCGTCCGCATCCTGAACGTGGCGCGCGGACCGCTGGTCGTGGACGCCGACCTCAAGGCTGCGCTCGACTCCGGCAAGGTCGCCGGCGCGGCGCTGGACGTGTTCCGGGAGGAGCCGATCACCGACCATCCCCTGTTCGGCCATCCGGGCGTGGTGGTCACCCCTCACCTGGGCGCCTCGACGGCCGAGGCCACCGACCGGGCCGGCTACCAGGCAGCCGAGCAGGTCGTGGCGGCTCTCACCGGCGGGGCGGTCACGAGCGCCGTCAACGTGCCGGCCGTCGCGACCGAAGACGCGGAAGCTCTCGGTCCGTTCCTCGGGCTCGGCCAGAGCCTCGGGCGGATCGCCGTCGCGCTGGCCGAGGGCACCTCGGTCGACGCGCTCGAGGTGGAGTACCTGGGCAAGATCGCCGAGCGCGACACCCGGCTGCTCACCGTCCAGGTGCTCAAGGGCGCGCTCGCCGGCCACACCGAGGAGCCGGTCAACGACGTGAACGCGCCGGGCCTGGCCGAGGAGCGGGGCATCGCGCTGTCGGAGACACGCAGCCCCAGCGCCCGCGACTTCACCGACCTCGTGCGGGTGACGGTGGTCAGCGGCGCCGAGCGCACGCGGGTGGTGGGGACCACCCTGGGACAGCGCAACCGCCCACACCTGCTCGAGGCCTGGGGCTCGCGCTTCAACGTCCAGCTCGAGGACCACCTGGCGGTGTTGCGCTACGGCGACCAGCCGGGCATGATCGGCCGCGTGGGCACCGCGCTGGGCGAGGCGGGCGTGAACATCGTCTCTGCGGCGGTGGGGCGCCACCCCGACGAGAACGGGGGCGACGGCGAGGCCGTGATGGTGGTGACAGCCGACGCGCGTGTGCCCCAGGGGGTGATCGAGGGCGTGGTGGCGGGCGACGGCTTCGTGGCCGGGCGCACGGTGAGCCTGTAGTACCCTGAGAGCGGATGCCGCGCCAGCTCGACCTACGACTTCTCCTCATCCTCCCCTCGGGGAGCTAGATACGCGTGGCGGCCGCCTAGCCGCAAGCACAGGAGAAGGCAGGTAGAGACGAAAGGAAGCGAACGGCATGGCAGTACCCACCCAAGAGCGCAGCGAGTCCGGCCGAGTACGGATCTTCGACACGACGCTACGAGACGGTGAGCAGTCACCCGGCATCTCACTGAACCGCCAGGAGAAGGTGGAGATCGCGCATCAGCTCGGGCGCCTCGGCGTGGACATCATCGAGGCGGGCTTTCCGATCGCCTCGCCCGGGGACTTCGAGTCGGTCCAGGCGATCGCCCGGGAGGTGCAGGGCCCGGTGATCTGCGGGCTGGCCCGCACGGGCGTAGGAGACATCGACGCCGCGTGGAACGCCGTGAAGGACTCCGAACGGCCGCGGATCCACACCTTCATCTCCACAAGCGACATCCACATCGAGCATCAGCTGCGCACCACCCGAGAGGACGTGAAGGGCCAGGCGCGCGCCGCCGTGGCCCACGCGCGCTCCCTCTGCGACGACGTCGAGTTCTCGCCGATGGACGCCACCCGCTCGGAGCTCGAGTTCACCGCCGAGGTGATAGCCATCGCGCTCGAGGAGGGCGCCGGCACCATCAACGTGCCGGACACCGTCGGCTACTCGATGCCCGACGAGTACGCGGAGATGTTCAGAGAGCTCACGCGGCTGGTGCCCGGCCTGGAGCAGGTGACCACCTCGGTGCACTGCCACGACGACCTCGGGGTCGCGGTCGCCAACTCCTTCGCCGGCCTCCAGGCCGGGTGCCGGCAGGTCGAGTGCGCGGTCAACGGCCTCGGCGAGCGCGCGGGCAACGCCTCGCTCGAGGAGATCGTGATGCTCCTGCGCGTCCGCGAAGCCGCTCACGGGCTGTGGACGGACGTCAACACAGAGGAGATCGCCCGCACCAGCCGGCTGGTCTCGCGCCTGACGGGCTACCAGGTGCAGCCCAACAAGGCGGTGGTGGGTCGCAACGCCTTCGCGCACGAGTCGGGCATCCACCAGGACGGCGTGCTCAAGGAGCGCACGACCTACGAAATCATGGACGCCACCACGATCGGCCTGCAGCAGAACTCGATCGTGCTGGGCAAGCACTCCGGCCGGCATGCTCTGCGCAAGGCGCTCGAGGAGCTCGGCTTCGAGGTCGACGGCGCCGCGCTCAACACGGCGTTCAAGCGCTTCAAGGACGTGGCGGACAAGAAGAAGACCGTCACGGCGCTCGATCTGGAGGCGATCGTCTCGGATGAGATGCGCCAGTCGACCAGCGCGTTCGAGCTGGTGTCCTTCGCGATCGACGCCGGGTCCGAGCGGTCGCCGTTCGCGCAGGCCTCGGTGCGTCTGCCGAGCGGCGAGACGGGGGAGGGCAGCTTCACCGGAGACGGACCGGTCGAGGCCTTCTTCAGCGCGCTGAACGCGGCCACCGGCCACGAGGGCCGCTTGAAGGAGTACCACGTGTCGGCGGTCACCGCGGGGCGCGACGCTCTCGCCGAGGTCACCGTGCTCGTGGAGCTCGACGGCGCCTTGGCTCAGGGCCAGGGCGTCTCGCCCGACACCATGGAGGCGTCGGGGCGGGCCTACCTGCGCGCCCTCACCAGCGCGCGGGCGGACTCGCCGGTCGCGGAGGCCGAGCACCACGCCCAGGAGGCGAGCAAGACGCCGGCTCCGTAGCGTGGCCGGCTTCTCCTTTCGCGACGGCGAGCGGCTGATCCGATTCGGCCCGGGTGCGCTGGCGGAGGCTTCGAGCCTGATCGCGGCGCGGGACCTCGGCGGCCACGCGCTCCTGACCACCGAGCGCGCCCTGGGTTCGGTTCCCCCGTCGCTCGAGCAATGCGCGGAGGTGGTGCTGCACGTGTCCCACGGACCGGTCCCGGAGGCGGCCGCGGCGGTGCGTGAGGCGGTGGCCGGGCGGGCGATCGTCGCGCTGGGCGGCGGGCGGGTCGTCGACGCGGCCAAGGCGATAGCGGGCGCCGACGGCCTGCGCTGCGCCGCCGTCCCGACGACCCTCGCCGGCTCTCCGTTCACGCCCTTCCACCGGATGCCGGCAGGCGTCGAAAACCCCACGTTTGTGCGCCCGGAGCTGGTTGTATGCGATCCGGCCCTGATGGCCTCGGCGCCGATGCCCGCGCTGGCCGCGACGGCGATGAACGCCCTCGCGCACGCCGTGGAGGCGCTGTACGCGCCCGGTGCCAACCCCGTCGCCGAAGGCGCCGCCCTGCGCGCCGCCTCGCTCTTGGCCCGCGGCCTGTCTGCGGATCCGCCGGTGGCCGAGGACGTCGCACTCGCGGCCGTGCTCGCCGGCTGGGCGGTCGGGACCACCGGCCTGGCGGTGCACCATGCGCTGTGTCAGACGATCGTCCGCGAGGCGGGCACCCCCCATGCGCAGACCAACGCGGTGATGCTGCCCCACACTGTCGCGTTCATGGCCGACCGCGCCCCCAGGGCGGTGGCCCGGCTGGCCGGTGCGCTGGGAGCCGGGGGTGACTATTCCGCGGTGGCGAGGGTCGCCGAGCTTGCCGCACTGGCAGGGCCACGCACGCTGGCGGATCTCGGCATCGAGGAGGACCGGATCCCCGCGATCGCCTCGACGACGGCGGCGCACCCGGGGAGCGCCGCCACACCGGGCGGGGTGACCGAGCAGGAACTGCTCGAGCTGCTGGCGCGCGCCCTGTAGCGCGCTCAACTCACAACACCCGCGAGACGCCGGGGGGTGGGGCGCATTCTGGTCGCATGACGGCTACAACCCGCCCCACCTCAGCCTCGCCGCGGGGCTGTGGTGGCTTACATGGGCGGCGTGGCCGCTGACGGCCGCCCGGGCCGGCTCACCGTGCCGCGGCTATCGGGTGGCGAGTCGCTGCTGCTGGCGCTCCGGGGTGATGCGCACCACGTTCCATGCCAGGCCCACGCGGCGCAGGCCACGGATCACCAGGCCCGAGATGTCGATCTCCCACCAGCGCAGCCCGTGCGTCGCCGCACGGGGAAAGGCGTGGTGGTTGTGATGCCACGCCTCGCCGAGCGAAGGCAGGGCCAGCCAGAACACGTTGGTGGACCGGTCGTCGGTCTCGAACCTGCGCTCGCCGAAGAAATGGCAGATGGAGTTGATGCTCCAGGTGATGTGATGCACGAAGAAGATCCTCACCAGGCCGGCCCAGAACAGGGCCGTCAGCCCACCGGTCAGCTCGCCGGTGATCGCGAGGCCGAGGGCGAACGGAATGAGGAGGCCGAGTGCGACCCACACGATGAAATGACGGTTGATGAAGCGCATACCAGCGTCCTCGCGCAGATCCCGGGCGTAGCGCTTGGACTCCGCCATCCCGTGGGTGTCGAAGAGCCAGCCCATGTGTGCGTGGTAGAGGCCCTTCAGGCCCGAGCCGTGGCCCACGTGGGGACTGTGCGGGTCGCCCTCCTCGTCGGTGTGCGCGTGGTGCTTGCGGTGGTCGGCCACCCAGCCGATCACGGGCCCCTGGACCGCCATCGACCCGAAGATGGCGAGGAGGTACTTCAGGGGGCGGTAGGTCTCGAAGGCCCGGTGGGTGAGCAGCCGGTGGTAGCCGATCGTCACGCCGAAAGCGGTGGCCAGATAGACCCCGGCAAGGATCGCGAGGTCGGTCCATCCAACGAGGCTGTTCCAGAGAAGGGGAAGCGCGACGAGGAAGGCGACGAAGGGCACGATCACGGCGCCGATGTTGGCGTTTCGCTCTAGACGGGTCATGCGATGCACAATAGGACACACATCTGCATACCGTTAGGCCGAAACCCTACGACTCAAGCGAGAGACTTGTAGGCTGGCCACAATGATCGGCGACCTCAGCGAGCGCCCTTGGAACGGCCTGCCCCCAGGAGTTGCCGGAGTGCTGGGCCCGGAGCTGCCCGGTCTCGCGGAGGAGATCATCGAGGCGATCAGCCAGGCGGTGCCCGACTACGCCCGCCCCATCGAGGGTCCGTTCGGAGCGGCTCTGCGCGTGGGCGTCGACGAGGCCCTGCGCCAGTTCGTGGAGATGGTCGAGCGCCCCGGAGCAGACCGCAGCGCAGGTCGGGGGATGTACGTCGACCTCGGACGAGCCGAGATGCGTGCGGGGCGCGGCCTCGACGCCCTCCTCGCCGCCTACCGTCTCGGGGCCCGCGTCGCCTGGCGGCGGCTGGCCGGGGCGGGGGAAAGAGCCGGCCTCGAGCCGGCCACGCTGTATCTGCTGGCCGAGTCGATCTTCGCCTACATCGACGAGCTCTCGGGCGAGTCGATCGAGGGCTACGCTCGCGAGCAGGCGGCTGTAGCGGGGGAGTCGCAGCGGCTCCGGCAGCGGCTGGCCGGCTTGCTGGTGCAGGACCCCCCGGCCGATGCGGGAGCAGTGGAGGCGGCCGCTCTGGCGAGCGGCTGGACGCTGCCCCGATCGGTCGCCGCGGTATGCACCGCAGGAGACGACGCGGACCGCCTGGCGCTGCGCCTGGGGACCGACGTGATTGCGACGCCCCTGGCGGCGTTGCTGTGCGCGCTGGTGCCCGATCCCGACGCCCCGGGGCGGCGCGCTCAGCTGGACGCGGCCTTTCGCGAGCGCCGCGGCGCGATCGGCCCGACTCTGCCCTGGCGCCGGGCGGCTGTGAGCGCGCAGCGCGCCCGGGCGGCGCTTGCCTTGGCCGAAGACGGTGCGATCGCGGTCGCGGCCACCGGACTGGTGGTGGCCACCGATCACTCGCTGGAGCTGCTCCTCGGCGCCGACCGTCCTCTGGCCCGCGACATGTCAGACGCTGCGCTGGAGCCGCTACAGGGCGAGACAGCAGCGTCGCGCCAGCGGCTGCGCACCACGCTCGAGGCGTGGCTCGCGGAGCGTGGCCGCACGGAGCGGGTGGCGGCCGTTCTGCACGTGCATCCGCAGACGGTCCGTTACCGGATGGCGCGCCTGCGGGAGCTGTTCGGCGACCGCCTCGACGACCCAGAATTGCGCTTCGAGTTGCAGGTGGCGCTCAGGACCGGGCCTCGGACCGGGGAGTAGGATCGGAAGATGAGCGTCCCTCTCGAAGGTCGTGCCGTTGCTGTCACCGGCGCCTCCTCGGGCATAGGTGAGGCGACTGCGCTCGTCCTGGCCCGGGCCGGAGCGGCGGTTGCGCTCGGAGCCCGTCGCAAGGACCGGATCGAGCGCCTCGCGCAGCGAATAGAGGCCGACGGCGGGCGTGCAGTGGCCCTCGAGGTCGATGTGTCCGACGAGTCGCAGGCGCGCGACTTCGTCGAGGGCGCGCACTCGGAGCTCGGCGCCCTTCACGGCTTGGTCAACAACGCCGGCGTGATGCTGCTCGGTCCGGTCGAGGGCGCCGACGCCGAAGAATGGCGCCGGATGGTGGCGGTGAACGTGATGGGGCTGCTCTACTGCACCCACGCGGCGCTGCCGCTGATGCGCGAGGGCGGCGGTGGGCACGTGGTCAACATCTCCTCCACCGCGGGGCGCACCGCTGCCGCGGGAGCCGCGGTCTACAACTTCACCAAGTTCGGTGTGACCGGCTTCTCCGAGGCGCTGCGCCAGGAGGCCCTGCACTCCAACATCCGTGTGACGTGCGTCGAGCCGGGGTTCGTCGAGACCGAGTTGCAGGAACAGAACACCAGCCCGGTCGTCCTCCACGCAGTGGAGAAGATGCGCGAGCAGATCGGCGACGTGCTGCAGCCCGGCGATGTCGCGGACGCGATCCTCTACGCGCTGTCACGCCCCCAGCACGTGAGCATCAACGAGGTGCTCGTGCGGCCCACCGGCGAGTCGCGCTGAGCGATACCCCGCCTCGCGGTCCTGCTGCTCGCGGTGCTCGCCGCGGCGGCGGTCGGATACGTCGCCATTGCCGGTTCGGGCGACGACGGCTCGGGCGAGGCAGCCCGCGCGGGGCGCACTCCGGATGTGGTGCAGGCGACCTGCTCGACCGCTGTGCGAGTCTCGCCGAGACCGAGTCGGGAGAGCAATGTCGTGTTCGACCTGTTCACCCTCATGGGCGCGCGTCAGACCGTTCGGCGCCGGCGGGATGCCTTCAACGGTCACGGCTACAAGGTGTCCGCGACGCTGCCGCACGGAGTCACCGCGACCCTGTCGGTACCGAGGGGGTCGCGCTCCCAGGTAGGCCTGGTGCCTTCACTGGGGACTCAGGAACGGGTGCTCGAAAAGGGCGTAGGAGGGGCCGACCGGGCCGTTCGCTTCACCGCGTGCCCCGTCGGCGGTGAGCGCGCACGTACGGGATGGCCGGGAGGTTGGTCGTCGACCGTCCACGATGCGCCGCCTTGGTGGTGACGGTCGCCGGCAGGGGGACGATGCGTCGCCGGGTCCCGCTCGGGCGCCGCTGCCGGTAGCAGAACAAACGTACGTGATAACGTACGAGCAATGGCCGTAGTCGAAGCTCCTCCGGGCCTCTCTGTCGGCCCCCGCGTGAAGGCGCTGCGCGAGGGCCTCGACCTCTCGCTGCGCGATCTCGCCGAACGCTCGGGCGTCTCCGCGCCGATGCTTTCGCAGGTCGAGCGCGGCGAGACCAGCCCCACGCTGGCGGTGGCGTCGCGGATCGCGGCGGGGCTCGAGCTGACGCTCTCCCAGCTGCTGCGTCTCGACGAAGGCACCGGCGTGACGGTGGTTCGGGCGCACGAACGCCTGCGCGGCGGTCCCGCCCGCCGCGGGCACTCCTACGAGGTGCTCACCCCCCCGCTGCCCGGCCAGCGCGCCGAAGTGTCGCTGCACACGCTCGCTCCGGGCGCGGCCACGGGTGGGCCCGACGATCCGCCGATGCACGAGCCCGGCAGCCGCGAGACCGCCGTGGTCACCGGCGGCAACATCGATCTCGTGTGCGATGGCGCCGCCCACGAGCTGGTCGAGGGAGACACCGTCACCTTCGACGCCGACCTGCCCCACCACTTCGAGAACACCGGCTCGGCCGAGGCCCGCTTCTTCGCGGTCGTCACGGCCGGCCTGAGGAGGTCCTGACGTGCCCGACTCCCTGTTCGACAAGATCTGGCGCGCCCACGAGGTGGCCGAGAGCCTGATCTACATCGACCTCCACCTGGTCCACGAGGTCACCAGCCCGCAGGCCTTCGAGGCTCTGCGCCTGGCCGGGCGCACCGTGCGCCGGCCCGATCGCACACTGGCCACCGCCGACCACAACGTGCCCACTGACGGCTCGCGCGTGGCCGCCCAGATCGCCGACCACCTCAGCCGCGTCCAGGTCGAGACGCTCGAGCGCAACTGCGAGGAGTTCGGCGTGCCGGTGCACTCGATCGGCGCGGCGCGTCAGGGCATTGTGCACGTGATCGGCCCCGAGATGGGGGTCACCCAGCCGGGGATGACGATCGTATGCGGCGACTCGCACACCTCCACCCACGGCGCCTTCGGGGCGCTGGCCTTCGGGATCGGCACCAGCGAGGTCGAGCACGTGCTGGCCACCCAGACCCTCCAGCAGCGCAAGCCCAGGTCGATGCGGATCCTCTACAGCGGCGAGCTGGGCTACGGGGTGAGCGCCAAGGACCTGATTCTCGGCACCATCGGCCGGATCGGGGTGGCGGGCGGCGTCGGGCACGTGATCGAGTACGCCGGCCCGCCGATCGAGGCGCTTTCGATGGAGGGCCGGATGACGGTCTGCAACATGACCATCGAGGGAGGCGGCCGCGCGGGCATGATCGCCCCCGACGACACCACCTTCGAGTGGGTCGAGGGCCGCGAGGCCGCGCCGGATCCGTTGCCCCTCGACGAGTGGCGCGAGCTGCGCACCGACGAGGGGGCGCAGTTCGACGCCGAGGTGGCCATCGACGCATCGGACGTCTCACCCCAGGTCACGTGGGGAACCACGCCCAGCATGGTCTGCGACGTGACCGCCGCAGTGCCCGAGCCCGCCAGCGAGGGCGACGAGCGCGCGCTCGACTACATGGCGCTCGAGGCCGGCACTCCGATCCGGGACGTCCGCCTCGACCGCGTGTTCATCGGCTCCTGCACCAACTCGCGGATCGGCGACCTGCGCGAGGCGGCAGAGATCGTGAAGGGACGCAAGGTGGCGTCCACCCTCAGCGCCATGGTGGTCCCGGGCTCCCAGCAGGTCGCTGCGCAGGCCCAGAAGGAGGGCCTCGACGACGTGTTTCGCTCGGCGGGGTTCGACTGGCGCTCAGCCGGCTGCTCGATGTGCCTGGGCATGAACCCCGACACGCTGGCCCCGGGAGAGCGCTGCGCCTCCACCTCCAACCGCAACTTCGAGGGCCGTCAGGGCCGTGGCGGGCGCACTCACCTGGTGAGCCCGAAGATGGCCGCGGCAGCCGCCGTCGCAGGCCGGTTCGTCGACATCCGGGAGTGGGAATGAACGCGGTGACGAAGATCAAGGGCCCGATCTCGGTGCTGCGTCGCAGCGACGTGGACACCGATCAGATCATCCCCAAGCAGTTCCTCAAGCGCGTCGAGCGCTCCGGCTTCGGCGAGTTCCTGTTCTATGACTGGGCCAAGGAGCCCGGCTGGGACCTCGACCCCAACCCGATCCTGGTGACCGGCCGAAACTTCGGCTGTGGCTCCTCGCGCGAGCACGCTCCGTGGGCCCTGGAGGACTTCGGCTTCAAGGCGCTCGTGGCGCCGTCCTTCGCCGACATCTTCTACTCGAACTGCACAAAGGTGGGCCTGTTGCCGGTGCCGCTGCCCGAGGAGGAAATCGAGGCGCTGATGGATGCCGACGAGGCGGAGATCGACCTAGAGGAGCAGACCGTGCGCTTCGCCGGGCGCGAGGTGGCCTTCGATATCGACGCGGAGACGAGGCGCCGGCTGCTCGGTGGCCTCGACGACATCGGCGTAACGCTGCAGTCCGCCGACGCGATCGACGCCTACGAGCGCGACCGCGAGCGCAAGGGGCCGGTCACCACTCTGTGACGAGGGACTGGGATGCGGCCACCTATGACCGCGTCTCCGGCCCCCAGGTGGCCTGGGCCCGCGGGGTGCTCGACCGCCTGGCGCTCAAGGGCGACGAGACCGTGCTCGACGCCGGCTGTGGCAGCGGCCGCGTGACACGGATGCTGCTGGAGCGCCTGCCGCGCGGGCGGGTGATCGCGGTTGACGCCGCGCCCTCGATGGTCGAACGGGCCCGGGCCAACCTCGGGGAGGCCGCCGACGTGAGGCAGGTCGAGCTCACGGCCCTGGACCTCGACGAGGAGGTCGACGCCGTCTTCTCCAACGCCGTCTTTCACTGGGTGAGCGACCACGACGCCCTGTTCGGGCGCCTGCACGCCGCCCTGCGGCCCGGCGGGCGCCTGGTGGCCCAGTGCGGCGGGGCGGGCAACGTGGAGCGCTTCCACGCCGCCGCGGCGCAGGTCGGCGCCCAGCGGCCCTTCGCTCCATACCTGGAAGGCTGGGCGGGGCCCTGGAAGTTCGCCGGCGCGCAGGAGACCCGCGAGCGTCTTTCCTCGGCCGGCTTCGGGGACGTCGAGGTGGGGCTCGAGCCCAGCCCGCTGGTGCCCGAGTTCACCGTGGAGTACCTGCGCACGGTGTGCCTCGGCCACCACGTGGAGCGCCTGCCCGAAGGGCTGCGGGACCGGTACGTGAGCGAGGTGGCGGCCCGCTGCGGCCAGCCGGTGGAGCTCGACTACGTACGGCTGAACATCATGGCGCGGCGCCCTTCGGACTAGCGTTTCGCTTCCTCTATCCTGACAACGTATCGGTCAGTGCACCCACCCCTCGGACCGGAAGGCTTTCCTGATGCGTCGCCTTACCCTCAGCTTCTGCGCGCTCGTGATCTGCTTGTCCGCCGCGGCCCTCGCACCCGCCGCAGCTTCTGCGTATGCCCCGGTCGGGGAGGCCACGATCCATCCGGGCGTGCAAACCTACACCGAGGGCGGCCAGTGCACCGCCAACTTCATCTTCACCGACGGCAGCAGCACCTACATCGGCCAGGCCGCACACTGTTCGGGCACCGGCGCCGCCACGGACACCAATGGGTGCGACGCGGGGTCTCTGCCTCTGGGCACGCCGGTCGAGATCAACGGTGCCAGCCAGCCCGGAACACTCGCCTACAGTTCCTGGATCGCGATGGACGAGCGCGAGGAGACCGATGCGGATGCCTGCGACTACAACGACTTCGCGCTCGTGAAGATCCATCCGGACGACGTCGGCAAGGTCAACCCCTCCGTGCCGGGCTTCGGCGGCCCGGTCGGCGTGGGGGGCCCTTCGAGGTTCGGTGACGACGTGTTCTCCTACGGAAACTCGTCGCTGCGCCTGGGGATCTCACTTCTGAGCCCGAAGTTCGGCAAGGTCGTGGAGACGGTCGGCAACGGCTGGAGCCGCACGGTCTACACAGCCACCCCGGGTATCCCCGGCGACTCGGGCAGCGGGTTCCTCGATGAGTCCGGCGCCGCCATCGGCACGCTGAGCACCGTCGCCATCGCCCCGCTGGCCGGCTCCAACGGCGTGGCCGACCTCGGCCGCCAGCTCGACTACGCCGCGGATAGCGGGTTTGCCGTATCGCTGGTCGACGGCACCAAGCCGTTCACCCCCGACCTCGTCGGCGCCATCATCGGCGGCTGACCCACGCGCTCCCCGTATCAGCCACCGGCGGCGCGCATCACCGCGCGCCGCCGGTGAGCCAGGCCCCCGCTGATGGCCTCGCGAATCGTGATCCTCCCCGGCGACGGGATCGGCCCTGAGATATCCGCGGCCGCCCGCGAGCTGCTCGATCGCCTCGGCCCTTTCCAGCTCGAGGAGCGGATGGTCGGGGGGACGTCTATCGACGCCCACGGCACCGCGCTCACCGGCGAGGTGCTCGATTCGTGTCGCAACTCCGACGCCGTGCTGCTGGCCGCGGTTGGAGGCCCCAAGTGGGACGCAGCCGTGGCGGCGGACCCAGCGGCGCCACGCCCCGAGCAGGGGCTGTTGGGGCTGCGGAAGGGGCTCGGGCTGTTCGCCAATTTGCGCCCGGTGCGACCCAGCCGCGCCCTGCTCGACGCCAGCCCGCTCAAGCGCGACCGGATCGAGGGAACCGACCTGCTCGTGGTGCGCGAGCTGACCGGAGGCATCTACTTCGGCGACTCCGGCCGCGACGGCGACAGCGCACATGACGACTGCGCCTACACCGTCGGCGAGATCGAGCGGATCGCTCGAGTGGGCTTTCGCAGCGCACGCAGGGGCGTGACCAGCGTCGACAAGGCCAATGTTCTCGAGACCTCGCGGCTGTGGCGCGAGACCGTGAGCCGCGTGCACGAGGAGGAGTTCGCCGGCGTAGCCCTCGATCACCTGCTGGTGGACAACGCCGCCATGCAACTGGTGTCGCGCCCGACCCGATTTGACGTGATCCTCACCGAGAACCTCTTCGGGGACATCCTCAGCGATGAGGCCGCGATGCTCACCGGATCGCTCGGCATGCTGCCCAGCGCCTCGATCGGCGCGAGCGGCCCAGGGCTGTTCGAACCCGTTCACGGCTCGGCGCCCGACATCGCCGGCACCGGAAGGGCGAACCCGCTGGCCATGTTCGGGTCGGTTGCGCTGATGCTCCGACACGGGCTCGGCATGGAGAGCGCCGCCGCTGGCGTAGAATCGGCCATCGATCGCGCACTCGAGGATGGCCTGCGCACGGCCGACCTCGGCGGCGAGGCGACCACCGAGGACGCCACCCGGGCCGTCCTCGCGAACCTCTGAAGGGGAGGCGCGCACGTGAACACCGCTGACTTCATCTGGCACAACGGGGAGTTCGTGGCCTGGGAGGACGCGAAGGTGCACGTACTGACGCACGGCCTGCACTACGGCACGAGCGTCTTCGAGGGTGAGCGCGCCTATGAGACCGACCGCGGCCCGGCGATCTTCCGCCACCAGGACCACCTCAAGCGCCTCGAGGCTTCGGCCAAGCTCTACTACATGGATCTGGCCTACTCGCAGGAGCAGCTGGGCGAGGCCACCCGCGAGCTGATCACCCGCAACGGACTGCGGTCGTGCTACATCCGCCCGCTGGTCTATCGCGGTCATGGGCCGATGGGCCTGGATCCCGAGGACAACCCCGTCGAGGTGATGATCGCGGTCTGGGAGTGGGGCGCCTACCTGGGCGACGCGGCCAAGAAGGACGGCATCCGCGCAAAGGTCTCCTCCTGGCGGCGGATCTCGCCTCAGTCGCTGATCCCGCACTCCAAGGCGGGCGGCCAGTACCTCAACTCGGTGCTGGCCAAGATCGAGTCGAAGCGGGGGGGCTACGACGAGGGCATCCTGCTCGATGAGCGAGGCAACGTGTGCGAGGGAACGGCGGAGAACGTGTTCGTCGTCCGGGAGGGCGTCATCTCCACGCCGCCGCAGACCGCCAGCATCCTCGACGGCATCAGCCGCAAGTCGCTGATCAAGATCGCCGGCGATGAGGGCTACACCGTGGTCGAGCGCGACGTAGCGCGGGCGGAGCTGGTGCTCGCCGACGAGATCTTCCTCGTCGGGACCGGCGCGGAGCTGGTGCCCGTGCGCGAGATCGACGACATCGAGGTCGGGCCCCCCGGCGAAGTCACTCGGCAGCTGCAGCAGGTCTACGAGGACGCTCTGCACGGTCGCGACGAGCGCTACACCAAGTGGCTCGACTACATCGGTACGGGTGCGACGGATTCGGCATCCATGCCGAATCCGTCCCCTGTAGCATCCAAGGCGTGAACGCCCGGTTCGAGCGAATTATGCAGGCGCCCCACCGCGCCTAGCGCGCGCAGGCGCCTGCAGATTTCTTCGAACCTCCGCAAGATAGATTCGACGTATTCGGCATCCGTGCCGATCCGTCACGAAAGGCGCTTCACCCAATGGCCGACACGGTCCTCCTCTACGACACAACCCTCCGCGACGGCATGCAGGGGGAGGGCATGTCCCTGTCCGTCGGCGAAAAGGTGCGCGTGGCGCACGCGCTCGACTCTCTCGGCATCCATCTGATCGAGGCCGGTTTCCCGGGCTCCAACCCCAAGGAGGCCGCCCTGTTCGACGTGCTGGCGGGGGAGAGCTTCACTCACGCCGAGGTGGCGGCCTTCGGCATGACCCGCCGCCGCGACGCCGAGGCCGCGGACGATCCCGGCCTGCGGGTGCTCGCGGACTGCTTCGCCTCGGTGTGCACGCTCGTCGGCAAGACGTGGTCGCTGCACCTCGAGAAGGTCACCCGGGTGGATCCCGAAGAGAACCTCGCGATGATCGAGGAATCGGTGGCCTTCCTCGCGGGTCAGGGCAAGCGCGTCGTCTACGACGCGGAGCACTTCTTCGACGCCTACCGCGACGACCCCGGCTACGCGATCCGCTGCCTGCGCGCCGCGGCCGAGGCCGGCGCCGAAAACCTCACGCTGTGCGACACCAACGGCTCCACCCTGCCCGGCGCCGTCGCGGAGGCCACCGGTCGTGTGGTGCACGAGTTGGGGCAGACGGTCTCCGTGGGCATCCACACCCACGACGACGCCGGCTGCGGCGTGGCCAACTCGCTGATGGCGGTCGACCGTGGGGCGCGGCTCGTCCAGGGCACGATGAACGGCTACGGCGAGCGCTGCGGCAACGCCAACCTCGTCACGATCCTCGCCGATCTTCAGCTCAAGCTCGGTTACGACTGCGTCGCACCGGAGCTGCTGGGCCGCCTGACCGAGACCGCGCACCTCGTCGACGAGCTGTGCAACGTGTCCCCGAACCCCGATCAGCCCTACGTGGGGGCCAACGCATTCGCCCACAAGGGAGGGATGCACGTCGCCGGGGTCAACCGCGACGCACGCACCTTCGAGCACATCGACCCTGCTGCCGTGGGCGCGGACCGGCGCCTCCTGATCTCCGAGCTGTCGGGCAAGGGCACCGTGCAGGCGCGCGCCGAGCTCACCGGCCTCGATCTCGACGACGCGGGCGCCGGCCGGGTGGTGGAGCGGGTGAAGGATCTCGAGCATCGCGGCTATCACCTCGAGGCCGCCGACGGCTCCTTCGACCTTCTCATCCGCCGCGAGACGGGCGACTACGCGCCTCTCTTCCGGCTCGAGTCCTGGCGGGTGATAGTCGAGAAGCGCGAGCACCGCACCGGAGGGTCCTCCGGCGAGCACCGCACCGGGACCTCTCCGGTGGAGACCGAGGCCACGATCAAGATCTGGGTCGACGGGGAGCGCTACGTGCGCACCGCGGAAGGCAACGGGCCCGTGAACGCCCTCGACTGCGCCCTCAGGGCGGCGATCGGGGAGACCTACCCGCACCTGCGCGACATCGAGCTGGTCAACTTCAAGGTCCGGATCCTCGACGAGGCCAAGGGCACCGGCGCGGTCACGCGTGTGCTGCTCGATGCCAGCGACGGCCACAGCACCTGGGGGTCGATTGGGGTGTCCGAGAACGTGATCGAGGCCAGCTGGGACGCGCTCGTGGACTCGCTCGAGGCCGGGATGCTGCCCGGGCGTGCCGAGCGCGCGCACGGTGACTCGACCGCCGGGACCACCGGGCGGTGAGCGCCGCCGAAGGCGAGGAGCGGATACCTCTCGCCCGACCCGTTACCGGCGAGCGGGAGGAGCAGATGCTGATCGAGACCCTGCACTCGGGGCTGTTGTCGCTCGGCCCCCGTGTGCCCGAGTTCGAGGGGGCGCTGGGCCGGTGGCTGGGCGCCGAGCACGTGTCGGCGGTGTCGAGCGGCACGGCCGCACTGCACCTGGCGATCCGCGCGGCGGGGATCGAGGCCGGAGACGAGGTGGTCACCAGTCCCTTCAGCTTCGTCGCGTCCGCCAACTGCCTGCTGTATGAGAACGCGCGCCCGGCCTTCTGCGACATCGATCCACGCACGCTGAACATCGACCCGGAGGCCGCGGCAGCCGCGGTGGGGGCCTCGACGACGGGGCTCCTCCCGGTGCACATCTTCGGCTACCCCGCCGCCATGCCCGCCCTGGAGCGCCTGGCCGCCGACCGCGGCCTGTGGATCGTCGAAGACGCATGCGAGGCACTCGGCGCCGTCCACGGCGACGGGAAGGCTGTGGGCGCCCGCGGCAACCTCGCCACCTTCGGCTTCTACCCGAACAAGCAGCTCGCCACCGGGGAGGGGGGCGCGCTCGTCAGTCCCTCCGCCGAGGCCAAAGGGCGGATCGACAGCGAGCGCAACCAGGGCCGCGCGCCTGACATGGGCTGGCTCGACCACGACCGGCTGGGCTTCAACTACCGGCTTTCGGACCTGGCCTGCGCCCTCGGCCTCGCTCAGCTCGAGCGCCTCGACCGCATGCTGGCAGACCGCGAGCGGGTAGCCGGCCTGTACGGGGAGGCGCTGGGCGGCGTCGAGGGCCTCGACCTCCCCTGTCCCGACGAGGGGGGCGACCGGCGCAGCTGGTTCGTGTACGTGGTGCAGCTGCCCCGCAACACCGACCGCGACGCCACGATCCGGGCGCTGCGCGAGCGCGGGATCGACTCCAAGCCCTACCTCCCCGCGATTCACCTGATGAGCTTCTACCGCCGGCGCTTCGGCCACCGCCCGGGCGAGTTTCCCGTGTGCGAGGACGTGGCCGCCCGCTCGCTCGCGCTGCCCTTCCACCCCGGACTGACCGAAGGCCAGGTCGGCCGGGTGAGCGCCGAGCTAGCCGAGCTCCTTCACTAGCGAGATGCCACCCGGCATGCCGCTCAGCGACGGTGTGCGGGCCACCTCCACGAAGCCGGCCCTGCGGTAGAGCGCGCGTGCGGGTCGATTGTCGACCCACGTGTCGAGCGCCACGGCACGCAGCCCGTGCTCGTGTGCCTGCCGCTCGGCGTCGTCGAGCAGCGCGCGGCCCACGCCGCGGCGCCGCGACTCCTCGGCGGTGGCCAGCGAATCAACGTAGAAGGAAGCCGTGGGCGGCTCCGGCCCGGTACGGCCGCTGGCCCGGTAGAGCCACAGCGCCGCCGGCCAGCGCCAAGGAGGGATGCTGCGCAGCGTGGTCCGCAGAAACGCGTGAGCGCGCGGGGCCCACTCGTCGAAGGGCATGGCGGCCATGGCGCCGGCCACGCGTCCGTCCAGCTTGGCCACGCGCACTACTCGAGCGCTCGCCGTGGTGTCGTCGCGATCCAGCGCTCGGATGAGGGTCCGCTCGGCCAGCCGCCGGCTGCCGGCGTAACGGTCGTACATGCCGCCGGCGCTTTCGTAGAGCAGTGCGGCGGTGGCCCGCCGATCACGCGGGTCATACGGACGCACGCTCGGCCGCCCTCCAACCATCGCCGCATCCTATGGAGCCCGCCCACCCGTCGAGGGAAAGGCTTACGGTGCCGTAGCCTGCCGGGGCATGGGCCGCCTCTCAGAGCCACAGGATCGCCTTTTTCAGGCGCTCAACTCTTCGATCTCGTTCGACTTGCGGCTGGCGCCCTACGACATCGAGCAGTCGCTGGCGCATGCCCGCATGCTTGCGCACAGCAACATCATCGACGCGGGTGACCTCGAGGCCATCGAGGCCGGGCTGGCCCAGGTACGAGGTGAGGTCGAGAGCGACGGCTTCCAGCTGCACGAGGACGACGAGGACGTGCACATGGCCATCGAGCGGCGGCTCACCGAGATCGCCGGTGACGCCGGCGCGCGCCTGCACACCGCCCGCTCGCGCAACGACCAGGTGGCGACCGATGTCGCGATGCTGGTCCGCGCCCACAGCCTTCAGGCAGTGGAGCTGCTCACGGACCTCATGCGCACCCTGGTCGCGCAGGCCGAGCGACATCTCGACTGGCCCATGCCGGGCTACACCCACATGCAGAGGGCGCAGCCGGTCTATCTCTCACACCATCTCCTCGCCTACTTCTGGAAGTTTCGCCGCGACCTGCAGCGCTTCAACTTCTGCCTCACCGCCACCGACGACCTCCCGCTCGGGGCGGGCGCCCTCGCGGGGGTCAACTTCGACACCGCTCGGATGTTCGTGGCGCAGGAGCTGGGGTTCGGCGGGATCGCGGAGAACTCGCTCGACGCGGTCTCCAACCGTGATTTCGTGCTGGACTACCTGTCGGCGGGCGCCACCTGCGCCACCCACATGTCCCAGCTGGGCGGCGAGATCGTGCTCTGGTCCAGCGAGGAGTTCGGCTTCTGCGAGGTGGCCGACCGCTTCGCCTCCGGCTCCAGCCTGATGCCCCAGAAGAAGAACCCCGACGCCGCAGAGCTCCTGCGTGCCAAGGCTCCGCGGGTCGCCGGCCGGCTGGCCACGGTGCACGGAGTGCTCCATGGGCTGCCGCTCACCTACAACAAGGATCTCCAGGAGGACAAGGAGCAGCTCTTCGACGCCATCGACACGGTGGAGCTGTGCCTGGCGGTGACCGCAGAGATGCTGCAGACGATCACCTTCGACCGCGAGCGGATGGCCGCGGCGGCAGCCGACGAGCTTCCGGCCGCCACCGACGTCGCCGATCTGCTGGTCAAGCGGGGCACGCCCTTTCGCACGGCTCACCGTGTGGTGGGCGGACTGGTGCGCGCCGCGGTCGAGCAGGGCAAGGCGCTGTCGGAGCTGACCGAGGAGGAGCTGGCAGTGCTGGCGCCCGAGCTCGACTCCGGGTACTACGAGCTCCTGCGCGAGGGGGCGTGGCTGGAATCGAAGATCTCCGAGGGCGGTACCGCGCTGCCCCGTGTGCGCGAGCAGTTGGCCCAGGCCCGCCACATCGTCGACACCGCCGAGCCCGTGCGACCGTGACTACCGGCGCCGAGCCGGCGCCCACCGACGCCGGCTTCTACGACCGGCCCGTGCTGGAGGCGGCGCGGGACCTGGTGGGATGCGGGCTGCGCCATAACGGGGTGGCCGGGCGGATCGTGGAGACCGAGGCCTACCACGTCTCCGAGCCCGCCTGCCACGCCTATGTCGGGCTGACGCCGCGGACGGAGGTGCTGCACGGCCCCCCCGGTGTGTTCTATGTGTACCGGTCATACGGCATTCACGCCCTCCTCAACGCCGTGGTCGAGGCGGAGGGCGTGGGCGCCGCCGTATTGATCCGGGCCCTCGAGCCGGTGTCGGGGCTCGAGGCCATGCGCGCTCGCCGCGGCCTCGACCGCGTACTTGACCTGTGCTCGGGCCCCGGCAAGCTCACCCAGGCCCTCGGGATCGACCTCGAGCTCAACGGCACGAGGGTCGGCGAGCGGGTCGAGATCCTGCCGCGGCCGGCCGGCGCAGCAGATCCGCGTGTCGTGACCGGGGAGCGCATCGGCATCACGAGGGCGGTGGAGCTGCCCTGGCGCTTCTGCGACGCGGATAGTCGCTGCGTGTCCCGGCCGTGGCCGCCGGCGATGCGCCGCGGCGCACGAGCGGCCGCGTAGGCCCGGCGGCGCGAGCGATCACCCGCCCCGCCCGTCCACGGCGCTACTCGGGGGCGGCTTCGCCGCCGCCGGCGCCCCCGTCGGCGGGCGGGGCAGGTTGCGGTGCTGGGGCGGGCGCCGGCGTGGGAGCGGGTTGCTCGGGGACCGGCGCCGGATCGGGGGCCGGGGCGGGGGCCGGGGCGTCGTCGGCGGGCGCGGGCGCCTCGCCCGCTGGGTCCACCGGCTCCGGCTCGGTGGGTGCGGGCGCCGCCTCAACCGGCTCGATCGGCTCCGTGGGAGCAGCGGGCACGTCCTCGGTGCTCTCCTCGTCATCGGTGCCGGCCTCCTCGGCGCGGCGGTCGCGGATGACGATCCACTGGCGCATCAGATCTCCCCAGATCTCTGCCGGATAGGTGCCGCCCGCCACGGGGCCGCCGGCGTACTCGGTCTCCATCGGCTGGACCTTGTCGGGGTAGCCGACCCAGATGGCCACCGTCAGCTCTTCGTTGAAGCCCGCGAACCAGGCATCACCGTAGTTCTCGGTGGTGCCCGTCTTGCCGGCGGCGAATTCGCCGATCTCGGCAGCGGTTCCGGTGCCGGAGGTGACCACGCCGGCCAGCAGCTCGTGGGCGGTCTCGCCGACCTCCTCCGAGAAGACCCTCTCGGTCACCTTCTCGTTCTGGAAGTCGCGGCCTCCGCCGTTCACGCTCTCGATCGCCACAGGGCCACCCCGCGAGGAGGCGAGAGTGCCCGACACGCGCAGGCCCTTGTTGGCGATCGTCGAGTAGGCATAGGCCATCTCGAGCGGGGTCAAGCCCTCTTTGAGCCCTCCCAGGGTCATGGCGGGGTTGGTGGAGATCTCCGTCCGCACGCCCATCTCGTTGGCAAGCTTCGCTATTCGCTTCGTGCCCACGTCGAGCCCCAGCTCGGCAAACACGGAGTTGTCGGAGGTCGCGGTGGCCGAACGCAGCGAGGCGACGCCGGCGTAGGAGTCCTCGTAGTTGTTCACCTCGAACTGCCTGCCAGGGGGCCCGAGCACCTTCTGCTGTGAGGCGTACGTGGCGTCGGGGCTGACCCCGTCCTCGAGTGCGCGCACGAGGGTGAAGGGCTTGAAGGCCGAGCCCGGCTGGCGTTGGCCGTTGGTGGCGAGGTTGAACGGCAGGCTCTCGAAGTCCGTGCCGCCCACCATTGCCTTCACCTCGCCTGTCTTGTTCTCGATCGCCACCAGCGAGGCGCTCGGGCCCACCCCGGCGAGGCGGCCGCTGATGGCCTGCTCAGCGGCGTATTGCAGCTCGGGGTCAAGCGTCGTGCGCACCTTCAGGCCGCCGCTGAACACAGCGGGGGCCTTGTAGCGGTCCACGAGCTGCTGGGTCAGCCAGCTCGTGAAGTAGGGCTGCTGGGAGTCGGGCTGGGGAGGATCGATCTCCTTCTCGGTTGGAACCTCCGTGGCGATCGCCTCCTGGTACTCAGCCTCGGTGATCAGCTGCTGATCGCGCATGCGCACGAGCACCTGGTCACGGCGCTCGGTGGCCCGGGCGGAGCTCTGCGCCGGGTCGTACATGCTCGGGGAGGCGATCATGCCGGCCAGCAGCGCGGCCTCGGCCGGTGTAGCGGTGAGCGCGAAATGCTCGTCGAGATCGTCGTCGGAGGCCTCCGCCCCCGGCTCGGGCGTCGTGGGGGCGCTGGCGTCGGCATCGTCGTCGCCGAAGTAGGTGCGCACGGCGGCCTCCACGCCGTAGGCGCCGTTGCCGAAGTAGACGCTGTTGAGGTACTGGGTGAGCACCTTCTCCTTGCTCCACTCGCGCTCGAGGTGATAGGCCAGCGCGGACTCGCGCAGCTTCTGGAACACGGAGCGGTCGCCCTGCGCGGCGAGGGCGTTCTTCACGAACTGCTGGGTGATGGTCGAGCCTCCCTGCGCCGCGCTGCCGGCCAGCACGTCCTGGTAGAGGGCGCGCCCGATTCCCTTGTAATCGACTCCCTCGTGCTCGTAGAAGCGCTTGTCCTCGATCGCGATCACGGCGTGCTTGATGTTGGGCGAGATCTCGGAGGCCTCGACCAGAATCCGGTTGTTGTTGCCGGTCAGCTGGGCCAGCTCGGCCGGACTCGCGCCTTTCGAAGTGGGCATCGAGTAGACCAGGGAGTTCTCGGCCGCCTTGAACTCGGCCTTGTTCTCGAGCTTGGGCAGATCGCTGGCGACGGCCATCATCATCCCGAACACCGTCGAGACAATCGCCAGCGAGCAGAGGCCGAGCAAGATGAACGTCAGGCGCAGCTTCTTCAGCTTGGGCTTGGGCGCCGCGGGGGGTCCACCGTTGGGCCCCGACGCGCCAGGCGCGGGGACATGGGAGCTCAGGACTTTTGTCGGCGATTCCGGCATCGGTCGTGCCCCTTGCAGGGCGGATGAGGCGGTGTGTCCGAACCTCGGCGGCGCTACAGGAGATCGGCACGCTCTTCGGGCGCTACGGACGGCGGCGTCCGAGCCCGTTCTGCGAAGGGCGGCAGTCTAGCATTGCTCCCATGACGGAACCCGCGCCTGACGACATGTCCGCGGGCTCCGGGTCGGCGGAGCAGGCTGCCGCGTTCCTCACCCGCAACGCGGTCGATGCCCTGCCCGAGGGCGCGCTGCGCCGCCGGCTGGAGGAGGGACGGCCCCTGCGGGTGAAGCTCGGGATCGACCCCACTGCGCCCGACATCCACCTGGGACACACGGTGATCCTGCGCAAGCTGCGCGAGTTCCAGGACCTCGGTCATACGGTGGTGCTGATCGTGGGCGACTACACCGCCCGCGTGGGAGACCCCAGCGGGCGCTCGGCCGCCCGTCCGATGCTCTCCGGCGAGGAGATCGACGCCAACGCGCAGACGTTTCGGCGCCAGGCCTCGATCGTCCTCGACCCCGCCCGCACCGAGGTGCGCCACAACGGCGAATGGCTCGACATGAAGATGGAGGAGCTGTTTCGCCTGGCGCTCACCTCGACGATCGCCCAGTTGCTCGAGCGCGACGACTTCGCCCGCCGCTATGCGGCCCGGCAGCCGATCTCGATCCTCGAGCTGCTCTACCCGCTGCTGCAGGGCTATGACTCCGTGGCCGTGCGGGCCGACATCGAGCTCGGCGGCACCGACCAGAAGTTCAACCTGCTTCTCGCGCGCGACATCCAGCAGGCCTACGGGCTCAGTCCGCAGTCCGTGCTCACGATGCCGATCCTTCCCGGGATCGACGGCGTGCAGCGGATGTCGAAGTCGCTCGCCAACTACGTGGGGGTCACCGAGGCGCCCGACGAGGTGTTCGGCAAGCTCATGCGCGTGCCCGACAGCGCCATGAGCACCTACCACGAGCTGCTCCTCGACGCACCGCTGGATCGGACCCGGCCTGCGGTGGAGTCCAAGCGGGCGATGGCCCGGGTCCTCACCGCGCGGCTGCACGGGCCCGAGGCGGCCCGCACTGCGGAGGAGCACTTCGACCGCCTGCACGTCCAGCGAGCCGCTCCCGACGAGATCGAGGAGCTCGTTATAGCGGTCAAGGACGGCACCGTGCACCTTCCGGCGCTGCTGCGCGAGGCCTTCGCCGTCTCAGCCTCGGAGGGGCGTCGGCTGCTGGCCGCGGGCGGTGTCCGGCTGGACGGGGAGCCGCTGTCCGCCGACGCCCTCGACGTCCCGGCCGCGGCGCTTGACGGCTCGGTGCTGCAGCTCGGGCGCCGCCGCTTTCGGCGCCTTCGCCTCTCGTGAGATTTCGAGTGGCATCCCGCCGAAGCCGCGCTATACTGCCCGGTCCCGGATGAAGAAGACCACCAGGGAGACGGACGAGACGTAGGCCCCGCCTCGAGCGGAGCGGACCGTTGGGCCTCTCCCGAGAGGCCTTTTTCATGTGGGAAGCGAAGTAGGCGGCGGAGTCCCCGCCCCGAGAGCGCGGCGGTCTTTGAAAACTCAACAGCATGTGCAACCGGAGCTCTTCGGAGCTTCATGGTTGCGTCCAGGTTCGACCTTCCGCGCACGGTTCGCCGTGGGGCGGAGGGCCTAACTGAGTAAAGACCCGTCGAATCCGAGGCCGGCGCAAGGTGTACGTCTGCCGGCCTGCAGTACGGATGCGACAGCTCTTTGATGAAGACAGTGAAAACCGGCCTTCGGGTCGGATGACACGCAGATCTTTCACGGAGAGTTTGATCCTGGCTCAGGACGAACGCTGGCGGCGTGCTTAAC
>JAUJOQ010000004.1:0-126281 GCA_030447725.1 Thermoleophilaceae bacterium
TCGAGGGCTTCATGTGGGGCGGTCTGCTCCAGCAGACCACCGACGTGGAGAACTACCCGGGCTACCCAGAGGGGATCATGGGCCCGGAGATGATGCAGCAGTTCCGCGACCAGGCCGAGCGCTTCGGCACCCGCTTCGTGACCGACGACGTGACGCGCGTCGACCTGTCGACCGACGGCGGCCTGCACCGGGTCTTCCTCGGCGACGAGGAGTATCTGGCCAAATCGGTGATCCTGGCCATGGGCGCCGAGCCGCGAAAGCTCGGGGTGCCCGGCGAGGAGGAGCTGGCCTCACGCGGGGTTTCCTACTGCGCGACCTGCGACGCCGCCTTCTTTCGCGACAAGCCCACCATCGTCGTCGGCGGGGGCGACACCGCGATGGAGGACGCCACCTTCCTCGCCAAGTTCGCAAAGGACGTGAAGGTGATTCATCGCCGCGACGAGTTCCGAGCTTCCGCAGTGATGCTCAACCGCGCCCGCGAGACCGAGAACATCGAGCTGCTCACGCCCTACACGATCGGACGCTTCGAGGCGGGCGACAAGGACATGCTCGAGAAGGTGGTGCTCGCCAACACGGCCGGCGGCGAGGATCGGGAGGTGGAGGTCGACGGCGCCTTCATAGCCATCGGTCATCAGCCCAACTCGCACATCGTGGCGGGCCAGGTGGAGATGGACGAGAACGGCTACGTGGAGGTGGAGGGCCGCTCGACGCGCACGAACCTCGCCGGCGTGTTCGCCGCGGGCGACCTGGTGGACCACACCTACCGCCAGGCCGTGACGGCGGCCGGATCGGGCTGCGCCGCAGCGCTGGATGCCGAGGGCTACCTGCGCGACACCCCGCCCGATGCGGAGGCCCACTGGGGGGGCGAGCCCGATCGGATCGAGGCGGCCGGCCAAGCCGTCGCCGAGTCAACGGCCGGCTAGCGCGACCAGCCGCAAGTCAGAGAAAGCAGACGCCCTCGCCGCGGTAGGTGGGCACCTCGTCCACGATCTCCCCGCCGCTGATCAGGTGCAGGGCCCTGAAGCGCTCGCACAGCTCGCCGGCCTTGGCGTGGCGTAGGTAGACGTTGTCCCCCACGCGCAGGCCGGCGGCTGCCCTGCCGTGCACGGGCGTCTGCACCTCGCCCGCGCCCTCCCTCCGATCCAGGGAGAGCCCGGCCGGCAGGTGGGGTCTGGGCAGCCGATCGCTGCCCGCCGCGCCCGACGCGTGGTAGCCCCCGCCGAGCAGCGTCGCGGTCCGGGGGCCGGGCCGGCGCACGACGGGCAACGCGAACATCGCGGCCGGTCGCAGCGCGAAGGACGAGTAGCGATCGAAAAGCGTGGGCGCGAAGAAGCCCGAGCCGGCGGTCAGCTCGGTCACCGCCGGCTCGGCCGCCGTCGTGTGCAGGCTGCCGGTGCCTCCGCCGTTGACCAGCCCGACCGGTGCGACCGCGCCCACGGCGGCCACCACGGCCGCCCGGCGCTCGGCGATCTCAGCCGCCGAGCAGCGCTGCATCCACCGGATCGCCGGGCCCTGGAGAGGCTTGCCCATGGGACGGTCGCCGACGCCGGCGATGTGGCCCTCGTAGCCCATCAGCCCGGCCAGCTCAAGACCGGCTCGGTCCACGATCGCGCGGGCGAGTCGGGCCACCTCCTGCGGTGTGCGCAGAGATGAGCGCTTGGGGCCCACCTTCAGCCGCCCGCCCGCGACATGGAACGCGGTGTCGAACTCGATGCACACCCGGACCGGTGCGGCCGGATCCGGAGCGGCCATGTGAATCAGATCGAGGTGCTCGAGCGAGTCGACCATCACGATGGGCCGTCCGGGACCCTCGAGGCGGGCCAGCTCGGCCAGCGCTCCGCGGCTGGCGGTCGGGTAGGCCAGCAGCAGATCCTCGAAGCCGTGGCCGTGCAGCCACAGGGTTTCCTCGAGCGTGAACGTCATCAGGCCGCGGAAGCGCGCGTTGCGCGCGAGGATGCGCTCTTGCAGCGCGCGGCAGCGCACCGACTTGCTGGCCACGCGGATCGGCTTGGGCGCTCCGCGCGCAAGCATGTCGTCGGCGTTTGACCACATCGCGTTCAGGTCCACCAGGGCGAAGGGAGCGTCGAGGTGGGCGCAGGCGGCCGCGAGGCGGGCGTAGTCGTCGCCGGGGGCCACGCCGGCCAGTATCGCGGCACCGCGCCGGTAGCGTGGTCGCAATGAGCACTACGGGAGCCGGCGTGGCGGATTCCGGCACCGGCGCGCGGCGGGGCGCGGCCGGCCCGGTGCCTTCCCCGGTGCTTGTGCTCGGCGCCGTGGCCTCGGTGCAGACGGGCGCGTCGCTGGCCAAGTCGCTGTTCGACCAGGTGGGGCCGGGCGGGACGGTGCTGCTGCGGGTGCTGCTGGCGGCCGTCGTGCTCGCAGCCATCTGGCGCCCGGCGCTGCGCGGGCGCACCCGCTCGGAGCTGTGGCTGGTGTTCTGGTTCGGCCTCTCGCTGGCCGGGATGAACTTCGCCTTCTACTCGGCGCTGGACCGGATTCCGCTCGGGGTGGCGGTCACCCTCGAGTTCGTCGGCCCCCTCGGTGTCGCGGTGGCCGGCTCGCGCCGGGCGCTCGACCTGCTCTGGGTGGTGCTGGCCGGGGCGGGCATCGTGCTGCTGGCTGACCTGGGGGGCGGCGACACGGACATGGCGGGCGTGGCTCTCGCGCTGCTGGCCGGCGGGTTCTGGGCCGGGTACATCGTGCTGAGCGCGCGGACGGGGCAGGCCTTCCCGGGCGGGTCCGGCCTTTCCTTGGCGATGATCGTGGCAAGCGCCGTGCTGCTGCCCTTCGGCATCGCGCAAGGAGGGGCTGAGCTGCTCGAACCCGCCGTGCTCGGAGTGGGCCTCGGCGTGGCCATGCTGTCCTCCGCGATCCCCTATTCGCTAGAGCTCGAGGCCCTGCGCCGGCTGCCGGCGCGAGTGTTCGGAGTGCTGATGAGTCTCGAGCCCGCCATGGCGACGTTGGCTGGCTTCGTGGTGCTGGGTGAGGTGCTGGGCGCGCGCGAGATCGCCGCGGTTGGCTTGGTGGTGGTGGCCAGCGCCGGGGCCGCGCGCTCGCCCGGGGCCACACCGCCGATGCGCGACTAGCAGTTGCCTGCGAGGCCCCGGACGCGGCGTATCACGCTACGCAGCCGAGTGCGGGAGAGACCGAGCCGCCGGGCCGTGCGGGCCTCGCCGAACTCGTGGGCCTCGAAGGCCACCTGCCGATCGCGCTCCACCGCCGCCCACGAACTGGTAGGCGCCTTGACGCTGACGAGGGACTCCTCGAGCAGCCTCCCCAGGCGCAGCCGTGAGCGGATCGCTCCTCGTGGGAGTCCGATGGCCCGGGAAAGGGCCCTGATGGTGTGGAAGCGCTTGCGCGCGATCACGACCCGCTTGAGCTCCCGCAGCACGGCCGTCGGGTATACGGGAGGGGAGTAGCGGGCCGGGGGCGCCGTCGCCGCGAGGCGACGGAGCTCGTCGCGCGGCTTCCAACGCCACAGCATCGCCCCTGGCGAACATCGTGACCGTGTGGCGCCCGATGCCGACGTCCACGCCGTTGCCGCGATAGGCCGCCGCTACGCCACCCCCGCGGAGCACGTAGATCCGGGCGGGGGCGACATCGAGGCCGACGGGGTTGCGGGCGCAGGCCGAGGAGTTCTGCACCTCGAGCGGCGGTGCGCATCCAGAGTGGGGGCCCGGCAGGCGCCGTAGATGTAGCCGCTTCCGGGCGTGGCAGTGAGTGGCAGTCCCCGGAACGACTCGCCGAGCCAGTAGGCGCCCGACGAGGAGCCCTCTTGGGCCTGACCGTTCTCATCCAGAGCCAGACCCATGAGCAACGAGGTGGCGGCGGCGAGGATCACCAGAAACCGCGTGGCGCGGGACACCCGCGTAGGGTACGGAAAGCAAGCGCCCTCGGACATCAGCGCAGGTAGATCGGATTGGAGAGGATCCAGGTGCGCTCGGCGCCGTGGGTCTCCAGGGTCGCCTCCACCCGGTACACGCCGGGGCCCTGGGCCGTGTGCACCAGTGCGGGAGCGCGCAGCCGTGCCACCTCCGCGCCGTCGCGCAGCAGGCGCACGTCGGCCGGACGGGGAAGGAGCGTGTGCAGCGTCCAGCCGCCGGCGGGCGCCTCGCCGCCCATGTGCAGGCGCTCGCCCCCCGACCGCTCGGCGAAGAACTCAAAGCCGGCGGCCGGGGCCACCTGGGGCGCTGCGATATAGCAGCGCCCCGCGCGCAGGGCCGCGTACACCTGGTCGCGGTCGTGCTCGAGGTCGCCCGTGAGCTGCTCGTCGACCAGCACGCGCGTGTGCAGCTGGCGAAACGAGCGGCTGTAGCTCATCAGGCGCACCACCCGGCCGCCGATCCGGCGGCCGAACTGATGCGCGTCCAGGCCACCGATGCCCACCACCCGGCGGCGCGCGCCGAGCCGGTCCCACTCGGCAAGGTTGCGCTCGGGCGCACGGGTCACGTAGCGCTCCGGACGGGCCACGAAGCTCAGCGCCTCCCGGATGCTCGTCACCCGCTGGCCGTTGTCGGCGAGAAAGCTCCATATCTCGATCCCGTCGAGGGCGCCGAGATCCTCCCAGCGCATCGAGGTGCTCAGGCGCCGGAAGCGCGTCGAGCCCTCCGAGAAGGGATGGGCGGCGAAGCCGAAGCCGCCGCGCTCGCGGACGGCCTCGACCACCTGCGCCGGGGAGAGCCCCCAGTGATCGACGTGCTCGTCGACGCCGAAGGCCAGGTAGTGATTGCGGTCGGGCGGGGAGACCTCCTCTCCGACACACACCAGCGCCCGGCCGTGCCAGCCTTCCTCGCCGCAGCGCCTGGCCGCCAGGGAGTCGTGATCGGTGAGCAGCACCACGTCGACGCCCGCCTCTTCCGCGGCCCGGGCGATCTCCGCCACGGTGCCCGTGCCGTCGGAATGGATCGAGTGCACATGGATGGCGCAGGCGAGGTCGTGGATCCGGGAAGCGTAAACAGCCCGGGTAGGCTTGGCCGATGGCAGCCATCAAGAGCCCCGAGACGGTGGGTGTCCGGCCCTTCCACGAGTTTGACGAGGCCAACGTCACCTGGCCCCGCGGCGGCCGGCTTGACGCCATCCGCACAGCTTCCGACGAGTTCCGACGCCGCTTCAAGGACCAGGGCCAGATCAGGGGCGTGCGCACCGTCGACCTCGTGAGTGCCGGATATCCCACCCGTTACGCCTTCGGCGGCGCGGCCCGCGGCAGCCTCAACCCCTACCTGAACATCCTCAACCGCCTCGTGATAGTGCAGTTCGACGATTTCGAGGGACAACCCAGGACGCTCTGCTGGGAGCCCACGATGCCCGAGGGCTCCAGCGAGGCGCCGTTCTACGCACAGCTGATCGAGCGCTTCGGGGAGCGCCTGTCCAAGACGGTGCTGTCCACGGAGTACAACACCGTGGCCGAGGCCCTTGCGCTGTGCGGCCTGACGCCCGAGGACATCGACTTCGTGTCCTTCGACCACCTGCACGTGCAGGACATGCGCATCCTCATGGGCACGTCGCGCCCGGTGGAGGGAGAGCGCGAGCCGCGCCGCCCCTTCTTTCCCCGCGCGAAGTTCCTGCTTCAGCGCAAGGAGGTGGACACCTTCCGCTCGCCTCACCCGATGCAGTGGGCCTGGTACGTGCCCGGCGGCATGGACCACGTGATCGAGGATCGGCTGGTGCTGCTCGACGGTGACGTCGAGCTGGGGGTGGGTGTGGCGCTGGCGTGGACACCCGGGCACACCGACGGCAACCAGTCGCTGGTGCTGAACACGCCCGACGGCGTCTGGGTGACCTCGGAGAACGGCGTGGCGGCGGACAACTGGCACCCCCACCTCTCGAAGATCCCCGGCCTGCGCAAGGAGGCCGAGTTCATGGGTCGCGAGGTGGTCCTCAACTCGAACACGCTCGAGGACTCGATCGACCAGTACGACTCGATGGTCAAGGAAAAGGCGCTGGCCGACCCCAATCGCGCTGATCCCCGCTGGATGAACGTGTTCCCCTCGTCGGAGCTGCCGGCCTGGCGGCGTCAATGGCCGATCATGCCGAGCTACACATTCGGCGGGATCAGCTACGGGACGATTCAGCCTCCGCAGCGCGGCTGACGGCCGCTGAGCCGAACCGGCACGTACCCCGCCGCTGGGTAGTGTTCCGGCGGTGAGCCACCCCGACAGCTTCGGCGCCCGTTCGACCCTCGAGGTGGGCGGCGAGTCATACGAGATCTTCCGCCTCGATGCGCTCGACTCGAGGTTCGGCGTGGGGCGGCTGCCCTATTCGCTGAAGGTGCTGCTGGAGAACCTGCTGCGCAACGAGGACGGCCGCACGGTGACCGCCGAGACGATCGAGTCGGTGGCCGGCTGGGTCGCCGGCGACGAGCCGTCCAAGGAGATCGCCTACGCGCCCAGCCGGGTGCTGATGCAGGACTTCACGGGAGTACCGGCGATCGTGGACCTGGCCGCGATGCGCGATGCGATGGAGGAGCTGGGGGGCGACCCCACCTCGATCAACCCGCTCGTGCCGGTCGAGCTGGTGATCGACCACTCGATCCAGGTCGATGCCTTCGCCGAGCGTCTGGCCTTCCAGAAGAACGCCGAGCGCGAGTTCGAGCGCAACCACGAGCGCTACGCCTTCCTGCGCTGGGGCCAGACGGCGTTCGACAACTTCTCGGTGGTGCCTCCCAACACCGGCATCTGCCACCAGGTCAACCTCGAGTACCTGGCAACCGTGGTCACGGCCCGTGACGGCCAGGCCTTCCCTGACACACTCGTGGGCACCGACTCGCACACCACGATGATCAACGGACTCGGGGTGCTGGGCTGGGGCGTGGGCGGCATCGAGGCCGAGGCGGCGATGCTCGGCCAGCCGGTCTCCATGCTGCTGCCCCAGGTGGTCGGCTTCCGGCTCGAGAACACGCTGCCCGAGGGCTCGACGGCGACCGACCTGGTGCTCACCGTCACCCAGCTGCTGCGCGAACGCGGCGTGGTGGGCAAGTTCGTGGAGTTCTACGGCCCCGGCCTGGCCAGTCTGTCGCTGGCCGACCGCGCCACGATCGGCAACATGTCCCCCGAGTACGGCGCGACCTGCGCGATCTTCCCCGTCGACGCGGAGACACTGCGCTACCTCGAGTTCTCCGGCCGCTCCGCCGATCGGGTTGCGCTGGTGCAGGCGTACACCACCGAGCAGGGGCTCTTCCACGACGAGACCTCCGGGCCTGCCACCTACTCCGACACGCTCGAGCTCGACCTCTCGGTCGTGGAGCCCAGCCTGGCCGGTCCCAAGCGTCCCCAGGACCGGGTGGCGCTCTCGAGCGCCGCCCCGGACTTCCTCGACGAGCTACGAGATCAGGCGCTAGGGAAGGAGACCGACCACGGCGGAAATGGAGCGCGCCTGACCTTTCCCGCCAGCGATCCGCCGTCCCCGATGGCCGGCGAGGACACCGAGGAGGACGGCGAGCCCGCGCACCGGCACACCGGGGGCGCGACGGCCACCCGGGAGCTCGAGCGCTCGAGCGTGCACGTCTCGTTCGACGGGCGGGAGTTCGATCTCGAGGACGGCGCCGTTGTGATCGCCGCCATCACCAGCTGCACGAACACCTCCAATCCGTCGGTCATGCTCAGCGCGGGCCTGCTCGCCAAGAAGGCGCGCGAGCGCGGCCTCGAGCGAAAGCCGTGGGTCAAGACCAGCCTCGCCCCCGGCTCGAAGGTGGTCACCGACTATCTCGACCGCGCCGAGCTCACCGAGCCGCTCGCAGAGCTGGGCTTCAGCCTCGTGGGCTACGGCTGCACCACGTGCATCGGCAACTCGGGCCCGCTGCCGGAGGCGGTCTCGGCCGGGATCGACCAGGCCGACCTCACCGTGTGCTCGGTGCTTTCGGGCAACCGCAACTTCGAGGGCCGCATCCACCCGGAGGTGAAGATGAACTACCTCGCGTCGCCGCCGCTGTGTGTCGCCTACGCGCTGGCCGGCCGGATGGACCTCGACATGCTCGAGGACCCGCTCGGGAAGGGCTCCGACGGCGAGCCGGTCTACCTACGCGATCTCTGGCCTAGCCAGCAGGAGGTCAACGCCGCGGTCGAGTATGCGGTGCAGACGGACATGTTTCGCAAGAGCTACGGCGAGGTGTTCGAAGGCGACGAGAACTGGAGCTCGCTGAAGATTCCCGAGGGCGATCGCTACGCCTGGGACGAGGCCTCCACCTACGTCAAGCGCGCACCCTACTTCGAGGGGATGGAACCCGAGGCCCCCGAGGGTTTCGAGCGGATCGCCGGCGCCCGCGCGATCGCCCTGCTCGGCGACAGCGTGACCACAGACCACATCTCACCCGCCGGCGCGATCAAGCAGGGCACGCCCGGCGGGCAGTACCTGATCGAGAAGGGCGTGCAACCGCGGGAGTTCAACTCCTACGGGTCGCGCCGCGGCAACCACGAGGTGATGATGCGCGGCACCTTCGCCAACGTGCGCCTGCGCAACAGGCTCGCTCCGGGCACGGAGGGCGGCTACACGAAAAAGGACGGATCCGAGGCTTTTATCTTCGACGCCGCCATGGAGTACGCCGACGAGGGCACGCCGCTGTGCGTGCTCGCCGGCAAGGAGTATGGCTCCGGGTCGTCGCGCGACTGGGCTGCGAAGGGGCCGCGGCTGCTCGGCATCCGCTTCGTGATCGCCGAGAGCTATGAGCGCATCCACCGCTCGAACCTGGTCGGGATGGGCGTGCTGCCGCTGCAGTTTCCCGACGGCGAGTCGGTGTCCTCCCTCGGCCTGACCGGCCTCGAGGTTTTCACCCTCGACGAGCTCATGGCCGGCGCCCGGACGTTGGGGGTGGCCGCCGAGCCCGAGGACGGCGGCGAGCTGATCCGGTTCGAGGTCCGAGTGCGGATCGACACGCCGAACGAGTGGCTCTACTACCGCCACGGCGGGATCCTCCACTACGTGCTGCGCCGGCTCCGCGG
Source organism: Thermoleophilaceae bacterium (assembly GCA_030447725.1). Classification (GTDB taxonomy): domain Bacteria; phylum Actinomycetota; class Thermoleophilia; order Solirubrobacterales; family Thermoleophilaceae; genus JAAYBF01. The sequence goes on from JAUJOQ010000004.1 coordinate 8,934, forward strand.
CCGCGCCTGACCGCTGCAAACCTGCGCCTGGCGGCGTCATCGGCCGCCTCGTGTGCCGAAGCACACGTCGGCGCCTCTTCCTGGCCAGACTTGGTTTTCGCGGTCAGGATGGGCGTGAGGGTCCGTCGGCAAGGCGCCGCTGCACCGAGCGCACCTTGTCCTCGAGCGTCTGATCAGGTCGATCGCGGCGCTCGTCGAGCTTGAGCACCGTGTAGACGCGGGGAATGCCCTGCTCGAACGGGGAGGCGTGTAGCTCGGCGACCACGGCCAGGATGTCCGCCGTCGTGCCCTCCAGCGAGGTGCCCATCGCGTGCATCACATAGCGCACCCTGTCCTGCGCGGCCAGCCGGCGCTGGATCTCGGCGATGTACTCACCGGCGCTCGGGTCGGGTCGGCCCAGGGCGATTACCGTGAGGTCGGCCGTGGCCATCAGCCGGCCGCCGCCTCGCGCAGCTCCACGTTCAGGGCGGTGGCCCGGCGCAGCAGCGGCGCCGCACGGTAGCGCTCCTCGCGCCGCTCTTCCCATAGCGCGTCGATCGTCTCCAGCACATGGGCGCTTCCGATCTCCTCGGCCCACTCGAACGGCCCCCGCGGATGGTTGAGCCCCAACTTCATGCCGACATCCACGTCATCGGCGGAACCGACTCCCTCGCCAACCGCGAACGCCGCTTCGTTCACGAGCTGGCACACGATCCGGCCGAGCACGAGCCCGGGAGCGTCGCCCACCCACTCGTACTCGAGACCGGCCTCCCTGGCCGCCGCCTCCGCGGCCCGGCACGCCGGATCGGGCGCGACGGACGTGCGGGTCAGCTCCACGAGCCGGGCCTTCTCGAGCGGGGGAAGAAGACCGAAGCCCACCGCGCCGGCCGCGCCCCGTGCGGTGAGGCTTCGGGCCGCGCAGGAGACCAGCCCGGCCCGTGCGGCGCTCTGCGCGAAGGCAGCTGCGCCTCCCTGTGCATCCCGCGGGGCGGGATCCTCGGCGCGGTGAGGCGAGCCGCCCACGTACTCGTACCAGCCACGGCCGGTCTTGCGGCCCAGGCGGCCTGCCGCGACCATCCGGGCCTGCAGCGGGCTCGGCTTCCAGCGCGGCTCGCCGAAGGAGAGCTCGGTGAAGGACTTCGCCACCTCGAATCCGACGTCGATGCCCACCAGGTCCATCAGCTCGAACGGCCCCATCGGAAAGCCGGCGCCCAGCCGGCAGATACGGTCGACCTGCGCCGGTGAGGCGATCCGCTCCTGCACGATGCGCAAGGCCTCGGCTGAGAACGGCCGTCCGCAGCGATTGACCAGGAAGCCGGGCCCGTCCGCGGCCACGATCACGCGCTTGCCCATCGCCTCGCCGGTCGCCTGCGCGACGGTGAGCGCTCGCTCGCCGGTCTGATCCGCAGGAATCACCTCCAGCAGCGCAATCAGCGGCGGCGGGTTGAAGAAGTGCATGCCCACCACGTTCTCGGGCCGCGCCGCGGCGCTCGCCAGGGAGGTGACCGGGATCGAAGAGGTGTTGGTGGCCAACACGGTTTGGTCTCCACACACCTGTGACAAGTCTGCAAGGAGCTCCAGCTTGAGCTCGGCCCGCTCGGGCGCCGCCTCGATCACCAGGTCACAGCCGGCCAGGTCGCCGATGTCGGCTGTGGCTCGGAGCCGGTCAGCGGCGGCGTCCGCCTCGCCGGCGCCGAGGCGGCCCTTGGTCTCGAACTTGGCGAGCCCGCCGCGCACCGAAGCCAGGCCTTTCTCCAGGGCCTCAGCCGCCGGGTCGTACAGCCTTGTGGTGAGCCCGGCAGCGGCTGCCAGCTGTGCGATGCCGGCCCCCATGGTCCCCGCGCCAACTACTCCGAGCGCGGATGGCGTCCCTTGCCCGGCCACTACGAGAATGCGAAGAGCTCGGTCACGGTGAGGGTTACATTGTTGAGGGCCATCACGTCATCGCGTTCACGCCGGTCACGGCGCGGCCGATGATCAGCTTCTGGATCTCCGAGGTGCCTTCGTACAGCGTCGTGACCCGGGCGTCGCGAAGGTAGCGCTCGACCGGGTAGTCGTCCACGTAGCCCGACCCTCCGTGCACCTGAATCGCCGTGTTGGCCGAGCGGATCGACGCCTCGGTGGCGAACAGCTTGGCCACGGAGGTCTCGAGGGTGTTCGGCCGTCCCGTGTCCTTGAGCCAGCCGGCCTTCCACACCAGTGAGCGGGCGGCGTCCGCGTCGACCACCATGTCGGCGATCATCGCCTGGACGAGCTGGAAGGCCGCTATCGGCCGGCCGAACTGCCGGCGCTGCTTGGCGTAGGCAACCGAGGCGTTCACGCAGCCCTGGCAGACGCCCACCGCGCCGGCCGCCACGCTGAAGCGGCCGGAGTCGAGAGCCGTCATCGCCACCTTGAAGCCGTCGCCGACATCGCCAAGGAGGGCCTCCTCGCCGACCTCGACGCCGTCGAGTGAGAGCTCCGCCGTGTCCGAGGCGTGCAGTCCGAGCTTGCCGTGGATCTGCGAGGAGGAGAAGCCCTCCGAGTCGGTGGGCACGAGGAAGGCCGCCAGGCCGCGGTGTCCCTTGTCGGGGTCGGTCTGGGCGAAGGTGAGCGCGAAGGCCGCGTGGCTGCCGAGGGAGATCCACTGCTTCTGACCGCTGAGGCGCCACCCCCCTTCGATCTTCTCGGCTCTGGTCTTGAGGTTGGCGGCGTCGGAGCCGGTGTCGGGCTCGGTGAGCGCGAAGCACCCGAGCGCCTCGCCTGAGCACAGACCGGGGATCCACTTGCGTCGCTGCTTCTCGGTGCCCCACCTGTCGATGGCCGAGCCGACCAGCGAGGTGGTCACCGACACCACGGTGCGAGCGGAGGAGTCCGCGCGACCGACCTCCTCCACGATCAGTCCGTAGGTGCGGTAGTCGATGCCCCTGCCGCCGTACTCCTCGGACAACATCGACCCGAGGAAGCCGATGCCGGCCAGCTTTCGCACCAGCTCGGTGTCGAAACGGTGGTTGCGGTCGTTCTCCCGCGCGCGGGGAGCGATCTCGTTGTCGGCGAAGTCGCGCGCTGTGTCGCGGATCAGGCGCTGTTCTTCTGTGAGCTCGAAGTCGATCATGCGCCGGCGAGAGGGATTGTTCACCATGGGGGGCAGATGAGCGTGAGTGAAAAGAAAGATCCCGCTTCCTGGGGCTTCGAGGAGGGCGCCGAGATCGCACCGGGCCGCACGGTGGTGCGCGACTTGGGTGGTGGCAGCCGCTTCGAGGTACACCTGGTGTGGGACGAGCGCCTCTTCGCACTCACCGTGGCCAAGCTGCTGCGCCCCGACCAGGCTGAGGACGAGCGGGCGCTGTTCGAGCTGCGTGAGGAGGCGGAGGCCCTCGAGCGGCTGGCTCACCCGGTGCTGGTGCGTGGCTTCGGCGCCGTGCTCGAAGGGCCGTACCCTCATCTGCTCATCGAGCATCTCGAGGGTCCGACGTTGCGACGGCTGCTGCGCCGACACGGTGCGCTCGGCCCCGATCAGCTGCTGCCCCTGGCCGCCCATGTGGCGGCCGCGCTGCACTACATGGCGGCCGATGGCTGGGTGCACCTCGACGTGAAGCCCGACAACATCGTGATGGGCATCCCGCCGCGGCTGATCGACCTGAGCATTGCGCGCTCGATCGAACGCGCGGCGCGGATACGGGGTTCGATCGGAACCGACGCCTACATGCCTCCCGAGCAGTGCGCCCCCGACCGCTACCCCGGCCAGATCGGCCCACCAGCCGACGTGTGGGGCCTCGGGGCGACCCTCCATCACGCCGTGTCGGGAAGCCGGCCCTTTCCGCGAGCCAAGGGGGCGGGCCAGAGCGAGGACGCGCTCGAGCGCTTCCCCCAGCTAGAGCGCGGCCCGGAACCGCTGCCGAAGGGCACGCCCCGGCCACTTGGCGATCTGATCGCACGCATGCTGGCCCGCGATCCCGGCGCCCGGCCCGTCGCCGCGGAGGTGGCGCTCGAGCTGGAACCCCTGGTGGAGGCCCTGCCGCGCAAGATGGCGTTCGCCAAGCGAGGGTCACGGACGCGGCTGATCCCGTGAATTTTCAGTGAAGTTCTTGTGAGTTCTCAGTGACCTTGGGTAGTCCGGGGCGTTGAAGGTCTCGACCCATCCACTCCAAGGGAGGATCTGACATGGGGCACAAGGCTCCTTCGATGTACATGAGTATCGCCGGCGACGGCGTAGAGGCAGCGGAGGACCAGCGTTCGCTGACACGCAGAGCGGCGACGATCTTCGTCGTGGCGCTCTACCTGATGGCTGTGCCGCTGGTGTGGGCAACGAACGCCAGCGCCGGCGCCCCAAGTGAGAACGCCGTTCTCACGAAGTCCGGCTCGGGCTCCGATGACGACGGTTCTGGCGACGACGATGACGACGACACCGGCACCGGCGGCACTACCGGCACCGGCGGCACCGCCGGCACCGTCGACACCGCCGGCACCGCCGACACTGTCGACACCACCGGTACCACCGGTACCGCTGGCACCGCCGACACCGCTGGCACCGCTGGCACCGCTGGCACCGCCGAGACTGCCGGCACCAACACCGACGACACCGCCGGCACCACCGGCACCAACACCGACGACACCGCCGGCAACACCGGTGCCACGACCGATCAGGCCACCGGCACCGAGACCAAGGGCAACAGCGATGCCGGCGGTCAGGACACCGGCAAGTCGACCCGCGGCGAGACCGACGGCAACGACAAGACCGGCAAGACAGAGAAGACTCAGGGCACCGGCCAGGAGACCCAGGGCAAGACGGACGGCCCCGGCGACACGGGCACCGGCGTGTCGACCCGCGGCGAGACCGACGGTAACGACAAGACCGGCAAGACCGAGCGCCGCTAGCTCACAACAGATCAGGGAAGGGCCAGGCCGCGGTGCTCTCGAGCACCGCGGCCGCGCTCATCCCTAAGCCGCCGCAACTAACCGCTGCCTCGGCGTACCGTGACCCTCACTCTGGTGATCCGGTTGGGCAGGGGCGAGCAGTTGAGGTGCGAGACGTCGCAGCACTCACCGTCCGAGGTCACAAACGAAACGGTGATCCGCCCCGACAGGCGGAAGCGATGCCGAACGGTGCGATGGCGAACCACGACGGGACCTGACTTCGTCCCATCGCCCCACGCAATCCGAAGTGGCGAGGGTCCGACGTAGTAGAAGCGCGCGACGTCACCGCGCCGAGCCTCCCCGCGCAGCTTCACGGTTGGGCCCGCCATCCCGCACGGGTGGGAGGCCACAGCGTCGGATGCACTGACAGAAAGGAGCAAGGCCGCGGCAGCGGAGGCGATGGCAGCCCGCACGAGGCTCATCGTAGCCCCGTACGGCGCGCCTTCGAGGCGCCAGCTGCGGCCCGACCCGACGGAGCACGCCTAGACTCAATCGATCGACGAGTTCGGCCTGTTCATATTCGGCGCCTTGGTGGTGATGGTGCTGGTCTTCCTCGCCATCGGCAGGTGGTACCCGGGATCGGGGGCCGAGCAGATCGACTGGAGGCCGACGAGATCGATCGAGTACGAGGCGCAGCTCGAGCTCGACGACGTGGATCAGATGCTGGAGGCCCAGAACGAGCGCCGCCGGGCCTCTGGGCGCCGGGAGCTCACCGAGGACGGCATCCGGGCGGAGGTGGCGGACGAGGAACGCCGGCGCAGGGAGCGCTACGAGCGCTACGAGGCGCGGCGGCGCCTCGAGGACTGAGGCGGCACCGGGTGGCGCGGGTGCTCGTCGTGGGTTGTGGCTGCCGGGGCCGGGCACTGGCGGCGGGCCTCAGGGAGGACGGCCTGGAGGTTCGCGGAACAAGCCGCACGTCGCAGGGCTGCGCAGCGATCGAAGCCGCAGGCATGGAAGCGGTCCAGGCCGACCCGGATCGGCTTGGCACGCTGCTGGCCCCTCTCGCGGATGTGAGCGCTGTCTGCTGGCTGATGGCCTCGGCCCGGGGCGACGGAGTCGAGGCCCTGCACGGTCCGCGCTGGCAGTCGATGGTCGAGAGGCTGGTGGACACGCCCGTGCGTGGGGCGGTCTACGAGGGCGCGGGCTCGGTTGGGGCGCCGCTGCTGGAGGCGGGCGCCGCAATCGCCCGGCGGGCCGCAAGCACCTTCCGGATGCCGATCGAGGTGATCGACATCGGCCCCTCCGACCACCCGGAGTGGCTGGCGGCGGGCCGCGTGGCGGTTGCCGCAGTGCTGTCCCCCTAGCGCCGTTGCGCCGGCGTCGCGTTGCTGTCCTCCACCGTGTAGCCCTCGCGCAGGAACGCCTCCGCCAGGTCGCAGACCAGCCCGCGCAGGCCGCTGCCGCTGCGCGCGAGGTCGAGCTGGCGCTGGGCGCCGGTGCGGCCGGCCATGGAGGACACCGTGCGCACCTCGGCCGCGCAACCGAGATCGGAGGCGTGCGGCGCACAGGCCTCCAGCAGGCCACCCAGCAGCTCGAGAGCCGGCACCCGGCACTCCTTGGCCGGATGGATCAGCTCCGCCGTCATCCCGTCCCGCGCGGCCAGGAACCGGTTCTCGTCCAGTGCCTCCTGGGTCCGGATGAGCGGCTCGGAGATGTAGCCCTCCTCCACCTCCAGCCGCGCAATGCACTGAACGAGCGCGGCCAGGGCAGCGGTCTCGGCCACGGTGGTCTGAGCGTCGAGGATGCGCACCTCGATCGTGCCGAAGCGCGGCTGGGGGCGTACGTCCCACCACAGGAACGTGGGCTCCTGGATGGCGTCGCAGCGGATCAGCAGGTCGACCGCCTCGGCCCAGTCCGCGTAGTCGCTGAACTCGCGCGGGATGCCCACTCGCGGGAAGGCCTGGAACAGCGGCGTGCGCGCCGATCCCAGACCGGTGTCGCGGCCCTGCCAGAAGGGCGAGTTGACCGACAGCGCCAGCAGCAGGGGCAGATGCGCCCGCATCCGGTTGACCAGCCGGATGGCGTGCTCGGGATCGGGCACGCCCACGTGCACGTGGAGCGCGAACGTGGGCTCGCGGCGGGCCAGCTCGCGCATCGAGCCGTAAACCAGCTCGTACCTCGGACCGGTGGAGACCACGGTCTCGTGCCAGACGGTCGTGGGGTGCGTACCGGCGCTGGCACAGCTCAGCCCGAGCGGCACGAGGTCGGCCTGCAGGAGCCGGCGCAGGTTGAGCAGGTCCCCAGCCACCCCGGCTGCGTTGTCGTGCACCCCGGTGGTCAGCTCGAGCGCGGACCGGTGCGTCTCCGGGGTCACGTGGTCGGCCAGATCCGCCGAGAGTTGCGGCAGCACGCGGTCGACCTGCTGCGCGAGCGACCAGTCGTGGGGGTTGAGGAGCATCACCTCCTCCTCGGCGCCGAGCGTGTAGGCAGGGCCGTCCGCCCACTGCGCCCACTCCGGCAGGGTGCTCACGCCGCACGCACCCTTGCGTTCGCCCCGCCGTGGCGGATCGCGGCTTCCACCAGCCCTTCGAAGAGAGCGGCGTTGTCGCGGCGGGCGACCAGGATCTCCGCGTGCCACTGGACTCCGACGAGGAACTCGCGCGCCGGTGCCTCCACTCCCTCGATCACTCCGTCGGGCGACCAGGCCACTGCGCGCAAGCCCAGCCCCAGCCGGTCGACCGCCTGGTGATGGAAGGAGTTGACCCGCGCCTTGCGGCGGCTCACCAGGCGTGCCAGCCTGCTGCCTGCGCTGATCTCGACGCTGTGGGTGGGCTGGTCGCCGGGGGCGCTCTGGCGGTGCTCGATCGTCGTCCCCGGGCGATCCGGCAGGTGCTGGTGCAGAGTCCCTCCGCGGGCGACGTTGAGGACCTGCTGGCCGCGGCAGATCGCCAGGATGGGCAGAGCGCGCGCGTCGGCGCGCCGGGCAAGCTCGAGCTCGAAGCGGTCGAGCTCGGGCTCCACCGGGCCGAGCTCCGGGTGGCGACGCTCCCGATAGGACGCCGGGTCCAGATCAGGGCCGCCCGAGAGGCAGAGGCCGCTGAAGCGCTCGAGCAGCGGCTCGACGGCCTCGAGGTCGAGCGGCGGGATCACGACGGGCAGTCCCCCGGCGGACTCGATCGCCCGCAGGTAGGTGAGCCCGAGCGCCATCTCGCGCCGAGGCGGCTCGCCCTGCGGAGTCGGGCTCACCTGCGTCCCGGCGCGGACCTCCGAGGTCGTGACTCCGATCAGCGGCTTCATGCGATCACCCACGTGTCCTTTCCGCCACCGTTCTGGGAGCTGTTGACCACGATGTTGCCGCGATCGAAGGCCACCCGTGTCAGTCCCCCCGGGACGACCTGTGCCTCGCCGGCGCCGCCGATCACGAAGGGCCGCAGATCGACGTGGCGGGGTTCGAGGCGCCCCTCGCACACCGTCGGGTGCGTGGAGAGGACCACCAGCTCCTGGGCGATCCATTCCTCGGGGCTCTCGGCCACACGGTGCGCGATCTCACGCACAGTGTCCGGTGAGGCGTGGGGACCGACCACGATGCCCTCGCCCCCCAGGCCGCTGCGGGGCTTGACGACGAGCTCGCCGATCCGCGAGAGCGCTGCCTCGAGCACCTCGGGGTCGCCGAGGTCGTGGGTCGGCACGGAGCGCAGCAGCGGCTCCTCGTCGAGATAGAACCGCACCATCGTCTCCACGTAGGCGTGCACCAGCTTGTCGTCGGCGACTCCGCAGCCCAGCGGATTGACCACCGCGAGGGTGCCCCGGCGCACCGGCTCGTACAGAAGGTCCGCGATCCAGGTGGCGCGGCCATCGCCCCCTCGCAGGCGGTCCTCGTCGGTACGGCGGTAGACCACGTCCACCTGTCGCGTGTCGCCGTCCACCTCCGCGCGCAGCCGCCCGCCGCGGGAAGCGAGCGACGAGGGGGTGACCAGGGGCACGCCGAGCGTCTCAGCGATCTGCCCATGTTCCCACCAGGCACTGTTCTGCGGCCCGTCGGAGAGCACGACCACCGACGGGTCCGCGACTCCGGCCGGAGCGGCCTCGCGCAAAGCCCGGGCCAGGGTGTCGTATGCCGATGACGGGTCGCGCCTCGCCCGCGGAGCTTCGACCGGCAGGTGGGCATCCACGGCTGCGCGCGCCGCTATCAGGTAGGAGATGCCGGATGGCGTGCGGATGTTGTCCTCGAGCACCCGCAGCTGGCCGTCGGCCCCGCGCACCAAGTCGAGGCCGGCCACATAGCTCTGGGCGAGGGTCTCGACGCCCATCATCGAAGGCTCGAAGTGGCTTGCCGACTCGATCACGCGGGCGGGCATCTTCCCCGCCTCGACGATCCGGCGCTCGCCGTAGACGTCGGAGACGAACTCCGCCAGCGCTCTGAAGCGCTGGGCCACTCCGGCCTCGAGGCGTGACCACTCGCCAGCTGTCAGGATCCGGGGCACGGGGTCGACGCGGAAGGTGGAGCCCTCGCCGCCCCCGAAGCTCACCCCCGCGGCCTCGAGGTGCGACTGCACCCCTTGGCAGAGCTGGCCGAGGTCGGCTCTCGCCAGTCCCTCCATCAGCGCGGCGTAGTGGGCGCGCGGCAAGCCGTCCTCGGTGCAGGCCTCATCACACGCGGAGCCTGTCCGGTAGGCGGCGGCCGGGCGAGACTCGTCCTTGACCGTGCCGGTCATGTCCACGAGGCTATGTCCCCCGCGGATGGGGCGCAATGTCCATATGTCCAACTCCGCGCTACACCAGGTCGAACGTCCCGCTCCATGGCCGGCAAGGCAGCCTGGTATCAATAGACGTAATCCCGACTGACTTTTTAGCCTTTAGGAGGCAGACAAGTGGCCGACTACGCCAAGGATGTTCTGGTCGATACGCAGTGGGTGGAGGACCATCTCTCAGACGACTCGATCCGGATCGTCGAGGTCGACGAGAACCCGGCCCTCTACGCCGAGGCCCACATCCCCGGCGCGATCGGGTTCGACTGGAAGACCGACCTCCAGGATCAGGTCAAGCGCGACTTCCTCGGTCCGGAGGCCTTCGGTGAGCTGTTTGGAAACGCGGGTGTCTCAAACGACCACACCGTGGTCCTGTACGGCGACCGCAACAACTGGTTCGCCGCCTACACCTACTGGTACCTCAAGTACTACGGCCACGACAAGGTGAAGCTGATCAACGGCCCACGTGAGAAGTGGATCTCCGAGGGCCGCCCGACATCGACCGACGTGCCCGGCTACGAGGCCACAGGCTTTCAGGCCCAGCCCGGTGACGACGCGATCCGCGCCCTTCGCGACGAGGTGCTCGCCTCGCTCGACTCCGGCGTCAAGCTGGTCGACGTGCGATCGCCTCAGGAGTTCTCCGGTGAGCTGATCGCGATGGCGGGCTACGAGCAGGAGGGCGCCCAGCGCGGCGGCCACATCCCGGGGGCGGCCTCGGTGCCCTGGGCACAGGCGGTGCAGGAGGACGGCACCTTCAAGCCGGCCGACGAGCTGCGCGAGCTCTACGGCGCCAAGGGCGTGACCAACGGCGCCGACGTGATCGCCTACTGCCGCATCGGCGAGCGCTCCGCCCACACCTGGTTCGTGCTTCACGAGCTGCTGGGCCAGGAGAGCGTCAAGAACTACGACGGCTCGTGGACCGAGTGGGGCAACATGGTCGACGTCCCCGTGGAGAAGGACGTCTGAGGGTCTCACTCGGGCCGGGCTTGCCGTTAGGCTCGCTCGGTGGCCGAGCCCGTGCTTCACGAGGGGGCGTGGTGGTTCCAGCGCCCTGACGGGCTCTGGCTGCGCTGGAACGAGGCGCGCGGACAGTGGGAGCCACCTCCCACGCAGGCTCCCCCCGCTGCCGCGACCATGCCGGGCGGGGTGAGCCCCGAGTCGCCGCGGGCCACGGCTGCAGGGCAGGCGGTGCCGGCATATCGCCCCCTGCCCACACCGGCGACCATCGTGTACGTGATGACCGCGATCGTGCTCGCGTGCACGGCCGCGGCGATCGTATCCGGCTTCTTCGAGGTCAGCCTGCTCGGCCGCATCGCGGACGGGGAGGCCGTGTCCCAATCGGAAGCCGACGCCAACGACCTGCGGGTTGGGATCATCTCCGTGCTGCAGGCGCTCGCCTACCTCGGCACCGGAGTCGCCTTCATCATCTGGTTCTACCGCGCTCACGTCAACCTCTGGGCGCTCGGGGCCGCGGGGGTGCGCCACGGCAGCGGCTGGGCTATCGGCGCCTGGTTCATCCCCTTCTTCAACCTCGTTCGCCCGAAGTCGATGGCCAACGACGTGTGGAAGGCCAGCGATCCCGAGCTGGCCTCCCCCGTGGGGATCGAGCGGTGGAGCAAGGTGGCGCTGCCCGCGTTCCTCAACGTCTGGTGGGCCGTCTGGGTGCTCGCCAACATCGGCAACTCAGTGGCCGCGGTGCTCGCCGCCGGCGACGATCCTGCGACCCTCAAGTCCTCGTCGGAGGTCACGCTGGTCTCGGACGCGCTCACTCTGTTGGGCGGGATCGTGCTGATCAAGGTGGTGCGTTCGATCACGGCGCGCCAGGAGGCCCGCCACGCCGGCGTCATCGGCGGCGTTCAGCCGGCCTGATCTGACAGCAGCGGCGCCAGGCGCTCGAGCAGGTGCTCCACGATCCTCGCCGTGGCCCCCCATATGAAGTGGCCCTCCACGGTGTAGGTGGGAGTCTTGATCGGCACCCCTCGTCGCACCAGGCGCCTGCTCTCGAAACTCTGCAGCAGGGCCCGTAGGGATAGCTCCAGCAGCTGTTCGACCTCCGCCTCCTGCAGCACCCACTCGTACCCGTCCTCGATCGTCCCTACGAAGGGAAAGACGCGGTAGCCGGTGACGAAGGTGCCCACAGGGGGGAGCGCGCCCACCAGCTCTACGTGCTCGGGGTCGAGCCCGATCTCCTCGTGGGCCTCCCGCAGGGCGGTGCGGCGCAGATCCTCGTCGGGCCGATCCTGACGGCCGCCGGGAAACGAGATCTCCCCGGCGTGGCGGCGCAGGTCGGCGCGCCGTTCGGTGAAGACGGCCACCAGCTCGCCGTCGCGCAGGAGCAGGGGAATCAGCACCGCGGCGTCGGTCTTGCCGGGAGCGTCCATCTTCGCCGCCTCCTCGGGAGAGCGCAGCAGCTCGCGCAGCCGGGCCGGATCGGACACCCGAACTGGCTGGCTAGGTGAGCTCGACGCGCTCTTCGAACATGACCTCACCCTCGAGCGTGCGGTGCACGGGGCACTTGGCCACGATCTGCATCAGCTTGTCGCGCTGGTCGGAGGGCAGCTCCTTGGACAGCTGAACGGTCATCCGAAACTTGGTCGGCGAGCCTCGCTGGGCCGGCTCGTAGACCACGTCGACGGCAACGTCGCCGATGTCCCAGCCCTTGCGGTTGGCGTACATCTCCATGGTGATGGCGCTGCAGGAGGCGAGGCTGGCCGCCAGCAGCTGCTGGGGATTCGGACCCTCGTCGGTGCCGCCCATCTCCCCGGGCTCGTCGGCCACCAGCTCGAAGTCACCGATCTGGATCTCCTGCCTGACGGCGCTCCCGGTGCGCCGTGCCGTCGCTCTCATCGTCATCTCGTCATCCTCTTCCCTGAAACAGCTCCGGATCGTCCTCGTCCGCGAAGCGCGCCATCGCGTAGACCGCGTCCGAGACCCTGTTGAGGTAGGTCAGCAAAGTGTCATCGGCCAACTCGCCCGCCTCCTTGAGCGCGCTCACCCTCCGTTCGGCCCGGCGCACGGCGGCACGCGCCACGTCGAGCAGGGCGGACAGCTCCGTACCCCCGGGGATCACGAACTTGGGCGGCAGATCGACCCGGTCCATGTAGCGGTCGATGTCGCGCTCCAGGCGGTCGACCATGGCCTGCGTCACCTTCGACACGCCGTCTTCGAGGCGGCCGGCGGCCTCGGGCGCGGTGGCCAGCTCCGCGCCTGCCACGAACAGCTCGTTCTGCAGTCGAAGCACGTCCTCGTACATCTCGCTGTCCCGCGAGGCCGCGGCGCGGCAGACCCCGAGGGCGGAGGCGGCCTCGTCGACCGACCCGTAGGCCTCGGGGCGGCTCGAGGCCTTGCCCACCCGGCCGCCGTACCAGAGGCCGGTGGAGCCGTCGTCGCCCTTGCGCGTGTAGATCTTCATTGGTTGCCGCGTGCCCTACTCCAGCAGGCTGAAGACCAGGCCGGTGGGGATCTTCGGATAGAAGTAGGTCGACTTGGGCGGCATGGACTCACCCGTCTCCGCCACCTCGCGCACCTGGTCGACCGGGGTCGCGCGCATGAAGAAGCCGGCGTCGGCGCGACCCGACTCCACCGCCTCGCGGGCGTCGCCGAAGCTCTTGGAGTAGCTCAGGCCGCGTAGGTGTGAGATGTCGTCCTCGCTCATCCTGAGAGCACCCTTCAGGATGACCGCCTCGAGCACCGCGGTGTCGAGGCGCTGGTAGGCGCCGGGCTTGTCCGGCAGGGCGGCCTCGGCGATCGCCGGATCCCTCAGCGTGAGCAGATACGGCTGCTTGTGGAAGCTGTCCATGTAGCCCAGCTGCACGCCCGCGCCGTCGGCCTTGGGCTCGAGCTGGTCGGCGGGCACCTGCTCGATCTCGAAGTCGCGCGTCAGCGCCTCGCGGATCGCCTGCTGTGCGGAGGTGTCGTCCTTCAAGCCGGTGAGCAGCCGGTGGGTTGCGAAGACGGTGAGCCCGGGATCGGACAGCGAGCAGAGAAACATCAGCACATAGCGGTGCTCGCCCTCGCCGCCCACCTCCTCGGCGTAGACACGGGCGGTCTCGTAGCGGTGATGGCCGTCGGCGATCAGAAGCTCGGCGCCGGCCAGCCCGGCCTCGAGGGTCGAGATGGCCTCCGGGTCGGCTATCCGCCACAGGATGTTGCGGGTGCCCTCGTGGTCGGACGCCACCGCGAACGGCTCGGCGGCGGTGGCCGCCTCCATTGCGCCGGCGGCGGCGTTGCCGGGGTCGGCGAACAGGCTGAAGATGGGCGAGAGGTTGGCCCGGGTCGCACGGGTCAGGTTCAGGCGGTCCTGCTTGGGCCCCGGATGGGTGCGCTCATGGGGGCGGATCCGCCCGGGGCCGTAGTCCTCCACCCGTACGCGCGCGAGCAGGCCGCGCCTGCGCTGCTCACCGCCGTCGGGTCCCGTGTAGCGCTGCTCGAGCACCCACAGCGCCGGCTCGGACTCGCGCACGAGCACGCCCTGCTCGCGCCAGGCCTCGAACACCTCCTCGGCGTGCTGGTAGGGATCGCCGCCCCCGGGCGCGCGTGGTAGGTCCACCTCCACGACGTTGAAGGGACTCTGGGCCAGAAGACGGGCGCGCAGCTCGTCGTCGATCACGTCGTAGGGAGGGGCGATCACCGCCTCGAGTGGGCCTACGGACGTCGAGTCGTAGCGCAGTGTGCGAAGCGGCTGGATCTCGGCCATCGAGGGCGGCACCCTACCGCGCGCCTTGACCTGTGGCGAAAGCCGCGGTAGGAGTGGCGCATGACCGTTCCGACCCGGACCGTTCTCGCCGCCTGTCCGCACGACTGCCCGGACACCTGCGCGATGCTCGTCACGGTGGACGAGCACGGTCGCGCGACCGAGGTGGCCGGCAACCCCGAGCAGCCCGTCACCGCGGGCTTCCTGTGCGGGAAGGTGTCCAACTACCTCGATCGCGTGTACGCCGAGGACCGGCTGCTGCACCCGCTCATCCGCACCGGCCCCAAGGGCGCGGGCCGGTTTCGCCGCGCCTCGTGGGACGAGGCGCTCGACCGCGTGGCGGGCGGTCTGCAGGCCGCGATCGCCGAGCACGGCGGCGAGTCGATCCTGCCCTACAGCTACATGGGCGCCATGGGCCTGCTGCAGGCCGACCTGATGAGCGCACGGGTGATGAACGCCCTCGGCGCCACCGAGCTCGAGCGCACGATCTGCGCCACGGCCGGGATGACGGGCGTGGCGGCCACGCACGGGATATCGCCGGAGGTGGACCCCGAGAGCTGGCCGCTGGCCCGTTACGTGTTGCTGTGGGGGTGGAACCCGATGTCGACCGCCCCCCACCTCTGGCGGCTGGTGCTCGAGGCCCGCCGGGCCGGCGCGAAGATCGTGGTGGTCGACCCCTACCGCAGCCGCACGGCGCGGGTGGCCGACGAGCATCTGCGTCCGCGACCCGGCACCGACGCCGCCCTGGCGCTCGGGATGATGCGCGCGGTCGTGGACGACGGACTCCACGACGACGAGTGGTGCCGGGCGCACACCAGCGGCTATGAGGCCCTGCTCGCGCGCCTCGAGGAGTATCCGCTCGAGCGCTGCGCGGACCTCTGTGGCGTGCCGGAAGGCGACATCGCCCGCGTCGGGCGCGACTTTGCGCGCGCTCAACCCGCTCTGCTGCGCCTCGGCGTGGGAGCGCAACGCCACAAGGGCGCTCCGGCGGCCTACCGCACGATCGCCTGCCTCCCAGGCCTCACGGGGGCGTGGCGCCACGAGGGTGGCGGGTGCTCCTACATACCGACGGCCACCGCCGGCGCCGTGTCGGCGGAGCCGCTGAAGCGGGTGGACCTGCGACCCCGGGGGGTGCGCAGGATCAACATGTCTCAGCTCGGGGACGCCCTCACCGACGCCTCCCTCGACCCGCCGGTGGCCGCGTTGATGTGCTGGAGCTCGAACCCCGCGCAGATCGCGCCCGAGCAGGAGAAGGTGCTCGCCGGCCTGCGGCGCGACGACCTCTTCACGGTGGTGCTCGAGCAGTTCATGACCGACACCGCCAGGCACGCGGATGTCGTGCTGCCCTCGACCACCCAGCTCGAGCAGCTCGACCTCGTGGCGTCGTGGGGACATCAGTACGTGACGTGGAACGAGCCGGCCATCGCCCCGGCGGGGGAGGCCAAGCCCAACACGGAGGTGTTCCGCCTGCTGGCCGCGTGGATGGGCCTCGACCATCCGTGCTTTGCCGAGACCGACGAGCACTTGGCGGCCACGGTCCTCGACGGCGCGCCGGGCGGGGTGTCGCTAGAGGAGCTGCGATCGCGCGGCTTCGTCAAGGTCGACGTCGGCCAGGCGCCGGCCCCGCACGCCGACGGCGGGTTCTCCACGGCCGACGGCAAGCTGTCCTTCGAGACCGACTGGCTGGCCGGCGCCGACCTCGATCCCCTGCCCGGCTACGAGCCACCGGCCGAGGCGGCCGGCGCGGGTACGGGCGCTCGGTTCCCGCTGGCGCTGATCACGCCGAAGACGCACCTGTTCCTCAACTCGACCTTCGCCAACCAGGCCCGCCAGCACTCCGCCCAGCCCGAGCCATACGTGGTGGTCCACCCCGACGACGCGGCCGTCCGCGGCCTTGACGACGGCGCCCGCGCGCGGGTGTTCAACGACCGCGGCTCGTTCATGTGTGCGGTGCGGGTGTCAGACGATGCGCCCCCGGGCGTGGTAGTAGCGCCAATGGGGTGGTGGTCGGAGGACTACGAGGGCGGGGTGGGACCGCAGGCCACGACCTCGCAGGAACTCACGGCGCTGGGAGCGGCTCCAATCTTCAACGATAACCGAGTGGAGGTGGAGAGGGACCGACCCGTCCGATAGCCGTGCGAACGTTTGTCCGCATGGCATACCCGTCCTACGTCCGCGCAAAAGCCCGCGAGTCGCGGGCCTCAAAGTGCCTGACCATCGACGAAATCGCCGAGCGACTGGCGCTGCCGAGGACCACGATCTTCTACTGGGTGCGCGACCTGCCGCGTTCGCGCATCGACCCGAGCAAAGCGTCAGCCGCCCGTCGCCGGGCGGTCGAATCGACGCGAGCGAAGCACCGGCTTCTCCGCGAGCGCGCGTATTCGGAGGGGTGCGATCACTTCGCGACTCTGTCGCGCGGACCCACGTTTCGGGACGTCGTCTGCCTCTACCTCGCTGAGGGGTACAAAAGAGATCGAAACCGTGTCTCCATCTGCAACTCGGATCCGACCATAGTGGTGCTCGGTGCCCGTTGGATCAATCGGCTCTCGGCTCGAAAGGTCACCTACGCCGTTCAGTACCACGCTGATCAGGATCTGGGTGCACTGCAGGAGTTTTGGTGCGCTCCTCGAGATTGAGCCCAGCCGGGTACACCTTCAAAGAAAGTCGAACAGCAATCGCTTGAAGAGCCGCGCCTGGCGCTCGGAGTACGGAGTGCTTGCAGTCGGGACGAGCGACACCTACCTTCGCGCCAGGCTCCAGGCATGGATGGACTGGTCCGCGCGGCGTGGGTCTAGACTCGCGTTCACGGGGCGTGGCGCAGCTTGGTAGCGCGTTCGGTTTGGGGCCGAAAGGTCGCTGGTTCGAATCCAGTCGCCCCGATTTCTGTATTTGGTTCCGTGCCATCTGCTCCATTTCGCTGGCAGTCGGCTACATTGAAGCGGTGGCCGCTCTCCCTCCGGTGGCCTACGCGGCCCGCATCGTCGTGACTCTCGGGATCTTGGGGGCATGGCTTGCCGTTCCGGTGCCGGCCGTCGCCGAGAGGGTGGACGGGACCGTGAGGTGGGATCTCGCTGCGGGTCACGGCAGGCTCACGACCGACACGCGGCAGGTGCGGATCTCCGTCGCCTACGGGGCGTGCAGCGGGGCTCCCGGCACGCCGCGGGTCAGGCGGACGGAGCGGTCAGTCGTCATCACGGTCCCGCTGCCCCCGGGCGAGCCGCTAGCACCGGGCGAGGTCTGCCCGCTAATTGAGTACGTCAAGACGATGACAGTACGTCTTCGGGGGCGGCTCGGATGCCGTGCCCTGCGTGACGGTTCGAGGACACCGCCGCGCTTCGTGGCACGCGCGCGGCGGTGATGTCACGGTCGCCAATGCTTGGACGAGAACCAGCTGTTGTTGGACCGCGAGACCCCCTACACAAGGGCATCCGCTTCGCTCAACCGGCGGAGTCAGAGACCGGCTATCTCGACGAGCCGGTGATGAAGGCGCCGATCATTCGCCCGACGGTCGCGAAGGTCAAGGACCTGCTCGGCGGGATTGACGGTAGGGCCAGTCGCCCGATGCGTCCCCCGGCTGTCTTGGTCATCATTGCGACCACGCCCTCGTAGCTCAGGGGACAGAGCGGCTGCCTTCTAAGCAGCGGGTCGCTGGTTCGAATCCAGCCGAGGGCGCTCACAGCACGGCATGGCGCCGCGCGGCGGTACCCTGGTCGGCATGTGTCGCAACATCCGAACACTCCATAACTTCGAGCCTCCCGCGTCCGAGGACGAGGTCCGTGCCGCCGCGTTGCAGTACGTGCGCAAGGTGAGCGGCTCGACCAAGCCGTCGCAGGCCAACGCCGCGGCGTTCGACCGCGCCGTCGAAGAGGTGGCCAGATCTACAGAGAAGCTTCTCGGCGAGCTGGTGACCGCCGCCCCGCCGAAGGATCGCGAGGCCGAGGCCGCCAAGCGCCGCGAACGTGCTGCCGCCCGCTACGCGGCGTAACCGGGGGTACTCTCCGCCCATGCCGACGTCTCTGGTCACCGGCGGCGCCGGCTTCCTCGGGTCTCACCTGTGCGACTACCTCCTGGCGCGCGGTCACCGAGTCATCTGCGTGGACAATCTCGAGACCGGGTCGCTCAACAACATCGAGCACCTCGACGACGGCCACGACTTCGAGTTCCGGATGGTCGACATCACCTCGCACTTCGAGGTGGAGGAGGCGATCGACTTCGTCTACCACATGGCGTCCCCCGCGAGTCCGATCGACTATGCCCGCCTGCCCCTGCACACACTCAAGGTGGGCGCCTACGGGACCCACAACGCGCTCGGCCTGGCGAAGGCCAAGCGTGCGCGCTTTCTGATCGCCTCAACATCCGAGGTCTACGGCGACCCGCTGGTGCACCCCCAGCCAGAGACCTACTGGGGCAACGTCAACCCGATCGGGCCACGAGGCGTGTATGACGAGGCCAAGCGCTACGCGGAGGCGCTGACGATGGCCTACCTGCGTCAACAGGGCGTGAACACCTCCATATCGAGAATATTCAATACCTTTGGCCCGAAGATGCGAGAAAACGATGGCCGGGCGATCCCTGCCTTCATGGGCCAGGCCTTGAGGGGGCGGCCGCTCACGGTCTTCGGTGACGGTTCTCAGACACGCAGCTTCTGTTACGCCGACGACCTGATTCGGGGTCTGGTAGCCCTGGCGGAGTCGGATGTGCACGAGCCGGTCAACATCGGCAACCCAAACGAGATGTCGCTGCTCGAGATGGCCGAGCGCATCATCGAGCTCACCGGCAGCACTTCGGAGATCGTCTACGAGGCGCTGCCCATCGACGACCCCCAGGTGCGCCAGCCCGACATCAGCAGGGCCAAGGCGCTGCTGGGATGGGAGCCGGAGATCGAAGTGAGCGAGGGCCTGCGCAGGACCATCGAGTACTACAGCGATCGGCTCGGGCCCGCAGCCCCGGCCTGATGAGCGCCGAGGCCAAGAACCTCGAGGCGATCGTGAAGGCGATCGACCAGCACGACCGCAGTTGCGAGTACCCGGCCGTGGCCGTGCGCATGAACCCCTTCGAGGTCGAGCGCCTGGGGTGGGACACCATCCGCGGACTGCCGATCCACTCCGACGAGCGGATCGGCACCGGACGGTTCGAGGTCGTGTGCGGCGGCGATGAGACGCCCGGACTCGAGGAGGAGGAGACGGTGGAGGCCGTGGCCGAGCAGGAGATGGTCATACCCTTGGAGCCGGCGGCTCCCGGACGCGGTTGACCGAACGCCCCCGCGATGGCGGCCGCCCCGCCGGTACACTCGGGCTCGCCTTGGTGGGCGTAGCTCAGTTGGTAGAGCTCCTGGTTGTGGTCCAGGCGGTCGCGGGTTCGAGTCCCGTCGCTCACCCTCAAGAGTCTCTGCAAGCCCTGTAGGGTCTGTCCACATGCCAGGCGTTCGCGTTCTCGTGGCCGTGGTGATCAGCTTTGCAGTGATTGCTGCGGCCGCACCGCCTGGAGAAGCGTCGACGCTCAGGCCCTCGTCGAAGGTTTCAACCGCCGGCCTTGGCCCGGTGAAGATCGGCATGACCGTACGTCGAGCGCAGCGCGCCGGCCAGGTCGATCTGGTGTCGCAGGGTCCCGGATTGGGCGACTGCCGGTACGTCCGCCCGCGCAACAAGCGCATCCGCGCAAGCTTCATGGTCATCAAAGGGCGTATCGCCCGGGTCGACGTGGCCCGGCGCGGAATGGAGACCCCGAGCGGCTTCACGGTCGGGACACGCGCACGAGCCGTCCGTGCGGCGTTCGGCGATCGCCTCCGCGTCACTCGGCACGAGTATGACCCGGACGGTGCCTACCTCGAGTTTGTTCCCCGCGACCGCGCCGAGGCCGGTCGCCGCGTGGTGTTCGAGACTGACGGCAGCCGCGTGACCTACATTCGCGCAGGCAGGCTGCCGGAGGTGCGGTACGTCGAAGGATGCGCCTAAGAGTTTCGGGCTGCGATGCTGGGCCAGAGTCGACCTGCGGAGCTTAAGCGGGGAGGGAAACACAAAGACGTGGCAGTGGCCTAGGGCGAGGCGAGGGCCGATCGCCGGCCGGACCGTGATAGGCCCTTAGGCTCATTTTCTGCTGGATTTTGGGTAATGCGTAGCCTGTCGGGTGCACCCGCTCGCTGAGAGTCCCCGTTACTCGCCCGCCCGCCGCTCGCGATCTTGAACCAGAACCACGACACCGTCTCTTACGAGCAGCTGCTTCACGTCCTGCGGCGCCGGTGGTGGGTCATCGCGCAACTTTTGGTGGTGGGGGCAGCGGTCGGGGTGGCGCTTGCACTGTCCTCGCCGCAACGCTACGAGGCGACGGCGACCGTGCTGATCGAGTCCGGGTCTGGGGACGCCTCCACGGGCGATGCTGATCAGGGCGGGCTAAGCACCGCCGCCGCCGCGCGGCTGGTCCGCACGCGGGGGGTCGCCGACCGGGTGAGGCGCGAGCTGGGTGACAAGCGGTCAGCCGAAGATCTACTGGGCGTCGTCTCGGCGGAAGCTGACGAGAACGGGACCTTCGTCAACGTCATCGCCCGCGACGAGAGTGCCTCGGGAGCGGCCCGGCTCGCCAACGCCTTCGCCGACCAGTTCATTGCCGTCCGCGCCGAGAGCGTCGGCGCACGCGTTCAGCGCGCGATCGAGGCGGGGGAGCGGCGGCTCGCGCGGCTGCCGCGCGGCAGCCGCGAACGCTCCGGCCTCAGCGCGGAGGTAGCGGAACTGCGCGCAACCGCTGTTCTCCGCGGGATCGACGCCGAGGTCATCGACCCGGCGGTTCCCGGCTCGGTCCAGACTGGAGGCACGCCCCTGCGCTACGGCGTGATCGGCGGCACCCTCGGTCTGCTGCTCGGACTGGTCGTCGCGTTCTCCCTCGAGTCACTCGACCCCCGGGTACGCCGCCTCGAGGAGCTGAGGAGCCTGGTCGGCGCCCCGCAGCTCGCCGCGACGACCGCCCTCGACCTGCGTCCCGGCAGGCGCAAGAAGCCACTGGTGCTGAGGGCGCGGCGCGAGCCCTTCGAGCACCTGCGGGGGGCGCTGCTCGTGCGAAGCGGCGAGCAGGGGCTGCAACGGATCATCGTCACGAGCCCGACCGACCGGAAGGAGGGCAAGACCGCTGTCGCGGCGAATCTCGCCGTCTCGCTCGCCCGCTTGGGCCTGCGCGTATGCGCCGTCGACGCCGACCTGCGCCAGTCGGGGCTCGCAGCGCACTTCGGCCTCGACGATACGGCAACCGGGCTCGCCGACGCGATTCGCGGGGCGCCGGTGCAGGACGCGATCCAGCGCTTTACCGTACCGGCGGACGCTGGCGATAACGGGAGCGCACCGCAGGAGCCGATGGAGATCAACGTGGTGGCGGCCGGCAGCAGGAAAGAGGCCGCCGCCGAGCTCTTGGCCGGCGAGCGCACGGAGGAGGTCCTCGATGGCCTCGGCCGCGATCACGAAGTCGTGATCCTCGACTGTGCACCCCTTCTCGCCGTAAGCGACGCCTTCCCTCTGCTCGGGCGAGCCTCGGGCACGATCCTCGTCGTGCGCCAAGCTCACACGCCGCGCCGCGCCGTCGTCCGCGCCGCGGATGTGGTTGCCGACGCTCAGGGCACCATGCTCGGCATCGTGGCGACGGGCGTCCCGAAGGGTGAGCTCGTGGCCGAGGGCTACGGTCCGGGACGCTCCTCCGCTCCGGCGGAGCCCGGCCGTGTCACCTGAGCGGAGTTTGCGCGTCCTGCTCATACCAAGCGCGTACTACCCGCACACGGGAGGAATCGAGGAGACGACGCGCCGGCTGGCGCTCGAGCTCGGGGAGCGCGGCCACCAGGCGATGGTGCTGACGAACCGCTGGCCTTCGCAGACCTCTCCGCGGGAGGTGCTGGATGGCGTGAGCGTGCGGCGGCTTTCCCTCGAGCTCCCCGCGCGTCGCCCTGGCACGGCGGCACGGTTTGCCGGGGTCGCCCCCCGATCGGCCGCCCGGCTGCTGCGCGTGGCATCCGCCTTCCGGCCGCACGTCGTCCACGTTCATGGAGCCGGCCCCAACGCCGTCTACGTCGCGGCGCTACGACGGCTGATACGGGCGCCGATCGTCTTCAGCGCGCATGGCGAGTTTCGCAACGATGCGCATGCGGTGCTGGAGCGCTCGCGGCCGATGCGCTGGGCCCTGCAGGTCCTGCTGCGCCATGCGGCGGCCGTGACGGCGCCCTCGCGCGTCGTGCTCGAGGAGCTTCGCGCGGAGCTCGATCTTCTCGCCCCGGCCACCGTGCTGCCGAACGCGGTGGATCTAGCCGAGTTCGAGATCGCTCCTCCCGCGCCAGATCCGCTGGGCCCATATCTATTCACCGCCGGGCGGCTCGTCGAGCAGAAGGGCATCGATCTGCTGCTGCGGGCATATGCGCAGGCCCGGGGCCAGCTCGGCGCTCAGAGGCTGGTGATCGCGGGCGATGGCCCAGAGGGCGAGATGCTTGCTCGGCTGGCGACAGACCTCGGTCTCGACGGAGAGGTCTCCTTCACCGGTGCGGTGGGCAGACGCCGCCTCGCGGAGCTGATGCGCGGTGCCGAGGCATTCGCCTTTCCGTCGCGGCGCGAGGCGTTCGGCATCGCCCTGCTCGAGGCGATGGCGGCGGGCACGCCGGCGATAGCGGCGCAGGTCGGTGGCATCCCGGAGTTCGCCCGCGACGGTGAGAACGCGCTGCTCGTCCCGCCCGAGGACCCCGGGGCACTGGCCGCGGCCCTGGTCCGCCTGGCGGGCGACGGCGAGCTTCGCTCCCGGCTCGCCGACGGGGGTCGCGCGCAGGCCGCGCTTCACTCCTGGGGCCTCGTCGCGCCACGCTACGAGGAGCTGTATCGGAGCATCGCCGGTGAATGAGCCCGGTCCGGGGCGGCTTCCGGACTGGCTGGTGATCGGCCAGGAGGACTGGGACGAGGTCGAGCGCCGCAACCAGCTCCTCGTCCGGGCCCTCGCCGAGCGCCATCCCCGCAGCCGCTTCCTGTTCGCCGAGCTGCCGCTGCGCCCGCGCTCCATGCTCCACTGGCGGCCGCCGCGCCCGCGCCGGGTGGCCGCGAACATCTGGTGCGTGCGTGCGGTCCGGCCCCTGCCGGGCGCCGGACGGCCCGGCCGGCTCAGCGACCGGATGGAGGCGGCCCAGCTCCGGCGGGCGCTGCGGGCGCTGGGGATCGAGCGGCCGGCGCTGTGGACTCAGGACCCGCGTGCAGCGGCGCTGGTCGAGCTGCTCCCCGCGCAGCGGCTCGTCTACGACCTCACCGACGACTGGGCCGCGTTCGAGTCCGACCCCGCCCGCCGCATCGCCGTCAAAGAGCGGATTGAGCAACTCGGCGCGCGCGCCGAGCTCGTGTTCGCCTGCTCCCGGCCGCTCGAATCCGCCGCGCGCGCGTGGAGCGATCGTGTCGAGTACCTGCCCAACGCGGTCGAGCCCCCGGGCCTCGCCGCGACGCCGCCCGCCGACCTCGGCGCCCTCGCCCGCCCGCTGCTCGGCTACGCCGGCACGCTTCACTCCTCGCGGCTCGACGTCCAGCTGCTCGCGCGTGCGGCCGAGTTGCGCCGTTCCTGGTCGTTCGTGCTGCTCGGTCCCGACCAGCTCGACCCGGGGGACCGCGAGCGACTGCTCGGGCTGCCGAACGTCCATCACCTCGGGGTGCGCCCGCATGCGGCCGTGCGCGCCTACCTCGAGGCGTTCGATGTCTGCGTACTTCCGAACCGCGTCACCGAGTTCACGCGCAGCCTCGATCCGCTCAAGCTCTACGAGTACCTGGCCGCCGGGCGGCCGGTGGTGACGACGCCGGCCGGCAACAGCCCGGACCTCGAGCGCCACCTCGCCTGTGCCGCCACGCCCGAGGAGCTGGTCGCCGAGGCCGAGCGCCTGCTCACGGAGGACAGCACGGAGCGGGCATCCGCACGCCGCGCCGCCGTGGCCGATGCGACATGGGAGGCGCGCGCGTGCGACATCGAGCGCGCACTGGGGGCGCAGCCCCCGCCGGCCGGGGACGCCCGCGTCTGCGCGGTGATCGTGAGCTACAACACGCGGGAGCTGCTCGAGCGCTGCCTCTCCGACCTCCGCGCGCAGGCGGACGTGGACCTCCGTGCGATCGTGGTCGACAACGCCTCCGCGGACGCGAGCGCCGAGCTGGTGCGGGAGCGGTTCCCGGAGGTGGAGTTGATCGAGCTAGAGGAGAACGCCGGCTTCGCGCGCGCCAACAACCTCGCCTTCGAGCGCTGCACGGGCGAGTACGTGCTGCTTCTGAACTCGGACGCCTTCCTGGCCCTGGGCGCGATCGCGGAGCTGGTCGCGGCGGCCAGGCGCCATCCGCGCGCCGGCGCGGTCGGCCCGCGCCTGCTCAACCCCGATCGCACCCTCCAGCGTTCGGCTTGGCCGTTCCCGCGCGTCGGGCGGCTCATGCTCGAGGCGTTCATGCTCCACCGGCCCCTGCGGCGGCTGGGGCTGCTCGAAGACCTCGGCACCTGGGCCCACGACGAGGAACGGCCGGTGGACTTCCTGATCGGCGCCTGCTTGCTCCTGCGCCGGGATGCCCTCGACGAGGTCGGCGGCTTCGACGAGGACTTCTGGCTTTATGGGGAGGAGGCGGACCTGCAGCGTCGCCTCTACGACAGCGGGTGGGAGGTCGTGTTCACGCCGAGGACCACGACCGAGCACGTAGGCGGCGCGTCGTCGTCAGTGTCGCTCACGCGCCTGCGCCACTTCTACTCCGGTCAGCGCCGGTTCTTGACCAAGCACGGCGGTCGGCTGGCGTGGCCGCTGGCCCGCCTCGCCCTGCTCATCGGCTCCCTGCTGCGCGGGCGCTGGAGCGCCGCTCGCGTGGCCGTGGAGCGGCAGCGATGAAGGTCGCGATCGTCTCCGGCTCGCGCGGCCTGCAGCCGATGGGCCTGGAGTCCGCTGAACGAAACCTCCTCGGGGCGCTGCGAGCGAACAGCGGCGAAGTGACGCTCGACCTGCGCGTGGCCGGCGGGCGGTCGGCCTGTCGCTACGCGCGTTCGATGCGGGCGCGCTGGCATCCGGCACGGCCTGGGCGGATGCCGCGGCGTGCATGGCGCTCCGCGGACCTCGTGCACCTGATCGGCCTCGACTTGCCGCCGCCGCCCCGCGGCCCCTTTGTCGCGACTGTGCATGATCTCGCGGCTCTGCGCTTTCCCGACGAGGGCCGGCTGCCGGAGTGGGTGCCCGACATCGCCGCCCGTGCCGCCCGGCTTCTGACCCCCTCGCGGTTCACCGCCGGCGAGCTCGAGCAGCTGCTCGACGTCGGGCAGGAGAGGATCAGCGTGGTTCCAAACGGACCCGGCCATGAGGTGTCGCCGGCCACCGAGCCGCTGTCCGAGGATGACCTGGGCGCGCTGGGCGTGAGCACGCCGTTCGTGCTGCGCGTCGGGGGCTACACCCAGCGCAAGAACTTCCCGGTGCTGCTCGGCGCTTGGCCGGAGGTCCACCGGCGGACCGGCGGCTCGCTCGCGCTCGCGGGCCCGCCGCAGGCGTCGCGGGACGCCGCGCTTGCCGCAGCCGGCACTCTCGACGGCGTCGTGGCGCTCGACTACCTGCCGGCGGCGGTCGTGCCGCGGCTGCTGCGCGCCGCTTCGGCGCTCGTCTCGACCTCGACCTACGAGGGCTTCGGCCTGCCACCGCTCGAGGCGATGGGGGCCGGCGTCCCCGTGGTGGCCGTCCGCTCGGCTGCGGTCGAGGAGGTCTGCGGCGAGGCGGCTCTGCTGGTAGACGACGAGCCGGGCGCGCTGGCGGAGGGAGTCATCCGTGTGCTAGAGGACGAGGCGCTGCGAGAGCGGCTTCGCTCCACGGGGCTCCGGCGCTCGGCATCGTTCAGCTGGCGGGAGGCGGCCGAGGCAGTAGTGGGCGCGTACCGCGAGGCCGTTGGCGCGTAGCCTCGATCATGGGGTCTTCCTCTCTCACCGTCGCGCTGTCTCCGCTCTGGGCAAGGGCCTACCTCGGCTACGAACGGCGGGTGCCCAACCACCCGGGCAAGCGAACGTTGCTTCGACTGTTCCCGTGGACTGTCGCTCGCGTGCGCCCGCAGGCTTTTGGGTGGCGCATGGACAACGGCGCCTTGCTGGCGATCTCGCCGTTGGAGGGGCTCGCCTTCGCCTGGACGGTCGGTTGGACGTGCTTTCAGACCGGCCGCTGGGAGCCGCACGTCGAGCGCTGCATCCGGCAATTCCTGCGGCCGGGCGATACCGCCATCGACATCGGGGCGAACCTCGGCTACTTCACGGCCGTCATGGCGCAGTCCGTGGGCGCAGGCGGCAGGGTCTGGTCCTTTGAGCCGGTTCCGCCGACCTTCGACCGCCTGCGGCTGTCCGCGTCTCTGAACCGCTTCCAGCAGGTCATACCGCTACCTCTCGCGCTCGGGGATTCCGACGGGACGGCGCAGATCGCGTTCGATCCCCGCTTCGCCGGCAGCGCATCGTTTCACGCCGAATCGCAAGAGCCGGAGAGCGCCCCCCAACCCGTACGCGTCCGCCGGCTCGACGATCTCGTGGCTTCCGGCGAGGTCGGCCGTCCCGATCTGATCAAGATCGACGTCGAAGGGCACGAGCTCGCCGTAATCCGCGGCGCCCGACGGACGATCGCTCAGGCACAGCCCCACATCATCTTCGAGTACTCCCAGGCGCTCGCCGACCGCGGCGGCTGGACGCTGCCCGAGCTCGCCGATACGATCGCCTCCTGCGGCGCGTATCGCTTCTTCGAGATCGGCGACGATGACCTCTCTTCGATCCCCGATCTCATGACGTACGCCCCCGAGCCGGGCCGCTACGGTGCAGACCTACTGGCAGTGCCGGGGGCCAAACCCCCGTCCGGCGCGGCAGGATAGTTAGCGGCGTGTCGACGTTCGAGGGTCAGGCGAATCCGGTTGATGGCCTCCACATCCATCTCCCGACTCCCGGGGACCACTATTCACCGGCTACCGGCAGCGCCCTGATGACGATCATCTACGAGCTCGCGCGCGAACACGAGAAGCGCGGAGGCGACACGCTTATCGTGGTCGGCCGCGGCACCCGCCACGACTATCCCGTCGGCACTCCGGTCGAGGTCGACTTCCCCCCGCTTCCGTCGCGGTCGCAGAAGCTCGTCGACGCGGGACTCGGCCGTCTCGGGCTCCCGCGACGGTTCGGAGCCTCTCTCTACGAGCTGGCGCGTCATGTGATCGAGCGCGACTTCGAGGGACCGATCTTCGTGCACAACAACCCGGCCGCCCTTCGCGTTCTGAGGCGGCACAGCCCCAATGCTCAGTTGTGCGTCTACCTCAACAACGTCGTCTTCCGCACCTACTCGCGGCGGGAGCTCCGTAGCGTCCTCGCCGACGTGGACCTCGCCATCTGCGTAAGCGACTTCATCGCCAACGATGTCGAACGCCGTGCCGGCGGCATGCGCGACAAGCTGGCCGTCGTCCACAACGGAGTCGACACGGGGCGTTTCCGGCCGGCCCCAAACGGAGGCGGGGGCCGGGAACCGGTCGTGCTCTTCCTCGGGCGGGTGGTGCCCGAGAAAGGACCGGACCTCCTCCTGCGTGCGGCGTGCAAGCTTGCCGACGAGAGACGGCCCTTCAAGGTCCGGATCGTTGGCAGCAGCGGCTTCGCCGCGACCGATCCGCTGTCTGCGTATGAGCGCGAGCTCCGGGCGATCGCGGCGCCGATCCGCGACCGCGTCCATTTCCAGCCGTTCATCGACCGGGCCGCCATCCTGGACGAGTACCGGTTGGCCTCCGTCTTCTGTGTCCCCTCCAACTGGGACGACCCCTGTCCGCTCACCGTACTCGAGGGACTCGCGTCGGGCCTGCCGACCGTCGCCTCGCGCCGCGGCGGGATCCCTGAGATCGGAGGCGATGCCGCTCTCTACTTCGACCCACCGGATGTCGACTCGCTGGCCGAGCGGCTCGCCCATCTGCTCGACGACGAGCAGGCCCGGAGCGAAAGGGGGGTGCGCGCCCGTGCCCGCGCGGAGACCTTCTCCTGGAGCGACCAGTATCTCGCCCTGCACGGCGCGCTCGCCGGCGGCGGACTGGCTGACGCGATCTGAGGCGATGCGCATGGATCCCCACGGTCACGCCGCTCAACCCGCGCGCTATTACGACGACTACTGGAGCGGCGTGACCTCCTGGAAGCCGACGGACCCACTCGACGAGGAGCTGAAGTCGTGGCTCGACGAGATCGTGAGGCCCGGCCTCACGGTGCTCGACGTCGGCTGCGGCGACGGGTCGCGCTACGGTGAGTCGCTCGTCGGCGCCGAGGTCGAGCTCCACGGCGTCGACGTCTCGCAGGTGGCGGTCGACGAGGCCTGCTCACGAGGGCTCAAGGCCGTCCGCGCGGGTCTCGAGGAGCCGCTCCCTTTCGGTGACGAGCAGTTCGACGCCGCCATCTGCCTCGAGGTGCTCGAGCACCTCGTCGACCCGGAGTTTGCGGCTGGCGAGATCCACCGCGTCCTGCGCCCGGGGGGCGCGCTCCTGCTCAGCGTCCCGAACGTCGCTCATTGGAGGAGTCGCGCGGAGCTCGCCCTGCTGGGCCGCTTCGACCCGAAGGGGAGCCCGGTGACGGCCCGCCGCTACCCCTGGCGCGATCCGCACCTTCGGTTCTTCACGAGCCGGTCACTCGCCGACATGCTCCAAGACCGCGGGTTCACCGTGACCGCTCAGGGCGGGCTCGACACCCAGTTCCTGAATGCTGCGCCTTTGCTGCGGGGTATCGTGCGGCCCCCGACGATGCGGTGGCTCGACAGGCTGCTGCGGCGGATCGGCGCACGCTTCTACACGTTGCTCTCCGGCCGGTGCGTCGCAT
The DNA here is from genome assembly GCA_030447725.1 of Thermoleophilaceae bacterium. Taxonomy (GTDB): domain Bacteria; phylum Actinomycetota; class Thermoleophilia; order Solirubrobacterales; family Thermoleophilaceae; genus JAAYBF01. Next base: position 37,992 of record JAUJOQ010000004.1, read on the forward strand.
TGGCGGTGAAGCCCGCCGCAGCCGGAGCTGCCCCGGGCAAGGAGGCCGAGCCCGATTTGTAGTTAGCTCTGGCGCCGCAGGACGGCTCGAGCAAGCCGGCGTGGCGGGCGAAACCGGCGCGCGCGCCGCAGCCGCGAGACCTCCGGCCGCGAACGAGAACGCCATGGCGGCAGCCCCTCGAGCAGCGCGTCCCACTCCGCGCCGGCCGCCTCATTGCTGTGCACCCAGTCCGCCGGCGGGGGACGGCCACCGGCGCGGACAAGCCGCACGACGAGTTCGGCGTAGCGGTCCCGCGGCGCGGCGGAGATGCCCGGGCGGACGCTGAGCTCCGCCGGCAGCACGCCGTCGACGGCCGCGACGGGCAGACGGCTTGCGCAGGCTTCGAGAGCGACGAGCGGATATCCCTCGGTGTAGGACGGCAGGAGAAAGAGCTGCCACTCGCGCATCCTCCGGGCGAGCGCTGCGCTTGGAAGCTCACCGAGCACGTCGATCTGGCCCCCGACGCCCGCACGCGCCGCCGCCTCGTCGAGCGCCGCCCGCTGCACGGAGTCGAATGGCCCGACGAGCTCCGCGCGTGTGTCGACACCCTCGCCGGCGAGCCGTGCCAGCACGACCGGGATCTCGAGCACCCCCTTCGAGCGCTCGAGGCGCCCGACGAAGCCCAGACGCACGGGTGGCCTCTCAGAGCGCGCGCCGTCGCCGGGCGCGAAGCGTGACCGGTCGACGGATGGCGGCAGCACCACGACCTGGTCCTGGCCAGCGCCCTGGGCCCTCAGCGCGTCGGCGGCGTCCGCGCGCAGAACGACCAGCCTGTCGGCAGTCGCCAGGTGGCTGTCGAAGCGTCCGAGCCCGCGGCCATGGAAGACGATCACCGTCCTGGCTCCGCCGGCGGCCCGCTGCGCCAGCCTGCCGGCGGCGTAGTCGTTCAGGTGTACCACGCAGACGTCCTGTGGACCGAGGCGCCCGAGCGTTCGGCGGAGGCCGGCACTCCAGTCATCGCCCCAGTCGCGATAGCGCGGCCCGGAGGTGAGGGAGCGATGCTCGACGACCTCGAGCGGAGGGCTCGCCACCGTCCTGTGACGCGGGCCGACGACGTGGACGCTGGAGCGACCCGCGCAACGGGAGCGGCGCACGGCGGCAAGTGGCCAGCGCTCGAGCTGCGACTCCGCCCAACGCTCGAAGGTCTGCCCGAGATGGCGTGGGTCGTATGGAAAGACGTGCAGGATCTGACGCGGATCGGTCATGGGTGAACGCTCTGCCGGCGTGGCCGTGGCATGCTCGTCGATCGCCGGGCTGCGCATGCGGCAGGAGTGTTTCACTCCGGGGCGGTAGTCCCCTGAGGTGCCAGTATGCCGCTGCGTCGATGTCCGGCGAAGATGGAGATCAAGAAGAGGGAGCGGGCCTCGAGCCGCGCGAGCTGCAGTCGCGCGCGCTCCGGGGCGCCACTTGGTCGTCGGTGTCGAGCATATTGGCGCTGCCACTGGCGATCGCCGTCAGCATCGTCCTGGCGCGCAACCTCGGGCCGGAGGGCTATGCCCGGTTTGCGTACCTGACGTTCACCGTCCCGCTGCTGATCTCGTTCAGCGACCTCGGCTTCGCGCATTCGATCAACCGCGCAGTCAGCCAGGCCTTCGCGAGCGGAGACCTCGAGCGCACGCGGGAGCTGCTCGGCAAGGCGCTCGGCTGGAACCTGCTCCGGCTGCCCTTCCTGTGCGCGTTCGTGCTCGCGCTCGCCCGGCCGAGTCTGCTGGGGGCAGCCCTCGTGGTGGCGTTCCTCGCGATCTCCACCGGCGGCGCAGGGCTCGTGTTCTCGCTCCAGGCCGAGAACCGCGGCGCGGCGCTTGCCAAGGTCGCCTTTCTCGGCAGCGTCGCCGTCGCCGTCGCCGCCGTCGCCGCGGCGCTGCTCGGTGCCGAGCCGACCACTGTGTGGGCGGCCTCGTTTGCTGCCGGCGCCCTCGTGGCGCCCGCCTGGTTGTTCGCGAGCAGTCCGCGGCTGCGCCGCGCCGCCTTGACGCCTCGCCTTCCCCTGGGGCTCCGCGGCGGCTTCTGGCGCTTTGCCATCCTCGCGCTCGCCACCACGACCGGCGATCTGCTCGTTTTCTCGCGCTCCGAGGTCCTCATCCTTGAGGCGCTCGGCGAGCAGCAGGCGCTCGCCGTATTCGCGCTTGCGTACGGGCTCTCGCAGCGGCTCACGACGCCGATCGACACGCTGCTCGGCCCCTTGACGACAGCGCTGTCGGCGCTGCGAGGCGCGCACCCGACGAGATTCCGTGCCGGCTTCGAGCGCGCGCTGCGGCTCTCCTCCGTCGCGGTAGCGTTCTTGGCCGGGGCGGCGCTCGTCGGCACGTCGCTTCTGGCCCCGCTGATGTACGGCGAGTCATACGCGGGCGTGGGACTCGCCTTCACCGCGCTCGCCGCTGTCTCCCTGATCCAGTCGATGGCACAGCCCTATACGGCGCTCGCGTACGCGAGCGGCACCCCGGGGCTGCTCCTGCGGGCGTTGGGGGTGGCCCTCGTGGCGGACGTCGTGGTGGCGTTCGCGTTGATCCCGCCGCTGGGACTCTGGGGCGCGGTGATCGCGAACGCCACCGGCGGGTTCGTGGCGCTAGTGCTCACGATCAGAGCAGTCGCGGGGCCGGCAAGTCTTGCGCGAGCGGAAGTGTCGGTGGTGCAGCTCGCCGCCGTCACGCTGGTCTCGTGCGCCACCGCCTACGCCGCCGGCATCGCCGGAGGAGCCCTGCATGCCGGGATCGGCGCGCTGGCCGCGTTCGCGGCCGGCACGGCGGCGTTCCTCTCGCTCGCGGCGGCGGTCGGCGGGCTGCTGCCGAGGGCGGACGTCGAAGTCGTCCTGCGCGGTATGCCGCGCCGGCTGGCGTTCGCCTCCCGGGCCGCGGCACTCGTGACGCGCGCGAGCTCACACTAGGTGATGCACCGGATCAGGACCTAGGCGCAGGTGAAGCGCTACGGGCCGTTGCTTGCGGCCACGCTGGCAGGATGGCGCTGGTCGACGCGCGCGTCTAACCCAAGCCGGCGTAGGTCTCGAAGGCATTCCTTGGAGGTGTAGGGCGGATGTGTCTCTACGAGAATGTGCCTCACGCTCGAAGCCCACGCGGCCCCGTCGGCGAGTACTTCCCGCTCCGCCCCCTCGATGTCCATCTTGAGCAGGTCGATATCGCCGCCACCCAGCTGCTTGAGGAGTCCGGCGACAGTAATGGCTGGAGCCGTGCGGTCGCCGGCTTGTGAGATGACGTACGCGTTCGTGTCTGCGGTGTCGTATGTCACGATGCCCTCGGTGGCCGCTACGCCGCCGTGGATGATCCTGGCGCTCGCCACGTGCGCTGTGTTGAGTCGCGCCAGTCGGGCGTTGTGCTCATCGAGCTCAACGCCGACGATGGTGGGCTCCGGATACGTCAGGCCATAATCCAGCACCGTCAGCCCTATGTTTGCGCCGAGATCGACGATGACCGGTCGCTCTGGAAGATTCCAGGGTGACCGGTGATAGCCGGCTCCGAAGGTGTCGTCAACCGGGAAGACGTCGGCGGTGCCGGGGCGCACCTGGATCGGCATGCCCTGGACCTCAATCGTGACCTCCGGTCCCTTGAAGCAGAGCTTCTCTACAACCTCGGCCGGTGTCATACCGATGATGCGGCCGAGATCATCGGCGCGGGCTGGATCCAAGCCGATCACCGAAGTGACAGGTCCGCGTCGCTCCGCCCAGCCGGCATGAGCGGACCCCACTTGCGGACGTTGACGGCGTAGCGTCTTCGCTCTTGGATCCGCCGAGTCGCTGATCGTGCCTTCCGGGCAGCCCGCCACATCAGCCGATTGAAACATCTTGGAGCAGGACGGCCTCTGCCATGCAGGCGGCGGGATGTGCCGGTTCAGCGATCAATCGCCGACTCCCCGGGCGAAGCGGACGATCGGCTGGCTCGCCGTCAGCCAGTCGAAGCGATCCAACGCCAATGCACGCCCAGACTGGCCGAGCGCGCCGGCGCGTTGGCCGTCGGACAGGAGTGCGATGCACGCTTGAGTGAAGTCGGCCGGCTCGTCCGCCCTCACGAACGCGCCGTCCGCGTCGAACCCCTCGGCGCCGGTCGAGGTCGAGACGACCGCCGCGCCGCTCGCCAGCGCCTCGCCGAACTTCACCCGCGCCCCGATGCCGTTCACGATCGGCACCACGACGATGCGGACACCGCCGAGGAAGCGCGCCAGATCGTCGATCCTCCCCACATGCTCGACGCGCGGCTGAGCGAGCAGGACAGGGGGCGGCTCACCCGGGCCGGCCAGCAGCAGGCGCGCGTCCGGAGCCGCCTCGGCCACGTCGGGCCATACCCGCTCCGCCAGCCATTCCGCGCCCTCGCTGTTGGGGCCGTGCCCCCACGCTCCGAAGAACGCGAGAGCGGGGGCCGGATCTGGTGAGACTGCCTCGTCGGGCCACTCCTCCGGGTCTATACCGTGGCCCGCGACCTCCACGCGCCCTGACGGGACGACGTCGAGCAGCGTCCGGCGCTCTTCTTGCGAGCAGGCGGTGGCCATCGCTGCCCTGCGCAGCGCAGCGCGCTCGCGCGTTCGCCACACGCTGGTGCGCGGTTTGTCGCCACGCAGTCGGTGCCAGCGCGAGTTCACGTTGTGGAAGTCGAGCAGCCACGGGATGCGGCGGCGGGTGAGTGCCCGGCGCACGTGCGGCACCGATTCGATGTGCGCGACCACCGCCGCGGTGAAGCCGCCGTCCGCGAGGAAGTGGTCGAGCGAGGGATCCGCGAGCAGGCCGCGCAGGCGCAGCGTGCCGAAGCGCTGCACCGGCGCGAGGTCGCGCAGGCTCGCGTCGTCCTGTGGCCCGGCGAGCGTCGCGACGCGGACGTCGATGCCCGCCTCGCGGAGAGCGCGGATCTGGTGGTACTGGCGGCGGTGGCCGCCTCCCCCGAGCCGGTCCGGGGTCTCCGCGCTCAGCCAGGCGACTCGCGGCTCGGTCGCCGGTGCGCTCGCGCCCAGGCCGCTCATCTCCGCGCCCGCGCCAGCTGTCGCTTCAGGCGCCGGCGGACGCGTCCGCCGGTGGCCTCCTGCCAGATGCGCTCGACCGTCCGCGCGTCGCGGTCGCGCGAGAAGCTCTCCTCGACGTGCCGCCGCCCCGCGTCGGCGAGGCGGCGCCGCTCCTGCGGCGAGCGCAGCAGCCGTCCGATCGCAGCCGCGAGCGCGTCGGGATCCGCCGGCGAGACCAACAGCCCGGTGCGGCCGTCCTCGACCAGCTCGAGCACGCCGCCGGCGGCGGCGGCGACGAGCGCCCTGCGGCTGGCCATCGCCTCGAGCACGACGTTGCCGTAGGGCTCGGGCAGAGTCGAGGCGTGCACGACGACGTCGAGGTCGCGGTAGACCTGCCAGACGTCCTCCTGGAAGCCGAGGAAGCGCACGCGACCGTCGAGGCCGAGGCTCGTGGCCTGTCGGCGGAGCTCACGCGCGAAGGGCTCCTCGCCGAACAGCGGCGCGCCGGCGAGCACGAACTCCGCATCGGGAAACTCCGGGACGAGCGTCGCGGCGGCAGCCAGGAAGACGTCCTGTCCCTTCCACGGGGCGATGCGGCCGACAAGGCCGACGCGCGGTGCGCCGTCCGCAGGCCGCTCGGCGGGGTCGTCCGGCAGCTCCACTCCCTGGTGGATGACCGCCACGTCCCCGCGGTCGAGGGTGCGCGCGGCGCTGGCGGAGACGGCCACTATCCGATGCGGGAGGATGCGGGCCGCCAGGCGGACGAGCGGCACCGCGGCCGCGGGCAGGTAGGGCGAGGAGATGTGGTCGCGCACGTGCCAGACGACCCGGGCGCGCGCAAGCCGTCCGGCGAGCCCTCCGACCAGGTGGGCCTTCAGCGTGTTCGTGTGCACGACGTCGACCTCGCGCTTGTGGAAGAGGCCGGCGAGGCCGGCTACGGCGCGACCGGCGCGGGCGAGCACCAGCGGGTGGGCGAGACCTGCGGCGCCGAGCGCCTCCTTGCGCCGGTCGACCACGCTGCGGTCGAGCGGATGGACGACCACCTCGACGTCGAGGGCTCGCAGCCGCTCGGCCAGCGGGCCGTCCTCGCCGAGCACGACGATCGGCTCCACCGAGCCGCGGTCGAGGCGCTCGACGATCCAGAGCAGTGAGAACTCGGCGCCGCCCATACGGGCGACGTGGCTCACGATTGCGACGCGCAGCCGGCGCTCAGCCACGCTCGAGCACCTCCCGGTACATCCGGTCGCAGCCGTCGGCGACCCGCTCCCACGAGAGTTCCTGGACAGCACGTCGCCGGCCTCGAGCTGCCAGCTCCGTCCTGCGGGCTGGATCGCGCAGGAGCCCCCCGAGCTTTTGGGCGAGGTCGTCGACGTCGCCCTCACGCACCAACTCGCCGCAGCCCCCCAGCACCTCGGGCAGCGAGCCCGAGTTCGAGGCGACAACCGGGGTGCCGGCCGCGAGCGCCTGTGCTGCGACGCGCCCGAACTGCTCCTTCCAGTTCTCCTGTGTCAGCGACGGCACGACCACCGCGTCGTAGCGGCGGATGCGCTCGAGGGCGTCCTCCTGCGATACCGCTCCCGCGAAGGCGACGCGGGAGCCGAGCCCGAGCTGGGCGACCAACTCGCGCAGCTGCGCCTCCTGCGGTCCGGCGCCGACCAGCTCGAGCGACGCGTCGAGGCCGTCCGCGGCGCGGGCAAAGGCGCGAACGGCGACCTCCGCGCCCTTCTCGGGCACAAGCCGCCCCAGGAACCCCGCCCGCACCCGCCCGTCGGCCTCGGAGGCGGTGGGTGGTGGCGCCGGCTCGACCAGCGAGACGCCGAGCGGCAGCACGTGCAGCTCGCCTCCGAACCCCTTCGCCCGCAGCACCTCTCCCGCTTCGCTCGAGCACGGGTAGGCGGCGGCGGCGGCCGCGTACGCGCGGCGCTCGAATTGCCGGAACGGCGGCGGGTAGCGCTTGAGGATGTTCTGCGCGGTGTACATGCAGACACGTGCGCCCGCCGCCTCGCGCCCGATCGCGCGCAGCGCGGCCGCGACCGCGAGGCTGTAGGGCTCTTCGTGCAGGTCCACTATCTGCGGGCGCACCTCGCCCAGGACGCGGCGAAACGGGGCGCTTGCGTACCAGAACAGGATCGGGTGCCGGCGCCCGCGGACGGGCACCATGTGTACCGGGAGCTCGGGATCGGGCGTCGCCTGCACGGTGCTGCCGCCCTCGGGCCAGCAGGGCGGGCAGACCAGGTGGACGTCGTAGCCGTGGCGGTCGCGCAGCAGTCGCTCGCGCTCGCGGTACTCCTCGACGACACCGCTGTGGTAGACGCGCAGCACGCGCACGCCGTTCACCGCCGGGAGACTCCGAGCAGCCGCCGGTAGAAGTCGAGGGTGGCTCGCGCCGTCAGATCGACGCCGAAGCGCGCACCGGCGCGCCGGCGCGCCGCCAGGCCGATCTGCGCCGCCTGCGGGAGATCCCCGGCCAGCCGGACGATCGCCGCCGCGAGGGCGGCGTCGTCGCCGGGGGGCACGAGAAGGCCGGTGACGCCGTCGTCGACGATCTCCGCGCTGCCGCCCGAGGCGACGGCGACCACCGGGAGCGCGTAGGCCATCGCCTCCGCGACAGCCAGCCCGAAGCCCTCCGCGGGCGAGGGACTGACGTACACGTGTGCGCCCTCGAGCACGGACGCCGGCTGCGCGACCTCGCCCGTCCACGTGATCGCCGCGTCGACCTCCAGCCGGCGAGCGAGTCGGCGAAGCCCCTCCTCGGCCGCGCCCGAGCCGGCGATGATGAAGCGACAGCTGGGCAACTCGTTGAGCACGCGCGGAACCGCGCGCAAGAGGACCTCGAGCCGCTTCTCCGCCTCGAGGCGGCCGATGTAGGCCACCGCCGGGTGCGACTGTCCCCCGCGCACGGCCCGCGCCAGCGCCAGCGCGCCGGCACCGGGAAGCTCGATGCCCGGCGGAATGACCACCACCTCGGAGTCGCGCGTCTCGTTGCGCTCGGCCGCGGCGGCCGCGACGCTCTGCGACACGGCCACGTACCCGTTGAGCTTTCGGTTCAGCGCCCGGTGGAGCCCGAGCGAGGCGTCCCTGCGCCAGCCTCTGCGCTGCGCCGAGGCGGGATGTGTGAAGTGCTGCGTGCGGACGACGAGGCCCCGACCCAGCGGCCCGAGCAGCATCCCGGCGAGCGCGGACCGGCCGTCGTGGAGGTGGATGATCGCCGGTGGCTCGGCGGCGACGTGCTGCGCGACTGCGCCGATCCACGCTCGCGGGCGGCTGCCGGCGGGGGGATGCACCGGGATACCCGCCGCCACCGCCTCGGCACGCAGGCGATCAGCGGACGGGGGGCAGGCCAGCTCCGCCATGCACCCGAGCGTCCGCAGCTCGCGCAGGAGGCGGACGACATGCCGCTCGATGCCGGCGTAAGCGCTCGAGGTGACGACGTGGAGGACCCGGAGGGGCGGCGGCTCGTCGGCAGCCGCGGCAGGCATCTCTGGAGCGGCCGGCGGCTCCACGGCGGGGGCGGCCGGCGGCTCCACGGCGGGGGCGGCCGGCGGCTCCACGGCGGGGGCGGCCGGCGTCGCGGACTCCCGGGGCGACCCACCGGGACGCGGTGCCAACCGCCTGGCGGCCAGCATCAACCCCATCATCGCGAAGGCGAGCGACGCGGTGCCGCGGTTCCACGTCGAGTCCACCTGGAAGTGCACGAGCAGTGAGAGAACGACGCCGCCGGCCGCGACAGCTGGAACGGCGGCTGCCTCGGGGAGCCGGCGGGCCTCGACCAATAGCCCGCCGAAGCGCCAAAGCAGGAAGATCAGTGTTCCGAGCCCCATGATCCCGATCTCGGCCCAGGTGAGCAGGAACAAGTTGTTGGGGTCAGCGAGGCCGATGTTGAGCTGGGGGATGTAGTCCCAGTAGGTCCCCGCGCCGCTGCCGAGCAGCGGCCGCTCGGCGATCTTGTCGACCGCATTGCCGAACGAGTACTCGCGCACCGAACTGCTCTCGAAGCCGCCCGGCTGTGCCTGGCCGGCGCCCGGCTGCACACCCACCGTCAGCACGAACGCGATCGCAACGACCACCACGAGCCCGAGCGTCAGCAGGCGCCCGCGTCCTAGCAGCAGGCTCACAGCGATAACGCCAAGAAGGGCGCCCAGCAGCGCCCCGCGTGAGATAGTCGCGGCCAGCCCCGCCAGCTCGATCAGCACGGCGAGCCCGAGCACCCGCCGCACGCGAGGAATCCTCTCCACGAGCGAGAACCCGTAGGCGAGGACGAGCCCGGCCGCCAGGGCGCTCCCGATCGCGTTCTTGTGAAGACCGGGAAGGTATTGCGCGGTCAGGTCGCCGGCCCCGGCGCGCGGCGCGAACAGCGCAAACGTGACCACCGCGAGGATGCATGTGAGCCCGACGTAGACCAGCAGCCCACCGCGGATCGCGCCGACCGACCTGGGCAGCGAGGCGAAGACGAGCGGGAGCACGACGACGATCTCGATCATCTGAATGATCGTCTTGACGGTCTCGGAAGGGGTGACCGACCATGCGAGCGACGCAGCGGTCACCGCGATGAAGAGCAGCGCGGGAGCGAGCAGGCGGTTGCCGGCGATGTACGGGGCCGGTGACCTCTGCACGGATCCGCGGACCAGCCAGGCGCCGAGTGCCACGACGAGCAGCACGTCGACGGCGGCCACCTGCGCGCTCCCAGGCTGCACGAGCGCGGCGGGAAGGATCATGGCCCCCAGTACGGCGACGAGGACGAACCGCTCGAGGTCCACGAGCGCCCACACCGCGGCGGCAACGATCAGCGTCGCGACCACCGCGCCGAGTGCACTCGTCTCCACCGGAACCCTCAGCAGCACCAGCGCACCTCCGAGCGCGGCAGCGACAACGCCTGGTGCGACGATCGCGGGGATCCGCCAGACGGCGACCGCACCGCCCATCAGCTGCGAACTTGCCGACTCGCCCCGCTGCCCACCGTCTCAGACGGCGGCTCACCGCTGCGGGCGCGGTCGACCGCCGCCAGGATGCCCGTGCGGAACCTCTCCGGTGAGAATCGCCGAGCGCGCTCGGCGAGTGCCTCCGGCGCAGTATCGAGCTGCTCGACCCGCCGCAACGCGCCGAGCATCGCATCGGCGGTCTGCTGGTGGAACATGCAGGCGCTGACGCCGTCCTCCAGCGTCTCGAGCGCACCTCCCACGCCGAACGCGACGACCGGCTTGCCCGCCGCCAGCGCCTCGACCGGCGTGATGCCGAAGTCCTCGTCACCAGGCAGCAGCAACGCCCGGCAGCTCTCCATCAGATCGGTGATCTCGGCGTCCCCGAGGCGCCGGTCGAAGCGCACCGTGGGTCCGGCGATCGCCTTTAGCTCCTTGAAGATCGGGCCGGAGCCGATCACGTCGAGCGGCAGATGGGCACGGTTCGCCGCCTCGATCGCAAGGTCGACGCGCTTGTAAGGAAGCAGCCGGGACACGACAAGCAAGCGCTCTCCCCGCGGCCGGGGGGTGAAGCGGTCGACGTCGACCGGCGGATGGACCACGTCGGCGTCAATGCCGTAGGCGGTACGTATCCTCCCACGCACGTTTTCGGAGTTTGCGATGTAGCGGTCGGCGCGCCGGGCCGCGCCGGCATCCCAGCGTCGCATCGCCCCCAGCATCGGCCGCGCGAGCCGCTGTTGAACCGACCCGGGCCCAAGATGTGCATCACGGTACAGCCAGCGTGCCGGGGAGTGGCAATAGACGACGTGCTCCGTATCTGGAGCCGTACGGACCCCGTGAGCCCAGCCGCTCGTGCTGCTGATAACCAGATCCTCCGACAGCGTGCCGAGGGTCCGGAAGGCAGCCGGGTAGAGCGGGAAGAGGTTGCGAAACCCGCGATCCGTGCGCAGCCGGCTGAGGAATGATGTACGGACGTCTCGAGCCGCGAACTCGGGGAACGTGGACTCCGGTCGATACAGCGACGTGTAGATCGGGGCGTCGGGCCACATACGGGCGAGCTCGAGCGCGACACGCTCGGCGCCACCACGCTGGTTGAGGTAATCGTGCACCACGGCCGCTGACGCCGGCCCACCGGCGGTGGGCGGCCCCGTCGCCACCTACATGCCCCGCCGCGCCAGCACGTAGAAGAACGTCCGGATCAGAATCTTGACGTCGGTCCAGACCGACCAGTCGATGGCGTAGAGATAGTCGATCTTCACCATCTCGTAGATCGGGACGCGGCCCGAGGTGAGGATCTGCCACGGCCCGGTCATGCCGGGCTTGAGGTGGAGTCGGCGACGGTGCCAGCCCTCGATGCGGCTGTCCTCGTCGAAAACGAGGGGCCGCGGCCCGACGAGGCCCATCTCTCCCCGGAGGACGTTGATGAGCTGCGGCAGCTCGTCGAGCGATGTGCGCCGCAGCCAGCGCCCCACCCGGGTGATCCGCGGGTCGCCCTCGAGCTTGAACAGGTGACGTTCGTCGTGGGGGGCGAGGAGCGCTTTTTTTGCCTGCTCCGCACCGGCGATCATCGTCCGAAACTTCACGATTTCGAAGACCTCTCCGTTGCGACCCACGCGGGGCTGGCGGAAGAAGACGGGCCCGGTCGAGTCGAGCTTGATCGCGACCGCCGTGATCGCGAAGAACGGTGCGCTCGCGATCAGCGTCGCGGTCCCGACGGTGATGTCGAGCATGCGCTTCGCGACGAGTGCTCCTCGCGTCAGTCCGAGGTGGCGCACGCCGAGCACCGTGAGGCCCTCGATGTCGTCGAACTCCACGGAGGAGCCCACGATCTCGAATATCCGGGGAAGGACGCTCAGCTTGACGCCCAGCGCCTTGATCCGGCGCACCGCGTCGATCGGGGCGTCAGGGTCGGCGTCGTGGAGGGCGACGATGACGCGGTGGACGTCGTTCGCCACCAGCACCTCGTCGAGTTGCTCAAGGCCGCCCAATGGTGCAGGGTCGTCCTCGCGAACCGTGTCTTTGAACGAGACGTAGCCGAGGACGGTGGTGTTGGCGTACGGGCTGTCTGAAAGCTTGAGACCGAGCTGCGCGCAGACGTCGGCATTGCCTATCACGATGCACCGCTCGCTCGCCGTGAACCGCAGCGCGAAGGCCCGCGCGAAGATGCGAAACACAATCAGGAGGATCGCGAGCATCATCCAAAGGGTCAGGAGGTCAAGCTCTGAGAACCCACCGGGCACCGCGCCTTCGCCGCCGATGGCGGCTACGAGGGCGAGCATCGTCGCCAGATTGAACAGCGCCGGGATCTCGTCGATCGTCGTGTCGCTGTCGATCAGTGCCTGGTCGCGGTCATATAGGCCGCCGATCTTGCTGAGAAGCAGGAGCACCGGCACGAGAATGATCGCTTCGGGGCGGGGGAGGTCGTGCCCGGCCAGCGTCGTCGTCAGGAGCAATGCCGCTGTCACCGCGGCCAGGTCGCTTGCCAGCAGCGCGCGACGAAAGAAGGCGTCGCGCGCACGCACGCTCTCGACAGGCCTGGTATCGGCGATCGGCGCCGGGACGGCAGGTCCCATCCCTCGCTCCCGGCGGGAGCGCGGCGGGGGCGATTTGCTACCGACGTCAGTCGAGGGTGCAGGAAGGACGTGGCCGTCGTACCCCGGTCGATATCGAGCGCCCGGAGGATTCAATTCACCACCAGCCCCCGCCGCCTTGGCGAGATAGCGCGCAGGTGCATCCCCTGGAATCAGTCTGGCCGGATGCGCCCGGGGACAGACCGCCTGCTGGTCGCACATGCGGCCACAACCACTCGGACACAAACGGATTCATCCGCACCGCCGGTCCGGGTGTTGAGCCCTGCTCTCGCGCAATCACCCCTGTGCGGCCCGCGACTGGCGTCAACGCCGGCACGGATCCAGAGCGAGTCCAGCGGCTCGTCGATTCCTTCCTCCACGATGCCGCCAAGCCGCCCATGGTGCGGCCGCCTCCTACCGCTCGCGCAGTGCGAAGTTGGCGGTGGTCGTCTGGCCGGAGGTGACCGTCACCGTCTGGCTCTTCGAGCGGTAGCCGGTTGCGCTGGCGGTGCAGGCGTAGGTCGCCGCGGGGACGTTCGTGATGGAGTAGAGGCCGTCGCTCGCAGTGGTCGCACTGCCGCCGCTGGCGCAATCGACCGTCGCGTCGCCGATGCCGGTCTTCTTGCGCCCGTCGCTCACCTTGCCGGCAATCGCGCCCGGATCGGCCGGAGGAGGATCGCTGACGCCGGCACCGAGCGCCTTTGCCAGGTTGATCCGCCCGTAGCCGTAGCAGCTGTCGCGGCCGCTCGGACCGAGGTCGTCGACGGACTTGTCGAGGATGTCCCTCGTCTGCGCGGCGGTCGTGCCCTTCTCGACCGAGCAGGAAGTAGGAGTAGGAGACGTTCAGCCGCGGGGAGCCGAGCTGGAGGTAGACCTTGCCCAGAATGAGGGGGTGGTCACCGGCGTTGGGCAGGGCGACGAAGTCGCGGATCACCCGAAACGGGTAGTTCAGCCCGGTGTTGATCGCCACGTTGTAGTTGAAGATGCCGAGGTTAAGGTATGGCTGGTGGAGCTTCTGGGGCGGCTCGCACGAGTGAGACGCGGAAGTAGCCGACCAGTCTGGGGCGGCCGTCCTTCAGCTTCACGTTCCACTCCCCCCGGTACCCCTGGTCGTCGCGGTGGACGAGCTCGTTGTAGCCGAAGTCGCGCTCGCCCTCCTTGCGGAAGCCCTTCTTGAACTTCTCCCCCGTGAGCTTGCCCAGCAATTCGTGGTTCCAGCCGCAGTAGCTCCATCCGTGGAGCTGCTCGGGGTCGGGAGCGGTGCCCGTCAGCAGCACGTCCTCCAGCTTCGCGCGGTCTGCCACGGCCAGCGTCTCGAAGGTCCAGGGGCTTGACTCTTGGGCGTCGGGCATGCGGTCTTCCGTTCGAATCATCCGCGGTCATGGGCCAGCTTCCGCGATCCCCGCGGCGGCGTTCCCACGAGCACGCCCGCCGCGGTGAGGTTTCGGAAGCGGGGCATGTTGGACCAGGCGGCGGCCGAGCCGGATCCGGCGTTAGGAGATGTCGCCGATGAAGTGCCCTTGACAAACCGCCGGCGTCGCTCCGAGTCCATCTTCGGGAAGGGAGGCGCAAGGAAGCGCAGCGGGTACAGCCACAGTCCGACCAGAGCGACCTTCCCAACCCACTTGCGCTGAGCGCGGAAGCTCGCCATGTAGGTGTCGACGTTGCGTGCTACCTGCTCCGGCTCGACTCCACCGGCACGGTCCACGACCCCCGCGGCGAGCGCAGCGAGAGCGTCAAACGCGAGGGCAGGCAGAAACTGGCGGCCAGGCGATTGGCTCTCCTCCGACGGCCGCAACTCGCTGCCCTCGACCGGAGTTGGGATTTTCACTTGGGTCACCTCCGCAGCCGCGCTACGTACGGGTCACCGTAGTGCACTGTCTTAGACCGCGTCAAGCCGGTTATCCCTCGGTCAGCTCCTCGAACCGCTGTTCGCGGGCCGTGTCGGGCGGCGGCCGCTTTACGAACCGCTCCACCAGCCGCCGGGTGACCGCGGGGCGAGGAGCTGCTCACCAACCGCCACGGTGCGGACGGCCTCGGCGACCTGGCGCGGAGGGGCAGAAGGAAGCCCGCCGCGTCGGCGCGCAGTGCCTCGTATACGTAACGCATCGAGGTCGAAGGTGGTGAGCACGAGCACCCGCGGCGCGCCGGCGTGGACGTTCAGGCGCCGGGTGGCCTCGATGCCGTCCAGCCTCGGCATCCGGATGTCCATTAAGCACCACGTCAGGGCGCAGGCGGATCGACTCCGCCACCGCCTCGGGGCCGTCGCCGGCCTCGTCCACGACCTCTATGTCCTCCTGGGCACCGAGCATGGCCTTCAGACCGTCGCGGATCAGCTCATGGTCGTCGGCCAGGATCACCTTGATCACGGCGCCTCCTCGACTGGGAGCCGTGCGCGGACCGCGAAGCCGCCCTTTGCGTCGCGGCCGACCTCGACCGTGCCTCCATAGAGCCGTGCGCGCCCGCGCATGCCCACCAGGCGGTGCCCGCTGCCCGTGCCGTTGCCGGCCGATCCCCCCGCGTTTGCGACCTTGAGCTGATATGGGCGTCGACATATCGCACCACCCGGGTGTGCACGGGGCCGGCGTGCTTGCGGAAATTGGTAAAGGGCTCCTGCGCCAGGTCGACACCCGCGGGTACCGCCGGTCGCTCACCTTGCTTCACGAGCTCGACGGGCACACCGCTCGCCCGGACATCCTCCACCAGGTCGTCGAGGCGCTCGAGTGTGGGCTGCGGCCTATACGAGGCTTCGTCCTCGCGGACATCACAGGGACCGCCGAGTACCTGGTGAGCTTCTTCGCCATCGCCCTCGTCCTGATCGCGCGGGGCTACCTGGCGCTAGCTCGCTATGCCCTGTCCAACAGGGAGCGATCGCCGCGACGGCGGGCACGGCGGTACTCGGGCTGACCACCACGACTTCCGTGGTGAACGGCGAGGACCTCAGCCTGTTCGTGGTCGTCGCACCAACGCGATGTGGCTGCTCGGCTCGATCGCGCTGGCCATGTCACTGAAGCGCGCGGGGGCACGTCTCGAAGGCCGTGTACGTCGGTCTGCCGCTGGCGTGGATACACACGATCCCGCTGTCGCAGTCGGCATGCCCGTGGTGGCGGGCGCCTACTGGATCGCCGTCGGCTACCTGATCAGCACCGGGGCTTGCGTCACCAGACGTCGGCGACACCCGTCACCGCGTGACCCAAGCGTTACCCCCCTCGAGCGGCCCCGAGTCTTGACGGACCTGGGCCGCTCGCCTTAGCGCATCGGCTTCGCGTCGTAGTCGGTCAGCGCGTAGTTGCTCACGAGCGCGGTCAGCAGCGCCCCGAAGAACGGCTTGGCCGCGCGCTGCTCGAACGGCCGCATCAGCGCGACCGTCGCTACGAGCGCCGGGAGCGCCACCGCCTCCGCCTGGCCGTGACCCTTGAACGACACGACCCGCCTCAGCGCATAGGGCTGGTCCGTCAGCGCGTTGAGCGTGCCCTGCCCGGCGCCCCAGGCCATCGGGATCGCCCGTGCCGCTCCCTTCAGCCCAAGCGCGAAGGGCAGAGCCAGCGACACGGCGGCGAAGCCGTAGTCAACGACGGAGTGGGCCTCGACCTTTATCGGCTGCGTCATGTCTGGTCCGGCGCGGTACCCGAGCCAGGTGGCGCCAAACCGGGTGGCGGAGCTTTGGCTGTGGGATACCGGCGTCGGGCATCAGACCGAGATCCGTTCTCGGCGTATGGTTGAACGCGGCAATCCGGGGTACCATCGACACCGGATGGCTAGTCGTATGGCCAGATACCCGGGGCTCAGCTTCCTCGCGCTTGCCGTGCTCATGCCCCTCGGTTCGATCTCCGTGAGCTCCCCGGTGCAGGTCGTCCTTGTGGACGAGAGCTGGCTGGGGCTCGACTCCGCCGCGGGGGTCTGCGTGTCGGTTGCATGCTCGATCCTCGCGCTTGGGGCTATCGCCTTCCTGCTGTACGTGCTCCTCTGCGCCGACGATGGGGAGGACGACGACGGACGCGGGGGCGGTGACGAGCCCCCGGCGCCCGAGGGACCCTCGGGCGAGCCGACCTGGTGGCCGCAGTTCGAGCAAGAGTTCGCGGCGTACGTCCATGAGCCCGCGCGCGATCGGGGCGCGAGCGAGACCCCCGTCACCGTCGCGAGCAGCTCGACCCGATAGCCGTCGGGGTCGGCGGCCTCGGAGCCGGCGCGATCGCTGATCGCGTCCGGGTTCTACTTCCCGCCAAAAGGGGTATAGGGCTATCTCCTCCTCCAGTTCGTTGCTCTGGGCCCATCCTGCGCCCGGTCCGCGAGATTGTCAACAGTTCGCCGGCCCGCCGGCGGGCAGGATCTCGAGGCCCTCAAGAAGCACGAAGCAGGCGCGCGCGAACGGCGACTCCTCAGTGCCGCGACGCACTGATTCCCAGTCCACCTGCTCGCGCACCGAGCGCGCCAGGGCGATCAGGCTGGAGAAGTCAGCGGTTCGCTCGTCGAGCGCCAGCAGCTTGCTGGTGAGGACGTCCTCCAGCGCCATCACCGGCACGGTGATCGCCATCACGTGCAGCTCCTGTCCCCGTGCGAGCACGAGGTCGTCAACCTCGATTCCGCGGGGGCTGAAGATCAGGTCGACGAGCACGTTTTGATCCCACGCCTTGAGCAGCCAGTCCTCGGGCGGTCGCTCGGCGCGCATTCCGATGGCCTCGAGTGTGGCCAGCGCGCGTTCGGCGTCGTCGGGTTTGATCACGAAGTCGAGGTCCTTGGTCTTCTCGGGGCCGCCCTGTGCCCACACTGCGAGGCTGCCGGCCAGCAGGAAGGGGATCTCCGCCTCGCGCAGGGCTGCGACGGCACGTTTCATGGTCTGGACGATGTCGTCGAAGTCAAGGTCGGGACCGGTCATCCCGCCGGTCCTACCCGGTGGAGGCGTTCCGACGCGCCCTGCCCCGGGTATGCCTGCTCTCTGTGGGCACCGAGCCGGCGTCAAGCGGCAGTTCCGCGACCGTGCGCGTGGCCGCCACCGCCGACATCCACATCCGCGAGGCAAATCGCGACCAGGTCACCGCCGCATTCGAGCAGGCCGGTGCCGAGGCGAACTTGATGTTGCTCGCCGGGGACCTCACCACCCACGGCGAGCCGGAGCAGGCCGCGCTCCTCGCGGAGGCATGCTCTCGCTTCGAGGCGCCCGTGATAGCCGTCCTCGGTAACCACGATCACCATTCAGGGCGCGCGCGCGAGCTCACGGCCGAGCTCGAGAATGGGGGCATCCGAGTCCTGGACCGCGAGGCAGTCGCACTCGACGTGGACGGCGTCGAACTTGGGATCGTGGGCGCGAAGGGATTCGTCGGCGGCTTTTCCGGGTCGCATCTGCCGGACTTCGGTGAGCCGCTGCTGCGTGAGGTCTACCGCGAGACCGGCCACGAGGTGGAAGCGATCGAGCGCGGCCTGCGCGAGGTGGCGCACTGTCCGGTCCGGATCGTGCTGCTGCACTACTCCCCCGTCGCGGAAACCCTCCAGGGCGAGCCAGAGGGGATCTGGACGATGCTCGGCAGCTCGCGGCTGGCCGACCCCATCCGCGAGCAAGAGCCCGACCTCGTGCTACACGGCCACGCCCACGCCGGCACCTTCCAGGGCGCCATCGGCGAGACGCCGGTGCACAACGTTTCGGTCACGGTGATGAAGCGCGACTTCTGGGTCTTCGAGCTGCCCGTACGGCGACACGCCACACCACCAATTCACTGAGCGGATACCGGCGCAGCAAGCGGCTGTAGTAGTGGTGCCGGCTGGGACCGATCTGGCGGCCCCAGCCGGGCCTGAGCGCAAGGCGCTTGGTCAGGGGGCGGCGCTGATCGCCTCGACCAGATCGCCGAGCTTGTCGTCCTCGATGCTCTGTGCGAGGTCGGCCAGGCTTACCACGCCGACGAGGTCGTGTCCGTCGATCACCGGCAGGCGGCGTACCTTGTGGTCCTTCATGGTCGAGAGCGCCTCGTCGACGGAGTCGTCGGCGCCGATCGTCACGACCTCCTCGCCGCCGAGCTCACCCGCCTTCACGCTGGCGGGGTCCTTGCCCGCGGCGATCACCTCGACCACGATGTCGCGGTCGGTGAGCATGCCCTTCAGGCGGTCGTCCTCGCCGCAGATCGGCATGGCGCCCACATCGAGGTCCGCAAGCTTCTTTGCAGAGTCGGCCACCGTGTCGTTCTCGCCGGCGCACTCCACGCCCTGTGTCATCACGTCACGCGCTGTCTTCGCCATTTGAGCCTCCTTCGTAATCGGTTGCGGTGCCTCTACCCGGGCGCTCGTGGGTTCAAGCGCGCCATCGGCCACTTGTGTTTCGAAGCCTTCCGCGTGGGCAAGCGACTCTCGTGGCGCCTCTCGGGATGCCATCAACCGGCTTGGGCGCTGAGAAGCGTCACGGTAGCGTCCGCGACCTCCTCCGGGGAGACGCCCCGCAGGCAGCGGTGATGGCCCTCCGGGCACACGCTGCTGTAGCACCAGCGGCACGGCACGTCTTGGAAGAGAACCCTGCTGGGAACGCCCCACGGCGTGTGCTGGGGGTTGGTGAGCGCGTAGAGGTCGACGACCGGCGTGCCCACCGAGGCGGCCACGTGCACCGGGCCCGTGTTGCCGGCCACGAGCACCGGCGCGGCGGCCAGGAGCGCGGCCAGCTCGGCCAGATCGAGCTCTCCCGCCAGGGAAGGGGAATCGGTGGTCATCCGGGAGCGGATCTCATCCACCAGCTCGCGCTCGGATCGATCGCCGGTGAACACCACGGAGATCCCGTGGCGCACGAGGCGCTCGCACGCTTCGGCGTACATGCCGGGCGGGTACCGTCGCGAAGCTGCGGTCGAGCCGGGATGCACGACCGCCCAGTCCCCGCCCGCTCCCGGCTCGAGCCGCTCGAGGATTCCGTCCACCCGCGCGCGCGCAGCCTGCGGTACTTCGAGAGAGAGATTCTCATCGCCGGTTCGAGCGCCCGTGGCGGCCACCAGGTCGAGCTGGCGGCGCACCTCGTGGCGCACGAGCTGCTCAGGCTCGAGCTCGGGCAGCCAGTCGGTCAGCAGGCCATAGGGCTTCTCGCGGCAGTGCGCCAGCCGCACCGGGATGCCCGCCAGGTGGCAGGTGAGCGCCGCGGGCAGCGGGCTCTGGCTGTAGACCGTGAAGATCGCCGCCGCGTCGAAGCCGCGGCCGGTCAGCTCGGCTATCAGGCGCGTGTCCGCGCCGGGGTCGGATCCGCCTGCGGCCGGCTTCATCCACGACGCCTCGTGCACGATCACATCGTCGACGCACGGCATCAGCTGCGCGGCCAGCGCGCCGGACGATGAGGTGAGCAGGGTGAGCCGGCGATCGCCCCGGACGCTCTTGAGCGCCCGCAGGGCCGGGCCGGTCATAAGGACGTCGCCGATGGTGTCCAGGCGCACGGCCAGGATCTCGCGCGCTTCGCTCCACCGGTGCTCCGCGTCGTGCGACATGGCCCGGCGTTGCCCCTTCTGCGGGCGGGCTAACCAAGAGCGGCGCGGCCGTGGCTAGCGTGCTGGGCATCAACGCGGTCTTCCACGACCCGGCGGCCGCGCTGGTGGTCGACGGAGAGATCGTGGCCGCGGCTGAGGAGGAGCGCTTCAGCCGCCGCAAGCACGGCAAGCCCCCGGTGGCCTTCTCCACCTGGGAGCTGCCGGAGGAGTCCGCGCGCTGGTGCCTGAAGAAAGCCGGGATCGCTCCCGAGGACCTCGATGCGGTGGCGTACTCCTACGACCCGAAGCTGGCGTCCGGGGCCGACGACGCGATCTCGGACGACTGGGAGAGCCTGCGCACGCTCTATACCGAGCGCGCGCCGCTGTTCCTGCGCACTGCCCTGCCCGGGCTCGATCCCTCCAAGGTGCGCTTCGTGCCCCATCACGTGGCCCACGCCGCATCCGCCTACCTTGCCGCGCCGTTTCGCAGCTGCGCCGTGCTCACCCTGGACGGGCGCGGGGAGTCGACGTCGCACCTGGCCGGCCACGTTCGCGACGGGCGGCTGGAGGTGCTCGCCCAGCAGCGCCTGCCGCACTCACTCGGCCTCGTCTACGAGAGCCTAACGGCCCACCTGGGCTTCAAGCGGGCGTCGGATGAGTACAAGGTGATGGCGCTGGCCTCCTACGGGCGGCCGGCGCACCTGGAGGAGCTTCGTGAGGCGATCCGGCTCACAGAGGGCGGCGGCTTTCAGGCGCTTGCGCTCGATTGGGATGCCTTCGCGCCGGAGCTTGGCGCGGGCGGGGAGTGGGGCCAGGCGCACGCGGAACTGGCCTCGAGCGTGCAGGTGCGCCTCGAGGAGATCATGCTCGAGCTGGCCGGCTGGCTGTTCGAGCGCACCGGCGAGCGCCGCCTGGCGATGGCCGGCGGAGTGGCGTTGAACTGCGTGGCCAACTCGCGCCTGTGGCGCGACGGCCCCTTCGACGAGGTCTGGGTCCAGCCGGCCGCCGGGGACTCGGGCACCGCCCTGGGGGCGGCGCTCACGGTTTCGCACGCGCTCGACGACGATCCGCAACCGATGTCCACCGCCGCGCTGGGCCGCGGCTTCGACGAGGAAGAGCTGGCGGGCCGGCTCGAACGAGCGGCCGTCGCGTATGAGCGCGTGGACGACGTGGCGGAGGCCGCCGCCGAGGCGCTGTCCAACGACGCCGTGGTCGCTTGGTTCGAAGGTCGCAGCGAGTTTGGCCCCAGGGCACTGGGGCACCGCAGCCTCATGGCGGACCCGCGCAATCCCGACAACCTCGAGCGTCTGAACGACGTGAAGGGGCGCGAGCAGTTTCGCCCCGTCGCGCCGATGGTCTCAGAGGAGCGCGCGGCGGAGATCTTCACCGGCGGGCCGATCCCCAGTCCGTACATGCTGTTCACCCACCAGGTCGCACCGGAATGGGTCGACCGGATCCCGGCCGTGGTGCACGTGGACGGCACGGCGAGGATCCAGACGGTCAGCCGCCGTACGGAGCCACTGGTGGCCCGCGTGCTCGACGGCTTCGAGCGCCGCACGGGCGTCCCCATAGTGGTGAACACCAGTCTCAACACCGCCGGGCGTCCGATGGTCGACGATCCGCGCGACGCGCTCGAGTGCTTTGGATCCGCCCCTGTCGACATGCTGGTGCTCGGCCCCTTCGTGATCCGCCGGCCGGGTTCGCGCGCCGCCCTCACGGCGGCGCCGGAGAAGGCCCTGGTCGGATGACCGCGTCTTTCGACGTGGTGATCCCGAGTGCCGGCCGCGAAACCCTCACCCGGCTGCTGAGCGCACTGTGGGCCTGCGGGGAGCCTCGCCCGCAGCGGGTGCTCATCGTCGACGATCGGCCGAGCGCGCCGGGACCGCTGGATCTCGGGCCGGCCGGCCATGAGCCGGTGCAGGTGATCCGGGGGCCCGCGCGCGGCCCGGCCGCCGCACGCAACGCCGGCTGGTATGCGTCCGGTTCGGAGTGGGTGGCGTTCCTCGATGACGACGTGGTGGCGCCGGCGGGCTGGACGGCCGCGCTCGCGTGCGACCTTGCCGGGCTCGATGTGCGAACCGCCGCCTCGCAGGGCCGGATCGAGGTGCCGCTCCCCGAGGGCCGCCCCGCGACGGACTCCGAACGCAACACGAAAGGGCTCGAGCAGGCGCGCTGGGCCACGGCCGACATGGCCTTTCGCCGCTCGGCGCTGTCGGCCGTGGGCGGCTTCGACGAGCGCTTCCCGCGCGCCTACCGTGAGGACGCCGACCTCGGTCTGCGACTGATCGAAGCCGGCTACACGATCGAGCGCGGCGCCCGTCATGTGGTGCATCCCGTACGCGCCGCCGACCCATGGGCGAGCGTTCGCCTCCAGGCGGGCAACGCCGACGACGTGTTGATGCGGCGCCTGCACGGGCCCGGCTGGCGAGAGCGCGCGGGAGCATCCCGGGGGCGCCTGAGCCGCCACCTCGCGACTGCCGGGGCGGGACTTGCCGGCGCAGCCGCGGCGGTGGCCGGGAGGCGTCGCCCGGCCATCGCCGGCGCCGCTCTGTGGCTCGCCGGCACCGGAGAGCTGGCGTGGCGCCGAATCGCCCCCGGTCCCCGAACCCCCGCCGAGGTGGCGACCATGGTGCTCACGTCGATCGCCATCCCGCCCGCGGCGGCGCTGCACTGGGGCCGCGCGACGCTGGCGGCGCGCCGGGCGGCACCGGTGACACGAAAGTCGCCGCGGCGCGCTCCCGAGGCGGTGCTTCTGGACCGCGACGGCACGCTGGTGGAGGACGTGCCCTACAACGGCGATCCCTCGCTGGTGAGGCCGATGCCGGGCGCACGGCAGGCCCTGGAGCGCCTGCGCGCGTCGGGCGTGAAGCTGGCGGTGGTCTCCAACCAGAGCGGCGTGGGACGGGGGCTCATCAGCGAGAGCGAGATGCAGGCCGTGAACAGCCGCGTGGAGGATCTGCTCGGCCCCCTGGGACCATGGCTGATCTGCCCCCACGCGCCCGACGACCCATGCGAATGTCGCAAGCCCGGCCCCGGGCTCGTACTTCAGGCGGCGGAGGCGCTCGGAGTCGCGCCGGAGCGCTGCGCGGTGGTTGGCGACATCGGGACCGACGTCGACGCCGCCCGGGCGGCCGGGGCGCGCGGAATCCTGGTGCCCACGGCCGTGACCCGGAAACAGGAGATCGAGGCCGCGCCCGAAACCGCGGCCAACCTCCCTTCCGCGGTCGAGATGCTCATCGGAGGCGGCACGTGAGGATCCTGCTCTGGCACGTGCACGGCTCGTGGACCACGGCGTTCGTCCAGGGCGGGCACGAATATCTGATCCCCGTGCTCCCCGGCCGGGGTCCGGATGGCCGCGGCCGGGCGCAGACCTGGACGTGGCCGGACGCCGCCCTGGAGGTGACTCCTGCCGAGGCCGCCGAAGCGGACGTCGATCTCGTGGTGATGCAGCGCCCCGAGGAGCTCGGCGGGATGGCGGAGAGCTGGCTCGGCGGCCGCCGGCCGGGCATCGACGTGCCCGCGGTCTACGTGGAGCACAACGCCCCGCAGGGCCGGATAGCCGAGATGCGCCACCCGGCTGCCGATCGCCGCGGACTGACGCTCGTCCACGTGACCCACTTCAACCGGCTGTTCTGGAACTCGGGATCCACCCCAACCCGCGTGATCGAGCACGGCATCGTCGACCCTGGCGCCCGTTACACGGGGGAGATGGCGCGCTGCGCGATGGTGATCAACGAAGCCGGCCGGCGCGGTCGGGTCACGGGCACCGATCTGCTTGCCCGCTTCGCTGCCGCGGCCCCGGTCGACCTGTTCGGGATCGGGGCGGGCGCGCTCGGCGGCATCGAAGGCCTGACCCAGGAGCAGCTTCACGATCAGATGGCCCGCCGGCGCCTCTACGTCCATCCGGTGCGCTGGACTTCGCTCGGGCTCTCGCTGATCGAGGCGATGCAGCTCGGCATGCCGGTCGTCGCCCTTGCCACCACGGAGGTCCCCCGCGCCGTGCCTCCCGAGGCGGGCGTGGTGTCGAACGACATCGACGAGCTCGAGGCGGCGGTGCGCCGCCTGATCTCCGATCCCGACCAGGCGGCTGAGATGGGCCGCCACGCACGCAAGACGGCGCTGGAGCGTTATGGCCTCGATCGCTTTCTTGCCGACTGGGACGGCATGCTTGCCGAGGTGGGCGCAGTCAGGCAGGGGGCGACGGCATGAGGGTCGCGATGGTCTCCGAGCACGCCAGCCCGCTCGCCACCCTGGGCGGGACCGACGCCGGCGGCCAGAACGTGCACGTGGCCGCCGTGGCCGAGGCGATGGGTCGCCGCAGCGCCGAAGTGGTGGTGTACACGCGGCGCGACGACCCTTCCCTTCCGAGCCGGGTGGAGGTGGCTCGCGGTGTCACGGTCGAGCACATCGACGCCGGCCCGGCACGGGCGCTTCCGAAGGACGAGCTGCTCCCCTACATGGACGAGCTGGCAGACGGCCTGGCCCGCCGCTGGCGCTCCGAGCGCCCCGACGTGGTGCACGCCCACTTCTGGATGTCGGGCCGGGCGGCGTTGCGGGCGGCCCGGCCGCTCGAGCTTCCCGTGGTGCAGACCTTCCACGCGCTCGGCGTCGTGAAGCGCCGCTACCAGGGCGACCGCGACACGAGTCCGCCGGAGCGGATCGAGGCGGAGCGCGAGCTCGTGCGCGACGTGGACCACATCGTGGCCACCTGCACCGACGAGGTGTTCGAGCTCATACGCATGGGGGCCACCAGCGCGCGGCTCACCGTCGCGCCCTGTGGCGTAGACCTGTCGCTGTTCACACCGGAGGGCCCGCGCGCGGCTCGAGCAGCGACGCCCCGCCGCCTCGTCTGCCTCGGGCGCCTGGTGGAGCGCAAGGGGATCGGCAACGTGGTCTCGGCCCTCGCCGCGCTGCCCGACACCGAGCTGGTGATCGGGGGCGGGCCCGACGCCGAGCGGCTGGCGGACGATCCCGACGCCCGTCGGCTGACCGCGCTGGCCGAGGAGGTCGGCGTGGCCGATCGCGTCGAGTTGAGAGGGCGCCTGGAGCGTCACGAGGCGGCCGAGCTGCTGCGCTCGGCCGACGCCGTGGTGTGCGTGCCATGGTATGAGCCGTTCGGCATCGTGCCGCTGGAGGCGATGGCCTGCGGGGTTCCGGTGGTGGCCTCGGCGGTCGGCGGGATGATCGACACGGTGGTGGACAGGGTGTGCGGCGTGCACGTGCCGCCCCGCGACCCCGAGCGCCTCGTCATGGCGCTGGATTCCCTGCTGCACGATTCCGCGCGGCGAGCCGACTACGGGCGCGCGGGGACTGCGCGCGCCCGGCGCCTGTACGACTGGAACCGGATCGCCGCGGCCACGCTTGACGTGTACGCCCGGGTCTCGCAGCGTCCCAGCGCGCGGAGTTCGTCGGACGGCCGCCCCTTCGCGCTCCCGCCCACGGCAGCCGAGCACCTGCAGAGCCTGATCGACTCGCTCAGCCGGGTCGAGAACGAGCTCGACCACCTCACGTCGTGGGGCGAGCGCCTGGCGGCGCGGCTGATGGAGGGAGGCCGGCTGCTGGCGGTGGGAAACGGCGGAAGCGCCGCCCAAGCGCAGCATCTGACCGCCGAGCTGGTGGGCCGCTACGCCACCGAGCGGATGGCCCTGAGCGCGATCTGCCTGCACGGCGACACCTCCGCCCTCACGGCGATAGCCAACGACTACGGCCCGGAGGAGGCCTTCGCGCGCCAGGTGCGTGCGCACGGTCGTCCCGGCGACGTGCTCATGGCCCTGTCGACCTCCGGCCGCAGCGAGAACGTGCTTGCCGCGGTGAGGGCGGCCAGGGACACGGGGCTCGAGACGTGGGCGCTCACAGGCTCGGCGCCCAACGCGCTGGTCGACGAGGCCGACGACTCCGTCTGCCTGCCCGGCGCGTGCGCGGCGACGGTCCAGGAGCTGCACCTGGTGGCTCTGCATACGCTCTGCTCCGCGGTGGACCGTGAGGTTGCGGTGCGCACGGAGACCCGTCCGCGCCAGGCGGTCCTGCGATGAGCGGCGGACCGCTGGTGGTGGTGGGCGACGCGCTGCTCGACCGCGACGTAGACGGGACGGTGGAGCGCCTCAGCCCCGACGCGCCGATACCCGTCGTCGATGAGGCCTGCAGCGCCAGCCGCCCTGGGGGCGCAGGTCTGGCCGCGGTGCTGGCGGCTCGGGCAGACGGCGTGCCGGTAACGCTGATCACCGCGCTCGGCGGCGACGAGGGAGCCCGCGAGCTCAGGGGCCTCCTGGAGGCGGAGGGAGTGACGGTGGTGGACCTCGGCCTGCGCGGGCCGACGCCCGAGAAGGTCAGGTTCCGTGCGGACGGCCGGTCGCTGCTGCGTGTCGACCGCGGCGGGGACCCCTCGCCGGTGGGGCCCGCGGGCCCGGAGGTGCACGGGGTGCTCGAGTCCGCCGCCGCGGTGCTCGTGTCCGACTACGGCCGCGGTGTGGCCGCCGAGCCGCGGCTGCGGTCAGCGCTCGAAGCGCTTCCGGCGTCCATCCCGGTCGTGTGGGACCCCCATCCCCGCGGGCCCGCTCCCACCTCAGGCGTGACGGTGGCAACGCCCAACGACTCAGAGGTCTCGCAACTCGTACCTGAGCCCGGCGGCACGGGCGTGGCGGCGGTCGCCGCCCGCGGCGATGCCCTTCTCGGCCAATGGGACGTGGCCGCACTCTGTGTCACCCGCGGCTCTCGGGGCGCGCTGCTGGTACGCCGGGGCATGCCGGTGATGGCGCCTGCGCCCGTGGCGGTCGAGGGGGATCCCTGCGGCGCAGGAGATCGGTTCGCGGCAGCCCTCACCGCCGCGCTGGTCGCCGGCCGGGACGTCGAGAGCGCGGTGCTCGAGGCCGTGGAGATGGCCTCCGCCTTCGTGTCCGCCGGCGGAGCCGGTGGAGCATGGGCGGCCCGCGCGGCCGCGGCGCAGTCACGCGACTCCGGCGACTGCGGTGACGAGCGTGTGCCCGCGGTCGACCGCGTGCGCGCGAGCGGCGGAACGCTGGTCGCCACCGGCGGCTGCTTCGATCTGCTGCACGCGGGCCATGTCCGAACCCTCGAGGCCGCGCGCCGGCTGGGCGACTGCCTCGTGGTCTGCCTCAACTCAGACGAGTCCGTGCGCCGGCTGAAGGGCGCCGATCGCCCGCTCGTGCCCGCCGAGGACCGTGCTGCCGTGCTGGAAGCGCTTGGCTGCGTCGACGCGGTCGTGCTCTTCGACGAGGACACCCCCCAGCGAGCGCTCGAGGGTCTGCGGCCCGACATCTGGGTCAAGGGCGGCGACTACGGCGACGTGGAGCTGCCCGAGGCTCGCGCGGTTGAGGGATGGGGCGGTCGCTGTGTCCTGCTGCCCTACGTGGAGGGGCGCTCCACCACCCGGCTGATAGGGAAGGTGCGCGAGAGACCGCCAAGCTCCCGTTCTACTTCAACTGAGGAGGCAGTTCGACGTGTCAGAACCTGATCTCGGAACGGTGGTCGTGACCGGCGGCGCGTCGGGACTCGGCGCGGCCGTGGTCGACGCCGTCGCGGCTCGCGGCGGCACCCCCGTCGTGCTCGACCTCAAGGACCCCAGAAACGGGTCCGACCACGAGATCGTGGATCTCTCCGACTCCCGCAACGCGGAGCGCGCGGTGGAGACCGTGGCGGAGCGCCACGGCGAGATCCACGGCGTGGTCACCGCGGCGGGAATCGACGCGTGCGGGCGCATCGACGAGGTGGACGGCGAGGACTGGGATCGCGTGGTGGCCGTGAACCTGCTCGGCACCGCGGCTGTGGCCCGGGCCGCCCTGCCTCACCTCGAGCGGTCCAAGGGCCGCGTGGTCACCGTGGCCTCCACGCTGGGCCTGCGCGCCATGAGCCACGCGACGGCGTACTGCGCCAGCAAGTTCGGCGTGGTGGGCTTCTCCCGCGCGCTGGCGGTGGAGACCGGCGGTCGGATCGGCGTGACGTGTCTGATCCCGGGCGGCATGCAGACGGCGTTCTTCGACGGTCGCGACGAGGAGTTCAAGCCTCCGCCGGACGCCGAGCTGTCGCCTCCCTCGGAGGTTGCGGAGACCGTGATCTACGCGCTCGGCCGGCCCCTCGGCACCGAGCTGCGCGAGATGGTGGTCCTGCCGTCCACCGAACCCTCGTGGCCCTGAGGCCAGACCGGCGCGTGCTGATCCTGCGGGCGCTGGGTCTTGGAGACCTGCTCACCGCGGTTCCCGCTCTACGCGCAATCGCTTCGGCGTATCCGTCACACGAGCGCCTGTTGGCGGCGCCCCGCACGCTGGCCCCGCTCGCTGCGCTCGTCCGCTGTCCGGACGGTGCACCCGCCGTCCATCGGGTCGCCCATGCGGTCGGTCTCGATCCCCTGCCCGCCGGCCTGAGCGGCGCGTCCGTCGCGGTCAACCTCCACGGGCGGGGGCCCCAGAGCCACCGCCTGCTCCAAGCCGCCCGCCCTGGGCGCTCTCTCTGGTTCGCCTGCCCGGAGGTGCCTGAGAGCGCCGGCAGCCCGGAATGGCGGCCGCGCGAGCACGAGGTGCGGCGCTGGTGTCGGATGTTGTCCGAGCAGGGCGTGCCCGCGAGCCCGGATCACCTGTACCTCGATCCCCTTCCGGGTGAGCCACCTGCCGGAACGGCCGGTGCCACCCTCCTCCATCCCGGCGCCGCCGACGGGGCGAGGCGGTGGCCGGCCGAGCGTTTCCTGGCGGTGGCGCGGGCCGAGAGCGAGCGCGGGGCGCGGGTGGTACTGACCGGGAGCGAGCCGGAGGCGGCGCTCTGCGGGGCGATCGCCAGCCAGGCGGGGCTGGCCGGAGACTCAGTGCTGGCCGGCCGTACCGACCTCGCCGATCTGGCGCGCGCCGTGGCCGCGGCCGATCGGGTGGTCTGTGGCGACACGGGCATGGCCCACCTGGCCACCGCGCTCGGCACCCCCTCCGTGGTGCTCTTCGGTCCTACGGCGCCGGCAGAGTGGGGTCCGCCGCCTGCGCGGCGCCGGCATCGCGTGCTCTGGGCCGGGATGACGGGCGACCCCCACGGCGCGACGCCATCCGAGGGCCTGCTCGAGATCGGCGTGCCCGACGTGCTCGGGGCCCTCGAGGAGCTGCCCCTGTCCCAAAGGGCCACGGAAGCCGCATGAGCGCGGTCGGCGTGGTGATCGCCAGTCGCGATCGCCGGGCGACGCTGCTGGCCACTCTCAGGCAACTCGAGGCGCTGTCGGAAGCGCCGGACATCGCCGTGGTGGACAACGGCTCCGTCGACGGGACCGCCGACGCGGTCCGCGCCGCTCACCCGGGGGTCACCATGGTCGCCCTGCCACGCGACATCGGCGCCGGGGCGCGGACCGCCGGCGTCCAGGCGCTGGACGCCCCCCTCATCGCCTTCAGCGACGACGACTCGTGGTGGGCGCCGGGTGCGCTTGGGCGCGCCGCAGACACCTTCGAGGCCAAGCCGCGGCTCGGGCTGCTCGCCGCGCGCATCCTCGTCGGCCCCAAGCGGCGGCTCGACCCCACCTGCGCGGCGATGCGCGACAGCCCCTTGCCACGCGCCCCGGACCTGCCCGGGCCGTCGGTGCTCGGGTTCGTGGCGTGTGGGACGGTCGTGCGCCGCTCGGCGTTCCTGTCGGTCGGCGGCTTCCCCGCGGGGGTGGCGTTCGGGGGGGAGGAGACGCTGCTGGCCCTTGACCTGGCGGCGGCAGGATGGGGGCTCGCGTACGTAGCCTCGGTGGTGGCACATCATCATCCAGCTTGCTCGGACCAGCGGCCGCCGCGCGATCGCGCGGAGATCCGCAACGCGCTGCGGACCGCCTGGCTGCGCCGGCGCATGCCCGCCGCCGCGCGCCTCACGGCCCACCTGACGGCGAGCGCCGTGCGCACGAGGCAGACCGGCGTGCTGCTCGAGGCGGCGGCCGGGGCGCCCCGGGTCTTGCGTCGGCGACGGCCGCTGCCCCGGGCGCTCGAGCGGCAGGCCCGTAGCCTCGAGGGCTAACCGCCGCCGCGGCGGCCGCGCGCGGCTCGCTGTCAGCATGGGTGGTCATGGCCATCGTCACAGCCACCGAGCTCGGGAAGGACATCGCCGGCAGCCCCCTGCTGCGCGGCGTGTCTTTCAAGCTCGACCGCAGCGACCGCATGACGCTGTCGGGGCGCAACGGCTCGGGCAAGACCACCCTGCTGCGGATGCTGTCGGGCGACGCGTCGATCGACGAGGGCGCCCTGTCGGTACGCAAGGGCGCCAAGATCGCGCTGTACGACCAGCGCCCTCCCCGCGAACGCGACCTGACCCTGCGCGACTACGTGCTGTCTGGCGCAGCGGAGGTGGTGGCCATCGAGCAGGAGGTGGCCCGGCTCGAGCAGGCGATGGCCGACGGCGCCCACGACGACGCCACGCTGGCCGCCTACTCCGCAGCGCAGCAGCGCTTCGACCTCCACGGCGGCTACCACTGGCGTGACCGTGCCCTCGTCACCCTGCGCGGCCTCGGCTTCGTAGAGCACGACCTCGACCGCCGGCTGTCCACCTTCTCGGGCGGTGAGCTCACGCGCGGCTCCCTGGCGCGGGTGCTGGTGGGCGAGCCGGACCTGCTGCTGCTCGACGAGCCCACCAACCACCTCGACATCGCATCGCTGGAGTGGCTGGAGAAGCACCTGGCCTCGATCGACGCCGCCATCGTGCTCGTGGCGCACGACCGCTGGTTCCTCGAGGCGGTGGGCACCTCGGTGCTGGAGATCGAGGCCGGCCGCTCGCGCTACTTCGCGGGCCCGTGGCACGCATGGCGCAAGGAGCAGGCGGCGCGCGAGATGGCGCTGGGCCGCTCGATCGAGCGCCAGCAGGCCGAGATCGCCCGCCTCGAGCGCTTCGTGGAGCGCTTTCGCGCGAAGGCCACCAAGGCCAGGCAGGCCCAGTCACGCGTCAAGCGCCTGGAGAAGATGGAACGCGTCGAGCGCGACCCTCGCGACACCCGGACGCTGTCGTTCTCGTTCAAGGAGCCCGAGCGCTCGGGACGGGTGGTCTTCGAGCTGGAGGGGGCCAGGCTCGAGGTGCCCGGCCGGGTTCTGCTCGAAAGCGCCTCGATGCACGTGGAGCGCGGCGAGCACGTGACGCTCGTGGGCGCAAACGGCACCGGCAAGACCACGCTCATCGACACGCTCACGGGACGCCGCGAGCTTGCGGCCGGCAAGCTGCGCACCGGCCACAACGTCACCGTCGGGTATGTATCCCAGCACGAGGCCGATCTCGACGACGAAGGCTCCGTGCTCGACGCCGTGCAGCGCGCCACCGGGCTCACACCGGGCAAGGCGCGCGCGCTGCTGGGTCACTTCCTCTTCTCGGGCGACGACGTGCGCAAGCCGGTCTCGGCGCTCTCAGGTGGTGAGCGGCGGCGCGTCTCGCTGGCCATCCTCGTGACCTCCGGGGCCAACATGCTGGTGCTCGACGAGCCCACCAACCATCTGGACCTCGAGAGCCGCGAGGCGCTCGAGGACGCCCTGCTGAGCTTCCCCGGCTCGCTGCTGCTCGTGTCCCACGACCGGGCGCTGCTAGACGCGGTGGGCACCCGTACGCTTGCGGTCGAGGACGGCGAGCTGCGTTCCTACGAGGGCAGCTGGGCGGAGTACGTGCAGGCGCGCGAGGAGCGCCGAGCGGCGCAATCCGAGGGCGCCGCGAAGCCGGCGGGGGCAAAGACCCGCGCCGCCAAGGCGAACGGGTCGGGTGGCGCGAGGCGCGCGCCCCGGCCGTCCAAGAACGGCCAGCGGGCCCAGCGCGCGCTCGAGCGCGAGATCGACGCCGCCGAGGAGTCGCTGCGGGCGCTCGAGTCAGAGCTGGCGGATCCGGGAGCGTGGTCTGACCCCGAGCGCTCGTCGGACTCGACTCGCCGCCACGCGGAGGCCAAGCGCGTGGTCGAGCAGCTCTACGCGCGCTGGGAGCACGCGAGCGGCTGACCGGCCCACCGCCCACGGGGCTACGATGGCGCGCGTGAGCGACGAGGGCCTGCGCGCCGGCGAGACCAAGATGCGCGAGGCCGGCCTGGCCGAGGAGGCCATCGCCTCCTTCCGTCACTACTACGGGCAGCTGGTGGCCGGCGAGGACGGGGTGGTTCCCGAGTCCGAGATCGAGCCCGTCGAGGAGCTGCCCGCCATCGGCGACCTCGAGACTGACGACGCGGCCCGACGGGAGGCGCTCGACCGGGCTGTGATCCTCAAGCTCAACGGAGGGCTGGGCACGAGCATGGGGCTCGAGAAGGCAAAGTCCCTGCTCGAGGTCAAGGACGGGCTGACCTTCCTCGACGTGATCGTCGAGCAGACGCTCGAGCTGCGCCGTCGAGAGGGCGCTCGGCTGCCTCTGCTGCTCATGAACTCCCCGCATACCCGCGACGACTCGCTGGCGGCGCTCGCACGCTACGAGGACCTGCCCGTCGACCTGCCGCCGGACTTTCTGCAGAACCGCATTCCCAAGATCCGCACCGATGACCTGCAGCCGGTCAGCTGGCCGGCCAACCCGAGCCTCGAGTGGTGCCCGCCGGGCCACGGCGACGTGTACTCCGCGCTGGTCACTTCCGGGATGCTCGACGAGCTGCTGGAGCGCGGCTACGCCTACCTGTTCATCTCCAACTCGGACAACCTGGGCGCCGTGCTCGAGCCGCGCATCCTGGCCTGGATGGCCGACGAGGAGATCCCGTTCGTGTCCGAGCAGTGCCGGCGCACGGAGGCCGACCGCAAGGGCGGCCACCTCGCGCGCAGCGGCGACGGCGGCCTGCTGTTGCGCGAGACGGCACAGGCGAGCGATGGGGACATGGATGCGTTCGAGGACATCGAGCGCCACCGTTTCTTCAACACGAACAACTTGTGGGTCGACATTGGCGCGCTCAAGGAGGTATTCGAGCGCCGCGAAGGTGTGCTCGGGCTGCCGATGATCCGCAACCGCAAGACCGTCGATCCGGCCGACTCGTCGTCGCCCGCCGTCTATCAGCTCGAGACGGCGATGGGCGCCGCGCTCGAGGTCTTCGACGGAGCCCGGGCGGTGCTCGTGCCTCGCGGCCGCTTCACTCCGGTGAAGGCCACGAATGACCTGCTCGGCTTGCGCAGCGACGCCTACGTGATCGATGAGCACCGGCGGGTGGTGGTCGCGCCCGAGAGCAGCGGCGAAACGCTGTTGGTGGACCTGGACCCGGACTTCTACAAGCTGCTGCCCGACTTCGAGGAGCGCTTCCCGCACGGCCCTCCCTCCCTGGTCGAGTGCGATCGCTTCACCGTGCGCGGCGACGTGGAGTTCGGGCGTGGCGTCGTCGCTCGCGGACGGGTGGAGATCGACCGCGCGGAGGAGGGCCGCACGCGTATCGAGGACGGCGCCGTGCTCGAGGGCTGATCTTTTGTCCGGGCGCCGGATCCGGGTGTTCGCTCCCGGGCGGGTGAACCTGATCGGCGAGCACACCGACTACAACGACGGCCTCAGCCTGCCCTTCGCCATCGGCGAGGGAGTCACTGCTGATGCGACCCTGCGGCCCGGACACGCGGGTGTAGGCGGTGACGCGAGCGAGCTCGTCTGTGCCGTGGCCGAGGAGCTGCGCGCCGCGGGCCACGACCTGCCCGGCGCGGAGATCGCGATCTCGTCGAGCCTGGCGGAAGGGGAGGGGCTGTCATCGTCGGCGGCGGTCGGGGTGGCGGTCGCACTGGCCCTGCTGGGGCTTGCGGGCGAAAGCTGCGAGCCGGTGGAGCTTGCTCGGCTGTGCCAGCGAGCGGAGCGCCGCGCGCTGGGCACCCGCTCGGGACTGCTCGATCAGCTCGCGGCCCTGTGCGCGCCGGAGGGGTGCGCCCTGCGGATCGACTTCCGCTCGCTGGAGCTCACGCCCGTGCCGCTTCGCCTCGGGGGCTGGCGCCTCGCGGTGGCGGCGTCGGGCGAAAGACGCGAGCTCGCCCGGTCGGGCTACAACGAGCGCCGGGCCGAGTGCGAGGGGGCGGCCGAGCTGTTGGGCGTCGGCTCCCTGCGCGCCGCAAGGCGTGCCGACGTCGACCGCCTGCCCGAGCCCATGGACCGCCGGCTCGCCCACGTGCTGGGCGAGAACGAGCGCGTGGAGCAGACGGTCACGGCGCTCGGTGAGGGCGACATGTCCGAAGTCGGTCGTCTGCTCGACGCCTCCCACGCTTCCCTGCGTGACCTCTACGACGCCTCAACCGACGCGGTGGAGCGGACCGTCGCCGGGCTCCGGGAGGCCGGCGCGGTGGGGGCGCGGATGATGGGCGGCGGCTTCGGCGGCAGCGTGCTCGCTCTCTTCACAGCGGATGTCGAGCTGCCCCGGCGCGTGCGCGCCGTGGCGCCCGCCGCGGGCGCGCGCGTGCTCGCCGGGTAGCCGGTCCGCTCCCGGAGCGAGCCTCGCTTTCACCGCAGCCGCGGCGGGCACCTCCGTCCACGACCGCAGCGCGACGCGCGCCAGTCCTGCCGCGAGGAGCGCCGCTGCGGCCCCCAGCACAAGCCCCGCGCGGGCACCCGCCGTCTGCGCGAGCCATCCGGCCAGCGGGCCGCCGATCGGGGTGGAGCCGAGGAACACCACCGAGTACAGGGCCATCACCCGACCGCGCATCGCCGGCTCGACCTCCAGCTGGAGGGTGGAGTTGACTCCGGCGGCAAACGTCACGCTGGCCGCGCCCACCAGCACGAGGGCCGTGGCGGCGAGCGGCAGCGTGGGAGCCGCGGCCGCCATCAGAGTGAAGACGCCGAAGGCGGCGCTCGACCCGATCAGCATGCCCGGCGAGGCCCGTCCCCGTGCCCCGGCCACCAGGGCGCCCACCACCGAGCCGCCGCCCATGGCGCACACGAGCGCGGCGTAGGACTCAGGACCGCCGTCGAAGGTGAAGCGCGCGAGCAGGGGCAGGAGCACCTGGAAGTTGAAGGCCAGCGTGCTCACCAGGGCCATCATCGCCAGCGGGATGGCGAGCGCCGGCGTGGTGGCCACGTAGCGCATCGCGGCACGCAGCGCCCGCGGCTCGGTGCCGGCGGGGTGGGGTCTGGCCAGCTCGTCGGGCTCCATCCGCCGCAAAGCCATGACCATCACACCGAAGGTGAGGGCGTTGAGCAGAAAGCAGAGCTCGACGCCCACGGTCGCGATCAGGACGCCTGCGACGGCCGGCCCGACCATCCGCGCGGAGTGGACGATCACGCTGTTGAGGCTCACCGCGTTGACCACGCGCTCGGGGCCCACCATCTCGATCACGAAGCTCTGGCGCGTGGGGTTGTCGACCGCGTTCACCGCCCCGCGCGCGAACACGAGCGCGAACACCATCCACGGCTCGACCGCCCCGCTCGCCGTAAGCGCCCAGAGCGCCAAGGCGGGCGCCACCATCGCCATCTGGGTCGCCATCAGCAGGCGGCGCTTGTCGAAGCGGTCGGCCAGCAGCCCGCCGAAGGCCCCGAAGAGCAGGAACGGGGCGAACTGCAACGCTGTGGTCACGCCGACCGCCAGCCCGCTGTCGGTGAGGGTGAGGATCAGCCATGTCTCGGCCACGATCTGGATCCAGTTGCCGCTGAGCGAAACGAGCTGGCCGGCGAAGTAGCGCCGGTAGTTCGGAACGCCGAGGGAGACGAAGATCCGGCGAGAGATGGCCGTCACGCGCGCCCGTCCTCGAGCAGGCGCTCGAGCACGTCGGCCGCGCGCTCGAGCGCGGCCAGGTCTTCCTCGGGCAGCTCACGTAGACGCCGGGCCAGATAGGCGTTCTTGCGCATGCGCAGCTTTCGCAGCAGGGCAAGTCCCTCGGCTGTGGCGGTGAGCAAGGTCACGCGTCGATCGGTGGGATCGCCGGTGCGAACCACCAGGCCCTCCGTTTCCAGACGGGCTGCGATACGTGTGGCCGTGGGGCGCTGCACGCGCTCGAGGTCGGCCAGCTCGCTTGGCGTGAGCGGACCGTGGCGCTCCACGGTGGCGAGTGCGGCCGCGAGCGACGGGCTGAGGTCGCTGCCCGCCTGCTGGCGCAGGCGCCGGGCGGTGCGAGTTACGACCAGTCGCAGGCGCACCGCGAGATCGAGGTGGGAGGAGGTGGTCGGCGCAGTCATTAGCTCGGGTAATTACGTTAGCGAACCAAACTCGGAGCTGTCGGTGTCGCGCTGGCGCCGCACCATCGGTGGGCGCCTCGGCTGCAAAGCTTTCCGCGTGGACCTGGTGCCGACGCTGATCAGCTCCGGATGGGCCTCGGGCGTGAACGCCTACCTGACGGTGGCGCTGCTGTCGCTGCTCGGCCGCGCGGGATGGGGCGAGGTGCCCGAGTCGCTGCAGTCCGATGGCGTGCTGATCGCTGCGCTGGCCCTGTTCGCGATCGAGTTCGTGGCGGACAAGGTGCCCTATGTGGACAACGCCTGGGACGCGGTGCACACGGCCGTGCGTCCCGCCATCGCCTCCACCGTCGGCGTGGTCCTGGCGGGCGACTCGGGCTCGACGGGGCTCGAGGAGGCGCTGTCGGGGGGCGGCTCCGGCGCGATGGCCCTTGCCAGCCACGCGGTCAAGGCCGGCCTGCGGTTGGGGGTGAACACCTCTCCCGAGCCGTTCTCCAACATGCTCGTGAGCCTGACCGAGGACGGGCTGGTGGCCGGCGTGGTGCTCCTGGCGCTCGACCACCCGGTGTCCGCTGCGGTGGTCGCGGTGGTGCTGCTGGTGGCCGGAGCGACCCTGGCGGTCTTTCTCATCAAGCGGATCCGGCGCACGCTGGGGCTCCTGCAGCAGCGGCTTCGCAGGCCCCCGCCGCGCCCCGGCTAGTAGAACGGGTGGCATGTCGCCCCAGCGCGTGCTCCGGCGCTTCAAGGGGCAGCGGTAGCAGTCAAGCGGCCGCTGCCGCGACCGTCATGAGGCTCGGAGCAGATCCTTCGCGGAGTGCGGGCTTCCCTTCTGCTTCTGGCTCGCCGATGCCCATGGCCCTGGCTCCGAGCTCATGCGCCCGCGTGCCAGGGGTCGGTGACGTCGATTCCGGTGTCGTGGAAGTCCTTGACGTTGCGGGTCGCCAGCGTCGCGCCGTGCACGTGACAGATTGCGGCGATCTGTGCGTCGAATCCGTCGATGGGCGCCCCGGCGCGGTCGCGGGAACTGACGATCCCGGCGTAGTCCACGGCTGATTACGCGTCGAAGGCCAGGACGTGGTCGGCGAACACCGAGAACACGTCCTCCGCCGCGCCCCTGAGCAGGTCCTTGCGATGGCCTTCAGGCAGCCGCTCGAAGCCGTAACGGATCACCGCGAGCGTGATCGACGTCGTGTACAACTCGGCGGCGCTGCGCGAGCGCACCCAGGTAGTCACGCCCGGCGACGGCGAGGGACTCATCAGCTCCGACGTGACGTTGGTGTCGACGACGATCATGCAGACAGATCAGCGGCCCGAGCGGAGATCCCGCGCGGAGGCAGCTCAAGCTCGACTCCGCCGACCTCGCTGAAGCGGTCCAGCAACGCCGTGAAGAGACCCTCCGAGGTGCTCGGCTCACTCACAGCATCAGCGAGGATGGCGCGGATCTCCGCCTCCATCGACCGGCCACGGCGAGCTGCCCTGACGCGCAAAGCTCCTTCACCTGGTCATCGAGATGCCGGATGCTGACGCTGCTAGCAACGGCCCCACGCGATCGGGAGGCGCTCCACTCCGTAGATCCCCTGGATCGTGCCGAGCTTCGCCTCGCCGTCGAGACGCAGGCCGGCCATGCGCGGGGCGAGGAAGGCCAGCGCCTCGGCCAACTCTGCGCGGGCCAGGTTCGCGCCCAGGCAGTAGTGGATCCCCGCGCCGAAGGTGAGCGGCTTCTCGTGGTCGCGCTCGGCGGTGATGTCGAACTCCATCGGGTTTCCGTCGATGTCGCGGTTGGCGGTGAACGCGCAGACCATCACGACCGTGTCCACGGGGAAGGTCACGTCGCGGTACTCCATTTCCCGCTCCACGATTCGCGCGGTGAACGGGGTGATGGGCTCGTAGCGCAGCACCTCCTCCACCGCGCGGGAAGCCAGCGACGGGTCCGCGGCCAGCATCGCCCACTGGTCGGGGTGGGCGGCGAACAGCCGGATCGCCTGGGCCAGCTGGCTCTGGGTCGTGTCCACACCGCCGACGAGCACGTTCAGCACCAGGTTCACGCATTCCACGTCCGACAGCCGGTCGCCGCCGGCCTCGGCCGCGATCAGCGTGGAGATCAGGTCGTCGCCGGGAGAGGTCCGCCGTGCCGCTAGCAGCTCGTCCCCCCAGTCGTAGAACTCAGTCACCGCTCGCTCGATCCGCGCGCGGTCGGCCACCAGGCTGGGAGCGTCGAACTGGCGCTGGATCCATTCCGACCAATGGTGCAGCCGCGGCGCGTCCTCCAGCGGCGCGCCCATCACGGTGGCGATGGTCAGCGACGGGTAGGGCTTGCAGAACGCCTCGACGAACTCGCACGAGCCGGTGGCGGCCACCGGTTCCCAGAGCCGCTCGAGGAACTCTCGCATCGCCGGTCGCCAGCGGTCGGCCGCACGGGGCGTGAACGCGGGGTTGACGAGGTTGCGCAGGCGCCGGTGGTCGTCGCCGTTGATGTGCAGGATGTTGCGCCGGATCTCCTCGTACAGCGGCCCCTCGGTGATGTCGAAGAGCTCGGCGATCTTCATGCCCGGGAAGGTGGCGCTCTTCGTGCGCAGGAAGTGGGCGGCGGCTTCGCGCTCGAGCACCACGTAGCCCAGCGGCCCGGAGGCCAGCCAGGTGTCGGCTCGCAGCGCGGTGAGCGCGTCGTGGAAACGCTGCCCGCGCAGCTCGGGGTCGGTGTAGTCGAGCACGGGCAGCTCGAGATCGGTCACGAGGGCCATCGACCCGACGCTATCCGACGCCTACCATTTTCGGCTTGAGCCCGCTGGAGTATCTCGAGCGCCCGCCGGCGGAGTCAGCGGAGGGGATGCTCGTGCTTCACCACGGGCGCGGCTCGGACGAGCAGGATCTGATCGGCCTGGCCGACGCGCTCGACCCCGCACAGCGCCTGCACGTCGTCACCCCGCGGGCGCCGCTCACCCTGCCCGGCTCTCCCGGCTACCACTGGTACGCGGTGCCGCGGGTTGGCTATCCCGACCCCGACACCTTCCGCGCCGCTCACCGCGAGCTGGCCTCGTTTCACGACGGGCTCTGGGAGCGCTCCGGCATTGCGCCCGAGCGCACGGTGCTCGGCGGGTTCTCGATGGGGTCGGTGATGAGCTACGCGCTGGGATTGGACCCCGACCGGCCGGCGCCGGCGGGCGTCCTCGCCTTCTCCGGCTTCGTGCCCACGGTTGAGGGCTGGCAGCCCGATCTCGCCGGGCGCAAGGGCCTGCGGGCATTCGTGGCCCACGGGCGCCGCGATCCGATCATTGCCGTGGACTTCGCCCGCCAAGCCAAGGGCCTCCTGGAGGCTGGCGGGATCGCAGTCGACTACCACGAATCCGACGCCGCGCATCACATCGATCCGGAGCACGTGCCGCCCGCCGTCGAATGGCTGCGCGAGGTTCTTGCGGGATCCGATCCATCCTGAGTTGCAGGACGACCCCAGAGTGGTTCGGGTCCCCCGTGGCCTGGGCGCCCTACCCAGCGCCGTTTACGCCGGGGTCACGATGAGGCCGCCGTCCGTGGCCACCGACACCGTGCGCCGCCCCTCGATCAGCTCGCGCAGCTCGTCGCCGACCAGCTCGCGCCGCCAGCCGTCGAGAGCGCGCACGCCGGCGCCGTCGGTGCCTCGCCGTATGGCGCCCACCAGCGCCGCCAGCTCGGACTGAGTGGCGATCAGCTCGGTGGCCACACCGCTCTCCATCGACCGGTGGCGCACAACGGCCTGCGCCAGAGAGACCAGCGGTGCCTCGGCGGGGTCGCGCCGAGCGGCGGCGGGTGGAGCCGGTGGCGGCGGGTCGTCGCGGCTGGTCTCGAGCTGCTCGATGAGGTCTGCGCCGCGCCGGTGCAGCGTCTGCTGGGGAAGTCCACGGATGGACTCGAGCGCGGCCCGGTCGCGAGGGCGCCGGCGGGCGAGCTCGATCAGGGCCTGGTCGGGCACGATGTAGGACGGTGGGCGGTCGGCCTCGCGGGCCAGGCGCTCGCGCCATCCACACAGGCGGCGCGCGGCGGCGCGCTGGCCGGCGTCCAGTCGCGCCAGCTTGGGCAGGCGTTCGTAGGCCCGCTCTGGGCTGCGCTCGTCCCGCGACGCCTGCACCAGAAGGCTTTCCTCGCGCGCCCACTCCAGCCGCCCCTTCTCGGTCAGCCGCCTCTCCAACTCCGCACCGAGGGCCAGCAGCAGGCGCGCGTCGTCCGCGGCGTAGGAGATCTGCTTCTCGGTCAGCGGTCGCTTGTCCCAGCGAGTGAAGCCCTCGCCGCCCTTGAGCTGGACGCCCAGCGCACCGCGCACCAGCGACTCGTAGCCCTCCTGGTTGCCGAAGCCGAGGAAGCCAGCCGCAACCTGGGTGTCGAACACGCTGGTGATGTCGGTGTCCCAGGTGCGCCGCAGGATCGCCACGTCCTGGCGCCCGGCGTGCATGATCACGTCGACCGCCGGGTCGGCCAGCACACGCGCGAGCGGGCCGGGGTCGAGCGCTACGGCGGGGTCGAGGGGGTCCAGCACGTCGGTGCGTACGCCATCCGGACCGTCGGCGTCGGGGACCGCCACCTGCACGAGGCAGAGCTGCGCCTGGTACCGGCGCTCGGACACGAACTCCGTGTCGATCGCGAGGCGGCCGTGCTCGGACGCGCGCTTGGCGATGGCTTCGGTCACGCCGCGAATGTATAGGTGCGTGCACTAGCGTGGGATTTCCTTGAAGGTGCCAGTCGCCCACGAGACGTGGTTCGTGCCAGACCCCGAGCGCTTCGGCCTCGACTGGGCCTTCGCGGGGCAGACGGCGACCGTGGCCATGCTCGCGACGGCTTTCGCTATCGCGGTAGCGGTGCGGGTGCTGGCCCGCTTCTTCCCGGGCGTGGAAGTCCCGTTCCTAGCCCGCTTGGCGCCCTGGATGCCGTTCGCGATGCGGATGCACCTGGCCGTCTCGCTTCTCGGCCTGCTGTCGCTAGGCTTCTACCTGTCGCCCGCCATGGACCTGCAGGCCAACCCGGCCGGGGTCCTCCTCGGCGCCGTGATGGTGACCGTGGCCTTCGGCATGGTCACGGGCTGGCACGCCCGTGCGGCGGCGGGCCTGCTCGTGCTGGCCGGGCCGATCGGCCTGCTCGAATTCGGCTTCTCCGCCGTGATCCAGCGCGTGGACATGCTCGGTC
This sequence comes from Thermoleophilaceae bacterium, assembly GCA_030447725.1. Taxonomy (GTDB): domain Bacteria; phylum Actinomycetota; class Thermoleophilia; order Solirubrobacterales; family Thermoleophilaceae; genus JAAYBF01. The sequence goes on from JAUJOQ010000004.1 coordinate 79,056, forward strand.
CCGCCCTGTTCGTGATGTTGGCCGGGCCGGGCAGATGGTCGGCCGACCACGAGCGCGGCGCCGAGGCCGAGCCCGACGGCGCCGCGCTCGAGCGCGCGGTCTGGGCGCTCCGGATCGCGGTCGGCGTAGCCCTGATCCTGGTGGCCTTCGCGGAGAAGCTGGCCAACCCTCAGCTAGCCCTCGCGTTCCTCGAGCAGCAGCCGAGCTTCAACGTCGCCAGCGGGATCGGCCTGGACATCACCGACCTCCAGTTCATCCGCCTCGCGGGCGCCATCGAGGTGCTTTTCGGGCTGCTGCTGATCAGCGGCGCGCTGCCGCAGGCGGTGGTCGTGATCGCCGGCATTCCCTTCAACGCGACCCTGTACTTCCTCGGCGAGATCGAGCTGATGGGCCATCTGCCGATCTACGGGACCATGCTGGTGCTGCTCGTGCTCGGGTCCGACCCGCGGCTGCGCCCGCTCGTGTCCAGCGTGGCGCCCCTCAGGCCGTGGGCCACGCCGACTCCGGCTCGGACGGCACCGGCGTGAGCGAGTGGCTGGCCCTGATCGCCGCCGTCGCGGCTGCTGTGGCTCCCCCGGCGCTCGCCGACACCCCCCAGGAGCCACAGGCCGCGTCTGCCGGGGTCGAGACGATCGGCCGCTCGGTTCAGGGGCGCCCGATCCGCGCAGTGCGGGTCGGCGACCCGCGCGCGCCCGTCCGGGTGCTGGTGGTGGGAGAGATCCACGGCACCGAGCGGGCGGGGCGGGCCGTGACCAGGCGACTGCGGCGCGCGCGCCCGCCTCGGGGCGTGGAGCTGTGCTGGTCGACGAGCTCAACCCCGACGGCGCCGCGGCGGGCACCCGGCAAAACGCCCGCGGCGTCGATCTCAACCGCAACTTCCCCTTCGGCTGGCGTGCCATCGGCAAGCCGTATGACACCTACCACTCGGGCCCCCGGCCGCTGTCGGAACCAGAGTCCCGGGCGGCCGCCGAACTGATCCGAAGGATCCGGCCGAGGGTCACCCTCTACTACCACCAGATGCTGGCGCTGGTCGATCGTGGCGGAGGGGACCGCGCCCTCGAGCGCCTGTATTCCCGCCGCTCGGGCTTGCCGTACAAGGCCATCCCGCTGCCGCCCGGCGCGGCCACGGGATGGCAGAACGACACCTTTCCCCGCGACACGGCGTTCGTGGTCGAGCTGGCTGCCGGGCTTCTCGATGCGCGCGGGGCCAAGCGCCAGGCGAAGGCGGTGCTGGCGGTGGCCCGCGCTGTCAGGCCGACCAAGCCCTGAGATCAGCCCCGCCCCAGCCGCCGCTTCCCCCTCTGGACCATCCACCTCACGAAGTACTCGCTCAGATCGGCCGCGACGCTGTAGAGATGGCCGAGGGGCCCGGTGTGAAGCCACGCGGCAAGCCGCTCGAGGGGTCCTCGACGGGGCCGGGAGGTCGTGGCGGACACCCGCGTCACGCTATCGTGCGGGCCTTCTTCTGAGCACTCTCACGACATCCACGTCAGACCTCGGGGAGTCCCGCGTGCGCGTGGACGTGGAGGTCGCGACCGCGGTTCTCGAACGGGAGGTGGCCAGCGCTGCCGGCGAGATCGGGCGCGAGATGAAGGTGCCCGGCTTCCGTCAGGGAAAGGTGCCGCCGCAGGTCGTGCTGCAGCAGGTGGGACGCGAGGCCGTCCTCGACGAGGCCGTGCGGCGCGCGCTGCCAAACTGGTACGAGGAGGCGGTTCAGGAGGCCGGGCTGGCCACCGTCGGCAGCCCCGACGTGAACCTGACGGGCATGCCCGAGAAGGGCTCGCCACTGGCCTTCAGCTTCGAGGTGGGCGTGCGCCCCTCCGCCAGGCTCGCCGAGTTCAAGGGCGTCGAGGCCGCCCGCCGCGATCCGGAGGTGGCCGAGGACGAGGTCCAGGCTGAGCTCGACCGGATGCGCGAGTCGCTCGCGTCGCTGGAGACAGTGGACCGGGCGGCCGGCGACAGGGACTACGTGGTGATCGACTTCACGGGCTTCGTCGACGGTGAGCCCTTCGAGGGCGGCGAGGCCCGCGGCTTCCTGCTCGAGCTCGGATCGGGCCGGCTCATCCCGGGCTTCGAGGAGCGGCTCACCGGCGCCTCCGCCGGCGAAGAGCGCCAGGTCAGAGTGCCCTTCCCCGAGGACTATGAGGCCGATCATCTGGCGGGCAAGGAGGCCTCCTTCGCGGTCGAGGTCAAGGAGGTCAAGGAGAAGCGCCTGCCTGAGCTCGACGACGATCTGGCGGTCGAGGCGGGCGGCTACGACTCACTCGACGAGCTGCGTGAGGAGATCCGAGACCAGCTGCGCACCGCGCAGGAGGCGGCGATCGACCGCGACTACCGCGAGGCCGTGGTCGACGCCGTGGCCGGCCAGGCGAAGATCGACGTGCCTCAGCAGCTCGTGCATGAGAAGGCGCACGAGATGTGGCACATGACCGCCCGCCGCCTCACTCAGCAGGGGCTCGACCCTCAGCAGTACCTCCAGATCACGGGCAAGACGGAAGAGGACCTCGTCACCGAGTCCGAGCCCGAGGCCGAGCGCGCACTACGCCGTGAAGCGACGCTGGCGGCGGTGATCGAGGCGGAGGGCATCGACGTCTCCGACGACGAGATCATGGATGCGCTGCGCGAGGCGGCGGCGCAGCCGGGCACCCCCGCGGCCAGCGACAAGGCGCTGCGCCGGTCGCTGAAGAAGGCCCGCGCACACGGCACCGATCAGGCCCTGCGCGAGGACATAGCGATGCGCAAGGCGGTGGACGTGCTCGTGGAGCACGCAAAGCCGATTCCGGTCGAGCAGGCAGCGGCGCGCGAAGAGCTGTGGACGCCCGAGAAGCAAGCCGGCTCAGAGGAGCCGAAGGAGCTCTGGACGCCCGGGTCCTAGCCCCTCGTAGGCGTCCCTCATCGGGTACGTGGACTGGTTTTGCGTCTAGATGGTTGATTCCTTCTTGCCGTACCCACGGATGACGCGCCATATCGGCGCTGGTTCGCCACCCGCGCCCTTGCGGGTAGCGCCGCTACCCGCTTCGGGCGCGTGCGGCGCCCAGCTTGATCTGGCGCGCCCCCGCGGGCACGTCAATTCGGAATCAACCATCTAGCCGGTCTTGACGACCATCGCGCTGGTACACCCGTTGGCGTACGCCGATCCCCTCCCGATGGCTCGGCGCCTTCAGCCCGGAAAGCGCTGTCGAAGCCGGTCGGGAAGGCCCAACACCCATTGCTAGACTCGGCCCGCCCGGCGGATTCGACGCTTAGAAGGCGTACCGGGAGGAATCCATCCGAGTAAGCGAAACAGAGCGAGAGCAATGAGCCCACTGGTCCCCATGGTCGTCGAGCAGACCTCTCGCGGAGAGCGCGCCTTCGACATCTACTCCCGGCTGCTGAACGAGCGCATCGTGTTCCTCGGCACCCCTGTAACCGACGAGATCGCCAACTTGATCGTCGCGCAACTCCTGCACCTCGAGTCCGAGGACCCCGACAAGGACGTGTCCCTGTACGTGAACTCGCCCGGCGGCTCCGTCTATGCCGGCCTCGCGATCTACGACACGATGCAGTTCATCAAGCCGCAGGTGCAGACGATCTGCGTGGGCATCGCGATGTCGATGGGGGCGCTGCTGCTCTCAGGCGGAGCCGAGGGCAAGCGAATGGCGCTGCCCAACGCGAAGATCCTGATCCACCAGGTCTCCTCGAGCTTCCAGGGCCAGGCCACGGACATCGAGATCCACGCCAAGGAGATCATCGACGTGCGCCAGCGCCTCGACGAGATCCTCGCCCACCACACCGGCCAGGACCTCGAAAAGGTGGCCAAGGACACCGAGCGCGACTACTTCATGAGCGCCGAGGAGGCAAAGGACTACAACCTGATCGATCGCGTGATCTCGAAGCACTAGCGCCATGGCCCGGCCCACGGACTCCAACGAACAGCTCCTCTGCAGCTTTTGCGGCAAGTCTCAGAGGCAGGTCAAGAAGCTGATCGCCGGACCCGGGGTCTACATCTGCGACGAGTGCATCGACCTCTGCAACGAGATCATCGACGAGGAGCTGACCGGCACCTCGACCTTCGACCTCGAGAACCTGCCGAAGCCGAAGGAGATCAACTCGGTGCTGCAGGAGTACGTCGTCGGACAGGAGCCCGCCAAGCGGGCTCTTTCCGTTGCGGTCTACAACCACTACAAGCGCGTGCAGATGATGCAGTCCGAAGCCGAGCAGGACCTCGAGCTGCAGAAGTCCAACATCTTGCTGCTGGGCCCCACCGGCTGCGGCAAGACGCTGCTCGCGCAGACGCTGGCCAAGATCCTCAACGTGCCGTTCGCGATCGCAGACGCCACCGCGCTCACCGAGGCCGGCTACGTGGGCGAGGACGTGGAGAACATCCTCCTCAAGCTGATCCAGGCCGCGGACTTCGACGTCAAGAAGGCCGAGACCGGGATCATCTACATCGACGAGGTCGACAAGATCGCGCGCAAGGCGGACAACCCGTCGATCACGCGCGACGTGTCGGGCGAGGGCGTCCAGCAGGCGCTGCTGAAGATCCTCGAGGGCACGGTGGCATCGGTGCCGCCGCAGGGAGGGCGCAAGCACCCCCACCAGGAGTTCCTCACGATCGATACCACCAATGTCCTGTTCATCTGCGGCGGCGCGTTCGCCGGCCTCGACAAGGTGATCGAGCGCCGCATCGGCCACAAGGGCGTGGGCTTCGGCGCCCACGTGAGCTCCAAGCACGACAAGGACGCCGGCGAGTTGTTCGAGAAGGTGCTGCCCGAGGACCTCGTCGAATACGGGCTGATCCCCGAGTTCATCGGCCGCCTGCCGGTGCTCAGCGTGATCCACCAGCTCTCGGGCGAGGACCTGGTCACCATCCTCACCGAGCCCCGCAACGCGCTCGCCAAGCAGTTCAAGCGTTTCTTCGAGTTCGACGGCATCGACCTGGTGTTCGCCGAGGAGTCGCTCGACGCGATCGCCGGCAAGGCGCTCGAGCGCGAGACCGGTGCGCGCGGCCTGCGCTCGATCCTCGAGGACACGCTGCTCGACGTGCAGTTCGAGCTGCCCTCGCGTCGTGACGTGAAGAAGTGCGTGGTGACCAAGGAGACGATCACCAAGGGCCTGAACCCCACGCTGGTCACCGAGGCGGCCAAGGACGAGCCGCAGGAGCCGGCTGCCGAGTCCGCTTAGCCTTGCCCGCCTGACTCCCGTCGCGCTTCGCGGCGTCGGCCGGCCACCCCGGCCTAGACTCAACCCGTGCCGAGCCATCGCCTGAAGGACCTCGAGGAGCGCACCCGCTACTCGCCCGCCGAGGGCGAGCAGCGAGTCTTCGCACGCTGGGAGGAGGCCGGGATCTTTCACCCGGAGCCGGGCGGCGAGGCCCCCGACAGCTTCTCGATAGCGGTGCCCCCTCCCAACGTGACGGGCGCGCTGCACATGGGCCACGCGCTGAACGCGTCGATTCAGGACCTGCTCATCCGCGTGGCCCGGATGCGCGGCAGGCGCACCAAGTGGATCTTCGGCACCGATCACGCCGGAATCGCGACCCAAGTCAAGGTCGAGCAGGCGCTGGCCGCCGAGGGCAAGACCAAGGAGGACCTCGGCCGGGAGGCGTTCGTAGAGCGCGCGTGGGCGTGGCGCCGCGAGCACGGCTCCAAGATCGTCGAGCAGTTCAAGCGCATCGGCGCCTCTCTTGACTACGCCGACGAGCGCTTCACGATGGACGACGCCTACGCCAAGGCGGTGCTGCACGTGTTCGAGCGCCTCTACGAGAAGGGCCTCGTGTACCGCGACAACTACATGGTCAACTGGGATCCGGGCACCCGCTCGGCGATCTCGGAGCTCGAGGTCGAGCAGCGCACGATGGAGGACACGCTGTACTCGATCGACTACCCGCTGGCCCAGGGCTCGGGCTCGGTCACGGTGGCCACGGTCCGCCCCGAGACGATGCTCGGCGACACGGCGATCGCGGTCAACCCGCAAGACGATCGCTACACCCGCCTGGTAGGGGAGACGGCCCTGCTGCCGCTGGTGGGGCGGCGTCTGCCGATCATCGCCGACGAGCACGTGAGGAGCGACTTCGGCACCGGCGCGCTCAAGATCACTCCGGGGCACGACCCGAACGACTTCGAGATCGGCCGGCGGCACGGGCTCGAGGAGATCTCGGTGATCGGGGAGGAGGGCGCCATGTCCGCGGCGGCCGGCGAGCGCTTCGCAGGCCTGTCGGTGCCCGACGCCCGGCGCGAGGTCGTGGCCGCCCTCCGTGAGGAGGGCCTGATCTCCGGCACGCGCCCCTACTCGCATGACGTGCCCCACTCGCACCGGTCCGGCATGCGGATCGAGCCGCTGATCTCGCTGCAGTGGTTCTGCGACATGAAGGGCCTGGCGCAACCCGCCATAGCCGCAGTCAAGGACGGCAGCCTGCGCTTCCACCCTGAGCACCCGTGGACGGACGTCTACCTCGACTGGCTGGAGAACATCCGGCCCTGGTGCATCTCCCGCCAGCTCTGGTGGGGCCACCGGATCCCCGTCTGGTACAGGTCTTCAAATGGGCGCGAGGAGACGGTCGTGGGCGCCGAGGCCCCGGCGGGTGAGGGCTGGGAGCGCGATCCCGATGTCCTCGACACCTGGTTCTCCTCTGCGCTGTGGCCCTTCGCCACGCTCGGATGGCCCGAGCAGACCCCCGAGCTGCGAGCGTTCTACCCCACTGACGTGCTCTCCACGGCACGCGACATCATCTTTTTGTGGGTCGCCCGAATGGTGATGATGGGCGTCGAGTTCACAGGCCGCCTGCCCTTCAGCGACGTGCCCATCCACTCGGTGATCCAGACTCCCGACGGGCGCCGGATGTCCAAGTCGCTCGGCACCGGGATCGATCCCCTCGACGAGATCGCCGAGCACGGCGCGGACGCCGTGCGCTTCGGGCTGCTGGCGATGGGCTCCACCCAGGACGTGCGTTACTCCGAGGACCGGGTCAGGCAGGGCCGCGACCTCGCCAACAAGCTCTGGAACGCCTCCCGTCTGATCCTCCTGGGCGTCGGGGGCGATGCCGAGCCGTCACCCGACCACGCGGAGTTGCCCGAGGACCGTTGGATTCTTTCGCGGCTGGAGCGCGTGACCGCCCGCTCGGCCGAGCTGATCGAGCGCTTCGAGCTGTCAGCGGCTGTGCTCGAGCTGTACGAGGTGTTCTGGTCGGAGCTGTGCGACTGGTACCTCGAGCTGGCCAAGCCGCGGCTCAACGACACGGAGGCAGACCGTACGGCGGTATCGGCCACGCTGCTATTCGCGCTCGACCGGATGCTGCGCCTGCTGCATCCGATCATGCCCCACGTGACCGAAGAGGTGTGGTCGTTCATGCCTCGCACCGAGGCGGCCGGCGGTCCCGGCGGTGCCGATTCCCTCCTCGCTGCCGCGGCCTATCCCGAGCCCGACCCGTCGCGCCTCGATAGGGACGCCGAGGCCACCGTCGGCCGCGCGATAGACGCCATCACAGAGCTGCGCCGCTACCGCGACCAGGCCCGGGTCAAGCCCTCGGCGCTGCTGCCCGCGCGGCTGGCGGCCGACGGCTACGAGCACACCGCCGGCCAGGTGGCTCGCCTGGCACGCCTCGAGCTGGACGTTTCCCGAGGCCGCGACGTTGCCGCCCGAGTGCCGATCCCCGGCGGCGTCGTCGAGCTGCTGGTCGACGACGCCTTCGACCCGGAGGAGGCGGCGCGGCGGATCGCCGCCCGCGCGCAAAAGCTCGCCGAGGAGATCGCCAGACTGGAGAAGAAGCTCGCCAACGACCGGTTCGTCGAGCGTGCGCCGGCCGCTGTCGTGGAGGGGGAGCGAGCCAAGCTCGAGGAGTACCGGGAGTCGCTCGAGCGCCTGGACCGATGACCTTCGCCGAGGCCGAGGAATACCTCCTCGGCCTCGAGCTCTTCGGCATGCGGTTCGGCCTCGACCGCATGCACAAGCTCATCACCGCGCTGGGGATGCCCCAGCGCCGCTTCGCCTCCGTCCATGTCGTGGGCTCGAACGGCAAGTCGTCTACCACCCGGTTCATCGCGGCCATCCTTCAGCGTCACGGCCTGCGCACGGGCAGCTACACATCTCCCCATCTGCGCTCCTTTCGGGAGCGGATCGAGGTGTGTGAGCAGTCCGTGCCGCAGGAGCGGTTCGCGGCGGCGGTGCAGCGCGCGGCCCAGGCGGCCGCGATGGTGGAGCGCACCCTCGATGCCGGCGATCGCGTGACCCAGTTCGAGGCCCTCACCGCGGCGGCCTTTCACGAGCTGGCCGCAAGCCGGGTTGACGTCGCGGTGATCGAGGCTGGGCTGGGAGGACGCCACGACGCCACCAATGTGATCCCCTCGCGGGTGCAGGTGCTCACCGGCGTCGGGCTCGAGCACACCCGCTGGCTGGGACCCACGCTGGCCGACATCGCCGCGGAGAAGCTGGCGGTGGTGCGCGAGGGCGCCACGCTCGTGGTCGGGGATCTCGAGCCCGAGGTGCGGGATGCGGCGCGGCGGGCGGCGGCCGATCGTCACGCCAGGCTGATCACGGCGCCCGCCTTCGGAGCGGCGCCCGCCACCAGTGGGCTCGCTCTCGGCGCGGCCGGCGCGTTTCAGCGGGTCAACTTCGCACTCGCCGTCGCGGCGGCCGAGGCCTTCCTCGATCGCCCGCTCGACCCCGCGGCCGTGCGTAGCGCCGCCGCCGAGACGCGCATCCCCGGCCGGCTCGAGATCATGGACAGCCGGCCCCTGACCCTCCACGACGGCGCGCACAACCCCGCCGGTGCTCGGGCGCTGGTGGCCGCGCTCGAGGAAGTCTCCGAGGGCCGCGCGCCGCTCGTGCTGGTGGCCAGCGTGCTGGAGGACAAGGATGTCGAGGGCCTGCTGGAGGCGTTGCTTGGAGTGGCGGACCACGCCGTCTTCACGCGCTGTTCGAACCCGCGGGCGCTCTCGCCCGGCACCCTCGCGGGTCTCTCCACCAAGCTGGGCGGCCCGCCCGCGGAGATCGTGCCCGGCCCTCGCGCGGCCGTGGCGCGGGCCCGCGAGCTTGCCGGCCCGGAAGGCGCGGTGCTCGCGACCGGGTCGATCTACCTGATCGCCGACCTTGTGAGAGAAGACATTCGGACGCGGGCCTCCGTCTTGTAGGACGGTCGCCCGGCTGGAAGGATGACGGGCCCATGGATCGTAAGGAAGGGCCCGGCTTCGGAGCGATGATCGGACTCGTGGCGCTGGTCGTTGCCACGGTCATCCTGGTGTTCTTCGGTGTGGGGTACGCGCTTGGTCGCATCTTCCTGTAACCCCGCAGGTACACTTTCCGGCCTGAATGGGCCTCCTGGCGATCTTCGGAATCACCAACGATGGGTTGAACCTCGCGGTCAACCTCCTGCTGCTGTTCCTCGTGGTCTTCTGGATCGCGCTGGTCTACTGGACCTACGCCGACGCCAGGCGCCGCATCGCGGACCCGATGCTGGTCGGCTGCGCCACGGCGGCGTCGCTGTTTCCCTTCGTCGGCACCGTCGTATACCTGATCGTGAGGCCTCCCGAGTACCTGGAGGACGTGCGCGAGCGCGAGCTCGAGATCGCGGCCGCCGAGGCGCGGCTGGCGAGCAGCGAGGGGCCTGCCTGCCACTACTGCTCGTACGAGATCGAGAAGGCGTTCCTGCGCTGCCCCGGCTGCCTGCGTCGCCTCAAGGAGCCGTGCGCCACCTGCGGCAAGCCACTCGATCCGCGCTGGTCGATATGCCCCTACTGCGAGGCCGACGTGGGCCAGGCCCAGGCGCCTCCCCAGCCGCGCCCGCGGCGCCGAGAGCGCCCTCCGGCCACCACGCCGGCGGCCGCCCCCCAGCGCGCAGCGCCTCCATCGCGAAGCGCCGCCCCGCAGCGAACCGGTGAGGCGCCGCCACGGCGCACCGAAGAGCCCCGGGCGCCGAGGCCGGCGCCCCAGCGCCCGGCCAGGACAGCCGAAGGGGGCTCCCGCCCGCCGAGGACTGCCGACGGGGCTGGCCGCCCGCCGAGGACGCCCGACGGGGCTGGCCGCCCGCCGAGGACGGCCGACGGGGCTGGCCGCCCGCCGAGGACTGCCGACGGGGCTGGCCGCCCGCCGAGGACGGCCGACGGAGCTACCCGGCCGGCCAGGACGGCCGACGAGGCTACCCGGCCGGCCAGGACGGCGGAAGGAAGCGCCCGCCCGCCGGTCACATCCGACAGGGACAACAGCGAGCGCCCGACCACCCGGCGGGCACGACCGTAAGGCGTTCCTCGCCGTAGTCTGCCGCGTCGACCAGCCCAACCCCCCTACGAAAAGGAGCACCGTGGACAGGACTCTGATCCTGGTGAAGCCGGACGCCTTCGAGCGCAGCCTGACGGGCGAGCTCATCGCCCGCTTCGAGCGCAAGGGCCTCAGGATCGCCGCTCTCAAGCACATGAGGGCTTCCCGGCAGGTCGCGGAGCAGCTCTATGCCGAGCACAGCGAAAAGCCGTTCTTCGGCGACCTCGTGAAGTTCATCACCGATGGCCCGCTCGTGGCCATGGTGCTGGAGGGACACCAGGCGGTGTCCGCAGCGCGACAGGTGATCGGCGCGACGGATCCCATGGAGGCTGCGCCCGGCTCGATCCGGGGCGACTTCGGCCGCGAGATGCGTACCAACCTCGTCCACGGATCCGACTCCGCCGAGTCGGCCGAGCGCGAGGCGAGGCTCTTCTTCCCCGAGCTCTAGTGCCAGAGCACCGCACCGGCGTTCTCACCCTCGCCTCGCGCTCGCCACAGCGGCGGGCCATCCTCGAGCAGCTGGGGATCGACTTTCGCGTGGCGATGCCGCGGGCCGAAGAGCTGACGGGGGGCGACCCCGAGGCGATGGTCGTCGAGAACGCCCGGCGCAAAGCCCGCTCGGTGGCGGGGCAGCTCGTGCTGGGTGTGGACACCGCCGTGGTAGTGGAGGGCCGTGTGTTCGGCAAGCCGATAGACGAAGCGCAGGCGCGCTCGTTCCTGTCGGACCTGTCCGGCAAGAGCCACGAGGTGTGGTCGGGGATCGCACTGGTCCGGAGCCGTCGGGAGCAGACCGCCGCGAGCGTGACCCGCGTGCGCTTCCGTACCCTGAAGCCGGTTGATCTCGACTGGTACCTCGCGACGGAGGAGTGGCGCGAGCGTGCCGGCGGCTACGCGATCCAGGCGAGAGGCGCCGCGCTCGTCAAGTACATAGAGGGCGACTACCTGAACGTGGTCGGCCTGCCCGTCGCCGAGCTGGTTCGGCTGGAGCCGCAGCTTGTGAGAGGCGGGTGACGCACCGCCTCGCCCCGCTCGCCGGCCTCGTGGCGCTGGGCGCTCTCCTACGCTTTGCGACCCTCGACGCAAGGAGCTACTGGCTCGACGAGGTGCTCACGGTCGACATCCTCGAGGAGGGCTTTGGCGGGACGCTTTCGCGTCTGGGAGAACCGGGTGGGGGAGGACCGGTGTACTTCTTCTTGGCGTGGCCGTGGGCTCAGGTCTTCGGTACCTCGGAGGTCGCCCTGCGTTCCCTGTCGGCCCTCTTCGGCACGGCGACGGTGCCGGTTGCCTACTGGGCGGTGCGCGAGCTGGCATCCCGTCGCGCAGGCCTGATCGCGGCTGCCCTGGCGGCCACCGGTCCCCTGCTGGTCTGGCAGTCTCAGGAGGCCCGTCCGTATGCCCTCCTCGTCTTGCTCGGCGGGGTCTCATTTGCGCTCTTCCTGCGCGCGCGCCGAGCCCCCGAGGGCGGCGCCCCGGCTGCTTGGGCGGTGGCGTCCGCCCTCTTGGTGGCCACGCATTACGTGGCGGTCTTCATGGTCGCCGTCGAGGCTCTGCTGCTGGTTCGGCAGCACACCGGGCGGCGCATCCGCGTAGCCGTCCTCGCGGTCGGCGCCGCCGCCGCGGCCCTCGTCCCGCTGGTCCTCGAAGGCCGTGAGGGGGGCCTCGCCGAGCTACCCGACGAGTCGGGGATCTTCCGCCGTCTGCTGGTGCTGCCCGCCGAGTTCCTGGCCGGCCCGCAGCCGCCCTTGCAGGTGCTGACCCCAGTGGCGGCCGGGCTCATCGCGCTGGTCGCGGTCCTCTTCCTGATCCGCCGAGCCGATCGAGCGGAGCGAGGGGCGGCTGTCCTCGCCGGAGGGATCGCCGCCGCCGCCGTCGTCCTCGCGGCGGCCTTCAGCCTGTCGGGCTCCGATCTCGTGCTGACGCGCTATCTCAGCGAGGTGTGGATACCCACGGCTGCCGTGGCTGGTGTCGGCTTCGCGACCGCGGGCGCGCGCCGCTGGGGGCCGTTGGCCGCGGGCGCGTTGTGCGCTCTCTTTGCCGTGGTCGTCGTCTCCTCCGCCTGGGAGCCGAAGTTCGACCGTGAGGATTGGCGGGGGGCCGCACGCGCCGTGGGCTCCGCGAGCGTGCGGCGCGCGATCGTGGTGACACCGGGGCGCGGCCCGGCCACCTTCGCCTACTACCGTCCGCAGACGAGCGCCATGACACCGTCTGGCGGGTTGGTCGGCGAGGTCGTGTACGTGGCTTTTCCGCCGTCGTTGCAGGCAATCGGCCGCAAGCCCCAGCCTCCGCCGCCCGAGGCAGTGGTCGCGGCTCCCGCGGGCTTTCGCCTCGTGGAGCAGGAGCGGCATGAGTTCTTCACCCTCGCGAGGCTTCGCTCCGACCGCCCCCTCAGGGTCACGGTGCAAGGGCTGGCGGCCGCCGCGTCCGGCTCTGAGCCTGCGTTCTTCCTGGAGCCCGCCGGCGCCGAGGCGCGCCCGTGATGCCACCACCGCTCTTTGCAGGCACTTCGCAGGGCAGAGATCTTGAAAGGACCCCTGCACGTCCGAGAGCTTGAGCTACACTGGCCCCGGCACCCGATCCGCCCGCCCGAGTCAGCTTCGTCGTCGCGGACCGGCAGGGAATTCGTGCTCGCACGCACCGTGCAGCGCTTATCCTCATCACCACCCATGGGCTTCTTCTCTTACCTCACTGGCATGGGCGGCCGCGACATGGCGGTCGACCTCGGCACCGCCAACACGCTGGTCTACGTGCGCGGGCGCGGAATCGTCCTGTCCGAGCCGTCGGTGGTGGCCATCGACTCCCGCACCGCAGAGGTGCACGCTGTGGGAATCGAGGCCAAGCGGATGCTGGGCCGCACGCCCGGCACGATCCAGGCCATCCGCCCCCTGAAGGACGGCGTGATCGCCGACTTCGACGTGACCGAGCAGATGTTGCGTCACTTCATCCAGAAGGTGCACCAGAACCGCTGGGCCCATCCTCGGGTGGTGGTATGCGTGCCGAGCGGCGTGACCGGGGTCGAGAAGCGCGCGGTGGAGGAGGCCTGCCTCTCCGCAGGGGCGCGCCAGGCCTACCTGATCGAAGAGCCGATGGCGGCCGCGATCGGAGCGGGCCTGCCGGTGGGCGAGCCCACGGGCAACATGGTGGTCGACATCGGCGGCGGCACGAGCGAGGTCGCGGTGATCTCGCTCGGGGGGATCGTGGTGGCCACGTCGATCCGCATCGGCGGGGACGAGCTCGACGACGCGATCATCAACTACGTCAAGCGCGAGTACAAGCTGATGATCGGCCAGCAGACCTCCGAGGAGGTCAAGCTCGAGATCGGTTCGGCGTTTCCCCTGCACGAGGAGATGCAGGCCGAGATCCGTGGCCGCGACCTCGTGTCGGGGCTGCCGAAGACGATCGTGCTCACCAGCGAAGAGGTGCGCCTGGCGCTCGAGGAGCCGCTCCAGGCGATCGTCGACGCCGTCAAGGAGACCCTTGACCGCACGCCTCCGGAGCTGGCCTCGGACATCATGGACCGGGGCATCATGCTCGCGGGTGGGGGGGCGCTCCTGCAGGGGCTCGAAGAGCGCCTTCGCGACGAGACCCAGATGCCGGCCCATCTGGCCGAGTCGCCTCTCACCTGCGTGGCGGTAGGCTCGGGGCGCAGCCTCGAGGAGTTCGAGGCGATCCACCGCGCCAACAAGCATTCCCGAAACAGTCGCCGGCGTTAGCCGCAGCGGCGCCGGGAGAGTCTCGAGTTGTTCGACAGCAAAGTTGTCCGTCGCAGAAGGGCGGCGCTGGCGATATTCGTCATGCTCTCCATCGTCATGCTGACCGCCTACTTCGGCGAGTCGGGCGGCGGCGTGTTCCACACCCTGCAGCGCGGCGCCCAGGAGGCGCTCGCGCCGATCGAGACCGGCACGGGCCGCGCGCTCAAGCCCTTCCGCGACTTCTTCGGCTGGTTCGGTGACACCCTCGACGCCAAGGGCGAGAATGAGGACCTGCGCAAGGAGGTCGAGGAGCTGCGCAAGCAGGTGGCGCAGTCGTCTACGGCCGAGCAGGATGCGCGGCAGCTGAGCGGGCTCGTCGACCTCGGTCGCTCCGAGGGCTTCCCGGACGGCACCGAGCCCGTGGCGGGCCGCGTGATCGCCCGCTCGCCAACGGTCTGGTACTCGACGGTCAAGATCGACAAGGGGTCCGGCGACGGCGTGCAGGAAGACCAGCCCGTGATCGCCGCGGGGGGGCTCGTGGGCAGGGTTACGAGCGTCACCGCAGGCACCGCAGAGGTCACGCTGATCACCGATGCCTCGAGCGCAGTGTCGGCGCAGATCATGCCCAGCGGAGCGACCGGAATCGTCGAGCCCGAGGTGGGCAAGCCCGAGGATCTGCTGCTGAACTTCGTGCAGCGCGGCCGGCGGATCACCGAGGGCACCACGGTGGTCACCTCCGGCTTCACCTCCGACCGTGTCGAGTCGCTGTTCCCGCGCGGGGTGCCGATCGGGCGAGTCTCGCGGGTCGATCTCGACGAGGTGGAGCTCTACCAGCGGGTGCACGTGAAGCCGTTTGCGGACATCCGCGGGATCGACATCGTTCAGGTGCTCACTCAGAAGGGCGAGTCTCGCGAGGCGGCGGAGGTCGTGACGCCGTGATCACCACGCCCGGAGCCTTGCTGCGCGCGGGGGGGGTCGTCCTGGCCGCGGTGATCCTGCAGCTCTCGGGCTTCGGGCCGATGAGCTTCCTCGGCGGGCACCCCGATCTGGTGGCCCTGGCCGTGGCCGCCGTGGCGATCTACGCGGGCAGCGTGAGCGGGGCGGCCACGGGCTTCGCCGCCGGGTTCGTGCTCGACCTCGCCGTCGGGGCGACGATGGGCGTCTCCTCGCTGGTTCTGACCGCCGTCGGCTATGCGGTAGGCCGCTACCGAGAGGTCCGCGACCCCGCGCACGGCTTGATGCCGATCCCGGTCGGTGCGGCCGCCACGCTCGGCTTCCTTGTTGCCTTCGCCTCCGTTTCCTTCATGCTCGACGTGGGCGCCTCCGTCAGTGCGGTCGTGCTCCGCGACATGCTGATGACCACCCTCGTCAACGCGCTACTGGCCATCCCGGTGTTCGCGGTGTGCCGGCGCATTCTGCGTCCCGTGCTGGTGGTAGATCCCTTCGAGAGCCGCCGCCGCCGGAAGGCGCCGATCGACTCGGGTCCGCTCGGCCTGCGGGGTCTCGAGGTCTAGCGGCGTGTACCTCGACTCCGACAGGAGCCGCCAGATGACGCCCCAGCTCGCCTGGCGCGTGGCGATGATCGGCGGCGTGGCCCTGATCGCGTTCGGCCTCGTCTTCTTCCGGCTCTGGTACCTCCAGGTGCTCTCGGGCGACAAGTACAGGGCCGAGGCCAACGCCAACCAGGTGCGCGAGATCAAGGTGCAGGCTCCGCGCGGCGAGATCGTGGACCGCAAGGGCCGCGTGCTGGTGGGAAACCGAGCGAGCTTTGCCGTGAAGGTCACGCCCGAGAAGCTGCCGGAGGACCTCTCCGAGCGCCGGGACGTGTACGAGCGGCTTGGAAAGGTCCTGGCCATGAAGCCCGACCGCATCGAGCGCAAGGTCGATCCCCAGCTCGACGCCCTGCCGTATGCACCCGCCACCGTGAAGCAGGATGTGGACGGAAGGGTGGCCTTCTACCTGATGGAGAATCGAGACGACTTCCCCGGCGTCGAGCCCGAGCAGGTGTTCCTGCGCACATATCCCGAGGGAGAGCTGGCGGCGCACCTGGTGGGCTACCTCGGGGAGGTGAACGAGGACCAGCTCGCGGACGAGCGCTACAGCGGGGTCGACCTGGGCGACCGGATCGGCCAGGCCGGAATCGAGTCGCAGTACGACCGCTTCCTGCGCGGGCGCAACGGCGCCAGCCGCCTGCAGGTGAACGCCGGCGGTGCGCTGGTCAGGCCACTGACCGACCGCCGCCCCGAGCAGGGGCGCCAGCTGAGGCTGTCCATCGACCTCGATGTCCAGCGGGTGGGCCAGCAGGCGCTCGGGGACTCCCTCGGCGCCTTCGCGGTGATGAACGTCCGCAACGGACAGGTGCTCGGGCTGGGCAGCTCGCCGTCGTTCGATCCCAACCAGTTCTCGAAGGCCATCCGCCAGAGCGACCTCGACCGCCTGACCGACAAGGACAACGGCGAGCCGCTCAACAACCGCGCGACCCAGGGCGCCTATCCCACCGGCTCCACCTTCAAGCTCATCACCGCGGTGGCGGCGCTGCAGGGCGGGCTGGTAACGCCCGACGAGGTGGTCTACGACGGCGGCTCGCTGGTCGTGGGCGACGTGACCTTCGAGAACGCGGGTGGCGTCGTCAACGGCGCCCTGGCGCTGCGCCAGGCGCTGTCGGTCTCCAGCGACGTGTTCTTCTACAAGCTGGGGCAGGAGGCCAACGGCACCACGCTGATACAGGACTGGGCGAAGAAGCTGGGCCTGGGCCGCCCGACGGGCATCGACTTGCCCAACGACCTGCCGGGCCTCATTCCAACCCCTGAGTACCGCAACGAGGGGTTTACCGAATACGAGCGCTGCGTGGCCAAGCAGAAGCCGACGCCGGAGGAGATTTCCTTCGGCGAGTGCGGATTCCTCGACCGCCCCTGGAGCGTGGGCGACAACGTGAACCTGTCGGTGGGACAGGGCGACCTGGCGGCCAGCCCGATGCAGCTGGCGGTTGCCTACGCGGCGCTCGCCAACGACGGCAAGGTCGTCCAGCCGCGCCTCGGCCAGCGGATCGAGGACTCCTCGGGGCGCCCGCTTCAGGAGCTCGAGGCCCCCAGGGCCCGCAAGCTGGACATCGACGCGGCGCACCGCCAGGCGATCCTCGATGGCCTGCGCGCCGCCGCCAGCGAGCCCGGGGGCACCTCGGCCGACGTGTTCGCCGGCTTCCCGATCCCGATCGCCGGCAAGACCGGCACCGCGGAGAAGGGCGCCGGTCGCGCCGACCAGTCGTGGTACGCGGCGCTGGCTCCCTACCCCGACCCGAAGTACGTGGTGGTCACCACCTTCGAGGCCGGCGGCTTCGGCGCGGAGACCGCCGCGCCGGCGGCTCGCTCTATCATTGAAGAGCTCTTCGGAGCCAAGGCCGGCGATCCGCCCGCGGGATCGTCCCAGGACTAGAGTGGCGCTCTGATGCACGCCTCCCCCTACGGCACCTCCGTCAAGGGTTTCCGCGACGGCGCGGGCCCGCGCTTCGTGCGCATGGATCCGCTGCTCGTGCTCGCCACCATCGGCCTGCTCGCGTGCAGCATCTACGCGATCGCCTCGGCCACCAAGGGCGACATCGAGGGGTCCCCCAACTTCTTCGTCTACCGCCAGGCGGCCTACGCCGGAGTGGGGCTGATCTTCATGTTCATCCTCTCCCGCGTCGACTACTCGCGCTTTCGCGAGTGGCAGGCCGGGCTGTACGTCGGCATGCTGGCCGCGATCGTGGTCGTGTTCGCCGTCGGTACCGCGGCGCGCGGATCACGCCGCGCTATCGACCTCGGCTTTTTCTCTTTTCAGACCTCCGAGCTCGGCAAGGTGCTGTTGATCCTGACGCTGTCCGCCTTCGCGGTGGACCGCATGCGGCGGCTCGGAGACCGCGAGACCACCAGCAGACTCGTGTTGCTGGCCCTCGTGCCGGCGATGCTCGTGATCGCCCAGCCGGACCTCGGCTCGGGCCTCGTGTACATCGCGATCGCCACGGCCACGCTGTTCGTGGCCGGTACGCACTGGACTCATTTCGCCGCCCTCGGCGGCCTCGCGGCGGTGGCCATCGTGGTCGTCCTCGTCGCGGCTCCGGCCGCTGGCGTCGAGGTGCTCAAGCCCTACCAGATGGACCGGCTCACGGCCTTCGTCAACCCGACCGAGAACCCGGCGGAGCAGGGTTATCAGCAGGCTCAGTCGCTCGTCGCGATCGGTGCCGGTGGAAAGACCGGCCGGGGCGACGCTGCGACTCAGACCAAGCTCGACTTCCTCCCCGAGCACCACACGGACTTCATCTTCTCCGTGGTCGGCGAGGAGTTCGGCTTCATGGGGGCGGCACTGGTGCTGTCCCTGTTCGCGCTCCTGATCTGGCGCTGCCTGCGCATACTCACCATGGCCAAGAACCTCTACGGCAGCCTGATCGCCGGGGGGGTCACTGCCATGCTGATGTTCCAGATCTTCGTAAACGTGGGCATGACAGTTGGAATCATGCCCATCACCGGCGTCACTCTGCCGCTCATGAGCTATGGCGGCTCGTCGGTGATAGTCACCCTGATGGCCCTTGGGCTCATGCAGTCCATCCACGCGCAGGCGCGCGAGATGGCGCTCACCAAGGGCCGAGATATAGCGCTATGAGCGCAATGAGAGGAATTCTTGAGAAAGCAAGTACTCGTCACGGCGGACCGTGGCGAAACCCGGGTGGCCATCCTCGAGTCGGAGGGCGACCCCTCAGCTGACAAGGATGGCCGGAACGGCAACTGGAGGGTCGGCGAGCTCTACATCGAGCGGCGCGGCTCTCGCTCGATAGTCGGCAACGTCTACAAGGGCAAGGTCGACAACGTGCTGCCGGGCCTCGAGGCGGCCTTCGTGGACATCGGCCTCGAGAAAAACGGCTTCCTGCATACCGACGACATCGTGATGCCCGGGGTGGAGGTCGCGCGCCGCGGCCGGACCGGCGGCAAGGGCCAGCGCATCACCGAGCTGCTCAAGCCCGGCCAGGAGGTCCTGGTGCAGGCGGTCAAGGACCCGCTGAAGACAAAGGGCCCGCGCCTGTCGATGCAGCTCTCGATCGCGGGGCGCTATCTCGTGTACGTGCCGCAGGGAGAAGGCGTGGGTGTCTCGCGCCGGCTCGACGACAAGGAGCGCGACCGGCTGCGCAAGCAGGCGAAGGGACTCGAGCTCGGAGAGGGCGGGGCGATCATCCGCACAGCCGGTCAGGGCGCCAAGCGCGCCGACTTCGAGCACGAGATCAAGTACCTGCACAAGCTCCATGAGGTGCTCCAGCAGCGCGCGCGAGAGACCAGCGCGCCTGCGATGGTGTTCCAGGAAGCCGATCTGTCGGTGCGAGTGGTGCGCGACATCTTCTCCCAGCAGTTCGAGCGCGCGATCGTCGACGACCCCCAGCAGCATCACCGGCTCGAGTCCTTCTTCACCCGCACCGCGCCCGAGCTGCTGCCCCGGCTCGAGCTCTACGAGCACCAGAAGCCGCCGCTGTTCGAGAAGTACGCCATCGAGCGGGCGATCCAGTCGACGCTGCGGCGGCGGGTGGACCTGCCCTCGGGCGGCTACCTGATCATCGACTACGCCGAGGCGCTCACGGTGATCGACATCAACTCCGGCTCGTTCACCGGCCGCGGCAAGGGCGCGCGGCTCGAGGACACGATCACCAAGACCAACCTCGAGGCGGCCGACGAGGTGGTGCGCCAGCTGAGGCTGCGCGACATCGGCGGGATCATCGTCATCGACTTCATCGACATGAGCAGGTCGCGCAACCGCGACGCCGTGCTCAAGACGCTGCACAAGGCCCTCGACGAGGATCGCACGAAGACCTACGTGGTCGAGATCTCGCCGCTCGGGCTCGTGGAGATGACTCGCCAGAACGTGACCGAGGGCGTGCGCGAGATCCTCACCAAGACGTGTCCCACCTGCAACGGGGAGAGCGTGGTGCTCTCGGAGGAGACGGTGTCCATCGACGTGGAGCGGCGCCTGCGCGAGCTGGCCGCCGAGCGTCCAGCAGCCGAGGCCTTCCTGATCCGGATCAACCCGCGGGTGGCGACGTTGCTGGCGGGTAGCCCGGGGCGGCCGCTGCTGGAGATCGAGGAGGAGACCGGCAAGCACTTCCACTTCGAGGGCTCGGAGGCGCTGCCAATCGACCACTTCGCGGTCGCGCTCGAGGGCTCTCGCGAGGAGGTCGAGGAGCGCGCGCTGCCCTTCCGGGAGGGCGAAGAGGTGCTCGTGGCCATCGAGGAGCCGCACATGTACGCCGAGGACGACGCCGTGGCCAAGCTCGACGGCTACGTGATCTCCGTGGCGGGCGCGGGCCGGCTGGTGGGCAAGAAGACCCTCGTGCGGATCGAGAAGGTGGGTCGCTCCGCCGCCTCGGCGACGCTGGTCGAGGGCGCCGACGTGATCGATGCCAAGGCCAACGGCGACAGCAGCTCGATGCGCGCGGCGGTCGAGGACCCCACCAGGCCGCGCAGGCGCGGTCGCCGAGGCGGCCGCGGACGTCGCAAGGCGGGCGACGCCGGCTCGGGCGACTGACTGGCGACGGCGATCCGGTCGGCTTCCTCTCGATATACGGGGCCAACCCGACCGGATCAGGGACTTGGAGGCGCTCCAGCTAGAATGTCGCGCTTGGCGCCCGGCCCCCGCTGCGGCGCCTTCTCCCTCTGTCATGTACGCAATCGTGAAAGTCGGCGGTAAGCAGTACCGCGTGGAGAAGGGCGACTCCCTTCTCGTCGACCGCATGCCCGACGCCGAAGGGGCGAAGGTGGCGCTCGAGCCGCTCATGTTCCGCGGCGACGGCTCCGACGACGCCGTCTTCTCGGGAGACGAGCTGGCCAAGGTCCGGGTCGAGGCCACGGTGTCGGGGCACGAGCGGGGCAAGAAGATCCATGTGCTCAAGTTCAAGCCCAAGCACGGCTACAAGCGCCGCATGGGTGCTCGAGCCGACCTCACTCGCCTCGAGATCGGAGACATAAAGAATGGCTCATAAGAAGGGGCTCGGCTCCAGCCGCAACGGTCGCGACTCCAACGCCCAGCGCCTCGGCGTGAAGGTCTTCGCCGGGCAGGCCGTGACCGGCGGCGAGATCATCGTGCGCCAGCGCGGCACGCGCTTCAAGCCTGGCGACGGCGTCGGCATCGGCAAGGACGACACGATCTTCGCCAAGTCAGCCGGCACCGTGCAGTTCCGCTCCGGGCGCCGCGGCCGCGTGATCTCGGTAGAGCCGCAGGACCGATAGCCTGCGGCGGTCCCATATTGCCACCATATGGTACGTTAGCGGGGTGGCGAGCCGCACCCAGACCCTGGTACAGCTCACGGACGGCTTGCGCGACCAGCTCGACCGCCGGGCTGCGCGGCTCGGAGTATCGCGCTCCCGCCTGATCCGCGAGCTGCTCGAGCGTGGTCTGGCCGACGAGCGCGCGGAGGGGCATTCGAAGCGGATCGCAGAGGGATACTCGCGCTTTCCTCAGGCAGAGGGATCTGACGCATGGGGCGACCTCGACGCCTGGAGCGAAGCCAACGCGCGCCGCAACCTCGCCGCCCTCGCCGAAGAGGAGGCAAGGTAGTCACGCGCGGCGACATCTGGTGGAGTGAGGACCCTCGACTTGGCCGCAGGCCGGTGCTGGTTCTGTCTCGGGAGGCTGTTCTGGGCGCTCTCAGCCGGCCGCTGGTCGCGCCGCTGACCACGCGCGTTCGTCAGATCCCCACGGAAGTGGCGCTCGACGAGGAGGACGGCGTGCCTCAGCCCTGCGTCGTCTCGCTGGACAATGTCCAGCCCCTCGCCCGGTCGCTGCTGGTGGAGCCCATCGCGCGCCTGGGCCCCCAGCGTATGCAGGAGGTCTGCGTGGCCCTCGCAATCGCCGTCGACTGCGACTGACTGGCCGCACGACGCCTCGTGTTTCACGACCGGGCCACGATCTTCGTGTTCGCCGGCGCCGGCGGCAACGGCGCTGTCTCCTTCCGCCGCGAGGCCCACGTGCCCAAGGGCGGGCCCGACGGGGGAAATGGAGGCAGGGGAGGCGACGTGGTGCTGGTGTGCGACGCCTCGCGGCGCGACCTGTCCGAGTTTCATCGCGGTGCGCACTACAGGGCCAGGCGCGGCGGCCACGGGGAGGGCTCCCAGCGCCACGGCGCCACCGCGCCCGAGCTGGCGGTCAGAGTGCCACCCGGCACCGTGGCGGAGGACACCGAGCGCAGCGTGCGCTGGGACCTCACCCGGCCGGGCCAGCGCGCCGTCGTGGCCCGGGGCGGCTCGGGTGGGCGCGGCAACAAGGCCTTCGCCGGCGCCACCCGCCAGACGCCCCGGATGGCAGAGCGCGGCCTCGACGGCGAGGAGGGCCGGCTCGATCTGCGTCTGAAGCTGCTCGCAGACGCCGGCCTGGTGGGGCTCCCCAACGCGGGCAAGAGCTCGCTCCTGGCCCGCCTCACGCGCGCCCGGCCCAAGGTGGCCGACTACCCGTTCACCACCATCGATCCCGCGCTCGGCACGATCGAGACCGGCGAGCGCCAGCTGGTGCTGGCCGACATCCCCGGGTTGATCGAGGGCGCCAGCGAGGGGGCCGGCCTCGGCCACGAGTTCCTCGCCCACGTGGAGCGCTGCCGCCTGCTGGTGCACGTGCTCGACCTGGCGCCTGTCGACGGCTCGGACCCCGCTGACAACCACGCCACGATCGAGGCGGAGCTGCGCGAGCACGGCGGCGGCCTGTCGGAGCTGCCTCGGCTGCTCTGTCTGTCCAAGGCCGACCTGGTGGCCCCCGAGCAGGCCGCGTGGGCCGTCGCCGAATGGCGGCAGCGGCTGAACCACGAGGTGCTCGACGTGGTGCGCACATCCGCGGCGACCGGGCAGGGCCTCGACGACCTGCGCATGGCGGTGGTGCGGGCAGTGGCGCCGGAGCACTTCCCCGAGCCGTTCTCCGACGAGGTAGAAGCCGAGGTCGTTGCCACCCATCGCGTCTACCGTCCGGCGATGGCCGACGCCGTGACCGTGGAGCGCACGGGGCCGGGGGCCTTCCGGGTCAGCGGCGAGCGGGTGGAGCGACTGCTGGCCCGCCACGACCTCGGCAACGACGAGTCCCTGCGCTACCTGGAGGGGCGGCTGCGCTCCATGGGGGTGATCAAGTCGCTGGTGGCCGGGGGCTTCGAGCCCGGCGACGACGTTGAGATCGCCGGCACCGTGTTCGAGCTGGATCCTGGCGCGCCTCCGCGCTGAGGACACAGGTGCGGAGAATGTCCGGTGCGGTGCTCGCCGGAACGACGTTCCGGCTGCGCTCCTCCCTGGGCGGTCGGCCTGCGCTCCGGCAACGTTCCGGCTGCGCTTCTGCCCAGGGGCGCACCGCGCCCTGACGTAGGCTTGCCCGCGTGGCAAGCGTGGTCGTCAAGCTGGGCTCGAGCATCGTCGCCGACCTCCGGGGGGAGGTTCGGCTCGAGGTGCTCGGCCCGGTGTGCGAGGCGGTGGCTGCCCGCCACCTCGCGGGCGATTCCGTGTTGCTGGTCACCTCAGGGGCGATCGCACGAGGCATCCGCATCATGGACCTGCCGTCGCGGCCGGCGGCGATGTCCGAGCTGCAGGCCGCCTCGGCGGTGGGCCAGGGCCCGCTCTACCGCGTCTACGACGAGCTGCTGGCCGAGCACGGCGTGCCCAGCGCGCAGGTGCTGCTCACGTTCTTCGACATGTCGGCCCGCACCCACTACCTCAACGCCCGCCACACGCTGCGCAAGCTGCTCGACTGGCGCGTGGCGCCGGTGATCAACGAGAACGACACCACCACCACCGACGAGATCTCGTTCGGTGACAACGACTTTCTGGCCGCGCAGGTGGCCATCCTGGTCGGTGCCGACCGCCTCGTCCTGCTCACTGACACCGACGGCGTGCACACCTCCGACCCCGCGCGCGACAGCTCCGCCCAGCTGGTCTCCGAGGTCGCCTCCCCCTCTGCGCTCGAGGGGCTCGAGATCGGCTTCTCGGCCTCCCCGCTGGGCTCGGGAGGGATGCGCTCGAAAGTGCTGGCAGCCGAGATGGCCACCGCCGCGGGCATTCCCGCGACGATCGCCCGTGGCACGGACCCCGAAGCGGTCCGGGCGGCGCTTGCCGGCGAGGCCGCCGGCACGCGTTTCGCGCCCCAAAGCGGACGCGTGTCGAGCTTCAAGCTGTGGCTTCGCTACGCCAAGCCCTCCCACGGGGCGCTCACCGTCGACGAGGGTGCCGAGCGCGCGCTGCGCGACCGTGGCACCAGCTTGCTGCCGGTCGGGATCGTTGGGGTCACGGGCGACTTCGGCGTTGGTGACGCGGTGGAGGTTCGCCCGGCGGCTGGCGCCGGGTCGGCGGCCCGGCCGATCGGCAAGGGCATCGTCAACTACTCCTCCGAGGAGCTGCGCCGGATTCAGGGCATGAAGTCCGAGCGGGTGCGCGAGCTGCTGCCGCGCGCGGCCCCGGAGGCCGTGCACCGCGACTACTTCGTACTCGACTAGTCCCCGGCGGCGCGTCCTTTGCCCCTGGACGGGCGGGCGGTACCCTTGGCCCGTGGCCACTGCCCAAGCGTCCGTCTCCGACGTCTGCCTAGCCGCGCGTGATGCCTCGCGGGTGCTCGCGACCCTCGACGGCGCGACCCGCAACGACGCGCTGCATGCGATGGCCGCCGCGCTGGAGGATCGCGCCGGCGAGATCCTCGAGGCCAACCACCGCGACATGGAGGCCGCGCAAGCCGGGGGCTTGGGCCCGGCTCTGCTCGACCGGCTGAAGGTCGACGAAGGCCGCCTCCTCGGCATCGCGGCCGACGTGCGCACGGTGGCTTCGCTGCCCGATCCGGTCGGGGAGACCATCGAGGGCAAGCGGCTCGACAACGGCCTCGACGTTCGCCGGGTCCGCGTGCCCCTCGGCGTCGTGGCCGTGGTCTACGAGGCCCGGCCCAACGTGACGATCGACTGCTCCGCCCTCTGCCTCAAGTCCGGCAACGCCATCGTGTTGCGCGGCTCCTCGACCGCGGCGCACTCGAACGCCGTGCTGGCCCAGGTGGCTGCCGCGGCGGTCGCGAGCACCGGCGTGCCCGAGGACGCCGTGTCGCTGGTATCAGGCGGAGATCGCGACGAACTGCGGCAGCTGGCCACCCAGGACGGCGTGGTCGACCTGATCATCCCCCGCGGCGGTGAGGGGCTGAAGGCGGCGCTGAATGAGCACGCCACCGTGCCGGTCATGTACGCGGCCGCCGGCAATTGCCACGTCTACGTCGACCGCACCGCCGACCTCGACGATGCCGTCGCCATCACCCACAACGCCAAGGTCCACCGCCCCGGGGTGTGCAACGCGGCGGAGACCCTGCTGGTGCACTCGGACGTGGCTGCGGACTTTCTTCCCCGTGCCCTCGCGGCCCTGCGGGAGTCGGGCGTCGAGGTGCGCGCCGACGGCCGCGCCCGTGACTGCGCCGGGCCGCTCGGCGACTCGCTCGGGGACGCCACCGACGAGGACTGGGCCACCGAGTACCACGCCCTGATCCTTGCGGTGAAGGTGGTCGACTCGGTGAATGAGGCGGTCACCCACGTGAACCGCTACGGCTCGGGCCACTCGGAGGCGATCGTGACCGGCTCGATGGTGTCCGCGGACGCATTCACCCAAGGGGTCGATGCGGCGTGCGTCTACGTGAACGCATCCACCCGCTTCACGGACGGCGGCGTCTTCGGGATGGGCGCCGAGATCGGCAACTCCACCCAGAAGCTGCACGCCCGCGGGCCGATCGGCGTGCGCGAGCTCACGAGCTACAAGTTCGTGATCCAAGGCTGCGGTCAGGTCCGGGAGTAGCGCTCTGCGGATTGGGATATTCGGCGGCGCCTTCAGCCCCCCGCACATGGGCCATCTCATCTGTGTCCAGGAGGCCCACGCCTGTCTCTCACTCGACTCCGTGATGTTCATGCCGGTTGGGCAAGCCCCGCACCGTCAGCTGGACCAGGATCCCGGCGCCGAGGTGCGCGCGCGACTGTGCGAGCGCGCCGTGGAGGACGATCCCCGCTTCGCGGTATCGCGAGCAGAGATCGAACGCGGCGGGCCCTCCTACACGGCGGACACCCTGCGCCTGCTGAGCGCGGCCCGCGCCGGCGACGAACTGGTGCTCGTCCTGGGGGCCGACCAGGCATCCACGCTCGCGTCCTGGCACGAGCCGGAGACCGTGCTCTCGCTTGCCCGGGTGGCGGTGGCTTCGCGGCAGGGGATCGAGCAGGAGGCGGTGACCCGGCGCCTGCTCGGACTGGCGGGCCAGGAGAACGTCGAGTTCTTCGAGATGCCGCGCGTGGACGTGTCCTCGTCGCTGGTTCGGGCGCGTGTGGCCGAGGGCCGGCCGATCCGCTATCTGGTGCCCGGCGGGGTGGCCGACGAGATCGAGTCCGGGGGGCTGTACGGCGCCGCGGCCCCTGCCCGGGCAGGAGGCGGATGATCGAGTCCGAGGCGCTGGCGGAGCGCATCGCGCAGATCGCGTCGGCCCGCAAGGCGATCGACATCCGCGTGCTCGACCTGCGGGGGGTGGTGTCCTACACCGACTTCCTCGTGGTGTGCTCGGGCAACACCGAGCGCCAGGCCAAGGCAATCCACGACGCCGTGCACCAGGAGCTCAAGGACCAGGAGGGACTGCTTCCCCGGCGCGCCGAGGGTGCTCGTGAGGCCCGCTGGATCCTGCTCGACTACCTCGATTGCGTGCTGCACGTGTTCACCCCCGAGGCGCGCGAGTACTACCGCCTCGACAACCTCTGGGGAGAGGCACCGGCGCGGTCGGTGTCATGAGTGATCTCGCCCCGACTCCTTCGGGTTCGCGACGGTAGACTCGATACTTTCCTGGGGCTGTAGCTCAGCTGGAAGAGCGCCGCCATGGCATGGCGGAGGCCGGGGGTTCGAGCCCCCCCAGCTCCACTTCGGCCTGGTGGATGACCGACGTCGTCGGCCGGCGGGGGCCCTAGCGCCGCCCACCGGGCGTCCGCACGTCGATCCAGGTGAGCCGATGGTCTGAGCTCGGGAAGGGGAACGTGCCCACGAGCGAGAAGAGCGGGTCGCTCGAGGGCGGCCAGAAGACGCCCGCGTCGAGCAGCTTCAGCCCCTTGCGTGGCAGCACGTAGTCAACGCGCAGGTTTCCGGGCTGGGTGTCTGCGAAGTCGGCGGTGTCATAGCGGGGATCACCCCGGTGGCTGCGGTTGGCTCCGCCCTGCGCCGCGGCCTGCTCCGCCGCACCGGCACTCCACGGTGTCAGACGCGTGTCCACTCGCGGATGCTCGAGCAGCTGCTGAATGGCGCCCGGCACGCTGTCGCCGTCGAACGGGTCGGCGTTCTGGTCGCCGGCGATCACGAAGCGCTGCGACGGCGAGATTCCGCCGTACCGGCCGGCATCGTCGTAGAGATAGCGCGAGCGGTTCGGTGTGATGTAGTCGGCCCAGAAGCGGATCTCGTCGTGATTGCGCCTGCCGTTGCGGTCCTCGGGCCCGTCGAACACCGGGGGCGTGGGGTGGCTCACGAGGAAGTGGACCACCTTGCCGCTGACCTGGATGGGGATATCCCAGTGGCTCTTCGACGAGAGCCGAAGGACTTCGAGCTCCTGGGGCGAGTACCAGTCGGCCGGCGCGGGGGTCGAGGGGTCGTCGGGCAGCAGCGCACCCGGCATGTCCTTCCAGCGGAAGCGCTGGAAGGTCCGGATTCCAGGCTCGTCTATCGGGAAGCGCGAGAACACGGCCATGCCGAACTGTCCAGGGTAGAAGCCGAACCCGTAGGCGTCGTTCGGCCCGCCCACGGCGCCGTTGTTGTCGAGGTCGAATCCGGATGGGATTCCGGTGTTCGATGGCGCTACGTAGCTGTATCGGTACTCGATAGGGGCAGCGTCGCCGTGGCGCTGCGACAGATAGTTCTGCTGGAAGAGGCGCGCGGCCTCGCCTCCGGCGTCGTAGTCGAACTCGTTGATGAGCAGGACGTCCGGGCGAGCACGCTGGATGATCTCGGCGACGGCATCGGCCTGGCGGTTGCCCGGGACCGCGAGGTCGCGGATCAACTGACCTTGCGCACTGCGGTTGAGCGAGGCGTTGAAGGTCGCGAAGCGCACGCTGTCGTGGGGGCTGGAACGGGCGCTGCGATCAGGCCCCTGATGGCCCTTGCCATGCGGCCGCTCGGCCGCCGCCGCGGCCGGAGCGATCGCCGCGAGGGCAGTGACGGCGAGCGTCCCCATGAGGGTTCGCCCGAGCGTCCTCGCTACGTGGCGGGGCCCGGCGGATGCGCGTGCGGACATGGTGGTGCTCCTTTTCTGCGGCGACTTGGCCTAGGGTCTCGGTGGCCCTGGGAGCGTTCCTACGGGGGTCCTTTCTGGTGTTACGCCACCGTGAAGACAGGATGGTGAACGTGGGGCCTTCGTCTGCGGAACGCGTTGTGTTCGGTGGCTGAAAAGTCCTGCGCTCACCCTCCTTCGCGATCTAACACCAGGTCGACCAGGAGCGTCGACCAGCCGAAATGCCGTGCTGCGAGTCCGTCTACGGTGAGCGGGTTGTAGTACTCGCGAAAGCCGCGCCGCGCGACCAACTCGAGGTACGACGCGAGGATGCGGTCGGCTTCCTGCGTGTAGCCGAGCGGGCGCATCGGGGGATCAGCAGCCATCCGGTGTTGACCCATGCGGGGGCCCCGCCAGCAGCGAGACAGATGCCAGCCCGCGCGAAAGCTCGGCTCCTCGAGCGAGACCACGCGATCCCGAATGGCGTGGCGAAACGTCGGCGATCGAGGATCTGCTCCTCGCGGGGGCGGCGATCCGCGGGTCGTTACATTCCCGTAGTTTCACGGCATTGTCACCGGCACTCCGGCGGCGATCGGCATCTTGCTCGGGCATGAGCCCTAAGCGCATCGCCCTCGCCGCCCTGACGATCCTCGTGCTGGTCCTGCCCGCGGCTGCGGAAGCAAAGCCGCGCCCGGTAGAGGTGCAGCTGCTGGGCCTCAACGACTTTCACGGCCATCTCGAGCGTTCGACTCCCGGCTTCATCTCGGGTGTGCGTGCGGGAGGCGCCGAGTTCCTCGCCACCCACCTGCGCCGCCTGGAGGCGGAGAATCGGAACACGCTCGTCGTGTCCGCCGGCGATCTCATCGGCGCCAGCCCGCTGCTGTCCGCCTTGTTTCACGACGAGCCCACGATCGAGGCCATGAACGAGATGGGACTCGACCTCAACGCAGTCGGCAACCACGAGTTCGACGAGGGGGCCGCCGAGCTGCGGCGCATGCAGAGGGGAGGCTGCCATCCGGTCGACGGCTGCCAGGACGGCGACGGGTTCGCGGGGGCGGACTTCGACTTCCTGGCCGCCAACGTGGTGGACCGGCGGACGGGCACGCCGTTTTTCCCGGCCTACGAGATCCGCAAGTTCAAGGGCATCAAGGTGGGTTTCATCGGCATGACCCTCGAGGGCACGCCGGACATCGTCTCCCCGGAAGGGATCGCGGGATTGCGCTTCCTCGACGAGGCGGAGACGGCCAACCGCTACGCCAGGGTCCTGCGGCGCAAGCATGGCGTCCGGGCGATCGTGGTCCTGCTCCACGAGGGCGGGGTGCAGTCCGCGCCGGGGGGGATCAACGACTGCAACGGCATCTCAGGACCGATAGTCGACATCGTCAACCGCACCGACGAGGCAGTCGACCTGTTCGTGACCGGGCACACGCACTCCGCCTACAGCTGCGTGATCGACGGCCGTGCGGTCACGAGCGCCTCATCTTTCGGGCGGTTGGTCACTGACATCGACCTGACCCTCGACCGCCGCAGCAAGGACGTGACCCGGGTGGCGGCCAACAACCGCATCGTTTCGCAGGACGTGCCGCCAGCATTCGAAATCACCGAGTTGATCCGGCGTTACGACCTCCTGGTGGCGCCCCTGCGAGACCGGGTGATCGGCCGCATCTCCGCAGACATCACCCGCACGCCCGACGACTCGCGCGAGCACGCGGCCGGCAACCTCATTGCCGACGCCCAGCTGGCTTCCACGACTCCGAACGGGGCCGTGGCTGCGTTCATGAACCCGGGAGGCGTGCGCGCCGACTTCCGGGCCGGCCAGATCAGCGGCGGCGAGCAGCCCGCGGAGGTCACCTACGGCGAGGCCTTCACCGTCCAGCCCTTCGGGAACTCGCTGGTCACGATGGACCTCACCGGGGCGCAGGTGCATGAGCTGCTCAAGCAGCAGTGGTGCGAGCAGAACCCCGCCTTCGCCCCGCGTGTGTTGCTCCCCTCGGCGGGCGTGAAGTACACGTGGAGCAGGAGCGTGGCGACGGCCATCCACGGACAGCCGTGCGCCGGAGCGGCCAATCCGGTCACGAGCCTAAGCATCGGCGGAGAGTCCGTTGCCGCTGACGGGAGGATGTGGCGAATCACCGTCAACTCCTTCCTGGCCGCGGGAGGCGACAAGTTCACGGTGCTCAGCGACGGTGTCAACCGCGTGGGCGGCGACGTGGATGTCGACGCCCTCGAGGAGTACCTCGAGCCGTCGGTGGTCGGCTCGCCGGTGGCTCCGCCGCCGCTGACGCGGATCGACGTAGCCCCGTAGCGCGTCGATCGGCGGCTAGTAGTAGTGGCGCCGGCCCCCGACGGCGCGTCCCATCGCGCCGAGAACCGCCAGGATGATGCCGACTATCAGCAGGAGGATCCCGATAAACCACAGCGCGGCGAGCTTGGGGAAGAGCAGCGCGAGAATCAGCAGGATTATCCCGAGACCGATCATGGGTTCGATCGAGTTACCCGCCTGGGATGGCCACGAAACTTCGCGAGCTCCCTGGCCCAATCGGCTGGAGGGCGCCTACGAGCCGCTCACGCCGTGGCGAGGGCCCGGTCGGCGTCGACCGCGCGTCGCAGGAACGGCTCGACCAGGCGCCCCACGGCTTCCGGGTCATCTGCGAAAGGCCAGTGGCCACTGTCCTCGAGCACCGCGATCTCGGCGCTCGGAAACGCCTCGCGCTGACGTGCGGCCAACGTCGGCGAGAGGTACGGGTCGTGGGCCCCCCACACCACGAGGGCAGGCCGGTCGAGAGGCCGCAGCGCGTCAGCGTGGCTCTTCCCCACCGCGCCGGGGTCGTCGGTCGCCCGGTACAAGCGCAGGATGGCGCGGCGGGTCCCGGCGTCCAGGTCGTCGTACATGCGGTCGACGAACGCCCGCGGCAGTCCTCGTGGGTTGCCGTGGCGCAGCACTGTGCGCAGCCCGCTCCGCGTCGTCGTGGCCTGGAAGACCTCGCCGGCCAGCGGAGTGCGCCAGATCCGAGCCAGGTAGTGCCAGCGGTATCCGACCAGCGCTCCCGTATTGATCAGCACCGCGCTTGCCAGCCGCTCGCGGTTGCGCGCCGCCCACTGCAGCCCCCATGGGCCGCCGAAGTCGTGGAGCACCAGATGGGCGCGCTCGACCCCGAGCGCTCTGAGTGCGGACTCGAGGAAGCCTGCGTAGCCCTCGACGGTGTAGGAGAAGCTGTCCGGCTTGTCCGCGTGGCCGAAACCGGGCATGTCCAGAGCGAGCGCCCGCGCGAACGGAGCAACGCGGGACAGCAGATCGTCCCAGTCGCGCCGCGAACCTGGATTGCCGTGCACGAACACGACGGCCTCGGCAGAGTCCGGCGGCCCGGCTGACGACGCGGGCACCGTCAAGCCGTCGACGCCCAGACGGGTGTGCGTGACCCCGCTTGGGAGCGGCGCGCCCTCGGCGTGTACGCCCGCAGCTCGCTCGACTGGCGCGGCGTTTTGGTGCGTCGCGTTGACGCGGATGGAGCGACCGACCAGTCTCCCGAACTCAGCGTCGGTCGGCCCGATCGACCGGGACCCGAAGGCATGGAACCTTGCCGCGCTCACCTCGTCCTTCGCGGCCGCGGCAAAGAGCAGCCGCTCGAGCGGCGTGAAGCGTCGCCCAGTCGCGTAATCCGAAGTCACCAGGAAGTGCCCGAGCAGTTGACGCCGATGGCGCTTGCGATAGCGCTCGACCGCCGCATCGACCCCCGCGCCGGATGCCGCGCCCCCGAGTGCTCCCGCCAACTCCTCTGCGAGCCACTCCCCCGACTGAAACGCAAACCCGCAACCCACCCCCCACAGCGGGTCGGCGGCCATCGCCGCGTCACCCACGAACGCGAGCCCCGGCCGGCCGGCCGGCCGCATGGTATTCGGCATCTCGAGCTTGCCGAGCACTTTCGAGATGCGCGTCCCCGCCTCTATATCGGGGGCATGAGGCAGCCCTTGGAAGTAGGCCTCGAAGTTCGCCTCGACGTCACGCTTGAACCACGACATGCGGTCCTTGGTCAGGAAGATCGCCATCAGGGTGATCCCGTCATCCTGCGGGAAGGCGTACGCGACATCCGGATCCAGGAACCAGAACAGCGTGCGGTCGCCGGAGACCAGCGGCAGGTCGCGGTAGTAGGCGAAGTAGCCAAAGCGGTCGTGCGATTTCACTCGCGCCCGTACGCCCGCCATCCGGGCCACATCGGAGCCACGTCCGTCAGCGCCGACGATCACCCGAGCCGTGATGTCGTCTGAGCGCCGCTCACGATCGACGGTTCGGACCCCCGTCGGGCGACCATTCGACCCGAGCAGCGCCGTGACCGTCTGCCCGAGCATGAGCTCGACCCCCGGCGCCTCGGCCGCGACCTCGCGCAGCATCGGGTCAAGCTTCTCGCGCCGGATGTCATAGCCGTACCGGGGATGCCGGTGGTCGTCTCCGAGCCGCGGACGGATCCAGCCGTACCGTGTCCACGCCTCGATCCCGTTGCGGATCCCGCCCGCGGCCTCGATGCGCTCGGCGAGCCCGAGCCGCTCGATCGTCGGCGTCGCGCTTGGCTGGATGAAGTGCGTGCACATCGTCTTGTACGACGCCGCGTCGGGCCGGCGCTCCAGCAGTGCGACGCGCGCGCCCGCGCGCCCGAGCAACGTCGCCACCGTGCAGCCGCCGATGCTCGCCCCCACCACAGCCACGTCGTAGTCGTACGCCTCTGACATCGCCTGAACCTCCGTCGAGCCGAGACGATGCTAACCGCCGCCACGGCAACCCATCAACCCCGATCGCGGTGTGCCGCTTCAAAGACGAACGCCCCGGCAGGGGAAGCCAGGGCGTTCGGGTGACAGGGAGGTGTACTTCTGCGTCTACTCCGGTATCGGCAGGGGGTCGGGAAACTTGAGCGCCGGTCGCGCACCAGTTCGAGCACGGTGCGGCTGCCTATGCAACGCTTAGGCAATGAACGACACGAAGGACCAGGGTCTCCTCCTCGGAGACGCGGCGCGGGCGATCGGGGTGAGCCCGGATACGCTGCGGCGCTGGGAGCGCGACGGCAAGTTGGCCACCCGCCGCGACGCCGCCAACCGCCGCCGCGTCGCAGCCGAGGACGTGGAGCGTCTGGCCGGCCACCCGCGGCGCCATCAGGCGGGCGATCAGCTCTCGGCGCGCAACCGCTTCCCCGGCGTGGTGCGCTCCGTGCAGGTCGACGGCGTGATGGCCCTGGTGGAGATCGAGGCGGGGCCGCACCTCGTCACCGCCGCCGTCACCCGGGACGCCGTTGAGGAGCTCGGCCTAGCCCCCGGCGTGCCGGCTACCGCCGCCGTCAAGGCCACCTCGGTGATGGTCGAGAGGGGCACCGACAGGTGATCCGTGTTGCGGCGCTGCTCGCGGCGCTGGCGTTCCCGGCGGCGCCGCTGGGCGGATGCGCCGACAGCGATGGCGGCGAAGGTGGCGAGCCCCGCCTAACCGTCTCCGCCGCACAGTCGCTGCAGGACGCTTTTGAGGACTACGGGCCTCGGTTCGATGGCGCCACGGCCCGGTTCACCTTCGCGGGATCGGACCAGCTGGCCGCGCAGATCCGTCAGGGCGTGCGGCCGGACGTCTACGCGGCGGCGAGCACCGAGCTGCCGCGCCGGCTGTTCAGGGAGGGACTGGTGGAGGAGCCGGTCGAGTTCGCTCACAACCGGCTGGTGATTGCCGTGCCCGCGGACTCCGCGATCGACGGCGTGGCCGACCTCGGCCGGGAAGGCACCGACTTGGCCGTGGGCGCCGCGACCGTTCCCGTGGGCGCGTACACGCTGGAGCTGCTCGGCCGCCTCACCGCCATCCGGCGGCGGGCCATCCTCGCCAACGTGCGATCGAAGGAGCCCGACGTGTCGGGCGTCGTGGGCAAGCTCACGCAGGGCGCCGCCGACGCCGGACTGCTCTACGCCACCGATGTGGAAGGGGTGGGCGGCCGTCTCAGGACGATCGAGTTGCCCGAGCGGCTTCGCCCCGAGGTGGCCTATGCGGCGGCGGTTGTCGAGGGCGCGAAGGAGCCCGAGGCCGCGCGGGCGTTCATCGACGGTCTCCTGTCGGGCCCGGGACGGGCGGCACTGCAACGGGCGGGCTTCGTGTCGCCGCGATGACCGGGGGGCGCTGGTTCACCGCCGTCCTGGTGGCGTCTCTCGGCGTGGCGATGGTCTTCCTCACGATGCCGTTGGTCGCCATCTTCGTGGACGCAGGGCCCGGCGAGCTGATCTCCAGCCTCGACGATCCCGGCGCCCTCGCCGCGTTGCGGCTCAGCCTGGAGACGACAGCGATCGCTCTCGCGCTGATCCTCGTGATCGGCACCCCGGCGGCATGGCTGCTGGCCACCCGGTCGTTCCCTGGCCGGTCGCTGGCCATCACCCTTGTCGAGCTGCCGCTGGTGGTGCCCCCGGCGGTGGCCGGCATCGGGCTGCTGGCCGCAGTCGGGCCGGGTGGGCTGCTGGGCGACGCTGTCGCGTCGGCGGGGTTGGAGCTGGTGTTCCAGACCACGGGCGTGGTCGTGGCGCTCACCTTCGTGGCCAGCCCCTTCTACATCCGCCAGGCCCAAGCCGCGTTCGGCGCCCTAGAGCCGTCGCTGATGGAGGCCTCTCGCACCCTCGGGGCGGGCGAGGCCCGCACCTTCGCCCGTATCGCGGTGCCCAACGCGCTGCCGGGGTTGCTGGCCGGGGCGGCGCTGGCGTGGGGGCGAGCTCTCGGTGAGTTCGGTGCGACGCTGGTGTTCGCCGGCAGCCTCGGCGGGGTCACCCAGACCGCCCCGCTGGCGATCTACGAGCGCCTGGCGGGCGACTTCACCGCCGCGCTGGCGCTGTCCGCGGTGCTCGTGGCCGCGAGCGCGGCGATCCTGCTCGGGGTCAAGCTTGCGAGCGGCGTGAGGGTGCTCGGCGATGCTCGCGCTTGACGTGCGTACGACGGTTGGGGCGCTCGGACTCGACGTGCGCGTGGAGGTCGAGGCCGGCGAGTGCCTCGCCGTGGCGGGGCCGTCCGGCGCCGGCAAGACGACCCTCCTGCGCATCGCCGCGGGACTGAGGGGTGCGGATCGGGGAAGGGTCGAGTGCGGTGGAGAGGTGTGGCTTGACACCGCAAGCGGAGTCTCCCTCGCCCCGGAGCGTCGCCGGGTCGGATACCTGTTCCAGGACTACGCCCTGTTCGCAAACCTCAGCCTGTGGCGCAACGTGGCCTTCGGCATGGACGGCGTGCCGCGTGCGCAGAGGCGGGAACGGGCCTTGGCGCTGCTTGACCGCTTCGCGATGGCAGCGCGCGCCGATTCCCGTCCTGGCGCACTGTCGGGCGGCGAGCGCCAGCGCGTAGCGCTCGCCCGCGCGCTGGCTCGCCGTCCCCGCGCGCTGCTGCTCGACGAGCCGCTGTCGGCCCTCGACTCCCGCACCCGAGCCGGGGCCGCGCGCGAGCTCATGGCCCTGATGGGCGAGGCCGAGGTGCCCGCCCTGCTCGTGACCCACGACTTCGGCGAGGCCGCCCTCCTGGCCGACCGAGTCGCTGTGATCGACGAGGGGCGGGTGGTCCAGGCCGGCACGCCGGCGGATCTGGCGGGCGCTCCCGCGTCGGCCTTCGTGGCCGACTTCACCGGCGCGGTGGTGCTTCACGGCGTTGCCCGCCACGGCGACGGCGGGCTGACGGAGGTGCAGCTCGACGGCGGAGGCCGGGTGACCAGCACGGACACCGCCGAGGGGCGAGTGGCCGTGAGCGTGCATCCCTGGGAGATCGAGCTGGAGCCGGCGGGCGCCGCCGGCGCGGGATCGGCCCGCAACCGTGTGGCTGCGACCGTCGCCGCGGTCACCCCGCTCGGCAATCGCACGCGGGTGGCGCTGCTCGCCCCTCAGCCCCTGACCGCCGAGCTCAGCCGCGCGGCCGCAGACCAGCTGGCCCTTGGCGCCGGCGTCGCGGTGGTCGCGGTATGGAAGGCCACGGCCACGCGGCTGGTGTCGCTCTAGCGCTCCCAGGAGGGCAGTTCGAGGTCATCGAACACGTTGGCCCCCCGGCGCCGTGAAGTGGCGGACCGCTCAAGTTGCCCCTCGGGGGGAGCTGATGACCGGCCCGGCGGCGGCTCGCTCAGGGGGGCCGGTGCCCGGTCGGAGGCGCGCTCGGCGACCCCTGTGATCCGCAGATCAGCCTGCATCCGCTTGTGGGCCGCGGACACCTCGCGGAGGATCTTGTCCGCCTGCGACTCCAGCGAGCGGCCGAGCTGTTGCAGGCCGGCGGAGAGGGCTCTCGCCTCCTCCAGGACTTCGGCGGCGGCCTTCTCGGCTGTCACGACGCGCCCCTGCACGGCACGCTCGGTCTGTTCGCGCAAGCGGGTGGCTTCCACGTCGGCGTCGGAGAGAATTCCCTCGGCGTCGCGCCGGGCGTCCTGGGTGAGCAGGATCGCCTCCTTGCGTGCCCGGTTCATCTCCTCCTCCACCTGGCGCTCGCCGCGCTCGCGTATCTCCTCGAGCTCGCGGCGGGCGTCCCCGCGGATCTGGTTCGCCGCCTCCTGGGCGGCGGCCACGATCTGCTCGACTTGCTGCGCGGCCACATCAGCCGCCCGCGTGGTGGGGCTCGAATTCATCCGACCGCCGATTGTCGCAGGAGGTCCCGGCGGAAGAGCGATCACAACTTGTCGATTGGTTCGGTTAGGTCACCACTGACCGCTCCAACGCGGTACGTGTCGTGAGCTCGCGCTTTGCCGGTCTCGCTGTTGTTGCTGCGCTCATGACTCTCTCGGCCGCCCTGGCGGCCTTTGCGTCAAGCCCACGGCGACCTTTCACTTCGTGGCTCGATGGCGGGGCGACGATGCACGTCGCGGCGACGGCACCCCGGCCCCTCACGGTCGTGGTCGGAGCGCGGCGAAGGCGCTAGCCCAACGGCAGTGGCGGGGATGCCGTAGCAGGCGCCGGTACCCTGCCGTGCTCGATGCCGACCGCCCGCTACGACCCCCAGCAGATCGAGCCCCGGTGGCAGCGCGTATGGGCTGAGGAGCGCACCTGGGAGGTCGGCAACGAGCCGGACGAGCGGCCCAGCCACTACGTGCTCGAGATGCTGCCCTACCCGTCGGGCGAGCCCCACATAGGCCATCTCAAGACCTACTCCGTCGGCGATGCGGTGGCTCACTTCCGTCGCCGCAACGGCTTCCGGGTCCTGCACCCGATGGGCTACGACGCCTTCGGGCTGAACGCCGAGAACCACGCGATCAAGACCGGCAGCCACCCGCGCGAGTCCACCGAGGCCTCGATCGAGGAGTTCCGCCGCCAGTTTCGCCGCTGGGGGGTGTCGATCGACTGGTCCCGCGAGTTCGCTACGTGCGAGCCGTCCTACTACCGCTGGACCCAGTGGCTGTTCCTGCGGATGTTCGAGCGCGGCCTGGCCTACCGCAAGCAGGCGGCGGTCAACTGGTGTCCGAGGGACGCGACGGTGCTGGCCAACGAGCAGGTGATCGACGGCCGCTGCGAGCGCTGCGGGACGCTGGTCGAAGCGCGCAGCTTGGAGCAGTGGTTCTTTCGCATCACCGATTACGCCGACCGCCTGCTGGAGGACTTCCAGCGCGTCGAGTGGCCCTCCAACGTCGTGGCCATGCAGGAGAACTGGATCGGCCGCTCGGAGGGTGCCGAGGTCGTGTTCCGCAACGAGCGGCTGGACGCCGAGTACCCGGTGTTCACCACGCGTCCGGACACGCTGTTCGGCGCCACCTTCTTCGTCATGGCTCCGGAGCACCCTGACGTGCTGAGGCTGAGCGACTCGCCCGAGGTGGCCGAGTACGTGCGCCGCGCGCTCACCGAATCGGCCGAGGATCGCGGCGCGGAGGCGCGTGAGAAGACAGGGGTGGCCCTGGGCGCCACGGTGACCAACCCGGTCAACGGCGAGCAGATCCCGGTGTACGTGGCCGACTACGTGCTGATGGAGTACGGCGCCGGCGCGATCATGGCGGTGCCCGCGCATGACACGCGCGACTTCGAGTTCGCGCAGGCGCACGGGCTCGAGATCCGCCGGGTGATCGAGGGTGGCGAGCAGCTGCCCTACACGGGCGACGGTCCGATGGTCTCGAGCGACCGCTTCGACGGCTTGAACAACCGCGAGGCGTTCGACCGGATCGTCGAATGGCTGGGATCGGAGGGCCTGGGCAGGCCTGCCGTCAACTACCGGCTGCGCGACTGGCTGCTCTCGCGCCAGCGCTACTGGGGCTGCCCCATCCCGATCGTGCACTGCGAGGAGTGCGGGCTGGTCGGCGTTCCAGACGATCTGCTTCCCGTCGAGCTGCCAGACATAGAGGACTATGCCCCGAAGGGCCGCTCCCCGCTCGCCGCCGCTGAGGACTGGGTCCGTACCGACTGCCCAGAGTGCGGCGGCCAAGCGCGCCGCGAGACCGACACGATGGACACCTTCGTCGACTCCTCCTGGTACTTCTTGCGCTACACCGATGCGCACAATGACCGGGCGCCCTGGAGCCGCGACGCCGTGGAGGCGTGGATGCCCGTCGACCAGTACATCGGCGGCGTCGAGCACGCGATCCTGCACCTGATGTACGCCCGCTTCTTCACGAAGGCGCTGGCGGACATGGACCTGCTCGAGGCCCAGGAGCCTTTCGCGCGCCTGTTCACGCAGGGGATGGTCACCCGTGACGGGGCCAAGATGTCGAAGTCCAAGGGCAACGTGGTGTCGCCGCGCGACTACGTCGAGCGCTACGGGGCGGACACCGCACGCTGTTACATCCTCTTCATCGGTCACCCGATCGACGGCGCCGACTGGTCCGACGAGGGCGTCGAGGGCGTGCACCGCTTCCTCTCGCGCCTGTACAGGGTGAGCGCCGAGGTGGCTGAGGCCACCGAGTCCTCCGAAGGGCCTTCGGGCGAGCCGACGGCGGTCCTGCGCAAGGCCCATTGGGCGATCGACAAGGTCACGCGCGACCTCGGTGAGCGCTTTGCCACGCACACCTCGATCTCAGCCGTGATGGAGCTCGTCAACCAGGTCTACGCCGACCGCGACGAGCTGATGCGCACGCCCGAGGGCGCGTCCCAGCTGCGCTTCGCAGTGGCCACCGCGGCCTCGCTCGTATTCCCGTTCGCGCCTCACCTGGGCAGCGAGGCCTACGAGCGGCTCACCGGCAGGCGAGTGTGGGAGGAGGCCTGGCCCCAGGCCGACGCGGCACTGCTCGCAGCCGACGTGGTTCAGCTGATCGTGCAGCTCAACGGCAAGCTGATCGACCGGCTCGAGATGCCCGCCGACGCCGCCGGCGAGGAACAGGAGCGCATCGCGCGCGGGTCGGCGAAGCTGGCCGCGCGCCTGGACGGCAAGGAGATCGTGAAGGCGATCGTGGTGCCGGGCAAGCTCGTGAACTTCGTCGTACGGTGAGCCCGCCGCACGTGGCAGTCGTCGGCCCTTCGCGCGGCGAGCCACCCCAGCTCGATGCCGCCGAAGCGGTGGGGCGTGCCCTCGCCGAGCGTGGAGCGGTGGTCGTATGCGGCGGACTCGGCGGGGCGATGGAGGCCGCCTGCCGCGGCGCGAAGTCCGCCGGCGGCACCACCGTCGGCATTCTGCCCGGCCCCGACCGCAGCGCCGCCAACGAGTTCGTGGACTTTGCCGTGGCCACGAGCCTCGGCGAAGCGCGCAACGCCGTCATCGTCCGCACAGCGGATGTCGTGATCGCAGTCGGCGGCGCCTACGGCACCCTCTCGGAGATCGCGCTGGCGCTGGCGGCGGGCAAGAGGGTGATCGGGCTGGGCACCTGGACGCTCGCGACCGCCCAGGGGCCCGACGAGGCGATCGAGCGGGCGGCCTCACCGCAGGAAGCGGTGGAGCGAGCACTGAGCGCGCCGATCTAGCCCTGCGCACGCTGCTCGCTCGACACGCTTCGGGTGCGGCCGCACCCCTCGAGCAGCTAACGTCCCGCGTCGGTGAACTCGTCAACATCGAGGCGCTCTACAGCGACCATGACAAGCAGCTGGTTCTCGTCGTAAACGACCATGAGGCGGCACAGTCGGTGAGCGACGCCTGGACGAAGGAGTGGGCATGACGGCGCGCCCGCCCGCGATGACCCACATCCACGAGTACCGCTCGCGGCTGAAGTGGCAGGGCTCGACCGCGCAGGGTTGGGAGCACTACGACCGCACGCACCGTGTCGAGGTGCCGCCCGCCGCGGCGGAACTCGTGCTGAGCAGCGACGCGGCGTTCAGAGGCGATCCGCGGCTGCTAAATCCCGAGCAGCTGCTGGTGGTCGCCGCCAGCTCGTGCCAGATGCTTGCATTCCTGGCCATCGCGGCGCGCTCGCGCGTCGACGTGCTGTCCTACGAGGACCAAGCGGAGGCAGTCATGCCCGAGGACGCGGAGCCGATGAGGATCACCCGCATCGAGCTGCGGCCGCGGATCGTCGTCGCCGAGGGGGCCGACATCGAGCGCGTGCGGCGGATCGCCGACAAGGCGCACGACCAGTGCTACATCGCCAACACGCTGAACGCCGAGGTGGCCGTCGAGCCGACGATCGAGCACGCCGGCTAGCGACCCGAGGTCGAGCGGGCGTGGCCGTGCCCGACCTGCGGCTAGGGCGAGGCGCAGACGGGGTCGAGGAAGAGCCCGCACTCGGTCAGCTCGGCACACTCACAGCCGCTGGCGATGCGCAGCCAGCGGTGACGAGCCTGCAGGTCGGCGATGTCTGCGGCGACCTCGCCGGCCTTCGTCGTGGCCAGCCGAGCCAGCGTCGACGACGCCCTGGAGCCTTCGGCGAGCAGCTCCCGGATCTCGGCCAGGGAGAACCCAGCTGCCTTCGCGACGTCGATCACACGCATGGTCGCTACAGCGCTCTCCGGAAAGTCACGCCGCCCTCCGACCCTGTCCACCTCGCCCAGGAGGCCCACTGCCTCGTAGTAGCGGATAGCGGATTGGCTGCGGCCCGACGCTTTGGCGAACTGTCCGATCCTCACTGTCATCTCCTGGACCTCAACCCGACTTGAGCACGCACCATGATCGAACACGAACGGCACGCAAGGGGGCAACGAATGAAGAGCGTAGACGACGATCAGCCGGCCGCATGCACGCTGGAGGGCGGCGACCAGATCACTAGGCGCGAACGCTGGGTGAGGCTGACCGAGCAGGCGCTGCTTGCAAAAACGGCCACCGAGCACGGCGCTCAACTGCGCTTCCGAGGCGGCGACGCGGTCCTCGCCGAGCTCACCGAGCTCGCCGCCCTGGAAAGGGAATGCTGCGCCTTCGCGCGATGGAACGTGGACGAGCTCGACGGCGAGATTCGCCTCCAAGTCGAGACCGAGCCGGCCAAAGCGCCAGCGGTGTGGGCGCTGCTCGACGGCTAGGTGCTACGCGCGCGAGACGTTGATCGGGAAGCCGCCCAACCGCTGCCCGGTCATAGACTCGAACGCCGTGCCCCTCGACCAGGCCGACGCGCCCTACCTCGACGCTCTCACCGTCTACGCCGGCCGCGATCCCGCCCAGGGGCGGCGGCTGATCGCCGCCCTGCGCGACGCGCTCGACTCGATGGGCGACCGCGGCGACCGTACGCGCGAGAGCTCTGGGCCGGCGCCTCCGTGGGGCGATCTCGTCATGGCCCCCCGCGAGGCGTTCCTCGTCCGCCACGACGTGGTCGCCGCGGTCGACGCGGTGGGCCGTATCGCCGGCGAGTCGCTCGCCACCTACCCGCCCCGCGTCCCCAACGTGTTGCCCGGCGAACGCCTGTCGACCGAGACGCTCGACTACATCCGCACCGCCCTCGACCACCGCGGAAGCCTGCGCGGCGCGAGCAACCGCAGGCTCACCACGATCGGGGCCGTGGCCGAATGAGCCCCTGGGGCATCGAGGACGAGACGGCTCCGCTGGCCGACGTGCTGGTGGGCCCGCCCGAGCACTTCGAGTGGCTGCCCACGAGCGCCATTTCCAAGGCCGCCATCGCCAGCGGGCGCAAGCTCACGCGCGAGGACGCGCTCGCCGCGCACGCCGAGATGGTGGCCGCCTACGAGGACGCCGGGGTCCGCGTGCACCGCCTCCAGCCCGACCCCGCCCTCAGGAATCAGGTGTTCTCGCGCGACTCGAGCATCTGGGGCCCCGACGGGCCGATCGTCACCCAGCCGGCGCAGTGGTGGCGGCGGGGGGAGTACGCGCCGGTGCTGCGCTTCTACGGAGCAGCGGGGATCGCGGTCGCTGAGATGGTGAGCGCCGCCTCTTTCGAGGGCGGCGACGTCGTGCTTCCGATGCCGCGGTGCGCGCTGATCGGCCACTGCGAGGAGCGCACCCAGGCGCCGGCGGCGCGTCAGGTGGCCGGTTGGCTCGAGCAGCGCGGGTGGACGGTGCGCCTGCAGCCCTTCGATCCTCACTTCGTGCACATCGACGTGATCGTGTGCATGGCCGCGCCGGGCCTCGCGGTGGTGTGCAAGGAGGCTGCGCCGCCCGGACTGGTCGAGTGGCTCGAGGGCCTCGGCGTCGAGCTGCTCACGGTGACCTACGCCGAGTTGATGCAGCTCGGCGCCAACGTGATGTCGCTCGGTCAGGACCGTGTTCTTTCCACCACCGGGGCCGATGCCCTCAATCAGCGTCTGCGGGCGCTGGGGCTCACCGTCTACGACCCGGACCTGTGGCCGTTCACGATGGGCGGTGGCGGGCCACACTGCCTGGCCCAGCCGCTGCGCCGCGAGGCGGCCGGGGCGGGGCGCTGATCCGTGGATCCGCGCCGGGCGATCGCCCACCTGCGCGCGCTCGACCATCTCACCGGCGGACCCGGCAGGGCGCGGCGGGTGTGCTGGACGCCGGAGTGGGAGTCCGCCCGCGAGTTCCTGATGGGCGTGCTCGCCGAGCTGCCAGGAGTGGAGACCGAGCGCTCGTCTTCGAGGGCCGCACGGCGCACGCGGGGTCCACGCCGATGGACCGCCGCAGCGACGCCGTGGTGGCGGCGGCCCTCGTGGTCACAGGTCTCCAGGAGATCGGCGTCCGCGGCGCTGGGGTCTGCACCGCCGGCCGGCTCGACCTCGACCCCGGAATCGTGACCGCCGTCCCGGGCCGCGCGGAGCTGCTGGTCGACCAGCGTCACCTCGACGCGGGCGCCCTGGCCACGATGCCCGCCGACGCCCGCTCGCTGTGGTCGAGCGCCGCAGCGGGGGAGGGGTGCACCGTCGAGTCCCACACGCTTTGGCGGATCGCTCCGACGCCATTCGACGAGCGCCTGGTGGAGGCGGGCCGGCGGGCCTGCCTCGAGGTCGCCGGCTCCGACCGGACGCTGGCCAGCGGCGCGCTGCACGACGCCGCCCAGATGGCTCCGCGCATGCCGTCGGTGATGACGTTCAGCTCGTCCTCGGGCGGTGTCAGCCACGCCGTGGAGGAGAACACGCCCGAGGCTGATCTCGAGCTTGCGCTCGAGGCGTTCGGGCTGTTGGCGCGCCGGGTGATAGCGGACGGCGTCGGGGCCGGGTCTCCATGAGAAGGGTCCGGGTGCGTGCTTCGGGACGCGTGCAGGGCGTGTTCTTTCGCGACTCGGTACGGCGCGAGGCGGGGCGTCTCGAAGTGGCCGGCTGGGTTCGCAACTGCCCCGACGGAACGGTCGAGGCGGTGTTCGAGGGCGCCTCGGGTGCCGTCGATGAGCTGATCGAGCTCTGTCGCGGGGGGCCGGGCCAAGCCGACATCGATCGGGTCGAGGTCGTGGATGAGGATCCCGAGGGGGTCGAAGGCTTCCGGGTGCGCTGAGGGCGCCGCCGCGTCGGGTTTTTGGGGGGCGAGTGGGGGGTCACTACAAAGCGTCCCTCCTCGGGACGCAACGTAGCGACCCCGTGTCACAGACGCTTCAAATTGGCCGCCGCCTCGGCCCAGTGACCGATTCTTCACCTGTCACGACCTCAATCGTCACCATTCGCACCCTCTCGCAACCGTCGCCCACCTAGCTTCGTCCGTGTGCCCGAGCGCTCGAAATGGCAGCTAGTC
The DNA here is from genome assembly GCA_030447725.1 of Thermoleophilaceae bacterium. GTDB lineage: Bacteria > Actinomycetota > Thermoleophilia > Solirubrobacterales > Thermoleophilaceae > JAAYBF01. The sequence continues at coordinate 123,132 of JAUJOQ010000004.1, forward strand.
GCGTGGGGCGTTGCAGCCGTCCTGCTGGTGCTCGCGGCCGTGCGCATGGTCGGTCCGGGCGGCGGTGAGCCCCCGGTCCCGGTTCGGATAGACGGAGCCGCGACCGGAGGCGCAGCGGCCGGCGGGCCCGGAGGATCAGCGTCCGGTCGCGGGGCGAGGGCCAACGTGGCCGGCGGCCTCTACGTCCACGTGGCCGGCGAAGTGCGCCATCCGGGGCTCTTCCGGGTCGCCGAGGGCTCCCGCGCGGCCGCGGCGATCCACCTGGCCGGCGGCCCGACCGACCGAGCGGAGCTGGCGGCGGTCAACCTCGCACAGCGCCTCGAGGACGGCCAGCAGGTGATCGTTCCCCGTCGCGGTCCGCCGGGGACAGCCGGTGCGGTCGCCGTGCCCGGCACGGCGAGCGGAGTCCCGGGCGCGGCCGGCGCGGCGCCGGTGAGCCTCACTACGGCGACGATCGAGCAGCTCGAACAGCTGGACGGGATCGGCCCCACGCTGGCCCAGCGGATCATCGAGTTCCGTGACGAGAACGGCGGCTTCCGCTCGCTCGGGCAGCTTCAGGAGGTGGAGGGCATCGGCGAAAAGCGCTTCGCGTCGCTGCAAGAGGCGGTGAGGCCATGATCGCGGCCCCGTGAGGCCGTCGGCGCGCGGCGTGCAGCCGCCTCCGCCCGTGCCCGTCACCGCCCGGCCGGGTCGCCCGTCCGCCGAAGCGCTCCGCGCGATCGTGCGCACCCACCCCCGCCACGTCGCCCTTGCGGCGGCGGCCACTGGCCTCGCTCTCGCCGAGGCGCCCACGGCCACCCGCCTGGCGACCGCGGGGGTGCTCGCTGCGGCGCTGTCGCTGCTCACGGCTCCGCGCGCTGCCGTGTTCGCAGCAGCAGCGCTGCTGGCGGGATCCGTGGCGGGGCACGCGCGCGTCGCCGCGATCGACGGCGCCGGCGAGGGGCTGGAGCCTGGCGACCGGGTGGAGGGCAGAGCCCACCTCCTGAGCGGCCCGCGGGCGGGTCTCTTCGGCTCGAGCGCGGAGGCTCGGATGACATCGGGCCACGCGCGCGACGCTAGGCTGCTCGTACGCTTCCCGCGCGACGCCCGGCTTCCACCGGGCATGGGCGTCGGCGCGGAGGTCGAACTCGCGGGAAGCGTCCGCACCGCGAAGCCAGCTGCCGAGGGCGAGTTCGACCTGGCGGCATACCTGCGCCGCCTGGGCCTGGCGGGTGAGCTGGACGCCGAGCGGATGGAGGTCACCGGGGGTCGGCGGGGCGGGGTCGCCGGGGCGATCGACGCGCTGCGCACGCGTGCCGAGAGTGGTATCGCCGGCGGTCTCACAGCCGGCTCGGAGGCACTCGCTCTGGGGATGGTCTTGGGCCAGGACGAGGCCATCGATCCGGCGGTGAGGGACGACTTTCGCGTCTCGGGCCTCGCGCACGTGCTCGCCGTGAGCGGTCAGAACGTAATGTTGCTGGCAGCGCTGGGATTCCCGATGCTGGCCGCTCTGGGCCTGCCTATGGGCGCCCGGATCGCAATCATCCTTGGGTTGATCGGCATATACGTCCCGCTGGCCGGCGCGGGGCCCTCGTTGCAGCGCGCCGCCGTGGCAGGAGCGGCGTCGCTGGTCGCCCTCGCCGCCTCGCGACCCTCTTCGCGGTGGTACGCACTGCTGCTCGCCGCGGTCGTCACCCTGGCTTTCAACCCCCGCGCCTGCGCGGATCCCGGCTGGCAGCTCTCCTTCGCCGCCGTGGTGGGGATCCTGATGCTGGCCCCACCGGTGCGCTCGTCGCTCTCCGGATTGCCGAATCTGCTTGCCGAGGGTGTCGCCGTCACCGTGGCCGCCACGCTGGCCACCGTGCCACTGCTCGCCCATCACTTCGAAGCCGTGTCGCTTGCCGCCCTGCCGGCCAACGTGGTCGCCCTTCCGCTGGTGGCGCCGATCATGTGGCTGGGCATGCTCCGCGCCGCTCTCGGCCAGCTGTCGGTGCTCGGCCGGCCGGCGGAGGCCGCCGCCGAGCTTGCCAACTCTGCGCTGGCCGTCCCCCTCGATTTCCTCACCCGTGCACTGTCATCGCTGGCAGCCTCGTTCGCCGGCCTGCCCGGCAGTCAGATCGAGCTCCCGCTGCCCTCGGGCGCAGGGGTGGCGGCGGCTTACGTGGCGCTGGGCGCGGCGTCGGCGGGCTTTTCGCGGCTCGCGGCTCGCACGGGCACCGCTCGCGCGCCGATGGCGGCGGCGTGGCGCCGCCTTCCGGCGGCTCGGCGTGCGGTGGTCGTCTTCGGAGTCGTCGCGGGATGCGCGCTGCTCTTCGCCCGGGCCACGGCGCCGCCCGTGCCGCCCGGCGTGCTCACCGTGTCGTTCCTCGACGTCGGCCAGGGCGACGCCACGCTGATCCAGCACCCCGACGGCGGCGCGGTGCTCTTCGACGGCGGGCCGCCCGAGGGCCGGGTCGCCCGGCTCCTGCGCAGGGCGGGGGTGCGCCGTCTGTCCGCCGTTGTGATGACCCATGCCTCCCGAGATCATCAGGGAGGGCTGGCCGAGGTGATCGACCGCTACCCGGTCGACCTGCTCGTCGACGGCGGCGACGGCACCCCCGACCGCGACTTCCGCGCCACCGTGCAGGCCGCCCGCGACCGCGGCATCCGGAGGGTGGAGGCGATCGCCCCGATGACCCTCCGGGCGGGTGGCATGGCCATCCGCATCATCGCCCCCGCGCCGCGCCCGCCCGGTCCTGCGCCGGAGGATCCAAACGCCCGCGCCGTGGTGGCGATCGTCAGCGCAGGGGGCTTCCAGCTGCTGCTCTCAGCCGATGCCGAGAGCCCGTCGCTGGCGCCGCTCACGCTGCCGAACGTGGATGCGATGAAGGTGCCCCACCACGGCAGCGCCGACCCCGGGCTGCCCGAGCTCCTCGACCGCCTGCGGCCGGAGGTGGCCGCCATCGAGGTGGGCAGCGAGAACACCTACGGTCATCCGGCTCCGTCGACGCTGGCGGCTCTCGACGACGCGGGCGTCGCGACCTTTCGCACCGATGAGCACGGCACGGTGACCCTCACCGTGAGAGGCGGCCGGATGAGCGTCCATCCCGAGCGCGGAGGCTGAGTGCTCCCCGCCTGAGTGCTCCCCGCCTGAGTGCTCCCCGCCTGAGTGCTCCCCGCCTGAGTGCTCCC
>JAUJOQ010000004.1:126381-165130 GCA_030447725.1 Thermoleophilaceae bacterium
GAGTGCTCCCAACCGGAGTGCTCCCAACCGGAGTGCTCCCAACCGGAGGGCTCCGTGCCTCAGCCGGCGACGGGCACCACCTCGACCTCGCCACGGCGCGCGGCCTCCGCGTGCTCGCGGCTGTCCCTCGACGAGATCAGCACGGCGGCGAGCACCGCGCCGAGGATGGCGAAGCCGGCGCATACGACGAAGGCGTCCTGGAAGCCCTCCGTGAGGGCCACCGCCCGGTTGCGCTCGCCGCCCGCGAAGGCGTCGAGGGTCGTGGAGTTGGCCACCGTCGCGGCGATCGCGAGTCCGAGGGCGCCACCCACCTGCTGGGTCGTGTTGAGCATGCCCGACGCCAGCCCTGCCTCGCCCGGCTCGGTGCCGGTCACCGCCGCGATCGTCACCGGCACGAACGCGAATCCAAGCCCGATAGCGGCAAGCATGGAGGGGAAGAGCACGTCGCCGACATAGGTGCCGTCGGGGGAGACCTGGGAGAACCAGATCAGCCCGGCCGCGATGAAGAGCATGCCCATCACCAGGCTTGGCTTGAAGCCGATCCGCGTCACGAGCTGCGACGCCCCGCCGGCGCTCACCACGATCAGTAGGGCCAGCGGCAGGTACGCCAGCCCGGCCTTGAGCGGCTCATAGCCCAGCACCTGCTGCAGGTAGAGCGAGATGAAGAAGAACATCGAGAACAGCGACATGCCCACCAGCAGTCCGACGATGTTGGCGCCGCGCAGCGTGCGCAGCCGGAAGATCGAGAACGGCATCAGCGGGTGCTTGGTGCGCGCCTCGATCGCAACGAAGGCCACCAGCAGGACGAGCGCGCCCGCGAGGATCCCGAGTGTCTCGGCCGACTCCCAGCCCACCTGCGCTGCGTTCACCAGGCCGTAGACCAGTAGCGCCAGGCCGGCGGTGACCGACACCGCGCCGGGGATGTCGAATGAGCTCTCCCGCTCGTCGCGGCTCTCGACGAGCAGCCGGGGGGCGAAGAAGGCGGCGACGAACGTGATCGGAGTGTTGACCAGCAGCACCCACTCCCAACCCAGGTACTCCGTGAGCACGCCGCCGAGCAGCACGCCCGCGGCGCCGCCTGCTCCTGCCACCGCGCCCCAGACGCCGAGCGCCCTGTTGCGCTCGGCTCCCTCGGCGAAGGTGGTGGTCACGATCGAGAGGGCAGCAGGCGAGATCAGCGCGGCGCCGAGGCCCTGGGCTGCGCGGGCGGCGATCAGCCACGCGTCGCTCTGGGCAAGCCCGCCCAGCAGCGACGCGACGCCGAAGAGGATCAGGCCGAGGATGAACATCCGCCGCCGTCCCAGCAGGTCCGCCATCCGGCCTCCCAGCAGAAGAAAGCCGCCGAAGGTGAGGGTGTAGGCGTTGACGACCCAGGACAGGTCGCCCTGGGAGAAGTCGAGGGCGGTGCCGATGGAGGGCAGGGCGACGTTGACGATTGAGGCGTCGAGCACCACAACGAACTGCGTCATCGCCAGCAGCGCGAGGGCGAGCCCCTTCGAGCGGACTTCGGTCGGTTCGGCCATGGGGTCCTGGACTCCTTCGTATCGGCGTGGGCGGCTCGGAGACGGATCCCGCTGTAAGCGGAGGCGGGATTCCGCATCGACCCCAATATACGGAATCCTCTCTCCGCTTGTCAACCCGGCCCAGGTACGATGGGGTGATGAAGCCCTCCGCCGCGCCCGCCGAGCGCCCACTGCGAGCCGACGCACGCCGCAACCGCGAGCGCATCCTCGCCGCCGCGAAGACCGCGTTCGCCGAGGCCGGCGTGCACGCCCAGATGGAGGACGTGGCGCGCCGCGCCGGAGTGGGTGTGGGCACCGTGTACCGCCACTTTCCCACCAAGGAGGCGTTGATCGGCGAGCTGCTCGCCGAGAAGTTCCGGCTGCTGCTGCAGGGCGCTCGCGAAGCGCTCGACGTCGAGGATCCCTGGGAGGCCTTTGCGGGCACCCTCAGACGCAACGCCGAGCTGATGGCCGCCGACGCCGCCGTCCAGGACGCGCTCATGCGCGTGGAGGCCGACTGGAGCCACGCCGAGGAGGCGCGACAGGAGCTGAAGGCCACGTTCGCGATCGTGATCGACCGGGCCAAGGCCGCAGGCGTCGTCCGCGACGACTTCACGATCGACGATGTGCCCATGCTGATGTGCGGGCTCTGCAGCACGATGGCGGCCGGGCCGCCCGGTGAGCCCTTCGACTGGCGCCGCCACCTCGAGTTCATCCTCGACGCCGTCCGGGCTCGCTGACCGGCGGCGGCGTTCCCCGCCGCGCCTTCCGCGCCGCTGCCTAGACTCGTCCGGCGTGTCCGACCTCAAGCCCGTCTACCTCGTCCACGGCGACGACGACGCCAAGATCGATCAGTGGCGCGGCCGTTTGCGCCATCGCGCCGAGGCAGAGCACGGACCGGGAGGCCTCGAGCACTTCCACGCGGCGAGCTGCGCGCCGGATGACGTGGTGGCCTCGGTCGTCGCGCTCACCTTCGCCACGGGTACCCGGTACATCCTCGCCGAGGAGGTCAACGTCTGGAAGGCGCCGGCCCTCCAGCCACTCGTGTCCACGCTGGCCGCGATGCCGCCGGACACCGTGCTCGTGCTGATCGCCCGAGGTAAGGCCCCGGCCGCCCTGGCAAAGGCGGTGCAGGCCGCCGGCGGCGAGGTGCGAGAGCACGCGGCGCCCAAGCCATGGGAGCTGCCCAGGTGGGTGATCGCCCGCGCGAAGGAGCACGGTCTGCAGATGGACCCTGAGGCGGCCCGCACGCTCGTCGCCCTGGTCGGCGCCGGCCAGCAGCGGCTGGTGCGCGAGATCGAGAAGATCGCGATCGCGCTCTACCCACAGACCTCGGCGGGCGCGGAGGATGTGGAGCTGCTCGCGGCGGGCGACTCAACTCCGAAGATCTACGACCTGGCCGACGCCGTGGTGGCCGGAGACACCGAGCTCACCCTGGCGCTCTCCGAGGAGCTGGCCGCCCAGGACGAGCGTCCGAGCCGCTTCGTCTACCCGGTCGTGAATCGGGTCCGGGAGGTGCACCGCGTGGTCGAGCTGCTCGACTCCGGTGTGGGAGAGAAAGATTTGGCCAAGGCGATGAAGGTGCCCCCGTGGCGTGTGAAGAAGGCCGTCGGGCTGGCCCGCAAGGCCGACCGCGAGACGCTCCGGCAGACCCTCTGCCGGTTCGCGGACCTAGAGGTTGAGCTGCGCGGGGGCGGCAACCTCGGCGAGGACACCGCCGTCACCCTCGCCCTCGTGGGCGCAGCCCGCTGAGGCGCGGCGCTCACTCCCTTCCGCCGCGCCTCGCTCGCATCTAACCGTGTTCTCCACTAGCAGCCGCTTCCGGCGAGCCGGCAGCTCTGCTTCCAGAGGTCCGAGCCGATCACGTCCCGCTTCTGGGCCCTCAGCCACCGAGCCCGCTCGGCGCGCAACTCGGGCAGCGTGGTCTCCACGTAGGCCGACTGCGTCGAGAGCACGCGCACGCGGCCGTCTCTGCGCAGCGGGGTGAGCAGGGAGCGGCCCTGCACACCTGATGGCGGCTGCGCTCCGATCACGTCGAAGACCGTGGGCAGGACGTCGATCGTCTGGGCCGGGGAGGGGTTTGTGCCCCGCCCGCGGCCGCCGGGCCGCTTTATGAAAAGCGGCACGGAAGCGATGTTCGCAATGTTGGCCGGCGTGACATCTCGCAGCGGCTGGCCCGGGCGAAAGCTCACGCCGTGGTCCCCTGCCACCACGAGCAGCGCGCGGTTATACATCCCGTTTCGCTGCAGGTGGTCGATCACCCGTCCCAGCAGTCGGTCGGCGTAGCCCACCTGCAGAAGGTGTGCTCGCCACAGGTCGAGCGCCAGCTCGCGGTCGCCCGGTAGGTCGAGCGTCTCCCGCACGCTCTCGGGCACGTCGTCCTGTCCGGGGGCCCGGTAGGCGCGTCCCGACGGAAGGCGCCGCCAGGGCCGGTGTGGTGCGAGCACGTGGAGGAAGTCGAGCGTCGGTCTGTCCTCGTCGCCGACCTTCGCAAGGAAGTCCGTCACCTCGCCACCGGGGTCGTGCTCATCGGCCCCGCCGATCAACGGCGAACGGCGGGCCAGGTCGTTGGGGGCGACGCCGAGGAAGGCCAGCCGTGGCGCTTCGGAGGCCAGAGAGCCCACCGCCGATGGGGTCGAGGGGACCTCGTCAGGGCATGCCTGCGCCGGGCAGAGGCGGGTGATCGGCTGCCTCACGTCCAGGTGGTACTGCCCCCCCAGCAGGCTGAACAGGTTCTGCGGCCAGTTGACCACGTCGGGTGGTGCGATGTCCTCCGGTCCGCGGCGTCCGCTCAGCATGGCGGGCACCGCGACCGTCGTCTGGTCGGCCACCGTGGTCGCGTTCGGGTAGAAGGTGCCCTCGCGGGCCAGGCGGGCGAAGTTCGGGACGCGCTCGGCGTCGAGTGAGTCGGGGGTCTTCAGCAGCGAGGTGGTGGGCAGCTCGTCCATCACGATCATCACGATCGGGACGGGCCGGCCGGCTCGCGCCTCCGGGGTTTCGGGCGCGACGCTGAGCGGAGCGGAGGAGAGGAACACCAGCAGCGCGCCCGGCGCGGCCACGGCGAGGAAGCGCAGGAACATTCGCGCGCCGTCGTAGCGCCGCAGCAGCGCGAGGATCCCGATTGCGGCGATCCCCGCGAGGACGATCAGGCCCCAGCCCGGGGCGTCGATCCCGATGGATCGCCTTGCCTCCAGGTCCAGCTCGTTCAGCAGCTGTAGCGTGATCGCCGCGAGCAGCACCACCCGTACGCCGTCGTGCAGCCGCGGTCCCCAGCCGGGGCTTGCCCTGTCGGCGAGCACTTCGGCCAGCAGGGCGAGCGCCGGAGCCACGAGGGTGATCGCAACCGCGAACACGACGATCGCCGCCGCCGGTGTCTTGCGCTCTGTGAAGAAGTCGGGCGAGCTCGTGGCCAGCGACAGAACGGGTTGCGCGACCGCGAAGGTCCAGAGTCCGAGCAGCTCCAGCGAGCGCTGGCGGAGCGCACGGGGGGACTCGGCGGGGGCGGCTTCACCCTCGGAGGTGATCGCCTCGCCTCCGAGAGGCTAGAGCCGGGCGCGGAGCCGCATGGCGCGCGACTTCTTGCGTGCGGCGGTGTTCTTGTGGATCGCCCCGCTGCGCGCTGCGCGGTCGATGCGCGAGCAGAGGGTCCTGTAGGCCTCCTCGGCCACAGCGGTGTCCTTGGCCTCCACGGCCGCCTCGAGGCGCCGGAAGGACGTCCTTACAGAGGACGTGTAGCGGCGGTTCTCGAGCCGCTCCCGCTCCGCCCGGTGGATCCGCTTTTCTTGTGACGCGATGTTGGCCATATGCGTAGAAAAGTCGCGCGGGCGCGGGCCCTGCGCGACAGCGGCGTAGTGTAGCGCGGCTGTGTCCCCTGATCCCACGAAGGATGAGGCAGGGATGCCGAGTCCTTCGCATGACCGTCCCCGCGGCAGGCGCCTGGCCCGCAACACGGTCTTCTTCTCGGCGGCCACCGGCCTCTCACGCGTGCTCGGACTCGTGCGCGAAGTTGTGGCGGCCGCCTACTTCGGCGTCTCGGGGGCGATGTCGGCGTTCACGATCGCCTTCCAGGTACCCAACCTCGTCAGGGCGCTGTTCGCTGACGCGGCGCTACAGGGCGCCTTCGTGCCGGTGTTCACGGAGCTGTTGGAGAAGGGCGAGCGTCGCGAGGCGTTCCGCGTGGCGTCCAGCCTCTTCTTCCTGATCGCCCTGGTGCTCGGCGCGGTCACCGCCGCCTTCATCTTGCTCGCCGATCCGCTCATGTCGCTGTTCGCCCCGGGGTTCGACGACGACCCGCGCCTGGAGGGCCTGACCGTCACCCTGGCTCAGCTGCTGTTTCCGATCGTCCTCCTGCTGGCCCTGTCGGGACTGGTGGTCGGGATGCTCAACTCGTTCGACCACTTCAGCGTCCCGGCGCTCGCGCCGGTGGCCTGGAACATCGTGATCATCGGCGCCCTGGTCGGCCTGGCCCCCGTCTTTCCGGAGGAGGACGAGATCTACGCGTACGCGGTCGGGGTGCTGGCCGGCACGCTGATCCAGTTCCTGCTCCCGCTGCCCTGGCTGCGCGGGAGGGGAGGGAGCTTCAGCTTCTCCCTGGACTGGCGCAACGAGCACGTGCGCAGGGTGTTGTGGCTGATGCTGCCGGTCACGATCGCGCTGGGGATGATCAACCTCTCCTTGCTGATCAACTCGCTCTTCGGCACGCTCGTCCAGGAGGAGGCGCCGGCCGCCATCGACAAGGCCTTCCGCATCTATCAGCTGCCCCAGGGCATCTTCTCGATCTCCATCGCCACGATCCTGTTTCCCACGCTGGCCCGCTTCGCCGCCCGCGGCGCGACCGCCGACCTGCGCCGCACGATGGCCAACGGAGTGCGCCAGATCCTGCTCCTGCTGATACCGAGCGCGGTGCTGATGGCGGTGCTTGCCGAGCCGATCACCCGGCTGCTCTACGAACGCGGCGAGTTCGACGCCCAGGCCACCGACCTGGTGGCCACAGCCCTGGTCTGGTGGTCGATCTCGCTGCCCTTCCAGGGTGTCAGCCTGCTGTTCTCGCGCACCTTCTTCAGCCTTCAGAAGCCGTGGGCCACCACTGCGCTCGCCGCGGTCAACATGGTGGTCAACGCCCTCGTGGCGCTCGCGCTGTACAAGCCGTTCGGGATCGCCGGGATAGTGATCGGCACCGTGGCCGGCACGCTGGTGATGACGGTCGCGCAGGGGTTGCTGCTGCGTAGGGAGCTCGGTGGGGTGGAGGCGCGACAGGCTCTGGCGGCCGGCGTGCGCATGCTCGGCGCCTCGGCGCTTCTCTCAGCCGTCGCCTACGGCGCCTGGTATGGGCTCGACGAGCTGCTGGGGCGCACCGTGCCCGCCCAGGCGGTGTCGGTGGGCGCGGCGATCGCGGCGGGGCTAGCCGTCTACGCCGGCGCCGTCTGGGTCTTGGGCGTGCCCGAGGCGCGGCAGATCCGCAGCCTGCTTCGGAGCCGCGGCTGAGCCGGTTCAATCGCCGCGCGGGCCGGTACAGTCCGAACATGAAGGGGCACAGGCCGCTGCTCCCGGCAACCGTGATGCTGGCGTTGGTCGCGCCCGCGGCAGGGGCGGTCGAGGTACCGAACGCGCCGCTGCAGATCGGGCGGGGCGATGGCGCGACCATCACCAAGGACCGCGGGAACCTGCGCATCGCCCTCCCGCCTCGCAGCTACCGGCAGATCGCCGGAGGGAACGCCGTCGTCGACTGCACCGACCTGCCGCCGCGGGGCCGACTGGGCCTGACGTGACCGAGTCCTTCACCGAGACCGGCTCCGCACCGCGCCGGCGCCGGCGCCGGCCGATCGTGACGCGCTTGATCCCGGCGGGGAGGGCGGACTTCTGCGAGATCAGCCGCCCGCGCACGCTCGTCCGCCGGCGTGGCGTCCGACGGGCCTACCGCAGCGCATGCTCGCGACCGTCCCGCTCACCGAGCGAGGGCTCGCCCACCTCGACGAGCGCGTCCGGGCCGGGCTTCTGTTCGGGGTGCTCACGCAAGCCGGCATCCTCGGCGACCGCACCGACCCGCCGGCGCTACCTGCGCCCGCGGCGCTGGTGAGCCGGCTCGGCGGCGACCTCGTCGCGCTCGACTCGCCGGGGGCGACGCCGCCGCCCGGGCGGCTTGGCTATTGGAGTGACGGCGCGCGCCACGGGGCCGTCGTGATCCTCTCGCAGGCCGGACGCCGCCTCTACGTCGAATTCGACGAGGACGAGCGCGTGGCCTCCAACGTGCTCGAATACCTGGATTGAGGAGAGGGGCCGGCCCCTCCGGTCGGCGGCCCCCGTCCGCGCGCTGACCTCACGTGGCGGGGGACTCCATCCCTGTCACCACGCCCGCACCAGGTCCACCACCTCGCGCGGCGCCTTCTCGGGCGAGCCCGAGTCAAACGGGGGCTGGGGGTCGTACTCGATGGCAAGCTGGAGCGCCTGGGCGACCACCGGCCCGGCGATCAGCTCCGCCAGCCGCAGTGCCATGTCGATGCCCGCTGACACGCCCGCCGCGGTGATCACCTTGCCGCGCTCGACCACCCGCTCGGAGGCGGGTGCCGCGCCTAGCGAGCGCAGCAGATCCATCTCCATCCAGTGGGTGGTGGCGTCCACGCCGTCGAGGATCCCGGCGGCGCCCAGCACCAGCGAGCCGGTGCACACCGATGTCGTGTAGCGAGAGGTCTCGTGCACCGAGCGCACCCAGGCCAGCAGCCGCTCGTCGCCCAGCAGGTCGCGCGTGCCGGGTCCACCGGGGACCACCAGCACCTCGGGCTGCGGCGAGTCCTCCCAGCGGCCCTCGGCCACCATCGTGAGCATCCGGTTATCGCTCTGCACCGGACCCCCCTCGGCAGCCAGGAAACGCACCCGGGCTCCGGGCAGTCCCGAGAGCACCTGGTAAGGGCCTACCGCGTCGAGGGCGGTGAAGCGGTCGAACAGTGGAATTGCGATCTCCATGGCGTCCTCTCGTTCGGGTCTATGCCGCTTCATCCAACGCGGCGTGGAAGCGCTGTCGGTATTCGCCAGGGCTCACGCCCAGGCGCCGCCGGAAGGCCCGGCGCATGGTCTCCACCGTGCCGAAGCCGCACTCCGCGGCGATCGCCTCGACTGCGGTCGATGCGGCCTCGAGCAGCCGCCGGGCATGCTCGACACGCACCGTCTCGACCCAGGCGGCGGGGGGGAGGCCGGCCTCGGCGCGGAAAGCTCGGGAGAAGTTGCGCGGGCTCATGCACGCCCTCTCGGCCAGCGCCTCGACCGTGCACTCGCGCGCCGGATCGGCCAGCACCCACTGCTGGACCTCGCGAAGGGGACGCCGCTCGGCGGTTTGGGCAGAGAGAGCCGCCGAGAACTGGGACTGACCGCCCGGCCGGGTGGCGAACACGACCAGCCAGCGCGCCACCTCGAGGGCCGCCTCGCGGCCGTGATCGTCCTCTACGAGCGCTAGAGCCAAGTCGATGCCGGCTGTCACCCCGGCGGAGGTCCATACCGGGTCGTCGCGCACGAAGATGCGGTTGGGCTCGACGTTCACCTCCGGGTGGCGCTCCGCGAGGCGGTCTGCGAATGCCCAGTGCGTGGTGGCGCGGCGACCCTCGAGCAGCCCCGCCGCCGCGAGCAGGAAGGCACCCGTGCATACGGAGGTCACACGGCGCGAGCGTTGTGCGGCCCCGCGCAACCAGCGCAGCAGCTGGGCGTCGCCCACCGCGTCGTGCACCCCGGTCCCTCCCGCCACGATCAGGGTGTCAATGGGGCCACGGCATGCCCCGGTCGAGCGGTCGGGCGCCACGGTGAGTCCGCTGCTGGTGGCGAACGGCGCGCCGGCCGGCCCCACGACCTCGGTGGTGTAGCCCCCCGGGCCAAGCCGATCGGCCGTTGAGAACACCTCGAGTGGGCCCGCGAAGTCCAGGGTCTGGGCGCCGGGAAAGGCGAGGAGCACAATGCGCCGGGAGGCAGCCATCGACCGATCATGGCGCCCCGTGGTCCCGTCCGCAATGACATGGACCGGACGATTTGCGCCATCTGCTCTTGGCGCGGCTAACCTCACCGCCGTGCCAGAGGAGACGATGGACGTCGAGGCCCAGATTGAGGCCCTGAACACAGCGCTGCGCCTGCAGTACCGCTCGGCCCTTCAGTACACGCTGGCGGCGGGCAGCATGTCCGGCTTCGAGTACCAGAGCCTCGCCGGCTCACTGGGCGCCTTCGCCGCTGCCGAGATCGACGGTGCCCGGCGCCTCGTCGAGAAGATCGCCGCGCTGGGCGGCGCGCCGACGGACGAGGTGGCTCCCCTGCGTTTCGTCAAAGACCCGCGCGAGGCGGTGGCGTGGCTGATCGAATCGGAGGCCGAGACGCTCCAGGAGCTCCAGGACGCAATCGAGCCCACCGGCCGCGAGGCCGCCTCGGAGGCCATCGAGCACCGGCTCGAGCACATCATCATGCGCAAGCAGGAGCAGGTCGACGTGCTGCTGCGCGCCAGCCGCGCCTAGGCCGCGAGTGGGGCGAGCGCAGGGGCGCGCCTAACCTAAGGAGCTCGTGGCCCTCCCCGCTCAGAACATCCGCAACTTCTCGATCATCGCCCACATCGACCACGGCAAGTCGACGCTGGCCGATCGCATCCTCGAGGCCACCGGCGCCGTGGACTCCCGCGAGCACCGGCCTCAGATGCTCGACTCGATGGATCTCGAGCGAGAGCGGGGGATCACCATCAAGGCGCAGGCCGTCCGCGTGGAGTACGAGGCGCGCGATGGCGAGACCTACCGGCTGCACCTGATCGACACGCCCGGCCACGTGGACTTCACCTACGAGGTGTCACGCTCGCTGGCCGCCTGCGATGGTGCCCTGCTGGTCGTCGACGCCGCCCAGGGCGTCGAGGCCCAGACCGTGGCCAACACCTACCTGGCCGTCGACGCCGGCCTCGAGTTGATCCCGGCCCTGAACAAGATCGACCTCCCGGGCGCCGATCCGGAACGGGTGGCCGGGGAGATCCACGAGTTGCTCGGCGAGCCCGCCGACGACGTGATCCGGATGTCGGCCAAGTCGGGCGTGGGGGTCACCGACGTGCTCGAGGCCATCGTGGAGCAGATCCCTGCTCCCGAGGGCGACCCCGACGCCCCCGCCCGGGCGCTGATCTTCGACTCGGAGTTCGACCAGTACCGCGGTGTGATCGCCTACGTGCGCGTCGTCGACGGGGAGCTCGGGAAGGGCGACGCGATCAAGGCGATGCAGACGGGCACCCAGGCGGAGATAGACGACATCGGCTTCTTCGGGCCCGCGATGACGCCGACACCCTCGCTCAGGGCCGGCGAGGTCGGCTACCTGATCACGGGCGTCAAGGACGTGTCGCTGCTGCGCGTCGGCGACACGCTCACCACCCGCGCCGCCGCCGCCGAGCAGCCCCTGCCCGGCTACCGAGAGGTCAAGCCGATGGTGTTCTGCGGCCTGTTCCCGGTCGAGACCGACCGCTTCTCGGATCTGCGCGACGCGCTGGAGAAGCTCGCCCTCAACGACGCCGCCCTCTCCTATGACCCAGAGACCAGCCAGGCGCTGGGCTTCGGCTTTCGCTGCGGTTTCCTCGGCCTGCTGCACATGGACATCGTGCGCGAGCGCCTCGAGCGCGAGTACGACCTCGAGCTGCTGGCCACGACCCCCACGGTCGAATACGCGGTGACGCTGACCAACGGCGAGGAGCTGGCGGTGCACTCCCCGGCCGACATGCCTGAGCGCGTGCGCATCGAGGAGATCCGCGAGCCCTACATCCGGGCCACGATCCTCTGCCCCAAGGAGGGAGTGGGCGCGGTGATGGAGCTCTGCCAGGAGCGCCGCGGCACCCACGTGGACATGAGCTTTCTCTCCGAGTGGCGGGTGCAGCTGCGCTACGACCTGCCGCTGGCCGAGATCGTGCTCGACTTCTTCGACCAGCTCAAGTCGAAGACGAAGGGCTACGCATCGCTGGACTACGAGCTCACCGGCATGCGCCCGTCGCAGCTGGTGAAGCTCGACATCATGCTGGCCGGCGACCAGGTGGACGCGCTCTCGATGGTCGTCCACAGCGACAAGGCCTACAACGTGGGCCGCGGGCTTGCCGAGCGGCTGCGCAAGCAGATTCCCCGCCAGCAGTTCGAGGTGGCGATCCAGGCAGCCGTCGGCGCCAAGATCATCGCCCGGGAATCGGTGAAGCCGATGCGCAAGGACGTGATCGCCAAGTGCTACGGCGGCGACATCTCGCGCAAGAAGAAGCTGCTCTCCAAGCAGAAGGAGGGCAAGAAGCGAATGAAGCAGGTCGGGCGCATCGAGGTCCCCCAGGAGGCGTTCCTGTCGGTGCTCGAGATCGGCGGAGACGGCGATTAGGAAGCCTTTAGGACCCCCCCCTAAATTCGCGCACGTGGCTTCCACAGAACTCGCCCCAGATCCCACCCTCGACTCACTCCAGCTCTTCCTCGACGGGATAGCCAAGACCCGGCTGCTCACCGCCGCCGAAGAGGTCATGCTCGCCAAGGGAGTCGAGCGCGGCGACCTCGCTGCCAAGGAGCGCATGGTGCAGGCCAACCTGCGTCTGGTCGTCTCGATCGCCAAGCGCTACCGCAACCAGGGCCTGCCGTTCATGGATCTGATCCAGGAGGGATCGATCGGCCTGGTGCGCGCGGTCGAGAAGTTCGACTACCGCAAGGGCTTCAAGTTCTCGACCTACGCCACCTGGTGGATCCGCCAGGCGATCTCGCGCGCCATCGCCGACAAGTCGCGCACGATCAGGATCCCGATCCACATCAACCAGACCCTCCAGAAGCTCGACGGCGCCCAGCGCAGGCTGCAGGCCGTCGGGGAGGGCGAGCCCTCGGTCGAGGAGATCGTGGCCGCCGCGAACGTGGACGTGGACGTGGACGAGGCCGACTTCCTGCTGCGCGCCTCCCGCGCCCCCGTGTCGCTCGACAAGCCGGTGGGCGGTGGAGAGGACGACGCTGCCGAGCTGGGTCATCTGATCCCCGACGCCGAGGCCGAGTCCCCGTTCGACGCGGCGGCTTCTAGTGTGACCAGCAGCCGCCTGGCGGAGGCGCTCGACAACCTCTCCTATCGCGAGCGCCGCGTACTGGAGCTGCGCCACGGGCTCTTCGGAGAGCATCCCCGTACGCTGGACGAGGTGGGGCGGATGTTCAGCCTGACCCGCGAACGCACCCGTCAGGTGGAGGAGCACGCGATGCGAAAGCTCGCGTCGCTCGCAGAGGCGCAGGGATTGCGCGACGTCGCCTGACCGGCGCAGGCGCGCGAGGTCAAACCTGGTAGCAGAGCCGCTACCGTGGCTCACATGGCGACAGTCCCGCAGAAGGACCTGCGCAACGATGTCGCCGAAGTGCTTCGCGGCGCGGAAGCCGGTGAACACCTCACGATCACCGTCGCCGGTAGGCCGGTGGCTCAGCTCGGTCCGGCCGCCAAGAAGCAATGGGTCAGCGCCCTGGCGCTGAAGGGCGTCTTCGAAACCCCCGCTCCACGAACCCTCGCCGAAGACCTCGAGCGGCTCCCCGCACGGCTCACCGACCCGTTTGGGTGAGCCGCCTCCTGTTCGACACCTCCCGTCCTGATCGGCGCCGAGGGTCCCGGTGACGCGAAGGGCGCGATCAGCGCCCCCTGGCTTGCCGAACTGCACTTCGGGACCCTGGTGGCGACCGATCCCGACGAATGGGCAGCACGACGAGCGCAACGACTCGGCGTAATCGAGGCGACCTTCGATCCGCTCCCCGTCGACTCACCCGTCGCCCGTGAGTGGGGCCGACTCGCCGCCGCCGTCGCGGAGCGCGGCGGACGCCCCCGCCGGCGGGCGATCGATCTCGTGATCGCTGCCACGGCCAACGTCCACCACGTCGCACTCCTGACGGCCGACACCGCCGACCTCACGATCATCGACGATCTCGTGAAGCTACAGGCGCTCGACTGACGGGAAGCCCGCGGGCTCACCTCAGGCTGGGCCGCGCGAAAGCTCCGCCGCCGCCCACTCCCACTGGGCCGCCAGCGCCAGTGCCCGCATCGAGGCATCGAATCCCACGGCGGGTAGACTGCCGCGCCGTGCCGGTCGATGATAAAGCGAGGGGCAAGGCCTATCCCGCGCACGAATACGAGGTGGGGCGGGAGAAGATCAGCGAGTTCGCCCACGCCGTGGGTGAGGACAACCCCGTGTACTTCGACCGCGAGGCCGCCCGGGCCGCCGGCTTTCGCGACGTGCCGGCTCCGCCCATGTTCGCCGTCGTCTACTGCGCCGGCGCGATGGGGCCCGCGATCCTCGATCCCGAGGTTGGCATCAACTTCATGGCGATGGTGCACGGCGGCCAGGAGTTCGTGTGGGGAGAGCCGGTCTGCTCCGGCGACACGATCTCGACGACCGCCGAGGTGAAGGACATCTCCGAGAGGGGCGGCATGGGCTTCTACATCTTCGAGTCGGTCTCCACGAACTCAGACGGCCGGGAGGTCGCGCGCGGCACCTGGACCAACATCGTGAGGGGCGTATGAACGAAGGTGACTCGATCCCCGAGCTCAAGGTGACCCCCGACAAGTACCTGCCGCACCGCTACGCCGGGGCTTCCGGGGACTTCAACCCCATCCACGTCGATCCGGAGCTCGCCAGGCAGGTGGGCCTGCCGGGCAACATCCTCCACGGGCTGTACACGATGGCGCAGGTCGCGCGCGCCAACACGGCGGCGGCCGGCGGAGATCCGCGGTCGCTCAGACGGCTGGAGGTGCAGTTTCGCGGCATGGGCGTGCCGGAGCAGGAGATCACGGTGACCGGCACCGTGAAGGAGGCCCGAGACGGGCGCGTGGTGGTCGACACCGTCGCCGAGCAGGGCGGCAAGCGGATCATCCGCAACGCCGAGGCAGTGCTCGAGCCGCCGGTGTAGTACCGGTGGCCGGCTACTCGGCGAGGCGAAGCCACGACCACCCTGTGCTTGTCGAGCGGCTTCTCGCGAGGCCGCGCGTTCACTTCGACTCGGCAGTCGAAGACCTGGCCCTCGACGCGCAGGCTGAACTGGCCCTGTCCGCCCAACACCGCGTACCGCCGGTGGACCTGATGATCGCAGCGCTTGCCGACCACTACTCCTTCGGGCTGTTGCACTACGACTCCCAATTCGAGCACATTCGCGAGCGCACCAACCTCTCCTACGACAGCATCTGGCTGGCCCCCCAGGGGTCCCTGCCCTGAGCGCCGCCTAACCTTCACCGCGATGGAAATCACGCCCCGCCAAGGCTTCATCCTCCGCAAGGTGGTCGAGGGCCACAAACAGCTCGACGGCCCGATCGGCTCGAAGTGGCTCGCCGACCGCGACGACGTCCCCTGGGGGCCCTCCACGCTGAGGGCCGAGTTCGCGCGCCTGGAGGAGGCCGGCCTGCTGGCCCACCCCCACACCTCGGCAGGCCGGGTGCCGACCGACTCCGGCTACCGCTTCTACGTGGACGAGCTGCTCGAGGAGGGCGACCTGCCCGCGATCCGCAAGCCGGTCGAGCTCACCGACATGCGGCGCGAGGTCGACGAGGCCATGCGCGCCACCACCGAGCAGCTCTCGCAGGTGACCAACCTGCTGGCGATGGTGTCGGCGCCGCCGATCGAGTCGGCCACGATCCACCGTGTGGAGGTGCTTCTCCTGCAGCCCCAGGTGGCGATGGTCGTCGTGATCACCTCGACCGGAGGGGTCACCAAGCGCGTGATCTCCTACGACGACCCGCTCGACTCTGGCCTGATCGACTGGGCCTCCAGCTACCTCAACGAGGCGCTCGGCGGCCTCGACGTGGGCGCGCGCATGGTCCAGTCAAAGCTCACCGACAGCGCCCTCTCGGCCTCCGAGCGGGCGTTCCTCGAGACCCTCGTCCCGGCCTTCACTCACCTGGAGGACACGGCCGGCGACACGCTATTCGTCGACGGGGCGGCGCGCCTGCTCACCGAGCACCGCTTCCAGGAGCTGCCCCAGCTCTCCGACCTCCTGAACGTGCTCGAGCGCCGGGTGGCGCTGCTGTCGGTGATGCGCGCGTCCCTCTCGGAGCCCTCCGTGTACCTGCGCATCGGCGGCGAGAACGACGCTCCGGAGCTTCGCTCGCTGAGCATGGTGGCCGCCAACTACGGGCTGGCCCGTCGCAACCTGGGCGCCGTCAGCCTGCTCGGGCCGGTGAGCATGGACTACCCCAACGCCATCATCGCCGTGCGCCAGGCCGCGGCGGAGCTGTCGCGCTTCGTGGCCGAGGTCTACGACGAATGAGGCAGGACGCCTACGAGCTGCTGGGAGTCGGGCGGGGTGCGGACGAGCGCTCCATCAAGAAGGCCTTCCGGGCGCTGGCCCGCGAGCTTCACCCAGACGTGAACAGCCACGATCCGGAGGCGGAGGCGAAGTTCAAGCGGGCGGCCGAGGCCTACGAGGTGCTGTCCGATCCAGAGCGGCGCGCGGTATATGACCGCCACGGCTGGGACGGCCTCGCCTCGGGCGGCTTCGCGCAGGGCAGCCGTGGCTTCGGCTCCTTCTCGGAGATCTTCGAGGCCTTCTTCGGAGGCGATCCGTTCGGAGGAGCGCGTGGCGGCGGCCCCGGTTCGGTGCAGGGCGGCGACATCGGCGCGGAGGTCGAGATCTCCCTGGAGCAGGCCGCCCGGTCGGCTTCGGTCGACGTGGCCTATGACTCGGTCGTCCCGTGCGAGCGCTGCCACGGCAATCGGGCCGAGCCCGGCACGCCCATCGAGACCTGTGAGCGCTGCGGCGGGGCGGGGCAGCTGCGAGCCGTGAGCCGCACCGCGTTCGGGCAGATGGTGCGCGCCCAGGTCTGCGACCTCTGCGGCGGCGAGGGCAAGACAGCCACCACGCCGTGCAGCGAGTGCGGGGGCCAGGGGCTGCGTGCGGTGCGGCGCGAGCTGAGCGTGGACATCCCCGCGGGCATAGCCGACCGCCAGCGCATCAGGATCACCGGCCGCGGACACGCGGGCGAGCGCGGCGGCCCGCCCGGGGACCTGTACGTGGTGGTGCGCGTGGCCGAGGACGAGCGCTTTCTGCGCGACGGCAGCAACCTGGTCGCGGTGGTCGACGTGCCGGCTCCCGCGGCAGCCCTCGGCACCGAGGTCACCGTACCGACGCTCGAGGGCGAGGAGACGGTCGAGGTGCCGGCCGGCACCCAGCCCGGAACAGTGGTCACGCTGCGCGGCCGCGGCATGCCCACCATCGACGGCGGGCGCGCCGGCGATCAGCAGGTGGTGCTGAACGTGGTGGTGCCGCGCAACCTCACATCGCGCCAGCGCGAGCTGCTCGCCGAGTTGCGCGACAGCGTCACCGAGGAGAACATGAGTGAGGCCGTGAGCGATTCGCTGCTGTCGAAGGTGCGCCGGGCGCTGCGCTGAGCGTAACCCTATGGTCGCAATATGGCAGCGCCTAACACCCGCTGTCACCGGTATCGTGCTCTGACTATGAGCCAGGGAACTGTCGTCGTGGCGGGAGCGGGCGGCTTCATCGGCGGTCACTTGGTGCGCGACCTCCTCAGCTGCTCGCGGCGGGTGGTGGCCGTCGACATCAAGCCGCTCGAAGAGTGGCACCAGGTGCCCGGCGAGAGCGAGAACCTGGTGGCCGACCTGGGCGAGAAGGACACCTGCTACTCGGTGGTCGAGGGCGCCGAGGAGGTCTACAACCTTGCCTCTGACATGGGCGGCATGGGCTTCATCGAGGCCAACAAGGCACGCTGCATGCTGTCGGTGCTCATCAACACCAACCTGCTGCTGGCTGCGCGCCACCACCGCGCGCGGCGGTTCTTCTTCTCCTCCTCGGCCTGCGTCTACTCGATCCTGAAGCAGACTTCGGCCGAAGTGACCCCCCTCGCCGAGTCCGACGCCTACCCGGCCATGCCCGAGGACGGATATGGCTGGGAGAAGCTCTTCAGCGAGCGGATGTGCCGCCATTTCACCGAGGACTTCGGACTCGTCACGCGCGTGGCGCGCTACCACAACGTGTACGGCACCCATGGCACCTTCGAGGGCGGTCGTGAGAAGGCGCCGGCCGCGATCTGCCGCAAGGTGGCCGAGGCCAAGCTCTCGGGCGGGCGGGAGATCGGGATCTGGGGCGATGGCGAGCAGACCCGCTCGTTCACCTACATCGACGACTGCCTGAGGGGTACGAGGGCGATCATGGACAGCGACATCGACGAGCCGATCAACCTCGGCAGCGCCGAGCTGGTCACCGTGAACGGGCTGGTGGACATCGTCGAGGAGATCGCAGGCACCTCGCTCGAGCGCCGCTACGAGCTGTCGGCGCCCAAGGGCGTACGCGGGCGCAACAGCGACAACACCATGATCCGCGAGCGACTGGGGTGGGAGCCCGACACCCCGCTGCGCGACGGACTCGAGCACACGTACCGCTGGATCCACGATGAGCTGGCGGGCCGGCCGGGGCTCGTGCGCCACGCAGCGGCGTCGGGCTGAGCGCGGGCAGGCACCGCGCCGCCCGAGCTGCGGATCGAGGGTGCGTCACTTTGGTGCTACATTGGCTGAATGGCCACGAAGTACCCACGTCTAGGCGTCTCTCGCGACCCGGAGCTGGAGCGAGCGCTGGCAGAGACCCGGCGCCTACTCGATGAGAAGGAGACCCGCTCGGCCGCGGCCCAGGTCCGGGCCCTGGCCCTGCGGGGAGCCGAATCGCTGATGAGCCGCGACGACCCGGCGACGGATTTCCGCCGGCGGCTCTATGAGGACTTCGACGTAACGCCGTCGACCTCTGATCCACGCACTTTCAAGGCCCCCGAGGGGGAGATCGATCCCGACGATCCGTATCCCGCGTCGGACGCACTGCGCTGGGTTCGCGGCAAGGAGTGACCGCCGCCTACCTCGACGCCTCGGCAGTGGTGAAGCTCTTCAAGCTGGAGATGGAGACACCATCCCTGGTTGCCGAGTTGAGCAGCCACTCGACGTGGGTATCGAGCGAGCTTGTCGCGATCGAGGCACGCGGTACGGCCCGACGCCTCGGTAATGCCGACTTGTCGGCGGGTGCCGAGGAGGTGCTCAACAAGATCGAGCTGATCGAAATGACCCGATCCATCCGGCAGCGTGCAGGCGAGGCCTTCTTCCCGCCGCTCAGAGCGCTCGACGCAGTCCACGCTTCCACCGTGCTGGCGCTGGGAGATCGAATCGACGCGATTTTCGTGTACGACCATGACCTCAGGCGCGCCGTGGCGGGCGAGGGACTGGCCGCGGCGAGCCCCGGTCACCCCGCGATTTGATCCGCCTCGCGGTCCGCGCGCCGGCGCCGGCCGCGGAGCAGGTGCTGGCGGCGCTTCTCGAGTTGGCGCCCTCGGGCGTCGAGCAGGTGGACGGCGAGGGGTGGGTGGAGTTCGCCGTCTACGGCGCCCCCGGCGAGCTGCCGGAGCTCGATGCCGGCGAGGCGGAGGTGGGCGGCGTGCGCGTCACCGTGAGCGGGAGGGAGGTGTCCGACGACTGGGCCGAGCGCTGGAAGCGCTTCCACGCGCCGGTGCTCATCCGCGATCGGCTCTATCTGCGCCCGCCGTGGGAGCGGGCTGCCGTGCGCCCCGGCGTGATCGACCTCGTGATCGATCCGGGCCGTGCCTTCGGCACGGGGGCCCATGCCACGACCCGGCTCTGCCTCGAACTGCTGCTCGAGCTGGCGCAGGAGAGAGGCCGCGGCTCGGTGTGCGATCTGGGGTGTGGCTCCGGCGTGCTCGCGATCGCCGCCGCCAGGCTGGGGTTCGGTCCCGTCGCGGCCGTGGACGCCGACCGGCTGGCGATGGAGGCCACAGCGGCGAACGCGCGTGACAACGGGGTGGTGATCGATCGCGTCGAGCGGGTCAACCTACGCGAGCGGCCTGCCCCTCATGCCGACGTGGTGCTGGCCAACCTGATGCGCCCGCTGCTGCTGCGGGTGGCCGAGCTGATGGAGCACCGGCCGCTGGCGCTGATCGCGTCGGGCCTGCTCGAGCACGAGGCGGATGAGGTGGCGAAGGCTTTCAGGCCGCTGTCCGAGCGGCGCAGGGTGTCCTCGCAGGGCTGGACGGCGCTGCTGCTGCGCGGGCCTCCTGTTGCTTAGCCGCCTCGCATCGCCGCAGGCGCGGGGACCGGCGCAACGTGCTGCGGTAACCCCTCCTCCTCCGACTTCACCGGGTTCGCCGGCGGGGAGCGACGACCACGCCCGAGCACGTAGATGACAGCGATCCCCATCGTGACGTAGCCGAGGACGATCTGGCGGGGATAGTACGTCGCGACGTCGAACGCCACGAACGGGCCGAGCACGACCAACGGCAGTGCTGCAACTCCCTTCGCCACCCACGTCGTCTCGCGCCAGCGCACGGAGACGAACGCAACCGCGGCGACCCACGCGAGCAGCAACCCATGGAAGGGCAGGCGCTGAGTCAGGTTTGCCCGCGTGAGGCTCGCGTCGAAGGGCAGGTACAGGATCGCCTCCACTTGTGCGACGAGCTCTGCGCGCGCGGTCGAGTCCGTCAGCGCGGCCGAGAGGTCGCCGAGCGCGCTGACACCGCTGTCGTTTCCAACCCCCACCACCGTCCGACCGTCGGCGTCGGTCACCTCCGCTCGCAGGAGCGCGAGTTCCGATCCGTAGACCACGTTGTGGAGGGCGATTGCTCCCAGAGAGAGGACCACAGCGCCGGCTGCCCAGGCGACACGCTCCCTGCGAGATCCCGCGAGCGACGAGAAGAGCACCAACAACAGCAGGGCCGCCGGGAGGGTCTCGAGCCGCAACGTGATCAAGCCACCGACGAGCGCGCAGCCAATCGCCCATGCCGCTCGCGAACCCGCTCCCAACAGGAGCGCGACGGCCGCGGGCATGAGAAACCACGTCGGCGCCTCGGAGGCGCCGTATCCGACAAAGCGCTCCACCCCTACGTGCACCAGCGCCAAGAGCAACGCAACGACCGCGAGGGCGGCGAGAAGACCCGGAGAGCGCCGAAGACGCTCTCGGGGAGATACCCCGGCGGCGCTCGAAGCGGCGAATCCTGGAATGAGCCGCACGAGGCAGAGCGTCACCGCGAGAGCGAAAAGCCCCATGGCGACCGCCACCGGCAGCACGTCGCCCGCCCCGAACAGCGCGTGCCCCGCGAACAGCACGTACCGCATGGCGGGTTGATAGTAGAAGACCGGCTCGCCGCCTTCGAGCGACCCGTCCCGGAGGATCTCATGAGCGTGCCCCTGGTACGCCAGCCAATCCTCGCCGAATGGGTGGTAGATGACCGCAGACGCCTCCGACTCCGCGAGGAGCGCCGTGGTCGGCACCAGGGCAACGAGCGCGAGAAACGCCGTCAGCACCAAGTGGCGGCGCGGCGACCACGCCTGGGCCGCGAGAACGACGAAGACGCAGGCGGCGATGCCCGCCGCTCGGCCCTCCGGAACCCGGCCCGCGGCCGCGCCGATGATCGTCACCGCCGTACCGACCACGACGGCCAGCCCGAAACGGGGAGCGCCAGCCCGGCCGACCGCGCGGAGGTACGCCAACAGGATCGTCGCGAGAACCCCCAGAGTCCCGATCAGGATCACCAGGCTGATGAGCGGATGTCGGTCGGCGGCGGCTACGGGCTCCCGCGTCTCGGCGTCCAGGAGCTCGAACGCCGCATAAGGGTCGGCCCTCTCGGCGGAGGGCGCGAAGGCCAACGCCGCTCGCAACTCTTGCTGGTCGGCGGCGCGAGGGACCTCGACCTCCCGGGGACCAGCGTACGCGGGGGGGAGGCGACGCAAGCGACCACCGACAGAGATCTCGCCCTCTCCGACGTAGCGCACGAGAAGGATCCTGGGAGCCGATTCTGAAAGCGTCCCGCTCCACTCCACCGCGAACGGCAGACGCTCTCGAGGCGGGCCCACACGCGGGGGGCTGGTGCCGGGCAGCGTAAAGTGCCGTTCGTTGAGTCCAAGGCGGTTTACCCAGTCGAGATCCCACTTCGAGTCGGCCAGGGACTGCGCCGGCGGAACATCGATGCGCGGCTCGAACCGGGTTGAGCCGGAGACCCGCAGCGGGTCCGCGAAGGAGCGTTCGCAGTCGCTGCCAACCGCCGGCGCTATTGCGCGGTAGCAGGCCGCGTAGACGCCGTCGGCACCGCCCCCCAGCGCAACCCCCTTGAGGACTATGACTCCGACGACCACCGCGTACGTACCCCACAGCCGCCACCCCCGGCGGGGTACGGGCCAGTGACGGCGGAGGGCCGAGCTGAGCAGGAGCGGCACGATGAGCAGCAGCCCGACTGCCTCCGCGCCTGAGTCGAGCGGAATCCCGTTGAAGAGGTCGTCGCTCTTCATCGGGAGGAGAAGAGCCAAGACCAAGAGCAGCAGCAGCGGCAGCAGCGACAAGTCGACCCACAGTAGCGCTATCCTCGCTCGGCGCGTGGGGGAGCGGGGTGTCGAGCTGAGCGTCGTCGTGCCGGTCCACGGCTGTCGGAGCTGTCTGTCAGCGCTCTACGAGCGGTTGGCACAGACGCTCGGCGGTATCACGCCTGACGTCATCGCGAACTGGCCGTCAGCGGCCCCCACGGAGCCAGATCTGAGAGGCCGGCAAGGGGCGTGACCTCCGAGCAGCCGGGCCGCATACCGTTCAACCGTCCCTTCGCGACCGGGCGGGAGCACCGCTACATCGACGAGGCGATAGCGGCCGCCCACCTGTCCAGCGATGGTCAGTTCTCACGACGATGTAGCCAGTGGCTCGAGGAGCGCACGGGCGCGGCGGCGGCGCTCATGGTCCACTCCGCCACTGCTGCCTTGGAGCTGGCGATGATCGTCGCGGACCTGAAACCGGGTGACGAGGTCATCATGCCGTCGTACACGTTCGTCTCGACTGCGAATGCCGTGGTCCTGCGAGGCGCGACGCCGGTGTTCGTCGACATCCGTCCGGACACGCTGAACCTCGACGAGAGGCTCGTCGAGGAAGCCGTGGGCCCCGCCACCCGGGCGATCGTCCCCGTTCACTACGCAGGGGTGGGCGCGAGCGTCCGTGAGTTGGAGGAGATCGCCGGCCGCTGGGGTCTCTGGATGATCGAGGACGCGGCACAGGGGGTCATGGCGAGGCTCGACGGCCGAGCCCTCGGCAGCTTCGGCGCGCTCGGTGCGCTTTCTTTCCATGAGACGAAGAACGTCACCTGCGGCGAGGGCGGGGCATTGCTCGTGAACGATACGGCCTTGGTGCGGGTCGCCGAGGTGGCGCGCGACAAGGGGACCAACCGGATGGATCTCCTAAGTGGCGTGACGGCTCATTACACGTGGATCCAACAGGGATCTTCGTACGGCATGAGTGAGCTCAACGCGGCTTTCCTCTGGGCGCAGCTCGAATCCGCCGACGACCTCACGCGGCGGCGCATGCGGCTGTGGGACGCCTACCACGAGGCGCTTCTCGACATGGAGGAGCATGGCCTCCTGCGCCGCCCGGTTATCCTGGAGGGCGTCGCGCACAACGCCCACATGTACTACGTGCTGGTTGAAGATCGAACGACACGGGACCGCCTGATAGATGCCCTCGCCCGCAAGGGTGTGCAGGCGGTCTTCCACTACGTCCCCCTGCACGACTCCCCCGGCGGCCTACGCTACGGGAGAAGCCACGGGGCGCTATCGGTGACGACGAACGTCGCCGGCAGGCTGGTGCGGCTGCCACTGTGGATCGGCATGGACGAAACGCAGGTCGCTACGGTTGCCGACGCCGTCAGGTCCGCCTTGTCGAGGCCTCGCTCGGCGGTGGGGCCGACAGGAACGTAGCCTCTGCCACTAGTCGACGAATCTATTTTTCAACCACCGCAACCGTCTTACCAGTGCAGTGTTAGCTCCAAGCGTGCGCCACTCCAGGACACCCAAGAAGATCTTCCTGACCGGATTGCCGGCCTTGGCGCTGTGCGCTGCGCTGGTGCTGGGATGGGCCGCGCCTGCCCAAGCCGCGGAGAAGGCGATCTGGGGTCCAGCGGGGGACGTGCCCGGCCATGGCCCGGCGTTCGACCTCTACCGCCGCCTTGGAGTCGACACGGTCCAGTTCGGTCTCGACTTCGCCCAGACGGCCCCGGTCGAGCCGGTCAACCCCCGTTCGCCGGACGACCCCGCCTACCGCTGGCCCGCCGTCATAGATCAGGCGGTGGCGGAAGGCAGCCGCACCGGGATCCAGGTTGCCCTGCTGGTATCCGGGGCGCCGGGGTGGTCGAACGGCGGGCGGTCGCCGATCTGGCGTCCGCGCCCCCGTGCGTTCGCCGACTTCCTCGTTGCCGCCTCGCGCCGGTATCCGACCGTGCGCCGCTGGATGGTTTGGGGCGAGCCCAACCGTTTCGCGGCCTTTCAGCCCAACAAGCGCGGCTCGAGCGCCGGACCGAGGGCGTACGCAAAGCTCCTCGACGCCTCCTACGGTGCGCTCAAGGAGGCTTCGGCGCGCAACATCGTGATCGGAGGGATGACGTTCACGGGTAGCGGAGGGGCCGACATGCCCCCGCGGGAGTTTTTGAGCTGGATGCGCCTTCCGAACGGGCGGCCGCCGCGGCTGGACTGGTATGGGCACAACCCGTTCTCCACGCGGTTTCCCGACCTTTCCGACGATCCCATCCCGGGCGGCTTTCGAGATATCTCCGACATCGACCTGCTCTCCCGCGAGGTCGCCCGGGTCTACCCCCGCCGCCGCCCGAAGCTGTGGCTCTCCGAGTACGTGATCCAGTCAGATCACGGCTCCACTGAGTTCGACGTCTTCGTCAGCAAGAAGGGGCAGGCGCAGTGGTTGACCGGCGCTTACAGGGCGGCGAACTCGCTGGCGTCGGTTGCCGGTCTGGGGTGGCTCTCTCTTCTGGACGCCCCCGAATCGAAGTTGAGCACCAACTACGGCCTGCTCACGGCCGACGGCACGCGCAAGCCCTCCTTCGCCGCCTTTTTGCGGGCGCCCAGCCGGGCCTTCAGGCCGGCGGTCCGCGTCGGGCCTTCCATCCGCCGGGGCAGGGCACTTAGGAGGGGAATCCCCGTCCGCGTGAAGGCACGCAGTGCCGGGCGGGTCATCGCGGTGCTCCAGCGGCGTGGGCGACGTGTCGCCCGGCGTTCAGGCCGGGCACGGGTCTCAGGCGCTGGGCTGGTGCTCAGGCTGCGTGCCAGGCGCCTCTCCCGAGGCGCCTACACCCTCACCGTGGATGCTCCTCGTGGGGAGCGCGTCCGCCGGCGGATTCGGGTCAGGTGAGCCGGTGACGAGGGCGACCGACTGCGACTTCCGGCCGCCGCGTTTGCCTATATTCGCAACGGTGTTGAGGCGGGGGTCCATCCATTGCATAGTCGCCTGCGCGCTCGTCGCGCCCTCGGCCGCCGTGGCGCAAGAGCAGGTGCAGGTGGATCCCAACAGTCCGGCGGGCGTGGAGTACAAGCTGCCGCTCGAGCAGGCGCGCCGTGACGCCCAGCCGGATGCGAGCGGCGGAGGGGGCCGAGGGGGCGGAGGGGGCGGGGGGCCCACGCCGCTCTTCGGCGCGGGGATCCGTCCGGTGGGGTCGGAGGGCGCCGACGGCGGCAAAGGCACTCGCGACGACGGCAACCGGGCCGGCGGTGAGCAGTCGGGAGACAGCGGCGACCGGAGGGTGACCGGCGCCGGTGGACGGGACCTCGCCAGCCTCGGAGCCGACGAGTCCAAGCCGTCCTTCAGCAGCGCCACCGCGGCGGACGGCGAAAGCTCGGCCGGCCTCATCCTCGGCGGTATCGCGCTGGCCGTGGTGGTGGCCGGCGCCGCGCTGGGCTTGGCGCTGCGTCGCGGGCTGAGGATCACTCCCGCTTCGTGAGGCCCTAGAACAGGTCTCGACGGCCCAGGCGGGGGTCGCTTGCCCTGGAATACTTCTTCGATGCGCATACTCATCACCGGCGGCGCCGGCTTCATCGGCTCCCACATCGTGGATCGCTGCCTGGCGGCGGGAGACGACGTGAGGGTGCTCGACAACTTCGCGACCGGACATCGCGCCAACATCCTTCACGTGCTCGACGAGGTGGAGCTCGTCGAGGGAGACATCCAGAGCTACGAGCGGGCCCACAACGCGGTTCGTGGCTGTGACGTGGTGGTCCACCTCGCCGCGCTTCCGTCGGTGCCGCGATCTGTCCAGGACCCTCTGACGAGCAACGCAGCCAACGTCATCGGCACCCTGAACGTGCTGCTGGCAGCTCGCGACAGTGACGTCAGGCGGGTGGTGTTCGCCTCGTCCTCGTCCGTATACGGGGCAAACCGTGAGCTGCCCAAGCGGGAGGGCCTAGCTCCGCAACCCATGTCGCCGTACGCCGTGGCGAAGCTGGCCGGGGAGGGGTATTGCCGCAGCTTCAATCACGTGTACGGCCTCGAAACCGTCTCGCTGCGCTACTTCAACGTGTTTGGCCCGCGCCAAGACCCGCTGTCCCAGTATGCCGCGGTGATTCCGAACTTCATCACGGCCTTCCTCGCCAGACAGCCCCCCACCATCTTCGGAGACGGAGAGCAGTCGCGCGACTTCACCTATGTCGAGAACGTCGTTGAGGGCACGAGCCGCGCCCTGACCGCGGAGAATGTCGGCGGCGAGGTCTTCAACATCGCCTGTGGCGAGCGGATAACGCTGAACGACCTCGTCGGGGAGCTCCGGGCAATCACAGGCCACGAGCTGTCCCCCAAGCACGAAGGGGAGCGGCTGGGAGACGTCAAGCATTCACTGGCCGACATCACGCAGGCCCGGTCCCAGCTCGGCTACAACCCCGACGTGAACTTCTCCGAGGGCTTGCGGCGCACCTTTGCGCACTACGAAGAGCGCGTTCCGGCCCACTCGGCGGGTTGAGCAGCCTCGACAGACTGCATCCACTCGAACTCGAGCCTCAGACCGTCCTCGAAATCCATGGAGGGCTCGAACTTAAGATCAGCCTTGGCGCGACCCGTGTCGGCGCTCGTGTCCCGGACGTCGCCCTCCGGCATCCCGCACTTCTCCAGCTCGAGGCGGCGCCCCACCAGTCCCTCCAACAGCTCCACCGCCTGCGCCACGCTCGTTTGAGATCCGCCGCCGACGTTGTAGATCTTTCCCACTGCCGCGGGTGCAGAGGCCGCGGCGCGTGTGGCGCGGACCACGTCAGCGACGTAGGTGAAATCGCGCGTCTGCCTGCCGTCTCCGAAGACGGGGAGCGGTTCGCCTCGAAGCACCGAGCGGCAGAAGATGGCGAACGCCATGTCGGGGCGCTGGCGCGGGCCGTAGACGGAGAAGTACCGCAGCGAGACAGTGTCCACGCCGTAGTTGCCATGGTAGACCTGACACAGGTGCTCGGCCGCCAGCTTGGTCGTCCCGTATGGCGAGAACGGCCTCGGTGTGGTGTCCTCGTGCGTCGGAAAGCTCTCGGCCTGGCCGTAGATCGAAGACGATGACGCGTAGACGAATCGCTTTCCTGGTTGTCCGGTTGTGGCCTCAAGGAGGTGCTGGGTGGCGAGGACGTTGTTGCGCAGGTAAGCGTCGAAGCGGCTTCCCCAGCTCGCCCTCACCCCCGGCTCAGCCGCGAGGTGGAAGACCACGTCGCAGTCCTCCACGAGATCACGGAGCTCGCCTCTGCTGAGGTCGATCGGCACGAAGTCGAAGGAGTCCCACTGCCGCGCTTCTTCCAGGTTTCGCAGCTTCTCCGGCCGAGCGTAGTTGTCGTTGAAGCAGTCGACGCCGATCACGCTGTCGCCGTCCGTCAAGAGGGCTTCCGTCAGGTGTGATCCGATGAAGCCTGCACAGCCTGTGACGAGCGCTCGCACGAAGCTCGTCAGGCTAGCGCACGGTCTGTGGCCCCGACGACGGCGCTCGCGCGTGGAGGATCGAGCGCTTGCGGGCGTTCGAGCGATCGCAGCCAGTGCTCAAGGGTGAGCACCGTCCACAGGCGAAAGCCGTGCTCGTGGGTTCCGGAGCGGTGCTCTTCCCAGAGACGGCGCAGACAGCTTCCGGAGAGGAAGTCTCCGCTGCGAGCCCCTGCGGCGAGGACCTCGTCCTCGAACATGGTGCCTAGCTCCCCTCGGAACCAGTTTCCCATCGGCACCCCAAAGCCGTGCTTCTTGCGGTTCCAGATCGTTTCGGGCAGCAGTGGGTAGAAGGCCTGGCGGAGGACCGGCTTCAGCCGCCTCAGCCCAACCTTGTGGCGAGCGGGCAGCCGAGCCATGTACTCGATCAGCGCGGTGTCGAGGAAGGGAGATCGCGCCTCGAGCGAGTTCGCCATCGACATGCGGTCCATCTTCACGGCGAGGTCATCAGGAAGATAAGTGCGAAAGTTCGCGTAGAGGATCTGGTCCAGCTCGGGTAGGTGTGCCACGCGCTCGTACTGCCGCCTCATTGCTTCGTCCGGGCCGGCCTGGGGCACGAGAGCGCGAATCTCCGGGGCGAGCAGATCGTCGAGCAGATCGCCGTGTGCGACCGCGATCCAGGACTGGTAGCGCTCGCGCAGTGGCCGATCGGCCAGCTCCAGGAACCGCTGCGCCCGCCGCTGAAAGCTGTAGTAGCCCGCATCGCGGGGCAGGGCACGGGCCGCCCGGCGCCCGGTGCGCGCGAGGGCGGGCGGAAACGTGCGCGAGATCGCCGCCGCTCTGAAGCGGTCGTACCCGCCGAAGATCTCGTCGCCGCCGTCTCCGTTCAACACGACCTTCACGTGCTCCCGGGCCAGCCTCGAGACCACGAACGTGGGGATGGCGGAGGAGTCCGCGTACGGCTGATCGTGATGCCACAGCAGGCGGTCCATCAAGGAGACGGCGTCCAGCTCGACCGCGAACTCGGTGTGGCGAGTGCCGAGATGGGCCGCCACCTGGCGGGCGGGATCGCGCTCATCGAACGAGGGCTCCTCCGGGAAGCCGATGCTGAAGGTGTGCACCGGCTCGGTGGCGGCCTCGACCATCAGCGCCACGACGATCGAGGAGTCCATCCCCCCCGAGAGCAGGGCGCCCAGCGGGACGTCGGATGCCATCCGGCGGGCCGTGGCGCTGCGCAGCAGCTGCCGGACGCGCTCATAGGTGCGCGGCTCAGGCCGCAGCCCTTGCTGTCTGGGGAGGGCGTCCCAGTAGGTCTTCGGCCCGGACTGGCCGCCTGGACCGAAGGTGAGCAGGGTTCCGGGCGGAAGCTGCTGGACGTCGCTGTAGAGCGTATGGGGATGAGGGACGTACCCGAACGTCAGGTACTCCGGTAGCCGCTTGGCGTCGAGGCTTCTGGTCACCCACGGACAGGCGGTGATCGACTTGATCTCCGATCCGAACGTGAGCCGCCCCCCGGCGGTGGAGTAGAAGAGGGGCTTCTTGCCGGTGCGATCTCGCGCCAGCAGCAAGGTGGCCGTGCGCTTGTCCCAGAGTGCGAGGGCGAACATCCCGTCCAGGTGCTCGACGCAAGCCTCACCCCACTCCTCGTAGGCCCGCAGGACGACCTCGGTGTCGCCTGTCGAACGGAAGCTCGCGCCCTTGGCCTGGAGCTCGCGGCGCAGCTCGCGATAGTTGTAGACCTCGCCGTTGTAGGTGACCAGGACCGAACCGGACTCGTTCGCCATCGGCTGGTGGGCGGCCCCGCTCAGATCGAGGATCTTCAGCCGGCGGTGGCCGAGCCACCCCCGCAGGGTCACGCCCTCCCCCGTGCCCGAGATTTCTGCCTCGCCCTCGCCGTCGGGGCCACGGTGACGCAGCACGTCGCGCATGGCGCGGCATGCGTCGAGGTCGAGGGGACCTGTGTTCGAACCGACGACTCCGCAGATTCCGCACATGGTCAGCCGGTCTGCGCGAGGGAGACGAAAAGCCGTTCCTTCGCGGCAATCATCTGATCGACGCCGAAGTGCTCTCGGATCCGCGTGCGTCCGGCGGCTCCCCAGAGGGCCCGCTTGCGCGGAGCCTCGAGCAGCTCCTCGAGCGCGTGGGACAATCGCGCCGGGTCCCGCGGCGGGACGAGCAGGCCCGTCCGTCCCGGCTCGACCAGATCGGCGATCCCATTGACGTCGGTGCCGACGACCGGGAGACCGCTCGCCATGGCCTCCATCACCCCTCCGGCCATTCCTTCCCAGAGCGAGGGAAGGCAGAAGATGTGGGCTTCGGCCACGAGGTTGCGAACCTCGTCAGGGCTCGCCGGTCCACGGAATGTGACCCGGGGCGGGTGGAGTCCCAAACCAGCTGCCAGGTCGCGGCTCTGTGCAAGGGTCGGGCCTCCTCCCACCATCACAAGCCGGAACTGGACGCCGGAACTGGCAAGCCGAGCAACGGCCTCCAGCAGGTCGGCATGGCGTTTGCGAGGCACGAAGCGGGCGACACAGAGGATGATCGGCGCAGAGCTGGTGCTGTCGCCCGGACGCGCGGCAGGCCAGCTCTCGACGTCGATCCCGTTTGCTATGTAGTGGAGACGCTTACGTTCGATGCCCGTCCTCGCCAGCAGCTCCACCGCTCCGCGCGAGTTCGCGTCGTAGGCGTTGACGAGGCTCGCCCCTAGCCGCTCCAGCCTGAGCAGGGCCCTGGATTTGGCTCCGTCGATGTCCTCGAGCTCCGCCACGTGGAGGCCGCGGACGCCACTCACGAAACGCGTCCGCGGCGCGAGGGCACGCACGAGTAGACGCACCACCGCCGTGGACTTGAATCCGTAGGCGTTCACTACCTCGAAGCGCTCACGGCGAAGAATCCGCCCCAAGCGGGCGAACGCCACCGGTAGGCCGGATCCCCCGAGCGAACGAAAGCTGACGCCCGTGCTTGCAAGTCGGTCTGCGACCGGCCCCGGTGGCTCGAGCGTGACCACTGACGGCTCGACGAGTCTTCGATCCAGCCGCTCGACCAGCGTGGCCACCATCATCTCGGTACCCCCGAGGCCGTCGCAGGTGAGCACCTGCAGAACGCGAGTAGGTGCCAAGACCTTCAGCGGCCCAGGTCCCGGACGGGCCGCCGGCCATGTCCGATCCAGCCGTGGTTGGCAACGACCTGGATCTCCTCGAGACCCGCGGCCACGAGCATCCGCTCGACTTCGGCCGCCTCGTAGCGGTGCTCGATGGGAGCTGACAGGCGGTCGAACTGGTCGTTGACGAGGACCGTGAACGGATAGTCGGCGTAGGTCTTGAGCGGCATCGCCTCCGCGAGGCGGTGCAGACGGCTGCGCTTTCGAAGCGCCCGGTAGGGCATCACCGCCACGAGGAGGAGCCCTGCCGCCAGCGGATAGCACAGGGCGTGCAGCAGCCGGTGGGGCATACGGACGGTCAGGCGGCGCGCGCCGGTGACCGCCTTCAGGACCGCCCGGTGCCAGCGCCAGGGAGGCTGCCAGTACAGGTAGACGTGGACGAGGCCGCCGGGCCGAGCGCAGCGGGCGATCGATCGCAGTGCCGCGGCTGGATCGGGGAGGTGGTGCAAGACCCCGATCGCCATCACCAGGTCGAAGGATTCCGCGGCAAACGGCAGCTCTTGGGCGTCGGCCTGCACGGTGAGGACCTCCGGTGGAAGGTTGCGGCGCGCGACGTCGATGGCGTCGCCGACGTCAACGGCCACCACGTCGGCGCCGAGCTCCGCAGCCTGGCGGGCGTGTCTTCCGGAGCCGGTGCCGACGTCGAGGACCCGCTTGCCCTCCAGCCACTCGGGCGACAGCGGGCGCAGGTAGTCGAAGAAGTTCTGACGCCATTCGGGCCTCAGGTCGCCGAAGCGCTCCCACTCGTAGGCAAAGCTCTGTGCCGTCCGCTCCCGCACCTCGGCGGCGGCGCGATCGCCCACCATCCTCACGGTTCCACGTGCTATCGGGTACCGCTTCCCACACTCCTCGCAGGAGGCCTCGATGGCGGCGCCTCCGAGCCGCCCTCCGCATGAGAGACATCTCAGCAAGACCATCAGCGAGGCTGGGCCGGCGGCCTCGCGGCGCGCGTCCTGATCTCGTGGAGCCGTCGCCATGTAGGTCCCGAGTCTGCCATCCTCGGGCCGATGATGGGGTCGCCTGCCCGGGCCGTCGCCGTCGGCGTCCATAGAGGCATGTCCACAGGCGACGCGAAGCGCATAAGGATCCTTCGCATCATCGCGCGCCTGAACATGGGCGGTCCGGCGCATCACGTGGGGCTGCTGAGCGGCCTGCTCGATCCTTCCCGCTACGAGACCCTGCTCGCGACGGGGCACCTCGGACCCGGTGAGGCTTCGCTGGCGGAAGTCGCCGAGCGGCTTGGCACGCGTCCATACGTCCTTCGCAGCCTCGGTCCAGAGCTGGATCCGCTGCGGGACGGGCGCTCGCTGAGGGACCTCATCGGGCTGATCCGAGCCTTTCGTCCCGACATCATCCACACCCACACCGCCAAGGCCGGCATCGTGGGGCGCGCGGCGGCCGTGCTCGCGCCTGGTGAGCGTCCCCTGATCGTCCATACCTACCACGGGCATGTGCTGGAGGGGTACTTCGGCCGCACACGGGCGGCGGTCTACCGCGGCCTCGAGCGTGCTGCCGCACGTCCCAGCGATTGCCTGATCGGGGTGAGCCAGGGTACCGTCGACGATCTCTTGAGGCTGCGCGTCGCACCACGCGCCCGCTTCCGCGTGGTCCCGCTGGGCCTCGACCTGGCGCCCTTCCTGGAGCTGTCGGATTCGGATGGGACCGGACTTCGCGGCGACCTCGCCCTCGCCGATGACGAGGTTCTCGCGACCTTCGTCGGACGACTGGTCCCGATCAAGAGGGTCGACGTCCTGCTTCGGGCGGTGGCGCACGCTCGCACGCTCGGAGCGCCGCTGCGCCTGGCGGTGGTGGGAGATGGGCCGCTCCGGCCCGGTCTCGAGGAGCTTGCTCACGAGCTCGGCGTCGGGCCTTCGATCAGCTTCCTCGGCTACCGCCGGGACATGACAGCAATCGCAGCCGCGACCGACATCGGGGTGCTCGCCTCGGACAACGAGGGGACGCCGGTCTCGCTTATCGAGCTGGCCGCAGCGGGGCGGCCGGTGGTAGCGACGGACGTGGGAGGCGTGGCCGACGTGGTCACGCCGGAGACGGGGCTGCTGGCGGCCCGTGGAGACGCAGCGGGGCTCGGCGACGCGGTCGCCCGGCTCGCGAGGAGTCCCGGGGAACGTGCCGGCATGGGGCGCAGCGGGAGGGAGCACGTGGCCTCCCGTTTCTCCGCAGGGCGGCTGGTGGCCGATATCGACGCGCTCTATGGGGAGCTTCTTGAAGCGAGAGAGGTCCCAGCATGAGCAGGCAACCTGGTTCGAGCGCGGCGATGGGGGCACAAGCGGTCAGTCATTTCTACCCTGCAGGGCCCTCGGGGATCCTTGCCGCCTGCCATCAACGGGATACGGCGAACGGCGATTTGCGGGCTACCGCTTGACAACGATTCCCTGGCCGGTGGGGTGGTGAAGGACCGGCTCCGGGCGTCTTTGCATGTACTCGGTTACTGCCTGCCTGGCCCCAGGGCAGCTTGTGAAGCCGAAATCGTCGCAGACGACCACCCCTCCCGTCACCATGCGAGGGTAGAAGTACTCCATCGAGTCAAGGGTCGGCTGGTAGAGGTCGACGTCGATGTGGACGAAGCAAAATTGAGTCTCGGGCAGGTGCGTGAAGGCCTCAGGGATCCAGCCCTTGCAGAGCACGGCCCCGAACGGCTCGAGCCGCGAATGCACGATGCGCTCGGATGAGGCCAGATCTCCCGCCCGCCAGTAGGAGCCGTCGATCGGCGTGGGCGAGGACAGGCCCTCGAACGAGTCGATCGCATAGTGGGTCTTTCCGGTGCCCCCGAGAAAGTCGCAGATGAGCCAGGAGGAGGCGCCTTCGAACACCCCCGCCTCGGCCGTGTCACCCGGCAGGTTCGCGACCAGCTTCAGCAGCTCCCGCAGCAGGAACTTGCGGTCCGCCGAGCGCCTGTCCTCGTCGCCCAGCTGGCGGAGATCCTCCAAGAACGAGTTGTCCTCGAACCACCGTTTGAGGTCCTCGGTCACGATGTAGCCGGGCACCAACACCTCGGCGGCGAGTCCGAGGAGGGTGAGGCCAGCGTGGCGTCGCTCGCGCTCGCTGGGAGCCGTCTTCCAGCGCCGAAGGAGGTAGGCGAAGTCACGTGCTCGCCGGCCACGCGCATTGGCCGAAAGCACGCTCCTCACGTTCACAGGCGGCCACAGTAGCACCAGGTCGTGAGAGCCCCCGATACTTGGGAGGCTTCGTCTACTACCGGATCGCGATAGCTTCGGCCCGGGTCGCTTCGCGAGGCGCGGGAGCGTCCGGCGGCGACGCTGGCCGAGTCCCAAGTGTCCCGATCCGGGGGCTAGGCGGATTGATGACGGGGGCGAATCCGGCGGCAGGCGGCGCCGAGAGCCTTGCTTACGCTGGCCCAGT
The DNA here is from genome assembly GCA_030447725.1 of Thermoleophilaceae bacterium. GTDB lineage: Bacteria > Actinomycetota > Thermoleophilia > Solirubrobacterales > Thermoleophilaceae > JAAYBF01. The sequence goes on from JAUJOQ010000004.1 coordinate 160,080, forward strand.
CCCCGGGCTGCGGTAGCAACGCAACCCTGGGCGACAGGCGACCGACGCGAAGCCCCCAGAGGACCAGGGCGATGGTCAGCCCGGTGTAGGCAACCGAGGAGGCCACGCTCGCCCCTGCGAGTCCAAGCTTCGGTAGCAGGACGACATTCAGAGCACAGTTGGCCGCAAATGCGGCAAAGGTGATGACTCCGTAGAGCAGCGGACGGCCCTCGCGCGCAAGAAGGAGTCCGAGCGACCTTGCGGCAGCCATGGCCGCGATGCCGGGCATGAGCAGCAGGAGGGGTACATAGGCCGCCGAGAACTCCTCCCCGTAGAGGGCAGGGAGGACGAACCAGAGCGTCGCGGCAAAGAGCGCTGACACCGAGATGCTGAGCACGAAGTTAAAACGGGCGGCCTTGAAGGCGAGAGAGGCAGAGGCCGCGTGAGACGCCTCCGCTTGAAACGGGATGGTGGCCTGGACGAGCGGCCCGGTGAGCAGCCATGCCAGCTCGGCGAAGAGGACTGCGAGCGAGTAGATGCCCACCTCCGCTGCGCCGAGGTAGGAGTTCACGAAGAAGACGTCAGAGCGAAGCAGAAGGTACGAGAAGATGAGTCCGACGTGGAACCGGAGACCGAAGCCCACGACCGTCTTCGCCAGGTCTGGGTCAAAGGATGGCCTGACCGGGGCGGCAAAACGCGACCAGCGGACGTGAAGCAGCCAGGGCACGAAAACGGACGCCCCGTAGAGCAAGAGCGCCTCCGTTATCCCCAGCTTGTCCATGAGCGCAAGGACGACGGCGCCGGTCAGGTAGACGATCGCGCCTGCCAGCAGGGCGATCTGCGAGCGTGCCAACTGGCGCGCGAGTAGGAAGATGTTCGCCATCCACAAGAGGTGGAGTGCGAAGGGCACCGTCCCCACGCCGATCAGGTAGTGCTCGATCGAGATCGATCTGAAGGCGCTCGACTCCAGCGCGGCAAAAAGCAGGACCATCGCGCCCACGGCCAGCGGTCCCACGATCAAGGCGAGCATTGAGGCATTCCGCGAAAGCTGGGCCAGCGTGTGCCGGCGCCTCGCCGCGAAGACGGTGTTCGCCGACTCCAGGCCGATGTTCACGACGGCCACGCAGGCGGTCGCGGCGATGATGGGGACGTAGTACTGGCCTCGACCCGTCGCCTCGAGGGCGCGGGTCACGATGATGCTGGTGATGAAGCTGAGGGCGTAGACCGCCACCTGACCGCTCAGGGCGGTGGCGGCGGTCGATGCGACCGTTTGGCCAGGGCCCGGGGCCGCAAGGGCCGCTGCGCGCTCCACCTCCTCTTCTGGCTCGGCTTCGAAGCCCTGAGGCGACACTTGCGACCCGTCAGGCCTCCGCGGAGCCAGTCATGCGACCCGTTCTTCGCTGTCGATAGGGGCTTCGAGCACTTCGGTGTGCCACGTCTCCAGCTGAAGGAGCGTCCAGAGCCGAAGCGAGTGATCGGCATGGCCGTCCTGATGCTCCGCGATGAGTCGTTCCACCGCATGCGGCTCGAAGTAGCCCCGGTCTGAAGCAGCCGGATCCAGCAGGCGTTCAGCGGGCAGGTCGCGCAGCTCGTTCCGAAACCAGCCCGCCAGCGGCACACCGAAGCCCATCTTGGGTCGATCGAGCACTTCGTCGGGCAGGATGCCGCGGAACGCGCCCTTGAGGATGGCCTTCCCATTCGAGCCGTTCAGCTTCGCCGGCCCCGGAAGCGACGCGGCGAACTCCATCAGCTCGTGATCGAGGAACGGCGACCGTGCCTCGAGCGAGTGCGCCATCGTCGCTATGTCGATCTTCGGCAGGAGGTCGCCCGGCAGATAGGAGTTGATGTCGACATCGAGCATCCGATCGATCGGATCCTGGGCTCGAGAGCTCTGCCAGAGCCGGCCCAGCAGGTCTTCGGCGGGGGCGTCGCTCACCTCCGCCTCGAACTCACGGCTCATCAGAGCGCTTCGACGGTCGCGATCGAAGGCGGTCAGCGTCCTGCAGTAGCGCTCCCAAGGGCTCATCGCGATCGCGTGTGCCAGGCGCCGGCCACGGTCGCGGAAGGAGCCCTCGTGCCCGCCATTGCCCAGGGCCGGCGTGAGCAAAGGCGCGGCGCGTTGGAGCTGACGTGGCAGCCAGTCGAGACGGCCGATCAGCTGACTGCGCCCGTACCTTCCGTAGCCCGCGAAGCTCTCGTCGCCGCCATCGCCGTTGAGGGCGACGGTCACGTGCCGGCCGGTCAGCTCGGCAAGGTAGAAGCTCGGAATCGCCGAGGGGTCGCCGAACGGGTCCCCATAGTGGCGGGCGAGCCGGGGCATGATCTCCAGTGCCTGTGGCTGCACTTGGAACTCGTGGTGGTCTGTTCCGAAGCGCTCCGCGACCAGCCGCGCGTACTTGAGCTCGTCGAAGTCTGGATCCGCGAAGCCGATCGAGAAGGTCTGGACCGGCTCGGTGGTGGCTTCCGCCATCGCCGCCACCACGGCGCTCGAGTCGATTCCGCCCGATAGGAATGCGCCCAGCGGGACCTCGCTCATCAGGCGAATCCGCGTGGCCTCCCGCACCAGCTCGAGCAGGCGCTCCTCCAGCTCGGCGGAGCTCCCGTCTGTCTTCTGTGTGTAGTCGAGGCTCCAGTACCGCTCGATCTTCTCGCCCTCTGAGTCCACGACGAGAGTGCTCGCCGGGGGCAGCTTATGGATGCCGCGAAAGGCGGTCATCGGGTGAGGCACGTACTGGAAGGTCAGGTAGGCGTCGATCGCGTGTGGCTCGACGGCCCGCTGGAGATCGGGGTTCTGCAACAGCGATTGCACCTCCGATGCAAAGGAGAAGCGGTGGCCCTGCCGCGTCCAGTAGAGCGGCTTCTTCCCGACCCGGTCACGGGCACACAGCAGCCGCTGGCGATGGGTGTCCCAGAGGGCGAAGGCGAACATCCCTCTCAGATGGTCCACGAGGTGGTCGCCGTACTGCTCGTAGAGGTGGACCAGCACCTCGGTATCGGCGCGCGTGCGGAACCTGTGGCCGGCCTTCTCGAGATCCCGCCGTAGCGATTCGTGATTGTAGATCTCGCCGTTCAGGACCACGGCCACCGATCTGTCTTCATTGAAGATCGGCTGATCGCCGCCCTCCACGTCGATGATCGCCAGGCGCTGGATTCCGAGCGCCGCAGTCCCGTCGGCGAAAGCTCCACGTGAATTCGGTCCACGGTGGTCGATGACCCTGCACATCCGAGCCAGCAGAGACTCGTCCGGAGGCCGGCAGAAGTCCACCATCCCAGCGATCCCGCACACGAAGTCGCACTTTATCTTCGTCGACCGGGATTCCTGGCGGTCCCGTACTCGGCCGCTGGCGCGTATGACTGCCAGATCCCTGGCTATTGTGGCCCCCTGGGTGGTGCGACCCGGCGGCACTAATGGTGACCGCGCCACCGAGGTGCAACGATCACTGGTTGAGATGGTGAGGCTCCGTCCCCGGAAGACCGATGTTTTCTCGAGCACGGCCAGGCGGCTTACCTCCGCCGTCGGCGCGCTTGTAGCACGCCTCTACCGGTGGCTGTACAGCGAGCTGTGCGGGACGCATCCCAATCTGCGGCCGTGGCACTTCCAGTGGCTCTCGGGCAGCACCCTCTACACGTCCCTCCGAGAACGGCTGCCCACTCTCCGAGGTCGCGTACTCGACGTCGGGTGCGGAGACAAGCCCTACGAGCCATGGATGAGCGGAGCTACCAGCTACGTCGGAATCGACGTGGTGGCCGGTCCCAGGGTCGACGCGGTCATCGAGCCGCGCAAGCCGTGGCCGGTGGCCGACGAGGACTTCGACGTGGTGCTTTGCACTCAGGTCCTCGAGCACGTTGCCGACGGCGACCGCCTGCTGATGGAGGCCACCCGCGTCCTGAAGCCGGGGGGTACCCTGCTGGTCACGGTTCCGTTCGCCTATGGCGAGCATGCGCGGCCTCACGACTACTGGCGGTTCTCCCTGCAGGGTGCGCGCGAGGCGATTGGCCCGCGATTCAGGGTCGTGGAGACCATTCCCCAGGGGGGCATAGGCAGCACGCTTGGAGCGATGCTGCTCGCATGGCTCGAGTTGACGTTCACACGCAGCGGGAGTCGCGTACTGCTGCTCACCGCCCTGCTGCCGGCCTGGATGGGGGTTGTCCTGGTGGTCAACGGCGTCGGCCGTCTGTTGGATGCCGTCGACCGGACGGGAGCCTTCTACGGGAACGTCATGCTCCTGGCCACGAAGCCACACGGCGACCGAAGCTCGTTTACTCCGTGACCGGATGGCCTAGGCGCGCGCCTTCGGGCCGTGCGTCAGTCGCGCCCGAAGACGCATTGTTATCGGATCGTTGACCGTATATTCCGCACATACGGAGGTTCCCTAGCCGCGAGGGCCGGTCGCTTTGGCTGGGCCTCGGGCTATTGTCGCCGCCTTGGGACCAACTGCAGAGTGGGAGCCTAGAGCTGTGGAGTCAGGTAGTGCAGAGCACATGGTCTCGACCGACCGCTTCGAGCAGCAGGTAGGGGCTGGCGGCCGCTTCCAGTTCGGCGAGAACTGGCAGCGGTTCCTGGCGGTCCTGAACGAGGAGCGGCTGGCCGAGGCGGAGCGCTCGCTGAGAGAGATGCTGGGGGCGCCATCCCTGGTCGGCAAGAGCTTCCTCGACGTCGGATCGGGCAGCGGCCTCTTCTCCCTCGCCGCGGTGCGACTGGGAGCGAGCGCTGTGCACTCGATCGACTTCGATCCCACCAGCGTGGCGTGCACCCAGGAGGTCAAACGGCGCCTCGAGCCCTGGGCGGAGTACTGGACCATCGAGCGCGGAAACGTCCTGGACGATGCGGAGATGGCGGCCCTCGGTCAGTGGGACATCGTCTATGCGTGGGGCGTCTTGCATCACACCGGGGACATGCGAACGGCTATGGAGAACGTGGCCTCGCTCGTGGCGCCGACGGGTCGCCTGTTCATATCGATCTACAACGACCAAGGACTCAAGAGCCGCCTCTGGCGTCGCGTCAAGCAGGTCTTCAACACATTGCCTGCGGCTCTGCGCGGACCCTTCGTCGTGGCGGTGATGGCGCCTTT
>JAUJOQ010000004.1:165230-319815 GCA_030447725.1 Thermoleophilaceae bacterium
TCGGGTTGGCGCGGGAGGTGCAGAGCGGCAAGTTCTCATGCTCGCGGGGGGTCTTGCCGCCCGCGGCTGGAAGGTGGGGATCGTCTCCAATGCGACGCCGGAGCCGCTGCCGCCCCGGATCCAGGGCGTTCACGTGCTCTCCCACCGGCCCTTCGGGGGCCGTGGTCGGATGTCGCGGAGGGTCGCGTACCTCAGCGAGGTCACACGCATGCTCTCCTCGGTCGACGCGCGTGTGCTCGTCCAACGTTCGGCCGGAAGCACGACGGGGTACGTCGCCCTCGCCGCACGGCTGAGAAGGCGCCGTTTTGTCTACTCCAGCGCCAACGTGATCGACTTCTCCTTCGAGCGCCTCGAATCGAACCGTCGAGCAGCTCAGCTGTTTCATCTCGGCGTTCGACTGTCGACGGAGATAGTCGTACAGACCCCGGAACAAGTCCTGCTCTGTCGCGAGCGTTTTGGAAGGGAGCCGATGCTCATCAAGAGCCTCGCGGAGCGAAAGCCCCTGCGCCAGGAAGAGCCGGAGGCTTTCCTATGGATAGGACGACTGGCCCGCTACAAGCGCCCGGAACTGTTCTTGGAGCTGGCGTGCGCTCTGCCAGAGGCGCGGTTCTGGATCGTCGCGGTGGCTAGTGGCCCGGCTGAGCACCGGAGACGGGAGCACGTCGAGGCGGCGGCCGCCAAGCTGTCAAATGTGGATGTGATCGGTCCACTCTCACATGAGGCATTGGGTGAGCTCGTCGCTCGATCGGTGGCGGTGGTCAACACGGCGGAGTACGAGGGGATGCCAAACATCTTCCTTGAGGGATGGGCACGCGGTGTCCCGGCGCTCGCGTTCAGCCATGACCCAGATGGCGTGATCGAACGTGAGAGCGTTGGCGCTTTCGCGGGCGGCTCCAAACAGCGGTTCGTCGAGCTGGCGCGACAGATGTGGTCGGAGCGGCGCGATCAAGCGCAATTGGCGGCAGCTTGCCAACGCTACATCGAACGCGAGCACGCAATCGAGAAGGTGGTGGATCGGTGGGAGACCGTGTTGGGTCCGCGCAGGGCCACGTCTCGGTAAGTCCCGAATCAGGTGACCAGACCCCGGAAGAACTCACACGATGTCGTATTCCTCATGCCCTACATCGGGCCGGTGGCGTCGGAGAGTCGCGATCAGAGCGCCGGTGGCGCCGAAACCCAGATCTGGCTGTTAGCCACAGCGCTCGCTCGCCGTGGCTGGCGAGTGGCGATCGCTTCGCATCCTCTCGGTACGCCCGCGCAGGTATCGGGTGTTGATCTCGTCGCCTCGGGTCCGTCACTACAGCGAAAGGGCCCACTCGGCCGAGCCGCCCGCGCCATTGCGCTCGCGCGCACTCTTACGGCACTCGATGCGCCGGTGCTCGTTCAGCGGTCTGCGGGCGCGGCGACAGCCCTGGCCGGCGTGACCGCGACCGTGAGTCGGCGCCGGTTCATCTACTCCAGCTCCAGCGTCCTCGAGTTCGAATTCGCCAAGGTCGATCGACGGCGACTGCACGTCCAAGCCTTCCGACTCGGAGTGCTGCTCGCCGAAGAGATCGTCGTCCAGACTGCGGAACAGGTCGAGCTGTCCCGTCGACGCCTGGGTCGGGAGCCAGTCGTGATCAAGAGCCTCGCCGAGGCCCAGTCACAACGCCAAGGTCTTCCGGAGGCGTTTCTGTGGATCGGTCGTCTGGCCGCATACAAGCGCCCCGAGGCGGTAGTCAAGCTCGCTCGGGCTGTGCCAGAGGCGAAGTTCTGGATCGTCCCGGTCGCGACGGGAGCCGGTGAACAGGACCGTCTGAAGAATCTGCGCCTCGCCGCCGACGAGCTTCCGAACCTTCAGCTGCATGCTCCGCGGCCCCGGCAGGAGTTGGGTGAGCTCATCGCTCGCTCCGTAGCCGTCCTGAGCACGACCGAGTCGGAGGGCATGCCCAACGTGTTTCTTGAGGGCTGGGCTCGCGGAGTACCCGCGCTTGCCTTGAGTCACGACCCGGACGGCGTGATCGAGCGGGAGGGAGTCGGTGCCTTCGCCGGTGACTCGGATGACCGGTTTGAAGAGCTCGCCCGAAGCATGTGGTCCAAGCGCGGCGATCAGGGTCAGATGGCAGTTGCCTGTCGCGGCTACATCGATCGCGAACACTCGATCGAGGCGGTTGTCGATGCCTGGGAGAAAGTGCTGAGGCTGAAAACGGGGGAGGGCGAAGAGGAGGCTTGAGCTTCCGCCCGCCTCAGGCTTCGCATCCCACCCGCTCGCGACCCTACGCGGCGGTCGACGCCTTTGACGACCGGACGACTATGCCTGTGGCGGCGAGCTCCTCGACGGGCAGCGGCGCGAACCGCGGCGCGAGGCGCCCCCGCATGCGCTCGATCGACGCCGCTAACGCCCGGTCGACCTCGGCGCCCACCGCGATGCGCTCCCGGTAGGGGGCGAGGTTCTCCCTGGCGCCGCCCACGTTCGTCACCTCGATCGACACCTCGTGCCCGAGATCGGCAAGCAGCTCGCGGTAAGCGCATATCCGCTCCCGGTTGGGCGCGCCCGTGTGCGAGGTCATCAGGCGGTAGAGGCGCTCGTCGATCGTGAGGAACTCGAGCGGGTGGCGCCCGCCACCGGTGAACATGCCGTGGTCGCGCAGGTCCACCTGGTGCACCATCAGCCCGCCCGGCGCAAGGAGGGCATTCATCGCGCGCAGCGCCGCCGCGAGGTCGTACACGTGCTCGAGCACCGCGACCGACACGATCAGGTCGAAGGACCTGTCGCGCAGCCGCTCCGCGCCGTCCTCGATGCCCGCGCCGCGCACCACCTCGAGCCGCTCGCCATCGGCGCGCAGCTCGCCGTCGGGGGAGACGATGTCCGCCAGCCGGTCGCGCCCATCCTTGCCGACGTCTCCCAGCAGCAGCCGGTACACGTCACGTTCCCAAGCGGGGTCGATTTGGAAGCTGAACCTGTCGATGCAGCTGACCCTCGCCGCCCCGGCCGCGAGGAACCGCAGCGCGACGCACAGGTCCTCGCCGGGCCCCAGCTCGAGCACGCGCAGGCCCGTGTGCGCGTCCGGGTCGAGACGGCCGTGCTCGAGGAAGCCCTCGAACGCGTTGCGCGAGTAGGCGACCCGTTTCGCCGGTTTGTCGAGGGTCGCGCCCAAGGCCGTGGTCGCCCTCAGCTCGCCGCGCCGCTCGCGCGCCCGCGACACGAGGTTTCTCTGGACCTCGTACGCGATCGTGGGCCACTTGAAGGCTCGCAGCCTCGTCAGCAGGCTCATGCGCTTTGCGGCGTCGGGGCGGCTACCTTGCCAGTCGGGTGGCCTCTTCGGCGGGCGGACCAGGCGGCGACGCGTGAGAGCCCCAGCGACGCAACGAGGGCGACAACCCAGACGAACTCCCCCCGATGCCGGTACGCCGTCCCGAGATTGCCCTCGGTGAGCGCGTACATGAGCGCCGTCGCCCCGAGCACGAGCAGCGGGAATGCGAGGACTCGGAGGTGGCGGCGGACAGCAACTAGCCCGATTGCCGCGAAGACGAGCATCGGATACCACAGCAGCGACTCGAGACCAGCGAGCTTGAGTGAGAAACCTGGCTCGGTGGCCGCCTCCCAGGGGAACGGACGCAGGACGATGACCGTGAGGCCCGTCGGAAGGTAGGAGACGGACGCGGCCCCGCCGGCGTCCTCCAGCTCGGGAGTCGGCGCTGCCGGTGCTGGAGTGGGGGGTGGCGCTTCGGGCACCTTGGTCGTCGGAGCCTTCGCATTAGGCGCCTTCGTGGACGGAGCCCGCGGTGTCGCTGCCGGTGGCGGAGCAGTCTGCGCCGGAGCGGTTGGGGTGCCGGCGGGCGGAGCATCGACGACCGCGCTCGCGGCGCCGACGGCATTGTTCTCCCTGCGCTGGTCGAGGGAGCCGGAGTTGGCGACGAAGGTTGCGCCGCCAGGCCCCATCCCGAATGCGAGGGGCAGGAGGAGCGCGATCGTTGCCGTCGCGGCCACCTGAGCGATGCGGTGCCGCTTGGGTGCGACGAGTGAAGCGAGTACGAGCCCGACGAGTGCGATTTCCAGCGTGTGAAGGCGCGAGTACGCCAGGCCGAGTAGGAGGAGACCCCCGGCTAGGAGGCCAATCGCCAGCTGCCGGTTCGAGCCCCGCGGCGCCAGGGCGACGACGAGGGCTAGGCCGCTGAGCATCGCCCAGACGACCGCGTCCTTGAGGATGAGCGACGACCAGAGGACTTGGGAGGGGAGCAGGGCCACGATCGCGCCGGCGAGCACGGCGTAGCCTTGAGGCAGGAACTCAAGGCCGAGCCGCACGGTGGCGGCGGCTGTCGCGGCGCCCAGGAGGGCGACGAACGCCTGGCCCGCGAAGTTCAACGGGCCGAGAGCCCAGAAGAGGCCCGTGATCGGCCAGAGCAGGGCGCCGGTTCTTTCGTATAGGAAGCGCTCGTAGGCGTCCCAACTCGAGCTGCTCCCGTTGGCGGCCTCAGCGGCCAGGCGCGAGTAACTGAGGTCATCGAGCAGCAGTCCGCCGCCGTCCTGGGCTATCGCGACACCTAGGGCGACCATCAGGCGCACGGCCAGCGCCACGAAGAAGATGCTGCGCACCGGATGTTCTCGAACGAGGCGCGGTATCCGCCGCCTGCCCGACAGCCGGTCGGTCACCTGAATCGCCACGGACCACGATCTTAGCCGCGGGAGTGACGTTCGCGCCGGTGGGCCGGGACCGAAACTGGGACAGCCTGTCAACCGCCGGGGGGCTTAGCACGTACGGGGACGCGACACGGTTTACTCGCGTAGAATGCTCAGCTTCGACCGCGCAAGGGCATGGGGAGAGCGGGGCGCGTCGGGTCGGCCCGGAGTCGTCTGCTTCGAGACCACGATGGAAGAGAGGGTGGGTAGGTGCGCTTCTTGATCACCGGCGGAGCTGGGTTCATCGGCTCGCACCTCGCGGATGAGCTGCTGCTACGAGGCCATCGGGTCCACGTCCTCGATGACCTGTCGACGGGGTCGATCGAGCACATCCGCCACCACAAGGACAACGCCAGCTTCTCCTACACGATCGAGTCCGCGGCCAGCGCGCCGCTCGTTGCCGAGCTGGTAGACGAGGCTGATGTCGTCTACCACCTGGCCGCAGCGGTCGGCGTCGAGCTGATCGTGGAGAGCCCCGTGCGCACGATCGAGACCAACGTGCATTGCACAGAGGTCGTGCTCATGCAGGCGAACAAGAAGAAGAAGCCCGTCTTCATCGCCTCCACCAGCGAGGTCTACGGGAAGGGCGAGACGCTGCCTTTTCGGGAGGACGGCGACCTGCTCCTCGGCCCGACCCACATAGGGCGCTGGGCTTACGCCTGTTCGAAGGCGCTCGACGAGTATCTGGCCCTCGCCTACCACCACGAGAAGCAGCTCCCGGTCGTGGTCGGGCGGCTGTTCAACACGGTCGGACCGCGCCAGACCGGGCGCTACGGGATGGTTGTGCCGAGCTTCGTGCGCCAGGCGCTTGCCGGCAGGCCGATCACCGTCTACGGAGACGGCACCCAGCGGCGCTGCTTCTGCCACGTCGAGGACGTCGTCAGGGCCCTATGTGACCTGATGGTCACGGATGATGTCTACGGCCAGGTCTTCAACATCGGCTCCACGGAGGAGGTCTCCGTGCTCGAGCTGGCTCACCGCGTGCGCGAGGCCGCGAAGTCGGACTCGCAGATCGACACCGTGCCCTACGAGGACGCCTACGAGCCCGGCTTCGAGGACATGCCCCGGCGCATACCCGACCTCGCAAAGATCGAGGGCACTCTCGGCTGGCGCCCGACGCGCGATCTCGCGGGTATTCTCGACGACGTGGTTCGAAGCGAGCGCGAGGCCGGCACCGACGTCTTCACCGCCGGTGTCGCTTGATCGCCGTCGGAGGCCGATGTGCCGGATGAAGCGCGGCTGATCCTCGCCTTTGCGCTGGCCCTCGGTGCTGCGTTCGCGGCAACGCCGATTGCGATAGCGGTAGCCGAGCGCACCGGCTTCCACGACAAGCCGGTGGGCTACAAGGGCCACCGGACGCCGACGCCCTATCTCGGCGGCGCCGCGGTGGTGGCGGCCTTCCTGCTCGCCGGCCTGATCGCCGGAGGGGAGCTGGCGCGCCTGTCGCCGATCGTCGTGTGCGCCTTCGGGATGTGGTGCCTGGGCACGCTTGACGACCGCATCGCCCTGTCGCCGAGCGTGCGCGTGACAGCCGGTTTCGCCGCGGCGTCCGCACTCTGGACGTTCGGACTCGGCTGGTCGGTCTTCGACGCTGCGGTCCCCGACCTCATTCTCACCAATCTCTGGGTGGTCGGGCTGGCCAACGCGTTCAACCTGATGGACAACATGGATGGCGCAGCCGCCACCGTGGGGGCGGTTACCTCCATGGCAACGGCGGTGCTGGCCCTCATCGCAGGGGACGTGGCGCTGGCGATTATCTGCGTCGGGATGTCCGGAGCCTGCCTTGGCTTCCTGCCGTACAACCTCGCCGGCCCAGCGCGGATCTTCCTGGGGGACGGGGGGAGCCTGCCGATCGGGTTCGTGGTCGCGGCGGGGATCATGGCCCTGCCCGACCAGGGCGACCTCGGATGGACGCGCCTGCTCGCTGCCGTGATCCTGGCCGGCCTGCCCGTGGTCGACACCGCACTGGTGTTCATCTCCCGGCGGCGGGCGGGCATCGCCCTCCTGACCGGCGGCCGTGACCACATGACCCACCGTTTGGCCAGCCGCCTTCGATGCCCACGGCGGGTGGCACTGGCGCTGGGCTGCGCACAGGCACTGTTCGGCGCGGTGGCGATCGGGGTAGTGCAGCTTGGAGAGGGGCTCGTGGTCTCGGCCTGGGCCACCTGGTTCGTGGCGGCCACGGGGGCGGTCGTGTTGCTGGAAACTGCAAGATGGGCACCCGCCCGCGAGCCGCTCTTAGAGCCGGCCCTGCCTGCGTCCGAACCAGGCGTCGCCGTCTCCGACGGGCGTCCGAGCCGCAGCTCGCCGAGCCTCGTCGAGGGTGGCGTGATCGTGTTCATCACGGCCGCGTGCGGGCTGAGCCCCGCCTTCTTCGGCTTCTACAGCCTGTCGGTGTGGGGCCCGATCGCCTTGTTCCTGCTGGCAGCGCTGCTCGGGCTGGTGGTTGCCCGTCCCGCCGCTCCGCGCCCGGCCGCCCTGGTCGCGGTGGGCGGGCTCGCGGGGCTCTGGCTCTGGTCGCTCGCATCCACCGCGTGGTCGGAGTCGGCCGATCAGGCGCTGGTCGATTCCAACCGCTGGATGCTCTACGCGGCGCTGTTCGCGATCCTCGTGCTGCTGCTGCGCGACGACCGGCTGGGACGGCTGCTCTTGGGCTCGGCGACGGTTGCGGTGGTGGCCTTCGGAGCCTACCTCGCAGTGCGCCTGCTGCTTCCGGGCGGCAATACGCTGTTCGTCAACAACCGCTTGCACGAGCCGCTCGGCTACGTGAACGGCCAGGCCGGCTACCTGCTACTGGCGCTGTGGCCGCTCGTCGCCGTCGCGGAGCGCGCCCGCAACCATCTGCTGGCGGGGGCTGCGATCGGAGCCGCCACGTTGCTCGCGGGGCTGGCGGTGCTGGGCCAGACGCGCGCCATCGTGCCGGCTCTCGTCGTGAGCGCCGTGGTGCTGGCGGTGGCGCTGCCGGGGCGGAGAACCCGCCTGTGGGCGCTCGTCGCGATCGCCATGGGAGTCGCCGTGGCGGCCGATCCGCTGCTGAATGTGTTCGAAAGCGGCTCGTCCGGGGCCTTGGATGACAAGACGGTGCGCACCGCTGTGCTCATCCTGCTCGGCGTGTCGGTCGCAGTCGGCGCGATCTGGGCGGGGGTGCGCTTGCTTGCCGAACGATCGCCCGCGAGCGTGGGCCGGCGCCTGGCCGCGGTGTCTACGGCCGGATTGATCGCGATCGCAGTCGTTGCAGGCGTTGGGGGGCTACTGGCCGTGGGCGATCCCGTCGACCGGGTTCAGGAAGAGGCGCGCTCCTTCAAGAACCTGGGGGCGGGCGCCGGTCAGGAGAACCGCTCGCGCTTCACCTCCGGCGGGGGCAACCGCTACGACTACTGGCGGATCGCCGCCGCGCAGTTCGAGTCCGAGCCGCTGAAGGGGCTTGGGGCGGGCAACTACGACCGCACCTACTTCATCGAGCGCGACACCACCGAGGACATCCGTCAGCCCCACAGCTTGGGGTTGCAGACGCTGGCCGAGCTCGGGCTGGTCGGAGGCGTGGCCCTGCTGGCCTTCCTCGGCGCGATCGTCGCCGGCTTCGCGGCCAGGGCGCGCGCGGCGCGCACCGACCCGGGCGATCTCGCACTTGCGGTGGGCGCCGGCGGCATGTTCCTCGTCTGGCTCGTCCACACGAGCGTCGACTGGCTGCACCTGATCCCCGGAGTGACCGGGATCGCCCTGTGCGCGGCCGCTGTGCTGGTGGCGCCATGGAAGCGCTCGCGGGCCCCCGACGGGGCGCGCTCGCGGCTACGGTTGGCGACAATCGTGGTGTGCGGCCTGGTGGTGCTTGTCGGAGCGACGCTGGTCGGCCGTGTCGCGCTCGCCGACAAGTACCGCGCAGAGTCGCAGGACAACACCACCAAGGACCCTGGTCGCGCGCTCGAGCAGGCGGAGGACTCACTGGCCCTCAACGACGAGTCGCTGGCGGCCTACTACGCCAAGGCGGCGGCGCTCGCTCGGGTGAACGACTACCCCAGAGCCCGGGGTGCGCTGCTCGAGGCCACGCGTCGCGAGCCCCACGACTGGGTGACCTGGGGCCTGCTCGGGGACATCGCGGTGCGGCGGGGTGACCTGGAGCAGGCCCGCAAGGACTACGGCCGGGCCTCCCAGCTCAACCCGCGGGATACGGGGCTGGAGCAGGTCGCTGACGATCCGCGCTCGGCACTCGCAGGCCGATGAGCCGGCGTCACGGCGAGATGCCCATCGGCTGGCTCGTTCCCAGGGTTCACCGACCGCTCACCTGACAGCTGTCTGGCTCACCACGCCCGCCACCTCCTGCCACCAGGCACGCGCCGGGCCGGTCTCGGCGCGCTGGATCCGGTCGCGGCAGTAGCGGAACAGCCGGCGCTGGCCGCCGGTGGCGACCACGCCGTCGCCGGTGACCGCGAAGCGCCCATCTGCGAGCAGCATCAGCGCTCCCGGCTCGTCACGGCGCGTGCGCAGCCGGCGCAGCACCGCCGCGCCCTCGATCTCGCCCGGGGCCGCCGGGTCGCCGTGCTCGGCTCGCCATGGCTTGACGCTGAAGATCGGCGAGCGACCGGTGAATGCCGGCAGCGCCACCTCGGTCTCCTCGAGCGGGCCCGAGCGCCAGCGCTCGAACAGCCCCTCGACCTCCGCGCGGGCGGGCTCGCGCACGAGGATGTGCAGGCGGTCGTCGGCCTCGATCTCGGACGAGCCGCGCGGCAGCAGCGCCTCGCCTCCACGCACGATGATGCTCACCAGTGCGTCCCGCGGCAGCTCGAGCTGGTTCACGGTTCGCGACACGATCGCGTCGGCGGGGTCGACCGGGTACTCGAGCACCTCCGCTCCGAGCCGGCGGATGGTGCCCACCTCGTGCAGCGGGCGCGACAGCGCGGGCTCGTCGGTCGTCAGCCCGAGCGCGCGCGCCAGTGGATCGAATGTGGCCCCCTGAATCAGCGTCGAGGTGAGCACGACGAAGAACACGAGGTTGAAGAACGAGTCCGCCTTGTCCACACCCTCGATCACCGCGAAGGTGGCCAGCACGATCGGGATCGCGCCGCGTAGACCGGCCCAGCCGAGCAGGCCCGCCTCCCGCAGGCTGAAGCCGAACGGCATCGTGCACACCGCGGCGGCGAGCGGACGTGCCAGGAACATCAGCACGGCGGCGATCAGCAGACCCTCGCCCACGATGCCGCCGAGCTCGCCAGGGTTGACGAGCAGTCCGAGCGCCAGGAAGACCGCGATCTGGCTGACCCACGACAGGCCGTCGTGGAAGTCCTCGATCGTGCGCCGGGCAGGAATGGTCGCCGAGCCCAGCGCTAGCCCGGTGATGTAGACCGAGATGAAGCCCGAGCCGTGCAGCGCGTCCGCGGCGCCAAAGCCGATCGCGGCGGTGGCGATCGACGCGACGGGGTAGAGGCCGGTGCTGGAGAACCGCGCGCGGCGGAAGGCCAGCGACGCCAGCCGACCCACGCCCAGGCCCACGACGAGCCCGATCGAGAGCTCACCCACCAGCAGCAGCGCCATGTCGGCCGCGCCGTAGTCGGGCTGTGAGATGTACTCGATGAAGCCGAGCACAAGCACCACCGCCACGGCATCGTTGAACCCCGACTCTCCCTCGAGCACCCGCGCCAGCCGCCGCCGCAGGCTCGACCCGCGCAGCACCGAGAAGATCGCCGCGCCGTCGGTGGCCGCGACGATCGAGCCCAGCAGCAGCCCCTCCAGCGTGCTCAGATCGAGCAGCCAGGCGGCCGCCAGGCCGACCACCACGGCGGTGATGAAGGTTCCGATCGTGGCCAGCGTCACGCTCGCGCCGAGCACCGGCCTGATCTCCCCCCAACCGGCCGCCAGGCCGCCCTCGAACAGGATCAGGGCGAGCGCTACGATGCCGATCGTCCGCGCCAGCTCGACGTCGCTCATGTTGCCGCCGAAGTGGATCAGCCCAAGGCCGTCCGAGCCGATCGCCATCCCGAGCGCGAGGAAGAGCACGAGGCCGGGCACCCGCAGGCGCCCGGCGATCAGAGAGGCGGCGATCCCGAGCCCCAGCAGCGCGCCCGCTACCAGGATGAGGGTGCCGTCGGCCATGCGCGGCGAGTCTATGGAGGCGGCGTGTGGCGGCTCAGGCGGCGAGCAGGGGCACGTCGTAGACGGCAAGTCCTGCGTCTCGCGTGACCAGCGTAAGGCGCTCGAGCCTCGCCTGGGCGACCAGCATTCGATCAAAGGGATCGCCGTGATGGCGGGGCAGCCGCGCGGCGCCCATGGCGTGCTCGAAGGTCACGGGCATCTCGGTGAAGGCGTTCTCGCGGGCCTGGTCGACGATGTCGGTACGCAGGTCGAGCTTGCCGCTCGCCGCCTTGATCTCCGCCTCCCAGACGCTGGCTGCGCTGACGAGCACCTCGGTCGTCTCCTCCGCGATCGCTTCGAGGGCCTCATCGGACAGTGCTTGGCGCGTCAGCCACCAGATGAGCACATGAGTATCGAGGAGCAGCCTCACTCCCCGTCGTCGAGCATCCCGAAGTCACGCGCGATCTGCTGATCGTATTCATCGAATCCCGGCAGGATCTTGATCAGGCCCTCGGCCGACCCCGGTTGGCGACGCCCACGCGTGCGGCCATGCGGCACCAACCGCGCGACCGGGCGTCCCGCCCGCGCCACGACGATCTCCTCGCCGGCCTCGACGCGCGAGAGTAGCTTCGAGAGGTGCGTCTTCGCCTCGTGCACGTTCACCTGGGCGGCCATTAGTCCAGTTTAGCCCACTGTGCCTGCATGCGATCTTGCACCCTGTGCATGCTGGGCCGCATGAGTGAAGATCATTCAGGTCCGCAATGTGAAGGACGAGACCCACGCGGCCCTCCGCCGCCGGGCCGGGGCGGCGGGGATCTCGCTCCAGGAGTACCTCGCGCGCGAGCTGGACGAGCTGGTGGCGCGTCCAACCGTTGAGGGAGTGCTCGAGCGGGCCGGCTCGCGCTCGGGCGGCCAGGTGGGTCTCGCCGCGGCCGCGGAGCAGCTGCGGGCCGAGCGTGAGGCGCGGTGATCGTCGTCGACGCCTCCGTTCCGGCGAACGTCGTGGGCGTGGCCGGTGGTGCGCTACCCGCATCTGCCGAGCGCCCGGCGGGTGTGGCAGCTCCGCGAGCACGTGACCGCGTATGACGTGCTCTACGTCGATCTTGCCGAGGCGCTCGACTGCCCGCTGATCACTGCAGACGCCCGGCTCGCCGGCGCGCGGGGTCCACGCTGTCGCATCGACCTGTTGCGCTCAGGCTGAGGCCTGGCGCTCGGCCAGCTCGGCCAAACCCCACAGGTCGCCCCACTCGTAGTCGGGGCGCTCGTCGCCCGGCGGCTGCTCGCGGTGGCGGTTGATCCACGCCGTCTGCAGGCCCACCTCCCGCGCGGGGGCGATGTCGTACTGAAAGCCGAAGGCAACGTGCAGGATCTCCTCCGGCTTGGCGCGCGCGTGCTCGAGCGCGCGGGTGAAGGCGGTCGGGTCGGGCTTGTAGGCGCGCACGTCCTCGGCCACGACCACGGCGTCGAAGGTCAGGGGCGAGAGTTGGCGCAGGGTCTGCTCCATGATGTAGCGGTCGGTGTTGGAGATGATCATCAGGCGCAGGCCGGCCTCCCTCGCGCGCATGAGCGCCGGGATCGTGTCCGGGAACGGCTGCCAGGCCTGCATCGCTCGTTCGAGCGCCTCGCCTTCCTTGGTGTTCCAGCGGTAGCCGCGCTCGCCCACCCAGGTGCGCAGCGAGGTGCTGAGCACCTCGCGGTAGGTGCGGTACTCCTCCTGGATCGCCTCGAACTGGATCTCCTCCCAGCGCTCACGCAGCCGCCGGCCCGGACCGGGGTCGAAGTCGCCGTTGCGGCGTGCCAGGTCATACAGGAACGCGGCCGCCCCGCCCTCCCAGTCGACGAGGGTGCCGTAACAGTCGAAACTGGCGACTTTGACGGGGGGCACGCCGCCTACACTCTCACCCATAGCACTGATCGAGCGCATCCAGGCCGACGCCGTGACCGCCCTCAAGGCGCGCGAGCGCGAGCGTGCCGGCGCGCTGCGGCTGATCGTGTCCGAGCTCCAGAAGGCCGAGAAGGACGGAGGCGCGGACGAGGTCGAGGTGCTGCAGCGCGAGCGTAAGCGCCGCCTGGAGTCCGCGCAGGCCTACCGCGACGCCGAGCGAGCCGATCTGGCCGCCTCCGAGGAGCGCGAGGCCGAGCTGATCGAGGGCTACATGCCCCGCCAGCTCTCCGACGAGGAGCTGCACGCGATCGTCGGGGATGCCGTGGCGCAGTCGGGAGCCTCGTCGCCGAAGGAGATGGGCAAGGTGATGGCCGCGGTCATGCCGCAGGTCAGGGGTCGCGCGGACGGCCGGCGCGTGAGCGCGGTCGTACAGGAGAAGCTCACCATCTAGTGCGCAGGCAGCTCGAGCTATCCAACGAGGTGGCCGCCGAATTGGCCGGCGCCAACGACATGATCATCCGCACCCTCGAGGACCATCTCGACTGCGACGTGTACCTGCGCGGCAACGTGCTCACGCTCGACGGCTCGCAGCAGGACGTGACCATGGGGGAGACCGTGGTGCGCGAGCTATCGGACCTGGTGGGTCAGGGCCACGAGGTGGCTCCCGGCACGATCGATGCCATCAGCTCGGCGCTGGAGCGACACGAGAGCCCGGGCCGGATCCTGGAGGACGTGGTCTGGCGTCACCGGAGCCTGAAGGTCGCGCCCAAGACCGTGAACCAGAAGCGCTACGTGGACGCGATGCGCCGTCAGACGATCGCGGTCGGCATCGGCCCGGCCGGCACCGGCAAGTCCTTTCTGGCGGTAGCGATGGCGGTGGCCGCCCTCCAGCGCCGCGAGGTCAACCGGATCGTGCTCACCCGCCCGGCCGTCGAGGCCGGCGAGCGGCTGGGCTTTCTGCCCGGGGACCTGATGGCCAAGGTGGATCCCTACCTGCGCCCGCTGTTCGACGCCCTCTACGACATGCTCGAGCCCGAGAAGGTAAACCAGCACCTCGAGCGCGGCGTGATCGAGGTGGCGCCGCTGGCGTTCATGCGTGGCCGGGCGCAACCCCTCGACCGTCAGGTGCTGACTGTCTCCGGATTCCGCCCGATCGGATCGCTGCAGGTGGGTGATCTGGTTGTCGGCTCTGACGGCCAGCCGACGCCCGTTCTCGGCATTTATCCGCAGGGGCGCAGGGAAGTCTTCCGAGTTCGCGCTCAGGACGGTGCGGCAACGGTGTGCTGCGGCGAGCACCTGTGGTTCGTCACCACGCCCTATGATCGAAGGCACGGCAAGCGGGGGCGTGTGATCGACACGCGGGCGATGGCTGGCCGCCTGCGACAGAACCATCAGCATCGCTTCGAGCTTCCCCTGTTGGGCGCGCCGCCCGAGCTCCAGCCGCGCGAGGTTCCGCTGGATCCGTACGCGCTCGGCCTCCTGCTCGGAGACGGCTGCTTGACCACCCTCACGACGCCCAGCTTCACGACCGCAGATCCGGAGTTGGCGGAGGCGCTCGAGGCGGCGCTGCCCGGCATCGAGCTACGCCGCAAGAGCCAAGTCGATTACGTCCTACGCCATCCGGAGGGAGGGCGCGGCGGAGTGATCGTCTCCAACCCCGTGACGGTCGCGATCCGCGAGTTGGGCCTGGCCGGCGCGCGCTCCAGCACGAAGTTCGTGCCTGATCTCTACCTCCGGAATGCCCCTGAAGTGCGTCTGAGCATCCTCCAGGGCCTGCTGGACAGCGATGGCGGCCCTGTGAAGCAGCGCGGACGCACGTGCCGGATCCAGTACTCGTCCTGTTCGAAGCGGCTGGCGGACGACGTCGTCTTTCTGGTCCGTTCCCTCGGCGGCGTCGCGTACCGCCGAACGCGCGCAGCCGCCGGGCGGGCGCCCGGGCGGGCTCGAGGCCGGGCTGTTCATCACCGCTCCGACGCATTCGTGCTCAACATCCGGCTCCCCGGCGGCCTTGAGCCTTTCCGGCTTTCACGGAAGCGTGACATCTACCAGCAGCTTGGCGGTGGCCGCCCCATGCGGTTCGTGGACAGCATCGAGCCGGCCGGTGAGACAGAGACAGTCTGCATCCAGGTGGCTGCCGCAGACTCTCTGTACGTAACCGACGACTTCCTCGTGACGCACAACACCCTCAATGACGCGTTCATCATCGTCGACGAGGCACAGAACACCACGCCGGAGCAGATGAAGATGGTGCTCACCCGCCTGGGTTTCAACTCGAAGATGGTGGTAACCGGCGACGTGACCCAGGTCGACCTGCCCAAGGACCAGCGCTCGGGGTTGATGGTGATCGGCGACATCCTGGCCGACGTCGAGGGCATCGAGTTCGTGCGCTTCGGCGATGAGGACGTGGTGCGCCACAAGCTCGTGCAGCGGATCGTGGCCGCGTACAACGCCCACGCCGAGCAGCAGGCGCCCGAGCTGCGTACGGCGCGCAACAAGGCCTGACCTTTCAGGGGATCGGCCGCTGATCGAAGTCGAGGTGATAGGCGCGCACGACCGTGATCTGCGCCCGGCGGCGGAGGCGGCGCTGGCCGCGGCCGGCGTCGACGAGGGCCACGTGGCGATCGCGCTGGTCTCCGAGGAGGAGATCGGGCGCCTCAACCGCGAGCACCGCGCCCTCGACCGGCCCACGGACGTGCTGTCCTTCCCCGTCGACGAGAAGGGCCCCGCGGCGGGCCCGCGCGAGCTGGGCGACGTGGTGATCTGCCCCGATCACACCGAGGACCTCGTGGAAGCCACGGTCCACGGGGTGCTGCACCTCTGCGGCTACGACCACGAGCGCGACGCGGGCGAGATGCTCGCCCTGCAGGACCGCGTGATGGAAGGCCTCGGATGAGCAGGGCGGGGTTCGTGGCGCTCGCCGGACGTCCCAATGCCGGCAAGTCCACCCTGGTGAACCGCGTGGTGGGTGACAAGGTGGCGATCGTCTCCGACAAGCCCCAGACCACTCGCCGCGAGGTCCGCGGGATCGCCACCGGTGGCGACTGGCAGCTGGTGCTGGTGGACCTGCCGGGCATGCAGAAGCCGCGCGACCGGATGACCGAGCGGATGCAGCGCCGCGTGGAGCAGGCCCTCTCGGACGCCGATGCCGTGCTGTTCGTGCTCAACGGCGAGCAGGAGGTGGGCGCCGGCGACCGCTTCATCGCCCGGGCGGTGCGCAAGGCGGGCATCCCGGCGGTCATCGCGCTGAACAAGGTCGACCGCCTGAGCCGCAGCCGCACGCTCGACGCGCTCACGGACACGGCGGATCTTGGCCTGCCCGGCGAGATCTTTCCCATCAGCGCCCGCACCGGATCGGGGGTCGCGCCGCTGGTCGACCACCTGGTCGAGATGCTGCCCGAGGGGCCCTTCCTCTATCCACCGGAGGACCGCAGCGACCTCGCAGAGCACGTGCATCTGGCGGAGCTGGTGCGCGAGCAGGTGCTGCTGCGCACCCGTGAGGAGATCCCGCATGCGGTCGACGTGCAGGTGGTGGACGTGATCGAGCGCGCGGACGGCCTGCTGCGCGTGGAGGCGCTCGCCTGGGTCGAGAGCGACACCCAGAAGGCGATCCTGATCGGCGCCCGGGGCCGGATGGTCAAGGCGGTGGGGATGGCGGCGAGGAAGTCGATCGAGGCCTCGACCGGGCGCCGCTGCCACCTCGACCTGCGCGTGCAGGTGCGCCGCGGCTGGCGCGGCGACGAGAGCCTGCTCGACCGCCTCGGCATCGAGTAGGGACCGGGTTATACTGGACGGTATGACTCGGATGAAGGTCGGTTCGAAGGGCCAAGTCGTGATCCCGAAGGAGGTGCGCGACCGGCTCGATCTCAGGCCCGGCGACGAGGTCGTCGTGGATGCGATCAACGGCGAAGCTCGTGTCCGGCGGGTCACCCGTGCAGACCAGCTGCTCGGGATGTTCGCGGGAGGGCCCAGCATGACTGCAGAGCTGGAACGCGAGCACCTGCGCGAGATCGCACACGATGAGCGCCGACAGCGGGCGCTCGACGCCGGCCGGATGTGGTAGCCGTCCTCGATGCCTGGGCCGTGCTTGCCTTGCTGCAGGGCGAGACGGCGGGTCCCCGCGTGCGCGATGTGGTTGCCGAGGGCCGTGCGGTGGTCTCCTGGATCAGCCTCGGTGAAGTGCACTACGTCATGACCCGTAAGCGCGGCGCCGCTGACGCGGATCAAGGGTTGCGGGAGATCCTGCCCTCCGTGAGAGCGGAAGAGCCGGATCCGGAGATCGTCATCGCAGCGGCCCGGATCAAGGCCGGCGGCGGCATCTCCTATGCCGACTGCTTCGTGATAGCCACCGCCCAGCGATACCAGGCTCCCCTGCTCACGGGCGATCCGGAGATCATCGACTGGGCCGGCGACGTCGAGGTGTTCGACCTGCGCACGGCCGCCTGACTGCGCGGCTGGGAGAATCGGCGCGTGGACCCGCTGCCGATCCGCTTCGACGAGCACGGCCTCGTGCCGTGCGTGATGCAGGACGCCGGCACCGGCGAGGTGCTCACCCTGGCCTACATGAACGAGGAGGCGCTGGCACGGACCCGCGAGACGGGGGAGATGCACTTTTGGAGCCGCTCGCGGGGCGAGCTGTGGCGAAAGGGGGAGACTTCGGGCAACTCGATGCGCCTGCGCGCACTGCGATACGACTGCGACGAGGACGCCCTCGTGGCGCTGGTCGACCCGGCTGGCCCGGCCTGCCACACGGGCGAGCGCAGCTGCTTCTTTCGCGGCCAGACCGAACCGGTGGCGAGCGAGGCGCTGGCCGCGCTCGAGCGCACGATCGCCGACCGGCGGGCGGGCGGGGGCGGCGATCGCAGCTATACCGCCGAGCTGCTGGCCGACCCACGCCGCATCGGCGAGAAGGTGCGCGAGGAGGCCGAGGAGGTGACTCGCGCGGCGGCCGGCGAGTCAGACGAGCGGGTCGCGGAGGAGGCGGCCGACGTGCTCTACCACCTGGCGGTGCTGATGGCCTCCCGGGGGCTCGGGCTCCGGGATGCGTACGCGGTCCTCAACGGACGTCGCGCCTGAAGTGTTACGTTTGTGTACATGAGCGACACCGTCGGCATCCGGGAGCTGAGACACGACCTCAGCCGCTACCTGCGCCGGGTCAAGGGTGGCGAGCGGCTGGTGGTCACCGATCGCAACCGGCCGGTGGCCCTTCTCACCCCGCTGCCAGAGGACGAGGACCCCTACGAGCGGCTGATAGCGGAGGGAAAGCTCACCCCGGCGAGCGGCCGGATTCAGGATCTGCCGCCGCCCATCAAGCTCGAGGGCGGGGGCCCTCTGTCGGAGATCCTGGAGGATCTCCGGCGCGAGTCATGGGAGGACGAGCCTGACCGCTGAGGCGCCGGCGACGGTCTATCTCGAGGCGTCGTCGGTGGTCAAGTTGATCGTCGAGGAGAGCGAAAGCCAGGCGCTACGGAGCTTTCTCGCCACCGTGCGTCGTCCTGTGTCGAGCGAGCTTTCGCTCGCCGAGTCGGCCCGTGCCATCCAGCGTAGGATGGCGGGGGGTGGGGCAGACCACCTGAGGGCGATGCTTGCGGAGGTTTTCGGCAAACTGGATCTTCTGGCGCTCGACCGAGACCTCCTGGTTCACGCCGGTTGGCTCGAGCCGGCGGATCTGCGCGCGCTCGACGCGATCCACCTGGCCACCGCCCTCTCGCTCCCACAGGCGGCAGCCTTCGTCAGCTACGACCGCCGCCAACTCGATGCCGCGCGCCGTGCCGGGCTCTCCACGGCGAGCCCGGGCGCTGAGGCAGCCTGATGACCGTCGTGGCCGGGCCTTCCGGGCTGCGCATCGATCCCGGCCTCGAGGAGGCCCGCGCCCTCGCGCGCGTGCACACCGTCGTCCCCCTTCGCCACACCTTCATCGACGACTGCGAGACACCCGTGTCGGCGTACCTCAAGCTGCGCGGCGACGGGCCGTCGTTTCTGCTCGAGTCTGCCGAGCAGGGGCAGCGCTTCGGACGCTGGTCCTTTCTCGGGTTTCGCCCGCGCACGGTGATTCGACTCGACGAGGGCACCCTCACCGTCGGGGGCGAGGAGCGCGCCTTTCAGGACCCCTACAGCGAGGTGGCCGCCGAGCTCGAGCGCTACCGGGTGGCCCCGCTCGCGGGCCTGCCGCCGTTCGCGGGAGGCGCGGTCGGACTGTTCGGCTACGACCTGGTGCGCTACGCCGAGCCAACCGTGGGAGAGGGCAACCCCGACGCCGTGGGCACGCCCGACATGGCATTGATGGTGAGCGACGTGCTGGTGGCCTTCGACCACCTGCGACACGAGGTGACGGTCCTTGCCAACGTGTTCGCGGGCGAGGACGCCGACGGCGCATACGCGGCGGCGGCGGCGGCGATAGCCGAGGTGCGCGAGCGCCTGGCCGCACCGGTGCCGCGAGCCGAGGGGGCCGGCCCCCACGACCCTCCCCGGTTCACCAGCAACGTGGGCTCGGAGGGCTACTCGCAGTCGGTGGAGCGCGTGAAGGAGTACATCCGCGCCGGCGACGCCTACCAGGTGGTCCCCAGCCAGCGCTGGAGCGCCGACTGCCCGGTGGACGCCTTCTCGATCTACCGCGGCCTGCGCGCGATCAACCCGAGCCCCTACATGTACTTCCTCGACTTCGAGGACTTCGAGATCGCCGGCGCGTCGCCCGAGGCGCTGGTCAAGGTCTCCGGCGGGCGGGCGGAGCAGCGTCCGATCGCCGGCACCCGCCCGCGGGCCGACACCGTCGAGGAGGACCTCGAGCGCGGCAAGGAGCTGCTGGCCGACGAGAAGGAGCGGGCCGAGCACGTGATGCTCGTCGATCTGGCCCGCAACGACCTCGGGCGGGTGTGCGAGTACGGGTCGGTGTCCGTGGACGAGCTGATGGTGGTCGAGACCTACTCCCACGTGTTGCACATCGTGTCCTCGGTGTCGGGACGCCTGCGGGAGGGCGTGACGGCGATGGACGCCCTCCAGGCCTCCCTGCCGGCGGGGACCCTGTCCGGCGCGCCCAAGATCCGGGCGATGCAGATCATCGACGAGCTCGAGACCGTGCGCCGGGGCCCGTACGGAGGCGCCGTCGGCTACCTGTCATACACGGGCGACCTCGACACCTGCATCTACATCCGCTCGGCGGTGGTCAAGGACGGCCGGGTGCACGTGCAGGCCGGGGGAGGAATCGTGGTGGACTCCGAGGCCTCATACGAGGTGCGCGAGACCGAGGCCAAGGCGGGCGCGGTGTTCGGCGCGATCGAGCTGGCGTGCGCACAACCGGACTGGGCATAGACGGTGAGCGTGCTGGTGATCGACAACTACGACTCGTTCACGTTCAACCTCGTGCAGTACCTCGGCGAGCTGGGCGCGAAGCCCGAGGTCGTGCGCAACGACGCCGCCACCGCCGAGGAGCTGATGGCGCTGCGCCCGCAGAAGGTGATCGTCTCACCGGGCCCCTGCACGCCTGCGGACGCAGGGGTGTCGGTGGAGGCGATACGGCGCTTCGCCGAGGCGCGCGTGCCCGTGCTCGGCGTCTGTCTGGGCCATCAGGCGATGGCCGAGGCGTTCGGCGGGCGAGTGGTCCGCGGCGAGCCGGTGCACGGCAAGACCGCCGAGGTCTCCCACGACGGGCGGACCATCTTCGATGGGCTGCCGACACCGCTGGTCGCGGGGCGCTACCACTCCCTGGTCGTGCACCCGGATCTGCCTGAGGAGCTCGAGCGCTCCGCGCACTGCGACGACACGGTGATGGCCATGCGCCACCGCGAGCTGCCGGCCGAAGGGGTGCAGTTTCACCCGGAGTCGGTGCTCACGGGCGCCGGCAGGCAGATGTTGCGCAACTTCCTCTCGCTCTGATGCCCAACCCGATCCTCACCGAGGCCATCGACCGGCTCTGTCGCAGTGAAGCGCTCACCTCCGACGAGGCCACCGCGGTGCTGCGCGAGGTGATGGAGGGCAGGGCGTCGGAGGCGCAGACCGCCGGCCTGCTGATCGCCTTTCGCACGAAGGGCGAGACAGTGGCGGAGATCGCCGGGATGGCCCGCGCGATGCGCGAGCTCGCGGTCAGAGTCGAGGTGAAAGGAGAAAGGTCCGGTGCTCGCGGGAACGACGTTCCCGCTGCGCTCCTCCCTCTGTCCCCCCTGGTCGACACGGCGGGGACGGGAGGCGGGCGGCCGACTTTCAACGTGTCCACCACCGCGGCGTTCGTCGCCGCGGGCGCGGGCTGCAGGGTCGCAAAGCATGGCAACCGCTCGGCCACCGGCCGGTCCGGATCGGCCGATGTGCTCGAGGCGCTGGGCGCGCGCATCGACCTCGGACCCCGGGACGTGGCGCGCTGCATCGACGAGGTGGGGTTCGGATTCATGTTCGCGCCGAGCCACCATCCGGCGATGAAGCACGTGGCGGGGGTGCGAAAGGAGCTGGCGGTGCGTACGATCTTCAACTTCCTGGGACCTCTGACCAACCCGGCCGGTGCCACCCGGCAGCTGATCGGCGTCTCCGACGGCCGCTTCCTCGACATCGTTGCGGGCGCCCTCGGCGAGCTCGGGTGCGAGCACGCGCTCGTGGTGTCGAGCGAGGACGGACTCGACGAGCTGAGCGTCTCCGGGCCCACCCGCGTGGTCGAGCTTCGCGACGGCCGGCTGGAGGCCCACCGCGTGACGCCCGAGTCGGTCGGACTGGCCAGCGCCCCCCTGGACGCGGTGGCGGCAGGAACCCCGGAGAAGAACGCCGGGGTGGCCCGGCGTGTGCTTGACGGCGGACCAGGGGCCGAACGCGACCTGACGGTGCTCAACGCCGGAGCCACCATCTACGTGGCCGGGGGCGCGGACTCGATCGAGCAGGGGGTGCGCGCCGCCGAGGAGGCGATCGACTCGGGCGCCGCCCGCGACGTGCTGGAGCGGTTCGTGTCGTGTACGCAGGACGCGGGAGGAGCGCAGCCGGAACGTTCCCGGGGAGGAGCGCAGCCGGAACGCCGTTCCGGCGAGCACCGCACCGGGGGCCCCTCTGGCGAGCACCGCACCGGGGGGCTCTCCGGCGAGCACCGCACCGGAGGTTCTCCAGCATGAATCCGCGGCTCGAGGGCCTGGTCGCTGCCACCCGCCAGTCCCTGGCCCGCCGCGTGGCGAAGGTTCCGCTCGCCGACCTCGAGCGTGCCGCCGCTCAACGCGGCAGTGAGGGCCGGCCGTTCGCCGAGGCGCTGGCGCGCCCCGGCACCTCGCTGATTGCCGAGCACAAGCGCCGCTCTCCCTCCGCGGGGGCCATCCGCGCGAAGGGCAGCTGCACCGAGCTGGTGCAGGCCTACGCGCGCGGCGGGGCTGCCGCCCTCTCCATCCTCACAGAGGAGGAGCATTTCGGTGGCTCCCTCGACGACCTCCTCGAGGCACGCACGGCCACCGAGCTGCCGATCCTGCGCAAGGACTTCGCCGTCGATCCGTACATGCTGTTCGAGGCGAAGGCGGCGGGCGCCGACGCTGTGCTGCTCGTGGTCGGAGCGATGGCCGGGAGTG
This sequence comes from Thermoleophilaceae bacterium, assembly GCA_030447725.1. Classification (GTDB taxonomy): domain Bacteria; phylum Actinomycetota; class Thermoleophilia; order Solirubrobacterales; family Thermoleophilaceae; genus JAAYBF01. The sequence goes on from JAUJOQ010000004.1 coordinate 187,363, forward strand.
ACCTCGCATCGCTGTACGCGCTGGCGGGGGACCTCGACTTAGACGCCGTGGTGGAGGTCTCGGACGACGACGAGCTCGACCAGGCGCTCGGGATAGACGCCGACGTGATCGGCATCAACAACCGCGATCTCGAGGATTTCACCGTCGACATCACACGCACCTACGACCTCCTGGCTGACGTGCCCGCGGGAAAGACCGTGGTCTCCGAGTCCGGGATCGTCCACCGGGAGCAGATCGAGGAGCTGGAGCGCGTGGGGGTCGATGCCGTACTGGTGGGCGAGACCGTGATGCGTGCCGCCGATCCGGAGCTGACGGTGCGTACGCTCGTCGGTGGGTCGGATTCCGCCGCGCCAACCTGATCCGGTTTGCGGTCCTCGACCCGCGGGGGCGAGGGTGACGTCCCCTACCATCGACCGCGATGGCCACCGCACCCGAGCTCGACCCGCCGGCGGTAGCCGAGCTGGCCACGCGGCTGCGCGCCAACGTCGCGACGGCGGTGAAGGCGCCCGAGGGCGTGGTTCGGGATCTGCTCGTCGCCCTCCTCGCGGAGGGCCATGTGCTGATCGAGGACAACCCCGGAGTGGGCAAGACGGCGCTCGCGCGGGCGCTGGCCCGCTCCATCGACGCGGAGTTCGCCCGGGTGCAGTGCACGGCGGACCTGCTTCCTGCCGACGTGGTGGGCACCAACATCTTCAACCAGCGCGAGGGTCGCTTCGAGTTTCGTCCCGGCCCCGTGTTCGCCAACGTAGTGCTGGTCGACGAGATCAACCGGGCGTCGCCCAAGACGCAGTCGGGGCTGCTCGAGTGCATGCAGGAGCGCCATGTGACCGTCGACAAGCACACCCACGACCTGGCACGGCCCTTCATCGTGCTGGCCACCCAGAACCCGATCGAGTACGAGGGCACCTACCCGCTGCCCGAGGCGCAGCTCGACCGCTTCATGGTGAGGGTCTCGCTGGGCTACCCGTCGGTGGAGGACGAGAAGGACATGCTGGCCGAGCATTCCGATCGAGATCGCGTTCAGGACCTCGGCCCGGTCACCGGCGTGGGGGAGATGCTGGCCGCCCAGGCCGCGGTGGCCTCCGTCCATGGCAGCGAGGCGCTGCGGCGCTACATCGTCAGCCTCATGGAGTTCACGCGGGCGGACTCCCGGGTCGAGCTGGGCGCGAGCCCCCGGGCCGGTCTGATGCTCTTCCGCGCGGCCAAGGCCCTCGCCGCGCTCGACGGTCGCGATCACGCCCTTCCCGATGACGTGAAGACCCTCGCCCCCGCCGTGCTCACCCATCGGCTGCTGCTGGCGCCCGGGGCGGCGGGGGACGACCGCTCTGCGGTGGTGAGAGACGCGCTGGAGAGGGTTCCGGCGCTGTGAGCGCTCACGGGTCCCCGGCCGCTCTCCAGGCATGAGCCGGGCAGCTGGGGTTGCCGCTCTCGGGGCCGTCCTCGTGGCCGCCGCCGCGACCTTCGACACGGCTTCGCTCTACGTACCCGGCGTGGCACTGGCCGCGATCGCGCTCGGATCGGCCCTCTGGGTATGGCTCGCGGCCCTCGGGGCGGCGATGATCCGGACTCCCGGCCCCGACACGGTCGAGGAGGAGCAGCCCTATCCGCTGCGTCTGGAGCTGCGCGGCGGGATGCTGCCTCCGCCAGGGGGCGAGCTGGCCGACCCGCTGCTGGCCGAGCCCATCGTCCTGGGCTTTGGAACGCCCCGCCGCGTGCGCCTGAACGTGCGCTTCGCGCGCCGCGGCAGGCGGGTTCTGGAGCCCGGCGTGCTGCTGATCCGGGACCCGCTGAGGCTGGCGTCGCGCGAGATCCGCGGGCAGGGAGCGCGCGACGAGCTGCTGGTCCTGCCGCGAGTCGAGCCGGTGCTGGCGGTGCCCTCGGCCGCCGGTGCGGGCGGGGCAGGGGCAGGCCCCGACGCCGGTGGTGGCCGTGCTGCCCTGCGCGGGCGCCTGGACGGCTCGGCCGCCGAGCTCGATCTGGATGGCCTGCGGCCCTACCGCGAGGGCACTCCCGCCTCGCGCATCCACTGGCCGGCGGTGGCTCGCAGCGGCGAGATGCTCGAGCGCCGGCTCACCGCCGACGCCGACTCCGCCCCGCTGGTGGTCCTCGACGCCTGCAATCCACCATCCGAAGAATCCCTCGACATCGCCGTGCGCGCGGCGGCCTCGCTGTGCGTGCATCTCGCCCGCGGCGGGGGGTGCGCGCTGCTGCTCCCCGGGGACCGCCGGCCCGCGGCCCTCGGCGCAGACCTGGCGGCGTGGCCCGCCGCGCATGCGCGCCTCGCCCTGGTGGGGCCTGCCGGCACGCCGCCGCCGCTGGCCCGCGCCCGGCGTGCCGGCGCCGTGATATGGGTGAGTGCCCGCGGAGAGGCTCCGCGCCAGCTGGCGCGCGCCGCCGCGGGTGGCGGCTGGCTGGTGAGCCCCTCCACCGGCGCCGGCCGTGCCGAGTTCACCGTGGCGGGCTGCACGGGCGCCCGGCTCGGGCCCCGCAGCGGGTCCGTGCCCGCGCCCGGACTGGCGGCCACGGCGTGAGCGCGGTAGCGGCACCCGCACGACGCCGGCCGGGGCTCGGTCGTAGCCGGTTGCGGGCCGCCGGAGAGGCCACGGCCAAGCGGGCGGATCCCCGCGTAGCGCTGGTGGTCTTCGCTGCCCTCGGCGCTTTCGCGGCGGCGCACTGGTTTCGACTGGTGGACGGTGCCCCAGCGGGACGCATGGTCGCCGCTGTGGCAGTGGCCACTGCGCTCGGAGCCCTGTTGACCATCCTCGGCCGCACCGCGCTCCCCCGCCCGGCGGTGCACATCGGCGCTCTGCTTTGCGCGGTGGCAGCGGGTGCGCTCGCGGTCGTGGTGGCCGGGCTGCCCGCGCGGCTCCTGGCCCCCGGCGGGTGGGACGAGCTCGCGGGCGAGCTGGACCGCGGGCTCTCGGGCATCCGCACCGTGCAGTGGCCCTACTCGGGGCCCGAGGAGTGGGTCGGGTTGGTGATCCTGCTCGGCGCCCCGCTGCTGCTCACCGCGGCGGCCGCCCTCACGTTCTGGCCCGTCCGGCGCGCCGCCGGCCTGATGCGCGCGCTGGGCCTCGTGGTCCTGCTGGCGCTCTACGGGGTGCCGGTCACGGAGCACGACCCCGGTGCACCGTTGCTGCGGGGCTTCGTGCTGCTCGCCGTGGTGGCCGCGTGGCTGTGGCTGCCGCGCCTGCGCGGACGCGAGGCGGGGGTGGCGGCCGCCGTGGTGCTGGCGGTCGGCATCGGCGCGCTTCCGGTAGCCGCCAAGCTCGACGCGGACACCGCGCTCGTGGACTACCGATCGTGGCAGTGGTTCGGCGGCGGCAAGGACATCACCTTCAACTTCAACCACTCCTACGGGCCGCTCGACTGGCCCCGGAGCGGCACCACGCTGCTCAACGTCCGGTCCGAGAAGCCGCTGTACTGGAAGGTCGAGACCCTGGACGCCTTCGACGGCCTGCGCTGGCTGCGCTCCGACGCCAACGAGCGCTCCGAGCCCGGCGGCGAGCTGCCGGCCGACCCGGACTCCCGCTGGGACGAGCAGTTCGAGGTCACGGTCAGATCGCTGAAGACCGACTTCGTGGTGGGGGCCGGCACCCCCTACGCGGTGATCGGCGCCGGGGAGGCGGTCACCGGCTCGGCCGACGGCACCGTGCGCCGCCTCGACGAGCCCCTGGAGCGCGGCGACGCCTACACGGTGCGCAGCTACGTTCCCGACCCCGGCCCCGAGCGCATGCGTGCCGCCGCCCGCGCGTATCCGGCCCAGCTCGACCAGTACACCCGCATCGAGCTGCCCTTGGCTGGGGAGACCGCTCTACCTGACAGCCGGCGCTACCCCCCGGGTGTCGACCGCGCGGCGGTCGTCGTGCCTCTCAGGGGCGGCGACCCCGACGGCGCCATCGAAGCCGACCGGCTGCTCGGCGACTCCCCCTACGCCAAGACCCACGCCCTCGCGAGCCGCCTCACCGCGGGAGCGCCCACCGTCTACGACGCCGTAGACCGGGTGCAGGACCACCTGCGCACGCAGTACATCTACAGCGAGAGGCCGCCGACGCAGGCCTATCCGCTCGAGTCCTTCCTGTTCGAGGACAAGATCGGCTACTGCCAGCAGTTCTCGGGAGCGATGGCTCTGATGCTGAGGATGTCGGGCATCCCGACGCGGGTCGTGTCCGGCTTCTCGCCGGGCTCCCTGGACAGCGAAGGCGGCGAGTACCGCGTGCGCGACCTCGACGCCCATTCGTGGGTGGAGGTCTACTTCAACGACATCGGCTGGGTCACGTTCGATCCCACTCCCCAGGCGGCCCCGGCCGACCGCGCCGGGCGGGGCCCGGAAGCCGAGCGGCTGGACATCCCGACCGGGGGGCAGAGCCGCCTGGGCGGCGGCGCCGGCCCGATTCCCGAGCGCGGTGGCGACCCCGCCGCCACGGCGGCGGGACCGGCCGGGGAGGAGGGGGGTGGCCTGCCGGCGCTGCCGGTGATCCTGGCGCTCCTCCTCGTCGCGGCGGCGGTTGCGCTGGTGCTCCGCCTCCGCGCGCGACGCGGCTCGGGCCTGCCCTCGGGGGACGCCGGCCTGCGAGAGCTCGAGCGTGCGCTGCCCCGCCTCGGGTGGGCGCTGGGGCCGGGCACCACCCTTCTCGAGCTCGAGCGTCGTCTGGCCCGCGCCGCGGGTCCCGGGTCGGCGGGCTACGTCGCGCGCCTGCGAGAGGGCCGCTTCTCGCCTCGCGGCGCTCGTCTGCCCGGGCGCGCCGAGCGCGCCGCGCTGCGGCGCGAGCTCACGGCCGAGGGGGGTCTGCGCGCCAGGCTGCGCGGCTTCCGGGCCCTTCCCCCAGGCGGTCCCCGCACCTCTTAATGGGCGTTTAGGCGCCCCGCCTAGAACTCTTGGGCATGAGCGCGAACCAGAGAGGCCCCTCCCGTCCGCTGTCCACCGTCCTCGCCGGAATCCTCGGCGGGCTCGTCGTCCTCCTGGTTGGTGCGGTGCTGATCTCCACGGACGTGATCGAGACGGGCGACACCACGCGCGAGGTGGTCAACCAGCCGGTCGTCGGCCGGCCGGCGGCCGACGACTCGGGCGAGGCCAGGTCGGTGGCGGGCATCTTCGAGGAGGAGGGCCGCGGCGTGGTCTTCGTCCAGGCAGAGGGCGACGGCGCGGGTTCGCCCCTCGACGGTGGCGGTGAAGGCACGGCCACGGGCTCCGGCTTCCTGGTCGACGACGAGGGCACGATCCTCACCAACGCGCACGTGGTGGAGGGCTCGGAGGACGTCACGGTCTCTTTCGAAGACGACAAGGGCAACGAGATCGACGCGGAGGTCAAGGGCCGCGACGAGTCCACCGACCTCGCGGTGCTCAAGATCGACCCCGACGAGGCGAAGGGCGTGGCGCCGATCCCGCTTGGCGACTCCTCCCAGGCGCAGGTCGGCGACCCGGTGATAGCCATCGGCAACCCGTTCGGCTTCACCCGCACGGTCACCACCGGGATCGTGTCGGCCGTGCAGCGGCGCATCGAGGCACCCAACGCCTTCTCTATCGGCAACGTGATCCAGACCGACGCCGCCATCAACCCCGGCAACTCGGGCGGTCCGCTGCTCGACGGGCAGGGCCGCGTGATCGGCATCAACGCCCAGATCGCGACCAACGGCTCGCAGAGCTCGTCGGGCATCGGCTTCGCGATCCCGATCAACACCGCGAAGGAGCTGCTGCCCGAGCTCGAGAAGGGCGGCGAGATCGAGCGCGGGTACCTGGGCGTGCGCGCAGCCGACGTGACCGACTCGGTGGCCGAGGAGCTCGACCTTCCGGTCAAGGAGGGCGCGCTGATCCAGGAGGTCGTGGAGGGCGGCCCCGCAGACCGTGCCGGCCTCAGGGCCGGCGATGAGCCCACCAGCGGTGGCCTGACCGCCGGCGGTGACTTGATCGTGGCCATCGAGGGCGAGAAGATCGAGAACTCCACGGACCTGGTCGCGGCCGTCGAGAACCTCGATCCCGGCCAGGAGATCGAGATCGAGCTCTATCGCGGCGACGAGAAGCGCACCGAGACCGTGAAGCTCGGCGAGCGTCCGGACGAGGTGGCGCAGACGCCACAGCTGCCCGGGCTGCCCTAGAGGGATCATCCCCTAGTCGTCGCGCCTGCGACGATGGGGGCATGACCCGCGTCAAGATCTGCGGCCTCACCAACCTCGACGACGCCCGCCACGCTGCCGGGCTTGGCGCCTGGGCTCTGGGGCTGATCCTGTGGCCACAGAGCCCGCGGGCCTGCCCCTCCGCGGCGGCCGAGGAGATCGGGGCGGTGATGCGCCGCCGTGCCGCAGTTACCGGGGTGTTCGTGAACGCCACGCTCGACGAGGTGGCCCTCGCGGCGGACCGCTTCTCGCTCCACATCCTTCAGCTGCACGGCGACGAGGGCCCGGCCTACTGCCGCGAGGCCGCACGCCGCACCGGCTGCCGTGTGATGAAGGCCGCGCGTGTGCGTGGCGCGGCCACGATCCGCGAGCTCGAGCCCTTCCACACCGATCTGCACCTGCTCGACGCGCACGTGCGCGGCCGCCGCGGCGGCACCGGCGAGACCTTCGACTGGGAGGTGGCCAGAGCGCACCCCCGTACGGTGCCGCTCGTGCTCTCGGGCGGTCTGATCGCCGACAATGTCGGTCAGGCCGTCGCAGCGACGGAGCCCTACGCGGTCGACACCGCCAGTGGCACCGAGGCGGCGCCCGGAGTCAAGGACCCCGCGCGGGTGGAGGCTTTCTTTCGCGCGGTCGAGGCCGCGGACCACGAGCTGGCGGCGGCGTGAGCAGCCCCGGCCCCGGCGCCGCCCGCGAGCGGGACTTCGGCCCCTATGGCGGGCGGTTCGTGCCCGAGACCTTGGTGGGGCCCCTCGACGAGCTCGAGCAGGCCTGGCTCGACGCGCGTGTAGATCCCGACTTCAACGCGGAGCTGTCGCTGCTGCTCGCCGACTACGCAGGGCGACCCACGCCCCTGTACATGGCCCCGCGCCTGTCGGAGGTCACCGGGGGCACGGTCTACCTCAAGCGCGAGGACCTGCTGCACACCGGAGCCCACAAGATCAACAACGCCATCGGTCAGGCGCTCCTCGCCAAGCGGATGGGAAAAGGACGGGTGATCGCCGAGACCGGCGCTGGCCAGCATGGCGTGGCCACGGCCACCGCGTGTGCGCTGCTGGGGCTCGAATGCCTGGTCTACATGGGCAGCGAGGACATGCGCCGCCAGCGCCCCAACGTGGAGCGGATGCAGCTGCTGGGCGCCGAGGTCACCGCCGTCGAGACGGGCGCGCGCACCCTCAAGGAGGCGGTCAGCGCGGCGATCCGCGACTGGGTGGCAAGCGTGGCCACCACGCACTACGTGATCGGCTCGGCGGTTGGACCGGCGCCCTACCCGGCGCTCGTACGCGACCTCCAGCGCGTCATCGGCGACGAGGCGCGCGAGCAGATCCAGGCCGCCGAGGGCCGCCTGCCCGACCGCGTGATCGCCTGCGTAGGCGGCGGCTCGAACGCGATCGGGGCCTTCGTGGGTTTCGTGCACGACGCCGACGTGGGGCTGATCGGCGTGGAGGCCGCCGGAGATGGCCTCGACTCCGGCCGCCACTCGGCTCCGCTGACCACCAACGCCTGTGGTGTGCTGCACGGCGCGCTCTCCGCCGTGCTGCAGGACGAGTACGGGCAGGTGCTCGACGCACACTCGGTGTCCGCCGGGCTCGACTACCCGGGCTCGGGTCCCGAGCACGCCTGGCTGCGCGACGAGGGCCGGGTGACCTATGAGGCCGTTACCGACGACGACGCTGTTGCGGCCTTCCGGCGCCTCGCCCGGTTGGAGGGGATCATCCCGGCGCTGGAACCCTCACATGCGCTCGCGTGGCTGTTCGCCCATCCCGGCGAGGGCATCGACATCCTGATCCTCTCCGGGCGTGGGGACAAGGACCTCGCCGAAGTCCTCTCGCGGTGAGCGCGCCGCTCGGGGGGGTCGCACGGGGCGGTGCCCCCCTTTGACTGGTCTCCCGCTGATCGCACGGGCCTTCGCCGGCCACGGGCGGCGCGCCGCTCTCATGCCCTACCTGATGGGCGGCTACCCGGACCCCGACGCCTCTCGCGCATGTTGTGCGGCCGCCGCGGACTCCGGCGCCGATCTGATCGAGCTTGGCGTGCCCTTCTCGGATCCCCTGGCCGACGGTCCGGTGATCCACGCCGCGGCCGGTGAGGCCCTCGCAGGCGGCGTCACCCCCGACGACGTGCTGTCGGTGTGCGAGTCGGTGGCGGCGCAGGTCCCCGTGGTGCTCATGGTGTACGCCAACGTCGTGCTCCAAGCAGGGCTGTCGGCGTACGTGCAGCGGGCGGCCGCCGCCGGCGCGGCGGGGATGATCGTTCCCGATCTGCCCCATGACGAGTCCGGCGAGTTGAGGGAGGCCTGCGACGCCCAGGACGTCGCTCTCGTCCCGCTCGTCGCACCCAACACGGCCGGCTGCAGGCTCGACGCGATCGGCGAAGATGCCCGCGGCTTCGTCTACGCCGTCTCGCTCACAGGCACCACCGGCGAGCGCTCCACGCTGCCGCCTGAGCTGGCAACGATGGTCGAGCGTGTGCGGGCGGCCACCACGTTGCCGGTTGCGGTCGGATTCGGGATCTCGACCTCCGAGCACGCCAGTGCGGTTGCCGACCTCGCCGACGGCGTGATCGTGGGCAGCCGGGTGGTGCGCGCCGCGGGCGAAGGTGGCTCCGCGGCCGTGGGGGAGCTGGTGAGCGAGCTGGCTCGGGCGCTTGACTGATCTGCGGCTGGCAAGCCTCGGGGCGCCGGGGCCTCGCCCGCCGCAGTGGCGGGGGCCACTACGAAGCGTCCCTCCTCGGGACGGAGGGTAGTGACCCCCCTATGCAGCGAGCAGTGAGGTGGCTCGGAGTTCGCCAAGCCGCGGTCGGCTGACTGCTAGGGTGCCGCCGATGACAGAGGCCGACATCCCCGCAGAAGCGCCGGCGAAGAAGCCCGCAAAGCCACGGCGCTCGGCTCGGGTCAAGGCCGTTGAGGAAGTCGGCCGGTCCTACTTCGAGGCGATCGACGCGCGCGACGCCGATGCCGTGGCGGCGCACTTCCACCCGGACGGCATCGACGACATCGTGGCCCTCGGCGTGTTTCGCGGACCGGACGCCGTACGCAAGTTCTTCCGGGAGATGTTCGCCGCGATGCCCGACGCGACGATGAGGATCGAGCGCATCGTGGCCGACCACGAGGTCGCGGCGGTCCAGTGGCGGATGGCCGGCACCTTCGACGGCGCCCCGTTCCAGGGCATCGAGCCCACCGGCAGGCGTGTCGAGCTGCGGGGCTTCGACGCCCTGGAGATCGACCAGGACGGCAAGATCATCCGCAACACGGGCTACTACGACGGAGCGGCCTTCGCACGGGCCATCGGCCTGCTCCCCCATCAGGACAGCGGCGTGGACAAGGCGATGCTGGCCGGGTTCAACGCCGTCACCAAGCTCCGTCACGCCATCGCCTCGCGATGATCGTCCTGGTAACGCTCACCACCGGCCTGGTCATCTGGATCGTCGCGTGGGCCCTCGGCATCAAGGCCTTCGACGCCTTCCTGTTCACATCGATCATCACCGTGATGGCCGCCGGCGTGCGGATCGCGAAGCCCCATCTGGACCGCGTGTTCAAGGGCGCACCGCCGGCCCCTGGCGGGAGCTAGCCGAAGAAGGTCTCGGCCACTTCGTACTCCTCCGTCGGTACGAGCCGCAGTTCGGCCACGGCGTCGCGCAGCGCCACCAGCTCGATCCGGCCGCCTCGCAGCGCGGGCATGGTGCCCCAGCTGCCGGCCTGCGCAGCGTCGCTGGCGGCCACGCCCATCCGCGTGGCCAGCACCCGGTCGTAGGGGGTGGGTGTTCCCCCTCGCTGCACGTGCCCGAGCACGGTCACCCGCGTCTCGAAGCCGGTGCGCTCCTCGATCTCCAGGCTGAGCCGCTGGCCGATCCCCCCCAGGCGCACATGGCCGAACTCGTCGGTGTCGCTCTCCAGCGTCTCCATCGTTCCCTCGGCGGGGACCGCTCCCTCGGCTACCACGACGATCGAGAAGTAGCGCCCGCGGGAATGGCGGCGGCGGATCAGGCCGCACACGTCCTCGACGTCGAAGGGGCGCTCGGGCACGAGGATCGCGTCGGCGCCGCCGGCCAGCCCGGAGTGCAGGGCGATCCATCCGGCGTGGCGACCCATCACCTCGACCACGAGGATGCGGTTGTGGCTCTCGGCGGTGGTGTGCAGCCGGTCGATCGCCTCGGTGGCCACGTGCACGGCGGTGTCGAACCCGAACGTCATGTCGGTGGCGTTCAGATCGTTGTCGATGGTCTTCGGTACGCCGAGTACGGGCAGCCCCGCCTCGTCGTGCAAGCGGAAGGCCGCACCGAGCGTGTCCTCTCCGCCGATGGCGATCAGTCCGTCGAGACCGAGCGCGTCGAGGCGGTCACGCACGATCTGTGCCCCGCCCTCGCGCTTGAAGGGGTTGGTGCGGGAGGTTCTGAGGATGGTCCCGCCGCGGGGCAGGATGCCGGCGGTGGACTCCACGGTCAGCTCGTCCCACTCGTCCTCGAGGGGGCCACGCCAGCCGTCGCGGAAGCCTACGATCTCGTGTCCGTGGACGTCGATCCCCCGCCGCACGATCGCGCGGATCGCGGCGTTGAGGCCGGGACAGTCACCACCGCCTGTCAGAACGCCGATGCGCACGCGCGCAAACTTACCGCGCGGGCGGTCTGGGCCCCGGCCTCATGGCCACGGTCCGGCCGGAGAGGCGCGTGGTTGTCCCACCTGTCGGTTGCCGCTGTGGGGCGACGTCCAGTACCGGTCTCGATGTGGCAATGGAGTGTCCGATTGCGCGGTACTATGCGGCACAGCGCACAACACTTCTCTAGGAGGGAATATCTTGCGAGCACGATGGATGGCAGTTCTCTGCCTCTTCGGCGTCCTCGCCCTGGGCCTAGCGGCCTGCGGCGAAGAGGACGAGGGAGGCGGAGGAAGCAGTGGCGGCAAGGCCCAGGGCACCGAACTCACGATCTACTCGAGCCTGCCGCTGCAGGGCACGTCCAAGGAGCAGTCGGAGGCGGTGATCGACGGCGAGATGCTCGCGCTCCAACAGGCGGGCAACAAGATCGGGAAGTACACGATCAAGTACGTGTCGCTCGACGACTCCACGGCCCAGAACCCCGGTACCGCGGATGAGGCCCAGACGGCCGACAACGCCCGCAAGGCCGTCCAGGACCCGACGACGATCTTCTACCTGGGTGAGTTCAACTCGGGTGGTACGAAGGTGTCACTGCCGATCTTGAACAAGGCCGGCATCCCACAGATCAGCCCGTCGAACACGGCGGTCGGTCTGACCACGGACGAGCCGGGTGCAGATCCGGGCGAGCCGGACAAGTACTACCCGGCCGGCACGCGGACCTACGCACGCATCGTTCCCAAGGACACGATCCAGGGTGCGGCGCTTGCGACGACCATGCAGGAGGACGGCTGCAAGACCGTCCACATCTTCAACGACAAGACCACCTACGGCGCCGGCTTGGGCCGCAACGTGGAGAACTCGGCGAAGGAGCTGGGGCTCGAGGTGACGGGCAACGACGGCACCGACCGCAACGCTCCGAACTACCGGTCGCTGGCCGAGGGGATCAAAGCCGACTGCTTCGTCGGGTCGGGCGTGACGGGCGAGAACTACATCCAGGTGTTCAAGGACGTGGCGGCCGCCAATCCGGACATCAAGCTCTACGGGCCCGATGGCGTCGCCGAGGCGGCGTTCACCGATCCCAAGGAGGGCGGCATCCCGGCTGACGTCGGCGCTCGCACAAAGGTCACGGTGGCCACTCTCAGCCCTGAGGAGTTCGAGAAGCAGGGCATCGAAGAGGCCGAGTCGTTCTTCTCGGCGTTCGAGGAGGAGTACGGGATCGCGAAGCCCGACCCGTATGCCATCTACGGATACGAGACGATGAAGCTGGCCCTCGACACGCTGAAGGCCGTCGGCGACAAGGCCAACGACCGCAAGGCCGTCGTCGATCAGCTCATCAACAACACGAAGGGTCGCAAGAGCGTTCTCGGCACCTATGACATCGACGAGAACGGCGACACCACGCTCACCGATTACGGTCTCTACACGATCGACGGCGGCGAGCTCACGTTCGACAAGGTGATTAAGGCCAAGGGCTGATCTCCTAGAAGACACAGAGGGGACGGGCAGGCCGCCCGTCCCCTCGTCTTCTCCCTCGGACCCCCGAACTTGGAAGCTGCAAGCGTCACCGCCGGCCAGCGCGCTCAGCAGGGCAGCGCTGGCGTGTGGGACTTCATCTCCAAGTACGGGCTGATCGCCCTGTTAGTGGCCTTCCCGCTCACCTACGCCATCATCGACGTAGCCGGCGGCGAAGGTCTGTCCCGGATTGGGAACAACCTCGTGGCCGGTCTCTCGAACGGCGCGATCTGGGCTCTGATCGCGCTCGGCTACACGCTGGTCTACGGAATCATCGAGCTGATCAACTTCGCTCACGGCGAGGTGTTCATGATCGGCTCGTTCACGGCGTTCGCTCTCTACAGCGTGCTCGGACTGACGCTGGTCACCGGGCCGCTGGGACTCGTGCTCGGCCTGCTGGTGGTCCTCGTGCTCTCCATGCTGGTCAGCGGCAGCCTCAACGTGATGATCGAGCGGGTGGCCTACAGGCCCCTGCGCGGAGCGCCGAAGCTGGCCCCGCTGATCACGGCCGTAGGGGTCTCGTTCATCCTGCAGAACGTCGGCATTCTCTGGTTCGGCAGTTCTCAGAAGGGCATTCCGGACCTGATCAGGGCGCAGCAGGAGCTGTTCAACATCGGCGGCGTCGAGGTGTCGCGTGCCGACGTCCTGGCCGTCGTGGTCACGATCCCGCTGGTCTATCTGCTCACGGCCTTCGTGAACCGTAGCCGCCTGGGCAAGGCGATGCGCGCCACCGCGCAGGATCCCGAGGCGGCGCGGCTGATGGGCATCAACGTGGACACCACGATCTCGGTCACCTTTCTGCTCGGCGGCCTGCTGGCCGGCGCCGCGGGTCTCATCTATGCGCTGTATCAGACCAACGTCTGGTACTTCCAGGGCTTCACCGCGGGGCTGATCGCCTTCACGGCCGCCGTGATGGGCGGCATCGGCAACCTCCGCGGTGCCGTGCTGGGAGGGCTGATCATCGGGATCATCCAGCAGATCTCCGACAACCGGATCGGCAACGAGTGGACGCCTGCCGTGGTGTTCGCCTACCTCGTGCTGATCATGGTGTTTCGCCCTCAGGGCTTGATCGGCGAGGAAACGCGAGAGGCCGGATGAGCAAGCTCGCCGAGCTGCGCAACGCCCGCTGGGCGCCGTGGATGCCCGCCATCATCGCCGTGGTGGCGGTTGCCCTGTTCCCGCTGTTCCGGCCGCCGCTCGACGCGACGATGAGCGACGTGATCCAGGCCCTCGCCTACGTGGTGATGGCGCTGGGGCTGAACATCGTGGTGGGCTTCGCGGGACTGCTCGACCTGGGCTACGTGGCCTTCTACGCCTTCGGGGCGCTGGCCGCAGGTTGGTTCGCCTCCGATCACTTCTCCAAGGTCAACGGCGGCGAGGGCGTCCACATCGGGGTCAGCGACTTCGTGCAGACCGCGTTCCCGCAGGGCATCCACGTGAGCTTCCTGCTGATCGTGATCGGCGCGATACTCGTCACGGCGCTGGCCGGAGCGGTCATCGGCCTGCCAACGCTGCGCCTGCGCGGCGACTACATCGCGATCGTGACGCTGGCCTTCGGCGAGATCATCAGCCGCTTCGCCGCCAACGGCGACTCGGTGATCATCAAGGGCTACGCGCTCTCCAACGGCCGGGAGTCGATCTCGCCCATCGATCAGCTCAACCTTCCCCTGGTCGGAGAGTTCGACTCGGCCACCAACCTGAGGTTCTATTTCTGGACTGCGCTCGCGCTCGTGCTGGTGGTCCTGTTCGTGAACTTCCGCGTGCGCGACTCGAGGCTCGGGCGGGCGTGGATCGCCCTGCGCGAGGACGAGGTGGCCGCGGCCAGCATGGGGGTGCCGCTCGTGCGCACCAAGCTCACCGCCTACGCCATCGGCGCCACCTTCGGCGGCATCGCCGGCGCGTTCCTTGGCGTCTACAACAACAGCGTCAACGCCAACCAGTTCCAGTTCGGCATATCGATCTTCCTGCTCTCCATGGTCATCCTCGGCGGACTCGGAAGTATCTGGGGGGTGGTGATCGGGGCCACGCTGCTCTCCTTCGTCAACACGTTCCTGATCCCCGACGTCCTCGACAAAGGCTCTTTCAACGACCTTCTGAGCAACGTCGGCCTGGACTTCACGTTCGGCGAGGTCAAGTTCGGGGTGTTCGGCTTCATCCTCGTGCTGATGATGGTGCTCCGACCGCAGGGCCTGCTCCCCGAGCGAAGACGTACCGCCGAGCTCACCCAGGGCGTCGGCGGCGACGAGGCGATCGTGGAGACACGCGCGTGAGCGACGAGTCGGCAGTCGGCACCCAGCAGGCCTCGAGCGGGTCTGACGCCGCCGCGCCCTCGAAGCTCTCCGTCGAAGGCGTGTCGAAGATCTTCGGCGGCCTGGTCGCGGTCGACGACGTCGACTTCAGCATCGCGCCGCGCTCGATCGTGTCGATCATCGGGCCCAACGGGGCGGGAAAGACCACGTTCTTCAACATGCTCACCGGCCTGTACAAGCCCAGCACCGGCCGGATCGTCTTCGACGGGCGCGACATCACCGGCACCCGCCCGGACAGAATCACTGCGTTCGGAGTCGCGCGTACGTTCCAGAACATCCGCCTCTTCTCCACGATGTCCGCCGTCGAGAACGTGATGGTCGGTCAGCACGCCCGGATGAAGGGCGGCATGTTCAGCTCGATCCTGCGGACGCCGGGCGTCAGGAGAGAGGAGCGCGAGGTGCGGGAAAGGGCGCGCGAGATGCTCGACTACGTGGGCCTGCGGGCCGCCGAGTTCGACCAGGTCTCGTCCAACCTCTCCTACGGTGACCAGCGCCGGGTGGAGATCGCCCGTGCGCTGGCGTCCGAGCCGTCGCTGCTGCTGCTCGACGAGCCCACCGCGGGCATGAACCCCAACGAGTCGGCTCGCCTCACCGAGTTCATGGGGAAGCTGCGCGACGAGCGCGATCTCACGATCCTGCTCATCGAGCACGACATGAAGGTCGTGATGGAGGTCTCGCAGCACATCACCGTGCTCGACCACGGCGAGAAGATCGCCGAGGGCCTGCCCCAGGAGATCCGCGAGAACGAGCGGGTGGTCGAGGCCTACCTCGGCAAGAGCGCGGGGGACTGAGCGATGGCCATGCTCGAGGTATCCGACATCCACACCTTCTACGGCAACATCGAAGCCCTCAAGGGCGTGTCGCTCGAGGTCGAGGAGGGAGAGATCGTGACCCTGATCGGGTCCAACGGCGCGGGCAAGTCCACCACCCTGCGGTCGATCTCCGGCCTGAGCCCGCCACGCGAAGGCTCGATCCGATTCGAGGGCAATGAGATCGGCGAGACCCCGCCCCAGGCGATCGTCCAGCTCGGGATCTCGCAGTCGCCCGAGGGGCGCAAGTGCTTTCAGCGCATGACGGTGCGCGAGAACCTCGAGCTCGGCGCCTACCTGCGCCGCGACACGTCGCAGATCCGGGATGACCTGGCGCGCGTATACGACCTGTTTCCGCGCTTGGAGGAGCGCGAGCGCCAGAAGGCCGGCACGATGTCCGGAGGCGAGCAGCAGATGCTCGCTATCGGGCGCGCCCTGATGGCCCAGCCGCGCCTGCTCCTGCTCGACGAGCCCTCCATGGGCATCGCTCCCGTGCTGGTAGAGCGCATCTACGAGACGATCGAGGAGATCAACCGCCAGGGCACCACGATCCTGCTGGTCGAGCAGAACGCAAACTTCGCTCTTGGGGTGTCAAAGCGGGGGTATGTGCTCGAGACCGGCAGGGTGGCGCTGTCCGACGACTCGAGCGCGCTGCGGGACAATCCCGACGTGCAGAAGGCGTACCTCGGCGGATGACGCTGATCGCGCTGCTTGGCGCCAAGTCACTGCTCGCGCTCTACCTGTGGCTGACGTCGGCGATCGTGGCTTCCTATCTCTCGGATCGCAAGGGCTACGGTGAGAGGCCGGGGCTGGTGACCGGCTTGCTGATCTCGATCCTCGCGCCCGTGGTGTGGCTGGTGGTGCCGGCCAAGGAGGACTCGCGTTGGAAGCTGCACGGCCCGTTCGGCGGCGGAGGAGGCCAGACCGTAGCTGCTGCCCGCGCTGAGCGCGAGGCCAAACAGGGCGAGGGCTCGTGAGCAGCTTCGACTTCGCGCTGTACTACCCGGTGATCGCTCTCGGGCTGATCTACACCGTGCTCACCGTCGCCGGACGCATCGTGGAGGGCCGCGGCCACGGTGACATCGGCGAGAGCCTCCAGGCCCTCGGCTTCGGCGCGATTCTGCTCGCCGCCCCTTACACCGTCGTGCTGCTGGTGATGTCGCTGATCTCCTACCCGATCCGGTTGTCGGACATGGCGATCATATTCGCGATCATCTTCGTCTTCTTCGCGCTTGTGCTCGGCCTGCTGTTGCTGCTGACAGAGGTCCGTGTCGGCCGCCGGCCGGTCGGCGCCTACGCCGGCGCTCTGGCGGGAGCGGCGCTGGCCATCCTCGTGGTGCTCTCCATCTAGTGTCCTGAGTCGTCAGTTCGCGCGCACCTTCCCAGTGTCTGGACGCGCCTTACGCCACCCGCGAGAATCGCCGATGCTTCGGCATCGACTCATCCCGCGTGCGCCGTCAGCCACGCCCAGCCACTCGGGAAGCTGACGCGGTCCCAAAGGCCTGCGGCGGCTGAGCCCCCACAGGCTCCGCGGCCCACCTCGGGCCGTTCTAAGCTGACGCATCACGCCTTCCTCGCTCCAGTATGAAGTCGCGCGCATCTTCGCCGAGTCGGGCGACTCCGGAGAGGCGCTTCCGGGGGTTCTCCGCACGGTGGGTGAGGCGCTCGATGCCCGCTTCGCGGCGCTGTGGCAGGGCGAGCCCTCCGACGAGATGCTCAGGGTGACCGCGAGCTGGCACCGCGGCGGCCCCGAACTGGAGCGCTTCGAGGAGGCCAGCCGCCGCACTGCTTTTCCGCGCGAGCTCGGGCTGCCGGGACGCGTCCTCGCTAGCGGGGAGTCCCGCTTCGTCGTCGACATCGAAAGCGAGGAGAACTTCCCGCGCGCCGCCCCGGCGATCGCCGCCGGCCTCGTTTCCGCTGTCGCCTTTCCGGTGCGCGGCCGCCGCGGAGCGCTTGCAAGCGTTGAGCTCCTGACGGGCCCGGCCGCCCCGCCCCCGGCGGAGCTGCTCGACTCCCTCATCACGGTCGGCAGCCAGATCGGCCAGTACCTCGACCAAGCGCGCGCCGACGTGGCCGCGCGCCAGAGCGAGGCGCTCACGGGCGCGGTCCTCGAGGCCGCTCTGGACTGCGTCGTGGTCATGGACCACCGCGGTCGCGTGGTGGAGTTCAACCGCGCGGCGACCGAGGTCTTCGGGTACGAGCGCTCGAACGCGATCGGGCAGGAGATGGCTGAGCTGATCATCCCGCCTTCCCTGCGCGAGCGACACCGGCAGGGCCTCGCCCACTACCTGGCCACCGGCGAGGGGCCGTTGCTCGGCACCCGGTTCGAGATCACGGGGGTGCGCTCGGACGGGAGCGAGTTCCCAGTGGAGCTCGCGATTCTCCCGCTCGAGGTGGGCGGTGCACCGCTCTTCACCGGCTACCTGCGAGACATCACCGACCGCAAGAGCGCCGAGTCCGAGCGCGCGGGCCTGCTCGAGCGCGAGCACGAGGCGAGGCTGCGCGCCGAGCGGATGCAGCGTCGCGCTGCCTTCCTCGCCGCGGCCGGCGAGACTCTGGCCTCGTCGCTCGACTACGCGCAGACGCTCCAGCGCGTCGCCGAGCTGGCGGTGCCCGAGCTTGCCGACTGGTGCGTGGTCGACGTGCTCACCGACACGGGCTCGCTACGGCGCCTCGCGGTGGCCACCTACGACGACGACAAACGGCAGATGGTCTACGACATGGCAAGGCGCTATCCGGTCGACAGGACCTCGCCGACGGATCGCGCAGGGAGGGTGCTGAGCAGCGCGCAGGCCGAGCTGTTCGAGGAGATCCCGGATGCGCTTCTGGAAGAGGTCGCCCGAGACCCCGAGCATCTTCGGATTCTGCGCGAGATCGGCCTCGTCTCCGCCATCATCGTGCCGCTGGGGACCGCCGGCCGCGTGCTCGGGACCATGTCGCTCGCCGTGTCGGAGTCCGGGCGGCGCTACGGAGAGGAGGACCTCTTCACGGCGATGGAGCTGGCCCGGCGGGCGGCCACGGCGATCGACAATGCTCGCCTCTACGAGAGCCGAAGCGACATAGCGCGGACCCTCCAGCGCAGCCTGCTGCCGCCCGTGCTCCCCGAGATCCCGGGCCTCCAGATCGCCGCCCGCTACCGGCCGGCCGGAGAGGGAAACGAGGTAGGGGGTGACTTCTATGACCTGTTCGAGAGCGACGAGGGGTGCTGGGCGGTGGCCATCGGAGATGTCTCGGGCAAGGGCGCCGCGGCGGCGGCCACGACGGCTCTCGCGCGCTACACCCTTCGCGCCGCCGGAATGCGCGAGAGCCGGCCGAGCCGCATGCTGGCCGTGCTCAACGACGCGCTACTCAGCCAGCGTGGGCCCGATGAGCTCTGCACCGTCGCGCTTGCGACATTGAGCCGCACCGGGGAGGGGGTCCGCGTGACGCTCGCCAACGCCGGCCACCCCCGACCGCTCGTGAGCCGCGCGGACGGGAGCGTCGACCGGGCGGGCGAATACGGCACAGCGCTGGGCGTCCTGGACGAGCTCGCCGTGACCGACAGAGTGTTCGACCTCGGTCCAGGGGACTCGATCGTGCTCTACACCGATGGCCTGATGGACGCGCACGCTCCCGAGGTCATCCTCGGCGAGGGAAAGCTCGCAGGCCTTCTGTCCGCCTGCCACGGACTCGAGCCCGGCGCCTGCGCGGAGCGGCTCGAGCGCTCGGCGCTCGAAACATCCGCCGGCGAGCCGCGCGATGACATAGCGATGCTGGTGCTGAGGGTCGAGCCGGCACCCTCGAGCACCGGCCAGAGCGACAAGCCCGAACACTTCGAGCTGCGCTTCGAAGGAGGACCAGGCGCACCGGCGGCGGCCCGCCATGCGCTCGGACCACTCTCGAACCGCCTGGGCGCGGACGTTCTCGCCGACGCCCGGCTGCTCCTCGGCGAGCTTGTGACCAACAGCGTGGCGCATGGCGGCGCCGGGTCCGGCGACACCATCGAAGTGCTGCTGAGCGCCGCCGACGACGTCCTGCGGGTCGAGGTACGCGACGAAGGACCGGGCTACGAGCCGGTGCCTCACGATCCCCAGCTCGGAGACCTCTCAGGGCGGGGGCTCTTCCTCGTCGATGAGATCGCCGACCGCCACGGCGTCAGCCACGATGGCAGCCGCACCTGGTTCGAGCTCGACATCCCAAGCACCCCGAGGAAGGGCTAGCGGCCGGTCGCCGCCCGCAGCGCCGGCTCGAGGTCGGGCCGGCGAAACTCGTAGCCCAGGTCCCGGAGCCGGGCGGGAACGGCGCGCACGCCGGTGGTCACGATCGACGCCATCTCGCCGTACAGCGCCCTGACGGCCAGGCTTGGGACGGGTGCGAAGGACGGCCTGTGCAGAACGCGCCCGAGTGCCTTCGACAGCTCCTTGTTGGTGACGGGCTCGGGTGCGGTCAGGTTCAGCGGCCCGGAAGCTCTCTCGTCGTCCAGGCAGAAGAGCAGCGCGCCCACGATGTCGTCGGCGTGGATCCAAGGCACGTACTGGTCGCCGCCGGCCACAGGGCCACCGGCGCCGAGCTTGAACGGCGGCAACATCTTCTCAAGCGCTCCGCCGTGCTCGGAGAGCACCACGCCGGTGCGGGTCAGCGCCACGCGCAGTCCCAGCTTCTGCGCCGTACACGCCTCGGTCTCCCAGTCGACGCAGACGCGGGCGAGGAAGTCCCCGCCCGCCGGCTCGTCCTCCTCCACGCGCTCATCGCCCCGTGGGCCGTACCAGCCCGTGGCCGATTGGGACACCAGCACTCCCGGGCGCTCGGCCTCGCCGAGGTCGCCCAGCGTGGTCACGAGGTTGCGGGTGGAAAGCACCCGGGAGTCGCGGATCTCGCTCTTGGCGCGCTCGCTCCAGCGCTGAGCCACCGGCTCGCCCAGCAGGTGCACGACGGCGTCCTGGCCGGAAAGAGCCGCGGCGGGAGGCGCCTCGGACTTCGGGGCCTTCCATTCGAGTGTGTGCACCTCTTCCCCGAGCTTCGCCCGCGCGCCGGCGGCGTCGCGCGACAGGGCGGTCACCTCGTCACCGCGGTCGCGCAGAGCGGCGACTACGGCCCGTCCGAGAGTTCCGGTGGCTCCGGTCACGGCGACCTTCACGCGCTGTCGACCTCCTCCGGCTACGTTGGTAGAGAGAACTCCGCAGTCTCGTCCGGCGCCCGAACGGCGCCGGCGCGCTGCGCTTCGTCTGCTACGGCCCGTGCGACCTCGCGGCTCACGTCGCGGTTGAACACGCTGGGGATGATGTAGTCCTCGGCCAGCTCGTCGTCGGCCACCGTGGCGGCGATCCCGCGGGCGGCGGCCAGCTTCATCTCCTCGGTGATCTTCCGAGCGCGGACGTCGAGGGCGCCGCGGAAAATGCCGGGGAACGCCAGCACGTTGTTGATCTGGTTCGGGTAGTCCGAGCGCCCGGTGGCCATCACCCTCGCGAACGGCTCCGCGTCCTCAGGGCGCACCTCGGGGTTGGGGTTTGCCATCGCGAACACGAACGGGTCCGGGTTCATCCGCTGCAGATCCCGTGCGGTCACGATGCCCGGTCCCGACAGACCTACGAACAGGTCGGTGCCCTCGAGCACGTCGGACGGCGTGCCCGAGCGCCGGCCAGCGTTGGTGTTCTCGGCCAGCCACTGCTTTGGCGCGTTCAATGAGCCGCTCTCGTAGTCGTCGCGGCCGGCGTGAATCGCCCCATAGCGGTCGCACGACACGATCTCGGTGATGCCCGACGCCATCAAGATCTTGGCCACCGCGACGCCCGCCGCCCCCGCTCCCACCATCGCCACCGACAGGCCCTCGAGGGGGCGACCGGTCAGGCGGCAGGCGTTGATCAGCGCGGCCAGCACCACGATCGCCGTGCCGTGCTGGTCATCGTGGAAGACCGGGATGTCGAGATCTGCGATCAGCCGCTGCTCGATCTCGAAGCAGCGGGGCGAGGAGATGTCCTCCAGGTTGATCCCGCCGAAGGTGGGGGCGATCAGGTTCACGGTCTCGATGATCTTCTCGGGGTCCTTCGTGTCGAGGCAGATCGGGAAGGCGTCGACGTCGGCGAACTCCTTGAAGAGCATGGCCTTGCCTTCCATCACCGGCATGGCGGCCTCGGGGCCGATGTCGCCAAGCCCGAGCACGGCTGTGCCGTCGGAGACCACGGCCACCGTGTTGGCCTTGATCGTGTACTTGAAGGCCTTCTGGCGGTTCTCGGCTATCGCGGTGCACACGCGTGCCACGCCCGGCGTGTAAGCCATCGACAGGTCGTCGCGGGTCTTTACGGCAGCGGCCAGTGCCGTGTGGATCTTTCCGCCGCGATGCAGCTCGAAGGTGCGGTCGGTGGTCTCGATCAGCTTGGCCTCGCGCACGGCCTGCACGGCCTTGATCACCCGCCCGCGGTGGTCGGTGCTCTCGCAGTCGATGGTGATCTCGCGCAGGGTGCCGGCGCCGCCGGCCTCGACGGTGTCCACCGCGACGATCGCCCCGCCGGCGCGCGTGACGGCCTGGGTGACCTTGCTGAGGGTTCCCGACTCGTGGGGAAGCTCGACCCGCAGGGTCAGAGAGAACTGTGCGCTGGGAGTGGCCATGGCGAGGGCGGCGATCATATCGCCGGGCCTCGGACCGGCCTCCGCGCGCAGGGACTGGCTTCGTAGGATGCGAGGGTGGCCGACGAGTCCCCCCGCGAGCTGTTCCTGATCGACGGCAACAGCCTCGTGTACCGAGCTTTCTTCGCGCTGCCGGAGACGATCGCCACCTCGCGGGGGGTGCCCACCAACGCCATCTTCGGGTTTGCCTCGATGCTCGTGAAGCTGATGACCGAGTACGGCCAGAAGCCCACGATCGTGGCCTGGGACGCGGGCGACTCGGGGCGCAAGGAGATCGCCGCCGAGTACAAGGCCGGCCGGGCTTCGCGACCAGATCTGCTGCGCGAGCAGTTCCCGCACATGGAGCCCCTGGTGGAGGCGTTCGGCTACACCAACGTGCGGGTCGAGGGCTACGAGGCCGACGACGTGATCGCCACGCTGGCCGGCAAGGCCCGCGAGCGCGGGGTCGAGGTGATGGTGGTCACCGGTGACCGCGACACCTTCCAGCTGATCGAGGACGGGGTGCGGGTGATGGCCACCGGCCGCGGGATCACCGACACCAAGATCTACGACCACGAGTCCGTGGTCGACCGCTACGGCATCGGGCCGGAGCTGATCCCCGACTTCTACGGCCTCAAGGGCGACACCTCGGACAACATCCCCGGGGTGCCCGGCATCGGCGACAAGACGGCGGCGCAGCTGCTCCAGCGCTTCGGCGACCTGGAGTCCGTGCTGGCCGGCGTGGACGACATCTCGGGCGCCAAGCGCAAGGAGAACCTGATCAACCACGCCGAGGATGCCCGCATCTCCAAGAGGCTGGCGACCTCGATACGCGACGTGCCGATCGACCTCGACTTCGACGGCTCGCTGGTGCGCGAGCCCGACCGCTCCCGCCTGCGGGAGACCTTCCGGGAGTTCGAGCTGCGTGACCCGCTGCGACGGCTGGAGGAGTGGATCGGTTCCAACGAGGCCGCGGCGCCGGCCATCGAGCCCTCCGCGGAGGTGGTCGCCCGGGCACGCCACGTCCAAGCCGCCGCGCTATCGGTCCTGGACGGGGAGCACGCGGCACTGGCCGCCGTGCGGCCAGTGCCCCCCGAGGACCAGCTGCCCGGGATGAGCGACGAGCCTGCGCTCAGCTTTGCCGCCTACGCCGGGGGCGACGTGCTCACCGGCGAGGCGAGCGGCGGGCTGGAGGAGCTGTTGCTCGGCTGGGGGGAGCGGCCGGTCACAGCTCACGATTGGAAGGCGATCGCGGCCGCCGAGGAGCCTGCCGTGGCGCCTCCGCTCGAGCACGACACCATGGTCGCCGCCTACCTACTCGACCCCGCCCGGCGCGGGTATCCGCTCGAGGACCTGGCGCAGGACATCGGCCTGGGAGCGCGCGTGGAGGGCGGCGACGAGCTGGCCGAGCGCGCCGTGCTGACCCGGGCCCTGGCCGAGCACCAGCTGAAGATCCTTCACGAGCTCGACCTCGCCCGGCTCCTCAACGAAGTGGAGCTGCCGCTGGTCGACGTTCTCGTGGAGATGGAGCGCGCCGGGGTCAGGCTCGACGTCGGCCAGGTGCGCGACATCGCCGCGCGCGTGAAGGAAGCGGCTGCGGCGCTCGAGCGCGAGATCTGGGAGCTGGCGGACGAGGAGTTCACGATCGGGTCCCCGCAGCAGCTCGCGCCTATCCTGTTCGAGAAGCTCGGCCTGTCGCGCAAGCGCCGCGGGAAGACAGGCTTCTCCACCGACGCCCGGGTGCTCCACGCCATTCGGGGCGAGCACCCCATCATCGAGAAGATCGAGACCTGGCGCGAGCTCACAAAGCTGGCCTCCACCTACCTCGACGCCTTTCCCGACCTCGTCTCATCCGACGGGCGGCTGCGCACCACCTTCAGCCAGACGACCGCGGCCACGGGCCGGCTGTCCAGCATGGACCCCAATCTCCAGAACATCCCGATCCGCACCGAGCTCGGGCGCGAGATCCGCGCCTGCTTCGTGGCCGAGGATGGGCACAAGCTGATCTCGGCGGATTACTCGCAGGTGGAGCTGCGCCTGCTGGCCCACATCGCCGGGGAGGAGGTGCTCAAGGAGATCTTCCGGCGTGGGGAGGACGTGCACACCGCCACCGCCGAGCAGATTCTCGGCGGAAATCCAGACCCGGGCACCAGGTCCAAAGCCAAGATGGTCAACTACGGCATCGTCTACGGCCTATCCGCCTACGGTCTCGCTGACCGCCTGCAGATCCCCCAGGACGAGGCGCAAGCGTTCATCGACCGCTATCTGGAGCGCTTTCCCGCGGTCAAGGCCTTCATCGACGACACGATCGCGCAGGCCATGGACCAGGGCTTCGTGGCCACCCTCTTCGGGCGCATCCGGCGTATCCCGGAGCTGCGGGCGCGCAGCTATCAGACCCGCTCCCTGGGCGAGCGCCTCGCCGTGAACATGGTGATCCAGGGCACGGCGGCCGACATCATCAAGGTGGCGATGGTGCGCTGCCGCGCCGCTCTGCGCGACGCGGGCCTGCGCACGCGCATGGTGTTGCAGATTCACGATGAGCTGCTCTTCGAGGCGCCCGACCCTGAAGTCGAGGAGGCGTCGGAGATCGTCTGCCGCGAGATGGGCGGCGCGTTCGCGATGGACCCGCCTCTCGAGGTCGACGTGGCCGCGGGCGACAACTGGCTGGAGGCCAAGTAATGGACAAGTGGGGGGCGGTCCTGCTCACGGTGTTCGCGGGCAGCCTGGTTGCGATGCAGGCCCCGATCAACTCGATGCTCGGCCGGTCGGTGGGCACCTTCGCCGCGGCCTCGCTCTCCTTCGCGATCGGGCTGACCGTTCTGATCGGAATCACGCTGGTGGCGGGCGGCGGCGGCTTCGCCAACCTGGGCGAAGCGGGCGATCTCAAGTGGTACTACCTGACGGGCGGAGTGCTCGGCGCCATCTACGTGACCAGCGTGCTGGTGTCCGTGCGCACCCTCGGAGCGGGCGGCGTGACCGCTGCCACCATCGCCGGGCAGCTGACGATGTCGGTCCTCATCGACCGCTCCGGGTTGCTCGGGCTCGACGAGCGGGCGCTCACCCCGCAGCGCCTTCTCGGCATCCTCCTGCTGGCGGCCGGCACGTTCCTGATGGTGCGCGAGTGAGAGCCTAGAGCTGGGCGGCCGCGGCAGCGGGCGCCACGCGCCGCACGCGTGGCGCGGGCGGCGTGCCCGCGAACTCGGGCGGAGCAATCCGCAGGTACTGGTCGAAGGAGAAGCCCACGAGCCTTCGGTGCGTCATGGAGGTGAGCAGCGCCCGTAGCGAACGGGGGCGCAGTCTTGGGACCAGCCGCTGGCCGCGCAGCAGCCAGCGGAACTTCCAGTCGTGGGAGTCGCTGAAGGCGCCGTAGCTGCGCAGCGCCTGCTCTCGGGTCTGAGTGCCGGCCAGGACGGAGCGCAGCTCGCGCCCGCAGGCGATTCCGAAGTAGAGCGCGGTGCGGATGCCCTCCGCGGAGAGCGGCAGGCAGTGCCCCGCGGAGTCGCCGGCGAAGAAGATGCCGTCCTCGGTTGCGGGGCGCAGCTGGTGGGGGATCCAGTTGCCCTGGTAGCGCACGGCCTCCGACCCCAGGTCGTCGGCCAGCGCGACAGTGGTGTCCTTCACGTGGAAGCGCGGATCGAAGGAGCCGACGCCGATACGCAGCTCGTCCCGCGCCGGGAAGCTCCAGCCGTATCCGGCCGGCACGTACTTGCGGTCGATCCAGATCTCGAGATCGTCGCTCTCCCCGCCCGGGTGTACCTCCAGGCCGCGCGAGAGCGGGGCGTCGGGCGGCTGAAAGCCGTCCCCGCCGGCCAGCAACCGGCGCCATCCCATGCCGTCGACGATCAGCGGCGCGGTCAGGTCGCCGCGGTCGGTGTGCAGTTTGTGACCCGTGCGACCGTTCACCTTGGCGGTCTCGAACTCGCAGTCGGACTGCTCGAACAGAAGCCGGCACAGCTCGGGGTAGTCGAAGGTCGAGAACGTCCATGGCAGCGGCCAGCGGACGGTGTGGTGGGGGGTGTGCACGACCAGCTCGCCGAAGGTCTGGCGGTGGGCTCCCATCAGCCCCATGGACTCGAGCCAGGAGGTGGGTATGCCGCACGCGGAGGTCTGGCGCTCGCCCACCTCGTAGCGGTCGAGCATCAGGACGCGCGCCGGAGACCCGTCGGGGCAGGAGGCTCCCGCGAGCTCACGCGCCACCGCGAGGCCCGCGAAGCTCGCTCCGCAGATCACCGCGTCGTAGTCGCCGGTGAGGGGGGTGCGGTCCTCTCCACGCTTCGTGAGTCGCCTCGGCATGGGGGCAGAGGGTACCGAGGCAAGGATGCCGAATCCTCTACCCTGTGCGCTCGCCGTGCCAGAAAGCGCCACGCTCACACCTCCTCGCCCAGTAGAAGGGTCCGACGGCCTCCTCATCGAGGTCGACGGCAAGATCGTTCCCAACTACGACGCAACGCTCGTCCCCTTCGAGGAGGGCGACGTCGTCACGGGCAAGGTCGTGCGCATCGACCAGGACGAGGTGCTGGTCGACATCGGCTACAAGAGCGAGGGGGTCATCCTCTCCAACGAGCTCTCGATCCGGAAGTCCGTCGACCCGGCCGACGAGGTCGAGCTTGGCGAGGAGGTCGATGCCCTCGTCCTCACCAAGGAGGACCAGGACGGCCGCCTCCTTCTGTCCAAGAAGCGCGCCCGCTTCGAGAAGGCCTGGCGCCGCATCGAGGGCGCCGCCGAGTCCGGCGAGCCTGTCGAGGGCACCGTGATCGAGGTCGTCAAGGGCGGTCTGATCATCGACCTGGGCGTGCGCGGCTTCCTGCCCGCCTCGCTCGTCGACATCCGCCGCGTGCAGAACCTCGACGAGTTCCTGCACCAGAAGATCGAGTGCAAGGTGATCGAGCTCAACCGCTCTCGCAACAACGTGGTGCTGTCGCGCCGCGCGGTGCTCGAGGAGGAGCGCAAGGAGGTCCGCCAGCAGATCTTGGACCGCCTGCAGCCCGGCCAGGTCGTCGAGGGCGCGATCTCCAACATCGTCGACTTCGGCGCCTTCGTGGACCTGGACGGCATCGACGGGCTCATCCACATCTCCGAGCTCTCGTGGAGCCATGTGAACCACCCGAGCGAGATCCTCTCGATCGGCGACACCGTGCCGGTCAAGGTGCTCGACATCGACCGTGACCGCCAGCGGATCTCCCTCGGTCTCAAGCAGACACAGGAGGATCCGTGGCAGCGAGTCGTGGACACCTACAACCTGGGCGACGAGCTGGAGGGCAAGGTGACCAAGGTGGTCACCTTCGGCGCGTTCGTGGAGATCATGGACGGCGTTGAGGGCCTCGTGCACATCTCCGAGCTCGCCCATCACCACGTGGAGAACCCGCGTGAGGTGGCCGAGCCCGGCGACACGGTGAAGGTCAAGATCCTGGAGATCGACTCCGACCGCCGGCGCCTCTCCCTCAGCGTGAAGCGTGTCGCGGGCAACGAGCCGCCGCCCGGGACCGTACCCTCCGGCGGCGGCGACCTCGGCGAGGTCCGTGACCTCGGTCTCTCCGACGACGTGTTCGCCGGCCCGGATGTGAGCGGGCTGGGCGATCTGCGCGCCACCGTGGAGGCCCAGGCGGCCGAGCGCGCCGCCGAGGAGGCGCCGCCGGTCGAGGAGACCGCCGCCCCGGACGAGCCCATCGCCGAGGAGGCTCCGGCCGAGCAGGCTGCTGCCGCGGCTGATGAGCCGGCGAGCGAGGAAGCCCCTGCGGGTGAGGGCGCCGGCGAGCCCGGCGAAGCCGAGACAGAGCCTTCCACCACTTAGATGTCCGCGCCGCCCTCGGCGCGCGTCCCCTTCGTCGGCCTGACGGGCGGGCTCGGAGCGGGGAAGTCCACGGCACTGGCCGCTCTTGGGGAGCTCGGGGCCGCGACCCTCTCCACTGACACCGTCGTTCACGAGCTGCTGGCTCTCGACGAGCTGTGCGACCAGATCGTCGACCGGTTCGGAGCCGAGGTGCTTCGCGACGGCACCGTCGACCGCGGTGCCCTCGCCGCCAGGGCGTTCGAGTCGGCCGAGGCACGGGAGTGGCTTGAAGGGCTGTTGTGGCCCCGGGTGGGTGAGCGCGTGGCCGTATGGCGCACCGAGGTGGAGGCGATGGACCCGCCTCCGCCGGCCGCGGTGGTCGAGGTGCCACTGCTCTTCGAGGCGGGCCTGGAGGCGGGCTTCGATCACACGATCGCCGTCGTGGCCGAGGAGGGGGTGCGCACAGAGCGAGCGGGGTCGCGCGGCCATCGCGCGGTGCAGCAGCGGACCGGGCGTCAGCTGACGCAGGAAGAGAAGGCCCAGCGTGCGGACTTCTCGGTGCGAAACGATGGCACGCCAGGGGAGTTGAAGTCAGAGTTGTCCCGGCTTCTCTCCACGATGAACGCCTAGATGGTTGACTCCTTATTTCCGCACCCACGGATGACGCGCCATATCGGCGCTGGTTCGCCACCGGCGCCCTTGCGGGTAGCGCCGCTACCCGCTTCGGGCGCGTGCGGCGCCCAGCTTGATCTGGCGCGCCCCCGCGGGCACGTCAATTCGGAGTCAACCATCTAGTGGCTCCAACCGCTCAGACCCGGTCGGGGTCGCGGAGCTCCGCGACCACCCGCAGGCCGCCCGCCGGCGGGGCGCGCGCCAAGGCGCGCCGCCGCCGGCGCATCGCCGCAGTGGTCACGGCGGCCATCGTGGGAGCGGGAGTGGCCGGGATGGTGGCGGGAGTCGGCCCACTCGGCGATGCGGTGCGCGAGATCACGCTGCCCCTGCGCCACGAGGACATCATCCGTCAGCAGGCGGCCGACAAGGACCTCGACCCGGCCCTCATCGCCGCTGTGATCTATGAGGAGTCGCGGTTTCGCGACCAGACGTCCCAGGTGGGCGCGCGTGGCCTGATGCAAGTCACGCCGGCCACCGCGGCTTTCATCGCCCAGAGGTCGGGCGGGACCGCATTCACCAGCGAAGACCTGGCCACGCCGCAGGTCAACATCTCCTATGGCGCCTACTACCTGCGCTACCTCCTCGACCGCTACGACGGCGACGAGACGCTGGCCATCGCCGCCTACAACGCCGGCGAGGGACAGCTCGACAGCTGGGTGGAGGAGGCCGGAGGAGCCGACGACTTCGACGCCTC
Source organism: Thermoleophilaceae bacterium (assembly GCA_030447725.1). Lineage (GTDB taxonomy): Bacteria > Actinomycetota > Thermoleophilia > Solirubrobacterales > Thermoleophilaceae > JAAYBF01. The sequence goes on from JAUJOQ010000004.1 coordinate 216,417, forward strand.
GGAGGACATCCCCTTTCCCGAGACGCACGCCTATGTCGAGAACGTCGAGGAGAGGCAGGAGGAGTACCGAGACAGCTACGCGGACGAGCTGGGGCTCTGAACTGGGATCAGCTTGGCGGCTGAACTGGCTGCTAGCTTCGGATACGTGCCTCCCTTCAAGGTGAACGCCGCCTACGACCCGGTGGCCGACCAGCCGAAGGCCCGCGACAGCCTCGCCGCAGGCATCGAGGCCGGAGACCGTTTCCAGACGCTCCTGGGCGTCACCGGCTCGGGCAAGACGGCCACGATGGCCTTCACCATCGAGAAGCTTCAGCGGCCGACGCTGGTGATCGCCCACAACAAGACGCTGGCCGCGCAGCTGTGCAACGAGTTCCGGGAGTTCTTCCCCGACAACGCGGTCGAGTACTTCGTCTCCTACTACGACTACTACCAGCCGGAGGCGTACGTGCCGGCGCAGGACCTCTACATCGAGAAGGACTCGTCGATCAACGAGGAGATCGAGCGCCTGCGCCACGCGGCCACCGCGGCCTTGTTCGGGCGCCGCGACACCATCGTGGTGGCCAGCGTCTCGTGCATCTTCGGCCTCGGCTCGCCCGAGAAGTACGACCGGATGATGCTGCTGCTCAAGGCAGGAGACACCGTGGATCGCGACGAGGTCCTGCGCAAGCTGGTCGACATCCAGTACTCGCGCAACGACCAGGTGCTCGGCCGCGGCACGTTCCGGGTCCGCGGCGAGACCCTCGAGGTCTTTCCCGCCTACGCGGAGACCGCCTACCGCGCGGTGCTCTTCGGCGACGACGTGGAGCAGCTGCAGGAGTTCGATCCGCTCACCGGCGAGGTCCTGAAGGAGCTCGGGCATGTCGGGATCTGGCCGGCCACGCACTACGCAACCGATCGAGACACGATCGAGCGCGCGGTCTCAGAGATCCGCGACGAGCTCGAGGCGCGTACGAAGGAGCTCGAGGCCGAGGGCAAGCCGCTCGAGTCCCATCGCCTGCGTCAGCGAACGCAGTTCGACATGGAGATGCTGCGCGAGCTCGGGTTCTGCAACGGCATCGAGAACTACTCGCGGATCCTGGACGGCCGCGCTCCCGGCGCCCGCCCCTACTGCCTGCTGGACTTCTTTCCCGACGACTACGTCTGCTACATCGACGAGTCGCACCAGACGGTGCCTCAGATCGGCGGCATGTATGAGGGCGATCGATCTCGCAAGCAGACGCTGATCGACTTCGGCTTTCGGTTGCCGAGCGCCCTCGACAACCGCCCCCAGACCTTTGACGAGTTCCTCCGGGTCGTGCCCCAGATCGTGTTCGTCTCCGCCACGCCGGGGGCATACGAGCATGCCCACTCCTCCAACGTGGTCGAGCAGATCGTGCGGCCCACCGGCGTCATCGACCCCGAGGTCGACGTGCGCGAGACCACCAATCAGATCGATGACCTGATGAACGAGATCCGCGCCCGCACCGAGGCCGGCGAGCGGACGCTGGTCACCACCCTCACCAAGAAGATGTCCGAGGACCTCACGGACTACCTGATGGAGTACGGCGTGAGGGTTCGCTACCTGCACTCGGAGATCGACACGCTCGAGCGGATACAGATCATCCGCGAGCTGAGGCTGGGTGAATATGACGTGCTGGTGGGCGTCAACCTCCTGCGCGAGGGCCTCGATCTCCCCGAAGTCTCACTCGTCGCGATCCTCGACGCCGACAAGGAGGGCTTTCTGCGGGGGGAGACCTCGCTGATCCAGACGATCGGCCGGGCGGCGCGCAACATCCGCGGCAAGGTGATCATGTACGCGGACAAGGAGACCGAGGCGATGCGCGTGGCCATCTCCGAGACCGACCGCCGCCGCGCGATTCAGGTCGCCTACAACGAGGAGCACGGCATCTCGCCGGCCAACATCCAGAAGGGCGTCTCCGACATCGCGGAATTCCTCGCCGTCGAGTCCAAGGTCCCGGGCGCCAGAGGGCGGCGAAAGCGCTCGGCCGACGAGGAGAGCATGTCCGCCGAGCAGCTCGCGAAGACGATGGTCGAGCTCGAGGAGGAGATGCTCGCGGCCGCCGAGGACCTCCGTTTCGAGTACGCCGCCAAGCTGAGGGACGAGATCAAGGCCCTCCGGCGCGACCTCGACGCGCTCGAGGCCGGAACCTGACCTCTTGCGGGCACCACCACCACTGCGCGATCTGAGTTAGTCTGACGCCCGAAGGCACCCCGGCAACCCACGGAGGGGATCTAGTTGGACCTCGAGCGACACGAGATAGAGCGCACAGACTTCGCGCAGGCGCGACGGGGCTACGACCCCGAAGAGGTGGACCGCCACCTGGCTGAGGTCGCCGAGTCCGTCGACCAGCTCAAGCGCGCTCAGGCGGAGGGCGAGGGCTCCGGCCAGTCCGGCATCGGAGGGCTCGCCGGCGTCGCGGCCGACCAGGTGCGCACGATCGTAGAGGCTGCCGAGCGCAGTGCCGCGGAGATCGAGTCCAGCGCGCGCGCCGAGGCGGACCGCGTGACCACTGAGGCGAAGCGCCAGGCCGAGGAGGACCGCAACTCGGCTCACGCCGACGCCCAGCGTACGCGTAGCGAGGCGGACGCCGCCGCGCGAGAGACCCGTGAGGCGGCCTCGGCCGAGGCGTCCGGCCACGTCGCCGGGGTGCAGGAGGCCACGTCGGACATGCGTCGCCGTGCCGACACCGTCCAGAGCGACCTCGGCGGGCTGGTCGATGAGCTGCGCGCCACGATCAACTCCGTGGTCGAGAGCGTCCGCGCCAACGCCGGCTCGCTCGAGTCAGAGCTCGAGGGCATCAAGGTGGGGCTGTCAGACGTTCGCGGAGCCGCTCCCCCGCCCGAGCCCGAGCCGGCGGCTGCCGAGGACGAGCCCTACGAGACGGACGCCTCCACGGAAGACGACGAGACCGAGCCCGCCGAGCCGCTCACCGCGCACGACGAGGACGCCGAGCCCGTCGAGGAGTACGAGCAAGCCGACGACGACTCCTTCACGGAGCCCGTCGAGGAGCCGACGGAGGAGACCGAGCATGAGCCCGAGGAGTCGCGTGGCTCGTCGAACGACGGTGCCGAGGGCGCCCGCCTGATCGCCCTCAACATGGCGCTGAACGGTACGCCCCGCGAGGAGACGTCCCGCTATCTCGAGGAGAACTTCGACCTCGACGACCGCGAGACGATCCTCGACGAGGTTTACGCGCGAGTAGGCGGCTGACGCGCGCCGCGTCAGGCGGTGGCCGGTGAGTCGCCGCCGTCGAGGCGGTCCAGCATCCGAAACAGCGCCGCGCGCTGTGCCCGGCTCTCCTGCACGAACTCCTCCCTGCCTTCCCGGATGACCTCCGTCTGCTCCCGGAGCATCTTCCCCTGTTCGTCCAGACGCGCCAGCATCTCACGCATCACCTTCTCCTGTCGCAGCGTCATTCCCCGCAGGAACGTGCGCAGGTCCTGGAAGGCCGCCCGGTTCTGCTCCATCAGCTCGTTGCCGCGCGCCATGTGGGCGTCGATCCGGGTGAGCGGGTCGTCGGCGGGCATGTCGGAAGTATGTCACGCGCCGAGTGACGGCAGGCCCTCATTCGTGACGGTTCTGCGCGGGCTTACGGGTGCAGTCGGCGAACGCCAGTTCGCTCCGGCCCGGTGCGTAGACTCGGTTATGTGAAGTCCGATCAGCGAGCTCCGAGCGACGCGATCGTCGTCTCGGGGGCCCGCGAGCACAACCTTAGGGACCTGCACCTGAGGCTGCCTCGCAACGCCCTGGTGGTGATCACGGGCCTGTCCGGGTCGGGCAAGTCCAGCCTCGCCTTCGACACGATCTACGCCGAGGGCCAACGCCGCTATGTCGAGTCACTGTCGGCCTACGCCCGCCAGTTCCTGGGCCAGATGGACAAGCCCGACGTGGACTCGATCGAGGGGCTCTCGCCGGCCATCTCGATCGACCAGAAGACCACCTCGCGCAACCCGCGCTCCACGGTCGGCACGGTCACCGAGATCTACGACTACCTCCGCCTCCTGTGGGCCCGGATCGGGCACCCCCACTGCTACAACTGCGGCCGTCCGATCGCCGCCCAGTCGGCGGAGCAGATCGTGGACCAGGTCATGACCCACGAGGACGGGGTCAAGTTCATGGGGTCAAGTTCATGGTGCTGGCGCCAGTGGTGCGGGGGCGCAAGGGCGAGTACGGCAAGCTCCTCGAGGAGCTGCGCGCGGAAGGCTTCACCCGCGTCAAGGTCGACGGCGGGATCCGCCGCCTGGAGGAGGACATCGACCTCGACAAGAAGTTCAAGCATGACATCTCCGTCGTGGTCGACCGGCTGGTCATGCGGCCCGATCTGCGCAAGCGACTGGCCGACTCGATCGAGACGGCGGTTGCCCTGGCCGAGGGCATGGTCGACGTGGAGATGGTGGAGGGGGGCGGGACCCAGACCTACTCCGAGCGCTTCGCGTGCCTTCACTGCGGCACGTCGATGCCCGAGCTCGAGCCGCGGATGTTCTCCTTCAACTCCCCGCACGGCGCCTGCCAGCGCTGCACCGGGCTCGGCTCCCAGATGGAGATCGACCCGGAGCTGATCGTGCCCGACCCCTCGCTGTCGCTGGCGGAGGGGGCGATCCTCCCTTGGTCCACCAGCGCCTCCAACTACTACGAGCAGATGACCCAGGCGATCGCCGAGAAGTGGGAGATCGACGTGTGCACCCCGTGGGAGGAGCTCGGCGAGGAGGCCCGCGAGACCTTCCTCTACGGCACGAACGGCGACCGCATCTACGTCTCCTACCGCAACCGCTACGGGCGCAAGCGTTCGTACATGACCCGCTTTGAGGGAATCGTGAACAACCTCGAGCGCCGCTACCGGGAGACCGACTCCGACTATTCGAGGGAGAAGATCGAGGAGTACATGTCGGTCCGGCCCTGTCCGGACTGCCGCGGCGCCCGGCTGCGGCCCGAGAGCCTGGCCGTGAAGGTCGCCGGCCTGGGCATCGACAAGCTCACGGCCATGTCGGCCCGCCGGGCCATCGAGTGGTTCGAGTCACTCGAGCTCACCGACACCGAGCGCCAGATCGCGCGGCTGATCCTGCGCGAGATCGACGAGCGTCTGCGCTTCCTCGACAACGTCGGGGTCGGCTACCTGTCGCTGGAGCGCGCGGCGGCCACACTGTCGGGAGGGGAGGCGCAGCGGATAAGGCTGGCCACCCAGATCGGCTCGAGCCTCGTCGGCGTGCTCTACATCCTCGACGAGCCGTCGATCGGGCTCCACCAGCGCGACAATGCGCGCCTGATCGCGACCCTGGAGCGCCTACGCGACCTCGGCAACACCGTCATCGTGGTCGAGCACGACGAGGGCACGATGCGCGCGGCCGATCACGTGGTGGACCTCGGCCCCGGCGCCGGTGAGCACGGCGGATATCTGGTGGCGGAGGGCACCGTCGAGGAGATCATGCAGGTGCCCGAGTCCGCCACCGGCCAGTTCCTCGCCGGCGCGCGCGAGGTGCCGGTCCCGCGCCGCCGCCGCCGCCCCTCCGGCTACGTGCAGATCGAGGGCGCCTCGGAGAACAACCTCCGCGGCGTTGACGTGAAGGTGCCGCTGGGTACGTTCTGCTGCGTCACCGGCGTGTCGGGGTCGGGCAAGTCCACGCTGGTGAACGAAGTGCTCCACAAGGCCGCCGCCAACAAGCTTCACAGGGCCAAGCAGCGCCCGGGCGCGCACAGGCGGGTCACGGGGCTCGAGCAGATCGACAAGATCATCAACATCGACCAGTCGCCTATCGGCCGCACGCCGCGCTCGAACCCGGCCACCTACATCGGGCTCTTCGATCAGATCCGCGATCTGTTCTCACGCACCCAGGAGGCGCGGGCGCGGGGCTACAAGCCGGGCCGCTTCTCGTTCAACGTCAAGGGCGGGCGTTGCGAGGTGTGCCGGGGCGATGGCCAGATCAAGATCGAGATGCACTTCCTGCCCGACGTCTACGTGCCGTGTGAGCAGTGCCACGGCAAGCGCTACAACCGCGAGACACTCGAGGTTCGCTTCAAGAGCAAGACGATCGCCGACGTGCTCGACATGACGGTGGAGGACGCCCTCGACTTCTTCCAGCACGTGCCGAAGATCAAGCGGCGCCTGCAGGCGCTGCACGACGTGGGTCTCGACTACATCCGCCTCGGGCAGCCGGCCACCACACTCTCGGGTGGCGAGGCCCAGCGTGTGAAGCTGGCGTCAGAGCTGTCGAAGATCGCGACCGGCCGGACGCTCTACATCCTCGACGAGCCCACCACCGGCCTGCACTTCGCCGACGTACAGCGGCTGCTGGAGATGCTCGACCGCCTGGTCGAGCAGGGCAACACGGTGGTGGTCATCGAGCACAACCTCGACGTGATCAAGACCGCCGACCGGATCATCGACCTCGGCCCCGAGGGCGGCGAGGAGGGCGGCCTGGTGATGGCGCAGGGCACCCCCGAGCAGGTGGCGGCGAAGGCGGGGTCCTACACCGGGCAGTTCCTGGCGGAGATCGTCAAGCCGGCAGCTGCGCCGAAACGGCGGCGGCCGCCACACCCGAAGGTCGCGGCGGCCGCCTGAGCGAGGAAGGCCCCCGGGCCTCGGCCGGACGAGATCGGCTTGTAACGCCGACCGCGGGATAAATGCAGATTCCGCGTGAACTTCAATCAGAGCGTCCGTTCCCGTCGCACGTCTGAGCAAGGCGACCACGGTGCAAGCTGGGCCGCCTGCGTTCAAGGGCGAGACCTCCCCTCATCGCGTTAGCCGCAGGTGCGTGGTGACAGTCGTGCCCGACGGCGTCGCGGGATTGTGGCGGCGACGAGTGGACGTCACGATCGTCTGCGTCTGACTTCGGCTCCCAACGAGCGCCGGAGGGCCTACTTCGAGCGTTCGCGCACGAGCCCGCCAGCGCGGTCCTTCAGCACCGCGGGTACGAGCCGCGACAGCCGCTCGCGGTTCTCGGCGACCCACCGGTAGCTCCTGTCGGTGACGCTCGGGACGCGATCCGCCAGGTCGGCGAGGGGCGCGCCGCCCGGCAGCAGGCGCAGCACCGGACCGGCCGCCGCGCCGCCTGACACGACGCCGGGGCCGCCGGAGATCACCGCGTGCGCCGACAGCAGGCGCTCTTCCTCCGGGATCTCGGCCAGCAGCTTCGTCCCCTCCTCGCTCTGGATCGCGACCGGCCGTAGCCGCCGCTTGCGGTCCCACGCTAAGAGCAGACCGAGGGTCGCTCGGCAGAAGTTGCACTCGTCGTCGTAGAGGATTGGTACGCGGTCCATGTCCTAGGCGAGCGGGACACCTGCTCCGAGTCTTCTCTGAGAATGGATGGGGAGGGGGAGCACCGGAGTGCTGCCCCCTCCCACTCGGTCTCTAGGGGAGCATGATGGAGAAGTCGACGTCGTTCGACAACAGTGCCTCTGTGGGCTCACGCTGGAAATCGTAAGTCTTGACCTGGTACTCGCCCGCGGCGCAGCCGTCGCGGCGTTGTTCCTGCTCCAGTGGGCCAGCAGATCGCTGCCGCCACTCGAACCAGACCACTCCGTCGAGACGATGGCGGGGGTTGATGCCGGACTGACCCCCGCCGGAGCGACGAGGCAGTAGATGCCCGTCGGCTCTCCGGCCGGCCGCCTCACCGCGGTGAAGCCCTTGGTATGTCAGCGCTGCTTACCGAGTCGTTCTTGACGTCGCCGGAGTCGACCGCGTTCTTCCCGGACAGGGCAGCGCTGCCGCCGAGTGCGGCGACCAGGGCTACGAACGCCACGGCCATGCTCGCCGTGGGCCGTTTTTCGAACATGCGCTTCATGCGAACCTCCTGTAGGTGTGTCGGCGAGCGCTCGCCACCACAGGTGGACGGACACGCCGATGGGGGAAGTTCGAGTTTCTGCGCGATCCCGGGGACGCCCGCGATTCCGGGGCTTGCCCTGAATGGGTCCCTTTTCAGATCAGCCCTTCTGCCAAGCTGGCCCGATGGATCTTGCGCAGGCCCGGCTATACCTGCAGAAGTGGCGCTGGTACGAGCGCAACTCGCTGCCGTGGAACCGGCTGGCGATCCACCGGGAGATGGCTCTCCGGGGCGCCTTCGTTCGCTGGCCGATCCAGGGCAACGTGCTCGAAGCGTTACGCGAGGGGCGGATGGCGGTGGGGGATGGCACGCTGTTCGAGCCGCAGGTGTGGATCACAGCGCCTGGGGATGCCCGCGTCCGGATCGGTCAGGGCTGCTTCTTCAACATCGGGGTGATGGTGGCCGCGCACGCGCTCGTGGAGGTCGGCGATCATTGCATGTTCGCCAACGGGTGTTTCATCACCGATGGGTCGCACCGCTTCGACGATCCCGACAAGCCGGTCCCCTGGCAGGGGTTCACCACCAAGGGTCCGACGACGGTCGGCGACAACGTCTGGTGTGGCGCCAACGCGGTGATCACCAGCGGGGTGACGGTGGGCGAGCGCTGTGTGATCGGCGCCAACAGCGTGGTGACCCAGGACCTGCCGGCGCGCACCGTCTGTGCGGGCGCGCCGGCAAAGGTCCTACGTGAGATCGATCACGACGGATTGGCGACATAGCTTTCCCGCCGCGGGCGGCGGCTGAGGTCGCGCCAGTCGCCCCCGCCTTCCGCCGGGCGAGCGACCTACACTCCGAGTGTGGTTGCCGCGTATGACCGGTCGGTTGAGGCCATCCTCAGCGACGCGGGGGTTCGGTTCGCGTACCTGTTCGGCTCGCGCGCTTCAGGGCGCGCACAGGACGGCAGTGATGCCGACATTGCGATGATGCCGTCGCGCCCGCTGGGTCTTCTCGAGCGCGAGCGGCTGGCACTGGGCCTGACAAGGGCGCTGGGGGTCCCTGACGTCGACCTGATTTTCCTGGACCGCGCCAGTCTCGAGCTCCGTGGAAGGGTCATTCAGGAAGGCACGCCGATCTATTCCGGGGACGATCCGGCGCGGGTGAACTTCGAGGTGCGCACTCGCTCGGAGTACTTTGACTTCGTGCCGACGCTGAGGGCGCTCGAACGCAGCTACCTGGCGCGGGTCGCCGAGCGAGGGCTGTGAGTGGTCGATCCGGGCCGGGTCCGCCGGCTGCTCGAGGATCTCGCGGATTACCGCGGCAGGCTGGCCACGCTGAGTGAGCTACCCACCGCCGACTACCGGGGTTACCGTGCGTTCGCGGGTCGCTACCTGGTGCAGGTATCTGCGCAGGTCTGCATTGATATCGCGAACCACATGATCTCCTCCTCCGGCTGGCGCACCCCCGCCGACTTCCGTGACGCCTTCACGGTGCTCGAAGAGGCGGGCGTCATCGAGGGTGAACTGGCCGAGAGGATGCGCGCGCTGGCCGGGTTGCGAAATCGCCTGGTCCACGTCTACGAGGCGGTGGACGATCGCATTGTCCACGAGTCACTGGACGAGGGCCTGAGAGACCTCAGCAGCTTTTCTCAGGCGGTAGCGAAGCTTGCGGAGTCCGGAAGACGTTGAACCACGACCCGCCGGCGCGCACCGCTTTGCGGGCGCGCCGGCCAAGGTCCTACGCGAGATCGGGGCGGAGCGCAGGCTGATCGCTGCCGGAGGAGCGCAGGCTGATCGCTGCCGGAGGAGTGCACGCTGATCGCCGATCGGCCGAGCACCGCACCCTTCAACCTCGCCCCTGAAGTCAGCAGGTCACGATCAGGTGGAACGACCGGTTCTCGGGCTGGTTGTTCCCCGGGGCGGCGGTCCGCACCTCCACCGAGTTGGGGTTGGTCAGCAGGCTGGCGACCGAGATGAACCCGCTCCCCGGTCCGCCGACGCCCTCGTCGCCGATCGTGGCGTTGTAGACGCAGCCCCTGACGTCGCTGGGGAAGGTGACCGCGTACCGGCCAGGGCCGGTGGAAAGCGCCGTGGCTCCACCGCGCTCGCGCACGATCGCGCCCGCGCGGCTCACGACCGCCGATCGCGCAACGCCACCGGAGAACGGCACGACGCCGAGCGTGGACTCCTTGATCGCGCCACCGCCGAGACGGTCGAACCCCACGTCGTTGCCGGTGAGCGTGCGGTTCTTCACGTCGATGTTGCGAACGCTGTTGTTCTTGATCTCGCGGCCGTCGATCGCGCCGGTGGCGAGTCCGTAGGACACGCCACCGAGGGAGACGAACAGCGCGATGCAGGAAATCACGAGGGCCGGCGAGGGAAGCCGGGCGAAACGCTTCATGGAGGAACCTCCAAATCGGGGGGCGGGGGGCCTTTAACGTGCCAAACCTGGCGCAACGCGTCAGTTGCGGTCCGCCGCTGCCAGTAGCGCCTTCAGCCGCTCGCGCTCGTCGGGCGCCATCGTGTAGCCGTGGCCGGACTCGGGGTAGCGGCGCGCGCGCACATCTTCGGCGAAGGCATGCACCCCGGCCACCATCTGCGCCCGAACGTCTGCATAGCGCTTCACAAACCGGGCGGCATGTCCGTCGTATATGCCAAGCAGGTCGTGGAACACCAGCACCTGACCGTCGGTGGCCGGTCCGGCGCCGATGCCGATCACCGGGATCTCCAGCCGGGGCATCATCAGGTCGGTCACATCCGAGGGGATGGCCTCGAACACGATCGAGAAGCAGCCCGCCTCCTGCAGACCAATCGCGTCGCGCGCCAAGTCGAGCGCGCGGTCCGCGGTGCGGCCCTGGGAGCGGTACCCGCCGAGCGCCGTGGCGGTCTGGGGGGTGAGGCCGACGTGGCCCATCACGGGGATGCCGGCGTCCACGATCGCGCTGGCACGCTCGATCGAGCTGCCGCCCCGCTCCAGCTTGACCGCGTCGCAGCCCGCCTCCTTCACGAACCGCTGCGCGGTGGCCACAGCCTGCTCGTCGGAGACCTCGTAGGAGCCGAAGGGCAGGTCGCCGACCATCAGCGGCGTCTTGAGGCCGCGGCGCACCGCGGCAGCGAGCATCAGCATCTCGTCGACCGAGACCGGCACCGTGCTCGGGTAGCCGAGCACCGTCATCGCCGCGGAATCTCCGACGAGGACCACGTCGACGCCGGCCTCCTCGGCCACACCGGCGCTCGGATAGTCGTAGGCGGTGACCATGGCGATCGGCTCGCCGAGGGCCTTCTTCTCGCCCAGCGTGGAAAGAGTGACCGCCTTCCCCTTGGCGGCGGGGGCGGTGGCGACCTTCGGGCGCGCGCTCATGACGCCAGCTCCACGAAGGAAGGCTCGACGGTGACGATGGAGTTCTCGGCGTTCACATGCACCACCGTGGGCTCGTAGGACTCGAGCTCCGCCTCTTCGTAATCGGCGTAGGAGACCACGATCACCTTGTCGCCGGTGTGCACCAGGCGTGCGGCCGCTCCGTTGACCTGCATCTCGCCGGAGCCGCGACGGCCGGCGATCGTGTAGGTCTCGAAGCGCGCTCCGTTGTCGATGTCGAGCACGTGCACCTGCTCGTGCTCACGGATGTCCGCGGCCTCGAGCAGGTCGGCGTCGACGGTGATGGATCCGACGTAGTTGAGATCGCTGCCGGTGAGCGTGGCCCGGTGGATCTTGGACTTGAGCATCGTGCGTCTCATGGTGTCTCTCCTAGGACCTTGTTGTCGATCAGCCGGGTCCGGCCCACCCGCGCCGCGACCGCGAGGACAGTCGAGCCGTTCACCTGCTCGACGGGGGCAAGATCGGTGGCGGAGCGCAGCTCGAGGTACTCGGGTTCGACATCCGAGCTGTCGAACTCTGCCCGTGCCGCCGCCAGCACGACGGACGCGTCGCGCTCGCCGCGCGCCACCACGGCGTCTGCGGCCTCGAGCGCCCCGTGCAGCGCGAGAGCGCGGCGACGTTCCTCGTCGCTCAGGTAGGCATTGCGCGAGCTCATGGCGAGGCCGTCGGACTCGCGCACCGTCGGGCACACCTCGATGCGCACCGGGATGTCCAGGTCCCGAACCATGCGCCCGATCACCACGCTCTGCTGGGCGTCCTTCTGGCCGAAGTAGGCCACGTCGGGCGCGACCATGTTGAAGAGCTTGGCCACGACCGTGGTGACGCCGTCGAAGTGGTCGGGCCCACGGCGATCGGGGGCGCCGCAGAGCACGCCGGAGAGTCCCCGTACCCGCACGACGACGTCGAACCCTTCGGGATAGACCTCAGAGGTGGGTGGCGCGAAGAGCAAGTCGACGCCCTCCGCTTCGGCGAGCGCCGCGTCGCGCGCCTCGTCGCGGGGGTAGGTGTCGAGGTCCTCCCCAGGACCGAACTGCGTGGGGTTCACGAACAGGGAGACCACGACGACAGAGCAGTCCTCGCGCGCCCGGCGCATGAGGGACAGATGGCCTTCGTGAAAGGAGCCCATCGTGGGCACCAGGCCGATGCGGCGGCCCGCCCGGCGGGGCTCGGCCAGCTCCGCCCGCAGCTCGGCGACGGTGCGCACGGTCTTCACAGCAGCGCCTCGCGACCGGAGAGGGCCCGGGTCCGGGCCACCAGCTCGTCGAACAGCGCCAGGCTGTGAGGCGCGATCTCGGCCACGGCCTCGCGCTGGCGGTCCACGGTGGCGTCGTCGCCCCGAGCGACCGGTCCCGTGAGGGCGCCCTCGGGGCCGAGCGCCGCCCAGTTCTCCACGGTGCTGCGCACGAGCGGCGCGAGCAGCGCGCGGGCCTCCGCGGGCTCGATGCCGGCCCCGCCCGCGACCTCCTCGGCGGTGGCCTCGAGGGCCACCAGGAAGTTCGAGGCGATCGAGGCGGCCGCGTGGTAGGCCGGCCGGTCGTCGTCGGCGATCTCGAACGGCCGCATTCCGAGGCGGTGCGCAAGCGCGGAGGCGAACTCCAGCGCGGCGGGCGTCTCGCCCGCCACGGCGCACCCAACGCCGGCGAAGCGCTCCAGGGCTCGCTCGGCCGGCTTTGGGAGAGCTTCTGCATGACCAGCGTGGACAACCTCGCCGACGCTCCCCGAGGTGAATGTCTGCAGCGGATGCAGGCCGAAGGCCGTGGCGCGGGCGGCGGTCAGGGCCGTGAGCGGCGTGGCGCCGCTGGTGTGGCCGACCAGGGGCACGAGCCCGGCCACCGCGGCCGCGGCCGCCGGGATTTCGGCGTCGGGCACGCACAGCAGGACGGCATCGGCGCCCGCGGGCGGCTCCTTGTGATCGAGCGGACCGTGGACCTGCACCCCCGACCCACGCAGTGCGGTGCACAGGGCCGTGCCGAGGCGCCCACGGCCGACCACGGCGACTCTCGCGCGCGAGGGCACAGGGGAAAGGGAGTCTGTTCGGTTGGGTGCCATATCCGTTCCAGTTCCCGGCGTGCGGGATACCGTTCGGTCTGGTCTCCTGCAGTCCACTCCCAAGGTCGGGTAGCAGCCGCACCACAGAGGATACCGCTACCTCGGACTTTTCCCCACCGCACCCGCGCCAACCCGCCGCCCGGCGCGCCTAGGCTGCCGTGAACGATGGGCCGCCCTGCCGCAGAGCGACGCCAGGATCTCGTATCGCTGTACCGCGAGGCCCAGGCCTGCACCCGCTGCCCCCTGCACTTGACCCGCACCCAGGTGGTGTTCGGCGCGGGCAACGCGGACGCCGACCTGATGTTCGTGGGCGAGGCGCCCGGCGTCAACGAGGACGCCCAGGGCGTCCCGTTCGTGGGGCGGGCGGGCAAGCTCCTGGAAGAGCTGCTGGTGGACAACGGCCTGAGCCGGTCCGATGTCTTCATCACGAACGTCCTCAAGTCGAGGCCCCCGGGCAACCGCGATCCGCAGCCGTCGGAGATCGACGCCTGCCGGCCGTACCTCGGGCGCCAGGTAGCCCTGATCGAGCCGCGCTTGATCTGCACGCTCGGCAACTTCGCCACCAAGCTCCTGAGCGGGTCCCCGCGCGGGATCACGCAGGTGCACGGCGAGCCCCGGCGCCGCGAGATCGGCGGCCGCTCGGTGCTCCTCTACCCGTTGTTTCACCCTGCGGCGGCCCTGCGCACGCCAAAGGTGAAGGAGCAGCTGGCGCGGGACTTCGCGCGGCTGCCCGCGCTGCTGGCCGAAAGCGCGCCTGTGCCGGTAGAGACGGCATCGGCCGCCGAGCAGCTGGGCCTGCTGGACTGATCCCCGCCACACTTCGGGTGTGGCCGTCGAGACGTCCAGCTCGGAGGAGACCGCCGCCGCCGGCGCGGAGCTGGCCGGCCGGCTTCAGCCGGGCGACGTGGTCCTCGTGAGCGGGGACCTCGGCAGCGGCAAGACCACCTTCGTGCGTGGCGCGTGCCGGGCGCTCGGTGTCGACGGTCCGGTGACAAGCCCCACCTTCACGATCGGCACGCTGCTCGCCGGCCGCGTCGAGGTGGCCCACCTCGACCTCTACCGCCTCGGCTCGCTCGCCGGCGAGGACGCCGCGCTGCTCGAGGACTATCTGACCCCCGAGCGGATCGGATTCGTGGAGTGGCCTGCCGTGGGCGAGCCGGCCATTGCGCGGGTGGTCGCGCGAGTACGGATCGAGCACGTGACAGAGGAACGGCGCCGTATCGAGATCACGCGATGAACATCCTCGGGATCGACACCTCGACGGCGGTCAGCGCGGCGTGTGTGCTGCGAGGCGACGGCCAAGCCTTCGGGGTGGAGCCGCCGCCGGCGGCCTTGGAAAGAGGTCCGGCTCATTCGCGGGAGTTGATGCCCGCGGTGGCGCACTGCCTGGAGGAGGCCGGCCTGGACTACCGCGATCTCGATGTGGTGGCGGTGGGAGCGGGTCCCGGCGCCTTCACCGGCCTGCGCATCGGGGTGGCCACCGCCCGCGCTCTGGCGCGGGCGCACGACGCCGAGCTGCGCGCCGTGTCCTCGCTCGCCGCTCTGGCGCTGTACGTCGAGGAGCCGGTGGTCCTGCCGCTGATCGACGCCCGCCGCGGCGAGCTGTTCGCCGCGCTCTACGAAGATGGGCGGCGGACGATGGAGCCTTTCGCCGCTGCGCCTGAGGATGTGGCAGCCAGGGTGGCGGCGACCGCCAGGGACCCACTGGCTGTCGGAGACGGCTCGGTACGATTCAGGGAAGTCCTGGAAAGGGCGGGCATCCGTGTGGCAGCCCCCGGGTCGCCGACCCATGTGGTGCGAGGGTTGTCGGTGTGCCGGCTGGGCTCCACCGCGTCACCCGGACACCCCGACGCCGCTCTCCCCGACTACCTCAGGCTCCCCGACGCCAAGCCCCTCCCAAGATGACCCCACCGCTCGAGATTCGCCGCCTCACCTACGCGGACCTGCCGCAGGTCATCGCGGTGGAGCGCCGCGCCTTCGGCACCCCGTGGTCGCTGGCCATGTTCGTGCTCGAGCTTTCCAAGCCCTCCGGGATCTGCCTTGCCGCCGTACGCGACGGGCACATCGTCGGCTACCTGGTCTGCTCGCGATACGACGTGGTGTGGCACGTGATGAACGTCGCGGTGGACGACCGGCTGCGCCGCGAAGGGGTCGCCACCGCCCTGATCGAGCGGCTGTTCGCGATCGCCGACGGACCGGGCGAGCGGTACACCCTCGAGGTGCGCACCTCCAACGAAGCGGCGATCAAGCTCTACGAGCGCTTCGGGTTCAGGGCGGCCGGGCGGCGCCGGGGCTACTACCACGACAACCGCGAGGACGCCGTGATCATGTGGCGTACGTCCGAGGGCGAGGCGCCGGGAACCGCGTCGCCGCCTCAGAACCGGGCCGGCACGGCGCGATAGAGCGTGATCCTCGCGCTCGAGACGAGTTGCGACGACACCTGCGCTGGGGTCGTGGGCACGGATGGCGAGGTGCTCTCGAGCAGGGTGGCGTCCCAGGGGCTGCTGCACGCCCGCTACGGAGGGGTGGTTCCCGAGGTGGCCGCCCGGAGCCACCTGGAGGTGGTCGACGCGGTGGTCGACGACGCGCTCGAGTTGGCGGGCGCTGCGCTGGACGACGTGCGATCGGTGGCCGTGACCCACGGGCCCGGTCTGATCGGGGCGCTGCTGGTCGGGGTGTCGTGGGCCAAGGCGCTGGCGGCCGCTCGCGGACTGCCGCTGACGCCTGTCGATCATCTCCACGGCCACGTGGTGGCCAGCACGCTGCGCCCCGAGCCGATCGAGGCGCCCTACCTGTGCCTGGTGGCAAGCGGGGGGCACACCTTCCTGGCGCGGGTCGACGATCCGCGCTCCTACACCGTGCTGGGGCAGACGCTGGACGACGCGGCCGGCGAGGCCTTCGACAAGGGCGGGCGGCTGCTGGGGCTCGGCTATCCGGGCGGGCCCGAGGTCGATCGGCTGGCCCGGGACGGCGACCCCGAGGCCTTCGACTTCCCGCGGTCCGCCCCCGGGGAGCTGGACTTCAGCTTCAGCGGCCTCAAGACGGCCCTGCTCTACAAGATCCGGGACCTGGGAGATGCGGAGGCCGAGCTGCGCAAGCCCGATCTGGCCGCCTCCTATCAGTCCGCCATCACCGCGGCGCTGTCAGCCCGGGTCGCGCGGGCGGTAGGCAGGGAGCGCCTTCAGCGGCTGGCGATCGGCGGCGGGGTGGCGGCCAACTCGGACCTGCGGGCGCGGCTCACCGAGCTGTGTGGCGCCCTCGGCGTGCAACTTTGGGCGCCGCCGCCGAGCCTGTGCACCGACAACGCGGCGATGATCGGGGCGGCGGCGCGCTTCACCGAGCCGATCGAGTACCCGCATTACCTGACCCTGGATGCGGCGGCACGGCTGTGAAGCTCACTCTCTACGGCAAGGCCGGCTGCTGTTTGTGCGACGAGGCCAGGGCGGCGGTCGCCGAGGTCCGCGAGGACGTCTCGTTCGACCTCGAAGAGGTGGATGTATCGCTCGACCCGCGTTTGAATCGCGAGTACGGGGAGCGGATCCCGGTGATAGACGTCAACGGTGAGGAGGCCTTCGAGCTCGGCGTGGACGCCGCCGCCCTCCGAAAGCTGCTCGATACAGTGCAGACGTGAACCCGGTCGACCGCCTGAGGCCCCAGGGCCCACTGGAGCAGGCCCCTCCGGAAAGGCTGTCGATAGGGGTGGCGGCGCGGCTCGCACGCTATCTCCAGGTGCTCACCCAGGCCAGGAAGATGGGCAAGGAGACGATCTCCTCGCAGGAGCTGGCCGACTACACCCACGTCAACTCGACGCAGATCCGCCGTGATCTGTCGGGCTTCGGCAAGTTCGGCAAGCGGGGCGTGGGCTACAACGTCGACTCGCTGGTCTCGCAGATCCGCAAGATCCTGCGCACGGCTGGTCAGCACAACATCGCGCTGTTCGGCGCCGGCCACCTCGGCAAGGCGATCGCCGGCTCGGACGTCTTCGCCGACCATGGCTTTCAGGTGGTTGCGCTGTTCGACATCGACCCGGAGAAGGTGGGCAAGAGGGTCTCCGACCAGCTCGAGGTGCGCCCGTTCGAGGACTTCCGGAAGGTCGCTCAGCAGGAGGAGATCGTGGTTGGGGTGCTCGCCGTTCCCCCGGACGCGGCTCAGGAGGTGGCCGACGAGCTGGTTGCCAACGGCGTGAGGATCATCTTCAACTACACCGAGGCGTTGCTCGGTGTGCCGCCGGGAGTCACCGTGCACACCTCGAGCCCCGCGGTGGACCTGCTCTACGCGCTGTACTTCTACCTCGCCTAGTGTCCGGCTGATGCTCGACATGCTGCGGGCGCGCGAGGTCTTCGAAGCCTCGGAGGACTTCACCGTCGGGCTCGAGGAGGAGTTCGGCATCCTCGATCCCGGCACGCTCGCACTCGCCCACCGCTTCGAGGCGCTGCGCGACGCCGCGGAGGCCGAGGACGAGGTGCTGGCGGAATCGGTGGCCGGCGAGCTGATCGAGTCCGAGATCGAGATCCGCTCGGGCCGAGGGGCCGGCTTCGCCGATGCGGTAGCCCGCCAGGCCGAGCACCGCACCCGGCTCTTCCGCCTGGCCTCCGGCCACGGGGCGCTGCTGTCGGCCACCGGCACGCACCCCTTCAGCACCTGGCAGGAGCAGCGGGTGATCGACACGGAGCACTACCGCCGTGTGGAGAAAGGCCTGCAGTACGTGGCATGGCGCAACAACACCTTCAGCCTGCACGTGCACGTGGGCATCCGGAGCGCCGACCGCGCCATCGCGGTGTGTGACCGGCTTCGCCCGGTCCTTCCCGAGCTCCTCGCGCTCTCGGCCAACTCCGTGTTCCTGGACGGCCGCGACTCCGGACTGCAGTCCGCCCGCAGCCAGATCTTCACCAAGAGCTTCCCGCGATGCGGGATTCCCGACGCCTTCGGCGCGTTCGCCGAGTACGCGGACTATGTCGACCTCCTGGTGCGCACGCATTCGATCGTGGAGCACACCCAGCTGTGGTGGAGCGTGCGCCCCCACCACTCCTTCGGCACTGTGGAGATCCGGATCTGCGATGCCCAGTCGACAGCCGAGGAATCGACGGCGCTCGCCGGGATGATCGTGGCCTGCACCGCGCAGTCGGCGCTCGACCACGACGAAGGCGTGCCCTTCGAGCACCCCTCCCGGCGGCTCGTCGAAGAGAACTTCTGGCGGGCCATTCGGTACGGGCTCGACGGCAGGCTGATCGACCTCGAGCGCGGCGAGGAGTTCCCCGCGCAGGCCGTGAACGACCGCCTGCTGGCCTGGACGGCGCCGGCACGCGCGATGCTCTCCCTCGACGTGAGCCTGCCCGCCGAGAACGGAGCGCAGCGCCAGCGGCGGGCTCTGGCCGGCGGCGCGTCGATCGAAGAGGTGTTCGCCGCGGAGGTGTCCGCGACCCAGCACACGTATGCTGGTCCCAGGGTGACGCATTGATGCACGACGAGACCGCAGAGCCGACCGAGGAGGAGCTGCGCGCAGCGCTCGAAGAGCAGATGCGCCACATCCGCGTGGAGGATGTGATCCTCCAGACGGTGGCCACGCTGGTCAACCTGGCCGCCCGCAGGCTCGGCCTGGCTACGGCGCCGGGAGAGGATCCGAGCGAGGAGCGCGACATCGAGCAGGCCCGACTGGCGATCGAAGCCGTGCGCGCGCTCGTGCCGCTGAGCCCTCCGGAGCAGGTCGAGCCGGTCCGTCAGGCGCTCACTCAGCTGCAGATGGCGTTTGCGCGCGAGACGCAGGCCGCCGGCGGCCCACAGCCGCCCGCCGAGCCTGTCCCGCCCGGCGCCCCTGATCCCGCCGCGAGCCGGGCCCAGGGCCCCGGCGCGGCGGAAGACGAACGCGCCAAGGCCCGCTCGAAGATCTGGACGCCGCCGGGCAGTTGAGCGGGCAGTCGAGGGACGTCGTCGGAATCTTCGGCGGCTCGGGCTTCTACCGCTTCCTCGACGATGTCGAGGAAGTCGCCGTCGACACGCCCTACGGTCCGCCGTCGGCGCGTGTTCGCATGGGTGAGATCGAGGGGACGCCGGTGGCGTTCATGCCCCGCCACGGCGACGAGCACGCGCTGCCCCCGCACCGGATCAACTACCGGGCAAACGTCTGGGCCATGAAGCAGGTTGGCGTGACCCGGGTGGTAGGTCCGTCGGCCTGCGGGGCGCTCAAGGCCGAGCTCGAGCCCGGCACGTTCGTGCTCTGCGACCAGTTCGTGGACCGCACGCGGGGGCGTGAGGACACCTTCTACGACGGGCCGCAGACCACCCATGTGTCCGCCGCAGATCCCTACTGCGCCGATCTTCGCCGCACGCTGGCCGAGACCGCCCGCGAGCTCGACATCCCGGTCGTCGAGGGCGGGACCGTGGTGGTGATCCAGGGCCCCCGTTTCTCGACGCGCGCGGAATCGCGGTGGTTCGCCACGGCCGGGTGGGACGTGGTAAACATGACCCAGTACCCGGAGGCGTGGCTGGCCCGCGAGCTCGAGCTCTGCTACGCCAACGTCTCGCTGGTCACCGACTACGACGTCGGGTTGGAAGGACTCCCGGACGTGCCCGCGGTCTCCGCGGAGGCGGCGTTCGCCGTGTTCTCCGAGAACCTCGATAGACTTCGTGCGCTTTTGTTCCGGGCGGTGCCGAAGGTGGGGCCTCAGCTGGACGACTCATGCGCAACGGCTCTGTCGAGCGCGATCGTCCACTAGGCGCTTTCAGCAGCGCGATCGTCTCGGGGAGGAGCGCAGCCGGAACGTTGTTCCGGCGAGCACCGCACCGGAGATTCTCCGGTGAGCACCGCAGCATCCACTAACAACCGGAGGACCTTCCCCTTGACCGAGTTCCTGACCGACTACGGGATCATCGTTGCCCTGGCGTGTGCCGGCGCGGCGGTGCTCTATGGCATCTCCACCACGCGTTGGCTGCTTGCGAAGTCGCCCGGCAACGAGGAGATGGTCTCGATCTCGCAGGCCGTCCAGGAGGGCGCCGGCGCCTACCTCAACCGCCAGTATCAGATCATCGGCATCGTGGCCGTGGTCCTGGCCGTCCTCCTGGCCGTCGCGCTGGACATCGAGACCGCGATCGGATTCGCGATCGGCGGCGCCTTCTCGGGCGCGGCGGGCTACATCGGCATGAACGTGTCGGTGAGGGCCAACGCCCGTGTGGCCGAGAGCGCCCGCGGAGGCGTCGGTTCGGCCTTGGACGTGGCTTTCAAGGGCGGCGCGATCACCGGCATGCTCGTGGCGGGACTGGCCCTGCTCGGCGTGGCCGGCTACTACGGCGTGCTGCTACTGGCCGGCGTGGAGGAGAAGGAGGCCATCGACGCGCTCGTGGGCCTGGGCTTCGGCGGCTCGCTGATCTCCGTGTTCGCCCGTCTCGGCGGCGGCATCTTCACCAAGGCCGCTGACGTGGGCGCGGACATCGTCGGCAAGATCGAGGCCGGAATCCCCGAGGACGACCCCCGCAACCCCGCCGTGATCGCCGACAACGTCGGCGACAACGTGGGCGACTGCGCCGGCATGGCGGCCGACCTCTTCGAGACCTACGCGGTGACCGCGGTCGCCGTGATGCTGCTCGGGGTGCTGACCTTCAGCGAGTTGGGCGCCGTCACCGTCTATCCGCTGGTGATCGGCGGCGTGTCGATCCTGGCCTCGATCGTCGGCACGTTCGCGGTGCGCAGCCGGCAGGGCAACGTGGAGCGCGCCCTCTACCAGGGCCTGATCGTCTCCGGCGTGCTGGCCGCGCTGGCCTTCCTCCCGATCACATTGGCGCTGATGGACGACCTGTCCTTCCAGGGCGGCGCCTCGGAGCTGATAACCGGCGGTGGCGCAGTGGCCAGCGGCTTCGACTTCTGGCTCTGCACCCTGATCGGCATCGGCATCACCGCCGGGCTGTTCGTGATCACCGACTACTACACGTCCACGCGCTTCCGGCCGGTGAGGACCACCGCCCGGGCCTCGCAGACGGGTCACGCCACCAACATCATCCAGGGCCTGGCCCAGGGCTTTCAGTCCACTGCGGCGCCGGCGATCCTGCTGGCTCTTGGCATCCTGGCCGCGAACGAGCTGGCCGGCATCTACGGCATCGGGGTGGCCGTGATGGCGCAGCTCTCGCTCACCGGGCTGATCGTGGCGCTCGACGCCTTCGGCCCGATCACCGACAACGCCGGCGGCATCGCCGAGATGGCGGAGTTGCCCCAGGACGTGCGCGACGTGACCGATCCCCTCGATGCGGTCGGCAACACCACCAAGGCGGTGACCAAGGGCTATGCGATCGGATCGGCCGTGCTGGCCGCCCTCGTGCTGTTCGCGGCCTTCATCGAAGAGCTGCGCGCGGAGGCGTCCAGGGAAGGTGAGGTGCTGCAGGGCTTCGACATCTCGCAGCCCGAGGTACTCGTCGGGCTGCTGATCGGCGGCATGATGGTGTTCCTGTTCGTGGCCTTCTCGATCGAGTCGGTCGGTCGCGCCGGTGGCCTGGTGGTGGAGGAGGTCCGCCGCCAGTTCAAGGAGAAGCCGGGCATCATGGACCGCTCCGAGAAGCCCGACTACGCGAACTGCGTGTCGATCGTGACCACCGCCGCCCAGAAGGAGATGATCGCCCCTGCGCTCATCCCGATCGTTGTGACGGTGGTCGTGGGCGTCCTGTCCTACCAGGCCCTCGGCGGCCTGCTGATCGGCGTGATCATCGTCGGCTTCTTCACGGCGGTCTCCATGACCGCCGGAGGTGGCGCCTGGGACAACGCCAAGAAGCTGATCGAGGACGGCGAGTATGGAGGCAAGGGCTCCGAGGCCCACGAGGCCTCGGTGACCGGCGACACCGTCGGTGACCCCTACAAGGACACCGCCGGGCCGGCGATCAACCCGATGATCAAGGTGGCGAACATCGTCGCGATTCTGATCATCCCGTTCCTGGTCTAGCGATACGTCGCTGGCTGGTCGCCAGGGCGGAGGGCTCGGCTGGGGCCGTATTTCTTAACGCCGGGGGACGGGCGCCTGGTGACTCTGTAGCTTCCGCCCGTGGCTGAGAGGCGCCCCAAGGACACCGGCCTCGAGCGGGTGCTCGGCACGGGGGCTCTGTTCAGCACCGCCTACGGCAACGTGGGCAGCTCGATCTACTACGCGCTCGGGCTGGTCGCGATCTTCGCCCTGGGCATGACGCCGGTGGTGTTTCTGATCGCCGGCCTGATCTTCCTCTGCACCGCGGCGACCTACACCGAGGCGACGACGATGTATCCGGAGGCCGGCGGCTCCTCGTCGTTCGCGCGACGCGCCTTCAACGAGTTCTGGTCGGCAGTGACGGCGTGGGGCCAGATGCTCAACTACATCATCACCGTCGCGATCTCGGCGTTCTTCTTGCCCCACTACCTCGGGATCGTCTGGGAGCCGCTGCTCACGGCGCCTGGGGACATCATCGCCGGGATCGCGGTGGTGGTCTTTCTCGGCGCGGTCAACGTGTTCGGCGCACGGGAGGCCGCCAGCCTCAACGTCGTGCTTGCCGTGGCCGATTTCCTCACCCAGGTGGCGCTCGTGGTGCTGGGCATCGTGCTGGTGCTGTCGCCCGAGACGCTGGTGGAGAACGTGGACTTCGGCGTGTCGCCGACGCTGAGCGACTTCCTGATCGCGATTCCCGTCGGGATGGTGGCCTTCACCGGCATCGACACGATCTCCAACATGGCGGAGGAGGCGCGCGACTACGGCGAGACGGTCCCGCGCGCGATGAGCGGGGTGGTGGTCGCCGTGATGACGATCTCGCTGACCCTGCCGGCGGTCGCGCTGTCGGCGATGCCCGTAGAGGACGGGCGCACGCTGCTCGCTCTCGGACCCGAGGAGGGCGGGTTCGCAGACAATCCGGTGCTCGGCGTCGTGCAGAATCTGCGTCTGGGCTCGCTCGAGCCGATCGCCGAGATCTACGTCGGGCTGCTGGCCGCCACGATCCTGCTCGTAGCCACCAACGCCGGGCTGATCGGGCTGTCGCGGCTGAGCTACTCGATGGGCCAGTACCGCCAGCTGCCCGAGCGCCTGCGCCGGCTTCACCCGCGCTTCCGGACCCCCTACGTGGCGATCATCGTGTTCGGCCTGCTCGCCTGCGTGACGATCCTCCCGGGACAGGCCGAGTTCCTCGGCACCGTGTACGCCTTCGGCGCGATGCTGGGATTCACGGTCGCTCACGCATCGGTGATAGCGCTGCGCTTCCGGCATCCGGACGCCGAGCGCCCCTATCGTTCGCCCTGGAACGTGCGCGTGCGCGGCACCGAGGTGCCGATGACCGCCGTGTTCGGAGGCCTCGGCACCGGGGCGGCCTTCGTGGTCGTGACAGTGCTCAACGTCGAGACCATGATCATTGGCGGGCTCTGGATATCGATGGGGATCGCCGTCTACGTGATCTACAGGCGCCGCCAGGGGCTGACCCTGCGAGAGACCAACAAGATCGTGATGCCGAAGCCCGTGGTCGAGCACGAGGTGGAGTACGAGTCGGTGCTCGTGGCCTTCGAGGACGGGCGCTTCTCGGGGGCGGCGGTCTCGACAGCCTCCCGGCTCGCGGCCCGCAGACGGCGCGGCATCCACGTGCTGGTCACGATCTCCGTGCCACCCAACTCGCCGATCGACGCCGCGATGCCCGAGCAGGAGGCCCTCGCGCAGACGGCCATCGACTCCGCCCGAGTGCGAGGCGGGCGCCGTGTGACCGGACATTGGGAGAAGGTGCGGCCCGGACAGGCCGGCCGGCGGATCACCGACGAGGCGAGAGAGATCAATGCGCGGGCGATCGTGATGACGCTGCCGCCGCGGCGCACGGGCTCGTCGCTGTTCGGCAAGACAGTCGAGACCGTACTGTCCGACCGGCCCTGCCGGGTGATCATCGATTCCTCGCCGAGGACCGAGGCGGCTGCCACCGACGGGTGACGAGCCTAGGATCAGGTCCATGAGCCGCGGCTACCTGCTCGCGACGCGCGCCCTCGGCGCCCTTCTGCTCCTGGCCGGGCTGGCGATGGCCGGCACGGCGCTGGCGCAGGGGGGTGGACCGCTCGCCGTGGGGGTGATCATCGGCATCGCATTTGTCCTGGCCGGCGGTGGCAGGCTCTGGCTCGCGCGTGGCGGAGGGCCGTGAGCCCGCAGCGCGACGGTGGCGGCCGGGTGCGGGAGGGGTTGCGGCGCAGCTCCGAGCAGGCCGACGCTCGGATAGCCCGCAGCCTCGGTGAGCCGGCGCTGTTTGCGATCGCGCTCAGTGGCATCGGGGCAGCCATCTACTTCGCCCTCGGAGTCGTTGCGGGCGACGCGCTGGGGCTGACCCCCGTTGTCTTCCTGGTGGCCGCCCTGCTGTTCGTCGTCACGATGCTCACCTACGTCGAGGGAAACTCCCTGCACCCTGAGCGTGGCGGTGCATCGACCTTCGCGCGGTACGCCTTCAACGAGCTCTGGAGCTTCGTGGCCGGATGGGCCATCCTGCTCGACTATCTGATCGTGATGGCGATCGGGGCCTTCGCGGTGTCGCACTATCTGAGCGCGTTCTGGGGCCCGGCGGCCGATCCGGGGATCGAGTTGGTGATCACGGCAGCGACGCTCGCGTTCGTCGCCTGGCGCAACGTCGAGGGGCTGACTGCCGAGCGGCTGCGCTTCGTCCTGCGGCTGTCCCTGGCAAGCCTGGTGCTGATGATCGCGATCATCGTCTTCGGCGCCGCCACGCTGTTCGACGCCGGCGCAGTGATCGACTCGATCGATCTCGGCACCGCCCCCGGCTGGGACGACCTGATCTTTGCGGCGGCGGTGGCCACGGTGGCCACGACGGCCATCGAAGCGGCGTCGGGGCTGGCTGGGGATCTGCGCGTGGGCCGTCGGGGGCTGCGCCGGGTCGTGACCGCCGGCGCGGGAGCGGTGTTGCTCGTATTCGGTGGGGTGTCGGCGATCGCCTTGATGGCTGTACCCGTGCGGGGCGGGGAGACCGAGCTCGGCACCCGTTTTCAGGATGCGCCCGTGCTCGGCGTCGTCTCGGCCTTCGACCCCGCGTGGGTAGCCGACGGCTTTCGCTATGCCGTTGGCGCGATGGGCGCGCTGGTGCTCGTGCAGGCCGTCAACGGTCAGATGCTCGGGCTCTCGCGGCTCTCGTACTCGCTTGCGACCAACCGGCAGGTCCCCAGCCTGGCCGGGCGACTGCACCCGCGCCGGTCTACGCCGTACGTGGCCATACTCGTCGCTGCGGCGCTGGCGTTCGCCCTCAGCATTCCCGACGTCGATTTCGCGATAGGGATCTTCGCGTTCGGCGCGATGCTGGCGTTCACGATCGCCCACGTGGCGGTGATCGTCCTGCGCTTCCGCGAGCCGCACCGCGAGAGGGTGTTCAGGATTCCCCTCTCCATCCCTGTGGGCGGCGGCTCGGTTCCGCTGCCCGCGGCGCTCGGGGCGCTGCTGTCGGGCGCGGGCTGGTTGAGCGTGATCGCGTTTCACGAGGGCGCGCGCGTGGTGGGCGGCCTTTGGATGGCGGCGGGCCTGGTGCTCTACGTCGTATATCGACGCAGCCAGGAAATGCCGCTCACGAAGCGGTTCACCATTCCCGAGGAAGCTCTACGGGAGGCCAAGGACGTGCAGTACGGCAGCATCCTCGTCCCGGTGTTCGGCGTGGCGCTCGACGACGACATCGTGGGCACCGCCGGCAGGCTGGCGGCCGAGGAGGCCGGCGACGGCGAGGGCGGCGCCGTGCTGGAGGCGCTCTACGTGTTCGAGATACCGATGTCACTGCCGATCGACGCGCGGGTGCCCGAAGAACGGGTGCAGAAGGCGCGGGAGACGCTGGCCCGCGCCAAGGAGGTCGGTGAGGAGTACCGAGGCGTGGAGGTGGCCACCGCCATGGTGCGCGGGCGTACCGCCGGCGGCGCGATCGTGACCGAGGCCCGCCGCCGCGGAGTCGAGGCGATCGTGCTGGCCGCCGAGGCGCCGAGTCGCATTCGCGGCGGTGGAACGATGGGCGGGCACGGTCTGGCCCGTGACCGCTTTGCGGGGGAGATCACCCGCTACGTGATCGAGAAGGCCGACTGCAAGGTGCTGCTCACCGCGCCGCCCGCGGATTGAGGTTAAGGTCCGGTGCTCGCCGGAACGACGTTCCGGCTGCGCTCCTCCCCCGGGGTCCGGTGCTCGCCGGAACGACGTTCCGGCTCTCCTCCCCCGGGTCCGGTAGGTCCGGTGCTCGCCGGAGAGCCATCCGTGCGGTGCTCGGCCGAGAGCCTGCGGTGCGGTGCTCGCCGGAACGACGTTCCGGCTGCGCTCCTCGCGAGGCGATCGGCCTGTGCTCCTCCGGCAACGTTCCGGCTGCGCTCCTTCCCGGGGGGCGGCCCCTGCGGTCCAGGAGTCGCCCAGATGAGCAGCCGTGGCTATTGTGGGCGCCATGTTCGTCTTGGTCGTGGGTTCCGGTCGCGTGGGCTCGGCAATCGCCAAGTCGATGCTCGCCGAGGGTCACGACGTGTCCGTGCTCGACGAGAACCCGGAGGCCATCGCGCTTCTCAACCGGGGGCAGGATCTCAGCTGGGAGGACCTCGGCGGGTCGTTCACGGTTGGCACCGCCCTGGAGATCGACGCGTTGCTGGCCGCCGGAATCGACCGCGCGGACGCGTTCGTGGCCTCCACCGACGGTGACAACACCAACCTGGTGATCGCCCAGATCGCTCAGCGCCGCTTCGACGTGGAGCGGGTGGTGGTGCGCGTGCTCGATCCGGGCCGGGCCCGCTGGTACGCCGAGCAGGGCCTGCAGACCGTCTGCCCGACGCAGACAGCCATCGAGCTGCTCGAGGCCGCCGTGCGCGGTCAGATCTCCTTCGAGGGAGTATCCGGCTGATGCGGGGCCGAAGCTGATGTACATCCTGATCGTCGGCGCCGGCAAGGTCGGCTGGAACCTCGCGCGCGAGCTGGTCGAGAAGACGAACGAGGTGATCGTGATCGAGAGCAGCCGCCGCCGCTATGAGGTGGTGGAGGAGGAGCTCGAGCACTCGATCCAGTACGGCGACGGCACGGAGCTCTGGGTGCTCGAGCGTGCCGGCATCGAACGGGCCGACCTCGTGATCGCGGTCACCGGCGATGACGAGGACAACATCTTGATCTGCCAGATGGCGCGCGAGAAGTACGGCGTGGACCGGGTGGTGGCCCGCTGCAACAACCCCCGCAACCTTCAGCACTTCGAGCTCCTGGGCGTCAAGCCGGCCATCTCGGCCACCGACTTGATCCTCCGGCTGATCGAGCACGAGGTACCCAAGTACGGACTCGTGCATCTCCTGGATCTCAAGGAGGAGCGCCTCGAGATCATCGAGATGGAGGTCGCTGAGGGATCGGCCGCCGACGGCGCCAAGGTGGCGGACCTCGGCCTTCCCGACGGCTCGCTGGTGATCTCGATCCTGCGCGACGGCGGCGGGTTCGTGCCCAAGGGCGATTCGGTGATCCGCGCGGACGACGAGGTGCTGTTGGTGCTCGACATCGGTCTCGAGGACTCGGTCACCGAGCGCTTCTCGCGCCGCGCGCCTGCGACCAGCGCCGATTTCCGCTAGGGGTGTCCGTCCGGGAGGTCGACCACTTTCTCGTGGGCGGGGGACTGGCCGCAGCCATGTGCGCGCGCACGCTGCGGGACGAGGGGGCGGAGGGCGAGATCGTGCTCGTGGGCCGCGAGCCCGATGCGCCCTACCAACGGCCGCCGCTGTCGAAGGGATACCTGCGCGGCGAGAGCGCCCGCGCCGATGCTCTCGTGAGCGCTGAGGGATGGTGGGAGGACAACGACGTCGAGCTGCTCACGCGTACGAGCGTGATGAGGCTCGACCCGGTCGAGCGGCTGGCCACGCTCTCCACCAGGGAGCAGGTGCGCTTCGGCAAGGCGCTGCTGGCCACGGGCGCCAACGTCCGCCGACTGCGCGTGGAGGGGTCCGAGCTCGAGGGCATCCACTACCTGCGCGCCTTCGGCAACTCCGACGCGATCAGGGAGGACATCGCCGAGGCTGAGCAGGTGGTGATGATCGGCGGCAGCTACATCGGCTGCGAGGTGGCGGCGTCGCTCGTCGCCGGCTTCGACCGCCGCTGCGCCGTGGTGATGCAGGAAGAGGTCACGCTCCAGCGCTCGTTCGGGACCGAGATCGGCGGCTTCTTCGGCGGCCTTCTCACCGATCACGGGATCGCGGTTCACGGCACCGACGAACTGGAGCGCTTCGAGGGCTCCGCCGGCCGTGTCGGCCGCGTGGTCACCAAGCGCGGCCTGGAGCTGGAATGCGACTGCGTGGTGGTCGGCGCCGGCGTGATGCCCGACGTGATCTTGGCCCGCGCCGCGGGGCTCGACGTGGGCGAGTCGGGCGGCGTCCGTTGCTCGTCGCGGCTGGAGACCTCCGTGCCGGGCATCTACGCCGCCGGTGACATGTGCGAGTACGACAGCGTGGTGCACGGGCGCCCGATCCGTGTGGAGCACTCCGACGTGGCCGCCGAGCACGGAAAGACGGCGGCGCTGAACATGCTCGGCCGCGACGTGCCGCACGAGACCATCCCTTACTTCTTCTCCGACCTGGCCGACTGGGCCTCGATGGAGTACGTCGGACCGGGGTCCGGTGAGCCGGTCATCCGCGGCTCGTTGGAGGGCGGCGACTTCACGGCCTTCTACGTCGATGGCGGCCGGGTCACTGCCGCGCTCACCGTTGGGCGAAGTGACGACCTCGAACACGCGCGGCGTGTGATCCGCGCCGGCGACCACGTCGACGCCGCCAGGCTCGGCGACGAGGGCAGCGACCTCGCCGTCCTTTAGCGGTGCCTCCTGCGATGGACGTTTCCGGCGAAGCCTCCCGCGGGGTCGAGGTCACGCTCCCGAGGCGCGAGACGCCGGCCCTGGCGGTGCTGGCGCGCCGGCTGGCGATCGCCCTGGGTCTGATGGGCTTCGTGGCGCTCGTGTCGTGGCTCGGGAGGTCTGGCTACCGCGACTCGGCGGGCGGCGAGGTGGGGCTGCTCGACGCCATCTACTACGCCACGGTGAGCATCACGACCACCGGCTACGGCGACGTCGTCCCCGTGACCGCGGAGGCGAGGCTGGTCACGACGCTGCTTGTGACGCCGGCGCGGGTACTGTTCCTGATCCTGCTGGTCGGCACCACGCTCGAGTTCCTCGCCGAGGACGCGCGTGAGAACCTCCGGGTCCGGCGCTGGAGGGCATCCTTGAAAGATCACACCATCGTCTGTGGCTTCGGAACCAAGGGCAGGAGCGCCGTAGACGCCGTGGTGGCCGGGGGGACGAGCCGCGAGCGGATCGTGGTGATCGACAACTCGCCCGACGCCCTCCAGGCCGCCCGCTCGGCCGGGATAGCCGCCGTCACGGGCAACGGCGAGGAGACCGCCGTGCTCGAGCAGGCCGGGATCGGAAAGGCGAGCGCCGTGGTGGTCGCCCCCGACCGCGACGACACGGCAGTCCTGATCACCCTCACCGCCCGTGAGCTCAACCGTGGCGTGACGATCGTGTCCGCCGTGCGCGAGGCCGAGAACGCGCACCTGCTGCGCCAGAGCGGCGCCGACTCGGTGATCACGTCGTCCGCAGCCGCCGGGCGGCTGCTGGGGCTCGCCACGGAGACCCCGCGTCTGGTCGAGGTGCTGGAGGACCTGCTGACCGTGGGCGAGGGCCTCGACCTGATCGAGCGCGAACCGACCCAGGACGAGCTCGTCGGCCGGGGCTCCGCGCGAGGACAGCTCGTAGTCGCCGTGATCCGGGGCGGCGAGATGATCCGCTTCGACGACCCACGGGCCGCGGAGCTGCGCTCAGGCGATCGGGTGGTCTGCGTGTGCAGCCAGCGCGTGTGATCGCCGTATGTCCCCATAGGTCCCGGCCGGAATCGCGGCTCTATAGTTCTCTGCTCTCCAGTGGGGACTGGTGTAACGGCAGCACGCCACTCTCTGGAAGTGGAAGTTGGGGTTCAAATCCCTGGTCCCCAGTATCCGTCCGCGGTGCTCCACAACGGCATGCAATGAAGACCGACGAGCGCGCCGGTGACACCGCCGTGATCAAGGCCGATCTGGACAGGACCGGCGGCTACAGGGGGTACTGCCCCATCACCGATCGCGCCCTCGGCGTCTCCGCCAGCCACTAGGAGGAAGGAACGCATGCCGGCGGTCGCCGTCACCGTGTGTCAGAAGTGCGGGGAGTCCAGCCGGCGGGTGCTGGCGGACTTCCACTCGTCCACCACGATGCCGGCGTGCGACTCCTGCGGCGGCCATCGGCAGGTGCTCCGGATCTTCTACGACCGCCGGCTCAGGAACGAGGCCGTGACCGAGGAGCGCCGCTCCGACCGCGGCTCACCCTGACCGGAGGTGGCGTCAGGCAGCCGCCTGGCGCGACCAGTCGCGGTAGAGGCGCGCGTAGGGCCCGTCGGCCTCCAGGAGCTCGTCATGGGTGCCCTGCTCGGCCACCTGACCGCTGTCGAGCACCACGATGCGGCCGGCGTCGCGGATGGTGGACAGGCGGTGGGCGATCACGATCGCGGTACGGCCGGCCAGCAGCCGCCGGAGGCCGTGCTCGATCCGTGCCTCGGTGTGCACGTCGACGTTGGACGTGGCCTCGTCGAGGATCAGCAGGCGGGGATCGGCAGCCGCTGCCCGGGCGAAGGCCACGAGCTGGCGCTGCCCCGCGGACAGGTGCCCTCCCCGCTCGCCCACCTGCATCCCGTATCCCTCGGGCATGCGCTCGATGAACTCGTGCGCACCCACGGCGCGGGCCGCCGCCTCGACCTCGCCCTGTCCGGCGCCCGGCCGCCCGAACGCTATGTTCTCGGCCACGGTGCCGGAGAAGAGAAAGCCCTCCTGGGGGACCACGCCCAGCTGAGAGCGCAGGGAGTGCTCGGTCACGTGACGCAGATCGTGGCCGTCGATGAGCACCCGTCCACTGTCGGGGTCGTAGAAGCGGGCCACGAGCTTTGCGAGCGTCGACTTGCCGGCGCCGGTGGCGCCAACCAGCGCCACGGTCTGACCGGGCGGCACCGTGAGCGACACATCCCGCACGGCCGGGGCTCCCGTGCCGCCGTAGGAGAAGCTCACGTCTTCGAAGCGCACCTCTCCCCGTACCCTCGGCAGCTCCACGGCGCCGGCGGCGTCGCGCAGGTCGGGCTCCTCGTCGAGCAGCCCGAAGATCTTGTCGAGAGCGGCCATGCCCGCCTGGTAGGTGGTGTAGAGCTGCGACAGCTGCTGAATAGGGTCGAAGAAGGTCTGCACGTACAAGATGAACGAGACCAGCACGCCGATCTCGATCGCCCCCGCCGAGACCTGGCTCCCCCCGTAGAGGAGGATCGCCGCGGTGGCGACCGCCGACAGCAGCTCTACCCCGGGGAAGTACGCCGCGTTGAGCCTCACCGTGCGCATGTTCACCTCGCGGTGCTCGTCGTTGAGCTGGCCGAAGCGGCTCACGTGGCGAGGCTCCTGCGCGAAGGCGCGCACGACCCGCACTCCCGACAGGGTCTCCTGCAGGTAGGCGGTGACGGCAGCGATCTTCTCGCGCGTGAGGCGGTAGGCGTCAGAAGAGGCGATTCGAAACAGCAGGCTCCCCGCCGCCAGGATCGGGAAGACGGCGAAGGTCACGAGGGCCAGCTCGGCATCGAGGAACAGCAGGATCGCCGCCGTTCCGATCAGCGTCAGTGACGACGAGAAGAGCGTCACCACGCCGTCGCTGACGAGGTGGTCGAGCGCCTGAACGTCGTTGGTCAGGCGGGAGATCAGCACGCCGGTCTTGTTTCGCGAGTAGAAGCCGATCGACAGGGACTGCAGGTGGGAGAACACCCGGGTGCGCAGGTCTGCCAGCGCCCGCTGGCCCACCCAGTTGACGAGGTAGGTCTGGATGTACAGAGCCGCCCAGTTCAGCCCCGCGGCGACCAGGAAGGCGATCAGCACCACCGTCAGGGCGCGGGTGTCCCCATCCTGGATGCCGTCGTCGATGGCGCGGCCCGCCAGGTAGGGCGGGGCGAGCGCGGCGGCGGTGGCCACGAGCAGGGCGGCGAACATCGCCGCCACCCGTGTGCGGTAGGGGCGCAGCAGGACCGCCAGCTGGCGCAGCTTGCGCGTGCGCCCGCGCTCGCCGCGGACCGCGGCCCAGATCCTCCCGGCGCGGGTCACAGGCCCGCCACCTCGCGCTCCGCGGACTCGCGGGTGAGGAACACCTGGTCGGGCAGTCCGCGCTCCACGAAGTCGCGGTACAGATCGGAGCTCGCGAGCAGCTCCTCGTGGGTGCCTCGCGCGGCGATCCGGCCGTCCTGAAGCACCGCGATCTCATCCGCCAGGGCGATGGTGGACAGCCGGTGGGCGATCACGAAGGTGGTGCGACCCTCCATCGCCTCCTGCAGGCCGTCCTTGATCTGACTTTCGGTGGTGGCGTCGACGCTGGAGGTGGCGTCGTCGAGGATCAGGATCCTGGGCTCGGCCAGCAGGCCCCTGGCAACGGCCACACGCTGGCGCTGGCCCCCCGACAAGCTGAGCCCCCGCTCGCCCACCACCGTCTCGTAGCCCTCGGGCAGGCTTCGGACGAACTCCTCGACGCCCGCCCGGCGGGCGGCCCGTCGAACCTCTTCGTCACTAGCCTCCGGGCGCCCGTAGGCGATGTTCTCGCGCAGGCTGGCGGAGAACAGGAAGGCGTCGTCGGAGACGAGGGCGATCTCGCGCCGCAGACAAGCCACATCGATGTCGCGCACGTCGGAGCCGTCGATGAGCACCGTTCCCTCGTCCACGTCGTACAGGCGACCGATCAGCGAGACGAGTGTGGTCTTGCCCGAGCCCGTGTCACCCATCAGG
Organism: Thermoleophilaceae bacterium; assembly: GCA_030447725.1. GTDB lineage: Bacteria > Actinomycetota > Thermoleophilia > Solirubrobacterales > Thermoleophilaceae > JAAYBF01. The sequence goes on from JAUJOQ010000004.1 coordinate 249,368, forward strand.
GCGATCGTGCGGCCGGCTTCGACCTCGAGGTCCAGGTCGCGCAGCACGGGGGTGCTCGCGCCCTCGGGCGTGAAGGAGACGCCGCGCAGCTCGACCCGGCCGCCACCGGCGGGTAGCTCGGGCGCGTCGGGAGGCGCGGTGAGTCGTGGAGGGCGGTCGAGGATCTCGAACACCCGCGCCCCGGACGCGACGGCGCGCTGGGCCATCCCCAGCGAGACGCCGAGGGTGCGCATCGGCGAGGTGAGCATCACCACATAGCCGTAGAAGGCCACGAACTCGCCGACAGTGATCGTGCCCTCGATGGCCTGGCGCCCGCCCACGAGCAGGATCGCGGCCAGGCCGAGCTGGGGCAGAAAGCCGATGAACGGGTTGTAGAAGGCCCGCAGCCGGGTCGAGATCATCGACTGGTCGAACACCCGCGCCACCGCCTGATTGAACCGGTGCAGCTGGCGCTCCTCCTGCGCGAAGGCCTTGACCACGCGCACTCCGGACACGTTCTCCTCGGCTTCGGCGGTGAGCTCCGCGATCCGCTGCTGCACCTCCTGGGCGGCAGGCCGGTTGCGGCGCCCGTAGCGGGAGGCGACCCAGACGGCCCAGGGCATGGGCGCAAGCGCGACCAGCGCAAGCCCCGGGTTGACGGCGAGCATCACGCCGGCGGCTATCACGATCGTGAGCGTCGACTGAAGCAAGAAGATCAGCCCGTAGCCCAGAAAGAAGCGCACCGACTGCAGATCCACCGTGGCGCGCGACATCAGCTGCCCGGTCTGCTGGGAGTCGAAGAAGCCGAGCTCGAGAGACTGCAGATGGGCGTACATGCGGTTGCGCAGGTCGACATCGACGGCTAGCGACACCCGTCCGGCGACCAGGCGCCTCACCACGGAGAAGCACAGCCGCCCCAGGGCGGCCGCGACGATCACGAGCGCAAGCGGGGTGAGGCTGGCGCCGCCGTTGCGGATGTCGTCGACGGTGCGCCCGACGATGTAGGGGATCAGCACTCCCGAGCCCATGGCGGCGGCGGCCAGCGCAAACGAGACGATCACCCCGGAGCGGTAGGGGCGAAGGAAGCCCATGAGCCTGCGAAACGTCTGCACGCCCAACACTTTACTTTATGAAGTAAGGAGTCCGGCGATCGCGTCACGGCGAAAGTCGAAGATCCGGTCGATGTCGCACCGGACCAGCGGGTGCGCGAGCTCACCGACCGGCCAGGCCGGTAGCGCGTAGCGCACGGTGTCCCTCATCAGAGTGCCCGACCCGGAGGGCTCGAAGGTGTGCGTGTGGTGCCAGAGCCGGTAGGGGCCGGCCAGCTGCATGTCCACGAAGCGCGCTCCGGGCTCCCACTCCTCGATGCGGGTGAGCCAGTCCACAGCCACGCCGCGCAGGCGTAGGCGGTACTCGATCAGCGCGCCCGGGCGCATCTCTATATCGCCGCCGGTGAGCACCTCGAAGCGCAGCAGCGGAGGCGTGAGGCGCTCGAGGTTGTGTGCGGCGGCGAAGAATGCGAAGACCGTCTCCACGGGGTGGGGCAGAGACTGCTCGCGCTCGAGCCGGTGGATTCGCATCTTTCTCGATGTACGGCCGCGCGGCCTCCCCGGCCCACGGCGACGGATAGCGTGCAGGACAGCGATGACGGCGGCGATCGTGATCTTCGTTGTGGGACTGGCGTTCATCGCCAGCGAGCGGGTGCACCGCACCAAGGTGGCGTTGGCGGGGGCGGCTCTGGTCGTCGTGACCCAGACGATCGACCAAGAGCACGCCATCGAGGCGGTGGACTTCAACACGCTCGGCCTGCTCGCGGGGATGATGATCATCGTCCGGCTGACCGAGCCCACCGGCATCTACAACTACATGGCGATCAAGGCAGGGCAGATCTCGCGCGGGCGCCCGCTGGGGGTGGTGGTGGCGCTCACGGGGACCACCGCCCTGCTGTCGGCGTTCCTCGACAACCTCACCACCATCCTCTTGATGGTTCCGATCACCTTCCTGCTGGCGGATACCCTGGACATTCCGCCGATCCCGCTGGTGATCATGGAGATCATCGCCAGCAACATCGGCGGCACGGCGACTCTGATCGGTGACCCGCCCAACATCCTGATCGCGGGGGCGACGGGGCTCAGCTTCAACCAGTTCCTGTTCAACCTGGCGCCGATCGCGTTGCTCACGCTGATCGTGGTGGTGTCGCTGCTCTATCTCTTCTACCGCTCGCAGCTTCAGATCGAGCCGGCTAACCGCACGAAGGTGATGGAGCTCGACCCGCGCAAGTCGATCGAGGACGCCGACGAGCTGCGGCGCACCATGCCGGTGCTCGTGGGCACGGTGATCGCCTTCTTCTTCCACCAGGCGCTCGGCATGGAGCCCGCGACGGTGGCGCTCACCGGCGCCTCGGTGATGCTGTTGATCACCAGGCAGTCGCTCGAGAGCGCCCTGGCGGAGATCGAATGGCCCACGCTGTTCTTCTTCCTGGGGCTCTTCGTGATGGTGGGGGCGTTGGAGGAGACAGGGGCGATCAAAGAAGTAGCGGACGGCATCGCATCGGTCACCGCCGGTGACCGGACCGCCGAGCTGCTGGGGATCGCTGGGGTGGCGGCGATCGGTTCGGCGGTGGTGGACAACATTCCCTTCACCGCCACGATGATCCCGGTCGTGGAGCAGCTTCAGGAGGGCAGCTCCGGGGACAACGCCTACTGGTGGTCGCTGGCTCTGGGCGCCTGCTTCGGCGGCAACGCGACGATCATCGCGGCCGCCGCCAACGTGGCGGCATCGGGCATGGCCTCCCGCGCCGGCCAGCCGATCGGCTTCATCCAGTTCGCCCGCATCGGGGTGCCCGTGACCCTGATCTCCATGGTGATGGCCACGATCTACATAGTTCTCCGGTACCTATGACCGAGCGGAAGGAGAGAGGATGAGCCCCAGGTCGCTCACCAAGTCAGTGATCCGTCAGGTGCCCCTGTTGAGGGCCGACGATCGTGTGGCCGATGCCTCCGCTGCGCTCGTGAGCGCCGAGCTTCCCGCATTGCCCGTGGTCGACCCCGACGGCGCTCTGCTGGGGATCTTCGGGGAGCTGGAGCTGATAGAGGCGCTGTTCCCGGGCTACCTCGGCGCCCTGAAGTCCGCGGCGTTCGTGTCCGCCTCCATCGAGGACGTGATCGAGAAGCGGCTCGAGTGCCGGTTCGATCCGGTGTCCAAGCACACGAACACCGAGCACATCGCCGCCGGTCCAGACCACTCGGACACCCAGCTGGCCGAGACCTTCCTGCACCACGGGGTGTCGATCGTCCCCATCGTGGACGCCAACTCCGTGCTCGGCGTGGTCACCCGCACGGAGTTCCTACGCGGGCTGGTCGAGCGCTTCCTGCAGCGCGTCGACGACAGCCCCTGAGCTGGTCGCTGCATCGTCCGTTAGTAGATTGGCCGCGTGATGCGCTCCACCAAGATCGTGGCCACCATCGGCCCCGCCTCCGACGAGCCTGCCGTGCTCGAGCGGATGATCGAGGAGGGCATGGACGTGGCCCGGCTCAACTTCGCGCACGGGAACGCGGACACGCACGCCGAGACCACCCGGCGCATCCGGGCAGCCGCGGAGAGGGTGGGCAGGAGGGTGGCGATCCTGGGCGACGTGCCAGGTCCCAAGCTGCGCATCGGCCCGGTGGCGGGAGGAGTCACAGAGGTGCCGACCGGATCCGCGCTCGTCCTCACGACTCGTCCCGTGGAGGGCGGCCCGGGATGCCTGCCCGTGGCGTGGCAGGGCCTGTCCGACCTGGTGCGGGCCGGCGACGTGATCTATCTGGCCGACGGAGCGATCCGGCTGCGCGTGAGCGCCACCAGCCCCTCGGATGTGGTGACCGATGTCGAGGTGGGAGGCAGCGTGGCCTCGCGACAGGGGCTCAACCTGCCCAACGTGACCACGTCGCTGCCGACGATCAGCGCCGACGACCTGGCTCTGATCGACACGGGACTTCAGATGGGCGTCGACATGCTCGCTCTCTCGTTCGTGCGCAGCGCCGACGACCTCCGGCCGGTGCGTGAGCATCTGGCCTCCCGAAAGAGCGGGATCCCCCTGATCGCGAAGATCGAGAAGCCCCAGGCGGCCGCTTCGGCGGAGGCGATCATCGAGGCGGCCGACGCGATCATGATCGCCCGCGGCGACCTGGGCATCGAGTTGCCGATCGAAGAGGTGCCGCTCGTGCAGAAGCGCCTGCTGGTGCTGGCCGGACGCAGGGCCGTGCCGGCGATCACCGCCACCCAGATGCTCGAGTCGATGGTCAACTCGCCCCGGCCCACCCGCGCGGAGGTGGCCGATGTCGCCAACGCGATCTTCGACGGCACCGACGCCGTGATGCTCTCCCAGGAGACCGCGGTCGGCAGCCACCCCGTCGAGGCGGTGCACATGATGTCCCAGATCGCGAGAGCCACCGAGCGCGAGCTGCCCTACGGCCGCTGGCTGTCCGAGCGTGGCCCCCAGGCCAGCAACCAGCACCACGCCATCGCCTTCGGCGCCGTGGGGGCGGTGTATCAGCTGGGCCTGAAGGCAATCGTCTGCCCCACTCGGTCGGGCACCACCGCCAGGCTGGTTTCCTCCTACCGGCCCAGGGCTCCTGTGCTGGCGCTGTGCACCGACACTGCGGTCATGCGCCGCTGCACGCTGCTGTGGGGAGTGAGGGCCACCATGCGCGAAGAGGCTACGGACACCATGGACCTGCTCGAGGAGTGCGCCGCCGCGGCGGTGGAGGAGGGACTGGCGGTGAAGGGCGACAAGATCGGCATCACCGCGGGGCTGCCGCCGGGACGCAGCGGGGGTACCAACCTGTTCAAGGTCCACGACATCGAATAGCCCCCGATACGCGGCCTACCGGCTCACATGCTCCTCGGCTATGTCCGACGATGCCACCGTCTCCCGGAATCCGAAGGGAGCTTCGAAGCGGCGCTCGGTGCTGAACATCGGGATCCGCCGCTCGAGGGTCCCCAGGCAGCGGGGGCACTCCTCCATGATGGAGTGAGCCGCTCCGCTGTAGAGGCTCATCCGGCAGTTCGGGCAGTTCAGGTAGGCCACAGGCGTCTCCCCGCGTGTTTGAGTGCTTTGCGAGGTCCACGCCGTCGCATCCGCTCGACAGTGCGTCCCAGTGCCATTCGCCAGCCTTCGCGTCGCTCAGACGCCGCTCGTGCCGAACGCCAACAGTACCTGATCCGAAAGCTCCGAACTAGTTTTCGCCTAGCTCCGGGCTGAGCATGAATATCTCCACGCTCAGGTCGGGGTCGATGTTGTTGTTGCTCATGAACGCGACCACCTTCCGGTCGATCTGGCCCTCGACCAGGGCGATCAGGTCCTGACTCATCGCCGACTGGAAGTCTGAACGGACCTCCAGCACCCGGCCCGAGTGGCCTGTCTTCACGAGCGTGCGCTCTCCCTCCTCAGGATATGGACGGCGCCGTTCGAGATAGCCGCGGCTGTCGTTCCACGTCGCGCTACCGCCGATTCTTCAGCCATGGAAGCCTCCGTGCTATGCGTCCTCTGGTGTGAGACCACCGGAAGGGAGAGGAAGCATCAGAGCCCCGCAAGCAGTACGTTCAGTGCGGAAGATGGACGCCCACGTGGGGACCGCCCCTCATCGAGGTGACGGTCCCCTGCGGCCCGGCTCACGTCGTTACGCGTTGGCGAGGTCGCGCTCGGCGGCCTTGAGTACGCCGGCGCGGTTCTTGTGTGCCCGCTCGTAGGAGCGGACGTCCTTCGCGCGCTCATCGTCGCCCTCGCCGAGCACGGACTCGATCTCGGCGACGGAAAGCTCGTCATAGCCCGGCCACGGCTCGTCTCCACGCAGGGATGTGACCTTGCTGAGCACCGTGGTCCGGTTCTGGTTCTTTCGCTCGTAGGAGTCGACCTTCGCCAAGTCGATCTGAGAGAGCTCGTTCAACTTGCTCACGATCTCGTCGGCCGTCAGCTCGTCGTAGCCGGCGATGGCGAGATCCTCCTCTGAGGCCACCGCGCCCTTGGCCTGCCCTTCGGCCTGGGCCACGCCCGGGACCTTGCGAGCTTTGCGCGCGCCGCGCTTTGCCCGGGTGGTCGTTGCGCCGGCGGTCTTCTTCGCCTTCTCGCCGGCATCCCGCACCGCGTCGGCCGCGCCCGTCTTCGACACGTCATACGAGCCGTTTCCTTCGACTTCGGCCGCGACCACCGCATCGGTGAGCTTGGGAATCTCTCCGAGGACACGGTCGAGCATCTTCTGCTCGTCCGAGCGGATGGAGGCGGCCAGGTCGGCCGTCGTCGTGTCGCCGACAGAGCGCGCGAGGCGCTCGAGCGCCGTGTAGGTCGCAATCTCGAGCGCCTCGGTCGCGCAGGCGTCCTTGGCGTTCTTGAGCACCTTCTCTTCCCCGCCGCTGCCGCGAACGAGGTCGACGGGGGTCTTCGCGATGGCCACTACCTGGCCGATCACGCCCTCCGCCGCCCCGACGGCGACCTGGAGCGGGTTCTTGCCCGAGCCGAGATCGCTCAGGCGATTCTCCAGGCGCTCGGCATGATCGCGCGTCTCGTTCAGGTGCTTCTCCAGCCCACTGCGATAGGAGCCGCTGGGAGTCATCGCGATCTGCGACTGCAGCACACGGGTCAAACCGATCTCCGTGGCGTGGGCTTCGTTGAGGTACTGCATCACCTTCTGCTGGGACTGACTCATCGAGTCGGCCTCCTTCTCATTGACATGTGTTGAAACCCGCACCCACGAAGGTGGCGGGAGGCCCGGCATCCAGCCGGGCGTGAAGACTGTGAGGTCGAACCGGGTATCGGCCCGGGTGTATCGGCCGTGTTCGACCTGGCGTCAGCTGCTTCCAGTCCCGAGTGCCCGCAACGGGAGGTCGCAAACCGTCAAGTTCGGGCCGAGACTTGCTCTACGTCGGTCAGTGCCAGCGCTGGCCTCGGATCGACCGCCGACCGCTTCGGTCGCCTGAAGGTGGGGCATGCTCAACCCTCCCGGCGCACGAGCAATCGGAAGTTTCGCCACCACGTGTGGTCGAGGTCGCCCGCGACCTCGGCGAGCGTCGAGCCGTCGCTTTCGAGCAACGCGTATTCGATCCTCGGCGGGCGTACCGCAACGTTGACCGAACGCACGTAGGCGACCGTCGCACAGGGCGGGCGGCTCAGCCAGAGCTGGTCGGGCTGCGGCGTGCTCCGATCGGTTTTGGGCACAGCGGACCTCCTCAGGGTCTTGGGAGGATCCGCGTGAACGCCGGCGAGACGATCAGCGTCGCCGTGTATAGCCCGACGGTCCGGATTGACGGGCTCGTTCGCCCAGACCACCGCTGACAACCGTAATACCGAGGGGTAATCCGTCTAAACACTCGCTCTGTTCACGGCGCTGACGAAGGTCGTAACGGGGTGGTGGGCCGCACGGCGGGCCGGCATCGGGCGGGCAGGGCGCGCGGGCCGGCGCGGCGCGCGCGGGCCGGCGCGGCGCTGATCGCCCGCGTCGAGTTCTCGATCGTGATCGCCGGCCTCGGTGTCGCAGCGGGAGTCGAGTCGGACCTCGGCCCGCTCGCTGCCGGCTACGTATTGCTGCTTGCGCTGGTAGGACCCATCGTCATGCGCTTCGACCAGCGGCTGCCGCCACTCGTCGACCCGCTCGACCGCTTTCTCGAGCGCGTCCCCTTGCGGTGGCTCACCCGGCGGGTGCGGCGGGTCGGGGCGACCGCGGGCGGCGAACGGGGGTGAGATGCCGATCGGCGCGGTTGCCAGCGAGATACAGCCACCGCCGGTGCTACGCTCGCCTTGGGTGGCGCTTGGTTCGCTGACGGGCCCTGGTACAGGTCCGGCGACGCACATGGCCGCGGCTCGCTAAGAGAACCCGACGGGGATACGCACCGTTCCTTCTGGGGATGGTGGTGGACCCAGTGAGGAGGCCTCTATGGGGCCTGTCGTTTCATCAGCCGGCGAGCTCTGGGACCAGTCGTCCCCTTGGCTTTCCGAGTCGTGGAGCAGCCGCGCCTTGGGCGTGCGAGTGGAGGAGCAGGGCACCACCGTCCTCGTGCGTCTGATCGGAGAGTTCGACCGGGCGTGCGTCAGTCGCGTCGAGGCTGCGCTGCAGCGTCTCTCTGAAGGGCACATCAGGCGCGTGGTGTTTGACCTGAAGGGGCTCAGCTTCCTCGACTCGAGGGGCCTCATGGCGATCCTGAGGGCAAACGAGCGGTCACGCACCGAGCCGTTCGAGGTGGTCGTCGTACGACCACGGGGGCTCGCGAGCCGGGTCTTCACGCTTACCGGCGCAGGTACGCAACTCCAGATTGTCGATCACATCCCGCGCACCAACGGCACGGCCTAGCGCTGGGTCCCGATGTCCTCCAAGCGGCCTGGCCAGCCGCGCGACCCCTCCTGGGATCCGCGCGCGCGGCGCTGACCATCCCGCGGCCCCCGCCGGTTCCTGAGGGCGCCAGACGAGTACGAAGGCGAAGTCAAAGCGCCATCGACATGTAGGTGCTGTTCGGACTCAGCCTGTAGCTGCCGAACGGTCCGCACGGCCTGAATCCTGCGCGTGCGTAGAGCGCCCGCGCGGGAGCGAACGCCGGCATCGACCCTGTCTCAAGGCTCATTCGGCGAAAGCCGCGATCGCGGGCGACGCCCACGAGGTGATCGACCATTGCTCGGCCGACCCCGCGACCTCGTGCAGCTCGGGCGGTGTGCATGGATTTCAACTCCGCGTGGCGCTCGTCAAGCTGCGTCAGCGCTGCTACTCCGAGGAGCTCGCCGTGGAGGCGAAAGCTGAAGAACATGACGGCAGGATCTACGAGACCGTCCACGTCGAGCGCATGAACGTCCTCGGGCGGGCTGTGCAGGTTGGCGAACGCGAGGTGACGCTCCAACAGCTCGCGGACGTCCTCGGCTCGCGGGTCGTCAATTGAGATCTCACCCTCAAGCACCGCCACGAACTTACGCAATGTCCAACACATCACGCCGGGCAAGAAGCTCGTCGTAACCGTCGAGCCCCTCGACCGGACGCCGCGACGGCCGAGCTCGCCTGGGCATAGCCAGCGCGGTCAGGCTGGGTTCGGTTGCCATTGCTCACCCCGGCGGACGCGTTCGAAGCCGATCCATACCGAGTTCATGGCTGTCGTGACCATGCGTTCGCGCGGGACGTGGCGATGGTCGAACCACCAGAGCGCAAGGCCTTGGAGTACCGACCGCAACACCTCCCAGGCCATGTCGATGGACTCTCCATCGTCGGCGCCGGCGATGTGCTCTGAGCCGGTCTCTGCGGCGAGGAGCGGGAGCAGAGCGGCGCGGCTCTGGACGGCGACCTGGGCGTGGATGGCCTGGACCTCTGGGTGTCCACTGGTGTCGCGAAAGAGCATCTTCCAGGCGTAGGGGTGGGTCTCGACGTAGCCGAACCAGGCGTCGAAGGCGCGGGCCATGCGCTGCTGGGGAGGATCGTCGCCGACGAAGTGCTGCTGCCAGACGCCTCGCAGCTCGGTGAAGTGGCGCTCCAACAGGCGTCGGTGAAGGTCCGGCTTGGACTCGAAGTGGTCGTAGAGGACTGGCACCGACACGCCCGAACGCCGCGCGATCTCGTCCATGGACGCGCCGTGGTAGCCCAAGTCGGCGAACAGCTCCGTGGCCGCTCGCTCGATGACCTCTTTGCGTTCAGCCGCGGGCATCCGCCTGCCCGGCACGGTGGGGGCGTTTGACAACCTAGTCCTCCCTAGGTACATTCTCGCATATCGACCTAGTCGGCACTAGCTTACGGTTCGGTGGCCTTGGAGGCAAGTGGCCGTGAGCCGGGCCACCGGAACATTTGACGTCGTTGTGGTGGGCGCTCGCTGTGCCGGTTCCCCGTTGGCGACGCTGTTGGCTAGAGAGGGGATCACCGTCGCGCTGATCGAGCAGGCGAGCTTTCCCAGCGCCACCCTCTCCAGCCACATCTTCGAAGCGGACGGCCTGGCGGTCCTGAACCGCCTGGGCGTGATCGACCGGCTGCAGGCCGCCGGCGCTCCCATGGTCAACCGCGTCGACTTTCGGGTCGAAGATGTCCACACGGTCGTCCCCTGGCCGCGGGAGTCGGGCGACGTGGGGGGACTGGCGTCGGTCCGCCGCCGCGTGCTCGACACCGTCTTGGCCGACGCCGCCGAGCAGGCCGGCGCCTCGGTGTGCATGTCTACAAAGGCTGTCGGCCTGCTGAAGGACGAGGGCCGTGTCAGCGGGCTGAGGGTCGCGGACCCCACTGGCGAGTTCGAGCTTCGTGCGCGTCTGGTCGTTGGCGCCGACGGACGCAGCTCCACCGTCGCGCGTCTGGCCGGCGCACGCAAGTACAACGTCACCGCCAATCAGCGCGCTCTCTACTGGGCGTACTTCGAAGCCGCGGACATGGGGTCGGAGCCGACCTTTGTCTCTCACCGCTGGGGCGATCGCTTCCTGCTGGGGATCCCCATCGACGGCGGTCTCTATCAGGTGCTGGTCTGGCCGGAGTTCAGCGAGCGCGCCCGACTGCGTGCCGACCTGGAGGGGACCTTTATGGAGCAGGCCCGCAGCTGCGAGCCCATCGCCAAGGCCATAGCCGGCGCTCGCAGAGTCGACAAAATCGTCGGGGCGGTGCGCTGGGAGTGCTATTTCCGCGACGCTGCCGGCCCGGGCTGGGTGCTGGCCGGAGATGCCGGCCACTTCAAGGACCCGGCCCCGGGGCGTGGCATCTCCGACGCTCTGCACCAGGCCGAGGCGCTGTCCGCGGCCATCGCCGTGGGGCTCGCGGGGTCTGACGAGAGGCTCGACGAAGCGATGACTCGGTGGGGGCGCTGGCGAGACGACGAGTTCGCAGAGCACTACTGGTTGGCCTCCGACCTGGGGGCCGCCGGTGAGCTTCCGGCCGTCCTGCCCGAAGTCTTCCGCGCGCTGCACGCCAAGGGACGGGCGGACGTCTTCTTCAACCTGATCAATCATCGCGCCAAACCCTCAAAGGTCCTCACTCCGCGACGAATTCTCGGCGCCACCCTCCGAGCGCTGTATCGCCACCGCCGGCCGCGGGTGCTGGCCGAGGTGGCCACTCTCGGAGCCCAGGACAGGCGACGGCGCAAGCTCAACCGCCACCCTGAATACGCCGCCCACGAACCGTCTTTCGAGCCGGCCGACGACCCGATCCTTACTACCGCTCGGGCAAGGCGATCGTTCTAGCGAGAGGGGCAGGCCCGATGCCGACCACCGCCAACCTCACATATCCGGCGCCAGCGCTCGGTCTGCTTCGGGACCTGCTGATTGTCGCCGTGCTGGTATCGATCGTGCACTACGCCGACAACGTCGCCAACTACGCCGACTATCCGGCCCCGACCTCAGCGCCCGCGCCGTCGCAAGAGCTCATCACCGCCTCGTGGTTCATCTTCACCGCTTTCGGGGCTGCCGGCCTCGCCTTCTTCGTCCGGCGGCGGATCACCCCTGCCGCCGCCTGCCTAGCCGTCTACTCGATGAGCGGCCTTGTGGGCCTGGGCCACTACACCGTCCCTGGCGCCACCGACATGGCGTGGTGGCGCCAGCTCCATGTCGTCGCGGACATTGCGTGCGGCATCGCCGTCCTCGCCTTCGCCGTCTGGATCGTGCGACGCCGACGGGCCTATGGCCTTTGAGCCGATGATTGTGCGTCTGCAGAGCCATAGCTCCGGGTGGAATCGAACCACCGACCTCTCCATTATGAGTGGAGCGCTCTAACCGCTGAGCTACGGAGCCGCGGGCCCGAGGATACCCGTCCTAGAGCGGAATCCGGGCTCGCGGCAACGCGGCGAGAGGCGGGGGTGGCAACGCGGGTGGCAACACCGCGTCTGCGCCGCGCCGGCCGCCCCAACTTTTGAGCCCCCCGGGTCGCCGTGTTAGGCGCAGCCCGTCTCAGAAGCGATGCCTAGGGGTTGCGCCATACCCTCGTTGCCCTGATACTCAGCCGCGTGCGGACCCTCGTTGTGCTCCTAGCCTTTGGCACCGTCGCGCTGGCCGCCAGCCTCGCCCTCGCCCCCGCAGCATGGGCGGCCCACAACATCGACAAGCGCCGCTGCTCGGCGCCGCCGATCATCGACGCCACCGCGATCTATGTCCGGTATGTGCGATGCGATACCGGGCGCAACGTCGCCGTTCGGTGGTTTCGCCGCGACCGGGCGTGCACCGTCCAACGGGACTGCTTTGTAAGGGCCGGCGGCAGGCTGTTGCGGTGCCGTGCCCAACGGGGGTACGACTCCGGGGTCATCGTGTTTTGCGTGGGGCGCAACTCCCGCCAGGTCGAGTTTGCGGCCAGGAGACGGGCCGGATAGTGCGATCGGTTCATTGGACCCGTTTGAAACGGGCGACAATTGGGCTGGCCTTGGTCATGGGCATCGTGGGTGCGCCAGCCGCCGAGGCCAAGACATGCGCGAACACCTACGGCGGTGACGTGATCGGCGCCTACAACATGCGCTGCAGTAAGGCTCGCGACGTGGTGCGTACCTGGGCGGTGCGTTACAAGCGCGATGGGAAATACAACCGCACGGTGCTCCGCTTCGGCTGCCGCAAGACGGTCCAGAGATACGAGGGGATTCAGATGATTTGCCGACGCGGCGAGAAGAAAGTCCTGTTCTACCCGAACGTGCCGCGCTAGACCCCAGAGGCCGTTTTGCGGCCAGCGGGTTTCGCTCTTGTGGTCGGGTCGCTGCTCTGCTCGGCGTGCAGTGGTTCGTATGACGAGGACGAAGCGATTGTTGTCGACTAGATGCGGCCGGGCAAGCGGAATTGGTGAGAACAGCCGGAATTGACCGCAACCGCTCGAGCTGATTATGAGTGGAGCGCTCTAACCGCTGAGCTACGGAGCCGCCCCGCGAGCCTAGTCCGTGCCAGAGCCGAATCCGACCCCGGGGCGGGCGCTGGGGAGCCAGAAAAGCAAGGGTGACAGCGCCCAACCCGAAGTCAATGTCTCACGGCTGGCCTTGACCGCGCAGCCCCGCGAGACAGCCCGCGAACACAGAACGCTGGAACTTCGCGACATAGCCTCGTGCGTACCGCTTCGCAATCCGCAACGGGTTGTCGGTCTCCATCCCTAAGCCCTTCGCGACCTGCCTCGGCGCCTCTGTCCCGCACACACCCTTCGCCTCGTGGTACTTCTCGTCCGGCGACTCCGAGACCCTCGGCTGCCCCGAAGCAGCATCCTCAGCCTTCGCGGCGGGCCGTGGCGGATCCGAGGTAGTTTCGGCTCCATCGCTCGAGTCGTCCGCGCAAGCGGGGAGCGAGAGGACGAACACGAGGGCGAGTAGAGGCAGCAGTTCGCGCATCTGCCGAGCGTAACCGTCACCACCCTTGACACCGCGCTACTCTTCGTTGTGGTGGGGGTCCTCAATGGGGGCCGCCGTTGTGTGGGGGTCCTCAATGGGGGCCGCCCCGCCGGGAGGGAGCGACGGGACGCCTCTGGCCCCAGGCCAGGGAGGAGGACCGTCGGACTGCGAGGTCCGCTCAGGAGGTCCTCTTTGCCCACCCTCAGTCCACCCGACCCCGTCGTTCACGGAAGCGGCTCGTCCGCCCCCCTCACGCTGGTGAAACCGGCCTGGGTGACTCGCAGCGGGTTGCTCCACTTACTGGTGAGAAACGACGCCAGCGACTGGACTCTGGAACTCGACGGCGAGCTGGACCGCTCGAACGTCGCTGCCTTGGAGCAGGAGATCCTGCTGGCGGAGGCGGCGGAGGCTGCCACGATCACCATCGATCTCCGCCGCCTGGATTTCACAGATCTGAGTGGGGTGAGGGCGATAGTCAGAGCCCACAGCAGATCCCCCGAGCCTGGACGGGTACGGATCGTGGAGGGGCCCAGAGCAGTTCGTCGCGCGTTCAGGCTGGCAGGGCTCGACGCCGAGCTGTTGTTCGAGACCGGCTAGGCCCCCGGCGGCTCGGCCGATGCCTGCTCGGCGACGATGCGTTGTCGCACGGTGAGTCAAGGGCTAGCCTTCGTCTAGTTCACAGTCGCTCGCCTGGTCTTATTTCCCTCCCTTTTCGCGCGGCAACTCCAGAGGGATCGTAAGCCGGCACGATGGAAGCCGAGTACCAGGGCCAGACCGAAGCACAGGAGCACCATCGCACCAACCTGATGGCGGTCTCCAACGAGATGGTGCGCCTCTACAAGGAGCAGTTCGGGCGCGGGCCGACGAAGGCCCGGGCCGGGTACGTCGGGCCGGACACCCTCGTCTCGACGCTGGAGCACAGCTTCACGCCGGCCGAGCGCAAGATGGCCGAGGCCGGTGAGCACCAGCGCCTACGGGAGCTGCGCCTCTACTTCCAGCACGCCGGCGAGAAGGAGTTCGTCGGCGCCGTCGAGCAGATCACCGGTCGCAGGGTACGGGCGTTTACATCCGGGACAGACAGGCACTCCGACGTGTCGACCGAGACCTTCTACCTCGAGCGCGACGGCGCAGCCGGCGGCTCGCTCGTCGAGCGCGACGAAGAACTCGCCCTCTAGCTCGGACGCGCCCTCTCTCGGGCGGATGAAGAGCGAAGCGCTCCGACTGCTGAGCTAGGGAGCCGCCTCGCGAGCATGGTTCGCGCCATCGGCGAACATGGGCCGGTGCAACCCGGTTCACGCACGCTGATGGCGGTCCCCAACGTGAGTGAGGGCCGCGACGCGAGGACCCTCGAGGCGCTCCGCCACGCGTTCTCCCCGGCCCATGTGCTCGACCTGCATGCCGACGCGGATCACGGCCGGTCGGTGTACACGCTCGCCGCGGAGCAGGGCGCCCTTTCCGACGGCCTCGTGTCGGGCGCGGCCGGCGCCCTGCGAGCCATCGACCTGCGCCGCCACGAGGGGCTGCACCCCTTCGTGGGAGCGCTCGACGTGATGCCGGTGGTGTACCTCGACGATTCGCGGCGCGGGCCGGCCTGTGCCGAGGCTGTCACCGCTGCCGCGCGCATCGGCGCCGAGCTCGAGCTGCCCGTGGTGCTCTACGGCGAGCTCGCCACGCGGCCCGAGCACCGCGAGCGCGCGTCGCTGCGCCGGGGAGGGGCCGCCGGACTCGCCGAGCGGATCGAGGCCGGGGAGGTGGCGCCGGACTTCGGCCCCCGCCGCGCGCATCCCTCCGCCGGCGTGGTGCTGGCCGCTGCGCGGGCGCCGCTGATCGCGTTCAACGTTGACCTGGTGAGCGACGATCCCGAGCTGGCCCGGCGCATCGCGGCGGAGATCCGTGAGTCCGGCGGCGGCCTGCCGGGAGTGCGTGCGATGGGGCTGTACCTGAGCGAGCGTGGGTGCGCCCAGGTCTCCACCAACGTCCACGATCACCTGGCCACCCCTCTGCGGGCCGTCGTGGAGGCGGTCCGCCTGCGGGCTGAGGTCGCCGAGGCCGAGCTCGTGGGGCTGGCACCGGAGGCAGCGCTGGAGGGCTTTCCCACCGACGTCAGCCTGCGCGGCTTCGCGCCCGAGCGGCACGTGATCGAGAACGCGTTACGCTCAGGCGGATGACCGTCCCGAAGGCTCTCTAGGCATGGCCCAGACCAAGAAGAAGCGCCGGCGCAAGCACCGCGGCACGCCCGCGGGGACGATCGAGCGCGCGGGCAGGACCGGCCAGCCCCGCACCCGCGAAGACGCCAAGAAGATCGCTCGCGAACGCCGGGTGGCCCGAATCGATCGTGAGCCCACTTGGCGCGGGTCGATCAACCGGGCGGCGATCGCGGCGATCGTCTTCGGCGCCCTGATGATTCTGATCTTCCAGAGGGCGCCCAGGGATGCCGCGGTGCTGGTGCTGTTCATGTTCCTGCTCTACATCCCGCTCGGGTACGTGACCGATCGGGCGATCTACAACTTTCGCCGGCGCCGCCAGAGCCAGAGATAACCCACATGGACGTGCGTGTGTTCACCGTCGGGATGGTGCAGGAGAACTGCTACCTGCTCCGCCGCGACGGCTCCGACCGGGCGGTCATCGTCGACCCCGGTGAGGAGGCCGCGCGACTACTGGGGGCAATCGACGAGCTGGGGGTTGAGCTTGACGCGATCCTGCTCACTCACACCCACTTCGATCACGTGGGCGCGGTTGCGCCGGTGGCGAAGGCGACGGGCGCCGAGGTGTGGGTGCCGGAGATGGAGAAGCCCGTGCTCTCGGACATCAACGCCTTCGTGCCGTGGCCGGAGTTCGGCCCATTCGAGAGCTGGGACGCCGAGCACACCGTCTCCGGCGGGGAGCGGCTGACACTGGGAGGCTTCGACATCGACGTCGTGTTCACGCCGGGCCACAGTCCCGGGCACGTGACGTATTCGATCCCCGACGAGAGCGCCATCCTCTCCGGCGACGTCCTGTTCCAGGGCTCGGTGGGACGTGTGGACCTGCCAGGTGGCGACTGGCCGACGCTGCTGGGCTCGATCCGGACGCTGCTGGACACGCTCCCGCCGGAGACGACCGTGTACCCCGGCCACATGGGCGTCACGACGCTCGGCGCCGAGCGAGCGAGCAATCCCTTCCTGGCCGAGCTGGCCCGGTAGGGATGGCTCCCGCCAAGCTGCAGGCCCCGAAGGGGACCTTCGACATCCTGCCGCCCGACGGCCGCCGCCGTGACGCCCTGCGCGCCGTGGCGGACGACCTGCTCGGGCGCGCGGGCTACGACGCCTTCGAGTCCCCGATCATCGAGGACACGGACCTCTTCGCCCGTGGGGTGGGCACCTCGACGGACATCGTGCAGAAGGAGATGTTCACCTTCGAGGACAAGGGAGGCCGGTCGCTGACGCTGCGGCCCGAGGGTACTGCGGGGGCCTGCCGCGCCTACGTGGAGCACGGCATGCACAAACGCCCGCAGCCGGTCAAGCTGCGCTACTGGGGCCCTTTCTTTCGTCACGAGGCGCCGCAGGCCGGCCGCTTTCGCCAGTTCGCGCAGATCGGCGCCGAGGCCCTGGGGTCGGATGACCCCTCGCTGGACGCGGAGCTGATCCTCCTGCTCGGAGACCTGCTCCAGCGCTCGGGGGTGCAGAGCCGCCTGCGGCTGTCGAGCCTCGGCAACGCCGGCACCCGCGCAGCCTACGGCGAGCAGCTGCGCGCCCACCTCCGCGATCGCGAGTCCGAGCTGTCGGAGGAGGTACGCGGGCGCATCGACGCCAACCCGCTGCGCGCCTTCGACTCCGACCACGAGGGCACCCGAGCGGTGATGGCCGATGCGCCGCGGCTGATCGATGGCCTCGATCGCGAGGATGCCGAGCACTTCGCCGAAGTGCGGGCCATGCTCGACGATGCCGCGGTGTCCTACGACCTCGATCCCACCCTGGTCAGGGGCCTCGACTACTACACGCGCACCGTGTTCGAGTTCGAGAGCCGTTCTCTGGGAGCGCAAAGCGGCGTGGGAGGCGGCGGACGATACGACGGCCTGGTGGAGCGGCTCGGCGGCCCGGCGACGCCTGGGGTGGGCTGGGCGGCCGGCGTGGAGCGGATCGTGCTGGCCGGCGACACCGCCTCCGAACACGAGTCGCCGGTCTACGTGGCGATCGCCACCGAGCAGCATCGCCGGGCCGCCTTCGCCCTCGCGCGTGAGCTGAGGGGGATGGGGGTCGCCGCCCAGGTCGAGCAGGCCGGCCGTTCGATGAAGGGCCAGATGAAGCACGCGGGCCGCCTGGATGCGTCCGCGGTGGTGATCGTGGGCGACGAGATCGAGGTCAAGGACATGAGCACGGGCGAGCAGGTGTCGGTGGCGGACGCTGGTGAGGCGGTCGCCGTCGTGGCCGGGGGTGCGATGTCCGGATGACCGACACCTTCGACAACCGCTTCCGCAGCGCGTGGGCGGGCGAGGTCCGCCCTGAGCAAGCCGGTGAGGACCTGAGGGTCGCCGGCTGGGTGCACCGCCGGCGCGACCACGGCGGCCTGATCTTCATCGACCTGCGTGACCGCGAAGGCATTCTGCAGCTTGTGGTTCACCCAGAGCATGCCTCGACGGCGCACGAGGCGGCGAAGGCGCTGCGGGCCGAGGACGTGATCAGCGTCTCCGGCAAGCTGGTGGAGCGCGAGGAGGGCACCGTCAACCCGGATCTGCCCACCGGCGAGGTCGAGCTCGAGGTGGCCTCATTCGACCTGCTCGCCGACGCGCAGACGCCGCCGTTTCAGGTCGACGAGGACGAGCCGGTGAGCGAGGAGCTGCGGCTGCGCTACCGCTACCTCGACCTGCGCAAGCCGCGGATGGCCGAGGCGATCGTGCTGCGCCACCGCGTGACCTCGACGATCCGACGCTACTTCGAGAAGGCCGGCTTCCTCGAGGTGGAGACGCCGATGCTCACCCGCTCCACCCCGGAGGGAGCGCGGGACTACCTCGTGCCAAACCGCCGCCAGCCGGGCACCTGGTACGCGCTGCCCCAGTCGCCCCAGCTCTTCAAGCAGCTGCTGATGATGGGCGGCCTGGAGCGCTACTTCCAGATCGTGCGCTGCTTTCGCGACGAGGACTTCCGCGCCGACCGCCAGCCGGAGTTCACGCAGCTGGATGTGGAGATGTCCTTCGTGGAGGAGGACGACGTGATGGCCGTTTGCGACGCTCTGATGCCCGAGGTGCTGGCCCTGGGGGGCATCGAGCTCGGAGGCCCGATCGAGCGAATCCCATACGACGAGGCGCTGCTGCGCTACGGCACCGACCGTCCCGACCGCCGGATAGCGATCGAGATCGAAGACCTCGGGCAGGTGTTCGCGTCATCGACGTTCAAGGTGTTCTCCGCCGCGCTCGAGGGCGGCGGCGTCGTGCGCGGGATGAGTGCGACCGGCGAGTTCCCGCGCAGCCGGTTCGACGCGCTCACCGAGAAGGCGCAGTCAATCGGCGCCAAGGGCTTGGTCTGGGGCGTGGTGGAGGCGGACGGCTGGCGCTCCCCGGTGGCCAAGTTTCTCTCGGAGGAGGAGATCGCGGGCCTGATAGCGGCCACCGGCGCCGAGGTGGGCGACGCGATCCTCGTGGTTGCCGACGAGCCCGCCACCGCCGCGCGGGTGCTCGGCGAGCTGCGCCTCGACGTCGGCGTGCCGCGCGAGGGCCATGACCTGCTGTGGGTCACAGACTTCCCGATGTTCGACTGGAACTCCGACGAGCGCCGCTACGACGCCCTCCACCATCCCTTCACCGCGCCGAGCGGGGACCTCGACGCCGACCCCGGCGCGTGGAGGAGCCGCGCCTACGACCTGGTGTGGAACGGCACCGAGCTCGGCGGGGGGTCCATCCGCATAAACACGCCCGACGTGCAGTCCAAGGTCTTCGCCGCACTCGGGATGTCGGAGGAGCAGGCCCGCGAGCAGTTCGGCTTCCTGCTCGAGGCGCTGACCTACGGCACGCCCCCGCACGGGGGCATCGCCTTCGGCATCGACCGGATGGTGGCGCTGCTCGGTGGGCGCTCCTCCATCCGTGACGTGATCGCCTTCCCGAAGGCCGCCAGCGGAGCCGATCCGCTCACCGGCGCCCCAGCCGGGGTGGACGATCGCCAGCTGCGCGAGCTGGGCCTGCGATATGCCTGACACGGGGCGCCGGCGCTGCTAGCGTCCCGTCTGGCTCGAACTTGTACGCCAGCCGGCTCATCTATGTTGAGCCAACACCACTGGAGTGGGAGTCCGACTCGGGGCGTTTCCAGGCTTTCGCAGTCAGGGCCGCGCCGGAGGACACCCAAGCTTGCCAACGCAGGCCCAACTCCCGAGGCGGCAGCGGCAGGTTGGGGCCATCCAGAAGCTCCAGATCATCGGCGGGCCTTTCGGCGGGCAGCACTTATCCTCAGGCCGATGGCTGATTCCCTGCGCGACCACCTCGAAAGTCCGCGCGGCCGGGGCGTGTTGGCGTGCGCCCCCCACACCGGCGCAGCAGGAGGCGCCCCTTGCGGCGACATCGTGCGGATCTCGGTACGCGTGGAGGGCGACCGGGTCGTGGAGGCCGGCTTCGAGGCCGGCGGCTGTGCGGCGGCGCGCGCGGCCGGCAGCGCTACGGTCGAGATGGTGGAGGGCGCGCCGCTGCTGGACGCCGCGTCGGTGACCCCCGCGGCGATCGCGTCAGAGCTCGGCGGACTCTCCCCTGTGGCGGCTCACGCCGCCGACCTGGCGGCCGACGCCCTGCACCGGGCCCTCGGGCTGGCCGCGCGCGACGGCGCCGCATCTATAACGCCCGACCCCGGCCGTACCCTGGTCGCGATGAGCGGAGGGGTCGACAGCGCCGCCGCCGCCCAGCTGGCGCTGGAGGCAGGCGAGCAGGTGCTGGCGGTGACGCTGGAGCTGTGGTCGGACCCCGGCACCGACGGGGAGCGCAGCTGCTGCTCGCCGCAGGCGGTCACGGGCGCCCGGGCGCTGGCGCATGGCATGGGCATCCCCCACCTCACGCTCGACCTCCGCGACCAGTTCCGGACCGCGGTGGTCGACGACTTCCTGGCCGGCTACGCGGCGGGTGGCACCCCGAACCCCTGCGTGCGCTGCAATGGCCTGGTGCGCTTCGACTTCATGCTGGCACTGGCGCGACGGCTGGGCGCGGCACGCCTGGTCACCGGCCACTACGCCCGGATAGCCGGTGACGCCGAGGGGCTGCTGGTGCAGGCCGGCGTCGATCCCGTCAAGGACCAGAGCTACGTGCTGGCCCGGCTCACCGGCTCAGAGCTCGAGCGTCTGCGCTTCCCCCTCGGCGAGCTGGAAAAGCGGCGGGTGCGCGAGCTGGCGCGGCAGGCGGGGCTGCCAGTGGCCGAGAAGCGCGAGAGCCAGGACCTCTGCTTTCTCGCGGGTACGGGTACGCGCGACTTCATGCGCCGCCACGGTGGGGGGACGGTTGGCGCCGCGGCGGTGAGTGGCGACATCGTCGATCGCGACGGCCGCGTGCTCGGACGCCACGGCGGGCATCAGGGCTTCACCGTCGGGCAGCGGCGGGGGATCGGCGTCTCCGCCCGCGAGCCTCTCTACGTGCTGTCCAAGGACGCGCGGCGCAACCGCGTGGTGGTGGGGCCGCGCGCGGCCCTTGCCACGCGCAGGGTCGGTCTGGGGCCGGTGCGGCTGCACCGGCGCGGGGCGGCGGTCCAAGCCGTACGCGTGCGCTATGGCGCACCGTCGATGTCGTGCGCCGCCGCCGATGTCCGCGCGGGCGGGCATGCGAGCCTCGAGCTCGAGCTGGACCGCGAGGTGCGGGGTGCGGCGCCCGGCCAGACGGCGTGCCTGATGCGCGGCGACCTCGTGGTGGGCTGGGGGACGATCGCCGGTGGCTGATCGGATCGTCATCGAGGCTCCGTTGGACGAGACCTATGGGCCCGTCGTCCGTCTGATCGTCAGCGGCATCGCAGAACGCGCGAACTTCGGCTTCGAGGCGATGGACGATCTGCAGCTGGCCATCGAGCGGCTCCTGGCCGAGGCGGGCTCCGACGGCCGTGTGACCATGAGCTTCGAGCTTGTCCAGGGCCGCATCCGGACCAGGATCGGTCCGCTGCCGGAGACCGGGCTTGCCGACGCGCTGCAGGATACGGACGTCACACCGGGCCGATTGTCGCTCCGCCAGATCCTGGACACCGTGGTGGACTCCTTCGGAGTCGACGCCGCGATCGACGGCGCGATCGTCGTGCGGCTCGAGAAACTGGTGGCGGCCGCGCCGTGAGACACGCCGGCGACGACGCGAAGGCACGCGCCCGCGTCGAGGATCGTGAGCTGTTGCGCCTCTGCCGCGAGGAGGGCGACAGCAAGGCCCGCGAGCAGCTCGTGCAGCGCCATCTGCCGCTGGTGCGCTCCCTGGCGCGGCGCTACGCCGGCAGGGGCGAGCCGCTCGAGGACATCGAGCAGGTCGGGGCGATTGGACTGCTGAAGGCGATCGACCGCTTCGAGCTCGAGCGCGACGTGTCCTTGACCACCTATGCCACCCCCAACGTGGTGGGTGAGATAAAGCGCCACTTTCGCGACAAGGGATGGGCGATCAGGGTGCCGCGGGCCCTGCAGGAGCTGCACGCCAAGATGTCTCCCACGATTGAGCGGCTGACCTCCAAGCTGGGCCGCTCGCCGAGCGTTGGAGAGATCGCGACCGCGCTTGGGGCAACGCCGGAGGAGGTGCTCGAGGCGTTGGAGGTCGGCTCGGCCTACACCACCCTCTCGCTGTCGGCATCGCCTCAGGGCGCAGAGGGGGACTCCGATCCGCTGGACGCGATCGGAGAGGAGGACGTCGGCTTCGAGCGGTCCGAGGACAGGGTCTCGCTGGCGCCGGCACTCGGCATCCTTCCTCCCCGGGAGCGCGAGATCCTGCGCATGCGCTTCGAGGATGGACTGCCCCAGACCCAGATCGCCGACCGGGTCGGCCTCTCCCAGATGCACGTCTCACGCCTGATCCGGAAGTCGCTGGCCGTGATGCGCGACGAACTGCAGTGAACATCGGCGCGGCCTACCGCGCTCGCGCGCTCTCCTTCCTGCTGATCGTCGGCGCCCTGATCGGCGTGGGCTGCTCTCCCGGCGGCCAGCCCGAGCTCAGTGGCGCGCGCGAGGGTGGCTCGGTCTCCGTGGCGCTGGCTTCGGCTCCCGACAGCCTCGATCCCGCCGTGGCCGCCTCGCCGACCGCGCTGCAGGCGCTCTGGCTCTCACACACTCCTGTGCTCACGTACGCGCGGGGCGAGGGGGAGGCGGGAACCCAGGTCATTCCCGGCCTGGCCGTAGACATGCCCGAGGTATCGGACGGCGGGCGCACCGTGAAGCTCCGGCTCCGCCAGGGGCTGCGGTACTCCGACGGACGGCGGGTGGTGGCCGGCGACTTCGAGCGCGCGATCAAGCGTGCCCTGCGCCTCAACGTCCACGGCCTCGATCTGTTCGGCGACATCAAGGGTGCGCGCCGCTACTCCCGGTCCCTGCTTGCGGGAGCGGACATAGCCGGCATCTCGGCCGATGGGCGGACCGGCGAAGTGCGGATCGACCTGCGCCGGCCCGATCCCGACCTTACCCATTCGCTGGCGCAGCCGATGGCTGCGCCGGTGCCCGCCGGCACCCCCATGCGCGACCTGAGCAGCCGGCCGCCTTCCGGGGTGGGCCCATACAGGTCCGTGCCCGCTCGCCCCGGCACGGCCTTCGTGCTCGAACGCCGACGCGGCTTCCGCCTGCCGGGGGTGGCCGCCGGCCTCGTGGACGAGGTCTCGGGCGAGGTGATCCGCGACGCCGGTGCGCAGTCGCAGGCGGCTATCGACAGCCGCGTCGACGTAGCCGAGGGCGAGCCCCCCGTCAACCTGGTGGCACGAATCCGCTCCGAGCTCAAGGATCGCTATTCAGAGCACCTCACGCTCGCCCTCGACTACCTGGCCATGGATGTGAGCCGGCCGCCGTTCGCCGGCGAGGACATGCGCCGGGCTGTGAGCTACGCGATCGACGAGACCGCGCTCGAGCGCCTGCGGGACGGGTTCCTCGCGCCCACCTGCAACGTGGTGCCGCCACAGGTCGTGGGCTACCGGGCGCTCGATCCCTGCCCCTACGGCGAGCGGGAGCAGAACTCGGACGTGGTCAGGGCGCGCGAGCTCGTGAAGGACTCCGCGCGGCGGCCTCCACCGGTGATCGTGTCCGCCGAGGGCAGGCGCGCCGCAGCGCTGGAGCGCTACCTGGTCCGCACCCTCGACAAGGTCGGCTTCCGCGCCCGGCGCGCTCGCACCGCAGGCGAGCAAACCCAGGCTCAGGTCTCATTCGCGCGGGTGGAGCCGGTCCTGCCGCTGCCTGGGCGCTACCTCGAGGTCGTGGACGACAGCGTCCTGGATCGCCGCATCGATCTACTCGGGCGCGAGGCCCCGGCCCAGGACTCGGCCGACGACTGGGCGGCTCTCGATCTTGAGGTGGTGGAGGGAGCGGAGGTCGCCCCCTACGGCGTCGAGACCGTCGGCGTGCTGATGTCCGAGCGGATGGACCCCGAGAACTGTTTGCTCTATCACCCCGTCTTCGGCCTCGACTGGTCGAGCCTCTGCCTGCGCTGAAGTGCGGTCCACCTAGACTCCGAGCCGATGACGGCGGCCGAGATTCGCGAGCGGTTTCTCTCCTTCTTCGAGGAGCGCGGGCACCTGCGGGTGCCTTCGGCCTCGCTGGTGCCCGCGAGCTACGACCCCACGGTGCTGCTCACGACCGCCGGCATGCAGCCGTTCAAGCCCTACTTCCGCGGCGAGGAGGAGCCGCCGTCACGGCGCCTCACCTCCTGCCAGAAGGTGTTCCGCTCGACCGACATCGAGAAGGTGGGCACGACGGCGCGCCACCTGACGTTCTTCGAGATGCTCGGCAACTTCTCGGTCGGCGACTACTTCAAGCGGGGAGCGGCCGAGTACGCCTGGGAGCTGTCAACGCAGTTCTTCGGGTTCGATCCCGAACGGGTCTGGATCACGGTGTTCGGCGGCGACGACGCCCTGGGCCTCGGATCGGACGAGGAGGCGGTCGCCTGCTGGCGCTCGATCGGCGTTCCCGACGACCGCATCGTCCGGCTCGGCACCGAGGACAACTTCTGGTGGTCGGGACCCACCGGGCCCTGCGGCCCGTGCTCAGAGCTCTATCTCGACCGGGGCCTCGACTTCGGTGGTGAGGACGACCTCCCTGGCGACGAGACCGAGCGCTTCCTGGAGTTCTGGAACCTGGTGTTCATGCAGTACGAGGTGCACGCCGACGGCTCGCTGACCGACCTGCCGCAGCTGAACATCGACACGGGGCTCGGCCTCGACCGCCTCGCGGCGATCCTCCAGGACGTGCCCTCGGTGTTCGAGACCGATCACTTCCAGCCCCTGGTCCGCTTCGGCGAGGAGCGCTCGGGTCACCGCTCGGGCTCCGACGCGCCCACCACGCGCGCGCTGCGAGTGCTGGCCGACCACGGTCGCGCCGCGACCTTCCTGCTGGCCGACGGCGTGGTGCCCTCCAACGAGGACCGCGGCTACATCCTGCGGCGCATCCTGCGAAGGGCGATCCAGCAGGGCCGCGTGCTGGGCATCGGCCAGAGCTTTCTCGCCGATCTCTGCGAGGTGGTGATCGAGACCATGGGCTCGGCCTACCCCGAGCTGCGCGAGGAGCGCGAGACGATAGCCCGCTGGGCCGCCGCCGAGGAGGAGGGCTTCGGCCGCACCCTCGCCCAGGGCGAGCGCCTGCTGGCCGACCTCGTGGCTCGCGCGCGCGAGGAAGGTGCCTCCGAGGTGAGCGCAGAGGACGCCTTCCGGCTGCACGACACCTACGGCTTTCCCTTCGAGATGACCAAGGAGCTGCTCGACGAGGCCGGCCTCGCGGTCGACGAGCAGCGGTTCGCCGCGCTCATGGAAGAGGCGCGCAAGCTCGCGCGCACCAGCTCCCGCGATACCGGAGCCGACAGCTCCGCCGAGCGTGCGGCCGGCTTCGCCAAGGCGGCGGGGTTTCAGACCCGCTTCGTGGGCTACGAGTCGACCGAGGCGGACACGGTGGCGCGGGCCGTGGAGCGCGAGGACGGCAACGTGCTCGTCAAGCTCGAGGACAGCCCCTTCTATCCCGCCGGCGGCGGTCAGGTGTCCGACGCCGGAACGGTGGAGACCGGCTCGGGACGCGCCAGGGTGGTCGACGTGTTCCGGCTGGGCTCCGATCAGGCGCTGGCGCTCGAGCCCGTGGAGGGCGAGATCGCCGCGGGCGAGCCGGTGCACGCGACGGTGGACCGCGATACCCGCCTGGCCACGATGCGCAACCACACGGCCACCCACCTGCTGCACGCCGCCCTGCGCGAGCGCCTGGGCGCGCACGTGCGCCAGGCCGGCTCCTACGTGGGACCGGACAAGCTGCGCTTCGACTTCGCCCACGGCGAGCGCCTCTCCGAGGCCGAGCTGCGCGATGTCGAGGCGCGCGTGAACGGCTGGGTGGCGGCCAACCGGCCCGTACGCGCCATCGAGATGGGGCTGGACGAGGCGCGCAACCTTGGCGCGATGGCCCTGTTCGGGGAGAAGTACGGCGACTGGGTGCGGATGGTCGAGGTGGACGAGGTGTCGCGGGAGCTGTGCGGCGGCACGCATGTGGCCACCACCGCAGAGATAGGGCTCTTCCACGTGACCGCCGAGACCTCGAGTGCCTCCAACGTCCGGCGCATCGAGGCCGTGACGGGCGCCGTGGCCGCCGAGCTGTTCGAGGAGCGCACGGCTCGGCTGCGCGAGCTGTCGGGCCTGCTCAAGGCGCCCGAGGGAGAGCTGGTCCGGGCGGTCGAGAAGCTGACCGCCCGCGCGCGTGAGGCCGGTAGGCGCGCTGGAGTGGCAGACGACGCCGCCACCGCAGAACGCCTGGTGGCGGCCGCTGAGGATGTGGCCGGCGTCGCGGTGGTCGTGGAACGCAGCGAGGCCGCGGACACCAAGGCCCTGCTGGCGCTGGCCGACCGGGTTCGGCAGCGCCTGGGAGACGCCGTCGTGGTGCTGGGCGCCGCGAGCGACGGGCGCGCGCAGCTCGTGGCGAACGTGGCTCCCGCGGTGGTGGCGCGCGGCGTGAAGGCCGGGGAGGTGGTGCGCGCGGCGGCAGAGGTCGTGGGAGGCGGCGGCGGGGGCCGCGACACGATGGCGCAGGCCGGCGGACGCGACCCCGCGAAGCTCGACGAGGCGCTCGGGACGGCGCGCGCGACGATCGGGCGGTCGCTTTCCTAGTATGCGCGTGCTGGCGCTGGACCACGGGGAATCCCGCTGCGGCTGCGCGGTGTCCGACCCTTCGGGGACCCTGGCTTCGCCCCTTGCCGCGATCGAGCGGCCCGAGACCCGCAAGGGTCTCGCCCGGGTGACCGAGCTCGCCGCCGGGCTGGAGGCGGAGCTGATCGTGGTAGGGCTGCCGGTCACTCTCGGCGGCGAAGAGGGGATGCAGGCCGAGGCGGCCCGTGAGTTTGCTCGCCGTCTGGAGGAGAGGGTCGGGGTACCGGTGGAGCTCTACGACGAGCGGTTGACCACCCGGATGGCCGAGGCCACCGGAGGGAGCGCCGACGCCGACTCCCGCGCGGCCGCTCACCTGCTGGAGAGCTACCTGACCGCTCGTGCAGGCCGGTCGTCGGCACCGGAGATGTCGTGAGTCCTGAGCGCAGCCACGAGGAGCGTGAGCGCGCGCGGCTCGCGCGGGAAGCCAAGCGTGCGGCGCGCGAAGGGCGGCCTCCCCCGCAGGCGCTGCCCCCCATCGAGGTACCCCCGCCGCCGGCGGGCGCCGGCACACCGCAACCGCCCCCCGAGGTGGTCGCGCCGCCACAGGACACGCCCGCTCCTCGGCGACCCGATCCGCCGCCGCCGTTCGAGCCGTTGCCGCCGGCTGAGGCGGAGCCGGTCGCGCCGGCTGAGGCGGAGCCGGTTGAGCCGGTCGCGCCGGTGGACCCCGAGCCGGTCGCGCCGACTGAGCCCGAGCCGGTCGCGCCGACTGAGCCCGAGCCGGTCGCGGCGGCCGAGCCCGACCCCGCGGCGGAAGTCGAGGGCGCGGCGGCGCCGCCGGTGCACCCCACACGGCCCGTGCGCAAGCTGCCGAGCGCTCGGCGGGCACCGGCGCCGCCGCCCCAGCCCCCCGACCGCGGCGCGGCTCGCCGGGCCAGGGCACAGAGCATCCTCGAACGCAGACGCGCACGGGGCGCAGGCCCCAGTCATGATCGCTTCCCCCGGCGCAGGCTCATCCCGCTGGCGGTAGCCGGCGTGCTGGCCCTGACGGTGGCCTGGTTTCTGTTCTCGCTCTACCAGCCGTTCAAGGGAGAGGGTGAGGGCACCGTGGCCGTCACGATCCCCTCGGGCTCCGGAGTGGGGGCGATCGCGGACCTGCTGGCTGAGCGGGGCGTGGTCTCGAGCTCGTTCTTCTTCCGAGCGCGGGCCACGCTCTCCGGGCGCTCGGGGGACTTCAAGGCCGGACGGTTCTCGCTGCGCGAAGACATGAGCTACGCCACCGCAATGGACGCGCTGGCTCAGTCGCCCGCGGAGCAGACCGTGAGCATCACCGTGCCCGAGGGCCGGGCGCGGCGTGAGGTCAAGGCCCTGATAGGAGATGACCTCGAGGGCGACTACCTGGCGCTCACGAAGCGTTCCCCGCTGCTCGACCCGGCGAACTACGGGACCAGAGGCGCGAGCAATCTGGAGGGCTTTCTGTTTCCCGCGACCTATGAGCTCAAGCGCGGTCAGGGCAGCCGGGAGCTGGTCTCACAGCAGTTGCGGGCCTTCAAGCGCGAGTTCGCCAAGGTGGACATGAGCTTTGCCAAGCGCAAGAACCTCACGCGCTACGACGTGCTGGTGATCGCGTCGATGGTAGAGCGCGAGGCCCAGGTGGCCGAGGAACGGCCCATGATCGCCTCGGTGATCTACAACCGCCTCAGCGAGGGCATCCCGCTGGGGATAGACGCAACCATCCGGTTCGCCACCAACAATTGGACTCGTCCACTCACCGAGTCGGAGTTGGCGGTCGACTCGCCCTACAACACACGTGAGCGACAGGGCCTGCCGCCGGGGCCGATCGGCAGTCCCGGGCTCTCGTCGCTCCGGGCCGCGGCCAGGCCGGCGAAGACCGGCTTCCTCTTCTATGTGGTCAAGCCCAACGCGTGCGGCGAGCACGCGTTCTCAGAGACCGACGCCGAGTTCCAGGCCGACGTGGACCGCTACAACCAAGAACGCGAAGCGCGCGGCGGCAAGTCCCCGACGGACTGCTGATGCCGCGTACGCTGCTCGGGGTCGCCGGCTTCCCGGTGGCCCACAGTCGCTCGCCGGCCATGCACAACGCGGCTCTGGCCGAGCTGGGACTGGACTGGCTATACGTTCCGGTGCCCGTGCCCGCGGAGCGGTTCGAAGAAGCGGTGCGGGCGCTGCCCGGCTCGGGCTTCAAGGGGCTGAACGTGACCGTGCCGCACAAGGGCGCCGCCCACAGGCTCGCTGACCGGCACAGCCGAGCCGCCCAGGCGATCGGCGCCGCCAACACGCTCACCTTCGGTCCAAACGGGGAGGTCGAGGCCGAGAACACCGACGCCGGCGGGCTACTCGACGCCGTTGGCCAGCCGGTGGCCGGCCTGCGGGCGCTCGTGTTGGGGGCCGGCGGGTCGGCTCGGGCCGCGGTGTGGGCTCTGATCGACGCGGGTGCGGCCGAGGTGTCGGTCTGGAACCGCACCCCCGAGCGAGCGGCACAGCTCGCCTCCGACCTTGGCGCCCTGCACGCCGGCCGACCCGGGCAGGCGGACGTGCTCGTGAACTGCACAACCGTCGGGCTCGATGGCTCGGTGGACGCCGCCGAAGCCCAGGCTGCGCTGGGCCTCGACCGGATCGACCCTCCGGACACCGTGGTCGATCTCGTGTACGGGCATCGCGCGACGCCGGTCGTGGCATGGGGCCGGTCCCACGGCTCGCGGGTGGTGGAGGGACTGGAGGTGCTCGTGCGCCAAGGGGCCCGCAGCCTCGAGCTGTGGACCCATCTCGACGCGCCAATCGAGACGATGAGATCCGCTGCCACGGGCTCTCGGGGCGAAGGAGGGGGCGTGGGGCCCTAAACATTCGTCCAGTCCGGGTCGATACGGCGCGTATGGCACTTTCCCGCCCCCTGCTGCTGGTGCTCCTCGGCCTGATGCTGGCCACCGCGACGCTGTTTGCCGCCCGTGGCGCCAACCAGAGCGCAGCCGATACCGCCTCGAGCCCCGTGGTGCCCACACCGGTGTCTCCGGAACCCGCCGAGAAGGCGGCCGATCACAACGCAAAGCCTGGGGCCGATCACGACCCGAAGCCCGCTCGGAAGCGTGAAGCGCCCGGCGCCGGCCGCGAGGAGTCCGCCCGCCCGGCAACCGCCGCAGCGGCACTGCCCGCGGGTGTCCCCGCTCGGGTGGGGCGCGCCCTGCGCGACCGCAAGGTCGTGGTCCTGTTCTTCGGACAGGGCGGCGCCGACGACCGGGCAACCGCCCGGGCCGTGGCGTCCCTGCGTGGGTTGAAGCGCATCGCGATCTTCAGGGACGGCATCCAGAACCTGGTCAAGTACCGTGGAATCGTCAGCGGTCTCGGCGTGGCCCAGGCCCCTGCCGTCGTGATCGTTTCCACGAGGCGCCGCGCGCGGCTGATAGAGGGGTTCGTCGACTCGGGCACCCTCAGCCAGCACGTAGTGGACGCCCGATGAGTGAGCCCGCCCCGGCCGCCACAGCTTCCGCGCCGCAAGGCACCGGCAACGGCCTTACTCCTCCCAGGCGGCGAAGCGGTCCATCGCGGGTCATCGGCGATGTGATCGTCGACCTCGGTTATGTGGATCGCGAGCGCGCCGACGCCGCAGTGGAGGAGTCACGCCGGCTTGGCAAGCGCGTGGGGCAGGTGTTGGTCGAAGCCGGCGCGCTCAGCCCCGAGCAGCTTGCGCACGCGCTGGCCGAGCAATTCGGGCTCGACTACGTCGACCTGAACGTCTATCAGACCGACGTGTCGGCGATGAACCTGGTCTCCCACAAGGCGGCCCGGAGGTTCGAGGCAGCGCCACTCGGCTTCGACGAATCCGGCGCGCTGGTGGTCGCGATGGCCGACCCGTCCAACATCCTGGCGCTCGACGACCTCAAGCTGATGACCGGGCACGAGATCCGCCCTGCAGTCGCGTCCGCCGAAGACGTGGCGAACCTGATCAGCCGCATGACCCGCCTGGAGGACGCGGTCGCGGAGGCGATCGGGGACGAAGAGGAAGAGGACGGCCTCGCGCCGGTCACCGACATCCGCGAGACGTCCGCCGACGCGCCGATCATCAAGCTGGTCAACTCGATCATCGCGCAGGCCGTGGAGCAGGGCGCCTCCGACGTTCACCTCGAGCCCGACGGCCGCGACATGCGCGTCCGCTTCCGTGTCGACGGCGTGCTCGCGGAGACGACCACGATCCCGCGCCGGATGGTGGCGGGCGTGGTCTCGCGCATCAAGATAATGGGCGAGCTCGACATCTCCGAGAAGCGCCTGCCCCAGGACGGCCGGGTGGGGCTCAAGGTGGAGGGGCACGGTGTGGACGTGCGCATAGTGACGATGCCCTCCGTGCTCGGCGAGGGCGTGGTCATGCGCCTGCTCGACAAGGGCAAGGCCCTGGTCGACCTCGACGCGCTGGGGATGTCCGCCCACGCCCGCGACCGCTTCGAGACAGGCTTTCGCAAGGCGCACGGCGCAGTGCTCGTGACGGGCCCGACCGGCTCGGGGAAGAGCACGACCCTCTACAGCGCGCTCAACATGATCAACTCGATCGACAAGAACATCATCACGATCGAGGATCCGGTCGAGTACCAGCTCCCGGGCGTCAACCAGCTGCAGGTGAACCTGAAGTCCGGCCTGAGCTTCGCGCGCGGCCTGCGCTCGATGCTGCGCGCCGACCCCGACGTGATCATGGTCGGCGAGATCCGCGACGCGGACACGGCCCGGATCGCCGTGGAGTCCGCCCTCACCGGCCACCTCGTGCTGTCCACGCTGCACACCAACGACGCTCCGTCGGCCGTCACGCGCCTCACCGAGATGGGCATTGAGCCCTTCCTCACCGCGTCGGCCCTCGACTGCGTGGTGGCCCAGCGCCTGGCGCGCCTCCTGTGTCCCCACTGCAAGCGCCCGAACACCTACAGCGCGGCCGCGCTGGCGGCCGCCGGCCTACCCGCCAGCCACGAGGTCGTGGCCTACGAGCCGGTGGGCTGCAGCCGCTGCAAGGGCACCGGCTACAAGGGCCGCCTAGGTCTGTACGAGGTGATGCCGATCACCGACGAGATCCGCAGCATGGCCATCGAGCGCACCTCTTCGGAGGAGATCGGGCGCGTTGCCGTCGAGCAGGGCATGACCGTCCTTCGCGAGGACGGCTTCGAGCGGGTCAAGCAGGGCGTCACGTCCATAGCCGAAGTCGCGCGTGTCACGTAACCGCGCGCGCTGCCGATAGGAGAACTCATGGAACTTGACTTCGCAGATGTGCTGATCGAGGTGATGGAGAGGGGGGCCTCGGACCTCCACCTGACCGCCGGGTCGCCGCCGATGGTGCGCAAGCGCGGCGTGTTGGGCCCGCTCGACTACCCAACCCTCACGCCCCAGGCGGTCCGCGAGATCGTCTACTCGATCCTCACCAACGACCAGCGCCAGAAGCTGGAGACCGACTGGCAGATCGATCTGGCCTACTCGATCCCCGGCCGCGCGCGCTTTCGCGTGAACGCCTTCTTCCAGCGCGCGGCCCTCGGCGCGGCCTTCCGCCTGATCCCCCAGGAGATCCCCGTGCTCGCCGACCTCGGCATGCCGCCCGTGCTGCGCGACTTCGTCGAGAAGCCACGCGGGTTCGTGCTGGTCACGGGACCCACCGGCTCGGGCAAATCCACGACCCTGGCGGCGATGATCGACCTGATCAACGAGACGCGCGAAGAGCACATCCTGACGATCGAGGACCCGATCGAGTTCCTCCACAGACACAAGAAGTGCATCGTCAACCAGCGGGAGGTCGGCGCCGACGCCAAGACTTTCGCAGCGGGCCTGAAGGGTGCGCTGCGCCAGGATCCCGATGTGATCCTCGTGGGCGAGATGCGCGACCTCGACACGATCTCCACGGCCCTCACGGCCGCGGAGACCGGCCACCTGGTCTTTGCCACGCTTCACACCCAGGATGCGGCCCAGACGGTCGACCGCATCGTCGACGTCTTCCCACCCTCACAGCAGCAACAGGTACGGGTGCAGCTGTCGGTGGCCCTCCAGGGCATCGTGACCCAGCAGCTCCTGCCGACCGCCGACGGCGATGGCCGCACCGTGGCCGCCGAAATCCTGGTACCGACCCCCGCCGTGCGCAACCTGATACGCGAAGGCAAGACGCACCAGATCTACTCCACGCTGCAGACGGGCGGCAGCCACGGGATGCAGACGATGGACGCATCGCTGGCCGACCTAGTGCGCCGGAACCTGATCACCCGTGACCTGGCCGAAGCCCGCTCATCGGCCCCCGACGAGCTGCGGCGCCTGATGGGCACCGTGCGGGTCGCCTAGCCGTGGCCACGTTCGCGTTCAAGGCACTGGATCTGGCGGGCACCCCGACACGCGGGGAAGTCGACGCCGAGACCAAGCAGTCCGTGGCCTCCCAGCTGCGTGCCAGGGGCCTGATCGTCACCGACATCGAGGAGCAGAAGTCCGCCGACGCCGGCGATCTGCTGGCGAACTTCAAGAAGGTCAAGGCGCCCGAGCTGACGATCGCGACCCGCCAGCTGGCGACGATGATCTCGTCGGGCATGTCGCTCCTGCGCACGCTGTACGTGCTCGAGGAGCAGACCGACAACGACAAGCTCAAGGAGGCCTTCGTCGCCGTCCGCCGGGACGTGGAGGCCGGCCTCGCCTTCTCGGATGCCCTCCGGCGCCACCCGAAGATCTTCAACGACCTCTACGTGGCGATGGTTGCCGCGGGCGAGACCGGCGGCATCCTCGAATCCACTCTGATCCGAGTGGCCGACCAGCTCGAGAAGGACGACTCGCTGCGGCGCCAGATCAAGGCCGCGATGATCTATCCGGCCATGATCGGCGGCTTCGCGCTGCTGGTGCTGGTGGCTCTCATCACGTTCCTGGTGCCCGTCTTCGAGCAGGTGTTCAAGGACTTCGGCGGCGAGCTGCCGCTGATCACCAAGTTCACCGTCGGGCTCTCGCACCTGATGATCGACCGCTGGTATCTGCTGATCGGAACCGTCGCCCTGCTCGTGTTCGCCTTCCGGCGCTGGAAGAGCAGCGACAAAGGCCAGATCCAGTGGGACCGGCTCAAGCTCAAGTTCCCGATGCAGATCGGAGACATCGTGCAGAAGGTCGCCCTCGCCCGGTTCTCACGGACGTTCTCCAGCCTCGTGGCCGCCGGCGTGCCGATGCTGGAGGCGATCGACATCACCGGGCGCACGTCGGGCAACAAGGTGATCGAGATGGCCATGGACGACGTGGGAGAGTCGGTCAAGAACGGCGGCACCCTTGTCGCCCCCATGATCAAGGTTCCCGAGGCCTTTCCGGTGCTCGTGACCCAGATGATCGGAGTGGGGGAGGAGACCGGCGCGATCGACACCATGCTCAGCAAGATCGCGGACTTCTACGAGGACCAGGTTGCTGCCGCCGTGAAGGCGCTCACCTCGATCCTCGAGCCGTTGATGATCATCATCGTGGGCGGCATCGTCGGCTTCATCGTGATCGCGATGTACCTGCCGATGTTCAAGGTCTACGACCAGATCAAGTAGCGCCTCCGCGGCCAAAACCATTTATGGTCTAGTTCTGGGCATGACCTCGGCCGAACTGGTACGCAAGGCCCGCACGCGTCATGGGCTGAACCAGGCAAGCTTGGCGCGGCGCTGTCGAACGAGCCAGACCCACATCAGCCGCATCGAGCGGGGCGAGGTGTCACCCAGCGTCGAGACTCTCCAGCGAATCCTGCGGACCTTGGGCGAGAGGCTGGAGCTGGGCGCCGTTCCGGCGCCGCGGGGCAACGAATCGGACGCCGAGGTCCGCGCGGACATGGAGCTCTCGCCCGCCGAGCACCTGCTCCAAGCGGCCGAGCTGTCCTTTGCGCTGACGACGATCGCCGGGAGTCCGCAGCGATGAGCCGTGGCGACGACTCGCACTCACCCGCCGGCCGGCGCTCCGAGCCCCCGATGCGACCGCTCGACCTGCTCGCGGCTCTGCGCCGGCACGACGTCGAGTTCGTCGTCATCGGCGGCTACTCGCTGGCGGCCCACGGCTACGTGCGCGCGACGAAGGACGTGGACGTCGTACCTGAGCCCAACCGAGCAAACCTCAGCAGGCTCCTGGCTGCGCTCGATGAACTCGATGCCGAGCCCTTGGCAAGGGGCGACTTCAAGGCGGAAGAGGTGCCCGAGCTCAACCTCCAGAACCTCGAGATGGGGGGAAACTGGCTGCTGCGGACACGGTACGGGCGTCTGGATGTCATGCAGTACGTCGAAGGCATGAAGAGCTACGGCAGCTGCGGGCCGGAGCGATCACCCGCGAGCTCCCCGGCTTCGACCGGCCTCCGCTGTTCGCGGGGCTCGACGACCTGATCGCTCTCAAGCAGGCAGCGGGCCGCGATCAAGACCTCGCCGACATCGCCGAGCTCGAACGCAGGCGACAGGCCAAGGGATGAGACCAGGGGCTACTCCTCGACTTCGATCACGCCGATCTTGCGCCGCTCGCCGGTCTCCCCCGGCGTAAAGGTCACGGCGTACTTCTCGGGCGGTCCGGCCAGCACGTCGAACCGGGCCGGCCCGTTGGGCACGGCCGGCGCGGTCAGTCCCAACCGCTCGATCTCGACCTGGCCGGGCTCGTAGGCCGTGACGGTCACCGTGACGGCTCGCCCGGCCGGCACGGTCCTGGTCTCCGGCTGGAGGTCCGCCTCGAAGGCGATCTCGACGGGAGGGCCCGGGCCGGGGGCAGGCCCGGCCGTCGGAGTGGATCCCTTCCGCGGCGGAGCTTCGGCGGCGGTGTCGGCCTTCTCCTCCTCTGGTGGCCGGGAGACGGACGCGGCGATCGCGGCCAGGCCTAGCACGATGGCGAACAGCAGGAGTGCGCGACGAAGCTCCACGGACGTGCCCGATCCTAGTCACGCCGGGAGGGCATGGACGAATGGACTACTGCGAAATGAACGACTTCCTAAAGGTCTGCCGGGAGGGCGTCGATCTAAGGGGCAACCAGAGTCACGGTGACAAAGGCAAACCCGTCGCGAGGCGGGGGCGCAAAGTTCCGGGACTCCATCAGGGACTCAATCCCCCTGGAGGAGTCGGCCGAGCTGCCACCTTGGAGTCGCTCCTAGGAAAAGGCAGGAGCCGCGGCGACTGGCACCAGACCATCCAGTCACTCCAAACAGGAGGTAGCAAATGCTGCGGAAGCTCAGTCAGCGTATCCATTCCGAGGAGAAGGGCTTCACCCTTATCGAGCTCCTCGTCGTCATCCTGATCATCGGCATCCTGGCCGCGATCGCCCTGCCAGCCTTCCTTGGCCAGCAGACGAAGGGCCAGGACGCCTCGGCCAAGTCGGACGCCCGTAACGCGGTCTCCCAGATGGAATCGTGCTACACGGACGCCGAGACGTACATCGGCTGCGCCGCCAAGCTGCCGGCCGGTTCCAACGTGGTCGTGGCTACCCCCGAGGCAGCCGACTCCTACAAGGTTACCGCCACGTCGAAGTCTGACAACACCTTCTCCATCACGAAGGCGGCCAACGGCACCACCAGCCGCACCTGTACGGGTACGGACGGCGGTTGCAACGCCGGTACGTGGTAACAAGTCCAACCAGAAGCAGTCACGAGGCGGGCCCGCGGGCCCGCCTCGTCGTTGTGTATGACCGCGGCGGCGAATCCTCACCTTTCGCCCCGTGCTGCCGATAACGTTGAGGTGGCCGCCTCTCCGCTCACTCGCACGCTTCGCGACCAGCGCGGCTTCACCCTGCTCGAGGTCCTGGTCGCGATGCTCATCCTGACCGGAGGCGTGCTCGGCACGGTCGCGCTGATCGACGGCGCGAACGCGTCGACGTCCTTCACCAAGGGTCGGGTGGGAGCCACCAACCTCGCACGTGAGCTGACCGAAACCTCGCGGTCGATCGACTACGACACGCTCACCACTGCGGCGCTCGCCGGCGAGCTGCAGGCCAGGCCGGGCCTCACCGACTCGGACCCCGCGATGTCCGGCTGGCAGCTCAAGCGCCGGGGGATCACCTACACCGTCGGGTCGTCGGCGTGCATCTTCGACGATGCCACCGACGAGACGGCCGCCCACGACGCCACCTTCTGCTCGAACTCGGCCACCACTCCGCCGGGGGATACCAACCCCGACGACTACCGGCGCGTGAGCTTCGACGTGACCTGGAAGAGCCGGGGCGAGCCCGGGAAGGTTTCCCAGAGCACCCTGATCACCAACCCTTCCGGCGGCCTCGGGCCGAGCATCCTCGACATCGTCGGCCCCGACATCTGGACCGACGAGACCGCCCAGCCCCCGCCCTACACGGTCTTGAGCACACCTGCCGCGACCGTGCGCTGGTCCGCGGACGACGGCACCTCGGGCGGCAACGCCACCGGCGGGCCGACCGAGTGGCCGTTCACCTGGCAGCTCGGGACGAAGGGCGCCTGGTCGTGCCCCAACACACCTGACTGGCTGGTCGACGGCGCCTACGTCCTCACGGCCCAGGCCTTCGACGTCCGCGGCATCCCCGGCGACCTGAAGACCAAGACGGTGACTCTCGACCGCTCGGCCCCGGCGCCGCCGTGCGGGCTCAAGGGCGGTCTGAACGGCGCGAAGTTCGAGCTCGAGTGGTCGCGGAACCCCGAGCGCGACATCAAGGGCTATGAGGTGTACCGGCGCAAGGTGGGCCCCGAGACGGCCGACCCGATCGTATGCAACCGCACCACGAAGACCGAGTGCGTCGACCAGAGCCCCCTACCGCTCGGCACGGTGGTGAACTACTACGTCGTCGCCATCGACGGAGGGGGCAGGCGCGGGCAGTCGGCAGACTTCTCCATCCTCCAAGCCGCGAACGAGGCGCCGCTACCGCCAGGTCAGCTCACCGGGAGCATCGAGGACGGCCAGCCCGTGCTCAGATGGACGGCCGCAACCGACGCCGACGGCACGATCGCCTTCTACCGCATCTATCGCGACGGCACCGCGCTCGCGGACCGCTACGGCGCCACCAGCGGACCGCAGCTCTCGTTCACCGACAAAGGTGCGACGGGGCACCAGTACTGGGTGACCGCGGTCGACGACAAGTTCGCCGAGTCGCTGCCCGTGGGACCGGTGAGCCCGTGAACCGCGTCCGCGGCCAGGACGGCTTCACGCTGCCGGAGCTGCTGACGGCGATGACCATATTCCTCTTCATCCTGGGCGCGACGCTGACCACGTTCGACAGCTTCGTGGCGCGCACCGCCACCAACACCAAGCTCAACGACGCCGCCGACCAGGCGCGCACCTCGATGGACCGGATCGCGCGCCAGCTGCGCAACCTGGCCAGCCCGACCACCGCCAACGTGAAGTCCATCGAGCTCGCCGGCGCGTACGACCTCGTGTTCCAGACTGTCGATCCCGCGAAGCGGCGGGTGCGCTACTGCCTTAACTCGAGCGATCCCGCGAAGTCGACGCTGTGGGCTCAGACTCAGGCCTTCCCCCTCAGCGGCGCCGATCCCGGCCTCCCCTCGACGAGCTCCTGCCCCGGCCCGATCACGACAGGCGGCTGGAAGGATCAGCGGGTGGCGGCCGCCAACGTGGTGAACCGCTACAACGGCGCCGAACGCAACGTCTTCTACTACTCGGGCCTGTTGGCCGACGGCGACACCGCCAAGATCACCGTGATCCGCTCGGAGCTGTTCCTCGACACGGCTCCCGCCAAGGCGCCGGCGGAGATCTCGATCGCCACGGGAGCCTACCTTCGCAACCAGAACCAGAAGCCGGTGGTGCCGGACACCAGTGTCGTCAACTCTCCGCTCGGCTCGCGGCGGTTCATCCTGAACGGCTCGGCGGCCTACGACCCCGAGGGGCGCACGCTCGACTACTTCTGGTACAAGGGCAGCGGCTCCGACCCCGCGAGCCTGCCGAGCTGCGCCGACAGCGCAACCCAGACCGGCGGCGGCTACACCTGCATCGGGCGCGGGTTGACGACCGAGTACACCTTCCCGGCCACCGACTCCAGCCCGCAGCCGATCACGCTGAAGGTCGTGGACCCCGGCGGGCTGTCGGCCACGTTCACGAAGGCGGGTCTGTAATGGCCGGGCGGTTGCGCCGTGAGGAGGGCTGGACGGTGGTCACCGCCGTCTTGGTGCTGATGATGATGATGACCTTCGGCCTGGCGGCCTACGCGGTGGTGGACACCCAGACCGCACAGTCGAAGGGGGAGCGCAACCGCGAGTCGTCGTTCAACCTCACCGAGGGCGCCCTGCAGCAGCAGGGCTACGTGCTGGGCTTCAACTGGCCGGCCGCCGCGCCGGGATACACGGACTGCTCGTTCGGGGCGGGCACGAACACGACTCCCGCCGGTCAGTGCCCGCAGCCGGCCAACCTGGTTGGAGGCAACTTCAGCCAGGCGGACTTCGCCGAGGGCGTGAGTTGGACGACCGTCGTGCGCGACAACCGCATCGGTGGCGCCACGCCACAGAACAGCGACGTCTACGACTCCACGGTGAACACTACGCCGTGCCAGGGCACGACCGCGGTGCCGTGCCGGTGGGACTCCAACAGGGACGGCAAGCTCTGGGTCCGCGCTAGCGCCACCGTCAGGGGGAAGACCCGCGACATCGTGGCCCTGCTCAAGCGCGAGCGCCTGACCGAGGACTTCCCGCGCGTGACCGTGAAGTCCGATTACTTCAGGACAACCAACAATGGGAACAAGGTGATCATCGACAGCACGGGCGGACAGATCGTGACGCGCTGTCAGTACGTGCCGCCGGGCCAGCCCTGCGCCGACTACGAGGTGGCCAAGGGGCAGGTGACGCCCGCAGGGTCAATCGTCCAGGAGCCGCCGCAGACCGTGCCGACGATGGACGACGCCAAGCTGGCGCGCTTCAAGGCGACAGCCGCGAGCTCCAACCCTCCGGGCTACTACACCTCCTGCCCCACCAGCCTTACCGGCCCGGTGGTCTACATCGACGTCCCGGCGGGCACCCACTGCACGCTCTCGGCGAGCGCCGTGTGGAACTCTCCTACCGACCCGGGGCTGGTGATCATGCCCCAGGGAAGAATGAGCCTGACCGGAGGATCTACTTTTCACGGCGTGCTCTACTTCGCAAACAAGGAGAACTACACCGGCTACGTGCTTAGCCTCGGTGGCAATGCCGAGGTGATCGGCGGCGTGATAATCGACAACGGCGGGGGAATCGAAGTGGGCAGCTCCGGCAGCGGAGGCTCGAATGGCCCCAATGTCAAGTTCTCGGCCAACGCCTTCAAGGCGCTCGCCACCTTCGGGACCGCAGGCCTGATTCAGAACACCTGGCGCGAGCTGCCTCCAAACTCCGGCTGATGACCGTCTCAGAAGCGGCCGCGCTGGCGGCGTTCGCCGCGCCTCTCGGCGCCGTGATCGGCAGCTTCCTCAACGTGGTCATCCACCGGCTGCCATTGGGGCAGTCCCTGTCCACCCCTCGCTCGCACTGCCCCGCCTGCGAGCAGCCGATCAGGCCGCTGGACAACGTGCCGGTGCTTTCCTGGCTCGTGCTGCGGGGCCGGTGCCGCGAGTGCGGAGTGCGGATCTCGGCCCGGTACCCGCTGGTGGAGCTCGTGACCGCGCTCGCCTTCGCGGCGGTGGTGCTCACGCACGGGGCGAGCACGGACCTGTGGGCGTTCCTGCCCTTCACCGCGGTGCTGATCGCCGTCGCGGGGATCGACCTGGACCACCGGATCGTTCCGAACAAGATCGTGCTTCCCGCCGCGCTCTGGGCGCTGGCCACGGCTGCGCTGCTGCGCACCGATCAGCTGCCCGAACTGCTCATCTCCGGCTCGGCCGCCTTCGCCCTGCTGCTGCTCGCCGCGCTGGCCTATCCCGGAGGCATGGGGATGGGGGATGTGAAGCTGGCGGGCGTGATGGGGCTCTACCTGGGCTCTGCCATCGCTCCCGCGCTGCTCGTGGCCTTCGTGGCGGGCACCGCGGCGGGTCTATACGCGCTCGCCCGCGAGGGCTCGGCGGCGCGCAAGAAGGCCGTGCCCTTCGCCCCGTTCCTGGCGCTGGGCGGCTTCGTCGGCATCGTGGCGGGGCCGGAGCTGGTGGAGCTCTATGTGACGAAGTTCCTGTAGAGCAGTCAAGCCCGGGGCGGTAGTGCCGATAGAGGGGGGGACCCCCTTCGCCCATGGCCTTCTCACTCCGAAACAGATCCGACCACGACAGCGTCGGCCTCGACATCGACGACCGCTTCCTGGCCGCCGTCGTGACCGCCGGCGGAGCCATCCGGCAGGCGGCGAGCATGGACCTTCCCGAGGGGCTCGTGCGTGACGGCGAGGTGGTCGACCCGGCCGGCCTGGCCGAGGCGATCAAGCGCTTCGTGTCCGACCACAAGCTCCCGAGGGCCGTGCGCCTCGGAGTCTCCAACCAGCAGATCGTGGTGCGCATGATCGAGCTGCCGCCGATCGAGGATCCGAAGGAGCGCGACGTCGCAGTCAGTTTCCAGGCCGCAGAGGCCATCGCGATGCCTCTGGAAGAGGCGATCCTCGACTACCAGCTCATCGAACGGGTGTCGGTCGCCGCCGGCGGGGAGCGCGAGCGCATCGTTGTCGTGGCCGCTCGCAAGTCGATGATCGAGCCGCTGCTCGAAGCGTCCAGAGCGGCCGGCCTGAAGGTCCAGGGCGTCGACCTCAACGCGTTCGCCCTCGTGCGCACGCTCACCACGGCCCGAGTCGACTCGGATCCGCTGGGCGATGACGCTCGCGTGTACTGCCATCTGGGCGGGGTGACGAACCTCGCCATCGCCGTGGGCTCCACCTGCGTCTTCACCAGGCCCCTGACCACTTCAGCGGACTCCGACGATACGGATATCGCCTCCTCGCTGGCCGAGAAGATCCGCCTCTCGATCGACTTCCACCTCAACACGCCCGGCGCCCGCACGGTCGCCGACGTGGTGCTCTCCGGCCCCGGCGCCCAAAGCGAGGGACTGCTGCACGCGCTCAACGGGCTGATCGGCCGTCCGGTCAGCTTGGCCGAGCCCCTGGGAACGCTCGGCGCGTACACCGTGGCGCCCGACGAGGCTCCCCACCGCTACACCGTGGCCGCCGGGCTGGCCCTTGGAGCGGCAGCATGAGGCCCGTCAACCTTCTCCCTGAACGCGACCGTGCTCAGGCCCCCGCGGCTGCCGGCGGCAGCTCATACGTGGTGGTGGGTGTGCTCGCCGCGCTGCTGCTGGCCGTATTCGCCTACGTGGTCACGAGCAACCAGATCAACTCGCGCACCACCGCAATCGCCGAAGCGGAAGCCGAGGCGACCCAGGCCGAAACGCGCGCTGCGTCCTTCGGGTCCTTTCAGCAGTTCACTCAGATCAAGGCGGCGCGGCTGGCCTCGGTCAAGACCCTCGCCGACACGCGCTTCGACTGGGAGCGCCTGATGCGCGAGCTCGCGCTGGTGCTGCCGTCGGGCTCCTCGTTGATCGCTGTCACCGCGTCCTCGGGCGAAGGAGCACCGGCGACCGCCTCCACACCGGCTCCCGCGGTCACTCCGACGCCGGGCGTCCCAACGCTCGCCCTCACCGGCTGCGCCACCAGCCAGCCGCGTGTCGCGGTGATCCTGGTGCGCCTGCGCCAGCTCCACCGAGCGGTCGACGTGCAACTGGTCGACTCGAGCCAGCCGGAGACGAGCGGGGGAGCGGCGACCGCGCCGATCAGCGGCACGACGGGGTGCTTCGGCAACGACTACACGTTCAACGCGACGGTCACCTTCGATCCGGCTCCCTCTACGGAGCCCAAGGACGAGGGCTCGGCCGTGCCCTCGAGCCTGGGCGGTGGAGCATGACACTCAACGCCCGCGACAAGAAGATCCTGATCTTCCTCGTGCCGGTGATGCTCGTGGCCGCTTACTGGTTCCTCGTGCTCGCTCCGAAGCGCGAGGAGGCCAGAAGCCTGGGTGAGAAGCTCGTGTCGGCCGAGAGCCGGCGCGACACCGCCCTCCAGACGCTGCGCCAGGCCGAGGCGAGCAAGGGCGACTACGCCAAGGACTACGCCACGGTCGTGCGGCTGGGCAAGGCGATCCCCACCGACGTGGACATGCCGAGCCTGCTGGTCCAGCTCGACCGCGCAGCCAAGGGAACCAACATCCGCTTCGCGAAGATCACCGCCGGGCCGCGCACCGCGCCGACGGTCGCGCCCGTAGCGGCCGCGGCGCCCGGGGGCTCGAGCACCGCACCCCCTGCGGCTGACGCCGGCGGCGCCGCCGCTACCACGGCTCCCGGTCAGGCCACCGAGTCTGCCAACGAGACGGCGGCCGAGGCCAACAGCTCGAGCGAGGCCTCTGCCACCGCGGCGGGCAGCCCGCCTGCCGCCGCGGGCGCCCCCGCCCCGCCCGCCGGGGCCGCCGGCACGACGACCACCACCGCGGCTCCCACGGCGCTC
This sequence comes from Thermoleophilaceae bacterium, assembly GCA_030447725.1. GTDB lineage: Bacteria > Actinomycetota > Thermoleophilia > Solirubrobacterales > Thermoleophilaceae > JAAYBF01. The sequence goes on from JAUJOQ010000004.1 coordinate 292,173, forward strand.
GACACGGTACCTCTCACGTTCTCCTTCGACGGGCGCTTCGGCGACCTGGCCGACTTCTTCCACGAGATGAAGCGCTTCGTGCGCGTGGCCAACGACCGCGTGCAGGTGGACGGCCGCCTGATGAAGATCGACGGCTTCACCTTCGACTCCACGAATTTCCCGACCATCACGGCGGAGGTGACCGCCACCGTGTATCTGGCTCCCAAGACGGAGGGAACCACCGCCGGCGCGACGCCGGAAGGTCCGGCGCCCGCAACCACCCCGACGACCCCGGCTCCCGCCGCCGCCGCACCCGCGCCGGTGCCGGCCACCCCGGTGGCGCAAGGAGGCACGCAGTGAACTCTCTCAAGCCACTCGCTCAGGGCGTGATCGCCGACCTGCGCGCCCGGAAGCTACTCCCGGTGGCCATCCTGCTGGCCGCCGCGCTGGTCGCGGTGCCCATTCTCCTGTCCCGCTCATCCGAGCCGGTTGCAGTCGAAACGGCGGCCCCGGTCGATCCGGTTGACACGGGTGGCCTGCCAGGTCCCGCGGAGGCGCTCGGAGAGCGCTCGCTGGTGACCTCGGGCTTTGGCAGCTCGTCGGACCTCGGGTCCTTCGACGCACGTGACCCGTTCAAGCCGCGACGCTCCCTCGACGCTATCGATTCCGCATCAGCCCCGAGCGTGGCATTGGCCCCGGTCGTGGGCACGGCGGGTGACCCGGCTGGGGGATCTGGCGCAGACGCCGGCGGCGGCGGCAGGGCGGGAGGGGGCCCGTCCACGGCACCCGACACCGGTGGCGACAGCGGGGGACAACGTCCTGCCCCCGCGCCCACGCCGACCCCGGCCCCCGAGCGCAGATTCACCTACGCGGTAGACGTGACCTTCGACGGACCCGAGGGCGCCCCGCGCACCCTCCGCAACCTTCCACGGCTGTCGCTGCTGCCCAACGAGGCCGCGCCGGTGCTGATCTTTCTCGGGGTCGGCGCCAACCTGAGCGACGTCGTCTTCCTGGTGGACTCCACGCTGCGAGCCTCGTCGGAGGGGGAGGGCACGTGCAGCCCCGCGCCCGCGGACTGCGCCACGGTGTCGATCGAGCCGGGCGAGCAGCAGGTCTTCCTCGACGGCAAGGACCGCCGCTACGTGCTGCGGGTGGACCAGATCCGAGAGGTCCCGCTCGCGACGGCCTCACAGGCACGCGGCGAGCGCAATGCCGGTAGCGCCAGGGCCGGCACCGGAACGCCGGTGCGGCGTTTTCTTCCACAGCTGCTCACCGAGCTGCTGGTGATCGGGGGTGAGCAATGAACTCGCATGTCTTCAGGAGCCTCTTGGCCGTGACCGCGCTCGCCACCCTTGGTGGCGCGGCCGGCGCCGTCCCGGCGGGAGCAGCCAAGTCCGAGGTGAAGCTTGTGTCCCCGATGCGCGTGACCGTGGGCGAGACCATCACCATCCGAGGCAAGCACTTCAGCGCCAGGCGCAAGCGCAACACCGTCCTCTTCATCGCGCCCAACAAGCAGACCGCCTTCGCCAAGCCGAGGCGCGCCGGCCGCAGGAAGCTCGTGGTGAAAGTGCCGGGGTCGGTAGAGCGCCTGCTCAGCAACGGCGACGGAGTCGGCGTCGGCAATCCAACCCGCTTCGGCGTCCGCGTGGTCGTGGGCCGCAGTTACGGCAAGCGCAGCGCCCGGCGGCACTCGCCGGTGATCGTCTCCGCTCTGCGTACGGGCGAGCCGGCCAGCTGCGGGCAGGGCAGCGACTTCGACAAGGATCTGCTCTCCAACGCCACGGAGGCCGCCATCAAGACCGATCCGTGTCAGGCGGACACCGACGGCGACGGCGTGGAGGACGGCTTCGAGCAGGAGTCAGCGCTCGATCTCAACCAGCGCGCCCTGCCCTACCCGGGCGGGCGGTCGTTTCCCAACGCTCTCGATCCGGCCGACGCCGGGCACGACTACGACGGCGACGGCCTGTCGAGCCTTGAGGAGTTCCGCGCGTGGGCGCACGAGGCGGCCAGTCCGCCGGCCTCGCTGCTGCAGGCGTACACGGGCCATCCTCAGACGCCGGTCTTCCTCGGGCCCTACAACAGCCGGCCCACCTTTGGCGCGCACACCTTGCCGCTCAACTACTCCGACGGCAAGCAGGCCAGCGTGGACGTGCGTCCCGGCCACCCGGAGTACCGGAGCTTCCTCGACGGCGACGGCAACGGCCAGATGACCGACGACGAGCGCGACGTGGACGGTGACGGCCTTCGCAACGTCGACGAGATCCGGGTGCTGATGTCGCAGGGGCATTACCCCCAGGGCGAGGAGTGCGGCTATGAGTACAAGCCGGTTCTGCCCCGTGTGTTTCTCCAGGTCGACTATCTCGACTGGGACAGCGACGGCGACGGCGTCTGGGACGGCAACGACGATCAGGACAACGACGGCGTGTCGAACGTGGACGAGGTCCGGCCACCGTACAACTACTCGCCCCACCCGCTGTTCGAAGCCTGCAGCATGGTCACGCCGCTGCCCGTAGGCGGAGCGCGCGACGGCAGCGAGATCATGTGGGACGGAACGCCGATGAAGCGCCACCCCTACAACCCGTGCCTGCCCTACCGCTCCGACACCTGCGCCCGGTTCGGTCTGCGCGACTAGCTGTTCGGGCCGTGACGGCCCCCGGTAGGGTTCGGAGCCGCCATGCCGCTGCGGTTCACCACAGCCGGCGAGTCCCATGGGCCGGGACTCGTCACAGTGCTCGAGGGCCTTCCCGCAGGGCTCGAGCTGACCCCTGAGGACCTCGATGCCGACCTGGCGCGGCGCCAGCTGGGCCATGGGAGGGGCGGGCGGATGAAGATCGAGTCAGACCGCGCGATCGTGACCTCGGGCATCCGCCACGGGCGCACCATAGGGAGCCCCGTGGCCCTCACGGTCGAGAACCGCGACTACCGCAACTGGGAGGAGCGGATGAACCCGTGGCCCGTCGAGGCCGACGTCGAGGAGGTGCACCTGCCGAGGCCCGGGCACGCCGACCTCGCCGGGGTTCAGAAGTACGGCTTCACCGACGCCCGCAACGTGCTCGAGCGCGCGAGCGCCCGCGAGACAGCTGCCAGAGTGGCGGCGGGGGCGCTCGCCAAGGCTCTCCTGCGCGCGTTCGGAGCGCAGGTGCGCAGTCACGTGGTGCATATAGGCTCTGTCCGCGCCGGCCGGCGCGACGGCCTCACCCTCGAGGACTTCACGGGGGTCGACGAGTCGCCCGTGCGCTGCCTCGACGACAAGGCCGGCCAGGCGATGGTCGAGGAGATCAACGTGGCACGGAAGGCCAACGAGTCGCTGGGCGGGGTGTATGAGGTGATCGCCTTCGGGCTGACCCCCGGTCTGGGGTCTCACGTGTCGTGGGACACCCGTCTCGACGGCCGCCTCGCAGGCGCGGTGATGTCGATCCAGGCGATGAAGGGGGTCGACATCGGCGACGGGTTCGAGCTCGCCGGCCGGGTGGGCTCGCAGGCCCACGACGAGATCTTCCACTCCGAGGAGCGGGGCCTCTACCGCGAGACCAACCGCGCCGGCGGGCTCGAGGGCGGCATGACCACCGGGGATCCGCTGGTGGTGCGCGCAGCCATGAAGCCGCTTCCCACTCTCACCAAGCCGCTGCGCAGCGTGGACCTGGAGACGCTGGAGCCGGCCCAGGCCTTGCGTGAGCGCACCGACTCCTGCACCGTCCCAGCCGCCGCAGTGGTGGCCGAGGCGATGGTGGCGCTGGTGCTGGCCGACGCCTACCGCGACAAGTTCGGCGGCGATCACTTAGACGATGCGCGGGCGGCGCTGCGAGCCTACGAGGAGCGGATCGGGTGGAGGCGCTGACCGAGGACGCCTCCGAGGGGGTCGCGCCCGCCACCGGCGGCGGCGCGCTGGTGTTCGTCGGCTTCATGGGCGCCGGCAAGACGGGCTCCGCGCGCTCGGTGGCCGCCGAGCTGGGCGTGGCCGCGCTGGACTCCGACCGCGAGCTCGAGGCGGCGCTCGGCGAGCCGATCGAGGCATTCTTCGACCGCGAAGGCGAGCCGGCCTTCCGTCAGCGCGAGGAGCAGGCGGTGCTGACCGTGCTCGAGCGGGCCCGCGGCGGTGGGGTGGTGGCCCTGGGAGGGGGTGCCATCGGGTCCGAGCGCGTGCGGGACGCGCTGCGCGACCACACGGTCGTCCATCTCGAGGTCGAGCCCGGGCAGGCGTGGCGTCGCGCCACGGGCAAGGGCCGGCCCCTGGCGCGAGATCGCAGCCGGTTCGATCAGCTGCACGCCGACCGCCGCGCCGTCTACGAGTCGGTGTCGCACGCAGTGCTGCCCCCGGCGGGCCGCGACGTGGCCCGGCGCTCGCTCGGCGCGCTCGTCGCCCTGCGCGAGGCTCGGGGAATGGCATCGAAGGGGGGCACCGCCCCCCTCCGCAACTCCCCGGGGCTCGACGGCCCCCGGATGGTCTGGGCCCGGGCCCGGTCGGGCGACTACCCGGTGTTCTTGGGGCGTGGTCTGATCCGGCAGGGCTTCTTCTACCCCGCCGAGGCCCGCCGCTTCGCCGTGACCGACGTCAACGTGGCCCGCCACCACCGGATCGACGCCGAGCACACCGTTGCCGTGGCCGCGGGGGAGCAGAGCAAGGTGTTGGCGTCGGCCGAGAGCGTGCTGCGCCGACTGGCCCAGGCCGGTGCCGAGCGCGGCGATGTGCTCGTGGCTGTCGGCGGCGGCGTGGTGGGCGACCTCGCCGGCTTCTGCGCGGGCGTCTACCAGCGCGGCATGCGCCATGTGCAGGTGCCCACCACGCTCGTGGCTCAGGTCGACTCCGCCTACGGCGGCAAGACCGGCGTCGACCTTCCCGAGGGCAAGAACTACGTGGGCGTCTATCACCAGCCCTCGGCGGTGCTCTGCGACCCGGCCGCGCTCGCCACCCTGCCGGCCGCGGAGCTCGCCGCCGGCTACGCCGAGGTGGTCAAGACCGCGCTGATCGCCGGCGGGCCGCTGTGGGCCCGCGTGCGTCAGGGAGGGGCCCCGGATGAGGAGACCATCCTCGGCTGCGTTCGCACCAAGCTGTCCGTGGTGGCCACCGACGAGCGCGACGCCGGCCGCCGGCAGGTGCTCAACCTCGGCCACACGGTCGGACATGCCATCGAGTCGGCCACCGGCTACCGCCGCTACCGCCACGGTGAGGCGGTCGGACTGGGGCTGCTCGCCGCGCTGCGCCTCTCCGGCCGCGACGCCCTTCGCTCAGAGGTGGCCGACCTGCTCGGTGCACAGGGGCTGCCACGGACCTTTCAGGGAGCAGAGGTGGACGAGGTCGTGGCCTACTGCGATCGCGACAAGAAGCGCGAGGGGGGTCGCGTGGGGTTCGTGCTCGTGCATGCCCCCGGCGAGGTCACGCCCGGCCACGGAGTGCCCCCGGCCGACCTGCGCACGGCCGTCGAGGAGCTACACGCCCCATGAAGAACCGGGTGGACGTGCTCCACGGCGTCAACCTCGACCAGCTCGGACGGCGGGACCCGAATGTCTATGGCGGCGGCACGCTGTCCGAGCTGCAGACACGGGTGAAGGGCTTCGCCGGCGAGCTGGGGCTCGAGACCACCTTCTGGCAGACCAACCACGAGGGCGAGTACTGCGAGAGCCTGCACATCGCCTCCGAGCGCGCCGACGGCCTGATCCTCAACCCGGGAGCGTGGACGCACTACTCCTACGCCATCCGTGACGCGCTCGAGGTGTCGGGGCTGCCGGCGGTAGAGGTGCACCTCTCCGAGGTCGACAGCCGTGAGGACTGGCGACGGAAGTCGGTGATCGGCGACCTGTGCGTGGGGCGCGTGCAGGGCAAGGGCGTAGAGGGCTACCGCGAGGCTCTCGAGCTGCTCAAGGCGCAGCTCGGCTCGTGACCGAGGTGCAGGCCCGGGCCGACCGGCTGGTCGAGCTGCTGGTCGAGCGCGAGCTCGACTCCCTGCTGGTCACCGACCTGGTCAACGTGCGCTACCTGACCGGCTTCACGGGAACCAACGCAGCCTGCGTCGTGACCCCGGGGCAGCGCCTGTTCCTGACCGACTTCCGCTACGTGGAGCAGGCCGCGCAGCAGGTGACCGGCTTCGAGCTGCTCCCCGCCGGACGCGAACTGGCCGCCGACCTTGTCCCGCGCCTGGCCGGGCGAGCCGGCTTCGACGACGCCCACCTGAGCGTGCGCACCCACGCCAAGCTTGCCGAGAAAGTCGAGGAAGGCGTGGATCTGGTGGCCGCGGGCGGGCTCGTCGAGCGGCTGCGCCAAGTCAAGGACGAGGCCGAGCTGGCGGCGATCGCCGCGGCGTCACAGCTGGCGACGGCCGCGCTGGAGCGCGTGCTCGAGCGTGGCCTGGGGGGTAGGACCGAGCGCGCCGTGGCTCTCGAGCTGGAGGCTGAGATGCGCTCGGCCGGGGCCGAGGACCCGTCCTTCCCGTCGATCGTGGCGGCGGGCGCCCACGGGGCGCTGCCCCACGCGGTGCCGCGGGACGTGGAGATCGCGCGCGACACGCTGGTGGTGATCGACTGGGGAGCGCGGCTGGACGGCTACTGCTCCGACTGCACCCGCACGGTGGCCACCGGGCGCCTCTCCGATGCCGCCCGCGAGGCCTACGAGTTGGTGCGCGATTCCCAGGAAAGGGCCCTGGGCGCCGTGCGCGCCGGAGCCGAGTGCCGGGCCGTCGACGCAGTCGCGCGCGACCTGATCGAGGCGGCCGGGCACGGCGAGCACTTCGGCCACGGCCTGGGCCACGGCGTGGGCCTGGAGGTGCACGAGGAGCCGCGCCTGACCAAGCAGGCCGACGGCGAGCTGGCCGTCGGCAACGTGGTCAGCGTGGAGCCCGGCGTCTACCTGCCCGGGGAGCTGGGCGTACGCATCGAGGACCTCGTGGCGGTTACGGCCGACGGCGCCGACGTTTTCACGAGCTTTCCCAAGGCGCTTCTCACGGTCGGTTGACGACCGAGCGCGGGATCAGCACTGGGTGAAGCGGCGCCTTGAACGTGGCGCGCTCCGTTGCCGCCGCCCCGTATGCGAACATACGTTCGACTCATGGTCATCTGCGTGCTCATTCCCCGATTCGCCCTGCTGGCGGCCCTCGGGGACAGGCGCGCGCTGGTGTCCGAGCCTGTGGCGCTGGCGCCCGAGGAGGGGCGCGACCAGGCCGTGGGAGAGGTCTCGGCTCCGGCCGAGGCGTTCGGAGTGGTACAGGGCATGCGGATGGGAGAGGCACTGTCGCGCTGCCCCGGCCTGCGCCTGGTGCCGCCCGACCCCGAGAGTGTGCGCACGCTCTGGCACGAGGTGCTCGACCGGATCGAGCGGATCGGAGGAGCGCCGGAGTCCGAGCGCGAGGGAGCTGCGTACTTCGAGGCCGACGGCCTCCACGGAATCCACGGAGGGGATCTGCGCGGGGTGCTCGCCGCCACCCGGCGTGCGCTGGGACGCAGCGCGCGAATGGGGGCCGCCCCCTCGCGCTTCTGTGCCTACTGCGCCGCGCTGGCGGCGCGCCCCCGCCGTCCGCCCGTGGTGGTCGACCGCGATCCGTCCCGCTTCCTGGCGCCGCTGCCGGCCACGCTGCTGCGGTCCAGGCCTGAGCTCCAAGGGCTGTCCGACGTGCTCGACCGGCTGGGCGTGCGCACCCTCGGCGAACTGGCGGCGCTGCCCTCCCGCGCGGTGGCCGAGCGCTTCGGCCATCCGGGGCTTCTGGCGCTCGACCTGGCCCGGGGCCGCGACACCCCGCTCGATCCGCGCCGCCCCCCGGAGCCCGCGTCAGAGCGGATCGACCTGCCCGAGGCGGTTTCCGGCCACCAGCTCGAGCACGCTCTCGAGCTGCTGACCGCTCGCCTGCTGGCACGGCGCGAGCGGCGCGGGCGCTCCCTGCGGGCGGTGGCGGTCTCCGCTCGTCTCGTCGCAGGAGGTACATGGCGCAAGGCGGTCACCCTGCGCAGCGCCAGCGCCGATCCACAGCGAATCCGCCTGGCGCTCGCGCCCCGCCTGGCCGAGATGCCGGCGCCGGCCGAGTCGCTGGCCCTCGAGGTCGTGGCCTTCGGCCCGCCCGCCACCGATCAGGGACGCCTGCTCGACGAGCAGGGCGCCGCCCGCCGCGCCCGCCTCGGCGAGGCAGTGCACCAGGCCCGCCAGGCGGCGGGGGAGGCGGCGGCGATGCGGGTGCTTGACATCGACCCGGACTCGAGGGTTCCGGAGCGCCGCTCGGTTCTGGCGCCGTTGGACCCATGACCTCTCGCGCCACCAGGCGCCTGGCGGTTCCCCGGCCCGTCTCCGTGAACGCCGGTCCCGGCGGGGCGCCGGTGGCGGTAGGGGGGATGCCGGTCGAGGCGATGCGCGAGGAATGGGTTGTCGAGGATCGCTGGTGGACGGACAAGTCCGTGCGCCGGCGCTACTTCGAGCTGGTGCTGGTCGACGGGCGCAACGTCGTGGTCTTCCGCGACCTCGCGGTGGGGAGGTGGCTGACGCAGCGGGCTTGAGGTCACGCTACCGTCATCGCGCGATGCCGATCACAGACCGGCGATGAGCCACGTCCCCGAACGGTTGCTTCGTCGCCGGGCCGAGCGCCGGAAGCAGCTGCGGCGCAGGCGGCTGACCGCCCTCGCGGTCATTCTCGGCTCCGTCCTTTTGATCGGCGTCGCCTTCGGCGTGGGCGGCGGCGGCAAGGATGATCGGGAGAACGGCAGCGCAGCCGACGCGCAGGACGCGCTGGCCACCCTGCCCGGCGGCGGCCGCCGGATCCTTCCCGACCGCCGGGTCGTGGCCTTCTACGGGGCGCCCCAGGCGGCGGCGCTCGGCGTGCTCGGCATCGGCGATCCCGGCCAGATGGCGGAGAAGCTCGAGCGACAGGCTCGCCCTTACGCCACGAGCGCACGGCCGGTGCTGCCGGCCTTCGAGCTGATCGCGGTCGTGGCCGCCGACGCTCCCGGCGAGGGCGACCTCTACCGCACCCGCCAGGATGACGCGATCATCCGGCGTTACCTGCGGGCGGCCCGGCGCGCCGGCGCAATCCTCCTGCTCGACATCCAGCCCGGCCGGTCGGACTTCCTCACCGAGGCCAAGGTGCTGGAGAAGTGGCTGCGCGAGCCCGACGTCGGCCTCGCGCTCGACCCTGAGTGGCGGATGGCGGCGGACGAGGTGCCCGGCCAGACCATCGGCTCGGTCGCCGGCTCGGAGGTCAACGCCACCTCGCGCTGGCTGTCGGAGCTCACCCGGCGAGAGCGCCTGCCCCAGAAGCTGATGGTCATCCACCGCTTTACCGACGAGATGATCGACGACCTCGCCTCGCTCGAGGAGCCCCCGGGCGTCGCGACGGTGATCAACGTGGACGGCTTCGGCAGCCAGGCGCAGAAGGTCGCCAAGTACCGCGACCTCGAATCCCACCGCTTCCACGCCGGCTTCAAGCTCTTCTACGAGGAGGACACCGGACTGATGACGCCCCAGCGCGTGTTGCGCCTGCGCCCGGAGCCGGACCTGATCGTCTACGAGTAGGAAAGTACGAAAGTGCTACCCACAGAAGTGATCGACGCCAGTCAGGCCTGGTTCTGGACACCGGAGTGGCAGGCTGGTGAGCGCGAGGCCGACGAGGAGTATGCGCGGGGCGGTGGGAAGGTCTACATGGACGAGGAGAGCTTCCAAGCTGCGCTGGATGCCATCCCGCAAGAGTAGGTGCCGACCTTCGAGCCGCTTCCGCGGTTCCTGCGCGACTACTCCCAGCTGACTGAGGAACAGAAGGAGGCGTGGGTGCGAATGAGGGGCCGGTTCGTCGCCGGGGCCCTGCGTGTGAAGCGAGTCAAGGGCCATCTCGGCGTATGGGAGATCAGTTGGGCGCCCGATGGCCGAGCAACGTTTCACTACGGCAACGAGGTACACCCTGGCGAGCCGCATGTGGTCTGGCGACGCATCGGGACCCACGACGTATTCAACCGCCCCTGATCTGAGGTGCCTCTTGCAGCCCGCCTTTCAATGATGCGAACATGTGTTCGTGTCCTACGTCGAGCTGCACTGTCACTCCGCCTACTCCTTCCTGGACGGGGCGTCGCACCCGCAGGAGTTGGCAGCGGCGGTGGCCGAGCAGGGCTATGAGGCGCTGGCGCTTACCGACCACGACGGGCTGCACGGGGCGATGGAGCTGGCCCAGGCCCTCAAGCCGCTCGGGGTCCGGCCGATCACGGGCGCGGAGCTCACGATGGAGGGCGGCGCCCACCTCACGCTGCTGTGTGAGACCCGGACCGGGTACCGCAACCTCTGCCGGCTGATCACGCTTGCCTACGCGGAAACGCGACCCCGGAAGGATTCGGCACGGACGCCGAATCCTTCGAGCCGCCGGAAGGATTCGGCACGGATGCCGAATCCTTCGAGCCGGTCTCAGGGTGCCCTGAAGGATGTGGCACGGACGCCGGATCCTTCGAATCCATCTCCGCTGCCGCCCGTCACCACCTACGCCGCGCTCGAGGGCCACGCCGAGGGCCTCGTGTGCCTCTCGGGCTGTGCCCGCCACGGCCCGCTGGCCCGCGCGGTCGAGGACGCCCGTCACGCCGAGGCCGCGGAGTCCGGCCGGCGCCTGCTGCGGATCTTCGGCGAGCGCGGACTGCGGGTCGAGCTCCAGCGGCCCTTCGCGCGCCACGACCGCCGCCGCAACCGGCTGCTGGCCTCGCTGGCGCAGCGCCTGGGGGTGCCGACGGTGGCCACGGGCAACGTGCACGCTCACAAGCGCAGCCGCGCGCGGCTGCAGGACGCGCTCGTGGCGGTGCGCTTGGGCAAGACGCTCGACGAGTGCGAGCCCGACCGCCGCGGCAACTCCTCCCACGTGCTCGTGTGCCCGCAGGCCATGGCCGAGCGCTTCGCCGACCACCCGGACGCGGTAACCGAGACGGCGCGGCTGGCCGAGCGGCTCACCTTCGACCTCACCTCAGATCTCGGCTACGCCTACCCGGGCTCGGAGGACCCCGGCGCCGACCGCAAGCTGGCCGAGGTATGTGGCCACCGCCTGGCCGAGCGCTATCCGACCTCGGGACGCGCGCGGGCGGAGGCCGAGGCGCGCCTCGCGGAGGAGCTGCGCGTGATCCGCGGGCTGGGCCTGTCGGGCTTCTTTCTCCTGCACCGCGACCTGCTCGAGCTGGCTCGCGAGGTGGCTGCTGAGGTGCGCGGCCCGGACACGGTGCGCTCGACGCTGCCTCCGGGGCGGGGAAGGGGGTCGAGCGTGGCCTCGATCGTCTGCTACCTCACCGGGCTCTCGCACATCGATCCGCTGGCCAACGAGCTGCACCTCGGGCGCTTCCTCAACGAGGACCTGACGGCGCTGCCGGACATCGACCTCGACTTCCCGCGCGACATCCGCGAGGTGCTGATCCCGCGCATCCACGACCGCTACGGCCACGACCGCTCGGCGCTGGTGGCGGCCTTTGCCACGTACCAGGTGCGCTCGGCGGTGCGCGACTTCGCCAAGGTGCTGGGACTGCCCCCGGGGGAGATCGAGCGCCTGGCGCGCACCGTGGACCCGTGGCTGCCGGGAAACGACATCCAGCGCGAGGTGGCGGAGATGGAGCCCGGCCGCAGCGGCAAGAGCTCCTCGCGCTGGCGGGCGCTCGTGGGTCTCGCGCGCGCGGCTGCGGGGCTGCCGCGCCATCAATCTCAGCACCCGGGCGGGATGGTGATCGCCACCCAGCCGCTGATCGACCTCTGCCCGATCCAGCCCGCGGCGATGGAGGGCCGTCAGATGGTGCAGTGGGACAAGGAGTCGTGCGCGGACGCCGGCTTCCTGAAGATCGACGTGCTGGGCCTGGGGATGCTCTCGGCGGTCGAGCGCTGCGTGGAGGAGATCGCTCGCACGCGCAACGAGCGGATCGACCTGTCGCGGATCGACTTCGCCGACCGCGAGGTCTACGCCCAGATCCAGCGAGCTGAGACAACGGGCGTGTTTCAGATCGAGAGCCGGGCGCAGATGTCGATGCTGCCGCGCACGCTGCCCGAGTCGCTCGACGACCTCACCGTGCAGGTGGCCCTCGTGCGCCCCGGGCCGATCCAGGGCGGCGCGGTGCACCCCTACATCGAGCGCAAGAAGGCGCTGCGCGAGAACCCCGGCTATCAGGTGCCCTACGAGCACCCCTCGCTCGAGCCGGTGCTGCGCGACACGCTGGGAGCGATCGTCTTCCAGGACCAGGTGATCGAGGTGGCGATGGAGTTCGCCGGCTTCACCGCCGGGGAGGCCGAGGGGCTGCGGCGGGCGATGAGCCGCAAGCGCTCGGAGGCCGCCATGCGCTCGTACGAGCAGAGCTTCTTGGCCGGCGCCGTCTCGCGCGGCGTCAGGGTCGAGGTGGCCCAGTGCGTGTACGACCAGATCGTGGGCTTCTCGGGCTTCGGCTTTCCCAAGTCGCACTCGGCCGCCTTCGGGCTGCTCGCCTACCAGTCCACCTGGCTGCGGGTGCACTACGGGCCCGAGTTCCTCGCGGCGCTGATGAACGAGCAGCCGATGGGGTTCTACCCGCCGGACTCGCTTGTGCATGAGGCGCAGCGCCGGGGTATCGAGGTGCTTGCGCCGTGTGTGGTCGAGGGGGTGGTGGAGTGTCGGGTCGAGGCGGGCGCCGTTCGTGTCGGCCTCGCCTACGTCAACGGTGTTCGCGACGCCGAGGTTCGTGCGCTTGTCGCCGAGCGCGACCGGGGTGGGGCATATCGGTCGGTTGCCGATCTCGCCGCCCGTTCCGGCGCGGGCACCGGGACTTTGGAGCGGCTCGCCTGGGCGGGGGCGTGCGACTCGCTGGTGGAAGGCCCGGTCGAGGGCCGGCGGCGACAGGCGTTGTGGCTGCTCGGGGTGGCGGCGCCCGGGGTGCCGGTCGGGCGTGGGGGTGCGCTCGGGACCCAGCTGGCCCTGCCGCTCGACCCCCACGACGCGCCCGATCTGCGCCACCTCGATGCGTGGGACCGGCTGCTGGCCGACTACGGCTCCACCGGCGTGACCCTGCACGAGCATCCGCTCGAGCTGCTGCGCCCCGGATTGCCCGAGGGCACCCTCTCGAGCGCCGATCTGGAGCGGACCCGCCACGGCCGGCCGGTGCGGGTGGCCGGCCAGGTGGTTGCCCGCCAGCGCCCGGCCACCGCCAAGGGGGTCACCTTCATGCTGCTCGAGGACGAGCACGGCACGATCAACCTGATCGTGCCCCCGCCGATCCACGACCGCTGCCGCCTGGCGGTGCGCGGCGAGCCGCTGGTGATCGCCAGCGGCCGCCTGGAGCGCCGCGAAGGCGTGATCAACGTGCTGGTGCACGACGTGCGCCGCCTCGAGCGAGGCGACCTGCCGAGCGCCGAGGTACGCCACATCGAGCCACGACGGGTGTGGAGCACGGATTCGAGGGATTCGGCATCTGCCGAATCCTTCCCGGGAATCCGGAGCCGATCTGGCGGCGGTCCTCCCGGCGGCCAACAGCTTCGGCCGTGGCCGCCGGTGAGGGTGGCGGATCCGCTCCCCGGTCACGGCTCGGAACGGTCACCGGGCTGACACAATCCTGCTATCGACTCCCAGTTCGGATGGGCACCCCCGGCGCGAGCCACGTACCTGGTCTCCGACGGCGACCGCGAGAGCGTCGCTGCCCAGCTGCGCGAGCACTGGCTCGCCGGGCGGCTCTCCACCGAGCAGCTCGAGGAGCGCCTGGGCGCGGCTCTGGCCGCCCGCGACGACCATCAGCTGCTCACCGCGCTCGAGGGCCTGCCGATCGCCACCGGCGCTGCGGCCCCCGCCGTCGGCCCCCAACGCAACGGGTCGGCCACCGCGAGCCTGGTGCTCGGGGTCATCGGCCTGGCCACCCTGCTGCTCTCCTTCGGCTTCTACAGCATTCTGGCGCTGCCGCTGTCCGCCACGGCATGGGGGCTCGGCCGCTCGGCGCGCCGCTCATCGCACGGCGGCGAGTCCTGGCGCTCGTCGGCCCAGGCGGGTGAGGTCCTGGGCATCGTCGGCACCGCCTTGAGCTTCATTTTCCTCGCCGGGTGCGCGGCGGTGATCGTACTCTGATCCCCCCGCGGCGACGCTAGGGCTCGCGCCGTCCCTTGGTCTTCTGCAGCCAGTCCGCGAGTTGGTCGCCGAGGTCGCTGACAGACGAGCCCGCCTGCTGGATGGCGTCGCCGATGCGTTCGCCGTAGTGCGTGCTCGCCGCCGAAGCCTCCTCGCTCGCCGAGGACTCCTCGCCGCGGCGCAGGTACTCGCCCCGCACCATCCGGTCGTAGTCACCGGCCTGCACCCAGTCGAGGAGCATGCGCACGCGGCGAACCGGCATGGGGTGGGTCACGTTGAGGTCCTGCAGCAGCTTGGTCAGGCGCTCGAGCCCCGAGCCCTTCTCCTCGTACTCGATGCCCTGCGCGATGAATGCGTCGAGGTTGAGCTCGTCGGCGGCCTCGCCTGCCGAGATCACCATGAGCGCACGGGATACCGCCGCCGGGTCGCGTGTGACCAGCGCCGCGGCCCGGTCGCAGGACAGCTCGGCCGCGCGTGACCATTCGAGCAGCGCCATCCGGATGGCGAGGATGGGGAGCCCCGCGAGGATCGGCAGGCGCACGCTCTCACCTACGCGCAGCAGGATGAGCAGCGCCGTGCGGTAGAGGACATGTTCGGAGTGCACGTGGGCGGCCTCGTGGGCAAGCACCACGCGGCGGCCGTCGTCGTCCAGGATGCGTACCAGTTCGGAGTTGAGCACCACGATCGGGCGGTCGGTGCCCATGGTGAATGCATTGGCCAGCGGAAACTGGGTGAGGTAGAGATCGGGAACGCGATCCATGTCGAGCGCGTTGAAGACCTCGCGGTGCAACACCCATACGCGAGGAAGCTGTTCCTGGCCGAGCCGCACCGAGGCCCCGAGCGCCGCAGCTCGCAGCGCTCGCTCATAGCCCAGGGCGACGAGCTTGCGCACCACCTGGTCGAGATATGGCACCTTCTGCAGGGCGGCCGTGGCCGCTCGGTCGGCCGGGTGCTGGTAGGCGCGCGGCGATATCCGGTCGAGGCGCCAGGCCTCAGCAGGCAATGTCATGCGTGGAGGGTAGTGGCGGGGTACGGTCTGGCCATGGCTGGGCTTAGCGAGAGGAGCGCAGCCCGATCGTCGATCGGGCGAGCACCGAACGAGAGCTTCACGGGCAAGATCGTCGTGGGTACCTCGAGCTGGGCCGACCCGGGCTTCGTCAAGGACTGGTACCCGCAGGGCATGCCCGCGAGCGAGCGCCTGCCCTGGTACGCGGAGCGCTTCGAGGCAGTCGAGCTCAACTCCAGCTTCTATGCCGTGCCGGAGCGCTCGACGGTACGGCGGTGGTGCTCGGTTACGCCGGACGGATTCACCTTCGACGTCAAGCTGCATCGCCTCCTGTCGCGCCACTCCGCCGGCCTGGACTCCCTGCCCCCCGACCTGCGCGAGGGCGCGCGCACCACGGCGCGGGGGCGGGTCGAGCTGACCCCGGAGCTCGAGGCCGCGCTCACACGTGAGGTCCTGCACGCGGTCGAGCCGCTGGCCGATGCCGGCAAGCTGAGCGGGTTGCTGCTGCAGCTCACGCCGGCGTTCTCGCCCAAGCGCAACGAGCTCTCCGAGCTGGAGCCTCTGGTCGAGGCGGTCCGGCCCCACCGCCTGGCCATCGAGCTGCGCAACCGCCGCTGGGTCTCCGACGAGCAGACCCAGAGGACGATGGAGTGGTTCTCCGACCACGAGGCGGCCTTCGTCTGCGTCGACGCCCCACCCGCCGACGCCACGCCGATCATGCCCGCCGTGGACGCCGTCACCCGCGACGACTTCGCCTACGTGCGCATCCACGGCCGCAACGTCGAAGGCTACCTCCACGGCAAGAGCGTGGCCGAGCGCTTCGGCTGGATCTACGGGGACGATGAGCTCGGCGAGATCGCCGATCGCGCGCGAGGGCTGGCCGAGCAGGCGGAGGAGGTGCGCGTGTACTTCAACAACAACCGCGACGACGACGCGCCCACCGCGGCGAGGCGCTTCCGCGCTCTGTTGGGCCAGGACCCCGGGCCCCCGCCCGAGGACGCCCAGCTCAGGCTCGCGTGAGGCGCGCCGCGCGCTCCATGCGCTGGTGGCGGTCCTCACCCAGGGCGGAGCGCGGCGAGGGGCCGAGGCGCGCCAGGCTGTAGCGGCGCACCCCGCCCGGGAGGGCGACGGCATCGGAGGTACGGGGCACCAGGAGGAGGCGGGTGGGCGGCGGTGACTGCTTCATGTCCCGATCGTCGCCGCCCGAGGCCCGCGATGCATCGGCTGCGCGTCCAAGAATCAAGCTCGGCGGTTGTACTTCATGTCGAACGAACCCGGGCCTCGTTTGCGGCAGGATAGGAGCGAGGGCCGCGTGCAAGACGACGACCACGATCCCGCTGGAGTGGTGCGCGTGCGAGCGCCCAACCCGTCCCTGCTCACCCTCGACGGCACGAACACCTACGTCACCGGCGGCTGGGTCGTCGACCCGGGACCAGGCTTGGAGGGCCACCTCGACGCCGTGCTCGCGGCGGCGGGCGGCCGGATCGAGGGCATAGCCCTCACCCACCTCCACGCCGACCATGCGGGCGGCGCCGCGGCGCTCGCCGTTCGGGCGGGCGGCGTGCCGGTGGTGCTGCCCAGCGACGGCGCGCAGCTCGGCCCCTTCCGCGCTCTCGCCACTCCCGGCCACGCGCCCGACCACGTCTGTCTCCTGCTGGGGCGGACCTGCTTCACGGGCGACGCGGTGCTCGGTGAGGGCAGCGTCTTCATGTCCCCCGGAGAGGGCTCCCTCGCGGACTACCTGGATTCCCTGCGCCGTCTGCGCGGGCTGGATCTCGAGCTGCTCTGCCCGGGCCACGGGCCCTACGTGCGCGACCCGGCCGCCAAGCTCGACGACTACATCGCCCACCGGCTCGAGCGCGAGCGCCTGCTGGTCGAGGCGCTGGGCGCCGGTGCCCGCACTGAGGGTGAGCTGCTCGACCGCGCCTGGTCTGACGTGGCGCCCGAGCTGCGACCCGCTGCCGCCCTGACGTTGCGGGCGCATCTGGAGAAGCTCGCCGGCGAGGGACGCCTGCCCCCCGACCGGCGGGCCTGACGCTAGCCTTACGGGCCGCGTGATCTCGACAAACCAGTTCAAGAACGGCACGCATATCGAGGTGGACGGCACGATCTTCAAGGTCGTCTCCTTCCAGCACGTCAAGCCCGGCAAGGGCGGCGCGTTCGTGCGGACGAAGTTGAAGCGCACCAGCGACGGCGCGGTGCTCGACAAGACCTTCCGGGCGGGCGAGAAGTTCCGCCCCATCCGTACCGAGACTCGGCGTATGCAGTACCTCTACTCGGACGGCACCGACGCCCACTTCATGGACACCCAGACCTACGATCAGCTGACGCTGCCGGAGGATGGCGTGAAGGAGTCGCTGCAGTGGATCGCGGAGAGCGAGGAGATCGACCTGCTCTACGTGGACGATGTCCCCGCCGACGTGCAGGTGCCGAGCGCCGTGGAGATGGCCGTGACCGAGACCGAGCCCGGCCTGCGGGGGGACACGGCCTCCGGCGGCGGCGACAAGCCCGCCACTCTCGAGTCGGGCGTGAGCGTGAGGGTGCCGCTGTTCGTGGACGTAGGCGATCGCGTACGCGTGGACACCCGTTCCGGTGAATACGTCTCGCGCGCGTAGGAGATCGTGAGGCGGACCGATCAGCGGCGCGCAGCGACGGTCGCCCTCTACCAGGCCGATCTCACGGACCGGCCGGCTCCCGGCCTGGTCGATGTCGCAGCGCGTCCGTTCACCCGCGAGCTGGTCGACGGCGTCGAGCGCCACCGCGAAGAGCTCGATGTTCTGATCGAGCGCTACGCCGAGGACTGGACGCTCGACCGTATCGCCCCGCTCGAGCGCAGCATCCTCCGGGTGGCGCTCCACGAGCTCCTTCACCGCCCCGATGTGCCCGCCGAGGTGGCGATCGACGAGGCGGTCGAGGCCGCCAAGGAGCTCTGCGGTGCACAGGCGCCGGGGTTCGTGAACGGGATCCTCGGCGCGGTCCAGCGCCGCGAGGCCGCGGCAACGTGAGCGAAGCGCTCGACGCGCTGGTCCGCGAGCTGGACGACGCCGCCGCGCGACTGCGCGCCGAGGAGATGCCGGCCGCCGAGGCCGCCGACCTCGTCGAGCGCTGCGCGGAGCTGGCCGGACGGATAGGCGCCGAGCTCGACCGCGCCGGCCGCGACGCCGACCGAGACAGCTCGGCCGAGGGCCAGGAGCAGCTGTTGTGAGCGCCGCCATCTCGGGCTCGGCGGTCTATCCCGTGGAGCTGCAGCGGCAGGTGGACGCCTACCTCGAGGGCATCCGCTTCAGCTCCGAGTCCGCCACGGCGCGGCTCGAGGAGGCGATGCGCCACTCGCTGCTGGCGGGCGGCAAGCGCATCCGGCCGGTGCTGGCGCTGGCCACCTCGGAGGCGCTCGGCCGCGCCCCGGAGGACGTCCTGCCGTTCGCGGCGGCCATCGAGATGATCCACACCTACTCCCTGATCCACGACGACCTGCCGGCGATGGACGATGACGCGCTGCGCCGCGGCAAGCCGACCTGCCACGTGGTCTACGGCGAGGACGTGGCCATCCTCGCCGGCGACGGGCTGTTCGCCGAAGCCCTGCGCCTGGCGCTCACCGAGCAGCAGGGCCCTCCAATGGGGATCATCGCCGCCGCACGCGCTCTCACCGCTGCGGCGGGCGTCGACGGGATGGTCGGGGGCCAGTACCTGGACGTGACCGCGCAGGGCGCGAGCGACGCCGCGGGCCTGCGCCGCCTGCACGAGCTGAAGACAGGCAGGCTGATCGCCGCTTCGGTGGAGTGTGTCGTGCTCCTCTGCGGAGCGAGTGGACCTGCCACAATCGGTCTCGGCCGCTTCGCCGCCGAGCTCGGTGTGGTGTTCCAGATCGTCGACGACATCCTCGACGTGACGGGAGACGACGACGAGCTGGGCAAGCCGAGTGGCACGGACGAGCGTCACGGCAGGCGCACGTACGTGAGTGAGTACGGCCTCGAAAGGGCCCGTGAGCTCGCCCGGGAGTCCCACGCCGAGGCCCGCGCTGCGCTGACCGGAGCCGGTGGATCCACGGAGCGGCTCGAGCAGATCGCCGACTACATCCTCACCCGCCAGACATGACCAACCGCCTGCTCGACGACATCGACGGACCCGAGGGCCTCAAGGGTCTCGACGACGCTCAGCTGCAGCAGGTCGCGCAGGAGGTGCGCGAGCTGATCATCGACACGATCGGCGAGATCGGCGGCCACTTCGGCGCCAACCTGGGGGCGAGCGAGATCGCCGTGGCCGTCCACAGCCTGCTCGACTCCCCGCGCGACAAGGTGCTGTGGGACGTCGGCCACCAGGCCTACCCGCACAAGGTGCTCACCGGCCGCCGCGATCTGCTCTCCACCATCCGCAAGTACGGCGGCCTGGCTCCCTTCTGCTCGGTGTTCGAGTCCGAGCACGACATCATGGGCGCGGGCCACGCCTCCACGTCGGTGTCCTACGCGGTGGGCCTGAAGGAGGCCATGCGCCGGGGCCGGGGCGAGGACGGCAGGGTGGTGGCCGTGATCGGCGACGGCGCGCTCACCGGGGGGGTGGCCTTCGAGGCGCTGCACAACGCGGGCGGGCTCGGGGTGCCGATCGTGATCGTGGTCAACGACAACGGCATGTCGATCTCGCCCAACGTCGGTTCGCTGTCGCGTTACTTCAACCGGCTGCGGATGAACCCCAAGCTGCACAAGCGACGTGAGGACGTGGAGGCCTCGCTCACCAAGCTGCCAGCCGGCATCGGCGAGCGGATTGAGCGCTACGGGCCGATCTTCAAGGAGTCGCTGAAGGCCTACTGGGCGCCCGGCCTGTTCTTCGAGGAGCTCGACCTCGCCTACATGGGCGTGATCGACGGCCACGACGTCGGCGCGCTCCGCGAGGCCATCGGCGAGGCGCTCGAGGCCGGCCGGCCGGTCGTCGTGCACTGCAAGACGGTGAAGGGCAAGGGCTTCGCGCCCGCCGAGGACGGCGGCCTCGAGGGCATGGAGAAGTGGCACGCCGCCAAGCCGGCGTCGATCGTGAACGGCGCCCCGACCGTGCTGGGGCCCAGGCCCGCGAAGGACCCGAATCCGGCGCCGGCCCAGTACACGAAGGTCTTCGGCGACGCCCTGGTGGCCGAGGCGCGTCGCGACGAGCGGGTGATCGCCATCACCGCCGCGATGAACACCGGCACCGGCCTCGACATCCTCCAGAAGGCGATGCCCGACCGCTACTACGACGTGGGCATCGCCGAGCAGCACGCCGTGCTCTTCGCCGCCGGCCTGGCCCTGCAGGGGGCCAAGCCCGTCGTGGCGATCTACTCGACCTTCCTCCAGCGCGGGTTCGACCAGATCGTGCACGACGCGTGCCTGCAGAAGCTCAACGTGGTGTTCGCCATGGACCGCGCCGGTCTCGTGGGCGACGACGGGCCGACCCACCACGGCGCGTTCGACATCTCCTGGCAGCGCTGCCTGCCGCACATGACGCTGATGGCCCCCCGCGACGAGGCCCAGCTCGTGCACATGCTGCACACCGCGCTCACCTACGACGACGGCCCGATCGCGCTGCGCTACCCGCGCGGCGCCGGGGAGGGCGTGGAGCTGCCCGAAGCTCCGGCGGCCATCGAGATCGGCCGCGGCGAGGTGCTGCGCGAGGGTGAGCGGGTGGCCTTCCTCGGCTACGG
This sequence comes from Thermoleophilaceae bacterium, assembly GCA_030447725.1. Lineage (GTDB taxonomy): Bacteria > Actinomycetota > Thermoleophilia > Solirubrobacterales > Thermoleophilaceae > JAAYBF01. The sequence goes on from JAUJOQ010000004.1 coordinate 312,823, forward strand.
CTACGGCGTGCCGGTTGCTCTCGGGGCCGCCGACCTGCTCGCCGAGCGGCACGGGGTCGAGGCCACCGTTGTCGACGCCCGCTTTGCCAAGCCCCTCGACGCAGAGCTGATCGCCTCGCTGGTGGCCGAGCACGACGTGCTGGTCACCGTGGAGGAGAACGTGCTGGCCGGTGGCTTCGGCTCGGGGGTGGTCGAGCACCTGTCAGACCACGACCTGGCCGGCGAGACCCGAGTGATGCGGTTCGGGCTGCCCGACCGCTACGTGACCCACGGCAAGCCGTCACTCCTGCGCGAAGAGGTGGGCCTGACGCCGGAGGCCGTGGCCGAGCGCGTCGCGGAGGCGGTTCTCAACCCCCGCAACGCGCTGGCCTAGCTGCGGCCCCTGCCCCAAGGGACATCGAGCGGCAGATATGCGAGCTTGCACTAGCGGCACGCCCTTTCGCGATACTGACTTGACTAGGGCGAGGCGCAGACGACATATGCGGTCAGGGTTCCTGTGGTAGCCCCGTTTGGGTTCGCAGCAAAAACGTTCCATCCAGTAGGCGTTCCATTCGCGGGCGTCGGCGCGCTCTGATAGATGAAGCCGTTGCCGCTTTGTCCGCCGCCACCGCCTGTGGCGCGCTCGCCCGGTTGGCAGTTGACAGAGGCCGCGAACGCCGACCCGGCTGCGGAGCGGACGGTGACGTTTGTCGCGCCGTTGGTGCCGGCGGTGCCCTGTGGTCCCGGCGCGCCTCTGGCTCCCGGCGCGCCCTGGGGTCCTGGCGCGCCTTGGGGTCCGGTGGCGCCACCGGGTAGCTGGCCGGCCTTGAAGTCTCCTGCGAGTAGCGACCCGTTTTTGACCTTTGAGGCGTTGACTGCGTTGCTGGCGATCTTCTGCGTGGTCACGGCGTTCTTTTTGATCTGTTTTGCGCCGACGCTGTTGGCGGGCAGCCTGATGGCGGCGTAGCTGGTGCCGCCGAGCGCGACTATCAGCGCCATGATGGCGACGACCATCGACGGCGTCGGATGATGTTTGTTGAGGCGCATGTGACTCCTTTTGAGATTGCGGTGTCGGGGGACGAGTCGTGTGGGGCGTGTGCTGATCGGATGCTTGTCAGCGATCCCGGGCCGGGTTCGGGGGGTGCACCCGGAAGCTGATGCGTTTGGGCGCCGAGCGGGCGCTGTTGGCGTCGATCGCTGTGATCGTGAGGCGGTAGCGGCCGCGGCGCAGCGCGCGGTTGCCGATCTTTCCCGAGAAGCGGACCCGGTTGGCGCCTGCGGTTCCCGGGCGCGAGAAGCCCCCCACCTTGACGTAGCGGCTGCAGCGCCGCGCGTTGCGGTTTCGGCGTGTGGGGCGCCGGCAGCGATCCCCGTCGCGGCGCCCCGCGACGCGACGGTCGATCCGCAACCTGACCCGCGCGGGCTTTGAGAGCGCGAAGCGCACCGTTGTGCCGCGGCGCGAGCCCGGGCAGCGCCGCCCGACGCAGAACGCGCTCCTGGTCAGCGAGGGCGCGGAGATCGCCGGTGCGCCCGGGGGTGTCTGCGGGGTGCCGTCACCCGGCGACGTGCCTCGCGGCGGGGTTGGCGCAGGCGCCGGGGCCAGCGGCACCGCGTAGACCTGCCGCGCGTTGCCCTGGCCGCTGTCGACCACGGCGTAGCCGAGGTGGTCGGGCGCCGCCCCCGCCCGGACCTCGCCCATCTGCCGATCGATCGTGTTGAAGGCCAACAGTTGTGCGGTGCGCCACGACACCCCGTCGGGGGAGCTCGCGTAGCGCATCCGCGGGCCGCCGATCACGGAGTTCTCGACCCAGAGCGAGAACAGCATGCCGCCCGGGTCCTGGGCGAGGTAGCTCGTGGGTCCTCCCTCCGCGATCGGGATGCTCGTCGGCGCGCCGAAGGTGCTGCCGTTGTAGCGGCGCACGTCGAGGCGCTTCGGATTCTCGGCGTCCAGCTGGGAGAAGAGGCCGCTCGGGCCCTGCGCCAGCTGCCCGTATTCGCCGTCCCGCGCGATCACCTGGGCGGGTGACCAGTTCGCCGCGTCGTTCACCTCACCCGTGCCACCGAAGACGCGGAAGGCCGCAGTTCCGTCGAGGAAGTTGAAAGTCACGAGCGGAGTGGTGGGGTTCACCAGCTCGACCGCCGACGAATAGATGTATTCAGAACTGAGGTCGGCACTTGCCAGGGTGGACCGTCCCTACGCACTAGCCAGAACGTGATCGCGTTGGCCGAGTTCGTCATCACGATCCCGTCGTCGTCCTCCTGATCTGAGATCCCCCAACGCGGGTGAACTGCACCTCGTCGTTCTTGGCGAGGTGACGTTGCGGACCCAATGCGAGGCGCATCCGCACCCACGGCTATGCCAGCCCCCCTACGACAGGGGTGACGGGTCGCCCACCACGCGCGTAATCCTCACCTGCGTACTCGATGTCGTGTTCCCAGCCGAGCCCCTGAGCGCGACCGGAACCATGGCGGTGTTCGCCGCCGTCGGTCGAGCTCAGCACGTAGTTGGCGGCGAAGCTCGGGCCCGAGCGGCCATAGCGAAAGGCGAGGATGCGGACGGTCTGGCCCTCGACGAAGACGTGCGGGCGGGTGAGCGTCGTGCCCTCAAGCGCGAAGTCGAGCCTGTGATCGCAGACGGTCGCCCCGCGCGGAAGCCGGCAGTAGTGAACGACCGCATCTGGAGCCGAGGTCGTTGGGTCGTCGTCGTTGTCCAGGTAGGCGATGAACGCCGTCCCGGCGCCATTCACCGCGACAGCGGGACGGTTGCCCGCCCCGAGCAGGATCGGCGTCGCCGCGTGCGCGGGCGACGTCGAGCCAAGCAGCACCGCCAGGCCCGCGATCACACCCACGAGCCCGACGCCAAGACCTCGAGAAGAGGTGGCGCGGCTCAGTCCGCTCTGCCGCCTGTACGCCAAGCCTTCTGCTAGATCGATCATGGGCCGATCCTGCCCCAGCGCAGTGGCGTGGGCAACGGGGTGCGACCCTGGACGCGACCGTATACTTTTGGGTCGAATTCGCTCCAAACCGGCCTTTTGCTGGGAAAGGCAGCCCGCGCCGCATAGGAAATGAGCCGGAACGGTGAGCAGCCCTTGCTCGAGCGCGACGCCCAGCTGGCGGAGCTGGAGCGGCTGATCGCGGATGTAGAGGGTGGGTCGGGCGCGCTGACGTTGATCGAGGGCGTGCCGGGGATCGGCAAGACCCGTCTGCTTGCCGAGGCGGGCGAGCGAGCGCGCGGGCGGGGCTTGACGGTGTTGTCGGCGCGCGGCGGGGAGCTGGAGCGCGACTTCGCCTTTGGGGTCGTGCGCCAGCTGCTGGAGCCGGTGCTGAGGGACGCTGACCTCGGCGAGCGTGAGCGGCTGATGGCGGGCGCGGCGCGGTTTTGCGAGCCGGTCTTCTCAGGTCCCGCAGCCGCGACCGCGCAGTCGGGCGATCCCTCCTACGCGGTCTTGCACGGCCTCTACTGGCTGCTTGCGAACCTTGCCGAGCGCGGCCCTACGATGATCGCCGTCGACGATGCCCATTGGGCCGACCGCCCCTCGCTTCGATTTCTCGCCTTTCTCGCGCGCCGGCTCGAGCGGACGGGCCTGCTGGTGGTGCTCGCGAGCCGGCGGGGGGAGCCGGGCGCCGAGGCCGATCTGCTGCGCTCGCTGTGGCAGGAGCTCGGGGAGCGCCCGATCGAGCCCGGGCTCCTGAGCGAGCGGGCGGTGGCGGGACTCGTGCGGTCGAGGCTCGGGGAGAGTTGCGGCGAGGAGCTCTGCCGGGCGTGTCACGAGGCGACGCGCGGCAACCCGTTTCTGCTCTCGGAGCTGCTCGTCGAGCTCGGCGGGCGCGCGCCTGCTCTCATCGAGCCTGCTGAGATCCGACAGCTCGCCCCGCGCGGTCTCGCGGCGAGGGTGCTCGGACGGCTCGCGCGCCTGCCACATGGCGCAGGAGCGCTGGCGCGGGCGGTCGCCATCCTCGGCGAGCAGGCAGAGCTCTCGCACGCCGCAACGCTCGCGGGGCTCGAGCTCGAAGAGGCCCGCGGCGCCGCCGAGAGCCTTGCGCAGGCAACGATCCTCGAACCAGGCCGTCCGCTTCGTTTCGTGCACCCGATCGTGCGAACCGCGATCCACGAGGACGTGCCCGAGGCCGAACGGGCCCAGGCACACGCACGCGCCGCGCGGTTGCTCTCCGAGGAGGGAACGGGAGCCGACGCGATCGCGCTTCAGCTGCTTGCCAGCGAGCCGGCCGCCGACCCGTGGGTCGTCGAGACGCTGCGCGAGGGTGCGCGCGGAGCGACCCGCCAAGGGGCGCCGGAGGTGGCCGCGCGCTACCTGCGCCGAGCCCTTTCAGAGCCGCCCGATGCGCGGGATCAAGTGCTCGTCGAGCTCGGCTCAGCGGAGGCGCGCGCGGGGGAGTCCGGCGCACGAGAGCATCTGGCGGCCGCGCGGGAGCTTACAACCGAGCCCTGGCTGGAGGCCCGGGCGACGATCGAGCTGGCGCAGGTCCTCTCGTACGAGGGAAAGCTCTCCGAGGCGACGAGCATCGCTCTCGAGACCCTCGAGGCGATGCACGAGGAGCCCGATGTGGCACGCGCGATGAAGATGCTGCTGCTGGTGTTTGCCGTGACCGATCTAGCCTCGCGGCAGATGACAGGCGAGCTGGTGGCCCGGGCTGCCCGCACCGTCGAGCGCCTGGGAGAATCCGCGCCACGCAGCCTGCTTGCGATCATCGCCTACGAGACCGCCTTCACGAGTGGCGCCGCGGAGGAGGCCGCGGCGCTCGCCGAGCGGTCGCTTGCGGATGGCCGTCTAGTCGAGGAGCAGACTGCAGAGACGCCCCACCCCTACATTGCGGCGTTGGCGCTCATGTTCGCGGGGCGGGAGAAGATCGCGGAGCGTGAGCTGAGCGTCGCGCTCGCCGAAGCGCTCGAGCGCGGATCCGCTCGCGGCTTCGGGACCGCTTCGGCGGTCAGGGCCTGGAGCCGCTATCGCAGCGGCGCGCTCGATGGCGCCGAGGCCGACGCCCGCGCGTTCCTCTCCGTGGCAGGCGAGCCGGGCTGGGACCTTTTCCGGCCGATGGCGCTCGGCGTGCTGGTCGACGTGCTCGTCGAGCGCGGCGAGCTCGGCGCCGCCTCGGCGGCGCTCGCGCAATGGGACGTGGGGCCGCGTGCGCCGGGATCATGCCCGGCGCAGCCGCTGCGCGGCAGCCGGGCACGGCTACGGCTTGCCGAGGGAAACCCAGGCGATGCCCTCGCCGAGTTGACCGCCTACGCCCATTGGGAGGAGGAGTGGGGCGCCGACAACGGTGTAGGGGTGCAGTGGCGTTCGCAGGCTGCCCTCGCCCACGCCGCGCTCGGCGAAACGGAGGCAGGACGGGCCCTGGCGGCCGAGGAGCTTCGGCGCACCCGGCGCTTTGGCGCTCCGGATGCGGTCGGGATCAGCCTCGGCGCCGTGGGGCTCCTCGAGGGCGGCGAGCGAGGGATCGAGCTGCTGCGAGAAGCGGTCACCTACCTGGAGCGCTCCGGGGCGAGGCTCGAGCACGCGCGGGCCCTGGTCCGGCTGGGAGGGGCGATCCGTCGCGAAGGCCGTCGTACCGAGGCCCGCGAGCCCCTACGCGCGGGGCTCGACCTTGCCGCACGGCTCGGTGCCGGCGTGCTTGCAGAGACCGCGCGACAGGAGCTGCTGGCCGCGGGCGCGCGTCCTCGGCGCACGCTGATCACGGGCCGCGACTCGCTCACCCCGAGCGAGCGACGGATCAGTGAGATGGCCGCAATCGGGCAGTCAAACCGGCAAATCGCACAATCGCTGTTCTTGACGGTAGGGACGATCGAGATGCATCTGACCAACGCCTACCGCAAGCTCGACATCGGCTCGCGCGAGCAGCTCGCCGCCGCTCTCGGAGAGGAAGAGCCGCGCGCCGGCCCGGCGGCTGCCGCGCACGCCGAGCCCGCGACGAGCTAGACAGATCGGGATACCCATGGGGTGGGCGACCGGCGAGAACCCGCTGTCGTCGCTGCGTCCGCGGCTCCGGGAGCTCGCTGCTGAGCATGACGGCAGCACCGCCGGGCTCGAGCAAGTGCCCGGCGCTTGGGGCTCTACATGCCGTGACGCGCTCCAGCGCGGGGTTCAGGACGCCCACGACCCCTCCACCCGCGAGGCCTGGGCGCTGACGGTCGGACGCGTGGACGCGTGGATGTATCTCGTTCGTACCGGGCAGTGGCGCTTCGCCTCTCCCGTGCGCGTCCACACTCCTGACTACCGATTTAGGCTGAGGTGACGCCGAGCCGCGATCGAGCGCGCAGAATCGTTGCACCGCAGAGGTCGACCGTCACACGCTGCTTGCCATAATCCGCGGATGCGCACGCGGAGGATCCTTGAGGAGATCCGGGACCTGCGCGTGGAGATCCGGGACCTGCGGGTCGAGAGTCGTGACCTCCACGCGGAGAACCGCGACATGCTGGGTTTCACCGCCGAGGTGGTCCAGCGCAACGAGCTCGCGTTCCGTGACATGGGCACTGTCCTCTCGGAGCTCGGTGAGGAGTCCCGCGCAGCGCGCGAGCAGTCCCGGGCGACCGCCGCGGAAGCTCGCGCGGCCGCCGAGCAGTCCCGTGCGGCCGCCGCGCAGTCCCGGGCCGCCGCCGAGGAGTCCCGGGCGGCCGCCGAGGAGACACGCGCCCAGACGAAGGCGATCTTCGCCCTGATCGACCGCCTCCAGGGAGGCGGCGCCGCGCCGGCGACCTGAGGCGGGTCTGTTGCGGCGCCGGGCGTGGTCTAAGCCGAACGCGGTGCAGCTCTAGCTCGCCCGCGGGCGTGTCCCGCCGCCGCAGCGCTAGCCGTTTCCGCAAGTCTTGCTCTCGCCCGGAAAAGAAGCGGGGGGGGCGGGGGGGGGGCGGGGGGCCGGGGGGGGGGGGGGTCGGGGTGGGCGGGGGGGGGGGCGGGGGGTGGGGGGGGGGGGGGGGGGGGGGGGGGGGGGGGGGCGGGCGGGCCTGGAAGCGGTCTCTGGCAGCCCGCCGGGAGGCGGGCCGGCCTCCCG
>JAUJOQ010000012.1 GCA_030447725.1 Thermoleophilaceae bacterium
CGCTCGCTCCGATTTGGGTGATCGGCGGGACCGAGGCGGCAAGGGGACGCGCCTCAAGACCTCTTCGCCAACCCCCGCGACTACCCGTGTATCGAAGCCTCTTTGTGTCAAGAGCCCGGTTTCGGGCGCGTCGAAGCAGACCCGGTGTCGAGGGGCGTACGGTTGTTGGTGGCCCGGGTGTGACTGGTCCGAAGAGCCGGCGTTCAGGATGCGAGCCGGCCACGCTGGACTACAGAGACGTTCCTGAGTGTCCACCCGGGCCGCTCATCACCGGAGCTAACGTCATGAGGGCCTGCTCTTCTTCCCGCTGCACAGGTTATAGCTTTATAACGTGTTAGGTGGCGTGGTCGACGACGACACGTACGACCGAGTGTTCAAGGCGCTCGCTCACCGCACGCGCCGCCGGATCCTTGACCTGCTCAGGGACCAGCCGCGGACGACGGGTGAGCTGTGCGGCGCGTTTCCGGACCTCGATCGATGCACGACCATGCAGCACCTCGGGGCCCTCGAACGTGCGGGGCTCGTGATCGCCCAACGCAAGGGCCGCGAGCGCTGGAATCACCTCGACGCGCTCCCGATCAAGCTGATCCAAGCTCGATGGATCGGCGACTACGCACGTTCCTCGGTCGAGCTGCTCGCCACGTTGAAGGCCGACCTCGAGACGCCGACGACCTGAACCTCAGCAACCCGAGAGGCGGCGGCTCTCGTGCGCGCTCCTCTGCGGACGGGATCGTGCGGCTTCGTTCACCTCGAGGTCGCTCTGGCCCGGGCGGTGTTGAAGCCGACGGCGTGTCGGATGAGTGCCTTGAAGGCTCGAGCATCGAGCTCGGTGCCCTCGTGGATGTCGATCGCGCGCCTCATGCCTGCCTCGAGGCTCGAGTTGAAGAGCTTCTTTGGGTCCTCAAGCGATGCGCCCTTCGCGAAGGTGAGCTTGACCTTCGCTCGGTAGATCTCGCCGGTGCAGATGATCCCGCCGTGCGACCACGTCGGAACGCCCGCCGGGTTCGACGGCTTCACCCACTTCACCTCTTCGACCACGTCGGGGTCGGCTTCGTGGATTAGCTCGCGGACCTGCTCAAGGTCTCGCCGCGCCAGTCTTCGAGCTCGGTGATCGTCTTGGTGATGCGCGCGGTCGCGGACTCAGCCTCGCCACCGCCCGAGCTCGGCATCTCAGGCGACACCGGGGTCGTTCGGAAGCGCCGCGACGTCACGCTGCACCTGGCGATACCACTTCAGTCCCGAGACCGGCCGCTTCCAGCGGCCCTTCATCTCCCTCAACGCCGTCCCGTGGTCGGTGTTGCCGGTGGCGACAGCTTCCCTGAGGTGCTTGTCCTGCGCCTTGATGATCTCGTTCGCGTCGTCGCCGTGGTGCGCCACGTCACACGGTCCACCGAGCTGCCTGCACGTCATCCTCTTCATCTGCGTCCTTCCTTTCACGTTCCGCTGTTCTCGATCATGAGAGTATCACTCTCACTACGGGAGCACTAGTCTCAATGTCGTGACGGCGCGAGGATCGCCCCCGGTCAGGCGAGACCAGGCCAGGACGCGCCTGGCCCGGGCCGCCGTAGTCGAGGCGGCGCGGATCCTGTTCCTCGAACGCGGCTACGGAGCAACGACCATCGAATCGATCAGCGAGCTCGCCGACGTCCCGCCGGCGACGGTGTACCGACTGTTCTCGTCGAAGCACGGGATCCTCAAGTCGCTCCTCGACGTGGCCATCGTCGGCGACGAGGAGAACGCTCCGATGGCGGATCGGCCTCAGGTCCGAACACTTCTCGCAGAGCGTGACCCGAGAGAGCAGCTGGCGGGCTTCGTGGCGATCGTCGCGCAGGTGAACGCGCGGATCGCACCGCTCTACCGCGTCCTGGTCAGCGCGGCCGGGGCCGACGCCGAGGCGGCTGCGCTCCTCGACGCACTGACCAGCCAGCGGCAGCAGGGTCAACGACTGATCACGCGCTCGTTGGCGCGGGCCGGCGCACTGCGGCCCGACCTTCGCGAGCGTGACGCCGCCGACATCATCCATGCCCTCCTGTCGCCCGAGCTGTTCCGGCTCCTCGTCATCGAGCGGGGTTGGAAAACTGACCGATATCAGCCATGGCTGGCGAAGACGCTCATCGACCAACTCCTCCCGCCGACACGAGCGACCTCCTAGCTAGGCGACGCCACGGACCTCCGCTGCGTGCGCAAGCCAGCCTCGGGTCAGCTCTCGACGGTCTTCAACCGCCGAGCCGACCCGGACGACGGCCCTGGCTCAACCGGGATGACACGACCCGCACAGAACGCGCGCTCAAGAACGCGGCAGCCGGCGGATGGCAAGGCGTGCCTATCGGCGCGTCGCTGGACCCGATCCCGGCCTGAAGGAAGCGGCGATAATGCCGGCTCGCGCGGCTCGCCGGCCAGCGCGAATGGTTGATCGGCGTGCTCCGGGCTCGGCGACGGTCTTCCGGCTCCGCCATACACGGGGACGTTCGCGAGCGGCACCTCGGGGCGGCTCCGCCTGGGTGGTGGAGGTGTCTCCTGGCCGCCGGTTTGGTGCGGCCCGGCAGCGCCATGGTCGCACCGGAACCGTCTGATTGTCCGTCGCGGCTGCCGTGCTCCGCCAACCGTGGCCCCCTACCCTTGCTCGAGTGTTGACCACGTGGCTCGACCGCGCACCGCACCCGGAGCTCGCCGGGGTGGTGAATGGCTACGCCGGCTATCGAGTCGAGCACCATCACGCTGGTGTCCATCGCGGCCTGCCGATCCCCTATCTCACGATGCTGATCAGCCTCGCCGAGCCGATCTGCTCGATCGCCGCTGACGGGACGCTCAACGACGGCGTCAACGCGCTTGTCGGCGGCCTCCACGACCAAGCCGTGCTCGTGGAGCGCCCCGTCCTCGAGTACGGGATCGCCATCGATCTGTCGGCAACCAGCGCCGAGCGAGTGTTGGGCGTGTCCGGCTACGACCTTCACGGCCGTGCCGTTGCGTTGTCCGATCTGCTGGGCCGCTCTGGCGCCCGGATGGTCGAGCGGGTCCGCGATGCGACGACGTGGTCCGAGCGGTTCGGCGCGGTCGATGCCGAGCTTCGCCGGCTCCTGCGGTCGCCACGCCGGCACGACGCGCTGGTGGACGCCGCCTCCCGTTCGCTCATCGAAGGTCGACAGGTTTCTGCGGTGGCTGAGGATCTCGGATGGAGCCGCCAGCACCTCACTCGACGAACCCGTGCAGCCACGGGCGCCACGCCACGTCAGCTGTTGCGGCTCGGCCGGTTCGAGCGGTCCGCCCGGCTCCTCCGAGCGGAGGGGTCCGACGGATCCCTCGCTGTCGTCGCACACCAAGCTGGCTATGCCGACCAGTCGCACCTCATACGGGAGTGGCGCAGCTTCGCCGGTTGCACGCCCGGCGCCTGGAGAGCTGAAGAGGGATCAACGAGCAGCTGAGGTTCCCTTCGTCCAATACGGGGCCGGGCCGGCAGGGCACGCTCCTCGCAGTGAGCGATGAACTGAGCTGAGAGGAGCAAACCATGACCGAAGTACGCGGCCTGATTCCCTACGTGTTCTGCGCCGACGCCGGAGCGGTCGCCGACTGGTGCACAACCGTGCTTGGCTGGGCGGAGCGGGGCCGGTGGTCGAACGACGATGGCGTCGTCACCAACGTCGAACTCGACCCGGGTGGCGGTGGTGAGGTATGGCTCGATGGCCCGGTCCCGGATTGGGAGGAACGCACCGGCGGCCTCGGGTCGTGGGTCGGGATGGTGGTGGACGACGTTGACGCCGTCCACGCTCGGCTGGTCGACGCGGGCCACGAGGTGCCTCAACCGAGCATCCGACCCTTCGGGGTCAGGGAGCTGTCGGTGACCGATCCCGAGGGACACCGATGGGGGTTCATCCAGAGGCTTGCCAGTTCTCCCGGCGGTGGCCCGTAGGCCCCTGCTGAGGGCAGCAGCTTTCACGAGCACAGCAGTACGTGGGGCCGCCCGAGCTTACGGAATCGCCGATCTGCACGGATCGTACTTCTGCGAGCACAACAGAACGCACAGCAGGGCGGTGCGGCCACCAGCGCGCCTAATGCCGGCTCGCGGCGCGCTTCGGCCAACGCGAAGAAGCGTTCGGTGCTCCTCATCGTCGACGGCGAGCCGTCGGCCGCCGCCGTTCGATGCCCGCACTAGCACTTAGGCGCGGTGGTCGGTTCGCCGTCGAGGCCCTCGACTTCGATCAGGTCGTCGCGAGCGTCCCTGTCTCGGGGAGTCGGGCAGTGAGGCAGTAGTGGGTGCCTGATGGGTCGGCCAGTACGGTCCAGTCGCGGTGCGTCGACACGACAGAAGCTCCCCGGGCCCAATGAGCCTGCGTCGCAGCTGCGACGTCGTCGCAGGCGAAGTCGAGGTGGCACCCGGTGGCTCCTGCCGGCTTGGTCCGCCGTTGGAGCAGGATGCGCAGCGGCATGGCCGGCTGCCGGGCCAGTGGCACGAACTCTGGCCGACGAGCGGCTAGTGCGTCCCAGCCTGTGATCGCTGCCCAGAAGCGGACCTCGTCGTCAAACGCCTGGGAGTCCACGTCGACGCTGAGCTGATCCAGCAACGTCTTTGGCCCGGAATCTCCAAGCGCCACGGGTCGTTGGCGACGCCGCTCGCCGTGATGGGCGACCACACAGAACGGCAGGCCGCCCGGCGTTTGTAGCACGACGTATCCAACGTGATCCGCAACAATCGACGCTTCCAATTGAAGGCAGTCCTCGACGCCGCTCCGGACATCCTTTACATGCAGGTCGATGTGCGAGCCGCACGACGCGGAGGCAGTTCGTTGGATCCGAAGGTGAGCATCCGAGCCGTCGTCGGGTAGCAAGGTGGCGAACTCCTCGTTCGCGCCACGCCATGGCGACAAGTGGCAGCCGCTGACGGCTTGCCAGAAGTCCAGCGTCTCCCGAAAGCTCTCCGCTCGTCGATCGACGAACGCGGTCACCCATCGGACGTCCACGCCCCGACCATACGGCGTTGCGGTCATGGGGCCCCTCGGAGATTGCCGGATGACCGGCGGCAGCGCTACCAGAGATTAGGAAATAGCGAGCGGCATCCGTCCGAGCTGGACCGGCGGGTCGCACCGCTGAGGAACGAAGGCACATCGGGGCGGGTGGTGCGAGCGTCCCCGGTGTCACTTGGCTGACGACTCAATCGCCAGCGCGACGGCGGCTGCGACATGGTCCTGCCAGCGACGAGCGATCACCTGCACGGCGCCCGAGCCGACGGGCACGGTGATCGCCGGAGCACCGGTGAGGCTCGCCGGGAGGCAGAACAGGTAGTCCTCTGTTCGCATCTCGCGGTGCAAGGGAGCCGTGTCCGCAACCGTCGGGGTGATGATGACGTCGATGCCGGTGGTGTCGAGCATGACTCGGCGGCGGAACCGGTCCAAGTCGAACAGGTCCTGCTCGATCTGGGCACCGGTGCGCTCGGAGCGAGCCCAGTACGCCTCGGTGATACGACGAGCCTCGTCAAGCCAATCAGGCGGTGGTCCGACGAGCGATGATCCTGCCTCCTGCAAGGTCGCAGTGACCCGCGTCAGCGCCGAGGCAACTGCGGGGCAGACCTCCCTTCCTCCGGGTGAACCGACAGCGACGCGCAGGGACGAGACGCTCACCGAGCCAGGATCGCCGACGGTGACGGGAGCGACGCCGCCGTCGGCGCCGTCAGGCCCTGCCATGGTCTGCACTGCGAGCCACGCCATGCGGGTCGACGTCGCCAGCGCACCGATCACCGTTCGACCATCGCTGCGCTCGCCGAGGCGGGGGAAGTGGCCCGTCAGGGGAACGAGGCCGGCGGACGGCTTCATGCCTACGACGTGGCACCAGGCGGCAGGGACACGGACGCTGCCTCCGGAGTCACTCCCGATGCCGAGTCGCACGGCGCCGCTGCCCACAGCCGCAGCGTCGCCACTGCTCGAACCGCCCGGGCTCCGAGATCGGTCGTGCGGGTTGAGCACCCTCCCGAACCGTTCGCTCTCGACGTGCACGCACGTCTTGGCCACGACCACAGCCCCCGCCGCCCGCAAGCGGGCAACCGCGCTCGCGTCCTCCGGTGGACGCCGGTCGCTCTGGCTCAGCTCGCCGCCGCTGCACCGGAAGCCCGCGACGTCGATCCAGTCCTTGACTGTGATCGCCTCGCCGCGCAGTGGACCGTGAGCTGCCACCGCAGCCTCGGCCAGAACGGCGGCGTCCTCTCGGTCAGCGACACAGTTCAAGCGAGCGTAGGTCTCGTCGAGCCGGAGCAAGGCGGAACGAACACCGTCGACGACGTCGCCGCTGATGGACATTCTCCGACGCTACGTCCCGACGGCTCGGCGAGCCGCCCCGAATGCCGGATGACCGGCGGCAGCACCACCGGAGATCAGGAAATCGTCGGGCGGAAGCCGTCCGAGCTGGTCGACCAGGCCGCACCGCTGAGTAACGGCAC
>JAUJOQ010000005.1:0-4871 GCA_030447725.1 Thermoleophilaceae bacterium
GTGATGGTGGTCTGGCGCAGCAAGGAGGAGAACGACTGGGTCTACCGCGCCCAGACGATCACCGAGCGCTTCGTGACCAAGCCCGAGGACTACGACGAGCCGACCTGCGGCCCGGGATTGTTCTCGATGGGCAACGTCGACACGACGAGCGGGATCCTCGTGAGCGCCGGCCTCGAGCAGATCTCGCTACGGCGCTGTGACCTGCCGAACAAGACCGGCTCGGATGTCGACGAGGCGGCGCAGTTCGCGATGAGCCTCGGCCCGGCCGGAGAGATCCTGCGCCTGGCCGGCGAAAGCGCGGCGCACCTGCACGAGCCGATCGCCGAGGCGCTGCGCGAGGAGCTGGCCGGGTGGGACGGGCCGGACGGCGTGGTCGCGCCGGCGTCGACGTGGATCGTCTCGGCCCTGGCGCCCGTCTAGTCCTGGCGGCCGCGGAAAGGCACCCGCCGCCGGGGGGCCGAGACGCGCGTGTCGCCCTCCGGGCTGGCGAGCCGCCGCTCCAAGTCGGTGAAGGCATCGATCAGGTCGCTCGCCTCGAAGGCGCGGTTGCGGCGCCCCAGGTTCGTCTGCTTGAGCACCCCCGCGCGTTGGAGGCGAGGGATTGCCTGGTTGACCGCCTGCACGCTGCGGCCGATCAGCGCGGCGGCGCTTTGCACGGTGATGATCGGGGCGCCGGGCAGCGCATTGATCAGCCGGTCGGCCGCCGAGTCGGCACGGACGCGGCCCAATTGTTGACGCCATGTGTCCTGCACCTCGGCGACCCGTTGCTCGTACATCTCGGCGTCAGTGACTGCGCGCCGGGTGGCCGCAGCGAACAGACCGGCCCAGGAGTCGAGACCCTCGGCCGCCTCCGCCGATGTCGGCTGGCCCACGTAACGGGTGGCAGTGAGGCCGGCAATGTAGTGCTCTGACCAGGTGGCGAGCACGAGCGACACTGGCGGGACCACGACCGGCGCCAGGCCACGGCGGTGCAGGATCACGTGTATCAGCGCTCGACCGGTGCGGCCGTTTCCGTCGATGAACGGGTGGATAGTCTCGAATTGCGCATGCGCGAGAGCGGCCTGCGCGATCGCGGGCAAGGAGGCGCTGTTGCAGAACCGGCACAGGTCCTCCAGCAGCTCGCGGACGTATTCGACCGGCGGGGGAACGAACGCGGCGGTACACGGGTTGTAGGAGCTGCCCCCGATCCAGTTCTGCTGGTCGCGGATCTTGCCCGCGTATCCCTCGAGCGGGGTCCCGGCCAGCAGCCTTTCGTGAATGCCGAGGAGGTGCTCCACCGTGACCGCCGCGGCGCCGCTGAGCGGCTCCACCGCCCATCGCATGGCCTCGATGTTGTTCAGCACTTCGGTGGCTGTGACATCCGAGGAGCCGTCACCCAGGGCGGCCGCCAGCTGCGCCTTCAACAGCCGGCGAGCGCCGATCTCCAATCCCTCGATCCGCGACGAAGCGACGGCCTCCGCGCGCAGCAGCAACCTGGCGAGCGCCTCAGAGTCGGCGAGGCCGGCGGCGTCGCGGTTGAGGCGCTCGACTGCGCGCTCGGCGTCGGCGACGTCGCCGGCGGTTTCGCCGCTCAAAGAGATCTTCCGGCCGGCCAAGGGGTCGGGTAAGTACGCCTCGTAGTCGCAGCCGCGGCGCGCGCTGCGCGACAGACCCGAGGAGGGGTTCGGCGGCCAGGTAAGCTTGATCAGCCTCGCCACATAGTCAAGGCTATCGTTTAACCTTGTCTATGCTGGGTCGAGCAGCTCCCCCGCCGTCCGGTGCGCCAGCGCCATGATCGAGATCATCGGGTTCACGCCGGGCGCGGTCGGAAAGGCGCTGCCGTCGCCGATCCACACCCCGCGGACGTCGTGCAGCTCGCCGCGCCCGTCGGCCACCGACGTCGACGGGTCCGAGCCCATCCGGCACGAGCCCATCTGGTGGGCGGTGAAGCAGGCCACGTCGTTGGGGTCATACGACGCCGCGTCCACGCGCTCCAGGAACGAGTCGAAGTCCTCGCCTGAGCGCCAGCGCAGCTCCTGCGCGTGCGCCGTGAACACCTCCACCGCCCCGGCGGCCCGGTGCAGCCGGCACAGCTCCACGTTGGCGCGCTGCGCGAGGCGGCGGTCGACCTCGTCGCCGAGCCCCCAGCGCATCACCGCGCGGCCGAGGTCGTCGAGCACCACCTCGCCCGAGCCGTGGTCGCGCGCCACGGTGATGAACGGCGCCTGCCAGCGAAAGCTCTGCATCAGCGCCTTGTGCGTCGTTCCGTCGCTCCACGGGAAGATCGCGCCGATCAGGCCCGGGAACATGCCGGTCGCCTCGATCAGGAAGCCGTACTCGCCCTCGAGGTCCTCGAAGACGTCGGAGACCAGCGACTGGATCTGGCCGCTCCAGCCCTCGATCGGCTCGTCGTAGACGCCCATCACCACATACGCGGGGTGCAGGCGCAGGTGCTTGCCCACGGCCGGGCCGCCGATGCCCGAGCGCAGCAGCAGCGCCGGTGACTCGATCGCCCCGCAGGCGACCACCACGTTCGGAGCTTCGACGGTCAGCCCGGTGATCGAGCCGTCGGCGTGCGTGACGCCGGCCTGCACGCCCGTCGCCTGGCCATCGGAGACGAGGATCTTCTCCGCGTGGCAGCCGACCACCGCCCGCGCCCCGGAGTCCGACGCGTCCTGCAGCCACGTCTTCATCGCCGACAGCTTGCAGCCGTGCTGGCAGCCCATCGCGCAGTAGCCGCAGTTCTCGGCGCGGTCGTCGGGCGTCGCGTTGCGCACGATCGGCCGGTGCTCGTGGCCCAGCTCGTCGAGCGCGGCCATCAGCTTGCGGTGGGTGGCGTTCTGGGTCGTGGCCTCGGTGTTGGCGTTCAGGCGCTGCATCACCACGTCGACGTGCTCGCGGCAGTACGCGGCGTGGTCGCCGAGGCCGACGATCCCGTGCGAAGTCCACTCCTTCGTGATCCGCTCCGGAGTCGGGATGCAGTTCATGTAGTTGACGACGGTGCCGCCGCCGAGCGTCTGGCCGGCGAGGACGGAGATCGAGCCGTCCTCGGACGTGGCCAGGCCTCCGCCGTAGTAAAGCTCCGAATACCCCTGCAGCTCGAGCTGGTTGAAGTCGGCCTCGCTGCGGTACTGGCCGGCCTCGAGCACCAGCACCGACCGCCCCGCGCGCGCGGCCTCGGCGGCGATCACGCTGCCGCCCGCGCCCGAGCCGACCACGCACACGTCGCACTCCAGGGTGACGTGCTCGCCGCTGACCTCGGTGAGCGCGATCGTCTTCGGCGCCTGCTCGGGCGAGGGGGCCGCCGAGATCGGCCCCGGATACCCCAGCGCCTCCCAGTTGGGATTGAGGCCGGTGCTCTCGTCGGGCAGCCCGTAGAAGAGCAGCAGCGTCAGCCCCTTGAGCTGGGTGAGGCCCTGCTTTGCCTCAGGCGACGCGGCGCGCACGCCGAGCACGATCTGGGTGCAGGCCTCGACGGGCACGCCGGCGGCCAGGCCCTGCTCGGCGAGAGCGTCGAGCAGGCCGCCGAGGTGTGCGACCTCCTCGGGGGTGAGAGCGTCGGCGAGCATCGCCTCGATCTGCGCGGCGATCCGCATGTCTCCGGCGGTGCGGGCGAGGAATGCCTTCTCGACGGGGTCGCCGGTGTCGGACTCGACGGGCGGTACGAAGGTGTCGCAGAGCGTCTCGAGGGTCGCGCGCTGGACCTCGCTCAACACGGACGCAATCCTATTGACGAAGCACGGCCGCCTGCGGGTAGCCTCGACGAGATGGCCGACTGGGACGTGCAGGCCGGCGTCTATGACCGTCAGCTCTTCCTCGAGCGCCGCGCCGTCGAGGCGGCTCTCGACCTGGCGCAGGCGGGACCGGACGACGTGCTCCTGGACGCCGGGACCGGCACCGGTGCCGTGCTGCGAGCGCTCGCGGCTCGGCCCCTACGCCCCCGGACGGCGATCGGAGTCGACGCGTCGGCGCGCATGGTCGACCGCGTGCCGCCACTGCCCGCGGGGTGGCTGGTGCAGAGGGCCGACGCCAGGGACCTGCCCGCCGAGGACCGCAGCGTCGACGTGGCGATCGCGAGCTACCTGCTGCACGTGCTCGAGCCTGGCGCCCGGCGGGCTGCGCTCGCCGAGCTGAGGCGCGTTCTGCGTCCGGGCGCGCGCGTGGTCACGGTCACGGTCTACGTGCCCGAGCGGCGCCGGTTGCGTCCGCTGGGGGCGGCCCTGGAGACGCTGGCCCGCCTCGCCCCGGAGCGGCTCGGGAGCCTGCAGCCGCTCGACCCGCGCCCCGACCTGATCGACGCTGGGTTCAGCCTGGAGAGGGCGCGCTTTACGGCGCTCGGCTACCCGTCGCTGTGCGTGGCCGCGTGCGCTCCGGGCTGAGGGCAGCTACGCCGACGGTGCCACCCAGCGCTCGCTGTCTGCCAGCCCGGCCGGGTTGTCTCGCATGATCCGCTCCACGCCATCGGCCAGGATCTTCACCGCAGAGGTTGAAGCTGCTCATCGAGCAGCGCCTTCACGATCCAAGCGCCCGCTGCCCAGCCTCGAACGCCTCGTAGCCGCGCTGCCATTCCTCATGGTTGAGCGCGATCTCCGCGTCGATCTCTTCGCGGTAGTCGCCGTAATAGGTCGCCGCCTCGACAAGGCCGAGCGGGACTCCCAGGTATTCGGCCGCTTCGGAGAGATCGTTGCCGTTGTCGCGCACAGTGGCAATTACCTCCCACACGTCCAGCCCCGTCCCAAGGAGGGCCGCACGCCGGCCGCTTGGACCATCGACGAAGTGGATCAGCGGATGGTCGTCATGGCGCATCCCCTCTTCGACGTAGCGCTGAGCCAGGGTCCGCGGCGCCGTGCCCGCACGGCGAGCGCGCCGCTCCAATCGGTCCGTAGTTCCCG
>JAUJOQ010000005.1:4971-8086 GCA_030447725.1 Thermoleophilaceae bacterium
CGGTCATGCGCTGGGCAACGGTCACGGCGCTCATCGTAGACCTCCTTCGTCGGGGCTCCCACCCTGTATCAAGGGCGCGGCCGGGCGAGACTCGCCCCCGCCGGCCTGTCTCTAGCGCTGCGGGAACAGCTCCGCCAGCGCCAGCGAGAATCCCGGCAGGAGCGGTGAGGTGAGCTGCTGCTCGCGGTCGAGCTCGACTGCGATGTCAAAGACGGCCACGCCCGCTGCAGACCGGCGGAATATCAGCACCTCGTCCGCAGCGGTGTCCACGAGCCACAGCTCCCGGAGTCCGTGGCGCTCGTAGGCGGACTTCTTCGCGCCGATGTCATAGCGCCAGGTGGAGGGCGAACGCACTTCCACCGCGAGGTCAGGCATCGGGGAGGGCAGGATCTCGGAGCGTCCCGGCCCACGGTCGCCGGAGTAGAAAAGAACGTCCGGGACATAGACGTTGCGGTCGTCGAGCTGTACGTCGAGGGGCAGCGTCGTCTCGCCCAGCCCGGGGTGTGCCCTCGTCCAGGTCTCGAGCGCGAACGCCAGGTCCATCAATACGCGCTGATGCAGCGGCCTCGGCTCGTGCACCACCAGCTCACCGTCCACGAGCTGCCGGCGCTGGAAGTACTCCGGCGCGGGCAGCGCCAGAAACTGCCTGGCGGTCATGCGCTCGGCTACCGGCACGGCGGTCATCGTACTCCCTTCCGTCGGGCCCTCTCACACTGTTCGAAGGGTTGGGCGGCACAAACTCGCCCCCATCCACTTGCGTTGCCAACCCAGCGGCGAGAAGCTGGCCGACACTCATGCCCGACCCCGACCACGCCCTCCGCGTGGCCGCCAACGAGGCGGCTCGCCGGCTCTCGTAGCGCCACGACGACATCGTGCCCCTGCGTGAGCTGCGCGCCGGCTTCATCTTCGAGGAACAGCGGGCCAGCTTCGGCTCCTTCCAGCGCGGGATCTACCGGTCCGCCAGGCAGCGCGGGCCGGCCGCGCTGACCCTCACGACGGCGCCGATCGCGCCCGGCAAGACCCGCCCCTACGACGACGAGCTGGACGCTACGACCCGGACGATCATCTACCACTACCGCAGCGGATCGATCGATCAGCCGGACAACCGCGCGCTGCGGGCGGCCCACACCGAGCAGGTACCGCTCGTCGCAGCGCCCCTCGGGCCAGTTCTTGCCGCCGTCCAAGGCATCGCCTAAGGATTTCTCGATTAGGTACCTGAAATTGCCCTCACTACTTCCACGGCCTGACGCCCGGGCAGTACATGGTGCTCCAACCGGTGTTTGTGACGGGCGACGATCCCGCGGCGAGGGTGGTGACGCTCGAGGTCGGACTGCCGGTCGCAGACCTTCAGGACCAGGGTCTGCAGAGCGCGCCCGATCACCGGGCCTACGCGATGCGCGAAGTGCGCCAGCGGCTGCACCAACACCGGTTCCGCCTCGACGTCCTGCGCCTATCGCAGCCGCTGCGCCATCTGCTCCCTACGTGAGGCAGCCCTCGTGCAGGCGGCCCACATCCTCGAAGACACGCACGAGCAGGGGATCGCCGGCGTGGTCAACGGGCTGGCGCTGTGTGCGATCCACCACCTGGCGTACGACCGCAATCTGATGGGGATCGATCCCGAAGGAGTAGTGCACATCGACAGACGGCTGCTCGAGGAGGTGGACGGGCCGATGCTCACGACCGGGCTCCAGGGCTTCCATGGCGCGAGCATCCTCACGCCCCGCCGACCGGCGGAGCACCCGGACCCCGACCGACTCGCCGTTCGCTTCGACCGTTTCCAGGCCGCCGCGGGCTAGCAGCCGCGCGTTTTTTGCCCACTCCGGATCGGGTAACGCTCCGCCATGCCCGACTCCATCGACGGACAGCTCACCAAGTACCTGACCGACGCGCACTCGATCGAGGAGCAGGCGCTCCAGCAGCTGCGCACCGCGCCGAAGATCGCGAAGGACGAGCAACTCGGGCGCGTCTACAGCGAGCACTACGCCGAGACTCAGGAGCACGAGCGGCGCGTGCGCGAGCGCCTCGAGGCGCGCCAGGCAGATCCCTCGAAGCTGAAGGATCTGGTCGCCCGCGCCGGCGGCGCGGCCATGATCCTCTTCGCGCGCGCCAATCCCGACACGCCGGGAAAGCTCACGGCCCATGCCTATTCGTACGAGCACATGGAGCTGGCGACCTACGACCTCCTGGCACTGGTCGCCGACCGCGCCGGAGACGAGGAGACCGCTGACATGGCCCGCTCGATCAGGGATGAGGAGAGCGCGATGGCCCAGCGCCTGGCGGCCAGCTTCGACCGCTCGGTGGAGGCGTCGCTGCGCGAGATCGATCCCGACGATCTCGACGAGCAGCTCGTGAAGTACCTGGCCGACGCGCACGCGATCGAGGGGCAGGGGATCCAGCTGATGGAGCAGGCGCCGGCGATCGCCGGCGAGTCGGGGCTGGCCGAGGTGTTCTCGGAGCACCTGAAGGAGACGCGCGGACACCAGACCGTCGTGGAGGCACGCCTGGAGGCCCACGGGGCGCGTCCGTCGAGGATCAAGGCCGCCGCCCTTCGCCTGGGCGGGCTGGAAATCGCCGGCTTCTTCGCGGCTCAGCCCGACACGCCGCCCAAGCTGGCGGGCTTCGGCTTCGCCTTCGAGCACATCGAGATCGGCTCCCACGAGCAGCTCAAGCGCGTCGCCGCCCGTGTCGGTGACGAGGACACCGTGACCGCCGTGGAGGCGATCATCGCGAGCGAGCACGCCATGGCCGGCGCCCTGCGCGCCCAGTTCGAGCCGGCGATCGACGCTTCGCTGGCCGAGCGGATCTGATCGCACCGTCGAGAGGCGACTGCTCGAGGAAGTGCGGTTGCGGTCAGGCCGGCGCCATGACGGTGAGCCCGTGCGCGCGGGCGCCGTCGGCCAGCCGGGCGCCTGCCGCCGCCCTACCGCTGCCGTCGCTGCACGATCACGATCGCCGCGACGATCAGGGCGAGGGCCACGAGTTGCAGACCGATCGACGTGGCAGTCCCCTCGTCTTCGGTGGCGGTGCGGATCAGGCCGAACACGACCGTGGCACCGAAGAAGGCGGTGAGCGTCCAGAGGAAGGTTCGGCGGTCCATCTCCGATTCGACCGGCTA
>JAUJOQ010000005.1:8186-150168 GCA_030447725.1 Thermoleophilaceae bacterium
CTAGCCGATGTGGAACAAGTCGCGAACGCGCAGCGAGAACCCCGTGAGCAGGGGCGTTTCGACGTATGCGCCGTCCTCGATCTCCAGCGCGACGTCGAACTGCTCGACCCCCACCCGCGAGCGGCGAAACACGAGCAGTGAGCGCGCGACCGTGTCCACCAGCCACAGCTCCGGCAGGCCCCGGCGCTCATAGCCGGCCTTCTTGGCCCCGACGTCATAGCGCCAAGTCGACGGGGAACGCACCTCGACCGCCAGATCGGGCATGGCGTAGGGCGGCGGGGAGAGCGGATCCGGAAGCCGGCCGTCCGCGTACCAGAGCACGTCCGGCTTGAACACGTTGTGCTCGTCGATCGCGACGTCGCGAGGGAAGACGGCGGTTCCCCGGCCCGGCTCGGCCCGAGTCCAGTTACCTAGTGTCAAAAAGAGGTTTCCCTGGACGTGACCGTGGAGCGCGGCCGGGTCGTTCACGACGATCTCACCGTCGATGAGATCCGCCGGCCAGCCGCGCTGGGCGAGCGGCAGGGCCAGGAACTCGTCGGCTCTCATCTGCTGCGCTAGAGGCACCGCACCCATCGTAGCCCTCCGGATTCGGGGTTCCCATGCATTTGAAGAGGCCCGCCGCAGGGCGCTCTCGCCCCCTGCGTAGTCTGCTCGCCGTGGACTTCGACCTCAGCGACGAGCAGGCCGCCATCCAGCGCCTGGCGCGCGACTTCGCCCAGGGCGAGGTCAGGCCGGTGGCGGAGGAGCTCGACCGCGAGAAGCGCTTCCCCTACGAGCTGGTGAAGCAGATGGGCGAGCTCGGACTGATGGGCATCCCCTACCCCGAGTCCTACGGCGGCGGCGGCGCGGACACCCTCTCCTACGCGCTGGTCGTGGAGGAGCTGGCGCGCGTCGACTCGAGCGTGGGGATCACCCTGGCCGCGCACACCAGCCTCGGCACCTGGCCGATCTACGCGTTCGGCGACGAGTCGCAGAAGGCGGAGTGGATGCCAGGGCTGTGCGCCGGCGAGACGCTCGGCGCGTTCGGGCTCACAGAGCCCGAGGCCGGCTCTGACGCCGCCAACGTGCGCACGCGGGCGCGCCTGGAGGACGGCGAGTGGGTGATCGACGGCGCCAAGCAGTTCATCACCAACTCCGGCACCGACATCTCGGGCTTCGTGGCCATCACCGCGCGCACCGGGGAGGGCGAGATCTCGAACATCATCGTCCCGAACGGCACCCCGGGCTATGCGGTAGGGCAGGCCTACCGCAAGATGGGCTGGAACGCCTCCGACACGCGGCCGCTTTCCTTTGACGGCGCCCGCGTGCCGGAGGAGAACCTGCTGGGCCCGCGCGGGATGGGGTTCAAGCAGTTCATGCAGACCCTCGACGGCGGCCGGATCAGCGTCAGCGCGATGGGCGTCGGCCTGGCGCAGGGCGCGCTCGACGAGGCGCTGGCCTACGCGCGCGAGCGCCAGGCCTTCGGCAAGTCGATCTCCAAGTTCCAGGCGATCCAGGCCAAGCTGGCCGACATCTCCACCGAGATCGCAGCCGCCCGCCTGCTCACCTACAAGGCGGCAAAGGAGAAGGACGAGGGTCGGAACTTCTCGCTGACCGCCGCCCAGGCCAAGCTCAAGACCGGCCGGCTCGCGGTGCGCGCGGCCGAGGAGGCGGTGCAGATTCACGGCGGCTACGGCTACATCGAGGAGTACCCGGTGTGCCGCTTCTACCGCGACGCGAAGATCCTCACCATCGGCGAGGGCACCGACGAGGTGCAGCAGATGGTGATCGCGCGGGCGCTGGGGGCCTGAAAGGAAGGGTTCTCCCTCCCGAGCGACTCGAAGTCGCTCTTCGCCCTTGACGACGGCAGCGTCGCCGGGCACCCTTGCGCGAATGAGAACCAGTCGTCTCCCTCTCGCCGTCGCCCTGCTCTGCCTCGCTGCCGGCGCCCTCGCCCCCGCCGCCCGGGCCCACGCCACCGCCGTCGAGCGGCGCTCATGCGGCCTGGTCTCGAGCACGTCGATCTATGAGTACGCGCGGGTGATCGCGATCCGGCGCGTAAGCTGCAGGACCGCGCGCCGGGTGGCCAAGGCATACGACAGTCGCGGGCGCACGCTCGGCAAATGGAGATGCGGCCTGGCCCATGGCGATCTTCCCCGCCTGTTCTCCTGCGGCGCCGGAGGCAGCCGCGGCGACCTGCGCAAGTTCCCGCGTGCGCTCGAGGCGATCGGGACCAACAGGCGCTCGTCGCCCGGCGCTTCGAGGTGCCGCACGGTCTCCTACGGCGGGCGCACCTTCGTGCTGTTCCACAGGCGCATCAGCTGCAGGAGCGCGCGGAGGAAGGTGCGTCACGTGCACCGCCACAAGCGCCTGCGCGGTTGGCGCTGCTCGTCGGGCAGTCGATTCCGCACCGGCGGCTTCTGCAAGCGCGGCTCGCGCGTGTTCGCCTGGCATCCCCCCGACTGAGGGCGCCATGCCCGGCTCGGCTTCCCGGCGGGCGGCTGCGCTCTTCGTCCTGCTCTTCGGCGTCTACGCCGCCACGCTCGGCCTCGACGCCTTCGGCGACGCCGAGTACGGCGGTGACGAGCCCCACTACCTGCTGGCCGCGGAGTCGCTGGTCGAGGACGCCAGCCTCGACGTGAAGGACGAGTACGCCGAGCGCTCGTACGCGGACTTCTACCCCTACGACCTCGACCGCCATGGGATGGAGACCGAGGGCCGCCTGCACGAGCCCCACGGCGCCGGCTTCCCGCTGCTGATCGCCCCCGCCTACGCGCTGGCGGGCGCGAAGGGGGTGGAGATCTTCCTTGCGGCGCTAGCGGCGCTGGCGATGGCGCTGGCCTACCGGCTGGCGTTGCGCGTGGTGCCCGACCCGTGGGCGATCGGGGCGACCCTGGCCGCCGGGCTGTCGCCGCCGCTGGTTGCCTACGGCGGCGCCGTGTACCCCGAGCTGACGGCCGCGGCGGCGCTGGCGGGCGCCGCCCTGCTCGCGCTCAGGCTCGAGGACGCGGTGTCGCGCCGCCGGGCGTTCCTCTGCTTCGCGCTGCTCGGCGCCCTCCCCTGGCTGGGCGCGAAGTTCGTGCCGGCCGGGATCGTGATCGGGATCTACGCCGCGCGATCGCTGCTGCGGGCGCGGCGGCGCACGCTCGCGCTTGGCTCGGTCGAGGTGGCGCTCTTCAGCGTCGCCCTGTACGTGGCGGTGAACGAGTCCCTCTACGGCGGACCCACCCCCTACGCGGCGGACCTGCCCGGCGAGACCGCCACCGACGCCGCCTTCCCGCTCGGCTACCTCGAACGCTCGTACCGCCTGGTGGCCCTGCTCATCGACCGCGAGTACGGGCTGTTGCGCTGGGCCCCGGTGTTCGCGCTGGTGCTCCTCGGGGTGTGGCTGCTGTATCGCTCACGACGCGACCTGCTCTCGCGCGCCCTGCCCGAGCTGCGCTCGACGGAGCGCGCCGCCGCGATGTGCGCCGCCGCGCTGGGAGCTCAGATGCTCGTCGCCGTGTTCCTCGCTCCCACCATGTTCGGCTTCTGGTTTCCGCCCCGCCACCTGCTGGCCGGCCTCGCACTGGCCGTGCCCTTGATGGCCTGGGGCCTGCGCCACCTGCCGCGCACCGGCACCGCGCTGGCGGCGCTGACGCTCCTCGCCTCGGTGTGGCTCTACCTCGACGTGGCGCTGGGCGGCGGGGGGCTCGTGACGCCGCGCCCCGACGCCCCGTTCGGCCCGCTCACCGGGGTGCTGCCGTTCTTCGACGACTCCGCGTGGCCGTACGTGCTCTCCGCCGCCATCGGCTGCGGGCTGGCCGCCCTGGCGGCCTTCGAGGCGCGCCACTGGCGCCAGAGCGCCGGCGCCACGCGCCTGAAGTACTCGGAGTAGCGCACGAACGACCGCCCGCCCGCCCGCCGCGTGTAGGAGATCGGGACCTCGACCGGCTCGATGCCCGCTCCCCACAGCGACATGGTGAGCACCTGGGCGTAGTTGTAGTCGTGGCGGATCTCCGCGACCTCGAGTGCCACGCGCGAGAAGGCCCGATAGCCGGTCTGGCCGTCGGTGAGCACCGTGGCGCCCATCAGCGAGGCCAGGAGGGACGTGGTGGCGCGGTTGGCGATCTTGCGGTGCCAGGCCATGCCCTCGCGGCGGCCCAGGAAGCGCGATCCGAGCACGTAATCGGCGCGGCCGCGGGCAACGGGATCGAGCACCGCCGCCAGCTCGGAGGCGTGGTACTCCCCGTCGCCGTCCAGGTAGACCGCCCCGGCGTAGCCTTCGTCGCGGGCGTGCTCGAGGCCCGTGCGCAGCGCGGCGCCCAGCCCGCGGCATCGCGTGTGCGACACCACCCGCGCCCCGGCGGCGCGGGCGACGCGGACGGTGGCGTCCTCGGAGCCGTCGTCGACCACCAGGACATCGACCGGCATGCCGCAGGCCTCGCCGGGCAGCGCGGCGAGCACGGCGCCCAGTCGCGGCTCCTCGTTGCGCGCCACCACGACCGCCAGGCAGCGGCCCGGGTCGCCGACGCGACGGCGCACCTCCGAATCCTCCGATGGCACGAGCGGGCGTCCGCGCGCCGCGGCCGGGGCCTCGGTGCCGAGCAGCCGCGAGATCGTGAGCGCCAGCTCCGCCACCGAGCGGGGCGCAGAGCTGGTGGCGCCGGGCAGCGCGCCCTCGCCCCACACCACGAAGGGCACCGGCGACTCCCCCCAGTCCATGTGGCCGTGGCCGCCGATTCCTCTCCCCTGTCCGTGGTCGGCCATCAGGATCACCGTGGCGTCGCGGAGGCGGTCGCGCTCCTCGAGGAAGGCGAGGAAGTCGCCGATGCGGCGGTCGGTCTCCTCGAGCTGCTCGATGTACTCGGCGTTGCGCGTTCCGCGCACATGCCCGAGCTGGTCGGCGGCCAGGAGCTGGAGCACCAGCAGGTCGGGGTCCTCCTCGTCGACCACGCGGCGGGCCGTCGCGGTCAGCGAGTGGTCGATCTGCGAGGTGGGCTGCACCGAGGTTACGGCCCGGACCACGCGCTCTCCGAAGGGGTCGAGCAGGTGGGCGATACCGACCAGGCGGCCGGTCTTTCCCCTGCGTTCGAGCACCTCGAACACAGACTCTTTGCGGACGCCGAGCCGGGGCGCGAAGTTCGATCGCATGCCGTGCTCGGCCGGGGTCGCGCCGGTGAGCATCGACGAGAAGCAGACCACCGTCCGGGCGGGGTAGGCGGGCTCCACCGCGAGGTACTCGGTGCCCTCGCGGGCCAGGCGGTCCATCGTCGGGGTGTCCGCCTGCCACAGCCGTCCGCGGTTGGCGCCGTCGACCACGATCACGTAGACGCGCCGCGCAATCGGCGCAGCGGGCTTCGACGGCTGGGGCTCGCGCGGCGGATAGGCCGGCAGGCGGGTGGCGGCGAAGCGCCTCCACGCCAGCGTGCCGAGAGCCGCCACCAGCAGCGCTGCAGCGGCGATCCGGGCGGCGCTGCCGGCCGTCGGCTGCTCGGCGAGCAGAGCCGCGGCGCCGAGGGTCATCACGAGCTTGGGCAGCTGCTCCAGCGCGTTGCCGCTGGTGGGATCGGAGTTGGTGGCGACTAGGCGCCAGAAGCGGCGGAAGTTGGTCCACGGCGCGCCGGTGCGCAGGTGGTAGTAGAGGCTGCCCCAGAAGAAGACTGTGAAAAAGACATAGCCGGCGAAGGCGCCGAGCAGCAGCCCCGGCACCCGCCACGGCTCCAGCAGGGGCGCCGAGGCCGCGGCCGCCAGCCACAGCAGGGCGCGGCCGCGCAGCGGGAAGGAGAAGCGGCTGAGCACGAGGGCCAGGCCGATGCCGCCGAGCAGCGCCAGGCCCAGCGAGCCCTCGGGCGCGAGCCCCAGCGGCGCCGCGCAGAGCAGCACCATCGCCGGGTAGACGATCGAGAACGGCCTGCCCTCGTTGAACACGTTCCAGGCGCGGGCGGCCCACACCTCGAAGGCGCCGGCCGCCCGGGCGCGCTCGGCGCTCATCGAGCCGGATCGGTGGCGGACGTGTTCACCGTCGCGGCTAGGGGGTGGTCTTCGTGGTCGAGGTCTCGCCGCCCGTGGTCGAGGTCTCAGCCCCCGTGGTCGAGGTCTCGCCGCCCGTCGTCGAGCCCTCGACCTCCACGTCGCCCCGGTCATCGCCGCCGCACGAGGCCGCGACCACCGACGCGCCGCCCCCGAGCGCCGCCGCCACAATCAGGATCACACACCGCTTAAGCTGCAAGGTCCCGCCGCCCTTCCCGTCGAGTTAGGGTACCCTAACATCGATCGGCTCGGCGTGTTAGGGTCGCCTAAATAGACGCGGGGACAGCTGGGAGCTAGCGTGGCGAAGGATCTCAAGCCCAAGAAGAAGTGCTGCAAGTCGCGGTCGCGGTGCAAGCGTTGCCCGAAGCGGTTCAAGAAGGGCAAGTCCTGAGTCCCCGAAACCAGAGGAGAGCAACGTGGCGGCCAGCCGATTCGTCGAGCGCCTGAACGAACAGGTGGCGAACGAGTTCGCAGCCTCGCAGCAGTACGTGGCCGCAGCGGTGTTCTACGACGCCCGCACTCTCCCCCGGCTGGCGGCGTTCTTCTACGCGCAGGCGCTCGAGGAGCGAGACCACGCGATGATGATGGTGCAGTACCTGATGGACGCCGGCGCGGACCCGGTGATCTCCGGCGTGGCGGATCCGGTGACCACGTTCGAGGACCTCGTGACGCCGGTGCGGGTAGCGCTCGAGCAGGAGAAGCGCGTGACCGACCAGATCAGCGGCCTGACCCTGGTGGCCCGCGAGGAGAACGACTTTCAGAGCGAGGGCTTCATGCAGTGGTTCCTCAAGGAGCAGACGGAGGAGGTGGCCACCATGTCCGACCTGCTCGCCGTGGTCACCCGCTCCGCTGAGAACCCCGAAGCGGTCGAGCACTACCTGGCCCGGGAGCAGTCGGGCGGCGAGGCGGCCGATCCGACCGCGCCGCCGGTGGCGGGCGCCCGCGGCTGATCTCACTCACACGGACTCGTGGGCCAGGCTTGGCACCGCCCCGGTGACGAACGAGCTGCGCAGGTAGACCGCGTGAGGGCCCCGAACCGCCGTCCGCGGACATCCGCTGCCATAGTGACGCCGTGGAAGAACAGTCGCTAGCCCCGGACGGACCGATCCCGATCACCGTTATCACGGGCTTCCTCGGCGCGGGAAAGACCTCGCTCGTCAACGGCCTCGTGGCAGCGCGCTCGGGGGGCGAGCGGATCGGCGTCGTGGTAAACGAGGCCGGCGAGATCGGGCTCGACGGGGAGCTGCTCGGCGATGTCGCCGACGACGTCGTCGAGATCGCCGACGGCTGCGTCTGCTGCACGAGCCAGGGCGAGTTGCTCGAGGCGATCACCCGCCTGCATCGCGCGGCGGGACGGCTGGACCGCATCATCGTCGAGACCAGCGGCCTTGCCGATCCCGGTCCGGTCGTCGAGGCGCTCGCGAACATCACGCACGTGCTGCGCCTGGACACGCTGGTGGCCGTAGTCGATGCCGTGCATGCGCTCGATCAGCTCGACCGCCATCACAGCCCAGAGGCGCGCCGGCAGGTGCAGCTCGCGACGCACGTCGTGGTGAGCAAGATCGACCTCGCCGAGGACGGCGCCGTCGAGAGCCTGCGTGCGCGTGTAGGCGCACTCAACCCGGACGCACAGGTCGTCGTCGCCCCGCGCGGGACGCTCGACCCCGAGCTGCTGCTCGACCGCTTCCCGCTCGCCGCCTTCGAAGCCGACGGCGGCCACGATCACCACCACGACCACGATCACCTCGACGTGCAGATCTTCTCCCTCGAGCTCGAGGGAGAGCTCGACGCGGCGCGCTTCGATGGCTGGCTGGGCGGTCTGCTGATGCTCAACGCGCCCGATGTCTTTCGCATCAAGGCGATCCTCGCGCTGGCGGGTGAGCCGCACCGGCAGATCGTGCACGGCGTGCACACCTACGTCGAGTCGACGGTCGGCCGCGACTGGGAGCCCGGCGAGCGGCGTACGAGCCGGATCGTGATCATCGGCCGCGATCTCGACAGCGCACGCTGGGGCGACGAGCTCGCGCGCTGCGTCGCCGCCTGAAGCGCCTCCGCTACAGAGACTGGGAACCGTTCTCAAGTATGGTGGCGGCCAGGTGTTCGCGCCATTCGACGTTCCCTACATGCAGAGCGCGCTCTTCGCCGGCCTGCTGATCGCAGTGCCCTGTGGGCTGCTGGGAGTGTGGGTGGTGCTGCGCGGCCTCGCCTTCTTCTCGCATGCGGTCGGGGTCGCGACGTTCCCCGGCGTGGTGATCGGGCTCGGCGTCCCGGCCATCGGCCCCTTCGCCGGATCGCTCCTTGCAGCCGGCGCATTCGGCGCTGCCGTCTCGAGCGTCGAGAACGATCACCGCGTGCGCGGCGGAGCGGTCACGGGCCTGGCGCTCGCGGCGGCGATGGCCACCGGAGCCGTGCTCCTGACCACTGTGGCGCGGGTCTCGACCCCGGTCGAGACGGTGCTGTTCGGATCGCTGCTCGGCATCTCGGACACCGACATCGTGCGCTGCGCGGTCGTCGCGGCGCTCACGTTGGCCGCCCTGCCCCTGCTGTGGGCGCGTCTTTCGGCGTCGACCTTCGACCGCGCCTGGGCCGCACCGGCAGGCGCTCGCCCTCAGCGCACCGACGTACTCCTGCTCACGCTGCTCGGGTTCACCGTGGTCACCGCCCTGCCGGCCGTCGGAAGCCTGATGGTCTCCGGTCTGCTGGTGATCCCGGCGGCCACGGCGCGCCTGCTGTGCGAGCGGCTCGCCACCTTGAGCGTCTGCGCCGTCGCCCTGTGCGCCGCGGAGGTGGTGATCGGGCTGGCGGCGGCGCGCGAGCTCGACGTTGCGCCAGGGGCGAGCATCGCGGCTCTCGGGGGCGTTGGGTTCGCGCTCGCCGCCGCGGTCAGCGCCGCACGGTCTGGATGGGCGCGCCGGACGGTGGCCGCTTGAGCCCGAGCGCGCAGCCGACGGGGCGCCGTGTCGACCCCCCGACCACCCTAGAGGTGGAGCGTATGTCGGTGTCCTACGGCGACCGGCCGGCGCTCGAGGGGGTCAGCTTCGAGTTGACGGGGGGCACCTTCGCGGGCGTGCTGGGTCCAAACGGGGCGGGCAAGACCACGCTGCTGCGCGCGCTGCTCGGCGCGATACCGGCGATCGGCAGGGTGGCGCTCCACGGCCGGGCGGCGTACGTGCCCCAGCTGACCAGCGTGTCCGAGGCCTTCCCCGTCGACGCGCTGGGGGTGGTCCTGATGGGCCGCTATCCGCTCCTCGGCTGGCGCCGGCGCCCAGGCCGCAGCGATCGCCGCCTGGCAGGCGAGTTGCTTGCCGAGGTCGGCCTCGCCGACCGCGCCCGGAGCCCCTTCGGGTCACTCTCGGGCGGGCAGCGCCAGCGCGTGCTGATGGCCCGCGCGCTCGCCCAGGAAGGCGACGTACTGCTTCTCGACGAGCCGTTGACAGGGATCGACGCGCCTTCCCAGCAGACGATCCTCGGCGTGATCGGCGCCCAGCGCGCGCAGGGCAGGACGGTGGTGATGACCACCCACGACCTCGCCCAGGCGGCCCGAGAGTGCGACCGGCTGCTGCTGCTCAACCGCACGCTCGTAGCCGATGGGACGGCCGAAGAGGTGCTGCGCTCCGAGGTCCTCGGTCGCGCCTACGAGACCGAGGTGGTCCTGCTCGACGGCCGGGCGGCCCTGATCGACGAAGGAGCGCATCATCACCCGCCGATGCGGCCGGGAGGCCTGGCCTGATGCTCGACTGGCTGGCAGACCCGTGGACGTCGGGGCTGATGCGCCGCGCGTTCTTCGAGGCCATGCTCGTCGGTGGTCTGTGCGGAGTACTGGGGTGCTTCGTGCTCGTCCGCGGGCTGGCGTTCCTCGGTGAGGCGATCGCCCATACCGTGATCCTCGGAGTCGTGCTCGCGTTCCTGGTCGGCCTGCCGGTCGCCGCGGGAGCGGTCGCGCTGGCCGCGGTGACCGTGCTGCTCACGTCCGCGATCGGAGACGATCGCCGCTTCAGCGTGGACACGGCGATCGGCGTCCTGCTGCCGTCCCTGTTCGGCGCCGGCGTCGCACTGATCGCGCTGAGCGACGGCTACCGCCAGAGCCTCGACGACGTCCTCTTCGGTGCGATCCTCGCCACGACCGAGACAGATCTCGCCCTCGCCGCCGCCGCCTGCGCCCTCACGGCGGTCGTGCTGGCACTGGCCGGCAAGGAGCTCGTGCTCGTCGCCTTCGACCGCGCGGTGGCCCAGGCGATGGGGTATCGCACCCGCCTGCTCGACGTGCTGCTGCTGGGCATCGTCGCGCTCGCCGTCGTGGTGGCGCTGCGAGCGGTGGGAAACGTCCTGCTCGCGGGGCTTCTCCTCGGGCCGCCGGTCACGGCCCGGCTGCTCTGCAAGACCTTCTGGCCGATGGCGGCGTGCGCCGCCGGGGTCGGCGTCGCCGCCTCGATCGCCGGCCTCTACCTCTCCTGGTACGTGGAGGTCGGCGGTGGCGCAGCGATCGTGCTCGTCGTCGCCGTGATGTTCGCCGCGGTCGCCATCGGCGTGCGGCTCACCGGCGCACTACGGCCGAGCGTGGTGGGCGTCGGCCTCGTGCTCATCACCGGAGCGCTCGTGGGGTGCGGCTCGGATGACTCCGGCGTGGCGAGTCGAGGCGGCGGGAGGGTCGCCGTGGTCGCGACGACGATGCAGCTGCAGGACTTCGCCCGCCAGGTCGGCGGCGGGCGTGTGGAGGTGGCCGGCATCCTCGGCCCCGACGATGAGCCCCACGAATACGACCCGACGCCCGACGACGCCGACGCCGTCAGCGACGCCGACGTCGTGGTGGAGAACGGCGCCAACCTGGACGGGTGGCTCGACGACCTGCTCGCCAACGCCGGAGGCGAGGCCCCCCGCGTCACGGCCACGGAGGGCATCGACCTGCTCTCCACCGACGAAGAGGGGTTCCCGGGCGATCCCCATGTCTGGCACGACCCCGGCGCAGCCAAGGCGATGGTGGACAACGTGGCCGCCGGCCTCGCAGAGGCCGACCCCGACGGCCGCGCCACCTACGAGCGCAACGCCGAGACCTACAAGCGCCGCCTCGACGCCATGGCACGGCAGATACGCACCGAGCTGGGATCGGTCCCGGCCGCCCGGCGCAAGCTGGTGACGACCCACGACGCGTTCGGCTACTTCGGCCGCGCCTACGACATAGACATCGTCGGCACGGTCCTGCCTTCGGTGACCACCGAGGCAGAGACGTCCGCCCGGCGGGTGCGCGAGCTGATCGACACGATCGAGCGCGAGGGCGTCACGGTGATCTTCACCGAGCAGGGCGTCGACCCCAAGCTCGAGCGCCAGATCGCCGACGAGGCCGGTGTCGAGGTGGAAACCGGCCTCTACGCCGACGTCCTGGGCCCCGAAGGCTCGGGGGCCGAGGAGCTCATCGACGCCGAGCTGGCCAACGCGAGGGCGATGGCAGCCGCATTCCGCCGGTAGGTCAGGCGGCGGCGCGGCATACCGGACATCTGCCGTGCAGCGTCACGTCGTGGGCGGCGATGGCGAAGTCGAGCCGTTCGGAGAGGCCCCCGATCGCGCGTTCAAGCGCGGCGTCCTCGAACGCCTCCACGGTGCCGCAGCTGTCACAGACGATGTGGTGGTGGTGCTCACCGCTCGGGTGCGCCGGCTCATAGCGGGCGACACCCTCGCCCACGTCCACCCGGTGCACGAGGCCGAGGCGGTCGAGCAGGTCCAGCGCGCGATAGATGCTCGCGAGCCCCACACTGTCGCCGCGCTCGCGCAGCAGGCCCGAGATCTCGTGCGCGGTCATCGCGCAGCCATCCGAGGCGATGGCCTCGAGGACCCGCGTGCGCGGGCCGCTGGCGCGATGGCCCGCGGTCGCGAGCGTGCGCAGCGCATGATCGGTCCAGGATGCCTCGACAGCCGTGCTCATCCCGGCAAGGGTATCCGTGCGCCTGTCCGCCTGCGGCTCTTCTAGGGCTGAAGCTCGAGCAGCCTCGTCGCAGCCGTGGCCGGATCCAGGCGGCGGGCCACTACCTCGTCGAGCAGCTCCTGCACGCCCTCGTCCTCGCGGATCGACTCCTCGAGTCGGCGGCGCAGCCGGTTGGCGGCCAGCGCCACCACCTCGTTCATCAGGTTGCGCCGCCGGCGCTCGGACAGCGTGCCCTCCTCCTCGATGTGGGCCCGGTGGGCGGCTATCCGCTCCGAGAGCTCCTCGATCCCCTCGCCACGGGAGGCCTCCGCGCGCACGAGCGGCACCTGCCAGCCCTCCTGGGGGCCGAGCGACAGCACGCCGCGGATCTCGCGGATCATCGTGTCGGTGAGCGGATGGTCGGACTTGTTGACCACGATCACGTCGGGGATCTCCATCACGCCGGCCTTCAGCGCCTGGATCGAGTCGCCCGCGCCCGGCATCAGCACGAGCACGACCGTGTCCGCGTGGTCGATGATGTCCACCTCAGCCTGTCCGATGCCGACCGTCTCGAGGAAGATGTCGTCCCTGCCCGACGCGTCCATCAGCAGCGCGGCCTGCAGCGTCGCCTCCGACAGCCCGCCCAGCGAGCCGCGGGTGGCCATCGAGCGGATGAACACCCCCGCGTCCAGGAAGTGCTCGGTCAGGCGGATGCGGTCGCCGAGTAGGGCGCCCTTCGTGAACGGCGAGGAAGGGTCGATCGACAGCACGGCCACCTCGCGGTCGGCCTTGCGGGCGTGGGCGGTAAGCGCCCCGATCAGCGTCGACTTGCCGACCCCGGGCGGCCCGGTGAAGCCCACCATCGCCGCCCTGCCGGTGTGCGGGTAGACCTCGCGCACGAGGTCCCAGCCCTCAGGGTCGTCGTTCTCGACCAGGGTGATCGCGCGGGCGAGCGCGCGCTTGTCGCCGGCGAGCAGGCGCTCGGCGAGGTCGGCGGCGGTGCGTCCCGGGGCGGCCACGGAGCCATCCTATGCACGGCGCTGCGGCCGGCACCACGAGCACGAAGTGCCTGCCGCGCCTCACGACGCCGTCGCCGCGAGGCTCGCGGCTCGGAGTACGTACGCACGGACATCGCCCGGCGGTACGGCAGCAGTCCGGTTTAGTCGACGGCTCTCGGGGGCAGGGAGCGCCTGACATGGGGTCAAGACATCATCTCCGCGCGCTCGCGCTTCCATCCCTGCTGATTCTCGCTGCACTCGCGCCGGCAAGCGCCGAAGCCGCGTTCGTGACGGCGGTCGACGTGGCGGTGCGCCCGGCCGAAGGGTCTCCGTGGTCGAAGGGCACCCTGTTCAGAGGAGAGGGCTTCCAGGTGGGCCACACCACCTCGACCGGCTGGGCCTACGGCCGCGCGAAGGGCGGCGCCGAGCGGTGCGGGTGGGTGCTCATCTCAGAGATCAACTCCACCACGCGCACCGACGACACCTGCGGCTCCCCGAAGTCAGAGCCGCTCGGGGACTCCGAGCACGTGCCCGGCGGCGGCCCGTCCGAGCGGTGGTACGTGACCTGCGAGTCGGCCACCCTGCACGGCAACTACGGCGGTGGCCCAGGCCAGCTTCGCTCCGAAGCGGGCACCGTGACCAGGGATACCGCGCTCGGCTGGCGCTACACCACCGGGGACGGCTACGCGGCCTCGGTGGACGGGCCCACCGGGACCCCTCGGTTCATCCTGCGGTCCTGCATCTCGCGGACGCCACCGCCGGGCGCGCCGGGGCCTGGTCCCGCTCCTGAACCGGGGCCTGGTCCCGAACCTCAACCTGGCCCCGCTCCGGCTCCCGCCGGCGCTCTCATCGGCCCGGCGCCCTTCACGCTCCTCGACGAAGAGATCCTGTTCGAGCGCAGGAGCGGCCACGACGCTGGGAGCTCGTCAACGGCCCAGGCCAGCGGTCCCGTGACGGTCAAGCGCACCCGCGCCACCATTCGCATCTCGCCCAGGAACATCGTGATC
Source organism: Thermoleophilaceae bacterium (assembly GCA_030447725.1). Classification (GTDB taxonomy): domain Bacteria; phylum Actinomycetota; class Thermoleophilia; order Solirubrobacterales; family Thermoleophilaceae; genus JAAYBF01. The sequence goes on from JAUJOQ010000005.1 coordinate 22,079, forward strand.
GCCAACGGATTGCGAGGGGACCGCTTCGAGTCGTCAGGCAAGCACTGCAAGGGCTGGTACTTCGGCACGATCACCCGCGACACCGGAGCTAAGCACACCGGCTGGGTCCAGAAGGCGGGCCTCCGGGGAACGCCAAAGGCCTCGCAGAGGACCTGCGGCCAATCGCTACTGGACTTCCGCGAGCGGATCGGCTTCGTGAACGCGCCCTTCCGCAGCGTCACCTTCCGCCGGAGCGGGGTGTGGGATACGACGGGCTCGGCGAGCATGGCCTACTTGCGCCTCAACGGCCCCGAACCAGATCTAGGCGACGCCCCGGCGTCAGACTGCCAGCTCTTCATGAACTACGAGGACGGAACGCCCTCAGACCCCGTACAGGGTCGCATCGAGCGCCTCGTGTTCAAGTCAGGCAGCGTGAAGCCCACCGCGGCGCAGACGATCGGATACCGCTACACGACCGCAGATGGAAACTACGCACTGATCTCGGTCAAGTTCTCGTCCGGCGGCGAGGTCGGCGTCTGGATGTTCGTCAAGCGCTCTTGTGTGGTGCCCCGAAACTTTCGACGGAGCACCGGCACGGGCAAGAACGGCCAGCCCCTGCCGCGCTCCAAGGTCAACACCGTCTACCAGACCGAGATCCGGATCTGCAACGGGCCGAGGCCGTCCAAGGCCGTGGTGACGCTCAACAAGGGACCGAAGAATCGCCGCATTCGGAAAGTCAAGCCTTGCGAGCTGCCCAACGACAAGACCACGCCCGGCGCGCCGAAACCCGAGAGCAGGCGAGACGGCTGGGAGATCGGCAGCTTCCGCCCCTAGGAGGAACGCCTACTCGTAGGCCAGCGCGTCGAGCACGTCGAGCCGCGACGCGCGGCGCGCCGGGCCTATGGCCGCGATCACCCCGGCCACGATGGCGAGGATCAGCAGGAAGATCAGGGTGCCGACAGGTATCGAGAGGGCGAAGCCCTCGTCGGCCAGGGGGCGGGACATGATCAGGGCGAACAGCACACCGAGCACCGAGCCCAGAACGGCGCCGATCAACGCCGTGATCACCGCCTCGTAGCGGATGATCCGCCGCACCTGGCGGCGCGACATCCCCACCGCCCGGATCAGGCCGAGCTCTCGGGTGCGCTCGTGGATCGACAGCGCGAGGGTGTTCACGATCCCGAACAGCGAGACGATCACCGCCAGGGCCAGGAGGGCGTAGACCACCCCGAGCAGCTGGTTCACCTCCCCGGAGATGAAGTCCCCGAACTCCCCCTTGTCCTTGGGCTCCACCGTGGGGTAGCGGTCCGCGACGAGCGCATCGATGTCCTTGCGCACGGCCCCGGTGTCGGCTCCGTCCTCGAGTGAGAGGAGCACCTGCTGCAGGCTGTTGGGCTCACCGTAGGCGGCAGCGGTCACGTCGGAGGCCACGTAGTCGCCGTTGAAGTCGGCGCGGTCCACGAAGGTTCCGCGCACCGTGTAGCTGAGGGTCTTCCCCGAGGAGGTCTCCGCCTTAAAGTCATCGCCTACCGAGAGCCCCTTCTCGCGGCCCCACTTCTCGTCTATCACGGCATCCGTCTTGCCGAGCCCGGCGAGCACGGCGTCGTCGCCCTCCTCCCAGTCGAGGGTCATCACCGACCCCACCGTGTCCGTGTCCACCAGCGTCAGGTAGCCGCCCTCGTCGCCGGCGGTGTTGGCCTGGGCGAAGCGGGTGGGTGAGGCCACCTCCACCCCGTCGACGTCGGCCACCGCACCCGTCACCCCGGCGGAGATGTCAGAGAAGCCGTCGGTGTTGGTGAGTATCAGGTCCGCCTTGACGGTCTTGTCGAAGGCGGCGGTGATACTGCTGCTGAGCCCAGAGGCGAAGATGGCGACGAAGGACACGAGCGCCAGGCCGATCATCAGCGCTGCCGCGGTGGACGCCGTGCGGCCCGGGTTGCGGACGGCGTTCTCGCGCGCCAGCCGGCCGGATACGCCACGGAAGCGCTCCAGCGGGCGTCCCACCAGAGCGGCCATCGGGCCCACCAGACGGGGGCTGAGCAGCGCCACCCCGAAGAACACGGCCGCTGCGCCCACGCCGATCCACAGCTCTCCGGGGCTGAGCGCGCCGAACACGCCCAGCAGCATCGACACCGCCCCGATCGCGGTCAGGCCGGTCGCCAGGGCGCTGCGCAGCCGGTGGCTCTTGGGTGTCTCCAGCACCGCGCCCTCGCGCAGGCCGGTGACGGGCGGCACGCGGGTGATGCGCAGCGCCGGGATCAGCGAGGCGAGCACGGTGAGGCCGATGCCGAGCGCGAAGGCCAGCACGATCGTGCGGGTGGCCACCACGCTGCCCTCGTTCGGCAGGTCGATCTCCAGCGCGTGGAAGAGCGCGTTGATGGCCGGCGCGAAGCCGATGCCGGCGAGCAGGCCCAGCACCGAGGCGAGCAGCCCGATCGCCGCGGCCTCGAACACCACGGTGCGCACGAGCTGGCGCCTGCTGGCCCCGATGGTGCGCAACATCGAGAACTCGCGGGTGCGCTGGGCGACGGTGATCGAGAAGGTGTTGAAGATGAGGAAGGCGGCCACGAACAGCGAGACGCCCGAGAAGATCAGCATCGCGGTCTTGAGGATGGAGATGAACTCGCCCACGTCGTCCTTCTGCGCCTGCGTGTCCTCCTGGCCGGTCTGGGCCTCGACGGAGGCGGGCAGGGCCTCGTCCAGGCGCCGGGTCAGCTCCTCGGGGGACACACCGGGGGCGGCGGCCACGCTGATCTGGTCGAACTCGCCCTCCTTGCGGGTGACCCGCCGGATCTCGTCGAGCGTGAAGAGGGCGATGCTGGCGCCGCCGAAGGAGTCGACGTCACCAAGTGTGGCGACGCCCACCAGCTCGTACGCCGTCGCGTCCTCTTTTCCCGCCACCCTGACGCGATCGCCCACCTCGTAGCCGGCGCGGCCGGCCGTCTGCTTGTCGATTACCACCTCGTCGTCGGCGGCGGGCTTGCGGCCCTCGGGGTAGCTCAGGGCGTCGAAGCGGTCGGCCACCACCGAGGCCCCGAACGAGGGCGCTCCGTTGCCGCCGATCGGCTCGCCGTCCTTGTCGAGGATGGACACCTGCGTATCGAAGATGCCTCCGTCGGCAGCCTCCACCCCCTCCACCCCCTGCACGCGGTCGAGGATGTCGGCAGAGAAGGGGGACTCCTGGTTGTCGTCGGTCTCGACCGTCTCCTTCGCGCTCACGACGGCGTCGATCCCGGCGTTGCTCTGCTCGAAGATGTTGCCGAACGACTGGTCGATCGTGTCCGTGAGGATGTAGGTGCCGCTCACCATCATCACCCCCAGCACCACCGCAAGGGAGGTGAGCAGGGTGCGCGCCTTGCGCGCCAGCAGGTTTCGCAGCGCTACGGAGGTCACGCCACGGTGTCCTGCTTGAGCAGGTCGTGCACGCGCTCCGCGCTGCCCGCTTCGGCATCGCGGACGATCCTGCCGTCTACCAGCACCAGCACCCGGTCGGCGATCGCCGCGGCGTTGGCGTCGTGGGTGACCATCACCACCGTCTGGCCGAACTCGTCGACGGCCCGGCGCAGCAGCGCCAGCACCTCCTCGCTGGTGCCCGAGTCGAGGTTGCCGGTGGGCTCATCGGCGAACACGACGGCCGGCTGGGAGATCAGCGCCCGCGCCACGGCCACCCGCTGCTGCTGCCCGCCTGAGAGCTCAGCCGGGCGGTGCGAGAGGCGGTCGCCCAGATCCACGGCGTCGACCAGCTTGGCCATCAGCTCGGGATCGGCCTTGCGCCCCGCGATCGACAGCGGCAGGCGGATGTTCTCCTCTGCGGTGAGAACCGGCAGCAGGTTGAAGAACTGAAACACGAACCCGACTTTGTCGCGGCGCAGCTCGGTGAGCTGCTTGTCATCGAGGTCGGAGATCTCGACGCCGTCGACGACCACAGAGCCGGACGTAGGCCGGTCGAGCCCGGCCAGCACGTGCATCAGGGTCGACTTGCCCGATCCCGACGGGCCCATGATCGCTGTGAAACAGCCCCGCGGGAAGTCGACCGAGATGCCGTCGAGGGCATGCACGGCGGCGTCGCCCTCGCCGAAATGGCGGTGGACGTCCGTGGCGGTGACGATGTGCTCAGGCAGGTGCGAGTCCATGGCGCCTACTCTCCCACGCCGCGCCGGCCGCGATGGTGCGGATAACCGAACTTTCTCAGGTCGGCAGTCGAGTGCGGGGTTAGGATTTCCCCATGATCAACAAGGTCGACTTCATAGGCATCCCGTCGCAGGATGCTGAACGCTCGCGCACCTTCTACGGCGAGACGCTCGGGCTGCGGCCCGACGAGCGCTCGCGCTTCGAGTTCTGGGTCGGGGAGACGTGCTTCGGGATCTGGGAGCCGGAGCGGTTCGGCATGCAGTTCGCGCCCCAGAAGAACGCCCACCCCGCTCTGCACGCCGAGGATGTCGCGGCAGCCCGCGCGGAGCTCGAGGCCAAGGGCGTGGTGTTCGCCGGGGAGACGATCGACACCGGCGTCTGTCACATGGCGTTGTTCACCGACCCCGACGGCAACGACCTGATGCTTCACCACCGCTACGCCCCCAACGACTGACCGGCGTCGTCTCACCGGCGCCTTATTCGTCCAGCGCGCCTGAAAAGCACCGGCGCCCTTCCCAGCTTCGTCCGAGTCGTCCGCAACCGAGCCGAGCGACGATGCGTAGCGGAATTACCCGGCGCGGAGGCGCTAAACGTGTCCCTGTTTTCTCGATATGGTCAACCCGTGACCGACCAAGCACCCAGCGCATCCGACACCGAGCGCGGGGGAGAGCTTCTGGCTCGCATCTCCAACGAGATGGTGAAGGCCCAGAAGGAGTTCTTCGGCAAGGGGCCGACGAGGGCGAAGTCCTACATGCTCGACGACTTGCTCATCATCGTCATGCGCGGTGGCATGACGACGGCCGAGGAGACGATGCTCGAGTTCGGCCACCAGGACCAGGTGCGCAACTTCCGCCAGCTGTTCGAGAACGCGATGACGGAGCGTCTCACCGACAAGATGGAGGAGCTGACCGGGCGCAAGATCCTCACCTACCAGTCGCAGATCCTGTTCGATCCCCATGTCGTCATCGAGATGTTCGTGTTCGACTCGCAAGGAAGCAGCGACGCGATAGGAGCCACGGCCGAAGGTCAGCTCGGAGAGCCCGAGCGCGGTGCCGCGACGGACGAGCGGGCGCTGGACCCGCCCTCCTCAAGCGGCCAGTAGAGGCACCCGAACGACGAGAGCCCCGCCCGAAGGGCGGGGCTCGAGGGGATCTGAGCGGCGCTCAGCGCGCCTTTACTCGGACGTCGAAATCTCGCCGCACGCCACAGGCGTATTCCGCCTCCCGCCGCCATTCTCCTGGGCCGCCTCCCCTGTAATCAGAAGCACGCGGCGCTCCAGCGGCTCGATCCTGCGGCGCTCGGCCTCGGACAGGGGCAGCCTCCCGTCATAGCGAGACACATCCCGTCCTGGCTGGACGGTGGGAAAGGGCTCCAGGGCGAGCACCGTCTTACCGTATGCGACCTGCCCGCCGCCGGCGAACTGCACGCTCTCGGGACAGCGTGCTTGCTCGGTCCCCGCGAGGCCCTTGACGAACTGAGAGACGATCTGCCTCTCCTCGAGCCCTTTCGCGGTGATCGTCGCGTCAATCGCGTCGTCCTCCAGCCTGAACACCGCCCTGCCTGTGACCCCGGAGCCGCCTATCGCACGCAGCTCCGCGGAGTACTGCTCGGTCTCGATGTCATCACCCCCACACCCGGCGAAGAGGACGAGAGCAAGGGCGAGCAGTGGCAGGAGAAGTTTCATGGCCAGTCATTATTTCATCTGGAGCAGCCAGATGATCCGCCGTCTGTCGCCACCACTACAGGAGATCCACTTGAAGCACCGTGGTCACGCCCAGGTAGAAGCGCAGCGAATCCGCTTCGTCCTCCGGTGTGGCAACCACGCAGGCGCGGCGCAACATCCGACTCTCCAGTACGAAGCTCGAGGCGGCTTCGCCTGCGAGGCGGAAGACGAACGCCTCGTCGTGAGGTCGCCCAGCAGGGCGGGCGAGCTCATTCCCTGTGGCCAGCTGCCCCTCGAAGCTCGCGAGCAGCCCCCGGGGTTCCTCCGAGTAGATCGAGATCTTCACCCGGCTCCCGATCAGACTCAGCAGCCTGCCCAGCGCCTTCTCGAGAGTCAAAGGTGAGAGTTTGCTCGTCACAACGTTTCAGGGCGCGAAGGCCGTGCGGGTCGATGGTGCGCTGTCGGGCGGCGGCTCGTTCTGACCGATGGTCGAGCCCCGGCTTGGAGTCTTGTACACCGAGACGTCATGTTTGCATGCTGACGTAGCGAGCATGGGATGATCGTCCGGCTGGATAGCCGGCCCCTCGAGGCGACGTGGATACGGAGCGAGCATGAGATATCTAGTGGTCGGGGTGCTGACGATGGCCGGCATCGTCCTCGGAATCATCGCCGCCCTGTACTGGGCGCTACACGGGGCCATCGCTCTCGCCTGGACCGCCTTCTCCTTCGGGGCCCTTGGAATTCTTGTTCTCATCGCTTGCCTGTGGCTCTACGCTCGCACGGGCACACGTGATGCTCGCCAAGAGCATGCCTGGCCCCCAGAATATGCCGGGCCTGATTTCGGTCCCGCGGGCAGGCCTCGCGACAGGGCACAAGAGCGTGCTTGGATGAGGGATCCGTCCACGGTCGCCGTCCCTCAGGCCCGCCGCAGGTAGGCGAGCACCGCGAGCACACGCCGGTGGTCGTTGGGCGCGCGGGCCAATCCCAGCCGGCCCGGCGCACCGAATCTATGAACCTCTCGACATTGGCCACGCGGTCCTTCAGCAGGTAGCCGACGCCCCTTATCAGGGGGCGGCGCCGGTCGTTCTAGGATCCGCGCCCTTGGAACATGCGGCTCATCAGGTTGATCCCGCGGCCTCACCCGATGTCGATGTGCGCCGGGCGCCGGCGCCCCTGCGCGGGGGGCTGCTCGCGCTCATCCGCTTCATGCGCCGCCACCGGATGCTCACGCCGCGGTACGCGCTGCTGCTGGCCAACCTCGTCCGCCACCGCTTCCTCAGCCCCCACGGGCGGCGGCTGCATGCCGATGGGCTTGCGTTCATCGGCCCCAAGGTCGTGATCGAGATCGGCCGCCAGGGGCGGGTCGAGCTGGGACGGTGGTCGTGGCTGGGCCACGGCGCCAAGATCCGGGCGCACGAGGGCACGGTGTCGATCGGGGCCAAGACGGTGCTGGGCCAGGAGTGCACCATCTCCGCCTTCCGGCATGTATCGATCGGCCGGGAGTGCGTGATCGCCGATCGGGTGATGCTGATCGACTTCGACCACGGGTCCTCGGAGGTGGAACGCCCCGTACGGCTGCAGGGCATCTACAAGCGCGACGTGCGGGTGGGCAACAACGTGTGGATCGGCTACGGGGCGTGCATCCTGCGCGGGGTGACGGTGGGCGACAACGCCATCGTCGGGACCAATGCGGTGGTCACTCGCGATGTGCCGGCGAACGCCGTCGTGGCCGGCGTCCCCGCCCGCGTGGTGCGGATGCGCGACGCGCCCCGATCCATGCGATGGGAGTAGGCGCCACACCCGGACCGCTGGCCCGTGGTCCGTGGACCGCAGACCAAGTGCGGGTGCGGTGGCGAGAGACGCAGTTCACGCCCCCTGCCGCCGCCACCGCCGTGGCCGACGCCGCATTGGACGCCCTGCGTGACCGCGGCTCGCCCACGGATGACGGGCTGAGCGCTCGGATGGCGTCCTTCGAGGCCGCCCCGGACCGGCTGGAGCTCGAGCTCGAGCCCGTGCGCTGGTCCCTGCGCCTGGCGATCGAAGGCGCCGAGGGGATCTCCGCGCTGTGTGTTGTCCGTGACGCTGACGGGCGTTGGCTGGCGGGGCGGCGTGCGGCGTGGGTAGCCAGCTGGCCCGGTCGCTGGGCTCTTGGAGCCGGCGGAGCCGTCGACCTGGGCGAGAGCCCGGTGCAGACCCTGGCCCGAGAGCTCCACGAGGAGTGGTCGGTGGCTGCGCAGCGGCTGACTGCGGAGGCCCTCGTGCGTCTGCCCTCGGGGCTCGTGCTGCTGGTGGGGATGGCCCGGCTGGACGCCGGAGCCCAGGTGACCATGGACGCCGAGCACGAGACCTACGCGTGGTGGCCCCCGGACATCGGCGAATGGCCCGCCGAGGCAGACGAGCCCCTCCGGCGCATGGCGGGGCTGCTCCTTTCCTGACAAGGCTGTGAAGCTTGGAGGTTCACGACGCTGCGTGTGAGATGGTGGGCGTGCCATGCGGCTGCCACCGCCGCCGCCCCTGCCGCCTTCGAAAAGGAGACTCTTCGTGACCCAGCCGCTGCGCACCAAGCCCCCGCTCGCCTCCAGCTTGGGCCGGGGGACGCTGTCCGGGCTGGTCGGGACCGCCGCCATGACCGCCTTCCAGAAGCTGGTCGAGATGCCGATCACCGGGCGCGACGACAGCTACGCGCCGGCCGACTTCGCGCAGAAGGTATTCCCCGTGAACCCCAAGAACCGGCGCGAGCGGGACCGTCTGAACAACCTGGCGCACTTCGGGATCGGGACGGGGTGGGGTGTGGGCTACGCGCTCGCATCCCGCTCGGGCCTCAGCGGGCAGCGTGCCGTGGCGGCGGTCTTCGCCGCGGTCTATTCGGGGGATGTCCTGCTCAACACCGCGCTCGGCCTCTACAAGCCCTGGGAGTGGTCGTTCGAGGACACCGCGATCGACGTGATCAACAAGCTCGTCCAGGCTGAAGCCACCGGCGCCGCGTTCGAGGCCCTGAGCCCGAACTGACCCGGGTCATGCGGGCTGCAGCCGCAGCAGCCGCCGTGCGGGCTCGGGAAACCACCAGTTCCAGCGGCCGAAAAGCGACACGGCCGACGGCACGAGCAGCGTGCGCACCACGAGCGCGTCGAGCAGCACGCCACCGGCCAGGCCCGTGGCCAGCATCTTCACGTCCACCGGCCCGGTTGTGCCGAGCGACGCGAAGGCGAAGAACACGATCAGCGCCGCGCTCGTAACCAGCCGACCGGTGCGGGCCACCCCGCGCACGACCGCCTCGTCGGTGTCGCCGGTCGCGTCGTACTCCTCGCGCATGCGGGCGAGGATGAACACCTCGTAGTCCATCGACAGCCCGTAGATGAACGCGAACACCATGAACGGCGCCCAGAACACGACCGAGCCGGTCGGGTCGGCGCCGAACAGCAGCTCGGAGCCGAAGCCGTACTGCCAGACCAGCGTCATCACGCCCCAGGTGGCGAACACCGACGCGAGGTTGAGCACGATCGCCTTGAGCGGCAGCACGAGTGAGCGGAACGCCCGCGCGAGCAGCACGAACGTGATCACCGAGATCAGCCCGAGCATGAGCGGAAATGAGCCGTAGACGCTGTCGATGAAGTCGCCGGTCTGTGCGGTCGTGCCACCCACGCCGACGTCTCGAAGAGGCGCCGCCGCCTCGACGACGCGCTCGACGGTGGCGCGGCCCTCGCCCGAGTTCGCGTCGTCGGCCGCGAGCACCTCGACGACGGCCTCCTCGCCCCGGCGCCAGGCCGGCCCTACCGGCGCGCTCGCTGCGCGCACCCCCTCGACCCCGGCGAGCACTCGCGCGGTCTCCTCGGCGCGGCCGGCGGAGGTGAGCACCTCGATCGGGGCGATCGGGCCGGTGCCCACGTTGGACTTCTCGAGCGCAACGACACCCGCCTTCGCCTCGCCCGACCCGCCGAGGGCATCGGCCTCCGGCGAGCCGAGCACCATCCCGGTCGCCACGGCGCACAGTGCCGCGAGCACCGCCAGCCCGCCGATCGCTGCGGCCCACCGCCGGCGCACCACGAGCCGGGCGAAGCCGCCCCAGTGGCGCTCCGCGCGCTCGGTGTGGCGCAGGCGCCGGCGGTCGGCGCGCGGGCCGACCGCCGCGAGCACAACCGGCAGCAGGGTCAGCGCAACCGCGACCGACACCAGCGGGATCAGCAGCCCCCCGTAGCCGATCGAGCGCAGGAAGGGGACGGGAAGCAGGACCGTCGCGAGCAGACCGACCGCCACGGTCGTCCCACTGAAGATCACCGCGCGGCCGGCGGTCGCCGCGGCCCGACGCACCGCCTCGTCGTTTCCGGCACCGTTGTCGCGCTCCTCGCGCCAGCGCATGACAAGCACGAGCGCGTAGTCGATCGCAATGCCGAGGCCGATCAGGGCGGTGAGGAAGAGGACGATGAACGAGACGTCGGTGATCGCGGTCAGCCCGAGCACCGCCAGCATCGTCGTCGGGATCGCCACGACCGCCATCAGGAGCGGAACGAGCGCAAGCGCCGAGGCGAAGACGAAGGCGAGCACCGCGAGCGCGGCGACGCCGGCGATCAGCGTCTCGTTGAAGACGCCGCCCTCCTCCTCGCCGTTTCCTGCCTCGGTGCCCTCGAGCAGCAGCTGCTCGCCGGTGAGCACGACATCGCCGCCGCCGACGGTCGCCCCGTCAACGACGCGCTGGGCCCTGGCCAGCGCCTCGGGCTCGATGTCGGCGAAGCCGCCGCCTCCGGACTCAGGGTCGACGCGCGGGTGGGCCACCGCGAAAGCCGTGCGCCCGTCGCCGGAGAGGTAGGCGTCGTCGCCGGTCGACCCGTACGAGGCGATGCGCGCCCCCGGCAGGGCCTGCGCAAGGTCGCGCTCGAGCGCCCGCAGGTCGGCGCGGGCACCCGACTCGCGCGCATCTTCGCTCGCCGGCAGCTCGGCGACCGCCACCAGCGGCGCGCGCGCGCCGCCGCTGCCGAAGCGCTCCGTGATCGCAGCATTGGTCGAAAAGCTGGGGCTGTCGGGCATGCCGAACTGGGTCTGCAGCGCGTCGGGCACGCGTCCGGCGGCGAACATGCCGGCGAGCGTGAGCACGATCCAGAGCCCGGCGACGAGGCGCCTGTGGCCGAGCACCCAGCGGGTGAGGGTGTCGATGAAGCTGGGAGAGGCGTGTGTGGGCGATGGCGGTCTCATGCCGGCCACGCTAGGCCGCCGCCAGCCGCCTGGCGACGCCCCAGAGGAGCATCTTCGGCCTCCTCCCCAGGGAGGAGACGGATCGCTCCACCGGACGATGCGCCCGCTCGCGCCCGCCGTACGCTGTTCCGATGCCCGAGTGGCTGACATCGCAGCGGACCCGCCGCGTCGCGGTGGATCTCGCACTGGCTGCGTTCGTCTGGATAGCGACGATCTCGCAGTGGGGCAGCCAGGGCTACGACCAGTTCAGGGATGTCGCCCGCGAGCCGGACGGGGTCGGCTTCCTGCTCGTGCTGGTCGCCGTGCTGCCCGTGCTCGCGCGGCGGCGCAACCCGCTCGGGGTCCTGCTCCTGACGGGCACCGCGAGCGTCGGCTTCATCGCGCTCGGGTACGGCGTGCTGGTCTACTTCGGCCCGGCGGTCGCGCTGTACACGCTGGCGGCGACCCGCACCGAGGGAGACGTCCGGGTGCCGATCGGCATCGCCTTCGCGGTCGCAGCGTGGGCGGCAAGCTCCGCGCTGCAGCTCGTCCAGCTCGACGCCGACGGCAGCGCGCTCACCGTCGGCGCGCTGATCTGGATCGCGGCCTGGCTGCTCGGGGACCGCGTCCGCGAGGGCCGGCGCAGGCGCGTCGAGCGTACGCAACGCACGGTCGCCGAGGAGCGGGCCCACATCGCGCGCGAGTTGCACGACTCGGCCGGCCACGCGATCAACGTGATCCTCGTCCAGGCCGGCGCCGCGCGTGTGCTGCACGAGCGCGACCCCTCCCGCTCGCGAGACGCGCTCACAACGGTCGAAACCGTCGCCCGCGAGACGCTCGGGGAGATCGATCGGCTCGTCGGTGCGCTGCGCGACGGCGACGGCGACGGTGACGGCACGGCGCCGCTCCCCGGCATCCCCGAGATCGACACGCTCGTCAAGCGCCATCGCGACGGCGGACTCGCCGTCAGAGCCGAGAAGACGGGGACAGCGCGAGCGGTCGGCCCCGCTGTCGACCGCGCCGCCTACCGGATCGCACAGGAGGCGCTGACCAACGCCGCCCGCCACGGCGGCGGCCCTGCGCACGTCACGCTCGACTACGGCGCAGACGAGCTGGGCCTGACGGTGTCGAACCCGGTCGATCCAGCGGCGCCCGCGAATCGTGGTGGTGGGCGCGGGCTCGTAGGGATGCGTGAGCGCGCGACGCTGCTAGGCGGCCGCCTCGAGGTATCGCGCGGCGGCGGCGACTTCCGCGTCACCGCAACCCTCCCCTACCACGCATCGGAAGCGGCATGAGCGATCAACCCGTACGGGTGCTGGTGGTCGACGACGACGACCTGATGCGCGCGGGGCTGCGCTCTGTGCTCTCCAGCGACGACACGATCGAGGTCGTCGGCGAAGCTCGCGACGGCCGCGAAGCGGTCGGCCGTGCGCCCCGGCTCGAGCCGGACGTGGTGCTGATGGACGTGCGGATGCCGGAGCTCGACGGCATCGAGGCGACCTTGCAGCTGATCGCCGTCGCGCCGGAGGCGCGGGTCCTGATCGTGACCACCTTCGAGCACGACGAGTATGTCTTCGGCGCCCTGAAAGCCGGCGCCAGCGGCTTCCTGCTCAAGCGCACCTCGCCCGAGGACCTGATCGCCGCCATTCACACGATCGCGGCCGGCGACGCGCTGCTGTCGCCCTCGGTGACCCGCCGCGTGGTCGACCGCATGGCCCGCCAGCCGGTGCTGCGCAGCGACGCCCCGCTCGACGAGCTGACGCCCCGCGAGCGCGAGGTGCTGGGGCTGATCGCCGGCGGCCTGAGCAACCGTGAGATCGCGTCGGCGTTGGTAGTGGAGGAGACGACCGTCAAGACCCACGTGAAGCGAATCCTGATGAAGCTCGACCTACGCGACCGCGTCCAGGCGGTGATCCTGGCCTACGAGTCCGGCGTGGTCCTTCCCGGCGCGAACGGCGGCCGCTGAGGTGCGGCTGCCGCACCTGTCCGGCGTCAGGGAACCCGCGCCGAGGCGGCCAGCACCTCGCCGTAGAGCTCAGAGACCTGACGGGCCACGTCGGCCCAGTCGAAGGTGAGCACGTGCTCGGAGGCCTCGGCCACCAGCCGGTCACGCAGGTCGGCGTCGGTGAGCAGGCGCTCGGCCATCTGACCGAGCGACTCGGGGTCGCGCGAGCGGAAGCGCAGGCCGACGTTCTCGTTGGGAACCACCTCCCGCAGGCCGCCGGTGTCGGCCACGAGGCACGGGCAGCCCGAAGCCATCGCCTCGAGGGCGACCAGGCCGAAGGGCTCATAGATGGACGGCACCACCGTCAGGTCGGCGATCCGGTAGAGCGAGTGGAGCACGTCGTCGCCGATCCAGCCGAGGAACTTGCCGTGATCATGCAGGCCGAGGGCCTTCGCCTGCCCGCGCAGCTCGCCTTCGGCCGTGCCCGACCCGGCCACGAGGAAGCGGACGTTGCCCACCCGCTCGATCAGGCCGGGCAGCGCCTCGAGCGCCAGCTGGAAGCCCTTCTCGTAGACGAGCCTGCCCACGAGCAGCACCAGCCGCTCGTCGGGCTGCGCGAAGTGCGTGCGCAGCGCGCCGAGGTCGTCCACCGGCACCAGCTCCGACGGATCGATGCCGTTGGGGATCACCGCGATCCGATGCTCCTCGAGCCCGTAGATGTCCGCCACGTGCTCGCGCATGTAGGCCGAGCAGGTGATCACCCGCTCGGCTCGGTTCGCCATCCACCGCTCCACCCCGTGGATGTAGGACTGGGGGTGCTTGTCCACCCAGCCCTGGTGGCGGCCGTATTCGGTGGCGTGGATTGTGGTCACGAAGGGACAGCGGAAGCGCTTGGCCAGGTGGTCGCCCGCGCCGGCCACGAGCCAGTCGTGACCGTGCACGACGTCGAAGCTGTAACGGTCACCCACCTCGACTCCGGCCGCCAGCATGTCGGCGTTCATGTGCTCGATCCAGGTGACGAACTCGGTCAAGTCCCGAGGCCGCTCGGGCTCACGCACGCGGTGCACCATCACCCCGTCGCATTCCTCCTCGGCCGGCGACTCCTCGAGCCCGCGGGCCAGCACGTGCACATCCACGTCGCAAGCCGCCAGGGTCTCGGCCAGCTTGCGCACGTGGCGAGCCAGGCCGCCCTCGATCAGCGGTGGGTACTCCCAGGAGAGAATCAGGACGCGCATCGGAAGGCTGAGGGTGCTACGGGGCCAGCAGGGCCGTGAGGTCGAGGTCGGGCGCCAGATTGCGCAGGGCGGGGTCCGGCACGGCGCCGGAGTCTGTCAGAGCCCCCATCGCTGCGTCGTGCGCGGCACGGTGGCCGGCCACCCGCTGGAGCGGATAGTCGGCGGCGAGGCCGCGGGTCACCTGAAAGGCCCAGTCGCTGGACTGCAGGGCCAGCAGCTCCCGCGCCGCGCGCGCCAGCGCCCGCTCTTGGGCGGTCCCCTCGCGAGCCGCCTCGGCGACCGTGCGCAGCTCTGCGCGACGCGCGTCGAAAACCATCTCCGCAACGAGCGGGGAGTCCCAGGTCGAGAAGTCCTTGGGGCTTCCCCAGCTCGAGGCGACCAGCTCGCGCTGCACGGCGCCCACCCGCTCTACGCCCTCGGTGATGCCCACCAGCTCGAGCCCCTGCGACGACGCCTCGTCGAGCACGCCGCGCAACCAGGTCTGCCCTTCGTACCACCAGTGGCCCAGCAGCTCGGTGTCGAACGCACAGCACAGCAGGCCCGCGCGGCCACGGTCCGCGCGGTGGGTGTCCAGCCGCGCGATGCAGCGGCGCACGAAGTCGCGCGCGTGCTCGCGCGCGAGGGCGGCGGCCTGCTCGCGGTCGTACGGAGCCCCGTGGTTGCTCCACGGGCGCAGGTCGTGCACCGTGCGGCGGTGGTAGTCGCGGTAGCCGCCGTGCGCCGGATAGCCGGTCATGTCGTCCCACACGAGCGCGACGGTCGCCCAGTCGATCGGGACGGCGACCACGCCGCCCTCGGTGAGCACCGGCTCGAGCTGCTCGGGGGCCCCCACGCCGTGGGCGTCGGTCTGATCGACGCACACCGCACGCACCCCGTGATCGGCCAGCTCGCGCTCGAGCCCCGGTACGTAGGCGCACTCGGGCAGCCAGAAGCCGCCCCCGAAGGAGCCGAAGCGGCGCTTGTGCGACGCGATCCCGGTGGTCAGCTGCAGGCGCAGTCCGGCGTCGCTGGCCAGCAGCGGCAGCAGCGCATGGGTGGCGGACGACGTCCACAGCTCCACCTCGCCCTCCGAGGCCAGCCCGCGCAGCGCCGCCAGCAAATCGGTGCGGTGCTCGCTCGAACAACGTTGCGGCTGCGCTCCTGCCCGGTTGCGGCCGCCGCCCTCCAAGGCCTCGGCCGCGGCCTCGTATTCGCGCCCCGCACGGCGCACCTCCTCCGCCAGCTCCGGCTGACCGGTGCGCTCCAGGCCGGCGGAGTCTTCTTCGTGCACCATCCGGCGGGTCTCGGTGAGGAAGGAGAGCAGGCGGTCGCCGGTGGGCCCGGGCAGGGTCTCCAGCTGGTCGCACAGGACCGGGGTCAATCCCAGGGTGACCGGCGCACCCGCCTCAGCCAGGAGCTGCGCCAGTGGCAGGTAGACCGTCGACACCGCCTCCCACAGCCACTCCTCGCCGAAGGGCCAGGTGCCGAATCCCTCCACATACGGCATGTGCGAGTGCAGCATCAGGGCCAGCGCGCCGCGGTCGCGGCTCATGCGGTCATGCGCGCGCCAGGGGCGGGAAGGGCGACGGCGCCCGGCCCAGGCGCACCGGCGCCAGGACGCACGCGCTCACCACCAGCACGCCCACCGCGATCGGCACCACATATCCCGCATCGGTGCCGGCCGTGGCGAGCGTGTTGAAGGTCGCGTGCATCGCGATCGGCGCGAACACGCTGCCGGTGATCTCGTAGAGCAGGCAGGCGCCCACGGCGAACACGGCGATGACCACGAAGACCTTGGGCTCGGTGAGGTACTGCAGGTGCACCACCGAGAAGACCGCCGCGTTGATCGCGCACGCCGACCACACCCGCAGCCGGTTGCGCAGCGCCCGGTAGAGAAACGCGCGGAAGAACAGCTCCTCGGCCACCGGCGCAACGACGATCGCGGCCAGGGAGAAGGCGATGGCGGCCACCACCCCTTCGTCGGTGCCCAGTATGTCGGTGCCGCCGTCGTCCACATCGGCCAGCTCGACGAACCCGACCTCGAACCCCAGCACGAACAGCGTCACGAGCGAAGCGATTCCCGCCGTGCGCCAGAGCGGCGTGGAACGCAGGCCGAACTGCCACCGGCGGGGACGCCCGCGCAGCCACGCGAAGGCCACCGCGGTGCCCACGTACGCCGCATCCTGTACCAGGATCAGCACGAGAAGCGCCAGGTGCCCGACCGGGCCGTCGACCACCGAGGAGAGCACCACCGGCAGCAGCGGGAGGCTCGCCGCGATCAGGATCCCCGTGCCTGCGCCCATGGCCGCGAAGCCAGACCACGCCGGCCACCGGGGGCGGGCTGCGGCGGGAAGCTCCGGCGGGTCGGGCGCCGGCGCCAGTGCGAGCGCCGCGCCCCGCCCGCTCACCGCAACACCGCGAGAAAGTCGAGCGCCCGGTCGAGAGGACCCGGCCGCAGCGCGAAGTCGCCGGCCGCGATCGCCGGCGTGAACCGCCCATAGAAGCGCTCGGTGATCCCCAACCGCGGGTGCAAGGCGTCCCACCCATGGCGCAGCGCCAGCTCGTGCACCCACAGCTTGCGCGCGTGGAAGACACCGAGCATCTCGACGTGCCCGAAGCGCGACTCGCACAGGGCGCGGAACTCCTCCGAGCGGTACTCGTGCACATGCCAGGGGTTGCCGGAGCGCTCGGCTCCCTCGGGCGCCAGCGTCAGCACATTTGGCGTGGAGACGTAGGCGGCGCCCCCTGGCCGGAGCATCTCCCTGATGTGTCCCAGCACGGCGGCGGCGTCCTCGACGTGCTCGATCGTCTGCAGGAACACCACCGCGTCGCACGGCTCCGCGTAGGACTCGATCAGATCACGTACGAAACGCACCCCCGGCGCGGAGTAGCGAAGCCGCGCGTGCTCGTGCGCGTCGGGGTTGGCCTCCACACCCGTGACCCGTGCCGCGCGCCGGGCCAGCACGGCGCTGCCGTAGCCCTCGCCGCAGGCCATGTCCACCACGTCGAGCCCTCGGCAGCGCTCGGCGATCCACTCATAGACCGCAAGATGTCGGCGGTACCAGTAGTTCTCCGCCGGCACGTCGGGCAGCGTGCGCTCACCGGTCAGCTCGAGCGGAGGCACCCCCTCGGGCTGGTTCTGCTGAACGTACTGCGCGACCTGGGCCAAGGGCCGAGGAGTCTAGGTGGTGTCGATGCCCCGAATAAGCTCTTGCGCGTCATGGCCGCCCACGCCACAAGCGACGAGGTGCACGACGCCAACGTCCGCTATCACGACCTGGCCGCCGTCCACTACGACGCCAAATGGGGCATCGACTACGGAGCGCGCGGCCAGAGCCAGGTGACCGGCAAGCTGCGCAAGGCGCTCGGCGAGCCGCTGCTGCCGCACTTCGGGCGCGGGCTGGAGATAGGCGCCGGCACGGGCTACTTCGGGCTCAACCTCGCGCACGCGGGCGTCATCGGCGAGTACGTGGCCACCGACATCTCCTCCGGCATGCTCGACAAGCTCGGCGACTCCGCGCGCCGGCTTGAGCTCGATATCCACACCGCATGCTGCGATGCCACGCGGCTGCCCTTTTCCGATGGCTCCTTCGACATCGTCTTCGGGCATGCCGTGCTGCACCACCTGCCCGACCTCGACGCGTCGCTGGCCGAGATGCGGCGCGTGCTGCGGCCCGGCGGAGCGATCGCGTTCTGTGGCGAGCCGTCTCACCTCGGCGACCGTCTGGCCGAGATCCCCAAGCGGGCCGGCTACAAGATCTCACCGGCGTGGCGAGCGCTGATGCGGGCCTCCCCCGCGGTGCACGGCGGCTACCACGAGGCGCCTGAGGAGGCGCTGCTCGAGCAAGTGGTCGATGTTCATGCCTTCACCCCCGGCGCCCTGACCGCAGCCGGCCACGCCGCGGGCTTCGATCGGGTGCGGGTGCGGGGCGAGGAGCTGGCCGCCAGCCTCTTCGGCTGGGCAAACCGCGCCCTGGAGGCCACCGCCGAGCCGTCCGATGTGCCGCGCCTGTGGCAGAGCTACGCCTACCACGGCTACATCGCGTTGCAGGCCGTGGACCGCGCGCTGCTCGAGCCCCGCCTCCCCGCGACGGTCTTCTACAACCTGTTGCTCTCCGCGCGCGCTCCGGACTGACGGCGCGCAGCGATCGCCGGGAGGCGAGCCGTCGCCTACAGGGCAAGCGCCCCCGCGGGAGCCACGGCACCGAGCAACAGCACGCCGTCGATCCCCCGCGCACGGAGCCTCAGTCCGGGCGCGGGGTCGGCGGCGCGAAAGCGGCCGGCCTCCGCGGCCGTCCAGGCCAGCACGGCATCCATCACCTCGACGGGGCGCATGCGCACCGTGCCCAGCGTGCTCACGAGCGACTTCCCGGAGGCGATCAGCCGTCCTTCTGATCCGATCGTGTCGAGGACGCGGGCCGCCTCCGGCGCCGCCGGCAGCGCGCGGAGCCGGCCCAGGGCCCTGCGCGAGACCTCGCGCAGGCCGTCGGAGCCCGCCGCGGCCCGAAGCCAGGTGGCCGCGGCCACGAGAAGCGCGGCGCGCAGCGCCCTCCTCAGCGCCTCGTCGAGACCGAGCCCGCCCCCCATCGAGAAGACAAAGGCACCCAGCGCCAGCACGCCCGCCAGCGCCGCCCCGGTGGCCACGGCGCCCCCGTCTGCGCGCGACAGCGCCCAGGCCAGCGCGAGGAAGGCGGCCACCGCCCCAAGCAGCGGCCAGGCCGTGCCCGACAGCAGCAGCCCGAAGGAGATCGCGGCGGCCACCGCCACCACCCGCGGGTCGAAGCGCCCGCGGTGCGGCGGCGGCGGTGGCACGGAGGGCGCCTCGGCGTGCCCCGCATCCGGCCAGGTGCTGAGACCGCGGCGGTAGAAGCCGACCTGCACCCAGGAGGCAAATGCCCCCCAGACCAGCAGCCCGGCCGCGGAGAAGATCAGCGCGCCCTCCTCGCTCAGCGAGAGACCGACGCGCCCCGCCAGCGCTTCGTAGGTGCCGGCGTAGGCGTCGAGGCCGCCGGCGATCACCCACACGAAGAAGGCGAGACCCGCGGCGTTGGTCAGCATCCGGATCGCCAGACAGGCCAGTAGCTCGGCCAAGAAGCGCGAGCCCCGTGCCCGCATGCGGCCAAGCAGGGGCGCGCTCAGCGCCTGGGTGAAGGGCACGCCGAAGCGGGCGGGACCCATGATCGCCACCGTCTCCAGCGTGGCCGCGATGCTTGCGCCGTAGCCCTCGCGCGCCCCGCGGCGCTGGGCCACGCGGGCGAGTGCCATGCCGCCGGCGAGCGCGACCCAGAAGCCGCCGCTCGGCACGGCGCGCGAGCCCAGAAAGGACACGGTAGCCACGTGGGCCGGTCCGGCGGTGTCGTCGACCGCGGCGGCCGCTGCTTTGGTCTCCACGGGCGAAGGAGGGTAACTAGCAGCGGCGCCCGTGCCGTAGCACGGCAGGGCTCCGACGCGGTACGCAACCGTGAGATGGATCGGGATCAGACGTCGCGCGCCGTCACCCGCGCCAGCGCCTCGGCGAAGGCGGCGTTCTCCTCGTCGGTGCCGCAGGTCACGCGAATCGCGCCCGGGGCACCGAACCCCCGCAGCGCGCGAACGATGAAGCCCTCGGCCAGCAGTTCTTCGGCTAGGGCGTCGGCCTCCCCACCCGGCACGTCGGCGTACACGAAGTTGGTCTGGGAGGGCAGCGGGTCGAGACCGGCCGCGGCCAGCACCCGCCGCAGCCACTCGCGCGCGGTGCGGGCGTGGTCCACGCGCCGGGCCACCTCATCGCCCTCCGCCAGCGCCGCCAGCGCCGCCTCCTGGGCCGGCTGGTTGACGTTGAAGATCGGCCTCACCCGGTCGAGCGCGCCCGCCACCGCCGGGGACGCCAGCGCGTAGCCGATCCTCAGCGCCGCCAGGCCGTAGACCTTGGAGAAAGTGCGCAGCACGCACAGGGACTCGCGCCCCTCCCGCAGCAGCGCGGGGCCCTCGGGCTCCACATCCGCGTACTCGGCGTAGGCCTCGTCGAGCACGCAGAGGATGCCCGCGGGCAACGCGTCGAGAAACTCGCGCACCTGGGCGGGCTCGAGGATCGTGCCCGTGGGGTTGTTCGGGTTGGCGAGGTACATCAGCCGCACCCGGCCGCCACCGGGCGCCGGAGACGAGCAGGCCGCGAGCACCGCGCCGAGGTCGAACGCGCGATCGCGCAGGGGCACGCGCACGGCGTCGGCTCCGTGCACGCCGGCGGCCGACACGTAGCTCGCAAACGACGGCCACGGAAACACCGCGGCGTCGCCCGCGTCGAGCGCGACAGCTCCGCACAGGCGAATCAGCTCATCCGCGCCGTTGCCGGGCACCACCTGCTCTGCAGGGAGGCCGAAGCGCGCGCCGAGAGCGGCGCGCAGCCCGACCGCGCCGCCGTCGGGATAGCGGTGCAGATCCGAGGCCGCGGCCTCGTAGGCGGCCACCGCTGCGGGAAGCGGCCCGAAGGCGCCCTCGTTGGAGGCAAGCTTGACCATCCGCTCGAGACCGACGCGCTCGGCGAGCACGCGCATGGGCGGCTGCGGGCGGTACGGCTCGACGTTGCCCAGGGCGTCGCGCAGCGGCACACGGCTAGCCTACGCAAACGCATGGGCGAGACCATCGAGCGCTTCCCTCTCTTCCCCCTCGACCTCGTGTTGCTTCCGGGCGAAGTGGTGCCGCTGCACATCTTCGAGCTGCGTTACCGGACGATGATCGGCGAGTGCCTCGAGTCGGAGTCCGAGTTCGGAATCGTGTGGCTCGGCGACGAGGTGCTCCACGAAGTGGGATGCACGGTCGAGATCACCAACGTGATGGAGAAGATGGACGACGGGCGGATGAACATCCTCGTCCGCGGCGTCAGCCCCTTCCGCCTCGAACGGCGGGTGGACGACATGGACTACCCGGCGGGCGACGTCGTGCTGCTCGACGAAGAGGAGGATGTCGAGGACGAGGACGCCAGCGCGGCGGCGCGACGGGGCTATGCCGACCTGGTCGAGCGCGTGACCGACTCGCGCCCCGGCGAGAACGATCTCGCCGAGCTCGACGCCTACGGGATGGCATCCACCATCGCCTTCGAGAACGATGCAAAGCAGGAGCTGCTCGAGCTGCGCTCCGAGAGCGAGCGCCTGAGCCGCCTGGCCACCCTCTGCGTGCGGGCGCTCGAGCGCTACGACTACGCCGAGCAGGCCACGGAGCGCGCGCGCTCCAACGGCAAGGTGCATCGCTAGAGCTGCCGTGAGGACCGTCGATGCGCGCGGACTGCGTTGCCCGATGCCGCTGGTCCTCGCCAAGGTGGCCATGGAGCAGGCGCAGCCCGGCGACGGGATCGTTGTCCTGGCCACGGACCCCGAGGCCTCGATCGACCTCGCCGCCTGGGCAGCCGACGAGGGGCACGAGCTGCTCGAGCGAGCCGCCAAGGGCTGGACCGAGCTCGTACTGCGCAGAAGCTCGCCCCAGTAGCGCCGGCTGAGCGGCGCTCGGGCATCTGCCCGTCCTGGCAGCGCTCACTCCACGGGGCAGGCGACCCCGCCGCGGCGGGGGTCGCCGCCGCCGGTGAGGGCGCCAGTCTCGGTGTCGC
Organism: Thermoleophilaceae bacterium; assembly: GCA_030447725.1. Classification (GTDB taxonomy): domain Bacteria; phylum Actinomycetota; class Thermoleophilia; order Solirubrobacterales; family Thermoleophilaceae; genus JAAYBF01. The sequence continues at coordinate 43,756 of JAUJOQ010000005.1, forward strand.
GCACCACGGCCTGCACCCCCCCGAAGTAGAGATTGCGCTCCGGGAACGGGCGCAGCCGCCAGCCCGACGCCTCGAGCGACCGCAGGGCCTCGGCGTCCACCCCGGGCTCCGCATCCACCAGGTCGCCCTCCACGTGCAGGCGCGGCGCGTCGACAGCCTCCTGTGCGGGCAGGCCGCCGTCGATCACCGCGGCCACCGTCTGAACGATGGCGGAGCGGATCCGGTTCGAGCCGGCCGAGCCCAGCGCGATCTCGGGGCGCCCGTCGCGAAGCACCACCGTGGGAGCCATCATGCTCGGCACCCTGGCCCCCGCCGACTGGCGATGAAACCCCCGGGGATTGAGGTCCTCCTCGCCGAGCATGTTGTTGAGGTGCACGCCGGTACCCGGCACGATCACGCCGGAGCAGGACCCGTTCGAGCATGTGACCGACGCGCACACGCCCTCGGCGTCGATCACGGAGATGTGCGTGGTCGAGCCCAACCGGGAGGCGATCTCGCCGGCCACCTCGTCGAGCACGTCGGAGGCAAGGAAGCGGCGGGCGTAGTCCTCGCTCGAGAGACCCTCGAGGAACTCGTCGTCGCGGGCGCGATTGGTGGAGGCGATCACCTCGGCGAGCACGCGGGTGTCGCCCGGGCGGTCGATCCGCTCGAGCAGCTCAAGGGCATCGGCGATCAGGATGCCGCCGGAGGACGGCGGCGGATTGGTGAGCACCTCGCGGCCGCGGAAGCGGGCCGAGGCCGGCCGGCGCTCGACCACCTCGTAGGCGGCCAGGTCCTCGCGCGTGACCAGCCCGCCACGCTCCAGCACCCAGTCGCTGATCCTCGCCGCCGTGTCGCCGGTGTAGAGAAAGTCCGGGCCTTCGGCGCCCAGCTTCTCGAGGAGGTCGCCCAGCTCGTGCAGGCAGATCGTCTCCCCGGCCCGAAACGACCTCCCGTTGGGCTCGTAGACCGCCGCCGCCTCCGGCGTCGAGCGCATGATCGGGGCCAGCACCTCGAACAGAAAGGCCTGCAGGGGGGTCACCTCCACTCCCTCCCGCGCCGCCCGGGCCGGTCCGGCGGTCAGCCGGGCCAGATCGACGGTGCCGAACCGTCTCAGGGCCTCGGCCAGGCCGGCCGGGTTTCCGTAGACGCCGCAGGAGGAGGGCCCGCAGTTGAAGCGCTGGATCGCGCCTTCGGCGAACTGCACGTCGATGGGCAGCAGCGGCGCCGGGTCGGGGTCGGCCAGCCCCCGTCCGGGCGCGGCCACGAAGAAGTCCAGGAGATGGCTGTCGCCGCCGGTGTGCACGAGCATGAAGCCGCCGGCGCCCGGCCCGGTGAGCGGCGACTCGCTCACGAAGGACATCAGCGCGGCCGCGACCGCCGCGTCGACCGCGTTGCCCCCTTCGCGCAGCATTGCGGCCCCCGCCTTCGCGGTGAGTGGATGCCCCGCTGCCACTACCCCTTTCATCGAGTTGCGCAGTCTCTCAACCGCGCGGTCAAACGGGTACCATCGCCGTCGTGGGACTCCGAACCGGCATCGCGCCCGCCCTCGCGTGCGCGGCGCTCGCGGCAGGAGCCGGCTGCGGAGGCGATGAGGACAGCGGCGATGGCGCGTCAGGCGGCGGCCCCCTGACCACCGCCGAGTACCGCAAGAAGGGCAACGCCCTCTGCAAGAAAGCTGTCCGTGAGGTCGGGGCCATCCCGATCCCGAAGTCGCCCGACGGCATCGCCGACTACCTGGAGAAGGTCTTCGACACCGCCGAGCAGGTGAACGACGAGTTCGGGAAGCTCGAGCCACCGGAGGAGCTGCACGCCGACCACGAGCGAGCGGTCGAGCTGGCCGAGGAGTCCGAGAAGATCGCCGATGGGGTGATCGAGCGCGTACGCAGCGCCTCGGATCCCCAGGCGGCGGTGCAACGCGAGTTCCGCAAGCTCGTTCCCGAGCTCGAAAAGGTGCAGAAGCTCAACACCCGGCTGGGGCTCGAGGAGTGCAACGAGGTCGGGCCGCCGTCTCAGCAGCCGGCGCGTTCTTAGCCGCGCCCGCTATCACCCGAGTTCGCCAATCGCTGCGTCGCAGCGGCGAACCGGCGCAGATCATTGAGGCGGCCGAGGGCTCAACGTCGACCAAAGCGACCCTCCTCGATGCGCCGCCGCCGACCAGCGGCCAAGGCCTCTCGCAACGGCGCGGTGTCGAAGTAGTCGAGCATCGCCCTCCTCTCGAGCCGGACTCGAGAGCGGGGATCGCGCTCGAACAGAGGCGTCTGACCTGTCAGCGCCCTGTGGCGCAGCAGCGGCGGCGCGTCGTTGAGGACGACTACGTCTACCTCGTCGGTTGCGAGCGCCTCCCTCGCCGCCAACGACAGCTCGCCCCGCAGGGCGGCTCTCTTCTCGCGAGAACGCCGGATCGAGCCAGACCGCGACGTTCGACGTCCGACAGGGGCCCTGCGTAGCCGGCCGCCTGGGAGCCGAACAGCATTCCGGCCACGACGTGATCGCGCTCGAGCGCTCGGGCAAGGCGTTCGCGGTCCCGGGCGCCGATACGCGGTACGAAAGCCCCTCCTCGACCTTGGTCATGCCCCCCCATCCTCCCGCATCGCGGACACGGATCGGGGGAGTCAGGCGCTCACCGGCGCGGCAGGAACTCCGGCACGTCGAAATCCGTGAGGCTCCGCGAGGAGGCGACGTGCTCGCGCCGGGGCGTGCGGGTGATCCGCGGTTCGGCGTCCGCGCTCTCGGGCACGCTGGTACGTGAGCGTTCCCGGTCGATCCGAGGCGCCGGCACGTCGCCGAAGCCGGTGGCCACCACGGTGATCCAGACCTCGTCGACGAGCTTCTCGTCCACCATCGCCCCGAAGATGATGTTGGCGTCCGGATGCGCGGCCTCTGCCACCGCCTTGGCGGCCTCGTTGACCTCCCACAGGGAGAGGTCGCGCCCGCCGGTGATCGAGAGAAGGATCGACTGCGCACCGTCGACGGAGGTCTCGAGCAATGGAGACTCGACCGCCCGCGACGCGGCATCCAGCGCACGGCCCTCGCCCGAGCCCATGCCGATTCCCAGCAGCGCGTTGCCGGCCTCGGACATGATCGTGCGCACGTCGGCGAAGTCGAGGTTGATCAACCCCGGCAGCGTGATCAGGTCCGACACGCCCTGCACGCCCTGGCGCAGCACATCGTCGGCCACGCGGAAGGCCTCCACCATCGACGTCTTCTTGTCGAGCACCGTGAGCAGGCGCGAGTTGGGAATGGTGATCAGCGTGTCGACCTCGGCGGCGAGCTCCTCCACGCCCATCTCGGCCTGGGCGCCGCGACGAGCGCCTTCGAAGGAGAACGGCTTGGTGACGATGCCGACGGTGAGCGCACCCACCTCGCGCGAGATGCGGGCAACGACGGGAGCCGCACCCGTGCCGGTGCCGCCGCCCGAGCCGGCGGCGATGAACACCATGTCCGCGCCCTTGAGCAGGCTCTTCAGCTCGTCGTAGGACTCCACAGCCGACTGATGCCCGAGCGCCGGGTCGGCGCCCGAGCCCAACCCGCGGGTGGAGCTGTGTCCGATGTGAACACGGGTGTCGGCGGCCGACTGCTCGAGCGACTGCACGTCGGTGTTCACGGCGATGAACTCCACGCCCTCCACCTGGGCCTCGATCATGCGGTTGACCGCGTTCACGCCGGCGCCGCCCACGCCCACGACCCGCAGCACGGGATCGTGCTGCGGCGACGGCGACGGCTGATGGATCGGCTCGCGTTCCGCGTAGCGGGCGGGTTCGGGTTCGGGCTCGCGCTCGAGGATGTTCTCGGGGATGTCCGGGGAGAACACCGACCGCAGGCGCTCCTCCGGGGTCGGGACACCCTCGTAGCGGCTGCGGGCAGGGGGGCGCGGCGGCTCGGGCTCGGGCTCACGCGGACGAAGCTCTTGGCGCGGCGCCTCTCGCTCGACGGGCTCACGGCGCACGTCGTCGGACTCGCGCGGCTCGTCGCCCACGCCGTCGGCGTCGGTGTTGCGAAACAGAGCCGCCAGCGGCCCCTCGCGCATGCTCGCCCGCTTACCGCTTGCCATGTGAGAGAACCTCCTTTGCCAGCTGGCGGTAGGCGTACGCCGCCTTGCCGTCTGGGTCGTACTTGAGCACGGACATACCCTTCACGGGCGCCTCGGCGAAACGCACCGTCTTCGCGATGCGGGAGGCGAACACGCGGTCCCCGAAGTTCTCCTCCAGCAGCTCGATCGCCTCCTTGGCGTGGACGGTGCGGCTGTCCACGAGCGTCGGCAGGATGCCCTCTATCTCGACATCGGGATTGAGGTTCTCGCGGATCATCGAGAGGGTGTTCTGGAGCTGCACCAGTCCCCGCATCGACAGATACTCGCATTGCACGGGGACGATCACCTTGTCGGCGGCTGCGAGGGCGTTGATCGTGAGCAGTCCGAGGCTTGGCGGGGTGTCGATGCAGATGAAGTCATAGTCCTCGAGAACGGGCCTGATCGCCTTCTCGAGCGAGCGCTCCCTGCCGATTTTCGTGGACATTGCGATCTCGGCGCCGGCCAGGTCGATCGACGCGCACGCCACGTCGACCTCGCGCTTGCGGATCACCTCGCGGATGGACATGTCGTGCACGAGCACGTCGTACATCGACACCTCGAGCGTGTCCGGGTCGATGCCCTGGCTCATGGTGAGGTTGCCCTGAGGGTCGAGGTCGATGCACAGGCACCGGTGGCCGCTCTCGACGAAGGCGGCAGCCAGATTGAGCGTGGTGGTGGTCTTGGCAACGCCCCCCTTCTGGTTGGTGAAGGCGATGACCTTGGCCTTGGGCGTCACTGGAGCCTCCGGTTCGGCGTGCGTGGGGGTTGGCTCTGCCATTACGCAGTGCCTATTCGCACGCGCGCGGCGAACTCCTCCCACGGGCCACCCGGTCCGTACCCTCTCACAGGTGAGGGGCGTGCTCGACAAGCGGTTGGTCTACGTGACCGGCAAGGGGGGTGTCGGCAAGACGACCGTCGCGGCGGCGCTCGGCCTGGCCGCCGCGCGGGCCGGCAAGCGCACCGTTATCTGCGAGGTGGCCGAGCAGGAACGCATCACCGGGGCCTTCGGCCACGAGCCCGCCGGGTTCACCGAGACCGAGGTGGCGCACAACCTGCACGCTTTCTCGATCGACCCGGAGCAGGCCAAGCAGGAGTGGCTGCGCCACCAGCTGCGGTCGGGGGCGCTCGCCGGCCTGCTCAACCAGAGCCGGATCTTTCAGTACGTCACGGCTGCGGCCCCCGGGCTCGCCGAGGTGGTCACGATGGGCAAGATCTGGGAGCTGGCGCAGCTCCAACGCCGCAAAGCTGAGGCCGCCCCCTACGACCTGGTGATCGTCGACGCACCCGCAACCGGCCACGGGCTGGCGCTCCTGCGCGCGCCCCGCACGTTCGCGAACATCGCACGGGTGGGCCCGATCAAGAACCACGCCGAGACCATCCACTCCTTCACGACCGATCCGAAGGTGACCGCGGTCGTGGCGGTGGCGCTGGCCGAGGAGATGCCGGTCAACGAGACGATCGACCTGGAGCGGCGACTGGCTGACGAGATGGGGCTCAGGCTGTCCGCGGCGCTGGTGAACGGCGTGCTGCCCGAGCGCTTCACGAACGCCGAGGCGGAGGCGATGGCCTCGCTCGACGGCGCGGGCAGCACCGCCGCCCGGGAGGCGCTCACCGCCGCGCTGCGCGCCCACGACCGTGCGCGCAGCCAGCGGTCGCAGGTGGCCCGGCTCAAGCGCGGGGTCGAAGCTCCCGTGTCGACGCTGCCCTTCGTGCTGACGCCCGAGGTGGGCCTCGAGGACCTCGAGAGCCTGTCGGTGGAAGTCGAGCGCAAGCTGTGAGCCCGCGCGCCTCGAGCGGAGTCGGCAACCTGATCGCCCGCAAGGAGGTGGTGATCTGCGCCGGCTCGGGCGGAGTTGGCAAGACCACCGTCTCCGCCGCCATCGCCGCGGGCGCCGCCGTGCGCGGCAAGAAGGCGGTGGTGCTCACCATCGACCCGGCCAAGCGCCTAGCCAACTCCCTCGGGCTGCCCGAGCTGGGCAACGAGGAGCGGCGCGTGGAGATGGATGCCGACGGCGAGCTGTGGGCGATGATGCTCGACGCCAAGCGCACCTTCGACGACCTGGTCGACACCTACTCGCCCGACGAGCAGACCCGCCGCGAAGTGCTCGAGAACCCGATCTACCGCCAGCTCTCGAACGCCGTGGCGGGATCCCAGGAGTACATGGCGATGGAGAAGCTGCACGAGCTCCACCAGGAGGGCAACTACGACCTGCTGGTGCTCGACACGCCACCGACCCGCAACGCGCTCGACTTCCTCGATGCGCCACGGCGGCTGGCGCGCTTCATCGACTCGCGCTCGCTGACCTTCTTCCGGGCGTCGACCAAGATGAGCATGGGGATCATGGGGCGCGGCACCGGCGTGCTGTTCTCGGTGATGAAGAAGGCCACCGGCGTCGACCTGCTCAAGGACGTGGCCGAGTTCTTCAACGCCATGGGGGACATGACCGACGGCTTCCGCGAGCGGGCAGAGCGCGTGGACGCGCTCATCAGTGACAGCCGCACCACCTTCCTCCTCGTGACATCGCCGCGCGCCGCTGCCATCGAGGAGGCCAGGCACTTCCATCGCAAGCTTCAGTCGGAGGGGCTGCCCTTCGGCGGCGTGATCGTCAACCGCATGCGGGAGCCGGTGCGCGCCGAGCCGGCGCCCGAGCTCGACTCCGAGCTGGCCGGGATGCTGGACGAGAAGCTGGCCGGCAAGGTGGCCCGCAACCTCGCAGAGCACCGCCTGCTGGCCGAGCGCGACGCCCTCAACGTCGATCGCCTGGGCGAGCGGCTGGGGCGCAAGCCGATCCTGACCGTGCCGGAGCTGAGCGGCGACGTGCACGATCTGGCCGGCCTCGCGGAGCTGAACACGCACCTGTTCGCGCCCGGCGCCCTGCAACGCTGAACGGCCGACCTCACCCGTGCTGTCCGTCCGGCGTTCCGGTGAACTTGGCGAGTCGGGAGGCAGCTTTGCGTCTGACCGCCGCGCGCAGGAGCGGTGTCCAGCCGAGGAGCAGCCCGACCGGTCCGAGGGCATGACGGGCCCAGCGGTGGAAGCTGAACCGGTCGCGGTGCTCGACGATCAGCCCGTCCTCGAATCGAAAGCTCGCGGGGATGTCGTTGACGACCGGGCGCCCGGTCTCGGTGAACGTGTAGTGGGCCCGCCAGTGGGCCGACCCGCGCGCCTGGTCGGCCTCGTGCTCGAGCAGTTGCACGCGCGGCTCTCCCGGGCCCTCGGTGAGCATTCGCCACATCGCACCCGCACGGTCGCCGCGCGGATCGGTGAACACGGGGTCGGAGAACCGGACGTGAAGCGCGTAGCAGGCGGCCATCGCGTCCCCGTCGCGCTCGTCGAACGCCCCGTAGAAGCGCTCGCTGAGCAGGCGATGACGTCGGTCATCGGTCGTCCGCCGCCGTTGCCCCGAGCGAGGGCGCCGGCTGCACAAGGCCGAGCTGGCTGAGGATCGTGGCGGCGTCGAAGTAGACTCGCTCGCAGACCAGGCTCTCGTCCTCGAAGAGGAAGAAGGCCACGGTGCGGCACGTGAACTCCTTGCCCGTGGCGGGAATGCCGCGCAGCGGACCCTCGTGGGTCCCCTTCAGCTCGAACTCGACGATCACGCCGGCGTCGGTGTGATGGAGGGCGATCAGCTCGTTGCGCTGATCGGGAAAGGCGGTCCGCGAGTCCTCGAAGTAGCGGCGCACCGCCTCTTCCCCGTCGAATACATCGCCCGTCGGCACGATCTCGTAGCGGGGATGGTCGAAGGTGCCGAGCGTCACCTCGAAGTCATGGTGGTTCTCGGACTCCATGTGCTCGCGGACGAGCGCCTCGCGGCGCTCGCGCAGCGCCGGGCCGGTCGTCAGCTCACTCATGCGCGAGGATGCTAGACCGGCGCAGAGAAGTCTGCGAAGTCGTCGTACTCGTCGAGGGGCGCGAGTTCTGTGGTGACGGGCTCCTCCTCCTCGATCGGCTCCTTGCGAAGCGAGCGTGCCCGGATCTCGAACGGCTCGGGCTGCTCGAGCAACAGGTCGTCGGCCACGGCACGCAGATCGGCGTCGAGGTAGCCGCAGAGCACGTCGCGAAGCAGCGCGCGCAGGTGGCGCTCGGTCTCGTCGACCAGCGTCCGCGGAGAATCCGAGCCCACCGCCTCCAGGTAGTCGTCATCGGGACCGTCGCCCATCACGAAGCGTTCGAGTGCCTGGGCCAGCTCCAAGCGCCTCTGCACGCGCTTGCGCTCACCCTCCTCGGCGCATAGCACGGCGACGCTCAGGGCAAGGCTCGACCGGCCCGTCTCGGCGGGTGTCTGGAGCAGGGCGCGCAGCGCGAGCAGATAGTCCGACAGCGCCTCCGCCTCGAAACGCCGGCCGCATCCCATCTCGAAGCGCGAGAGAGCCCAGGCGACTGCTCCGCCGTGGGTGGACTTGCCGATCGCCGCCAGGAACTGGCACAGCTCGGGGTCCTCGCCCTCGACGACTATCCACGGCTCGCCCCGGGCGGCCCCGGTGGCCTCCATCTCGAACGGCTGCCAGCGCCCGTCGCCGCTGCGGCGCCAGGCCAGCGCGGCCAGCGCGACCCCGCCGGGCTTCCACAGCCGCAAGCCGGTCAGCAGCCGGCGAAAGCGCGAAGGCGCCTCGGCGGCCGGCACCGGGTCATCGGGTGAGACCTCCATCGACAGCATCAGCAGCACGTTGGGGCTTCGGCGCTCGGCGCCCGACGCGGGGTCGGCGGGATCGCCCCAGACCGCCTCGTCGGGGGCGTCGGTCCTGTCCCCCCGGACCATGCACATGCCCTCGCCGAGGTCCACGCGCTCGGCCTCGACCTCCAGGCCGTAGATCGGCACCAGTACCGTGGCCGGCCGGCTCTTCTCGAACAGCGTGCGTTCGACCTCGGCGTACACGCGCTCGAAGCGCTCTTCGGGAAAGGTGAAGTCGGTCACGTCCTCGTACAGGCGCTCGAGCATGGCAAGCAGCGCCGGCTCCGCCTCCGCGCCGCGCAGCCCGTTCACGCGCAGGTACGCCGACGCGCCGCTGCCCAGTGCGTGGGCGGCGGGCAGGCAGCTGTCCAGCGCGCGCAGGCGCGTCCAGCGATCGGCGATGAACCTCTCGGTGAGCGGGCGGAAGTGGTACAGCGTGGGTCCCGAGCGTCCGCTGCCCTCGTCGAGGTCGAACTCCAGCTCGGCGCCGGCGCTCTGGTCGGCGCGCAGCAGCCGGGCGGATTCCAGCGCGAAGGCTCGCAGCGCGTCGCGGAGTACACGATCTCGCATAGGGCGCGATTTCGCCGTGACCGCGGCGGCTCCTGCCTTCTCTGCCAGGATGACGTGATCGCCGCCGGCCTCCGTACACAGGGCATGACGCCGCAGCTGCGAGCTTCCTATGCGGCGTGCCGCCGTCTGCACCGGCGCCACGATCCGACCTACTACCTGGCCACCCGGCGGCTACCGGCCGAGGTGCGGCCGGCGGTGCACGCCCTCTACGCCTTCGTGCGCACGGCCGACGAGCTGGTCGACGGGCCCGGGCGCGCCCTGGAGCCGGCTGCCCGCCGTGCCGCGCTCAACCGTCGCGAGGAGCAGCTCTGGAGCGCCCTGGCCGGCAGGAAGAGCGCCGACCCGTCCATCTCGGCCCTCGTGCACGCGGGACGGCGCCACAACCTGCCGCTGGAGGAACTACACGCCTACATGGAATCCATGCGCACCGACTGCGGCCCCGTGCGCATCGGCAGCTGGGACGAGCTGACGCGTTACATGAACGGCAGCGCGGCGGCCGTCGGGCGTATCATGGCCCCTCTGCTGGGGGCGCCGGGTGAGGCGTCCGAAAGCTTCGCGAGGCTCGGCATGGCCTTTCAGCTGACCAACTTCATCCGCGACGTTCGCGAGGACTGGACGCTCGACCGCATGTACCTACCCGACGACGAGCGCGCCCGCTTCGGAGTGAGCGAGCAGCAGATCGAGCGCGGCGAGGCCACACCCGGCTTCCGGGCGCTCCTGGCCCTAGAGGTCCAACGAGCGCGCGACCTGTTCGCCGCCGGCGATCCGGCGCTCGTAGCCGTGGCGCCCAGGATCCGTCCCGGGATGAGGATGGCGCGCGCGGTCTACATGAGAGTTCTCGACCGAGTGGAACGCCTGGATTACGACGTGCTCCGGTCGCAGGCCGCCCTACCCCCCTGGGAGGCCGGACGCGCCGTGCTCGGCTCCCTGAGCGCTCGAGGACGCGCGCAGCCGTGACCAAGCGGGCGACCCTCCCCCGCGCACAGCGCACGCGCATCGACCGGCCTCGGGCCGACGTGCTGATCTGCGGCGCCAGCTTCGCCGGACTGGCGGTGGCCCGCGAGCTCACCGGAAGCGGCGCCGACGTGTTGCTCGTGGACCGATACGAGATCGGCGAGCGTCAGACCTCGGCGTGCGCCGCGCCCACGCCGTGGCTGCATGCCATCGGAGTGCAGGGCTCCATCTGCCAGGAGATCCCGTGCATGTCCTTTCACACCCCGCACGGATCGGTGCGCTACCGGCTGCCCTGGAGCTGGTCGTCGTTCGACTATCCCGAACTCTGCCGGCTGCTCTTCGAGCAGTGCGACGCCCGCTTCGAGATCGCCAAGGTGCAGGGGCGCGGGCCGGGCGGGACCGTGAGCAGCGATCGCGGCGACCTCGATGCCGAGCTCATCGTGGACGCCCTGGGCTGGCGTCGCGTGCTGGCGGCGGACGGCTACCAGCCTCCCGACTCTCCCCTGTCGCGGGGCCTCGAGGTGCACCCGCCCGGCGGCGGGTCAGACCTCGACGTGTGGATCGACCGCTCGCTGGTGCGCTTCGGGTATTCGTGGAGCGTGCCGGCCGAGGGCGAGCAGCGTGTGGGCGTCGGTTCATATGAGCCGCGCCACCACGTCAAGGACGCCACCGTCGAGTTGGCCGGACGGCTTGACGTGCCCGCCGTCGCCTACCAGGGCAACTGGTTTCCCCACCGCCTGCGCCAAGCCGCCGAGGACGGTGTCTTCTACGCCGGCGACTCGGCCGGCCACTGCTTTCCGCTGTCGGGCGAGGGCATCCGCACCGCCTTCTACTTCGGAATCGCGTGCGGCCGCGAGCTGAGAGCGGTGATCGGGGGAGAGCAAGAGCGTGAGCAGGCCCTGCGCCGTTACGCGCGCTTCAGCGCCGGCCATGCGCGAGCCTTCGGCCTGGCACTGGCTCTACAGCGGCTCATCCCCGCCCTCCCGCCCCGGCTGCTGACGCTGGCGTTGCGGGCGTTCGGCCGTCAGCCACTGATCGACCGCTCCTTCGGCTGGTACCTCGACCAGGCCCACCCCAGCTTCGTCCGCGCGACTGCGGATCAGGCGGCGACGGGGGCCGCGGAAGCCGGGGCTTGCGGACAGGCCCTCAGCCACTCCTTGCCGTAGGAGCGCATGTCCTCGATCAGCGGGAGGAGGGCCTGGCCCTTCTCGGTGAGCGAGTACTCAACCCGCGGGGGGACCTCGGGGAACGTGTGGCGCTCGACCATCCCCTCCTCCTCGAGGGCACGCAGCCGAAGCGAGAGAGTGCGCGGCGAGATGCCGGCCAGCGAGCGCTCGAGCTCGCAGAACCGAGTGCGACCGGCGGCGAGATCGCGGATCACGAGAATGGTCCACTTTCCGCAGATGATGTCGGCGGTAGCGCAGACCGGACAGGTCTCGTCCGCGACTCGACTCGAAGCCTTCGGCATGGATGCCTTTGAAGCATTCGGCATGGATGCCGAATGCTTCGCCTCCGTGTCCGTTGCGCTGGCCACTCTCCCCCAGTCTAGCGGCAATGCTTCACCAACTGAAGCATGGCCGGACGTGCCGTTCGCTCCGGTCCGCTCGTCTCCGCTGACGGTGGGGTCAGCCGCCCAGCAGACCTCCGCCGCCGCTGGTTGGCACCACCGGGCGACCCTCGCTCGGCTGCACGAGCACCCAGCCCGCGCCTTGGAAGGACATCTGCAGGGACTCGCCCGAGCCACGGCCGATCAGGTTCTTGAGCTTCACGTCGGTCTTGATCGAGGTGCTGACGCCACTCGACCAGGTGATGGCCGCCTGAGGGTCGGCGAACGTGGGAGCGTCGCCGGTGTTGAGCAGCACGGGCGGTCCGTCGGAGATGATCGCCACCCAGCCGCTGCCCTGGAGCGACATGTTGAACAGGCCGCCCGCCATCATGCCGGCCGCGCCACCCGAGACCTTCTGGATGTCCCAGTCGATGCCCGCGTCGAAGGCCAGCACGTTGGCGCCGTTGCAGGTCACGGCGTCGTTCTCAAGCTTGATCAAATGGATGTCCTGCGCCGTGTCGGCCAGGAACACCTCTCCTGTGCCGGTGATCTTCATCAGGCTCGTGCCCTCGCCTGAGACGGCCTTCTTGAGCATCCTTCCCATGCCTCCCGCCCCGGCATGCTCGAACGTCACGTCGCCCTGATAGGCGACCATCGACCCCAGCTTGGCCTGCACGGTGACGGCCTCCAGCCGGACCTTCAGAAGCTTCGAGTTCTGCAGCGCGAACGATTCCTGAGACTGTGTCTCCTGGTATTCCCCGAGGGTGCTTTGCACCTCTGCTCCTTCTTTCGCCAGTATGCGGTCCGCTCACTCTCAGCGTTGGGACGGCTCACGTCAAGTCGGTTTCTGCCCCTTCGCCGGCAGCGCCCACGCCCCACTGCGCGTAACCGGCTGGGACGGGCGCAGGGCTCAGGCCACTGCGGGGTCGGCCGCGAAGACCTGGTCGACCGACGTCGAGCGCTGCCCGCCCGATGCCACCAGAAGCTTGAAGTCGTGGGGGTGGGTGGCGGCCTTGAGCGCGTCCTCCATCGACACCCGCCCGGCCTCGACGTGGGCGCGCAGCGCCTGGTCGAAGGTCTGCATCCCGTAGTAGGCGCCTTCCGCGATCACCTCCGGCAGCTTGCCCGTCTCGCTGGGATTCATGATCATGTCGCGCACCCGGCCGGTCATCCGGAGGATCTCGCAGGTGGCCACGCGGCCCTGGCCGTCCGGGGTGGGCGCCAGCCGCTGGGAGATGACGCCCTTGAGCGTGCCCCCGAGCATGGCGCGCGCCTGGCGCTGTTCGGCCTCGGGGAAGAAGTCGATGATGCGGTTCACGGTCTCCGCGGCGTCGATGCTGTGCACTGTGGAGAGCACGAGATGGCCGGTCTCGGCCGCCGACAGCGCCGTGCGCACCGTCTCCTCGTCGCGCATCTCACCCACGAGGATCACGTCCGGGTCCTGGCGCAGGACCCGGCGCAGTGCCTTCTTGAACGAGCCGGTGTCCTCACCGACCTCTCGCTGGTTGATGATCGACAGCTTGTCCTCGTGCAGGAACTCGACCGGGTCCTCGATGGTCACGATGTGCTTGGCAGACGTTGTGTTGATCCGGTCGATGATCGCCGCCAGTGTGGTCGACTTGCCCGAGCCGGTGGTGCCGGTGAGCAGGATCACGCCTCGCTCCTCGTCGGCCAGATCGTTGATCACCGGCGGCAGCAGCAGCTCCTCCACGGTCTTGATCGTGAACGGAATCGCGCGGCAGACCAGGGAGACGGATCCGCGCTGCTTGAAGGCGTTCACCCGGAAGCGCGCCACCCCCGGAATCGCATAGGAGAAGTCGACCTCGTGCTCGTCCTCGAACTCCTTCAGCTTGACCGGGTCCTGCAGCATCGCCCGGAAGGTCTGCTCGGTGGCTTCGGCCACCAGCGCCTCCGAGCCGGGGATCGGCTCGAGTTTGCCCTGACGGCGGATCAGCGGGCGAGAGGGAACCTTGAGGTGCAGGTCGGAGCCTTCGACTTCGATGACGCGACGAAGGGCCTGCTCGAAGTCGAACATGCCTTAGAGATCGGCAACGCGATCGAATGCTTGAGCGCTACCGGTCTGCGTTCAACAGCTCGAAGCTGCCCCAGGCAGTTCGCAGCGCCAGCGTGCGCCCGACGCTCTGGAATCCGGCGGTCGCGATCATCGCGGGGAGGCGCCCGGCGGGATGGTCGGCCGTGTTGGCAAAGCCGTCGAGCACCTGCAGGCCGGCGAACAGGATGCGCATGACGGGATCCTGAGACCGGCCGAAGTCGGCCACGTGAAGCCTTCCCCCGCGACGCAGGACGCGACGGGCCTCGGCGAGAGCCGCCCGCTTGACCGCGGGTTCGAGATGGTGCAGGAGCAGGGAGCAGACCACGCGGTCAAAGGAGCCGTCGTGGAAGGGCAGCGCGTCCGCCAGACCCCGGACGAACTCGATTCCATGCGATCCCTCCTTCTTGCGAGCTAGATCGAGGATCTCCTCGTCGCCGTCGATGCCGGTGATCTGCGCCCGCCCGGGCGCGCGGGCCATCGCGATCGCAAGCGTCCCCGTGCCGCAGCCCAGGTCCAGCACATCGCGCGGGTCCCCGCTCAGAACCTCGCGCACGAGCCGCGGGCGCCAAGCGCCCTCGCGCATGGTGATCGCGATCGACCGGTCGTAGAGCGATGTGGGAAGGAAGCGCCCGTTGGCCCGGACGTAGCTCCCTTCAGCCATCCAAGACACGCTACCTAGCGGCGTGTAGAGCGAGCATGCCGAGGAAGAGGTCTGCGCCGCGTGCGAACGCACGCAAGCAGGCCGATGACAAAGGCAGGCGAAGCTATACGCGCCGCTAGGCGACTTCGCGGAGTTTTTGGGCTTCAGCGAGGGACTGCAGCTTCTTCAGCGACTGGTTCTCGATCTGGCGGATGCGCTCGCGGGTGACGTTGAAGGTGCGACCGACCTCGTCGAGGGTGCGGGGGTGCTCGCCGCCGAGGCCGTAGCGCAGCTCGAGCACCCGGCGCTCCCGGTAGGACAGGTTCTCGAGCGCCTCGCGGAGGGCCTCCTTGGTGAGGATCTCCGCGGCGCGCTCGTAGGGCGACTCTGCCCGCTCGTCGGCGATGAACTGGCCGAACTCGGACTCCTCCTCGTCACCCACCGGCTTCTCCAGCGAGACGGGAGCCTGCGCGGAGCGCTTGATCGAGTCGACCTCCTCGGGCTCGATGCCGGTGACGGCCGCGATCTCCTCGGGCGTGGGCTCGCGGCCCAGCTCTGTCACGAGCTTGCGCTCGGCGCGGCCGATCTTGTTCAGCTTCTCGACAACGTGCACGGGGATGCGGATGGTGCGCGCCTTGTCGGCGAGCGCGCGGGCGATCGCCTGGCGTATCCACCAGGTGGCGTAGGTCGAGAACTTGAAGCCCTTGCGGTAGTCGAACTTCTCGGCCGCGCGCACGAGGCCGAGCGTGCCCTCCTGGATCAGATCGAGGAAGGGAAGGCCCTGGTTGCGGTAGTTCTTGGCGATCGAGACGACCAGGCGCAGGTTGGACTCGACCATCTTCTGCTTGGCGTCGAGGTCGCCGCGCTCGATGCCCTTCGCGAGCGTGACCTCCTCCGCCGCGGTGAGCAGGCGGACCTTGCCGATGTCCTTCAGGAACAGCTGCAGGCTGTCCGTGGTCATGTCCGGCTTGAGGTCGATCGTCGCCTTCTTGCGGCGGCCGCGCTTGTCGGGCGCCCGCTCGACCTGCTGGGAGGCCGTCAGGGCGGGGTCGATCTCCTCCACGAGCTCGATCTCTGACTTCTCGAGGTGCGCATGGAGATCCTCGATGTCCCCCTCGTCGAGCTCCACCTCGGCAAGGGCGGTGGCCACGTCGGCGTGCGTGAGCACGCCGGCCTGCTGGCCCTTGGTCATGAGCTGCTTGACCTCTTCCAGCTCCTGAAGTTCAGCTATCGACATGCGGTTATCAACCTCGGACGGCCTCGGAGCGTGCTCCGGGCGATTCAAACAGACGGACCGAATCATAACGCGGCGGTCTGCGAAGTCAACGAAACGGACTCCGGGAGGAGCGTCGACCCGCCTAACGGCCGGAACCCCTTACTTACCCACCCAGTCGCAATTCGATACAGGGTGCAGGGCCGGAGTGGTCCCGTCGCGCAGTTAGACTCGTCGCCGATGAGCGCCGAAGATCCCGGAATGCTGGGGAAGCTTCCCCGCTCGCGCCCGGGCCGGCGAAGCGACAAACGCGGCAGGGACGCCCGGCCGCCCACGCCCCGCACGGCACCGAGGAAAGAGCCCCGGGAACCCGGCGATCCCGTCGGCGATGCCCTGCGCGCGGCCGCCAAGGGGGTCGGCGCCGGGGTGCGCGTGGCCGATGGGATGACACGCGGGGTGCTGCGCCGCCTCCCTCGCCCCTAGGTTGGATGCCCGCAGCGGCCGGCGAGCGCCACCGGCCGCCCTGGCGGGCGGTCAAGGACTTCTACTGGAAGGCCTACGACGACAATCTCACCGGCCTGTCGGGCATGGTGGCCTACAACCTGCTGCTGTCGGTGTTCCCGCTGGCCCTGGTGGCGCTGTTCATCGCCGGGCGGGTGCTCGAGAGCGGAAACCTCGAGGCCAGCGTCTTTCAGGACCTGCGTCAGCTGTTCCCGAGCGCGACCGACACGACGCTCGACAAGGCCCTGGGCCAGGTGCGCGGGCGGTCCACCTCCTTCGGGGTGGTAGCGCTCGTGGTGAGCATCTACATCGGCTCGTCCTTCTGGGGCGCGCTCGACACCGCGTTCTGCCGTATCTACCACGGAAAATGCCGCAGCTGGCTCCAGCAGAAGCGCTTCGCGCTCCTCATGCTCGTCTTCGTGCTGCTGTTCATGGCGGCCACGGTGGCGATCCCGACGCTCCAGAGCCTCTTGCTCACTCGCACCGATGACCTCCCACTCGGCCTCTCCGAGGTGCCGGGGCTGGTGTACGCGGTGACGCTCGCGGCCGGCCTGCTGCTCACCTTCCTGATCCTGTGCCTGATCTACACGACGGTTCCCAATCAGCGGGTTCCCTGGCGGGCCATCTGGCCGGGAGCCCTGGGAGCGACCGTCGCCATCGGCGTGGTCGACTACGCGTTTCCGGTCTACCTGTCGTCGGTGTCGACCGCCCGCTTTGGAACGACGTTCGTATTCATCGTGATCGTGCTCGTGTGGTTCTACGCCCTGGCCGCGATCATCCTCGGCGGGGCGACCATCAACGCCATGCGACACGAGATTCATGCCACGGGCCGGCTGCGTCTGTCGCGTTACGAGGACTGACCCGCAAGGGTGAAGGCCAGGTGCCCTCATGGGTAAGCTGCCGGCCGTGACCGCCCGCGCTGACCGCACCACTCGCTGCGTGATCATCGACGAGCACCCGGTGGTCCGCCAGGGCGTGGAAGCGCTCCTCGAGGACGCCTGGCCCGGAGCCGTGGTGGCGTCGGTCCGCGACCTGGACGCGGCGCTGGAAGCCGGGACGGACGCCAAGCCCGACATCGTCGTGGTGGATCCATGGAAGGCGGGCGCCGATGTGGGCGAGCTGGTCAAGCGCCTGAGCAAAGAGCTCGGCGCGCCGATTGTCGTATTCACCGCCGATGGCGGGGCCCGGATGCTCAGCGAGGCCCTGAAGGCCGGGGTGCAGGGCTACGTGCGCAAGGACTCCCCCTCCAGCGACCTGATTCGAGCGATCGAGGCGGCGCGCGCGGGCGACTTCTACGTCGATCCCAGCCTGTCGTCCACGATCGTGCTCGAGGAGGGCGACCGGACGCTTAGCGACCGCCAGCGTCAGATACTGCAGATGCTCGCCGACGGGATGCAGACCGACGCCGTGGCAAAGGACCTGGGCCTCTCGACCGAGACGATCCGAACCCATACGAAGCGCATCCTCGCCAAGCTCGAAGCGTCCACCCGCACGCAGGCCGTGGCCATCGGGATCCGCTCCGGGCTGATCAACTAGCCGGCCCCGAGCGGCCGCAACCGCGGCGCGGTGAGAACATGGCCCGCGTGGCGGAGTTGATAGGGATCGGGGAGGCTCGCCGCCGCGTGCTCACCGTGGCGCGAACCCTCGGAGGCGAGAGCGTCCCGCTGGATGCAGCGCTCGGGCGCGTGCTCCGTGAGGAGGTGCGAAGCCCGGTTGACGTGCCGCCCTTCGACAGCTCGGCGATGGATGGCTTTGCCGTGCCGCCGAGCGCGGACGGCGCCCTCGAGGTGATCGACGAGGCACGCGCGGGAGCTCCGGCCTCGACCACGCTCGCCCCCGGCACCGCAGTGCGGATCTCGACCGGGGCGCCCGTTCCTGCGGGTACCGAGGCGGTGGTGCCGGTCGAGCGCACCGAGGAGGACGGGGGGATGGTCACGGTGTCCCCCTCCAAGCCGGGCGCCAACATCAGGCGCCGCGGTGAGGACGTCGCGGCCGGCGCCTCGGTGATGGCGGCGGGCGAAGTGCTGCGCCCGGCGGCCCTCGGCGTGCTGGCGAGCCTCGGCCGCTCGGCGGCGCTGTGCTCGGAGCGCCCCACCGTCGCGATCCTGGCTACCGGTGACGAGTTGGTCGACCCCGGGGCCCACCTCGATCCGGGGCAGATCTGGAGCTCGAACCCGTCCGCCCTGGCCGGCCAGGCGAGGCAGGAGGGCGGCGTGGTTGAGCGCAAGGGCCGCATTCCCGACGATCCCGAAGTCACCCGCCGAGAGCTGGCGAGCGCGGCCGCCGGCGCCGACGTCGTGGTGGTGTCGGGGGGAGTCTCCGTGGGACCCCACGATCACGTCAAGGGCGCCCTCGCCGCGCTCGGCGCCGAAGAGCTGTTCTGGGGGGTTGCGCTGCGCCCGGGCAAGCCCGTCTGGTTTGGCACCCTCGCAGTCCGCGGGCGATCGGTGCTCGTTTTCGGCCTCCCCGGCAACCCGGTCTCGTGCATGGTCTGCTTCCAGCTGTTCGTGAGACCGGCGATGAAGGCCCTGCAGGGTGCGGATCCGGACGCCGCCCGAAGGACCGCGGTGCTCGAGGAGGACATCGCGCGCCACCCGCGCCGAGACCAGGCGGTGCGCTGCCGGCTGAGCAGCGCCGACGACGGGCTGCACGCGGCGCCGACAGGACCCCAGGGCTCCCATGTGCTCACGTCGATGCTGGGCGCCGACGCCCTCGCGCTCGTCGAGGCGGGAGAGGGAGTGGCCAGACGGGGCGATCGGATATCGGTTGAGCTGCTCTGACGCGTCTATCGTGGCCGAGGTGAGAGAGCGCGATCCCAGGCTGGTGATCGGGCGCCGGCGCCAGGCCCGGGCCCGCGTGAAGATCCTCGACCTGCCGGAGTCCGGCTCTTCCCCGGACGCAAGCGTAAGCACGAAGCAGGCGGCAGAGGTCACGCTGCCGCGCTCAGAGCTCGACCGAATATGGAGCCCCGAGTACCTGGAGCGACTTGCGCGCACCTACTGGCGGTTCCTGACGCGTATGTCGCTGGGCCTGTTACGCGTGCGCTACAGCGCCGAGGGGCGGCAGATCGTCCTGATCGGACCGCCGTTGGTGATGATCAGCTTCCACCGTCCCGACTACGAGATAGAGGCCGACGGCGGCACTGTCACCTGGCGCATCAAGCACGGGCTGCTGGTGGCTCCCGCCGGACGCACCAAGGGCTACCTGCGGCTGTCGGTCAAGCGGCCCCCGGCGGACGCCGAGGAGCGCCCCGGATCGGAGCTGATCACCGGCACGGTGACCTCCGAGGTGGCCAACTTCTATCCGCTGATCGCCGGCTGGGGCTGGTTCTCCCGGGTGGGGCGGCGCCTCTACAGCGCCACGCAGCTGAAAATCCATGTGATCGTCACCCACGCCTTCCTGCGCTCACTGGCGCGCCTGGACCTGGCTCCCTCCGTCGTCGGCGCCCTCAAAGCGGCTCCGACCGAGACGATCGAGGAAGAGCAAACGGTCGCCAGCGCTTGAGGAGCACCGCACCGGGAGGCTCTCCCTAGCCGATCTTCGCGTCCGTTATCTCCCTCAGCTTGGCGCGATCGTGGCGGGCGTGCACCCGCCGCACGGTGCCCGAGCGGGACCGCATCACCAACGACTCGGTGGTCGCCCCCTCGGGACCCTCGAAGTGCACGCCCGCGAGCGTGTCCCCGTCGGTCACGCCCGTGGCGGAGAAGAACGCCTCATCGCCGGACACGAGGCGATCGGTGTCGAGGATCTCCTCGAGGTCATAGCCGCCGTCGAGCGCCGCCTGGCGCTCGGCATCGTCGGCGGGCCAGAGCCGGCCGATGATCTTGCCGCCGATGCACTTGATCGCGGCCGCCGACAGAACTCCCTCCGGTGTGCCGCCGATGCCCCACATCAGGTCGACGGGACTGCCCTCGGTCACGGCGATCAGCGAAGCCGAGACGTCCCCGTGGGGAATGAAGCGGATGCGGGCGCCGGCCTCGCGGACGGCCTTCACCGCCTCGTCGTGCCGGGGGCGGTCGAGCATGATCACCATCACGTCGCCGACGCGGGTGCCCTTCTCCTTGGCGATCAGCTCGACGGTCTCATCGAGGGGCCGGTCGAGGTCGAGCAGGTGCGCGAACCGCTGGGAGGTGGCCATCTTCTCCATGTAGAAGACGGGACCCGGGTCGAACATCGTGCCGCGCCCCGAGAGCGCGATCACGGCAAGGGCGTTGGGCATCCCCTTCGCGCACAGGTCGGTGCCCTCCAGCGGGTCGACCGCAACGTCGAGCTCGGGCGCCGTGCCGTCGCCCACGTGCTCGCCGTTGAAGAGCATGGGCGCCTCGTCCTTCTCGCCCTCGCCGATCACCACCACTCCGTCCATGCTCACCTGCTCGAGCATCAGGCGCATGGCGTCGACGGCGGCGCCGTCGGCGGACTCCTTCTCACCGCGGCCGGTCCAGCGAGCCGCGGCGAGAGCGGCGTACTCGGTGGTGCGCACGAGCTCGAGTGCGAGGTTGCGGTTCGACCCGCCGTCGGTGGATTCGGTGTTCACCTGGCGCGCACTCAGATCACCCCGGGGGGCTTGCGCCCCTCGGTGTAGCGCGACTGACGCAGGAAGCCGCTGGCTGCGAGCACCAGCGATGCGATCAGGGCCACGAGATAGCCGATCTGCAGCGAGATCTCGACACTTCCCCCAGAGTCTTCCGGCCGGCCGAGAATTATGCCGTTGCAGAGAATCAACACGAAGGCGGTGACCCCCACGACCATCGTGACCTCGCCCGGCTTCCAGGTGAGCTTGTGCCCGCGGGCGACGATCCACGACAGGATGAACGGCGCCGTCGCGGCGGCGACCAGCAGATAGTCGAGGATGCCGAACACCTCGAGGGCCGCGACGGTATCCCCACCGCTCGCTCCGGCCAGCGCCGAATTCTCATTGGTCTCGCTCGTGCCGAACCACGGCAGGAACAGCGACAGCGCCAGCACCACGCCGGCCAGGCACCCCACCAGCTCGGCCGGCGTCAGGCGGCCCACGCTGATGTAGCCGCTCCCTTCCCCCACCCTCGAAGCTTCCACGCGCCGAAAGCTACCACCGCCCGCGGCGCCGCGTGGAAGGGAAGGCCGGGGGCTACGGGGCCTGGCTCGCGCCCCCGACATTACGAAGTTGTGCCGTCGGCGCCATAAACCGGCGGGGAGCGTGCACTCGGAGTAGCCTTCGCTTCAGTAGCGGAAGCCACCGTGGCCCCCCACCATCTTCAGACACTGCCCCGTGGAGGGGCTGACCTGCTGGCGAAGTACGCCTACGGCGCCGCATTGGCGGAGGCCCGCGGGCGGACGCTGTCTCTCGTGGCGCCGGTCAGCGAGCGCAACCTCAACCGCCAGCCCCATCCGTTGATGAGCCCGCTCGTGTGGGACCTCGGGCACATCGCCGCCTTCGAGGATCTGTGGCTGTGCCGCAGCGCCGGCGACCTCGGTCTCCTGCGCCCCGAGCTGTCGGAGGTCTATGACGCCGAGGAGACACCGCGCGCCGGTCGCGGCGACGTGGCCTACCTGCGCCGTGAGGAGGCGCTGGAGTTCATGCACCAGGTGCATGAACGGGCGCTGCTCCTGCTCGAATCCGCCGACATCTCACCGGCCGGCGACCGGCTCAACGCCGGCGGATTCGTCTGGGAGATGCTGATTTCCCACGAGCACCAGCACAACGAGACGATGCTCCAGACGCTGCAGCTGGTGGGGCCCGACGTGTACTCCCCCATGCGCCGCCCCCTTCCCGCCGCTCCCCCGCAGAGGGGGCCCGACACCGTCGAAGTGGCGGGCGGCCCGTTCCTCATGGGCGATCCCGGCCTGGAGTTCGCCTACGACAACGAACGCCCGCGTCACGAGGTGCACGTGGACACCTTCCGGATCGATCGCACCCCGGTGACCAACGCGGCCTTCCTCGAGTTCGTGGCCGACGGCGGGTACGCGCGGCGCGACCTGTGGGAACCGGCCGGCTGGGAATGGCGCACGTCCGAGGGCGTGGAGCGGCCGCTGTTCTGGTCGGCCGACGGCCACGAGCGCCGCTTCGAGCGCGTCGGTGAGATCGACCTCGACAAGCCCGTGATGCACGTCTCCTGGTTCGAGGCAGACGCCTTCGCGCGTTGGCGCGGGGCACGTCTGCCCACCGAGCAGGAGTGGGAGAAGGCCGCGGCCTGGGATCCCGACACCGGAGAGTCGCGCCGCTGGCCGTGGGGCGGTGCAGAGCCCACCTTCCGATTGGCCAACCTCGACCACGCGTCCTTCGGCCCCGCCCCGGCCGGCGCGCTGCCGGCGGGCGCCTCGGCCTGCGGCGCGCTCGGCATGGTGGGCGACGCGTGGGAATGGACCGCGAGCCGCTTCACCGGGTACGAGGGCTTCGCCGCCTTTCCCTATCCGCAGTACTCCGAGGTGTTCTTCGGGGGCGACTTCCGCGTGCTGCGCGGAGGCTCGTGGGCCACGGGCCCGAGGACCGCGCGCAACACCGTCCGCAACTGGGACCACCCCCAGCGCCGCCAGATCTTCGCGGGCTTTCGATGCGCCGAGGACAGCCAGTGACCACCTTGGGGGAGGAGCGCAGCCGGAACGTTGCCGGAGGAGCGCAGGCCGATCGCCAGGCGAGGAGCGCAGCCGAAACGTCGTTGCGGCGAGCCCCGGACCCTCCCTTCTCGGCCGAGCACCGCACGGATGGCTCTCTGGCGAGCACCGCATCCTTCCGTATGGCCGCCGACGCGCGTGAGGGGCTGTCTCGTTCGCCCAAGGAGCTGGCGCCCAAGTACTTCTATGACGAGCGCGGCTCGGAGCTGTTCGACCGCATCACAGCGCTGCCGGAGTACTACCCCACGCGATGCGAGCGGGCGATCCTCAACCGTCACGCACCGGAGATAGTCGAGGGCATGGAGGAGCTGGTCGAGCTGGGATCGGGAACGGCCTCAAAGACGCGGGCGTTGCTCTACGCGATGGCCGGTGTGGGGAGCCTGCGCCGATACGTGCCCTTCGACGTGGACGGCTCGGTGGTCGCACTGTGCGAGGAAGAGCTGACCGAGCTCTACCCCGGCCTGGTGGTGCACGGCGTGGTCGGCGACTTCGAGCACGACCTCGGGAAGATCCCTCCGGGCGAGCGGAGGCTGTTCGCCTTCCTCGGAGGCACGATCGGCAACTTCCACGAAGGCGAGCGGGCCGACTTCCTCACCCGCATACGGGCGCTCATGGGTGCGACCGACCGGCTGGTGCTCGGCGCCGATCTGGTGAAGGACAGGGGTACCCTCGAGGCCGCCTACGACGACAGCGAGGGCGTGACCGCCGAGTTCAACCGCAACGTGCTGCGGGTGCTCAACGACGGTCTCGGCGCCGACTTCGACCCGGAGTCCTTCGATCATGTGGCCCGCTGGGTCGCGCCATGCTCGCGCATCGAGATGCTGCTGCGCTCGGTGCGAGAGCAGACCGTCTCGATCCCCGGGGCAGAGCTCGAGGTGAGCTTCGCCGAGGGCGAGGAGATGCGCACCGAGATCAGCACGAAGTTCACCCCCGCTCGGATCGAGGCCGAGCTCGCGAACGCGGGCCTGGCCCTCGAGCGACAGCTCACCGATCCGGACGGGCTGTTCGCGGTCAGCGTGGCCGCGCCGAAATAGCATCCACGCCGATGAAGCTCGACGGCATCGGCGTGTTCGTCTCAGGCGGGGCTTCGGGCCTCGGGGAGGCGACCTCGCGGCTGCTGGTGCAGCGCGGCGCGCGTGTGGCGATCGCCGACGTCAACGACGAGAGGTCCGAGGCGCTGGCCTCGGAGCTGGGCGACTCCGCGCACGCCTTCCATGCCGATGTGACCGACGAGCGGCAGGTTGGAGCCGCCGTGGCCGATGCGGGTGAGGCGCTCGGCGAGCTGCGGCTGGCGGTGGGGTGCGCCGGCGTGGGATGGGCCGAGCGGACGGTGTCCAAGCGCGGCCCCGCTGCGCTGGGGCCCTTCGAGACCGTCGTGCGGGTCAACCTGATCGGGATGTTCAACGTGCTGCGCCTGTCGGCGGCGGCGATGAGCGACAACGAGCCCGACCGCAACGGCGAGCGGGGGGCGGTGATCATGACCGCCTCGATCGCCGCGTACGACGGCCAGATCGGACAGAGCGCCTACGCGGCATCCAAGGGAGGGATCGTCGGCCTGACGCTCCCCGCGGCGCGCGACCTGGCCGGCCGCGGCATCCGGGTGTGCACCATCGCCCCGGGCCTGTTCGACACCCCGTTGCTCGCCGCGCTCCCAGAAGAGGCTCGTCAGGCGCTGGGCGCCGGGGTCCCCTTTCCTCAGCGCCTGGGCCGGCCGGCCGAATACGCGCAGCTGGCCGCGGCGATCGCCGAGAACCCCATGCTCAACGGCGAGACCATCCGCCTGGACGGCGCCCTGCGGATGCCGCCCAAGTAACGCCGCCGGACTCGCCTATCCAATCGACCGCGCGAGGCTCAGCCGCCACCGGTCAAGCCCGATGGTCATGACCTCCTCCAGCCAGTCACGGAAGCGCTCCGCAGCCTCTTGAGGCGCCTCGCGGGGATTAATCTGAAAGAGGTCCGCGGGCACATCGTAGGAATCCGTGAGACGGCGCTCGCGCTTGACGCCGTCCGCGCTCACCTGGTGCTGCTGGTAGAGGGCAGAGACCGCGATCACCCCGCGGAACTCTCGTCCGATCGCGTGAAAGCTGAGCACGAGGTCATCGAAAGTCGAGGCCTCCTTGTCGCTGATCCCCAGGCGCACCCAGGCCTGGTAGGCGCCCACATTGGCGAAGTAGCCACCCCGCCTGGCCATGTTGAACACCGGCCCACGGTAGAACTGCGCGCGCTCGTCGCCCGCCGTCGCCGACTCCACGCGGGCGCTGAACTGCGGTCGGTGCTCTGAGATCTCGGTGTCGATCGACTGCTTGATCTGCCCAAGACGTTCACGCGCCTGCTCGAGGAGCAGGTCCGCCGTGCCGCGGACCTGGTCGAGTTGCTCCTTGGCCGCCGGTCCGACGGGACCGACGATGTCCTCCTGGGCAGCGCGAATGATCTCCTCGACACCTCGAGTCTCTCTGGCGGTTTGATCACCGATGCCGAGCGCCCGCACCAGCTCGTTTCGCTGAAGGGCCCCGAACATCTGCACCAGGTGGCGAAGGTCGCCGAGGTCAGCCGCCTCCAGCGCCTCGATGTACCCGGCCTTGCGGTCCCGATCGACGGTGAGTGGAAACCATCCCGCGCGGAGGAACACGAGAGTGGCCAGGGCTCGAGCCACGCGTCCGTTGCCGTCTTGAAAAGGGTGAATCTGAGTGAAGCGGTGATGCAGCCAGGCCGCCTCGACCTCGGGCTTCACTCGCCGCCGATCGTGGGTCATATGCAGCTCGATGAGCCGATCCATCTCGGAATCCACATGCTCCGGAGGGCAGTAGACGTGCACCGTCCCGTCCGGCCGGCGAGGATTGTTAGGCAGCTCCTTCCAGGCACCGCGCAGGAGCGGCACCTCTACCAGCGTGCCGAACTGGTCAAGTGCCTCAACCCTCTCCTGAGATTGGGTCAGCGTGGCATGGAGCTCCTTGACGTAGCTCGTCGACAGTTCCCGCTCTCGCTTGATGAAGGTGAACAGGCCCTCGATCGCATCCTGGTGATCCCGAATGATCCTCCCGACCAGCCGGGGCTCCATATTGGTGCTCTCGCGGTCGATCAGATCGGCGTCGATTCCCTTCTCGATCAGGAGGTCCGTCGTCCCGCGGTCCAGGTCGAAGACGCGCTCGATGACGCCGGTCTCGATCGCCCAGGAGCGCGCCAGGCGATCCCGAAAGCGCTTCATCCCGTCCATCCGCTCGAGCTCCGAGCGTTGCTCTGACCAGAGCTCGTCGAGCGCTCGAAGCTCGCTGACCTCGAGGGCTTCCTCCGGGTCGGGGATGTCTTCGATCGGCTTCCAGGGCATCCATGGATCGTGACGCACTCCGAGGACGCCGGGTGGGAAAGTCGCCCTGTGGCCGCGGTTTCGTACGATGCGCCGCCCTCTCCATCTCTGAAGGAGATTCACCTAGATGCCCCAAGCAGTGATCGTCGACGCCGTTCGGACCCCGATCGGCCGCGCCTTCAAGGGCTCGCTTGCCTCCCTGCGCCCGGACAACACCGGCGCCTTCATCGTGGATGCGCTGCTCGAACGCAACCCCGACATCGATCCCGCCACGGTGGAGGAGGTCGTGACGGGCTGCGGGCTGCCCCAGGGCCGCCAGGCCTTCAACGTCGGGCGAGTGATAGCGCTGCTCAGCGACAAGCTTCCCGAGACGGTGAACGGCAGCACGATCTCGCGCTACTGCGCCTCGGGGCTCGACGCGATCAGGATCGCGTCGAACAACGTGACCGCGGGCCAGGGCGACGTCTACATCGCGGCCGGGGTCGAGGCCGTCTCGCAGTACAACGAGCGCCAGGAGGCGGCGGGCGAGTCCGACCAGAACGAAAAGCTCCAGGGCTCAGAGCCCGGCCAGCCCGACGTCTACATCGGGATGGGCTTCACCGCGGTCAACGTGGCGAAGAAGTACGGCGTCAGCCGCGAGGCGATGGACGAGTACGCACAGCGCTCGCAGGAGCTGGCGGTGGCATCGCAGCAAAGCGGCTTCTTCGACCGCGAGATAGCGCCGGTCACCCTCCCCGACGGCACCGAGGTGGGCAAGGACGACGGCCCCCGCGCCAGCTCGTCGCTCGAGAAGCTGGCGGAGCTGCCCGAGGCGTTCGGGGGCGGCGGCGTCACGGCCGGCAACTCCTGCCCGCTCAACGACGGCGCCGCTGCGGCGCTGATCATGTCCGAGGAGAGGGCCGCCGAGCTGGGGCTGAAGCCCCGTGCCCGGATCATCACCGCCGCCACCTGGGGAAACGAGCCCGAGTTCATGGGCGTGGCGCCCATCGGCGCCATGGAGAAGGCGCTCGACCGCGCCGGCATGACGATCGCCGACATCGACACCGTGGAGCTGAACGAGGCCTTCGCCGCCCAGGTGATCCCGATCATGGACGAGTGCGACATCCCGCTCGAGAAGATGAACCCCCACGGCGGCGCGATCGCCCTCGGTCACCCGTTCGGCATGACGGGAGTGCGCATCATGACCACGCTGCTCAACGGCCTCGAGTCCGACGACAAGACGATCGGCCTGGAGACCATGTGCGTCGCCGGGGGGCAGGGCGAGGCGATGATCGTCGAGCGGCTCGGCTGAGACATCGGCGCCGGCGGAGGCCTGAGTCGTGACCTACGTCGTGACGGCCGCGGACTCACGCACGAAGCCGGCGAGGAGCTCGGCCAGGCGATCCGGCTGGTCCTCTGGCGAGAAGGTGTAGGAGTCCTCGATCCATTCCAGCCGAGCGCCCGGAAGGATCGCCGCGAGCTCCTCGGCGTGCCGCGTCGGGAAGAACCGGTCCTCCTTCATCATGCAGTATGTCTGTCGATAGGAGGGGGATCCGCCCCGATCGCCGGGCCAACGCCGAGCGCTCCGCGGCCACCCGCTCCCAGCTGATCGGGGTGGCCCGCGAGCTCTTCACCGAGCGCGGCCACGTCGACGTGGGCACGGAGGAGATCGTGCGCCAGGCAAACGTCACCCGCGGCGCCCTGTACCACCACTTCACCGACAAGCGGGACCTCTTCCGGGCGGTCCACGAGCAGGTCGAGCAGGACATGGTTGCCTCGATCGGCGAGGCCATGGAGGGGATACGGGATCCGGTCGAGCTGCTGGTGGCGGCCAACCGGCGCTTCCTCGACCTGTGCACGGATCCCAACTGGACCCGGATTCCTCTGATCGACCCCCCCCTCGGTGCTCGGCTGGACCGAGTGGCGTGCGGTGGACATGCGCTACGGCCTCGGCCTGGCCACCGCCGCCCTGACGGCGGCCATGGACGCCGGGGCGCTGAGGAGAGTGCCGATCCGCCCCCTCGCCCACATCCTGCTAGCGGCCATGGGCGAGGCCGGCCTCATGATCGCCACCGCCGACGATCCCGCGGCCGAGCGGGCCGAGGTCGAGCCCACGCTGGTCGGGCTGATCGAGTCGCTGCGCGTCTAGATGGTTGATTCCGAATTGACGTGCCCGCGGGGGCGCGCCAATAAGGAATCAACCATTTAGCGCTCGCCGATCGCGAGCACGATCTTGCCGAGCTTGCCGCCCCGCGAGAACCGGTCGTAGGCAGCCTCCACCTCGTCGAGACCGAACGTCTCGGCGATCGGCACCCTCAGAGCGCCCGACTCAAAGTGGGGGAGCACCTCCCTCTCCACCGCGCGCATCGCCAGCGCCTTCTCCTCGAGGGGGCGGGCGCGGAGCGTGGAGGCGCGGAGCGTGGCGCGCTTGCCCATCAGTGCGAGCAGGTTCAGCTCGGCCTTGAATCCCGCTCCCACGCCGATCACCACGATGCGGCCGGCGGTGGCCAGCGACTTCAGGTCGTCGGCGATGTTTGGCGCGCCAACGAGCTCGAGCACCACGTCGAAGGGGCCGCGGTCGGCGAAGCCCTCCGGGTCGATGGCCTCGGCGCCGAGCTCCTCGACTGCGCCGCGTAGCTCCTCGTTGCGCACGGTAGCGGTCACACGCGCTCCGGCCACGCGGCCGAGCTGGATCGCCGCGGTGCCCACTCCCCCAGCCCCGCCATGCACCAACAGCCGTTCGCCGGGGCCGAGGCGGGCCTGCGTGAACAGGGCATCGTGAGCGGTGGTGAACACCTCGGCCGCCGCACCGGCGGCGATCGGGTCGAGACCGTCGGGAACGGGCATGGCGGCCCGCTCGTGGAGCACGGCCAGCTCGGCCTGTCCTCCGCCGCCGACGATGGCCATCGCGGCGTCGCCCTCCTCGAAGCGCGCCGCACCGGGGCCGCGGCCGACCACCTCGCCGGCCAGCTCGAGGCCGGGGATGTCCGGAGGCGAGCCCGCAGGAGCGGGGTAGGCGCCCTTGCGCTGGAGCATGTCAGCGCCGTTGAGCCCGGCGCCGGCCACCTTCACCAGGATCTCCCCCGCGCCCGGCGCGGGGGCGGGGTGCTCCTCGACGCTCAGAGCGCCGTCGCGGATGGTCACGGCTCGCATCGGCGGAAATCTAGTCCTGCCGGAACGGTAAGGTGGCGCCCGCCTTATGCCGATGTGTGATCGAGCACGAGGCTCCGGATAGCGGCCACGCGATGCACAAGCCCTTCTCCCATCCCCCACTCTGGCGTGAAGCCCGCTTGGGGCTCGAGCTGGCGGCGCTGCTGCGTGATCCGGTGTTCCGCGGAGAGGGCGTGACCGACGGCCGCAACCAGCCCGTGCTCCTGATCCCGGGCTTCCTGGCCGGCGACGAGTCCCTTAGGGTCATGGGCCGCTGGCTCAAGGGCACCGGTCACCACCCGAGCCGGACGGGCATGCTCGCCAACGTCGCCTGCTCCGGCCGCGCAATGGACAGCCTCGAGCGGCGCCTGGAGGCGCTCGTCGAGCGCCAGGGCGCGCGGGCGGCGATCGTAGGCCACAGCCGCGGCGGCAGCTTCGCCAAGGTTCTGGCCCGGCGCCGGCCCGACCTGGTCTCGGGCATCGTGACCCTCGGCTCCCCGCAGAACGAGCCTTTCTCGGTCCACCCCGTCGTGCGCCCAGATCGAGACCCTCGCCGCACTCGGGCGGCTCGGGATGCCGGGACTCTTCACGCGGGCGTGCCTCGCGGGCGACTGCTGCGCCTCGTTCTGGGAGGAGCTGCAGGCCGGCATGCCGCGGGGCGTGGGCCACGTGGCCATCTATTCGCGCTCCGATGGCGTGGTCTCCTGGCGCGCATGCCTGGCGCCAGGCGCCGAGCTGGTCGAGGTGCAGAGCAGCCACTGCGGAATGGCCCTGAACGCCGACGTCTACCGCGTGGTGGCGAACTCCCTGGCCGCATTCCGGCGCCGCGACGCGCGCCGGGCCGTCACGCCACTGCGCAGTGCGGCCTGAAGCGGGTTAGGTGAGGAGCGCAGCCGGAACGTTGCCGGAGGAGCGCAGGCCGATCGCTCCTGGGAGGAGCGCAGCCGGAACGCCGTTCCGGCGAGCACCGCACCGAAGGTTCTCGGCCGAGCACCGCACGGATGAATCTCCGGCGAGCACCGCACCCCCTCTCAACGCACCGCGCGCCAGCGGTTGCGACCGGTGGTGCAGGTGGCCACCTCGGCACGGTCGGCGTCGCGGACCACGGTGCCGTCCACTCGCCAGCTCCCGGCCACGCCCTCGGCGCCGAAGCGCCCGCGCAGGCGCCAGCGGTAGCTCTCGGTGACCGGTCCGAACTCGTCGGAGAAGAACCGTCGCGTCAGCCTCCCCGAGGATCCGAAACGGCCCCGCGCCCTCGGCTTGCCGCGGGATATCGGCATGCGCTCGGTGGACACCAGGTCGAGCGGAAGGCGCCGCAGGCTTGGGCAAGCGGCGCGGAAGGTCATCCCCGCGGGCCGAACCGCGCGACCGCCCGGCAGGACCTCAAGCAGGAACGGCAGCCCCTGCGCGGTCGCGCCGAAGTACCCCGAGCCGCCCACCGGGGCGGGCTGGCCGCGGCCGGCGCTTGGGGGCGCGACGCGACCGCTCCAGCGCACGGGGCCCGTGTCGCAGCGCGCGCGAATGGCGCCTGAAGCGGGGTCCGTGAGCGTGAAGCGGCTGCGCAGCACGCCCGCTGCGCGACCGAGGGTCCCCACACGGATCCGGTAGTTCACCGTCCCCCGGCGCGAAAGCCCGCCGACGGTGGGAGTGGAGGGCGGGATGTTCTCCTGGATCACCCCCGAGCCCCTGGCGCGGCCGTCGCTGACGCTGATCTCGGTAAGGGTGAGGTTGTCGAGCACGCTGCGGATCGAGGGGTCGCCCCTGCACGGCACGACAAGGGTGGCGCGCTCGGTGGCCTGGGTGCCCCGCGAGTTGAGCTGGAGCGAGACGAACTGCACGAAGCGACCTGTGGCGCCGCCCAGATAGTGCACGCCGCCACGCCTTCTGGCCTGCGCCGCGCCGGCGGCGGGGGTGCCCAGAGGCGAGCTCAGCTCGGGCGCTAGGCGTTGTGCGGGGGCCGCTAGCTGCGCAGAGCCGGATGAGAGGGTCGCCGAGGTGACCACCCCCTCCGAGGCCTGCGCGGCGCCGAGAGGAGCCAGCCCGAGCGCCCCCAACGCCACCATCGTCGTCAGCGTCCTACCCATCCACTTGCCTCCGGTCTCTGTCTTCACCGCCGTGATCGGCGAGCAGTCAATGTAAGCCCCAACCCGCCCGGGAGCCAACAGTCGCGGCGCAAAAGGTTCCATCCACCGCGTCGGGGAGCATTGCGCCATGCCAAAGGCCCGCAAGCTGGTCGCCACGCTGCTCGGCGTGCGTGTGGCACGCGCCCTCCACGGCCGCTGGCGACAGCTGTCGGCAAAGGACCGTGTCCGGTTGAGCCCGCTGGCCGATCAGGTGCGCGAGCGCGCCCTCGACCTGCGGGGAGCCGCCGACCTGCAGGCCGCCGGCCGCGAGCTTCAGGAGGCCAACGAGAAGCTGGCGGACGCCCTCGTCGAGTCAGCCGAGGCCAATCCCGACGTGAGCGGGGCGGAGGTGCTCCGGCTGCGGGAGGAGCTGTCCCGAGAGCTCGAGCGGATGATGGAGGCCGAGATCGCCGCCTCTCGCGAGCCGCCGGACAGGGCTCCGGCCGGCGGGACCTCGTCCGGCCCGCACAGGTAACCTTCACATCCTCAGCTCTGGCTGGCGCTCAACGTGACCGAGAACTCCTCCGCCGCCCCCACCGACGGGAAGGGCGATCGCCAGGCGGCGACGCTCGAGTTCCGCGAGGCCACCAAGCGCTACGACGGCCAGTCCGAGCCCGCCGTGGACGAGCTCTCGCTCGAGGTTCCCGCGGGCGAGATCTGCGTGCTGGTCGGCCCCTCGGGCTGCGGCAAGACCACCGCCATGCGGCTGGTCAACCGGATGATCGACCTGACCTCCGGGGACATCCTGCTCGACGGCCGCAGCGTCACCGAGCGCAAGCCGGCCGAGCTGCGGCGCGAGATCGGCTACGCGATCCAGCAGATCGGCCTGTTCCCTCACCTGACGATCGCCGACAACATCGCCACCGTGCCGCGTCTGCTCGGCTGGGACAAGCAGCGCATCAGCGTCCGGATCGACGAGCTGCTCGAGCTTGTCTCCCTCGAACCCTCCGAGACGCGCGACCGCTACCCGGGTCAGCTCTCGGGCGGACAGCGCCAGCGCGTGGGCGTGGCGAGGGCGCTCGCGGTCGATCCCCCTCTGATGCTGATGGACGAGCCGTTCGGCGCCATCGACCCGATCAACCGCGAACGGCTGCAGAACGAGTTCCTGCGCCTCCAACACGACATCCGAAAGACGATCGTCTTCGTGACCCACGACATCGACGAGGCGATCAAGATGGGCGACAGGATCGCGATCCTGCAAAAGGGCGGAAAGCTGGCCCAGTTCGCCACCCCCGCCGAGCTGCTGATGTATCCCAACTCCAAGTTCGTCGAGGACTTCGTGGGCGCCGACCGCGCACTCAAGCGCCTTGCCCTCCAGCGGGTGAGGGACATCGATCTCTGGAAGGCCGCCACGGTGCGCGTGGGCGAGCCCGCAGCCGAGGCCCGCGCCAAGATCGCCGACTCCGACCTGCCGATGGCCCTGCTGGTCGACGATGGGGGGCGCCCGCTCGGCTGGCTGAGCGACCGGGCCCTCGGTGGGGAGCGGGTGGAACGCCAGATCCGCTCGCCCGCGGAGCCCGCGGTGGAGCTCGACGACATCCTTCGCGACGCCCTGGCCGACCTGCTCACCAGCGAGACCCGGTACGGGCCGGTGGTCGACGGTCGAGGGCGCGTCGCCGGGGTGCTCTCGCTCGAGGTGATCGGGGGGTTCCTCCACGAGGCGCCCGTCGAGGCCCGCTCCGGCGTCGAGCTCGTCGAGGAGTCGTGACCTTCGACCTGATCGCCCAGGTCGAGCTGCGCGACCGCTCCGGCGCCGGCTGCGTGGCGGAGAACGGGTTCTGCCCCGACTGGATCGCGGACAACTACGAGCGTTACATCGACCCGTTCTTCGAGCATGTGCTGCTCACGGTGGTGCCCGTGGGGATCGGCTTCGCTATCGCCTTCACGCTGGCACTGATGGCCCACCGGCGGCAGTGGCTCGTCGGTCCGATCACCGGCGTGACCGGAGCGTTGTACACGATCCCGAGCGTGGCCTTCTTCTTCCTGCTCCAGCCCCTCACCGGCCTAGGCAACACCACCGCGATCGTGGCGCTCACCTGCTACACGCTGCTGATCATCTTTCGCAACGTGATCACCGGGCTGCGCTCCGTGCCGGCCGACGCCAAGGACGCGGCGCGGGGGATGGGGCTCACCGACAACCAGATGCTGTGGCGGGTGGAGCTTCCGCTGGCCGTGCCCGAGCTTCTGGCCGGGCTGCGGATCGCCACCACGACCACGGTGGGCCTGGCCGCGCTGGCCTTCCTCGCCGGCGCCGGCGGGCTGGGCGCCGAGCTGGACCGCCTGCCTTCCTTCAAGTCGAACGTGGTGGTGGCCGGGGGCCTGTCCGTCCTCCTCGCCGCGATCCTCGACCTGATGATCCTCACCGTGCAGCGGCTGGTCACGCCCTGGCAGAGGGCCTCGGCATGAACACCACGCTCGCATTCCTCGGGCAGTTCGGCGACGCCGTCGAGTTCATCTTCAAGGAGCGCGACTCGGTGGGCGGGGGCGTGCAGGTGGGGGGCCTCGGCGAGATCGGCGAGCTGGGCTGGACGCATCTGAAGGTGAGCCTGGTCGCGATGGCCGTGGCGTGCGCGGTCTCCATCCCGATCGGCCTCTACCTCGGCCACAAGGGCCGCGGCGAATTCCTCGCCATCTCGGTGTCCAACGTGGGCCGCGCGGTGCCGGCCGTCGTGCTGCTCTTCTTCTTCCTCGCCTACGTGGGCAACGGCTTCCGCAACGTGGCGCTCGTGCTGATCCTGCTCGCGATCCCGCCCATCCTCACCAACACCTACGTGGGCACGCGCCAGGTGGACCGCGAGGTCGTGGACGCCGCCCGCGGCATGGGCATGAGCGGCGCTCAGATCGTGCGCCGCGTGAGGCTGCCACTGGCCATGCCCACGATCTTCGCCGGGATCCGCACCTCCGCGGTCAGCGTGCTCGCCACGGCCACGATCGGGCCCTACGCAAACCTTCAGACCCTTGGCGAGCCGATCCTCTCCCCCCAGACCTACGGGTTCTCCGGCGGGCTGGGGGCGGCGATCGTGGTCGCCTTCATGACCCTGGTGGCCGACGCGGGGATCGGACTCACCCAGCAGGCAGTCACCCCGAAGGGGATAAAGCTGGCGGAGGGGCCGCGCAGGCAGCGCGTGCGGCTCGGTCTGCCCACACGAAGGAGGGAAGCAGCAGCGTGAAAGCCTCAACGAGACTGATACTGGCCGCCCTGGCGGCCCTGATGCTGGCCTTGGGCGCGACAGCCTGTGGCAGCGACGACGAGAGCGGAGGCGGTGGCGATGGCGGCGGGAGCGCAAGCACCGAGCCCGCCGCCGACGCCGGCGGCAAGCTGATCGAGAAGGACCCGGCCAATGCCGGCAAGAGCATCACCGTGGGGTCGAAGAACTTCGACGAGCAGTTCATCCTCGGTGAGATCTACTCCCAGGCCCTCGAGGCCGCCGGCTTCAAGGTGGACAAGAAGCTCAACCTCGGCTCGGAGCAGATCGCCTACAAGGCGCTCAAGTCGGGCCAGGTCGACGCCTACCCGGAGTACACGGGCACGTCGCTGACGTCGTTCTTCGACGTGAAGATCGACGACGTCCCCAAGGATCCGGACGAGGCCTACGAGCTGGCCAAGAAGGAGTACGCCCAGCAGGACATCACCGCGCTGCCGCGCACTCAGTTCGAGAACACGTACCGGATCGCGACGACGAAGGACAAGCAGAAGGAGCTCCTCAAGGGGGCGACGACGTTGTCCGAGGTGGCCAAGCTGCCCAACGCGGGCGAACTGAGGATTGCGGGCTTCCCCGAGTGCCGCCAGCGCACGGACTGCCTGCTGGGCCTGAAGAACGTCTACAGCTTCACGCCGGAGTTCGTGTCCGACGAGGGCAAGTACGAGCCGATCGACAAGGACCGCTCGGACCTCGGGTTCGTGTTCTCCACCGATGGCGAGCTGACGACGGGCAAGTACGCGATCGTCGAGGACGACAAGAGCCTCTTCCCGCCCTACAACATCTCGTTCGGCATCCGCAACGACGCCCTCGAGAAGATCGGCCCGAAGGGCGAGGAGGTGATCCTCGCCGTGCAGGAGCCGCTCACCGAGGAGGTCATGCAGGAGCTGAACTCCCGCGCTTCGATCGACAAGGAGGAGCCTGCGGCCGTGGCTGAGGCCTACCTCAGGGAGTCGGGCTTCATCGAGTAGCGGTTCGTGTAGCGAGCTCCGTAGCCCTGTATGGAGTCCGTCTGGTCCTACCCTCGCCCGCCGGCCGTGCAAGCTTGCGGCCGGCGGGCTCGGGTAGAGGTCGGCGGGGTGACGGTGGCCGACTCGGTGGGCGCCCTGAGGGTGCTCGAGACCAGCCAGGCGCCGGCGATCTACTTCCCGCCCGGCGACGTGTCGATGGAGCTTCTGCGGCCCGTGAGCCGTCGTTCGGTGTGCGAGTGGAAGGGGGAAGCGCGCTACTACGACATCGACGCAGGCGGGACCCGCTGTTCAGCTGCCGCCTGGGCGTATCTCGACCCGGACCCCGACTACAGGCAGCTGCGCGGCCATGTGGCCTTCTACCCCCAGCGCGTCGACGCCTGCTTCCTGGGCGAGGAGCGGATCGAGCCGAACCAAGGGGACTTCTACGGCGGCTGGATAACGAGTGATCTCGAGGGGCCGTTCAAGGGCGGTCCGGGCAGCAGAGGCTGGTGAGGCCCACCCCAGCGGGGGTGTGACGGGACCCACACAGCCCCGAGGGCGAAGGGAGTAGACCAAGGGGAATGCTTCACGAGCTCAGAGATGGGACGAGGGTGCTCGTGCGCCCCATCCGTCCCGACGACAAGGCGGCGCTCTCCGCCGGCCTCGTCGAGCTGTCCGAGCGCTCGGTGCACCGCCGCTTCCTCTCGCCCAAGCCGAGCTTCTCCTCGTCCGAATTGCGCTACCTCACCGAGGTCGACGGCCACGATCACGTGGCGTCGTGGCCGAGCTGCCCACCGCGCCGGCCCGCAACGGCGTTGGAGTCGGGCGCTGGGTGCGCCTGGCCGACGACCCCACGACCGCCGAGGCCGCAATCGTGGTCGCGGACCGGCTGCAGGGCCGGGGCCTCGGCTCGCTGCTGGCCGACCGCCTCGCCCGAGAGGCCGTCAACCAGGGCGTGCGGCGCTTCTCGGCCACGATGCTCAGCGACAACGAGGCGGCCCACCGCCTGATGGCACGCCTGGCCACCCGCCTCGACCGACGCCGCGCTGGATTCGGCGCCGACGAGCTGATGGTCGACCTGGCCGCCTAGCCTGCCTAGACCGCCGCCCTCGGCCGCCACGCACTCTTCGCGCGCCTGCACTACCCTCCCCCGGCCCCTGATGAAGCTTTCCGTCCCAAAGGAGACCTCCAAGGGCGAGCGCAGGGTTGCCCTGGTGCCGGAGGTCGCGAAGAAGCTGACCGCGGACGGGATCGACGTCGTGCTCGAACCGGGCGCCGGCGATTCCTCCCACCTGCCCGACGCCCTCTACGAGGAGGCGGGAGCCTCCGTGTCCGAGGGCCAGGGCCTGTCGGGCGACGTCGTGGCCAAGGTCGCCGTGCCCTCTACGGAGGAGATCGGTCGCATGAAGCGGGGCACCGTCCTGATCGGCTTTCTCCAACCCCTGACCGCGCCCGATACGGCCAAGGCACTCGCCGGCGCGGGGATCACCGCCTTCGCGATGGAGGCGATCCCGCGCATCAGCCGCGCGCAGTCGATGGACGCGCTGTCCTCGCAGGCCACCGTTGCCGGTTACCGGGCGGGGCTGATCACCGCACAGGAGCTCGGGCGCTTCTTCCCGATGCTCACCACCGCCGCCGGCACCATCCGGCCCGCCAAGGTGCTCGTGCTGGGCGCCGGCGTGGCGGGCCTGCAGGCCATCGCCACCTCCCGCCGCCTCGGCGCGGTCGTCTCCGCATTCGACGTGCGCTCGGCCGTGGAGGAGCAGATCCAGTCGCTCGGGGCCAAGTTCGTGAAGCTCGACATCGGCCTCGAGGACGCCGAGGACGCGGCCGGCTATGCCCGGCAGCTGACCGACGAGGAGCAGCAGCGCCAGCGTGAGGCGCTGGCCGACGTGATCGGTGGCATGGACGGCGTGATCTCCACCGCGGCGGTACCCGGCCGCAAGGCGCCGCTGCTGATCATCGAGGACGCGGTGCGCCAGATGAAGCCGGGATCGGTGATCGTGGACCTCGCCGCCGAGACCGGGGGCAACTGCGAGCTGACCGAGGCCGGCCAGACCGTGGTGCGCCATGACGTGAAGATCGTCGGGCCCACCAACCTGCCTTCCTCGATGCCCGACCACGCCTCGCAGCTCTACGCGAAGAACATCCAGTCGCTGCTGGGACTGTTGGTCGACGACGAGGGCGCGCTGCAGCTGAACTTCGAAGACGACGTGATCGCCGGCGCCTGCATCACCCACGACGGCTCGATCGTGCACCTGGGCGCCCTCAAGGCGGCCGGGCTGCTGGACAGGAAGGCCTAATGGACCTGATCACCGAGTTCACGATCCTCGTGCTCGCCGCCTTCGTCGGCTTCGAGGTGATCTCCAAGGTGCCGAACACGCTGCACACGCCGCTGATGTCGGCCACGAACGCCATCCACGGCATCGTTCTGCTGGGCGGCATCCTCGTGATCGGCGAGGCGAGCGGGTTCCTCAACGAGCTGATCCTGGTGATCGCGATCGC
This sequence comes from Thermoleophilaceae bacterium, assembly GCA_030447725.1. Lineage (GTDB taxonomy): Bacteria > Actinomycetota > Thermoleophilia > Solirubrobacterales > Thermoleophilaceae > JAAYBF01. The sequence goes on from JAUJOQ010000005.1 coordinate 81,759, forward strand.
CTTCGGCACGATCAACGTGATCGGCGGGTTCCTGGTGACCGACCGGATGCTCGGGATGTTCAAGAAGCGGCCCAAGCCCGCGGAGAAGACCCCAGAGTGAGCGCGCCGGTGGCCAGCTTCCTGCAGGACCTGGACTTCATCCGGTCGCTCTACATCGTCGCCTTCGTGCTCTTCGTCGTGGGCATGAGGGGGGTCACCCACCCCACCACCGCGCGCCGCGGCAACTGGATCGCCGCGCTCGGCATGGCGATCGCTGTGGTGGCCACGCTGCTTGACGAACGCGTGGGCGACTTCGGTCTGATCGCGCTCGGCATAGCGCTCGGCACCGTGATCGGCGTGCCCGCCGCGCGCCAGGTGAAGATGACGGCGATGCCACAGATGGTGGCGCTGTTCAACGGCGTCGGCGGTGGTGCGGTGGCCCTGATCTCGTGGGCGGAGTACCGCGGAGAGCTGGAGTTCGGCGTCAACCCCGAGCTCGAGACCCTGATCCCCATCCTGTTCGCCGCCATCATCGGGTCGATCTCCTTCTGGGGCTCGAACATCGCCTTCGCCAAGCTCCAGGGGATCCTCCCCGGCAAGCCGATCGGCGTGCCCGGCCAGCAGTTCCTGAACCTGGCCCTGTTGCTGGTGGCAGTCGGCGCCGCCGCGGCCATCGCCGCCGGCTCGGAGTCCGAGGGCCTGTTCATCCTCATCCTGGTCGCCGCCGCGGTGCTCGGCAACATGGTGGTGCTGCCGATCGGCGGGGCCGACATGCCGGTGGTGATCTCGCTGCTGAACGCCCTCACCGGGCTGTCGGCCGCAGCCGCGGGCATGGCGCTCGACAACGTGGCGCTGATCGTGGGCGGGATCATCGTCGGCGCCTCGGGCACGATCCTCACCAACCTCATGGCCGACGCCATGAACCGCTCGATCCCCAACATCGTGGCCGGCGGCTTCGGCGGGGGCGGCACCGCGCCGGATGGCGGCGGCGGCGAGGAGCGTCCCCACCGCTCCACAGACGCGACCTCGGTGGCCTCGCAGCTCTCCCTCGCCGACCGCGTGGTCGTCGCCCCCGGCTACGGCCTTGCCGTGGCCCAGGCCCAGCACACGGTGCGCGAGCTGGCCGACGAGCTGGAGAAGCGCGGCGTCGAGGTGTCGTACGCGATCCATCCGGTCGCCGGTCGCATGCCGGGACACATGAACGTGCTGCTGGCCGAGGCCGACGTGCCCTACGAGGCGCTCAAGGAGATGGACGAGATCAACCCCGAGTTCTCGACCACCGACGTGACGCTCGTGATCGGCGCCAACGACGTGACCAATCCGGCGGCGCGGGAGAACGAGGGCAGCCCCATCTACGGCATGCCGATCCTCGACGTGGACAAGTCCGAGCAGGTGGTGGTGCTCAAGCGGTCGATGAACACGGGCTTCGCGGGGATCGACAACCCACTCTTCTACAACGAGAACACCTCACTGCTGTTCGGCGACGCCAAGGCCTCCGTGCAGGAGGTGCTCGCGGCGGTGAAGGACCTCTAGCGCCGGCGGCCGAGCTCGAGCTCGCGCGAGGCGGCCTCGCCGCCCGCGCCCACCGGGCGGGAAGCCTCGGCCCCGCGCTCGGCCACGTCGCGCTCGAAGGCCGCGTCCATCTCGGGCGCCGTGCGCAGGCTGTGGCGATCGGTCAGGAGCGGCAGCACGCCCCGCAGCGCGATGGCCGCCCACACCCAACCCGGCACCACCACCACGCGGCGACGGCGGGCGACCCCGTCGAGCACCGCGTCACCGACGGCGGAGACCGGGTAGGTCTTGGCAGCCGGCCCGGGCAGCTTCGAGCGCAGCCCGCCGTAGGCCGGGTGGGCGTCGGCGCCGCGCACCAGCTCGGTGTCGATCCAGGAGAAGTAGCCCACCCCCACGTCGACACCCAGGTGCTTCACCTCCGAGCGGAGGCTGTCGGCGAACGCCTCCGCGCCGGCCTTGCTAGCGGCGTAGGAGGCCATCGCGGGCGCGTGGACCACGGCGGCGAGCGAGGCCACCACCAGCACGTAGCCGCGGCGCTCGATCACGTGCGCCAGGCAGGCGTGCACCGTGCGGTAGACGCCGAGCAGGTTCACCTCGATCACCCGCTCGAACGCGTCGGGGTCGGTGTGGCGCACCGGGCCCCCACCGCCGATGCCGGCGTTGGCCATGGCCACGTCGATGCCGCCGAAGCGCTCGACCGCGCCCTCGACAGCGGCGGCGAGCTGGTCGCGGTCGGTCACGTCAGCCTCGAACCAGGCGGCGTTGGCGCCGCATTCAGCCGCCACCCGCTCGAGCTCGGGGGCCTCGAGGCCCACCAATGCCACGTTGGCTCCCTGAGCCGACATCCGCCGGGCGCACTCCGCTCCGATGCCGCGGGCCGCGCCGGTGATCAACACGGTGCGTCCGGACACGTCGTAGGCGGCAGCCATCGCCGCCAGGCTACAGGGTGGGCGCCTTCACAGAAGGCTCTCCTGGCCCTCGGCCACAGGGGCCCCGACCCCGCGCCTGGGGGCTGGGACGGCCGGTCCTAGTGCTGCATCGATATCCGCCACTATCGCGCGCTCGGAGCGCGACGCCACCAGCGGTTCCGCTACCCCGTCCACGTGCACGAGCGTGCGGCTGCCGTCACCGCGCTCGGCGCCCTCCAGGGGCACCAGCGCGAACACCCGGTCGGCGCGCACGTACTTGCCGTAGCCGAGGGGCACCATGCGGGGCTCTCGCTTCGCCATAGAACTCAAGCGGGGACCATACCCGGCTTATGAGATCCACTCGGCGGGTAGACGGCCCGCGATACCGACTGAGGAGGCAGCGATGGAGGAGGCGGGCGAGGAGCAGCGAGAGGAGGGACCGGGCCGTGTGACCAACGAAGCGGACAAGCGCGCCGAGGAGAAGGTGGCCGCTTTGGAGGACGATCCGCCCAAGGACCTCGAGGACTGGCCCGACGATGAAGCGAAGTACAAGACCTTCGGCGGCGCCGAGGGCGACACGGGCTACGACGAGGGGCCGACGGCGAACCTCGGTGCGTCGAACGTGCGCCACCACGAGGACGGCAGCGTGACCGTCGACGGCGAGAAGGTGGACAACCCGGACGACTACAAGGGCGACCCGATCCCCGGCGGCCCGACCGACCCGAACAGCCCAAAGCTCTCGGGAGAGCAGGACCTGACCGAGGAGGGCGTCTAGTTCTCGGCACCCATCCGGCCCCGCACGTGCTGGCGGTGTTGGATGACCCTTCGGCGCGCGAGGCGGCCGATCCATCCAACCCCCAGCGGCTCAGGGGAGTGATGACTTTTCGCGGGGCCGTGCCCGCGTGCGCGGACCCGTGCGGCCGACGAATGCGGACACGGCGCCCTTTTCCCCGCTGGCACTAGGCTCCAACGTGATGGCCCTCGAGAACCTCCAGGAAGACGTGACTCCCGAGCGGGTCGCCGGGCTGCACGCCGCCGGAGAGATCGACCTGGTCGACGTGCGCGAGCCCTACGAGCGCGAGGCCGGCCACATCGCCGACACCCGCCACGTGCCTTTCGCCCAGCTCTCGCAGCAGGCCGACACCGTGGACCGCGAGCGGCCAGTGGTCTTCTACTGCCGTTCGGGCGGCCGCTCGGCGATCGCCACCCAAGCCTTTCGGGCCAGCGGATACCCGGCCTACAACATGGCCGGCGGGCTGCTCGCGTGGGTGGAGAAGGGGTTGCCTATTCGGCCTGAGGGAGGTTCGGTGGCCGACCACTGAGCTGTGCCTCGTATGGGCCGCGGCCCGTGAAGTTCGCCGCCCCACAGCGGGCGGCCAGATCCAGAGCGTCGTTGAGAGCCATTCCCGCGCTCAGGCCGTGCGTGAGGCCACCGGCGAACGAGTCACCGCAGCCGTAGGCGTCCGAGATCGGGCCCGGCAGCGGGGTGGCCTGCCAGTGTCCCGACTCGCCGTCGGCGCGCTCCCACTGCCCGCCGGCCGCCCCCGCGGTGCGCACGACCACCCGCGGCTCGGGCTCTATCTGCCCGCGCTGGTAGCGCTCGCCCGCGTCCTCACCGCTGGCCACGAGGGCGTCCAGCTGCACGCCCGCCACGACGAGGGTACCCAGCCCCCGCGCGGTGGCCACCAGCGTGCGCGCCGTCCGGGCCGCACGCAGGGCGCCGGCGTCACCGGCGGTGAAGTAGACCCCGTCGGCCTCGGACAGCTGCTCCCAGGGAAGGGAGTCCTCGCCCCTCGGGCCCAGCCTCGCCCCGATCACGGTGATCGTGCGCTCGCCGGCCGCGTCCACGTGCACGAAGCCCCGGCGCTGGGGCTCGTCGTACCACGCGGCCTCCACGCGCAGCCCGAGCGCGGTCAGCTCGTCATGGGCGCGGTGGCCGAGCTCGTCGTCGCCGAGGGCACAGAAGAGAGTCGCCCCGCCGGCCAGCTTGGCCATCTGCACCGCGGCAACCGCTCCGCCGCCGCCCGGTTCCTGCCAGTTGTCTTCGGCATGCACGATCTCGCCGGCCGGCGGCACCGCCTCCACGCGCGCGAACTCGATCCACTCCACATGTCCGACGACCGCGACGTGCACGGAGGTCAGTGTGACGAGCGCACGCGCGCGGGGTGGCTCGCTACCTTCCTCGCGCTATGCAAGACCCGATGCGCATCACGCGAGACCTGGCCATCCCGCTAGCCGAGGTGGACCTGCGGGTGAGCCGGTCCTCCGGCCCGGGCGGACAGCATGCCAACGTGACCGCGTCGCGGGTCGAGGCCGTGTTCGACGTGGCGGGATCGCCCTCGCTCACCGAGGAACAGCGCCGCCGCGCCTGCGCGCGGGCGGGCCCGCGGATCCGGGCCGTGGCCCAGGACACCCGCAGCCAGGCGCGCAACCGCGAGCTGGCCCTCGAGCGCCTGCGCAATCGCCTGGCCGACGCTCTGGCCGTGCAGCGTCCCCGCCGCCGGACCAAGCCAAGCCGCGCGGCGCGAGAGCGCCGGTTGGGCGCCAAGCGCATACGTTCGGAGGCCAAGCGCCGGCGGCGCCGCCCTTCCGAGGGCGACCTGTAGCCCTCTACGGGCTGGGTGCGACGGCGCCGCCGCCGTCGGACGCCGGCGGGGCGGGCTCGACCGGCGCGGGCTCGACCGGCGTGGGCTCGACCGGCGTGGGCTCGACCGGAGACGGCTCCCCGCCCGTGGGAGCACTCGGCGTGACCGGCGTGACGGGGTCGGCGGTGGGTGCGCCCGGGTCGCTGGGAGCCGGGGTCGTGCTCGTGTCGGTCTCGTCGTCGTCGGAGGTGGTGGTCTCGTCGCCGGAGGTGATCGGCGCCGGCAGACCCAGGTCCTCCCGGGAGTTCGTCGGCTCGTCGTCGTCCCCACCGCCGGCCGCCACGGCGATCACCACCACAAGAAGCACGACAGCGGCGACCCCAGCCACCAGACGCCGGCGCATGTAGACCGAGTCGTCCTCTCCCCTGGGCCTGCCGGGCTCCCGCGGATCGAGTCTTCGTGTGGGTTCGTCGTGCACGTTTTCGCGAAGGTAGCAGCGTTCAGAGGTTGTTCACCCTAGGTCTCGAAGGTCCTGCAAGCCGCCGGCTAGTGGGCGGGGGCGCCGGGCTCGCGCTCGGTCTGATGGCGGGCCTTCCACTCCTCGTAGGGCATGCCGTAGACGATCTCGCGGGCATCCTCTTTGGAGAGCTCCACGCCGCGCTCGGCTGCGCCCTCCGCGTACCAGCGCGACAGGCAGTTGCGGCAAAAGCCCGCGGTGTCCATCAAATCGGCGTTCTGGACGTCGTCGCGCTCGCGCAGGTGGGAGACCAAGCGCCGGAACGCCGCCGCCTCAGCTTCCGTGCGTTGGCCGGCGTCCATAGCGAGAAAGGTACCTGGCCTTCCACCCGCCCGGGGGGCGGTCTGCAACCATCACGCCATGAGCGAACACCGCGAAGTACGACTGCCCGAGGACCCGACAGGCATCCAGGAGCCTCACGACGTCTTGGCCGCCGAGGAGTTCGCCATGCCAACCGGCGGAGGCGTCGAGGCCGGCGACAGCGGCTTCGACCCACGCACCATGCTCCCGGCCGTCTTCCTGTTGGTGCTGGCGGCGCTCCTGCTGCGCCGCCTGCGCGGCTGACCCGCGGGGACGGGGTGCTCTCTCAGGGGTAGAGCTCGCCCGACTCGTCGTAGACGAAGATCGCGGTCACGGGACAGTTGCCGGCCGCCTCGATCACGACGTCGGTAGGGGCGCCGTCGGGGTCGATCACCCGGGCCTTGTCCTCGGCGTCGAGCTGGAACACCTCCGGTGCGGTGTCCACGCAGTCCCCCGAGCCGATGCAGAGGGCACGATCGACGTCGATCCGGATCTGGTTCTTCTGGGAGAGCTCGCCGGCCACGATCTACCGCTTGCCGCGTCCGTGCAGCAGGCGCATCGCGGCGCCGGTGAGCTTGGCTGCCCAGCCCGAGTAGGGGAACATGAAGATCTCCCTGCGGGGGCCGAAGCGGGTGATCACAGAGGCCTGCTGGCGGGTGTACTTGCGGATCCCGTCTTTGCCGTGACGGGTGCCGAGGCCGGAGCTCTTCCAGCCTCCCATCGGAATCTCCATCCCGAAGTAGTTGATCTGGTGCTCGTTCACGCTGGCCACTCCGGAGTCGATGCGCTTGGCGATCTGCTCGCCCTTGTCGGTGTCCTTGGTCCACACCGACGCCTGCAGGCCATATTCGGAGTCGTTGGCGAGCTCTAAGGCCTGCTCGGCGTCGCGTACCTTCATCACCGGCAGCGTCGGACCGAACGTCTCCTCGGTCATGCACTGCATCGAATGGTCGACGCCCGTGAGCACGGTGGGCTCGAAGAAGCGCCCGGCCCCGTCGCGGCGGCGCCCGCCGACGGCGACCTTCGCGCCCTTCTCCACGGCATCCCTGACGTGCGCGGCCACGATCTCCTGCTGCGGCGCGAAGGTGACAGCGCCCACGTCGACGTTGCCGGGCTTGGTGGGCACGCCCTGGCGCAGCTTGCCGACCTTCTCGGTCACCAGCTTCACGAACTCGTCGTGCACCGGTTCCTCCACATACACCCGCTCGACCGAGATGCAGGTCTGGCCGCCGTTCTGCATCGAGTAGTAGGTGGCGGCGTTGGCGGCCTTCTCGAGGTCCGCGTCGCTCAGCACGATCATCGGGTCCTTGCCGCCCAGCTCGAGCCCTACGGGGGTGAGCGTGCGCGCGGCGCGCTCGGCCACCTTCTTGCCGGTGGCGGTGGAGCCCGTGAACATCACGAAGTCGACGTGGTCGATCAGCTCGGCGCCCACGTCGCCCAGCCCCGTGATCACCTGGTAGACGTCCTTGGGCAGACCGGACTCTTCGAGCATCTCGGCCATCAGCAGCGAGGTGAGCGGCGTGATCTCGGAGGGCTTCAGCACGACCGAGTTGCCCGCTGCGAGCGCGGGGATGCAGTCTCCGAACGAGTTGGTCAGCGGATAGTTCCACGGGCCGATCACGCCGACCACGCCGAGGGGGCGATAGCGCTGCACGATCTTCTTGCCCGCCAGGAAGGGCGACGCCGAACGCACGCGCTCGTCGGCCAGGAACTCGGGAGCGTTCTTGGCCCAGAAGCCGAATGCACCTGCGGCATAGACGATCTCCGCCGTCTGGGCGTCGTTGTGGGTCTTGCCGGTCTCTGAGACGATCGTCTCGATCACGCGGGCGGAGTTGTCGAGCACCCACTTCTGCGCGCGGCGCAACACCTCGGCGCGGCCGTCGAAGCCGAGTGCCTCCCACCCGGGCTGCGCAGCCCGTGCGCGGGCGACTATCGGAGCCACCTCCTCGGGGGTCATCCTCGGCACTGTGCCGGCCATCCCCCCGGTTGCGGGGTTCTCCACCTCGATGTGATCACTCGCGCCGTTGCTCTGGGCGGCAGCCCCCTCCTTCGATGCCATCCCGGTCGTCTCAGCCACTGCGTCTCCTCTCCTTCTGGCGCTTGCGCTCGCCGCTGCGGCGCATGACACCTGCCATCCCCAAGCCCACTCGCGGCGCCAGAGCGGCGGCACGGGCCTGCCAGCCACGGTAGCGGGGAATCGCCTCCACCAACCTCTTGCCGTCGAGCAGCGCGACTGTGCGGCCGGCCACCTCCTGCGCGCTCAGCATGCGGGGCGCGGACCAGATGATCGCCGAATCGGGCTGGTGGGCCTCGCCGCGCAGGAGCTCGGTGTCAGCACCGTCCGGGCATATGCAGTGCACGGTGATCGGAATGTCGCCGAGCATCAGATCTCCCTGCAGTGCCTCCGTGAAGCCGAGCACGCCGTGCTTGGTCGCGCCGTAGACAGCCAGCCCGGGGACCGCACAAAGCGACGAGAGCGAGCCGATGTTGATCAGGTGCTTGTCACCGCCGGGCGCCGCGCGCATCGCGTCGACCGCGGCGCGCGAACCCCAGACCACGCCGTAGAGGTTCACGTCGACCATCAGCCGGACGTCGTCGTCGGAGTGCTCCCACGACTTGACCGTGCGCATCACGCCGGCGTTGTTGACCCACACATCGAGGCGACCGCGCGCGGCAGCCGCGGCGGCTGCCGCGCGGTGTGCGTCGGGCTCGCGCACGTCCAGGGCCATCGACCATGCGCCACCTCCGATCTCCTGAGCGGTCTCTTCCGCGGGGGTGACGTCTATGTCGGTGGCGAGCACCGCAAACCCGCGGCCGGCCAGCCGGCGAGCGATCTCTCGGCCGAAGCCGCGACCCGCTCCTGTTACGACGGCGATCGAGGGCTCGGGCACGGCTACGCCGGCTGCAGACCGCGGTCGGCAGACGACCCGTTCGCCTGAGACCCGGGGGGCCGGCGGCCCCTGCGCTCCGCGCGCAGCTGGCGCATGTACGGGGGGCCGTCGACCTGGATCGTGTGCCGCTTCGAGGCCACGTAGCGGCGCTCGAGCTCGCGCCGGTCCTTGGCTATCTCGGCCAGCATCCGCTCTCGGGCGGGCAGCGCAACGCTGCCTTCGAGGATGTCCGCGACCCACTCCGACTGCAGCTCGGCTATCGGCATGATCGCGTACAGCGGCTGGATCAGGCCGATGAAGTACAGGTCCTCCAGGTCCGGGTGCACCACGCGCCGGTAGAGGTCGATCCGGTTGTCACCCGACGGATCGAGCAGCTCAGGATCGAAGAACGGGAAGCTGATCTTGTAGCCCGTGCAGTAGACGATCTTCCCGATCCGCTCCACCGAGCCGTCGGTGAACCGCACGCGGTCGCCCTCGAGGCGCTCGATGTTGGGCTTGACCTTTATCCGCCCGTGGCCGATGCTCCCGAGCAGATCGGAGGAGATCGTGGGGTGGGCCTGACCGAGCTTGTGGTCGGGCTCGGGCAGGCCGAAGTCGGCCGGGTGGCCGTTGGTGGCCTTGATCTTGCGCATGAACAACGAGCGCAGGATCGGAAAGGGGAGCGCCCGGATCACCCAGTCCGGCGCCAGCTCGTCGCTGGGGGTCGAGCCGAAGTACTTGGGGATGATCCACGCCCCGCGGCGCATAGCGATGAAGGTCTGCTCGGAAACCCGCGAGGTCTCGACGGCGATGTCGCAGGCGGAGTTGCCGATGCCCAGCACCAGCACCCGCTCGCCCTCATAGCCGGCCGGGGTCTTGTAATCGTGAGAGTGGATCGCCACCCCGCTGAACTCCCCCGGGAAGGGGGGCTCGGGCCAGCGCGGATCCCAGTGGTGGCCGTTGGCCACCATCACGGCCTCGAAGTTCGCCACCGACCCGTCGTCGAGGGTCACGTCCCAGCCCCCGCCGGCGCCGCGCGCAACGTCTGTCACCTCGGTGCGAAAGCGGATGTGCTCGCGAAACCCGAAGTGGTCCACGTAGTCGTCGAAGTAGGCCGCTATCTGCCGGTGGGTGGGAAAGTCCGGGAGATCCGCGGGCATCGGGTATGCGGCGTACTCCATGATCCGCCGAGAGGTGTTGATCGACAGCGAGTCGTAGGCCGACGACATGCCGTTGTCGTTCATGTAGCGCCAGTTGCCGCCCACCTCGGAGCCCTTCTCGAAGCACACGAACGGGATGCCGCGCGCGTGCAGGACCTGGCAGGAGGCGATCCCGGACGAGCCGGCGCCGACCACGCAGACGCGGGGGGCGGGATCCGAGGCCATCGCGCGCCGAGGCTAGCGGAAGGCCGATCCGGAATTTCGAGGCCAGGGCGCTCGCGACCTCACATGCGGTCGCACGCCGGCGTTGTCAAGCGTGGGGGGCGCTCGTGTTCTGCCGATCGCCGCCCTTCAAGCCCACCAACAGACGAGGTGCACGCATGTCGACAGAAGACAACGATGCACTTCAGCGGCATCACGGTCCTGCGCGTGGAGAACGGGCTGATAACCGAGGAGCCGGCCTCGACGACGGCGTCACGGCCTGAAGACGCTCGGGCCTGATCCCGGGGCCGGTGTGCAGCAGCATGTCACGGTACTTCTTTGGCCCACGGCTGCCCCAGGCCCGGAAGAGGTACTACCGAGACGGGCTCCGATCAGGCTCGGTGGGACAAGCTTGATAATGAAGGCATGCCCGCCGAGGAATGGACCGCCGCCGAGCACGTCCATCGCTATCTCGACCGCGCGGATGAGTATCCGCGCCGCACAGAGGGAGAAAGCGTGCTGCTCGAGCATGTGCCTCACGACGCTCGTCGCATCCTCGATCTCGGAACGGGCGACGGCCGCCTGCTCGCCGCCCTGGTCGATCGCCACGAGATGCTTGGCGTGGGCCTGGATTTCTCCGAGCTCATGCTCGAAGCGGCCGGCCGGCGGTTCGCCGGCGACGAGCGCGTCGAACTCGTCAAGCATGACCTGGCTGAGCCGCTGCCCGCTCTCGGGCGCTTCGACGCCGTCGTCTCGTCAATGGCCATCCACCATCTCGAGCACGAGCGAAAGCGCTCGCTCTACAGCGAGGTCTTCGACCTGCTCGAACCCGGCGGGGTCTTCGCGAACTTCGAGCATGTGGCCTCGCCGACCCCTCGTCTGCACCTGGCGTTCTTCGCGGCGATCGACGAGCCGCTCGAGCATGAAGACCCGTCGGACCGCCTGATCGACGTCGAGAGCCAGCTTCGGTGGCTGCGCGAACTCGGATTCGACGACGTGGACTGCTACTGGAAGTGGCTTGAGATGGCGCTCCTCATCGGCGTGAAGCCGGCCAAGCAGCGTTAGCCGCTGTCATAGTCGACGATCCACTTGCGGACCCTGGTCGCTACTGCAAGTCGTCTTCTTCGGGCCACTCGCGCCTGAGAAACTCCTCCCCACCCCATCGAGCGCAGAAGTCGGTCTCATGGCGGGTCGTGCGAAGCGTGACGCCGACCGCGGCGAGCACCTCGTCCCCGCCGCGTGGCCGAACACGTCGTTGACCTGCTTGAAGTGATCGAGGTCGATCACGATCGCGCCGAGCGGCTGGCCGGACCTTTCGGCGTCCGCGACGAGGCGCTTGGCGGCATCGCCGGCCGTGCCTGGTTGGCAAGGCCGGTGAGCTCATCGGTGCCTGCACGCTGCGGGGCGATCGCCAGGTTGCGCAGGTTCGCGAGAATCGGTGCGGCCTGCGCCACCGAGACGCGCATGGCTTCGCGCTCCTCCTCGTCGAGGTGGCCCCGATGGTGACCCTGAGCCGCAGGCGACACGAACTCGCTCCGTCGGCGCTTCGGTAGGTGGGTGAGTGCCCAACAGCACGACGCCGTGATCCTGGTGTGACTGGATCGATGCCGTCCTCGGCGGCCCCAGACCCCGGAATGTCCTCGTTTACGGCGATTTCATGGCCACAACCAGCTGTGGGACCTGAAAGCTCCGGCGCTGCGCGCGATTGTGGACTTCGACATCAGCGGCCCGCGAGATCCCGAGTTCGGCTGACCAGCGGGTCAGGGCTCACCCGAAGGTGAACGCGTAGCCCCGCACGCCGGGCGGGAAACGTAGGCTGAGTTCGTGCTCCCCGGCACTTGGCAGCGAAATCAGCCGGTAGAGGCGCTCGCCACGGACGGTCACCGTACCCCCGCGCACGTCCTCCCCGGCCTCGGCGGCGGATACCGGCTCCCCGTCAAGACGCACCATCACGTCCCGCGGGCGTCCGCCCTCCGAGCTCATCACGAGGAACACCTTCCTGGCCTTGAAGCGCGCGTCCAGCGACGCTCCCTCGCCCGCCGTGGCCGACTCGCCGTCAACGCGCCACTCGCCGGTGAGCGCGAAGCCGTTGGGACGGAGGCGGTCCGGCCCCCGGTAGGTGCTGGTGCCCTTGCGCGGCGGGGTACCCACCCAGCCCTCGGCCCGCTCGGTCCCGAGGTAGGTCTCGGGGGTCCGGACGGCGGGATCCGCCATCTCGGTGCGCGCGTTCGCCAAGCCGCCGAGGCGATCTCGTCCGGACTCCTCGAGCAGCGCCCGGATGGCCTGCTCGGTCTCTTCGTAGTCGCCCTCACCGAAGTGGGTGTAGCGCACCCGTCCCTGCGCGTCGATCAGGTACTTGGCCGGCCAGAACTGGTTGCCCCACGCGTTCCATGTCGCGTAGTCGTTGTCCTGTGCCACGGGATACGCCAGGCCGTTCTGGTCGATCGCCTCGCGCACGTTGGACGCCTTGCGCTCGAAGGCGAACTCGGGCGTGTGGACGCCCACGATCGTCAGGCCCTTTTCGCGGTACAGACGGTCCCACTCCTTCAGGGCGGGGAAGGTGCGGATGCAGTTGATGCACGTGTAGGTCCAGAAGTCGACGAGCACCACACGCCCGCGCAGCTCAGAGAGCGAGAGCCCCCTCCCATCTGGGGTGTTGAACCACTCCTGGTTGTCAGTGAAGTCGGGCGCGTCGCCGAGCACGGGATAGCGCGATGCGGGGTCGGCGATGTGCGGATTGGCCGCGGCCACCGGGTCGCGATCCGAGTCGAAGCGCGACTCGCCGCGCAGGTCGGCCAAGCGCTCCTCCACCGCGTCGGAGCGCTCGAGGCCGCGGGTCGGATTGGTGAGGAACGCCGGGAAGTCGTTGGCCAGCGCGGTGGTGAAGCGCACGTCGAGGTTGGCGAACATCGCCAGAGCGGTGACGACCATGACCGCGCCGACTCCGCGCTGGAGGCCGGGGCCGCGGCCGGCGCGGCGCAGGCGCTCGAGCACCCGGCGCCCACCGAAGGCCATCAGCCCCAAGCTGACAGCCGAGCCGGCCCCGTAGGCCAGCGCCACCGCCACGAGCGCGAGCGAGCTGTCCTGCGTCGCCCCCACCGAGATGATCGCCGCTACGATCGGACCGGCGCAGGGCGCATAGACGAACCCGAGCGCCACCCCCACGCCGATGCCCGACCAGAAGCCGCTGCCCGCCGACCGCGGGCCGAAGCGCGACAGCCGGCTGAGGGGGGCCTCGACCTTCTCCCCCAGCCGAGGGAGGATCAGGGACAGCCCGAAGAAGAGCAGCACGACGATCGCAAACGTGCGCACGAAGCCGTCCGCCAGCCCAACACGGCTGACCAGCGTGCCCAACGCGACGATCACCAGCGTGTGCGAGGCCGTGAGGCCGAGCACCACGCCCAGCGGCCTCCGCCGCCCTCCGGTGGCGCTGGCCGACAGCAGCGCGGGCAGCACGGGCAGCACGCACGGGGTGAGCGCCGTGGCGGCCCCGGCGAGCGCCGCGAAGAGGATCAGCAGAGTCATCTCACACATTATTCGCAGCCGGGGTGAACATCGGATGAACCATCCGGCGGCGGTTCTAGAGTCTTTTCATGCTCACACTGCCTCGAGGGCACACTCGGTCCGAGCTGGCGCTGGCTCGGCTGGTGGCGCGGCGGCTGGGATCCGCGGAGCTGCACGTGCTCTGGAGCGACGGCCCGCCACCACCCCGGGTGCCGGCGCGGGAGTCGCTGAGCCTCGGTCAGGGGCTGACCGTGCTGGCGGCCGTGATCGGCGTGCTCGCATCGGCCCTGGGCCCCCGGCGACCGGGGCCGCAGCCACCCGGCGCCTAGCCTGCTCCGGGCTCGACGGTCCGAACACCTCCGAGCCCCTCCGGCCAGCGGCTCTAGCTCATCCGTCTGGCTGAGAACCCTGCTCGCCGCCCGCGTCGGCCACGCGCCGGGCCAGATCCTCGTGCCCCTGAACCACCCGCACCTTCACCGGATCGGAGTCCGGCCGGTCGTGCACCAGATCCCAGGTCTTGTCGGCGATGCTGCGGGCGCTCTCGGGCGTGGCCTCGGCGAAGAGCAGTTCGACCACCTGGATCTCGAAGGCCTGAAGCTGGACGAGCGGATCGCCGGGGGGCATGCGTGGCAGCGGCTCGTCAGTGGCCTCTCGCCACATGGCGGTGGCCATCACCAGTCGGTTGCGCACGGCTGCGGCATCCATGGCGTCAGGCTACCCTGAGGGGAGGAGCACAGCCGGACGTTGCCGGAGGAGCGCAGGCCGATCGCCAGGGAGGAGCGCAGCCGGAACGTCGTTCCGGCGAGCACCGCACCGGAGGTTCTCGGCCGAGCACCGCACGGGAGACTCTCCGGCGAGCACCAGACCTTGAGGGGAGGAGCACAGCCGGAACGTCGTTCCGGCGAGCACCGCACCACTTCCATGCCAGAGCTGATCCACACCTGCTACCGGATTGCCGACATCGACCGCTCGGTGGACTTCTACCGGCGCCTCGGCTTCGAGGAGCTCCGCCGCATGCCGATCCGCGACGAGGCCACCAACGTCTTCATGGGCCTGCCCGGTGACGGCGCCCGCCTCGAGCTGACCTACAACCACGGCCAGGACGAGCCCTATGACCTCGGCACGGGGTACAACCACATCGCTGTGGCACTCGAGGATCTCGACGGCGCCCTGGCCGGGCTGGCCGAGCAGGGAATCGAGCCCGAGAAGCCGCCGTACACGGTGAGCGAAGGCGGCTCGCGGCTGTGCTTCGTGCGCGACCCGGACGGGTACCGGGTCGAGCTGATCGAGAAGCTACCGAACTAAGGCCGCGTTCCCGGGCGTCCCGACGGGGCCTCGCGGCCCACGCCGAGCTCTCACGCTACTCCTGCTTCTTCGGCTTCTTGTCCGGGGGCGGGGCCTCCGCCGGCGGAGCCGGTTGGTCCTCCGCGACCGGCCCGACCGGCGCCGCCGGCTGCTTACTCCTCGCGGGCGGGACGCTCGGGTCCGCGCTGTCGCGCGGCGTCGACGGCACCTGGCTCTTGGCGCGGGGTGGGGTGGTCTTCGCAAGAGGGCTCTTCTTGGCCTTTTTCGAGGGGACGTCGGCCGCCGGGATCGAGGGCGCGCCGGCCTTCGGGGTCGCTGCTTTGCCGTTGCGACGGCGTGCGCCCTCGACGGCCTCGCGGGCACGACCGTTCGCCGTCCCGGGCAGGTCGCTCTCGCGCCTCTTCGCCCGGCCCTGGGCCGGGTCGCCGATGTCCATTGCACCGCCCGCTTCGCCTGAGAGCTCTCCACCCCCGGCAGGCGCCAGAGGCGAGACGCCACCCGGTGAGGGGGCCTGCGCCGGCTCAGGCCGCTGCGCCGGAGGCGAAGCGCTGAGATCGACCCCGCCGGCCACGACCGCCGCTCCGACGCCGCCGGCGAGCACGCCGACGGCCGCGATCTTGGCCACCGACGCCGTGACCAGCGACGCCGCGCCGCCGACCGAGCCGGCGCCCGCGGCCGTGGCGGCCGCTCCGCCGGCTACCGCCGCTCCGCCGGCCACCGCTGCGCCGCCGGCCGCGCCTCCGCCGCCTGCGGCGAGCGCCCCGAGAACGCTGTCCTTGAGGCCGACGGTCGGGGCCACGGGCAGTATCAGGCCCATCATCGTGCGCTGGCGCCGTAGGTCCCCCATGAAGGCGGCACAGGTCGGGCACGCCTTGAGGTGGTGCTTCAGGCGGCCGCGACGAACACCGCCGCCGCGTGCGGCGGCCAACTCGACGCGGATCTCCTCGCAGTTGGCCTCGCGGGCCTCGCGGCGCTCGGCCAAACCCGATCGAGCGCGGAAGACGAACCCCTTCACCTGGCCGGCCTCACACTCGAGAACCTCCGCGACATCGGCGTGCGAAAGGTCGCCGATCTCGGTGAGCACGAGCGCCGCACGCTGGTCCTCGGGCAGGTCTTTGAGATCTGCGAGCAGAGACTGGAGGTCTGCACGCTGCTGCACCACCTCGTCGAGCCCCTTCGTCGAGACCTCGACGTCCTCAACCACGTCTTCACGCCGGGCGCGGAGCATGGACAGGCAGCGGTTGCGGGCGATGGTGTACAGCCAGGGCTTGAGGTTGACCTCGCGCGCGTCGGCGAGCAGGTGACGGTGCGCCGACACGAACACGTTCTGCACGGCGTCCTCCGCCTCGTCGGGGGAGCCGAGCATGTGCCGGCAGAAGGAGAGGATCGCGGGGAGGTGGCGCTCGTAGAGCACCTCGAACGCGGCAACGTCGCCGGCCCGCACGCGCACGACCAGCGCAGCGTCGCCGCGGAGGGCCAGCAGTCGCTTGGACGCCGACGCGGGCCCGCCTCGGCGCAAAGGTAGTGCGGTGGCGTCCAAGGTCCCACTGTGTATACCCGAACGCCGAACAACCGTCCAGGTTCGTCGGTAATGGCGAACCTTCGTTGCTTCCGAGTGTTGAAGGAGGTGAACACGCAAACGAAAGGACGGACCCAATCGTGATGAAGAAAGCACTTATCGCCTGCGCGGCCGGCGCACTGCTGGTCGCTCCGGGCGCCAGCGCCAAGCCGACCGAGACGGATCGAACCAACGCCGCGAAGGAATGTCGCGCCGAGCGCGGCTCGACCGACGCGACGCGAGAGGCCTTCCGCGTCAAGTACGGCACCAACAAGAACGGCAAGAACGCCTTTGGCAAGTGCGTGTCCGGCACCTCCAAGGAGGAGAAGGCCGAGCGCGAGGCAGCGGCGAGCAACGCCGCCAAGGAGTGCAAGGCCGAGCGCGACGCCAACCCCTCCCTCTTCGCCGAGACGCACGGCACCAACAAGAACAACAGGAACGCGTTCGGCAAGTGCGTCTCCTCCAAGGCCAAGGAGAACAAGGCCGAGGAAGACGCCGAGGATGCCGAGGAGGCTGAGGAGCGCAAGAGCGCCGCGAAGGAGTGCGCCGCGGAGCGCACCGCCAAGGGCGACGCCTTCGCGACCGAGTACGGCACGAACTCGAACAAGCGCAACGCCTTCGGTAAGTGCGTCTCGCAGAAGGCCTCGGCCTGATCGAGCCGCACCGAGGAGCGGGTGAGCCAAGGAGGGCTGCCCGAGGGTGACACGAGGGGCCCCGCCTGATGGCGGGGCCCCTCGTCGTTGCTGAGAGCCTTGTGCGGGGCTCGCCAGAACGACGTTCTGGCTGCGCTCCTCCCCGACACTGACCATCATGGCGCGCGTGAACGGCGCCGTGATCGCCCGCGCCCCTCTACGCATCGCCCTCGGAGGTGGGAGCACGGACCTGTCCTCGCACTACCGCGAGCACGGCGGCTTCGTGCTCTCGGCCGCGATCGACCGGTACGTTCGGATGCGGGTGTCGCCCTCACGGGGCGAGCTGTTCCGGCTGGCACACCTCGAGCGCGAGGAGGTGGTGAACGCCGCCGACATCGCCCACCCGATCCTGCGGGCCGCCATCGCCCGCCACGGGAACGGGCGACCTCTCGATCTCAGCTCGGAAGGAGACGTGCCGCCCGGCACCGGGCTGGGCTCCTCAGGCGCCTACGCGGTGTGCGCCGTGAAGGCGATCGGGATGTCCGCCGCACGGGAGCTGACCGGCGGCGCGCTGGCCGAGGCGGCGTGCGCCATCGAAATCGAGCGGGCGCACCGTCGGCAAGCAGGATCAGTACGCCTCGGCCCATGGCGGTGTCAACTCGTTCACCTTCGCGCGCGACGGAACGGTCGAAGTGCACCGGCATGACCTGCCCCCGGAGATCGGCGAGGCGCTGCGCGATCGCTTCCTTCTCTTCTACACCGGTCAGAGCCGCTCTGCCGCACATATCCTCTCGGACCAGGTCGAGCGCACGCTCGCCGGCGATTCGAAGCTCGAGCGCAACCTCCTTCGCACGTGCGCGGCGGCGCGGGAGAGCAGCCGTGCCTTCGAGGCCGGGGATCTGGAGGCGCTCGCCGAGCTGATGAACGAAGCGTGGGCCCTCAAGCGTGAGCGCCTGGCCCGGGTGGCGATGCCGCGGATCGAGGAGCTGCGGGAGCTGGCGTTGCGCGGCGGGGCCCGGGCCGCGATGCTGATGGGAGCAGGAGGCGGCGGCTATCTGCTGGCCTACGCTCCCGACCCAGAGCCGGTGCGGACCGCTCTCGCCGGCGCCGGCGCACCCGAATTGACGTTCGACCAGGATCTGGAGGGCTGCGTCGGACGACTGGCCGAGGCCGACTGACGGAAATCGCCTGGGCGACGCGTTGCAGTACGTCTTTTGCAACAAAGCGTGCACGAAGCAGGAACTTTGCCTGATAGAACGACGCCTCACGCCGAATCGCTCTGGCCCTGACCGAGCGAGCGGGGGAACCATGCGGTCTCGAATGGCCGCGGGGGCGAATCCTCTGGCCGCGGCTCGCCGCGGACCCAGAGGTAGCGCTGCCTGTGCAGCGCGAGCCCGTCAGCTCACCTCGTAGGCGCACAGTCGAATCAGACAGAGGTGCTACCAACTTGAACGGCGTTCCGCGGGATCTGGCCTGCCCCGATATCTGGACCGAGTCCCTCGAGCGCTCCCGCGCCCGTCGAGCCGTCCCTACGCCACGCCGCGACATGCCGTTGCCCTCAGCGCGCAGCGCCTCGGTGGCAGCCGCGCTCGTGGTGGCCGGAGGCTCGTCTTCGGCCGTGATCGTCGGGGGCCTGGCCGGCTCCACCGACACCGCGTCCGCCGCCACGAACGCCAAGGTGCGCAACCGCGGCGCCGGTGTTGCCGACATGCAGCGCAAGCTCGGGATCTCGGCTGACGGCGTCTTCGGGCCCCGGACCGAGCGCGCGCTGCGCCGCTGGCAGCGCCGCCACGGCCTCACCGCCGACGGGATCGCCGGCCCGATGACCCGCCGCGCCATGGGCCTCGGGCCGGGTGCCGTGCTCAAGCGCAAGAAGGCCCGCACCCAGCGGCGCTCACAGGGCCACCGCTCGAAGGGCGGCCGCTCTGGCGGGGGCCGCCACTCCCGAGGCCGCGCCCGTCGCGGTGGGGGGGTGCGCGCACTGCAGCGCAAGCTCGGCGTTCCTGCCGACGGCGCATTCGGGCCCCACACCGAGCGCGCGGTGCGCCGCTTCCAGCGCAGACACGGCCTCACGGCCGACGGCGTGGTCGGCCCCGCCACCCGCCGCGCGCTCGGCATGGATCCCGGTCGGATGCTCAAGCGCAAGGGCGGCGCCAACCGCGGCGGCTCGCGCACCCGGCCCGGCTCCTACCGGGTCGTGCAGAGGGTGATCGCCGCCGCCAACCGCATCGCCCGCACCCCCTACCGCTACGGAGGGGGCCACGGCTCGTTCGACGACTGGGCCTACGACTGCTCGGGCTCGGTCTCCTATGCCCTGCACGGTGGCGGCCTGCTGCGCTCGCCGCTGGCCTCGGGCGACTTCCAGAGCTACGGCCGTCCCGGACCGGGCAGGCACATCACGATCTACGCCAACACCGGCCACATGTACATGGTGGTCAACGGCCGGCGCTTCGACACCAGCGCGCGCAGCATCACCGGCTCTCGCTGGACGAACGAGATGCGCTCGTCCTCGGGTTATGTGGTGCGACATCCCGCTGGGCTGTAGTCCTCAGCCCTCCCACGACGGTCGCTTCGCCCCAAGCCCGACGGGCACTCTTCATCTCGGCAACCTGCGCACTGCGCTCCTCGCGTGGCTGTTCGCACGCTCGCAGGGCGGCCGGTTCGTGTTGCGGATCGAGGACCTCGATCCGCAACGCTCCAGGCTCGAGCATGAGGAGAGACAGCTGGCCGATCTGCGCGCGATCGGGATCGACTGGGACGGGCAGCCGGTGCGCCAATCCGCTCGCACCGAGCTCTACTTCACAGCGCTGTCGCAACTCGAAGCGCAAGGCCGTGTCTACCCGTGCTGGTGCACCCGTGCCGATATCCACGCGGCCACCGAGGCGCCCCACGGCCCGCTGCCCGAGGGAGCCTACCCGGGCACCTGCCGCCGGCTGACCGCAACCCAGCGAGCCGAGCGCGAGCTCGCGGCAGGCCGCCCGCCCGCCCTGCGCCTGGACGCCGGCGACGAGCGAATCGCCTTCACGGACCTGCTCCAAGGCAACCGTGAAGGCGCGGTCGACGACTTCGTGCTGTGTCGCGCCGACGGTGCACCGGCCTACAACCTGGCCGTGGTGGTAGACGACGCCGAGCAGCAGATCGCCGAGGTGGTACGCGGCGACGACCTGATCGATTCCACCCCGCGTCAGCTGCTGCTTGCGCGGCTGCTCGGCCTACCGGCACCGCGGCACGCCCACGTCCCTCTCGTGCTTGGTCCCGACGGCGCGCGGCTGGCGAAGCGTCACGGCGCCGGCACGATCACAGACCTGGCGGCGCTGGGACGCAGACCGGAGGACGCTGTGGCCTGGATGGCGCGGACGCTGGGACTCGCGTCGGCGGGCGAACGCGTGAGCGCATCCGATCTCGTGGAGCGCTTCCACCCGGCGCGGCTGCGAAACGAGCCGACGGTGCTGCATCCCGACCTCGACATCGACATCGGGTAGTCGCGGCTGGCACCGGGTAGGCTGGCCCGAGATGAGTGGGCTCACCGTCTATGAGAAGAGCACCTGCACAACGTGCAAGGAGCTGGCCGCGCTACTGCGCGAGCGCGGGATCGACTTCGAGGCTGTCGACTTTCACGTGGAGCCGCTGAGCGAGGACGAGATCCGCGACCTGGTCGCAAAGACCCGAGCCCCGGCACGAGACCTGTTCAGGGCTCGCGAGCCGGTCCACGCCGAGCTGGGGCTTGGCGCTCGTGAGGTCGACGACGATGAGGCGATCCGCCTGATGGCCGAGCACCCCGCCCTGATGCAGCGCCCGGTGGTCGAGCGCGGCGACCGCGCCGTGCTGGCCAGGCCGGTCGAGCGCGCGCTGGAGCTGCTCGGCTGAGCGCGCCGGCGGGCGGCTCGTGCGGCGAGCGGTGCGGTCCGGCATGCACGCAGCATGCCGGACCAACAGCTCGCGGTGTTACGCCTGTGCGACGTTGACGGCCTTCGGGCCCTTGTCACCGGACTCGGCCTCGAAGGAGACCTTCGAGCCCTCGGTGAGGGACTTGAAGCCATCACCGGTGATGCCGGTGTGATGGACGAACAGGTCCTTGCCCCCGTCGTCGGGGGTGATGAAGCCGAAGCCCTTCTCGTCACTGAACCACTTGACGGTTCCAGTAGGCATGTGGATCCTCCACTTTTTCGTGCTGCGTACGCGGAGGATGCTGAGAGCAACGACCTGCGAGCGCTGGCACTTCTTCGCCGGACGCCATCGCCCGGCCTTACAGGCGCAAACCGTAGCACCGGACGGGGGCACCGTGGGGGAAATAGGCTGACCCGGTGCCCGACCCGCTGCTGCTCGTAGACGCCCCGTACCTGCTCTACCGCGCCTTCTACGGGCTGCCGGACTCGATCAAGGGCAGTGACGGGCGGCCCGCGAACGCCCTCCTCGGCTCTGTGAACAGCATTCTCGCCGTCGCCGAGGAGGAGGGCGCGAGGGCGGTCGTGTGCTGCTTCGGCCCCGACGCCGCCGCCTACCGGGTCGAGCTCTATCGGGGCTATCACGCCCACCGCCCGGCGATGCCCCCCGACCTGGCCCACCAGTGGGAACGGGCGCCGGGGCTCTATCGCGCCCTCGGTTGGATCGTGGCCGAGCACGGCGACCTCGAGGCCGACGACCTGCTTGGCGCCCTCGCCGCCGAAGAGGCCTCGGCCGGTGGACGGGCGCTGATACTGACCGGCGACCGCGATCTGTTCCAGTGCGTGACCGACGAGGTGACGGTGCTGCTGCTCGGCGGTCGCGGCAAGAAGGGCCCCCAGCGCATCGACCCCGACGAGGTGCGGCGCCGCTACGGGCTCGACCCACGGCTGGTGCCCGACTTCATCGCCCTGCGCGGAGACCCCTCGGACGGTCTGCCCGGAGCGAAGGGGATCGGGGAGAAGCGCGCGGCCGACATCCTCGCCCGCCACGGCTCGCTGGAGGCCGCTCTCGAGCAGGCCGAGCGCGACGGCGAGAAGGTGAACGTACTGGCCCGCGTGGCCGCCGACCTGCGCGCCTTTCGGGAGATCGCGACGCTGCAGCCGGTCGAGGTGGAGCGTCCGCCCGACGGCCCGGTCGACCGGGCCGGCGGAGCGGCTGCGGCGCGCGAGCTGGGGATGAAGGGGCTGGCGGAGCGCTTGGAGAAGGGCGACCGGACCTAAGTGTCCTGAGTCGTCAGTTCGCGCGCACCTTCCCGGTGTCTGGACGCGCCTGACGCCACCCGCGGGAATCGCCGATGCTTCGGCATCGACTCATCCCGCGTGCGCCGTCAGCCACGCCCAGCCACTCGGGAAGCTGACGCCGAACTTCCGCCTCAGGACACTAGGCGGCCCGCCGTAGCGCAGCGGCCTCCGGCAGCGACCAGAACCCGTCGAAGCCGACGTGGCACTCCTCGGCCACGCGGCCGAGCGCTTCGCGAGCCTCCTCGAAGGAGATGTCGCACACCACCGCCACCTCCTTCGTCGCGAGCGGGGTGCCGGTCCCCCTGAGCACCTCCTCGACGCTGCTCGCGGGCTCGCGGCGCTCGATGCCGGGGACGAGGTTGGCCAGAAGCACGTCGTAGACGGCGAAGGGCTGAAAGCCCGGCACCGCGATCCGCACGCCGTCGACCAGTCGCATGATCTCGTACGAGGGGCAGGTGTAGCGGCGCCCACCGGACCAGTTGGCCAGCTTGTCGTCGAGCACCCGGGCCGCGGGCAGGGGCTCACGGCTGGCCTCCATGTCCTCGCGCAGCGCGACCTCGACCTCCTCCTCGATCATCCACGCCTCCAGGGCGCCGGGGTCGATGCCGGCGTCGGTGGCGGCCCCCGCGGTCGTGTCCGGCACGTCGAGCAGCTCGCCGGAGAAGTGGCGCACCCGCAGCCGCCTCAGCAGCGCCTGCTCGCGGTCGGGAGCGCGCAGGCGGGCGGCCACCACGGCACGGCACGCCGGCAGCGTGGCCGCCATGCGCGGGCGCACGGAGGTGTCGATCGGCATCCCATGGTCCCTCGCGATCTTCGCGAAGGCGCTCGACTGCTTTTCGGGGTTGAAGCCCTTGTCGAGGTAGTCCTGCGGGGACTCGGACAGCCCCACCATCCGTGTGCGCCAATCGAGGTGCTCGCCGTAGAGCCAGTCGAGGCGACGCCGGAAGGGCTCCGCCGAGAACGCCCAGGGACACCCAGGGTCGGTGAACTCCGTTATCCGGACGTGGGCCACAGCCAGAGTGTGGCAGCCGTCTTCGACCGCCCTAGGGTGTGACGCGTGGCCGCGCCCTCCTACCGTGAGCGGCTGATCCGAGAGGGTGGCGCCCTCGCCGTCTCGGGGGCGGTCGGATCCGCGCTGCTGCTCGCCTTCGTGGACGGCGCGACGGATGCTCCCTTGAGCACGATCGCCCAGCTGGCGGTGGTCGCGGCACTGTGCGCGTGGCTGGGTCCGCGCTTCGCGCGAAAGTGGACCACCCGTGCGGAGCCGGTCCCGGCCGCAGGCTCGCCCCTGACCGGCGAGCCGACCCCCCTCTGGCAGCTGCCGGCGATCACCGCGGGCCTCACGCTGGCAGTGGCGCTGCCAACGGGAGCCTGGGACGCCGGCCTGCGGGTGACCGGCGGCTGTTTGCTCGTCGGCCTGACGCAGGCGGGCTTGATGGCGCCACTCATACGCGCCGACGAACGCCGGCGCGGACGCCGGTACGTCCGCCTGCCCGGGTCGAGGATCCTGCGCGGCACGCGGTTGGGCGTGGTGGAGCATTCCTCCTAGTCGCGCCCGGCGGCGCGCCGGCGCGCGGCCAGCTGCACGAACCATTCCAGCGCGGCCGGGTCCTGCAGGGAATCGCGGCTGGCGGCCTTGTCCGCCGGGGTGCCGCCGAGTATCCGCTTGACGGGCACCTCGAGCACCTTGCCGGACAGCGTGCGCGGAACCGCGTCGATCGCGAGCACCTCGTCGGGCACGTGGCGCGGCGAGCAGTCCTCCCGGATGCGGCGGGCCAACTCACCCGCGAGCCCGTCGTCGAGCTCCGCGCCCTCGGCGAGCACCACGAACAACGGCATCCAGCTGTGCTCGCCCTCGCGTTCCACGTCGACCACGAGGGCGTCGACGACCTCGTCGAGGGCCAGCGCCGCGCGGTAGATCTCGCCCGTGCCCATCCGGATGCCGCCGCGGTTGATGGTGGAGTCCGAGCGCCCGTAGATCACCGCGGTGCCGCGGTCGGTGATCTCGATCCAGTCCCCGTGGCGCCACACTCCTTCGTACATTGAGAAGTAGCTCTCGCGCAGGCGCTCGCCCTCGGGGTCGTTCCAGAAGAAGATCGGCATCGAGGGCATCGGCTCGGTGATCACCAGCTCGCCCACCGCGCCGATCAGGGAGCGTCCCCGCTCGTCGAAGGCCTCCACCTTGGCGCCGAGGGAGCGGGCCTGCAACTCCCCGAGGTGGACGGGAAGCAGCGGCGACCCGCCCACGAACGCCGTGCACACGTCGGTGCCTCCCGAGGTGGAGAAGAGCCAGGTGTCCTCGCCCACGTGGTCGTACACCCACGCGAAGCCCTCGGGCGAGAGCGGCGACCCGGTCGAGCCGACGCTGCGCAGCGCGCCGAGATCGCGGCCCGCTGCGGGCTCGACGCCGCCCTTCATGCACGAAGCGATGTAGGACGCCGAAGTGCCGAAGCACGTGAGCCGGGTGCGCTCGGCGAGATCCCACAGCACCCCGAGGTCGGGATATCCGGGGCTGCCGTCGTAGAGGACGACCTGAGCGGGTGTGAGCAGCACCCCCACGAGGAAGTTCCACATCATCCAGCCGGTGGTGGTGAACCAGAACACCCGGTCGCCCTCCTGCGCGTTCAAGTGCAGGTTGAGCTTCTTCAGGTGCTCGAGCAGGATCGCCCCCTGGCCGTGCACGATCGCCTTCGGCAGGCCGGTGGTACCCGACGAGTAGAGCACCCAGAGCGGGTGGTCGAAGGGCAGCTGCTCGAACTCGAGTGGGGCGCCGTCCCCGCTCGCCAGCAGGTCGTCCCAGCCTCCGTCGGCGCCGGGGTCGAGATAGGGCATGACGACCGTTGCCTCGAGTGAGCCGATCTCGGCCTGCAGGCCGCGCACCACGTCCATGCGGTCGAAGTCGCGGCCGTTGTAGCGGTAGCCGTCCACTGCGATCAGCACCTTCGGCTCGATCTGCGCGAAGCGGTCGACCACAGAGCGCGCGCCGAAGTCCGGTGAGCAGCTCGACCACACGGCGCCGATCGAGGCGCAGGCCAGAAAGGCCGCGATGGTCTCCGGCACGTTGGGCATGTAGGCGACCACGCGGTCGCCCGGTTCGACGCCAAGCGCGCGCAGGCCGGCTGCGATCCGCGCCGTCATGTCGCGCAGCTCGCCCCAGGTCACCGTCCCCACGTCGCGCAGCTCGGAGGCGTGGTGGATCGCCGCCTCGGAATCGTCCCTGTCGCGGAAGATGTGCTGCGCGTAGGACAGCCGTGCGCCGGGGAACCACTCGGCCCCCGGCATCCGGCGTGAGCCGAGCACGCACTCGTAGGGCTGTTCGGCCTCGACGCGGAAGTAGTCCCAGATCGCGCCCCAGAACGCCTCGAGCTCGCCGACCGACCAGCGCCAGAGCTCTCCGTAGTTCGCGAGCTCGATGCCGCGCTCGGTCTGCAGCCACCGCATGAAGCGGGTCATCTCCGCCGACTCCAAGAGCTCCTCACTGGGCTCCCAGAGCACGGGCGGAGGTGATTCGCCTGACACTCACCCGACCCTACTCCGCCTCGACTACCCCGCAAGGCGGGCACCGAACGCTCGGCGCGTGGCCTGGCGCCTGTCAGCCTCTCGTCGCGTGCCTTGCCTTCTCGCAGCCGACCCCGGGCTCTCCCTCGGTGATCCCTACGCACTGGGCCTCCTGTTTCTGGGCGTGGTCCTCAGCGCCGGGATCGCGGCGCTTTCGCACCAGCACGAGCGAGCGTTCTCGGCCAGCATCATCTACCTGCTGCTCGGCGTGGGCGCGAGCGCGGGGATCTACCTGCTCGACGGCCGCCGGATCGACCCGATCGCCGACGCCGAGCTCGTCGAGCGGATAGCCGAGGTGGCCCTCGTGGTGGCCGTGTTCACCGCCGGGTTGAAAGTCGAGCGCCGGCTTGGGTGGCGGGAGTGGCGGTCGGTGGTGTTGCTGCTCGCCCTTGCCCTCCCCGCAACGATTGCGCTGATCGTGGTGTTCGGGGTGCACGTGATGGGCCTGTCCCTCGGCGCCGCGATCGTGCTCGGCGCCGCGCTGGCGGCCACGGACCCGGTGCTGGCGGGCGACATCGGCATCGGGGCGCCCGGTGAGCAGCCCGACGAGCCCCAGGAGGCGCGCTTCGCGGTGTCGGCCGAGGCGGGGCTCAACGACGGGCTGGCCTTCCCGTTCGTGCTGCTGGGGTTTGTGGTGCTGGGCGGCGCGGGCGCCTCGACCTACGTCGAGTGGGCGCTGGCCGATGTGCTCTACGCGGTGCCGGTCGGCGGCCTGATTGGCGGGCTGGGCGGCTACGGGCTGGCCGCGCTCGTGGTCCCGCTACGCCAGCGCGAGCTCCTGGACGATCGCTTCGACGGCTTCGTAGCGCTGGCCGCGCCGCTGCTGATCTACGGGGCGGCGGAGGCGCTGGGTGCCTATGGATTTCTCGCCGGCTTCGCCGGGGGGCTCGCATTCAGGCGCTATGAGTTCGGGCACGAGTACAACCGGCGCGTCCACGACGGGGCCGAGACGGTCGAGAAGTTCCTGGAGCTGGCGGTGATTCTCGTGCTGGGCAGCATGGTCACCGTTGCCGCCCTGGACGAGCCCGGTCTCGCGGGCTGGCTGCTCGCCCCCCTGCTCCTGCTGGTCCTACGCCCCGTCGTCGTGCTCATCCTGTTCTCGCGCCAACCCGTGACAACCGTCCGCGAGCGCCGGTTCATCGCCTGGTTCGGCGTGCGGGGTGTAGCCGCCCTGTACTACGTGACCTACGCGGTGGAGGCCGGCTTGCTCTCGCCCGGCGAGGAGTCGACAGTGGTCTGGACCGCCATCGTCTGCGTCGCCCTCTCCATCGTGGTGCATGGGATCACCGGCGCACCGCTCAGCCGTCGTATCGACGAAGACGCCCCGCCCCCGGCGCAGAAGCGGCCGCGCCGGCCCGCCAGTGCTCAGTCAGGCTGAGCAAGTCGCTTTTATAGGGGTACCCGCTAGGGGTATGATACGCTGCCACGGTCGGCCGTTATACCCCGGCCCTGTAACCGTAAGGAGAACACTCGATGAGGAGCACCACTGAACAGACGTACGTCATCAATGGCATGAGCTGTGGGCACTGCGAGCTGTCGGTCCGTGAGGAGGTCGAGGGGCTGAGGGGCGTCGAGTCCGCGCAGGCCGATGGCACCACGGGCCGGCTGATCGTCCGCGGCGACGTGGACGACGCGGCCGTCCGCGGGGCGGTCGAGGCCGCGGGCTTTCAGTTGGCGGCGTGATGGGCGCCCATCGGGGTACGGGATGAGCGGAGAAAGCCCATGAACGTCCCGACCAGACTGGCCGCATTTGCCGTGGTGCTGGCCCTCGCCTTCGGCGGGGCGGCGCTGGCCGGCGCGGCGATCGACCCGACCGACGGGGGAAGCGCCGTGGCTGCCGGCGACCATCCAGGCGGCGAGCCGCAGAGCGTCGGCGAGGGGTCGTCCGGTGGTGGCCATGGTTCTGATCAGGCGCCGGCCGACTCCGAGGGCGGCGAGCATGCCTCAACGGGCTCGGCACTGAGCGGCCTGGCCGTGAGCCAGGACGGGTTCACGCTCGAGCCCGACCGGACCTACTTCGCAGGCGACGGGCCGAAGCGGTTCAACTTCCGGATCGTGGACGACCGCGGGCGCGCGATCCGCGACGGGTACGAGCTCGAGGCCGAGCGCGAGCTGCACCTCGTCGTCGTGCGCCGCGACACGGCGGTCTACGAGCACGTGCATCCGCGCAAAGGCGAGGACGGCATGTGGTCGGTCGACCTGGCGCTGCGTCAGCCCGGCGTGTACCGCGCGTACGCCGACTTCCAGATAGGCGGCAAGAAGCGCGCGCTGGCCACCGACCTGTTCGTCGGTGGCGACTTCAAGCCCAGCCCGCTGCCGGAGCCTCGCGCGGTCAACGAAGTCGACGGCTACTCGGTCAGGCTCGCCTCGTCACAACCGCTCCGGGCCGAGCAGGCGCGAGCGCTGGCGTTCTCGGTCAGTCGCGGCGGGAGCCCGGTGGAGAACCTTCAGCCCTACCTCGGCGCGCGCGGCCACCTCGTCGCGCTGCGCGAGGGCGACCTCGGCTACCTGCACGTGCACCCGGACGAGGGCGTCGGGGGCGACGCTGTCGAGTTCGGGGCGACCTTCCCGACCGCCGGCCGCTACCGGCTGTTCTTCCAGTTCAAGGCCGGCGACCGCGTTCGCACCCTTTCCTACACGGTGGAGGTGGCGCGATGAGCGCGGAGGCTCCGAGCTCCGCGCGGCTGGAGCTGCCGCTGGAGGGCATGACGTGCTCGTCGTGCGCGAACCGAATCGAGCGCAAGCTCAACACGCTCGACGGCGTGCAGGCGACGGTGAACTACGCGACCGAGAAGGCGGCCGTGCAGTTCGACCCGGCCAGGGTGAGCACGGAAGACCTTGCCGGCGCGGTCGAGGCAGCCGGGTACAAGGCCCGGGTGCCCGGCGCGCGCGGTGACGGCGACCCCGGCCGGATCGACGTCGAGGACCAGCACGTGCGTGAACTGCGCACGCGGTTGATAGGGGCGGCGGTACTGTCGGTGCCGCTGCTGGCGCTCTCGATGATCAGTGCGCTGCAGTTCGACTACTGGCAGTGGCTGGCGCTCCAGCTCGCGACCCCGGTCGTGTTCTGGGCGGGCTGGTCTTTTCATCGCGCCGCCTGGCAGAACCTCAGGCACGGCACGGCGACGATGGACACGCTGATCAGCGCCGGCACGCTGGCCGCCTGGGGTTGGTCGGTGGTGGCGCTGTTCTTCCTTGGCGCCGGGATGCCCGGGATGCAGATGTCGATGGAGCTGGTCCTCGATCGCGAGGCGAGCGGGTCGCACATCTACCTCGAGGTCGCGGGCGTGGTCACGACGCTCATCCTCGCCGGGCGCTACTTCGAGGCGCGTGCCAAGCGCCGTGCGGGCGCGGCGCTGACCGCGTTGCTCGAGCTCGGCGCGAAGGATGTCGCGGTGCTGGGCGCCGACGGGTCCGAACGCCGCGTGCCGGTCGAGAAGCTACAAGTCGGCGACCGCTTCGTGGTCCGCCCGGGTGAGAAGGTCGCGACCGACGGGGTGGTGGACGAAGGCTCCTCGGCGGTCGACCAGTCGCTGCTGACGGGCGAGTCGGTGCCGGTCGAGAAGCACCCCGGCGACGAGGTCGTCGGCGCCACCGTGAACGCCGGGGGCCGGCTGGTCGTCCGCGCCACCAAGGTGGGCTCGGACACCGCGCTCGCGCAGATCGGCCGGCTGGTCGAGGACGCCCAGACGGGCAAGGCGCCGGTTCAGCGCCTCGCCGACCGCATCTCCGGTGTCTTCGTCCCGATCGTGATCGCCCTGTCGGTGGCGACACTCGGGTTCTGGCTCGGCGACGGCACCGGTGCCGCGTTCGCCTTCGCGGCCGCCGTCTCGGTCTTGATCATCGCCTGCCCGTGCGCCCTTGGGCTGGCCACCCCCACCGCACTGCTCGTGGGCACCGGTCGCGGCGCCCAGCTCGGGATCCTGATCAAGGGCCCGGAGGTGCTCGAGTCCACCCGCCGAGTCGACACGATCGTGCTCGACAAGACCGGCACGGTCACCACGGGGAAGATGAGCCTCGTCGACGTCACGCTGGCCGACGGCCTGGGCCGCGAGGAGGCCCTCCGTCTGGTTGGCGCGCTCGAGAATGCCTCCGAGCACCCGATTGCGCAGGCCATCGCAGCGGCGGCCAAGGCCGAGCTCGGCTCGCTGCCCGCTGTCGACGGGTTCACCAACCGCGAAGGCCTCGGCGTCGCGGGAATCGTCGACGGCCATGCGCTCGTCGTGGGTCGTCCGGCGCTGCTGGCCGACGGGGCGATGCACTTGACGCCCGAGCTCGAGGGAGCGCGGAAGGGCGCCCAGGCACTCGGTCAGACGGCGATCGCCGCCGGCTGGGACGGCCAGGCCCGCGCGGTCTTCGCGGTGGCCGACACCGTCAAGCCGACCAGCGCCGAGGCGATCGAGCGCCTCAGGGGCCTCGGTCTGCGGCCGGTCCTGCTCACCGGCGACAACGTGGCCACAGCCCGCGCGGTGGCCGCGGAGGTCGGCATCGACGAGGTCATCGCCGACGTCCTGCCTTCCGAGAAGGCGGAGGTCGTCAAGCACCTGCAGGGCGAGGGCCGGGTCGTGGCGATGGTCGGCGACGGCGTCAACGACGCCCCCGCGCTGGCGCAGGCCGACCTCGGCCTGGCCATCGGCACCGGGACCGACGTGGCGATCGAGGCCTCTGACCTCACGTTGATCTCCGGCGACCTGCGCGCCGCGGCGGACGCGATCCGGCTCTCACGCCAGACGCTTCACACGATCAAGGGCAACCTGTTCTGGGCCTTCGCCTACAACGTCGTGCTGATTCCGGTGGCCATGCTCGGGTTTCTCAACCCGCTCTTCGCCGGGGGAGCGATGGCGCTCTCCAGCGTGTTCGTCGTGAGCAACTCGCTGCGGCTGCGCGGCTTCAAGGCCGAGCGTTCGCACGACGACCGGGAACGGGCTCGCGCCGCTGGCCCGGTCAACGCGCCCGACCAGCCGGCGGACGCAGTCCAGATGCCCTAGGAGCCGACGCGGGGCACGAAACGCGCGCGGTGGGCCGGCCGAGGCGCCGGCCCACCGCCCCGTCTAGAGGTCTCGGCGCTTCCCGGCCACCATCGCCAGGTAGCACAGCGGCTCCCCGGTGACCGACAGCCGATGCTGGTAGCGGCGGTCGCGCTCGAGCGCCAGCGTGCCGTCCTCGAGGGCCTTGCGAATCAGACCGGAGAAGCCGCTGTCGTCCTCGTCGGCCATGAAATCCTCCTTGATGTTGAAGGCGATGTGCCCGCCGTCCTCGACCAGGTTGAAGGCGGAAGTGAAGGCATCCGGCGGGATGTCCCCGAAGCCCAGCGCCGCCACCGTGGTCAGGCAGTTGAAGCGGCGCGCCTCGAGCTCGGAGAGGGTCTCCGCGGGAATATCGGTCAGGTCGAGCACCAGGTAGCTCTCGTAGACGTCCGGTCGGTCGCGCGCGGTGGCCCCGGCGGCGGCTTCGATTATGTCGATGCCGACCACCGCGCCGGCGCCCATCGCCTTGAGCTCTTCGCCAACCATCCCGTTGCCGGCGCCCACGTCGAACACGCGCAGGTCCGCCGGATCGAGACTCTCGCTCTCGAGCTGCTCGGCCAGCAGGCGGCAGACGGTGCGCGGGGAATCGCACTTCAGCTCGTCGTAGAAGAGCTGCTCGTACAGGCCGCGCCAGGCGTAGATCTCTTCGTAGTCGTGGAAGCGGATCCGCCGGCGTTGACCCGCCAGACGGACCTCACACCACTCCTCGTCCTGATCGACGTCGTCGCGGTCGCGCTGGGGGAACTGGATCTCGAACGGCTCGTCTACGACCTCGGCTCGTGGCTGGGGGTGATCTTCGTGGTTCACCTGGCTCCTTCACGATCGCGGCGGCCCGCCCGGGGCCGCCTGTAATAGGAAGGTACCGCGCCGGCGGCCCCGCCGATCAGCGCGGTGTGCGGCCGCGCCTGTGAGAGCGGCCACGCGAGCGGCTCCCACCCGAGGGCGCAGCCGTGCCATTCACCCGCTGGCCGGAGTGGACCGGACCGCCCGCCTCGAACTGGTGCGTGAGGCCCAGATCGCTGGCGATGCGGCGCATGTCGTGCGACTGCTCGGGCAGGACGAAGGAGACACCGGCGCCCTTACGGCCGGCGCGCGCGGTGCGCCCTACGCGGTGCACGTAGGCGTCCCGGTCCTCGGGAGCATCGAAGTTGATCACATGGGTGATGTTGGCCACATCGATGCCGCGGGCGGCCACGTCGGTGGCCACGAGCGTGGTCACGTCGCCGGACTCGAACCGCGCCAGCGCCTTCTGGCGCTGGGACTGCGACTTGTTGCCGTGCATCGCCACCGCCGGCAGCGCCTCGGCCCCGAGGCGCTTGACCAGGCGGTCGGCTCCGCGCTTGGTGCGCACGAACACGAGCGTGCGTCCACGACTCGAGTCACGCAGCTCGGCGACCAGCGCGCCGAGCTTGCCGTCGTGGGCCAAGTGTACGAACCGGTGGTCGACCACCGCCTTGCGCTCGATCGTGGCCTCGTGCACGTGGCGAACGGGGTTGCGCGTGTAGCTGCGCGCCACCTTGCCCACCTCGCCGTCGAGCGTGGCGGAGAAGAACAGCGTCTGGTGATCCTTGGGGACCTTGGCCACGATCCGGTCGACCGGGGGCTTGAAGCCCATGTCGAGCATCCGGTCGGCCTCGTCGAGCACGAGCAGCTGCACGTGCCCGAGGGTGAGATCGCCGCGCTGGAGCAGGTCCTCGAGACGGCCCGGGGTGGCGACCACGATGTGGGCGCGGGCGGCCAGCTTTGCCTGGCGCTGCAGACCCACGCCTCCGTGCACCACGGCCACGGACAGCGCGCGGGAGTTGGCGACGCTCTGCAGCTCGTCGACGATCTGGCCGGCGAGCTCGCGCGTCGGCGCGAGGATGAGACCCGCCGGGCGCCGGGCCTCGGGCGAGATCAGGTCGACCATCGGGACACCGAAGGCCAGGGTCTTTCCCGAGCCGGTGGGCGATTGGGCGAGCACGTCGCGGCCGTCGAGGACGTCGGCGATCACGAGCCGCTGCACGGCGAAGGGGGATTGAAAGCCGCGGGCGGCAAGCGCCCCTACGACAGGTTTGGACACGCCGAGATCCGAGAACGATCCGGTGCTCGCGCGAACGACGTTCGCGCTGCGCTCCGATCGAGCGGCGAAGGATGGCGAAGACATGAAGTGCTGCTCCTTATGTACTCAACGTCGGGGAGATCCGGCGACCCCGGACGCGCTTGGAGCGCAACTAGGAACGGAACCTCTCGGGGGCCACAACGGCCCTCGACCCCGAAACCCTAGCAGCCGCAGGGGTTTCCCAGGGAATTCCCCACAGCACGGGTACCGCCGCGAAGGCGGCTCACGCGCGCGCTCACGCCACCACGCGCAGGTGCCGGAACGGCCGCGCACGCAGCTCGCGCACCACCGCGTCGACCAGCGGCTCCTCGTCGCGCACGTCGCCGTCGGTCACGGCGCCGATCACGGTGCGCTTGCGCTGGAGCAGCTCCGCCATCGTCTCGTCGATCGTCTTCGGCGCCAGCAGATACCAGGCGCTCACCGCGCTTTCCTGCCCGATGCGGTGCAGGCGATCCTCGGCCTGATCGTGGCGGGCGGGCGTCCAGTCGAGCTCGAGGAAGGCCACGTTCGACGCGCGCGTGAGGGTCAGGCCCTGCGAGGCGGCGCGCATCGAGCACACGATCAGCTGGGGCCCGTCGTCGCGCTGGAAGGCGTCGACGGCCTCTTGGCGGCGGCGACCGGAGTCCGAGCCGAGAATGTGCGCGGCATCGGGGAAGCGCTCGAGCACGGCCTTCTGGGTGGCGATGTGCTCGGCGAAGACCACCAGCGGCTCCCCGGACTCGAGGAAGTCCGAGATCCAGGCCAGCGCCGTGGGCAGCTTGCCCCGCGCCGCCAGCTGGCGGAGGTGGTTCAGCCGCACGAGCTGTTCCGAGCGCAGCGCCGCGGCCACCTTGGCGTCGATCGTGCGCAGGTCGAACGGCAAGGTCTGCAGCCAGGCGATCACGTCCTCCTCGGCCAGCCGGTACTCATGCTCGTTGGAGAGCAGCACAGGCACGGTGTCGTGGCGCTTGGCGGGCAGCTGGGGCAGGACCTGCTCCTTGGTCCGGCGCACGTAGCAGTGGGCGCGCAGGTTCCAGTGCAGGCGGTCGTCGCTGGCCGCCGCGCGGAAGCGCCGCGAGAGCCGCGCGCCGCTGCCGAACTCTCCCAGGCGACCGAGCACCCGCAGCTGGGCGATCAGCTCCTCGGGCCGGTTCAGGATCGGAGTGCCGGTGAGCGCAAGCCGAAGCGCGTCCGGAGGCAGGCTTCGCGCCAACTCCATCGCGGCCTTCGTGCGGCGAGCGCGCGGGTTCTTCACGTAGTGCGACTCGTCGAGCACGAGGGCGGCGATGCCGCGCTCGGCCAGACGCTCGTGGTGGGCGTCGAGGATGTCGTAGTTGAGGATGAGGATCTCGGCCCGCCGTGCCTCGGCGGTCCATGCTGCAGGCCGCCGCCCCTCGAGGATCGCCACGCTGCGATCGGGCAGCCAGATGCCCGACTCGCGCTCCCAGGTGAGCTTCATGCTGGCCGGGCACACAACCACCGCCGGGAAGGCCACGTCGGACTCGAGGGCGGCCAGCGCCTGGACGGTCTTTCCAAGACCCTGTTCGTCGGCGATGAAGGTCCGGCGGCGTTCGAGTGCGTATCGCACGCCGGCGCGCTGGAAGGGGTGAAGCTCGCCGCCGAGCACGAGCCCGTCCAGCTCGGCGTCCTCGGCGTAGGACAACGCCACCGTGCGCGCTGCGCGTGCGTGCTCCGCCGCCAGCTCGGCCAGCAGCGCGTTGGCCGGCGGGTCGACCTCGATGCCGGAGTGGGCCGCCACGAACTCCTGCAGCCGCTCGGCCAGTGCCGGGTCGGCGGGCACCGCCACCTTCCACGCGCGTTCGCGCCCGAAGACGCGCCCGCCCCGCTCTATCGGCCGCGCCTCGGGCAGGCGCCTGAAGTCCCTGGCCGGGCCCGTGCTCCACCCCGTCACGAGCGCCAGCTGGGGCTCTCCGTCCTCGTCGGTGTCGAGCTCCAGCGAGGCGGGCGCGGGCCGACGGCCATAGCGGATGTCGTGGGTCGCGCCGCGTGCGAGGTCGTCGAGGGTCGCGCCTTCCAGCTCTCCGAGCATCTCCACGCTGGTCAGGTCGAAGGGCAGCAGCACGTGGCCGTTGTCCAGGCGGCTCCCCTCGCCGAGGCCTTCGGGCTCGTCACCGGAGAGGGTCCGGACGATGAAGGCACCCGCGCCGTCTCGCTCCGTGATCGACACGAGGCCCCGCCAACGGTCCGCATCGTGCAGCCAGGCGCGCACCTCGGGCCCGGGGCTCAGCTGCGGGAAGGCCTGCAGCAGCTGGGCCACGGCCGGTCCCGAACGCGGATCGGCAGGCACGCGCCAGTGCTTGCGCCGCCAGTCGAACCACCGTCCGGGGAGGCGCTTGACCGCCGCGTTCAGCTCCTCGTCGAGGGGGAAGGCGAACACCAGCTCGGCATCGCGGGGACCATCACCGCGAAGCCAGACCTCGCCCTTCGCCGGCGGCTGCGGGGTGTGATTCGGAACCGAGGTCAAGCCATCCAGAGTAGTCGCGCCGCAGCGGCAGCCTCTGCGCCTGCTGGTCGCTTGAGCCCGTGGAATAGATGGCTAGGCTTCGGGTACGGACTCCAGACGGAGTCCGTACCTGCCGATAACCCTCCCGTGACCACTTCGCATATCCCTGCCCTCTTCGCGCTCGTCCTGACTATGGGGAGCCTCTCCGGCGGCGCGACGCCGGTCGCCGCCTCTGTGCCCTCCGAGTACGCGGCGGCGGCCCCCGGCGAGCTGATCGTGCGCTTCGAGGAGGCCGCGGACGCAGGCGATCGGATCGCCGCTCGCATCGAGGCGGACGTGAGCTTCGAGCGTGCCCTCGGGCTTCGGGGGATCCAGCTGGTGAAAGCGGAGCCCGGCCAGTCGGTGTCCGCAGCCGAGGCCGAGCTCGAGCGCTCGGCCGAAGTCGTCTACGCAGAGCCTAACTTCATCCGCGAGGCGCAGGCGGTGCCGAACGATCCGTTCTTCCCGAGGCTGTGGGGACTCCACAACACCGGCCAGCCGGTGGAGAGCTTCCCCGGCTTCCCCGGGACGCCCGACGCGGACATCGACGCCCCCGAGGCCTGGGAGCTGACCACCGGCAGCCCGGAGGTGGTGGTCGCGGTGGTGGACTCGGGCGTGGACGTCGCCCATCCCGACCTGAGCTCCTCGATCTGGACCAACCCGGGCGAGAGCGGCGGCGGGCGGGAGTCCAACGGCATCGATGACGACGGCAACAAACTGGTGGACGACTGGCGTGGCTGGGACTGGGTGACCGACGACAACCTGCCGGCCGATGAGGAGCGCCACGGCACTCACGTGTCAGGGACGGTCGCCGCCTCGGGCAACAACGCCACCGGCGTGACAGGCGTGAGCTGGAGCTCGCGCGTGATGCCGCTGCGGGTGCTCGACGCCGCCGGCAGCGGCACGGTGGCCGACCTGGTCTCCGCCTACCGCTACGCCGGGCTGAAGGGCGCCCCGATCCTGAACGCCAGCCTCGGCGGCTCAGGCTTCTCCAACGCGGAGCTGGACGCCATCAATGCCGCCCCCAACACCCTCTTCGTGGTCGCCGCCGGCAACGGAGGAGACGACGGGGTGGGCGACAACGTCGACACGAGCCCCCAGTACCCGTGCGCCTACTCGGCGGCGAACATCGTGTGCGTGGCCGCCAGCGATCAGAACGACGCGCTGGCGGGCTTCTCGAACTTCGGCTCGGCCTCGGTGGACCTCGCCGCCCCCGGCGTGCGCACCCTGAGCACCGTGCCCGGCGGCTATGCCTACTTCAGCGGCACCTCGATGGCCACCCCGCACGTGGCGGGCGCCGCAGCCCTCATCCGGTCACTCGAGCCCGGAGCCGGCGTGGCGGGCGTGAGGTCGGCCCTGCTCGGCGGCACCGACTCCAAGACCGCGTTCAGCGGCAGGACGGTCACCGGCGGGCGCCTGAACGCCGAGCGCTCGCTGCGGCTCGCCGCGGGCTCCGACGGGGCCCCCCTGCCCGTTGCGCCTCCGCCGGTGCCCTCGGACGAGCCCTCCGCCGCGAATCCGCAGCGCGAAGCCCCCCCGGACGAGGCAGAGCCCGCACCCGCACCCGCCCCCGTGCCGGCTCCGGCCGTCGCGCTCGATACCTCGGCTCCGGTGCTCTCGCTGGCACTCGCCAGCCGCCGCAGGCTGGCGGCCGTGCTGTCGCGGGGCCTCTCCCTGCGAGCGCGCTGCTCGGAGAGGTGCGGGTTGAAGCTGCGCGTCGTGGTGGATGGACGCACGGCCAAGCGGGCGGGTCTCGCCCGCTCCCGGCGGCCCGTGGTCGTCGGCCGGACCACCACGGTTGCCACCCGGCGCGCCAAGACGGTCGTTGTCAGAGTCACGCGCAGGGCCCGCATCCGCGTGCGGCGCCTGCCCGCTGTCCGCCTCACGGTCAGAGCAGCGGCCGGCGACCGGTTCGGAAACGTGCGGCGGCGAAGCTTGCGCGTGCTCGTGCGCCGCTGAGCTGCGTGAGGACGCTGCTACGGTGTAGCCCTATGGCTACGGTGCCGCAGCGAGAGCTGCGCAACAACACCGCCGAGCTGCTGCGGCGCGTCGAGCGCGGCGAGCGCCTGACCATCACCGTACACGGGCACCCCGTGGCCGACCTCGTGCCGCATGACCAGCGGCGCCTCTTCGTCCCGCTCGACGAGGTCGCCAGGGACCTGCGCGGCCTCCTTTCCCCCGATGACCGCCTCGACGAGGAGATGACCGACCTGCTCGCCGGGCCCGCGGACGATCCCTTCGAGCGCTACGAGGATCTGGCTCGTGACCGCCCTGACTCACGCACTGCTTGACACCTCGGTCGTGATCGCGCTGGCGCGGCCCGAGCCGATCGAGCTGCCCGCTTGCGCAGCGCAGGCCACCATCTCGATAGTCACCCTCTGCGGCCTCCATCGTGGTGTCCTCGCCGCCCGCCCCGAGCAGCGGGCGGCCCGCCTTGCGGTGCTGAGCTACGCCGAGCGCACCTTCGAAGCCCTGCCGGTCGATGGGCGCGTCGCGCCCCAGTACGGTCGCATCGCCGACGAGGCATCTCGGTTGGGGCGTGACGTGCGCCGTCATCTGGCTGACCTGTTGATCGCGGCCACCGCGGCCGCCCACGGTCTCCTGCTCATCACGCGCGACCGCGGGCTCGGCGCCACGCCGGGCCTCTACAGCAGGGTGGTCTAGGAAACATGGCGCTGCGCTCGGACCTGCGCAACGTGGCGATCGTTGCCCACGTCGACCACGGCAAGACCACCCTGGTGGACGCCATGCTGTGGCAGTCCGGCGCCTTCCGGGCCAACCAGGACGTGAACGAGCGGGTGATGGACTCGACCGATCTCGAGCGCGAGAAGGGGATCACGATCCTGGCCAAGAACACGTCCGTGCGCCACCGCGACACCAAGCTCAACATCGTCGACACGCCGGGACACTCGGACTTCGGCGGCGAGGTGGAGCGCGGGCTGACGATGGTCGACGGCGTGCTGCTGCTGGTCGACGCCTCCGAGGGACCCCTCCCCCAGACCCGATTCGTGCTGCGCAAGGCGCTCGAGTCCAGGCTGCCCGTGATCCTCGTGGTCAACAAGGTGGACCGCCCCGACGCCCGCATCGCCGAGGTGGTCGACGAGGTCTACGAGCTGTTCCTCGACCTCGATGCCGACGAGGAGCAGATCGAGTTCCCGATCGTCTACACGAATGCCCGCGAGGGCTGGGCGTCGCTCGAGGAGGGTGTCGAAGGCACCACGCTCGAGCCGCTGCTGGACCTGCTGCTCGAGCGCATCCCCGCCCCTGAGTTCGACCCCGGGCACCCCCTGCAGGCCCATGTGACCAACCTCGACGCATCGCCGTACGTCGGCCGTCTGGCTCTGTGCCGCGTGCGCCACGGAACGATCCGCAACGGCGAGCCGATCGCGTGGTGCAAGGCCGACGGCACCGTCGAGCGCGCCACCGTGAACGAGCTCTATGTGACCGACAACCTGGACCGGGTCGCTGCCGCGGAGGCCGGGCCCGGGGAGATCATCGCGGTGGCGGGACTGCCCGAGGTGACGATCGGCGAGACGCTGGCCGATCCCGACGATCCCCGCCCGCTGCCGGTGATCACCGTCGACGAGCCGTCGCTGTCGGTGATCGTCGGGATCAACACCTCACCCCTGGCCGGCCAGGACGGCTCCAGGCTCACCGCGCGGCAGGTCGAGGCGCGGCTGGGCCAGGAGCTGATCGGCAACGTCTCCATCCGGGTCAACGACACCGACCGCCCCGACGCCTGGGAGGTGCAGGGCCGCGGCGAGCTGCAGCTGGCCGTGCTGGTTGAGCTGATGCGCCGCGAGGGCTTCGAGCTCACCGTGGGCCAGCCGCAGGTGCTCACCCGCGAGATCGACGGCAAGCTGCACGAGCCGGTGGAGAGCCTGGCGATCGACGTGCCGGAGGAGTACGTGGGCGTGATCACCCAGCTCTTGGCCCTGCGCAAGGGCCGCCTCAGCCAGATGGTCAACCATGGCACGGGCTGGGTGCGGATGGAGTATCAGGTGCCTGCGCGCGGTCTGATCGGCTTTCGCACCGAGTTCCTGACCGAGACGCGCGGCACGGGCATCCTGCACCACGTGTTCGACGGCTGGCAGCCGTGGGCCGGCGAGATGCGCACCCGTCCCAGCGGCGCGCTGGTGGCCGATCGCCGCGGCCAGACGGCGAGCTTCGCCCTGTTCAACCTCCAGGAGCGGGGCACGCTGTTCGTCGGCCCGGGCGAGGAGGTGTACGAGGGGATGATCGTGGGCGAGAACGCCCGCTCGGACGACCTTGACGTGAACGCCGTCAAGGAGAAGCACCTCAACAACATCCGCTCCTCCACCGCCGACGTGCTGGTGCGCCTCGTGCCCGCCCGCAAGCTCTCCCTCGACCAGGCGCTCGAGTTCCTGCGCGAGGACGAGTGCGTGGAGGTCACCCCCGACGTGGTGCGGCTACGCAAGCTCCACCTGGACCGCAACGAGCGGGTCAAGACGGCGCGACGCGCAAAGGCCGCTGCGGCCGGCTGAGCCGGTTTAGGAAGAGCAACCCATCGCGGCGGGGGTCCCGCTCGAAGGATCCGCGGCTGCGATGGAACCCGTAGCCGTCGGTCTCGACCACCCCGCCGCCGCCCCGGCTCAACCCCGCAGCGCCGGCAGCACCTTGTCGCCGTAGGTGCGAATGCTGCCCATCGGATCGGCCTGGCCGATCAGCTGCAGGCAGACCACCGTGGCGCCCGCACCCTCCATCTCGCGGATGCGGCGCACGTGCTCGTCGGTGTCGGAGCCCACCAGGAAGCCCTCCTTGGCGAACTGCTCGTCGGTCATCTGCTCGTCGGCGCGGCGCTGCATGTCTTCCTGGTCGGGGATGTCCTCCAGATAGAGCTCTGGCAGCTGGGTGGGCTTCCAGCGGCGCGCGCCTTCGATCGCCGCCTCGTCGTCCTCGGCCCACGCGAAGCCGGCCTGGAAGATGATCTCCCCCACCTCCTTGCCGCTCTTCTCGCACGCCTGCTTGTAAGCATCCACGATCTCCGGGGCCGCCTCGGGGTCGCCAAGCGTCCACAGGCCGTCGCCGTACTTGCCAGCCACCTCGGCCGCCTGGGGCCCGAAGGCCGACACGTACATCTTCGGCCGGCTCTCGGCGCGCGTCCAAAGCTTGGCCTGCTTGAGCGAGAACCAACCGCCGTCCATCGTCACTGTCTCGCCGTCCCAGAGCCGCGTGATGGCTTCGAGGCCGGCCTCGAAGCGCTTCTTCTTCTGGGAGAACTCGGGCCAGTCGAGGCCCAGCGGCACCTCGTTCACCGCCTCCCCCGACCCCACACCGAGGAACACGCGCCCGGGATAGAGCTCCTCCAGGGACATGAACGCCTGCGCGATCGCACCCGGGTGGTAGTGGTGCTGGACCGGTGTCACCCCGGTGCCGATCGGCTTGGACGTGACCTGCCCGATGGCGCCGAGCGTGACCCAGGCATGGGACGCCTCGCCGTCGGGGAACCACGGCGCGAAGTGGTCCGAGACACCGAGGCCGTCGAAGCCCGCCTCCTCGGCCGCTTTCGCCTGCTCGACCATCTCCGACGGGGCGAACTCCTCCGTGGATGCCGCGAACCAGTATTTCATCGCGGGCGCTTACCCCGTCGCCGCGAAAGAACACGCGAGCAGACCGGATGCACAGCACCGGTCACCATGGCACGGTGAGTGACGTCGGCCTGCTTTCGTGCCCGGTCTGCCGGCACCCGCTCGCCCGCGACGGGTCGAGGGTGCACTGTCGCGAGGCGCACTCCTTCGACATCGCCCGGGCCGGATACGTGAACCTCACCCTCGGCGACGGAAGTCGCCGGCGGGTCGGCGACACCGCGGAGATGGTGAAGGCCCGAGCCGGGTTCCTCGACGCCGGGTACCTCGACCCTGTGTGCGATGCAGTTGCGGCGGCGGTGGCCGCCGGGCACCCCGGGCGGGGCTGTCTGGCGGAGCTCGGCAGCGGCACCGGGGCCCACCTGCGTGCCGCGCACGATCGGCTGGCCCAGACAGCGCCCGGGCCGCCTCCCGCATGGGGATTCGACCTGTCCAAGGCCGCCGCCTCGTCGTCCGCGCGGCGCCACCGCGACCTCGGCTTCGTGGTGGCAGACGTCGAGTCGCAGATCCCGCTGCTCGACGCCGCGGCGGGGGCGGTGATGGCGGCGTTCGCCCCGCGCCCCGCGGCCGAGTGCGCCCGGGTGCTCGCTCCCGGTGGTTGTCTCGTGGCCGCGTTCGCCACCCCCCGCCACCTCGAGCGGCTGCGGCGAAGGTGGAACCTGCTGTCGGTTGGTGAGGGCAAGCTCGAGGCGCTGTCGAAGCGGCTGGAACCCTGGTTCACAGCAGGTGAGACGCAGACGGTCGAATACGAGATCGCGCTCGCGCCCGCGGACGCCGAGCGCTTGGTGGCGATGGGGCCCAACGCCCGCCACGACGGCCTCGCGGAGCCGCCGACCGAGACCACCCGAGAGCGGATCTCGGTGACCGTGGCCCGCTTCCTCCGCCAGGGGCCCACGCATCGATGAGCCCCCGATCGGCGGTTGCGGCGCGAGCTGCGCGGCCCGCCCGCATCGCCCGCGCTGCCGCCGAAAGCACCTGGAGAAGGCGGGGAGCGCTTATGGTCCGGCAGGTGACCTCCACGCCCGCCCTCACGCTGCACGTCCTGCCGCCGTCGCATCCCTGCATGACCGCTGAGGCCGCCCTTCGCCACAAGCGGCTCGAGTACGACAAGGTGTCGCTCACCCCCGGACCCCACGTGGAGGAGATGACGCGTGTCTACGGCGAGGGCAACACGACCGTGCCGGGCCTGCTGGTCGGCGACGAGCCCGTGCACGGCTCCCGGGCGATCCTCGAGCGGCTCGAGCAGATGGAGCCCGATCCGCCCCTCTACCCGGAGCCGATCGCCGACGCAGTGAGGGAGGCCGAGCGCTGGGGCGACGAGGAGCTGCAGGACCTGGGCCGCCGGCTGCCCTGGGGGGCACTGCACTTCCGCCCGGAGGCGATGGGCACCTTCGGAGGCGGCGGGCCTCTCGACCCGGCCGGCACGGACTTTGCGATCAACTACGTGCGCGGGACGTGGAAGTACCACGGGATCACCGCGGAGCGCCTGGCGGCGGACCTCGCCGGCCTGCCGGAGCAGATCGACCACGTGGACACGCTGATCGCCGACGGCGCGATGGGGGGCGGCGACCCGACCGCGGCCGATCTTCAGATCGGCGCGACCCTGCGCGTGCTGCTCACGGTCGCCGACCTGCAGCCGCTGATCGAGGGCCGTCCTGTCGAAGAGGTGGCGCGGCGGTGGTTTCCCGATTACCCGGGAGAGATCCCGAGAGGCGCATTTCCCGCCGGCTGGGTTCCCGCGCGGGCTTAGCGCGGGCCCCTCCCACGAGAGAAGACGGCACGACCCGAGGGGCAGCTAGTCGTCGCGGGACGCCGGGCGGAAGGCGATCCGCTTGAGCTCGCCGATCGACGAGCCGCCCAGGCGTAGCGAGGTGTTGAAGCCCTCTGCGCCGAGCTGACCGGCGTCGAGAGCGCTGCGCAGCCTGTTCAGCGTGGCGTGGGGGACCTCGTCCGGGATGCGGTCGCGCCCGGCCTCGATCAGGATCAGGTGGCACGGACGCCGGTGCGGCGCAGCCATGCGCACGTAGTGCTCACGCTCCTCCGCGGTCACGCCCGCCGCCGGCAGGACCACCGTGTCGCCGGCCTCGAGGCGCTTGAGAACTGCTGCGTCGAGCAGCTCCCCGGCACGCTCCTCGATCTCCTCGTCGGGCACCCGGCCGGCCATCAGGCCGCGGACCTTGCCGAGGGACAGCACGAACGACCGGTCCTCGATCACGCGGCGGGCGAAGTCGTCGCGCTCCTCGGGCGAACCGGACACGATCATGAGGAGGCTGCCTGGGGAGTAGCGCAGCTCCTCGGTGGGCCTCAGCACGCGACCGCGAACGCCCACATCGGCCGGACGTGGTGGCGCGCCGTCGCGACGGGGACGGTCCGAGGACCATCCCCCCCGCTCGTCGCTGTCGATCTTGACGCTGCGCGTGGACGGGGGCGTGGGCATTGCCCATACCCTAGGGATCAGCCTCCCTTCAGCCCCTTGAGATTCGGATCGTCGGGGTTACGCGCGGGATCGTGCTCGAAATCGTCTGCCTCGTCCTCGTCCTGGGCCGAAGCGGGGGCGGACTCTGGGTCCTGCTGCTCGGGATCGGAATCGGTGTCCGTGGTGGCGGGGTCGTTGCCCGGCTTCTCGATCATGGGCGAGCGCTACCCGGCTTGTGCTCGCCGCAATCCCGGCCGAGCGCCGGCGTCAGCTTGTCGGGACGCTCCCCATCGAGCCCACGCGGCTCCCTAGCGCTCCAGGGCGGCCAGGCGGCGCCGCTTGACAAAAGGAATGCGC
This sequence comes from Thermoleophilaceae bacterium, assembly GCA_030447725.1. Lineage (GTDB taxonomy): Bacteria > Actinomycetota > Thermoleophilia > Solirubrobacterales > Thermoleophilaceae > JAAYBF01. The sequence goes on from JAUJOQ010000005.1 coordinate 125,523, forward strand.
CGACCCGCGATGGCTCGCTTGAGCGCGTCAAGCTCGGCCCCGCCGAATTTAGGCCGGCGAGTCAAGGCGTTAGAGCGCGATCTCGACAGGCCCCTCGGCAGCATTCACGCAGGTGCGGACCATCTCACCCGCCGAGCCGTAGACCCTGCCGGTGCGCAGGTCGCGGATCTGGCCTGAGCGGAGCCTTCCGACGCAGGTGTGGCAGATCCCCATACGGCAGCCGTAGGGCAGCGTCGCGCCGGCCTGCTCGCCCGCCACCAGTATCGGGGTGAAGCCGTCGCTCTCGGCCTCGACGTCGCTGCCGGTGAAGCGGATCGTGCCGCCGTCACCCTGCAGGCCGCGCCCGGACCCGACGATCGGCTGGAAGCGCTCGGTGTGGAGGCGGTTTCGATCGCCCTCCTCCTCCCAGTTGTCATCCATCGCGTCGAGCATCTCAGCCGGCCCGCTTACGAAGGCCTCCCGATCGCGCCAGTCCGGGCACAGGCGGTCGAGGTCTGCGGGCCCCATCCGCCCCATCTGCTGCGTCAGCTGCTCGTGCAGGTGAAAGCCCGGGAAGCGCTCGGCCAGACCGCGCAGCTCGTTTCCGAAGATCACATCCTCGGTGGTGCGCGCGGAATGGAGCAGAACCACGTCATCGAGCGCGTCGCGCCGCGCCAGGGCGCGCAGCATGCCCATGATCGGCGTTATGCCGCTGCCGGCGCTGATGAAGAGGAGCTTGTCGGGGAGCGGGTCCGGAAGGGTGAAGATGCCCTCGACGCCGCCGAGGCGGACGATCGCCCCGGGCCGGGCCTGGCGCAGGAGGAAGGGAGAGACCTTGCCGGAGTCAACGAGCTTGGGCGTGATGCTGATGCAGCCGTCGGGGCGGCTGGGATCGGAGGTCAGCGAGTAGGCGCGCCAGTGGTGCACGCCGTCCACCGCCATGCCGATGCGCAGGTACTGGCCGGGCTCGTGGCCCTCCCATTCCCACCCCGGCTTGATCAGGATGGTGGCGGCGTCGGCTGTCTCGCGGTCGACCCGCTCGATGCGGCCACGCAGCTCCCGGGTCGACCAGAGCGGGTTGATCAACTCGAGGTAGTCGTCGGGCAACAGCGGAGTGAAGAGTGACCTCACCGCTCGGAGCGCGCCCAGGCGCCAACGGGGCACCTTGGGCGTTACGCCGCGCTCAGCCACCGGTCGGCCGACCCGTCTTGCCCACTTGTGGCAACCATACGTCGGCAACCTAGCGCCCGCCCGAGAGCTCCATGATGGGCGCTCGTTCGATTCAGCCGCGACGCATCAGCCGGCCCACCGCGGCCATCAGCTCCTCGGTGCGGTCGGCTTGCTGCTTGCCCTCTTCCGCTCCGATCACGCAGGTACGAGCGTGGTCGTCCAGCAGGCCGAGCGCAACCTTGTCGAGCGCTGCCTGGACGGCGGATATCTGGGTGAGGACATCGATGCAGTAGCGATCGTCCTCGACCATCCGCTGCACCCCGCGCACCTGGCCCTCGATGCGCGAGAGCCGATCGGCCAACTGGTCCTTGGTGGCGGTGTAGCCGCGGGTGACTGCCATGGTGACGATAATAGCGTACCCCCCCGGGGTTCCGCGCTCGGTTTTGGCCCCGCCCGTCCCGGTAGTCCACGCCCATGCCTACCGATCCCGCCCCGCTGACCGTGTTCGATGCCGTGCGCCGAGCCGTGAACGCCTGCGACCCCGACGGCACCTCGGCCGCGGGCGCCGACGTCCTCGCCCGCTTCGAGGACCGTGACGAGCCGCTCGCCGGCCTGGAGGACCCCGATCGCCAGCTGGCCGAGGCCTTCGGAGCGCTCGACCCGCAGGAGGAGGATCCGGAGATGCAGATGATCCGCGCGGTGGCCACCTACCTGGCCTTCCGCCGCGACGAGGCTGCCGACTCCGACGAGAGCCTGGTGGCCCTGGCCGCGCGCGCCGAGTACGAAGGTTCGCCGCCGGACCATGTGCGGGCGTGGCTGGACGAGCGCGGAGCGGCTCGGTAAGCCGTGAGAAAGTCCGCTGCCTCCCTACAATCGGGTGCCTGCGGAGGCAGGCGGCAAGGCCCGTGCTCCCGGCCTACGGACTGAGCTGTTTCAGACCGTCACACGCAGCAGGTGTAAGGGCGGCAGCGATGCCGCCGGTACCGCTCACGAGCGAGGAGATGGACAAGTGATACAGCGACACAAGAAGATCTCGGCGCCGATCCTGGGAGCGCTCCTAGTCGCGTTGCTGGCGGTCGGCTTGGCCGCGTGCGGAGGCGACGACGCCGAGGAGAGCGCTTCCGGCGACACCAAAGCAGTCGAGAAGGCGTTCCTGACCGGGATGAGCCACCACCACGGAACCGCGATCGAGATGTCCGAGATCGCCAAGGAGAAGGGCAAGAGCCCGTTCGTGACAGAGCTGGCCGACGAGATCATCTCAACCCAGGAGCGCGAGCTCGCCGAGATGAAGAAGATGTACGAGCGCTTGGTCGGCGGTGAGCTCGAGCCGGACGCCGGCGCCCACGACGGCCTCGGGCTGAGCGCGGAGGAGGCGGGCATGACCCACTCCCCCGACACGAACGAGATGCTCGAGAACGCCGAACCGTTCGACCGTGCGTTCGTCGACGAGATGGTGCCCCACCACACCGGGGCGGTGAAGATGGCCGAGGTGGTTCTCGAGAACACCGAGGACGGCGAGATGCGCGAACTGGCGGAAAACATCATCTCGACCCAGGAGCGCGAGATCAAGGAGATGAACGACTTCCGGACCGAGGAGTACGGCGCCCCGGTTCCGGAGAAGAGCGGCAGCGGCGGCGAGCACGGCGGTGGCCACTCCGGCTGATCGGCCCGTCGGCCGGCAGGCCCAAGCGGGGACCGGTGGCGATCACAGTCGCCACCGGTCACTTCGATGCCCCTCAGCCGACCTGAGGCCGCTGACGGCAGCTCTCGCACCTTTCTGGGCGGCCAAGCGGTAGGCGCGTCGGGCCGACTCGGCCGGCGCCGAAGGGCATGCTAGGGTCCCCGACGGTTTGTAGTCGTGCCGAATTCGCAGCCGCGGAGGCTGCGATACGGGGGAACCAAGTAGACGGGGCGAATCGGCCAAGGATGGCCGTAGCGCAGCTCTTTTCGCGCGAGCCCGACAGCTAACCCCGGAGGCGTCGAAAAGAGGGGATTGGCTGTTGGCCCGATTTGGCTCGCTGGCGTTGACGTTGGTCACATTCGTGATGGTCGTCGGCGACGCCGCAGCTGGCGGCGGCGGTGCGGTCGCCCCCGGACCGCCGGACGTCAACACGATCTCGTGCCTGAGCGGCAGTGTCTGCCGCTCAGACGACACGGTCGTGCGCGGTCAGGAGCTGATCGTCCGCGGACGCAACCTGGTGAGCGTCAAGCGGGTCGTCTTCACCGGCGCCCGCGGCGCGGGCGACGACGCAACCGCCGCGGTGGATCGCACCTCGGAGCGTTCGGCGGTCGCAGTGGTCCCCGCCGACGCGCAAACCGGTCCGGTCGTGTTGCAGGGATCGAGCAAGAGCCCGCTGGCGCGCGTCGAGCGGGTGAAGGTGCGCCCCGCTCCGAAGGTGAAGCCGCTCGACATCTCTCCAGGAAGCTCCTTCTACTTCGGCGGTCGGCGCAAGGCGACCTTCGAGTTCACCGTCGATCGGCCGGCCGACGTGCTGGTCGAACTGGTCGACGTCGACAACCAGGCGACCGTCGGCACGTGGGATGTCGCCGCTAGGCCCGGCGTCGCGCGGCGGATCCGCTGGAACGGCAAGGTTCGCGGCGGGGCCGCCGGCACGGGCCGCTACAGCTTTCGCCTGGCGGCGCCGGCCAGCGCCTCGGCCAAGGCCGTTCCCGAAGCCACGACTGCCTTCTTCTTCGCCGACCACCTGTTCCCGATCCGCGGCCCGCACGACCTCGGCCAGACCCCGACCAACAACTTCGGCGGGGGCGGCACCCGCACCCACTACGGCCAGGACATGTTCGCCAAGTGCGGGGCCAAGCTTGCGGCGGCGCGCGGCGGTGAGGTGCAGTTCGCCGGCTACCACTCCGCGGCCGGCAACTACGTGGTGATCGACGGCGCCGGAACCGGACACGACTACGTCTACATGCACCTCCTCGAGACGCCACTGGTCAAGACCGGCGATCGGGTGTTCACCGGCCAGAAGATCGGAGAGGTCGGCGAGACCGGGCGCGCGTCCGGCTGTCACCTGCACTTCGAGATGTGGAGTGCACCCGGCTGGTATGAGGGTGGCAGGGCGTTCGATCCCCTGCCCGCCTTGCGGATATGGGATCGCAACAGCTGATCTGCCCGTGACGGCTGCCCTCGGCGCCCTTGTCGGGGGACCGGCGCGGCTCCGCCTCAGGAGAGCGCCGCAGGCGGTCGTGATCCTCCTGACGTCCCTTGCTCTGCTGACGAGTGGCTGCACCGACGATGACGATCGGGCAGGCCAGACGGCCGATCCGCCGCCGTCGGCCGGCACGGTCGCTCCTGACCCCGGCCCTGTCCACGTCCACGGCCTCGGAATCAACCCGAAGGACGGCGCCCTGCTGATCGCCAGCCACACCGGCTTGTACCGCGCACAGGGAGCGCAACGGCCGCGGCGCGTCGGCGCCTACCAGGACACCATGGCCTTCGAGGTGATCGGCCCCGATCATTTCTTGGGGTCGGGGCATCCCGACGTGCGCGCCGACCTCCCGGCGTACCTGGGGCTGATCGAGTCGCGCGACGGGGGCCGCACTTGGAAGCCGCGCTCGCTGCAGGGCAAGATGGACTTCCACCTACTGAAGGTCGTCGGTCGCCGAGTGTACGGCTACGGCTCAGACTTCGAGACGGGCGCCGAGCGCCTGCTCGCCAGCGCCGATGGCGGGCGCACCTGGGCGCCGCGCCGCGTCCCCGAGCCGCTGATCTCGCTGGCACTCGACCCGGACGACAGCCGCCACCTGGTCGCCTCCGGGCATGAGTCCCTGCACGTATCGCGCAACGGCGGCAGGAGCTGGCGCAGGCTGCCCGGCGCGCCCGGCCTCCTGGCCTGGTCCGCGTCCGGGCAACTGTTCTCGGTCGACGAGGAGGGCGTGGTGGCGGTCCGCGCGATGGGCGGCAAGACCTGGCAGGCGACCGGAACGGTCAGCGGCGCCGCGGCCGCGTTCGAGCGCGCACCCGGGGGTCAGCTGCTGGTCGCGCTCCATGACGGAACCATCAAGCAATCCGCCAACGGTGGAGTGACGTGGCGTATCCGCTCCCGTCCGTGAGTAGGGTGGGCTTCGAAAGATGCGCCAGCCCTCAGCGACAGGTACGGTGGTGCGCGTGAAACTCGAGTCCGCGCCGAGCTCAGCCGCTTCGAAACGAGCGCTGCCGTGAACGCTCGCGCGCTGCGGGTAGCGGCGGCCCTGGTCCTCGGCACCAGCGCCCTCGGGTGCGGCGCCGCCGAGAACAACGACGCCCCTGCCGGGAACCTGTCCGGCAAGGCTGCGGAGGATGTCGTGCTGACCGGTGACGGGGTCGATCCCGCGGCCGTGCGCCGCGCCAATGCCGAGCGGCGTCAGACCACGGCCCACGTCGTCGAGCTGCGCGGCGCTGGACAGCCAACGACCCCCAACGACGATGACGACGCGCCGAGCCCCGGGGCCCCGAGCGACGACGAGGTGCGCACCGAGCTGCGCGAGGGCCGCGCCAAGCTGGCACGCTTCAAGCAGCTCCTTGGCACCAGCGCCTACGCCGTCACCGGCCCGCGCGCCAAAGTCCTCCCGAACGGAACCGCCGTCGCTCCGGCCACCGCCCCGGTGGTCGTCAAGCGGGTCATTCAGGCCGGCAACGCGATCGCCAACTCGCCCTACAAGTGGGGCGGCGGCCACGGCGCGTGGCGCGACGACGGCTACGACTGCTCGGGCTCGGTGTCGTTCGCTCTGGCCGGCGCCGGCCTCCTCGACGCGCCGCGCACGTCAGGCGGGTTCATGACCTACGGCGCGCCGGGGCCAGGCAAGTGGATCACGATCCATGCCGACCCTGGCCACATGTACATGGTCGTGGCCGGACTGCGCTTCGACACCAGCGGCGCCAATGGCGGGACCCGCTGGCAGGCCGAGCCGCGCGGAATGACCGGCTTGCAGATACGTCACATCCCGGGCCTGTAAGAAGGCGGTGCGGTGCTCGCCGGAGAGCCATCGGTGCGGTGCTCGCCGGAACAACGTTCCGGCTGCGCTCCTCCCGAGACGTTCCGGCTGCGCTCCTCCCGAGACGTTCCGGCTGCGCTCCTCCCGAGACGTTCCGGCTGCGCTCCTCCCCAGGCTGCGGGCTCAGCCGCTTCGGCGCGCGGCGTCCGCGCGCTTGTCGACCCACTCGCCAACCGACCCGGCCAGGTAGCCCACCGAGTGGGCCGCCTTTCCGAGCCATGAGCCGTCGAGAGGCTCGACAGCGCCGTCGGGGTCGGCGCCCTGCTCGACCACCGCTTTGCGTGCAGCCCCCGCATGCCGGCGCAGCTTGCGCTCCCAGCGCCCGCAGAACTCGGCCAACTCGGTGTCGGATGCCGACTGAGCCACGCTCGCCAGGTAGGCCAGCAGCATCGTCAGGTGCTCCACGTCCTTGACGGCAAAGCGCAGCGCCTGGTTGCGCTCCATGAAGCGGTCGCGGACGCCGGCGCGCCCGCGCGCCAGGTTGATGCCCACGCCCTGCGCGGCAGGCTTGCCGTGAAGGCCATATCGGGCGGTCATCGGTTCCAGCTCGACGATCAGCTCGCGCGCCGTGGCGGCACCCTTCTCGAGCGCGTCGCCGGCAGCCGACGCTGGTCCCAGCCGCCGGGCCAGCGCGGTCCAGTGCTCGACCATCTGGCGCGAGAAGGCGTATAGCTCGCGGTAGCCACGGTTCTCGGCGGGGTGCAGGTTTCGCGGCACGGCACCCAATCTTGCCACAGCGCCCGGGCTCGGAGCCGGGCTCTCCGTCCGACCCCGTGCCTAGCGTGCGCGCTACCGAACCCTGAGGGAGGTCTTTAGCTTGCCGCCGCTGATCACCTACGAGGAAGCGCTCGAGCTGGGCCAGATCGACGACCACGCCGAGATCGAGGCGCTGATCGAGCGGGCCTGGGCCGCCCGGGTCGAGAACTTCGGTGACTCCACCGACATGTGCTCGCTGGTCAACGCCAAGTCCGGCGGCTGCGCCGAGGACTGCGGCTTCTGCGCGCAGTCGCGCTACGCCGAGGCGGACACGCCGATGCACGCGATGATGACCCCGGAGCAGATCCTCGAGCACGCGCGGGCGGCCGAGGCGGCGGGAGCCCACCGCTTCTGCATGGTCACCCAGGGACAGGGGCTCTCCAAGCGCGACTTCGAGAACGTACTCGCGGGGGCGCGGCTGGTGGCCGAGAAGACCAACCTCAAGCGCTGCGCCTCGGTGGGGCATATGTCGGTCAAGCGCGCCAAGCAGCTCAAGGAAGCCGGGATCCAGCGCGTCCACCACAACGTGGAGACCGCGGAGAGCTACTACGACGAGGTGTCGACCACCGTCAAGTACGAGGGCCGGCTGCGCACCATCGACGCGGTCGAAGAGGCGGGTCTCGAGACCTGCGTGGGCGGCATCCTCAACCTCGGCGAGTCGCGGGAGCAGCGGGTCGAGATGGCCTTCCAGTTAGCGCGTATCAACCCCACCAGCGTGCCGATCAACATGCTCAACCCGCGCCCGGGCACCAAGTTCGGTGACCGCGACCACATGGACCCGTGGGAGGCGGTCAAGTGGATCGCGATCTTCCGGCTGATCATGCCGGAGGCGCTATTCCGCCTCTGCGGGGGCCGGGTCGAGAACCTCGGCGAGCTGCATTCCCTGGCTGTCAAGGCAGGCATAAACGGCGTGATGATGGGCAACTTCCTCACCACCCTGGGCTCCGATCCCGAGGACGACCGCGCGATGTTCGAGGAGCTGGGCCTCAACGTGGCCCGCCAGCCCGACAACGGCGCCCACCCGCGGCCGGACAACCGCTCGGGGTGGCTCGACGGCGAGTCGCCGAGGACGCCGGTCGACGACCTGATCGACACCCGGGTGCAGGACAAGCTCTGGAACCCCGAGGAGCAGCTGAGGCGTGTGAAGAAGAGCGCGGTGCCGCCGCGGCCCGACGGCGCGCCCAACGTGGGGGGTGCGAAGGATTCGGCGCCCTCCCCGAATCGTTCAGGGGGGCTCGAGCTCGTGCAGGTCGAGGGAGAAGCGGCATGACGGACATAGAGGAGGCGTTGGGTGAGATCCGCGACCGCGGGCTGTACCGCCGGATGCGGATGATCTCGGGCCCCCAGGGTCCGCGGGTACTGCTCGACGGGCGCCCCGTGCTCCTGCTGTGCTCGAACAACTACCTCGGGCTGGCCGACCATCCGCGAGTGCGCGACGCAGCCGCCGAGGCCGCCAAGCGCTACGGCGCGGGCGCCGGCGCCTCCCGGCTCGTGTCGGGGACGATGCGCATCCACCGGCGTCTGGAGGAGCGGCTGGCCGAGTTCAAGGGCTACGACGCCTCGCTGCTCTTCGGCTCGGGCTACCTCGCCAACATGGGCGTGATCCAGGCCCTCGCGCGCTCGGGTGAGGTCGTCTTCTCCGATTCGCTCAATCACGCAAGCATCGTCGACGGCTGCCGCCTGGCGGGGGCCGAGACCTTCGTGTACGAGCACAAGGACCTCGACCACCTGGCGTGGGGCCTCAAGCAGGCCGCGGGCCGCGGCAGCCTGATCGTGACCGACGGCGTGTTCTCCATGGACGGCGACGTGGCCCCCCTCACCGGGATCGTCGAGCTGGCCCGCCGGCACGACGTCCGGGTGATGGTCGACGATGCCCACGGCACTGGCGCCACCGGGCCCGGGGGCCGCGGCACGGTGGCCGAGGCGGGCCTGGAGGAGGAGGTCGACGTGCTCGTGGGCACCCTCGGGAAGGCCCTCGGCTCCTATGGGGCCTATGTCTGCTGCGAGCGGCAGACCGCCAAGTACCTCGTCAACACGGCGCGCACGCTGATCTTCTCGACGGCGCCGCCCCCGCCCTCGGTAGCAGCGGCCATGGCCGCTCTGGATCTCTTGCAAGAGGAGCCGCGCCGGGTGGAGAAGCTGCAGCGCAACGCCTCCGTCCTCCGCGCGGCGCTGACCGAGCAGGGCCTCCCCCCCTCGCCGGGCAACACCCACATCCTCCCCGTGGTGGTGGGGGATGCGGGCGACGCGGTGGCTGCCTGCGAGCGGGCGCTCGAGAACGGGGTGTTCGCACAGGCCATCCGGCCGCCCACAGTGCGAGAGGGCACCTCCCGCCTGCGGCTCACCGTAATGGCCTCGCACACGAAGTCAGAGCTGCGAGACGCGGCCAGCACGCTCGCCGCCGCCGTACCCGCCTCGGTGCGCAAGGCCGCGGTGCGGCGGCTACTCGATGCCGAGGAGACCGCCGCCGCCTCGGGCCGCATCTTCGACGGGCTGGCAGCCTGACCGTGCGTCGCCTGTGCGCGGCGTATTCGTAACCGGAACCGATACGGAGGCGGGCAAGTCGGTCGTCGCCGCCGCGATCTGCGCAGCGCTGGCCGACCGGGGCGAGCGGGTGGCCGCGTTCAAGCCGGTCGTGACCGGCACGGACGATCCCCCCGGTGAGTGGCCGCCGGACCATGAGCTGCTGGCCGCTGCCACCGGCCAACGGCCCGACGAGGTCTCGCCCCTACGATTTGGCGCCCCTGTCTCCCCTCACTTGGCGGCAGACCTGGCGGGAACCGTCATCGATCCCGCTCAGCTCGTGGCCGCCGCACGCCGCGCCCGCGCGTGGGCCGATGTGCTCGTGTGCGAGGGCGTGGGCGGCCTGCTCGTGCCCTTCGCCTTCGGATACTCGGTGCGCGACCTCGCGGCCGACCTCGGCTTTCCGCTGGTGGTGGCCTCCCGCCCGGGCCTCGGGACGATCAACCACACCCTGCTCACCATCGAGGCGGCTCGCGCCGCCGGGCTGGAGGTGCGGGGCGTCGTGATGACGCCATGGCCGAAAGAGCCCGACGCCATGGTCGCCTCCAACCGCGAGACGGTGCAGCGTATCTCGGGCGTGCCCGTCAGCGGACTCGAGCCGGTGTCGCCCACGACGCTCGCCCGGGCCGGCGCGACGCTTCCGGTCGAACACTGGCTGTGACTACGATTCGCTGACGATGGCCTCCCCGCCCACGCCGAACCGCGAGCAGACGTACTCCGAGCCCGAGGAGGGCAAGCCGGAGCTTCTGGTCAAGCTTGAGGAGCGCAAGGAGCGCCATTCCGAGCGCGGCCTTCCCGCGCGGATCGGCGTGGTCGTCCTGGGCGTGCTGCTCGTGTTGGTCGGAGCCTTGATGTCAGGTCCCGGCATACCCGGTCCCGGGATAGTCGTGATCCTGATCGGGCTCAGCTTTCTCGCGCTGGAGTTCGACCGCGCCGAGCGCCTGCTCGGGTGGGCGATCCGCGCGGCGGACCGCGCGAAGGACCGCGCCGAGAACGCCGGCCGCGCCCAGAAGATCGCGATGGCGCTGGCTGGGCTGCTAGTGCTCGGCGCATTCGTAGCCGCGGCGATCCTGTGGGACATCCCGCTGCTGCCGGTGTGACGCCGGACCGCACCGCCACCTCGTCTCCAAACGGTCCTTCACGTAGGAGGAGGCTCGCGAAAAGGGCGGTTCGCAAAGGCTTCGAGTTGGCGCAACGGGCCGGGCTGGACGTGCTCCCACGCCACTTCTACTCGAGCATCCCTTCAGTGCACGGCTTGCGTGAAACGGGGAGGTGGCGACCACCCAGAACCCTCGTCGGAGTCAATGGCACAGACATCCAGGACCAGCTCGAGTTCGCGAGATCGGTGGTTCCGGACCACTGGCCGCCGGACATTTACCGCGACGCCTGCCGGCAGAACGGGGAGCCCGGCTTCGGGCCCGTCGAGGCGAGCTTCCTGTACGGGTTCGTCTACTCGAAGAAGCCGAAGAAGATCGTGCAGGTCGGGGCCGGTGTCTCGACCGCAGTCGCACTGCGCGCGGCCGCAGACGCCGGTCACTACGTCGAGATCGTGGCCGTCGACCCCTATCCGACCCGGTTTCTCCGCGCGGCGCCGGTCACGCTGCTCGAGCAAGCCGCCCAGAATGTGGCACTCGAGCGACTCATCGACCTGGAGCGGGGAGACCTTCTCTTCATCGACTCGACGCACACCGTGCGAGCCGACAGCGAGGTCAACCGGCTGGTCCTGGAGGTCCTGCCACGACTGCGGCCCGGCGTCTTCGTGCACTTCCATGACATCTACTTCCCCTACGACTACCAGCGCGACCTGCTTGACGAGACGCTGTACTTCTGGTCTGAGAGCACCTTGGTGCAGTCCTTCCTGATCGGCAACGAGCGCTATCGAATCGCGACCGCGCTGTCGATGCTGCATTACGAAGCACCTGATCAGCTCGCGCAGCTCATCCCGGGTTACCGGCCCCAGCCGAACCGCGACGGCCTGCGCGCGGGTGCGGGCGACTTCCCGGCTTCGCTCTATCTGTTGGCCGGCTGACTCCCTCTCCTCACACCGCCGTAGGTGATTCAAGGTGTGGACGCAATCCGCCGATACACTTCGTTCGTCGTCGTCCCGAGGAGTGTTGTGGGGAAACGGAGCAGTCGCCAGCAGATCGTCTACCTGCCGCTCGTGCTGTGCGCGACGTTCCTCGTGACGGTCTGTCCCGTGGTTCTCGTCTGGTGGCTGCGCGACTCGGGGGTGGTGACCTCGGTTTGGGTGGGGATCGGCATAGCGGTGGCGTTCTCGTTCGGCGCCTCTTATCTCGGTGCAGCGCTCTGGAAGGCGAAAACGGGCTCGAGCGACGTTCTGTTCGGGGAGCTCATGCTGTGGGGGTGGGTGCAGCGCTGGCGCGCCGAGCGGTGCCTGGCGACCGCTACCGACGTGCTCGGCCTCAGGGACGGATCGCGGCGGAAGGTGTCGGGTGGGCGCCTCAGCCACGAGGAGCGAGCCGGCCTCCTGACCCAGCTCGCCTCGGCCCTCGAGGCCCGCGACCCATATACGCACGGACACTCGCGGCGGGTCGCGCGTCACGCGTCGAACATCGCAAAGCGCATGGGCCTACCGGCCGCGGAGATCGCCAAGATCCGTACGGCGGGGGTGCTCCACGACGTGGGGAAGGTGAAGATCCCTGAGGCGGTGCTGCACAAGCAGGGCAAGCTCACCGACGGGGAGTTCGAGGTCGCCAAGAGCCATTCGGTGGAAGGCGCGACCATGGTCTCGTCCCTCGGCGACGACGCGCTGACAGCGATCGTACGCCACCATCACGAGCGGCTCGACGGCGCGGGCTACCCGGACCGCCTGGCCGGCGATGCGATTCCCCTCGGCGCGCGCATCATCGCGGTGGCCGACACCTTCGACGCGATCACCTCGACGCGGCCCTACCGTCCAGCTCACGCGCACAAGAAGGCGATCGACATCCTCAGGGCCGAGGCCGACGCGCAGCTGGATCCCGACGCGGTACGCGCCTTCTGCAGCTACTACGCCGGGAGACGCGGGCTGGCCTTGTGGACCACCGTGGCCAACGGGCCCGCGAGGCTCGCCTCGTGGGCCGGCGGCGGGCTCAGTAGCGCGACTGCGGGCTCGGTGGCGAACGTCGCGACGACCGCGGCGACGGCGGCCGCGACGGCCGCTGTGGCCGGCGCGGCGCTCGGGCCGGGCGTCGAGGCGCCGGCGCGCTCCCACCAGGCGACCGATGCCCCGGGCGTGGCGCTGACAGCAGTGCAGCGACCCCTGCCGACCCCTGTCGCGGGGGACGAGCGCGGCGCCCCCGTCGACGCGCGCGGCCAGGACAAGCGCCACGGACCCGGCGCCACGATCGCCCATGGCGCGCGCCACGGCGATCGCAAGGGCTCAGGGAGCCAAACGACGCCACCCGGCAGCGCACCCAATCCACGCAAGGACGTCGGCCAGGCCGCCGGCAACGCATCCAGCGCCGCGCCCGGCCAGGACAAGCGCCGCGGCCCCCACCGGAGCACCAGACCCAGCGGCGCGCCCGCCCACAGCAAGAGCCACCGCGGCCACCCGCCCGCCCAGCCCAAGCGTTTCGGCCCTCACCGTGCCACCACCCCCACCAACGGGAAGCGCGCCCCCGCCGCTGGCAAGAAGCCCGCCGAGCCCAAGACCCCCGCTGAGAAACCGGATGCCAAGAGCCCCGAGCGCCTACCCGCCCGAAGGCCTCTACAGAAAGCCGTGGACGAAGTACACCGCCTCATACCCCGCGCGCGATAACCCGCGAGGAGCCCGGGAGCGACGCCTCACCAGGCCGAAGGCCGGTAGTCCTTGAGGAAGCAGCCGTAGAGGTCCTCGCCGGCCTCGCCGCGCACTATCGGGTCATACACGCGCGCCGCCCCGTCGACCAGGTCCAACGGCGCGTGGAAACCCCCTTCGGCCAGGCGCATCTTCGTGGGGTGTGGGCGCTCGTCGGTGATCCAGCCCGTGTCCACGCTCGTCATCAGGATGCCGTCGCCCAGCATCTCCTGGGCGCTGGTGCGGGTGAGCATGTTCAGCGCGGCCTTGGCCATGTTCGTGTGCGGGTGGCCGGGGCCCTTGTAGCCGCGGCTGAACTGCCCCTCCATGGCCGAGACGTTGACCACGTACTTTCGACGCGCCGGCGCCGCCGCCATCGCGGGACGCAGCCGGCCGACCAGGATGAAGGGCGCGGTCGTGTTGCACAGCTGCACCTCGAGCAGCTCGATCGGATCAACCTCGTCCACGAGCCGGCTCCAGCTGTTGACGGCATCGCGGTCGGGCACGAGTCCGCCTGCGTCGATGGCGGTCTCGGCGGCGATCCGCTGCGGAGAGGCAGAGCCGGCGGTGAGGGCCAGTGCGGTGAGCGCGTGGGGCGTGGGCGCCCAGTGCCCCCCTTCCTCCGCGCCGGTGAGCAGCGCCGGGTGGGCGTCGGCAGTGCGGCCGAAGACCGCAACGTCGACCACCGGACCCGGAGGCAGGGGCGCCGACTCGGCCTCGGCGAGGAGCGCGTAAGAGCCGGCCGGCCGGCGCACGGTCTGGGCGGCGTTGTTGATCAGGATGTCGAGCGGCCCGCGCTCGACGACGGAGTCGCACAGCGCCACCACCTGAGCCGGATCGCGCAAGTCGATGCCGATGATGTGGAGGCGGTCCAGCCAGTCGGCGCTGTCGGACATCGCGGTGAAGCGGCGGATCGCGTCGCGCGGGAAGCGGGTGGTGATCGTGGTGTCGGCCCCGTCACGCAGCAGGCGCAGCGCGATGTGCATGCCGATCTTGGCCCGGCCGCCCGTGAGCAGCGCGCGGCGACCGTCCAGATCGGTGCGGGCGTCGCGGCGTGAGCGGTTGTGCGCCGCGCAGCCCGGGCACAGCTGGTGATAGAAGGCGTCGACCTGCTGATAGCGCGTCTTGCACACGTAACAGGCGCGGGCCTGGATCAGCGCGCCTGCGCTGGCCGCCGTCGACCCGGTCGTGGACCGCAGCGGCAGACCCCGCGTCTCGTCGTCGATGCGGTCCGGCGCGCCGGTGGCCGTGGCCGCTGTCACCGCCGCGTCGGCGGCGAGCACGGCGGCGCGGCGCTGGGCGCGGCGGCGCAGCTTCACGGTCTTATAGAGCCCGGCGGTCGCGCGCTGCACCGCCAGGGCGTCCGGATGATCGGGCGGCAGCTCTTCCACCTCGGCGAGCACGCGCAGGGCGGCTTCGAGACGGGCCGGGTCTACGTGCGCGGGCGGCCGCTCTCCTTGGGGGGAAACCTCGGAGGCCACTGCGCTAGTCGAGGCTCTCGAGAAGCAATGGGAGACCTTCAGTGCCGGCGGCGGTATGAAGAGGAAGGTCCCAGGTGGCGAACACCAAGTCGTCACCACCGGGTAGGAGAGCAGCCGCGACGTTGAGAAAATCGAGGCTGCGGAGCTCGCGGTCGATGGCGAGCGCCGCGGCGTGCTCGACGAGGGCTTGGTCGATCTCGACGATGCCGAACGCCGGCCACTCCTCCGCCACCGCTTTACTCGGGCGCGACCCGGCGGCTAGGCCGACGGCACGGACGGTCTCGACGTGCCCTGCACGGCACGTGTACCAGCCGCCCGCTTCCTCCATCGCCTCTCGCACGACGCTGCTGTCCGGCTCGGCGACATAGCGCTTGACCAGCGCGCTGGCATCGAGGTAGAGCTTCAGCGCTCGGCGTCCCGCTCGGAGGCCACCAGCGAGGAAGCGCTGCGGCGGGCCTCGACCGGCCGCGGCGAGGCGCCTCGGGCGGGCGCGAGCCGCAGGAGTGACCCGACCATCGGGCACGAGCTCGCGCATGCGATCGTCGCCGGCCGCTGCGCTCGCCGGGACGATGTCTGCGACCGGGCGCCCCCGGCGGGTGACGCGCACCTGTTGACCACCGGCCACCGGCCCAGGATCTCACTGAGCGAGCCCTTCAGCTCTCGCACACCGATCTCGCGCATGTGACCACCGTAGCGGGCATATCGGGGGGCAAAGGCTTTGCTTCGACGGAGGGAAGGGAGCGGTGTGGGCAGTGCGTTCTCGGACGGACCTTCCTCGCAAAGCGAACGGGGGGGGACCTCGAGTGCCGCCCAAGCTGGGCTCGGCATGTCGGGCGCCGATCTCCACTTATCACCGCCGCTAGTCCGCGCCCGCGCCCGCCGGACGTTCCTGGCCAGGGGCTCCGGCTGAGCCATGCCGCCGGAACCATGACGCTGAACGCGTGAACAGGTCGTCTCTGTTCTCAGGTCTCGTAAGCAGGTGTCCCTCGCCGCCATAGAAGACCAACGCACACGGCAGATCGTGGTCGCGCAGCGCCGTGTACCAGGCGAGGCCCTGTGGCGTGAGGAGCTTGCTGTCCTCGCCGTAGAGGAGAAGCATCGGGGTCCGCACACGCTCGACGTGCTCAATCGGCGAGGCTAGCTTCCACTGCTTTGGCGCCTCGCGGGGGCTGCCGCCGCGCCAAGCGCGCTGCATCCCCGACGCGCCCGCGAGGCTGTCGAGGAGGCGGAGGTCTGCGACACCTTCCCAGCAGACGGCAGCCCGGAAACGGTGATTGCGGGTGACGATGCGGTTGACGAGGTATGCGCCCCAGCTGTGGCCGAAGAGGAAGAGCCCGGCCTCGTCGGCGAGGCCTTCGGCGACGAGCGACTCGATGCCGCTCAGCACGTCATCCGCCACAGCGTCGGTTTCCGGTAGCCCGTCAGAGCGGAAGCCGGCGAGCATCGCCTCCCGCCCGAGGATCCC
Source organism: Thermoleophilaceae bacterium (assembly GCA_030447725.1). Taxonomy (GTDB): domain Bacteria; phylum Actinomycetota; class Thermoleophilia; order Solirubrobacterales; family Thermoleophilaceae; genus JAAYBF01. The sequence goes on from JAUJOQ010000005.1 coordinate 141,664, forward strand.
GCTCGTGCGGTAGTCCGGAGCGAAGGCCGCGAACCCGTGCTCGCACCAGACACGAAGGTGATTGGGGTCGCCGGCCGCGAGCCCACCGACCGGTCCGCCGTGCAGATCGACGACCAGAGGCCACGGGGGGCCATTGCCAGCCGGCGGGATGAAGACTCCTTCGAGCTCGCCCTCCGGTCTCCTCCAGCGACGAACGACAGCCCTACCGGCCCTGCGCCGAGGCTCTCGCTCTAACAGCGGGACGCTGACCCGGCCCTGGTCGCTCAACTTGAGGAGCTCCAGCTCGCCATCGATCGACCGACGAACGCAGACAACTTCGCCACCGCCGGGGCACACCGCAGGCGCTCGATACGAGGCAGAGTCGTCGGTTGCCAGCCACCGCCAACGTGCGTGGTCGGTGTCGACGGCGACGACGCCAAGGCGAATTCCCTGGAAGACCGCGACGGTGAGAAGCCGCCGATCAGGGTCCCACGCGGGGGGACCCCAGATCCGCAACTCGCGTGGCAGCACCCGCTGCCAGGCCCCCTCCCTACCAACGAACAGCGAGTACCAGGGTGGATATTCGGTATCGCTCTGGAGCAGAGCGATCTCTTGCCCTGGGCCGAAGGCCGCGTCACATGTGGCTCCGGGAAGCTCTGGGGTGAGATCACGGGCCTCGCCCCGAGCCGGGAACAGCAGCAGCCGCCGCTCCGGCAGCACCTCTCTCCGCGCCGGCCGATACGTCTCGACGATCACCTCCCCAGCGTTCCCGGTGGTTAGCGAGGACACCCTCGTCCCCGGCGAGAGGTCGGCGAGCCGCACGGGAGGTGCACCGTCAAGCGCCAGCCGCCAGATTCTCCGGTGCTCGGCGGGTGGCGCATCGTACTCCCGCGCCGAGTGCGACGGTGCTAGGCCGTCGTCGGGGGGCAAGTGCGTTGTCGCGAGCGCCAAGCCACCGCCGGTCCACGCAGCATGGATCACCTCCGAAGCGCCAGGCGGGAGCGCTTGTGACTTGCCTGCCACCGAGATCATCCCGCCTTGGTCAACGACCGCGAGACGCTCTCCCCCTGGTTCCGGACATGCCATGCCGGTCCCACGAGCGACGATTGCCAGCGACGCGCAGTCGCGCACCTCCCACCGGTCCGGGTATTGGACGACCACGCCATTGCAGCCCCAAGCGAGGATGCGCCGAACGCGGGGCACGCGGCTCGTCGGCTCGCCCCGACAACTCACGCGCCACAACGTACGCCAAACGCCATCAGGCTAGGCGGCGACCAGGCCAGCGCTCGAACCGCCAGTGAGCACCGCACCGCTGCATGAGGAGCGGCCCCGCCGCTGCTCAGTTCGTCGAAAGGAGAAGCGCGAGCGCGGTCTTCGGCTCGTCTAGTCGCGAGGGCGATCGACGTCGCCTGACGACTTCGCCGGCAGGTCATCGGACGCATTGACGGCGTCGGCGATTGCATTCAGGTCGACTACAACCTCGTCGCCATCCGGCCGCCCGCGCTCGGCGATCTCGAGGCCGATCAACGAGAACGCCGCAGCACGGTGTCGCTGAACCCGCTGCTCGAACGTCTCGGGTCCGAGCGGTTCGTCGTCGTCCCGCTCCCACGCCGCGACGGCCGCCTCGGCGAGCACCTTCGGAACGCGAACCTCAACTCGTGGCAACGCGACGCGCACAAGCGCCGCGCCGAGTTCACCGAGTAGCTCCGCGTCGTGGCGGTAGACCTTCTGGCTCTCATTCTCGTCCATCTGGCGAGGGACTTCGGCTGGGTCGCAGCACCACTCGCCGCTGGCAAAGCAAACATGACCGCTGCCTATCTCGTCGAAGGGAGCGCGGTCGGTGCGAGCGTCCCCGTCGCCGCGCTTGAGAAGGCAGTGTGGTTCTGGATTCCTCTATCCGCGGTTACGCGCGGACGACCCGCGTCCCGGCAAGGCGATTCCAGAGCGTGCGGTGCTCCGGGTCGAGGAGGGCCGCTGCTGCATTTGCAGCCTCGAGTGCGATCATCGCGCCGCCGAGCGCAGTCGGACCCACGCCTCGAAGCGGGGTGGTGAGCGCCCGGATCAAATAGTTGGACCCGAAGACGCGCGCGTACGCCCCGGTGATCCCGACCGGGGCGCCGCCTGACCGGACGACCTTCACCCCGACCAGCGCCATGCCTGGTGTTCGCCCAAACGTGCAGATCAGCGCCACCTCGAGCCAGCGGTATGCGAGCGAGCCGCGCCGCGCCTGCCGAACGACATCCGGCGCGCTCGCGCGGAGAGCCTCTTCCCCGGCATCGGGTTCGTCGGCCGTGCTCGGCGCCGGGTCCACCGCGATGAACGCCCGATAGACCGGGACCAACGTCAAGGCGTAGTCCGGCGCGACGTCGATGAGCGACGCCGCTGCCAGTCGCGAAAGAACCCGTGGCCGCTCGCTCACACGGGCATTGTGAGGCAGCCCAGCGCAGTGCGCCGGCCCATCGGCCAATCCGCCTGTGCAGACGCGTCCGACCTGCTCGGCTGAGTCGGCAGATGAGGATGGCGGGTCCCTGGCTGCTGGCGATCCGTAGCGCCGTGCGAAATTGGAGGCGGGCGAAAACGTTGCTCCTTCCGTCGTCGAGAAGCAGCACCGTGGTCTAGGCAGAGAGATCAGGAAAGGAGGCCTTTCTCCTTTCGCAGTTCGATTGACCGGGCGTGAGCGGGAAAACCCTCGTGGGTGGCCAGCGCCGTGATGGCTGGCGCGAGCCTCTGCAACCCGTGGTCGTCTGTGGCGGCAACGGCGCTGAAGCGCAGGTAGGTGTCGACTGTGACGGGGGAGTAGAGGCGTGCGAACTGTCCGGTCGGCAGGCAGGCGGGCACGCCGATCGCGTAGCTGATCGCCGAGAACGTGGTGGACTGACCGACGAGGATCTCCGAGGCGTGAACCAGCTGATTCGCGATCGTCCATGGGTCGCGTGTGGCGACCTGGATGTGCTCGTTCGCCCAGTCGTTGGCAAGCGCTACTGCTTGGTCGAGGTCTTCGGTGACGATCGCGCCGCCGAAACGCTCGATCGCCGAGGCGGCGAAGTCCCGCCGCCACTCCGGAAGCTCTGCGAGCTGGCGTTCGACCTCCTCCTGCGCGGCTTCGGCTAGCGCCGCGCTGTCGGTGAGCAGGATCGCCGAGCTATCGGAGCCGTGCTCTGCCTCGTTTAGGAGATCCGCCGCTATGAGCGCTGGGTCTGCGGAGTCGTCGGCGATCACCATGCACTCAGACGGCCCGAAGAAGAGCGCGACGTCGACTCCTTGAAGCTGGGCGTAGCACTGGGTCGCCATGATCATCGAACTCCCCGGGCCGACGATCTTCATGACCTTCGGCAGTGCCTCGGTGCCGATCGCCGCCGCCGAGATGCCCGCGACTCCGTTGGCGCGAAAGATGCGCCGGATGCTCAGCATGTCCGCCGCGGCGAGCAGCGCCGAGTCGACGCTCCCGTCGGGGCGCGGCGGCACGATCACCTCGATCTCCGAAACCCCCGCGACAACGGCAGGAACGGCGATCGTGATGAAGGTGGAGGGATAGGAGCCCTTCCCCGAAGGAACGAACAGCGCGACCCGCCCGATCGGGCTCACCTTGCGCCCGCCGACGACCCCGTCGGCGATGTCGAAAAGCTGGAGGGCAGGCGGGCGCAGCGCCTCGTTGTAGCGCCGGTGGTTCTCGATCGCCGTCTCGATCGCGGCGAGCAGCTCAGCAGACAGCCCGGCTCGCGCCCGCGCGAACTCATCCTCAGACACCCGGAGCTGCTCGCCGCTGAGCGACACCCCGTCAAAGCTCGCCGTCGCATCGATCACGGCCGCGTCGCCGCCAGCACGGACGCTCTCCGCTATCCGCCTCGCCTGCTCAAAGAGCCGCGGATCGAGAAAGTCGCGACTTGAGCGGTGCTTGAGTGCCTCGAGGCGGTCGGGTGGAAGTAGTTCGGCGGTGTGGACCTGTAGCAACATCGCTCCTCAGGCTTTCAGACTCGCCGTCCCTTGGCCCCCGCGGCTAGGGAGTCGTCGAGGAGCGCCAGCCGCCTCCGCCGTGTGCGTGACTGCCTCTCTGGGCGGGGGCGTCGCGGGGCAGGACGGTTGACTGCCTCGTAACATGGAGCTGGTGGGTGAGCCCGAGCGCTCTGACCGCGTTTCACCGGCTCCCGCATGGGCCGACGTCCGTCTGGCGTAAAGGAGGACGCTTTGTCCAACGAGTCGGCCGGGTCGCAGGTCGTCGAAGCGCTAGAGCACACGTTTGGAAGCGCCAGCGCGCGGCTGCAGCTTCGCTTTGAGGCGCGGTGGCCGGACGATTTGTCCACGAGCGACTTCGGATCGCCCAGCGAGACGGGAGACCCTGCCGCCCGTCGCCTGTGGCGATGGCTTGGGGCGGTAGCGCTTCGGGCGTTCATCTGGGGCATCCGGCGAGTGACGGATCGGTGGGCCAAGACGGCAGCGCAACCGCAGCTCGGTGTCATCGACTTCGCCGCCCACCGGTGCATGTACGGGCCGCTCAAGGTGTCCAAGGAGCGAAAAGAAGCGGTGTTGGTAGTGGAGGACCGGTATTGGACGGAGGCACCTGGCGAACAGATCGATCGGCTCTCGGTGAAGAGCGCATCCGCGTATCAGCCACTATGGCTCTTGAACCTCTTGCGCGGCGTTGTCGACGCCGAAAAGCGAGGAGTTGACTTCCTCCACGGTCAGACGTGCACGCACTTTGGCGCGCAGGCGGATCTGCTGCGTGCAGCGGACGCGCTCGCCTACGAGACGGCACTCCCCCCACCAGGTGTCAGCCAACTTCAGGAGCTAAAGAAGATCCCGGTCGAGGTGTGGATCGACGCCGAAGGCTATGTTCGCCGCGCCCGTCACACCGCTGCAGGTAAAACAAGCGTCCTAACCGTCGACCTCGCCGAGTTCGGCATGTCGCTGCCCTGTGACTGGTCACGACTGCCAAGCGGCCAAGGCGGCGCTTGACCGACCGAACCAGCCCGCGCCCCATCCGTCCTCGTGCGAGCGCACGGCCTCCTCGCCCCACGGGGCGCCCCACCAGCTGCTCCCCACGACAGGGCTTATCGCGTCACTCCGGGTCGTCAGCCGCGTAGTCCACGATCGACTTGTCGATCAGCCACTCGACCGGCGCCTTGTCGTCGGTGTAGACGGTGCCGCCCTCGAGCGGCTCGCCGACACGCGCGACCGACGCCCGAGCGGTCGAGCGCAGCCCCGGCGGCAACCGCGGCACATAGCTGCCCAGGCGCGCGGCCGACAGCGGCTGCTGACTGGCCACGATCAGCGTGTTGGTGTCCTCGATCGGGTCGCGCACCACGTGATCGAAGGCCGCGCCGATGGAGGCGGTGAGCACCTTCTCGAGCTCGTCCTGGCCCTCCGGATGTCCTGCGTTCACGATCAGCACGCCACCGGGCGTGAGCCGGTCGCGAACCAGCTCGAAGAACTCCTCAGTGGCCAGGTAGAAGGGGATGTAGGGCTGGCGGTAGGCGTCGACGGAGATCACGTCGTAGCGGGCATCGGTGCGACGCAGGTAGGGCCGCGCGTCCTCGTGATAGAGGTGCAGCTCCGGGTTGTTCATATCGAAGAAGCGCTCCCCGATCCCCGACAGCTCGGAGTCGATCTCGACTCCGTCGACGCGCGTGGAGGAAAAGAACTTCTCGTACGCGCGCGAGGTGGTCCCGGCGGCGTTGCCCAGGATGGCCACGCGGTCGGGCGGGCGGTCGAGGGCGGTGAAAGGAAGCACCAGATGCCCGTCCCACACGTCGCCGGTGAGCACCGTGTCGGGGTTGTAGATCGAGTGCTGGGCCTGGCCCTCGTTGAGCTCGAGCGCCCGGGAGCCGTCGTCGCGCTCGATCACGCGCGCGTACTGGTACTCCGTGTCGGTCTCGTAGATCACCCGGCCCGAGCCGGTCTCAGCCTTCAGCGCGCCAACCGGCAACGCCATCAGCACGAGGATCCCCGCCGGCGCGAGTGCGTAACGGCGCACGGGACGCAGGCCCAGCACCGCCACCACGGCGATCGCCAGCGCGAAGATCAGGAACGTGCGGCGGGTGCCCACCAGCGGGATGAACAGCAGTGCGGAAAGCAGGGTGCCGGCCAGGCTTCCGGCAGTGGAGAGCGCATAGAGTCGACCGGCCACCTCGCCCGCCTCCTCGACGGTCGACACCGCCAGCCTGATGGCCCACGGCGACACCATGCCCAGCAGCAGCACCGGCACCGCCACCAGCCCGAGCACACCGACGAGAGAGCCGAGGAAGGCGCCGGCGGAGATCGAGTCGAGGGCGTCCACCGCCACGCCCAGGAGCGGGTCGGCCAGGAAGGGAACCAGCGCGAGCAGGATCGCGGCCGTGAGCGTGAGCAGGCAGAGCCCGCGCATGTGCGGGTGGCGGTCGGCGAGCCGGCCCCCCAGCCAGTAGCCGATCGACAGCGCCACGAGCACGATGCCGATGGTGTTGGCCCACACGATGGTGGAGGCGCCGAAGTACGGCGAGAGCAGGCGAACTGCCGCAATCTCGGCACCGAGGGAGCCGGTCCCGACCACGAATACGAGCAGTGGGAGGGGCGGCATTCCGACTGGGACGATAGCTAGGGTCGCTCGCGGTGATCCCCCCGCCCGACGCGCACGTGCAGCTGGTCTCCGACGACCGCTCGTGTGTGTGGCATCCCTTCACCCAGCAGCAGGCGTGGGCCGGCGAGGAACCCGTGATCATCGAGCGCGGCGAGGGGACCGACCTCTTCGACACCACCGGGAAGCGCTACATCGACGGAGTGTCGTCGCTGTGGTGCAACGTGCACGGGCATGCGCACCCGCGCATCGACGCCGCAGTGCGCGGCCAGCTCGACAAGGTCGCCCACTCCACCATGCTCGGGCTCACCCATCCGAGCGCGATCAGGCTTGCGCGCCGCCTGGTGGACCTGGCGCCCGAGGGCCTCACGCGCTGCTTCTACTCCGACAGCGGCTCCACCGCCACCGAGATCGCCTTGAAGATGGCCTTTCAGTTCTGGCACCAGCGCGGGGGCGAGGACGCGCGACGCACCCGGTTCATCTCGCTCCGCGACGCCTACCACGGAGACACGATCGGCTCGGTGTCCGTCGGCGGGATCGAGCTCTTTCACTCCACCTACCGGCCGCTCCTGTTCGAGACGCTGACGGCCGAGCCGGGTGATCCAAAAAACATGCAGCGGCTGTTCGAGGCGCATTACGGCGAGGTGGCGGCGGTGATCATGGAGCCGCTGGTGCAGGGGGCAGCCGGAATGCTGGTGCACCCGCCCGGTTACCTCCGTGCCGTGCGTGAGCTGTGCGACCGCCACGGAGCGCTTCTCATCTGCGACGAGGTGGCCACAGGGTTCGGCCGCACGGGCAAGATGTTCGCCTGCGAGCACGAGGGCGTGGCGCCCGACCTGCTGTGCGTGGCCAAGGGAGTCACGGGCGGGTACCTGCCGCTGGCCGCCACGCTCGCCACCGAGGAGATATATGAAGGCTTCCTCGGAGACCACGCCGAGTTCCGCACCTTCTTCCACGGGCACACCTACACGGGCAACCCGCTGGCGTGCGCCGCGGGTCTCGCCACGCTCGACGTGTTCGAGGAGGAGCGCACCCTCGAGCGCCTGCAGCCGAAGATCGAGCTGCTCGGCGAGTTGCTCGAGCAGGTGACGGCCATGCCCGAGGTCGCCGAGGTTCGCCGCCGCGGCTTCATGACCGGCATCCAGCTGACCGATCACCGGGTAGAGCTGAGAATGGGGCACCGGGTGGCCATCGAGGCGCGCCGGCGCGGGGCCATCGTGCGCCCCCTCGGCGACACGGTGATCCTGATGCCCCCGCTGGCGATCTCCGTGTCCGAGCTGCGGCGCCTGGTGAAGATCACCTCGGAGGCGATCAGGGCGGCGGTCGCGACAGTACGGCCGGCCGTAGCGGCCTAGACTCAATCCATGGACGCCCGGCCGCTGCGCGTGGACCGCGCCCAGCGCTCACCGAGTACATCGGCCACCAGCACGGGGTGGAGATGAACCTCGGGCCGCTGACGGCGCGCCGGCTGTTCGGGATGCCGATGACGAGCTGACCGGCCGGGTGGTGGAGCTTGAGGAGGTGTGGGGTCGGACGGGCGCGCTGCTGCCCGAGATGCTTCACGCCGCGCCGAACTGGGAGGCCCGCTTCGACGTGCTCGACCGGTTCATCGCGGGCAGGCTCTCCGAGGCACCGCCTCCGCCAACGGAGCTGTCCTGGGCCTGGGGCCGTCTGCGCCGCAGCGGAGGCAGCGCACCGATCGGCGCCCTGGCCGCCGAGCTCGATTGGAGCCCGCGGCGCCTCGTGCGTGAGTTCAGGGCGGGGCTGGGAATGGCGCCGAAGTCCCTGGCCCGGCTGCTGCGCTTCGAGCGCGTCACCCGGCGCCTGAACACCGAACCGGGGGCCAACCTGGGGCAGATCGCCCTCGAGTGCGGCTACTACGACCGGCCACACCTCAACCGCGACTTCGGTCCGTTCGCCGGAACGTCCCCTGGCGAGTACGCCGCGAGCTTGATGCCCGCCGGCGGCGGCGTCAG
>JAUJOQ010000005.1:150268-272914 GCA_030447725.1 Thermoleophilaceae bacterium
GAACGTCCCCTGGCGAGTACGCCGCGAGCTTGATGCCCGCCGGCGGCGGCGTCAGAGAAATACCCAACCTCATGACGCATCAGGTTTCCGGAACTTGGATAGCTGGCCAGGCTTATATGCGCTTGATCCGAGCGGAGATTTCGTCCAAGACGCTCGCGCCCCGGCTCCCTAGCCTGCTCCTCACTTCCCACCCGCGCCGAGGAGGACACATGGCTCAGACGCTCTACCCCACCTTCCGCTACCGCGACGCCAAAGCCGCCATCGAGTGGCTCGAGAGGGCGCTCGGCTTCGAGCGCGGCCAGGTGTACGAGGACGACCGCAGGATCGTCCATGCGGAGTTGAGCTTCCGGGGTGCGTGGATCATGCTCGGAGCCGAGGGCGAACCGGGCGAAGGGGATCCGTTTCCCCGAGGCCCCTCGACCACATACATCGCCGTAGACGAGGTCGACTCGCTGCACGACCGCGCCCGGGACGCCGGGGCGGAGATCAGCATGGAGCTGACAGACCAGGACTATGGCTCGCGAGACTTCGCGGCGCGCGACCCCGAGGGCAACGTGTGGAGCTTCGGCACCTACCGGGTGGACGGCTGACAGCTAGCGGTCGAGCCCCCGGTCCAGCACCGGCTTCACGTCCACCACGAGTGTGCCGTCGAGGGCCTCCAGGTTGCGCACTCGGACTCTCGTGCCCTCGATCGAGAGAATCTCGACTCGGTGCAGGCCTATGGGGTTCGGCCGGTCAGGCGAGCGGGTGCTGAACACGCCCTGCTGGGGTCTTGTCCGATCGCCGCGAGGATGCACCCTGAGCACCTCGCGGCTTGCCCGATCCAGCCACGTCAACACGATCACGTCGGTGCCCGGCTGTAGGTCACGGAGACCCTCGCTCACGGACTGCTCGAAGACGAGCCAGGCCTCCGGAGACCCTTCGTCGCCCTGCTTTGGGGCGAGTTCGGGATCGACCAGAGGAGACTCGACCCACCCGATCGGCTGCAGATCGTAGGAGCGGCTCACGACACGAGTCCACGAGCGCAGCAGCCGCCGAACGACGTCTGCGTAGCCGGCGACCACCCGCTCGAGCGACATCCCTCGCTCGGCTCGCATGTACAGGAACCCCCAGACCGAGGAGGGCTCTGGAGTGACAGACTGCCGGCCGTGCCGGTCATCAACAGGCTTGGCCGAAGAGCTCTCTACGGCCTAGCCCAGAGTCGCCGCTTCCAAGCGCTGGTTCAGCGCAATGAGGTGCTCGAGCGGTCCGCCCATCGCGGCGCCGGGCGCTACCTCGGAGGCCGAACGCTCGAGGAGGCGCTCGTTTCACTCGTCCGGCTGCATGGCGAGGGCTTCGACACGGGCATCGACTACTTCGGGGAGATGCGCACCGACCCCGCCGACGTCGACGCGGCGACGCGCCAGTACGTGCGCCTGAACCGCGAGCTCGGGCAGCTCGACGCCGGCGTCAACGTATGGGTCGATCTGACGAACGTGGGCCTCGACATCTCCGACGATCTCTGCCGGCGCCAGCTTGCCCGGATCGTCGAGACCCTGCCGACCGGCTCGCGCCTGCAGGTTCGCGCACACGACAGCAGCCGCATCGATCGGATCCTCAGCCTCGTGACCGAGCTCGCCGGTGATGGTGCGCCGGTCATGCCGACGCTGCAGGCGAACCTCCGCGCAAGCCCCGACTACGCGGCGCGCCTGATCGAGGCTCGGCTTCCCGTCCTGCTCGTGAAGGGCGCCCACCTAGAGCCGGCTGCGATCGCTCACCGCTGGGGAGAGGAGACCGACGTCGCCTTCTTGGGTCTCGCGCACCAGCTTCACTCCGGCGGTGTGGAGCTGGCGATCGGGACGCACGATCCCGTAATCCGTGAGGCCCTGCTCGCCGCCCTTCCCGGGATCGGAGTCGAGATGCTGCTCGGCGTCCGCACGCAGGACGCTCGCGATCTCCTTCGCCGAGGTCAGAGGGTTCGGCTCTACCTTCCCTTCGGCGACGACTGGCTGCGCTACTGGCTGCGCCGGCTCGGGGAGGCCCGCGGCGACTGGCCCAGAAACCAGAGCTAGCCCTCGTAGACCTCGAAGTCCTTCTTGCGGGCTCCGCATACCGGGCAGAACCAGTCGTCCGGGATGGCCTCGAAGGCTGTGCCGGGAGGAATGCCGCCGTCGGGGTCGCCCATCTCCGGGTCGTAGATGAACCCGCAGGAGACGCAGATCCACTGTTGTGCGGTGGCGGTCTCGCTCATCGAGGCAGGAATCTAGCGCGAGCGCATTCAATACGCTGCCCCCATGCAGGTGGATGCGGACCCGTTTCCTAGCGAGGAGCTCAACCGAGGCGAGGTCAGCGAGCCCCGCGCTTCGGCGTCGATGATCCTTCTGCGTGACTCGGGCGCCGGTCCGGAGGTGCTGCTCGTACAGCGCAATCCCCAGCAGAGTTTCATGGGCGGGGCCTGGGTCTTCCCCGGCGGCGCCACGCACGGCGAGGACCGCGATGAGCGGGCCACCGCCCGTCGCGAGCTCGAGGAGGAGGCGGGAATCGGCCTGCCCGGCGATGCCGAGCTGGTGCGGTACTCGCGGTGGATCACCCCCGCCGAGGTGAGCAAGCGCTTCGACACCCACTTCTTCCTGGCCGAGGCCCCGGAGGGTGTAGAAGCGGCGATTGACGGGGCCGAGTGCGTGGATGCTCTCTGGATTCGTCCCGTAGAGGCGCTGGACGCCGGAGCGCGCGGCGAGCTGATGCTGGTCTTTCCCACGATCAAGCACCTCGAGCAGCTGGCCGAGCACGAGTCGGTGGCCGAAGCCCTGGTCACGGCACGGGCACGCAAGGTGGCGCCCGTGCAGTCGCGCGTGCTGGTCGAGGGAGGAGTGGCGCAGGTGCTGATGCCCGGTGAGCCCGGCTACGACGCCTGAGCGCGGCCCGACCCTCGCTCGCTCATGAGCCTCTCCGTCCAGATCGGCCTGCTGCTCGCGCTCGCCACGGCGTTCACGAGCATCCTCGGCTTCCTCTACAAGCACCGCGGGGCGGTCGAGTCGCCAGACGTGGATCCGCGCCGGCCGATCAGCAGCTCCTTCGCTCTGTTTCGGTCGCGCTGGTATGTGACCGGAGTCTTGGTGGCGATGGGCTCGTGGGGGTTCCACGTGGGCGCCCTGGCGCTGGCGCCGATCTCGCTGGTGCAGTCGGTGATCGCCGGGGGGCTCGTGCTGCTCACGGTGGTCGCCGACCGCCTGTTCGGATTCGACGTCACCCGCCGCGAGTGGGTCGGCGTGGCCCTCACGGCCGCTGGTCTCGCCTTCCTGGCCGCCACCCTCGAGGGCACGGCCGAGTCGGCGCACAGCAGCTGGGAGGCCGGCTCGCTCACGGCGTACGTGGGCGCCTGCGCCCTCCTCGGCCTGGGGGCGGCTGCCGCGGCGCGCTCGACCGCCCACGGCGCGACGATGCTGGCGGCCTCGGCCGGGCTGATCTGGGGCGCTTCGGACGTCTCGATCAAGGCCCTGAGCGACGCCTTGGGCGACGAGGGCGCGCTCCAGATCCTCTTCCATCCGCTGGCCCTGCTGATCCTGGTCGCCTCTCTCGTGGGCCTGAGCATCTCGGCCCGCAGCCTTCAGGTGGGCAACGCAGTGCCGGTGATCGCCGTGACCAGCGCGGCCGCCAACGTGTGCACGATCGCGTCGGGGCCGATCGTGTTCGCGGAGCCGTTGCCTGACGACACCCTGGGCCTCGTGCTCAGGCTCGCCGCCTTCACGCTCGTGATCGTCGCGGCCGCTCTCACCCCGCCTCCGATCCGGTCGGCCGCGGGCGGACCCGACGGGATCGCCACGGGGACGGCGACACGGTGAGCGCACGCGACGAAACGCGCGACCGCGTGAGCTGCGCCCCCGGCGAGGACACCGTTCGTGCGGATCGCGCCGACATCTGCGCGGCTGCGAGACCGTGGTGGACGCCGGCTCTTCCATCAGATAGAACCCGCGGGTGGCAACAGGAGGCCTGACGGTGGCGGTGACCGGCCCGACCGGCGACCTGGGCCTTGCCGTGGTCGACGCGCTCGAGCGCTCGCGCTCGGTCAAGCGCATCGTGGGGATGGCCCGGCGCCCGTTCGATCCGGCCGAGCAGAGGTGGAAGAAGACCGAGTACCGGGAGGGCGACGTGCAGGACGACCGCAGCGTGCGCGACCTGGTCGAGGGCGCCGACGTCGTGGTTCACCTCGCCTTCGCGATCCTCACGGCCGGCGACTCCACCCACGACCTCAACGTCGGCGGGTCGCAGCGCGTGTTCGAGGAGGCGGCGAAGGCCGGCGTCCAGCGGCTCTGTTACGCGTCGAGCGTTGCCGCCTACGGATTTCACGAGGAGAACCCCGACTGGCTCACCGAGGACGTGCCGGCGCGGGGCACTCCGGAGCACTTCTACTCCCAGCAGAAGGCCGAGGTCGAGAAGGTGTTGGGCGAGGTGCTGCTGCGCCATCAGAGCACCGTGGCCTACGCGTTTCGCCCCTGCATCGTGGCCGGCCCGCGGGCCCAGATGCTGCTCGACGAGATCCCCTACATGAAGCTGTCGGAGGCGATGCCGGACGGTGTGCGCTCCTTGCTGTCCTCGATGCCGATCCTCAAGCCGGTGATCCCGGACCCGGGCACGCGGTTCCAGCTCGTGCACGAGGACGATGTGGCCTCGGCGTTCCTCGCGGGCGTGCAGGGCAAGGGCGCCCCGGGGCCCTACAACCTCGCCGGTCGCGGGACGGTCACGATGGGCGATCTGGCCGATGCGCTCGACTGGTATTCCGTGCCGATTCCGGAGATCGCCATGAACGTCAGCGCCGAGGCGGTCTCCAGACTGCCTCTACCCGCGCCGACCTCGTGGATCCACAGCGTGCGCAAGCCGGTGCTGATGAAGACCGACCGCGCCCAGAAGGAGCTGGGCTGGAGGCCCGAGCACACGACCAAGGCCACGCTGAAGGCGCTGGTGGCCGCCAACCGCGCCGAAGCGCCCGCCGCGCGCTAGCCCCGCGCCCATTTTACGCCGTCGCTACATCGCTCGCCTGAAGAGCTCCTCGTAGTCCTGCTCGGTCGGTTCGCGTGGGTTGAGCAGGGTCAGTCCGTCGCCCATCGCCCCCTCGACCAGCAGCGGAATGCCCACCTCGGGCACGCCTACCTCCGAGAGGCGGCTGGGCAGGCCCAACCGCTCGACCATGCTGGACACGTGAGTGGCCAGGGCGTCGCCCGCCTCGGCGTCGGAGCCGCCGGTCTCGAGGCCGAACAGCTCGTTGATATCGCGGTAGCGGTCGGCGATGTCCGAGCCACCCTCGGCGTTGAAGCGGATCACGTGCGGCAAGTTGATCGCGTTGGCCACGCCGTGGGGCACTCCGAACCGCGCGCCGCACGGATGCGACATCGAGTGGGTGGACCCCAGCGAGATGGTGATGGCCAGTGACGCCGCGATCAGCATCTGGCCGCGGGCGTCGTCGTCCTCGGGCGTCTGGACCGCCCGCTCCAGGTTGTCTCGAATCAGGCGCAGGGCCACCAGCGAGCGGCCGTCCTGGTGCGGGTTGCACTCCAGCGACACGTAGCCCTCGATCGCGTGCGTCATCGCATCCATCCCGGTCGCGGCGGCTATACGGGGCGGCAGCGTGCGCGTCGATTCGGGATCGAGTATGGCCAGCCGCGGGAACAGCGGGAAGTCGGCGATCTCGAGCTTGACCTTGCGCTCGGGGTCCTTGACCACCGCCCCCATCGACACCTCGGAGCCGGTGCCGCAGGTCGTGGGAATGCAGACGAGGGGGGCGATCGGCAGCGGAGCCAGGCTGTCGCCGGCGCGTGGCATCAGATAGAAGCCCTCGGACTCGGCCGCCGTGCCGCCGTGGGTGAAGAGAGAGTCGGCGATCTTGGCGGTGTCCATCACCGATCCCCCACCCACCGCCAGGAACGAATCGGCTCCGGCGGCCTTCGCCTCCTCGCCGCAGCGGTCGCAGACGTCGGTCGAAGAGTCCTGGGGCACGTCGTCGAACACGCCGGCGACCTCCAGGCCGCCGTCCTCCACGCCGGCCACGACCCGGTCGACGAGACCGGTCTCGCGGATCACCTGGTCGGTGACCACGAACACTCGCCTGGCGCCCTCCTTGGACATCTCGAAGCCGGTACTGGAGAGCAGGTCCCGGCCGGCGATCACACGGGTCTGATTGACCGACTGGTAGAAATCCTTGAACCCGGATATCTGCCGGACGCCGAGCTGCGAGCCCGCCTCCATGCGGCTCAGGCCTCGAGGAGGTCGTTGCGGTCCTTGGCCTCCAGCATCTCGCGGTAGCGCGGAAACACCGGCTTGACCAGCGGCACGAGCTTGAGGATCTTCGCCACCGGGCCCTTGGCCTTCATCTGCCCACGGGCGAGCGCCACCGTCACGTTCACCTTGCCGAGCCAGAACCTGTGCGCGGTGTCGGCCTCCATGCTCATCACCACCTCGGGCTCGAGCTCGCTCTCACCCAGGTCGACCTGGCCCTCCTCCCCGTCCAGCATCTTCACGGTGATCTGCGATTCGGGGTTCGTGTACTGGTACTGGACGATGGTGTTGGCCTTGCGGAACTTCGGCCCCAGGTCGTCGTCCTCCGCGAGGTCAGCGAACAGCTGTCCGATGAACTCATAGACCTCGTCCGCGTCCTTGAAGTAGGGCAAGTCTCTCTCCTCGTTAGCTGGTACCCCACCCTAGGGGGCGGAGCTCAGCCGGAACGTTCCCGGAGGAGCGCAGGCCGATCGCTTCTGTCCGGTTTGGCCGCGCCGCGCAGTGCGGCGACCTCGTCGATCACCAGGTCGGCGAGCGCCTCGAGGTCGGGCATTGCGTCGTAGTCGCCGACCAGCGAAAGGGCCACGGAGCCGTTGTAGCTCATCGCCGCCACCGCCAAGCGCTGCTCGGGCGCGAGGAAGGCGATCGGCACCAACTCGAGCATCTCCCGGCCGAGCAGGTACAGCGGAAACTGCGGCCCTGGGACGTTTGTGGTCAGCAAGTTGTACATCCGGGTCGAGAAATGCAGCCGCGACGCCCGGGCGAAGATCGTGGGTGGCGCAAATTCCTCGAGGCTCGCGATCACCTCCGCGCCGAGGGCCTGCTTGGAGGCCTTCAGGTCCTTCATCGAGTCCTTGACGAGCCGCATCCGCTCTACCGGGTCATCGGCGAAGGTGGGCAGGCGGCCGATCATGATCGTGATCTGGTTGCCCAGCGAGCCTCCGTCACCGGCCGCGCGAACCGAGACCGGCACCGCCGAGCGGATCTCCAGACCCTCCGTGCGCACCCCGCGCGATCGCAGCCAGCGGTGCAGCGCCCCCGTCACCACCGCCAGGAACACGTCGTTCACGGTGCCGCCCAGCGCATTCTTGATCTCCTTCAGCTCGACCAGGGGCACCCGGGCCCAGGTCATCCGGCGGTGCGGGCCGATCGGCCCGTTGAGCGGGGTCTTGGGCGCCGGGTTGATCCCGGCCCAGGCGACCTCGCCGAGCCCGGCCGCGGCCCCGCGTGCGCGCTCCACCGTTCGGCCGGGGCTGATCGCTGCGCCAAGAGTGCGGCGTGCCAGGCTCAACGGCGTCGTGGCCAGCTCGCCAACGCCCTTGGCCATCACACCGACGTCGCCGGGCTCCGGCGACGGACTCCACTCGTGCCCGGGCGGGGGGATGTCAGTCCCCTCGCGCTGGAGATCGAACAAGACAGTGGTCAGATCGGCCCCCGAGACGCCATCGACCAGGGCGTGGTGGGTCTTGCTGATGATCACGAACTCGTCGCGCTCATAGCCCTCGACCAGCCACAGCTCCCACAGCGGCTTCGACCGGTCGAGGCGCTGGGAGAAGATCCGGCCGGCAAGCAACCGCAGCTGCTCCACCGAGCCGGGGTCGGGGAGCGCGCTGTGACGCACGTGGTAGCCGATGTTGAAGGTCGGATCATCGACCCACAGGGGGCGCCCCATCTCGAACCGCGGGAACCACACTTTCTGGCGGTAGCGCGGCACGAGGTGCAGTCGCGACTCCAGGTGCGCGGCGAACTCCTCCCGGCTGGGCGCCGGACCCTCGAAGATCATCAGTCCGCCTATGTGCATGTGAGAGCCCTCGCGCTCCTGCGCGAGAAACGATGCGTCCACCGAGCTCAGGCGGTCCATGTGCTTGGCCATCTCTCCCCCCTCCTGCCCAATTGCGAGAGAGAGCCTACTCAGGGCCCCTAGCATCAGCGCAGGCGTGAGGCTGCGCTCCGTCCTCCTAGCCGTGGCCGCCGGCCTGGGCGCTGGCCGATGCCTCGATCGTCACGCTCGCGCTGCCCGAGCTGCTCACGGAGCTGGACACGACGATCGAGGGCGTGGCCGCGGTGATCGGCGTCTACACGTTGGCGCTGTGCGCCGCGCTGCTCTCGGCCTGGCGCATCGCCCAGATCGCCGGATACCGCGCGGTCGGCGTCGCGGGCTTCGTCCTGTTCGCCGTCGCCTCGGCGGCGTGCGCACAGGCCGACACCATCACCGTCCTGCTGGCCGGCCGCGCCGTTCAGGCGATCGGGGGGGCGGGCGGCCTGGTTGCCGCGTTCGCCCTGCTGCACACCGGCGACCGGCCACAGCGGGGGTTGTGGCTGGGCGCGGCCGTGCTCAGCGCCGCCCTCGGCCCTGCCGTCGGCGGCGCCCTGACCCAGGCCTTCGACTGGCGCGCGATCTTCGCGGTGCAGGTGCCGCTGGCGCTGGCAGGAGCGGCGGCCTGCGCCCTCTCCCCGACGGCCACCCTCCTGGCGGGTCAGGGTCACCGTGGCCGCGCCGCCCCTGGGGCCGCCGTGGCTCTGGCGCTCATATCGGCGGCCCTCACGGGCGTGCTCTTCCTCCTGATCCTTCTGCTCGTGGCGGGGTGGAACGTCGAGCCGCTTGCGGCGGCCGCCGCTGTCACGGCGCTGCCGATCGGCGCTCTCGCGGGATCGCGCATCGCTGTCGGAGGCGCGGCCTCACGTGCCGCAATCGGATGCCTGCTGGTGGGCGGCGGCGTGCTGGCGCTGGCCTGGCTGCCCGGGGCTCACACGTGGTGGACCCTGCCGCCCCAGCTCATGGCCGGCGTCGGAATGGGGCTGTCACTGCCGGCCCTTGGCGGTCAGCTGCTGCCGGAGCGGACCCCCCACGATGCTGCGGTGCTGCTCACGATCCGTCACGCGGGGATCGCGCTGGCGCTGGTGCTGATCGCCCCGATCGCCTCGGACCGGCTCGAAGCCAGCGTGAAGGACGCCCGCCTCCAGGGCGTGGCGATCGTGCTCGACGCCCGGCTGGCGCCGCAGGACAAGATCGCGCTGGCTCCAGACCTCCTGGCCAGCGTCGACGCCCAGCAGCCCCGCAACGCTCTCAGGATGGCAATTGCCGACAACCGCGAACGCTTCTGGGGAGAGGATTTGGCGGCCTACAGTCGTTTGGGCCGGCGCGACCGACGACGTGCTGGTGACCGCAGTGGGCCGATCGTTCAGACCCGGCTTCCTCATCACCGGTGTCCTGGCGCTGCTGGGTGGGCTGGCACTGGTGGTGTCCTCGCCGTCTGCGGCACGGCGCAGCGTCTTGGCCGCACCGGCCCTGGCCGCCGCGTTGCTCGCCCCGGCCGGCTACGCGCTAGCCCACAGCAGTGGCGGACCGGAGCCGGTCACGATCACCGACCCGTGCGCCGACCGGGCTTCGCCGGACAGCGGCGGCGTCACCGGCGTGCTCCAGGACGAGGCGCTGGAACAACTCGACCGGGTGGCCTGCGAGAACGGCTCCTCGAGGGAGGAGCTGGTGGTGGCCATCGCCGATGAAACCGCGGCGGGGGCCTATGAGCGCAAGTACGGAGTGAATCCCCGCTCGCTTCCCGGGATCCTCGAAGCGCTGCCGGGGTGAGCCGGTGGGTCCCCGGCGAGAGGCGCCGCTTCCTCGACGAAGGCGGGCTGTCCACTCAACCCGGCCACCACACGGGTTAGGTGGAGACCCCCCTCAAACCCGCCCCTACCCAGCCCCGTACGGCTGGGACCGCCGCGCCTACAGTCCGCGCCGGTTCCAGGCCGCGAGTCTCACCTCGGCTGGGGGAACTGCGTGCCCACGAAGGCGTCCCACATCCGATCGGTGAACAGCGCACGCTGGCCCATCACGATCCGCGCCGAGGGCGTGACCGGATAGCGTGCCTTCGGCCGCCGGCTGCCGATCGCCTTCTCGATCGCCTTGGCCACGGTCTCGGGGCCCCCGCCGAGCTTGGCTGCCGGCCCCTCGTAGGCGCCCACAGTCGAAGCCGCCACCGCCTGGTTGAACTCCGCATAGGGCCCGCCCTCATCATCGGTCCCCGTGTTGAGGGCGCCCACTGCCGCCGCCGCGAACTCGGTCTTGATCAGCCCCGGCTCGATCAGCACGACGTCCACGCCGAAGCCCTTGACCTCGAAGCGCAACGCGTCGCTGATGGCCTCCACCGCGTACTTCGTGGCGTGGTAGATCCCGCCTCCCGGGAAGGTCAGCTTGCCCCCCATCGACCCCACGTTGACGATCCGGCCCCAGCGCTGCTCGCGCATCTTCGGGAGCACGAGCTGCGACATCCGGATCAGGCCGAAGACGTTGGTCTCGAACTGCGTGCGGATCTCATCGAGGTCAACCGATTCGACGGCCCCGGACTGGCTGTAGCCGGCGTTGTTGACGAGAGCTCCCACGGCGCCCTCAGCCTCCTCCACCGCCGCCACCGCCGTGCGCATCGAGTCCTCGTCGGTCACGTCGAGCGCGAGCGTTCGGCAGCCCCTGGCCTCGAGGTCTGAGATCGACTCGAGCCTGCGGGCGGTCGCGTAGACGGTGTAGCCGCCCGAGGCCATCCGCTCCGCCGTCGCCCGGCCTATGCCGGTCGAGCAACCCGTGATCAGCACTGCCTTCGATGCGCTCACCGCTCTCCTTCACTCGCTGGGATGAGGACGCTACCGGTCGGGCTGCTCTCGGGCGGGGAGAGCCGGAGACCGCGGCCGAGTAATCTGCACGGGGTGATAGGAGAGCGGGCCGCGTCCAGACCGGGCGCGGACGAGATCCAGCCCGTCGCGAACGAGACGCGAGACCGCATCGTCACCGGGACGGTGACGGTCCTGCCGTTCCTGGGCCTGGGGCTTGCCTGCTGGCAGCTGTGGGAGCGGGCGCTGCACTGGCACGACGTGGTGGTCTTTCTGATCGTCTACGCGGCCACCGGCCTTGGCATAACGGTCGGCTTCCACCGTCTGCTCACCCACCGCAGCTTCAAGACCAAGCGGTGGCTGCGGGCCACCTTCGCAGCGCTGGGCTCAGCCGCCGTGGAAGGACCGGTGATCTCATGGGTCTCCGACCACCGCAAGCACCACGTGTACGCCGACCGGGAGGGCGATCCCCATTCTCCTCACGTGGACCATGGCGTGGGCTGGCGAGGCGCTCTGCGCGGACTGCTGCACGCTCACGTGGGCTGGCTGTTCATCCACACCCAGCGCGGCGCCAAGCAGCGCTTCGCGCCAGACCTGATCGACGACCCCGCAATTCGCTTCGTCGACCGCACCTTTGTCCTGTGGGTGGCGCTCGGGCTGCTGGTGCCATTCGGGCTGGGCTACGCGCTCGGCGGCTCCTGGCTGACCGGTCTGACCGGGCTGCTCTGGGGAGGCCTGGTGCGCATGCTCGTGCTCCATCACGTCACGTTCAGCATCAACTCGCTGTGCCACTTCTTCGGGCGCCGGCGCTTCGAAACCGACGACCACTCTCGCAACCTGTTCTGGCTGGCGCCGCTCTCCTTCGGCGAGTCGTGGCACAACAACCACCACGCCTTCCCCACGTCCGCCCGTCACGGGCTGCGCCCGTGGGAGCTGGACTTCTCCGCGATGCTGATCCGAGGGCTCGAATCGGTGGGACTCGCCTGGGACGTGGTGCGCGTGAGCCGCGAGCGCCAGGCCGCTCGCGCCGGCGCTTAGCTAGGGGCGAGCGCGACAGGCGACCATCTAGGCTCCGCGACGGACACCCGACAGCAGGAGACGCACCAACCATGCAGCTCGACGAGGCCTATCAGCAGCAGCTCGGACACTGGCGCGCGACACTGCACAGCGGCGGGGGGCGTATCGGCTGGAAGATCGGGCTCAACGTGCCCGCCGTCCAGGACAAGCTCGGCATCGACCGCTCGGTGGTCGGTCACCTGACCACAGCCACGCTCCTCGGCGCCGATGGCGCTCACGCCCTGGCCGGCGCGGAGAAGCCGATGGCCGAGCCGGAGATAGCCATCGAGGTAGGCCCGGATGGCACGATCGCAGGCCTCGCGCCGGCAATCGAGGTGGCCGACATCGACCGCCCGCTCGACGACGTCGGTCAGATCGTGGCCGCCAACATCTTCCACCGGGCGGTGGCGATCGGCTCCTCGGTGGGGCTCAGCTCTGTCGAGGGAGTCGAGGCGATCCTCAGGATCAACGGCGAACAGGTGGCAAGCGCCGACGCCGGCGCAACGGACCTTGGCGCGACCATCGCCCTCGTCGACGAGACGCTTCGGGACGCGGGGGAGTCGCTGCAGGCCGGGGACCGCATCATCGCCGGCTCACTGACTCCACCGGCGCCGGTCGGACCGGGCGACCGCGCCGAGGTCGATCTCGGCCCGGTCGGACGACTCGAGGTTTCTTTCAACTAGATGGTTGATTCCTTATTGCCGCACCCACGGATGACGCGCCATACCGGCGCTGGTTCGCCACCCGCGCCCTTGCGGGTAGCGCCGCTACCCGCTTCGGGCGCGTGCGGCGCCCAGCTTGATCTGGCGCGCCCCCGCGGGCACGTCAATTCGGAATCAACCATCTAGCGGTTCCTCGTGGTCACGGCGGCGGCGCGGGGGCCGCGCCCTCGATCGGGCGCGTGGGCTCCGGCTCCTCGCGCACCGCGCTGCCCTCCCCGGGGCCGCCCAGTACGAGGCCGGCGGCCAGCGCCGCCCCGCCGCCCAGGAGCAGCAGCAAAGGCCAGCCCACCAACTTGCCGTCGGCGTCGCCCTCGAGCAAGCCGGCCAGCTCGAAACCCACCAGCAGCGCGAAGGCGACCAGCCCGAGGGCGCCGACGTAGGCGGGGCCGCGGGCACCCACCCGCGCTCCGTAGCCCACCAGCGCCAGCGAGACCGCGAGCAGAACGACGTCCCAGAAGGCGCTCTGACCGCCCTCGTCGGGGGCGCCGCCGAGCAGCCCGCCGGTGAGCGCACCGATGGCTTCGAAAGCGCCGAGCAGCCCGGCCAGCACACCGAGGATCCCGGCTGCGGTGATCAGCTCGGGGGCCTGCCTCAGACCGCGACGCCCCAGCACCACCGAGCCGGCGATCAGCGCGACGCCGGCGACGATCAGCAGCACCCGGAAGGTGGACACGGAGGGATCGTCGAGGATGTTGTCCCACAGCGAGAGCCAGGCGAGCGCGAGAGCCAGCGACGCCACGAACGCCTGGTAGGTCGCGCCGATCACGAACGCGGCGTATCCCGCTACCGCGGCCATCGACCCCCAGATCCAGATCTGGTGCAGCGTGTTGTCGGCGTCGCCCCCGAGCGTGTCCACGAGCTGGAAGAGCGCAACGGGCAAGAGCAGCACGGCTGTGAGCAGCAAGACCGACTGCCACGGCTGGGGATGGTCGTGGGCGCCGCCGCGGGCGCCGCCGCGGGCGGCCACGAGGCCGAGGCCGTAGAGCAGCACCACGGGAACCGCGAGCACGAGGAAGAGTGGGAGCTCTGCCCAGTCGCCCGCGCCCTGGACACCGCCCGTCTTGCGGATGAACAATACGAGGGCGCCTACCGCGACGGCCACGCCGCCGATCATGCGCAGCCAGTCACGAAGCGATTCAGGGGAAGGGGCACGGCCGCCTGTAATACGCTCGCGAGCATCCCCCGGTTGGCGCCCAGCCTCCATGGTCAGCCAGCCTACTTGGGGGCCAGTCGGAAAATGGCGCCCTCGAGCGAGATCGCATGCACCCGGCCGCGCCCGTCCTCACCGAAGGACACGAGCGTGGAGACGCGCGGACCGAGCGCGCGGTCGCCGCGAGCGCCTCCCTTGCGCAGGCGCGCGACCCGCAGCCGCGAGTCGCAGAGATCGCCGTACACGTAGGCTCCGTAGAGGCTGCCAAGCGAGCGATCACGGATCACGTAGCCACCTGTGATCGAGCACGAGCCGGCGGCATGCGTGCGCTCGAGCACGGGCGGCAGGTGGCCGGGCGCCGGACGCGACGAGTAGCGCCGGCTGCCCTCGAAGGCGCTCCAGCCGAAGTTGACCCCGCCGCGCGGGCGCCTGACCCTCCGGACCGCCGGCACGAAGTCGATCTCCTCCCTCGCATCCTGGCCGACGTCGCCAACGGTGAGGGCGCCGGTGAGGCGGTCGAAGGAGAAGCGGTATGGATTGCGCAGGCCGTAGGCGAAGATCTCGCCCCGGGCGCCAGAGCGGCCGACGAACGGGTTGTCGCGAGGGATGCGGTAGCCGCCGCGCGGGCGCGGACTGATGCGCAACAGCTTGCCCAAACGCTGCGACAGGTCCTGGCCGTTCTCGTCGGGGTCCCCTGAACCGCCGCCGTCGCCGAAGCCGATGTAGAGCTTGCCGTCGCGTCCGAACTGGATCTGGCCGCCCTTGTGGTTGCCGCGTGAGTGGGGCTCGCGGATCACCTTGCGTCGCGAGCCTGGCTGCGTGCGGTTGGGGGCCTTGGCGGAGGCCCGGAACCCGTCGACCGCCAGAGACCCGCCATTGTCCACGTAGTAGACGTAGTAGCGACGGCTGCGCGCGAAGTCAGGCGCGAAGGCCATGGACAACAGGCCGCTCTCGCCACCCGTCTGCACCCGATCGGTGATGTCCAGGAAGGGCCGCCTGAGCTTCTTCGAGCCCTGGACGATCCGGATCCGCCCCGCGCGCTCGGTCACGAATCGGCGCCTGCGATCGCCCGGCGGGGAGGTCAGGAACGTGGGCTGGGCGAACGTGCCCAACTTCAGCAGCCTCACCCCGGCGGCGGACTGGGTCCCCGGCTGTCCGCCACCTGTGCGGCCCAGGGACGGGGCGAAGGAAAAGCCCGCAAGGACAGCCGCCAGGACCGGCAGGGCGAAGACGACCGACCGCGCTCTCACACAGGCCAGTATGGCTATCGCTTCCCCCGCGCCCGCCGGTTCGACCTCTGCCGGGCGGGAAACGTTGTGAGGTCTTAGTACCCTGATGTCTGCCACGGGCTGTGGCGCAGCCTGGTAGCGCGCTCCGTTCGGGTCGGAGAGGTCCCCAGTTCAAATCTGGGCAGCCCGATCAGCCTTCGCTTGTGTCGAGTCCGTCGAGGGCCACCGTCGCATCGCCGTAGCTCTCTCCGGGCACGCGCAGATAGATGTCCCCGCGGCCGAAGCGGTCGAGCTCTGAGTCTGCGGTAAGGGCGACATCGAAGCCCAGCTCGCTGAGCCGCTCCGCGAAGGCTCTCGCCGTGCCCCCGTCCTCGAAGTCGGCCACCGTCTCCCAGTGGTCGAAGCGGTCGTCGCCCACGTGGAGATCGAGTGGCCTCAGACGGCGGATCCCACGGCGCCGGAAAAGCCGCACGGCTAGGCCGCGACGGCGTTGTAGTAGCGCACGGCCAGGCCCGTGAGCAGGCTCTCGAAGCACGCCTCGGCGCTGAGGTCGTTCTCCTCGGCGTAGGCGCGAATGCCGGCCCGCTCGATCGCCTCGCTCTGGGCGATCACCTCGTCGACGAGGTCGGGGTGCTCGTCGGAGAAGTAGGCCCCCATCGAGTAGAGGCTCGTGTCCATGAGCGACTCGAGGAACGAGTCGCTGCCCGTGCTGCCCTTCGCCTTCGCCATCGCTCGCTCCAGAGTAACCGCAGCATCGCGCGCCGCAGGAAAAGATCGGCCGGGGGAAGCAAGGACGACGGGGCTGGGCAGCGTCGCCACGGGTACGGTGAGAGAGACGTGGCCGCACGGGACGAGATCATCGAGTTTCTCGACACCCTGCTCGACTCGGGATCGTTCGAGGACTACGGGCCCAACGGCCTCCAGGTGCCGGGCGCCGCGGAGGTCGACCTGGTGATCACCGGCGTGTCCGCCCAGCTCGAGCTGTTCGAACGGGCGGCGGCCGAGCGGGCGCAGCTGGTGCTGTGCCACCACGGGCTGTTCTGGGACTTCCACCCGCGCACGATCGGGCCGTCGATGAAGCGGCGGCTGCAGACGCTGTTCGAAGCCGACATGTCGCTGGCGGGCTACCACCTCCCGCTCGACGCCCACCCTGAGGTGGGCAACAACGCGCTGGTGTGCCGCGCCCTGGGGCTCGAGCCCGCCGAGCGCTTCGCCGGTCACCGCGGGAAGCCACTGGGATTCGTGGGCCGCAGCGCCGAAGGCGTCCCCGTCTCGCAACTGCGCGAGCGCTGCCGGTCCGCGCTCGGGCAGGAGCCGTTCGTCTGGGAGACGGGGCCCGATCTCGTACGCGCCCTCGGCGTGGTCACCGGCTCGGCCGCCGGCTCGCTCGGCGAGGCTATCGCGCGGGGACTGGACGGGCTGCTCACGGGGGAGCCCGCCGAGCACGTGATGGCCGACGCCCGCGAGGCGGGTGTGCACTTCATCGCCGCGGGCCACTACGCCACCGAGACGTTCGGCGTCCGGCGGTTGGGAGAGATGCTGGCCGAGCGGTTCGGAGTCGAGCACCGCTTCATCGACTTGCCCAACCCGATCTGAGGCGATCCCCTTGCGCGGTCCGCCAGGACGGATACCATCGGCGGGCTTGGTCAAGCGAGGAGAGGAGCAGCACACGATGGCGATCCACCTGACGCCCACGGAGCTCGGTCGTGAGGCAGGGATGCACCGCAGACAGGTCATCGCGAAGTGCATGGAGCTCGGTGTGCCGATCTTCCAGGGACGGATCGACAAGACCCTTTTCTTCAGTTCGCTCGAGCACGCCAAACAGTCACCCGCGCTGGCCAAGGCGTAGCGCTCGTCGTCGCTCACTGGCGATGGAGAGCGTGACCCCCGCCGCTTCGGGCACCGGCTCGAAGACCATGGCCGACCTGGCGGCCCTGGCCGCCGAGAAGTACGCCGGCAAGGCAGCCCTGAGGCACAAGGTCGGCGACGAGTGGGTCGACGTGACCTACGACGACTTCGGCACCGCCGTGCGCGAGACGGGCCTCGGGCTCGTCGACCTCGGTCTCGAGCGGGGCGAGAAGGTGGGAATCGTGTCCCACACCCGTCCCGACTGGACCTACGCGCACTTCGGCATCCTCTCCTGCGCCGCCGTATCGGTCTCGGTCTACCAGACCAACTCCGCCGAGGAATGCCAGTACGTGCTCGAGCACTCCGAGTCGAAAGCGGTCTTCCTCGAGGACGCCGAGCAGCTCGAGAAGATCCGCGCCGTCCGGGACCGGCTTCCCCTCCTGGAGCACATCGTCCTGTTCGAAGCGGTCGACGTCGCCGACGACGCGATCACCCTCGACGAGCTGCGCCGCCGCGGCCGGGCCCGCGAGGCTTCCGAACTGGAGGCCCGTTCGTCGGCGGTGACCAAGGACGACACGTGCATCTACATCTACACCTCTGGGACGACCGGCCCGCCCAAGGGTTGCATCCTCAGCCACGGCAACTACCGCGACGTGGTGAGCATGTCGGAGTCCCAGGGCGTGCTCGAGGAGGACGACGTCGTCTACCTGTTCCTCCCGCTGGCACACGCCTTCGCGAAGCTCGTGCAGTTCCTCGCGCTCGACCTGGGCGGGGTGCTGGCGTACTGGGAGAAGGACGCTCAGAAGATCGTCCCCAACCTGATGGAGATCAAGCCCACCTACTTCCCGAGCGTGCCGCGGATGTTCGAGAAGATCTACACCCTCGCGACGAGCAGCGCCGAGGATCCCGAGCAGATGCGCAAGGCGGTCGAGGTGGGTGTGAAGGTCCGCCAGATGCGCGAGGCCGGCGAGGACGTGCCGGCGCAGCTGCAGTCCGGCTTCGACCAGGCCGAGGAGGCGCTCTACAAGAACGTGCGGGCGATCTTCGGCGGCAACATCCGCCAGTGCAACACGGGCGCCGCGCCGATCGCCAGGGAGATCCTCGAGTTCTTCTATGCCTGCGGCGTTCCCGTGATGGAGGGCTACGGGATGACGGAGACCGCGACGGTGGCCACGGTGAACACGCCGGATGCATTCCGGCTCGGCTCGGTCGGCAAGCCGATCCCCCGCATGGAGGCGAAGGTTGCCGAGGACGGCGAGCTGCTGCTGCGGGGCCCCAACATCTTCGAGGGCTACTACAAGAACGAGGACGCCACCCGGGACACGCTGGTCGACGGCTGGCTGCACACCGGCGACCTCGGGAAGATCGACGACGACGGCTTCGTCTACATCATCGGCCGCAAGAAGGACATCATCATCACGGCCGGCGGCAAGAACATCACGCCCGCCAACCTCGAGAACGGCCTCAAGCAGAACCGCTGGATCTCCCAGGCCGTGGTGATCGGCGACCGCCGTCCCTACCTGGTGGCGCTGATCACGATCGACCCCGAAGAGGCTCCGGCCTTCGCCGAGCGGCACGGTTTCGCCGTCGAGGACCTGCCGGAGTCAGAGGAGATGCGCGCCGAGGTGCAGGCCGCGGTCGACGCGGTCAACGCCACGGTGGGCCCCGTCGAGCAGATCAAGCGGTTCAAGATCCTGCCGCGCGACCTCACGCAGGAGACCGGCGAGCTGACGCCCACGCTGAAGGTCAAGCGCAACGTGGTGAATGACAAGAACGCCGCCGAGATAGACGCGCTGTACGCCGCGTAGCCCCACCTACGCGGTCTGCAGGGCTCGGCGCGACTAAGACCACACCCGCTCAGCGGTGTCCGCCATCAGCGCCAGCTTGCGCCGCTCGTCCTCCACAGTCAAGGCGTTGCCCACCACGGAGGTCGCGAAGCCGCACTGGGTGCCCACGGCCAGGCGCTCCAGGTCGATCACCTCTGCCGCCTCACGGATGCGGTGCCCGAGCGCGTCCGCGTCCTCGAGCCGCGCCGTCTTGGTGGTGATCAGCCCGAGCACCACCAGCTTGTCGTCGGGCACCAGACGAAGGGGATCGAAGCCGCCCGAGCGCTCGTCGTCGTACTCGAGCAGCAGGCGCTGGGCGTGCACGCCCGCGAAGACGGGCCTTGCGATCTCGTCGTAGCCGCCGGCCACCAGCCAGCGGCTGTCCTGGTTGCCTCGGCAGAGGTGGAAGCCGAACGTGAGCTCGGGAGCGGCGTCGATCACCGCGTTGTCGGCCTCGATCCCGTAGGAGAGCCACGAGTCCGCACTCCACCCCCGCGCCTCGTAGAAGGCCCGCCACTTCGGGTCGACCAGCAGCGGGTAGTGAGGCGCGTCGAGCTGCACGTAGGCGCAGCCCAGCCGGCGCAGCTCTCTCACCTCGTGCTGGAGAATCGACACGACGTCCGCCATGAAGTCGTCGAAGCTCGGGTAGGCCGCGCGTGAGCGTTCCGGCACCCAGAGGTTGGCGAAGAGGCTGGGGCTCGGAAGCGTGACCTTGGCCACCCGCCCGGTGACGGCGCGCAGAAAGGCGAACTCCTCGGCCGCCAGGCTGCGACGGCGCTCGAGCGGCCGCACCACGGCCATCTGCGCGGGCCGCTCGACGGTCTTGTCGCCGAGCTCCTCGGAGTGCCAGTCGCCCCAGAGCCACGCGTCGATGCTCACGCCCTCGACGCCGTCCACCGCGGCGGTCAGCTCGGACTGGAAGGACTCCCGCCGCAGCTCGCCGTCGGTGACCACCGGGCAGCCGGCGTCCTCCTGCAGGCGCACGACCTCCCGCACGGCTGCATCCTCGGCGGCCTTCAGCCCCGCCGCGTCCAGGTTGCCCGCGGCGTGGGCGGCCCGGGCCTCGAGCAGTTCCGGCGGGCGGAGAAGGCTGCCGACGTGGTCGGCCCGAGCCTCGACCATGGGGCGGACTCTCTATGCCCCTTCGGACTGCCGCAGCAAAGCGCCCGTCGTCTGTTCGAGGATCCGCCGCCAGGCCGCCGTCTTCTCGGGCTCGGACTCGAACCTTCGCACCACCTTGCGCACTCGGGTGGCGGAGATCTCGATGCCGTGCCTGGCGCAAACGGTCTTGAGGGTGTCGTAGTCCTGCGCCAGCCTGAGGGTCACCGACTCGAAGCCGTGGCGCGCGATCTCCACGCGCTTCGCGAAGTTCATCACGTTCGTCGCGAACATCAGCTCGTCGTTGGGGTCGGGCTCGATGAGGATGATGTCGACCCCGGGATACTTCTCCTTCCAGTGGGTCACCGCCTCGTGCAGTCGCTGATGGGCCAGCAGCTTGAAGGTCTGGTAGCCGATCTGCGGGAATCCCATGTCGGCCACCCGCCGAACGCGGCTGCCCAGCATGGTGGGGATCACCTTCTGGAAGTCGTTCACGTACGGCACCAGAGGGTTGACCACGATCACGAACTCGGCGCCCCGCTCCACGGCGATGTCGACGTTGGTGGTCGACCGGATGCCGCCGTCGACCAGCTGCCGGCCCTTGATCTCGACCGGCTTGTAGAGCATCGGCAGCGCCGTGGACGCGGCCACGGAGCGCGCGATGGGCACGTCGTCCCACCCCTCGCCGCCCAGCACGATGCGCTCGCATGTGTCGAGGTCGGTGGCCGTGAGGTAGAGCTCTGAGCCGAGCAGGCGGAAGTCGTTGGTGCGGTCGGGGTCGTCCAGCACGGACTCGAGGTACTGCTGGATCGAGGTCCCGTCGTACATGCCCGACGGCAGGCTCTCGGCGAACCCGACGGCCAGGTCGATCATCGAGAGCTGGCCGAAGTGGGTCACGAAATTTCGGGCCACCCCCATCAGCTTCAGCGGCAGCAACGCGGCGCTCTGGGCGAACTCGAGGTAGTTGGGCCGCATGAGGGAGCCGCGGCCCAGATCCTTGAAGGGCGTGGGCACCTTCTGGTTGACCACCCGCATCATCTCCTCGGGGGTCACGCCGTTGGCCACCATGCTGCTCACGAAGGAGCCCGCGCTGGTGCCCACGTACACGTCGAACTGGTTGACCGTGCGGTTCACCGCCAGCAGGTCGAGCGCCCGCAGCGCGCCGATCTCGTACACGCCGCCGGTGAACCCCCCTCCACCGAGCACCAGCGCCGTCCGCGAGCTGCGGCGCCTGCGCCGCGCGGGCTTGCCGACCGTCTTGCGGACCTTGGCAGACGGCTTGCGGAGCTTGACGACTTCGCCCATAGGACCATTATCGGGCATCGCCCCACCGCACCGTGACTTCCCCTACGGTGTTCTGCTCCCCATGATCCGGCCCACCCGCATCCGGGCGGCGATCCTGCTCGGCCTCGCCTGCCTGGCATGTACCGCCCCGTCCGCCGGCGCCGCCGGGCCGTCGGCCGGCGCGGCAGCGCTGCGCGACGATCTGGCCGGCTCCATGCGCTCCGCCGGCTCTGCCTCCAGCGCCTTCGTGCAGAACGCGACAACGGGCAAGGTGGTCTTTCGCTGGAGGCACGCCCGGCCGAGGATCCTGGCCTCGAACACCAAGCTCTACACCACTTCGACTGCACTCGCGCGGTTCGGCACCGAAGGACGCCTGCACACCGATGTAAGGGGGGACGGGGAGCTGTCAGACGACGGCGTCTACGACGGCAACCTCTATCTGGTGGGCGGTGGCGATCCCACCTTCGGCAGCCGCCGCTTCGCGCGCCGCGCATACGGCAGCCTCGCCAGCGTGGAATCACTGGCCGCCAAGCTCGACCGAGCCGGGATCGAGCGGGTGAGCGGTCGCATCGTCGGCGACGAGTCGCGCTTCGACTCCCTGCGCGGCGGCCCTGAGTCCGGTTACGCCACCTCGCCCTACGTCGGACCGCTCAGCGCGCTCGGCTACAACCGCGGGTTGGGCGATGAGAGCGGGCGCAGCTTCCAGGCCGACCCGCCGTCCTTTGGCGCGGCTCGTCTTGACGCGGCCCTCGCACGTCGCGCCATACGGGTCCGAGGTGCGCCCCGCGCGGGCCGGCGGCCAGGCGGCACGGATTTGATCGCGGTCGTCCGGTCGCCGACGATGGCGCGGCTGGCGCAGCTCACCAACAAACCCTCGGACAACTACTTCGCAGAGATGCTGGTCAAGGACCTGGCGATGCAGGTCGACGGGCGCGGCACCACTGCGCGTGGAGCGGCTCTAGCTGCGGGGTTTGCCCGGCGACTCGGCGCGGCCGCCGCTTCCCTGGCGGACGGCTCGGGGCTGTCGCGTGGCAACCGGGCCTCCCCCGTCCGAGTTGCCCAGCTGCTGCTCGCCCTGCGCGAGCGCGACGAGTTTCCGGCGTTCTTCGACTCACTCTCGATCGCCGGCCGTGACGGCACGCTGGGCACCCGGATGCGCGGCGGTCCCGCCAGGGGCAACTGTCGCGGCAAGACCGGCACCCTGTCCAACGTCTCGGCGGTCTCCGGCTACTGCCGCGCGCGCTCCGGTCAGGTGTATGTGTTCTCGATACTGATGAACGGCGTGAACCCCTACGGGGCGCGCAACCTCCAGGACGGCATGCTGCAGGCCATCGCCGGCATGCGCTGAGACCGTCGCCGTCTCGTAGTCAAGCCGTCGCCAAACCGTTGCCGAGCGCCGTCTCCCGTGCCGGCGGTCATGTCACAATGGCCTTGATGGACGAGGATCCCCGCGACGAGAGCCGTCAGTTCATGCGTGAGCTGATACTCCGCTTCGAGCGATCATTTCAAGAGGTGAGTCGCTCGATCGCGAGCAACACGCGTGCCGTCGAGCAGGTCGAGATGTCGCTGCGAAAGTTGAATCGCGAGATCGACGAGCATCGGCTGGAGTTCCGAGCCGAGTACGAAGCACAGCGCGGTACCCTGCTCGCGATCCTTGACCGGTTGGACCGCCTCAACGGCAACGGGGGCGCGGCTCCGGCTGCATAGCCACGCCGCGGGGCGCGACCTCAGGCCTCCAGCAGCGCGATCAGGCCGTCCTCGTCGAGTACCTCGGTGCCCGCCTTCTCCGCCTTCGCCAGCTTGGTGCCCGGGTCCGCGCCCGCCACCACGTAGTCGGTCTTCTTCGACACCGAGCCGGTGACCTTGCCGCCCGCGGCCTCGATCCGCTCCGTGGCCTCGTCACGCGTCAGGTTGGGCAGGGTGCCGGTGAGCACGAGCGTCCTGTCCTTCAGCGGACCGTCCATATCGCCCGCCACCGGGCCCTCCTCCTCCATCCGAAGGCCGTGGCCGCGCAGGCGCTCGATCAGCGCGCGGGTGCTTTCCTCCGCAAGTGTCTCGGCGATGGTCTCGGCGAGTATCGGCCCGATCCCAGGCGTCCTCTCGATCTCCTCGGGGGTGGCCGCCAGCAGGGCGTCCATGGTGCGGAACTGCCCGGTCAGCGCGCGAGCGTTCACCAACCCGATGCCTGGAATCCCCAGGCCGTAGAGCACACGCGAGAACGGCTGCTCCTTCGAGCGCTCGACGGCTGCGAGCAGGTTGTGCGCGGACACCTTCCCGAAGCCCTCGCGCCCGGTGAGCCGCTGCTCGTCGAGCTCGTAGATGTCGGCCACGCTGGCGATCAGGCCCTCAGCCAAGAAGCCGGCCGCCTGCTTCTCGCCGAGGCCCTCGATGTCCATCGCCCCGCGGCTCACGAAGTGCTTCACCGACTGGAACAGCTGGCCGGGGCATGACGCCCGGTTGGGGCAGATGGTCCACACGCCGTCCTCGGGCTTGATCGTCGGCGTTCCGCATGCGGGACACTCAGCGGGCGGCTGTGGCACCGGGCCGCGGCTCTTGGAGCGCTGAGCCTTCGGACTCGGAGACACCACGCGCGGGATCACGTCACCGGCCCGGGTCACGATCACCTCGTCGCCCTCGCGCACGTCCTTTCGCTTGAGGTCCTCCTCGTTGTGCAGCGTCGCAAGCTTCACCGTCACGCCGGATACCTGGACGGGCGCGAGCTCGGCGAAGGGCACCATGTGCCCTGTTCGACCCACGTTCCAAGACACCCGCTCGAGCTTGGTGGTGGCGGTCATCGGCGGGAACTTCCAGGCAATCGCGCCCCGGGGCTCGCGGCCCACAACACCGAGCCGCCGCTGCAGATCGAGGTCGTCGACCTTGACCACCACGCCGTCTATCTCGAAGTCGAGACCCTCCCTGCGCTCCTCCCAGGATCGGCACGCGGCCACCACGGCGTCGAGGTCGTCGTGGCGCTCGACATCGGTGTTGACCTTGAAGCCATGGCCACGCAGCCACTCGAGCGACTCGAGGTGGCTCTCGAACTCCAGCCCCTCGAGCGCCCCGACCGAGTAGCACCACACCGACAGAGGGCGGGCGGCGGCCAGCTCCGGATCCAGCTGGCGGATCGAGCCGGCGGCCGAGTTGCGCGGATTGGCGAAGGTGGGCTCACCGGCAGCGGCACGTTCCTCGTTGAGCCGGGCGAAGGCGGAGCGCGGCAGGTAGGCCTCACCTCGCACCTCCAGCAGCCGCGGCGCGGCGCGCACCCGCAGCGGCACAGCCTTGATGGTGCGCAGGTTCTGGGTCACGTCCTCTCCCACCTCGCCGTCGCCACGGGTGGCGCCGCGGGCCAGCACACCATCCTCGTAGAGCAGCGAGATCGCCAGACCGTCCACCTTCGGCTCGGTCACGAAGGAGATCTCGGCGTCCTCGACTCCCTGCTTGGTGAGCAAGCGCTCGCTGCGCACGAGCCACGCGCGCAGCTCGGCCTCGTCGCGGGCGTTTGCCAGCGACAGCATCGGCTGCAGGTGGCGCACCGGCTCGAAGCGCTCGAGGGGGCGCCCGCCCACGCGCTGGGTGGGCGAATCGGGCGAGCGCAGCTCCGGATGGGCCCCCTCGAGGTCGCGCAGCTCACCTAGAAGCGCGTCGTAGTCGGCGTCCGAGACCTCCGGGTCGTCGAGGACGTAGTAGCGGTGGTTGTGGTGCTCCAGCAGGCGGCGCAGCTCGGCCACCCGGTCCTGTGGGGCCGCCTCGGTCACACCTCGCTGGCGGCCGGGCGGAGCAGGCGGTCGAGCTCGAAGCCCGACAGCTCCTTCACTCCCGCCTCGTCGGTGAGGTCGAAGTGCAGCGGCGTGACGGCGATCAGTCCCTCCGCGATCGCCGCGAAGTCCGTGCCCGGCTCTTCGCGGTAGCCGGGGTCCTCGCCGTAGATCCGGTAGCGCTTGCGTCCGTCGGCCTCCTCGGCGAGCTCGAGGCGGTCGCGGTAGATCCGCTTGCCGAGCTTGCAGGATCGCGCCCCGGCGACCTCCCCTGCCGGGCAGTTGACGTTCAGAAGCGTGCCCTCCGGCATCGGCACGTGTTCGAGCTCCTCGACCAGCCGGGCCACGAACCGCGCCGCCTCTTCGAAGTCCTCAGCCGACCAGCCCTTGCCCTCCCGGAAGTCGACCCGGCCACGGTCGGCCTGCTGGGAGACAGCGATTGCGGGGATCCCGAGGACCACCCCCTCGAGGGCGGCGGCCACCGTGCCCGAGTAGGTGATGTCGTCACCCAGATTGAAGCCGTGGTTGATGCCGGAGACGATCAGCTCGGGCTCGAACTCGATCAGACCGAGCGCGGCGAAACGCACGCAGTCGACCGGCGTGCCGTCGGTGGCGTAGGCCGTGGTGCCGTCGTCGAGCTCGAGCTGCTCGACCCAGAGCGGAGTGCGCGTGGTGATGCTGCGCGCCGTGGCGCTGCGATTGGAGTCCGGCGCGATCACGGCCAACTCGACATCGGGGATCTCCAGCAAGGCGCGGCGCAGCGCGTGAAGGCCAAGCGCCTGGATGCCGTCGTCGTTGGTGAGGAGGATCTTCATCGGACCACGAGGATAGTCGCGCGCAGAGGGCTCAGCGTGACGAATCAGTACCTGACTCGCTCCAGATAGAGCCCGTGCGCCGGAGCGGCGTCTGCGGCCTCGATCCGGGCCCTGCCCTGCAGAAGATCGGCAAAGCCATCGACGGTCACCCGCCCGACGCCGGTCCGCAGCATGGTGCCCACCAGGGTCCGCACCATCCGGCGCAGGAAGGCGTCGGCCTCTATCCCGAAGGCCAGGACCCCGTCGCCCTCGTCCTGCCATTGCGCGTTGAGCACCTTGCGGTGGAAGTGCCTGTGCGTCGTCCTGGTAAGCGTGAAGGCGGTGAAGTCGTGCGTGCCGGTCAGCAGCTGGGCGCACCCGTCAAGAGCCCGGCGGTCGATCCGATGGCGCCAGTGGTAGGAGCGGTCGCGCTCGAACACGCGCGCAAAGCGGCCGGTGAGCACCCTGTATCGGTAGGTGCGCGAGACCGCGTCGTGGCGCGCGTCGAAGCCGTCGGGCGCCGCTTCGCTGGACAGCACGCGCACGTCGGGCGGCAGGACGCCGTTCAACGAATGGGCATCGGCCGGCTCTCCGGCGTGGCTTGCCACCTGGCCCCGGGCGTGGACGCCGGCGTCGGTCCGGCCGGCCACCGTGAGCTCGACCTCCGACCTGCGCACCCGTGCGATCGCCTGCTCGAGCTCGCCCTGCACCGTGCGCCTGCCCGGCTGGCGGGCCCATCCGGAGAAGCCGGTGCCGTCGTACTCGATCAGCAGCCGGGCGGTCAGGACTACCCGCGCCGGCGCCCGACGATCAGCAGGTAGTGCGCGTCGACCTCGAAGGGGCCGTCGCCGCCGGCCCACCCGCGCGCTATCTCCACCAGCTTCTCGTACATCTCCGCGTAGCGGTCGGGCGGCATGTTGGCCTTGGCGGCGGCCTGCATGGGGGCGTGGCGCTCCATCGTTGCCATGAAGTCCTCCGGTGAGTCGGCCGCCCAGGGCAGCGTTGCCCGCTCGAACTCGATCGAGTTGGCCAGACCGTCGAAGCGTTCGCGCACCGTATCCTCCTCGGCCCACTGCTCGAGGCGCGGAAAGTCGTCCGGAACCGGCGGGCCGTAACTGCGGGTGAGCCGGAACATGTCGTAGGTGGGCCCTTCCGGGCACCAGGCGGTCATGCCCACCGTGTTGCCCGGGCGCACGACGCGGAACATCTCCTCGGCCGCCACGCGCGGCCGCGGCGCGATCATGGCCCCGAACACCGATCCCACGCAATCGAAGCGCCCGTCGTCGAAGGGCAGATCCTCCACGTCCGCCTCTACCCATTCGATGTCGTAGCCCTCGGCGTCGGTGCGGGCGCGGCCCTTCTCGACCATGCCCGGGGCGATGTCGGAGGCCACGACGCGGGCGCCCTCGTCGGCACACACCACCGCGAAGTTGCCATCCCCCGCGGCCACGTCGAGCACCTCCTGGCCGGCCGACACGGCACAGGCGTCGGCGAGCCTCTGCGCGGCCGGGCGCAGCATCCACGACAGCCCGCTGTACTCGCCCATGCTCCAGCCGGTGCGGGCCTGCTCCTTGATCTTGGCCAAGTCCACTGGTGCCAGCCTATCCGCAGCCGGGGGCCCGACGCCAGCCGACGCGGAGGCCCGGAGTGCTATGCCGTCGAAGACCTTGCCCATCGCCAGGCTGAGACCAGCGCCGTGCTCTACGCTCGCCGCCGTGTCCCGGTCGACCGTTCTGCGTGGCGGCGAGTTGGTCAACGTGGCCGGCGAGTCGCACTAGCAGGAGGCGCTGCGCGAGCTGGCGGGCGCCGACGGCAGCGATCCCGTGCGGATCGAGGCGGAGGCCGCGCTGGTGCCCGAGCCCGACAACCCGCACGACCCCAACGCGGTGATGGTCCAGATCGGCGAGCGGCTGGTGGGCTACCTGCCGCGCGACACGGCGGTGGCCTACGGGCCGATGCTGGCCGCCGTGGCGGCGCGCGGCCGGACGGCGGCGTGCGAGGCGATGATCGCCGCGCGCGGCGGCGCGGACGCTGTGCTCGGCGTCTTCCTCAGGCTGCCGGCGCCAGACGATCCGGCGTACCTGGCGCCGCTCCGCCGGGGGGCGTTCTAGGAACGCGGCTGGGTATGACGGTCAGGGCCGGGTGGAGGGCGGCTAACCCGACAGACCCCTTGCCCCCACGGGGGGTTGTACGGGAAACCCGCCCCATACGCGGATAAACCGACCAACCCCTCCACGCCGGAGGGGGTTAGTTGGGTTTCCCGCCTGCGCCCGGCCCTCTTTGCCCTACCCGGCCCAGACGAGCTCCGGCCCGACCGGGCAACTCGACTACACGATCGCTGCCAGCGCCGCGTCGAGCTCGCGCCTCGAGTCGGCCACGAGCTCTTCTCCCTTGAGCCTGAGCCGGCGCAGGTTTTCGGCGCCGGCGTTGTCGAGGTCGTCGCTGGCGCCGCCGTCGAGCGCCACCTGGAGGCGCCAGTAGCGACTCTGGCCGAGCAGCTGATCGAGCTGGTAGTCCACCGTGTCGGATACGCCGTCGAAGACCACGTCGAGGATCGGGCGCGCCCATTCGACCAGGCCCCAGTCCTTCACATCGGCATAGGGGAGCGGGCGGGTGAGCTGGCCGGTGCCCAGCGATAGGAGCACGACCTCGGCATCCGGGTGATGGCGGCGCACCTCCGCGAACGCGCACATCGCCGGGTTGGTGGCGAACACGCCCCCGTCCACGAGCGAGAAGTAGTCGGCGCTGTCACCGGCCTGCACCAGCGCCGGCTCGAAGTAGGTGGGGGCGGCCGCCGTGGCGCGCGCCGCGGCGGCCATCGCGAAGTCGCGCCCCGGCTCGGTCCGGGCCGCGGCGGACTTGAAGAAGAACGGCCGCCTGCGCTCGGTCTCGTATGCGGTGACCAGCACATCCGTGAGCGCCTCGGACAGGCGCGACTCGCCGAGGTAGCGTTCGAGCGCCGCGTCGAGCCCGTCGGACGGGTACTTCTCGTCGATCAGTCCACGGATCGTGCGGATCTGGTGCCCCAGCGGGCGCGAGAAGATCGCGGGGCCCTCCTGCTCGTAGAGCTCCACCAGCGTGGCGGCGCTCCAGGCGGGCCCGCCGTCCTCGCCGGGACGCGCCAGCGCGAGCGCGATGATTCCGCCGGTCGAGGTCCCGGCGATCAGATCGAACAGCGCCGCGACCGGCTTCTGAGCGCGAGCCTCCAGCTCGGCGAGCACGATCGCGGGGATGATCCCCCGGATACCGCCACCGTCGATCGAGAGCACGCGCACGCGGTCGGCCATGTCAGGGCCGATTTAACCACCGAGGCCGGGTGGATCAGGCGGGCGGAGGCCTTCTACAGTGTCGGTCGGGCAAGGCCGCCGTATCCCAGTAGCGGCGCGAGGAGCGAGCATGGCGAGGAAGAGGCGTCCGACGTGTGCGGACGCACACGAGGACGCTGATGACAAAGCCAGGCGACGCTCCTCGCGCCGCTAAGCGCTAGACCAGCTCGAGGAAGACCATCTCGGTGGAATCGGACTTGCGCGGGCCAAGCTTCAGGATCCTGGTGTAGCCGCCCGGGCGCTCGGCATACCGGGGCGCCAGCTCCTCGAACAGCTTGTATACGATGAACTTGTCCTGGCCCAGCCGCGCCATCGCCAGCCGGCGCGAGTGCTGATCGCCCTTCTTGCCGAGCGTGATCAGCCGCTCCAGTTCGGGCTTGACCGCCTTGGCCTTTGCCTCGGTGGTCTGGATCCGCTCGTGGTCGATGACCTCCCGGGAGAGGTTCATCATCAGCGCCTTGCGGTGCGCCGAGTCGCGGCTGAGCTTGCCTTTCTGCTTTCCGTGACGCATGACGAAGAACCGGACAGTCTACGGCCGCAGCGACAGCCCGCGCGCCTCGAGGGTCTCGATGACCTCCTCGATGGACTTGCGGCCGAAGTTGGGGATCGCATTCAGCTCGGATTCGGACTTCTGGACCAGGTCACCGACGGTCTGCACGCCCGCCCGCTTGAGGCAGTTGTACGATCGCACGCCTAGCTCGAGCTCCTCGATGAGGATGTCGTCCATCCCGTCGGCGCCGGCGATCGAGGCGCCGCCGACCGAGCCCAACTCGCCACCGAGGCCTCCTGTCGCGGCGGCTCCGACGAGGCCCGCACCGGCCTCCCGAAGAGCATCGACGCGCTCCGGCTCGCTGAAGATGGCCAGGTACTTGATCAGGATCTCGGCAGCTTCGCGAAGGGCCGCGTGGGGGTCGACCGAGCCGTCGGTCTCGATGTCCATCGTGAGCTTGTCGTAGTCGGTGCGCTGACCGACGCGGGCGGACTCGACCGAGTACGCCACCCGCCTGACGGGCGAGAAGATCGAGTCGATGGGAATCACGCCGATCGGCTGATCGGGGGTCTTGTTGTCCTCCGCGGGCGTGTAGCCGCGGCCGTGGCCGATCGTGAGGTAGATCTCCAGCTTGGTCTTCTTCTCGAGCGTTGCGACGTGGGTTTCGGGGTTGAGGATCTCGACGCCCGACGGCAGGTCGATGTCGCCCGCGGTGATCTCACCGGGGCCGGTGATGACCAGCGGCGCCTCGATCTCGGCCGCCTCGGAATGC
The DNA here is from genome assembly GCA_030447725.1 of Thermoleophilaceae bacterium. GTDB lineage: Bacteria > Actinomycetota > Thermoleophilia > Solirubrobacterales > Thermoleophilaceae > JAAYBF01. The sequence goes on from JAUJOQ010000005.1 coordinate 180,473, forward strand.
ATCCGGCAGACGATCTCCTTGAGGTTGAGCACGATGTCCGTCACGTCCTCGGTCACCCCGTTGATCGTGGAGAACTCGTGGGCCACGCCCTCGATCCGCACGCTGGTCACGGCGGCGCCGGCCAGCGACGACAGCAGCACCCGCCGCAGCGAGTTGCCGAAGGTGTAGCCAAAGCCGCGATCAAGCGGCTCGATGGTGAACGTGCCGCGGTTGTCCTGCACGTTCTCGGCGGAGATCTGAGGGGTCTGGAACTCGATCATGGGTAGATGTCCTTCGCGTTGAAAGCATGGCCCGGCGGCAGCATCGCCGCGGGCATCTGGGTTACTTCGAGTAGAGCTCGACGATGAGCTGCTCCTGCACGGGCGCAGCGATCTCGTCGCGCTCGGGCTGGCGGAGCACCTTGGCGGTGAGCCCGTCGTGATCCGCCTGGAGCCAGGCGGGCACCACCGAGACAAGCTCGGTGGCGTCACGAATCACCTGGTCGGCCTTCGAGCCGGCCTTCAGCGTGATCACGTCGTCAGCGCGCACCTGATACGAGGGAATGTCCACGCGCCGGCCGTTTATCACCCAGTGACCGTGGCGGATCATCTGCCGGGCCTGGCGGCGCGATGACGCGAAGCCCAGCCGCACGAGCACGTTGTCGAAGCGCGACTCCAGCAGGCGCAGGAGGTTCTCGCCGGTGACGCCCGCCTGGCGCGAGGCGTGCTGGTAGTAGGTGCGGAACTGCCTCTCGAGCACGCCGTAGTAGCGCCGCGCCTTCTGCTTCTCGCGCAGCTGCACGCGGTACTCCGACTGCCGCGCCCTGCCGCGGCCGTGCTCGCCCGGCGGGTAGTTGCGCCGCTCGATCCCGCATTTGTCGGTGAGGCAGCGCTCGCCCTTGAGGAACAGCTTCAAGCCCTCCCGGCGGCACTGCTTGCACTGTGCGCCGGTGTCGCGGGCCACTAGACACGCCTCCTCTTGCGCGGGCGGCAACCGTTGTGGGCCTGTGGCGTCATGTCGCGGATGGTGGTCACCTCGAGGCCGGCCGCCTGCAGCGACCGGATCGCCGTGTCGCGGCCCGAGCCGGGACCCTTCACGAACACCTCGACCTTCTCGAGGCCCTGCTCGATGCCCTTCTTGGCCGCGGCGTCGGCCGTGACCTGCGCGGCGAACGGGGTCGACTTGCGCGAGCCCTTGAAGCCGGCGCCGCCGGCGGACTCCCACGCGATCACGTTGCCCTCGCGATCGGTCAGTGACACGATCGTGTTGTTGAAGCTGGTCTTGATGTGCGCCTGCCCGAACGGGACGTTCTTCTTGGGCTTGCGGCGGCCGCGGGATCTGCCCGGCCTCTGGGCCGCCATCAGTGATGGACCTCGACGGCGGCACCGAGCAAGCGGCCCGTCGACATCACTTGCCCACCTTCTTCTTGCCGGCGACGGACATCCGCTTGGGACCCTTGCGCGTGCGGCCGTTGGTCTTGGTCCGCTGACCGTTCACGGGCAGCCCGCGACGGTGTCGCAGGCCGCGATAGGCGCCGATCTCCATCAGCCGCTTGACGTTGGTGGAGCGCTCGCGCCGGAGATCGCCCTCGACCGTGAGGTCGTTGTCGATCACATCGCGCAGCTTGAGCACCTCGTCATCGGTGAGATCGCGGACGTAGGTGTCGGGCTCCACGCCGGTCTTGTCCAGGATCTTGAGCGCCTGGGACCGGCCGATGCCGAAGATGTAGGTGAGACCTATCTCGACCCTCTTGTTGAGGGGGATGTTGATGCCGGAGATTCGTGCCATGTGGTCCTTGCTGCTGGGTCAGCCCTGCCGTTGCTTGTGTCGGGGGTTCTGGCAGATCACGAGAACCGCTCCGCCCCTGCGGATGACCTTGCACTTCTCGCACATAGGCTTGACCGAGGCTCGGACTTTCATCCGTGAATCTACCTTCCTTATATAGAGAACCGGCGCTCTGCCCAGGAAACGGCAAAGCGCCAGCCGGAAAAGATAGCAACCCGGCGCCGGGAGGGCCGTCTCGCCAGGTCCGGTCAGGCGCGTACGGCGGCGCCCTCAGCGGCCGAGAGGGACCCTTCCTCGCCCTCATGCCACGGGGAGAGGATGCGCGGACCGTTGGAGGTGATCGCGACGGTGTGCTCGAAATGAGCGGCGAGCGACCCGTCCCGTGAGTAGACCGCCCAGTCATCGTTGCCCATCCGCACCTCGTGGCTGCCCGCGTTGACCATCGGCTCGATCGCCAGCACCATCCCCTCCTCCAGCTCGGGGCCGCTCCCCGGACGGCCGAAGTTGGGGATCTGGGGATCCTCATGCATGTCGCGGCCCACCCCATGGCCCACCAGCGACCGGATCACCGAATAGCCGTCGGCCTCGACCCGCCGCTGTACGGCGGCGCACACGTCGCCGAGGCGGTTGTCAGGCCGGCACTGCTCGACAGCCTCGAAGAGGGCCTCGCGGGTGCTGGCCAGCAGGCCGGTGGCAACGGCGCTGATCGGGCCGATCGGGAGGGTCACCGCGGCGTCGGCGACCCATCCGTCGAGCTGCACACCGATGTCCACGGAGAGGATGTCGCCGCGCTTGAGCTCATACGAGCCGGGGATGCCGTGCACGACCATCGAGTTCGGCGACGCGCAGATCGAACCCGGGAATCCGCGGTAGCCCTTGAAGACCGGTTCGGCGCCCTGCGACCGGATGAACCTCTCCGCTGCGGCGTCGAGGTCTCCGGTGGTCACACCTGGTCGCGCCTTCGAGCGCATGAGGCGGTGGCACCGGGCCAGGACCCGCCCCGAGGCGGCGATCTTCTCGATCTCGTCGGGGCTCTTCTTGATGATCGCCATCGCCTAGATCTGCTCCTCGAGGCGGAGTGTGGCCAGCGTGGCGCGGATGTGGCCGTTCACCTCTTCCGGGGAGCGGGTGCCGTCGAAGCGGCGCAGCAGCCCCTCCCTCTCGTAGAGTTCCACCAGCGGCTTGGTCTGCTGGTGGAAGACCTCGAGGCGGTGCCTGACGGTCTCGAGCTTGTCATCGTCGCGCTGGACCAGCGCCGAGCCGTCCTGATCGCAGAAGCCGTCGTTCTTCGGCGGGTCGAACTCGACGTGGTAGGTGTGGCCGCTGTCGAGGCACACCCTGCGGCCCGACAGGCGGCGGATGACCTCCTCGTCGGGCGCGTCGATCAGCAGCGTGGCCGTGAGCTGGCGCTCGAGGCCCTCGAGCGCCCGGTGAAGCTCCTCGGCCTGGCCGACCGTTCGCGGGAAGCCGTCGAGCACGAAGCCGTCGCGGGCCTCGTCGCTGTCGACCCGGTCAATCACGACCTTGCAGATCAGCTCGTCCGGCACGAGGTCGCCACGATCCATGTACTCGCGCGCCTCGCGGCCCAGGTCGGTGTCCGCCTTGACCGCGGCGCGAAGAATGTCGCCGGTCGCGTAGTAGGGCAACTCGAAGTCCGCTCGCAGCCGCTCCGCCTGAGTGCCCTTGCCGGCGCCCGGTGGGCCGAGCAGGATGAGGTTGAGCTCACTCACGGGCTCGTGAAGAGTACGCGATCCGTAAGAATCGGCATGGCGAAGAGCGGCGCGAGAAGCGACCATCGCTAGATAGGGCCGCGGCGTAGAGCGGCGCGAGAAGCGAGCATGGCGAGGAAGAGGTGTCCGACGTGTGCGAACGCACACGAGGACGCCGATGGACAAAGCCAGGCGACGCTCCTTGCGCCGCTCTACTTGAGGAAGCCTTCGTAGTTGCGCATCATCATCTGGGCCTCGAGCTGCTTCATGGTGTCGAGGGCCACGCCCACGACGATCAGGATCGAGGTGCCCCCGAAGAAGAAGTTGGCACTGGTCTGGTTGATGAGGATGGTGGGCAGTGCCGCCACGAGCGCCAGGTAGAGCGCTCCTGGGAAGGTGAGCCGGGCGAGGATGCGGTCGAGGTACTCGGCCGTGGGCCGTCCGGGTCTGACTCCCGGGATGAAGCCGCCGTACTTCTTGAGGTTGTCCGCCTGCTCGACCGGGTTGAAGGTGACAGCGGTGTAGAAGTAGGTGAAGACGATGATGAAGACCGATTCGCCGGCGATGTAGGCCCACCCGTTGGGGCTGAAGAATGCGGAGAACTCGCGTGCCCAGCCGGCCTGGGAGAGCTCACCGATCGTCGGCGGGAAGGCCATCAGCGAGGCGGCGAAGATCACGGGGATCACGCCGGCCATGTTCACGCGCAGCGGCAGGTAGGTGGAGCCGCCGCCGGACATCCGCCGGCCTACTACGCGCTTGGCGTACTGCACGGGGATGCGGCGCTGGCCCTCCTGCACGAACACGATTGCCGCGATGCAGCCGAGCGCGAGGAACGGCATCATCACCACGAAGATCTGGTCGGGGTTGGTGAACCAGGCCTGGATCCCGTTCGGCAACCCGGCGACGATGCTGGCGAAGATCATCAGCGAGATGCCGTTGCCGATGCCGCGCTGGGTGATCAGCTCGCCGAACCACATCAACAGAACGCAGCCGGCGGTGAGCGTGGTCACGATCACGAAGACCCGGGCGAAGCTGAAGTCGTTGACCACGTCGGCGCCGCCGGTGGAGAAGCTGCGGAAGAGGAAGACATAGCCGATCGACTGGCCGAAGGCGAGGCCGACGGTGAGGTAGCGCGTGTACTGGGTGATCTTCTGCTGGCCCACCTCGCCCTCCTTGCGGAGCTTCTCGAGCGAGGGGACCACCACGGTCATCAACTGCAAGATGATCGAGGCGGTGATGTAGGGCATGATCCCGAGGGCGAAGACCGCGAAGCGCTGAAGGCTGCCGCCCGAGAACAGGTTGAGGAAGCCGAGCACGTTGGATCCCGTGAAGTTCTCCGAGATGTCCTTGACGGCGTCGACGTTGATGCCGGGCGCCGGGATGTAGGCGCCGATCCGGTAGAGCATCAGCATGGCGGCCGTGAAGGCCAGCTTCTTGCGAATCTCGGGAACCCGGAACGCGTTCAGGAACGTCTTGAGCATGGCTCAGTCCTCGGGGGAAGACGGCCGCCCGGCCGGGCCGCGGTCAGCCGGGATAACGGCGACCGTGCCGCCGGCCGCCTCGATCTTCTCGCGTGCGGTGGCCGAGAAGGCGTGGGCGTGCACCGTGAGGGCCTTGCTGATCTCGCCGCCCCCGAGGATCTTCACCGGGACCTCCCGACGTGTCGCGAGGCCGACGGCCGAGAGGCCGTCCGGGGTGACCTCGGCGCCCTTCTCGAACCGGGCCTCGAGGTCGTCGAGGTTGACCGGCTGGGTGTGCGTGCGGAACTTCTCGAAGGGCATCGACTTCTTCATGTGCGGACCGCGCAGCTTGCGCAGCCGCATCTGGACCGGGTTCTGCCCGCCCTCGAAGGCCGACCGGCTCTTGGAGCCCGAGCGCGCGCCGGCACCCTTGTGGCCGCGGCCCGAGGTCTTGCCCCAGCCGGATCCCTCGCCGCGGCCGATGCGCTTGCGGCGCTTGGTCGCACCCTTGGCGGGCTTGAGGTTGTGCAGGCCCTTCACGACTTGACCTCGAGCAGGTGGCGCACGGAATGCAGCTGACCGCGTAGGGCGTCGCCGTCGGGGCGCTCGACCTGTCTGCCGATGCGGCCCAGGCCGAGGGACTGAAGCGTGGCCCGTTGCCTCTTGGAGGAGCCGATGGGCGACTTGACCTGGGTGATCACGAGCTTGTCGGGCATCAGACGGGAGCCTCCGCCGTCGTCGGCGGCGCGGTGGCCGGGCGGTCCTCTTCCTCCACGGACTTGGGGTCCCCGTTGGCGCCGTTGACCGGCACGGGGCCGTCGTCGAGGCCGAGCACCTGCGCCACCGAGAGGCCGCGCAGCTTGGCCACGTCCTCGGGCCGGCGCAGCGCCTGGAGCGCCACCATGGTGGCTTTCACGAGGTTGATCGGGTTCTGCGAGCCGAGCGACTTGGACAGCACGTCGTGGATCCCGGCGAGCTCGAGCACGGCGCGCACACCCCCGCCTGCGATCACCCCGGTACCGGGCGAAGCGGGCTTGAGCAGCACACGCGAGGCCGAATGGACCCCCACCACCTGGTGGGTGATCGTGGATCCGTGCATAGGTACCTCGAAGAGGTCGCGGCGCGCGCGCTCGACGCCCTTCTGGATCGCCACGGGGACCTCGTTGGCCTTGCCGTAGCCGACACCCACCTTGGTCTTCTCGTCACCGACGACCACGAGTGCCGTGAAGGAGAAGCGGCGCCCGCCCTTGACCACCTTCGCGACGCGGTTGATCTCGACCACGCGCTCCTGAAGATCGCTCTCGCTCCGGCGTCCGCCCTGTTGCCTGTTGCTCTCTCTGGCCATCTCAGTCCTGTCGAGGGTATCTAGAACTCGAGCCCGGCCTCGCGGGCGCCGTCGGCTAGCGCCTTGACGCGACCGTGGAAGCGGTAGCCCCCGCGATCGAACACGCAGCTCTGCACCCCGGCCTCCTTCGCGCGGGCGGCCAGCAGCTGTCCGGCTCTCGAGGCCTGCTCCGTACGGGCAAGCTCACGCAGGTCGGACTCCGTCCAGGAAACGGCCGCCAGGGTGTGGCCGGCGTCGTCGTCGATCAGCTGAGCCACCACCCCGCGGTTGGAGCGAAAGACCGACAGCCGCGGCCGGTCTGCGCTGCCGCGCACCTTCGCGCGCACGCGGCGGCGGCGGCGCAGCCTCGCTGCCTGCTTGGTCTGAGCGCTCATGCCCGCTTGCCGACCTTGCGCACGACCTGCTCGTCGCGGTAGCGAATGCCCTTGCCCTTGTAGGGCTCGGGCGGGCGCTTGTCGCGGATCTGAGCGGCCACCTCGCCGACGGCCTGCTTGGATATGCCCCGCACGACCACCTCGGTGGGAACCGGAACCTCGAACTCGATGCCGTCGGGCGGCTCGACTCCCACCGGGTGCGAGTAGCCGAGGGCAAGCTCGAGGCTCTTGCCCTTGAGCTGCGCGCGGTAGCCGACGCCCTGAATCTGGAGGCGCTTCTCATAGCCGTGCGTGACGCCGTGGACCATGTTGAAGATGAGGCTGCGGGTGAGGCCATGCAGAGCGCGATGCTCGCCACGGTCCGACGGGCGTGAGACCACGACCTCACCATCGGCCTGCTCGACCGTCAGGTCACGGCTCACGCGCTCAGACAGCTCGCCCTTGGGGCCGGTCACGCGCACGAGCTGGGGCTCGACCACGACCGTCACGCCGGCCGGCACGGGGATGGGCTGCTTTCCGATCCGAGACATCAGCTACCAGACCCTAGCCACCAGCTCGCCGCCGACACCGCTGCGACGGGCGTCGTGTCCGGTCATCACGCCATGCGACGTGGAGACGATCGAGGTGCCCATGCCGCCCTGCACCTTGGGTACCTCACCGGCAGCCACGTAGCGGCGCCGGCCGGGCTTGGACACGCGCTGCAGGCCCATGATCACTGGCTTGCGGTCCTCGGTGTACTTGAGCGTCACGCGCAGGTTCTGCCCCACTCGGCCGGGCTCGACCGAGTAGCTCTCCACGTAGCCCTGCTCTGCGAGGAGCCGGGCCATCTCGATCTTGAGCTTGGAGGCGGGAATCACCGCGTCGTCGTGATCGGCCTGAAGACCGTTCCGGATACGCGTGAGGAAGTCGGAGATCGGATCGGTCTGGCTCATGTGGTCACCAACTGCTCTTCGTCAGCCCGGGGATGTGGCCCTCGTGGGCGTGCTCGCGCAGGCAGATCCGGCACAGGCCGAACTTGCGCAGGTAGGCCCGCGGGCGGCCGCACTTGCGGCAACGGTTGTATGCACGGGTCTTGAACTTGGGGGTGCGCTGCTGGCGCACCCTCTGCGAGGTCTTGGCCATCTATCCGCTCTCCTCTGCATTCTGGGATGAGGAACCTCCGTCGGCCTCGTCGCCCTCTTCCGGGCGCTCGGGCTTCTCGTAGGCCTCCGGGTTCTCTTCCTTGAGCTGGTCGAGAGCCGCCTGCTCGGCCTCGGCGCGTGCGCGGGCCTCCTCGTGGCGGCGCTCCTCCTCCTCGGCCTCCGCAGCCTCGTCGACCTGCCCGGGACGGCCCTCCTCCTGGAAGGGCATGCCGAGGGCCAGCAGGAGGGCGAAGCCCTCCTCGTCGGTCTTGGCCGTGGTCGTGATCGTGATGTCGAGGCCGCGCACCTGATCGATCGCGTCGTAGTCGATCTCGGGGAAGATGATCTGCTCCCGCACACCCATCGTCCAGTTGCCGCGCCCGTCGAAGGACCGCGGATTGAGCCCGCGGAAGTCGCGGATACGTGGGATGGCGATCGACAGGAGGCGGTCGAGGAACTCCCACATGCGCGCGTCGCGCAGAGTGACCGACAACCCAACCGGCATGTCCTCGCGCAGCTTGAAGGCGGCGATCGCCTTGCGCGCTCGCCGCACGTTTGGCTTCTGACCGGCGATCGTGGCCAGCTGCTCCTGCGCGGCCTCGAGCATCTTCGAGTCCTGTTTTGCCTCACCCACTCCCATGTTGAGCGTGACCTTCTCGACCCGCGGGACCTCCATCACGTTGGAGTAGCGGAAGCGCTTCTGCAGCTCGGGGACGATCTCCGTCCGGTAGCGGCTCCTGAGACGGGGCTGGACCGCGACGGCCATCAGTCGACCTCCGTTCCGGACTTCTTGGCGACGCGCACGCGCCGGCCGCCCTCGCGCTTGATGCCCACGCGGGTCGGGTCGCCGGACTTGGGGTCGAGCAGCATCACGTTCGACACGTGTATCGGTCCCTCGACCTCGATCACGCCGCCGATCTCCTGCGCGCGCTGGACGTCGCGCAGCGAGGTCGGGCGCTGATGGCGCTTCTGGATGGCGATGCCCTCCACGTACACGCGACCGCGGGCGGGCTCGGTGCGGAGCACTCGACCGGTCTTGCCGCGGTCCTTGCCGGAGATCACCTTGACCATGTCGTCCTTGCGGACCTTCATGCTCGCGGCCATAGCTACAGCACCTCCGGCGCGAGGGAGACGATCTTCATGAAGTTGCGGTCGCGCAGCTCGCGCGCCACGGGCCCGAAGATGCGGGTGCCGCGCGGGTTGTTGGCGGCGTCGATCAGCACGGCGGCGTTCTCGTCGAAAGCGATGTAGGTGCCGTCGTCGCGCCCGAACTCCTTGCGCGTGCGCACGATCACCGCCTTCACGACCTCGCCCTTCTTGACCGACCCATGCGGGATGGCCTGCTTGACCGTGGCCGTGATCACGTCACCCACGCCTCCGTAGCGGCGCTTGGACCCGCCGGAGACGCGGATGCAGAGGATCTCGCGAGCGCCGGTGTTGTCGGCCACCCTCAGTCGCGTCTCCTGCTGGATCATCGCGCTCTCTCGATCACTTCGACCAGACGCCAGCGCTTGGTGCGGGAGAGGGGCCGGCTTTCGACGACCTTGACCGTGTCGCCGGCGTTTGCCTCGTTTCGCTCGTCGTGCGCGTGAAGGGTCGAGGTCGTGCGCACGATCTTGCCGTAGGTGCGGTGCTGGCGCGCGATGTCGATGCGCACCGAGATCGTCTTCTCGCCCTTGTCGGAGATCACCACGCCCTGACGCTCACGGGGTCCGCCGGTGCCGGTGCGCTCGGCCGGCGGAGTCCCTTCGCGGGTACCGGCGGCGCGCTTCTTCTCGCGCTGGGAGGCCCGCCAGCGCCGCCGCGAGGCGGCGTTCTGGCGCCGGCGCTCCAGCCGCTCGGCGTCGCGCTCCTCGACCGTCCTCCGAGCCTGGGCCTCACCCGTGTGGGCCGAGCGCTTGCGACCGCGCCGCTCCGTGGGTGAGAGCTGCTCCTCGGGCGCTGCGGGGGTTGCGCTTGCCGCCGCAGGCTCCGCGTCGGTCGCATCCGGCCCGGGTGTCTCGGTGTCCACGTCTTGGTCTTTCTCGATCATTGCGCTGCCTTCTGCTTCCTGAGCTCGGCTTCCACGTCCAGCCCGCGCTGACGAGCGATCGTCAGGCCGCGCGCCAGATCCTTCTTGGCGCCCTTCATCCCCGCGGTGTTCTCGAGCTGTCCGGTCGCATGCTGGAAGCGCAGGTTGAACAGCTCCTGGCGCGACCGGTCGACGAACTCGACGAGCTGCGGATCATCGAGATTGTGCACATCCACGGCCTTCACTGCTGTCCGGCCCCCTCGCGCTGCACGAACCGGGTCTTGATCGGCAGCTTGTGCCCAGCCAGGCGCATCGCCTCCCGGGCCAGGTCCTCCGGCACGCCGGAGAGCTCGAAGATCACCCGGCCGGGCTTGACCACGGCCACCCAACCCTCGGGTGAGCCCTTACCCGAGCCCATCCGGGTCTCCGCGGGCTTCTGGGTGACGGGCTTGTCGGGAAAGATGTTGATCCATACCTTGCCGCCGCGCTTGATCTTGCGCGTCATGGCGATTCGGGCGGCCTCGATCTGGCGGTTGGTGACCCAGCCGCGATCGAGCGCCTTCAGCCCGTACTCGCCGAACTCGACGGTGGTGCCGCCCTTGGCGAAGCCGGCCCTGCGGCCACGGTGTTGCTTGCGGTGCTTGACGCGCTTGGGTGACAGCATCAGCCTGTGCCGCCTTGCGGGGCGCGACCTCCGCCACGTGGACCGCCACCGCGGCCGCCCTGTCCACCGCGGCCGCCCTGTCCACCGCGACCGCCACGACCACCTGGGCCGCCGCCCTGACCGCCGCGGCCACCTGGGCCGCCGCCCTGACCGCCGCGGCCACCGGGCCCGCCGCCCTGACCGCCGCGGCCACCGGGCCCGCCACCGCGGCCGGAGCTCGCCTGCTGAGGCGCCTCGAGTTCGGTGAGGTCCTGCGCGAAGCCCTTGGGCATGATCTCGCCCTTGTTGATCCACACCTTCACGCCGATGCGCCCGAAGGTGGTCTTGGCCTCGAAGAAGCCGTAGTCGATGTCGGCGCGGATCGTGTGCAACGGCACGCGACCGTCCGAGTAGCCCTCGGTACGCGCCATCTCGGCCCCGCCGAGGCGCCCGGACACCTGCACCTTCACGCCCTTGGCGCCGGAGCGCATGGCGGAGGTCAGCGAGCGCTTCATCGCGCGCCGGAAGGCCACCCGGTTGACCAGCTGCTCGGCGATCGACTGCGCCACCAGCTTGGCATCGAGCTCGGGGCGCTTGATCTCGAGGATGTTCACCTTCACGGCCTTGTTGGTCATCCTGTGGAGCTCCTTGCGCAGAGCGTCCACCTCGCTGCCGGACTTGCCGATCACGATGCCGGGCCGGGCCGTGTGGATGTTGACCTCGACCTCGGCCTTGTTCTTCTTGATCGTGATGCTGGAGAGGCCGGCGTGCGAAAGCTTGTTGTCGATGTGGTCGCGGATGCGGATGTCCTCGAGCAGGTAGTCGGAGAACTCCTTCTCGGAGAACCACGTGGACTTCCAGTCGTGGATGTAGCCGACCCGCATCGACTCGGGATGGACCTTCTGACCCATGGCTACTCCCCGTCCTGTCTCGTGGTCGTGAGCGTGATCGTCATGTGACTCGTGCGCTTCTTGATCGGCGTGGCGCGGCCCAGGGCCCGCGGCCGGAACCGCTTGATCGTCGGGCCCTCGTCGACGAAGGCGCGCGCGATCCTGAGCTCCTCGGGATCGAGCTCGAAGTTGTTCTCCGCGTTGGCCACGGCGGACTCCAGCAGCTTGGAGATGTCGCCGGCCGCCGCGCGCGGGGTGTGCTTGAGCAGCGCGCGGGCGTCGCCGACGTTCTTGCCGCGCACGTGGTCCATCACCAGCCGCGCCTTGCGCGGGGCGATGCGCACGTACTTGGCCTTTGCGCGGACCTCGACGGTCCCGTCGGCGGCGCGGGGCGCGGGGCGCGCTTCGGAGTCGCGCCTCCTGGAGGTGGTGGTCTCGGCGGCACCGCGGCGACGTGCCGGCTTCTTCTCCGCCGTCGGGGCGGGTTCGTCCGGCGCCTCGTCCTCGGGCGCGGTGCCGCCCTGGGCGGTGTCGTCGTCCTCGAGGCGGGTGATCAGCTCGTCCTTGTTGCCGCTCTTGGGCAGATCGCGCTTCTCGAGCTCGCCCTTGAGCTCCTCGACCGTCATCTCCGCGTACTTGGTCTCCTCGGCCATCAGCGCATCCTCACCTTGTCGCCGCCGGCGTGTCCACGGAACATGCGGGTGGGCGCGAACTCGCCGAGCTTGTGCCCGACCATCGACTCCGAGACGAAGACCGGCACGTGCTTGCGACCGTCGTGGACGGCGATCGTGTGACCCACCATCTCGGGGAAGATCGTGGAGGTCCGCGACCAGGTCTTGACCATCTGCTTGGTGCCCGACTCGTTCATCGCCTCGATGCGGCCCATCAGGCGATCCTCGACCCACGGGCCCTTCTTGGAGGAACGACTCATGTCTAGCGGCCACCCTTCTTGCCGCGGCGACGGCCACGGACGATGTATTGGTCGGACTTCTTGTTCTTCTTGCGGGTGCGATAGCCGAGAGTCGGCACGCCCCAGGGCGTGACCGGGTGGCGGCCGGGCGTGGTCGACCCCTCACCGCCGCCGTGCGGATGATCGACGGGATTCATCGCCGTGCCGCGGGTCTGGGGGCGACGGCCCTTGTGGCGCGAGCGGCCGGCCTTGCCCAGCACGACGTTCTGGTGCTCGGCGTTGCCGATGGCACCGATGGAGGCGCGGCATTCGGCCCGGACCATGCGCATCTCGCCCGAGGGCAGGCGCAGGGTGGCGTAGTCGCCCTCCTTGGCCACGACCTGGATCGAGGTACCGGCGGAGCGGCCCATCTGGCCGCCGCGGCCCGGGGCCAACTCGACGTTGTGCACGGTGGTGCCGGTCGGGATGGCCGACAGCGGCAAGCAGCTGCCCGCGCGGACCTCCGCACCCTCGCCGGACTGCACGACGTCGCCGACCTGCAGCCGCGCGGGAGCCAGGATGTAGGCCTTGGCGCCGTCGGCGTAGTGGATGAGCGCGATGTATGCGGTGCGGTTGGGGTCGTACTCGATCCCGGCCACGGTCGCCGGAATGCCATCCTTGCGCCGCTTGAAGTCGACCTTCCGGTACTGGCGCTTTGCGCCGCCGCCGCGATGGCGCGAGGTCACGCGGCCGTTGACGTTTCGCCCGCCGGACTTCTTCAGGCCCTCCAGCAGCGACTTCTCGGGCTCCTTCTTGGTGACCTCCGCGTGGTCGGAGTAGGTCGCGAAGCGGCGCCCCGGGCTGGTCGGCATGTGCTTGCGGATAGCCATGGCTAGATCTCCGTCCCCTGTCCTTCGAAGAGCTCAATCGAGTCGTCGGCGTGGAGCGTGACGACGGCCTTCTTCCACTGCCGCCGCTTGCCCACCGAGTACCCACGCCGCTTGGGCTTGGGCTTCACGTTCTGGGTCCGCACGCCGAGCACCCGCACGCCAAAGATCTCTTCGATCGCCTGGCGGACCTGGGTCTTGCTGGCGCGGTCGTGAACGCGGAACGTGTACTTGTTGGCCGCGAGAAGCGCATAGCTCTTCTCGGATATGACAGGCCGGATGATCACGCTGCGGGCGTTCACGAGCCCTCCTCGGCGGTGGCGCCCCGGCCGGCGGGCGCCACGGCAGCCTTGGTGAGCTGCTCGAGGGCGGCCGGTGAGGCCACCAGCCGCGCAGCTCCGATCACGTCGGCTACGCCGACTTCGCGGGCGCGCAGGACGGTGACGCCCTCCAGGTTGCGAAAGGAAAGGGCGGCGTTCTCCTCGCCATCCACCAGCACCATGAGCGCGCGGCCGCCGTCGCCGAAGCCCGAAAGGATCTCGAAGGCCTGCTTGGTGGAGGGGCCGGTGAAGGCGTCGGTGTCGAGCACGCCAAGCGAGCCCCGGTCGACGTGCACCGACAGCGCGGCGCGCATGGCCCGCCGGCGCTCCTTGCGGTTGAGCTTGACCGTGTACCCGCGCGGCTTCGGCCCGAAGGCGATGCCGCCGCCGGTGCGCTGCGGGCTCGAAAGGGCGCCGGCCCGGGCTCGTCCGGTGCCCTTCTGGCGCCACGCCTTGGCGCCGGTCATCGCGACCTGCCCGCGGGTGAGCGTGGAGGCTGTGCCGCGACGGCGGGCGTTCAGCTCGGCCACCACCGCACGGTGCACGAGCGGCTCGTGGAAGGCCTCACCGAAGACGGCCTCGTCGAGGTCGACGTTGCCGGTCTTCGAGCCGATGTACGGAGCCTGCGGAGTGGCCACGCCTAGCCCTCCGTCCTGATCTCGACGATGCCGCCGGTGGGTCCCGGCACCGAGCCGCGCACGAGCAGGAGGTTCTCCTCCGGCCGCACGTCGACGATCTCGAGCCCGCGCTGCGTGACGCGCTTGTTGCCCATCTGGCCCGGCCCACGGATGCCTTTCAGTACGCGCGAAGGCGTTGCCGAGGCGCCGATCGAGCCCGGAGCACGCTTGTTGTGCGAACCGTGGGACATCGGCCCGCGGCTGAAGTTGTGGCGCTTGACGGTGCCCTGGAAGCCCTTGCCCTTCGAGGTGCCGGCGATCTTCACCGTCTGGCCCTTCTGGAACACATCGCCCACCTTGAGCTGGTCGCCCACGAGGTGCTCGCCGGCCTCGTCGCGGAACTCCGCGAGGCGGCGCAGCGGCGGAGCATCGGCTACCGCCAGGTGGCCGAGCTGGCCCTTGGTCAGGCGCTTCTCGCGGATCTCCCCGAAGCCGAGCTGCAAGGAGTTGTAGCCGTCGCGCTCCTCGCTGCGGATGCCGGTGACCCAGCAGGGCCCGGCCTCGAGCACGGTCACGCGCTCCACGTGCCCGTCCTCTGAGTCGAAGATCTGCGTCATGCCCAGCTTGCGTCCCAGCAGTGCGGCCATCAGATCAGCTGTATCTGAATGTCAACTCCAGCCGGAAGATGGTCGAGCCGCTGAAGCGAGTCGACGGTCTTGGGGGTCGGCTGAAGGATGTCGATCAGGCGCTTGTGCGTCCGGATCTCGAAATGCTCCCGGGAGTCCTTGTCCTTGAACGGCCCGCGGATCACGCAGTACACGTTCTTCTCCGTGGGCAGGGGCACGGGACCGGCGACGCTCGCGCCGGTGCGCTGGGCCGTCTCCACGATCTCGCGGGCCGCCGTCTCGATCGCCGAGTGGTCGTAGGCCTTGAGCCGGATCCGGATCTTGTTCTGAGTAAGAGTTGCCATTTGCTTTGGTGCTTAGAGACAGAGACGGGGGCGGGCCCGTAAAGACCCGCCCCCAGGCGAGGAGCGCAGCCGGCTCGTCGATCCGGTGAGCACCGGAGCTTTCTACTCGACGACTTCGGATACCACCCCCGAGCCCACGGTCCGGCCGCCCTCGCGGATCGCGAAGCGCAGGCCCTCGTCCATGGCGATCGGCTGGATCAGCTCGACCGTCATCTCGACGTTGTCGCCGGGCATGACCATCTCGACACCCTCCGGGAGGTTGGCGACGCCGGTCACGTCGGTGGTGCGGAAGTAGAACTGCGGACGATACCCGTTGAAGAACGGAGTGTGACGGCCACCCTCCTCCTTCTTCAGGCAGTACACCTGCGCCTTGAACTTCTTGTGCGGCGTGATCGAACCCGGCTTGCACAGCACCTGCCCACGCTCGATCTCCTCGCGCTTGGTGCCACGGAGCAGGCAGCCGACGTTGTCGCCGGCCTGGCCCTCGTCGAGGATCTTGCGGAACATCTCGACCCCGGTGATCACCGTCTGGCTCGTCTGCTCGTGGATGCCGACGATCTCGACCGTGTCGCCCGTCTTGACGATGCCCTGCTCGATACGACCGGTGGCGACCGTGCCACGACCGGTGATCGAGAACACGTCCTCGACCGGCATCAGGAACGGCCTGTCCAGCGGGCGCTCGGGCTGCGGGATGTAGGAGTCCAGCGCCTCGGCGAGCTCGAGGATCTTCTGCCTGTACTCCTCCTCGCCCTCGAGCGCCTTCAGGGCAGAGCCCAGGATCACGGGCACGTCGTCGCCGGGGAAGTCGTACTCGGAGAGCAGCTCGCGGACCTCGACCTCGACCAGCTCGAGCAGCTCCTCGTCGTCCACCATGTCGACCTTGTTCAAAAAGACCACGATGTAGGGCACGCCGACCTGGCGGGCGAGCAGGATGTGCTCGCGCGTCTGAGGCATCGGGCCGTCAGCCGCCGAGACCACCAGGATCGCGCCGTCCATCTGGGCGGCGCCGGT
Organism: Thermoleophilaceae bacterium; assembly: GCA_030447725.1. Classification (GTDB taxonomy): domain Bacteria; phylum Actinomycetota; class Thermoleophilia; order Solirubrobacterales; family Thermoleophilaceae; genus JAAYBF01. Next base: position 196,484 of record JAUJOQ010000005.1, read on the forward strand.
GATCATGTTCTTGATGTAGTCGGCGTGGCCGGGGCAGTCCACATGCGCGTAGTGGCGCGCGTCGGTCTGATACTCGACGTGGGAGGTCGCGATCGTGATGCCGCGCTCCTTCTCCTCGGGAGCGTTGTCGATCTCCGCGAAGCTCTTGGCCTCGCCCCCCTGAGACTCGGCCAGGACATTCGTGATCGCCGCCGTCAGGGTGGTCTTGCCATGGTCGATGTGACCGATGGTGCCGACGTTGCAGTGCGGCTTGTCGCGCTCGAACTTCTCCTTCGCCACTGGGACTGCTCCTTTCAGAAACTTCTTTGAGGCCGGGCCTGTCGCGCTGGGCGAAGGCGAACCTCCGAAATATACTCGTTTCGGAAGATTTGGCAGGGAGGCCAAACCTTCCGCATTTCCTTGCCGGTCAGTTCCCGGATCCGTTCGGCGACTCGCCGGTGCGGTGCTCCACGATCTCCTCGGCGATGCTGCCCGGAACCTCTTCGTACCGATCGAACTGCATCGAGTAGTTGGCCCGGCCCTGGGTGTTGGACCGCAGGTCGGTGGCGTATCCGAACATGGACGACAGCGGGACGCTTGCCTGAACGGCGATCGCGTTGCCGCGCGGCTCCTGGGTCTCCACCCGTCCGCGGCGACTGGAAAGGTCGCCGATGACGGTGCCGACGTAGTCCTCGGGGGTGGTCACCTCGACGGCCATGATCGGCTCGAGGAGCACCGGCTTGGCGCGCCTCGCGGCCTCTTTGGCGGCCAGCGAGCCGGCCACCTTGAAGGCGATCTCCGAAGAGTCCGTGTCGTGGTACTTGCCGTCGGTGAGGGTCACGCGCACGTCGACCATGGGGAAGCCCGCTTTGACGCCCGACTCGAGCGCCTCCTCGATGCCCTTGCCCACGGCGGGTATGAACTCCGAGGGGATCGAGCCGCCCTTGATCTTGTTCACGAACTCGAACCCTTCACCGGGTGCCGGCTCCATGTTGATGTAGACCACGCCGTACTGACCCGAGCCACCGGTCTGGCGAATGAACTTGCCCTCGACCTTGGTGGCCTCGCCACGCACGGTCTCGCGGTAGGCCACCTGCGGGCGGCCGACGCCGGCTTCGACGTTGAACTCGCGCCGCATGCGGTCAACGATCACCTCGAGGTGCAGCTCACCCATGCCGGAGATCACGGTCTGGCCGGTCTCCTCGTCGGTACGGATGTGGAAGGTGGGGTCTTCCTCCCCGAGGCGGCCGAGGGCTACGCCCATCTTCTCCTGATCCGCCTTGGTCTTCGGCTCGATCGAGACGTGGACCACGGGGTCCGGGAAGGTGATGGTCTCCAGCCGAATCGGCGCATCGGGCGAGCAGAGGGTGTCGCCGGTGGAGGTCTGCTTGAGGCCCACCCCGGCCGCGATGTCGCCCGCGTAGAGCGTCTCCTCCTCCTCACGGTGGTTGGCGTGCATCTGCAGGATGCGCCCGATGCGCTCCGTGCGGCCGCTGCTCGAGTTGAGGATGCGCCCGCCGGCGTCGATCGACCCGGAGTAGACACGGAAGTAGGTCAGCTTGCCGACGAACGGATCGGACATGACTTTGAAGGCGAGTGCCGAGAACGATGCGTCGTCCGAGGGCTCGCGGATGGCCGAGACCTCGGAGCCGTTGTCCGAGCCCTTGGCGGCGGGCTCGAGCCCCTCCATCGGGGGCACGTCCAGCGGGCTGGGCAGATAGTCGACGACGGCGTCGAGCAGCGGCTGCACGCCCTTGTTCTTGAAGGACGACCCGCACATGACGGGGAAGATCGAGATGTCGAGCGTGGCCTTGCGGATGTCCTCGCGCAGGCGGTCGGCCTCGATCGGCCTGTCCTCGAGGTAGTCCTCCATGAGCTGCTCGTCGTAGTCGGCCAGCGCCTCGACGAGCTGTGTGCGCGCCTCGGTGGCGGCGTCCTGCATGTGAGCCGGGATGTCCTCGACGCCCCACTCCTGGCCGAGGTCGTCGTGGTAGACGACGGCCTTCATGGTCACGAGGTCGACGATGCCCTTGAAGCCGCCCTCCGCGCCGATCGGCAGCTGGACCGGGATCGCGTTGCCGGCGCCCTCGGTCTTGCCGTCGGCGCCCAGGCGGTCCTTCATCGTCTGGACCGAGCCGTCGAAGTCCGCGCCGATGCGGTCCATCTTGTTGATGTAGGCGATGCGCGGCACGCGGTACTTGTCGGCCTGGCGCCAGACCGTCTCGGACTGCGGCTCCACGCCGGCGACGGAGTCGAACAGCGCGATCGCGCCGTCGAGCACGCGCAGGGAGCGCTCCACCTCGACCGTGAAGTCCACGTGGCCGGGGGTGTCGATGATGTTGATGCGGTGGTCGTTCCAGGAAGCGGTGGTGGCGGCCGAGGTGATCGTGATGCCCCGCTCCTGCTCCTGCTCCATCCAGTCCATGACCGCGGCGCCCTCGTGGACCTCGCCCATCTTGTGGGTGCGGCCCGTGTAGAAGAGGATGCGCTCGGTCGTCGTCGTCTTGCCCGCATCGATGTGGGCCATGATCCCGATGTTGCGCGTCTTCTCTAGTGAAACCTTGCGTGGCATCTTGCTTCCTGAGTTGGGGCTTGGGGCAGAAAAAAGGCCCTTCCGGGCCACGAGCTAGGGAGGAGTCTCGCCCGGTTGCTCTAGGTCTTCGTGGTCTCCATAGACATGAGCGAGTGCCGCCGAGGCGCGAAGTTCCGCGCCCGGAGCGAACGGTCGATGGTAGCAGTTGGCCCTGTAAATCGACGGCCCGACGAAGCCCCGGGGTAGAGATAGGCTGCGCCGCCAATGGAGGCGTCCCAGACCCCCGTGGCCCACGCCCGGGTACCGGTGCGGCGGGCGGGGCCCCTGGCCTTGCTCGTGCTGGCGCTGGGCGCACTCGGCGGGATCCTGCTGATGGCCGCCGAGCTCTCCACTGTCGTCACCATCGACGTGGACATGGGTACCTGCGAGGAGCTCGCCGGCACCGACGTGCGCGATGCCTGCAGCGTCAGCGGCTTCGAGCAGCACGGCGGGGCGCTGATCCTGCTGGGGATCGTGGCGGTGGTGATGGCGTTCGGCGCAGGCCGTGGCTCGAGCCGCCCGGCATCGCTTGCCCTGATCGCAGTTGCGATGATCGTGGTGGGCATCGTCGTGGCCCGCGACATCCCCGCCGCGAGCGAGACAGGCCTCGTGGGCCTGCGATACGAGGACGCGCGGGCGGGCGCCAGCGCCGGCCTGTACCTGGAGTGCGTCGGCGCGGCGCTCTGCGCGACCGCGGGAGCCCTGGGCCTGGCCCGGGGCTCGGGCTGAGCGGTCAGCGGGGCCCGCCTACCAGCGGTAGTGCGCGAACGCCTTGTTCGCCTGAGCCATGCGGTAGATGTCGTCCTTGCGCTTGTAGGCCAGGCCCTGCTGGGACTGGGCGTCGAGCAGCTCATTCGCCAGGCGCTCTGACATCGACTTCTCGCGGCGGCGGCGCGAGAACTCCACGAGCCAGCGCACCGCGAGGGTGCGGGCCCGGGGCGGGGGGACCTCGACGGGCACCTGGTAGGTGGCGCCGCCGACTCGGCGCGAGCGAACCTCGAGCACCGGGGTGAGGGTCTTGATGGAAGTCTCGAGGGCCACTACGGCCTCCTCGTTGGTCTTACGAGCGACGATGTCGAGAGCGTCGTAGACGATCTTCTCGGCGGTGGACTTCTTGCCGTCGACCATCACCTTGTTGATCAGCTGCTGCACGAGCTTTGAGCCGTGGATGGCATCGGAGTCGATCGGGCGTGCCCCCGCTGCTGCGCGGCGTGGCATGAGCTAGCGGGCCTTCACGCCGTACTGCGAACGGCCCTTCTTGCGGTCACTGACGCCGGCGGCGTCGAGCGTCCCGCGCACGACCTTGTAGCGCACGCCCGGCAGGTCCTTGACGCGGCCGCCACGGACGAGGACCACCGAGTGCTCCTGCAGATTGTGCCCCTCGCCCGGAATGTAGGAGGTGACCTCCATCCCGTTTGTGAGCCGGACTCGCGCGACCTTGCGCAGCGCCGAGTTGGGCTTCTTGGGGGTGACCGTGTAAACGCGGGTGCACACACCGCGCCGCTGGGGAGCGGCGGTGCGCTTCTTGCGCCCCTGCCCGGACTTCAGTCCCGGGGTGGCCACCTTCTTCTTGGGGGACTTGCGTCCCTTCCTCACGAGCTGGTTGATGCTTGGCATGCGGCGCGGGATGCTAGCAGCGCAAGCGCTCTAGGCCCGGGCAGCGGCTGCCCGCAACGGCGCCGGCGTGAGCGTCGCGGCGACGATGACGAGCACGAAGGCGAGGCTCTGGATCACGATTCCCAGGGCGTCGGCGGGCATTGGGTCACCGAAGACGACGAATCCGCCGGTTATCGCCGAGACGTTGGCTGCGGCGCTGGTGATGGTGATCACCGGCACGGCCTCGCCCTGCTGAAGACCCTTCGCAGAGGCGTAGAAGGCGATGATGGAGCCGAGGATGCATGTGAGCAGCCAAGGCGAAGCGAGGCCGAAGAGACCTTCGCTGCCCACGCTGCCGGTGAGAGCCTTGATGGCGACGTCGGAGACTCCGAAGAGGATGCCGGCGGCCGCGCCCAGGAGCACGCCGTGGTGCTGGTGGGGGACGCCGAAGCGCGGAGAGAGAACCAGCAGAGCGCCAACGACCAGCAGTCCCGACTCGAAGGCGATCATGCCAGGGACCGAGTAGCCCGAGCTGGCGTCGCCGCCGTGGGGCAGCGTGGCCGCGAGCATGGTGAGCCCGAGCGCGGTAAGGCCGACTCCGGCCCACTGCCGGGCCCCGACGTTGCAGCCGAAGAAGCGGTCCGCGAGAACCGTGAGGAAGACAAGCCCGCCGGAGATCACGGCCTGGACGAGCGAGAGCGGGGCGAGCGCGAGTGCCGCGACGTGGAAGATCCAGGCGCCGAGGGCTACGGCCATCCCGATCGCGAACCACTTCGAGCGAAACAGCCCGGCGCCGCTCGTGAGCGGGTGACGCAGGTCCACGTCTGGTGCCGCGCATGCGCCGCGGTGCTTCAGGAGGAAGCCCAGGTTGGTGGTGAGGGCGCAGAAAAGCGCCAGCAGTATGCCTATCTCAATGGTCATAGAAGAGAAGCGGGGGCTGCCCTACCGGCCCCCCGTCGCTATTCGGCCTATCGGTCCGAGAGCCTGCGTGCATAAATAGATAGCGACGCCCTGGCCACAGTAGTCATACCCATGTAACGGCGTTACCGCACCTTCGTGACAATCGCAACGGACAAGCCGGTGCTCTTCGTCGACGTCGACGGGGTGATCAGCCTGTTCGGCTTCGCCCCCGGCGGCGACTTTCCCGGCGCCTTTCACTCGGTCGACGGGATCCTGCACTGCATTGCGACCGACTGCGGCGAGCGCCTGCGCCGCCTCGAAGAGCACTTCGAGCTGGTGTGGGCCACGGGGTGGGAGGAGAAGGCGAACGAGTACCTACCGCTGATCCTCGAGCTTCCGTTCAAGGAGCTGCCCTCGCTGACCTTCGGCGAACAGGCGGTGTTCGGCTCGGCCCACTGGAAGCTCGAAGCCATCGAGCAGTACGCCGGCACCCGCGCGGCCGCGTGGATCGACGACAACCTCGACGAGCGCTGCGAGCGCTGGGCCGCCGAGCGTGACGCCCCCACCCTGCTCGTGAGGACGGAGCCTGCCACGGGCATGTCTGACGAACACGTCGAGCAGCTGCTGCAATGGGCGGAGGAGCACCGGCGTCGCGCCTGATGGAACCCGCTCGCGACCTCGGCCCAAACGCCGCTGGCAGCAGTGTGCCCGCCCCGCTCCGGATTGACGTGGGACGCCGAACGATCGGACCTCTCAGCGAGCGCGGCCTCTCACGCTGAGATGCTCCCGACGTCGGGCCGGCGCAGCGTTGGCCCCGGCAGCCCGCTTGCGCGAGCCGCCGGGCCCAAGAGAGCGGGCGTGGCCCTGGGGTCAGGCCCTGCCGCGCGCCCGGGACGCGAGCGCCGCCAGGATCCCCGCCGCGGCGATGGCGGCGTGGAGAATGTTGTCTGCCCCGTTCACCGGAGCCAGGCCGAAGAGGATGTTGTCCCCTGTGATCAGTCCCCAGACCGTCACGAGTGCGTACGTCAGGCCGAAGCCGAGAGCGAAGGCGAACCCGCCCGCCGCGGAGCGCGAGAGCGCCAGGCCCAGCAGCCCGGAGGCGAGGTGGACGATGTTGTGCCAGCCATTCACCTCGAAGAGGATGAGGTCATCGCCCTGGACGTTCGTGCCGAGACCACCGAACTCCGAGTTCACGAAGAAGCCGGCGATACCGGCGAGGAGAAGGGTCGCGCCGAAGACGAGTGAGTAGATTTGCGCCGGGGTCTTGGCGTCGGTACCGGTAGCGCCCGATCGGGCAGCTGCGCTGCTAGCCATGAGGAAACCTCCGTTCGGTTATCGAGAATCTTGAGTATCCGGGCTGCGGCTCTTCAAACACGGCTGAGTTGCGCATCAACGCTGCACCCGGACGAGTGTCCGGAAGAGATCTCCGGCGATCTGGCCGCGGTTACGGCTCGGGCGGGAGGAGCAGCGACTCGTCACGCCAGCCGGGCTCAACCTCGTCGAGGGCCTGCGCGACGCGCGGATACTCCGCCGGCAGGAATACATAGTCGCTGCTGATCTCCGGGGTATCGATCTGAAGCCGCTCCGCCAGCCGGCCGAGCACATCCTCGAGTTTCTCTCTGGCCGCTCCGGGAGCGACTCTCCAGACCGCCGGTACGTGGTCCATCCAAGCCATCCTATAAGACATCCAGGACTCCGGCACTCAGCGGATCCTGAATGACCGCCGCAATATCCGGCTCTTGTTGCCCCAGCCATCTCGGGCCTCGAGGGTCGTGGTGCGCCGCCCGCGAGGTATCCCCGTGACGGTGATCGCCCGCCTGCCGCCGGCGAACACCCGGCGCCGCTGCCTCTGACCGGCGGTGATGGTCACCACCGCACGCTCGGAGAGGCGGAAGGTCAACCGCACCCTCGCGTCACCGGGAACGGCTTGGAGATCTGTGATCCGCGGCCTGACGGTCTCCGGTGTCCCGACCCGCACCCGCGCCGTCATCTCCGGATGCGGGATGCAGTAGAGCCGGAAGAGACCCGGATATCTGAAGCGGTGGGTCTGCGTCTGACCCGCGCCCACGAAACCCGAGTTGTAGCGATCGGTCTGACCCGAGCGCAATGTCGCCGTGTGCACGGTCGGACCCTCGAAGTTGAAGTCGACCGTCTCCCCCGGCTCCACCTGCACCGACTCGGGGGCGAACTGGAAATCCTGGACGCTCATGAAGCCGCCGGCGGCGAGGGCGGGGGCGGCCTGGAGGAAAACGAATCCTGTAGCCAAGAGGACCGAGCGTGGAAGGTGCATGGCACTGAGACACCCGTGCCGGCGCGAAGTCGCGGCGGCCGGGGCGCACCTCTGTGCCGCCGTGCTCGTCCTGGGCTAGGCGTCCACGTCGTAGACCTCGCTGGCCGGTTGGCCCATCACGCGCTCGGCCATCTCGCTCTTGAGGGCGTCCAGGCGCCGCTCCTGTTCCTCGGTGCGGTCCTCAGCCCGTGCAAGGTCGATGAACTCGTCGGTCACGAACCCCTCGCGCAGAGCGAGCGTCGCGCTGCGCTCGCGGTAGCCCAGCCGGAACACGAAGCGCTCCAGCGTCCGGCCGCGCTCGGGACGTGCGAGCGCGGCGTCGACCCGGAACCGATCGCCCGTGACCGCGCGCGCGACCATCTCGAAGGCGTCGCGCGCGCCGGGGCCACCGAATGCGGTCTCCACGACGATCTCACGGCGCTCGCACGGACCGTCGGGGTCGAGCAGCGGGAAGGCGCGCTCGAGGACCTTGAAGCCGTTAGCCACGCCGCCCGGCGACCCGGGGCCGTGGTACTTCATGAGGTCCTCGAACGAGAAGGTGATCAGCCGGCCTCGATCGACGACCCGGAGCGTGCTCGTCATGTAGGGCACTCTCTCACGGGCTCACTGCCGAGGGCCAGGAGTATCCGGATCCAGTCTAAGGACGGGCCGAGCGGGCGAGCGAGAAGCGCCAGATGACCTCGCCGTCCTGCAGTGCCTCTCCGTCGTACCGAAAGCCGGCCCTCTCGAGCCTGCTCCTATGTCGAAGTGACCGGGGCGTCTGCCGCTGACGCGGGGATCGCGCCCTTGCCTGCGATGGAGCGGTCGCTCTTGCGCCACCCTTGCGCCTGGGCGACCATGTAGTCGCCATGCCGTACGACGAAGACCTCGCTAATCGGATCCGCGAGCTGGTCTCCAGCGAAGCCGATGTCACCGAGAAGAAGATGTTCGGCGGCCTGGCCTTTCTGGTCGGCGGGAACATGTCCGTCGCGGCCAGCGGCCAGGGCGGGCTGATGGTGCGCATAGACCCCGAGGACACCAACGCGCTTCTTGCGAAGCCGCATGCTCGACCATTCGAGATGCGGGGCCGCGAAATGCACGGCTGGCTCCGAGTCGAGCCGGAGGGCCTGCGAACCAAGCGCCCAGCTCGCACCATGGGTCACGCGCGGCGTCGCGTACGCCCGCTCACTCCCCGCGAAGCCCTCGCAAGCTTCTCGCGATCGTTGAGCACACGAGGGAACACTCTCCTTCGGACGTCCCTGCGCTGTCCCATTTCGACGAGGAGGGGAGCATGCTGCGCAGCGCGCACCGCGAACGAACCTCCGGTCGCGCGTCGGTCAGGCGGCTGCTGAGTCCTTGAGCTCTTTGATCAGGTCAGGTACGAGTGGCTGCCAGTCACCGGGTTCGAGCCGCGGATCGAGCCCCGCGCGCAGCAATTCCTCGAGACGCTCAGGCAGCTGGCTTTCCGGAAAGCCCACCTCCCCCAGAACCTCCTCGGCGACGAGAATCGGCGCCCCGGCGCGAACAGCGAGGTTCAGCGCGTCACTTACCCGCGCCTCGACCTTCGCCGAGTCGCCCTCAATCTGGAGATGGATCGCCGCCCTGTACACGTTCTCGCGAAAACTGTTGATCACGACGTGATCGACTTGGGCGCCCGTCGCGTCCAACAGCCCGGCCATCACCGCGGGCGCGATAGGACGACGCTCCGCCATGCCCCGCTGGTGCCTCAGAAGCGCGAACGCATCGGCGCGCCCCATCCAGATCGGGAGCACGCGCTCCCCGTCTTGCTCCTCGAGCACCACGACCTGAAGCGGCTCCTCGAAAACCGTGGCGGATGGCTCAGCGAGCCGCACCGGCGGGCCGCCTTGGGCAACGCGAACCCACACACCCTGAAACACGACCTCCGCCATGAAGTGACCTCCTCGGCCGGCATCGACTGAACCGAGCATAAGCCGTGCCGACCGTGTCACTCGCGAACGCCTCCACCTGAAATAAGGGCATCGGTTCGCTTGCGCTCTTCGCCGGGGCGGCCTGGAGGAAGACGAGTCCTGTCGCCAAGAGGACCGAGCGCGGAAGGTGCATGCCACTGAGGCACCCGTGCCCGCTCGAAGTCTGCGGGGGAGCGGCCCTCGCTGACCTTTCGACGGGCGGGCGGTGTCGGCTGATCCACTGCAAGCAGCGTGCGGTCCCACCTGACCTCCCGTTCTCACGCGTGACGAGCGCGGCTCACAAGAATCTGTCGGCATAGTCCTGGGCCATTCGCTTGGGGGCGCGGGCCAGCCACGCCTCGACGATCACCTCTTCGAGGTCGCTTACCGTGATCGCCTCGAGGCGGACCAAGACTGCCGGGTAACCCTCGAAGTGTGGGGTCGTGAAGAAGACGTCCGGGTCATCAGCGAGAAGCGCCTCCTTGGCGCCCAGGTGCTCTACTCGCGCACCGAGAATCGCGCCGTCCGGCGCCTCCTCGCCGAGGGCGCGGACGTCCGCCGGTCGAAGCGGCCGCTCCCAGACGAACGCCTTGTCGCGCACACGCCACGTGGCGAGCCCACGCGACGCTTGTTCGCCGGCCTCCGGCAGCCCAAGAGCGATGCGACGGACGTCGTCCCAGCCGGCCACGGACTCACCGTAGTCCTCGATCGGCGCCGACGGAAGACGCTGCTTCTTCGCCTGCTCGACCATCGCCGGGGCCGGCGCGGAACGCGAGCCTCTAGAAGGCACTCGATCGACTGACCGACGGCCCGACACATAGATGCGGAAACGATATGTTTTTATGCGTGCGTACCACTCTGAACATCGATGGCGAGCTGCTGAGAGAGGTCAAGGCGAGCGCGGCTCGTGAGGGGAGGACGCTGACGGCAGCCGTCGAGGACGCGCTACGCGAGTCGTTGGCCCGGAGGCGACCGGAGGGGTCTCAGGACCCTGTGGAGCTGCCGACCTTCCGAGGCGAAGGCGGGCTCATGCCCGGTGTGGACCTCGAAGACAACGCATCGCTGCGTGCGTTGCTCGATGAGGACGTGTCGCTTGAGCGGCGGCGTTGATCCTCCTCGATGTCAACGTCCTCGTCCACGCGTACCGGGAGGAGGCGCCGGACCACGCGCTCTACGCGCGCTGGCTGCACCGGGCGGTGGAGGCAGACGAGCCCTGCGGGGTGACTGGCGTCGTCCTCAGCGGGATGGTTCGGATCGTGACCAATCCGCGCGTTTTTCGCACGCCGGCTCCGACGAGCGGTGCGCTCGAGTTCGCCGAGGCCCTCCTCGACCGGCCGACCGTGCTCCGAGTGGAGCCGGGGACACGGCACTGGGCGATCTTCACCCGGCTCTGCAAGGAAGCAGGCGCCAAGGGCGATCTCGTTCCGGACGCATGGCTCGCTGCGGTGGCGGTCGAGTCTGGCAGCGAGTTGATCACGGCGGATCGGGGCTTCGCCCGCTTTCCCGGTCTGCGATGGCGGCACCCGCTCGCCGCGCAGCCCGGGTAGAGGCGTGACCACGACAGGTGCCGCTGGAGGGCTTGGCTGCGCGGGTGTGCGCCGAGCGTCGTTGCCGTAGAACTCACGCATGGCCGCCGCCGAGGCAACGATCATCGAAGCGGGCGGGCGCGATCTGCGGGTGTCCAGCCCCGATCGCGTGATCTTCCCGGAGTCGGAGCGCTCAGGCGCCATCACGAAACTCGACATCGCGAAGTACTACCTGGCGGTCGGCGAGGGCATCATGCGCGCCCTCGAGCGGCGGCCGACCACGCTCGAGCGCTGGCCGAAGGGCGTGCACCCGGGCATCGTCCTCTCGACGCGCGAGAAGGGCGGCGGCGACGCCTTCTTCCAGAAGCGCATCCCGCGTGGAGCTCCCGACTACGTGGAGACGGCGCGGATCGAGTTCCCGTCGGGCCGGCATGCGGACGAGATCTGTCCCACGGAGGTGGCCGTCGTCGGCTGGGCGGCCCACATGGGCACGATCACGTTTCATCCGTGGCCGGTCCGTCGCGAGGACGTCGACCACCCGGACGAGCTGCGACTGGACCTCGACCCGCAGCCCGGCACCGACTTCGCCGACGCCGTGCGCGTCGCCGCCGAGGCACGCGTGCTTCTCGACGAGCTCGGCTATGCCGGCTTCCCGAAGACCTCGGGCGGGCGCGGCGTGCACATCTACGTGCGGATCGAGCCGCGCTGGACGTTCACCGACGTCCGTCATGCCGCGATCGCCTTCGGGCGTGAGCTCGAGCGGCGACTGCCGGGCCAGGTGACGACCAACTGGTGGAAGGAGGAGCGCGGCGAGCGGATCTTCGTCGACTACAACCAGAACGCGCGCGATCGCACCATCGCCTCGGCCTACAGCATCCGGCCCAAGCCGGGGGCGCCGGTCTCGGCACCGGTCACGTGGGACGAGCTCGCCGAGGTTGTGCCGGAGGACTTCACGGTCGCGACGATGCCCGCCCGCTTCGCCGGGGTGGGCGACCGCCACGCCGCAATCGACGACGCCGCCCATTCACTGCAGCCGTTGCTTGACATGTACGAGCGCGACGAAGCCGAGGGAGTCGGCGACATGCCCTACCCGCCCGACTACCCGAAGATGCCGGGAGAGCCGAAGCGCGTACAGCCGTCGCGCGATCGCGACCGCCCGAAGCCGTAGGCCTCTACGGCGACTGGGGCAGCTTCTTCGCGCCCCGCTTGACCACCGGGCGGGATGGCGGCGGCACGACCGGCCCGATGTCGCCGTCGGGCGCCTCGTCCAGGTCGACGATCACCGGCGCGTGATCGCTCGGCCCACTGCCCTTGCGGGCGTGGCGGTCGACCCAGCTCGCCTGCACTCGCCCGGCGACCGTCTCGCTGGCCAGTATCAGGTCGATCCGCATCCCGAGATCCTGGTGGAACATCCCCGCCCGGTAGTCCCAGTAGGTGAAGACCCGCTCGTCGGGCCAGCGGTCGCGCATGACGTCTCGTAGTCCCAGGGACTGCAGCTCCGCGAGCGCTGCCCGCTCGGGTGCGGTCACGTGGGTCTGCCCGACATAGGCGTCCGGATCGAATAGATCCTCGTCGGCCGGCGCGATGTTCATGTCGCCACAAACGGCGGTCGCCTCGGGGCCGGCGGCGATCATGTCTCGCAGCGAGGCGAGCCATGCCAGCTTGTACTCGTAGTGCTCCGAGCCCGGCGTGCGCCCGTTCGGCACGTACACCGAGACCACCCGGATCCCGCCACACGTCGCCGACACAGCGCGCGCCTCGGGGTGCGGGAAGCCTGGCCCACCGGGCAACCCGGGCACCACGTCCTCGAGCCCGACCCGCGAGAGGATGGCAACGCCATTCCACGCCGCTTCCCCGTGAACCGCGACGGCATAGTCGCGCTCGGCGAGCTCGTCGGCGAGCAACTCGGCGAACGCCCCGTCCGCAAGCTTGGTCTCCTGAAGGCAGACCACATCCGGCCGCCGCTCGTCCAACCAAGGCAGCAGCCGCGGCAGCCGCTGCTTGACGGAGTTGACATTCCAGGTGGCGATGCGCACTGGTGCTCACGGTACCGGCAGTGTCGACTGCCGCTCTCACGCGTATGACGTGCCCCCGGCCCGCGAGGCCTCGGGAGGCAGGCATGCGCCCCCGTGACGATATTTCGGACTTGGAGGAAGGAAGCTGCCGCTCGCAAGGTCTTTGGAGCGATATCAAATGACGTGTGCCGGCAGATGATCCAGGCGGGAAAGAAAAAAGGTTCCGAACCTGTTGTCGAGCCCCGCTCGTTGTGCCGCGTCTACCCAGAGACGCTCGGTGACAACGATGTCGCAATAGACGGTGGCTACGGACAGGGCACTAATGTCGTTCAAGTCTTGGCGCTCCCAAGCCTTTTGTGAGGCCGAGTGACGCAGCCGCTCGAGCTCAGAAGACGCGAATATAGTCGGCACGGCCTCGAGAAACTTGGTCATGCCTTCGATGCCTCCCGAGTAAAGAACATCTGCACTCAGACCCGCCAGTTCGAGTGCCTCGTTGATCACCTCTAGGTGGTCGGTGAAGGCCTGAGCCTTCGCCACACGCTTCGCTCGCTCGCCTTTGTGCCAGCTGGCTGCCGCCCTCGTTTCGCGCAGCGCTTGCTTGTCCCGTGCGTATTGCTCTCCTACTTGTAAATGGGAGAGCGGCTTGTAATCGGCGATCTTCGCTTCGTCCTCTGGCGGCAAACCGGCCAGTAGCACCAGCTCCCGAAGCTGGTTGGCACCACGCTCGAAACCCCATCGATCAGCAACCAGCGGAACCAACGGCTCCGGCACCCGATAGCTCGGGATGTCCCGATTGAAAGCGTGCGAGGCGCCCGTACCGAACGGCCGAAGCGGCCGAGGAGTAGCGCGGGTGTCGAAGAACTGGTCTAGCGCCCGATCGACCTGGCCCGGTACAAGCGCATCCGGGGGAGCGATGGTATGCATCCGCGAGAAATCGACCATCGTCGCAGCCAGGTCCCGTCTTGACTCCCAGTGGCGACGGTTGTGGGTCTCGATGTAGTGAGCACTTGATAGCGGGAGAGAAATGGAGCCCGCGGAAACAGCAGCCCGGAGTAAGACCAACGCGTCATCGAACGCAGCGCCCTTCGCCAGTCCCTTGTCGGCGGAAGCCAGGTCGATCCACTTGTTCTGATCCAGGTAGATCCGTTTCATCGCTCACTACCCAACACAGCATGGCTTCCGGTCACGCTCTTCGTGGGCGTCTTACGGAGATCTCCGCGGCTCCAGCTCCCGCGCGAACCGCAGCCCGTAGGTACCTGATCGTGGGTGTATGGGGCTGCGAGCGGAGCCGGCGTGACGCGCACCGTGCCGGGTGGAGTCGACGCGCCAAGTAAGTGGGCTGAGCGGACGATCCGTGCGCTCCTTGGCATCCCTTATCAGTCTCCCGAGCAACCGAGTTGATGCTCGGCGAGGGCAAGTCGATCGCCGAGGTCGCCAAGGTCCTCGAGGTTTCCGAGGTCACCTTCCATCGCTGGGGGGCCCCAGTATGGCGGGATGAAGGCCGAGGACGCCGAGCGCCTGAAGGAGCTCGAGAAGGAGAACGGCCAGCTGAAGCGGATCGTCGCCGACAAGGAACTCGAGAACCTCGCGCTGAAGGAGATCGCGAAGGAAACTGGTGAGCCTGGTCTGGAGGCTCATGGCGGTCCTGATGCTCAGGACCGCCTGCAGCTCTCCGAGCGCCGGGCGTGCGAGATCGCCGGACAGCACCGATCGACCCAGCGGCACCAGCCGAAGCTCGCCTCAGACGACGAGGCGCTGCGCCGGCGCCCGCGCAAGCTCTCAGTCAGAACCCCCGCTGGGGCTACCGTCGCGCCCACGGCCACCTGGTCAGCGAGGGCTTCGAGGGCAACCGCAAAGCGGATCCAGCGGATCTGGCGCGAGGAGGGGCTTCGCGTGCCTGCACGAAGGCGCAAGCGCCGCCGGGCACGCGTCTCGACCGCCGCGGGCTCAGAGCGCCTGCGCGCCGCCGGTCCGGGCCACGTCTGGGCGCTCGACTTCCAACACGACGCGAGCGCCGACGGCCGTGAGGTCAAGTTCCTGAACGTCGTCGACGAGTTCATCCGCGAGGCGCTGGCCGTGGAGGTCGACGGCACGATCGACGCCGACCGCACCGTCGAGGTGCTCGAACGGCTGGTTGCCGAGCGCGGCGCGCCGGCCAACCTGGGCGCCGACAACGGCCCCGAGCTGACCGCAAGCGTGCTGGCCGAGTGGTGTGAGGCCGGGTCCACCGACACCGCCTACATTCGATCCAGGCTCGCCCTGGCAGAACGCGTGGGGGGAGTCGCTCAATGCTCGCTTCCGCGACGAGGTGCTCGACGTGGAGGAGATCGCCGACCTCGCGGAGGCGAGATTCCTAGCGGGAGGAGTGGCGAGCGGCCTACAACAACGAGCATCCGCACTCGGCGCTTGGCATGATGCCGCCTGCCCGATTCGCTGCCAGCTGGCAGCGAATCGGAAGAACCAACGGATCAGTCAACCCCGACTCTCAGAAGGGGTGGACCGATGAACGGGGTCCGGTCAACGGCGATCTTTGGCGGTGGCATCCACCCGACCGTCTGCGCCGCGAGTCTTGCGGCGAACAAACGGGGCGATCTACGCTCATATGGACTCGCGCCACTACCCACGCAACCCTGCTCCGGTAGCGTCAGTCGGAGAGTGCCTATGCAGGCCGATTTCGTTGACGTAGCCGTCCGTCAGACGGTGGACGGCTGGTCCCACGAGATGAGAGAGGTGGTTCTGTTTCGAGTATTTCCCGACGACCGTGATGGCGGGGTCGATTCGGAAGGCATCACAGACGACGTCCGCAAGTGGGTGATGCAGGAGGGAGGCTTCGCACTAAGGTGGGAGGAGCGCCGTCAGTACACTGACATCGGCGCCTCAGGTGCGAGTCTCGAGCTGATCCTCACCCTGTTCGGTGGAGGAGCGCTGGGCGTGGGAATGCAGGAAGTCGTCAGCTACCTGAAGGCTCGCACGGGCTACGCCGAAGCGGACTGGTTGAAAGAGCGGTTCGAACAGGCCGCAACGGATCAGCTTCGGGATGAGGTGCTCTCCGACGCCGAGCGCGCTCTAGAGCTGAGTCGAGGGGACTTGGCAGTGGAGACCATCGAGCGGAGCCCGCACGAGATTCGGATCCGCGCCCGATCGATATTGGCCGGCAAGCGGCTGCTGCTCGTCAAGAACGCCGACGGCACCACTCGCTTGCGGATTCTCCCGTCGGACTGACGGGAGGTATAGGACGCGCTTCAGCAGGGCCGACGAGCGTGGGGTCGCCGACGCAGACCAGCGCCCCGCCCAAGGAGCCACGACGGCACCTTGCGCAAACCGAAGCTGCAACCGACTCGGCTCGCCGCGCAGAGAGCGCCTCAGCCGACGGCCGCGCTACGGATGGCGCCTGGGAAATGACGGTCGCGTAGGGCCGCCGAGACTGCCAGCAAATCCCACCACCGGTCGTCGGGCAGGATCAGTTCGGGCCCCTCGTCGTCAAGGTGGGGCGCGATCGGGGTGGCTTCGTCGATGGCCTCAGCGAAGTCTGGGTTGAAGTCCCAGCGGTTGTCGCGGCCGGTAACCAAGAGCTGATCCGAGCCCTCGCCGACAAGGAGAACTGACGGGTACAGCTGAACGGCGAGGGTGTCATTCCGGACGTCGGCGTAGACGTCGCGAAGGTCGAGCGTCGCCGCCACGTCGAGGAGGACGCCCGCGATCTGCGACTGCCTGCGGGGCTGAAGGCCGACGTGCTCAAACGGGCCGCCTAGTACGCGCGAGACCTCCTCAAACGGCGGGGCATCCACGGCGGCCAAGCCGAACTCGTCACTGTCGTGGCGGTCGCAGACCCAGACGGTCAACCGGCGAAGCAAGTCCTCGGCGGCAGGCGCGTGGTGGTCCATGAGAAGAGCCAAAATCGGGATTGCGCTGACCGCGTAGCGGTCGCCGATCGGCCGGCTAATTCCCGGCTGCGCCTCGGCGAAACGTACGATCCAGGCAGCGATCTCCCGCGCCAAGTCCGGGTCCTCGTCGCGCACGCGTAGCGCCAGTAGGGCAATCATCTCCCCGAGTCGTAGGCACCTAATCTGGTACGTGACCCACGAGGCGAACCCGCTGTAGCCGGCGAGTCCGAACTCCCGCAGCAGCCGGTCATCGCACTCCGCCCACAGCTGCCTGGCGTAGGTCTCGAACAGCCGGCCGGCGGAGTCAGCGGCGACGACCGTCGGTTCTTCGGGCTTGGCGGCTCCGGCGGCCCACGCGCCCCGGACCGCGCACAGCGCGACCTGGCAGGCGAGGTCGAGTCGATCGGTCGCCTTCAAGCGCTCGCAGACAAGTGCGGCCTCAATCACGCCCAGTCCTGCGACACGCGACGGCTCCCAGCTGGTCCACCGGCGGGAGAACGTCTCGATCGTCTCCATGTCTGCACTTCGGTCATCGATGGCGCCGAGCAAGCCGAACAGCTGCCCGTCCATGCTTCCGCGCAGCACGGCGTCGGGGTTGCCGCTGAGTTTCGCCAACAGCGTGTCCTTGTTCCAGAACTGTATCGGCGTCTCGCCGCGGTCGGCGGACTGCTGCTGGTACTCCTGGGCTGCAACCGGTGCCTGTCCCGTCATGCGGCCTGTCTGGACAAGCACCGCGCGGCGCGGAAGGTCCTTGTCGAATCCGGGTGCGGACAGGTCGCTCATCCGTAGGTCGTAAAGCTGGTCGCGAACCGGCCGGAACCCGGCGAGATTCAGATCGCCGGCCTTTGACTGGAACACCCACTGCTCACCGTCCCTCTGTGCGATGACGTCCTTACCGAACTCGACCTGTCCGTGAACGAGACGCACCTCGGTGAACCCTTCGGCCCGGAGCATCGCCATGAACGGCTCGTCAAACGCCCGCTCACCGACAGAGTCAAGAAAGGCGTCGACGGCGTCGTCGAGCAAGCGCCTCCTCCCTCTTCCGTTGCTTGAGCTCCACCATCCTGAGCTCCTGCTCGGGTGTAGGGGGTTCGAGCTCCTGGAGCTTCTCCAATTGATCGGGATGCATCACGAGCGATGGCATGACGAGTTCGCCGTTCTCGTTGACCGAGAAATCGATCCTTTCGAGCATCCCGTAGATCAGCTCGAAGCTCACCTCCTGGCCGCCGGCGTCGATGACATTGCCCGTGCCCTCGGTGACCTTGTTCATGGTTTCGACCAAGGACCCAACGAGACCCTCTGCGAGCTGGTCAGCGGCCTTATCGATCTCGCCGTAAAGCACGTCGAAGTCGCCCGCGCGTACCGCGGTGAGGTCGCCGGTGACCTCCATCCCTACCCCGGCGGGCTCGAGCTCCACGTCCATGCCATCCCGGCTGCGCACGCGAGAGCCGAGCGTCCCGCTGGCCTCCACGAACTGCATTTGGCTAAGCAGCGGGCTCCGTGCACGCGCGAGCGCGCGCACGGTCTCTCCGAAGAATCGGCTGAACGCGGCGTCGTACTCATGCAGCGCGAAGGGCACGTACCCATCCTCCCACGCTGCGGAGTGGTCGCCCCGGGCACTGGAGGGGCCTATCGGCGAACGACTGTCGCCCAGACTTGTTATCACCGAGCCGATACGCCGGCGGGGAACCGCTACTGCTTCCGCGTGTGAAAGCGATCGCGGCTGGCCAACGTCGGTCACCGCCGCCGCCCCTCCGCGGGTGGCTGCGGTGAGGCTGTTCCGATCGGGTGCGCAGCGAGCGAGGCCTACCCGAAGGCGGTAGCCGGAGGGTCAGCCGTGTCGAGCGGAGCGCCCGGTCGGTACAGCCAAACCGCAGACAGGACCCGCGGCGACCAGCGCCATGGGCCCTACCTACGAAAACCGCAACCTACGAATCGTCGACGTCAGACGGAGCCGGCGTCGGCGCCGGCAGGTCCGCCAGCTCATCGCCGAACGCAGCAGCGGACTCGCCGCCGTTGCCCCCGGAACCGCCCGAGTCGCCGAAGCCGAAGCCCTCCAGCTCGCCGTCCTCGGTCAGCCCGAGCTCGGCAGCGAGGTCGCCCTCGTCGAGCAGCCCGATCTCGTCCGGCGTGTGCCGGCGGACCGGCTCGGTCGGCTCGATCTCCAGGCGCCGGTAGCGCTTGAGGCCGGTGGCCGCCGGGATCAGCTTGCCGATGATCACGTTCTCCTTCAGGCCCAGCAGACGATCCGTCTTGCCCTCCAAAGCGGCGTCCGTCAGAACCTTCGTCGTCTCCTGGAAGGAAGCCGCCGAAAGGAACGAGTCCGTGGCCAGCGATGCCTTGGTGATGCCGAGGATGATCGGCTCGAACTGAGCCTCCTCCTTCTTGGACTTCTTCAGCGCGGCGTTCTCCTTGGCCAGGTCGTGGCGGTCGATGAACGCTCCCGGCAGGTAGGCCGAGTCGCCCTTCTGGTCCACGCGGACCTTCTTCATCATCTGCCTGACGATGATCTCGATGTGCTTGTCCTTGATGTCCACGCCCTGTGACTTGTAGACGCGCTGGACCTCCTGGACGAGGTAGACCTCGGTGTCGGTGCGCCCGCGGATCTCCAGCAGCTCGTGCGGGTAGATCGAGCCCTCGTTGAGCTGATAGCCGGCGTCGATCTTCTGGCCGTCGTCGACGAACAGGCGCGTGCGCACCGGGAATGTGTACGCGTGCTCCTCGCCGGCCGCGTCGGTGACGGTGACCTTGAGCGCCTTCTCGCTCCGCTCGATGGACGCCTTGCCCTCGACCTCGGACAGCTTGGCCAGGCCCTTGGGCTTGCGCGCCTCGAACAGCTCCACCACGCGGGGCAGACCCTGCGTGATGTCGAGGCCTGCGACACCGCCGGTGTGGAAGGTCCGCAGCGTGAGCTGCGTGCCGGGCTCGCCGATCGACTGGGCGGCGATGATGCCCACCGCGTCACCGATCGCCACCAGCTTGCCGGTGGCCGGAGCCACGCCGTAGCAGTGCTGGCAGATGCCCGTCGGAGCCTCGCACTTGAGCACTGAGCGGACGGGGACCGGTGCGTCGTCGTCGCCCACCGCCTCGACGATCTCCTCGAGGTTGGCCTGGGTGATGAGATCGTCCTTGGCGAGCAGCTTGCGTCCCCGCTTGGTGGAGAACTCGGCTCCCGCGAAACGGCCGACCAGGTTGTCGTTGGGCTGGCCGTCGGCGCCCAGGAGGGGCATCTCGATGATCTCCTTGGTGCCGCAGTCCTCCTGGCGCACGATCACGTCCTGGGCCACGTCGACGAGACGGCGCGTCAGGTAGCCCGAGTCGGCGGTGCGAAGCGCCGTGTCGGCCAGGCCCTTCCGGGCCCCGTGGGTCGAGATGAAGTACTCGAGCACGGTCAGGCCTTCCATGAAGTTGGCCTTGATCGGGCGCTCGATGATCTCGCCCTTCGGGTTGGCCATCAGGCCTCGCATGCCGGCGAGCTGGCGGATCTGCTTGAAGGAGCCACGTGCGCCCGAGTTGGCCATCATGAAGATGGGGTTCAGGACGTCGAGGTTCTTCTGCATCGCCTCGCCGACCTCGTCGGTCGCGGCGTTCCACTTCTCGACGACGGCCTCGTGGCGCTCCTCCTGGGAGATGAGCCCCGTGTCGTACTGGTCGATGATCTCGACGACCTCGCCCTCGTAGCGCTCGAGGATGTCGTCCTTGCTCGGCGGGATGACCACGTCGTTCTTGGAGACGGTGATGCCGGCCCGGCTCGCGAAGTTGAAGCCGAGGTCCTTGAAGGCGTCGAGCACCTGCGCGGTGGCGTGCGGGCCGTGCTGCTCGACCAGGTTCTGGATCACCGTGCCCATGTTGCGCTTCTTGAGCGGCTCGTTGACGAACGTGTAGCTCGTGGCGGGGTCGTACTTCTCCGCGAGCACCTCCTCGAGCGCACGCTCGACGCGCTCGTTGAAGATGATCCGGCCGACCGTGGTCAGGATGTGGCCCTGGCCGTGCAGCCGCCGGTATTCGGCGAGGTCGTGCAGCTGGACCATGCCGAGCTCATACGAGAGCTCTGCCTCCTGGGCCGAGCGGAAGACGTGAGGACGCTTCTTGCCCTCCTTGCTCTCGTCCCAGTTGCCGCGCTGCACCCGCTGCTCGGTCTCCTCGAGCTCCTCCGGTCCGGGGCCGTAGGTGAGGTAGTAGGCGCCCAGCACCATGTCCTGCGTGGGCACGGCGAGCGGCTGCCCGTGTGCCGGCGACAGGATGTTGTTCGACGACAGCATGAGCAGACGCGCCTCGGCCTGCGCCTCGGCGGACAGTGGGAGGTGGACAGCCATCTGGTCGCCGTCGAAGTCGGCGTTGAAGGCGTGGCACACCAGCGGATGCACCTGGATCGCCTTGCCTTCGACCAGCACGGGCTCGAAGGCCTGGAGTCCCAGCCGGTGCAGCGTCGGCGCGCGGTTGAGCAGCACCGGGTGGTCCTTGATGACCTCCTCGAGCACGTCCCAGACCTCGGGGATCATCGAGTCGACCATCTTCTTGGCCGCCTTGATGTTCTGCACCGACTTGCGCTCGACGAGCCGGGCCATGATGAACGGCTTGAACAGCTCGAGGGCCATCAGCTTCGGCAGGCCGCACTGGTGTAGCCGCAGCGCCGGGCCGGCCACGATCACCGAGCGTCCGGAGTAGTCGACGCGCTTGCCGAGCAGGTTCTGGCGAAAGCGCCCCTGCTTGCCCTTGAGCATGTCGCTCAGCGACTTCAGGGGGCGGTTGCCGGGACCCGTGACCGGGCGCCCGCGGCGGCCGTTGTCGAACAGCGCGTCGACGGCCTCCTGCAGCATCCGCTTCTCGTTGTTGACGATGATCTCGGGCGCGCCGAGGTCGAGCAGCCGCTTGAGGCGGTTGTTGCGGTTGATCACCCGCCGGTAGAGGTCGTTGAGGTCCGAGGTGGCGAAGCGGCCGCCGTCGAGCTGCACCATCGGGCGCAGCTCCGGCGGAATCACCGGGATCGCCTCGAGGATCATGTCCTGAGGCTTGTTGTCGGAGTTCTGGAACGCCGAGACCACCTTCAGGCGCTTGACGGCGCGGCTCTGCTTCTGCCCCTTGGCCGTCTTGACCTGCTCCTCCAGCACCTCCTGCTCGGCGTCGAGGTCGACCTGCTCGAGCAGGTCGCGCACCGCCTCGGCACCCATGCCGCCGCGGAAGTACTCGCCGAAGCCGTACGGGGAGCCGAAGCGGTCCTTGAGCTCACGGAACAGCGTCTCGTCGGTGACCACGTCCTGGGGCTTCATCTCCTGAAAGAGCTCCCAGACCTGGCGCATCCGCTCGGCGGCGTCCTCTATGTAGGCCTCGGTGTCCGCGATGTCGGACTCGAAGGTCTTGGTCAGCTCCTTGTCGAGCTTCTCGCGATCGTCGTCGGTGACCTTCTTGATGTTGATGTCGAGGGCGTCGGCCCAGAGGTGGTCGTCATCGGAGAAGCCCGACTGCCTGCCGGTCTTGAGGTACTCGAGCCGGCGCGCCAGGGACTCGCGCAGCTCGAGCACCTGCTGCTCGCGCTCCGCGTCGTAGGCGTCGATGACCCGGGTGACTTCCTTCTCCAGCCCCGAAATGTCCTTCTCGCGCGCCTCGTCGTCGACCCAGGTGACCATCGAGGCGGCGAAGTACAGGACCTTCTCGAGCTCCTTGGGAGCCATGTCGATCAGGTAGCCGATCCGGGACGGGACGCCCTTGAAGAACCAGATGTGCGACACGGGAGCCGCGAGATCCACGTGGCCCATGCGCTCGCGGCGCACCTTGGAGCGCGTGACCTCGACGCCGCAGCGCTCGCAGACGATGCCCTTGTAGCGCACGCGCTTGTACTTGCCGCAGTAGCACTCCCAGTCCTTGGTCGGACCGAAGATGCGCTCGCAGAAGAGACCGTCCTTCTCGGGCTTGAGCGTGCGGTAGTTGATCGTCTCCGGCTTGGTGACCTCGCCGCTGGACCAGGAGCGGATCTGCTTCGACGAAGCGAGACCGATCGAAATCTTGTCGAAGTTGTTTATGTCGATCATCAGGAGCTGCTCCCGTCGGTCTCGATGTATTCCTTGTCCTGCTCGGCCGCCGGCTCGGCGGTCTGCCCGCCGTCGCCCTCGGCCTCCACCTTCTCCTCGGTCTCGTCGGCCGCGTCGCCATCCGTGGCACGGACCCCGGAGAGGTCGATGCCCAGCTCCTCGGCCGCGCGCAGGAGGTCGTCGTCCTCGTCGCGCATCTCGACTCCGCCGCCCTCCTCGGAGCGGACGTCCACGTCGAGGGCAAGGGACTGCATCTCCTTCAGCAGCACCTTGAACGACTCGGGGATGGACGGCTCGGCGATGTTCTCGCCCTTGACGATCGCCTCGTAGGCCTTCACGCGCCCGACGGTGTCGTCGGACTTGATCGTGAGCATCTCCTGGAGGGTGTAGGCGGCGCCGTAGGCCTCGAGCGCCCACACCTCCATCTCGCCGAAGCGCTGACCGCCGAACTGCGCCTTGCCGCCCAGCGGCTGCTGGGTCACGAGCGAGTAGGGGCCGGTGCTGCGGGCGTGGATCTTGTCGTCCACGAGGTGGAGCAGCTTGAGGATGTACATGTAGCCGACCGTGACGGTCTCCTCGTATGGCTCGCCGGTGCGGCCGTTGAAGAGCTGCGCCTTGCCCGTCGAGCGCCGGCCGGGGATCTCCTTGGGGTCGACCCCCAGGTCGATGCCGCGGTCGGCGTGCTCGGCCTGCCACTCCACCAGCGCCTCGTCGACGTCCTCGAGCGTGGCGCCGTCGAACACCGGCGTGGCGATGTTCACGCGGCCGCCGTTGCCCTGGGCGTGCCTGTAGGCCTCTGAGCCGTCGTCGTACCAGCCCATGCCGGCGGCCCAGCCGAGGTGGGTCTCGAGGATCTGGCCGATGTTCATGCGACTCGGCACGCCGAGCGGGTTGAGGATCACGTCGACCGCGGTGCCGTCGGCGAGGTGGGGCATGTCGGCCACCGGCACGATCTTCGAGATCACGCCCTTGTTGCCGTGGCGCCCGGCCAGCTTGTCGCCCTCCGCGATCTTGCGCTTCTTGGCGACGTACACGCGCACGAGGTCGTTCACGCCCGGCGACAGGTCGTCCTCGTCGTCGCGCGAGAAGGTCTTGACGTCGATCACGACGCCGCCTTCGCCGTGGGGAACCTTCAGCGAGGTGTCACGGACCTCGCGCGCCTTCTCCTTGAAGATCGCGCGGATCAGCTTCTCCTCGGCGGTCAGCTCGGTCTCGCCCTTCGGCGTGACCTTGCCGACGAGCAGGTCGCCCGAGCCGACCTCGGCGCCGATGCGGACGATCCCGCGGTCGTCGAGGTTGCGCAGCGACTCCTCCGAGCGGTTCGGGATGTCGCGCGTGATCTCCTCGTCGCCGAGCTTGGTCGTGCGGGCGTCGATCTCGTACTCCTCGATGTGGATCGAGGTGAGCTCGTCGTCCTTCACGAGGCGCTCGGAGATGATGATCGCGTCCTCGAAGTTGTAGCCCTCCCAGGACATGAAGGCGACGAGGCAGTTCTTGCCCAGCGCCAGCTCACCCTGAGCGGTCGAGGAGCCGTCCGCCAGCACGTCGCCCGTCGCGATCTTGTCTCCGGTGCGCACGCGCGGCTTCTGGTGGATGATCGTGCCCTGGTTTGAGCGCCGGAACTTGTGCAGCGGGTACTCGGCCGTGTCGACCACGATCCGCTCCGCGTCGACGTAGGTGACATCGCCCGAGTTCTCAGACACGATCACGTCGCCGGTGTCGACGGCGGCGCGGGTCTCCATGCCCGTGCCGATCAGAGGGGCCTCGGTCTTGAGCAGCGGAACGGCCTGGCGCATCATGTTCGAGCCCATCAGCGCGCGGTTGGCGTCGTCGTGCTCGAGGAACGGGATCAGCGCGGTGGCCACGGACCAGATCTGGTCTGGCGAGACGTCCATCAGGTGGACGTCCTTGGGAGCGACGAGCGCCAGCTCGCGGTCGCGCGAGCGGCAGGTGACGCCCGGGCCGCGGAGCTTCATCGTCTTCTGGTCGATCTCCGCGTTGGCCTGCGCGATCACCTTCTCCTCCTCCTGGTTGGCATCCAGGTGGACGATCTCGTCGGTGACCACGCCGTTCTCAACCCGCCGGTAGGGCGTTGTGACGAAGCCGTGCTCGGACACCTGCGCGTAGGAGGAGAGCGAGCCGATCAGGCCGATGTTCGGCCCTTCCGGAGTCTCGATCGGGCACATCCGGCCGTAGTGGGTGGGGTGCACGTCGCGCACCTCGATCGGTGCGCGCTCGCGGGTGAGCCCGCCCGCGCCGAGCGCCGACAGGCGGCGGCGGTGCGTGAGGCCCGACAGCGAGTTGGTCTGGTCCATGAACTGCGAGAGCTGCGAGGAGCCGAAGAACTCCTTCTGGGCCGCGACGACTGGGCGGATGTTGATGATGGTCTGTGGCGTGATCGTGTCCGAGTCCTCGGTGGTGAGGCGCTCGCGGACCACGCGCTCCATCCGGTAGAGGCCGATGCGGAAGGCCTCCTGGATCAGCTCGCCGACGGTACGCAGGCGCCGGTTGCCGAAGTGCTCGTACTCGTCGAGGCTCTCCTCGATCGCCTCGCGCGGCAGGGTCTGCGCCTCGGCGGCGTAGTCCTTGATCGGCTCGCCGTCGTACTCCCCCGTCTCGGGGATGCCGAGCATCTTGGGCAGGGAGATCAGCTCCCTGATCAGCTCGACGATGTCGCGGGGGGTGAGCGTGCGTGTGTCCAGCGACTCGTCGAGGCGCAGGCGCGAATTGAGCTTGTAGCGGCCGACGCGCGTGAGGTCGTAGCGCTTGGGATCGAAGAACAGCTGGTTGAGCAGGTTCTTGGCCGCGTCCACCGACGGCGGCTCGCCCGGGCGCTGCTTCTTGAACAGCTCGATCAGCGCGCCCTCCTCGGACTTGGTGACCTCGGTGTCCGCCTCCACCGTGTTGCGGATGTAGAGGGAGTTCTCGAACAGGTCGAGGATGTCCTCGTCAGAGCCGGTCCAGGCCGAGGACATGCCCGACTCGCGCAGCACCTCGCCCATCGCGCGCAGCAGCACCGAGACCGGCAGCTTGCGCTTGCGGTCGATGCGGACGAAGACCTTGCCCTTCTTGTCGATCTCGAGCTCGAGCCAGGAGCCGCGGGCCGGCATCAGGTTGGCGACGAAGACCTGCTTCTCGCGGTCCTTGGGCTCCATGACATAGGCGCCCGGCGAGCGCACGAGCTGCGTGACCACCACGCGCTCGGTGCCGTTGATGATGAAGGTGCCCCAGTCGGTCATCCACGGGAAGTCGCCCATGAACACGGACTGCTCGCGGATCTCGCCCGTCTCGCGGTTCTGGAACGCGACCTTCACGGTCAGCGGACGCGCGTATGTGAGGTCCTTCTCGCGACACTCTGCGATGGTGGCGACCGGGTCGTCGAAGGTGATCTCCTCGAAGACGACGGCGAGGTTGCCGGTGTAGTCCTCGATCGGTGAGACGTCGTCGATCGTCTCCCGCAGTCCACCTTTCTCGGTGTCGACGAGCCACTCGAAAGAGCGGCGCTGGATGTCGATCAGGTTGGGGACCTCTAGACGGTTCTCCAGCCGCGAAAAGCTGCGGCGAAGACGAGCGGCATCAACACGTGCCAAGGGAGCGGCTCCTTCGAGGTTCGGCGGGGCAGCGAGAGGGGCGCAGAGCGCGACCGCTCAGAATAGCACAACGAGGTCCGCCCCCTCAGAGGGCGGTTACCGGCGGCGAGCCGGCGCGGCCGTCACGGACCCCGTCCCGAGGCTTCGCGATATGTGGCGAGGCGCTACACGAGGGACGGCTACGACTATGGGCCGACCGACAGGGTAGCGTTTCCGGCGTGGCAGGTGAAGAAGAGAGCGCGCTCGACCAGAGCGGTCCCAGCGAGGGCTCCCTGGGAGCGGCCCTCGATCCCCGCCGACGGATCTACCGCGAGCCCTTCAACGAGCTTGTGGTGTTCGTCGTCTCTGCGCTGGGTGCCTGCCTGCTGGTCCCCGTGTTGCTGCTGATCGTCGGCGCCTTCACCGGCGAGTTCTCCTTCGTGCTCTTCGTTGCGTTGAGCGTCGTGCTCGAGCTGCTTCTGATCGGCGGCTTGCGTCCGGTGATGAAGCGACACGAGCAGGTGGGCTGGATGCTCTTGTGGGGCTTCACGGCCGCGGTGCTCGGCGCGGCGTTCTGGGAGCTGGTCTTCGCTCCCGTGCTGGCCTAGGCCCGCCCTGGGGAGGAGCGCAGCCGGAACGTCGCCGGAGGAGCGCAGGCCCATCGCTGATGGGCCGAGCACCGCACGGATTGCTCTCCGGCGAGCACCGCACCGGAGGCTCTCCGGGAGTCGTCTTGACACTTTCGCGCGGCGCTGTCCTTTTCGGGCGCCTCTGTTCGTCATAAGGTTGCGCGTGGCGATCGGCGCCGCGTCAGACCAAGGAGGTTCGAGATGCAGTACGTGCTCGCTTTGATCGGTGAAGAGGGCGGCTGGGATGACGTCACTCCGGAGCAGCTGCGGGAGGGCATGAAGGTCTGGGAGGACTTCGAGCGCGAGGCGAAGGAGGCCGGGGCCTATATCGTCGGCGAGGCCCTGCAGCCGAGCGCCACCGCCACCACCGTGAAGGTCGGCGAAGGCTCCGACCGGATGGTGACCGACGGCCCCTTCGCTGAGACCAAGGAGCAGCTCGGCGGCTTCTACCTGCTGGAGTGCGCCGGTCTCGACGAGGCGCTCGAGTGGGCGAAGAAGGTCCCCCTCACCCCCGGCGGCTCGATCGAGGTCCGGCCGGTGATGGATTACCGGCAGTTCGCTGAGTAGCGGGACGCCGATGGAGGACGTCGACCGCCTGTTCCGGCGCGAGTCGGGACGGGCGGTCGCCAGCCTGGTTCGCATCCTTGGCGACCTGGACCTCGCCGAGGAGGCGGTGCAGGAGGCATTCATGGTCGCGCTCGAGCGCTGGCCCGAGGGTGGGACGCCGGACAACCCGGGGGCGTGGATCACGCGCGTCGCGCGCAACCGGGCGATCGACCGCCTGCGCCGGGAGCGCACCCTGGCCGAGAAGCGTGACGTGGTGGCCGGCCTCCAGGCCATCGGGGCGCCGCCGGACGAGGCCGAGGACGCCGAGTCGATCCCCGACGACCGGCTGGCGCTGATGTTCACCTGCTGTCACCCGGCGCTGGCCCCCGAGGCGCGGGTCGCTCTGACGCTGCGCTCGCTGGCGGGCCTGACGCCGGTTGAGATCGGGCGCGCCTTCCTGGTCTCGGAGAGCGCCATGGCGCGCCGTCTGAGCCGCGCCAAGGCCAAGATCCGCGACGCCCGCATCCCCTACGAGGTGCCCGACCCCGACCGGCGGCGGGAGCGCCTGCCCTCCGTGCTGGCCACGCTGTACCTGATCTTCAACGAGGGCTACTCGGCCACGTCGTCGGACTCGCTAATGCGCCGGGAGCTGTGCGCGGAAGCGATCCGACTGGCGCGCATCCTGCGCGAGGTGATGCCGCGGGAGTCGGAGGGGGACGGGCTGCTCGCCCTGATGTTGCTCCACCACTCGCGGCGCGCCACGCGGGTCGACGCCGCCGGCGCGATGGTGCTGCTGGCCGACCAGGAACGGTCGCGCTGGGACCGCGCCGCAATCGAGGAGGGCCTCGACCTCGTTCGTGAGGCGCTGGCCGCGCCTCCGGGCCCCTATGCCGTTCAAGCCGCGATCGCGGCCGAGCACGCCCGGGCGCCGACGGCCGGCGCGACCGACTGGCCGCGCATCCGGCGCCTGTACGACTGGCTGGCGTGGCTCGACCCCTCTCCGGTGGTAATGCTCAACCGGGCGGTGGCGATCGCCATGGCCGAAGGAGCAGAGCGGGGACTCGCGGCGGTCGAGGAGGTCGAGGGCCTGGATTCCTACCTGCACTTCCACTCGGCCCGCGCCGACCTGCTCGAGCGCGTCGGTCGCGGCCACGAGGCCGCGCGTGCCTACGAGCGAGCCCTCGAGCTGGCCACCAACGCCGTCGAGCGCTCCTTTCTCACCGGCCGATGCGAACGCCTGCGCACCACCAAGCCGCGCGGCGTGCCGCGGCAGCGCGCTACTTGAGCTCGACGCTTCCGCCGGCCTCCTCGAGGTCCGCCTTGAGCTTTTCGCCCTCGTCGCGCTCGACGCCCTCCTTGATCGGCTTGGGCGCCTCGTCCACGAGCGCCTTGGCCTCCTTGAGGCCGAGACCGGTAGCGGCGCGCACGACCTTGATCACCTGGATCTTCTTGTCGCCGGGGCCGGTGAGCACCACGTCCACGGTGGTCGACTCCTCCTCGGCGGCAGCGCCGTCACCGTCGCCGCCACCGGTGGCCGGCGCGGCCGGGGCAACGGCGGTCGCGGAGACGCCAAACGCCTCCTCGAGCGCCTTGATGCGCTCGGACAGCTCGAGGACCGAGATGCCCTTCAGCTCGTCGATCCACTCTTCGGTACTGGTGGCCATCTAGCCCTCCTCCTCTTGCGAAGCAGCCGGCTCGGCCGGCTGCGCAGGGTTGGTCTCTTGCGAAGCAGCCGGCTCTGCCGGCTGCGCACGGTCGGATTCTTCCGCGTCACCCTTGGAGGGGCGCGGCGGTTTCGATGTCTTCAGCAGGCGCGTCGCCCGAAGCCTCTTCAGCGGCGGCTGTGTCCTCCTCGGTGGGAGCATTGCCGGAGTCGCCGGAGGGAGCGTCCTCGGCGGGAGGTGCCTCCTCGGTCTCGGCAGCCGGTGCCTCCTCGGTCTCGGCGGCCGGTGCCTCCTCGGTCTCGGCGGCAGGGGCCTCGGCGGCCGCGGGAGCCTCTCCGCTTACGAGCCCCTGATCGGCGATCTGGCCGAGCTGTGAGGCGAGGCCCTGAATCAGCTGGTGCAAACCACGCACAAGGCCGGTGACCGGCGAGGCGAGCACACCCACGAGCTGGCCTTGAAGCACCTGCTGCGAGGGCAGCTTGGCTATCGCCTCGATCTGGTCGATCGAGAGGGCGGCGCCGTCCATCGTGCCGCCCTTGAACTCGAGCACCTGGTTCTCGCGGCGGAAGGTGGCGATCACCTTGGCGGCCAGGGCGGCGTCGCCGCGGACGAAGGTGAAGGCGGTGGGACCCTCGAGCAGCTCCTTGAGGCCCTCGGCTCCGGCCTGGTCGGCCGCGAGCTCGGTGAGCGTGTTCTTGACCACCCTCAGGGTGGCGTCGGCCTCCTCGAGACGTTCGCGCAGCGTGGCGGCCTGGGGCACCGAGATGCCGCGGTAGTCGATGGCGAAGACCGCCTCCGACTCCTTGATCTGGCCTGCCACCTCTTCGATGACCGCTGCCTTCTGATCTCTGTTCATGGTGTCTGCACGTTCCTCGGTGGAAAGAAAAGAGCCCGCACGCAGGCGGGCTCGAGGAGGAACTGCTCTCTCGGCTTGGCCTGCACCGGTCTTAGGGATGCCGGTGGTCTGGGGCAGGAAGTTCTCGGTCAGCCTACCGCTACGGCCTCCTCGGGGTCGGCCCGCGCTCCAGGGTCCACCCGGACCCCCGGGCCCATGGAGGTCGAGATCGTGATCGTGTGGATGTAGCGGCCCTTGGCGGCGGCAGGCTTGGCGCGGTGGATCTCCTCGATCAGCGCAGAGTAGTTGTCAAGCAGCGCGCCGGCCTCGAAGTCGGCCTTGCCGATCGGCAGGTGCACGATCGCGTGACGGTCGGTGCGGTACTCGATCTTGCCGGCCTTTGACTCCGACACGGCCCTGGCGACGTCGTTGGTCACGGTGCCCACCTTGGGATTCGGCATCTTGCCCTGGGGGCCGAGCACGCGGCCGAGGCGCCCGACCACCGACATCATGTCCGGTGTGGCGATGGCCACGTCGAAGTCGGTGAACCCCTCCTCGACCTTCTTGGCGAGGTCTTCGTCGCCCACATGATCGGCACCGGCCTCCTCGGCCTCGCGTGCCCTGTCGCCCTTCGCGAACACGGCCACCGTCATCTCCTTGCCCAGGCCGTGCGGGAAGGCGATCGTGCCCCGCAGCTGCTCCTCGGCGTGGCGCACGTTGAGCCCGGTGCGGATGTGGACCTCCACGGTCTCCGGGAACTTCGCGCCCTCGAACCCGCGGATCAGGTCGACCGCCTCGCGCGGCGCATAGCGGTGCTCGCGGTCGACCTTCTCGAGATTGTTGCGGTAGCGCTTCCCGTGCTTGGGCATTTGGTTACCTCCGCGGGGCATCGGCGCCCCGCGACTTGATGTCGTTGATCGGCATCACGCCTCCCTACTTGACGTCCACGCCCATCGAGCGCGCGGTGCCCTCGATGATCTTCGTGGCCTGGTCGACGTCGTTTGCGTTGAGGTCGGGCATCTTCTTCTCGGCGATCTCGCGTACCTGTGCCTTGCTGATCGTGCCCACCTTCGCGCGGTTGGGCTCGCCCGAGCCCTTCTCGACGCCGATCGCCTGCTTTATCAGCACGGCAGCGGGCGGAGTCTTGGTGATGAAGGTGAACGAGCGGTCCTCGAAGACGGTGATCACCACGGGGATGGTCGTGCCCGCGTCGCCCTGGGTCTGGGCGTTGAAGGCCTTGCAGAACTCCATGATGTTCACGCCGTGCTGGCCGAGCGCAGGACCCACCGGCGGCGCGGGGTTGGCCGCCGCGCCGGGAACCTGCAGCTTGATCTCTGTGAGGACTTTCTTGGCCATTCGCGCTCCAGCTTCCTAGATCTTCTTGACCTGGTCGAAGCCGACTTCCACCGGGGTCTCCCTACCGAAGATGGATACCAGCACCTTGAGCCTGGCGCCGTCCTCGTTGATCTCCGAGATCTCGCCGGAGAAGTCCGAGAGCGGTCCGGACACCACCTTGACCGACTCGCCGATCGAGAACTGTGCGCGCGTGCGGGGGCGTTCGGCGGCCTCGCGGTTGAGCAGGCGGTCGACCTCGGGCTGGGAGAGCGGAACGGGCTTCTGCGAGGCGCCGACGAAGCCGGTCACGCCCGGAGTGTTCTTCACGAGGCCCCAGGAGTCGTCGGTGAGGTTCATGTTCACGAGCAGGTAGCCCGGCATCGTGCGCTGCTCCTTTGAGATCTTCTGGCCGTCCTTCATCTCCTGCACCTGCTCGGTGGGGATCACGACCTGGCGCACGGCGGTCTGCTGGCTGAGGGACTGGACCCTGTGCTCGAGGTTCTGCTTGACCTTCTTCTCGTGGCCTGAATAGGTGTTGACGGCATACCAGCGAAACATTTGGAGGGCGGGCTTCCTTAGAGAAGAGCTTGAATTAGGCGGGAGAAGATCGCGTCCAGCAGGCCGAGGTAGCCGCCCGCGATCAAGACGAAGCCGAGGACCACGCCGGTCAGCGTGGTGAGGGCCTGGCGATCCGGCCACTGTACGCGAGCCAACTCGGCCCTGACTGCGAAGAGGAACTGTACGAAACGCGGGCGGTCCTTGTGGTCCGCCTCGGCGTCGCCCCGGCGACCCTTGGGGCCGGTGGTGGCGACCACGTCCTCCTCGGGCTGGTCTGCAGCCGGATCGAAGTGCTCTTCATCATCGAGGTCGGGCTCGTCGTCGAGCACCTCGTCGGAGCGGCCGAGGTCCTCGGGCGGGGCGTTGGCCTGGAGATCGACGTACTCGCGCAACTCCTCCTCGGACTCGGCGGGAACGGGGTCGGGAGCAGGAGCCGGCGGCTGGACCGCGTCTCCGTCGGTCCGCGCCGAGTCGGGCCGCGCGGAGTCGGGCTGTGGGGAGTCGGGCCGTGGGGAGTCGGGCCGTGCGGAGTCGGGCCGTGCGGAGTCGGGCCGGCCGGACTTTCGCCTGGCCTGCCGCTCCTTCGCCCGTTGCCGATTCCTCGCCACGGGACCCCTACGCGCGCGCCGGCGTGCAGACAGCCCCGGGGAGGAGCGCAGCCGGAACGTCTCGGGAGGAGCGCAGCCGGAACGTTGTTCCGGCGAGCACCGCACCGAAGAATCTCCGGCGAGCACCGCACCTTCCCTTCATCGCGTCTCCTTGTGCGGGGTGTGCTGCCCGCACCAGCGGCAGTGCTTGCGCAGCTCGATGCGGTCGGGGTTGTTCCGCTTCGATTTCTGCGTCTGATAGTTGCGCCGCTTGCACTCCTGGCACTCCAGGGTGACGGCGATTCTTACGTCTCCGCGAGCCATGGCTCCTGAAAGGGGTCGTGAATGGCCGGGGGCAAAGAAAAACCCCGCCGGCCGCGAGGTTCGAGAGAGGATAGCGGGGGCCTGACAATCCCGTGTGGTCGCTGGCTTACTCGCGGACCCGCGCCTGCGAGCGGCCAGGAGGGCCGCCGAGTCCG
Organism: Thermoleophilaceae bacterium; assembly: GCA_030447725.1. GTDB lineage: Bacteria > Actinomycetota > Thermoleophilia > Solirubrobacterales > Thermoleophilaceae > JAAYBF01. The sequence continues at coordinate 229,384 of JAUJOQ010000005.1, forward strand.
AGTGCACACTGCGCGCGGTCAGCGATGAGACTGCCCAGCGGCAGCGACGATGTCGCGGCCGGCGAGGGGGCGCTCACGACATGGAGCACCCGCCCCTGGACCGATAGCTGAAAGTCGTCGACGAGTGAGCCGTCACGTGCCAGGGGTTGGGCACGCACGCCCGCCCCGGCCGGCACGAGATCGCCATCGCCGAGCGCAGGCACGTAGCGGCGCGCGTCTGCAAGGAAGGCCCGCCGGCTGGTGGCCATGGCCAACTCGCGCAGGCCGGTGCGCCACCACCGCCGCGCCATCCGCCAGGTGCCCGGCCAGGCGAGCGTCTTGCGAACGTCGGCGGGCGCGATCCGCCCGAGCCGGTAGGCGTCGGGCGCCCCGACCATCAGAGCGGTGGGACCGACGATCACGCGATCGCCGGCCGTGCGCGTGAAGTGCATGCCGAGGAAGGGCAGAGTCGCGTCCGGCACCGGGTAGACCAGACCATTGACGAGGTCGGTCCGCTGGGGCCGCAGCTGCTGGTAGGCGCCGCGGAAGTACACGGGGCGAGGCGTGTCCCGCCCGGGCCGCGGCGCAAGCCGTCCCGCCCATGCTCCGGCGCAGACGATCGCGTGCCCGGCCACGGTCTGACCGCGGGCGTGATGGATGACGACCTCGCCGCCCGTGCCCACCACCTTCTCGACCGCGCAGCCGAGCGTCACCGAGCCGCCGGCTCCCTCGACGTCGGCGGCATAGGCGTGTGCGACCGCGGCGAAGTCGATGACCGCGGTGTGAGGACTGTGCAGCGCCGCGATCCCGCGGACCTCTGGCTCGAGCTCGCGCAGCTCGGCCGCGTCGATCCGCCTGATGCCGGGAACGCCGTTGCGGCGGGCACGGGCCTCGAGCTCGGCAAGGCCGCTCAGCTCGGCTGCGTCGAGCGCGACGATCGCCTTGCCGACCTCGCGCAGGGCGATGTCGCGACGCTCGCAGTAGGCGCGCAGCTCGCGCGCCCCGAGCACGCAGAGCCGTGCCTTCAGCGATCCGGGGCGGTAGTAGATGCCCGCGTGAACCACACCCGAGTTGTGCGATGTCTGGTGGGCCGCCAACCTCGGCTCACGCTCGATCACGGCCACGCCGGCGCCGGGGTCGCGCTCGACGAACGCGCGGGCCACCGACAGCCCGACGATGCCGGCGCCGACTACGGCTACATCGCAGCGCTCGGGGGGTGGCGGCTGCTCGCCGGTGCCCCAGTCGAGCATCGGCCCATCTTGCCACGCTGCCGTGCTCGTAGGGCGCGAAACGGGGGATACTCTCAGCCGTGACCGGATGGAGGAACTGGGCGGGAGACCAGGCCTGCTCGCCCGCCTCCCTGGAGCGGCCCAAGGACACGGACGCGGTGACGGCGGCGGTCACGAGGGCCGCCGCGGAGGGCCGCGGCGTACGGGTGGCCGGGTCCGGTCATTCCTTCACCGACGCCGTTCTCACCGACGGCACGCTGCTCTCGCTCGAGCGGATGCGGCGCGTGCTCGACGCCGACCCGGCCGGCGGCCTCGTGCGCGTGGAGGCGGGAATCACCCTGCGCGAGCTGAACGAAGCGCTCTCAGAGCTGGGGCTCGCCCTCGAAAACCTCGGCGACATCGATGTGCAGTCGGTGGCCGGGGCCATCGCGACGGGCACGCACGGCACGGGCGGCCGGCTGCGCAACCTCTCGGCGGCCATCGAGTCGGTCGAGCTGGTCACCGCCGACGGCTCGACCGTCGAGCTGCACCCCGCGGAGGACCCCGACGGCTGGCGCGCCGCGCGCGTGAGCGTCGGGGCGCTCGGGGTCGTGACTGCGGTCACTCTCAGAGCGGTGCCGGCGTTCACCCTCGAGGGAGTGGACTCCTCGCTGCCACTCGAGGAGGCGCTGGAGCGTCTCGGCGAGCTGATCGACGGCAACGACCACTTCGAGCTCTTCACCTTCCCCCATTCCGAGCTGGCGCTGACCCGGACCAACAACCGCGTGCAAGGCCCGCCACAGCCCCGCTCCCGCGGCCGCGAGTGGTTCGACGACATGCTCGTGCGCAACCACCTCTTCGGCGCCTGCTGTCGCATCGGACGCGCCCGGCCGCGGTTGATCCCTCGCATCAACCGCACCATCTCGCGGGCAGCGGGCACCAGCAGGCGCGTCGACCGCTCGTATGAGATCTTCGCCTCGCCCCGGCGGGTGCGCTTCACCGAGATGGAGTATGCGATCCCCCGGGGGCGGGCCGCCGAGGCGGTGCGTGCGGTGCGCGCGGTGAGTGACGACGGCGGGTTCGATATCTGCTTTCCGATCGAGGTGCGGTTCGTGGCGCCCGACGACGCCCTGCTCAGCCCCGCCGCGGGCCGGGACACCTGTCACATCGCCGTGCATTCCTATGAGGGCATGGAGTGGGAGCCCTACTTCCGGGCGGTCGAAGCGGTGATGGACGGCTATGAGGGACGCCCGCACTGGGGCAAGCGCCACTTCCAGACGGCGCAGACGTTGTCGCGGCGCTACCCCGAGTGGGAGAGCTTCGCGGCGGTGCGCGCGCGTCTGGATCCAGGCGGGCTGTTCGCCAACCAGTACGTGGACCGGGTGCTCGGCTCCGCAGCGGCGGCGCCCGCGTGAGCACCCGCGCCGACTATCCCCACCTGCTCGAGATTCCCACGCGGTGGAACGACAACGACGTCTACGGGCACGTGAACAACGTGGAGTACTACACCTTCTTCGACACGGTGATCAACGCCTGGCTGATCTCGGCAGGCGGTCTCGACATCCACCGCGGCGAGGCCATCGGCCTGTGCGCGGAGTCGCACTGCGAGTTTCGCTCCGCGTTCGTGTTCCCGGAAACGGTGGACGCCTGCCTGCGTGTGGGCTATCTGGGCCGCTCGAGCGTGCGCTACGAGATCGGCCTCTTTCGCCAGGGCGCCGAGGAAGTCCGCGCGACGGGGTGGTTCGTGCACGTGTTCGTCGACCGTGACTCCCGGCGCTCGGTGGACATCCCTCCCCGGCTGCGGTCGGCTCTCGAGCGGCTGGTGGTGCCCGGCGCGTGAAGGTCCGTGGCGCGGTGCTTCGCGAGATGGGCCTGCCACGCCCCTACGCCGAGTCGCGGCCGCTGGAGATCGTCGAGCTGCACCTTGCCCCGCCCGGGCCCGGCGAACTGCTGGTGCGGGTGCGCGCCGCGGGCCTGTGTCACTCCGACCTGTCGGTGATCGACGGCTCGCGCCCGCGGGTGATGCCGATGGTGCTGGGCCACGAGGCCGCCGGCGAGGTGATCGAGACGGGGCCCGGCGCGGGTGGCTTCGAGCCGGGCGACCACGTGGTGCTGACCTTCGTGCCCTCGTGTGGCTCCTGCCTGGCCTGCCGGTCGGGACGGCCCGCTCTCTGTGGACCCGGCGCGGTCGCCAACACCGCGGGATCGCTGCTCTCGGGTGGACGGCGCTTCAGCGACGGCGGGGCCGAGCAGCTGCATCACCACCTCGGCGTCTCAGCCTTCGCCGACCACGTGGTGGTGTCGGCCCGCTCGGCGGTTCGCGTCGATAGCGACCTGCGCTTCGAGGTGGCTGCCCTGTTTGGATGCGCGGTGCTCACCGGAGTCGGGGCGGTGGTCAACACGGCGCGCGCGGCGCCGGGCGAACGCGTGGCGGTGTTCGGCCTGGGCGGTGTCGGGCTGGCCGCGCTGATGGGGGCGCGCGTGGCGGGAGCGCAGACGCTCGTGGCCGTCGATGTGGTCGAGGCCAAGCTCGGCCTGGCCCGGCAGCTGGGAGCCACCCACACCGTGTCGGGCGGCGGGGCAACGGTCGCGGCGGTGAAGGCCGCCACCGAGGGCGGCGCCGACTACGCGATCGAGACGGTGGGCGACGAGCGCGTGCTCAGCGACGCGTACGCGGCCACACGACCCGGAGGCACGACCGTGACCGTCGGCCTCCCCCATCCGGACCGCATGCTGTCGATCCCCGCGGTGAGCCTCGTGACCGAGGAGCGCACCCTGCGCGGGTCCTATCTCGGCTCGTGCGTGCCCGAGCGCGACCTTCCCCGCTTCATCGGCCTGCACCGGGCCGGCAGCCTGCCCGTCGAGCGGCTGCTCACCCACCGGCTATCGCTCGACGAGATCAACGAGGGCTTCGACCGCTTGGCGTCGGGCGAGGCGGTGCGCCAGGCCGTGCTGATGTGAGCTCGTGGGGCGCACGCCCACGGAGTTGCCGGGCTTGGCTCTGGTCGAAGGGAGCTCAGCCGAGCTGTCGCCAAAGAATGCGGGCCACCATGATCGGCAGGCTGAGGAGCCCGAGAGTCAGCGGCAGGCAGCAGCCGCAGCCCCTTACCTGGACATTGCTACGGCGACGGGGGAAGCGGCGCAAGCGCGGCATGGTACTCCATGCCGTGCCCGCCGCGCGAGCTGCTTCAACCCTCGCGCTGCTCCGTGGTGGGGCGGCGCCGCAGAAGCCAGGCTGCGACGAACGCGGCGATCGTCGAGGCGATCAGAACCGCAGCCGCGGCCTGTTCCCGTGCGGAGGGGTCCGACAGGGCGAGTGTGGCGATGAGCAGGCTGACCGTATAGCCGACTCCGCCGAGGATCGCGACGGGCAGGACGTCAGCCCACCGGACGTCGGGGGGCAGGGAGCCCAGGCGCAGCCGGACGGCCAGACGAGCACCGGCGAGGATCCCGAGAGGCTTGCCCAAGAGCAGTCCGGCCACGATGCCGAGAGCGATCGGCTCGGAGATCGCTCCGCCGACGGCTCCCAGCGCGATGCCCGCCGCGGAGAGCGCGAACAGCGGCACGACCACCCCGGCTGAGATCGGGTGCAGCCGGTGCTCGAAGCGCTCGCTCGGAGTGGTGCTCTCCCCGTCCCGGCGGCGCGTCGGCACGAGCAGTCCGAGGACGATGCCCGCCGCGGTGGCGTGGACGCCGCTCGCGTGGATGCAGATCCACGCCAGCACGGCAAGTGTCCAGAGTCCCCAAGCCGTGCCGCGACGGCCGCGGAGGAGCGCCCAGAACGCGGCGCACGCAACGGTCGCGGCCAGCAGCCAGAGCGGCTCCAGTCCCGCGGTGAAAAGCACGGCGATCAACGCGATAGCGACGAGGTCGTCGATCACGGCCATCGACAGCAGGACCACCCGTACGCCCGAGGGCAGGCCTGAACCGACGAGCGCGAGGACGCCGAGCGCGAAGGCGATGTCGGTCGCGACGGGTATCGCCCAGGCACCATCGCTTGCCGCGTCGCCGCCGGACACGGCGATAGCGACGACCGCCGGCGCGAGGATTCCTCCGATCGCGGCGGCAACGGGCAACGCTGCGGCGCGGCGGTCGGCGAGCTCGCCAACGGTCAGCTCGCGCTTGACCTCCATGCCGGCGACGAAGAAGAAGATCGCGAGCAGCCCGTCGGCCACCCAGTCGGCCAGCTCGAGGTCGAGGTGAAGCCACTCCGGGCCGATCGAAAGCGCAGTACCCCACACTTCGCCGTAGGAGCCCTCCGCGAGGTTGGCCCAGACGAGCGCGATCGCCGTGGCCGCGAGCAGCAGCTTGCCGCCGCTCGTCTCCTCGCGCAGGTAGTCGCCGAGGTCGCCGGCCTGGTTTGTGATGTGTCGCTTGAGCCTGCGGTGGGGCACGGGGCCATCCTGGTCTCGGGCAGCACGAAAAATGGTGCCGACCAGTCTTCCCGGCTCACCTTGCTACGTGATCGCCAGCCAGGGTAGCTACCGGGCCGCTTCTCACGGCACCGGATCCACCGGCCTTGAACAGCGCTCGGCTCGCTGCACCACTCGGGTGGTACGAGCGGCTGCAGCCGGCTCGGTAGAAGCCCTCTTCCGGACTCGAACCGGAGACCCCTTCCTTACCATGGAAGTGCTCTACCAACTGAGCTAAGAGGGCGTGGCGAGAGAGCCTAGCGCGGCCTTCCCGACAGCAGTGGCGGGAGCAGGATTCGAACCTGCGTAGGCATAGCCAACCGGTTTACAGCCGGTCTCCTTTAACCACTCGGACATCCCGCCTGAGCAGGCGTGCAGTGTAGAGCGCGCCCTACGAGGCGTCGCGCAGCCGTTGCGCCTCCGGCAGGCACTCCAGCTTCTTCAGGGTGTTGTTCTCGATCTGCCGGATGCGCTCGCGGGTCACCCCGAAGGCGCGACCCACCTCCTCCAGTGTGCGCGACTGGTGGCCCTTCAGGCCGTAGCGCATCTCGATCACCTCTCGCTCGCGCTGGGACAGAGCGTCGAGGGCATGGCCCACGTTCTCGCGGCGAAGGTTCTCCGATGCGGTCTCGAAGGGAGACTCGGCCATCTCGTCTTCCACGAAGTCGCGCAATTCGGAGTCTTCCCCCTCGCCGATCGGCTTCTCGAGTGACACCGGGAGCAGCGCGATTCGCAGGATGTCCTTCACGTCGCGGCAGCTCCACCCGAGTTCGTCGGCGATCTCGTCCGGGCTCGGCTCACGCCCGAACTCCTGCACCAGTTGACGCTCGACGTGCACCACCTTGTTGAGCTTCTCGACCATGTGCACCGGGATCCGGATGGTGCGAGCCTTGTCGGCGATCGCTCGCGTGACCGCCTGACGGATCCACCATGTCGCATAGGTGGAGAACTTGTAGCCGCGGCGGTAGTCGAATTTCTCGACCGCGCGGATGAGCCCCAGCGATCCCTCCTGGATCAAGTCGAGGAAGGACAGCCCCCGGCCCAGGTATCCCTTGGCGATCGATACGACGAGGCGCAGGTTCGCCTCGACCATCTGCTGCTTGGCCCCCATGTCGCCACGCTCGATGCGCTTGGCGAGACGCACCTCCTCGTTGGCGGTCAGCAGGTCGACTCGCCCGATCGAGCGCAGGTACAGCCGCAGCGAGTCGAGGCTGGGCTCGACGGTGAGGTCGATCTCGAACTTCTTGACAGCGACGGGTTGCCCGTCGGCCGCCTGTGGCTGCGCGCCGTCGGCAGACGCGGACGCCGGCTTGCCGTCGGTCGCCACCACATCGACCCCGCTCTCCACCAGGTGCGCGTGCAGAGACTGCACCTGCTCCTTGGTCACCTCGATCTCCTCGAGGCAACGCGCTATCTCCTCGAAGGTGAGATAGCCGCGCTCGCGGCCCTCCGCGAGCAATCCGCGCAGCTCCTCGACCTCGAGGAAGGGCGTGTTCGGCGACTCCACCAGCAGGACTCCTCCGTCAGCCTTATCGCTCACTCTGTTCCCCTTGCGACGATTTGCCGGGTCGGCGTCCGGGCTCCTGGCCCTCGCCGTCCTTCCAGATTCAGTTGTGAGCTGCCGCAGCATCTGCTGCAAGGGGTTGAGCCTTGGAGCGCTCAAGGGCACCCCGGCGTCGAACCTCGGCCAGCCTAGCAACGATCGTGCGATTCGGCACACCCTTCCGGCTTATATGGTCAGGTGGCTATGACGTCTCTCGACACCGCCGGCCACACCGACGTGCAGGCGCGCCGTCCCGACACACGCGTGAGCCTCTCCCGCGTGGGCGTGACAGGCGTGGAGAAGATGATCCGCATCCGTCTCGGTGGCCGCGAGCAGCTCTACTACGCCGAGCTCGAGTGCTTCGTCGACCTGTCGCCGGAGCAGAAGGGCGTGCACATGTCGCGCTTCGAGGAGGTGATCAACGAGGCGATCGACGAGGTGGTGCTGGGAGAGGCCTTCAAGGCCGAGACGCTGGCCCGGCACATCGCCGAGCGCGTGCGCGACCGCCAGGGCGGCGCGCGAGCCGAGGTAACCATCGCCGCGCGCTACCCGGAGCGCAAGCTCGCTCCCGTCTCGGGGTCACCGACTCAGGAGATCTACACGTTGCTCGGCTCGGCGGTGGCCTCACAGCTGGGCACGCGGCGCCTGATAGGGGTCGAGGCTCACGGCATGACGGCATGCCCGTGCGCGCAGGAGATGGTGACCGCACGCTCGCGTGCGCGCCTGGAAAACGAGGGCTTCGGCGAGGAGGAGGTGGAGCGGGTGCTGCGCAGCGTTCCCGTGGCCACCCACAACCAGCGGGGCATTGGGCGCCTGCACGTGGGCTGCCCCGAAGGCTGTGCGGACGTCGTCGACGCGACCGCTCTGCTACGGATCGTCGAGAGCTCCATGAGCTCGGAGATATACGAGTTGATGAAACGTCCCGATGAGGTCGAGGTGGTGGAGCATGCGCACATGCATCCGCGGTTCGTCGAGGACTGCGTGCGGGAGATGGTCCGGATGGCAGTCGACGAGTTCTCCGGTCTCGGGGAGAGGGCGTTCGTCTCGGCGCGGCAGGAGAACCTGGAGACGATTCACAAGCACAACGTGATCGCCGAGTGCCACGGCCTGATCAGCGACCTCGATTCCGAGCTCAGAGGCGGAGCGCCACCTCCCCGCCACATGACCACGCGGGACTGGCTCGAGGGAGTCTGAGCGAGCGCCCCGTACGAACGTCCACCGTCGAAGGCTGCCACTGGAGGGTCGGCACCGGCGTCCGATAGAGGCCGGCATGGACCCGTTTCGGATGGAAGACCACTCGAGCCTGCCGCTGTCGCAGGACGCGGCTCTGGTAGCGGTGCTGTCCGGAACGGCTATGGCGTTCGCGCACTCGGCGGAGGACCAGGCCGAGCGTTGGCTGCGCGCCTTGCGTCTCCACGGCCGCGTCGGGAGTGCGCTGCAGGCGCTGGGCGTGGGAGAGGCCCCGCTCATGACCCGTGCCGAGCCGCTCGCACCCGAGCAGGCGGCACCGAGCGGCGACGTCGCCCAGAAGGCTGTCGAGCGCGCCGGCGAGCTGGCCTGCGATCGCGACGCGCCGTGCGTGGGCACGACCGATCTGCTGTTCGCCCTCCTCGAGATCTACGGTGGCCTGCTGGACAGGGCGCTGTACGTTCGCGGCGCGTCCCGCGAAGAGCTCGTGGAGTGCCTGGCCACGAGGGACGACTTCCTCGAGATCCCGTCCTAGGCCTCCCGAGGGCCGCGGTTGCTTGCGGTTTCCGGGCGCGACAGCTCCTCGATACGGCGCCTGAAGTTGAGGAAGTACTCCGCGCCCGAAGCGAGCGTGACCAACACCATCGCGTAGACGAGCACCATCACCCACACAGCATCCTCGTTCGGCGCTGCGATCAGCGCGAGCACCGTGGCCGACTGGACGATCGTCTTGAGCTTGCCGAGCGCGCTGGCCGGTATCACCACCCCCTGCTGGCCCGCCGCTATACGCAGGCCGCTGACCGCGAACTCGCGGGCCACGATCACCATCGCCACCCAGGCGGCCACGCGGTCGAGACTGACCAGCGCCATGAGCGCCGCCGCGATCAGCAACTTGTCCGCCACCGGGTCCATCACCTGGCCGAAGGTGGTGATCGACTGCCGCGAGCGAGCGATGTAGCCGTCGAGCCCATCCGTGAGCGCAGCGACCACGAACACCGCGGCAGCGATCGCGGGGCCGTTCTGTACCTCGACTGTGAGGGCGACCACCAGCACCGGCACCAGCAAGATGCGCAGCAGCGTGAGGAGGTTGGGGAGATTGAGCGGGAACATGGCCTCGGCGCGCCTGCGCGGGCATCCAGGCTACCCCTCCGCCACGGCGCGGTTGCGCCTCGCGCTGAGGTACTCCAGCCCGAGCGTCGAGCCGACGGGCCCGAGAGGTGAGACGGTCGCGGCCAGCAACGGCCACGGGAACACCTTTCGGCTGCAGCCGATCGCAACCGCGATGCACAAGAGGATCCACCCCACTCCGTGCGACCAGCCGAGCACCTGCGCGGTCCCCTCGCCGTAGCCGCCTATCGCCACGACCAGCAGCGCGATGAAAAGCCCGAGCTCGAACAGCGAGAAGAGGCGGATCGCGGTGAAGTAGGACACTCGCGACACTCCCGGAACCTCAGCGGCCATGTGCAGGAAGCTAGTGCACGCCTGCGTGCATCGGAGACCGAGTGGACCGCCGTTGCTCGATGGCGCGGCAGTCTCGTGGCGGTCGCTACAATTGCCACGGCGAGCGCGGGTTGGTAGCCGGTCGCTCGACGATGAAGCGCCGAAGCGGACTTCGCGGCTGAAGAGGCCACGGCGGACGAATCGGGAACGAAATCCCCAGTCCGAGGAGTTGTCCGTTGGCTGAGACCGCCCCCCACCGCCCGCTGACAGTGGACACAACCCGTCACGCATACCGCTGCGTGATTGCGCCGGTCGGAGACCTCGACCTATCCAGCGCCGCAACGCTTGACGCCGAGGTGCGGGCGGCGGAGGGCACCGACGTCGACCGGATCGTCGTCGACCTGAGCGGGGTGACGTTCATGGACTCCACGGGGCTTCGGCTGCTGCTCCAGGCCGAAGCGCGGTCGCGGGCCGACTCGAGCCGGCTGAGGCTCGTGCGGGGATCTCGCCGGGTGCAGAGGGTCTTCGAGCTTACGAACACCGAAGACATGCTGCCGTTCATCGACTAGGGTCCGGCACGAACCGCCTCAAGATCGGCGCGAAGTCCTTCACTTGCTCCTCACAGGAAGCTCCCCTGGGTGCCACGTCGCTCTCACCCGCCTGGTTCTCTTTGACCATCTCTCGCCGGTAGGAGTCCGTGTAGAGCGAGCAGGCTCGCGCGCCATCGCCCTCATAGACCGCATCCAGGGCCTCCTCCAAGACCTTTCGAACCTCGGCTTCGCCCGCCCGCGCGTCGGGGCGATCAGAACCGCCGTCGCCGCCGCATCCGCTCGGCACACCTAGACGGCAAGAACGCCGGCCCATCCCATCAGCCTCATAGCCACCTCCACCATCTCAGGACGCGCGCGCTACTGCAATCTGCGGCCGGCAACGCCGGAACTGCCTCGCTGCTCTACGTTCTCTGCGTGACGAGCCCATTCGCGACGCTTGCGCTCAAGAGCCCGCTGCGGCCCTCCCAGATCGACGCGTTAGAGGCCTTCGAGGCGTGAGCGGTGGCGGCTCGGCGAGCCCTACCGCGGTGAGGACGTGCCGGTCCTGCTCGTGCGCCGCGACGCGGCGGCGAGCCCGGAGGTCACCGGCGTCGCGCACGAGCCCGCTCCGCCCCCGCCCCTGCCGAGACCCCACGGCCCCGGCCTGGCGTTTCGCACGAGGGCCGCCCGTGAGGCCTACCCTGCCGTCCTGGCGCTGGACCGCGTCGCCCAGGCTGTCGCCGCCGCCTACGCCGCCCTCGGCGAGATCCGTCGCGAGGCGGCAGGGTCGCTGGTGCTGACACCCGTGCCGGCGGGATGCTGCGCTGCGTGCTGATGGACGGCGACGCCAGCGAGAACGCGCTGTTCGCCGCGGCGCTGGACGAGGCGATCAGCCCCGCGCTCGGGCACCGCTACGTCCTCAGCCGGCCGCTCTGGCCCGCCGGCCGTGCGCGGCGCACCGTCGCGTGGCGAGCGCTGACCCTTCGCGCGCCACTCGAGGAGTCCTGGCACCCGGTCCCTTCCGATCTCGGCTCGCACAAGGATCGTGCCGAGGCCTACCACGCCGCCTGGACCGCCCACCTCGGGCCGGGCGAACTGCTCTTCGCGGGACGCGAAGGGGTCCCCGGACGAGACCGCCTCGCCGGCGCAGCTGCCGCACGGGGCGACTACGTCACGAGCCGCCGCGTGCTGTGGCACTGAGCAGGCGGCGAGCTGCCGCTCGGCTAACGCATCGGGCTCGCGCGGGCACGGGACGACTACTGCGAGAGGGCCTCGGTCGGCACGACGTAGAACTGTTCGCTGACACTCTCCCGCCCACCGTATCGCGCCCCCACCCCGCGGCGCCTGTACGACTGTGTCTGGTCCACGTGGCCTCCGCGGGCCTTCACCCACTCCGCTACCGCGTCGGGATCGCCACCGGCCTCCTCCACGCGGGAGCGCAGGAGGGCAACCGTGCCGGGTGTCCGATCGATGAAGACCGAGGGCTGCACGGAGGCGAGGAGAGCTCGTATCGGGTCTCTCACGGGCGTAGCGTCGCAGCCGGCGCGCCGGAATGGAAGCCCGGGAACCGGGGACCCCGGCCCGCGCCCCACGCGGTGTCGATCGTTCGCCGTCGCCGGCGCGGCCGTATCGACGGAATGCGCACTTGGTCAGCTCGTCCTACCGTCGACCGGCTCGGCCGGCGCCCCCTGCTCGCTCTGCACCTCCGCGTACACGTCGCGGATCTGCTCGGACGCCTCGGCGGCCAGCTCGCGCCCTCGCAGCCCCAACTTGATGGCGCCCTTGAGCGCCTCACGGGGGCCGTCGCGCAGCACCGACGCCGCGGTGAGCACCGCGCCGACGCCGACGGCCCAGCCGGCCCCCCGGCGCACGCCCTTCCACATCTCGGAGTTGCTCCCCGGCATCTCAGGCATCCTCAAGATCCTCCAGTTCCTCGTTGGGCCGCCTGCGGCGGCCGTCGTTGCCCAGCAGCGGTCGCAGCCCGTTGACCGCGGCCACCACGGTCGAGCCGTTGTGCACCACGGCGGCGACCGTGGGCGGCAGGCCGGTCGTGATAGCCGCGGTCAACGCGGCGAGGTTGACCCCGCCGACGATCGCGATGTTCTGGCGCACCAGGCGCAACGCCTGGCGCGCCGCGAACACCGCCGCGGGAAGAGCGTGCAGGTCGTCCTCGATCAACACGACGTCGGCCGTCTCACGCGCAACCGCCGTGGCGCCGCCGAACGAGACCGAAACGTCGGCGTACGCCAGCGCGGGCAGATCGTTGATGCCGTCGCCCACGAATGCGACGCGCCTGCCGCGCGCGCGCAGCTCCCGCAGCAGGGCCGCCTTCTGCTCGGGGAACAGCTCACCGTGCACGTGCGCGGGCGGCACCTCGAGCTCGGCGCCCACCGCGCGCGCCGTCTCGGACTTGTCGCCGGTGAGCAGATGGATGTCCATCCCGTGGCGGCCGCGCAGCGCAGCGATCACGCGGCGCGCCTCGCCGCGTACCGGATCGGCGTAGGCGATCACCCCGCGCACGGTGCCGTCGACGGCCACGTAGACCTGTGACTGCCCTGCGCGCCGTGCCCCGTCGGCCGGTGCCAAGTCGACGCCCTGGCCGTCGAGCAGCCGGTCGCTGCCGACGAGCACGTCGGCTCCGTCCACGCGCGCGCGGACCCCGAGGCCGATGTCGTAGTGCCAGCGCCCGCGCCGCCCCGGCTGGGCTCCGCGCTCATCCGCGTAGCGGACGATCGCCTCGGCGACCGGATGCGTGAGCCGCTGCTCGACGGTCACCGCCAGCTCGAGAACCTCTTCCTCGCTCATGTCCGGGGACAGGGCGTCGACGCCGAGGATCGCGGGGTGCCCGGCCGTGACGGTGCCCGTCTTGTCGAAGACCACGGTGTCGATGCGGGCGAGTTGCTCGAGCGCGCGCCCGCTGCGAATCAGCACGCCGGCCTGCGCCGCGCTGGTCATGGCGGCGAGCACCGCCGTGGGGACCGACACCCGGATCCCGGTCGCGAAGTCCGCGATCAGGATCGACGCCGCGCGCGTCGGGTTGCGGGTGACGGCCAGCACCGCTGCGGCCAGCAGGAAGGACGGCAGCACGATCCGGTCTGCCACCTTGGCGGCGTAGTTCTGGATGCGGGTGTCGTGCACGGGCGCTTCGCGCATGAGCTGGACGATCCGTCCGGCGCGCGTCTCGGCGCCGACCTGCTCGACGCCGATGTGCAGGTGTCCCTCGCGCATGAGCGTCGACGCGTAGACGAGCTCTCCCTCGGCGCGCAGGACGGGCATCGGCTCCCCGGTGAGCTGGTGCTCGTCGATGAGCGCGCGGCCCTCGAGCACCCGGCCGTCGACCGGGATGCGGTTGCCCGGGTAGACGACCACGACCTCGCCGCGCCGAACGTCGTCGATTGGCACCTGGTGGCGTTCGCCGTCGCGCTCGACCCATGCCACGTCGGCGATGGAGTCGAGCAGGTCGAGCAGCTCGCGGCGCGACGCGCGCACGGTGCGCTCGCGGATCGCCTCGCCGATCTCCACGAGCCCGATCACCGACGCCGGCGCCAGCAGCGAACCGCGCAGCGTCGTCAGGAGGATCGCGGTCATGTCGAGCACGTCGAGGTTGAGCCGCCGTTCGACGGTGAGGCTGTGATAGGCCCGGCGGGCGATCGGCAGCGAGGCGCCCAGCACCACCGCGGCGCCGATCGGCGCAGGGAGCGCGAACCCCGCAAGCCGACCGAGGCCCGCGAATCCGGCCACGGCAGCCGGGAGCACCAGCCGCGGCCAGCGGCCCTCCAGCAATGGCGGAGCGGTCGGCGCCGGAGCCGGAGCCGGAGCCGTCTCAGCCTCACGCAACAGCTCCGCGACCCGGTCACGCGACCGGTCGGCAGGCACAGAGCTCGCCCAGCGGATCGCCACGGAGGCGGCGGAGCGGTTGATCCGGACCGACGCCACACCCTCGTCGCGCTCGGCCGCGGCAGTGAGCCGCCGCGAGTAGGGAGCGTCCGAGGCGACGCGCGGCGCGCGGCATCGCACGCGGTCGTGGAGCTGGTGGACGACGGTGTGCTCGGGAACCGCCGACGCGGCGGTCCTCACCCCGCGCGGTCCGACTGCAAAGGCAGCGGGGGCGGGTCCGAGCGGCGCTCGCGCTTGGCCTCCTCGTACAGGTCGGCGATCCCGCGGCGGGCGTCCATCGTCACGTCGCCGGCCGCGACAACGCCCTTCATCGCGAGCTTGGCAGCCGGGCGCAGCCCACGCCCCGCGACGGTCAACGCCGCCGCCGCACCGACCAGGGCGACCATCTTCTCGTCCATCAGCCTTCCTCCTCTTGCTTCGCGGGGGGCGCCGTCTCGGGGGCGCCGTGGAACTTGAAGAACGTCTCCGACGCGTACCAGGCAAGGAGGTACCAGGGCGCGTCGCCCAGCCGGTCGGGGCCCCGCAGCGCCTGGCGCACCGATAGCAGCCCGAACCCGAGCGGCACCAGCGTCCGCAGGTCGCCGTGCGGAACGCGCCGCGCTACGGCCCCGTTCAGGGCGCCGCCCGCGTCGCGGATGACCGCCGCGGGATTCTCCGCGGCGATGGCGCGCCCAGCGGGCACCGTGAGCCCGAGCGCCTCGAGCCGGGCGGTCACGGCCGCCGCGTCGCGTGGGTCGGAGTGCGCGACGACACTTGCCGCGTGGGGGCGCACCGTGACCTCGGTCACCTCATCGACTGCGTCGAGGGCGCGCGCCACGCGCGCCAGCTCATCGGCTGCGGAGGGGCCGCGCGCGACGCGGATGCGAAGCCGCCCCGCAACCGCGCTGACCACGCGCGCGGAGCCCAGTGAGACCACCTCGTCGTCCACGACGGCCAGTGTAGGCAACCACGCCGAGCACGTCACGCGAGGTGGCGCACTCGAAGCCGCCGTGTGCGAACGCGGCGGGGTGGGTATGCGTCGGTGACAGTGTCCCTGCGCGGCTCGGAGAGCATCTGGCTGGCGACCGCCGACGGCGCAGGGTTCCCGACGCTCGACCGCGACGTGGAGGTGGACGTGGCGATCGTCGGTGGCGGCATCGCCGGGGCCACGACCGCATTGCTGCTCAAGCGCCTCGGCGTGAGGGTCGCGGTCCTGGAGCGCGAGACCGTCGCCGCAGGCGCCACCGGGTACACGACCGCGAAGATCACGGCGCTGCAGAGCACACGCCTGTCGGACATCCGCTCCAATAACGGCGCCGACGCCGCCGCGGCCTACGCCCGCGCCACACTCGACGCCATCGCGCGCATCGACGCGCTCGTGCAGCAGGAGGGCATCGAGTGCGACTTCGAGCGCCGCGACGCCTTCACCTACGCCGGCGACCAGCAGGAGGTCGCAAGCGTCGAGCAGGAGGCCGCTGCGGCGCAGGAGGCCGGGCTGCCGGTCGAGTTGACCACGGAGACCGGTCTGCCGTGGGAGGTTCCCGCGGCAGTGCGGCTCGCCGGCCAGGCGCAGTTCCAGCCGGTTCTGTACACGCGCGGCCTCGCCCAGCGCGTCGACGGCGACGGATCGCACGTCTTCGAGCGCACGCACGTGACGGGCGTCGACATGGGAGCGCCCTGCCGGGTCGAGACCGCCGGCGGCGGGACGATCACCGCCGAGCGCGTCGTGGTCGCGACGAACTACCCGCTGCTCGATCGGGGCCTGTTCTTCGCGCGCCTGGAGGCCACGCGCTCGTACTGCATCGCGCTCCCGGTCCGTGGCGACGTGCCGGAGGGAATGCTCATCACTGCGGGCCAGCCGACGCGCTCGCTGCGCACCTTCCGCGACCACCTCATCGTCGGCGGTGAGGGCCACCAGACGGGCGCCGCCGACGCCCAACCCGAGCGCTACGAGGCGCTTGTGGAGTTCGCACGCCGCCACTTCGACGTCGGCCCCGAGGCTCCGTACCGGTGGTCCACCCAGGACGGCATGCCCGTGGACTCGCTGCCCTACATCGGCCCGTACACACCCGGATCCAAGCGCCTGTACGTCGCGGCGGGATTCATGAAGTGGGGCATGACGAACGCGACCATCGCCGCGACGCTGCTCACCGACCTGATGACCGACCGCGACAACCCGTACGCCGCCCGCTTCGATCCCAACCGGGTCTCGCTCCGCGGTCTGCCCAAGACGGCGAAGCTCAACCTCCATGCCGGCCGGGAGTTCTTCGGCGCGCGCGCGACGCCCGCCGAGGCGTCCTCGTCGGCGGAGGTGCCCGTCGGAGAGGCGCGCGTCGTGCGCTCGGGCGCCGGGAAGGTCGGCGTCTTCCGCGACGAGGACGGCGGCGTGCACGGCGTCTCGCTGCGCTGCACGCACCTCGGCTGCCTCGTGCGCTTCAACGACGCCGAGCGCTCGTGGGACTGCCCGTGCCACGGCTCGCGCTTCGACATCGACGGCGCCGTGCTAGCGGGGCCGGCGACCAAGCCGCTCGAGCCGCGCGACGCGGAGCGGTAACCGCAGTAGATCACCTCAACGGGCTGACCGGCGCAGGCGGCGCGATGTCTCAAGCGCCATCAGGGCCACAACTCCGAGCGGGATCGGCAAACAGCAGCCGCCGACCCTTACCTGCGTGCGCCCGCGGGAGCGGCCGAAGGCGGTCGGGTAGCCGCCGCGGCCGCGGCGGCCGACGCCGCCGTACGGGTAGCGGCGCGACACCGGCCGGCGCCCCGCCGACCCCCAGCCACGGCGGATGCCGCGCCGGGCGGAGCGCCCGGCCAACCGATTGCGGATGAAGTTTCCAAGCAGTATGCGTGCGATGAAGTTCATGAGGGCGACTGTGCCCGGATCGCGTGCCCGGTAAGCGCCCGGGCTGCGGAACACTCCCGCGACCGGGCCCTGAGGAGGGCAGCGGCCTCTCGCCCGCCTCGATCGGCAAGATGTCCACCGTTGTTGTTATTTGGTGAAAAAGAGCTGCGCTCGTCAGTGGACGCCGGCGCCCCGGAGCTGCCCTCACGGCGCAGCGTGATGGCCGGCCCGCTGGTGGCTCTCATCACGCTCGTAGCGGCGCTCGTAGCGACGCAGATGGCGGACGTGCCGTTCCGTGATCCCGACAACGTCGCCGCGAAGTATCTGGTCCTCGTCGGGTTCTCGGTGTTCCTGCTGGTGTGGATCGACGTCGCAGTCCGTGCGGGCCGCCGGATGGGCACGAGGAGCCCGTCGCGCGCGGCGATGCGCGCCGTGCGCCGTGAGCGGTGGCACTGGCATCGTGGCGTGGCGGTCGCCAGCGCCCTGATCAGCTTCTACGTGTCCTACCTGGCGTATCGCAACATCAAGAGCATGGTGCCCCTGCTGCGCCCGGATGACCTCTTCGACCGCGAGCTGGCGGATTTCGATCGCGTTCTGTTCGCCGGCCACGACCCCTATGAGCTGACGCACTCCCTGCTGGGCGCGGGGGTGCAGACGCATGTGCTGTCGGCCTTGTACGTGGCGTTCATCGTCTTCCTGCCGCTCTCGCTGGCCCTCGCGCTGGTGTACTACCGGGACCTGCGGGGCGGGCTGTTCTTCGCGACCGCACTGTCGACCAACTGGCCGCTGGGTGCCGCGACCTACCTGCTGCTGCCGGCCCTGGGGCCGATCTACGCGACGCCTGGCGAGTTCGCCCACCTGCCCGCGTCGGAGGTCACCCGCCTGCAGCAGATCCTGCTCGACGACCGGCTCGAGTTCCTGCGCGATCCAGGCGTCGCCGGCTCTGCCCAGCACATCGCGGCGTTCGCCTCCCTGCACGTCTCGATGACCTTCACGGCGGCGGTCGCGGCGCATCTGCTGGGAGTGGGGCAGCGTCTGCGGATCGTGCTGTGGGTGATGTTCGCCGTGACGCTCGCCAACACGGTCTATCTGGGCTGGCATTACTTCGTGGACAACATCGCCGGCGTGGCGGTCGCCCTGGCGGCGCTTGCCATCGCCCGCCTGTTGACCGGGTTCGAGGTGGGAAGCCTGCGGAAGTCGGATCCCGCGTGATGTCCGTTCGCGCCGCCGCCGCTGGGCCTCGTCGATCCGGCGAACGCCCTGTGACCGCGCCGGCGGATACGGCCGTCTCAGAAAGGCCCTCGCGGCGCAGCGTGGCGGCCGGTCCTGTCGTGGCGCTCGTCACGCTGGTCGCGGCGGTGGTGGCGACGCAGGTGGCTGACGTGCCGCTGCGAGACCCCGACGGCGTCGCGGGCCGGCGCCTGGCTGGTGTCGTGGGCCTGGTGCTCGGGCTGGTGGTCTTAGACGTCGCAGTCCGTGCGTGGCGCCGCACAGAGACGAAGAGGCCGTCCCTCGCGGCGATGCGCGCCGTGCGCCGTGAGCGGTGGCACTGGCATCGTGGCGTGGCGGTCGCCAGCGCCCTGATCAGCTTCTACGTGTCCTACCTGGCGTATCGCAACATCAAGAGCATGGTGCCCCTGCTGCGCCCGGATGACCTCTTCGACCGCGAGCTGGCGGATTTCGATCGCGTTCTGTTCGCCGGCCACGACCCCGCCGCGCTGCTGCACTCGCTGTTGGGCGCGGGGGTGCAGACGCAGCTTCTGTCGCTCGTGTACCTGTTCTATCTCGCGTTCGTGCCGATCTCGCTGGCCCTCGCGCTGGTGTACTCCCGCAGCCTGCAGGGCGGGCTGTTCTTCACGACCGCACTGTCGATCAACTGGCCGCTGGGCGCCGCAAGCTACCTGCTGCTGCCGGCGCTCGGACCGATCTACGCGACGCCTGCCGAGTTCGCCGGCCTGCCCACTTCAGGCGCGTCGGTTCTGCAGAGCCTTCTCCTCGACCAGCGGATCGAGTTTCTCACCGACCCGGCAGTCGCGGGCACGGCTCAGAGCATCGCGGCGTTCGCGTCGCTGCACGTCTCGATGCTCTTCACGGCGGCGGTGGCGGCGCACCTGCTGGGGCTGGTGCGGTACGTGCGGATCGCTCTGTGGGTGCTGGTGGCTGTGTCGGCCGTCTCCACGATCTACCTGGGCTGGCACTACGTCGTCGACGACATCGCCGGCGTGGCGATCGCGCTGGCGGCGCTGGCGATCGCGCGCGCGCTCACGGGCTTCGACCTGACCGCCACCCGGCAGAGACGAGCTTGACCTGGCCGGCGACCGGTTCCGTTAGCCTCAGGTCCATGAGCGTCGCTGCCCGCCCGCTGTTCGCGTTCGACAGCTCCTATGTTCGCGAGCTTGGGGGCCTGTACGAACCATGGCAAGCGGCACCGGCGCCGGCGCCCCGGCTGCTGGCTCTCAACGAGGAGTTGGCCACGCAGCTGGGTGTCGATGCCGACGCGCTGCGAGCCCCTGACGGTGTCGCCGTCCTCGCCGGCAACGCCACGCCCGACGGGGCGTCGCCGGTGGCGCAGGCCTACGCCGGCCATCAGTTCGGTGCGTTCTCGCCGTCTCTTGGCGATGGCCGAGCGCTCCTGCTCGGCGAGGTGCTCGACGTCCGCGGGCGCCGTCGCGACCTGCACCTGAAGGGCTCGGGGCGCACGCCGTTCGCGCGAGGTGGCGATGGGAAGGCAGCCGTCGGGCCGATGCTGCGCGAGTATGCGATCGGCGAGGCGATGCATGCGCTCGGCATCCCCACTTCCCGGGCGCTCGCTGTGGTGGCGACCGGCGACCAGGTCGCGCGGGAGACGATGCTGCCCGGCGCGGTGCTGACCCGTGTCGCGGCGAGCCATCTCCGCGTCGGCACGTTCCAGTACGCGGCGGCGCACGCTGACCCGACGCTCGTGCGGCGCCTCGCCGACCACGCGATCGCACGTCACCACCCGCAAGCGGTCGAGGCGGAGAACCCGTACCTAGCGTTCTTCGAGGGCGTCGTCGACGCCCAGGCATCGCTGGTCGCTCGCTGGATGCTCGTCGGGTTCATCCACGGCGTCATGAACACCGACAACATGACGATCTCCGGCGAGACCATCGACTACGGCCCCTGCGCGTTCATGGATGCCTTCGACCCCTACACCGTGTTCAGCTCGATCGATTACGGCGGCCGCTACGCATACGGCAACCAGCCGCACATCGCGCAGTGGAACCTGGGTTGGTTGGCCGAGACACTGCTGCCCCTGTTCCACGTCGAGACGGAGACGGCACTTGCGGCGGCCAAGGACGTGCTGCAGGCGTTCCCCGGCCGCTATCACGAGTACTGGGGCCACGGGATGCGTGCCAAGTTGGGTCTGGCCGATGGCCAACGAGACGACGGCGCGCTGATCGACGACCTGCTGGCGCTGCTGCATGCACAGAGGGTTGACTTCACCTCCTGCTTCCGGGCACTGTCATCGTGGGTGCTCGGAGATGCGACACGTGCGCGATCGCTCTTCGCCGAACCCGCCGCCTTCGACGCGTGGTCGGACCGTTGGCGGGCGCAGCTGTCCTCCGAGGCGCATGACCCCCAGGCGATCGCCGAAGCGATGGACCAGGTCAACCCTGTCTACATCCCGCGCAACCACCAGGTGGAGGAAGCGCTGGCCGCGGCCACCGCCGGCGACCTGGGACCGTTCCGACGGCTACTCGACGTGCTCGTCCAGCCGTTCGACGAACGCCCCGGTCTCGAGGCATACGCCGAACCGTCCCCGCCGAGCTTCGGGGTCTACCGCACGTTCTGCGGTACCTAGCTCCGCGCCGGGGACCGCCGAAGACCTCCAGTGTTCGACGTCGACGGCGCCGTGCTCGCGGGGCCGGCGACGAAGCCGTGCGACCCGGGCAGGGACCGAGTTGGCAGTCAGTCGGCAGCAGACAGGCGCCGGCCGGCGAGCAGGCCGCCCGCCGCCATCAGCAGCCCCAGCACCGCCAGCGCCAGGAGCCCGAGCCCCGTGAAGGGAAGACCGCCGCCGGCCGCCGGCGCGCCCGTGCGTGTGGCGTTCTCGTCGGCCCGATCCGCGTGGCCCGGATCCGCGGCGGGCGGCTTCGCGTCGTGGGCGGGCGCGGGTGTGGCCTGGGCCGGCTTCTCGGCGGCCGCCCGCGCCCGCGGGTCTTTCAGGAGCAGCTCGACGTTGCGATCCGTGGGTGCACCCTCCGGCCCCAGCTCGCCGTCGGTGCCCGGCCCCGCCTGCGGGTCGTTGTAGGTCAGCGTGCGGCCTATCGAGGCCAGGCTCATGTCATCGAAGCCAGCGGCGTCGCCTCCCGTGGGTGCGGCGACGGGTGAGGCATGGTCGAGCATCGTGCCGAAGATCGACAGCGTGCCGTCGCGGTTGTCCATGACCTCGATCAAGCGATGCTGCGGGGGCCAGTCGACCACCGCCGGGCTCTTGATCTCCCAGAAGTCGCCGCCCGTGTCGCTCTTCTTCGGAGTCACGCGGTTCTCGTGCGAGTGGCCCGCCACGTAGGCGATCACGTTCGGGTGGCGGTGGAAGACCTGCTCCAGCTCGGCGCCGTTGTGGAGCGGCGTGGAGGCGCGCGGGTCGCGGTCGCACCCGGGATTGAGATCGTGGCCGTGGGAGTCGTCGACCGTGCAGGGAGGCGCCCGCTCGTCCGGTGTGGTGGCGACCAGGCTGCCGGTGGCGTGGTGGCCGAACACCAGGATCAGCTCGTTGGCCTGCTGGGCTCGATCCAGTTCGCCTGCAAGCCAGCGCCACTGCGGATCGTCGATGTTGCCCCGTGCGACGTCCGCGGTGGTGCCCGCGTCGGCGACCGTGTCGAGCACGATGTACCGGACCCCCTGCTTCGGCGCGAACGAGTAATAGGAGGCGGCTCCGTTCGACGCCTGTAGCTCGTCGGCGTCGATGTAGGCGAAGCCGTGCGCATCCGCCTGCTTGCCGGTGTCGTGCAGCGCCTTGAACTGGCGCTTGTCGACATAACGGCGGTCGGGGTCCGGGGGCACGAGCATCGCCTTCAGGGGATCGTTCGCCACCCCCTCGAGATAGGCGGGGTCCAGGTTGTCGAGTGGGTTGCCCAGACTCGGAATGGGCGCCAGCGGCTTCACGCAGCCGATGCCGACGGCCTCGAAGGCGGCGTTGGGTGCCTCGTTGCCCTGTGCCAGGGAGTCGTGATTGCCGAAGGCCGCGTAGCTGGGCACCCGCAGGCCCTCGGCCGTGAACGGCTTCTGCGCCCTGTCCATCAGGCCGGTATAGGTGGGCCAGTTGCGTGCTGCGTAGATGCCGAGCGGCTCCTCGGGGTCGTAGAAGACCGGCGACTTGAAGTAGTCGTCGTAGTCCTGCACGCCGGTGTAGTTGGGCGCCTCCGCCGGGTCGAGGGCTCCCGCCGTGACCTGGCTCTGGCAGAACGCGTCGTAGTCGTTCTCCACGTCCCGGCTGCCGCTGTTGGGGTCAAGCGTTCCGCCTTCGAGCAGACGGACGACCCATTCCGTCTCGTTGAACTGTGCGTTGTCGGCCTGGTCTCCGGTGAGCACCGCGTTGAGCATCCGCGCCCGGCTTCCGTCGCCCTGGGTGACGGGACTGTCGAGGAAACGGTTCACCTGGCGGATCGTGTACTCCACCTGATGCGCCACCAGCGCCTCCTGGGGGCGCCATGCGGAGCCCGCTACCGATTCGATCGCGTCGTCCAGGAACTCGACTCGCGCGGGCGATTCCTCATCGGAAAGCTGGAAGTCGGTGAGCTGCGCCATGTAGAGGAGCGACCGGCGGCGCTGCGCACGCCCCATCCTGGCCCTCGTGAGGTCCTCCCGCACGACATGGCCCTCCCCCGGGCCGAGCCGCAGGAAGGAGAAAGTCTCCCGCGGGTCGTTGCCGATGATCGTCTGCTCGAGCGTCGACTCGCCCGCGGTTTCGGGGGCCTGGGCGGCAGTGGCCGGCTTCTTCGCCGACGCGGCGGGACGCGCCGGGTGGGCGTAAGAGCTGCCGGCCGCAGCCGCAACCACAGCCAGGCACACGACGACGATGGCGAGCACCCGCGCTCGCCTCGGCGTTGCTCCCATTGATGCGTACATGTCCACGCTGGCGGCAAAGGTACCAGCGGGCAGGTCGGTGCCGCGCCGGCTGGCGGCTCACATCTCTCTCGCGGATTTGACGCCCTTCAGCTAGCGACCGAGGTCGATCGCCCTAAGCGCCGTCCGTCTCGGGCTTGCTCTCGCGCATGCCCTTGACCGCCGCGGAGATCTCCTCGGCTTCCAATACGTCGGCCATCACCCCGACCTGGTCTTCCCAGACCTCGTCGCTGATCTGGCTCCGAAAATCCTCCTCGAGCACGTGATACACGGAGAGGCCCAACTGGACCTCGGCCAACGCGCCTGCATAGGTCGGATCGCCGAGCACGACTGTCTCGGCGGCGATCTCAGAGCTCTCGGCATCCGGCGCGCCCAGGACCACGAGCAGTTGCTCGGGCCCGTGCTCGTCGGCGAGACGCTTGATCGTTTCCTGGCTATTCAGGTCCATGGCCCCCGAGGCAGTTCAGACGAAGCACTCCGTTGACGCGAAGGTCACGTTCCCGCCCGCGCTCTTCACACATGCCGCTATCGCGGGCCCCGCGATCCCGTCGCGCTCACCGAGCACGATGATCTGCTTGCCATCGAACATAGGGTTCTAGCTCACCTCCTCCTTCATCTCCTCGAGGCTCTTGTCGAGCCAGTCATTCAACTGTGCCGGGCTGATCATAGATGCCGACAGCCGCGCCACCTCCTCGCCGTCGGACATCAGGACGAAGGTGGGCAGCGCGTGCACGCCCAGCTTGATGCAGACCCGCCTGGCCTTCGGGGCCTCGAGCTTGACCACCTTCAGCTGATCTGCGTGGGCGTCCGCCAGCTTCTCGACGTGGGGCATGAGCGCCAGGCACGGCTGGCAGTCGGGGCCCCAGACGTCGACCAGCGTCGTCCCGCTCTCGACCAGCTCGTCGAAGTTCTCGCGCGTAGCCTCGGTCAGTGCCGCCACCTGGTCATCCTCCCTCTCCGTCGTTTCGTTCGAGTATCACGCTCATGCCGTCCGACTGCTCGGACATCCGGCCCAGGAACAGGCTTCCCTTCGCGATCAGCTGGACGCGCGTGGCGTCACCGTCCGTGAGGCGCGCCTGCGCGTGGGGGAGGTAGCAGAGCGCCGAGGCGATGTGCCCCTGCGTCGGGGCGAAGCCCGGCATCCCGCGCTTCTCGACGAAGTCGCCGATGTCCTCGCGCGCGAGGTCGCCGCGGCGCACCGCCAGCGCGGCGATCGTCTTGTAGTTGCGCTCCGGCACGTTGCCCGAGCCCTGGGGCTCGGTGATCTCGGGGTTGTGGAGCTCGGTCGCGTAGTCGTCGACGTCGAGCATGCCCATCCCCAGCCGCTCGAGCGGAGCGACCGCGAGCGCCTCCATGACCTTGGGGTTGGAGGAGCCGGCGGACACCGGGTGGCGGCCCACCGAGTCGAGGCGCACGCGCGGGGAGGACCCGTCGTCTGCCTCGATGAGCAGCGCCGAGCCGCCGAGCACGTCCTCTAGCACCGGCAAATCGTGCTTGAGGTGGCCCTGGAACTTCATCCCGAGCTTGGGCAGCGAGCCGCCCGCCACGACGGCGACGCGGCGGAACACGCCCGAGGCCACCAGGCTGCCGGCGACCACGAGAGCGGGCACGGGAGCGGCGCAGAAGTTCTTCACGTCCATCCCCGAGGCCTCGCCCAATCCCGCCGCGCCCGCGACGGCCTTGGCCAGATTGCCCCCGCCGCGCTGATAGCGGTCCCCGATCGCCTCCTCCCCGGCGCCGATAACGTAGTCGATCGAATCCGCCTCGATCCCGTGGTCGGCGAGCAGGCGAAGGAGCGCGAGCGTGGCGCTCGCCTTGGTCGCGAGGTTCTCGAGCAGGACGGTCGCGGTCAGCGCCTGATCGAACTCGTCGGCGCGGCGGATGGCTGCGGCCAGGCGGTCGCCACCGAGGTGCAGCGGGAGCGCCCCCGGCTCGGACGCGACGGCCTCCGCGTCGCCGCCCGCGGCCGCCACGCGCTCGAGGTCGATGCAGTCGGCGAGCGGATGCCTCGCGAGCTTGCCGGCGGTGGCGTCGGCGTCGGCGCCCCCGAGCTTGACGAGGTCGAACTCGTCAACCGCCGCCATCAGGCCGAGGAACTCGTCCTCGGGCATCAGCTCGCCCGCACCGGCGAAGCGCCCCTCGCCGTCGGGGGACGCCGCCACCCACGGACGTTCGGGCAGATCGCGCGGGTGCCGGGCGCCGAGGAACGCCTGGTGGGGCGCGTAGGCCACCGCCTGCTCGAAGGTGCGCAGCGCGCCGAGGAAGCGTGACTCGAGCTCCGGGTCTCGCGCGAGCTCACGGGATGGCTTGGAGCCGTGCCGGGCCAGGCCGGGGACGTGGGCGAGCACCGCGCTCGCGGCCGAGATGACTGGAGCCGTCATTGGCCCCTCATTCAACCGGATCGCCGTCGAAGACGGTCGGCTCGGTGACCGGTGTGGCCAGAGCGTGCAGCGCTCGCTCGACCAGCTGCCTGCGCCACGCGCGTTCCTGCTCGCTGCTTAGCTCGGGGTCTCCCGTCGGGTAGGGGATGCCGCGCGTGGGAACGATCCGCGGGGCGCCCACGCGACGGGCGATCGAGACCAGGTTGCACAGCAGGACGGTTGGAATCCCGGCCCGCTCCAGCTCTTTGCTCAGCGTTGACCCGCAACGCGTGCCCGTCCCTCACGTGGCGGTGAGGATCGCCGCCTGGATGCGCGCCTCGTGGAGCTCGGCGGCCCACTCGACTCCGAACCGGCGCGCGTCGGCCACCGTGGTGCCGTTTCCCGTCGTCGCGAAGTACTCGGTGTGCAGACCGCCGATCGCACCTTCTTGCTCGAGCTCGCGCGCCACGTCGAGCGGGAGGATGCGGTTGGGCTCGGCGTTGGCCCACTGGGTGGAGAAGCCTCCGTGCACCGACTCGAACTCCCCCTCCTCGACCGAGTCGCGGCCCTCGAGCGAGTGGCGCACCCACTTCGTGGCCCGCGCGGACTCGAGCCGGTCGGGATTGCCGGCCGGCACGAAGCCGCCCTCGGTAAGCAGCGCGACGAGGGCATCGGCAGGATCGGCGACGGGGTCCGCCGGCGTGACCTGATCAAAGGTCGGCAGGGGGATCTCGGTGGCCTCGCGATCGCCGCCGAGGCGATCGAGCAGGAGAGCGACTGCGCGCTCGGCTGCGCTGCGCTCGGCCATGTGGTTGACGCGCGCGACGGGGCCGATGCGCCCGTCGTCGGCGGTCAGCTCCTCGCCGCCGGCGAGCTTGCGTGTTGCCGCCGCCAGGCGCTCGAGCGAAGGGCGCATCTCGCGCCCTGTGGCGCCACTCTCGACGACCGGCGTGCCGGCGGCTTCGTGGAGCCCCGGGTTGTCGGGGTGCATCGCCGCCAGCGCCGGAAGTCCGGCCTCGGCAGCGGCGACCACGATCCGCGCGCAGGCGAGGCCGTAGCGCCCGCTCGTGAAGGCGGGGCCGGCCACCAGCAGCTCGGCTCCCTTCTCGCGTGCCGACTCGACGAGCGCGGCGGCAAAGTCGGAGTGCTCCGAGGCGTGGTCGTCGCCGCATACTGCGGTCGCGACGATCTCGTGCTCGTCCCCCAGTAGCGCCGCCAGGCGCTTCCCGGGCCCCACCGGCCCTTCGCGCAGCTCGGGCTCGGTGCCCGCCGCCTCCTCGCCGCCGACTCCCGCAAAGAACTGGTTGATGTAGTGAACGACCCGCATCAGCCCGCCTCGGCGCAGGTGAGATTGCCCCACCCGAGTGGATTGAGTGCACAGTAGATGGCTGCGGCGGGCAGCTCGAGCTCGTCGGTGGCGGGCCGATCCAGCAGGGCCAGCCGGTCGCCGCCCAGCGCCCGCTCGCACGCGGGCAGGGAGACGAGCTCGTCGTAGTTGCCCACGCTCACCATCGCCGTGGCCCGGCTCGGCGGGACCACGAGCGAGGGCCCGGTGCCGTCGCGCCCCGCCATCTCCGCGAAAACTCCCACCGTGGTGATCCCCTCCTCCTCGAGCCGGTCCATCTTCAGCGACACGTCGGCATCGGCGTTGCCGCCGCCCTCCTTCGTAAGTATCGCCGCATCGAGCCCGAGTCCGGCGCACAGCCGCGCTGCGTGGGCCGAGATCAGCTCCTTGGCTCCCTGCTCGACGGGCTCAGGGCACAGCACCAGCGCCGCCAGCGAGAGGTCGTCGCACTCGCGCAGGGCGGCGACCACCGGGTGGGTCTGGTGCAGGTAGGTCGGGTTCTTCAGCGCGGGATGGCCGTACTGCCCGCTCACGACGGCACCGTCATCCAGCTCGTTCGGAGAGATGAGGGTCGCCAGCCCTGTGGACAGGCTGCGCCCGTACACGAAGACGTCCTTGTACTTTCCCTGGGTCTGAATGTTGGTGACGACCCCCACGCGCGGGCGCCCCTCCGGGGTTGCGGCGGGGTCGGGAAGCTCCTCGACGGCGTCCGGGTCACACTCGAGCGCCGCGTCTGCCACGTGGACTGCGACGCGCAGGAGTCCGCGGCGCACCGCCGCCTCGACATCCTCCCACGCCGCGCCGGGCGCGCGCTCGAACTCGATCACGAGGTTGTGCGTAGCGGCGAGCGGCGAGAGCGGCGCAACCGGCCCCGACATGTCGATCACAGCCTCCTGTGCGCGCGGCAGATGCCCCGCGGCGAGAACGGCGGCGCCGCGCAGCACGTGGGTCTCACCGCGGCCCGGCGGCAGCGCAGGACCGAGGAAGCCGGGAAAGACCCCGCCCCCACCGGGGCCCTTCGAGCACGGCTGGACGGCGTCCAGCGCGCCGATGATCCGTACCGGCTCGCCCGGGGAGGCGCAGGCGAGGCCGACCTCCGCCAGCGCGGGATCTTCGACGAGCGAGCGGGCGGCCTCCTCCGAGACCGTCAGGCGGCCGGCCTCGTAGACCGTGCGGTCGCCAAGGGCGAGCTCGCGCACCTCGTGCACCAGGCGACGCAACCCTGCACCAGCCTCTCCTGCGTTCATGCTCATCGGCTCCTCCCGGGTATCTCCCCGGGGGCGAGGATATTCCTCCTGGGCGTTTCACCGCAAGCGGTGAGCGAGTGACGAGTTCGCCTACCCGGGGGGCGAGCAGCTTCCGCCGCGATGCATGCCACGATAGTCAGCGTGCCCGGTGGGTCGGAAGCGTCTCAACGCCCTCGTGGAGAGCTTGATCTGTACCGGCTAGCACGCTCATCTTGATCTATCGCCTCTTGTTCAAGCTGGTCCTCCAGCATATCGAGCCCGAAAAGGCTCATGCGCTCGCTGGCTTCGTTCTACGTAGGGTCAATGCGATCGCGCCCGTCCATGCCCTTCTTCGGCGGACGCTCGGTCCCCGGAACGATGAGCTGCGCGTCAGCGCCCTCGGGTCAGACTTCCCAAGTCCCCTTGGTGCGGCAGCCGGGATGGACAAGGATGGGACTTGGTGTGAGGGGCTATGCGCTCTCGGCTTCGGCTTTGTCGAGGTTGGAACCGTCACGGCATGCCCTCAGAATGGGAACTCCGGCCGGCGGATCGTCCGGCTTGCTCGTGACCGCGCTCTGGTCAACCGGATGGGTTTCCCGAGTTCCGGCGCAGAGGCGGTCGCCAGCCGCCTGGCTGGGCCGCGACGGTGTCCAGCCGTCGGCGTGAACGTCGGCAAGACAGGGCTCGTCCCGCTGGACGACGCTGGTGCGGACTACCGGGCATCCGCTCGGCTCCTAGCGCCATATGCCGACTACCTGGTGTTGAACGTCAGCTCACCGAACACCCCAGGACTGCGAGACCTTCAGGCGCAATCCGACCGCCTGGCGTCTCTCGTCAACGAAGTACGCGAAGAGCTCGGCGCGGCGCCCCACCCGGTTCCGTTGCTCTTGAAGATCGGGCCCGATCTTCAAGACTCTGAGATCGACGCTGTCGCAGACCAGGCGATCGAGCTCAACCTCGACGGGATAGTCGCTGTCAACACCACTGTGAGCCCGACCGGACTCAGGAGCGACGCGAAGGAGGTCGAGTTGGCGGGGGACGGCGGCCTCTCGGGAGCACCTCTGAAAGCCCGGGGCCTGGAGGTTCTGGAGCGTCTCTACGAGCGGGCCGGACACCGTCTGGTGCTCGTCTCCGTCGGTGGAATCGAAAGCCCCGAGGATGCGTGGCAACGGATCATGGCCGGCGCGACTCTCGTGCAGGCCTATACGGCGTTCGTCTACGGCGGACCGCTCTGGCCGTATCGCATGAACCGAGGCCTGGCGCGACTACTGCGCGACTCGGGTATGCCGTCGCTCCAGATGGCGATCGGAGCGACGAGTTCCCGGGGCCCGGTCGACACGGACCTGACGTCCCCAGATTCACGTAAGCCGGTTCTCGCAGCCACTCGCCACACCTGATATGGGCGCCGAGGACTTCCTCGACGGGTCGAAACGTACCCCCAGCTTGGTCAGATGTCTCTGCGCCGGCGGGCATCCATAGGGCGTGTCGAGCATGGTCTCGCGGGCGACGACGGCAACCTCGTTCGAATCGCCCTGGACCCGCACAAGTCGCGGTAGGTCTCAGTCCTCTGGCTTCCGCGCGAACGCGACCACATCGGTTACCCGGCGGCGGCCGTCGTCGTACTCGACTTCATGGGTCACCGACTCGCAGCGCAGCAAGTCGAACCCTTGTAAGGCTCCTCGCAGCCGCTCTGGCGTATACAGGCGGCCGGGATCCGGCGGACCTCGCCGTCCGTGCTCGACCAGATCGACGCCTACGATGAACACATGTCCTCCGTGCGTGAGCGCCTCCCAGGCGCGCCCAAACATGGATGCGCGCTCTTCGGGCTCGGGGTGCATGAAGCTGATGACCACCAGGTCGAGGGACGCGCTAGCAAGACCGTGGTCGCGCCAATCGGCCTCGACGCAGTCGAGATCGACTCCTTCCTCGGCGGCGCGCTCCGCGGGCCTTGTCAGTGCGACCGCGGAGACGTCGAGGGCGCTGACGCGCCAGCCGCGTTTCGCAAGCCAGACGGCGTTGCGACCCTCGCCGGCGCCGAGGTCAGGCGCGCGGCCCCGCGGGAGCGAGGCGACGAGCTCGGCGAGGAAGACGCTGCGGAAATGCTCGCGGCGGGCATCGAGGTCCGATGGGTCAGGCGCACCTCGACTACGAAGTGCCCGTTAGCTGCCTTCCTGCGGAGGTGTGCGCCAGGGCATGCCTGCGCCACCTCGTCGCCACGTGGGCGGGTCTGGGGCAGGTCAGTTTCCGGGGGGTGGGTAGTCGACCTCGCGCTCGGACGCCGCGTCGACCTCCTCCGGGCTCAGCAGCACCACGGTATTCACCGTCGCCTTTCCGTCTGCATTGAAGGTCAGCCCCAGTGCAGTAGCGCTCTCGTTGTCGGGGAGGTCGCAGACGAGGTAGGAATCCGTCTCGCCAAGTGCGAAGTAGAAGCTTTCGAGGTTCCCTCCAACGCTCTCAGCGGCCCGGGTAAGGGCATCACGCCTGCTGGTTCCACCCGCACTTTGGACGCCCTTTGCGCCCTCGAGCGTGTACGAAGCCTGAAACAGGAACTTCGGCATCATTACCTCCGGGCTCGGGTTCTTCCGCAACGACCGACCCTCAAGTGCAGCAGTGTCGCTCGCGGTGACTTGGCTACTGCCCTCGGCGGGGTGTCCCAAACACCGCTGGCTGCGGACAGCGAGCGGTTACGCGTCCTGCGTGATGGGGTCGCCGCTTTTGTTCACTCGCGCAGCGAGGGAAGCGGCAAAGGCCGGCCCGCGATCATGGCGGTCGCCGGTGCGTAAGGCAGGCGCTGTCGCGCCGGTAACGCTGAGTCGGGTGTCATTCGGACGCAGCCTGACGGGGGTCGACGCTCGCCTGGACAGTCCAGGAGCGACCAGCGCGACAGATCCGGCTCGGGACACGGTGGATGCCGGCACGGTTCATACCGGTCACTCTCGGCGGCGGTGTATTCTCGCCTCTGGCCGAACTGAGCCCTACACCAACGTCAACAAGCACCTACGCGCGGGGGCCATCAGGGCGGTATAGCCTTCGCGGAGGCAGGGGGCTGCCGACCACGGTCGCCCTGCCTCCTCGCGGCGACGCGTTGCGCTTCATTGAGGAAAGGCACGGAGAGTTCGCCAGCTGGCATCAGTGGTGTGTTTTGACGCGGTTGGCTGAGGCCAAGCCTGCGGGCGAGGGCCGGGGTCAGTTGCCCCATGTTGCCCCAATAACGCTTCACATGATCGCCGCGTGCGAGGGCGATGGGTCGAGCTTAATGGGTCCGACGGGCAACCATGACGTAGTAGAAAATCGGCTGCCCATTCATTCGGAGGCGGTGCCTGAAACGACTTAGGTGTGTGACCTCGGACCCGTGCTCACTCCGACGGAGGGCGGAGATATAGGCCGAGAGGTCGTCCCCGTCCCGGGAGAGGACGGAGTCGGGAAAGGTCACCGCGAGCCATGCGCCTTTCGGGAAGGCATCCCAGGCCGACGCAAAGTCCTTCGTTGAGATGTGTCCCAGGCCGAGCGCGCCAGCTCCTATCAGGCAGTTTAGCTGTTGCCTCTCGACCAAGGGCCCCACCGCTACGTCCTCGAGCGTGCCCGTGAGGTACTCGGCGTAGAGTCCCGGTCGATCTCGTCGGGCCGCCGGTCCCGCTTCGGGCTCGCTGTCAAGCCCGACGAGCTGGGCCGTTACCCCTCTATCCCGGAGTTCCTCGGCGACCACTCCGTTTCCGGCGCCGAGATCCAGCGCTCGTAGGTGTTGGGGCTCTTCCCCGCGGGCGACGACTTCACGCGTCAGCGATTCGGCGAGGGTGGCCGGCGACGCGCACTCGAGGCGTGCCTGGACGACTTCCTCATAGAGGCCCGGGATCGCATAAACCCGCCCATACTCGTGCAGTCTCATGGTTTCCCGGTGACCATCTTCGAAGGTCACCGTTAGCTTCTCGTCGCCCTGCTCGAGGCCAGGGCGTTGGTCGAGTTCGATCTGGAGGCTCACGGACTCAGGAGTCTGACGAGGTCGAGGAGGATTCCGTTCGCACGTTGCGCACGATCCTCGTGTGAGCAGCGCCCCCAGCACCACCAGTGTGGCCAGCACGAGGACGACCGTGCGGGTCGTGCCGGAAGCGTCGAGGTCGGTGGCAAAGGCAAAGGCCGCGACGCCCGCGACGCTCGCGACCACGCTGAAGCCAGCGAACAGGTCTACCGTTACGTTCGGGCATGATGTCGACGACAGGCGGCGGCCTGTACGCGGGGAGCTTTTGTGTGCGGTGGCCCGCGCTGGCGGCCTCTCGGCCGCCGTGCGAGTCGAATCGAGGCGTGCGTCGGGAGGGAGCGAGAGAATTGTGGCTATGGCCAGCGCCTCCGAGCTTCGCTTGGCGCAACTGCCGGCCGCTGTTCGGAACTATCTCGCTGAGCTCGTGCTTCGTGTCGACGCCGTGCTCGAGAACTCTGTGGTCGGCGTTTTCCTACTCGGTTCCGCGGCCCTCGGCGATTACGCGCACGGTGAGAGCGACTTGATGTAGCCGTGGTGACGACGGGGCGAGCATCCCCCGCCTTGCTGCGACGCGTTGCCGAACGGATCGCCCATCCGGCTCTGCCGTGTCCGGCGCGGGGCCTGGAGTTCGTCGTCTACAGGCGCCGGTCGGTCGGCGAATCCGACGCGCCGCCCGTCTATGACCTGGATCTCAATACCGGGCCGGCGATGGCGCCGCGGATGTCGATGGACCCGGCGGGCGAGCCAGGACACTGGTACCCGATCGACATCGCGATCGGTCGCGCCCACGCGGTGGCGCTCACGGGACCGCCCCCGCAGGAGGTGTTCGCGGCCCGCCCGGCCGCCCTTGTCCGCGGGGCCCTCGAGGTATCGCTCGCGTGGCACGAGGCACACGAACGCGACGGCGCAAACGCAGTTCTGAACGCCTGCCGCGCGTGGCGCTGGGCGAAGGAGGGCGTCTGGTCTGCGAAGACGGCGGCCGCCCAGTGGAGCTTGGAGCGCCTCGACGACCCGGCGCCTGTGCACGCCGCGCTGGCGGCGCGACACGGCGAGCGCCGTCCCGCGCCAGCGGCCGAAACGATCCGCCGAGCCCGCGCGGCGCTCGCTGGATCGTCAGCCCTGCACTCGTGAGCGAGCGACTGCGATCGGTCGTTGAGCAGCTCGACCTCCGGCCGGATGACCGGGTGCTGGAGATCGGCTGCGGGCACGGGGTTGCCGCAACACTCGTATGCGAGCGCCTGGACGGAGGGCATCTGACGGCGGTCGACCGATCAGCGAAGATGATCGAAGCGGCGATACGTCGAAACGCGCCGTACATCGAGGCCGGCAAGGCCGAGTTCTTCGTCTCCGCCTTGGAGGACCTCGATCTGGGGGACCGGCGTTTCGACAAGATCTTCGCGGTCCGGGTGGGCCTCTTTCACCGCGACCCCGACCGTGCGCGAGCCATCGTCGAAAGGTGGCTGAGCGCTGGCGGAGCGGTCTTCGCCTTCGTGGACTCGCCGGCGCGACGAGGCGCCGCCGTCGAAACTTCCCTCGTCACCCGAGTGGGCCGGCTGGCGCGGACCTCCGCCCGGTGAGCTCGACCCGGCCGCGGCGGCCGCCCGGCGCGACGCCTCACGCGCGATCGCGGACGCCGTCAACGCCCTCCTCGCTCGCACAGTGCGCGCAGCAATAGGTTGCTCCCTCGGCCTCGACGCCGTGTCCGATGATCCTGCAGCCGCAGTGCGCGCACTGGGGCGCGAGCGCGTGGATCGCACACTCGAACGAGTCAAACACGTGCCTGTCTCCCTCGCGAGTGATCTCCATGCTCTTGTCGTACTCGTTCCCGCACACTTCACACTGCGGCATCGGGCGCCTCCTCTCGGCGGTTTTGCATGCATTTACCCGGCGCCGGGCTCATGTACGCGCGCTTTCACGCCGGGCTCCAATACCGACAGTGGCGGCGAATGTCTTTCATCGGGCCCTCGCTCTTGGTCCCTCGGACCGCTCCTTTGCCGGCGTGCGGCGTGGAGGGACGACCGGAGCGAGCGCATCGCCGATAAGCCGCTTCAGTCACCGTCGTCGAGATGATGCGGCTCGAACACAGGTTGCCTCGGGTCTCGGGCGCCTCGCCCTTGCTGACGCCACTGCGCCCTAAAGCTTGGGCGCAGCAGCGCTCGCCAACTCGAGCAGGCGGCCCGCGCGCCGGTCAGTGAATTGCGGCCTGAGAAGTTCCCCGCTCGTCTCCACATCGGTGTGTCGACGGCCTGCGGAAGGATCGAGCGATGTCCCATGGCCAAGATCATGACCCTGCGTCTAGACGACGAGCGCGCGGCCATGCTCGAGCTCGTAGCTCGAGCCGATGACAGGTCGCTGACCGACACCGTCCGCGACGCGATCGATCTCCACATCGAAGAGCGCCGCAAGGACAAAGCGTTCAAGGAGCGCCTGCGGCAGCGACACGGGACTGAGCGCACGCTGTACGAGCGTCTGGCGCGATAAGCCGCCCGCCGAGGCCGGACTGGCAGCCGCGAGGGCAGTTTCGGTGCAGAGCACATCGTCCGCTCCGAAACCGATCAGGCGGGTCGCTGATGCCCGCGCTTCTGCTTCCGACGGCCTGGCTTATGGCGGGGCTCCTCGTGCGAGTCGAAAGGGTGAAAGGGCGGTGCTTTGGCAAGGTTTTGCTTGTGTGGGCGCCCGGGCGGGATGCCGGCAGGTAGCGCCGACTAGACGTCTGGGCGATCAGCTGAAGGCGACGAGCCCGAGGGCTGCGGCTGCGGCGACGAGGGCGGGCTCGGGCACTTTGGTCTTCTTTTGTAGGAGGGCGCCGAGGGCGACGATCGTGATGAGGATCGACCAGTTGTCTTCGATGACTTGGTCGGCGATGACGATGGCGGCGCCGGCGATCGCCCCGGCGGCGGCGGCGGTCGCTCCTTTGACGAACCCCTGCAGGCGTGGGTGGTGTTCGTGGCGGCGGATAAAGCCGCCAGGCACGACGACGAAGAGATAGACGGGCACGAAGACAGCGACGGTGGCGACGACCGCGCCGGTCAGCCCGTAGATGAGATAGCCGGCGAAGGTGGCCATGATCACGACCGGTCCGGGGCTGATCAGGCCCATTGCGACGGCGTCGACGAACTGCTGCTCGGTTAGCCAGCCGTGCTGCTCGACGAGGCCCTGGTGGAGGAAGGGCACGATCGCGAGTCCCGAGCCGAAGGTGAACGCGCCGGCTTTGACGAAGAAGAGGGCCATCGCCCCCAGGGAGGCGCCGGTGCCCGTCCAGGCGAGTCCCTGGACCGCCCCCAGGAGCGCGAGGGGCGAGATTCCCGCTACGCCACCGAGCTTGGGCAGGCCGCCGCCGTAGTAGATCGCGCCGAAGGCCCCGGCGAGCAGGAACAGCCAGACGATCTCAGCACCCGCGATGGCGGTGACCGTGCACAGCACCGCGGCGATCACCCATAGAACGGGGTCGGTCTTGTTGGTCGAGCGCGCGAGCTTGTAGGAGGCGATAGCGATGATCGCCAGCACCGCCGGCCCCACGCCGCGGAAGATGTGGTGCACCCAGTCGAGCCCTTGGTATTCGGAGTAGAGGACCGCGACCGCGGTGACGATCACAAACGGTGGGATGACGAAGGGAAGCGCGACCGCGAGCGCGCCGCGAGCGCCGGCCTGCAGGTAGCCAAACCACATTGCCGCCTGGGCGGCCAGCGGCCCCGGCATCGTCTGCCCGATCGCCAGGGCCTGCTGGAACTCGGCCTCGGTAAACCAACGCCGCGCCTCGACGAGGTCACGCTGCATGTACCCGACGAGCGCGATCGGCCCTCCGAACCCGCTGGCGCCGAGCTTGAGGAAGTAACGAACCAAGCCGCGCAGGGTGCGCTCCGCCGCGCCGCTCGCCGGGGCGGGGCCCTCAGCGGTTGAGATGGGCGATTTCAAGCGGCCAGTATTCCGGGTCTTCGTGCAGCCACGATGGGCCGCCATCGGCGACGTGTCTGCTATGCCGGCTGGGGGCTGGCTGCCAGATCGCGGCGGACTGAGATCACCGCAGCCACGATCGATGCGGCCCAGACGACGCCCAGCAAGACGTAAGCGAGGACGAGGTACTGCGAGGGGGCGCCGATCGCCTCGCCGAAGGTCTTCGTGTTCGTGAGCAGGATCAGCCCGCCGACAGCGGCCCCGAGCACCCGGGCCGGAAGCTTGCGCACGAGCCACGCCGCCAGCGGCGCGGCGATCAGGCCGCCCGCCAGCAGCGCAAGCAGCCAACCGACGTTGATCTCGGCAAAGCTCAGCGAGATCAAAAAGCCGGCAGAGGCTCCAAACGCGACAAGGAACTCCGAGGTGTCGATCGAGCCGACGACCTTGCGCGGCTCAAGGCGCCCAGAGGAGAGCAGCGAGGAGGTCCCGATCGGCCCCCAGCCGCCGCCGCCCATGGCGTCGACCGTTCCCGCAATGGCGCCAAGGGGCGCGAGGAACGCGGCGCGCAGCGGCCGGCCGGGGTCGGGCTTCGGCGGCTGGCGGCGGCGGCTGAAGCGCACGAGGATGTACAGCCCGAGGAAGAACAGGATCGCCGCGATCCAGGGCTCAGCGATCTCGGCCGGCAGCGAGCTGAGCACCACCGCGCCGACAAAGGCGCCGATCGCCCCCGGCGCGGCCATCAGCCTGACCGTGCGCCAGTCCACGTTGCCAAAGCGCCAGTGCGCCGTGCCCGAGGCCAGCGTGGTGCCGATCTCGGCCAAGTGAACGGTCGCCGAGGCGACCGCCGGCGCCGCGCCCGCGGTCAGCAGCAGCGTCGTCGAGGTGACCCCGTAGGCCATCCCGAGCGTCCCGTCGATCAGCTGGGCGACCAGCCCGAAGATCCCCAGGATGAGCAGCTTCTCCATCGCATCCACCCCTCCTCACCATTCCGACCTGAGTGGTGAGGTTTATAGCATCAGCCATCTTCTCGAGTCGGCCGAAGGCGTCAGACAGAAGCGGAGTCAAGGCTCGGCTGCCGGGCTCCAATACCCAGCTCGCCAAGCCCCCGCCGAGTCCAGAAGCCGCTGCACGGTCGGCGGGAATTCGCCGGCAACGACCTCGGCTAGCGAGACCTCGTCGAGGACCGCGCGCATGCTCGCCCTCACGGCCACCCACACTTCGCGCATCGAGGCCGCGGCCTCGGGATAGGCAAGGTCCTCTGGCCGCTCGCCATGGATCTCGACGAGGTGCCCGAGCTCGATACGCATGACGTCGGCGACGGTGATCTCCTCAGCGGAGCGGGCGAGCCGGTAGCCACCCTGCGCGCCACGCTGGCTGTGCACAAGCCCGGCTCGTCGCAGATCGGCGAAGATGTTCTCGAGGAAGGGCAACGGGATCCCCTGGGCCCGCGCGACCGCCTCCGCCGTCACCGCGTTCGGCTCTGCCGCCGCCAGCTCCAACGCGGCGCGGATCGCGTAGTCGACCTTGGCCGAGAGCTTCACGGCTAGATTATCCAGGCCCCCCGGCCCCCGGCGGAAGCACTCCGGCTTCACCCGCAGCCCGCAGCCCCCGCATTCGACCCGAAACAGGAGCCGTCCCGGCGCGCGTCCCGTTCAGAAGCAGCAGCGCCGGCATGGCCACCAGCGCTGTGATCGGCGTCTCCGTGCAGCAGGAGCGCCGGCACCGGACAGGCGGCCACATCGGCCGAAAGGTCCGTGGTCGCCATGGCCGTCACGAGCCCGACGCTGGCGGCCAGTCCCGCCCGCAGGCAGTCCGACACCTGGCTCGTGAACTCAAGCAAGTACGGCTGCTGCTCCGCCCTGGCGGATTGCTCGTGATCGACGATGTGGATGAAACGCAGTGGAGGCTGGTCGCCGATACGTTCGACTCCGCCGCGGCGAGTGGCGGGTTCGACGAGCTCGGGCGCGACGGCCGAATCGGCGTCCTCCGCCATAGGGACCTCCCGTAGCGCTAGCTATAGGCTCGTGATGGCCTCTCGAACTCACTGTTCAAGCACCGTCTCGCCCAGCGCGCTGTGCCGAGCTGAGGCGCCCTGGCGGCGTCATCAGTCGGCATCGTGTGCCAACTGCACACTTCGCGGGCCTTTTTCCGTGCCAGGACACCCTCTGAGCTCCGGCAGCCTCTTGACCCTTGACTTCGACACGCCCCATGGGCCCGCCATCGCCCATCTTCATCCGGCTGACGAGCCCGTGGCCGGGCTCGTGCTGGGACATGGCGCCGGCGGAGGTGTCGGCGCGCCTGACCTCGTGGCCACCACCCGGGCTGCAGTGGCGGCCGGCGTCAGCGTTGCGCTCGTCGAGCAGCCCTACCGGGTGGCGGGCAGGCGCAGCCCTGCGCCGGCCCACCAGCTCGACGCGGCGTGGATCGCGGTGGTCGAGCAGCTGCGCGGCGATGCCCTGTCGGGACTTCAGGTGATGGCGGGCGGGCGCTCCTCCGGCGCCCGCGTGGCCTGTCGCACCGCCGCGGAGGTCGGGGCGAGCGCCGTGCTGTGCCTCGCCTTTCCTCTGCACCCGCCGGGCAAGGCGGACGACCCAGCGAAGAGCCGGCTTCCCGAGCTGGAGGCGGTCACCGTTGCGGTGCTGATCGTTCAGGGCGAACGCGATCCGTTCGGGATGCCGCCCGACGGGCCGGACCGCAAGGTGGTGCGCGTGCCGGGCAGCCACTCGCTGCGAAGCGCAACCGCGGTGGCAGCCGCCGTCGGCGAGTGGCTGGCAGGCGGAGTGCTCGGGTCGCGGGCCTAGGCGTCCGTTGCAGCTCTACTCGCTCGCCCCTCGGCAGTCGCTCGCTTTCGTGCCGGGCGCTGCTAGCGTGCTTGTCGTTCGGGTCAGGGATGACGGGGGGATGCTGTGAAGGGTCTTGTGAAGGTTGCCGCGCTCGGGCTCGTCGCTCTGGTCTTGGGCGCCCTCGTGCCGACCGGCGCCTCGGGAATCCATGAGAGCTCGAGATGGGTCGAGCGCAACCCGGTTACGCAGCAACGCAAGTGCGCGGGTCCCTTCAACTGCGACATCCCCAACCCGGCCTGCACTCGAGACTCGGCGGGCTGCGAGACTACGAAGGCGGGCGAGTCGAGGATCAACCGCAAATCACAGCGCTTCGACATCCCGGGGACCGACGACGATCGCTGGCCGATTGCGCCCAATACCCACATCTACGACGGCTTCGGGGGCCAGCCGGTGCGGGAGGAGGAGGTGCGCAACCCCTCCGTTCACATCAACTACGGGCAGCGCAAGGAGATCGACAACGTCCTCTACGTATGGGCTCACGCCGCACAGGTAACCGATGAAACTAAGGGGCCGAAGGCCTCCGGCTGGGTGCCCCAAGCGAGCATCACCAACCGGGCCATCGACAGGATGCCCAATGAGCTGGCGCTGGACCCCGGCCACGGCGACATCGCGACCGACTACCGGGTGACCTTCGACAAGAAGGGGAAGTTCGGCACCCTGAAGATTCGCCCCAACAGCAAGGCGAAGCGCGAGAGGGCGGCGGACTACCTCGTGCGCAGGAAACGGGTCTACCTCGAGTACAGCCTGCCGGGCAACGGCGGCTACGCGATCGACGCGCTTCCCGAGAATGCCCCGTTCAAGCGGGCCAAGCACGTCAAGGCGGTGGAGATCGGCCTCTACCGGCCCAGGAGCCGCAAGCAGGTCAAGACGATGACCTTCGTCTACGGCCACGTGGGCCCGCGCTACGGGTGGATCGCGCGCGATGCGATACGCGAGGCGAGCGCCGACGCCGAGAGGGTCGACTATAGGCCACCGGAAGGAGCAGACCCTGGCGTTCCCCCGCCTCCCTCTCAGACGTCCGGCATCGTTGGCGCGCGCCAGGTGGCGGTCGGGGGCAACGGGCGGATGATGGTAATCAGCGCGTGCGGCGCCGCCTACAGCAAGGACGACCCGGCCGCGGGCTGGACTCTGCAGACCGGCTGCGGCAACGCCCAGCAGGTTGACGTCGGCGGCGGCGGGCGGATGATGTTGATCAGTGGTTGCGGCGCGGCGTTCTCAAAGGACAACACCTTCGATCACTTCACCGAGCAGACGGGGTGTGGCAACGCCCGACAGGTAGCGGTCGGAGACACGGGCCGGATGATGCTCATCAGCGGCTGTGGCGCGGCGTTCTCAAAGGACAACACCTTCGATCACTTCACCGAGCAGACGGGGTGTGGCAACGCCCAGCAGGTTGCGGTGGGCGGAAGAGGCCGGATGATGCTCATCAGCGGGTGCGGGGCGGCGTTCTCAAAGGACAACACCTTCGATCACTTCACCGAGCAGACGGGGTGTGGCAACGCCCGACAGGTAGCCGTCGGTGGCAACGGGCGGATGATGTTGATCAGTGGATGTGGCGCGGCGTTCTCAAAGGACAACACCTTCGATCACTTCACCGAGCAGACGGGGTGTGGCAACGCCCGACAGGTAGCCGTCGGTGGCAACGGGCGGATGATGTTGATCAGTGGATGTGGCGCGGCGTTCTCAAAGGACAACACCTTCGATCACTTCACCGAGCAGACGGGGTGTGGCAACGCCCGACAGGTAGCCGTCGGTGAAACCGGCCGGATGATGCTCATCAGCGGTTGTGGCGCGGCTTTCTCAAAGGACAGCACGCACGACAACTGGCACCAGCAGACCCTCTGCGAATAGGAACGGCCCTAGTGCTCGACGCCGTCGCAGAGCTGGCGCCCGACGCCGTCCTGACCGACATCCGCATGTCGCCCGGCCACCACATGGAGGCGATCGACGCCAAGCACCGCATTCGCGCCGAACACCCCGACGACGCGAGTCCGGCGGTGCCGTCCTTCAGCAGCGCGAACGCGTAGCCCTCGTCGGCGTGCTGCGAAAGGACCACGACGCCGACGTGCAAGGGTCGTGGATCCCCTCGTCGAGCGGCGAGGCCGGCGGGCACGGTCAGGCCTCGACGAGCTGACGTCGCGCGAGCTGGAGGTGCTGCGCGAGATGGCGCGCGGGAAGACCAACAGCGGGATCGCCGAGGCGCTGATTCTCTCCGAGTCGGCCGTCGAGAAGCACATCCGCGCGATCTTCGCGAAGCTCCGGCCGGCTGGCGAGCCGCACGTCCACCGGCGCGTCGCGGCGGTGCTCGCCTTCCTCCAAGAGAGCCAGTAGACGGCCGGCCACGTGCGGTGTGCCGGTCCGCATCCGCTCGTTGTGTCGGGCCTGCCGTCCAGCTTGTCGATGAAGGGAGGCGGACGCCTCAACGGCCGCTACCGCCGCTACCAACGGAGACCGAAGCCCCGTCCCTGAGAGCCGGGCCTTGCTCCCCGACTTGCGGCACTTTGCCAGCGACGCCCGCGAGCCTACGCACGACCCGTGACTGGTTCGGCCACAAAAGCGATCGCCCGACAGCGGACGCCGCCCCCTATCGCTCCCGGGGCGCAAAGGAGAAGCCCGCGCTGCGTAATCGCTTCGCGCGCAGGAGCAATTACGCGCGGCTACGTAGTGCGCCGGGGGACGCGGCGACCGCGCGCCCGACGCTCGATCGCGCTGCGAGTATGCAGGTTCCGCGAGCAGCATGCCGGCACTGAAGAGCTGCGGTTGCGTCAGACCGAGGAGCACCTCATCGTTGCGCCGGATGAGCTCCACCAGGAAGCGCTCGGCGCCGGCGAGTGCGAGGTAGGCGCCGAACAATCGCAGCGGCTCCCACGTGCGTCGCAGGCGCCACAGCACCCAGAAGATGACAAGGCTCGCCAGCGTCTCGTAGACGGGGGTGGGATGGACGCGGTCGGTGGTCGGCACCTCCCCGTCGGGGTAGCTCATCGCCCAAGGCAGGTCGCTGGGGACGCCGTAGGTGCCGTCGCCGGCGAGCTGGCAGGCGATCCGCCCGACGGCGTAGCCGAGTGCCAGCGCGGGCGCGCTCGCTCCCAGCAGCGCCGTCAGCGGCACCCGTCGTACGCGGGCGACGAGCAGCACGGCGCCCGCGCCGCCGAGCACGCCGCCGTACCAGGTAAAGCCCGCGCCCGAGAACGAGTCCAGCAGGGACGCCTCGCCGGCGTGCTCGGCCAGCCAGTAGAGCCGCGCGCCGACGAGTCCGCCGATGGCGGCTGCCAGCACTAGCGCGTAGGCCGTTTCGCCGCGGTGGGCGAGCCGTTGGAGCTCCGAACGCAGAACGACGCCGGCGAGCACAAGCGCGACGGCGACCATCGTGCCCCAGCTGTTGGCTTCGAGAGGGCCCAGTTCGAAAAGCACAGGTCGCATCCGAAGCAGCGTACTATGTGCGGTAGTAGATGCCTGGAAAATCCCTCATGCTCCTTGTCGTGTTGGCAGCCGCGGCGGCGCTGGGCGCCTGCGGCTCCGACGATCCCGACGTCGCGGCGCCGACGTCAGGCGCTACGGCCGCCGCATCAGCAGATGCGCTGGCGCAGCTCGAGGCCGAGGCCGGTCAACTGCTCGATGGGGGTCCGGATGCCTTCCGTGCCCGGCTCGCGGAGCTGCGAGGTCACCCGATCGTGGTCAATCAGTGGGCCTCGTGGTGTGGCCCGTGCCGGTTCGAGTTTCCCTTCTTCCGCGACCAGGCCGAGAAGCTGAGTGGGCAGGTGGCGTTCGTCGGTGTGAACTCGCAGCAGCTGCCGGTGCCATTCCCCCATTTCTACGACCCTGACGCGACCGTCGCGCGGGTTTTCCGGGGCGGGCGTTCGTGGCCGACTACAGCCTTCTACAACGCCCGAGGGCAGCTCGTGTTCACCCACCAGGGCGCGTACGCGACCGAGGCCAAGCTCGCCGAGGACATCCAGAAGTACGCGCTCGATGGTTGACGGCCCCAGCCTCACGCTTGCCTTCGCCGCCGGTCTGGTGTCGTTTCTCTCGCCCTGTTGTCTGCCGCTCGTGCCCGGCTATCTGGCGGCGGTCGCGAACGTCAGGCCGGGGGAGGAACGCCGGCGCCGGTTCGACCCGCGTGTGCTCGCGCGCAGCGGGGTGTTCGTCGCGACCTTCTCGCTGATTTTCATCGGCTTCGGCTTGACCGCGACCGCGCTGGGCTCGTTCCTGTTCGACAACCAGCCGTTGCTAAACAAGGTCGCCGGTGTGCTGATCGTCGTCATGGGGCTGCTGTTCATCAGTTCGGTATTTGTCGTGCGGCTCAACCGCGAATGGCGGCCCGACGCGCTCATCGAGCGCGCGGGGAAAGGAGGCCCCGTCGTGGCGGGTGCGGCGTTCGCCATCGCGTGGACGCCATGCGTCGGGCCCACGTTGGGGGCGATACTCGGACTGGCCGCCACCTCGCAGGGGACCGTCGAGGGTGCGGGCCTGCTGGGCGTCTACTCAGCGGGGTTGGCGCTCCCGTTCCTGTTCTCAGCCGTGGCCTTCGACGCCGCAACGAGATCCTTCGCGTTCTTCAAGCGCCACTACCTAGCCATCCAGGTCGGTTCTGGCGTGGTGCTCGTTGCGATGGGGATCCTGGTGATCACCGGTGAACTTTTCCGGCTCAACATCGAGGTCCAGCGCCAGCTCGACCGTTGGGACCTGAACTTCTTCCAGAGCGTCTGATCCGCTGTCGCTCGACGGGCTCTCCTTCTCCGACCGCCAGCGGCCGGGTGGGAACGGACCCTTCGAGCG
>JAUJOQ010000005.1:273014-279046 GCA_030447725.1 Thermoleophilaceae bacterium
ACGGGCTCTCCTTCTCCGACCGCCAGCGGCCGGGTGGGAACGGACCCTTCGAGCGGAGCTATTGGACTACGGGCCGCTCGAATCGAGCGAAGTAGCCGAGCGGGTTCCCCGAGCGCTCGGCTAAGTGTTTAGCACTAGCCCGGCCATCTACTATGCTCCGTCGTACGTAGTCATTACGACGAAGGGAGCAAGCATGGAGGGCATTCTTCTGGGGGCCGCGGTGTTGGCCTGCCCGGTCGGGATGGGGGCGATGATGTGGTTCATGGCGAAGGGCATGCGCAAGGACAAGCCGGCGGCTGAGCAGTCCGACGCCCCGGCCGACCTGCGCGCCGAGCACGCCCGCCTGGGGGCTGAGATCGAGCGTCTCGAGCGCGGCCGCGACGGCCAGGAGGGCCGCCTGGCCGAGGGCGCGCGGTGAGCACGGTCTTCGCGGCGGTCGTCCTCGCCGCGGCGCTGGCCTGCCCGGCGCATATGTGGTGGCGCCATCGCCGCGGGGCGGACCCGTGCTGCCTGCCTTCCACGGGCACGCCGGACCCCGAGGATTTGCGCGCGCGCCAACGCGTCCTCTCGCGGCAGCTGGCGGCGCTAACAGCCGAGGAGGCC
The DNA here is from genome assembly GCA_030447725.1 of Thermoleophilaceae bacterium. Classification (GTDB taxonomy): domain Bacteria; phylum Actinomycetota; class Thermoleophilia; order Solirubrobacterales; family Thermoleophilaceae; genus JAAYBF01. The sequence goes on from JAUJOQ010000005.1 coordinate 273,618, forward strand.
GACGCGAGCGAGCGGCCTGCGGCGCGAGGCTAAGCTGCCTAGGTCGTGGCCGCGTCGAAACCGTCGATTCCGCCCGCGCTTCACGAGCTCGAAACCGAGGTGATGGAGGAGCTGTGGAGCAGGCCAGAGGCCACGGTACGCGAGGTCCTCGAGGCGCTGAACGCCGCCGCGTCGAGGGTGCGTGCTTATACGACGGTGATGACCGTGATGGCCAAGCTGCACCGCAAGGGCTTGCTCGACCGCCGTCGCGAAGGAAAGACCGACATCTATCGCCCCGTGATGTCGCGCGATGAGTACCTGCAGGCGCGCGCCCAGGCCGAGGTCGGCGCGCTCGTCGACGAGTATGGCGAGGTCGCGCTCGTGCACTTCGCCCGTCAGATGGCCAAGCTCGACCCCAAGCGCCGGGAGCAGCTGCGGCGCCTCTCCCAACGTGACTAGCGCACGGCGGCTCTGGTTGTTGTCGCTCGCCGTGGCGCTGCTCGGTCTGTCGGCAACGGCCGCTGCGGGCGCGGTCGCCGTGACGCGGATCGACTTCGCCGGCCCATCGTTCGCGGAGTTCATGGCCGCCTGCCAGCGATGGGTGTTTCCCCATTTCACGACGGCTTCTGTGCTTATCCTCGCGCTCGGCAGCGTCAGTCTGGCCGCGCTCGCGCTGTGCGTCCGCTCGGCCGTGCGCCAGGTGCTCGCGACACGACGCTTCGAGAGCCGGTTGCCTGTTGGCGGTGAGCTTGCCGGCGTACCCGGCGCCCGAGTGATCGCCGACGGTGCTCCGCACGCCTTCTGCTTGGGGTGGCTGCGCCCGCGCATCTATGTCTCACAGGGCGCGCTTGACGCGCTAGATGCGGCCGAGCGGGAGGCCGTGATCGCCCACGAGCTCCATCACGCCCGCCGCCGCGACCCGCTGCGCCTGCTGCTCGCCCGCTCGCTCGGCGAGGGGCTGTTCTTCTTGCCGGTGCTCGGGCGGCTCGCGGAGCGCTATGCGGCGCTGGCCGAGCTGGCCGCCGACGAGGCGGCCGTCGAGGCCAGCCGCGGGCCCCAGCCGCTCGCCTCGGCGCTGCTCGCATTCGACGCCCATCCCAGCCCCGTGGTGGTGGGCATCGCGCCTGAGCGCGTTGACTCCCTGCTCGGCCAGCGTGCCCGCTTCGAGCTCCCGGTGCTCCTGCTCGTGGGCGGGCTGGCGAGCATCGGAGTGCTCGTGGCCGTCACCGTGGGCATGGCCGGGGCCGCGGGCCACGGGACCATTCAGCTTCCCGTTCTCGCAGCTCAGGCGTGCATGCTGGCGATGGCGGCCGTGCCGGTGATGGTGGGCGCGGCGGGCGTGCTCAATGCCCGTCGGCTGGTGAGCGGCCGGGGGGACGCTAGCGCGTCTCCTGACGATCGCCGCCTTGGCTGGCCGCGGCGGGCCGTCCTTCGCGAGCGGCGGCAACGCCGGCGCGCAGCTGCCCGGCGCTGAGCGCACCGATGACGTGAGCGACCACCTGCCCGCGCGCGGAGATGAAGTAAGTCTCGGGCAGACCGGTGGCGCCGTAGCGACGGGCCGTGTCCTTGCCGCCCTCGCGCACGTTGAGATAGGAGACGTCGAACTCGCGCAGGAACTCGCGCGCGTCGCTTGTGACGTCCTGCATGTCGAGCCCGAGGAACAGCACGCCCTGGCGCTGGGTTTGCCGCCAGCCGCGCTCGAGCACCGGCGCCTCCACGCGGCAAGGCTCACACCAGGAGGCCCAGAAGTTCAGCACCACCGGCGCGCCCCGCAGCTCAGACAAGGACACCCTGCCGTCGGCGGCCGCGCGGTCGACGATCGGTCGGAGATCCGCCGGCTGGCTGCCGCGCTGAAGGACGTCGAGCTCGAAGTCGGGAGCGGAGGTCGCCTGGGCCTCGGCGAGCGCGTCGTCGATGGTGGAGTCGGGCGACTGGGCGGCGAGCCCGTAGACGAGCAGCGCGATGAAGCCCCCTACCGCGATCGCGCCGACGCTGCGCAGCACAATGCGCACGCGGTTGCGCCGCCCACGGCCTTCAGCCGACATCGGGTATCTCGATACGCGTCGGCCGGCCGAATCCGAAGTAGCGCGAGCTCGTGAGGTGTGACTTGGAGATGATGCGCTCGCGCAGCACCCGGTTCGTGCGCTCGTCGATGACCAGGCGCATCCAGACCGGAGTGGCCGGGTCCATCAGCGCCAGCTCGGCCACCGGCCGGCCTGCCTCTGTTCGGCGGTCGAGCAGCCGCACGGACTGCGCGTAGGTCGTCCAGCGAAACCAGCGCCGCAGCGAGAATCCGATCCCGGAGCCATAGCTCGTGCGCTGCCAGGCGGTGTCGCGTGTGCGAAACCATCGGCGCTCACCGGCGATCACCGTCTGCACACCGAGGTCGGTTTGAAGGGCCATCCGGTCAGGCGCCTGCAGGCGGTAGTCGGTGCGGGCATAAGATCCGGGGCCGCTGGTGACCGCTTCTGTCTGGCGCACGCTGTGCAGCCTGCGCATGCTCGCCTGAGCAGACTGCAGCAGCCGCCGTGCCCGCGCCGAGGCGCGCGGATGCCATTGGGCAGGCAGCTCAACGACGAAGCGCCGGCCGTGGTCGCGCACGCCGACGCGCAGCGTCGCGGCCGCAGGCACCCGGAAGCGATGACAACCGACCCCGCAGCCCGACTGGCGTGACCCCACGACGGCGATCGGCGCGCGTGAGGGCTGGCCGCGTAGGTCTGACACGCGCACGGTCCCTGCCAGTTGCGAACCGTCACGGCGCAGCCAGCCCGCCACCAGTTGAGAGCCCGCCTGCTCGGCGACTGGCAGCTCGTCCGCTGCTGGCCGGGGCAGCGGACACGGATCACACGCCGCCTGCGCGGCTAGCGCTCCGTCGGCTGCGGCGAGCTGTCGTGGCGGCAGCGGAAAGGCGACCAGCAGCGCGACCGCGGCGAGCACTGCCACTCCGACGAGCGGCTCCGAGCGCACCAGCCGCCAGTGCAGCCGCTCGGCGCTGGCGCGCGGCGGTGGGTCGAGCAGCCGCGGCCGTAGGCGCCAGGCGTGGAGCGCGCTGGCCGTGGCAAGCAGCCCGACGAGGCTGATCTTGACCAGCAGCACCTGGCCGTAGCCGGTCGACCACAGCGCGTCGAGGTGCCCGAGTTGGACGACGAGGCTCACCAGGCCTGTAGTTGTCACCACCGCGAACGCCGGCAGCGCCACCCGGCCGAAGCCCGGTAAGACGTGCGCGGCTGCTGCTTGGCGGGCGGCCGACCCCCCGTGGCGCAGCAGCGGCCACCACACCAGCACGAGCAGACCGAGACCGCCGAGCCAGACCGCTCCCGCCATCAGGTGCAGCCAGTCGTTGGCCACGGTCAGCGCGCGCGGGTCGGCAGAGCTGGCGTGCCCGGACGTGGCGATGCCCGCCAGCGCCACGGCGACGAGGGCCGCTGCCAGCCGGCAGCGCCGCGAAGCCACCAGCACGGCCAACAGCAACGAACAGACGAGGACGACGCGCGCCACCCCCGAGGCGTTGGCGAGCAGGAAGTCGGTCAGCCCCTGCACCGACACGCCGCCGGCGGCATCAGCAGCCTCGACGAGCGTCACAGCGGCCGCGAGACCCACCGCCAGCCACCCGAGGTCTGCGACCACCTCGCGCTCGCGCGCCCGCACAGCAGACCCATCGACAGGTGAGCCCTCGAGCGCCGCCGGGGCCAGCCATGAGCCACCTCCCGCGCGCACCAACAGCGGCACCAGCAGCCCGGCGGCGAACAACAGGACGGCGACGTAGAACAGCCCACGCAGGGCCACCCGCAGCCATCCCGAGCGCGCGAGTGGGCTCTGCTCGAGCTGATGCTCACCGCCGGCGGCAGGGGCGCGCAGACCAAACGAGAACGACCCCTCCAGAGCGTGACCGTCCTCGGTCGAGACCGTGTGCCAGCGCACCCGGTAGGCCCCCCTGTCGAGGCCGGCCTTGGGCTTGAGGATGAGCCGGCGGTTGTCGACGCCCCGAGCGGCGACATCGCGCTCGCGGCCGTCGACGCCAACGAGCGTCGCGCGGCTAAGACTGCGATTGAGCGGCTCGGTGAAGGTCAGCACGACGCGTTGGGGCGAGCGCTTCAACCGCGCACCGGGCTCGGGCGCAGAGCCGACGAAGGCGGCGTGCCCGAACGCCGCCGGCGCAACCAGCAGGCCAGCCGCGCCTGCAACGCTCAAGGCGCCGAGCAGGCGTAGGCCACCACGCCGTCGCCGGAGGGCCAAGAACACAGAGCCACACATCAACTACGAACAGTAGTACGTCAGGGAGCGTTGCTGGTTCAGTGATCGAGGCCGCCTTGGCCGTCGGCGTGGTCGCCGAGCGCGCGCTCGATCTCGCCGACAGCGCGACGATTCTCTCCGAGGGGCGCTGGGTCAGCGCCGGCGGCGCCCGCCCTGTGAGTCGCGCAGCGCGCACTCACGCTCGTAGTAGTCCTCAGCCGTTATCTCACCGGCCGCCAGCCGTCGCTGCAACACCGCGAGGGGCTCTGGCTCGCCCAGATGACTGCCGCCGGCGCGGATGGCCAGATAGATCGCGACGCCGATCACGACGGCGACTACGAGCAGGCCGAGGAGCATCATCAGCCCCATGCCGCCCATCATGTCCATCAACGGTTACGGATCTCCTTTCGGCTCGAGAGCAGCACGCCGTGCACAAGCCGGCTCATCGCGACGCGACCCGGCGCCGCCATGCCACGGCGTTCATTCGCAGTTGGCGAGGGGAAGACTCGAGCGCATCCACTACCTAGCGTAGTACGTTCTTGTCCTTGGTCACTCGCGGACAGACCGAAGACGACCGCAGCTGGGGGCGAATCGGCGGCGCGCGTCCTCCGCTTGCCGCCGCGGCGCCGCTGCTGTTCTGGCTCGCCGGGGCCATCGTCCTCGCGTTCGTCGTCTTGGGTGTCATCCGCGCCCCCGGTCCGCTGGATGACCCGATCAGGGGCGATCAGCGGCCCGGATTCCTCTTCGACGTCGACGACGCGCGCAGGGTGGCGGAGCTCGAGCTCCCGGGCGGCCCGGTCGGCCGTGTGCCGGTCGTCGTCATCTTCGACCGGCGGATCTCAGCGCCCCAGCGCCTGCAGTCGTTCGTCCGCGATGTACCGGATGGCGTTGCAGTGGTGCTCGTCGTCTCGGAGCCCGTCGATGAGCAGGCGCGACTGCCGGCCGGGGTGCGGCCGGTGGTGCGCACCGGCGGGCGTATCGCCAACGCAGTAGGGATGCCCGTGCCAAGAGACGGCGGCCCACCGGTTGGGTATGCGGTCATCGATCGCAACGCCCGGGTGCGCTACGCCACGCTCGACCCCGCCTACCCCGAGCACGGGTTCGAGGTCGAGATCGTCGCCGGGGCGCTCAGATGACCGCGGCGCCGGCCTCGGCGTCTGCCGCGCCCGGATGGGCGCACGCCTACCGGCCGCTGCGGCCGCGGACGTTGCTGATCC
>JAUJOQ010000005.1:279146-284321 GCA_030447725.1 Thermoleophilaceae bacterium
GCGCCCGGATGGGCGCACGCCTACCGGCCGCTGCGGCCGCGGACGTTGCTGATCCAGGCCGGGGTTCTGATAGTCGCCGAGGTGCTGCTGTTTCGCAGCTACTTCCATCACGAAGCCGGCTTTCACTGGGCCACGCACTTCCTGATCGGGCTGACCGCGGCCGCCGCCGTGAACGCGGTCTGGCTCGCCTTGAAAGGGGCGCCCGCGCGCGGCCAGCTGCTGTGGGTGCTCGGCCTGCACCTGTACGCGATGTTTCCCGACCTGCTCTTCAGCGCCGGCCTGATCCCGCACGACGGCTGGATGGACATCTTCCTCGGACACATCTCCTCGCACTACGTGCCCGGAGGCGACGTCACCTGGCTGGTCGTAGCTCTGCTTGCCTCTGGCGCCTACGCGGCGCTGCTGTCGGCCTGGCTTGCCGCGCGGCGCGCCGAGGCCGACACCGGACTGGCGCCCGCGATCGGCGTCGGCGGCGGCACCCTGCTACGGGCGCAGACCGACCCCCGCGTCAAGCCCCTGGCCCACGCGCACTTTGGGCCCGACGGTCCACCGCAGGTGCTGCTGCTGCACGGTCTGGGCGCTTCACGGGCCATCTGGCGCGAGGTCGTCGCCGAACTCGAGCGCGACAGCACCCGAGGGCTCGTGCCCGACCTGCTCGGCTTCGGCGCCTCACGCCAGACGGGCACCCAGTTCGGCCTCGACGCGCATGTCGACGCGCTGGTGGCGCTGCTGGACCGCTATCCCGGACCGGCGCTGGTCGTCGTCGGGCACTCCTTCGGCTGCGCCGCCGCCGTCGGTCTTGCCGAGACGGCGCCCGAACGCGTGGCGGCACTCGTGCTGGTCTCCCCGCCGGTCTTTCGAGACACCGCGCGAGCGCGCGAGCGGCTCGGCCACCGTGGCTGGCTGGCACGGCGCGTGCTTGACGGCTCGCCCGCGGCCAGCGCGACCTGCGGGCTGATGTGCCTGGCGCGGCCGCTGGCGGCAACCGCGGCCGCACACGTCGCGCGCGAGCTGCCCGAGCAAGTCGCCCGCGACAGCGTCCAACATTCGTGGCCGGCATATCGCGACGCGCTGATGACGCTACTTGAGGCCAACCCGCTACCGCAGGCCATCGCCCACCCGAGCCGGCCGACGACAGTCGTGGTCAGCGACGCCGACGCACAGGCGCCGGCGGAGGACGTCACCGACTGGCCCCACGACGCCGTCGAGCTCAACGAGCTCGACGGCGACCACCTCGTGCCGCTGCGTCACCCCCAAGCCCTGGCAGAACTCATCGGCCAACGGATGGGCACCTACTAGCGGGGGTAGTAGCTATGCTGGCGCGCATGAGCATCGCACGCCTCGCCTCCCTCACGCTGCTGCTTGCGCTGGCGCTCGCGCTGGCTGCCTGTGGCGGCGACAACGGCGCGAACGGTGGGGAAGGGGCTGGTCGGACGGTCCCGACGCCGGCGCCGGGCGACGAGCAAGCCGAGCTGGAGCACATCCACGGGCTGGGGGTCGACCCCGGTTCGGGCAACCTCTACGTCGCCACGCACTACGGGCTCTTTCGGGCCGCCGAGGACCAGGCCAAGCTCGAGCGCGTGAGCGAGAGCCGCCAGGACATCATGGGGTTCTCCGTGGCCGGGCCTCGGCGGTTCATCGGCTCCGGACACCCCGACCCCAGCCAGGACCTGCCGCCCAACCTCGGCCTGATCGAGTCGCGCGACGGCGGCAAGAGCTTCAAGAACATCTCGCTGCTCGGAGAAGCCGACTTTCATGTCCTGCGCTCGAGCGGCCGCCGGGTCTATGGCTTCAACGGCGCCACCGGAAAGCTGATGGTCTCCACCGACGGTGGTCGCGAGTGGGCCGAGCGCGCCCCCCCGGCGGGAATGTTCGATCTCGCGATCGACCCCACCGACTCCCAGCGCGTCGTGGCCTCCACCGACGCCGGCATGTTCGTCTCAGACGATGCCGGCGAGCGCTGGCGCCCGCTACGCGACGATGTCGCAGGGCTGCTCGCGTGGCCGACGCGCGACAGCCTCTTCCTCGTCGACGGCGAGGGCCGAGTCTCGCGCAGCGCCGACGCCGGCGAGACCTTCAACGCCGTCGGCTCCGTCGGCGGTCCGCCCTCGGCCTTCGTCAGCTACGGCAAGGACCTCTACGCCGCCCTCGGCGACGGCAACGTCGTGGGTTCCACCGACGGGGGCGTTAGCTGGGGCGTGCGGGCAACCCCGTGAGCTCGCGACGCGACCCCGTTCCCAGCGGGGACGGACTCGCCGCCGAATGGCGCCGCTTGGGATGGGCTCTGCTGTTTTTCCTGGTTTGCCTAGCGATCGTGGGCACAATGCTCCTCGTGGGGAGCTACCACTGAACGAGGCCGCCTGTTCGATGAGCACCGCCGTCAACCACCCACTGTTCGCGCGGACGTTCCACTGGCTCAGCCGGCGCGACGAGACGGCCGGCCAGCGCGAGTTCCGGCGCGAGGCGCTGGAGGGCCTGACCGGCCGGGTCATCGAGCTCGGCGCCGGCAACGGCCTCAACTTCGAGCACTACCCAACCACCGTCACCGAAGTCATCGCCGTCGAACCCGAGCCGTTCCTGCGCCAGCGCGCAAACGAGGCAGCATCCGGGGCAAACGTGCCGGTGCGGGTAGTGGACGGCGCCGCCGACGCGCTGCCGGTCGAAGATGCGTCATGTGATGCCGCAGTCGCGTCGCTGGTGTTGTGCACAGTGCCCGACCAGGCTGTCGCGCTGGCTGAACTAAAGCGGGTGCTGCGCCCTGAAGGCGAGCTGCGCTTCTACGAGCACGTCGTCTCCCAGCAGCCCCACTTCGCGCGGTTCCAGCGCGCCGCCGACGCCACGATCTGGCCATTCGTCGCCGGCGGTTGTCACGCCGCTCGCGACACGCTCCGCGCGATCGAACGCGCTGGCTTCCTAGTCGAGCACTGCCGCCGGTTCGACTTTCGGCCCACGCCCATCGTCGCACCAGCAACGCCGCGCATCCTCGGGATAGCGCGGCAAAGCTAGGGGCGATGACCGCCTGACTACGATGCCCTCCGTGGCCTACGTGATCGCTGAGCCGTGCATCACCGTCAAGGACAACTCCTGCGTTGAGGTGTGCCCGGTCGACTGCATCCATCCAACCCCAGACGAGCCGAGCTACGACACGGCCCAGCAGCTGTTCATCGACCCTGAGGAGTGCATCGACTGCGACGCCTGCGTAGAGGCCTGCCCGGTCGACGCCGCTTTCGCCGAGGACCAGCTGCCCGACGAATGGCGCCACTTCATCGACCTCAACGCCGCCTACTACCAGCGCCCCGCTTGAGCCTCTGCGTGGGATAAGACTGCCCTGCTCGCCGCGCGAAAGCGGGAGCGCGGCGCGGCGATGAGGTAAGCGCTGGCGCGTTGGCTGCCGACGTACTTGATGGAGCCGACGGCATGACTGAACCCCCCGACACACTCCCCCGTGGCGCTGCGGCTCCACTCCGCACGGCCGCCCTGTGTTGATTGGCGCACTGTTACTCGCGGACTCGCTGTGCTGGTCTTCTTAGCCTCTGGTCTATGCGACCAGGACTCTTCCCCCAGTCGGATGTCCGCTGCCGTCGAAGAGCAGCAGCATGGGAACGCTGGAGCGACAGCATCCCTCATCGCGACGCACTGAGTCCGAGCCTGGCTGCTCCTCTTGCCTAGAGCGGCAGTCGGTGCGGTGCTGGCAGGATCTGATGCTTCTCGTAGGGAGCAGCCCGGCTGGACCTCAGCCATTCTCCCGCGAGAAGAACGCCAGCGCGTTGTTGTCCAGGTCGACCGTGGCGAACTCCCGGGTGCCGAAGTCGGTGACGGTGACACCGGCCACAGACACGCTATGAAGGACCCGAGCCGCCGACAGCTCATCGAAGAGGGCGCCGACATCTTCGACTTCGATGCGGCAGCTGGCCGTACCGGCCAAGAACGATTCAGCGCCTGAGCGGATCGGCTGCTGGCTCAGATCTTCACGAGAGCGCCAGCTCTCATCCGACGCAGCCCACAGGTGAACGATGGCCTCGTCGCGTACGAGGACCGAGAAACCGTCGGTTTCGTGCCGCGCTTCGAATCCAAAGCGCTCCCGGTACCAAGCTACTGCTGCGCTCATGTCACGGACCGGGAGGGCAGGGATCGTCCTGTGAAGGCCCGCGGGCGGCATGACCCGGTGATCGTGCCAGAACCGCGCTTCAACGACGGTGCCCTCCCCGCCCGACGCTTTCGCCTGGATGCAGGAGTGAGCTCACCACGAGGGCAGAGTGCCTACTCTTTGCGCAAAAGGAGAAGCGAACCGGCCATCTGCATAGACGACTCCTTCCGGCGCAAAGGAAAGCCGGTTACCGGCCGTGCGCAGCTATCGCTCCACGCACTCGTCAACCACCGCCGCTGGAACGTCCCTCGCGAGCGGCTCAGCGAGCGCGCAGAGCGGCCGTTCTACTCCAGTGCTCCTTCACGTACTCCTTATCGTCCACCTCGGGCAGCGCCCGCGTGCCGTTGCTCATGGGCACCCAGGACGCTTCCGCCCGGCCGGCAGGTGGGTGCTCTTCCAGGCGGGCGCTTCGACATCATCCCTTGCGCAGCTCGACGCCCGCGTGTCCTCGCGCGATACGCGGCTGTGCTCAAGGCACAAAACGCATATCCCGCAGATCGAGCCGCCGCGCTGGCCGGCGTGCCACTGTCGACCGTCCGCTCCTGGGCGAAAAACGACATCCTCGAGCCCAGCCTTTCGCAACAGCGCGTGATGCTGTGGTCATACCCGGACCTCATGGGTCTCCGGATGATCTACTGGCTCCGGCAAACGAAGGAGCTGGGGGACGGAAAGACCGTTCCAGCTTCGAGCATGCCGGCGGTACGGCGCGCGCTTGGCCAGTTGCGCGAGCTCGACCTCGCCCTGTGGGCGGGCAACGACGGCTTCTCGGTGTCCGTAGACCGCGAGATCGACGACCGCATGCCCGATCTCGATGACTGGGAGATTCTGCTGCGAACCGCCGCCACGCGGAGCCTTGGGATGAGCTGCGGTCGGTCGCCGAGCACGGCGGTCAGCAGCTCGACACGCTCTGGGCGGAAGCTCGCCTTTCGGAAGAGGACTTCGGTCGAGACCCTCTTGGCAGCAGAGGATCGTGAGACCGGATGTTGGTGAAATGTTGGCGGGTCCGCTATGAAGCGGCACGGGGTTGG
>JAUJOQ010000006.1:0-2206 GCA_030447725.1 Thermoleophilaceae bacterium
TCCGGCGAGCACCGCACCGGAGGTTCTCGGCCGAGCACCGCACGGATGGCTCTCCGGCGAGCACCGCACCGGAGGCTCTCCGGCGAGCACCGCATCGAGAACATCATGAACTTCGACTTCACCGACGACCAGCAGGCCATCAAGCGCACGGCAAAGGACCTGCTGGCGCAGCGGTTCAAGCCCGACGTGGTGCGCGAGCTGGTCGAAGCCGGCCGCTATGAGGACTCGCATTTCGCCGAGCTTGCCGAGCTGGGCTGGGCCGGCATCTTCCTCGACGAGGATCAGGGCGGGCAGGGGCTCGGCACCGTCGAGCTGGCGATCCTGATGGAGGAGCTGGGCTACAGCCTCGCGCCGGTGCCCTTCCTCTCCAACGCGGCCGCCGGCCTGGTGCTCCAGCACGCGGGCTCAGACGAGCAGCGCTCGCGGTGGCTGCCGGGCATCGCCTCGGGCCAGGCGCGGGGCACCGCCGGCCTGGCGCGTGACGGCGAGGGCGCACTCGTCGCCGACGCCGACTCCGCCGCGGTGATCGTGCTGCTCGGAGACGGCGGCGGCACGGTTTACGAGGCCTCCGCCTGCGAGATCGACCCGGTCGAGACGATCGACGCCACGCGGCGCTACGCTCGGGTGCGCCCGGCCGGCGACGGAGAGGCACTGGCCTCCGATCCCGCTCCTGCGCTCGACCGCATCGCCACCGCCCTGGCCGCTGAGCTGACGGGCATCTGCCAGCGGACGATGGAGATGAGCGTCTCCTACGCCCGAGACCGCAAGCAGTTCGACCGCCCGATCGGCGCCTACCAGGCGGTCTCGCACCGCTGCGCCGACATGCTGCGCGAGGTCGAGAGCGCGCGCAGCACCACGCTGTGGGCGGCCTGGGCGGCGGAGGCCGAGCCCGAGACGCTGCCGCTGGCGGCAGCGATGGCCAAGGCGCTGGCCTCGGACGCCGGCTGGAACGTGACATCGTCGGCGCTGCAGGTGCACGGAGGCGTCGGCTTCACGTGGGAGCACGACCTGCACTTCTTCTTCAAGCGCGCCAAGGTCGACGGCGCGCTGTTCGGCTCCGCCCGTGAGCACCGGGAGCGGGTGGCCGAGCTGTCGGGTCTGGGCGCCGCCCTCTAGCGCGCCTCGAACACGACGTAGACGGTGCCGAACACCCGGCTGCGTCCCGGGCGGGTGGGGGCGGGACGCGGTGCGGACTCGGGGGCGCCGCCAGCTTCGTCGTCGCTGAAGAAGTCGTCATCCGACCCCACGAAGGTGCTCTCGCGGATCCTGACCGCGCCGCCCAGCGTCAGACCCGCCTCGGCCGCCAGTTCTTCGGCCTTTGAGCGTGCGTCGCGGAAAGCCAGCACCAGCGCCCGGCGCAGCAGCGCCTGCGGGTCGTCGATGAAGAACGTGGGCCCGCTCACCGATGTCGCCCCGGAGTTGACCCCCGTTTCGACCACCGCGCCGGTCTGCTTCACGTCACGCACCACCGCGCTCACCCCTCCGCGCGCGATGTAGCCCGGCAGCTTGCGGCCGCGCCGGTCGCGGCGGCGGGAGACGCTCACCCTGCCTGTGCGTAGGTCGCGGTCGGCCACGCCCAGACCCCTGAGGGCGGAGATCACCCTCCTCAACCGGGCGGAGCTCCTGCGCAGGGCCACGAGCGCCGTGGGTCCGCGGCCCTCGACGCCGAAGCCCACCCGCGCTGTGTCGTTGGCGGCCGTGAGCGAAGCGTCGCCGGCCACCGAGATCGTGCGCGCGGGCGCCTGCGCGCTCGCTGCGGGCACGAGGAGGAGCGCGGCGAGCAGGCAGACCAAGGGAAACCGAAGGCGTGGCATGTCCCCAGACTAGGGCCGATGCCGCAAATGCGCCAACGGCCTAGCGGCGTCTTTGCCCACCCGGCCGGTCAGGCGGAATCGGGGCGAGCGCGGAGGCTGGGCATGCCCGGCTCGCCACGGCCGGACTCGCCCCGGCGCTCGGCTCCCTTGGCCACCTCGTCGAGCCGGGCAATTGCCCGCTCACCCTCCACCCGGGCGGCGTGATCGGGTGGCAGGCCACCGATCAGGGTCTGGATGCGGTTGCGCAGGTGAGGGGCGAAGTGGGGGGCCGAGGCGCCCATCAGCTGGCGCACGTCTTCGGGCGTAGGCTCTCGCTCGAGGCGCCCGGGCTGCTCGTACTCGCTCATCGCGCCGATTTTAGGAGGAGCGCAGCCCGAACGTTGTTCCGGCGG
>JAUJOQ010000006.1:2306-32538 GCA_030447725.1 Thermoleophilaceae bacterium
GCACCGCACCCTGGGAGGAGCGCAGCCGGAACGTTGTTCCGGCGGGCACCGCACCCTGGGAGGAGCGCAGCCGGAACGTTGTTCCGGCGGGCACCGCACCACTTCTATGGAGCGTTGGCCTGCACCGGGATCAGCTCGGTCACCTGATCCAGCCGTGCCTGGGCCCCGACCGAGACCTGACTCTCGTCTCCGAGGATCCACATCCGGTTGTACACGGCCTGACCGGGGTCGTCCTCGTACCCGGGCTGCACGCTGAGCAGGTAGAGCTCGAGCGGCTTGGGCAGCGCGTCGGCGGTGTCGGTGAGCAGCAGCGGAGCAAAGACGCCCTCCGTGGCGAGGGCCGCGGAGGCCGCGGCGTCGAGCGGGCGGCCGGTGTTGGCCAGGGTGAAGTTGTAGCCCGGAACCTCGATGCCCCAGCCGAAGTCGCTGCGCCCCGCGTCATAGCGGGCGAACGCGATCGCGTTCTCCACCGCCGTGTCGCCCTCGATCCGGACCACCTTGCCGAGCTTCTTCAGCTCGGTGACCACCTTCTCCGATATCACCTCGGCGGGGCCGAGCACGTAGATGTCGGGCTTCTCGTGCTCGGCGACGGCCTTGCGGGTCTCCGCCGGCAGCTCGTCCTTGCGCGTGAGGAGCACGGAGTCGCCCGAGTGGGCGGCCCAGGCGGCGGCCGGCATCGCGAACTCGGCCCTCTCCCCGGAGGCTACGACCACGCTGGTCGAGGGCTTTCCCTTGGCGGCGGAGAAGAAGCGGTCGATGGCGGCCGCGCGCTCGTAGGGATCCTTGCCTTCGATAACCGCCGTCTTGTAGCCGTCGGGCCGCGCCGGCTTGTCGCCGATCCGGATCACCTGTGCGTCCTTTGAGAGGTCAGAGCCCTTCGGATTGAGCCGCTCGAGCGTGTCCTTGCTGACCTCGGAAAGCTCGTCCCCGTCGGAGACCAGGAGCGGCGCGCCGATCGGTGTGGCCATCAGCGCGGCGGCGGTCACGCCCGCCTGCCAGTCGTCCTCCTCCACGAGCACCACGGCAGTAGGGCGAGTGCTGTCGCTGGTGCCGGGAAACACCGCGCTGGCTACACCGGCGGCGTCGGCGGCAGCGTCGCCGCCGCTCACCCGGATGGTGTTCTTGGTGGCGGTGGAGGGAAAGCCGAGCTTCTCGTCAGCTTCCGCGTCTTCGGACGACGGCCCAGGGATGAGCGGCGAGGGCTTGCTGTCGTCGTCCCCCAGGCTGCAGCCGCCCAGGCCGGCCGCGGCAATCAGCAGGAGAGCGAGAAGAGTCCTCAGATGCACGGGGCCGCACGATAGCCACCGCGCCGAAGCAGCCGTGCCGATCACGGGAGAGCGAAGGATGGCTGTGACCGGCGTGGGCAGGTCGGACCGGTAACATCCGTGTTGGTTGACTGGTCAGTCAATGATGGTTGACTTGTCAGTCAGCCGAAAGCATTCAGATCTTTCGCCGGGGGGCAGCGACTTGCCCGGTCTCGAACGGAGGCGACTTCAAGTGGATTTCAGGCTCACCGACGACCAGCTGGAGTACCAAGCCCACTGCCGCAAGTTCGCGAGGGAGGTCATCCGCCCGGCGGCCGACAAGTACGACCGTGAGCAGTCCGTGCCGTGGGACGTGATCAAGGCGGCGCGCGAGTGGAATTTGCACGGCGTCGAGCACCTGATGAAGATGGGCAGCGATCCCGGTGGCCTGTTCGGCGTGATCTACGCGGAGGAGTTGCACTATGGCTGCGCGGGCATCGCGCTGGCCATCTCGGCCTCGTCGCTGGCCGCCGCCGGCATCGCCGCCTCCGGAACGCCCGAGCAGATCGGCAGGTGGGTTCCCGAGTGCTTCGGCGAGGGCGACGAGATCAAGATGGGCGCCTACGCCGTGACCGAGGCCGGCGCCGGCTCCGACGTGAAGTCGCTGCGCACCACCGCCAAGCTCGACGGTGACGAGTGGGTCATCAACGGCACCAAGGTGTTCATCTCCAACGGCGGCATCGCCGACGTGAACGTGGTCGTGGCCACCGTCGACCCCGACCTGGGTCACCGCGGCCAGGCGTCCTTCATCGTGCCCAAGGGCACGCCCGGCCTCTCGCAGGGCAAGAAGGAGGACAAGCTCGGCATCCGGGCCTCGCAGACCACGGAGGTGGTGCTCGAAGACGTCCGGATCCCGCTTGAGAACCTGCTGGGTGGCAAGGAGAAGCTCGACAGGAAGCTCGAGCGCGCCCGGTCGGGTGAGAGCGGCGGCAAGTCCAACGCCCTCGCCACCTTCGAGATCACCCGGCCGATGGTCGGCGCCTCGGCGCTCGGCATCGCCCAGGCCGCCTACGAGTGGACGCTCTCCTACCTCGAGGGCAAGTCCGACGAGCACGGGCCGATGCTCGAGCAGCAGCGCGTCCAGCAGGTGCTGGCCGACGTGGCCACCGAGATCGAGGCCGCCCGCCTGCTGGTGTGGCGCGCCGCCTGGATGGGTCGCAACGGCGTCCCGATGACCGGGGGACAGGGCTCGATGTCAAAGCTCAAGGCTGGCGACGTGACCATGTGGGCCACCACCGTGCTGATGGATCTCGTGGGCGAGTACGCCCAGACCACCGACTGTCCGCTTGAGAAGTTCTTCCGCGACGCGAAGATCTACCAGCTGTTCGAGGGCACCGCCCAGGTGCAGCGCCTGGTGATCTCGCGGATGCAGCGCCAGGACTACCAGGCCAAGTATCAGGAGTCGGCGGAGGTGCTCCAGCAGGCCCCGGGCACATCCTCTGGCGATCCGCTGGAGTCCGACAAGCAGCCGGCCGCGGCGTAGGACCCCGCCGGCGAGGTCTGCCGGGCCGTCACAATCCGCGGCGGTGCAGTTCTCCTTCGACCCTGCGGCAGTTGCGACGATCGTGCTCGCCACGGCGCTGTACGTGCGCGCCGTGACGGTCCTGGGGCGACGCGGGTACGACGTGCCGCCGGTGCAGCAGGGCGCATGGCACGCCGGCGTGGCGCTCACCGCGGTCGCGCTGCTCTCCCCGCTCGATCTGCTGAGCGAGGAGCTGCTGATCGCCCACATGGGCCAGCACCTGCTGATCGCCGACATCGCTGCGCCGCTGCTGCTCGTGGGTATCCGCTCGCCGGTCTATGCGTTCCTGCTGCCGCGCCCGGCACTCGTCCCGCTGGCCCGCCGGCAGCGCCTGCGCACCCTCTTTCGCTGGCTGCGGCGCCCGCTCGTGGCCATTCCGGTGTGGATTCTCATCCTCTACGGCTGGCATTTCGGGTTCACCTTCGAGGCCGCGGCGCGCAACGGCCTCGTGCACGCCTTTCAGCACCAGACGCTGGTGCTCGGCGCGGTGCTCGTCTGGTGGTCGGTGATCGAGCCGCGGCGCCGCCGGCTTCCCGGCGACCTGTGGAAGGTGCCTTACCTGGTCGGCGCCCGCCTGGCCGGGATGTTCCTGGGCATGGCCTTCATTTTGCTGCGCTCTCCGGCCTACCCGGACCTCTACGGGCGAACTGCGCCCGAGCACGGGCTCTCGGCGATCACCGATCAGCAGGTGGCGGGCGGGATGATGCTTGCGCTCGACCTGGTTGTCATGCTGTTCGCGGTGGCGTTCTTCTTCTACCGTTCAGCTCAGGACCACGACCGCACCGACCGCGCCCAGGCGGTGGCGGGGTGAAGCGTGTGGCCGCAGTGCTCTCGGCCATGGCTCTGACCGTCGGCGGCTGTAGCGTCGGTGATGGCGACGACTCGAAGGCTCCCGGCGGAGGACAGGAGGAGAGTGAACGCAAGGCGCCGGAGGGTGCCGAGCCCCGTCCGGGGGAGCCCAGCGAAGCCGAGGCGATCCGTGCGTGGTCGATTGCGCTCAACAGCGAGGACTACGAGAAGGCCGCGTCCTACTTCGCCGAGGGCGCGATCGTCGAGCAGGTCGGGGAGACGCGCCTGCCCGACGAGGACGCCGCCGTCGCCTTCAACCGCAGCCTGCCCTGCAAGGCCGACGTGACCGACGTCGAGGATGAGGGCGACACCGTACTAGCCGCGTTTCGCCTGCGTGGCGGCCCCGTCGGCGGCTGTGACGGCGGGACGGCTCGGGTGCGATTCCGCTTCGAGGACGGCAAGTTCTCCGAGTGGCGACAGCTCGACGAGCCTCCGCCCGCCGAGGGAGAGATCGCCTAGGGCAGACCCTTCTCCGATGACGCCGCAATCGCGAGGGCCGCGGCGCCCGTCGGGACGGACGCTCCAAGAGCCCTCACGATGCGCGCCATCGCCCTTTCCGACACCGCAGGGGCCCGGAAGTTTCGCCGGGCGGGCACGCCGGGCGAGAATTTGACGCACTAGTCTACGACGCACCCCCAGCGATCCACGAGCCCATCAGGAGGCGCGTTCATATGGCAGGTCTTGCCGGCCGGATGTCCACAGTGTTCAAGTCGAAGATCTCGAGGATGCTCGACAAGAGCGAGGATCCCGGCGAGACGCTCGACTATGGCTACCAGAAGCAGGTGGAGCTGCTGCAGAACGTGAAGAAGGGGATCGCGGACGTCGTCACGTCCAAGAAGCGGCTCCAGATGCAGTCGAGCAAGCTCGAGCAGCAGGTCGTCAAGCTCGACACACAGGCCCGCCAGGCGATCGCGCAGAACCGCGAGGACCTCGCCCGCGCCGCCGTCGAGCGCAAGACGCTCGCCCAGACTGAGCTTCAGTCGCTCGACACCCAGATCGCCGAGCTGGAGAACCAGCAGGAGCAGTTGACGGCCAACGAGAAGAAGCTGCGCACGAAGATCGAGACCTTCCGGACCAAGAAGGAGGTGATCAAGGCCCAGTACTCCGCCGCGGAGGCGCAGGTCAAGATCTCCGAGGCCGCGAACGGCGTGGGGGAGGAGATGGCCGACCTTGGGCTGGCGATCCAGCGCGCCGAGGACAAGACCGAGCAGATGCGCGCCCGGGCGGGCGCCGTCGAGGAGCTCGAGCAGGCCGGCACCTTCGACGACATCACCCAGCTCGGCGCGGGTCAGGACGACATCGACCGCGAGCTGGCCCAGATGGGCTCCGGCGCGCAGGTCGATGACGAGCTGGCGAAGATGAAGGCCGAGCTGGGCGCCGGCGGAGGCGATTCGCCCCAACTCGAGCAGGGCAAGAAGGAGGGCACGTGATCGTCCGTATCGCCGGCGAGGGGCAGTTCCGGCTCCCCGACGAGGACGCCGAGCGCCTCAACGAGCTCGACAACCGCGCCGTGGGCGCCGTGGACTCCGGAGACGAGGCCGGCTTCCGCGAGCTGTGGAACCAGATGCTCGACCTCGTCAAGACCGACGGTCACGATCTGGACGGCGACGAGCTGGCGGAGTCCGACGTGATCCTGCCGCCCCGCGACATCTCTTTCTCAGAGGCCAAGGCGGAGTTCACCGGCGAGGGCCTGATACCCGACTGAGCGCGGGCATCGGGCGTCGGCTTCGAGTGCCGAGCCGGCCGGCGCTCGTTGATCAGCACGGCGCGGCGCCGGAGAAGCGCATCATTTCCGCCGGAAAGCTCGGCTTACGCGCCAGCCTCGATACCGGTGCGCTCGGGGTCACCGGTTAGAGCGCGCGTGGCCGTGGACGGGCACCGGGATCGCGTCCGGGATGTCCGGGTGGCGCAGGATGTGGTGGCTCCCACGGATGCGCTTCACGTACCACCCGTCGGCCGCGAGGGCCTTGACCACTTGCTTACCGGTGACCGCAGAGAGCTGCCGGCCGCTCACGCGCTGACGGCAACGCGGCCACGCTCTACCGGCGGCACCGGCAGCCCGTCTTCTTCGATGACTCCGAGGTAGCCCGCAGGCTCGTAGCTCAGGGGTTGGAGCAGCTAGCTCATGACACGAGAGGCGGCTTTACGTCAGCGTCAGACCCGCGGTGCGAACACCCAGCTGAGGTCGGCCAGCTGGATGGCGTCTCCCGGCTCGACTGCTGTTGGAGTGTTGACGCGCCACCCGTTGACGAATGTGCCGTTGAACGAGTTCAGGTCCTCGATCGTCCACTTCTCGCCGGTTCGCTCGAGAGCTGCGTGGCGCCTGGAAACGGTGTCCACGTCGATGCGGAGGTCGCAACCGACGTCTCGGCCGACGAGGTAGCGGCGCGCCCTCTCCGAGACAGGCGGGGTGAGCAACGCTGGGGCGTTGACCGCCCGCTGGTCCTCGGCGAACGAGACGACGAGGTCCCAGAGCCCGCGAATCGCTGATCCCGACGATGCTGGAAGGTCACGCACCAGAGCGAGGAGCTGGTCTGTGGATCGCGCCGCGTAGGCCCGATCGACGCGCCGGCACAAGGTGTCAAAGCCCAACATCCCTTGCGCGTAACCGTCTCCTAACTGCGTGACGGTGCGTTCCCGAAGCTGGTCTGACGCCCGCAACATCCAACCATTCTGCGCGGGGTCGAGGACTTGCGCAACCTGAAGGCTCATCGACACCGCCTCCCCAACGGCACCCGACGCTCGATCTGGTCAGCCGCGCTCGGCCAATCGTCGTGTCGCGACCCCTTACAGGCGCCGGGCTCGGCCCGCCATCTTCACACGGCCCCACCGCCGCCGCGCCCCGGCCATACCCTGCATCGGCTCTCGGCGGCCTGATCGCTATGAAAGTGTTGGGATTGCCGGGGGCGGAAAGCTTCGACCCTTGTTCGGCCGATAGGTGGTGGTGCGGGGTCCTTTCGCCACCGCATGCAATCACGTGCGTCGCGACAGCCACAGCGCACACGCGCGCTGTCCTCGCTGGGCCATCGCGGCCACGGACGTCCAGACGGTGCTTCGGGTCATGGGGATACCTGGGCGGGAAGGCGCGCGGAGCGCCGCGGGGCAGGCGGCGGCAACAGCTCGTCGTAGGCTCCCCGGGGTGCGCCTGCCCTTCGGGAAGAGATCGCCCGAGCACCAGCCTCAACTTCCAGCGCCGGGGCCGGGGCGAGCCCCTGGTGCTGCTTCACGGCATCGGGGGCGAACTGTGCGTTTGGGAACCGGTGCTCGACCGCCTCGCCCAGAGCATGGATGTGATCGCTGTGGACCTTCCCGGGTTCGGGCGCTCGGCGGCGCTGCCGGACGAGGCCGCCCCTACTCCGGTCGCGCTGGCTCACGCGGTGGCCGGGCTCCTCGATGAGCTCGGGCTCGCGAGCGTCCACCTGGCGGGCAACTCGTTGGGGGGCTGGGTCTCGCTCGAACTGGGAAAGACACGCCGCGCGCGCTCGGTGACCGCGCTCTGCCCCGCCGGCCTCTGGGGCGCGCCGCTGCGCCGGCGTGGCGCGTCTACGCGAGGGGGAGTGCAGCGCATCGCGCGGACGTTGCGGCCGGTGCTGCCGCTGCTCATGCTCTCCTCCCGCGCACGGAGGGTGGCACTCGCCCACGTGGTAGCCCACCCCGATCGGGTGCCGCGCTCGGCGGCCAGGCGGATGGTCACCTCCTACGCGCGCGCCGCCGCGTATGACGCCACCAACGAGGCGATGCTCTCAAGCCACTTCACCGGCGCCGAGCTGATCAAAGTCCCTCTCACCGTTGCCTTCGGCGAGCTCGACCGCCTGATCCGCCCGGTTCGGCTCGGTGTGCCCGGTGCACGCACAGTGGTGCTCTCGGGGTGCGGTCACATCCCGATGTGGGACGAACCCGAGACGGTGACAGAGCTGATTCTCGCCACCGCGAGCGGAAGCTCGCCCGCGGTCTTTGGTGCTTCTTCGACGGATTGGGCAGCGGGGCGCAGCTGAGAAGGTTGAGCGGCCCGAGCTGGGAACCGAGCGGCTGTTGTTGCGTCGGTGGCGGTTGAGCGACAGGGCGCCGTTCGCCGCGCTGAACACCGACCCGGCGGTGATGCGCTACTTCCCGCGGCCGCTGACTCGGCAGGCAAGCGACCGCCTGGCCGAGCGGTCCGATGCCGACCTCGAGCGGCAGGGCTGGGGGCTGTGGGCGCTCGAGCAACGGGCTAACGGTCGCTTCCTGGGGTTCACCGGTCTCGCGCGCCCGACGTTCGAGGCGTCGTTCACGCCGGCCGTCGAGATCGGTTGGCGGCTTTCGCGATCGGCCTGGGGCTCCGGGTTCGCGACTGAAGCGGCGCGCGCCGCGGCGGCTTTCGCCTTCAAGGAGCTCGGTCTCGACGAGCTCGTCTCCTACACGGCTGCATCGAACGCCCGCTCACGTGCGGTGATGCGTCGCCTTGGCATGCGACAGTACCCTGCCGACGACTTCGATCATCCGCACGTCCCCGAAGGCGACCTCCGCCGCCATGTCCTTCACCGACTGACCGCATCGCAGTGGGATCCTTCGTGACGAGCGCCATGACTCGACGCCCGGGAGAGCCACGCTCTGACCAATGCCGTGGCGGCGGTGCGACCGGCGGGCTTCGCTACAGCGGGATCTCCCACAGCGGAAACCAGCGGGTGGTCTCGGGCTCGAATGGGAGCTCACGCTCGAGCTGGGCCTTGAGCCTCAGCTCGCGCTCGGTGTCGCGCTGCTGGGTGCCGGCCGAAGGCACGAACGGGTAGAACGAGCCGCGCTTGAAGTTGTAGATGAAGTAGACGCGCTTCTTCCCGCCTGTCTCCTCGAAGGGAAAGACCGCCGCCAGGAGGCGCTCGCCGTACCCGCCCCCCTGCAGCTCCGTCGAGATCGTGTTCAGCGACACCACCAGATCCTCGAAGTCGGGGTCGCGGAGGATGATCCAGCGGTAGCCGAACTCGTCGTCGGCCGACTCGAGCTCTGAGTCCTGCTCCTGGCTGACCCCCGAGAGCAGCTCGTGGGCGTCGCGCAGGATCTGCTCGAAGTCGGACGTGTTGATCGGCTGGAAGACGATCCCCGCCGAACCCGCGCTTCGCATGTCCAGCTCGGTCTGCAGCGTCACATGTGCAGTGGTCATGGCGAACAGGCGATCGGGCGCCACGCCCTTCAGCTTCTTGCCACCGCCCAGCAGAGCGTCGAAGAAGCCCACCTGGTGGTCCTCCTACGCGGTGCCGCTTTGAAGCTGGCCCTCGAGCTTCTGCAGGCGCTCGATGCGCTTCTCCATCGGCGGGTGGGTGGCGAAGAGCGTCTGGATCGCGCCCTTCACGCTCGTGGGGACGATGAAGAAGGCGTTCATCCGCTCGGCCTCGCGCAGGTCCTTCGTGGGCACCTGCTCCATGGCGCCCGAGATCCGCATCAGGGCGGAGGAAAGGGCGCTCGGGCGGCCGGTGACAAGCGCGGCTCCGCGGTCGGCGGAGAACTCGCGGTAGCGCGACAGGGCGAGCATCAGGAAGAAGGAGAGGATGTAGACCACGAAGGAGGCCAGCAGGATGACGATGAAGGGCATGCCGCCGTCCTCGTCGTCGCCCCCGCCGCCGAAGAAGAACGCGAACTGCATGATCATCGAGGCGATGCTGGCGAAGAAGCTGACGATGGTCATGATCAGCACGTCGCGGTTCTTCACGTGTGCCAGCTCGTGCGCCATCACGCCCTCGAGCTCCGCCGGCGACAGGGTGCGCATGATGCCCGTCGTGGCGCACACCGTGGCGCTCTTCTGCGACCGCCCCATCGCGAACGCGTTGGGCACGTCGATGTCCGCCACGGCGATCTTCGGCTTGGGCAGGTCGGCCTGGATGCAGAGGCGCTCGATCATTGCGTGCAGCCCCGGAGCCTCCTCGGGGGAGACCTCCTTCGCACCCATCGAGGCCAGCGCCAGCTTGTCCGACAGGAACAGCTGCGAAAGGCTGAGCGCGCCGATCACCACGACCATCACGCCGACGCCGGCGCCCGCCTGGAACAGCACCCCGGCGAAGGCCACGTAGAGCAGCCCGAGCAGGAACATCGTCAGCAGCATCCGGACCTGGAGGCCGGTGTCGCGGGGGAAGATCGCCTTCTGGTTCGCCATGGGGAGAAGTGTAGTGAGCGGCGATCGCGGATCGAGAGCTTCGGCGTCCGGGCGAAATGCCTTCGCCGCAGGATCTCTTGCAGGGGCAGGATTCGGGGCTGAGAAGCGACGGTCGCGTGCTAGGTTGCCCGAGTCCGGAGCGCTGAAATCCACCTGCATAACGCGGGTAAACAGCGCCATCTGTCGAGGGTGAATCGGCCCTCCACTCGTCATGTTGAAGAAGACCTTCTGGGTACCCATCACGCTGGTCCTCGCGGCCTTCCTGCTGCTGCCCCTCCCCGGGCAGTCCGCTCCCCTGTCGGAGCGGATCGAGAAGAAGCGCGGACAGGTCGAGAAGAAGAAGCAGGTGGAGGGTGTGCTCTCGACCACCATCCAGCGCTACGACAACCGCATCGACAGCCTCCAGGGAGAAATCACCGGCACCGAGCAGCGTTTGGCCGCGGTGCAGACCGAGCTCGACGCCAAGCAGGCCCAGCTCCTACGCGTGCGCGACCAGCTCGAGGTGGCGCGCGACCGCCTCGAGCGCGCCCGCGCAAAGCTCGAGCTGGCCCGCGAGGCCCTGGCCGACCGCCTGGTCGAGCTCTACAAGGCCGATCAGCCGGACGCGCTCACCGTTGTGCTCGAGGCCGACGGCTTCGACGACCTGCTGGAGCGCACCGAGTTCCTGGAGCGGATCTCTGACCAGGACCGCGACATCGCCGAGCGCGTGCGCGCGCTGAAGGAGCGCACCGAGCGCGAGGAGGCCAGGCTGGCGGAGCTGGAGCAGGTGAGGCAGGACGCTGCGGAGGTGGTGCTGAGCCGCCGCAACGAGATAGCGGCGTCGCGCGACCGGCTGGCCGCCGCGCAGGGCGAGCTGGTCACCGTGCGCGACGGCCGCCGCAGCGCTCTCGGCGAGGTCCGCAGGAGCCGCACCATGCTCGAGGGCGATCTGGAGGAGCTCGAAGCCACGCAGGCGAGGGTGGCGCAGCAGCTCATGAATCCAGCCGCGCCCCCCGCCGGTCCGATCACGCAGGGCACGGGCAACCTGATCTGGCCGATCAACGGGACCATCACGTCACCGTTCGGCCTGCGCTGGGGGCGCTTGCACGCCGGCATCGACATCGCCGCCCCGGAGGGGACCCCGATCCGGGCAGCGGACTCGGGCAACGTGGTCCTCGCGGCGTACACCGGGGGCTACGGCAACTACACGTGCATCCAGCACGACGCCTCCCTGAGCACCTGCTACGCGCACCAGTCGGGCTATGCCACGTCGGCCGGCGCCTCGGTCAGCCAGGGGCAGGTGATCGGGTATGTGGGCAACACCGGCGCCTCCTACGGCGCTCACCTGCATTTCGAGACGAGGGTCAACGGGACACCGATGGACCCGCTCGGCTACCTCTAGCCGCTCCCTTTGACAGCGGGCTGTCCGCTGTCGCTAGGGTGCGCCGAGTGCTGCCCGAGCTCGAGCTGGGCCCCATCACCCTGCAGACGTTCGGAATCTCCTTCGCGCTCGCCTTCGTTGCGTCGGGAGCGCTCGTCGCGCGGCGGCTGAAGGAGCTGAACAAGCCACCGGACTGGGCCTACGAGGCTGTCTTCGCGGCGATGGTCGGCGGCCTCATCGGGTCGCGGATCGACTACCTGATCCAGAACTACGACAAGGTCTCCGATGACCTGCTGGGCAGCGTCGTCTCCGGCTCGGGGCTCGTGTGGTTCGGCGGTCTTCTCGGCGGCGCGCTCGGCGTGCTGCTGTGGGCGCGCTGGCGCGGGTTTCTTGAGTGGCGGATGGCCGACGCGGTGGCGCCCAGCCTGGCGTTGGGCTACGCGGTCGGCCGGGTCGGCTGTCAGCTCTCCGGAGACGGGGACTACGGCGAGGCCACCGGCCTGCCGTGGGCCATGGCCTACCCGGAGGGCACCGTCCCCACCACCGAGGAGGTGCACCCCACGCCGGTGTTCGAGACCGTGGCGATGGGGCTGGTGGCGCTCGTGCTCTGGAATCTGCGCGACCGCTTCCGGCCCGGCGTGCTGCTGGCGATCTACCTGGTGCTGGCCGGCATCGAGCGGCTGCTCATCGAGCTGATCCGGCGAAACGACGCGGTGTTCGCCGGGCTGACCCCGGCGCAGCTGTTCAGCGTGGCCATGATCGCCGGCGGCGCGGCGCTGTTCATGCACTTGCGCGGCGGGCTCGCGGACCCGCGCCCCGCCTGAGTGGCCCTCCGGTGGGAGGCGCCGCAAAATGGGATTTGTTCTCAGCAACTCCGCTAAAGGCTCGCCATAGCGGTGCCGAAGAGTAAGGCGTGGCGGTTCTAACCGATCTCCGTGCATACCTCGCTGGGTTGGGCACCACGGCGGTCCTGGCGCTGGGCGCCTTCATCCTCCTCGTGACGGTCACGTCGCTCGTCGCCTTCAGCGGCTGGAGTCTCGGCGGTCGTGCCGACGGAGCCGGCGATCTCGTGCTGAAGGACGCCCCCGCTTCGCAGCGACGGGCCGGGCCCCCGCCCCGTGCCGCAGCCCCTCGGGCCGCCAGGGCGGCCGCCGCCCGTGCGCCCACACCTGCGTCCGGCGCCACGTCAGGCGACCGCGTTTCCGGCGGCACGAGCCCGTCGCGGCCGCTGCCCGCCGCCGCCCCTCGAGTCGACGCCGGTCAGCCGGCGCCTCCGGGCGGTGACTTTGGGCCCGTGAGCCCACCGGCCGTCCCCCCGACGTCCCCGCCCCCCACGACGCCCACCCCCCCCATCGTCACGGTCCCAGAGCTCCGCCTGCGGCGGGTGACCCAACGCCTGGGCCAGACCACGAAGGACCTAACCGCCGATCTGGGCGTTGTGGTCGAGCAGGTCGATCCGCGGCTCGGCGAGACCGTCTTCGACACCGGCGAGGTCCTGGGCGACGTGGTAGGCAACCTCGGCGGCTCCTACTGAGCGCCGCCGCGCCGACCGTCGGTCCGCCGCGCAGTCGCTCGCTCGATGAAACGGGCGGAGAGGTTTTGGATCTCCAGGTCGTGCTGAAGCGAGCGGTGGTGACCGCCGGGCAGCAGCAGTAGGCGCTTGGGCTCCGTGGCCGCGCGGTGCAACTCCTCGCTGACGGTGTAGGGCACCAGCTCGTCGCCGCGCGCGTGCAGCAGGAGCAGCCCGGTGTCGGGTCCTAGACGGGCAGCTGCCCCGTAGAGGTCGAGGGACCTCAGCCAGGGCTCCATCGTCTCCATGTCGAAGGCATCCGGCGGGATGTGCCCCGAGCGCAGCCCGCGGATCAGGACGTCCTCGGGCGCGGGGCAGATCGCCACGACAGCGGCCACGGTGGGATCGAGGGCGGCCGCGTGGATCGCGCAGAAGCCGCCCATGCTCGAGCCGCGCAGCGCCACCTCGGGCGCGTGCTCGCGGACGAGGTCGCACATGGCCAGCGCGTCGCCGAAGGCCGTCGGGCCGAAGGCCCCCTGCGACCGGCCGTGGCCGCGGGCATCGAAGGCCACGGCGGTCAGGCCGTAGGAGCGGCACATCCGCCCGAAGTCGTAATGGCTCTCCTTGGTCGAATCGGCTCCGTGGAGGATCACCACGCCGCCGGTGGCCGGCCCCTCGGGTGCGAAGAGCGCGTAGGAGAGTCCGTCGCGGGTGCCGAGCTCGGGCGGCTGCGGCGGGTCGTGCTTCATAATCGCTAACCCTATGGCCACCGGCGACGCGGAGCGGGCCCTCGCCCAGGCCGGGGAGGCCTACCTCCCCGGAGGGCTGGCGCGCGTCTACCCGCAGGGCACCCGGATCAACTCCGGCGGGCGGGTGGAGATCGGCGGCTGCGACACGGTGGAGCTGGCGCGTGAGTTCGGCACCCCCGCCTACGTGTACGCCGAGGACGACATGCGGGCGCGGGCCCGGGCTACGGTGGAGGCCTTCGCCGCTCGCACGGAGCGCTTCGAGGTCGTCTATGCGAGCAAGGCCTTCCCGTGTACGGCGGCGATGCGGATCTTTGCCGAGGAGGGGCTCTCCTGCGATGTCGCATCGGGCGGCGAGCTGCACCTGGCGCTGCGCGCCGGGTTCGCTCCCGAACGGATCTACATGCACGGCAACAACAAGTCCGAGCCCGAGCTGGAGTACGCCGTGACCAGCGGCGTAGGGCACATCGTCGTGGACTCCTTCGACGAGATCGAGCGCCTCGAGCGGGTGGGCGGTGCGAGCGCCCAGCCGGTGCTGCTGCGGGTCACGCCGGGGATCGACACCGACACCCACCTCAAGATCCAGACGGGCCAGCTGGACTCGAAGTTCGGTATCCCTCTGGCGCACCTCGAGCGGGCGGTCGAGCGCTGCGCCACCGCAGGCCTGCAGCTGCGCGGCCTGCACGCCCACATCGGCTCCCAGGTCAACGACCTGAGCGTCTACGAGGCCCTCACCGACGTGCTCCGCGACATAGGCGACTTCCCCCTGCTCAACCTGGGTGGCGGGTTCGCGATCGCCTACACCCGCGAGGACCGCCCTCCTCCCGTGGCCGAGTACGCCGAGGCGATGCTGCGCCGGGTACCCGACGGCGTGACCGTGCTCTGCGAGCCCGGCCGCTCGCTGGTGGGCAATGCCGGGGTGACCCTCTACACGGTGGGCACCGTGAAGGAGATCCCCGGCGTGCGCACCTACGTCTCGGTCGACGGCGGCATGTCCGACAACATTCGCCCGATGCTCTACGGCGCCACCTACGAGGCCGACCTCGTCGAGCGCCTGGGCGACTCGGTCCCGTGCCGCCTGGTGGGGATGCACTGCGAGTCGGGCGACGTGCTCGTTCCCGAGGCCGCTCTGGAGAACCCGCGTCCCGGGGACGTGCTGGCCGTCGGTGCCACCGGCGCGTACGGTCACGCGATGGCCAACAACTACAACGCCGTCTGCCGGCCGCCGGTGATCTTCTGCCGCGGCGGTGAGGCGCGCGTCGTCGTGCGCCGCGAGACCTACGACGACCTGACCCGGCGTGACGCCGAATAGCTCGCGCTTTCGCGTGGGAGTGCTCGGGGCCGGCACGGTCGGCGCCGCCTTCCACGCGTTGCTGGAGGCGCGTGCGGACGCCATCGGCGCCGAGATGGGCCTTCGGCCGGAGATCTCCGGCGTGCTCACGCGCAGCCGCGGCGACTTCGAGGACATCCTCGAGCGCAGCGACCTGATCGTCGAGCTGATCGGCGGCACCGACCCGGCGCTCGAATACGCGCTCAGGACGCTGCGGGCAAAGCGGCACTTCGTGACCGCCAACAAGCAGCTGCTCTCGCGCCACGGCGAGGAGCTGTTCGCGGCCGCCGGGGAGGCCGGCGCACAGCTGCGCTTCGAGGCTGCCGTGGCCGGCGTCGTGCCCGCGATCCGGGTGATCGCCGAGACCCTCGCCGGGGCCCACATCGAGCGCGTCCACGGGATCGTGAACGGCACCACGAACTTCATCCTCACCGCCATGGAGCGCACGGGCGCGTCCTACGAGGAGGCCCTGCGCGAGGCTCAGGAGCTCGGCTACGCCGAGGCCGACCCCACAGAGGACGTGACAGGCCGTGACGCCGCCGCCAAGATGGCGATTCTCGCCCGGCTGGCCTTCGGTGCGCCGGTCGGCCTCGACGACGTCCCTTTCGAGGGCATAGAGAGCGTGACCGCGGAGGACATCGCATACGCGCGCGAGCTGGGACTCTCGCTCAAGCTGATCGGCAGCGCCGAGCGTGTCGACGGAGGCCTGTCGGTGCAGGTGTATCCCGCCTTTCTGTACTCCGGCCACCCCCTTGCGGCGGTCAACGGCTCGTTCAACGCGGTCACGATCGAGTCGCCCGACATCACGGAGATCACGCTCTCGGGGCCGGGAGCGGGCGGCAGCCAGACGGCGTCCGCGGTGCTGGGGGACGTGATCTCGGCCATGATCCCGCCGCCTTTCAACTCGCCGCCGGCGAAGCCGATGCCCTTGGTGACGGATCGCGAGTCGGCCTTCTACCTCCACGTCGAGGTGGCAGACCGTCCGGGCGTGCTCGCCCAGGTGGCGGAGATCCTCGGCATGCAGGGCGTGTCGCTCGAGTCGCTGGTCCAGAAGGGGATCGGCGAGGACGCCCGGCTGGCTATGGTCATGCACCCGGTGCTGGAGTCGCGCTTCCGGGCGGCCGTCGGGTTGATCGGCCGGCTTGACTTCGTGCGGTCGGCGCCGAGGGTGATTCGCGTCATTTCAGAGACCTTCGAGTGAGCCTCTGGCGCTACGCGGACCGGCTGCCGGTTGAGCCTTTGGTCACCCTCGACGAGGGGGATACGCCGCTGGTGAGGGCTCCGTGCCTGTCCTCGCTGACGGGCTGTGACGTGTGGCTGAAGGTGGAGGGGGCGAATCCAACCGGCTCGTTCAAGGACCGGGGGATGACCGTGGCGGTGTCGGCCGCGGTGCGCGAGGGCGCCAAGGCCGTGATCTGCGCCTCTACCGGCAACACCGCGGCTTCTGCCGCCGCGTACGCTGCGCGGGCGGGAGTCCGAGGCGCCGTCATAGTCCCCGAGGGCAAGATCGCCACCGGCAAGCTCGCGCAGGCGCTGATGCACGGCGCTCGTGTGGTGGCCCTGCGCGGCAACTTCGACCAAGCCCTCACGCTGGTGCGCGAGTTGGTCGAACGGCATCCGATGTCGCTGGTCAACTCCGTCAACGACTTTCGCATCGAAGGTCAGAAGACCGGGGCCTTCGAAGTGTGCGATCAGCTGGGGGAGGCGCCCGATGTGCTCTGCATTCCGGTGGGCAACGCCGGCAACGTGACCTCGTGGTGGCGCGGCTTTCAGGAGTACGGCGCGGCACCTGAGCTGCATGGCTACCAGGCAGCCGGCGCCGCGCCCCTCGTGCAAGGCGCGCCCGTGGAGAGCCCGGAGACCGTGGCGTCGGCGATCAGGATCGGCAACCCGGCCCGCTGGGAGGACGCGATGAACGCCGTGACCGGCTCGCGCGGAGCGATCCGCGCCGTGACCGACGCGCAGATCCTCGCGGCCTACGAGCTGCTGGCCGCGCGCGAGGGCGTGTTCTGCGAGCCGGCGTCGGCGGCGTCGGTGGCGGGCCTGCTGGCCCATGGCGCGGAGGGCCGCGTGGTCTGCGTGCTCACCGGGCACGGGCTCAAGGATCCGCAGACCGCCATGACGCGGGCTTCCTCGGTGATCCCGTGCGACGCCACGATCGAGGCCGTCGAGAACGCCGTGATGGGGGGCGGGTGAACCGTCGTCGCCTGGTTCGCGTGCCCGCGTCGTCAGCCAACCTCGGCCCCGGGTACGACGCGCTGGCCGCGGCTCTGTCCCTCGATCTCGAGCTGGAGGTGGAGGAGGCCGGCGGGTTCTCGGTCGAGTGCGATGTCCCGGGCGTGCCGCTGGACCGCTCCAACCTCTGCGTCCGCGCCTTCGAGGCGCTGCGCCCGATCGACGGCCACGCCTTCCGCATCAGGTCGGAGATCCCGGTCTCGGCCGGCCTCGGCTCCAGCGCCGCGGCGATCGTCGCCGGCCTGATCGCAGCCGACCACATGTACGAGCTGGACGCGCCGATCTTCGAGGTGGCCCGTGAGCTGGAGGGCCATCCCGACAACGTGGCGGCGGCCCTGCACGGAGGATTTGTGATCTGCGCCGGCGACGACCCTGCACGCTTCGATCCGCCGGCAGGGCTCGAGGGAGTGATCGCGATCCCGCCGGCACCGGTGTCGACCTCGGACGCCCGGGCGGCGCTGCCTGCTGACGTGCCGCTCGCCGACGCCGTGCACAACGTGGCCCACGCCTCCATGCTCGTGCTGGGCCTGGCCCGCGACGACTTCTCGCTGATCGGACGGGGGCTGAGCGACCGCCTGCACCAGGACCGCCGGGCGCAGCTCTACCCCCGGTCGATCGAGCTGCTGGGCCTGGCCTCCGAGCTTGGCGCGGTGGGAGCCACCATCTCGGGGGCGGGCCCCGCGGTCCTCTACTGGTGTCACTGGCAGCAGACGGGAGCCCTGCTGACCGCCCTGTCCGAGCGAGCCGCCGACTGCGACGTGCGCCGCGTGATGTTCGCCCCCGGTGGAGCCGACGTGCGCGGAATCGAATGAGCGAGCCGCGGGTCCAGGCGGCAGGCGGGGTCGTGGTCGCCGACGACGGGCAGGTGCTGCTGGTGCACCGGCCGCGCTACGACGACTGGACGCTGCCCAAGGGCAAGCTCGATCCGGGCGAGACCTTCGAGGCGGCGGCCCTGCGTGAGGTGCTCGAGGAGACCGGCCTGCACTGCCGGCTCGGCCGCGAGCTGGCGGCGAGCGAGTACCGCGACGGCAAGAACCGGCCCAAGGTCGTGCGCTACTGGCTGATGGCCGTCGAAAGTGGCGAGTTCGAGCCCAACGACGAGGTGGACGAGGTTCGCTGGCTGGCGCCCGACGAAGCCGCCGAAGGGCTCACCTACGACCGCGACCGCGACGTGCTGCGAGCGGCCTTTGGCTGATCAGGTCGCGGCGCCGGTGGCGGCTGTCTCCGGCGGCACCCGGTCGGCCCACGGGTGGGCCTCCTCGAGCTGCCGGCACACCTGCAGCAGCAGGCCCTCGCCCGCGGGCGGGCCCACCAGCTGGGCGGCGGTGGGAAGCCCGTCGTCGCCTTCGAGCAGCGGGATCGAGATCGCCGGCTGGCCGGTGACGTTGAAGAGAGCGGTGAAGGGCGTGAACTCGCCCGACTTCTCGAACTCACGGGCGGGGTTGTCTCCGCACGGGTCGATTTCCCCGTGGCGCACGGGGCGCCTGGCCAGCGCCGGGGTGAGCACCACGTCATAGGTGTCCCACAGCGAGACCACGCCGCGCGAGAGGGCCTGGAGCGTGACCACGGCGGCGAGATACTGGGGCGCCTTGAATCCCATGCCGGTCTCATAGAGCCACATGCTCATCGGCTCGATGTTCTCCGCGCCGGGCTCCGTGCCGGTTACGAGCTGGCCGTGCATCACGCTCGCGGCGATGTTGGTTGACCACAGCACTGAGAACACCGGCAGCATGTCGGTGTCCTTCCAGGGCGCCCGCACCTCCTCGACGTCGTGGCCGAGCGCCTCGAGGGCGGCGGCGGCTTCGCGCGCGCCGCGCTCGCACTCGGGATCGAGCTCGCCCTCGATCGGCAGGTCGAGGGTGAGCGCCACGCGCAGCTTGCCCGGTCCATGTTTGGCCAGCTCGGCGAACGGCGCCTCCGGCGGCGGGGCCCAGGTGGCGTCGCCGGGCTCGAGTCCGGCCATCACGTCCAGGAGCGCCGCGGCGTCGGCTGTGGTGCGGGCCAGGGCGCCGTCGGTGGACAGGAAGTGGTCACCGAGATCGGGGGCGCGGGAGATGCGCCCGCGCTGGGGCTTGAGCCCGACGAGCCCGCAGCACGCGGAAGGGATGCGGATCGAGCCGCCGCCGTCGCTGCCATGCGCCGCGGGCACCGCGCCGCTGGCCACCGCGCCCGCCGAGCCCCCGCTGGAGCCGCCGGTGGTGCGCTCGGGGTCCCAGGGGTTGCGCGCCGGCCCGAACCGCCGGGGCTCGGTGACCGGCAGGATCCCGAACTCGGGGGTCTGGGTCTTACCCACGAGCACGAAGCCGGCCTCGCGGAAGCGCCGCACCAGCGCATAGTCGTAGTCGGGCGTGAACTCGCCGAGCAGGTCGGATCCTTGGGCCATGCGCAGCCCGGCGACAGGCGCGAAGAGGTCCTTGATCGCGAGTGGCACTCCGGCGAAGGGGCGGGGATCTCCGGGTTCGACGGCGTCGGCGGCCGCCAGCGCGTTGTCGGCGTCGACGAGCGTCCAGTGGTTGAGCGCCGGGTTTACCTGCTCGATGCGCGCCAGCGAGGCCTCCGTCAGCTCGCGCGAGGTCACCTCGCCGCCGTGAACCATGCGCGCCAGCTCGAGGACGGGCTTTCTCAGCAGGTCTTGATGCATCGCCGGAATCTACCCGGCGGACCAGCCGGGAAGCGAACGTCGAGCCCTGGGCGCGAAGGACCTCTCGGCGTGGCGAGTTACCGCGTGGGTATCGCACCGGATCAGGCCGGGGTGAGCGCCGCGCGCAGCTCGCCAAGCCGGCGGCGCTCGTCCCTCCACCCGAGGCGGCCGAGCACCTCGTCGACGAGAGCGAGGTAGTCGGTGCCCAGGTCCGGTCGGTGCTCGAGGATCGAGATGCCGCGCTCAGCCGACTCGGCGTAGGCCACCGAACGGCGGATGGCCGAGTCGAAGACCTTCTCGCCGAAGCGCTCCTTGAGCGATACGAGCGCCTCCCGGCCGTGCACGGTGCGCAGGTCGGCGATGTTGAGCACCACGCCAAGCCAGTCCAGGTCCGGGTTGAGGCTCTCCTTGGCCAGCTCGACGACCTCCAGAGCCTGTTCGACGCCCTGAAGGGAGAAGTACTCCGCCTCGCTGGAGATCAGCGCGTGGTCGGCGGCGACCAGCGCATTCACCGTCAGCAGCCCGAGGGACGGCGGGCAGTCGACGAGGATCAGGTCGTACCGCTTCCCGGGCTCGCGCAACGCGCGGCGCAGGGTCATCTCGCGGCCCATCTTGCCGGCCAGGATCAGCTCGGACTCGGCCAGGCCGAGGTTGGCCGGCAGCACGTCGTCGTGGATCGCGTCCATGGCCTTCGCCTGACCTGAGAGCACGTCGGCCACCGTGGGGTCGGCGTCGGCCGGCACGTCGAAGTAGTCGGACAGGTTGCCCTGCGGATCGAGATCGACCGCCAGGACGCTCAGGTCGAGCCGGCGCAGCACGTCGGTGAGCGTTCGCACTGTGGTCGTCTTGCCCGTGCCGCCCTTCTGAGACATCACTGCGATCGTCGTGGCCACTGGGGGCCGAAGATAGCTTGGCCGGCTCCTCTGCGCGCCCCGGCTACTGAAGGGTGGCTCAACCGACGGCAGCAGCTCAAGCCCAACTACATGTGGGTCGTCCGGCCGTGCGTGAGCCCGACGAGAGAGTGAGTCCTCGGGCTGACGGATCCAGCATCGCGCCGCTCTCGAGGGGCAGCGTGGCGAGCTACGATCGAGGGGAGAATGACTAGGACGCCCGCTCTGTCGGCGTTGGTGGTCGCCCTAATCCTGGCGGCGGTGGGCCCTGCTGTGGCGTCATCGGTGTGTGATGAGGCGGCTCGCTACGCGAGGCCGCGTCGCAAGATGACCGGCCGACTCGGTGGTCCAATGCGCACGTGACGCGGGACGGGCGGACGCTCCGGATCGTCTTGTTCTCAAGTCTCCTTCCTCTCGAGAAGGTGGTCGTACGCGAGCGTGCGCGGTCGGTGACCGTGACCGTCTTCCAGGGGCGGCTCCCGGGGGGAAGCCTGCCCCCTGGAGACATCGCTGTGATCCGGTGCGTCAAGCTCCGGCTGCGCTCTGCGCTGGGCGAGCGTCGGGTGGTCGACGGGCGGACCGGCCGCGAGCGCCGCGTGGAACGCGACCGCTACACCGTTCCAGCGGACGGGCCACGCTGCCAGAGACTGCGTACGGTTCGGCGGTGACGAGGATCTCAGGCTCGCCAGAGCGCCGGACGAAGAGCAGTCAATCACGCCTCAGCGGACTCTCCGACGTGAGGCTCCAGCGATCCGGTCGGCTTTACCTCGGTATGCGGGGTTAGACCGACCAGATCCCGATCTGCGCTCTGGTCAACATGGTGGGATTCCGGGAGATTGCACCTGCACGGACGCCGCCCTATAGTTGCTGTGCCCTACCCGTCGCGCGCCCGCTCGAAGAAGGCGCGGAATCCGAGGAGGAGACATGCCGCAACCCACCCCTGAGGCGCTGCCTCACGCGCGCGCCAGCGCGCGGCGACAGGCCGTCGAACGCTTCTCCTCGACCCAGGCCTACCGTCCGCTGCGGCCACCGCAGACCGTGGAGGACAAGGACGCCTGCGGGATCTACGCGTCGGTGAACAAGGGCGCCCGCGCGACACACGAGGCGATCCCGGTCGCGCTCGACGCGCTCGAGAAGATGCTCCACCGCGCCGGCAACATCGATGGCGAGGGCGACGGCTGCGGCGTGCTCATCGACATCCCGCGAAAGATCTGGGCGGAGGAGATCCGCGCCGGAGGGCACGCGTCACGGCTGGCACTCGACGAGCGCTTTGCCGTGGTACACGTGATGATCCCGCGCAAGGGCGGCAGGGTGGCCGAGATGCAGGAGCAGGCTCGCGCTCTCATGAGCAAGGTGGGTCTGCGCGTGCTCGCCGAGAGAGAGGGCGCGGTCGACTCCTCAGCGCTCGGGCCCGGCGCCCGCGAGGAGGAGCCGGTGTTCTGGCAGGTCGGCGGCCTGATCGAAGACCCCAAGCTGTGCTTCGAGGTCGCTCTTCAGCTGGAGGAGCGCTTCGACGTGCACGTGGCGTCGTGCTCGACGTCCACCGCGATCTACAAGGTCCTCGGCGCGCCGGCCGTGCTCGGCCTGTACTACCCGGACCTGCGCGACCCGCGGGCCGAGACAGTGTCCGTGCTCGGCCACAACCGCTACTCGACCAACACCTGGACTTCCTTCAAGCGCGCGCAGCCCTTCGGCGTGCTGGGCCATAACGGCGAGATCAACACGATCGCCCGTCTGCGCCAGGAGGCGAAGATGCTCGGAGTGCCGATCCACACCGACGGCTCGGACTCTCAGGACCTCTCGCGCACGGTCGAAGCGCTGATCTACCGCCACGGCCTCACGCTGCCGGAGGCGCTCGAGATGGCGCTGCCTCCGATCGTCGACGAGATCAAGGGAATGCCGTCGGAGCTGCGTGGCTTCTACATGTATCTGCGCCAGGCATTCGGACCGTTCGCGCAGGGCCCGGTGGCCCTGGTCTCGCGCTTCGCCGACGAGCACGTCTTCTCCGTCGACGCCCTCGGCCTGCGGCCGCTGTGGCAGCTGGAGACGGGGGAGGCTTTCGTCTTCTCCTCCGAACCGGGCGTGGTGTCGGTGGCCGACACGGTGTCCGAGCCCAAGCCCCTCGCACCCGGGGAGAAGACGCTGGTGACCGTGGACCGCTCCGGCGGTCACACCCGGCTGCACGATCACGCAGAGATCCAGCACCTGTGCGCCCGGCGCTGGCTGGCGCGGGCGGGCTCCGACGGCGAGGAGGCCGGCTACGCGGGCGTGATGATCACCGGAGGCCCACTCTCGGGCTTCGAGATCCCGGGTTACACCAGCGCCGGACCGTCCGAGCCGGTGAAGGTGGAAGACCGCGTGCTGGGCGGCTTCGGATGGCAGCGCGAAGACGTGAAGCTGGTGCAGCAGATGGCTGCGACCGGCGCCGAGCCGATCGGATCGCTCGGGTACGACGGACCGCTGGCCTGTCTCTCGCCCGAGCGCCAGAACCTGGCCGACTACTTCAAGGAGTCGGTGGCCGTGGTCACCAACCCGGCGATCGACCGCGAGCGCGAGGTCGAGCACTTCTCCTGCCGCGCGGTGCTGGGCCCACGGCCGTCTCTGCACGCCCTGGAGGGCGAGCCCGGCACCAAGGAGCTGGCCTTACCGGTGATCTTCGGGGGCCACGACGGCCTCGCCCCCCTGTCGGACGGTACCTACCGGGCGATCGCCCACCAGCACAAGACCTACCTGCTCGAGGACCTGTGGGAGGCCTTCAGGGGACGGTCCGCGGTACTCGACATCTCCTGCCTCGAGTCTGAGGACACCCGTGGCGCGGTCGAGCGCCTCAAGCAGGAGGCCACCACCGCCGTACGCGGCGGCTGCGAGCTGCTGGTGCTCTCCGACCGCACCGCCTACGAGGGCGACCGCCGCTACCTCGATGCCCATCTGGCTCTGGCCGCCGTGGATCTGGCCCTCCGCGACCACTACCGCCGCCCGGGCGAGACCAACCTGCGCCGGCGCTGTGGCGTGGTCCTGCGCTCCGCCGCGCTGCGAAACGTGCACGACACCGTGCTGGCGCTCGGTCTGGGCGCGGACGCGGTATGCCCCTATGCGATGGTCGAGGTGTCGCTTGTGGACGACTACCGCAAGGACGTCGACAACCTGGCCGCGGCCCTGCGCAAGGGCATCGAGAAGGTGATCTCGACGATCGGGATCCACGAGGTGCGCGGCTACGCGCGGCTGTTCTCCTCCATAGGCCTGCGTCCCGAGCTCACCAGGATCTTCGACACCCCGGCCTACATGGGATCGAAGGCCGGCGGCACGGGCTTCGCCGAGCTCGACACCGACGCCGACGAACGCCAGCAGGTGCTGCGCTCGGAGATCGAGTCCAAGCCGGCCAAGACGTTTCGCTTCTACCCCAAGGTGTACAAGGCGGCGATCGCGGCCGCCAACGGATCGGCCAGCTTCGCGGAGTACTCGGAGAAGGTGCGGGCGCTCGAGGAAGAGCAGCCGATCTCGCTGCGCCACGTCATCGACGTGCAGGGCGACCGGGACCCGATCCCCACGGAAGCGTCCGACCCCGGGGTCGGCCTGCACAGCTACCCGATCGTGATCTCCTCGATGAGCTTCGGCTCGCAGGGCGAGACCGCCTACCGCGCCTACGCCGAGGCCGCGAAGCGGATCAACATCATCGCCATGAACGGCGAAGGCGGCGAGATCCAGGACATGTACGGCAAGTACCCGCTCTGGCGCGGCCAGCAGGTGGCGTCAGGCCGGTTCGGGGTCACGAGCGAGATGGTCAACTCCTCCTATCTGGTCGAGATCAAGATCGGCCAGGGCGCCAAGCCCGGCGAGGGCGGTCACCTGCCGGGCAAGAAGGTGACGGCCAAGGTGGCCCAGGCCCGAAACGCCACGATCGGGACGGACCTGATCTCACCCTCGAACAACCATGACCTCTACTCGATCGAGGACCTGGCCGAGCTGATCGACGAGCTCAAGACCGCCAACCCCGACGTGCGTGTCTCGGTCAAGGTGCCGGTGGTGCCGAACATCGGCACGATCGGCGTGGGCATCGCCAAGGCGGGCGCCGACATGATCACCCTGTCGGGCTTCGAGGGGGGCACCGGCGCGGCGCGCTCACACGCGCTGCGACACGTGGGGCTGCCATCGGACATCGGCACCCGCGCCGTGCATCTGGCGTTGATGGAGGCGGGCATCCGCAACCGCGTGGAGATCTGGGCCGACGGCGGCTACCGCCACGCCACCGACATCGTGAAGTTGCACTGCCTGGGCGCCAACCGGGTCGGCTTCGGCACGCTGGCGATGGTCTCGATCGGCTGCACGATCTGCCGAGGCTGCCAGCTCGACACATGCCATGTGGGAATCGCGACCCAGATCGAGGACAAGGAGGAGGCGGACCTCAAGGGGCTCAAGAAGTTTACGCCCCAGGAGTTCGAGCGCGCGTCGGAGTCGAGCGCTCGCTTCTTCAGTGGCATGGGGGAGGAGCTGCGCGAGATCGTCGCCTCCCTCGGTTACGAGCGCGCCCAGGACCTCGTGGGCCGCTCGGACCTGCTCGTGCAGTCTCGCGCCAGGGATCGCGTGGATGTGGAGGGCATGATCAAGCCGCTCGAGGAGATGCTCGATCTCGAGCCGCTCGACCTACCGGCCCCGGTGGACGAGCGCGAGGCGGCCGGCCTGATCTGCGCCCGGCCGATCCGGATGAAGACCAAGGAGGCCTCGGCCGAGCTGGCCGCGCTTTCGGTCCAGATCGCCGGAGGGCACGTGGTGCACCGCGACTCAGAGCGGATCGCCGATTCCGACGATCGCGTGCTGGGTACCTCGCTGGCCGGCGGGATAGCACGCAGCCGGATCTCCGGGACGGGCCCCGCGGCCTCCGAGGACACGCTGGCCGACCTGCGCTTCGACGGCGGCTCGGTGGGCGGGCAGGGCCTGGGCGCCTTCAACGTCTACGGCGTGGACCTCACCGTCGAGGGCGGCGCCCAGGACGGCGTGGCGAAGACCATGCTGGGCGGCAAGGTCTCGATCCTCAAGGGCGCCAACCGCTCCGGCCGGCGCGTGAACGGGTCGGTCGGCAAGTCGTTCGCCTACGGCGCCCAGCGCGGGCGCCTGTTCGTTCAGGGCGACGCCGACTCGCGTTTCTGCATCAGGCTGTCGGGCGCCGACGTGGTGATCGCCGGCGAGCCGCAGCAGCCCCTCGACGACTCCCTCGGCTGCCTGGCCGACCGGGCCAACATCAAGGGCTTCGCGTTCGAGTACATGACCAACGGCCGCGCGGTGGTGATGGG
This sequence comes from Thermoleophilaceae bacterium, assembly GCA_030447725.1. Taxonomy (GTDB): domain Bacteria; phylum Actinomycetota; class Thermoleophilia; order Solirubrobacterales; family Thermoleophilaceae; genus JAAYBF01. Next base: position 28,106 of record JAUJOQ010000006.1, read on the forward strand.
AGACCCGGGGCCGTGGATGTGCGCCGGCCAGACCGGCGGCCGGGTGTACCTGCGCGTGAACGACGAATGGAACCTCGACCGCGCCGCGCTCGAGCGCCGGCGCGGCGAGGGGGCCAAGGTGGAGATCCGCGAGCTGGACGCGCAAGGCGTGCTCGACGTCCAAGAGCTGCTCGGGCGCTATTGCGGGGAGCTCAGGGGGACGGGGCAGGATGCAGAGGCCGAGCGGGTGTCCGCTCTGGCGGCTGCTGCTGAGGACAACTTCCTGATGTCGATCCCCGAAGGGCAGCAGACGGATCCGTCGGTTTCCACGGAGTGAGCTGAAGGCGGGCGAGTGGGCTTGCCGCTCGAGGCGACAGTGAGCACCTCTTACGGCAAGTCCAACTCGCCCGCTCGAGCGCTGCTCAGGCGCCCCCACCGGTCGGCACGTAGGGCAGTGGCGGGTGGTACGCTCGGACGGTGAAGAAGACGAGCCTCTACCTCGAACCGGAGCTCGACCGCTCGCTGACGCGTCGCGCCTCCGAGGCCGGCTTGTCCAAAGCGGAGTACATCCGGCGGGCCTTACGAGAGGCGTCGCGCCCTAAGCCGCGGGGCAGTCCTCGTGGGAGGGGTTCGTTCAGCGGTCCGTCCGACCTCGCGGAGCGCCTGGACGACCACCTGGCCAGAGACGGCTACGGCGAAGAATGATCGTCATCGACGCATCCGCGGTGATCGCCTACTTCAATGCCGCCGAACGCCGGCACGGTGCCGTGGCCGACTGGCTCGAGATGGTGGATGAGGAGCTGGTCACAACGCCACTGGTGCTTGCCGAGATCGACTACGTTCTTGCCCGGCGGGCGGGCGAAGAGGCCATCGAGGCGCTCTGGGCCGACCTCGAAGAGGGCGTCTACTCGGTGCGCTGGTGGTCGGGCGCACTCGCCGAGACGATCGACGCGGCGCGGGACGCCCGCCGGCGCATCGGATTGGCGGACGCCTCCCTTGTCGCGTTGGCTGCCCACGTCGGGACGACGACCATCGCCACCCTCGACGCGCGCCACTTCCGCAAGCTGAAGCCGGTTACCGGCGGGCAGGCGTTCACCTTGATTCCCGAGCCCACGGGGTCCTGACCAGCCCTCGTGCGGCGCGTCGGGTGTCGCTCGCTTCAACCGACCACGACCTCGGCGACCGCCACAGGATGCAGGCGCCGGTCAGTCGTGATCAGCGGCAGGTCGCGAGAGGCTGCCAGTTCGACGTACAAGGCGTCTGCGAGGCGCAATTCGTGGCGCCTTGACCAGGCGCCGATCAGGAGGCCCATCACCGGATGGCGCTCTATTGGGGCGCCAGCCAGCCTCGTCAACATCGTTTCGACGCTGCCGCCCTCGACCTTTCCGGCTCGCTGCAGGCGCCCGAACGCTGACAGGATCTCCGCGTCGGCATGGGCGGGAGCGTGTAGGACGTGCCCTGCTAGACGCCTTTGCACGGCGTCCCCGAGCTCGTTGCCCAAGAGGAGGTCGACGAGGGCGGAGGCGTCGGCCACCGCTTCAGCCATGGCGAGTGGGCGGCTCCTCGCGCACGGCGTCAAAGGCATCGAGAACGCAGGCGTGGGTGACTCGGTGGGGCGGCGCAGGCCTGAGTGTGGCCAGCCAGGCGTCGGTCGATCGAGCCCCGAGAGAACGCCGGACGGCTTCTTGGGTCACCGCCGACAGGTTCAACCCGGCCTCCTTGGCCTCGGCGGCGAGCTCGTCCGGCAGATAGACGTTCAAGCGAGCCATTCGACACACACTGTACACACACCGGGGTCCCTATCGTGGCCGCCAGGGTGGGAATTACGCGAATCCATAGCCGAGCCCTCCTCGGGGTCGTGGCGCTCCTGGCGGTGGTTGTCGTCGTCCTCGCTGCCGCGCTCGCGGACCTCGGCGGGTCGGGCGGACCGACGAGTACGGCCGCCCAGCCGGAGCTCGAGAACAGGAGCGGGGCGTCCTCCGACGGCGACCTCGAGCCCGGTGGCATCCCGGACCCGGACGCCCCGGTCCCGCGCCGCCCGGCCCGTCTCGCGGCCACGCTGACCGACACGACCGCCGAACTGCGCGCCGCCATCGAGCGCTGGCGGGACGACGGAGACCCCGCTCGCGGAGGACCGCCGCGCGACGTGACGCTGCTCGGGCTCTACCAGCAGCGGATCTACCTCGTGCTCGGCGCTCGTGCGCAACTGGCGCGCTCGACCCTCGCCCGCCTGCGCGGCGGGGTGCGAGCTGAGGCGCGCGACATTCTGGTCGTACGGCGCTCGCTGCGACGCCTCAACCCGCCGACGCGCCGCGTGCGCTTTCGCACCGGGCGGGCGCTGCCCGCGGACGTGCTGCGGCGGCTCTACGAACGCGCCGAGCGGCGCTTCGGCGTCGACTGGCGCCTGCTCGCCGCAGTCAACCTTGTCGAGACCGGCTTCAACCGCATCCGCAGCAACAGCTCCGCAGGCGCTCAGGGTCCGATGCAGTTCATCCCGTCGACCTGGGCGGCTTACGGCATGGGCGGCGACATCCACGATCCGGCCGACGCGATCATGGGCGCCGCCAACTACCTGCGCGCGTCGGGCGCGCCCGGCGATGAGCGCGACGCCCTGTTCGCCTACAACCCCTCCACCGACTACGTCAACTCCGTCCGCGCGCACGCACGCTCGATGCGCCGCGACGTGCGCAGCTACTACGGCCTCTACAGCTGGCAGATCTTCGTACGCACGCCGTCGGGCTCGCGCCAACTGACCGGGCCGGGGCGCGACCCCATCCCGCGCGGCTGACTTCCGTCTCAGCCCGCGGCGCCCGCCGCGGTCTCGGCGGCGCGCTCGGGCGCCAGATGCACGAAGTGCAGGGTGAAGCGACCCACCGAGAGCAAGTCGCCGTCGGAGAGATCGGCGAACTGCACGCGCTTCCCGTTGTGGAAGACCCCGTTCAGGCTGCGGTCGTCGAGCACCTTGGCGCAGTCATCCTGGCAACAGACCAGCATGTGGCGGCGCGACACCGTCGGACAGTCGAGGCGCACGTGCGCGGAGACGCTGCGGCCTACCCGTGTCCACCCGTCCTGAAGGGGAACGACACGGGCCCGGTCGTCGTCCTCGAAGGCCAGGTAGTTACCGGCACGCAACGGTTTGCGTGCCTCGGCCAACCAGCTGAAATCCGCGGCTTCGGTGAGCGGCGCGGGCGTCACATCGGCCTCGCCGAACAACGAGGAGCGGCGGAAGTCGCTCCCTCCACAACTCGGGCAGGGGGGTACCTGATCACCCGGGCGAAGCGCCACGGCGAAGTCGCATCCCTCGCATCGAAACGATCCGGCCCCCGCCAGAGTTCCTGCTTCGAAGGACATCGTCATCGCTCTCCTTTGCAGGCACAAAGTGCCGATTCTTGCTATCGGGTGAGCGCCGGATACCCGCGCCGGCCTTCGGTACTCCTCTTTTTCGCGGGGAAGGGTTCGTTCGCCGGAGGTCGAACAATTTCCGCATGCCCGACCTCGCTGCGATCCTGCTGCGGCGCAGCGCCCGGTCTCTCGACAGTGGGCGCAAGCGCTGCGCCGGTTGCCGCCGCACCCCGCTCGTGGGAGAGAGGTTGCACGAGATGGACACGGGTCGCACGCTGTGCGAGCTGTGCGTGTCCGCCCTGCCCGAGGAGGACCGCCGAGCGGTCAGGAGCGAGCTGGTGCACGCCTTGGACAAGCAGCTCAGTGTCGTGCCCCGCGCAGCCTGACGAGCGCCCCGTAGACTCCGGCGCGATGCGGCAGGTATCGGTCGACACGGTCATCTCCGTTCCCCGGGAGGAGGTCTACGACTTCGTGGCGGACCTCTCACGCCGCCCCGCGTACAGCGACCACTACCTCAAGGACTACCGTCTGGCGCGGGCAAATCCCGTCGGCAAGGGAGCGGCGGCGCGCTTCCTGCTCGACGCGCCGCTCTTCAGCCAGCGGGGCGGGCTCGCGATCACCGAGGCCGACCGGCCCCGGAGGATCGTCGAAGAGGGGCGGATGGGCAGGCTGGGCCGCTCGCGGATGGTGACGGTCTACGAGTTCGTCGCCCAGGGCGGGGGCTCGACCCGGGTCGAGCTGACCACCCACGCCGAACCCAAGACGGCGCTCGACCGGTTCAAGCAGCGATGGGTGCACAGGTGGATGCGCCGGCAGACGGAGACCGCACTCGAGCGGCTGCGCAAGATCTTCGAGGAGCCGGGAGGAGCAGAGCCGGCCCGCGCGACGGTCGCCGGTGTGGAGCCCGGTCGTGGCCCGCGGTTCGGGGCGCGCGTCGCTCGGGCGCGGTGATGGTCCGGTGCGGTGCTCGGCCGATCAGCGATCGGCCTGCGCTCCTCCCGTGATGTTCCGGTGCGGTGCTCGGCCGATCAGCGATCGGCCTGCGCTCCTCCCGTGATGTTCCGGTGCGGTGCTCGGCCGATCAGCGATCGGCCTGCGCTCCTCCCGTGATG
>JAUJOQ010000006.1:32638-231438 GCA_030447725.1 Thermoleophilaceae bacterium
TGTTCCGGTGCGGTGCTCGGCCGATCAGCGATCGGCCTGCGCTCCTCCCGTGATGGTCCGGTGCCTCCCCGGGACCGTTTCGGCTGCGGTCCTCTACGGAATGCGAACGCAAGCGACGGGTAGACTGCCCGCCCGATGGTCCGCGATCGCCTCAAGAGCACCGTTGCCGGCTGTCTGATCTGCCTGGCCCTCGGAGGCGCCGTCGCGGGCTGCGGCGCCCACGAGCCGGGCGTGGACGAGGCCGCCCGCGAGGGGCTCACCATCGACGTCGCCGGCATCGAGTACACCGTCTTCATCACCCGCCAGCTCAACCTGGCGATCACCCCCGACAAGGCGTACTACGATGGCCCGCCCGCGGGCGAGGACAGCGCGCTATTCGGCGTATTCATGACGGCGTGCAATCCTGAGGATGCCGGGGAGCCGTTGCTCCCCACGAGCGACTTCGTGGTCGAGGACAACCAGGGCAACGAGTTCGAGCCGATCGACGTTCCCGAGGACAACGAGTTCGTCTATCAGCCCCGCGAGCTTGCCCCCGGTGACTGCATACCCGAGCCCGGCAGCGTTGCCGCGCAGGGGGCGACCGCCGGCTCGATGCTCCTCTTCCAGTTCCCTCTCGCCAGTACCGAGAACCGCCCGCTGGAGCTGACCATCACGGGGCCTGCGGGCTCCGGGGAGGCGAAGGTGGTCGAGCTGGACCTCTAGCCGAGCTGGGCGCAGATCGCGCGCGGGTCGCCGTCCTCGTCGGCCATGACGTCCCACCCCTCGAAGCCGGACTCACCAAGCAGTTGTCCTACCGGTTCTGCTTGGTCCCCACCCAACTCCAGCAGCAACCAGCCACCAGGCCTCAGCCAGCGTGCGCTTCTTCGTACGACCTCCCCAAGAAGGTCCGTGCCGTTCACCCCGCCATCGAGCGCGAGCCGTGGCTCAAATGTCTGGACGTCGCGCGGGAGCAAGCGCAGCGAGTCCGTCGGCACGTACGGCACGACAGCCGTCAACACGTCGACGCGGCGCTCGAACTATCGCGGTAGCGGATCATCCAGACAGCCCTCGAACACCTCGACGCCATTGCGCCGCGCACATTGCACTGCGTCCCTGTCGAGATCGGTCGCAAGCACCTGCGCCGTCGGCACGGCAGCGGCGAGCACGGCCGCAACTGCGCCTACGCCCGTGCAGAGGTCCTCGGCCACCCCCGCCGACGGGAGCAGCGTCACCGCTCGTCGCGCTAACGGCTCTGTCTGCCATCGCGGCACGTAGACGCCCGGTGTGACGAACAACTTGACGCCGCAGAAAGTGAGCGCACCCGTCGCCATGCGATGGGCTCGCCATTGGTGCGGCGAGACACCAAGTCATGGAGCAGGTCGGCATCACCGCCAGCAGCCTGTATGAGCTCACCGGCTTCCTCGAAGGCAGCGATGCAGCCCGCCTCGGCGAGCGTCTGCGCCACCGAGACGCGATCGGACTGATCGGTTTGCTCGTCGCCCGTGCTCACGACTGGCCCGGCGGCCCAGTCCGGGCTACTGCTCTTTCAGGCCGGCGACCAGCACAGGTTGCGCCGCCGGGGCAGCGGTCGCTCCACCGGCGCCGTTGCGCACGAACAGCACCGCCACCACGATCTCGGGCTTGCCCGCCGGCGCGTAGGAGGTGAACCAGGCGTCGGTATTGGAGGCGTCGGACTCGACGGCGTCGGGCCCGCGGGTGTCTCCGAGCTCGGCCGTGCCGGTCTTGCCGGCCACCTTCACGTCTTCGATTGCGGCCAAGGTGCCGGTGCCGTAGTCGACCACACCCACCATCAGCCGCTCGATCGTGCGGGCGGTCTGCTCCGAGGTCACGCGGCGTGACTCGCGAGGTCCGCCGAGGAGCAGCGTGGGCGTTTCCCTCACACCTCCGTTGGCGATCGTCTGCGCCACGGAGGCCATCTGGAGCGGGGTGGCCAGCACGCGGCCCTGTCCTATCGCGCTCGAGCCGATCTCGAGCGGCGAGGTCATCTCTTCCGCCTTGGGCACGGTGCTCTCCTTGGCCCCGGAGATCGTCGGCTCTTCGTTCCAACCGAAGCGCTCGGCTGTGGCCACCAGGCGCTCTGCGCCCACCTCCACGCCGAGCGGGGCGAACACCGAGTTGCAGGAGTGCGCGAAGCTGGCGCCGAAGGTCCCGCCGCACAGCTCGCCGTTGGCGTTCTCGAGCGGCACGCCGTCGATGAGGGCCGAGCTGACAACTTCGAACTCGTCCGATGGCTTGACCAGATCGTGATCGAGGGCGGCGGTGGTGGTCACGAGCTTGAAGGTGGACCCCGGTGGCTGGGGCGCCGAGAAGGCCACTCCGGCGAGGGCCCGCACCTCGCCCGTTCGTGGATCGAGGGCTGCTATGCCGCCCAGGCTGCCCGCCAGCGCGGTCACCGCGGCAGCCTGGATGTCGGTGTCGATCGTCGAGCGCACCGGCCCCCCGGCTCGCGGGGGGGTGCGAGTCAGCACCTCCGAGCCGGCGAGCAGCACGCCGCCGGGCCGGCCCTCCACTTGACGCTGCAGAGCGCGCTCGAGGCCGCTCGTGCCCACCGGGGTGTCCTCCTCGAACCCACGGGCGAACAGCTCTCGGCGCTCCTCGGCGTCCTCGCTGCGAGTCACGGTGCCGGCGACGCTCGAGCCGATTCCGTCGGGCGGGGACGTGCGTGCCGCGGCCGGGCCCTCGACCAGCACCTCGCCGTCACGGGAGAGGATCGGGGCGCGCGGCGGCACCTGCACGCGACGGCTCAGCTCGTCCCCCGTGGCCAGTCCGGGGAAGACGAGGTGAGGAGCCCACTGCACCTTCTCCTCCTGACCCACAGGCAGAACGACTTCGCCCTCGACGGTGCCGAACATGCGAGTGCGCACCGTGACGGGCACGCTCACCTCACCGTCGCCGGCAACGGAGGGATCCCCCGTCTCCACCGCCACTGCGGTGGCCACCGCACCCGCGCGTGCGTAGGCGGCGGTGAAGTCTTTCAGGGACACCTGCGCCTGCACGTCGGTGGCGAGCAGGCGGTGCATGCCGGCGTAGTCGTTGTCGCTCCACGCGCCTGCGAACCGGGCGGCGACCCGTTCGGAACCCGACTCGAAGGCAGAGCCGAACCCGACGCCCGCCAGCAGAGCCGCGGCGGCAAGTCCCCCGAGCGGCAACGCCCGATGTGTGAGGCGCCTGCGGCGCTCGAGCGTGGGTTTCATGGGCAACGCCTGGGGAGGGTACTGTCCACGCTCGATGACGACGCTGGACTGGATCATCGTGGCGATCACCCTGCTCATGGCCCTCTGGGGGTATTTCCAGGGGCTGGTCGCCGGGGCGCTGGCGCTTCTGGGCTTCGGGGCGGGAGCGCTGCTCGGATCGAGGATCGGGCCGCTGCTGCTGGAGGAGGGCTCGCGGTCTCCCTACGCGGCCCTCTCCGCGCTCATGGGAGCTCTGCTGCTCGGCGGCCTGCTGGCCTCCGGGTTCGAGGTGCTCGGGTTTCACCTCCGTGGTCGCCTCGGCGAGCGCCTCGGCCTGCTCGACGGCGCCGGCGGGGCGATTCTCGTGGCCGGCCTCGGGCTCTTCCTGACCTGGATGGTGGGTGCGGTGGCGCTTCAGGTGCCCGGGGGGAGGGAGCTGCGAGACCCGATCCAGAAGTCGGCGATCCTGCGTCAGCTCAACGCCACGCTGCCCCCGTCGGGTCCGCTGCTCAACGCGCTCGCGCGCTTCGACCCGTTCCCGCGCATCGACGGTCCGTCGGTCGATGTCCGCCCGCCGGACTCCGCCATCGCCCGCGACCCCCAGGTACGGGCTGCGAGGCGCAGCGTGGTGAAGGTGCTCGGCACGGCATGCGGCCTGGGTGTCCAGGGATCCGGGTGGATCGCCGGCGACGGCATCGTGGTCACCAACGCCCACGTGGTCGCGGGCCAGGACGACACGACCGTCCAGGTAGGGGGGCAGGGCGACTCCCACGATGCCGATGCGATCTGGTTCGACGACCGCAACGACCTGGCGATCCTGCGTTCGCCGGGAGTGTCGGGCACCCCGGCGTTGAAGCTCAACACGGGCGCGAAGACCGGAACCTCCGCGGCCATTCTCGGGTTCCCCGAGAACGGCCCCTTCGACGTGCAGCCCGGTCGGCTCGGGGCCACCAAGAGCGCCCTGATCCAGGACGCCTCCGGCCGGGGGCGGGTGCGGCGGCGGATCACCGGAGTACGGGGAACCGTCCGGTCGGGCAACTCGGGCGGGCCCGTGGTCGACGGGCGCGGGCGGGTGGTCACCACGATCTTTGCCGCTACCGTCGCTGCTGCCCCCGCCAGTGCCTTCGGGGTGCCCGACACCATCGTTCGCGACGCCCTCGGGCAGGCCGGCGACACGGTGGACACCGGGCCCTGCACGGGCTGACGGCGGCTCGAACCGAAACTCGCTGCCCCGAGGTCTGTTCGATACAACCCCGCCGCTGATGACATCTGCGCTCACATCCCGCGTACCGGCTGTAGCCGCTGGCGCTATCGCTGTTGCTCTAAGCCTCTGCACATCGCAGAGTGCTACAGCTTTCGCGCCCAATCCCTGTCGGGACGGGGTGAAGCGGCTCACGCTCAACTGCCCCGACCTGGTGATGAAGCGGCCCTCCGGCCTGGCGCTGGACTACACCGCCCGAGCCGGTCGCGTGGTACTGCGCGCCGGCAACTCGATCGACAACGTGGGCCGCGGCCCGGCCGAGCTGCACGGCACGAGGGTGAGCAGGTACTTCATGAAGGGACGTCAGCGCATCTACCGGCGCGCGGGCGGCCGGCTTGGCATCACGACCGGCGCCCGGCTGTTCTTCAAGTTCGTGCCCCGCCAGCTGCGCTACTGGAAGTTCCACCGGGCCGCCGCGTTTCAGCTCTGGCGGATCGACTCGAGAGGACGGCGAACCACGATCGTGAGAAGGGGCCCCAAGGTCAGCTACTGCCTGCGCGACCTCGAGCACTCCCGCTCCGGCCTCGCCCGATCGCCGGCCACCTTCGTCTACCCGGCGTGCAGCACCGACGGGGGCGAGAAGAGAGTGACCCTCGGCACTTCGGTCGGCTGGTCGGATGTCTACCCGCCCAGCTACCCCGAGCAGTGGATCGACGTGACGGGGCTGCGCGGCTGCTTCGCCTACCGCCACATCGCCGATCCCCGCAACGGCATCTACGAGTCGAACGAGCGCAACAACTCGGCAACGACGGTCGTGCGGCTGCCTTTCCGCGCGGGTCGCCAGAGCTGCCCCGGCGGCCGCGTCGAGGGCGCGGGCCGGCGGCAGGCCAACCCATACGGCTACTGAGCGCCATCCACACAGCGCTCGGTGTCCTGCGTATGGTGGGGGAGGTAACTCCATGGCCAAGACACTTGTAGTCGCAGAGAAGCCGTCCGTCGCGCGCGATTTCACCGCGGCGCTTCCGGGCGCCTTCAAGCAGTCGAAGGACAAGACCAGCCTGGAGGGCGACGACTACGTGATCACATGGGCGGTGGGCCACCTCGTGGGCCTGGCCGAGCCCGACGCGTACGACCCCAAGCTCAAGAAGTGGCGCTATGCCGATCTGCCGATCGTGCCCGACAAGTTCAAGCTGGTGCCCAACGACGACCGTGCGAAGAAGCAGCTCTCGGCGATCCACAAGCTGATGGCCCGCGACGACGTGGACGACGTGATCAACGCCTGCGACGCCGGCCGCGAGGGCGAGCTGATCTTCGCCTACGTCTACGAGACCGCGAAGAAGCAGAAGCCCGTGCAGCGGTTGTGGCTGTCCTCCATGACGCGCAAGGCGATCGAGGATGCGTTCACGCGCCTGCGCCCCGGTGAGGAGATGGAGAGCCTGGAGGATGCCGCCCGCTCTCGCTCCGAGGCCGACTGGATGGTGGGCATGAACGCCACCAGGGCAGCCTCCATCCGCCTGCGCGCCGCCTTCGACGGCGCCGTGTCACTGGGCCGCGTGCAGACCCCGACCCTGGCGCTCGTCGCGCGGCGCGAGGAGGAGATTCGCGCCTTCGTCCCGGAGCCGTACTGGCTGGTCGAGGCCAAGTTCGCCGCCGGTGAGGAACGCAACTACACCGGCCGCTACATGGGCGGCAAGCGGATCGCAGAGGACCTCGCCGCCAAGATCGTCGAGGAGACCCGCGACCGGCCGGGGAGGATCACCAAGCTCGACAAGAAGGAGGAGTCCGAGCGTCCTCAGATGCTCTACGACCTCACCTCCCTGCAGCGCCACGCCAACACGATGCACGGCTTCTCGGCCCGCCGCACGCTCGGCGCCGCCCAGAAGCTCTACGAGGAGCACAAGGCGCTCACCTATCCGCGGACCAACTCCCGCTACCTGACCGGCGACATGGTCGACGAGATCCGGCCGACAGCAGAGCTCGTGGGGCACAACCCGCCCTACAGGAAGGGAGCGGAGTACGTGGTCTCGCTCGACAAGCTGCCGCTGGGGCGCGTCGTCGATGACAAGAAGGTCCAGGACCACCACGCGATCATCCCCACGAAGTCCGAGCACGAGCTGTCGAAGATGGGAGCCGACGAGCTCAAGGTCTACGACCTGGTGGCGAAGCGGTTCCTGGCGATCTTTCATCCCGACGCGGTGTTCGAGCGCACCCGGGTGGAGACCACGGTGGCCGAGCACGTGTTCCGCACCAGCGGGCGCGTGCTCGTGCAGGCCGGGTGGCGCGCGGTGTACGGCGAGACCGCGCAATCGGCCGACGAGCCGGCGGACGACTCCGGCGGCGATCAGCTGCTGCCCAGGCTCGAGCAGGGCGAGGATGTGCAGACCCGGTCGGTCGAGTCGCTGCGCAAGGAGACCCAGCCCCCACGCCGGTACACGGAAGCCTCGCTGCTGGCGGCGATGGAGACCGCGGGGAAGGAGATCGAGGAGGCGGAGCTGCGCGAGGCCATGAAGGAGTCGGGCATCGGCACGCCGGCCACCCGTGCGTCGATCATCGAGCGCCTGATCTCGGTCGGCTACGTCGAGCGGGAGGGGCGGGCGCTGCACGCCACCGAGAAGGGGATTCAGGTGATCAGGCTGCTGGGCGAGCACCCGCTCACCTCCGCCGGCCTGACCGGCGACTGGGAGCGCCGGCTCGGCCTGATCGAGCGCGGGGGTGACTCACGTCCGGCGTTCATGAAGGACATCGCCAAGTTCGTGACCGACACGGTGGTCGAGCTGGACAAGTTGAAAGGGGTGCAGATCGAGCGCGCCAAGCTCGGTCCGTGCCCGGTCTGCGGCCGTGAGGTGGTGGAGAACCGCAAGGGTTATTCCTGCTGGTCCAAGGACGATCCGGGCTGCGGCTTCGTGATTTGGAAGAAGAAGGCCAGCAAGATGCTGCCGGTGTCGGTTGCCAAGGAGTTGATGGAGTCGCTCAAGGCTTCGATCGATCGCGGCGACGAGCCTGCGGTCGGGCGCACCGCCAAGCCTGTCACCGGCTTCCGTGGGCGCTCTGGCCGTAGTTTCCGCGCGAAGCTCAAGATCGAGCCGCGCACCGACGCCGAGGGCAAGTGGAAGGTCGACTTCGACGAGGAGTGGGCCAAGGAGCCCCCGAAGGATCAGGGTGACGGAGACGGCTCCGACGGCGGCCAGGCGGCCGGTCAGGCCGCCGACGAGACCGCCGCCGAGCAGACCGCCGCCGTCGCGGCACGCGCCGGCTGAACCGACATCCTCGCGAGGCCGTAGGGTCGCTTTCCCCGATCCGCCAAACCAGTCAGGAGATCCCATGTTCAAGAGATACGGATGTACGTTCGCAGTCGTGCTGCTGGCTGTCGGCGCGGGCGCCGGTTGCGGCGGCGAGGACGAGGAGCCGCTCACCAAGGCCGAGTACATCGAGCAGGGCGATGCCATCTGCAAGAAGGCCCAGGAGGAGGTCGAGAAGGAGGTCGAGGAGATGTTCGGCGACCTCGGCGCCACCGAGGAGCCATCGGAGGAGCAGCTCACGACCCTCGTCGAGGACGTGCTGAAGCCCAACACGGAGGGGCAGCTCAGCGAGCTGCGCGACCTCCCTCCGCCCGAGGGCGACGAGGACACCCTGAACGGCATCTACGACGGGGTCGACGAGGCCCTGGCAAAGATCGAGGACGACCCGAAGATCCTGCTCAGCGGAGACGATCCCTTCGAGGCTCCCAGTGAAAAGGCTGCCGACTACGGGTTCAAGGTGTGCTCGAACTGACGCAGGATCACGGCCCGGACAGGTCGACGTCCGTCAGGACGCCGACCTGCTCCGGCGCGCCGGTCTCACCCAGCCAGGTGACGGTTCCGGGCCAGTAGGGGTTCTCAGGGCCGCTGCCGTCCACGAACACGGCCTCGTACAGCCAGCTGCCCGTGTTGGTCAGGCGTCTGTGACCAGGTAGCCACCAGCCCTCGACGTCGTCCTCGAGCGGTCCAGCGCGATGGGTATGACCAAAGATGACGTGGTCTGCCTCGATGCCGGTGGCGGCCACCACCGCCGCCATCGCGCGTAGCCCGCCTCGGCGCAGCTCCGCTCCAGAGATGTCGGGCCGGAAGGGGCCGAGGCCGGCGGCGTTGATCGCCGCCACGGCGGCGGGAATCGCGACCTTGCCCAGCGCCAGCCCGGTCAGGCTGCGCCCCCCGTCGGGGCTCGATCGCTTCCAGACGCTGCGGGACAGATCACCGCCTTTGGTGACCGCACTGGCGGGTGAGTTCTGCACCATGCTGTGGGCGAAGGCGTAGATCGGCGACAGCGCCGCCTCGTAGGCCTCGACAGCGGGGCCGCCGGTCGCGCGAACGCCGGTGAAGCGCGCGATCGCCGAAGCCAGGACACACTCCATCCGCGGCACGGTCAGGTGCATGTCGAGGTAATGGCCATGGGTCGCGTAGACGTCCTCCCGCAGACGGATGCCGGGATAGGCCAGCACGACCTCGGTGCGGGGCATGAGCGCCGCCACCCGGGCGGCGAGCGGGCCATGGGCGGGGTCGAAGGTGCCCTCAGGGAGCAGCGTCGTTACTCCTGCGAGGCGCGCCGCCTCGAGTGAGGGCGCCACGAGCTCGTGGTCGTGGTTGCCCGGGACCATCACAAGCTGCTTTCCCTCGGTCGCCTCCCCGAGGCCCTCGAGCAACGGGCGCGCCAGATCCAGCACCTCCGCCGAGGGACGCTCGCGCAGCTCGAGCGCATCTCCGAGCAGCACGACCCGGTCGGCCGGAGCGAGGGCTTCGAGGAGGCGCGCCCGCACGTCGGGACGGCGCGTCACGTCTCCGCCGGAGACGGTGCCGAGGTGCAGGTCGGAGACGATGGCGGTGACCACGGCCGTCGCATCCTGACAGGGCCGCAACAGCCGCCTATGCTGACCGCGGGTGTCCCTTTTCTGCCGTCACAGCCGCTTCGTGGCCGACTGCCCGATCTGCTCGAAGGGCACGGTGCTCGACCAGGGCCGGCGCCCCGCCCGGCGGGCTCCCTCCGCCGCGGGGCCCTCGCGCCCGTCGGGTGCCGAAAAGCGGGCGGCCGGCGCCTTCAGCGGGCCTCACGTGAGCGCCGGTCCCTTCGAGGGTCCCGACGGAGTTCGTTACACCGTGCGCCTCGAGCGGGTGCCGGGCGGTGTCCGCCTGGCCGAGTGGTCGGGCTCTCAGCTGCGGCCCCGGGCTCCTGTGCTGGCCCTAATTGACCTCACCGGCCTGGTCTCGCGAGCGCAGGGCGTGCTCCTCGATCGAGATGCGGAGGCGCTGACGGGTGCGCTGCGGGCCGAGCCCCCGGCGGCTGCATCCGTTCCCTCGCCCGGCTCCGCGGGGGTGAGCCGGGGACGCGCGGGGGACTTCCGCGAGGAGCTGAGGGTGGAGACCCTCGATGAGGGCCGCGTACGGATCGCCCGCTGGGTCCTGCGCCCCGGCGCAGGATGGGAGATACAGGACGCACCGCCGATGCTGCCGGCAAAGCGCTACGCCGAGGCGCTGGCCGACGCCGTCCGCAACGGACTCTTGCCCGCTGCGTCAGACAGCGGCGCCACAGCCCGACCCTAAAGGCGTGGCCCCACACGCCGTCCTCGACACCCTCTACAAGTAGCCGGTGCCTCTCAGACTGATAACCGGGCCGGCCAATGCCGCCAAGGCGGGCGCGGTCCTCGGGCCCCTGCGCGACCGGCTGGACGAGGAGCCGATTCTCGTGGTTCCTTCTTTCGAGGACGTCGATCACAGCCGCCGTGAGCTGGCGGAGCGAGGAGGGGTGTTCGGCGTGCAGGTCCTGCGCTTCGGAGCCCTGTTCGATCAGATAGCGGCGCGCACCGGCCACCATGCCCGCCGGGCTTCGGAGCTACAGCGCATGCTGATCACCGAGGAGGGCGTCCGGGCTGCACGACTGGACGTGCTGGCCGCCTCCGCCCAGCGCCCCGGCTTCACGCGGGCGGCCGTGCGGTTCACCGCCGAGCTTGAGCGGTCGATGGTCGAGCCCGCTCGCCTCACCCGGGCCCTGCGCGCCTGGGCCGGTGAAGGCCCCCGCCGCGCCTACGCGGAGGAGGTGGCCGCGGTCTACCGGCGCTATCGCGAAGGGCTCGACGCCGCGGGCCTCGAGGACGAGGAGCTGTACGCCTGGCGAGCGCTCGAGGCGCTGCGCGGCCAGCCGGAGCGGTGGGGCGCCACGCCGGTCTTCGTCTACGGGTTTGACGACTTCACCCGGCTCGAGCTCGCCACGCTGGAGGAGCTGTCGGCGCACGCCGGGGCCGATGTGACCGTGTCACTTCCCTGGGAGCCCGGCCGCGAGGCGTTCCGGGCCACCGCCGCGATCCGCCAGGAGCTGGAGGAACGCGGTGCCGTGGTCGAGTCCCTCGATGCGCGCTCGGAGCACTATGCGCCGGGATCGCGAGGGGCGCTGCACGCCCTCGAGCGCAGCCTGTTTGAGAGTGCGGGGTCCGGTGCTCGCGCGATCGGCGATCGCGCTGCGCTCCTCCCCGAGAGTGCGGGGTCCGGTGCTCGCAGCGGCGGGGTGGTCCGCCTGCACCGCGCCGGCGGCGAGCGCGCCGAGGTCGAGCTGTGCGGGGCGGAGGTCCTGCGGATGCTGCGCGAGGGCACGCCTCCGGGCGAGATCGCCGTGGTGTTCCGGGAGCCGGAGCGCTACGCCTCGTTGGTGGAGCAGGTGTTCGGCTCCTACGGAATCCCCTACTCGATCGATCGCTCCGTGCCGCTGTCCCACACCGCCCTCGGCCACGGCTTGCTCGCGCTGCTGCGTTGCGCGGTGCTCGAAGGCACCGCGGACGATCTCCTCGCCTACCTGCGCACCCCGGGCCTGCTGAGAGAGCCACGGCTCGCCGATCGCCTGGAGGGCGAGGTCCGCCGGGCCGGCGCGTCGACGGCCGTCGCGGGGCGCGCGCTCTGGGAGTCCACCGGCAACCGCTGGACCCTCGAGGAGCTCGATCGCCTGGCCGGCGCGCCGGACATGGTCGGCTGCCTCACCGAGCTCGAGGATCGCCTGAGCCGCCTCTTCGCCGCTCCCTACCGGCGCCGGGCAGCCGTCCTGCGCGGTGCCGAGTTGGATGACGCCCGGGCGTTCGTTGCGGCTCGCAAGGCCCTGACCGAGCTGCGCGCCGTGATCACAGCCGACCCGCGGGTGCGCCTGGACCACCAGCGGGTGCACGACATGCTGGCCGAGCTGCCGGTACGCGTCGGCGAGGAGCCCCAGCCCGACCGGGTGCAGGTGGCGTCGCCCCTGTCGATCCGGGCGCGGCGCTTCCGTGCGGTGATCGTCTGCGGCCTCCAGGAGGACGAGTTCCCGCGCCGTTCCGCCCCCGAGGCGTTCCTGCCCGACACCGACCGGCGCGAGATCGCCCGGGCCAGCGGCTTGCGTCTGCCGCTGCGTGAGGACCAGCTCGAGCGCGAGCGGTACCTGTTCTACGTCTGCGCGTCGCGCGCGGAGCGCGAGCTGGTGCTCAGCACGCGCCTCTGCGACGAGGAGGGCAACCCGCAGGCGTCCTCCTTCTTCGTGGACGACGCACGGGAGGCGTTGGGCGACCTCGACGAGCATGTGCGCGAGCGCTCCCTCGCCGACGTGACCTGGCCCCTGGACGAGGCGCCCACCCCGGCCGAATGGGAACGCGCGGTGGCGCGCTCGGGGCCACGGCGCACCCCGGCGCCCGCCCCCGCGCTCGCGGCCGAGCCGGCGCTGCGTGAGGTGGCGCGCCGGGAGGTGGTCTCGGCCGGGGCGATCGAGCGCTTCGCCGGCTGCCCGGTCAAGTGGCTGGTGGAGGACGTGCTCGACCCGGAGAAGCTCGAGCCCGACCCCGAGCAGATGGTGAGGGGCTCCTATGCCCACCGGGTACTCGAGCTGACCTACCGGCGCCTGCGCGACAGCACCGGCTCGCGGCGGGTGACGCCCGCCAATCTGCCCGACGCCGAGCGGATCCTGATCGAGGCGCTGAAGGAGTGCCAGGGCGAGTTTCGCCTGTCGCCGAGCCAGGTGCGCGTCCGGGCCGCCGTGCGGCGGCTCGAGTTCGACCTGCTGCGCTACCTGCGCCACGAGGCGGGCCGCGACGGCCTGCTCGAGCCCGAGCACCTCGAGCTGCGGTTCGGCTTCGCCGACTGCGAGCACCCCGCGGTGGAGATCAAGGGCGGCCTTCGGGTCCGGGGGGTGATCGACCGCGTGGACGTGCATGGCGGCTGGGCGCTCGTGCGCGACTACAAGAGCGGCAAGGTCGACTCCTACAAGGCGGCGGACTGGGAACCCAAGAACCGCTTCCAGGCCGCTCTCTACATGATGGTCGTGGAGCGTCTGCTTGGGCTGCGGCCGGCCGGTGGCGTGTACGTGCCCCTCTCGGGCACCGAGCGCCGGCCGCGCGGGATGGTGGCGCAGGAGGCGCTCGATGAGCTGGGCAGCGACTTCTACGACAATGACGTGAAGCCCGAGGACGGCTTCGCCGAGAGCACTGCCTGGGCGCAGGGCGCGATCAGCGGCGCTGCCGCGCGCATGCGCACGGGCAGGATCGAGCCCTGTCCCGACAGCTGCGCCTACCGCGGTGGGTGCTCGCACCCCTCCATCTGCCGGGTCGAGTCGTGAGCTTCACCTCAGAGCAGCAGCGCGCGATCGACCTGCGGCAGGGCTCCCTGCTGGTCAGCGCCGGGGCGGGCACCGGCAAGACGTCGGTGCTGGTGGAGCGCTTCGTGCGGGCGGTGCTCGACGACGGCGTGCCCGTGGAGGCCATCCTCGCCATCACCTTCACCGAGAAGGCGGCTGCGCAGCTCACCTCCCGCGTGCGCGCGCGCTTGATGGAGCTCGGCGCTCGTACGGAGGCCCGTTCGGCGGAGGCCGCCTGGATCTCCACGATCCACGGCTTCTGCTCCCGCGTGCTGCGCACCCATGCGCTTGCGGCGGGGATCGACCCCGAGTTCCGGGTGCTCGACGCCCTCGCATCCGAGCGGCTGGGCATCGACGCGTTCGACCGCACGCTCGCGGAGTTCGTGGGCTCCGGCGAAGACCCGGAGCGCCTACGGCTGCTCGGCTCCTACACGCCGGACCGGCTGGCCGACATGGTGCGAACCGCGTACGCGCACGGGCGCAGCAGAGGGGAGATCAGGCCCGAGCTGCCCGAGGCGGTGCCGCCCACGCCGGCCGGCGAGCGCGAGGCCCTGGGCGCCGCCGTGCAGGCGGCGCTGGCGGAGATCGCGGACGTCGATGGCCGCGCGGTGGCCGGTGCCCGGTCGAAGCTCGAGCGGTGCGCGGCCCTGGTCGACCGGCTGGGCGAGGAGGAGCTGGCGGACGGAGCCGAGCTGAAGGAGCTTCTCTTCAAGGCCCCGGCCAAGGCCCTGAAGGGCGCCGCGTGCGAGCAGTTCCGGGCCGCGCACGAGGCCTACCTGGCCCTCTGCGTGCGTCACCGTGAGTACTCCGACCATGTGCTGCTACGCGACCTGATCGGGCGCCACGGTCACTTCTACGACTCGCTGAAGCGCGACCGCTCCGGCCTCGACTTCGATGATCTCGAGCTGCTTGCCAGGAACCTGCTGAAACGCGACGAGGGGCTGCGCTCGGCCTACTCCGAGCGTTTCGCCCACGTGATGGTGGACGAGTTCCAGGACACCAACCCGCTGCAGAACGAGATCCTCGATCTGCTCGACCGCGACAACCTCTTCCGCGTGGGTGACGAGCGCCAGTCGATCTACCGCTTCCGCCACGCCGACGTGAAGGTGTTTCGCCGCCACCGCGACGATGCGTCGGCCCGGGGCCGCGAGCAGCCGATCACCGTCAACTTCCGCAGCCGCGGGGAGATCCTCGACGCGGTCGACCTGCTCTTCGGCGGCGTGTGGGGAGACCGCTTCGAGGCCCTGCGCGAGGCGCCTGACGCCCGTTCGGTGCAACCTCGCCTCGCGCCCTGCGTCGAGCTGCTGGTCACCGATCGCGAGAAGAAGCGCTGGGACGCCCGCTTCGAGGCCGAGTTGGAGGCGGGCGAGATTCCGTTCGGCGCCTCGATGCGGGGCATCACCCCCTGGCGCGCGGCCGAGGCCCGGCTGCTGGCCCGCCGGGTAGACGAGCTGACCACTCACGGCCCGTACCGCCCCGGCGAGGTGGTGCTCCTGCTGCGCGCCACCACCCACATCGGGGTCTACGAGCGCGCGCTCGAGGAGCGCGGGATCCCGACCTACGTGCTCGGTGGACGGGGCTACTGGAGCCAGCAGCAGGTGGCCGACCTGCGCGCCTACCTTGCGGCGCTGGCCAACCCCCTCGACGAGCTGGCGCTGCATTCGGTGCTCGCATCGCCGCTTGGCGGGGTGTCCCTCGACGCCCTGGTGATGGTGGCCGCCGCCGCCCGCAGCGCGGGCTGGGACGTGTGGCGCGTGGTGGAGGCAGTTGCCGCCATCCCCGCAGGCGGCGCGCGCGCCACAGGAGCGGCCGACGCCCCGGAGACCGTCCTGGCGCTCGCGGCCGAGCTGCCCACTGCCGACGCGGAGGCCCTACGGGCATTCGCGCGGCGCTTCTCGGCCGAGCGCGCCGCCGCTCCGCGCGTGTCGCTGGAGACGCTGATCGACCGCGCGGTGACCGGCTCGGGGTATGACCGGGCCATCCTCGCCATGCCCGCCGGCGAGCGCCGCATGGCCAACGTGCGCAAGCTGATGCGGATGGCGCGGGAGTTCGAGGCCGAGGAGGGCCGCGACCTGCGCGGCTTCATCGACTTCGTGGCCGAGCGCGACCTGATCGCCGAGCGCGAGGGCCAGGCGCCGCTGGAGGCCGAGGCCCTCGACGCAGTGCGCCTGATGACGGTGCACCGCGCCAAGGGGCTCGAGTTCCCCGTGGTCTGCGTGGCCGACCTGGGCAAGGCGGGCAGGGAGGACGACTCCGCACTGCGGATCAGCGACGACGGCCGGGTGGGAATCCGCCTGGCCTCCATCGGCGGAGGCGCCATCGACAGCTCGCATCTGGCCGGCATCCGCGAGGAGGACAAGCTCGAGGATGAGGAGGAGGAGAAGCGGATCTTCTACGTGGCGGCGACCCGCGCGCAGGAGCACCTCGTGCTCAGCGGGGCGACCGACCTGGAGAAGTTGCAGCCCGAGGGGCCTCTGGAGGAGCCGATGCGGTGGATCTGGCGCGGCCTGGCCCCGGGCCTGCCCGGCTTCGGGTCGCGGGAGGACGCGTGCGGTGTCTATGACGGCCGCGACGTGCGCGTGCGCTGCGAGGTGCTGCGGCCCGAGGCGGTCGACGAGCTGCTGCCTGCGGCCGACCGGGAGCCGGTCACGCCCGAGCCCGAGCCCCCGGGGCTCCATGCTCTCGGAGCCCCTGCGCTGGCGGCCGTGGCGGTGCCCGAGGCGATTGCCGTCAGCCGGTTGAGCTACTCCAGCCTCGAGCGCTACAGGCGCTGCGGCTACCGCTTCTACCTCGAGCGCGCTCTCGGCCTTTCCGGAACGGATGCGTCCGTCACGGCTTCCGAGTCCGCCCGGCCGTCCACGGACGGGCTGCCCGGCCTGGTACGGGGCTCGGTGGTGCACATGCTCCTGGAGCGCCTGGACTTCAACCAACCAACTCGACCAGGGGCCTCCGAGGTAGCGGAGCTGATCGAGTCGGCGGGGTATCCCGTTCGCGATGCGGATGTGGATGAGCTGATCGCAATGGTTGACGCCTTCGCCGGCTCTCCTCTCAGCGACCGCATCGCCGCGGCAGAGCGGGTGCGAACCGAGCTGCCCTTCGCCTACATGCTCGAGACTCGCTCCGGAGGGCGCAGCCTGCTGGTGAACGGGGTGGTCGACGTCCACGCCGGCGAGTCCGACGGCGGGGTGCTGATCGTGGACTACAAGAGCGACCGGCTCGGCGAGTCCGACCCGGCGACGCTCACGGAGGCCTCCTACTCCACCCAACGGCTGGTCTACGCACTGGCGGCCCTGCGCTCGGGTGCGCCTGGCGTGGAGGTGGCCTACGCCTTCCTCGAGCGCCCGGACGAGCCGGTCACCGCATCGTTCGGGGCATCCGATGCCCCGGACCTCGAGAGCCGGCTGCTGGAGCTCGCAGAAGGCGTCGTGGCGGGCCGTTTCGAGCCCACCGAGGAGCCGCACCGGCGCCTCTGCGGGGACTGCCCCGGCCAGCCGGCGCTGTGCTCGTGGCCGCCCGAGCGCACGCTGGCCGAAGCACCGGCCTAGTGGTGCCCGTTCCGTCGGGCGCGCCGCGTACCTTGCGGCACATGCCCCTCTGCTTCATCGAGCCCCAGGAAGCCATCCGTGTCGTCGCCGAGGCCGTAGGGCGCGAGGCCAGGCGCCAGCTGCTCGGCGAGGTCGTCCGCGCGTGGGTCGACGAGATCCCCGACGACGAGCTACAGGTGCACTACGCCAAGGCCATCGAGGTGCTCGACGACGACGATCTGTCGATGCTCGCCGCGTGGCACGTCTCACTCGAGGTCGGCCAGCCGATCGCCAACAAGGAGTTCCTTCTCGCTGCCTTCGCCCACCTGGGAGAGCACCGTCGGGAAGCCCTGCGCATCGCCGCCGGCTTCCGGGGCGAGGACGCATTCGAGGCGGGCATGAGCGAGGAGCAGGCGCTCGACACCGTGTTGCCCTGGCTGTCGGAAGAGCGGACCATGCAGCTGGCCGCGGAGGCCGTCGAGCTCTACTGCTGGGACCGCCTCGGCTCGGACAACTGACGGCCCGAGGAATCGCCTTGCGGTTGGGCTCTAGCTCCGGAGCGGCGTGAGCCACTCAGGCGGCAGTACCACCGCTGTACCACTCCTGTGGCCCGGATCAGCGGCGCTGTTGGTAGCGGCGGTAGCGGATTGCGTAGGTGCAGTAGACGCCGCCGATCCGGCGGCCCAGGCCCTGGAGGACTTCGCGCAGCAGTTCGTGATACTCCTGGGTGGATTCGCTGCCGCGGAACGAGTAGCGCGACCAGTCGCCAGTGTCGCTGTAGGGCACCTCGCGCCGTGCCTCGCGCTCACCCCGCTCGAACAGTCCCGTCGCGCGGACGTCCCCGGTGAGCTTGCCGTAGTCGTGCAGCCCGATCAGCGACTGGAAGAAGGCGTTGAAGATATACAGGCGCGGCGCGAAGGAGTACTGCAGGTAGTGCACGCCGCCGAGCGGTCCCTTGGTGCGGACCCCGATTGGCGAAGCGACCTCGAAGGCCCCCAACGCCGCCTTGGCGGTCGTGTCGTAGTCCGGCCGGTCCAAGAGCCGCGCTCCCCTGGCGAGAGCCGTGATGGCCGTCGCCTGGGCCATGCCGCTCATCCACGGTGGGGAGCCGCCGCCGAAGTCGAACAGGTACTCCCAGGCGATGAACTTGGGACCGCGCCGGACCGCCAAGCGCGACAGCTCGTCGAGGAGGCGGCGCAGGCGTTGGGGACGGCAGGGGGTGCCCGATCCGGGCCCAGGAGGCCGCGCCCCGCAGACGGGCTTGCCCTGCCCGCTGTTTGCGCACGCGCCGTGGAGGAGGTTGGCCTTCTTGAAGTTCGCCAGCGGATGGAACTGCAGGCCGCGGCCGGGGAAGTACCGAAACAGCAGCTCGCTGCCGCGGAACGTGACTTGGTCACCCTCCGCCGGGAAGGACTCCAAGGCCCAGTAGGTGCTGTTTCGGCGCAGCTGGAGGAACATCACGGGCATCCGCGATGGCGTCAGTCGTCGCGCGAGCGCGATCCGCTCGAGCGACTGGACGACATACCCGAGCTCGCGTCTTCGCGCTCCGGCCAGGCGCCCGAGAATCGCGCGGGCGCGTCGATAGATCCGCCGGTAGCGCGAGGAGTCAGAGCGGCTGATGCCGCGCGTCTGGACGGTCCGTCGGAGGACGCGAGCGACGGCCCGCTGGCCGTGGCCGGCCGTGTGCGCTCGAAACTGCGGGCGGCCGGGAGCCGGCCCAAGGTCAGTCTCCGCTCGCGGTGGCACGAACGGGTCGTCCACCCGTTGGACGCGGTCGTGATCCACCACGGTCACCGGCTCCGCGCGCGCCGGTGCGGTGCATGCCGCTGCAACGATGACTGTCACAGCGACCAGCCGGAGGGTACGGGGCGCGAGGATTGGAGACACCGCGGGAAATGTACGCAAAATGGTGGGTCTCTGTGGGCGATTGCGCTTCCCTGGTCGCGAAACCGGAACCGACAATGCCCGACAAATCGACATATTCAGGCGCCGAGCGCCTTGGGCACAACGGCATCGGATGCGAGCATCTCTTGCGCGGCATCCTCACGGATGAGAGCGGCCCCGCTGCGACGGTGCTCTCAACTCACGGCGTTACCCTTGACGGTGCGCGACGTTGGACGGACGAGGTCAACCGGAGATGGCTGGCCAGGATTCAGTGCGCTGGAGCTATTCGCCTCGAGCGACCGTGTCGCAGAGGCCAGCTCGGTTTCAGCCGGCCGGCCTGGCGCTTGATCGCTGCTTCCCAGAACGACACGGGGTGAGGCAGCGGTCGACCACCGGGTCCACCAGGACAGCGCGCTCGGCGGCGGTCAGGGGGTCGGGTTCGCCGAGTGCCCAGAGGGCGACGTGGGCCGACGCTGCGGCCTCCTGACGGCTTCTTCCATGAAATCCGGCGGAGATCCCGACGCGAAACTTTCCCCTACTGGTTGCTGGTGGCTACGGCGTTGCAGCGCTCAAGCGGTGACTCGCGATGACGGGTGCTCAACGGACGACGCAGGCTGCGGGCACGAAGAACCAGTTGGAGGGGTAGTTACCGGTCTCGCCGAGCTCGGGATCCCGGA
The DNA here is from genome assembly GCA_030447725.1 of Thermoleophilaceae bacterium. Taxonomy (GTDB): domain Bacteria; phylum Actinomycetota; class Thermoleophilia; order Solirubrobacterales; family Thermoleophilaceae; genus JAAYBF01. The sequence continues at coordinate 51,711 of JAUJOQ010000006.1, forward strand.
CCATTATGGCGTCGTTACCCGTTCGGGCGAGATACCTCTTCTTAACCGGCCTGGGCTTCCTCAACACGTCGCCCATCGGCCGGATGAGCTGGGTCGAGGCGAGCCAAGGCAAGGCATTGGCGTAGCGCCGGGTCGAGCCTCCGCAGGCACGCGGATCGAGCGTCGCATTGACGCCGTCCGTACCATTCGCGCTATCCCAGATGGTCCGTGGGGCGAACGAGTAGGTGCCCACCTCTTGTCGGGGCGGACCGCAACGGTCCGTGCTGGTGGGCGTACCGCCCGCGGGCAGGTTGCCGCTGTAGACCCACACGCAGCCGCGGATGTCACCGCCCAGCCAGCCCCAGCGCCAGCTACGGTACGCCGGGCCGTAGGCGATGAAAGTCCAGTCTTCGAAGTAGTTGCCCACTACGTACAGCCCGTGCGGATAGGACCAACGCGCGGTACCGCTCTCTACCCCCGATGGAAACTCAACCTTCTTGATCAGACCCGCGCTGGCCGCGCTTGGCGCAAGCAACGCCACCGCCACCGCAATAAAGAGCCCCAGAAAGGTCGATCGAGATTGCATGTCCCTCCGTGTAATTGGTTCCCGGCATTCGTACCCACATCCATCAAGGATGATGTGTCTGTGGCGTGAACTGTCCCCGCTTGCCCTCCTGGGCATCATGGGCGCACCGACTCTCGTGGTGCCTTCGCGGTGCTCGACAGGGTGCCGCTGCTCGGGGACACCCCTACCAGCGCCAGCGCCATGTAAACGTTTTTCGGCGAGATGGTCTTCGATTGCTTCTCAACGCCGCCGTTGTAAGACTCCGCGCGGCCAGCGTGTAGCCGGAAGGCCTGGCAGAACACAACTCAAGAGGGGGCCCTAGTCATGCGGACGTACGTCGTTCTTCGCGACCGTCAGCGGATCACCGGCCCGTTCAGGGGCATCCGTGACCTTGGCCCCGAGAGCCGGGCGTTCGCTCCGCCGGAGCCCGTGATCGAGATGGAGGATGTCGACCCGAAGGGCAGGGCGGAGCTTCTGAGGGACCCTGAGGTTCTCGCGATCGCCCCCGAGATGCCGATTCGGCTGATCGAGCCGCGGGCTGAGGAGGACGCCTCGAACGCCGAGGCGTGGGGAATCGCCGCGGTGGGAGCTGACAAGTCGCCGTTCACCGGTGCCGAGAACGTCGTAGCGGTCCTCGACACCGGGATCGACAGCTCCCACCCCGCGTTTGAGGGAGTGACGCTCGTCGAGGAGGACTTCTCCGGAAGCGGCGTCGGCGATCGCCAGGGCCATGGGACTCATTGCGCCGGCACCATCTTCGGTCGCGACGTCGAAGGCAAGCGGATCGGAGTCGCCCGAGGCGTATCAAGGGCATTGATCGGCAAGGTCCTCAACGATGACGGCGGCGGCGGCTCGCAGATGGTGTTCCGCGGGATCCGCTGGGCGGTCGAGCAGGACGCGAACGTCATCTCGATGTCGCTCGGGTTCGACTTCCCGGGTCTCGTGCGACAGCTGACCGATGGCGGCTGGCCGGCCGACCTCGCGACCTCGAGTGCGCTCGAGGCCTACCGCGGCAACCTGCGCATGTTCGACGCGCTCATGGGCGTGGTGCGCGCGGAGGAGTCGTTTGGAGCCGGCACGGTCGTAGTCGCGGCCGCGGGCAACGAGAGCCGTCGCGACATTGACCCGACTTACGAGATCGCGGCGTCGCTTCCGGCGGCGGCAGAGGGCGTCGTATCCGTCGGCGCGGTCGACCAGACGATGAAGATCGCCCCCTTCTCGAACACCTTCCCGCGCATCTGCGCACCGGGGGTTGGCGTCGAGTCCGCCAAGGTGGGCGGCGGCACAAGGCTCCTTAGCGGGACGAGCATGGCGTGCCCGCACGTGGCGGGCGTCGCCGCGCTGTGGTGGGAGCAGGTTCGCAGCGCAGGTTTGCCGGCCAGAGCCGAGACGGTTGTCGCCAAGGCGCTGGCGTCGGCGCGCCTCGACGTCTTCGGCACGGACGTCGATCCCGCCGACCGGGGGGTAGGGCTTGTGACCGCACCTTGACATCCGCGCCCAGGGTTTTCTGCAAAGAGCGGAATGTTCTCCACCGGGCAGTTGACGGCCCCAGGGCGCTTTGGTTGAGTGACCCCAGAGGCGTGGACCCAAGCGCGAAGAGCGAGGCCCTGAGGTGTGAGGCCCGCCGCGATGCCCCTGAGACCTCGGTCGAAGGTGGCGCGCTCCTCAAGCGCGACGGTCCGCGTCTCTTTTTCATTGCGCGAGCGCCGAGTCGATCTCGGCCCGTGCCTGTTCGGTGGTCTCGAACATGACCGCCGTCATGCCCAGCTGACGGGCGGTTTCGCAGTTGACCTCGATGTCGTCGACGAAGATGCAGTCGACCGGCTCGAGGCCCCCGCCCAGCCGCTCGACGGTGAGCGCGTAGATCTCCGGCTCGGGCTTGCGCACGCCCACGAACGCGGAGTCGACCACCACCTCGAAGATGTCGTCGATCTCGGGCAGCAGCGGGCGCCAGCGGGGCTCCCACTCGCGCACGTTGTTGGTCAGCAGCGCCATCCGCAGGCCACGTGCGCGCAGGTCTGCCATGAAGCCGATCATCTCGTGGTTGCGCTCGAGGTGCTCGAAGTAGACGTCGAGCATCCCGTCGATCGAGAGGTCGTCGTCCAGCTCGGCGTCCAGCCTGCGCAGGAACTCCTCCTGGGCGATCTCGCCCTTCTCGAGCACGAACAGTGGATGCTCGCCGTGACGTTCCGTGGCCGCCGCCATCGCGGTGCCGAGATCCGCGAGCCCGATTCCCGACTCGCGCTGCCAGGCGGCGAAGGAGTTGCCGAGCGGGGTGGTCAGGACCCCGCCGAAGTCGCTGATCAAGGCCTTCACCTCGGACCCTGGGAGGAGCGCAGCCGGAACGCCGTGCGAGGAGGAGCGCAGCCGGAACGCCGTGCGAGGAGCGCAGCCGGAACGTTGTTCCGGCGAGCACCGCAGCGTGGGCTCTCCGGCGGGCACCGCAGCGTAGGCTCTCCGGCGAGCACCGGACCTTCCCCTCTCACGCGGCGGCCGGCTCCGAGCGCACCCACAGCTCGTAGGCCCCGGCGCCCTCGCGTTCCTGCATACGCCAGTGAAAGATCGCCGCGTGCACGTCGAGGCCCTCGAGGCTCAGGGACGAGCCCGCCACGACAGTGCCGGAGCCCCGGCGGGGGAACTCCTCTCCCGGCAGCCACACCTCGAGGCCGGCGCTGCGCTGGCGCCCGTCGCCGTCGTAGACGGTCGAGATCCGAACGTCCTCCACGGCCAGCGGCTCGCCGTCGGCGAGCAGCCAGCCCACCACCTGCTCCTCGTCGTGACCGGGCGCCCCTCTCGGTCGCCGAGCGAGAGCGAGGAAGGCGTGCTGGGAGTCGAAGATCGCCGAGATGCTGCGCAGGACGTCCAGCTCCTCCCACGCGGGGGGGACGTGCGTCTCGGCGACGGTGCCGAGACAGTCGACCGGCTGGCTGCCAACCCGTCCGGTCACGCGACAGAGGTGCGCCGCCGTGCCCGGCAGCCGAACCGGCGCGACCAGCGGCTCCAGCGCCAGTGAGAACGCCTCATCCAGCTCCGCCTGCCAACCGTTGGCGGTGAGCTCTACTCTCGGCCCCTCGGGCAGCACCTTCGAGCTCGACCCCTCGAACAGGAGCGTGGCGCCCGTGCGGGTGCTCCCGTGTAGCCCGTGCTCGGGATCGAAGAAGGCGACGGATACGGCGGGCTCGCTCACTGCCCGAGACGCGGTGGAGGTGTCGGGCGCTGCTCCGACGCGGTCCCTTCGACGTCGGGGTCTGGAGGCCGGGGCGGACGGTCGCCGGCCCCGCTCTGCGCGACCCGCGCCGCCACCCGGTCCGCCAGCCGTCTGCGCACCATCCTCAACAGGAGCGCGCGGGTGGGCGGCAGCAGCAGGGCCAAGCCGACGACGTCGGTGATGAAGCCCGGCGTGATCAGGAAAGCGGCGCCGAAGATCACCGCCACGCCATCCTGGACCTCGCGGTGGGGCATGCGGCCGCTGGCCATGGCCTCGTTGAAGCGCCGCCAAACCGTGCGCCCCTGGGTGCGCAGGAGCACCGATCCGAGCACGGAGTCGGCGGCAAGCAGCAGGAGAGTCGGAAGGATGCCGATCGAGTCGCCCACCTGGTAGATCAGGTACAGCTCCGCGATCGGAAGCAGGACGAAAAGGGCGACGAGACCCACCAGTGGCATTCGCTCAACCCTATAGGGGCTAATATCGGTCCCATGGCCCAAGAAGTCACCGTCGACGACGTCCAGGAAGCCCTCGAGAACGTGATCGATCCAGAGCTGGGCCTCGACTTCGTGGAGCTGGGCCTGGTGTATGACATCGACGTGAACGGCGACGAGGTCTTCATCACCTTCTCGCTCACGTCGCCGGGATGTCCCATCGGCCCGCAGGTCTCCGAGCAGATGGAGGAGTTCGTCGGCGAGCTCGAGGGTGTCTCGAAGGTCCATCCCAACATGACCTTCACGCCGGCCTGGACTCCGGACCTGATGTCCGAGGACGCCAAGTTCGCGCTCGGCTACTGACAACCCGCGCGTCACTCGTACTGCTGCGGCGCGAACCCTGAGCCGGTAGATTCCGCGACTCGGGGGTGGGGGCTTCGAGGCACGGCGATGCGAGGACTCCACATAGCCGAAGAGCGACGCTTGGCGGGTCGGCTTGCGGCTGCCCTCTACCTCACCGGTGGCGTGACCGGGATGCTGCTGCTCGTGATGCCGGGCGTGGACGTCTCACACCCGGCGGTGCTCCTCGTCGTGGCCGGGGTCGGCCTGCTATGGGGGGTTCTAGCACTCGCGGTCGTGCCCTGGGAGCGCAGCCCTCCGCTGGTGTCGCACCTGTCGTCGTTCATGGGCTTCCCCATCACGGCGGTCTTCATGGCGGCGACCGGCGGGGCCTCTTCTCCCGCGCGCTTCTACCTGCTGTTCATCGTCTTCTACTGCGCTTGGTTCTACCCGGCCCGCGAGGCGGCCGTGTACCTGGGGCTGTGCATGGTCGTGCACAGCCTTCCCCTGCTCTATGAAGCGGACCCCGTCGGCGGAGGGTTTCTGGCGGAGCTGATGGTGATCGTGCCCACCTACGGTGTCCTCGGCGTCTTGATTCTGGCCTCGAAGTCGCTGCTGGTGCGCCTGCGAGAGGAGTCGGATGTGCTCTCGCTCACCGACCCGCTGACCGGAGTGGCCAACCGGAGAGCCTTCGAGGCCGCCTTGAAGCGCCAGGTGGGCGGAAGCCGTGCCGCCGATGCGACCGGGCTGCTGTTCGTCGACCTCGATGACTTCAAGCCCGCCAACACGCTGTTCGGTCACGCGGGGGGAGACGCCGTGCTGTGTCATGCCGCCGAAGCCCTGCGCGAGGCGGCGCGCGGCAATGATCTCGTGGCGCGGCTCGGCGGAGACGAGTTCGCCATCATCGTGCGCGGGGTCACCGAGGACGGCATGCGCCACGTGGCCGACCGTGTGCTGCGCTGTGTCCAGAGCGCGGATCAGGATATGCAGCTGCCGGGCTTCCGGTTGAGCGTGAGCATCGGCTGGGCGGTGTATCCCCAGCACGCGGCCACCTCCGAGGAGCTGCTCGAGCACGCCGACTTCGCCCTCAGCGGCGCCAAGGCATCGGGCAAGGGCCGCTGGCAGGCGGCCGTTCCGAAGCAGGCGGCCGTCGGGAAGCCGGCGACCTCGGCTCGCTGAGCGTTGCACGGGCCCTGTTCATACTTGCCGGTGTGCCACGGCTGCGGCTGCTGACCCACTCGCTGCCGGATGACCCCGCCCTCGATACGGCGGTGTCGCGCGCCCTGATGCTTCGGGTGGCGGCCGGTGAGCTGCCCGAGACACTGCGCATCGCCCGACCGGGCTCGATCGTCGCCTTCGGCAAGCGCGACGTGGTGGACGCGGGATATCCGAGCGCGGTGCGGGCGGCCCGCGAGCGGGGCTTCGAGGCCATCGAACGCCTGGCCGGAGGGCGCGCCGCGGTCTTCCACGACGACACGATCGCCTTCGCGCACGCGCTGCCAGAACTCGATCCCCGCGGCGGGATCACGCGGCGCTTCGACGCCACCGCCGCGCTGGTGGCCGGGGCCCTCGGCCGCCTCGGGGTCGACGCCCGGGTGGGCGAGGTTGCCGGCGAGTACTGCCCCGGGGGCCACAGCGTGAGCGTGGGAGGCATCCGCAAGCTGATGGGTGTGGGCCAGCGGCTCGTGGCCGGCGGCGTCCACGTGGGAGGGGTGATCGTGGTCGATGGCGCGGAGCGCGTCCGAGAGGTGCTCGTCCCGGTGTACGAAGCGCTGAGCCTTGACTGGCGTCCCGAGACCACGGGCAGCGTGGCGGAGGAGGCGCCCGGGGCATCCTGGGACGACGTGGTGCAAGCGCTGCTAGCAGAGTACGGAAGCCGCTACGAGCTGGAGCCCGTCCAGTTGGACGTCGATACGCTCGACCTGGCGCGTCGCCTGGCGCCTGAGCATCTGTCGCCTGTCGCTCGAGGCACTCCGGCTGCCACCCAGCCGCGCTAGAGGGTCCCTCGTCCGCCTGCTCCTCTCCCGGGCGCCAAGATCGCAGCAGCTGCACCCTCGGGGCTCGGGACCTGTTGGAATGTCGGGATGCGCATCGCCTTTACCGCCGTCGCAGTCCTCTGCTCCCTCGCGCTGCTCGCAGTCGCCCCTGCACACGCCGCCCAGCCCACGGGGCGCTACCTCGTCGTATTCGACGAGCCGCAGACTGCGCGCTCCTCGTCCCTGGTCTCGGCGGTGCTGGCGCGTACCGGCGTCGTCCGCGCCGGCCGGGGGGTGCCGGAGTTGGGGATCGCGACCGTGAGGGGCAACCAGGCCGCTCTTTCGCGGCTGCGGCGCGACCGGACGGTGGAGAGCGTCTCGGTGGAATGGGCGCGGGACCTGCGGCGCGCACCGAACGATCCCGCGCTCTCCACGCCCGAGACCACCACGGACGGGGTTCCCCCCGGCACGCCGATTCAGTGGGCGCTGGCCCGCGAGAACTTTCCGGCGGCATGGGACGTGACCACCGGGGAGGGCGCGCTGGTCGCGGTGATCGACTCGGGCGTGGACGGCGACCATCCCGAGCTGGCCGGCAAGATCGCCTCCGCGGACGGCGCGGGCGCCGCGAACCCGCTCACCGACACCGACGGTCACGGAACCCACGTCGCCGGCCTGGCGTGCGCGGGAACCGACAACGGGATTGGCATCGCAGGCGCGGGATGGGGCTGTCGGCTGGCGATCGTCAAGGTCGGGTCGACCACCTTCGGGGGCATTCGCGACGAGGACATCATCGACGGCATCCGCAGGGCCACCGAGCGCGGCGCGCAAGCGATCAACATGAGCTTTGGCGGTGGCGCCACCAACGAAGCGTTGCGTGAGGCGATCGAGTTCGCCGTGTCCCGGGATGTGGTGCTCGTGGCCGCCGCGTCCAACGACCCAACCGACAACCAGGGCGCTCCTGCCGTGGAGCTGCAACCGGGCGACGGACCGGTGCTCGAGGCGGGGCGGGGGCTGGTGGTCACCGCGGCCGGGTTCAACGACAGACGTGCCGGCACGGGGTTCGGACCGCAGATCTCACTGGCCGCCTACGGATTCTTCGGCGGCCCGAGCGCCCCGCCTGGCCTGGTGTCGACCTTTCCCGGCAACTCGACCTCGCTGGACGGCGGCCTCTTCGGGGGCTGCGAGTGTCGCCGCGAGCTGCGCGGCGACAGCCGCTACGCCTACCTCGCCGGCACCTCGATGGCGACGCCGCAGGTCACCGCCCTGGCTGCGCTGGTGGCCGACCTCAACCCGTTCCTCACGCTGCGCGACAAGCTGACGTTGATCAAGGCCAGCGCGCGCGGAGGTGGCGCCTGGAACCCCGATCTGGGCTGGGGGATCATCGACGCCGGTCGCGCTGTGGACGCCGCCCGCAGGGTCGATCGCGTGCCGCCCTCCTCGAGCGCGCGCGCCAGGCGACGGGTGCGGCTGCGCCCCGGAGCGCGACGCGCCCAGGTGCGGCTGCGCTGGGCGGGCTCCGACCCCGGCGGCGCCCCCGGGCTGATCGGCTCTGGGGTAGCGAGCTACGACGTCTACGCGAGACGCGGCGCCGGGCGGGAGCGCCGCCTGCTCACAGCCACCCGACCCGGCTCGAAGCGTCTGCGCCTGCGGCCCGGCGTGTACCGCTTCTTCACCCGCGCCCGCGACGTGGCGGGCAACCTGGAGGCCGGACCCCCGCGGCCCGATGTGCGGGTAGTGGTCAAGCGCTAGAACCTTCGAGCTGTGAGGGCGAAGAGTCCCCGGCTCTGTCGACTCTTCCTTCACAATGGAGGAATGCGCGGACTGTTCGTGGTGCTGGCGATCCAGGTGCTCCTGGGCGTTGGCCTGCTCGCCGCGGTGGCGACGGACAACCTCCCGTTCGGCGGCGACGGTGACGGCGAGGCGGGGGCGGCCGCGCCGGTTCCGAGGCCGACGGTCGACCGCTTCGACGGCGATGCCGCCTACGCGTCGGTGATGCGTCAGGTGGCCCTCGGCCCCCGTCCCGCGGGCTCGGCCGCTTCCCGCAAGCTGGCGAGGCGGATACGCCGCGCCCTACCGCGCGGGCGCTTCCAGCCCGTGCCCGGTGGGTTGCGCAACGTGATCGGCGTGGTCGGTGGGCGCAATCCGCGCCGGATCGTGGTCGTGGGAGCTCACTACGACACAAAGGACATCGAGGGATTCGTCGGCGCCAACGACGGCGCCTCGGGCACGGCGGTACTCACCCAGCTGGCGCGGCGGGTGAAGCCGCGGCGGTTTCGCTCCACCGTCGTCTTCATCGCCTTCGACGGCGAGGAGAGCCCCGCCGGCTCCCCGCCCGAGCGCTTCGAGCAGGACGGCCTGAGGGGCAGCAAGGTCGCCGCTCCGGGCTACCGCCGCGCCCGGGCGATGATCCTGCTCGACTTCGTGGGCCAAACCGGCCTGCGGCTGAGGCGGGAGCAGCTTTCGGATCCGGCCCTCTGGGTCAGGCTTCGGGCTGCGGCCGGGCGGGCCGGGGTCGGCCGTGTGTTTCCGGCCGGCACGCAGGGACCGATCGTCGACGACCATGTGCCCTTCCTCAACGCGGGCGTGCCCTCAATCGACCTGATCGACTTCAGCTATCCGTGCTTTCACCGGACCTGCGACAACCTCTCCCAGATCTCGTCCCGCAGCCTGGACGCCGTCGGCGAGGCCATGATGGAGCTGCTGCCTACACTCTGAGGTGATGTCCTCGGCACCCGAAAAGCTTCTGCTGGCAGCCCCTCGCGGGTACTGCGCGGGCGTGGACCGGGCCGTCCAGACCGTCGAGCGCGCGCTGGAGCTCTACGGCCCCCCCGTGTACGTGCGCAAGGAGATCGTGCACAACAAGCACGTGGTGGCCGAGCTGCGTGAGCGCGGCGCGATCTTCGTGGAGGAAGAGACCGAGGTTCCCGAGGGCGAGACCGTGGTGTTCTCCGCCCACGGGGTCGCCCCGGCCGTGCACTCCAACGCGGGGGCCCGCGGGCTGAAGACGATCGACGCCACCTGCCCCCTCGTGACCAAGGTCCACGTGGAGGCCAAGAAGTTCGCCGCCGAGGGCTACACCATCGTCCTGATCGGGCACGCCGGGCACGAGGAGGTCGAGGGCACGATGGGCGAGGCGCCCGAGAACATCGTGCTGATCGAGACCGAGGCCGACGTCGAGCGCCTCGAGGTCTCAGACCCCGACCGGGTTGCGTTCATCTCCCAGACCACGCTGTCGGTCGACGAGACGCGCGCGATCATCACCAGACTGCGCGAGAAGTTCCCGAACATCACCGGGCCCCGCACCGACGACATCTGCTACGCCACCACCAACCGCCAGATGGCCGTCCGCCAGATGGCCCGCGAGTGCGACCTGGTGCTGGTGATCGGTTCGAGCAACTCGTCGAACTCGAACCGGCTGGTCGAAGTGGCCCGCGACCACGGCGCCGACTCGTACCTGATCGACAACGAGCGCCAGGTGCAGGAGGAGTGGCTCGAGGGCAAGCGCGTGGTCGGCATCTCCTCCGGCGCCAGCGCCCCCGAGGACCTCGTGCAGAGGCTCGTTCAGTTCTTTCGCGACCGCGGCACCGAGGAGGTTTCGGAGTTCGAGGTCGTCAAGGAAGACGTGCGTTTCATGCTTCCCAAGACCATCCGGAAGGCCTTGGCCGAGGCCCAGCTCTAGGGAGCCGGCGCCCGGGGTGTGAACTGGAAGCCGTGCAGGCGCAGTCCCGGCTCCTCGGCCACCACCTCGCCGCCGGTCTCATACAGCCCCGGCTCGACGGGTCCTGACAGCACCGCGTATGCCTCCCCGGCGTCGTAGTCGACCGAAGCGGCCCCTCCGGCGTCCTTGGCCTCGATGAAGTCGTCGCCGTCGGTCCAGTCGCGCACCAGCTCGACGCGTTCTCGGTCGGCGGGCAGCACCACGTCGGCGGTCTGGGCCTCGAGCAGCACGCCTTCGGCATCCTCGGGGCGGACCGGCTCCAGCGGCTCCGGCAAGTCTGCCTGCGGGTCTGCCTCGAGCAGCACCTCTCCGATCGCGCGCTCGGCGTCTAGGTAGTCGCCCTCGCCGTAGTGGATGTAGCGCAGATGGCCGGCCATGTCGAAGAGGTAGCGCCCGGGCCAGCCCATGTTGCCGTACAGGCGCCAGACCTCGAAGTCGGGATCCAGCAGCACCGCGTGCTCGATCCCCAGCTTCTGCACCGCCCGCTCCACCACCTCGCGGTCGCGGCCGAACGAGTAGCCGGGCGAGTGCACCCCGATCACCCGCAGGCCGTGCGGCGAGTAGCGCTCGTGCCAGGCGCTGACGTAGGGCAGCGTGCGGTGGGAGTTGATCCGTGCAGTGTCGAAGAACTCGATCAGCACCGGTCCCCGCTGCAGCAGCGAGGCCATGCGCAGGAACGCGACGTTGAGCCAGTCCATCTTGGCCGGAAACTCGGGCGCGGGTATCTGGGATTCGGGCGGCGGGCGCATACCGGGACGGTTAGGATGCCTCAGCCGTCCCTTCGCCGCCTATCAAGGAGCTGTCAGTGGACTTCTTCACCCGTCTCGACTCGCTGCGTGAGCGCTGGAACGTGCTCGAGCATCCCTTCTATCAGCGCTGGAGCGGGGGCGGCCTCGAGCGCGAGGAGCTGTCCTTCTACGCGGGCGAGTACCGCCACGCGGTGGTTGCCCTGGCAGAGGCCGTGGATGCCGCGGCGCTCGCCGCGGAGCCCGAGCTGCGCGCGCTGCTGAGCGAGCACGCCGCCGAGGAGGCGGAGCATGTGGCTTTGTGGGACGGCTTCGCCGGCGCGCTTGAGGCGGACATACATCGCGAGCCCCTGGCCGAGACGAAGGCCTGCCGCGAGTCCTGGACCGCCGGCCGCGATGCGCTCGAGAACTTGGTGGCGGCTTTCACCGTCGAGTCGGGCCAGCCCCCGATCGCCCGCACCAAGCTAGACGGCCTACTGGCCAACTACGGCTTCGAGGAGGGCCCCGCCACTGAGTACTTCGCTCTGCACGCCGAGCGCGACCACGAGCACGCCGCGCAGTCGCGCGAGCTGATCGAGGAGCGGCTCGCCGACGCCGACCTCGACCGCCTGCTCGAGGTGGCCGAGGCAGTGCTGCGCGGAAACTGGGAGCTGCTCGACGGTGTCGAGCGCTCGCGTCTCTAGGCCCGGGCTGAGAGCTCCTGCAGCAGCTGGGGCGATACCCACAGCTCGATCGCGCCGCTGACCAGCAGCACGGGGACCGCGACGGCGACGGTGACCACGGTGGCAGCCAGCAGCTCGTCCCAGCGGTCGCGGCGGCTGGCCACCAGCCATGCGGCCAGCGGGAGGAACAGCGCCACCAGCTCGGGCAGGGCGTGGGGCAGCAGGCCGAGCACGAGCAGGGCCGGGGAGATGGCGAGCTGGTTGGCGATCGTGGCGGCGTCGCCACCGATCACGTATGCCTGCGTCGTCAGGGAGAAGGTGGTGGCGCAGGCCACGAAGACGATGGCGAAACGGGCCGTCTTCTCGTGGACCCAGCGGTCCAAGCCGCTGCGCTCGGCCGCAGACAGCGGGATCGAGCTGCCCGCCATGAAGCCGGCGACGCACGCCAGTGCATGCAGCGCGAGCACGAGCGAGTTGCGAAAGAGCACGAACAGGTAGTCGCCGGCCGCGGGCGCACTGTAGAGGCCCGGCAGTTCAATCGGCGTGGGGTCCGGGCGCGACAGCTCGGCCACGGCGTAGACGGCTCCCAGCAGGGCCACGGCCACTGCCAAGCTGAGCGCCAGCCACGGCCCCAGCACTGCCATCGGGCGCATGTTGAACCGCTGCAGTGCGAGGCGCGTGTCGCGCATGCCCTGCACCAGTACGAGCTCGTTCACGTTCACCTCCGTTGCAATCGGCATCGCAGGGGAGGATGTTGAATCGACCCCATGTGTGCTGGGATGACAGCGTGAGCCACAACGGAGCCATCGGCGGGATCGATCTCGGCGGCACAAAGATCCAGGCGGCCGTGGTCGACTCGCGCCACGAGGTGCTCGGCCAGGCGCGTTGCGAGACGCCCGTCTCCGGTGGGCCCGATGCGATCGTCGCCGAGATGGCGGCGGCCCTTGGGGAGGCGTCGGACGCTGCCGGCATGGAGACCGACAGCCTTCTGGGCGTTGGCGTCGGATCGCCGGGTACGGTCGACGCCACCGCGGGCACGGTGGCCCAGGCTTCCAACCTCTCCGAGTGGAGCGAGCCCTTCCCGCTCGCTCAGCGGCTGGAGGAGGCGCTGGGCACGAAGGTGGCTCTCGGCAACGACGTGCAGGTGGCGGTGGACGCGGAGTTCGCGCTCGGGGCCGCCCGCGATCACGATTCCGTGCTCGGCGTGTTCTGGGGAACCGGTGTGGGCGGCGGGCTGGTGCTCGACGGCAAGCCGTGGCTCGGCCGTGGCGCCGGAGCGGAGTTCGGCCACATGGTGATCGAGCGCGGAGGCGCCCGCTGCCCGTGCGGTCGGAACGGCTGCGTCGAGGCCTACGCCGGGCGCGGCGCGATGGAGGACCGCGCCCGCAAGCTGGCCGGCAAGGGCCGCAAGACGGTGCTCTTCGAGATCATGGAGCAGCGCGGGCGGACGAGGTTGCGCAGCGGCATCTGGTCCCGCGCCCTGGGCCGCGACGACGAGCTGGCGCACGAGCTGATGGGCCGGGCAGTCGATGCCCTCGGCGCCGGGATAGCGTCGGCCGTCAACCTGCTGGACGTAGGCGCGGTAGTCATCGGCGGCGGGCTGGGCACCCGCTTGGGCAATCCTTACGTGAAGAAGATCGAGAAGGCTACGAAGCCGCACCTGTTCGTCGACCACCGTCCGCCGGAGGTGTCCCTGGCGGCCCTCGGAGACCTGGGCGGCGCGATCGGCGCGACGCTGCTCATCGCCCGTTAGCGCAGGAGCTTCCCCCTCAGTCCACGAGCTTGCGGGTCATCCCGGCGATGGACACCCGCCAGGCCGCCAGCCCGAAGACCATGAGCGCGCCCACGTGCGCCAGGTCGGTGAGCCCCTCCCAGCCGAACACCGCGTGGCGCACCAGCTCGACGCAGTGGTAGAGCGGATTGATCTGCGCCACCACCTGCGCCACTCGGGCAGCCCGTCGATCGGGAAGAAGGTGCCGGCAACGAGGAACAGCGGCGTGATCACCGCGCTCGTCACGTAGTTGAAGTTGTCGATCGACTTCAGGAACGCCGCGATGCAGATCCCGAAGCAGGCCCACCCGAATCCGGCGGTGAAGTTGACGAAGGGCACGGCCAGCATGCCCCAGCTGGGGTCGAGGCCGAAGACCATCGCCACCAGCAGCGGCGAGCAGCCGTAGACGCCGGCGCGGACGGCGATCCACAGCGCCTCGCCGGTCACCAGCTCCTCCGTGTCGACGGGCGCGGCGAGGATTGCGTCGTAGGTGTGCTGGAACTGGTACTTGACGAAGGTGCCGAACATCGCCGGGAAGATCGACGAGAACAGCACGGCGGTGGCCACAGTGCCGGTTCCCACGAACTCCACGTACGGGAAGCCGGCCACCTCCGAGACGAGTGTTCCGAAGCCGAAGCCGAACGCCAGCAGGTAGATCGTCGGCTCCACCGTCGAGGAGAAGGTGGTGGCGCGCCAGTAGGAGGAGAAGTTGATCACCTCGCGCACGAGCACGCCCTCGAGCGCTGGCCTCTCCAGGCGCCCGAGCTTGCGCTTCGTGCGCGCGCCGCGCGCCGCGGCGCTCACGCGATCTCCTCGCCGGTGAGCAGCACGAAGACGTCCTCGAGATTGGCGGGGCGGCGCTCACCGTCCGGCAACGAATCCCCGTTTGCCGTTTGCACGCCGAGCACCGCGACCGACGTACCGGTGCGCCGGGTGCGAAAGCCGGCGGCGAGAGCCGACCCCTCGGCCTCGGCCAGCTTGGCCGGCGGCCCGTAGACCTCCACGGCGTCGCGCCCGGCGTGCTCGGTGATCAGCTCCGAAGGGCGTCCGGACGCCACCGCCTTGCCCTGGGACATGATCGTCACGCTGTCAGCCAGGCGCTCGGCCTCCTCGATGTAGTGAGTGCTCATCAGGATCGAGGTCCCTTCCGCCCGCATCCCGTCGATCAGCGCCCACAACTCCTGGCGCACCTGCGGGTCCAGCCCCACGGTCGGCTCGTCGAGGAGCAGCAGCCGCGGACGGTGCACCAGCGCCCGGGCGATCAGCATCCGCCTGCGCATGCCGCCTGACAGCTCGTCCACCTTGGTGTGACGACGCTCGCCGAGGTTGGCGATACCGAGCGCTCGCTCCACGGCGTCGCGGCGCTCGGAGCGGGGCACGCGGTACAGGTGGGAGAACACGACCAGGTTCTGCTCCACCGTGAGCGTGGTGTCGAGATTGTCGAGCTGTGGCACCACGCCGCATTCTGCGCGCGCCTGCTTGGACTCACCCGGAAGCTCGTAGCCGAGCACCTCGATCTCCCCTTCGTCGGCGATCGCCTGCGCGGTCAGCATCTTCATCGTGGTGGACTTGCCCGCGCCGTTGGGCCCGAGCAGGCCGACGCAGGTGCCCTCGGGCACGTCGAGGTCGAGGCCGTCGACTGCGGTGATCGGCCCGTAGCGCTTGACGACGCCGCGGAGCCGGATGGCCAACGCGCCGCTGTCTGTCGTGCGTGGCACCGCAGCAGGGTGGCACAATGGCCGGCGTGGGATCCCTCGACTTGGCGGACCGCAGCTGGCCCCTGCTGAGGCGGGTGATGAAGGGTCACACGCTGGCCTACCGCGCGACCCGAGGGGTGATCGGCCACCGCTTTCCGGGTAGTCCGCCCATGCTGCTGCTGGATCACATGGGAGCCAGGAGCGGAAGGCGCCGCACGAGCCCGCTCGTCTACGTGCGCGACGGCGACGACGTGGTGATCGTGGCTTCGAAGGGCGGGCATCCCAAGCATCCGGCCTGGTTTCACAACCTGAAGGCCAACCCGGACGCCACCGTCCAGATCGGAAGCGAGCGCCGCCGGGTGCGCGCCCGGGTGGCCGGCCCCTCCGAGCGCGGCCGGCTGTGGGAGAAGGCGGTGCACACCTACGGCGGCTACCGCCGCTATCAGGAGCGCACCGAGCGCGAGATCCCCCTGGTCGTGCTCGAGCGCCGATGAAGCCCGCGCCGCCCAAGCCGCCGGAGGCCGCCGGCGCGAACGGTCGGGAGCTGGATGAGCTCGTCCGGCTGCGGAGGTTGCGCGAGCAGGCGCGCCGGCCCCTTGCGGTGAATCTCGCCGAGGGGATCGCTCTCAGCGAGTTCCTCTCGTCGTTCACCGGTGCCGCGCGGCGATGAGCTCGCAGCTCGGGCTCGGTGAGCTGCTCGGGCGGCTCGCTGAGGCTGAGGTTCGTTTCGTGCTGGTCGGCGGACTGGCGGTGAACGCGTGGGGCTATCTGCGCGGCACTCGTGACATCGACATCGTTCCGGCACCTGACCGAGAGAATCTCGAGCGCCTGGCAGGCCTTCTCGCGTCGGTGGGCGGTCGCGTCGAGACCCCGCAGGGCCGGCTGGGGCCAAGCGCGATCGGCACGTTCCTCGCCACCGGTGACCGAACGTTTGTCTCCACCGAGCTGGGGCCGGTCGATGTGCTCCAAGGTCATCCGCAGATTCCGCGCTACGCAGACCTGGAGGGTGGTGCGCAGGAGGTCGAGATCGCCGGCGCCTCCGTGCAGGTGTGCTCGCTGGAAGCGCTGCTGGACATGAAGCGCGCGTCTGGCCGGCTGCGCGACCGCGACGATCTAGAGGCCTTGGAGGCGGCTCACGGGGATTCGTGAGCGCCGTCAGAGCTCGCGCTCGTAGAACAGCATCCCGGTGTCGGAGTCGCCCGGCTTCTCGAGGTTGGTGAAGCCGAGGCTCTCGTACAGCGCGCGGGCGGCGCGGTCGTCGGTCGCCGTGCCCAGCTCGATGCTGGTGGCCCCGCGTTCGCGCGCGGTCGCCATGGCCGCCTCCATCAAGGCCCGCCCGTGACCCTCGCCGCGCCGGTCGGGCACCACGTAGAGCTCCTCGAGGTAGCAGATCGGCTCGCCGGTGAAGAGGTACTCGCGAAAGCGCAGCTGCGCGACCCCGGCGTGCGGCGGGGCCGCAAGCAGGAAGACGCTGAGGCCGCGCTCCATGTGCTCGCGCACGCGCGGCTCGAGCACCGCCGCACCCGGGGAGGGCTCGTCGAACTCCCTATTGAAGCGGTGCAGCAGCCCCGCCACCTCGGCCGCGTCGGCGGCCAGCGCGATCCGAGGCGCGCCGACCGATCTAGCCGATCGACCCAACCATCTCCAGCTGGATCAGCCGGTTGAGCTCCACCGCGTACTCCATCGGCAGCTCCTTCGTGACCGGCTCGATGAAGCCGTTCACGATCATCGCGGCGGCCTCCTCCTCGGAGAGCCCGCGCGACTGCAGGTAGAACATCTGCTCGTCGGAGATCTTGCCGACCACGGCCTCGTGGGCGACCGTCACGTGCGGGTTCTGGATCTGGATGTCGGGCCAGGTGTCCGAGCGCGAGTGCGGGTCCATCATCAGGCCGTCGCACTGCACATGGGACTTCGAGCCCTGGGAGTTGTGACCCATTCGCACCAGGCCGCGGTAGCCCATCACCCCGCCGTCCTTTGAGATCGACTTGGCCAGGATGTTCGATGTGGTGTTCGGGGCCAGGTGAACGACCTTGGCGCCGGTGTCCTTCCACACGTCGCCGCTGGCCACGCCCACGTTGAGGTGGTCGGCGCGCGCGCCCTCTCCCATCAGGAACGAGCCCGGGTAGAGCATCACCTTCTTTGCGCCCATGGAGCCGCCGACCCACTCCACGGTGCCCTCTGCCTGCACGATCGCGCGCTTGGTGTTCAGGTTGAACACGTCCTTCGACCAGTTCTGGACCGTCGTGTAGCGCGCCTTGGCGCCCTCCTTCACGAAGATCTCCACCACCGCGGAGTGCATCGAGTTGACCGAGTAAGTCTGCGCCGTGCAGCCCTCGATGTAGTTCACCTCGGCGCCCTCGTCGACCACGATCAGGGTGTGCTCGAAGGTGCCCTCGTTGGCGCCCTCCATGCGGAAGTAGGCCTGCAGCGGCAGGTCAACCTTCACGCCCGGCGGCACGTAGAGGAACGAGCCGCCCGACCAGACGGCTCCGTGCAGCGCCGAGAACTTGTTGTCCTGCGGCGGCACGCACTTGTTCATGAAGTACTCACGCACGAGGTCCTCGTGCTCGGTCACCGCGGTGTCCATTGAGGTGAAGAGGATCCCGAGGTCCGCGTACTCCTTCTTGAGGCTCTCGTAGACCGGCTCCTGGCGCCACGTGCCGACCACACCGGCCAGGTGCTCGCGCTCGGCCTCCGGGATGCCGAGGTCCTCGTAGGTCTTCTTGATGTCGGCGGGGACGTCGTCCCAGTTGTCGAAGCGTCCGGCCTCGGGCGGCGAGTAGAGCACCAGCTCGTCGAGGTCGAGGTCGGAGAGGTCGACGCCCCACGTGGGGATGGGCTTGCGCTCGAAGATCTCATAGGACTTGACGCGCATCTCGCGCATCCAGTCGGGCTCTCCCTTGATCCTGGAGAGCTCCTCGATCACCGGGCGAGACACGCCCTTGGCGGCGATCAGCTGCCCCTGATCGTCTTCGACGATCGGGCTGGGCTTGGTGATCCGGGTCTTGTCGGTGGCTGCCATCGCGTCCCTCGTTCGGGTGGAGAATTCCGTCCTGCGCAGTAGGATATGAATTGTACCGATGTGAGCGACGTGCGACCACCACCCAGAGCGAATTAGGCTACCCTAACTCGCGTGTCGCGCCGCTCCCTGGTCATCGTCGCGTCGCTCGTTGCCCTGGCGGTGGTCGGCGGTTTCGTGGGCGTGGTCGTGGCCACCTCTGGCGGCGGCGACCAGCTGACAGTCTTCACGGCGCGCTCCCATTACGGGGACGAGCAGCCGTTCGAGGCCTTCGCGGCCGGCGAGGGCACCGACCTCACGCTTTTCGGCGGATCCGCGTCTGAGCTCTACGAGCGCCTGGAGAGCGAGGGCGACCAGACTCAGGGAGACCTCCTGATCACCGTCGACGGCGCCAACCTGTGGCGGGCAGAGGAGGCCGGGCTGCTCTTGCCTCTGCGCTCCGGCGTGCTCGACCGCAACGTGCCCCAGTCGCTGCGGCACCCCGACGGAGAGTGGTACGGCCTGACGCTGCGCGCCCGCACGATCATGCGCTCGACAGAGCGCGTAGCCGAGGAGGCCGTGACCACCTACGCCGGGCTTGGCGATCCGCGCTGGCAGGGGCGCATGTGCCTGCGCTCGGGCACCAGCGAGTACAACGTCTCGTTCGTGGCCGACCGCATCGCAAAGGACGGCGAGGCCGCGACGGAGCGGATGCTGGAGCGGTGGATGGCCAACGACCCCACCATCCTCGGCTCGGACACCGACGTGCTGAAGGCGATCGCGGATGGCACTTGCGATGTGGGGTTCATTAACTCGTACTACCTCGGACGAGAGCTCGAGGAGGACCCCGACTTCCCGGTCGCGCCGGTCTGGGCCGACCAGGACGGCCGCGGCACCCACGTGAACCTCTCCGGGGTGGCAGTGGTGAAGGCCAGCGACCGGCCCGACGAGGCGCGCAAGCTCGTCGAGTACCTGACCGCGCCCGCCCGGCAGAAGGTCTTCGCCCAGAACAACCATGAGTTCGCTGTGCGCCCGAACATCGAGCCCACTTCGGAGATCTCGCAGTTCGGAGCGTTCAAGCGCGACCCAATCGATGTCGCGGGCGCCGGCCGCCACCTGGAGGACGCCGTCCGGACGATGAACGACGTGGGGTGGGACTGAGCGTCGGAGCCCGAGGGGGTCCGGCGGGTCGCACCGTCCGGCGCCCCGACGGCTGGACTGTCCTCACGGTGGTGGCCGCCGCCCTGGTGGCCGCGCCGCTGCTCGTGCTTCCCGCCAGCTTCCTCGCGGCGCCCGACGCGCTGTCGGACTTCTCGGGCCTGCTGCCGGATGCGGCGGCGGCCACCGCGATCCTGCTGGTCGGGGTCGGGATCGGGACGCTGGTGCTGGGCACCGGGCTGGCCGCCCTGGTCTCGTTCTGCGACTTCCCCGGGCGGTCCTGGCTGGAGTGGGCGCTGGTTCTGCCGCTCGCGATGCCTGGATACGTGTTCACCCTGTTCGCGCTCGGCGCCGCCGACTCCCTCGGCGCATCATGGCTCGACGTGCGATCGCCGGTCGGTGCGGTGGCCGTCTTCACGCTCGTGCTCTACCCATACGTCTACCTGCTCGCCCGCAGCGCCTTCCTCTCCCAGGGGCCCGAGCTGCTCGAGGCCGCCCGCGGCCTCGGCCTCTCCCGTAGCCGGGCGATCGTGCGCGTGGCGGTGCCGCTTGCCCGCCCGGCGATCCTCGGCGGGGTGGCGCTGGCGCTGATGGAGTCGCTGGCCGACTTCGGCACGGTCAACCTGCTGGGCCTGCAGACCTTCACCAACGCCATCTACAAGGTCTGGTTCGGCGCTTTCGACCGCGACGCCGCCCTGCAACTCGGCACGTTGCTGGTGTCGATCACCCTCACCCTGCTGCTGCTCGAGCGCCTCTCGCGCGGTCGTGCGCGCTACACGCAGGAGGCCGCGCGAGGGAAGGCGCAGGCTCCTGTGCGGCTGCGGGGGCCGGTGGGCGCCCTGGCGCTCGCCGGGCCGCTGCTGCTCGTAGGCGTCGTGGTAGCGGCGCCGCTCGCCCAGCTGGCGGTGTGGTCGGTGAACTCGATCGCCGATGGCCGGCTGGTGCCTGAGTTCGCCGCATCGGCGCGCAACAGCCTGATGCTGGCCGGCATGTCGGTGGTGCTGGTGGTGGGTGCAGCGCTGGTGTTGGCCTACGGCCGCAGGGCGAGCCGGTCTGCGGCGCCGAAGGGCGCGGTGCGCGTGGCTACCATCGGCTACGGGCTTCCCGGATCGGTGGTCGCAGTGGCGGTGATCGTGCCGCTGGGCTGGCTCGACCACCGCCTCGACGACATCGCGGGCGTGGGCCTGCTCCTCACGGGTACCGTCATCGGACTCTTCGCCGCCTACACCGTGCGCTTCCTCGCCCTCGCCTACCAGTCGGTCGATTCCGGACTCGAGCGCGTGCCCCGCTCGCTCGACGAGGCTGCCCGTGGCCTCGGCTCCGACCGACTCGACGTGCTGGCGCGGGTGCATGTGCCGCTGATCTCGGGTGCGATGCTCACCGCCGCCTTGCTCGTGTTCACCGAGGTGATGAAGGAGCTGCCGGCCACGCTCTTGCTGCGCCCGCTTGGCGGGGACACGCTGGCCGTGGCCGTCTGGCAGTCGACCGCGGAGTCGCTGTATGAGACGGCCGCGCTGCCCGCCCTGCTGATTGTGCTGGTGGGCCTGCTTCCGGTGGCCGCGCTCATCCGCCTGTCGCGGCGGGCGCTCTGATGGGCGTCCTCTTGGAAGGGGTGCGGAAGGCGTTCGGCTCGACGCAGGCCGTCGGCGGGGTCGACCTCGAGCTCGCCGACGGGGAGATCGTGGCCGTGCTCGGCCCGTCGGGCTGTGGCAAGACCACGCTGCTGAGGTTGATAGCGGGCTTCGAGGCCCCCGACGCGGGCGCGATCGCCCTCGCCGGCGAGAGGGTGGCCGGACCCGGGTGCTGGACGCCTCCCGAGGGCCGGCGGGTCGGAATGGTGTTTCAGGACTACGCGCTGTTTCCCCACCTCGACGTGCGCGCCAACGTCGCCTTCGGTCTTGCCCGCAGGTCACGCGACGAGCGCGAGCGCCTGACCCAACGCACGCTCGAGCTGGTGGGCCTCCAGCACAAGCACGACAGGTACCCGCATGAGCTTTCAGGAGGCGAGCGCCAGCGCGTGGCACTCGCGCGGGCACTCGCCCCCGAGCCGGCGATCGTGCTGCTCGACGAGCCCTTCTCGAGCCTCGACGCCACGCTGCGCGCATCGCTGCGGCGGGAAGTCGAGTTGATCCTGCGCGACGCCGGCGCCACCGCGCTGCTGGTGACCCACGATCAGGAGGAGGCGCTGGCGTTGGCCGACCGCCTGGCGGTGATGCGCTCGGGTGAGCTGATGCAGGTGGGCCCCCCCGAGGAGGTGTACGCCCGCCCGTCGGGGCGCTGGACGGCCCAGTTCGTGGGAGAGGTCAACGTGCTGTCGGGGGTGGCCCACGGCGCCGGGGTCGAGACCGAGCTGGGCACGCTCGATCTGGCCGGGACCGCGGAGGGGCGCGTGCACGTGGCTGTTCGTCCCGAGCAGCTCGAGCTGCTGGCGGGCCACGCCGCCAACGCCGAGGTGGTCGACCGCGAGTTCCGTGGCCACGACGTGCTCTACCGCCTCAGGCACGAGGCCGGCCGCACCCTGATGGTGCAGCTGCCCTCGCTCGAGCTGTTCGAGGTGGGCGACCGCGTGTTCGTGCGCCCGGTCTCCTCGATGGTCGCCCCCGTCGTGGACTGAATGAACACCACGATCTTCGGCGAGCACGAACGACGGGTCATCGACCAGCTCGACCGTTGCGTCGCCCAGGAGGACGGTGCTCTCGGCGTGCTCTGCGCGGACGGCCACCTGGGCTACTCAGCGCCCATCGGTGGCGTGGTGGCCTATCGCGAGCACGTCTCACCGGCGGCCGTGGGCTACGACATCGGGTGCGGCAACCTCGCGGTGCGCACCGGCTTGGCGGCCGATGACCTTCGCCCCGACCTGGCGGGGATCATGGACCGGATCTACGCCGAGGTGAGCTTCGGCGTCGGTCGTCGTGACGGCCATGCGGCAGACCACCCCGTGATCGACAGGATCCGGGAAGCCGACTTCGAGCCCCAGCGCGCCCTGGCCGACGCTGCGGCCAAGCAGCTCGGCACCGTCGGGGCGGGCAACCACTACGTCGATCTGTTCGCCGACGAAAACGATGAGGTGTGGCTGGGCGTCCACTTCGGCTCACGCGGGTTCGGACACAGGACTGCCTCTGGCTTTCTGTCGCTTGCGGGCGGCGGGCGGTTCGATGAACGTGGCAGGGAAGGCGAGATGGAGGCCCCACCCGACGTGCTCCACGTGAACGCCGATCTGGGGCAGGCCTATCTTTCGGCGATGGAGTTGGCGGGCGCGTACGCCTATGCCGGGCGAGAAGTCGTAGTCGACCAGGTGCTCGAGATCCTCGGAACCGATTCGCTCGAGGTCGTGCACAACCACCACAACTTCGCCTGGCGTGAAGCCCACGGCGGCGAGGACTTCTACGTGGTCCGCAAGGGCGCGACTCCGGCCTTCCCCGGGCAGCGCGGGTTCGTGGGTGCGACGATGGGTGAACCTGCCGTGATCCTCGAAGGGATCGACACCGACCTGGCGGCCTCCGCGCTTCACTCGACAGTTCACGGGGCCGGACGCGCGATGTCGCGCACAGCGGCGGCGGGCAAGGTCCGAAGACGCTGGGCGTGCACCAACCGCGACTGCGACTGGTTTCAGGCGCCGGGTGAGCACAAGCCTCGAGGCGGTGCCTGTCCCCGCTGCGGGCATGCGACGCTGAGCAAGCGGATGGTCAAGATGACCGAAGGGGCCATCGACTGGGCAGCCGCCCGCCGCGACCTCGCCAAGGAGGGCATCGAGCTGCGAGGGGCGGCCGCGGATGAGGCCCCGGGCGCGTACAAACGGCTCGGCGAGGTCTTGGCCGCCCATGAGGGAACGGTGCGGATCCTGCACACGTTGACGCCGATGGGGGTGGCGATGGCAGGTCCCGATACACCCGATCCCTGGAAGGACTGAGGACGGGCCCATGCCGGCAAGAGGCCCTAAGCTGCGCGGCATGAAGCTCTACGTCTGTTACAACGCCCTCACCGGGAAACTGCTGCCGGGCGGCCATCCGTGCGGCAACGCCTACCGCGCGCTCAAGGACGCCGGCCACGATCCCGAGGTCGTCAAGTCCTACGGTGGGGCGGTTCTTCCCGGATTTCTCAACAACACGAAGGGGCGCAAGGAGGTCAAGGAGCTGACCGGCGAGTTCACGGTGCCGGTGCTCGTCACCGACTCCGGTGAGGTGGTCAAGGAGTCCTCGGCGATCGTGGACTGGGCCGAGCGACACCCGGCCGGCGCGCCCGCCGCCTGAGCTCTCAGCGGCGCGCTTGGGGCGCGATCCGGCTCCCGGCAGCCCTCGGCACGGTGTACGTCGTCTGGGGCTCCACCTACCTGGCGATCCGGATCATGGTCGAGACCATGCCGCCGCTGCTGGGCGCAGGGGTCCGCTTCGCCACCGCCGGGGCTGTCTTCTGGGCCGTACTGCGCCTGCGCGGCGGGGCCGCGCGGGTCCGCGTCACGCGCCGGCAGGCCGGCTTCGCATTGGTTGCCGGCTCTCTGCTGTGCTTCGGCGGCAATGGGCTGGTCACCGTGGCCGAGCAGGAGGTGCCATCAGGCTTGGCGGCGCTGATCATCGGCGTGGTGCCTCTGTGGGTGGTGACCATGCGGAAGGCCGAGGGCGACCGGGTGCCGGCTCCGACGCTCGCGGGCGTGGCGCTCGGCTTCGCCGGGCTGGCGGTGCTCGTGCTGCCGGGCGACCGGCCCGGCGACGCGCCGCTGTGGGGCGTGCTGCTGATCGTGGCGGCTTCGATCTCCTGGGCCGCCGGCTCCTACTACTCCAAGCGGATGGACCTGCCGGCGGACATCTTCGTCTCCACCGCCTTCCAGATGCTGCTGGGCGGCGGCGCGATGGTGGTCACCGGCCTGCTCGTGGGGGAGGCCGGCGACGTGGACATCGGGGCCTTCTCCGCCCGTTCGCTCGGCGCCTTTGCCTACCTGATCGTGTTCGGCTCGCTGCTGGCCTATACCGCGTACACGTGGCTGCTGCAGAATGCGCCGATCTCGACGGTGGCCACCTACGCCTACGTCAACCCGGTGATAGCCGTCGCCCTGGGCGCGCTGGTGCTGTCCGAGGAGATCACCCTCACCGTGCTCGCCGGCACCGTGGCGATCGTGGCCTCCGTGGCGGCTGTCGTGCGCCGCGAATCGGGACCTGCGCTCGCGGGGGCTGCTACTCCGGCCGGGACGCGTCGCCGGTGGCGGCGCCAGGGCAGACCTTGAGGCTGGGCAGGGCGGCGAGGGCGTGAGCCTGCTGCGGCTGTCACCGAGGAGGCGACCGAGCCACGGCGCTCGGGTGTCGAGCCGCTGCTCTGAGGGTGTTCCTCAAGTAGCGGCAGTCACGCCCAAGGTCAAGTAGACGGTGGCCGCAACCGCCAGGACACCAAGGGCCGCCCGGCGAATCGCCTGCACGCGCATCGCACGCGACGCCCCGGGCAGCGGAACGAGCCACGCGTACAGAATGGCGCCGGCCAGCAGCACGGGGGCCGCAAGCTCAGCCCCTACCCACTCGTCTGGATCGAAGATCGAGAGGATGCCCCAGGGCGCAACGAGAATCGGACTCAGGGCGAGTGACTTGGACCGCGCACGGCGGTCGCCGGGTTTGCTGAGGGAACGCCGGAGCGCCAGCAGGTACACCGCCGCCAGGACCGCGAGCGCCGGCGTGGGCGAAGAGCACGCTCAAGACCACGACGAGCGGAAGAGCGCCCCAGGCATCGTTTACCTCTGTGTCTCCGGTCGCAACCCCAAGGCCCCCCCAGCGCGAGGGTGGCGCCGGCGACGAAGAGCGGCACGAGGCCAAACGCGGTCAGCCACCAGCCGGCGTCCTCAGAGCTGCACCACCCAGGCCTGCCGAGTCGTGCGTGGGAGCCGAGACCCATCGCTCAGTTGAATCCGGGAAGCAGCTGATCGACCCGTGACGGTCGTCCTCGGTGCGAGGGACCAACGGGATCTTCGCGCCCGCACGTATGTCGAACTCCTCGGTGGCGGGCTCGGCATCGTCGTAGACATCTGCTGCTTGGCCTCGCGCCGCGTTGGGCCTGCCAGCTGTGGTAGGGACTGACCTGGCAACACCTCAATCACCGGCACTCGGTGGATATGCCGCCGCGGTAGAGTCGAAAAACGCCGATCAACGGCGGCGGGGGCTGCTACTCCGGCCAGGACGCGTCGCCCGTGGCGGCGCCGCGGGTGACCTTGAGGCTGAGCAGGGCGCACTTGCGCCGGGTGGGGGAGATGCTGATCCCGAGAAGGTCCACGACCCAGTCGGCGTCGAGCTTGCCGATCTGCTCGACCGGCATCCCGATCAGCTCCTCGCTGGCGATGGAGGCGGAGGCCTGGGAGATCGCGCAGCCCTGGCCGTGGAAGCGCAGCTCCGCGATCTTGCCGTCGTCGACTCGGATGTGCACGCCCAGCTCGTCACCACAGAGCGGGTTGTGGTCGTGGGCCTCGAGGTCGTGGGGCTCCAGCGTGCCGAAGTTACGGGGCTGCTTGTAGTGGTCGAGTATGTAGTCGCGGTACAGCTCGTCCATCAGAGTCCGAACACCTTTCGCGCCTTCTGCAGGGCTTCCGCCAGGCGGTCGACGTCCTCGCGGTTGTTGTAGACGTGGAAGCTGGCCCGGGCGGTGGCCGGCACGCCGAGCTCTCTCATCAGGGGCTGGGCGCAGTGGTGCCCGGCGCGGATGCAGACGCCTTCGCGGTCGCAAAGCTCGGCCAGGTCATGAGGGTGGATGCCCTCGACCTCGAAGCTCACTACGCCGCCGCGCATGTCCGGGTCGCCGGGGCCGAAGGTGCGCAGGCCATCGATCTCGCCCAGGCGCTCGAGCGTGTAGTGGGTGAGGTCGCGCTCGTGCGCGCGCACCGTCTCCATGCCGATCCCGCCGAGGTAGTCGATGGCCGCGCCGAGTCCCACGCCCTCGGCGATCGCCGACGTGCCCGCTTCGAACTTCCAGGGCAGCTCGTTGTAGGTGGAGGAGTCAAAGCCCACAGAGGCGATCATGTCGCCGCCGCCCAGGAAGGGCCGCATCGACTCGAGCAGCTCCCGGCGGCCGTGCAGGACGCCGATGCCGGTGGGGCCGAGGGCCTTGTGCCCGGTCCAGGCGTAGAAGTCGGCCCCGACCTCCGCGACGTCGACCGCCATCTGCGGCATCGCCTGGGAGCCGTCGATCACGCTGACCGCCCCGGCCGCCCGGGCGCGGGCGGCGATCTCCGAGACCGGGTTGATCGTGCCGAGCACGTTCGACACATGCACGACCGACACGAGCTTGACGCGGCCCTCGGCCAGCACCTGGTCGAGCTCGTCGAGTGACAGCAGCCCCTCGTCGGACACGTGGAGGTAGCGCAGCGTGGCGCCCCGCTCGGAGCACAGGATCTGCCACGGGACGATGTTGGAGTGATGCTCCATCTGGGTGATGAGCACCTCGTCTCCCTCACCCACGTGCTCGCGGCCCCACGCGTAGGCCACGAGGTTGATCGCCTCGGTCGCGTTGCGGGTGAAGATCGTTGTGGCCGCCTCTGAGCCCGCGAAGCGCGCCACCCGCTCGCGGGCCCCCTCGAACAGGTCGGTGGCCTCCTGGGCGAGCTTGTAGACGCCGCGGTGCACGTTGGCGTTCGAGCAGCGGTAGTAGGAGTCCATCGCCTCGATCACCTGGCGCGGCTTCTGCGACGTGGCCGCGGAGTCCAGGTACGCGAAGCCCCGGTCGAAGACGGGGAAGTCGGCGCGGACGTCGAGCGAGGTGGCGAGCGGGGCCATGGTCCTAGGCCCGCTCTCCGATGAACTCCGCTACCTGATCCTCCGCGTCGGCGAGCTTGCGGGCGATGCGCCGCCGCACGAGCTCCTGGAGGCCCTCGTCGTCGAGGCGCTGCACGACCTCCTCGAAGTAGCCCTCGACCAGGATCCGCACCGCCTCCGAGCGTGGGATGCCGCGCGAGGTCATGTAGAAGATCTGCTCCTCGTCGAGCTCGCCGACCGTGCCGCCGTGGGAGGCGGACACGCTGTCGGTCTCCACGATCAGCGACGGGATCGCGTCGCCCCTGGCCTTCTGGGAGAGAAGCATCTGGTGGGTCTGAAGATAGGTGTGGCTCTCCTGCGCGTTCGGGACGATGTGGATCAGCCCCTCATACGAGGCGCGGGAGTTGCCGGTGAGCGCGCCCTTCCACACGGTGTCGCCCGTGGTGTAGCCGGCCTCGTGGCGGTCCGAGGTGAACAGGTCCAGGTGCTCTTCGCCCTCCGTGAAGTACAGCCCCGTGTGGCGCATGTCCGAGCCCTTCTCGGCAGTCACGATGTCCAGTGTCTGCTTGATCAGGCGCCCGCCGAGGTGCACCGGCACCCAGTCCACGCGCGCGTCGCGCGCGATCTCGACCCGCTTCGTGGAGATGTCGTAGATCTCGCCCGGACCCCAGTCGTGGAAGTGGGCCAGCTTCACGTTGGCCCCCGGACGGGCGTACAGCTCGAATCCGCCGGCGTGCAGCGCCTGGCCCGTGATGGGAGCCCCCAGGCAGTACTCGCGGATGGAGCATTCGCTCTGCTCGCCCACGATCGCGAGCGTGTGCACGTACTGGGCGGTGCCCCCCTCCTCGATCAGGTAGACGCTCTGGATCGGCTTGTCGACCTGCACGTTCGCCGGCACGTGCACGAAGGCGCCGCCGGTCCAGAACGCGGCGGTGGCGGCGGAGAACTTGCCCTCGTCGGGGGAGATGCGGCGCATGTAGTACTCGCGCACCAGCTCGGGGTGCTCCTGGACGGCCACGTCGAGTGGGCACACGATCACGCCCTGCTCCGCCAGCTCCGGATGGACTGACGTGCACACGGTGCTGGCCCCGCTCTGCACGATCAGGGCGCCCACCTCCTGCTCGCCGAGGGCACCGGTGACTAGTGCCGGCAGCTCGGACACCGGCTCGTGCTCGCGCGGCGCGAGCGCGTCGAGGTCGAGCTTGCGCAGCGAGGTGGTCCAGAAGCCCGAGCGCCGCCAGTTGGGCAGGGGCTCGCGCTCGTAGACCTTCAGCGCCTGGGCACGGAGCTCGGCGAACCAGATGAGAGTGTCGGGTGCGGTGCTCGCTGGAACAACGTTCCGGCTGCGCTGCTCCCCCGATGCGACGCTAGCCGGCATCGTCGCCGTCCACCTCCTCGCGGATGAAGTCGTAGCCGTGCTCCTCCAGCTTGTCTGCCAGCTCGGGCCCCCCCTCGCGCACGATCCGGCCGTCGAGCATGATGTGCACGAAGCCGGGCCGCACGTAGTTGAGTATGCGCGTGTAGTGGGTGATGATCAGCGAGCCCATACCCGGGCCGCTGAGCGCGTTCACGCCGTCGGAGACGATCCGCAGGGCGTCGATGTCGAGACCCGAGTCGGTTTCGTCGAGCACCGCTATCTCTGGCTTGAGCATCGCCAGCTGCAAGATCTCCGCGCGCTTCTTCTCACCCCCGGAGAAGCCCTCGTTGAGGTAACGGCTCACGAACGAGGGGTCGATCTTGAGCAGGTCCACGTTCTCGCGCATGTACTTGCCGAAGTCCTTGACCTTCATCGGCTCTTCCCGGCGCGCGTTCACCGCCAGGCGCAGGAAGTTGGCCACCGAGACGCCGGGGATCGTGGCCGGGTACTGGAAGGCGAGAAACAGGCCTGCGCGCGCGCGCTCGTCGGGATCGGCCTCGGTGAAGTCCTCGCCGTTGAAGAGGATCTTGCCCTCGGTCACCTCGTAGTTGGGGTTGCCCATGATCGTGTTGGCGAGCGTGGACTTGCCGGACCCGTTCGGGCCCATGAGGGCATGGGTCTGGCCCTTGCTCACCTTCAGGTCGACTCCGTGGAGGATCTCCCGCTCCTCGATGCGGACGTGCAGGTTCTGGATC
The DNA here is from genome assembly GCA_030447725.1 of Thermoleophilaceae bacterium. Lineage (GTDB taxonomy): Bacteria > Actinomycetota > Thermoleophilia > Solirubrobacterales > Thermoleophilaceae > JAAYBF01. The sequence goes on from JAUJOQ010000006.1 coordinate 80,792, forward strand.
TCCAGGCTCATACGCTTACGGTCTCCGTCTTTCGGGTGGCCGGCCGAATCAGGTCGGCCAGCGTCGTGTCGGTCAGCGTGCGGACGATCGAGCCCTGCACGCGTGTCCACAGCAGCTTGGAGGGGCAGGGCTCGTGCCCGGTCTCTCCCTCGCGTGCGCACACTAGAGCGCCGTCGGCGCCTGCGGTGATGCACTCCACTGGGGCGATGTCGCCCTCCAGGGCGCGCACCACCTCGGCCATGGTGATGGCACCGGCGTCGCGGGCGAGGGTGTAGCCCCCGCGCGATCCGCGGCGGCTCTCGATCAGCCCCGCACGGCGCAGGCGCGCGGCCAGGTGCTCGAGGTAGGCCAGCGGCAGTCCCTCGGCCTCGGCGATGGCGGCGAGTGAGATCGGAGAGCCTCCACCCGACTTGGCCAGGTGGGCCATGACGCGCACGCCGTACTCGGCTTTGGTCGAGAAGATCATCGTGGTCCCGGCAGGGAAAATCCTACCGTGGAGGTAGGATAACGCCTACGCGCCGTCGGCCAGCAGGCGCAGGTCGTGGGCCAGGCGCTCGGGGGTGGCCTGGTCGACGGGGAAGCTCACCCGCTGGACCCCCCTGGGGTCGACGAGTACGAACCGGCCGCTGTGCTCCAGGTCGTCGCGCTGAGGCTCCACCGCAAACCCGTTCCACACATTCTCGAGCTCGTCTCGGGAGCCCAGCACGAACTTCATCCGGCCCAGCACGCGCTGCTCGGACAGGAACGCACGAGCGCTCTTCTCGGTGTCGCGCTCGGGCTCAACGCTGATCGCCAGGGCGGGCACGTCCTTGCCCAGCTCGTCGAGTGCGCTGCGCACCTGCTGGGCCTGCGTGGGACACGTCTCCTCACAATGCGTATAGAGGAAGGTGACGATCACCGGCCGGCCGCGGAAGTCCTGCATGGCGACCTGCTCGCCATTCTGGTCGCGCAGCCGAAACCGGGGGGCCTCGACGCCGCGCGGCAGGGTCGCCCCCTCGAAGCGCCGCTCGCCGGCGGTCGGCGCGGCGCCGTCGCCGCCGCTCGTCGCGGCAGCCACCATCACCGCCGCGAAGACGGAAGCGGACACCAGCACCATGGCCATCAGCACGCGCGGGTTCACCACCCGAAGGGTAGGCAAGGCGAGGAGCGCAGCCGGAACGTCGCGGGAGGAGCGCAGCCGGAACGTCGCGGGAGGAGCGCAGCCGGAACGTTGGTCCGGCGAGCACCGCACCGAAGAATCTCCGGCGAGCACCGCAGCTTTCTCCTAGGGCTCCACCAGCCCGCGGCGGATCGCGTAGCGCACCAGCTCTACGCGGTCCCTCATCCCGAGCTTGGACAGCACGTTGGCGCGGTGCGACTCCACGGTCTTCTCGGACACCTGTAGGGCGTCGGCGATCTGGCGGTTGGTGTTGGCCTCTGCGATCAGCTTGACCACCTCCATCTCGCGTGGGGTCAGCTCGTCGGTCCGCTTGGGGCCGTCCTGGAGCCACTGCTTCATCAGCGCCTGCTGGCTGCGGGAGTTGAGGAAGGTGCGGCCGTCGGCCACCGTGCGGATGGCGGTTATCAGGTCGCCGTCGGCCCCCCGCTTGGACACGTAGCCCGAGGCGCCGGCCTCCAGGGCGTCGAAGAAGTAGGCGTCCTCGTCGTGCATGGAGAGCATGAGCATCTGAACGGCGTCGGTGTGGGAACGGATCTGGCGGGCGGCATGGAGGCCGGTGAGCCGTGGCATCGACACGTCGAGCACCGCCACGTCCGGCCGGTCGGACAGGACCCTCTCGACGGCCTGAATCCCGTCCTCGGCCTCCGAAGCCACCACCATGTCGGGCTGGCGGTCGATGAGCAGCTTCAACCCGGACCGGACTATGCCGTGGTCATCGGCGATCAGGACGCGGATCATGGAACCCGCAGCGTCAGGTCGGTGCCGGAGCCGGGGGAGGAACGCAGGTCCAGCTCGCCGCCCACGAGCCTCGCCCTCTCGGCCATGCCATCGAGCCCCAGACCGCCTCCGCGCGAAGCCACCGGGTCGAAGCCCACGCCGTCGTCGCTGACGCGCAGCTCGGCCGCCTTGCCCGACACGTCGAGGGCGAGGGCCACGGTGCGTGCGTGTGCGTGCCGCCCGGCGTTCGCAAGGGCTTCCTGGGCAACCCGGTAGATCACGGTCTGCTTCTCCTCGTCGAGGAACGAGGGATCGCCACTGGTCTCGAGCCGGGCCCGCATTCCGCTGCGCTCCTCGAAGCCTCGGACCTGGGCCTCGATAGCCGCTAGGAGGCCGTGGTCGTCCAGAGCGGTGGGCCGTAGCTGCCTGGCAAGGTTGAGCAGCTCGTCCATCGCCTGACTGGCCAGTCGCTTGAGCTCGACCACCTCGTCGAGGCGCTCGGCCGGCGTGTCTTGGGCGAGCGCCTCGAGGCGCAGCAGGATGGCGGTGAGCGCCTGGTTCACCTCGTCGTGCAGGTCGCGGGCCACGCGACGGCGCTCCTCCTCCTGGGCACGCAGCACGAGCTTGCCCGACCGGCGCCGCTCGTCGTCCGCTCGCTGCAGCAGGCGCCGGAAGGACTGGGCAAGGCGGTCGATCTCCGCCACGGGGTCGCCGGCCAGCTCGAAGGTCGAACGCTCGGACGGGTCGATCCTCTCGATCCGGTCGATCAGGTGCTCCAGGGGCGCGAAGCGGCGCTGGAGCATCCAGAGGTTCACGCAGAAGGTGAGCACGATCACCAGGGCCAGCACCAGCAGTTGCCAGCGGTCGTCGGAGGAGTGGTCGAGGCCGCCCACGAGGCCGGCCGCGACGAGGGTGAGCGTGACCAGGACGACGTTCGCGGCCACCACTTGACCGATCAGGGAATCGTGGCGTGGTCTCATCTGTGTCGCTCGCGTCCTGCGGGGTGCTCTGATTGGCCCCCTCCGCAAAGATGGGGTGCAGACCCCATATCGGCAGAAGAGCCGGTGGGCGACACTTCTTGTAAGGAAAGGCTTCGGGCCGCACAGCCCATCGAGCTTCCGACTGAAGGTCTGGGACGCAAAGGGATTGAGCCGGGGCGCCCATTCGGGCGCCCCGGGCCGTTCCGGGGCGCCGGGCGCTGCCTGGCAAGGCCGCGAATGGGGTAGTGGGTCAGTTACTGACCCACTACCGCGAATGGGGGTCGCTATCCTTTCTGAAGTATGGCTTCCGGAGCAGAGCTGATCCGTCGCGCGAAGGAGCAGATCACCGAAGTGGACCCGCGGGAGGTGCACGATCTGCTTCCTGACCGCAACGGCACTGTCGTGGTCGACGTGCGCGAGCAGCAGGAGTTCGAGCAGTCCCACGTCCCGGGCGCCAAGCACGTGCCGCGGGGCCACCTCGAGTCGCGCATCGAGGGTAAGGCGGGCGACAAGTCCGCCCGCCTTATTCTCTACTGCGCTTCGGGCAACCGCTCCGCCCTTGCCGCCCGCACGCTTCAGGAGGAGCTCGGCTACGAGAAGGTCGAGTCGATGACCGGCGGGATCACCCTCTGGAAGGACCGCGGCTATGAAGTCGAGGTGCCCCGCAGCCTCACCGCGGAGCAGCGCGAGCGCTACTCACGCCACCTGCTCGTGCCCGAGATCGGCTTCGACGGCCAGATGAAGTTGCTCGACGCGAAGGTGCTGCTGCTCGGAGCGGGCGGGCTCGGTTCGCCCACCGCGCTCTACCTCGCCGCGGCGGGCGTCGGGACGATGGGCATCGTCGACGACGATGTGGTCGACCTCTCCAACCTCCAGCGACAGGTGATCCACACCAACGAGCGGATCGGCATGCCGAAGGTCGACTCGGCCGAGCAGGGCATCCACGACATCAACCCGGGCGTCGAGGTGGTCAAGTACCAGACCCGCCTGGATGCCTCGAACATCTTGGAGATCATCGAGGGCTACGACGTGATCGTCGACGGCGTGGACAACTTCCCCACGCGCTACCTCCTCAACGACGCCAGCGTGCGCCTGAAGATTCCCGTGGTCTCGGCTTCCATCCTCGGCTTCGACGGGCAACTGTCGGTGTTCGCGCCCTACGAAGGACCCTGCTACCGCTGCCTCTACCCCACGCCTCCGCCGGCCGAGCTGGCGCCGTCGTGTGGGGCCAACGGAGTGCTCGGCGCGCTGCCGGGGATCATGGGCGTGCTGCAGGCGATCGAGGTCGTGAAGCTCGTGACCGGTTCCGGTGAGCCGCTGATCGGCCGTCTGCTGCTCTACGAGGCGCTGGGCACCACCTTCACGAACCTCAAGCTGCGTCGCGACCCTGACTGTCCGATCTGCTCTCGCGATCCCGGGGAGATCTCGGACGAGGAGATGGGCGTGTTCCCCGACTATGAGGCGTTCTGCGCGGCAGCAGGCTAGGCTCTCCCGCGCTGTGAGCACCGTCAAGATCCCACCCGTCCTTCGCGCCGCCACGGGCGGCGAGAGGGAGGTCTCGGCCGACGGGGGCAGCGTCGGCGAAGTGCTCAGCTCGCTCGCCGACCAGCACCCCGAAACCAAGGGGCAGCTCTTCGGCGATGACGGGGCGCTCAACCGCTACGTCAACGTCTATCTCAACGACGAGGATGTGCGAGTGCTGGACGGTCTCGAGACGGCGGTCAAGGGCGAGGACACGCTGGTGATCCTGCCGGCCATGGCCGGCGGCCGCTGAGCCTGCGTTCGGCAGCGATGCCACCTCACCGCGCCCACCCGTACACCCGGGCCCCGTACCGGGTCGTGTCGTAGCCCGTGGCGAACGACCGCTCGGAATAGCGCACGAGGCAGCGACGGCCCCGGGGGCGAGTGAAGCATCGGCGGGCGGGGCGCTGGCGCAGCCGGTAGACCGCGTGCCCTTCGCTGTTCAGGAGCCAGGCGTCGATGTCCGTCAGCCCCGGCGGGCGCTGCACGCGGCCGCCGTCGGCCGGCAGGACGGCGGTCCAATCCGGCGGCGCGCTCCATGCCGGGGCCCCGGATCCGTAGGGAGGAGGCTGCGCGTGGGCGACCGCCGGCAGGCCGGCGAGGGCACAGAGGAGGGTGGCTGAGAAGGCTCTTGAGCTCATGTGGGGTCAAGCGCTCCGGCGGTCGCTTCTCGCCCCCCTTGTAGGCAGACCCCGCTCGGCCAGCTCGCGGCGTACCTTGGCGGCGACCCAGCCGGGTCTGTCGGTGACCTGCCTGTATGTGAACCGCAGGACCGCATGGTCGGCGTCGCGGAGGTGGGCGTCGCGCTCGTGGTCGCGCTCGAAGCCAGCAGGGCGGCTGTGAGCGGCGTAGCCGTCGGTTTCGCGACGATCACCCGCGGGGCGGGCCAGCAGAAGTCCGCGACTGAACGTCGGATCCGGTCGGGTTGACCCCGCATATCCGGGTCAAGTCGACCGGATCTTCCGATTCGCCCCCGGGGTGGCGTCCCCAGGCGTCGAGCGAGTGCCGCGCCGGCTTGGCGCGTCCCGACGGTTGGCCCGCTCGGCTTCGGGCACTACACTTTCTGAAGCGATGGTTCCCCCGTCCCTCGACACCCGGCCGTGCGGCGGGAAGTACGGCGACATCGTGCGCGCGATCGGCAATACGCCGCTTGTCGAGCTCAAGCGCCTCTCGCCCAAGCCCGGCGTACGGATCTACGCCAAGCTCGAGTCCTACAACCCCACCGGATCCGTCAAGGACCGGGTGGCCCGTGCGATGATCGAGGACGCCGAGGAGAAGGGCGCGATCGCTCCTGGCCAGACCATCCTCGAGCCCACCTCGGGCAACACCGGTATCTCGCTGGCGATGATCTGCAGCCGCAAGGGCTACCCGTTGAAGGTCGTGATGCCCGACAACGTGACCGAGGAGCGCACCCAGCTCCTGCGCATGTACGGCGCCGAGATCGAGTACTCGCCCGGCGAGCAGGGCTCCAACGGGGCGGTGGCCAAGGCGCTCGACATGGCCGAGGCAGACTCCTCCTACTACATGCCCTACCAGTACGGCAACCAGGCCAACCCCGACACCCACTACTACGGCACCGCGCCGGAGATCCTCGAGGAGCTGGACGAGGTGACCGCCTTCGTGGCCGGGCTCGGCACCGGCGGCACGCTGATGGGCAACGGGCGCCGCTTCAAGGAGCACGACGAGAACACGTCGATCGTCGCCGCCGAGCCGCTGCAGGGCGAGATGGTGCAGGGCCTGCGCTCGCTTGACGATGGATTCATCCCGCCGATCATCGACCTCTCTCTGCTCGACCGGAAGATCTTCGTGTCCAACCGCGACTCGGTGGTATGGACCAAGAAGCTGCTGGCCGAGGAAGGTCTCTTCGTGGGCGTTTCGAGCGGAGCGATCGCGTCCATCGCCGTACGGGTGGCCAACGAGCTGGACGAGGGCAACGTGGTCTTCGTCGTGTGCGACGACGGCTGGAAGTACCTCAGCTCAGGGGTCTACACCAAGAGCATCGAAGAGCTCGAGGCGGACGGCACCCTCGAGCACGCCAGCTTCTGGTAGCGAGCGCCGGCCGCTAGGAAGTCTTGACGGCGGGCTCGGCCTTGGCGTCCGGGTCCGCGCCGTCGGCCTTCGCGGCCGGCCCGTCGTCGGAGGCTAGCTCCGGGTCCTCGTCGATCTCGTCACCGGGCGCGTAGAACTCCGCTTCGTCGTCGTGGTAGTCGTCGTCGTCCTCGACGAGGCGCCGGTCGTCGTCATCGTCGTCGCGGTCCATCGCCCCGGAGAAGGAGTCGCGCATCTCCTTCATTCCCTTTCCGAGCGAGCGGGCAGCCTCGGGGAGGCGGCTCGGGCCCAGCACCAGCAGAGCGATCACGGCGATCACGGCGAGCTCCATCGGTGAGGGGGACAGGAAGGCGAACTCCATAACGGTCAGGCTAGCGCGCCTACTGCGAAACCTCCACCGTTCCGGTCATGAAACGGTGGTAGACGCAGTAGTAGTCGTAGCTCCCGGGCTCGTCGAAGGTCACGGCGTCCGAGTCTCCCTCCAGAAGGTCTTTGCTCTGGAAGGCCCCGTCGGCGTCGCTGTCGGTCTGGGCGTTGTGCTTGGCCGTGTCCGAGTTGGCGAACGTGACCGTGCCGCCGGCCTTGACGTTCACGGTCTGCGGGATGAACTTGAAGTCCTCGATGTCGACCTTCGCCTTGGCCTCCGCCGCTCCGCCGCCGGAGGCCTGGGACCCCGTGTCCGCCTCATCGTCGCCTCCACATCCACCTACCGCGAGGGCGAGGAGGGCTAGGCCGGTGGCAAATGTGCGCTTGGTTGACATCCTGCAATCCATTCGCGCTCCGGCCCTCGTTCGGATCACCCGTCCGGCCATGCGTAGGCTCCGGCGGGTGAAGATGACCAGGGACCAGTGGGAAAACCTCGTGGACCACGCACGCGAGGACGCCCCGAACGAGTGCTGTGGCTGGGTCCGCGGCCGCGACGGGGTGGTGGCCGAGGTGCACAGATCGGAGAACGAGCGCGCGTCCCCGTATGGCTACTCACTCGACCCGAAAAGCCTGCTCGCCGCATTCAACGCCGCCGAGGACGGCCACGACGTGGGCATCTACCACTCGCATCCCCGCAGCCCGGCCGAGCCGTCCCAGACCGACATCAACCTGGCCGAGTACCCCGAGTACACGTACCTGATCGTCTCGTTGGCCGACGACGAGGCGCCCGACGTGCGCGCCTGGCGGATCGTCGGAGGCAACGTCGACGAAGAGGAGATCGAGGTCGGGTGAGCGCCCACGAAGCCGAGCCGCTGGCCTGCCCCTCGTGCGCCGAGCGCTTCGGGCTCGACGAGCGCTTCTGCGCTTCGTGCGGGATGCCGCTGGTCTACGTGGGTTCGGACCCGGCGGAGTCGCGACGCGACGAGGCCCATGACCGCGCCCGCAAGATCGATCCGCGCTACACCGAGGGCAGGCTGGTGCGCGTGGCCGGCGGGCGCCACCAAGCCGAGGCGGAGCTGATTCAGGGAATGCTGCTGGAGGAGGGCGTGCCGAGCCTCCTGCGCCGGGCCGCCGGCTTCGACGTGCCAGACATGCTCGCTGCCGGGCCGCGTGACGTGCTGGTGCCCGAGGCCGGAGCCGAGGCGGCGCGCGAAGTGCTCCTCCAGGCGGACATGGCTCCCCGGGAGCGACCCGCCGAGGCGCCGGGAGCGCAACGCCGCCGGGCCGCCTGGCTGACCGGCGCCATCCTCGCCGGCGGCGCGCTCACCGCGCTGGTCACCTGGGGCTTGATCCAGCTTTCGGGCTGAGCGGCGACCCTTGCGCCGCCGCCTGACCTTCGCGAGCTTCCTCTCCCCGCGGTTGGGGCCGCTCTATGAGCACACGACCGCAGCGGTCGGGGCCGCCCTGGGCGCAGAGACGCGCCTGGTGTCGAGCGACTCCTTCGGGGATCTGCTCGACGGCAGGCTGGACGGCGCTTTTGTGTGCGGTCTGCCCTACGTCGACCTGCGCGAGGAGGCCGGCGACGCGGTGGAGCCCCTGGCCGCACCGGTGCCGATCGGGTCTCGCTATGGGGGCCGGCCGGTCTACTTCTCAGATGTCGTGGTCCGTGCCGACAGCCCCGTCCGCGTCTTCGACGATCTCCTGGGCCTGCGGTTCGGCTACAACGAGCCTGAGTCTCACTCCGGGCACAACTCCATGGCCGGCGAGCTCGCGCGCCGTGGCCTTGGGGAGGACTTCTTCGGTGCCTCGCATCCGACCGGAAGCCACGTCGAGTCGCTGCGGCAGGTTCTGGCGGGTCAGGTGGATACGGCGGCGATCGACTCGCACCTGCTCGACGCCCTTGCCGCCGACGACCCGTCCCTGGGGTCCGCGCTGCGAGTGGTGGCCGCGATCGGGCCGGTGCCGATCCAGCCGCTGGTGGCCGGGCCTGCCCTGTCCCGAGAGGAGCGAGACGCCGTGCGCGCAGCGGTCGTGGCCATCGGGTCCGGGGCACCTGCCCTGAGGCAGAGCCTCGTGGAGCGCTGGGAGACGGTGCGCGACGCCGACTACGACGCGATCCGGGCCGTGCGCGGAACGCTTCGATAGCCGGCCTTCTGGGGGTCCAGCCCGCCGGCGACCCGGGCCCCTCGTCGGCTCGCCGGCCGATCAGCCGGCGGCCCCGTCGCGGAGCTCCAGGGCCGCCCCCGCCTCGAGGCCGAGCTCGGCTGCCTGACCGGCTGCCAGCTCGAGCGCCGCGACCTGCTTCCTCGCCAGCCCACGGCCACGCCGGCGGATGCGGGCCAAGCGCCACGGGCGCAGCTGGGGCGTCACCGCGAGCACGTCGACCCGCCCGGCCGTCGCGGGCCACCGTACGAAGGCGACGTCGATCGCGAAGCGCATGCCCACGGTGTGCACCGAGTCACACCGCGGGATGAGCAGGCCCGTGCGCGGCGGCAGCCCGTCGCGGCCGAGGAGGCCGACCATCCGTGCGCGCGCTCCCTCGGCGAGCAGCAGGTCGACGAGCTCGCCACCGGGGGCGCGGGCGCGCATGCGGGGGTGGCGCTCGCCACGGCTCTCGCGCTCTCCGCCGTTCCGACGCTCCTCGCGGGTCTCCTCCTCCATGCGGCTCACGCGACCGGGGGGCCGGTCCCATGTTCGGTGGCTCCGCAGAAGGGGCATGGCTCGGCAGCTACGAGCTCGCCGCACCAGCCGCAGGTCCGGGCCTCCAGCGCGGCTCCGAGCCGGGCCGCGAGCGCTGCCATGTCGGTCGGGTAGGCCACGGCCTCCACGAGGCGGTCCGTGCCCCACCAGGCGGGCCCGTGGGGCGTCGCCGCAACCTCCGCCGGCTCCAGCCCGAGCGCGGGCGCGAGGGTGGCGGTGACCCAGGCGGGGTCGCCCTCATGTATCGAGAAAGCGAGCCCGTGCGGGCCCGCCAGCTCGGGCAGCGGCACGCCGCGGTCCTGCTTGGTCAGGCGCCGGACCGCGGGCTGCGGCCAGGAGGAGACGGCGAACTTCGTCCAGGGCCACCAGGAGGTGGCGTGCTGGATGAGCCGCGGGGACGGCTCCTCGAGGCCCTTCACGCTGCCCAGCCAGGCGAAACGGTGCAGCTGCTCCTCCAAGTCGGGAAGGGCCGCGTGGGTCAGGCCGGGTGAGCCGAGTCGAATGGACAGTGCAGAGGCCAGCGCGGCCAGCACGCCTCCGGCGAGCGGCGGGAGTGAGGTCTCATACAGCGCCAGGCGCGGGCGGCCCAGCAGGCAATCGGCCATCTCGAGGCGCAGCCGGGACGCCGACGCAAACCAGCGCGGATGGATCGCCACAACGTGACGTCCGGACTCGAGCAGGGGACCGAGCTGTTCGACGAGAGATTCGTCGTCGTCGCGCTCGAACGGGTCCAGGAAGCTCTCGACGGGCCCCTGGCCTTCGACGAGGGAGTCCGCTCTCACGCCGAGGCCGACCACGGTGGTCCCCCCGGTCGATGGGCGAGCTTCCATGTTGGGCACGGCCGCCATACCGACGATGATGCCTGACCCGGTCCGCAGCAACCTTGACGTGGGCGGGAGGGGGACTACATTGCCCAGGTGGCGACCGCGCTCGACCCGACGGCGGGGCGGCGCAAAGAACGAGAGGGCGGACCGGTGCTGACGATGCGAAGGGACGGCTTGTTCACGAGCAGCCCGGCGGGCGCGTGAACCCACGCCAGCGCAGGGGCGTCCTCATGCTGGTGCTGGCGACGGTGGGGGCGATCGTCGTGTTCCTCTCCATCGCCGGCTACGTCTCCGACGTCCGCTCCCAGGTCGAGCCCTATGTGACCGTGCTGCGGGTGAAGGAGGAGGCGAACGCCTATCGGCCCCTCCAGGAGACCCAGCTCGAGGAGCATCGAATGCCGCGGCGCTGGGTGCCCGAGACCTCTGTGCGCGACCGCTCCGAGCTGGTCGGCCAGGTGCCCGCCACGGATCTGAAGCGCGGATCGCTGGTGCAGCGCGACATGCTGGTGCCCGAGCCAGACCTCGAGCCGGGCCAGCGGGAGATCGCGATCTTGATCGACGCCGAGACCGGGGTGGCGGGGAAGGTGGGCTCTGGCGCCATCGTGGACATCGTCGCCACCTTCGAGGGCGACGAGGGAGTGGCGCCCAAGGCCCAGTTCCTCGTGACAGGAGCGCGGGTGATCGACGTCGGAGTCCAGCGCACCCGGGAGGTGACCGGCCCCACCCCCCAGGAGCAGCAGGTCGTGCCGGTGACCTTCGCGCTCTCGACCCGTGAGGCGCTGGTTCTCACCTACGCCGAGAGCTTCGCGGCCGAGGTTCGCCTGGCGCTGGTGCGCCCCGACGAGAGCGGGCGGGTGGCGCCCCGGCGCCGCGAGTTCGAGCTGCCTGGCGCAAGTCAGGGCGGCCCGTGAGCGTCCGGATCCTGCTGGCGGTCGCCGATCCAGACCTGGCAGGCGAGGTCACCGACCTCGCCCGCGAAGACCCCGATCTCGAGATCGTGCAGGCCGCCGTGGACGTCGGGGCCGTCTCCGCGGCGCTGGGTCGCGAGGCGATCGACGTGGTGCTGCTGCACGAGGGCATTGCGCCGCTGCCGGTGATGGAGCTGGCGCGCGACCTCACCACGAGCTTCCCCAACGCCGCCTTCGTGCTGCTGGTGGAGGAGGCGCCCCCGGAGCTGCTGCGCTCGGCGATCCAGGCCGGCGCGCGCGACGTGGTCACCCGCCCGCTCTCCCTTGATGAGCTGCGCACCAGCGTCAACTCCGCCGCCGATCTCGCTCGGGCCACCCAGACCAAGCTGGAGGGAGAGTCCGCCGAGCGCGTGGGCGGAGCCACGATCGCGGTGGCCGGGGCGAAGGGCGGCGTGGGCGCCACGACGCTGGCGACCCACCTGGCGCTGTCGTCCGCCCAGGCCGGCCGCAGCACCTGCCTGGTGGACTTCGACCTCCAGGCGGGCGACGTGCGCGGCATCTTCGACATCCCGCAGGGGAGGAGCCTGACCGATCTGATCGACGTCGCCGCCGAGGTCTCCGGCGCCCAGCTGATGGAGGCGCTCTACCGCCACGAATCGGGGCTCAGCATCCTCCTGAGCCCGGAGGATGGCGAGTCCGCCGAGGAGATCGGCGCCGAGCGTGCGCGGGGGCTGATGGGCGCGGTGAAGTTCGCCTTCGAGGTGGTCGTGATCGACCTCGGCACGGTGGTCAACGACGCCACCGCCGTGGCGGTCGAGCTGGCCGACGAGGCGCTGGTGGTGACCACCCCGGACGTGCCCGCTCTGCGGGCGGCCAACCGGCTGCTGATGCTGTGGAAGCGCCTGCAGGTCCGCGACGAGCAGAACACCCTCACCGTGCTCAACCGCGCCAGCCGGCGCAGCGAGGTCCAGCCCGACCTGGCGCGCCGCATCCTGCTCGCGCCGCTGCTCGACACCACCGTCCCCGCCGACTTCCGCGCGCTCGAAGCGGCCGTGAACACCGGCGTGCCGGCCCGCCTGGCCGACGGCGCGCTGCGCTCGGCGCTGGCTGACCTGGCGGTCGAGATGGGCCTGGTCGAAGAGCAGCGCCAGGGCCGGCGCTCGCTCCTGCGCTCCGAGGCCGGCCAGGTGACCGCGGAGCTGGTAGGGATGACCGCCCTGATCACCACCGTGCTGCTGCTGCTGTGGCAGATCGCGCTGGTGGGCTACACCTTTGTGCTGGCCGACCATGCGGCCCGCGAGGGCGCGCGCGCGATGGCCGTGGGCGAGGAGGCGGAGGCCGCCGCCCTCGCCGACGTGCCGGGGGCGTGGCGCGACGACACGGAGGTCAGGACCGGCGACGAGCGCGTCGAGGTGCGCATGGACGTGCCCGTAGTCGTGCCGGGGTTGAGCGCGCCGTTCGCCCTCAGGGCGCGTGAGGGCACGGTCGACGAGGATGGCTGACATCTCGCGCCGGCGCGGCTTCGGGGGAGAGCGGGGGCAGGTGTCGGTGGAGCTGCTCGGCATGCTCCCGCTCCTGCTCATCGCCGCCCTGCTGGTCTGGCAGCTCCTCCTGGCCGGCTACGCGGTCAACTCCGCCGAGAACGCGGCCCGCAACGCCAGCCGGGCCGCGGGGTTGGGCGATGACGGCGAGGACGCCGCCAAGGACTCGCTCTCGTTCGGCCTCGAGAAGGGGGCGAAGATCGAGGTGGATGGCGACAAGGCGACCGTGCGCGTGCGCGTGCCGATCGTCGCGCCCGGTGTGAGCAGCAGCGAGCTGACCGTCGAGCGCGACGCGGAGCTGCCCTCGCCATGAGGCCCGCGTGGCGCTGAGAGACCGGATAGAGCGCGCACGCGGGAGCGGCGTCGCCAAGCCCGAGGTCGTGGAGCGTGACGGCGCGGGCATGCTGCGCAGCCGCCTCGTCGAAGAGGTCGACTTGGCGGAGCTGCTGCAGCTCAACCCCACGCAGCGCCGGGCGCGCCTCGAGCGGATCGTGCACCGCATGCTCAGGGAGGACGGGCCGGTCCTGGGCGACGAACAGCGCCGGGCGCTGGTGCGGCGGGTGGTCGACGAGGCGCTCGGCCTCGGCGTGCTCGAGCCGCTGCTCGGCGACGAGTCGGTGACCGAGATCATGGTCAACGGCCCCGACGACGTGTGGATCGAGCGCGCCGGCAGGCTCGAGCGCGTGGACTCCGCCTTCGCGGGCGAGGAGCAGCTCTACCAGACGATCGACCGGATCGTCTCGACGGTGAACCGGCGGGTGGACGAGTCGAGCCCGATGGTCGACGCGCGCCTGCCCGGTGGCGAGCGGGTGAACGTGATCATCCCGCCGCTGTCGCTCAAGGGGCCGATCATCACGATCCGGCGCTTCCCCAAGCCGTACACGATCGATCAGCTCACCGAAGTCGGCACCCTCGACCGGGACCTGGCCGCCCTGCTCGAGGCGTGCGTCCGCGGCCGCCTGAGCATGGTGATCTCCGGCGGGACGGGCGCGGGCAAGACCACGCTCCTGAACGCCCTCTCGGGGTTCATCCCGGGGCGGGAGCGGATCATCACCGTGGAGGACAGCGCCGAGCTGCAGCTCCAGCAGCCGCACGTGATCTCGCTGGAAGCGAGGCCGGCCAACGTGGAGGGCCGCGGCGAGGTGCGAATCCGCGACCTGGTGCGCAACAGCCTGCGGATGAGGCCTGACCGCATCATCGTCGGAGAGGTCCGCGGGCCGGAGACCCTCGACATGCTCCAGGCGATGAACACGGGCCACGACGGCTCGCTCGTCACCGTGCACGCCAACTCCGCGGAGGACGCGGTCGTGCGGCTCGAGACGCTGGCCTCCATGAGCGACGTGATGATCCCCTTCGAGGCCGTACGCCAGCAGATACGCGGCGCCGTCCACGTGATCGTGCAGCTCGAGCGAGGGCCCGACGGGCGGCGCCGGATCGTGGAGGTCGCGGGGCTGGCCTCACCGCGGCGCGGAGCGTTCAAGCTACAGACCATTGCGCGCTTTCAGTCCGAGCCGATCGGGCCCGAGCGCGAGGTCTCGGGCCGCTTCGAGCACTATCCGCTGCCCGACGCGCTGCGGCGCGCGCTGATGTTCGCCGGCGAGCATCTGCCCGCCGCGTTCGAGGGCAAGCGCGAGGACGCGCCCGAGCGCGAGGCGGAGGGCCAGGAGACTCTCCCCGCGGCCGCCGTAGCGGCGGCCACCCGCAGCCGAGCCGAACGCGACTCCGAGGGCTCCTGATGGACTCCGCCTCGATCGGCCTGCTTGCCCTGCTCGCCACCTTCGGGCTGGTGCTGGCCGGGCTCTGGCAGCTGTTGTCGGCCTCCGCGCGGGTGGCCGACCTCACGGAGCGGGCGGCGGCGCTGCCGGGAGAGAGGCGGCTGCAGCGCCTGAGGCGGCGGCTGGACGGCCGCATCCGGTCGTCTGCGCTCGGCCGGCGCCTGGTTGTGGCGCCGCTGGCCACCGCGGGGCTCGACCTGCCTCCTCATGAGCTGATTTTGATCGCGGCCGGCGCGGGTGCCGCGGGCTATCTCGTCGGCTCGGTCTTCTTCCCCGTCTGGCTGTCGGCGCTCGTGGCGGCGGGCTGCGTGCGCGGAGTGTGGGGGTGGATCGAGTGGAAGCGGCGTAAGCGCCGCGAGGCCTTCGTCGCCCAGCTGCCCGAGCTCGCCCAGCTGCTGTCCAACGGCGCCTCGGCGGGGCTCTCGATCGCGGGCGCGATCGAGCGCGCGCGCGACGAGATCGGCGAGCCGGCGCGGTCGGAGGTGCGGGTGGTGCTCGAGCAGATGCGCATTGGTCAGTCGCTCGAGCTGGCGCTCGAGCGCCTTCGCGACCGGGTGCCCTCGCGGGAGCTGGGCGTGCTGGTGGGCACGCTGGTGATCCAGCAGCGCAGCGGGGGTGATGTGGTGAGCGCTCTGCAGGGCCTGTCGGAGACGCTCGAGCAGCGCAAGGACCTGATGCGCGAGGTCCGCACGTTGATGGCCGGACCGGTGTTCACCGCCTACGTGGTGGCCTTCATGGGGGTCGGCACGGTGTTCCTGCTGAACGCGATAAGTCCCGGGGTGATCGACCGCATGCTTGCCTCCGCGGCCGGGATCGCCGTCTTCGTGGTCGCGGGGATCCTGTACACGATCGGCCTGCTGCTGGTCCGGCGGGTGACACAGGTGGAGACGTGAGCCCCTTCGTTCCGGCGCTCGGGCTCGTAGCCTGCCTGGCGGTGGGCCTGCGCGGGATCCTCCTGATCCGCGACGTGGGCCCCGCGAGGCGGCTCGAACGGGCGCGCCCCGCCGAGGAGGAGGGGGGGCCCCGCACCGGGGCCCTGCTCGCCGCGCTCGACGCCCTGGCGATCCGTCTCGAGCCCTCCGTGGCCAGGAT
Organism: Thermoleophilaceae bacterium; assembly: GCA_030447725.1. Classification (GTDB taxonomy): domain Bacteria; phylum Actinomycetota; class Thermoleophilia; order Solirubrobacterales; family Thermoleophilaceae; genus JAAYBF01. Next base: position 96,424 of record JAUJOQ010000006.1, read on the forward strand.
GCTCGGCCCGGACCGCCTCGAGCGGTCAAACCGCCGCCTCACCACCGCCGGGCGCCCCTATGGCATGACCGCGCGCCAGTTCGCGGCGCGCAAGGCGGCGCTCACCGCGGTGCTCGGCGGGGCGGGACTGATGCTCATGCTCGGCAGCGGCAACCCCCTATGGCCGATCCTGTACGCGGTGGCCGGGTGGAGCGCCCCCGACACCTGGCTCGCGGGCCGGGCCCGCCGGCGTCAGGCGCGCCTGGATCGCGACTTGCCCGACTTCCTCGACGTGCTCGCGGTGAGCGTGAGCGCGGGGGTGGGCTTTCGGCCCGCGCTGCGCAGGGTGGCGGAGGGCGTCGGCGGCCCCGTGGCCGAGGAGATGCTCGCCACCCTCCATCAGATCGATCTGGGCTCGGGCCGGCGCGAGGCGTTCGAGTCCATGCGAGACCGCAACGACTCGGAGTTCCTGGCCCAGTTCGTGACCTCGGTGCTCCAGGCGGAGGAGCTCGGGGTGCCGCTGCGCGACGCGCTGCTCGACCAGGCCCGCGAGATGCGCAAGACCGCGCACCAGCGCGCCCGCCGCCGGGCCCAGCGCGCCGGGCCACGGGTCAGCATCATCGTCACGACCCTGATCGTCCCCGCCGCGATGATGCTGATTCTCGCCGCCCTGTTCGCTGGCATCGGCAGCAACATCGGGAACACGCTTGGCGACTGACCGGTCGGCGGCGCGCATCGGCGAGCTCTGCCGCCTGCTGCTGGCCTTCCGGCTGCTGGCCCTGCTCGTCACGATCATCTACATCCCTCTGCGCGGGGGGGAGGCGCCGATCCTCAGCGTGGCGCTGGTGGTCGCCGCGCTGGCGTCGTATATGGCGCTGCGCTACTGGACCCGGCTCGAGCCCCACCTGCTGCGCCACCCGAGCATCCTCGCCGCCGACCTGGTCCTCGCGCTGTCGGTGCTGCTCCTCGCCGGCCCCCAGAGCCCGTTTCTCTACTACACCCTCGCCATCACGGCCATCGCCGGCGTTGCGTACTCGTGGCCGGGGGCCGCGTTCTTCTCGGTTCTCGGGCTGGCCGGGTATGCCGGCGTGCTGGCGCTACGCGACTCCGCCGGGGCTCCGGCGGAGGGCTTTCAGGAGCTGTTCGGTCTGCCGGCCCTGTACCCGGTCACCGCGGCCGCCGGCGCTGCGCTGCGCCGTGTCGTGGAGCGCCAGGCGCGCGTCGAGGAGGGGCTGGCGGGCGCGGCGCTCACCGCCGCCACCAGCGAGGAGCGCTCCCGGGTGGCGCGCGAGATGCACGACTCGCTCGCCAAGACGCTGCACGGGATCTCGCTGACGGCGACGGCCCTGGCCAAACGCGTGGAACGCGATCCGGCGGCCGCCGCGGCCGACGCCCGGGTGCTTTCGGACGCGGCCGAGCGCGCCGCCGAGGAGGCCCGCGAGCTGATCACCGACCTGCGCGCCGACCAGCTCGAAGCGTCGCTGGAGGACGCCGTGCGCGAGTATGCCGCGAGCTGGTCGCACGTCACCGGTACGCCGGTGTCGGTCGACGCGGACGGCGTGCAGGTGCGCTCCCCCGCCGTCCGCTACGAGCTCTTCCGCATCCTCAGGGAGGCGCTGGAGAACGTGCGGCGCCACGCCGGCGCCCGCTCGGTGAGGGTTCAGCTGGAGAGTCCCGGCGGAGGCCTGAGGTTGTCGGTGAGCGACGATGGTGTGGGCACGCGGACTGGGCATGACCTGTCAGAGCTCGAGCCCGCGGGGCACTTCGGCCTGGTCGGCATCGCCGAGCGCGCGCACCGGCTGGGTGGCAGCGCGGAGCTGGCGGGGGGCCCCGGTCGCGGGACCACCGTGATCGTCACCGTACCCGCCGAAGACGGTGCGCAACCACCAGCGTCTACGATCGGCGGGCCGTGATCCGCGTTCTGATCGCCGATGACAACGCGGTGATCCGGCATGGGGTGGCGGCTCTGCTGGAGGCGAGCGCCGACGACATCGAGGTGGTCGGCGAGGCGTCGACGGGCAGGGAGGCGGTCGAGAGGGCGCGCGAGCTCAGCCCCGACGTGGTGTTGCTGGACATCCGGATGCCGGTGATGGACGGGGTGGAGGCGGCGGGCCGGCTGAGCGGCGACTTCAAGGTGATGATGCTGACCTACGGGCGCGAGGAGCAGCAGGTGACCGGCGCGATCAAGGCCGGCGCGCTGGGGTACCTGGTGCACGGGCGCTTTGAGGCGGAGGAGCTCGAGCGGGCGGTGCGCGACGTGGCCGCGGGGCGGACGGTGGTCTCGCCGACGGTGGCGCCGATCGTCTTCGACGCCGTCCGCCACGGCGGGGGAGGTCGGTCGGACGGGGACCCCTACGAGCTGACCGCGCGCGAGCGCGAGGTGATGCAGCTGGTCGTGAAGGGGCACTCCAACCGCCAGATCGCCGATGAGCTGGTGGTGTCCGAGAAGACGGTGAAGAACCATGTGCACAATGTCTACGTGAAGCTCGGAGTCGAGCGGCGCGCGCAGGCGATCGCGAAGTGGCTGGGTACCGCGGGGGCGATGCTGGCGCTGTTCGTGACTGGCTGCGGTGGTGGCGAGGAGCCGCTGGAGGAGCTGTCCAAGCCCGCGGCGATCGAACGGATCGAGGGGATCTGCGATCAGATGTTGGAGCGCGTGGAGGCGGTCGGGCCCGAGCCGCCGCTACGCACCGGGGCCGAGCTGGCTCGGTTCCTCACCTGGCAGGAGCGGGTGTTCGAGGAGACCGAGAGCGGGCTGGCCGAGATCGAGGCGGTGCCGGTTCCGCGGGACGGCTCCGAGCGTTATCTGCGCGCCTACGTGCGTCTCGCGCGGGGGGTGCTGGACGCTCAGCGTGATCTGGCGGTGGCGGCGGAGGAGGACAACGACCTGGCTGCGAGCGCGCACCGCTCGCGGCGCGAGACGAGCGTCAAGCTCGCAGGCCAGGTGGCGACTCGGTACGGGCTCTCGCGCTGCGGGGGGTCGGCGGAGTGAGCGGGCGCCTGCGGGCCGAGTGCGGTCAGACGGCGGCGGAGTTCCTTGGTGTGATCTTGGTGGTGGCGGCGATGATCGGCGTGATCGCGGCCTCGGACATCGACGGCCAGATCGCTGACGGGGTGGCCGCCGAGGTCTGCCGTGTGCTCAAGGACGATCCCGACTGCGGCAAGCCGACGCCGAAGGCCGAGCTCGAGCGCACGCGGGCGCGCGACCAGGACGGCGACGGGCTCTCCGATCGCGAGGAGCGTCGCCGCGGCACGCGCCCGGCCAAGGCCGATTCGGACTCCGACGGGCTCTTCGATGGGGAGGAGGTCGAGCGGCGCACCGATCCGCTCGAGCCCGACAGCGACGGCGACGGGCTCGACGACGGGCGCGAGGTGCGCTCCGCTCCCAACGGTGGTGAGGACTTCGACCCGTTGAAGGCCGACGAGGACGACGACGGGCTCACCGACGCGCAGGAGCTCGCGGCGGGCACGCCGCCCGATGACGCCGACGCCGACATCGATGGCCTGGGCGGGCGCACCGACGGGCTCACCGACCGCGAGGAGGTCCTGCGCCACGGCACCGACCCGGAGGTGATCGACACCGACGGCGACGGCGACAGCGACGGCGACGAGGTGGCAGCGAACACCAACCCGCTGGTCGACGAGCGCTCCGTCGGGGAGAAGGTCGCCCCGATCGGCGAGGAGCTGCTGCTGGGCGACCTGCCGACCCCCGCGGCGCTCGGCACCGCGCTGAAGAAGCTGCCCGGCGTCGGCGGGGCGCTGAAGAAGCTGATCGGCTCCAGCGACGACGCCGCCAAGCTGTTCAAGAAAAACGCCGAGGAAGCCGTCGAACGCCGACGACGAGTCCAACAAGCCACCCCGGACGTGCGGCCCCCGCCGGGCAAGCTGGCCGCAAAGGGCGCGCCGCGGCCAACGTTCACGGCGAGCGACGGCACGGAGATAGTTGGATTCACTCGTCACGGCGTCAACAGGGCCATCGGCGACGGAGCGAAGCGGGCGGGCGTGAAGCCCCAGGCGCTGCTCGACGCGATCAAGAACCCGAGCAGGATTACCGAAGGCGTCGACGACCTCGGTAGGCCGTTCAAGGTCTATCGTGGTAGCGATGCGCGTGTGATCATCAACCCACAGACCGGGAGGATCGTTTCCACCAACCCGCGATCGAGCGCCGGAGCCAACAGGTAGTCCGTGGTGCCCGGCGCTACTACCTTCATCCGGCTGTCACCCGCGCAAGACGCGCATCTGGTCGGCGCCGCTTACCTGCCAGCCGACCTTCGCGAGATCGCTGACTCGGCACGGCGCGCAACCGCATCGTCATCGGTCTGCCTTGCGATTGATCTCGAGACCGCCGATCGCTTCCAGAGCGCTTTCACCGAACGTCTGGCCCAGGTCGGCTTCGATTCCGACTACGACGTGACGGAGGAGGGCGCCGTACTCGAAGGGCTCATCGACGCCTTCTCCTGCGACCCGCAGTGATCCGGCTCATGAGGGGTTCTTCGTCGGGCTGCTCACGGCCTTGTGCATCGCGCCGTCACTCGCAGTCGCCAGCGAATCGGGCCCACCGCTCGTTCCGTCGTTGGCACACAGCTACGACTCGGCCCCTTCGTCTACGACCCCGCCAGCCACCTTGCGGGCCGACGCGGTTCGTGGCTACGACGCGATACACAACCTGGATGGACTCTTGGCTCTCCCGCGCACGCAGGGGCTAGCGCCACCGTGTTCACGCAGGTCGTCGCGCCTACTTGCGCGTCCGAAACTCCGACGGGCGGCGCGGGCGTGGATTGTGCGTACGACGCTGCCGACCCGGCTACGACCGCGACTGCCAACGCGCACAGCGGCACCTTCCGCGGGTACGACGACTCGCGCGATCTCGAAGCAATGCGGACGACCTGACGGCGCAGCTCCGCAAGGGCGTCATGGAGCATCAGCCGATCCCCGGGAAGGTCGACAAGTACGGATCGCGCTTCACGGTCGACATCCCGGTCACCGGACCGAAGGGCAGCGGGACCGTTCGCACAGGCTGGATTTTCGACTCAGGGTCGGTCACGCCCCGGCTCACGACCGTGTATCCCCGATGAGCCGGATCTTTGAATTGCTCGAGGTTGTTCGGCTGCGCGAGGACTTGCCGGACCTCGGGTTGCGCCGCGGTACTCAAGGTGCCGTGGTCGATCTCCTGGACGGGAACGGCGAGGCCTACGAGATCGAGGTGGTTGACGACTCCGGGGAGACTGTCTTCCTCGGTCCGATCTCGGGCGATGCTCTCGAGCCAGGAGCCGATGATGGCTGAGCCGGCGATGTCGCGATGAGAGCGCTGACGGCCACGTACGGAGGCTGAGGCTGGCTCCTCGTAGCCCTGATGGGCATTTCCGCGCCTGCTGTCACGGGCGGTGGAGGCGCACGCGTCCGGGTCTCCCGGTCATGGTCTCTGCCTTGCTCGGTGGAGATGCCTACTCCGGCGCTTCGTCTAGGAGCGAATGCAGCCACAAAGCCCACCGCCCCGGGATCGGGCAACGCCTATCGGTCGGGTTCCGAAGCCGGCTGCCTCGCTCCTCTCGGCAGGCAAGTCTCGTGCCCACCACTTCCAGGAAGCGAATAGCGATCTGCTGAAGGCGATGGACGCCCCAACCCTTGGGTCCGGGACCGCCGGCGTCGACTCCTACGACTCCCGATCTGCGTCTACGACCCCGCCCGCCAAAGCGCGCATCGACGCGACGCGCACCGGACCGACGATCGCAGGCTCGTCGCGGGCGTCGTCGTCCTCTATCCGCCGATTCCGTGCCGCAAAGGGCGCACCGCGGGCGGCGCGGGGGCGATCGCACTCGGGCGGCGACAGTTGGATCGTTACGCTGTCCGACTTCGAGGAGGAGGCGTTCCAGGGTCTACCGCGGTCACTGAGGAAGCGGGTCGAAGGTGATCCCGATATCGCCCGAGCCATAGCCAAGGGCCGCGACTACCTCAACCTTCCGCAGCCATGAGCCAGGATTCGAGGGCCCCAGAGCTGACGAGTGATCTCGACTTCTGGGAGATCGCTCTTCGAACCGGTGAGGTGCTCACTGTCCGTGCCCACGGCTTTCGTGAAGATGAAGGCTTCTACGTCTTCGTCGCCCTCATGAAGGGCGAGCCTTCCTATGAGTACGAGCTCGTGAGCGTGCTGCCGTGCTCGTCGCCGATGTGAACGGGGGCTGGGGGCTGCCTCGCCGGGCGAGCGATCGCAACGACTGAGCGCTTTCGGCTGCGGCGAGCGGGCCAGGAGGACCGTGGCGAGAGCTGTCGGGAGTGGCGCGCGAACCCGGATACCGTGTCAGGCGATGGACCGGCGGGAGTTCACCTTGCCGAGTGGTCGTCGCGCGGATGCGGTCAACTTGCGGATGCGCGAAGTGGTGGAGCTCAAGCCGAACAACCCGAGGGCGATCGCTGGTGGCCAGCGGCAGCTCGAGGCATATGCCCGGGGCTGGAGGAGCTGTATCCGGGCGCGCCGTTTACGCGGCGCCTGGAGACCTACGATCGACCATGAGCGAGCGCAACGCTGTACAGCGCGGCTTCGATCGGTTCGGCACCGAGGCTGGCTTTGAGAAGAAGAGCGGCTGGGCGCACATCGTCGCCCGGCTCGAGGACCTGGCGCCTGACGTTGAGCAGCGCATCGGCGAGCTGTTGGACCTCGAGCATGAGATGCCGGACGCGCAGCGCGAAGACGAACTTTTGGCGTTGCTCACCGAGCATCTGCTGCCTTTGATCGGTCGCGGCAGCTCGATGGTTGGTCTGCGCTCGATGCTCGATGACGGGACGTTCGCGGCGGCGGGGATCCGCGCTCCTGCACAGCAGGCGCTGGACGACGTCAATCAGTAGCGGCGAGAGGGGCCGCCGCCGGTCGCTGCTATGCCCTGCGCCATGCACTCAGGTACGCACCTCGTGTGCGTAGCTGCGCCCCGGTTTCCCCGCTCTACAAGCGGCTGCGGGCGGGTTGGGGTTTCCGACCACGCTCCCCCCACGAGCAAGCTCTGATGTGTGGTGATCGTGGTCGGAAACCCCAACCCTGAGGTGGTGGCGGGGCGGGACCCCGGGGCGGTGGCGCAGGGGCGGGACGGGGGCGTGAGGCGGGCGGCGGTGAGGCAGCTGGGGCGGCGGTCGAACCGCGTCCACGACGGGCCTGCGGACGGCGCGCACGCGGCTATCGCCGCTCCGGCCCGCCCGCCGGGCGCGCCTCCGCGAGGACAGCCGCGCCACCCCAACCGAGTCCCCGCGGCGAACCCCAGTGCCGCCGTCGCCCGCAGTCCCTATGTTCGTCCCGTGAGGTACACCGAGTCGCCGGTCTTGAACGAGGTCTACGAGTTGCTTGCGGTGCTCTTTGAGACGGAGTTTGAGGACCCGCTTAGCGCCGAGCGGGCGATGACGATCGCGGCGGCGCTGGGCGAGTTAGGTGAGGATCGGTCCTGGGCGAGTGTCTGGTGGGCTTACGGTGCGGTTCACCACGACCTGAGCGACGAGGCCCTTGCGCGAGCGTTGGAGTTGCTGTCGAAGGTTGTTGCGCCGGACTCTGCTCGGGCCGCAGCTCTGATGCTTCGCGCGGAGATCAAGTTCAGCCAAGCGGTCAACGCTGGCGACGAGCCGAACCCTCGAGAGCAAGTCGAGCTGCTGTCCGAGGCATCCAAGCTGGCCCCTGACTGGCCCAGCATCAGAGTGCGCCTGGCTCGAGCTTTGCACGACGCCAACCGAAACGACTTGGCGCGCGAGCAGGCAGAGGCGGCGACTGCATTCGTGGAGCCAAGTCCGTCAGTCGATCCGTTCGATACCGCGATCTCCGGGCGAGGGCTTCGTCCGGGCTGGGCGCACGACGAGCTCAACGCGCTCGGGCTGCTTCCGCGCTGAGCTTGGCTCAAATCAGGCGGTGCCGACTGTCGCGCAGCAGGCAGCCTACGACCGGATCGAGGCGGAGCTTCGGGCCGATGATCGAGGGCTTCGGGTAGGTGAGATTGCCTGGTTGGAGGTCCCGGAGTGACTCCGGGGACCGAGGCAACGATCGGCAAGACCAGTCGCCGCCATTCACAGTGGACCGCGTGAGCGGCGACGCGGATGCCCGCGAGTCCGGATGGATCCAGCCGTGGGCATGGCTCCTGACCTCGCCGCGACGGTCCGTGCGTTCTTCGATGAGGTGCTCGTCGCAGGGCTCCTGCTCCCGGACGGGTGGTTCGGGGGCCGGCCGATGGAGAACCATCATCAGCTCACGTTCCTTGCGGCTCGGCCCAAGCGGTTGTTGCTCGAGCTCGATGAGCAGCTGCTGCTCTCGTTCTCGGGCGCGCCGATCGTCGAGCGCACGACATCCGAGCTTGCGCTCCGTGATGGAACGCCGACGCTCTTGATTCGTGACTTCCGGCAATGCGTATTCGAGTATCTCGAGTATGGGAACGACACTCCGCACGTCAGCACGTGCGCACCTAAACCGAGGGCCAGACGTGTTTGGTAGCCCTGCCGTGATCAGGGACTCGCGACATCGTGAGTGGCTCAAACCATGACGCTCGAGGACCTTCGCCGAGAAATGGGTCGTTACCGGGAGCGGGCGGTACCTCGCTCTCGATCGCCTTCAGGCGCTCTATCGCAGCTTCCACCCCCCGGAACGCGACCTTGCCGACCAGGTGCTCTCGGAGTGGGTCCTCGCGCCCGATGAGGGAAAGCGCTTCGACGCGATGGCCCTGATTCGGCGGTTTCGCGTCAAGGCCGCGGAGCCCGCACTTGTCCCGCTCGCGGCCCATCTCCAACACGCTGAGGGGCCTGGCGCTCCTTTCGAGCGCGAGAAGGTCAACGGCCTGCTCGCCGAACTCGCGAACGGCGGCTCATAAGCCACGTCCGGAGGGGAAGGTTGACGTTCGACCGCGGCCGGGCGCAGGCTGCGGCCGAGGGCTATCTCCGACAGCTGGCCCAGGAGGTCGAGGAGCAGCTCTCGATCGACGAGCAGTCGACCCGGCGCGTGCCGCAGGGTCGGCTGTCTACTGGAACGCGGCGGCATACCTCGAGGGCGGCTCGGTGTCTGATGCTCTGGCGGGTAACGGGACTCTTCCAGTCGACGCTGAGGGCAAGGTCAGACAGCTCCCGGTCCAAGAGTGAGGCGGCGGCGCTGAATGCCGGCGGGGTACCCTGCATCCGATGCGGACGGCGATCGTGCTCGCGGGGATAGCGCTGGCGGCGCTCGGCGGCTGCGGCGGTGACGACGAGCCGGACGGGGGCGGCGAAAAGCCTGCCGCGCTCGAGGGTCGGCTCGTGTACGTGCGCGGCGGCGGCTTCGACGGGCGCACGAGGCGCGTGAGGGTGGAGCCCGATGGCCGGGCGGTGTTCGCCACGCAGCGGATCGGCGAGCGCCCCGGCAGGCTCACGCCCCAGGAGCTCGAGGAGGTGGAGCGCGCCGTGGCCCGCGCCGACCTCGCCGACCTGGGTTCCCAGAGCTTCACCGACCCCGATCCGGACCCCGACACCTTCATCCACCAGGTCTCCTATCGGGGCGAGACGGTGTCCGCCAACGGGGACGCGGCGCCCGAGCGGCTGGGCGCGCTCACCGCGACGCTGTCGGCGATCGTCGACCGCCACGCCCCCAAGCGGGCGCCCTAGCACACTCGTCCTAGCAGCCCTCTATCTCGGGCGCCTCCCAGGTGCCGTCCAGGCCGACCTCGGCGAACGACTCGTCGACGCCGCGGTACTCGGCGCTGTCGGCTCCGTAGATCTCCTCCGCGGCCTCGAGCGCGGCGCTGCGGAAGTCTTCGAAGTTCGAGTCGGACTCGAGCTTCTCGGTGAAGGCCTGGTAGACGATCTGCTCGGCGGCGTCGCGTCCGATGTCCTGGACCATCAGGTAGTAGGCGTGGTTGGGGATGCTGCTGTTGGTGTGAACGGCGCCGAAGTCGCTGTTGGGGTCGTTTGGGTCGTTGGCGCGAGTGTCGAAGTCGTCGACGTGGGCGGGGTCCCCGAAGCTCTCGGGATCGGCCATGTCGCGCAGCGCGCCGTTGGGGAGGTCCTCGCCGATCTCCCAGTCCTCGGGGTCGACGTTCGACGCGAAGATGTCCGCCATCGACTCGTCGAGCGCGCCGGACTGACAGGAGTACTCGAGGTCGGCGGTCTCGCTGTCGATCGCGTGCGTCAGCTCGTGGGCGGTGATGTCGAGCGAGTCGCCCCAGCCGTCGCCGAACTTCATCTGCTGGTCGTCGTCGTCCCAGTACGCGTTCGAGGTCGGTTGGCCGGCCTCCTGGCAGTAGTTGATCGAGGCGATGATCTCCGCGCCGTCGTCGTCGTAGGACTCGCGCTCGAACGTGTCCGCGAAGTAGTCGTAGGTGCGGCCGATGTTGTCGTAGACCGCATCCGCCTCTGGATCGCCGGTGGGACCGTCGCCGTTCTCGCGAAGCAGGTCGCCGGGCAGCTCCCCGTCGCCCTCGCAGTCGTTGTCGTAGATCTCGCGCGGGGCGCGGCCGCTGTCGGTCGTCGAAGGTGGAGGCTCGTCCTCGCCCCGCGGCGGTGCCTCCTCCTCGCACGTCTCTCCGGCGACGCGGCATATCGCGGCCTCGATCGCGTCGGTCAGCCGGCCGCCGACCCCGGAGGCGGAGACGGCCGCGAGGATGGCGGCCACCACGAGGATCGCGCCCAGGTACTCGGCGCTCGCCTGGCCAGCCTGGCTGCGCTGGATGCGCCGGAGGGGGTGCGAGAACGACACGCCGGCAGGCTACGCCGCCGGCTGGGGCCCCCACCAGGGCCGCGAGGCCCAAATCTGGTGGGTCCAAACGGCGCGTATGCCATGCCCGAAGGGCCCAGGCAGCTGTCAAGGGCGGATACCGTGTCGGAGACGCAATGGAGGCCGCCCGCCCTATACGCCGCCGCCGGGGCCGTGGCGGTGGCCGCACTGCTCGCCGCGGCTGCCCTCGCTTCCTGCGGGGGCGACGACGGCGAGCCCTCCGCGCCGTTCGGCCAAGGAGCGCTACGTCAGCCGGGCCAACGCGATCTGCGCGGAGCTGGGGCGCGAGACCGAGCGGCTGGCCGACGAGACGTTCGGCGATCTGGAGCGCCCGCCGTCGCGGCGCCTGCAGCGCGCCTACCGGTGCAGGGCCGCCGCGCACACCCGGCGCCGGGTCGAGGAGCTGCGCGCGCTGACAGCCCCCCCGGCGACGAGCAGAAGGTGCGCGCGATTCGAGCGCTTCGAGCGCCTGGCCCGCGAGTACGGCCTGACCGAGTGCGCCGGGCGCGGGTAGCCCGTCCACTCCACCGCCGGCGGCTCAGCCGAAGGTCTTGACCTCGTGGTAGAAGATGTAGGCCCACCGGTAGCAGCGCTCTCGCAGGAAGATGCTGCGGCCGGCGCAGTGGTCCTTCATGTCCTCGAGGAAGCGGCTGTCGACACCGGCCTTCTCCTCCTCGAAGAGGCCGAGGTCCTTGTAGTTGCGATAGCTTCAGCACGGCGCGTCGGAGGCGACCTCGAAGCGAACATCCAGGTCGACGACGTCAGTGCCGGCGTCCTCGCCCGGTGGCGACTCAAGCTCCAACTCCGTGGTGCCGGTTCCGTAGAGCAGCTCCACACCTTGCTGGTCGCACTCGAAGATCTCCCCGCGCACCTCGACGTCGGCGGTGCGTCCGGGGTCGATCGTCACCGCTGGACCGGCGAGCTCGCGCGGGCGCAGCACCTTCTCGCGCGAGGGGTCTGACCGAACGCCGACGACGCGCACTGTCTCGTCGCCGGTGTTGCGGACGGTGATCTTCCAGGTCAGCTCGTCGCCGTCGGAGAGATCTTCGTAGCGCCAGTAGCGGGTCTCGGCGATGCGTGGGCGCCCGGGGGTCGGCGAACCCGCGGTGAGACCGGTCTGTGTGAACCCGGGCGGTGGCTCGACGCGCTCGGCGCGCAGGGTCGAGCGGTCGCCACACCCCGCTAGGGCGGTCAGGAGGACTGTGGCAAGAACTGCGGGGAGTCTGCCGGTCGCTCTCATGCTCGCATCATTGAGCGCCCTGACCGACAAGGTCACCGTGGCCGCACCGCCCTTATGACACGACCGGTCGCCGGCGTACGACCAGAGCCGTCGCAGCGGCGAGCGCCAGCGCGTCCGCCCCGAGCGGCACCCGCAGGAAGGCGGACTCGCCGGGCGCCGGCTCACCGAGACCGCGATCGCGGGCGAGCTCCTCGGGCATGCCGAAGGGACCCCGACCGTCGATCAGCGCCGCCCACAGCGCGGCGGTGGCGAGGACCGCTGCGACCGCGAGAGCGCCCATGACCAGCGCCCGCCGCGGCTCCGCGGGCGCTCACAGGCCGAACTGCGCCCGGTCGGGTGGCGCCGTGCGTCACGCGAGCGCGACCGCGACGCCGATGAAGCCGGCCGCCAGCGCAACCACCAGCGCGAGCACTACGCCGGGGCTCAGGTCGTCGCCCTCGAAGCCGGCCGCGGCGAGCGCCACCGCGACGAGCACGCTCAGCGGCACCCCAGCGAGGTAGCCACCGACGACGGCGGCGGGGGCTGTCCACGCCGGCCACTCTGGCACCTGCTCGTGCAGCCGCATCACTCGCTCAGGCGAAACGGCTCGATCGCGGCATCGAGGTCGAGCACCTCGGGGCGGTCCGCCGGCCGGCGAGCGAAGAGCACGATCGCGAGGTCCTCCCCGGAGATCACGAACAGCTTCTGTTCGCGGATCGTCGTGCGCTCGCCGGTGTCGCTCTCGCTGGTCGTCACGCGCGCCCCGCGGGTGCCCGGCACGTCGAGATCCTTCGTCTCGAGCACCCGCACGTCCCCGTCGAGACCCTCGGAGATCAGCCGCAGCGCCTTGTAGTTCTGCTCGAAGCTCTCGTCGGTGCTGGGGCGGGTGAACGTCCCCACGACCGGTCGGACGCCCTTCATCGGCTCGCCGAGCTTCTGGATCAGCTCGCTCCCGCCGGGGATCGGCCGGCGCTCGGTGGTCCACGAGGCCGGATGGCCGAACGAGTAGTCGCGGCCGACGCTCGATGTCTCCCCGCCCTCTGGCAGCTCGCGGTCGCCCGCCAGATCGCCGCCGCAGCCCATCGTCAGCGCCGCAGCAGCGACCAGCAGGGCGGCGAGCGCGGCGGCTGACGGTGGCTTCAGGTTGGGCAAGCCGGCTCCTCGAAGCTCCCTCCGGGCTCGCGGACCAGCATATCCTGCACGTCCTCGATGGTCGTCTCGTCCACGGCTTCGCCCCCCAGGATGCCGCCCGGCAGCGAGGCGCTGCCCTCGGTGCCCTCGCTGACGGTGCGGGCGGTCTGGAGCTCGAGCGTTCCATTCGGAGCCCAGGCTGCTCCGCTTGAGCGAAGTAAGGCGGAGCCATCATCGCTGAGCTACGGGAGCCGCCATCGCCGAGCCCGCGCACCGGGTCTTCGCGTCAGTAGCTCCGTAAGCCCCTCGACCATGGGTGTTGCGGCCCCGTTCGGTTCAGCATGGCGCGTCGGAGGCGACTTCAAAGCGAACATCCAGGTCGACGACGTCGGTGCCGGCGTCCTCGCCCGGTGGCGACTCGATCTCCATCTCGGTGGTGCCGGTCCCGTAGAGCAGCTCTACGCCTTGGGGCTCGCACTTGGCGATCTCCCCTCGCACCTCGACCTCGGCCGTGCGTCCGGGCTCGACCGTCACCGCTGGACCGGCGAGCTCGCGCGGGCGCAGGACCCTCTCGCGCGAGGGGTCTGACCGAACGCCGACGACGCGCACTGTCTCGTCGCCGGTGTTGCGGACGGTGATCTTCCAGGTCAGCTCGTCGCCGTCGGAGAGATCTTCGTAGCGCCAGTAGCGGGTCTCGGCGATGCGTGGGCGCCCGGGGGTCGGCGAATCGTCTTTGAGGCCGGTCTGGGTGAAACCCCGGCGGCGGCTCGACCCGCTCGGCGCGCAGGGTCGACCGGTCGCCGCAGCCTGGAGCGAGGCCAGGAAGGACCGCAGGGAGGGCCCTGGGGAGTCGGCGGTTCGCTCCCATGCGCTCATCTTTGCCAGCCGGGACCGACGACGTCAAACCCTTCCGCCGCCCGAACAGAAGCGCCGGGCGCGTTCGCATTGGCCTGACGGGCCCTCGGGGCGGTCGCGGTCAGGACGCCGTCGATGGTGCCGTCACCACCTCTACCGGCCGGCGCTCGACTGCGTCGGGTCCCAGCTCGTCGGACCTGGCCTCGACCTCCCACCACAGCTCGCCGTGCGGGGTCCGCAGGCCGGGCGGGGCGTCGGGTGGCAGGGCGATCGCGAACGGGGCGCTCCACCCGGCGGGTAGGTCGCCCTGGTGCAGGACGCCCGCCGGGCTGGACGTCGCCACGGCCGAGAAGGAGCCGCCGCGCTCGCAGAAGCGCAGCGCGACGGTCACCGCTCGCGAGCGCCCGCCCTCCGGCGCCGCGACCGTGCCGGTGACCTGCTCTCCCGGTGCGACAGCGCCGCGATCGAGCTCGAGGGTGAGCTGGGTCACGCCAAGACCCAGATCGGAGCCGAGGCGGCGGGGCACGGCCCCCGCTCGGCGGGGGCGCGGATCACGACCCGCCAGGCCAGCGACAGCGTCTGGCCCTCGTAGGAGTAGGGGCCGTCCGGTGGGGCGGCCAGGTCCATGGACTGGCGCGGTCGAGCGGGATCCACGGCCAGCCAGCCCTCCCAGACGGTGGCTTCGCGCGCCTGGGGTGTGACGTTGCCGCCCGCGCGCTCCTGGAAGGTCTCTGTGCAGACCAGGCCCACCTCCACGCGAGCGACCTCCGCCGGGTCGAACGCCAGTTGCGCCCCGAAGGCCTGGCCGCGCCGGACGCGGTCCGTGGCGAGGGTCACCGAGAGGCGCGATGAGGGCTGATAGCGGCGCAGGCGTCTGCGGGCCAGCATTATCGCTCCAGCCCCCACCGGCCCGGCCGCGGCCACCGCGAGGAACGCAAGGGGGGACGGGCCCTCCCCGTCGGGGATCAGGGACGCGAGCAAGCCGATCGCGCCCCAGAGCAGCGGCCAGACGACGGCTGCGACCACGAGCAGGATCTTCACAGCCGCCGACTGGCGGTCCCGCATCCGGATCGGTCCGCCGCGGCGGGCGCCGGGCAGTTCGGGCCCAGTGCCCCGCCAGCGGCTCAGGGCACGTCCCGCCGGCGGTCCAGGAGGGCGGTCGCGCCGCGGGCGAGCGCGACCGCGACGCACGCGCTCACCGCCGCCAGCGCCCCCGACTCCGGCAGGCTCCAATCGATCGCCTGCCCGAACGCCACCCCGAGCACGAGCGACGACACCGCGGTGCCCGGATATAACGAGTCGGTCTCGAGGTACAGCCAGCAGAGGACGAGCCCGGCCGCGAAGCCGATCGGCACTAGCGCGGCCGCCGCTTCCCCGCCCCCGGCGGCGTAGGCGAGCGGGCCGGCGCTCAGCAGCGCGCAGACCGGCAGCGCCACCCACGGCCCGCGCCAGTGGGCGAGAGCGGGCAGGGCAAAGCCCCGCAGCACGATCTCGGCAGCCACCGCCGCGACCACCACGCGCCCGAGCGCGCTTGCGGCCACGCCAAGCGAGAGGTCCACCCGGCCGCTGTCGGGCCCCGCGCCAAGACCGCGCGACAGCGGAGTGGTGTCGCCGAGCTCCTCGGGCACCCCGAAGGCCGTGGAGAGGTCCACCACCTGCGCCCAGAAGTAGGCGAAGGCCGCCAGCACGGCCACGCAGAGCGCCCCCCAGGCGAAGGCGCCGCCCGGCGGGGCCGCGCGCAGCCCGAGGTGGTGAGCCCGAAGCGGCTCCGCGGTGTGCGACCCCAGCAAGGCGACGGCGCCCAGCAGACCGGCGCAAAGGCCCAGCGACGCCGCGAGTGCGCCGGCAGGGCTGAGGTCGCCGCCGCCGGCCGCCGCGAACGGTAGGACGAGCAGCGCGGCCAGGATCGTGCCCGCGATCCAGCCGAGAACCAGCGCGGCCGGCACGGTCCACCCCGGCCAGTCGGGTACCTCGGGGTCCGCGACCCTCATTCGTGCAGCCGCAAGGACTCGACGATTTGGCCGGGGTCGACGCCGGTGCTCTGCGGCGCGCCCACCCCGAAGCTGACGAACACGTTCCCGGACTTCGCGAACAGGGCGACCAGCCGGGCCGGCTCCGTCCCTCCGCCGCCGGTCTGCGTGTCGTAGCGGAACTCCACCAGCCGCGCCTCCTCCGCGCCCGGCAGGTCCACCTCGCGCTCCTGCGCGATCTCGGTGTCGTTGCCGCCGCTCAGGCGGGTGACCTGCTTGTTGGTCTCGAAGGTGGCCTCGAAGCTCGCGTCGGAGTCGGGCAGGACGCGGGCCTGGATGAAGGGGCGCGTGTCCTGGTCCGAGGCCTCCCCGGCCGCCTCGAAGGTGGTGGCCGAGCGGTCGCTGCCCTGCTCGACCTCGCCCCAATCGCGTGGGTAGGCAAAGCTCAGCTCCTGCCCGCCCGCGGAGGTGCGGAAGGTGGTGAACCCCGTGGGCAGCTGCGGGTCGCCGGCGAAGGCGCCGTCGTCGCCGGAGCGCGAGAGGACGAGCCCGGCCACCACGAGCACGACGACGATCACGACGACCGCCACCACCATCCTTGGCGGTGGGAGGCGCCGGCTAGCCGTCACAGTCGACCTCCTCGAAGTTCGTCGACCCGGACGGCTTGCGGTACAGCGAGCGGAGCGTGTTCACCTGCTCGGTGTCCTCCGTGCTCAGGCTCGCGACGACGAGGTTGGTGTCGGTGGTGTCCTCACTCTGCTCGGAATCGTAGATCCCGTACTGCACGTCGGCGCCCTCGGCGAGCTGTGGCACCAGGTTGGTTGCGCCTTCGAGCTTGTCGAGCGGGTTGACGCTCAGCAGATCCAGAACCGGCTGGAGGTTCTCCTCGTCGGTCAGGTCCAACTCGCCGGTGAACTCCACGGTCCGGCCGCTGGTCTCGTCGCTGTCGATGGCCAGCTCGCGCAGGTCGTCTTCGGTGAGGCCGAGGTCGGTCTGGCCGAGGTCGGTCTGGCCGAGGTCGGTCTGGCCGAGCTCGTTTCGGCCGGTCACAGTGCCCACGCCATTCACCCGCAGGGTGATCGGACGGCCGTTCTCGTCGAGCACCAGC
The DNA here is from genome assembly GCA_030447725.1 of Thermoleophilaceae bacterium. Lineage (GTDB taxonomy): Bacteria > Actinomycetota > Thermoleophilia > Solirubrobacterales > Thermoleophilaceae > JAAYBF01. Next base: position 113,388 of record JAUJOQ010000006.1, read on the forward strand.
GTCGCCACCAGCTCGCCGCTGGCGCCCACGTTGGCCTCGCCGAGGATCGAGCTCTTGAGCTCTGCGCCCGCCTGTCCCTCGATCCGGTAGTAGAGCTCAGTCTCACCGGCGCGGTCGCCGCCGGTGAAGTGGCGCCCGCCGACGGCAGCCTGGAGGTCGGCCCCCGCGCCGGCCTCGTCGGGGCCCCTGTCGGACGAGGCACCGGCGGACAGATCGAGGCCGCCCTCGGCTCCGACGTACTCGGAGTCGGGCTCGGGCAGGTCGGCGTCGCCGAACGCCCGGTCGAAGAGAAGCCCGTCCACGTCGGGCAGATCGACCGGGGAGACCGAGTTGAAGAGATCCGTGGGCGCGTCCAGCGCGTTCTCGACCCCCCGCAGCGAGCCCTCGATCCCGTCGGAGTTCGCGAGCGCCTCGTCGATGTCCTCGGTCTGGTCGGGATCACTGGTCTCGTAGATGTCCGCATTCTCGAGCACGCCCGCTGCCGCGAGGCGGGCGGTGAGGCTGCCGCCGACCCCGAGGATGCCCGCGCCGGCGCCCTTTTCGCCCAGAGCGACCTCCAGGGCGGCCTTGTCGATCACCGTGTAGCGGGCCGTGCCGTCGTCGAACTCCTCCTTGATCACCACCCGCTCGCCCGACCCCTCGCCGCTGAAGAGCTTCACCGACACGCCCACGCTGAGCTTGTCGGTGGAGGTGGTGGTGCGCACCGGGCAGGTGAAGGCCCCGGGCCCGGAGTCGTCGCAGTCGCCGCCGGCGATCCGGCACAGGGTGACCTCGATCTTCTCGGTGATGTCGCGCCCGACGCCCGAGAGCAGGACCGCCGCGAGGATGGCGGCGACGATGAGAATCACCCCCATGTACTCGGTGCTGGTCTGCCCGCGCTGATCTGCGCGGATGCGCCGGAGGAGGCTGGCCGCTCGCATGGTCATGACTCCCTGCCGCGGCGGCCGGGCTCGCCGGCCCGGCCGCCGCGGCGTGGTGCGGGTTGGGTTGGCTATCAGCCGCCGGCCTCGTTGAAGACCTTTTGGACGGCGTCCTCGATCAGGCCGGTGATCTTCGTGCCGATGCCGCTGCCGACGACGGCGGCGAGGATCGCGGCGATCACGACGATTACGCCCATGTACTCGGCGGCGGTCTGGCCAGATTCGTCGCGCAGGCGCTGTCCGGTGCGAGTGGCCGCATTGTGAAGCACCGCGGCGATGTAGTCGATGTTGAGCATCCTGTCCTCCTTGGGCTGGTGGCTGGCTGCTGTGTCGAGGGTCAAGCTATGCCCATCGGCGGCGGCGCGCCAGAGTCCTGAGACCCAACTTTGGCGGTCCAAACGGTGCATATACGACTGCCCGAAGGTCCCACGGGGTCTGGATCTTGCAAGCCTCCCCGCACCCACCGCGTCAAGCTGTTCGACCCGTTCCCGCACCTCCACAGCCGCAACCAGGTGACCATCAGCCGGCGGGCCAGGGGATTGTGACGTGGCAGTGGCCGACCGCCGCCCTTATCGGCGGGTTCGGACTCGGAACGAGGGCCGAGATGGGCTGGTGGCGCTACCGGGGCCTGACGAGCTCATCGCGTCAGCAGGGCTGTGACAGTTGTGTCGGGTTGATCTCGGTCACCAGCAGCCCCCATCTCCTATGGAGATGTCGTATCGCGTGACTTGATCACTCGTCGAGTCCGCGCACGTATTCACGCCCCGAGCCGTAAGCCTCGGCCAGCTCGTCCACAGTTGCGCGTTCACTGAGGAGACGGTCGAGCTGGGGGTCCCAGACCACGAATCCGGCCGTCTCGCGGATAGCGCGCGCGCACTCCAGCGCAACCGCCAGTACCTCGCGCGCCTCGGCGCCGTCGAACCAGTAGGGGATGGAGATCATCGCCTCGTTCGCGTAGACGCTGACCTGGAAGCGGTCTTCGGAGAGCTCGATTGCGTCCTCTGGATAGCCGGCTTCGAGCGAGGCGACCGTCGCCTGAAGCGCCTTCGCGAGGCGCGTCATCCGGTCGCGCTCTTCGCCGGTTGGGGGGCGGTCCAGGTCGGTCTCCAGCGCCTCGAGGACTTCCTCGGGGTCGCCTCCGGGGGGAAGGAGAAAGGCTTGGAGGTCATAGCTCAAGCCGGGCTCCTCTCGGTCGGTCGGGGCACTCCGGGGGGTGTTCCACAGTTCTCAAGCATCGCGTCCTTTGCCCTGCGTGGAAGGTGAGGGCTTCTCGATCAAGGTGACCACGCTAGCTGCGTGCTCCTGAGGCTCGACGCGTCGGGGTCGATGGCTGGACCGGCGGGAGCGGAAGGTCGAAGATCGAGGCCGCCCGTGACTCGCCGGCCGGCTTCGTGGCCGGCGCTGCGGCGAGCCTGCGGGCGGGCTTCTCGGTCTTCCGCCCCAAGGGGCGAACCAGCCCTCGGACAGGCGCGAGTCGTGCGCCGGCGCCGAGGTTCTGCAGCAGGTGAGCGAGGTGCGCCGCGGCGCCTTCCCGCCACCCTGCGGCGCTCGAGCCAACGGGTTACACACCGATCGCACGGGCGCTGAAGGGCGCTACCGGGGCCTTCGACGGTGGCGAGGAGGGTGCGCGCAACCGGATAATCCTCGTCACCGACCGGGTCGAGACGGCAGCGCCCTGGAGCAGTAGTTCGACCGCCCGCGCCGGCGGGAGGGCCAGTTGCTCAAGGCTGCAACTGCGTCACCCTCGCCGGGACCAGGACCGCCGACTGCAGCTCCGGGTTGCCATGGGGTGACGCTTCGTTGTCTGGATACCCACCTACCTAGAGGTCCCAAAGAACCCGGCCGGTCGGGCCCAGGGGCGCTCTCCCGGGGCGCTGAATCGGGGCTGCAGGCCACGGCTGCGTGGTCTACGCTGGCATTGTCGAGGCTGTTGGCGCGGGATGTCTCCGAGGGCCACCCGACCCAGCGGATAAAAGGCAGGGTTTGCGGTCACCGGCTAGGTCCCGATCACGGGGTCTTAGGTACGATGCGCCCGATGAAGCGCCTGTTGGGGATCCTGGCGGTGATCACCGGGCTCGGAGTCGCGATCCTGGTCGCGGTCTTGCTGGTGACCGGCGAGGGGGGCAGCGGCGGCGATGAGGAGGCGACCGGGCAGGCAGACACCGACACGGGGTCTGCACCGACGCCCGGCTCCGAGCGCCCGCTTGAGGATGCCTGGTATCAGGATCCGGATGGAGACTTCATGCCGACCGCGGTCGAGCAGCGCATTGGAAGCGACCCCGAGGCCAATGAGTGCTTCGAGGCCCTCAACTGTCCGGGGGTTTCGGCTAGGACGGGCTTGCCGGAGGAGCCGAAGGAGTCGAACACCTTGTTGATGTTGGATTCGTCGGGGTCGATGCGGGGTTCCGCGGGCCGCGGTCAGACGAAATTGACCGCGGCCAAGGATGCGTTGGGTCGGTTCGTGGCGGGAACGTCCGACCAAGCCAACCTCGGTTTTCTGGTTTTTGGCCATAAGGGGTCTAATCGCCAGGCGGACAAGCGCGTGTCGTGTCGCGCGCCGGAGCTGCTGGAACCGGTTGGCGAGGTGGATTTCCGCAGCTTCCCGGGTACGTTGCGTCGTTTCGAGCCGACTGGCTTCACGCCGATAGCGCGGTCGCTCGCCTTGGCTGAGCGGGCTTTCGAGGGGGCTGAGGGTGCCGATAACCGGGTCATCTTGGTGACCGACGGCATCGAGACCTGCGGGGGGAATCCGGTTGCTCGCGCGCGGGCGCTCAAGCAGGCCGGGATCGAGGTGACCGTCGATGTCGTGGGCTTCGACATCGCCAAGGCCGGCGACCGGGAGAAGCTCCAGCGGATCGCCAAGGCGACCGGCGGCACCTACACCGATGCGCAGACCGGCAGCGCGCTGCAGGACTACTTCGAAAATCAGACAGCCCGGGTGGGCCAGCTGATCTCGGCGGCAGCATGCCTGAGGGGCAAGGATGCCACGGTAGGAGCCTGCAGCAAGAGCGCCGTCATCGACGCAGTGGCTGAAATGAACGAACTGGCCGACGAGGCGTCTCAAGCGGGCGATGACGAGCGCGCGGAGGAGCTGGACCGGCTGAGCGATGAGATGGACGAGGCTGATTCGCGCTTCAGGGCTGAGCGCACCGAGCGAATCGATGGCATCCGGCGCCGGCTGTCGCGCGAGCAAGAGAAGATCCAGCGCCGGTTACGTAATCGCTACGGGGCGGTGCCCGGCGCCTCCTTCGCCGGCGTGCCAGGGCTGTGTCCGGCTTCCCCGTTCGTGCGTACGCGGGTGCTGCTCCCGCGGGAAGCGCTGCTGCTCGCGCAGCGGTCCTGACCTTCACGCAGCGGTCGGGCGCCGACGGGTCCGGCTCAGAGCTTGCCCTCGGCGTCCTCTTCGCGGTGGTGGAGCATCGCGAGCAGCTTGCCTTCTGGCGCCTTGAGTCCTTTCGCGAGCCGGTGCCCGTACACATCCACCGTCCACTCGAAGTCGGCGTTGTACTTGGGGTTGGGGACTTTGAAGCCCATGATCACAGGGCGCTGGTAGGACACGTCCGTCTTGCCCCACACGAACAGCCGCCATTCGAGGTGTGGGTGGCGCTCGATGAGCAGGTCGCCCAGCCACAGGCCGATGTCCTGGGCGACCGCGTACCAGATCGGTTTCAGCCGCTCGGGCCGGTCGGGGTCGGCCTCGACGTTGGCACGAAACCAGCGATCGAGCGCCTCCACCGACTCGTCTGAGCCGTCGAGCTCGAACCCCCCGCTGTGGCGGGCGAGCTCGGCCAGCTGGCGCTTGCGCTCCTGCTTTTCCTCCATCAGCCCGAAGAAGTGCATTTCGGCCGCGTCGCGATCGACCTCGTGCAGCGGGCCGCGAGCAAACCCCGGACTGAACGCCTCGTAGCCGCCCCAGTCCACCTCAGCAATCCTCCACTATCTCGATGTCGGCCGCCTCGAGAGCCTCTCTCAGCGGCTTGGTCGGCCCGCACTTGCCCGTCGTGGGGCTGCGGCCGAAGCGCCACTCGAGATCCTCGATGTCGTCGTTGGCTCGCCGCAGCTCGACGTCCTTGGCGATCTGCTCCTTGACGCTCTTGGAGTTGGCCGTCCGCCCAATCTTGGACTCGATCGCGCGACCGTCGGGAGTGAGCACGTCGATTCGCCGCGCTCCGCGCCGCGTCTCCCGCGACACCTCGCGTCTCGAGCCCGGGATCGTTCCCGCGATGTCGTCGGCCGCGCGATCGCCGTTGCGCTTGTTCTCCTGCAGGCGCTGACGGCGCGTGTTGCTCTGTCCCCCGCTGTCGCGTGGCCGGCTGCGAGGCCGCGGTTCCGGAGCGGTTCGGTTCTTGTCCGCCAGCCGCTTGCGCAATGCGTCGAGGCGTTCGCCCCTGATCTTCGCCGCCTCGTCGATGGACTTGGCCCCGCCGATCCTCCGCGCCGCGCCCTTACCCTTGCCGATCAGATCGTCGACTATCTTCTTGCCGCCTCCCTTGATCACCGTGCCCCTGCCAAGGGTGAAGGGGTCGTCGAGGAAGGCGTCAAGGCCCTTCTCGAGCAGATTGCGCTCGTCCTTGCGCGGATCCGAGCCCTCGTCGACCTCGTAGCCGTCGGGCAGGCCGTCGCCATCGGTGTCGAAGGCGTTCGGGTCGGTCCCGTAGCGCTCCACCTCCTCGGCGTCCGTGAGCCCGTCTCCCGGCGAGCCGCTCTCCCCGTCGCCGTCGGCTTCGGAGGGGTCGGTCTCGACCGCCGCCTCCTCGCCGTCGCTGAGGCCGTCGTCGTCGGAGTCGGCGTCGCGCGCATCGACCTCGCCGCCTGAGTCGACCTCCTGCGCGTCGGGAAGTCCGTCGCCGTCTGTGTCCGCGACCCCAGGATCGGTCTTCAAGTCCCGTTCCTGGCCGTCGGGCAGCCCGTCGCCGTCCGAGTCGGCGGTGTTCGGGTCGGTGCCGAGCTCGCGCTCACCGGCGTTGGAGATCCCGTCTCCGTCGAGGTCGCCCGGATCCTGCGCTTCGGCGTCGGGCGGGTCCGGCGCTTCGGTGCCGCGGCTGTCCCCCCGGCAGTCGCCGCCGGCGACCGAACAGAGCGCAAGCTCGATCTTGGTGGTGATCGTCGCGCCTACCCCGGTGGCCGCGACCGCGGCGAGCAGCGCGGCAACGACGAGGATCACCCCGAGCAGCTCGGCGGCGGTCTGGCCGCGCTCTTCGCGCAGCGAAGCCCGTGAGACCCGCGAGGCCCACACGCGGGCCAGGGTGCTCACGGCGATTGCCCGGGGGGCTGCGTCAGGCCGAGCGTGGCGATCAGCCAGCGATCTTCCACCCGGCGAAGTTCAAGCCGGCGGGTCGCCCGACCGAGGCCCGCGGTGGCACTGTCGCCGTCGATCGTCACCGTGACCTGCTTCGGATCGGTGAGCTCGTCCACCAACGCTTGCCGCTGGTCGGTCGGTACCGACTCGACGATCTTCGGACCGACCTGTGAAAGCACCTGCGCGCACGACCCCGTGCCGCGCTTGCGCGCCTGGGCGTCGGCGGAGCGGCGAAGGTAGGGGGTGAGCTGCTCGCAGGCGCGAGCGCCGTCGCCCTCGGCGTAGGCCTCGAGGTAGGTCGCGACCCGGTCACGGACCGCCTCGCGGTCGGCGCTGGCCGAAGGCTGTTCCGGACCGTCGCTTCCGCAGGCGAGGAGGGCGGTGCACGCGCACGCCGCCGCGAGGGTGGACCGCATGCTCCGACTATGACGTGACCTGATCACTCGTCGAGCCCCTGCGCGTATTCAGGCCCCGCGGCGTAGTCCTCGGCCAGCTCGTACACAGTGACGCGTTCATCGAGGAGACGGTCGAGCTCCTTCTGATTCTGGTGCTTGCTCCTCGCGCCCGCCGGGCTGAGCGCCTGACCCGCTCTGTCCGCGACCCGCCCGAGGGGCGGGCGGGCTCGTTGGCCCGGCCGCCGCGGCGTGGTGGGGGGTTGGTTGGCTATCAGCCGCCGGCCTCGTTGAAGACCTTTTGGACGGCGTCCTCGATCAGGCCGGTGATCTTCGTGCCGATGCCGCTGCCGACGACGGCGGCGAGGATCGCGGCGATCACGACGATTACGCCCATGTACTCGGCGGCGGTCTGGCCAGATTCGTCGCGCAGGCGCTGTCCGGTGCGAGTGGCCGCATTGTGAAGCACCGCGGCGATGTAGTCGATGTTGTACATCCTGCTCTCCTTTGCTGGTGGCTGGCTCATGGCTCGAGGGTCAAGCTATGGCCCGCCGCGGCGGCGCGCCAGAGCCCCAAGGCCCAACTTGACGGGGCCGGAAGGCTCATATCCGCCTACCCGAAGGTCCCAGCCGGCCGGGACTTCGGAGCCACGGTCTTTGGCTACGCTGTTGGGTATGCGGCGGCCGACTTGCGCGGCACTCTCGGTTCTCTGCGTTGTCGCGGCCGGTTGCGGCGGCGGGGACTCAGACGGCGACAAGCGGGCCGACACCGGGCCTGACCCGGCGCCGGAGTCCACGCCCGCTCCCGCCCCCGAGCGCCCGCTCGCGGCCGCCTGGTATGAGGATCCCGACGGGGACTTCATGCCCACCGCGATCGAGGAGCGGCAGGGCACAGATCCCCAGCTCAACGAGTGCTTTGAGGCCCTCGACTGCCCTGGCCTCTCCAGCGAGACCGGGCTGGCGGAGCCGCCCAAGAAGCGCAACACCCTGCTGATGCTCGACTCGTCGGGGTCGATGAGGGGGCCGGCCGGCGGTGGGCGGACCAAGCTCGAGGCGGCAAAGGACGCGCTCGGGCGGTTCGTGGCCGGCACGCCCAGCGAGCTCGACCTCGGCTTCCTGGTCTTTGGCCACAAGGGATCGAACCGCAAGCAGGACAAGGCCGCCTCCTGCCGCGCGCCGGAGCTGCTCGACCCGATCGGCGAGGTCGACTTCCGCAGCTTCCCCCGTACCCTGCGCCGCTTCGAGCCGACCGGATACACGCCGATTGCGCGCTCTCTCGCCGAGGCCGAACGGGCCTTCGAGGGTACCGAGGGCGCCGACAACCGCGTCATCCTGGTGACCGACGGCATCGAGACCTGCGGCGGGAATCCGGTCGCCCGCGCGAGGGCCTGAAGCAGGCCGGGATCGAGGTCACCGTCGATGTCGTCGGCTTTGACATCTCCAAGTCGGCCGACCGCGAGAAGCTCAAGCGGATCGCCGAGGCGACCGGGGGCACCTACACCGACGCCCAGACCGGCGACCGGCTGGACGCCTACTTCGACGCTCAGCGCAAGCGGGCGTCCAAGCTGCTCGACGCGGCCATTGCGTGAGCACCAAGAGCACCGACGTGCGGGTGTGCAGCGAGACCACCGTGACCGATGCGTCGCTGGCGATGAACGACCTGGCCAGCGAGGCCGACCAGGCGGGTGACGAGGTCGAGGCCGACGAGCTGCAAAGGCTGCGCGAGGAGATGAACGACGCCCAGGACCGCTTCGACGACGAGAGCACCGAGCAGAGCGAGGAGACCCTCGACCGCCTCAACCGCGAGCGCCGCGAGCTCGAGGAGCGGATTCGCGACTCGGCTGCCCTCCCCGGCGGCTTCGCCGCCGCCGGGCGGCTGTGCCCGGCCTCCCCGTTCGTGCGTATGCGGGTGCTGCTCCCGCGCGAAGCGCTGCTGCTCGCGCGGCGGTCCTGAGTCGGTCGGGGTCGGCGAAGTCGGCCGGCAGCTTCGCGGGGGGGCCGCGTCAGCCCAGGCGCCGGCGCGCGTAGTCGAGCTTCATCTGCGCGGAGCGGGGCAGCCTCCCCTCGAGCGCGTCCAGCAGCTGTGCGACGGCCGCCATGTCGCCGCCGCGAAAGGCCTCGTCGGCGCGCTCGATGCTCTCATGCAGCTCTCCCTCGAGCGCCCGGCTGGCATCGAGCTCCGCCCGCCGGCGCCGGAAGCGATCGCCACGCCTCCTCTTCCCCCGCGAGCAGAGGGCGGAGCACGTTCAGCCGTTGCTCGAGCGCACGGGCGGCCCAGTCGGGATCCTCGGCCCGCAGCGGTGCGTCCAGGCCGCCGCCGGTGTCCAGCAGCGCGTCGAGCTCGTAGGCCGGCAGCTCCCCGCCAACTGGATCGACGAGCGCCAGCGAGAGCGCCGGCGGGGGATGGCCGTGGTTGAGCCCGTACCAGAGCAGGCGCAGTCCCGCTCGGGCCGAGGACAGGAGCAGCACCGGCCAGCGACGCTCCGCCAGGTCGAGGCCGGCGTCGCCCCGCAGCCAGGTCGCGTGGCGGCGCAGCCCCTGCTCGAGGCCGGACATCAGCTTCTCGGCGTCCCGCTTGGAGAGCGCGGTGTCCAGGCCGGAGGCGGCCGACTCGCCGGCGTCGGGCGCATTCGCTCCGCCGGGAAGGCCCAAAGCGCTGAGGTCGCCCCCTGCTCGTCGGAGAGCCACGAAGGGGAGTCCTGGGCGACCTGGCGCTCGAGCTCGGCCATCAGCCGCGCGCGGTCAGGGCTCACGGCTGGGGCGGATCTCGCGCCGCCACCGCAGCGTCCCGTGAGCGCTGCGATCAGGACGGCGCAGCCCGTCTCCACCGGCTCCTGCGGGGCTCGCCGGGTCGCCGCGCACGCCGGGTAGGCTAGTTGCTCGCCCCGGGGAAAGCTCGAAACGCCCGCGGTTCTTGAAAGGAGCTCTGCGGGCGCCGACCAGTTGTGTCCCGCAGGTCAGGACTGCTCGATGACCTCGCGTGGGGCTCGTCCGGTGGCGATTTCTCGGTCGCTCCTTGGCGCGATTCGAGAGGGAGGTGGTGGCGTTGGCCGTCGTCGACCAAGCAGACTAAAGAGCCGGGAGCAAGAACGACGAGCTTGGAAAACTCGCTGCCTGGATCCACCGAAAAAGGCTGGTTCCGGTAGCGATGGGCCTGTAGACTCGTCCCTCGGATGGTCAGTTGGCACAGACCCTCCGCTGCTCAGAAAGGTGGATTGAGTCTGGGCCGCAAGCTCGCGAGGTGCGCCGCCGACGAGCGGGGGCAGATCATCCCGCTGCTGATGGTGGCGATGACGGCGCTGCTCGCCACGGGGATCCTCCTCTTCCAGACCGGCAGGGCGGCGGATCTGCGCGCCCAGGGGCAGACCGCGGCCGACGCCGCGGCGCTGGGCGGCGGCCAGGAACTGATGCGGCAGCTGACGAGCCTCGACGGGTCGCTCAACGTGGACGAGGGCGCGGTTCGCGACGCCGCCGCCGAGTACGCCTCGCGCAACGACGGCGAGCTGACCTCGTTCGAGCGCGACGGCTACGAGGTCCGGGTGCAGGTGCGCACGAAGAAGTCGCTCGGCGGCGACGAAGGAGGAGCGGCCCCCGACGATGACGACGACGAGCGCGGCACCGCGCGCGCCCAGGCGCGCGTCGAGGTGCTCACCGGCTTCAACGGCTTCGGCTTCTTCGGCGGCCTCGGCGCCACCACCGAGGGACTGGCTCCCGCGCTCGAGGACGCGGCCGCCCTGGCCACCAAGATGGGCCTCACCATCACCTCCACGACGGGTGGGGTGCATGCGGCGGGCTCGTTTCACTACAAGGGCCTCGCCATCGACGTCGGCGGATCGGCCTCGAGGATGCGCGAGTACTTCCTGGCGGTGCTCGAGCGCTATGGCACAGGCCAGTTTCTCGAGCTCTTCTACGACGCGATGCCCTACTACGTGGACAACGGCCGGCGCATTGGGGGGCAGTTCGGAGGCCACGGCGACCACGTGCACCTCGCGCTCCCGGGAAATGCCAAGCCGATCGGCGGCGAGGACGAGGACGAGGACGACTCGGGCAAGGGAGGGGACGCCAAGGGCAAGGACGGCGGCAGGGAGGGCGGCGGAAACGAAGGCGACGGCGGCGAAGGCGACGACGGCGACACCGACACCGGGTCGGGCCTCTGCGACGGCCAGCCCGACTCCGAGGGCACCCTGGACGACGACGAGAAGAAGAAGGACGAGGACGACCGAGGGGCGGGGCGGCGCCCCCAGAGCCGCCGCGCCCGGGCCGGTCCTCCCTCGCTCGAGGAGGTCCGCGACTCGAAAAGCATCCCCGCGATCGTCTACGCCGTCGGGCGCTCCCTCGGGGCGACCTCCAAGCAGATGCTCGCAGCCTTCGAGACGGCCATCGTCGAGTCGCGCTTCCAGAACCTCCCCTACGGGGACCGCGACTCGCTCGGCGTCTTCCAGCAGCGACCCAGCGCGGGATGGGGCACCCCTCAGCAGATCCTCGACCCGTTCTACGCGGCCCGCAAGTTCTTCCTCGCCGCGAAGAAGGTCCCGCAGGGCGGCACCACCGGCCAGCTCGCCCAGTCCGTGCAGATCTCCGCTTTCCCGGAGCGCTACGACCAGGTCGAGGCGCAGGCCGAGCAGCTGATCGAGCAGGTCGAGAGCGGCAAGCGGCCGATCATCAAGGGTGGCCTCGGCGCGATCGCTCCGTGCGGGCTGCCGGTCTCGGGCGGCGCCACCGTCAAGCTCGTCGAATACGAGGGGTGACCAGGTGACGCCCGTGACCCAGATCCGCCTCGCGGCGGCGGCTGCCCTGGCCGCCGCGGCGTTCGGCCTCGCCGCCTGCGGCGGCTCCGACGACGACGGGGGCGAGGGCGCCTCCGCGCCGCGGTCGGACCCGACGGGCTCGGTCGAGGCGCCGCCTGGGGAGGGGGGCGCCTCCGCGCCGAGGTCGGACCCGACGGGCTCGGTCAAGGCGCCGCCTGGGGAGGGGGGCGCCTCCACCGGCGGGGACTCCGCCTCGGGTGGCGGAGCGCGGGCCGGCGCTGCCCAGGACGGCGATGGGGACCCTGCGGTGTACATCGGCGCCCAGAGGGGGGTGGCGACCGACTTCCTCGCGTTCGGAGCCCCGCGCATCGAGCCCGAGCGGCTCGAGGTGAGCGGCGACGCGACCCTCGTGGGTTTGAGCTGGCGGGGCTGGGGGACGCAGAGGGCAACCGCCACCGGCGACCTGCGCGTGAACACTTGCGTGCCGACCTGCGCCGAGGGCAGAATCGAGCGCCGTGCGGGCGCCGAGGCGGTGGTCTCCGACCTGCGCGCCGGCGAGTGCCGGGCCGATGCCGGGCGCATAGCGCGCTTCTACACCCGGGCCGCGGTCCGTTTTCCTCCCGGCCTGGAGCTGCCCGCCCGCCAGGTCGTGACGCTGTTTCCGCGATGCGTGCAGGGAGGCTGAGTTGGAGGCGGTCCTGATCCTGGTCGTCCTGGCGGTGGGCGTGGGGCTGCTGGCCTTGGGCCGCAGGCGCCGCGCAGGCGCGCCGGCAAGCTCGGTGTTCGACGCCGACACGGGCTCGCGCGTGCGCACTCGCTCCAAACCCGGGCCGGTGCGACGGCCCGCGCCGCGCCGGCGTGCGGCGGCCGAGGAGGAACGTGCGCGGGAGCACGCCGATGCGAAAGAAGGCGGCAACGGCACCGCGAGTGCGGGCGCCACCGAGCCGCCGGCGACCCGCAAGCCCGCCGCCGGCATCCGTCAGCTGTCCCCTCGCACGCCTGTAGCCCCGCCGGCGAGCGGTGGGGCGAACCGGCCGGAGCCCGCGGCCGCGGGCTCCGGTCCGGCCTCGGCTCCGCCAGCCGCCCAGGTTCCGGCAGCCGCCCAGGTTCCGGCAGCCGCCCCGGCTCCGGCAGCCGCCCCGCGCGCGTCGGGCGGCGCCGCCGGCGCCGCCCCGGCAGCGGCTTCCCCGGCGCCCGGCGTCGCCTCCCCCGCTGCCGAGGAGGCACCGGTCCAGGAGCTGTCGTGGCGGCTGAGGGCCGAGGCCGAGGAGCGCGCCCGCCTGGTGGCGGAGGAGGCGCGGGAGAAGCTGGAGCGAGAGCTCGCCGCCGAACGCGAGCGCGCCGAGCGGCAGCTGGCTTCCGAGCGCAGTGAGAAGGAGGAGCTGCAGCGGCGCTTCGTGGCCGAGCTCCAGGGTCTGCAGGGCGAGGCCGAGGGGACTCTGAAGGAGGCGGAAACCTCGCTCGTGCAGCGCCTCGAGGAGGAGCGGCGACAGCTTGAAGAGCGCGAGGGGACGCTGCGCGACGAGCATCGCCAGCAGCTCGAGGCGCTCGAGCAGCGCCGCCAGGCGGAGGCGGCGGCATTCGAGCGCCGCCACCAGGACCAGCTGGCGCGTGCCAAGCAGGAGGCCGAGGCCGCGCGTGCGACCCAGGAGACCGAGCACCGCGCGGCGATGCAGGAGCTGCGCGAGCAGATCGAACGCGCCGCCGGGGAGCACCAGCGCGCCCAGCAGGCACTCGAGCAGGCGCGCGCCGAGGCGGCCGCCGAGCGCGAGGAGCTGCAGCGCGTGCACGCCCGCGAGCTGGAGGAGAGGGAGGCGCAGGCCGCCGCGGCGCTGGCGGCCGCCGAGACCCGCCAGGAGGAAGTGAAGCTTCGCCAGGCCGAGTACGCGCGCCAGATGCATGCGGCCACCCAGGACGATCGGCGCCGCCAGGAGCAGGCTCGACAGGAGCTGGCCGATCGCTACGAGCAGCAGGTCGAGGCCGTTCGCGCGCGCGCCGAGCAGGATGTCGCCGAGCTGCGCGAGCAGCTTGCGAGTACCCGTAGCGGCCAGGACGAGGAGCACCGGCGCGAGCTGCGCGAGCGCGACCAGCGCCACGAGGTGCAGGTGGCCGCGCTGCGCGCCGAGCTCGAGCGCGCCGCGACCGAGGCACGCAACCAACGCGAGGCCGACGTCGCCGAGCTGCAGCAGGAGGCCGAGGCCCTCGCCCGGGACCGCGAGGAGCGCCACCGCAAGCAGCTCGAGAGCCTGCAGCGAGAGCTCGCCCGCGCCGAGGAGCGCTATGGCGCCCAGGCCGAAGCCCTGCGTCGCGAGGCGGCGGGGGCGGTGGAGCGCCGGGACAAGATCGCCGAGTCCGCGGATCGCGAGCTGGCGCAGCTCGCCGAGGCCCACGATGCCCAGGTCGAGGCGTTGCGACGCGAGGCCAAGCAGGCCGAGAGGCGACACGCCGACGAAGTGGAGGCGATCCGCAGGCAGGCGGCTGAGGCCGCCCAAGCCCACGCCTCCCAGGTCCAAGCGCTCGGTGCACAGCAGCAGGCGGAGCTCGAGCAGGTGCGCGAGAAGAGCCGCGAGCATGCCGAGTCTTTCGCCCGGCGCCACGCCGGCGAGCTGCGCCGGCGCGAGCAGCGCCTCGCCCTGGAGAAGGCCGAGCTCGCGCGCCAGGCGAGCGCGGAGCGTATGGCGGCGCAGGAGGTCGAGCGGCGCCTCACCGAGTCCGAGGCCAAGCGCGAGCGCGAGCGCGAACGCCACGAGCGCGACTCGCTGCTCACCCGCCGCCGCCGCCAGAAGTCCGAGCGCGAGCGCACCAACGTCGCGCGGGTCAGCAACGCCGAGCTGGACCTCAAGCGCGAACGGCGCGCCGCCGAGAACGAAAAGCGCGCGCGCGAGCGCGAGCAGGAGGAGCTTGTCCGCGCGGCCGAGAAGGAGCGCGAAGGGCTGATCCGCTCCGCCGAGGCCCAGCAGGCGGCGATCCGCGAGGCGGCACAGCGAGAGCTGCGCGAGCGCGGGGAGCGCTACGAGGCCGCCGTCGCCGAGCTCGCCCGCCGCCACGCGGCCGCCGCCCACCAGCTCGAGCGCCGCGTGGAGTCCCAGCTCCGCGCGGCGGAGGGCCGCCTGGCGGCCGAGCGCAGCCAGCGTGTCAAGGCCGAGCGCCGGATCGAGAAGCTGGAGGGCAAGCTCGCCCGGGGGGGACGGCGCTGGGGCGGTGGCCGCGCCGATCCCGATCGGCGGGCGCCCGGGGAAGGCGGGTAGCGGTGCCGGCCCGCCCGGCAGCCGTCGTCGCGGCGCTGCGCCGCGAGCGCGGGCAGACCACCACCGAGTTCATGGGCATGATCCTGGTGATCGCGGCGATGGTCGGGGTGATCGCCACCTCGGACATCGATGGCCAGATCGCACGCAACGTCAGCGACCAGATCTGCCGTGTGCTCGGCGACAGCTGCGCGACCAAGGGCGACGACTCGAAGGTCGCGAAGGGCCGCGACGGCGATCGCGACGGCCTCTCCGACCGCGAGGAGAAGAAGCGCAACACGCTGCCGGGCCGCGCCGACACCGACGGCGACGGGCTGATCGACGGGGACGAGGTGCGCCGCGGCACCAACCCGCTGGAGTCCGACAGCGACGACGACGGCGTGCCCGACGGGCGCGAGGTCAAGGACAAGACCGACCCCCGGGACGCCTCCGACGGGGAAAGCCGCCGGATCGCCGGCGAACCCCCGCGAGGCTCACAGGGCCTCGAGCGGGCGGCGGCCGGTGACGAGCCGCTGACCGTCGATGAGGCGCGGCGAGCGCAGCGGTTCTCGGACGCGCTGGATCCCGGCGCCGATGACCTGAACGCAAATGGCATCCCGGACCCGAACGAGTTCGAGGATCCGCCGCCGAAGGACGACGGTGGAGGGGGCTTCGTACCGGGATTCGTGCACACGGGACTCGACGTTGCGGGCCTGGTGCCCGGCCTCGGCGAGCCCTTCGATCTGGCGAACTGTGGCCTCTACGGGGCCGAGAGCAACGAGCTCGACGCCGGACTCTCGTGCGGGTCCGCGGTGCCCATCGCCGGTTATGGCGCCACTGGAGCCAAGGTCGCCAAGCGCGGCAAGGAGGCCGCTGAGGCGGGCACCAAGACGGCAAAGGTAGCGGACGACCTGCCGCTGGGAAAGCTGCGCTACACCGGTCCGAGCAGGTGGAAGTCAGGCGCAGGCCTCGCCTATGGCCCTCACCCAAAGCACGGCAACTACGTGCGACACGTCTTGCGGCACGCGGAGAGGGATTACGTACGGGAGGCGAGGGGCAGAGCCCACTCTGTCTTCCTCGGCTCCCGCAGCGACGTCCTGCCCACGATCGATGAGGCGTGGATCCGACGCGGAAGACCCGCGCGTATTGAGGGCAACGATGCTGTCTACGAGGTCGAGATGGGCCGCGTCGTGGGCACCCAGGGCGAGCAGCGGCTGCGGGTTGTGGTCAAGCGGGATACGGCCGACATCGCGAGCGCCTATCCGATCAAATGACAGCCTCGCGAGAAGAGCCGTTGGTGCGTCTGGTGTGGGATTTCCACAAGAAGTCGGGCTCGCACGACGATCTGCTGTTGTACTTGAAGGGTGACCGCCAAGGTCCATACGACACCTGGTACTTGACGACCGAGGAGGCCCCCGAGGATTGGGAGGGGGGCGCGGACATGGTCCGGGGGGCTATGCGGCGCCTTCTGGAGCAGTGGGTGGATGCCCTGCGCGAGGCCGAGGATGGCGATGTGCTGTTTTTGCCGTATGACTTCTGGGATGAGGGGATCGGGGTGCTTCGGTGCCGGGTGCGTGGCGAGGAGGTGGAGGTGACCTCGGGATGGACGGGCCGTGAGGGCTGGGCGGTCGACGCGTCGGACGTGTCCGGGTTGATTCAAGGTGTCGAGGACTTCAAGCCCGATCGCGGCTCTGTCCCGTTCTGGGCGGATCGCGATCGTCTGATCGGTGATCTCGAGGAGAACGTTCGTGAGGTCGAGCACATGGGGCCGCGGGAGAGGTGATGAGCGGGCGGCGCAGCCGGTCGCGGCCGACGTGGTTCGGTGTGGCCATCGTGCTCGTGGCGACCGGCGCGGCGGTTTGGTGGTTCGCGAGCGGCGGCGACGGAAGCGACAGTCGCGCGACGGGCGATCGCGAGGAGGTACGGCGCGCCGCGGACGGGCGCGACCCTTCCGGGGCCTCACCTGGTCTCGGGGATGAGTCGGTTCCTGCGGAGCCTGCTCCCGAGCCCGGCGGCGGGAAGCGTGGCGGACCGAAGTCTGCCCGGGAGGGGGGTGGGGCGCCGCGGGTGTTGGAGCCGCTGCCGGGCTTCATCCCGCGCTACACGGTCCGGCGCCCGCACGGCTGGGAGCCTCAGGAGCCGGCGATCCTCAGCGAGCGCGCCGAGTTGGTGCTGGAGCGGTTCCTCGATCGAGGCCTGTCGGCGTACATCGGGGTGGTGCGCGCCGAGCGCGCCGGCGTACCGTTGCGCACCTACGCGGAAGGCGTGCTCGGCAAGCTGCGCGAGGCCGGCTTGGAGGTACGGCAATTGGGCTCGGTGCGACGCACGGAGGTGGCCGGCGAGCCCGCGCTCGCGACCGACTTCCTCGTCAGCGACCAAACGAAGAGGGGTCGCGAGCGCCAGGTCGTCTTCTACCGTGGTCAGCAGGTCTTCTTCGTGACGCTGAACGTCCAGGACGCGACCGCCTACGAGCAGTTGGAGCCGGCCTTTCGCAGCTTCCTCGCGTCATGGAGATGGCATGGCTGACGCCGCTCGAGCGCTAGCGGCGGGTCGCGCGCGGGCACGGCGCAAGCTGCGCGGAACCGGCATGACCCTTCGCTTGGGGTTGTGCTGCGGCTAGCGCTCGGGCGGGCCTGCGGCACCGCCCCCGGGGTCGCGGACGGTGAGCCCCAGCCCCGCCCACTGACTGAGAAGTGCGCTCGCCAGCTCGCGCAGAGTCACATCCCAGGGGCCGGCGGGGTCCTCCACGCTTCGGCAGCCGCCCAGGTTCCGGCAGCCGCCCCGGCAGCAGTTTCCCCGGCGCCCGGCGCCGCCTCCCCCGCGGCCGAGAGGCACCGGTCCAGGAGCTGTCGTGGCGGCTGAGGGCCGAGGCCGAGGAGCGCGCCCGCCTGGTGGCGGAGGGGGCGCGGGAGAAGCTGGAGCGAGAGCTCGCCGTCGAACGCGAGCGCGCCGAGCGGCAGCTGGCTTCCGAGCGCGCTGAGAAGGAGGACCTTCAGCGGCGCTTCGTGGTCGAGCTCCAGGGTCTGCAGGGCCAGCCGGGGGGACTCTCGGCGATCGCGCCGGGCGAGCGGGTTGTGGCCACGAACCCCGTTAGCGGCGAGACCGCCCCACGAAGCGTCACTCGCCTGATCGTCGGCGAGGGTCGCAAGATGCTCGTGCGGCTGCGCGTGGGCGGCGCGGTCATCACCGCGACCGACCGCCACCCCTTCTGGGTGCAGGCCCGCTCGGCGTGGATAGACGCCGCGGACGTGCGCCCCGGCGATCGCCTCCGCGGTCCCGCGGGGACGCTCCCGCGGGTGACGGGCGTTCAGATCCTTGCGCCGGAGCGAGCGCGCGTCTTCAACCTCACCGTCGCGGGCCTGCACACCTACTACGCCGGCCGGGAGCCGGTTCTCGTGCATAACGCCCACTGTCAGCCTCCGGAGTTCCACCCGGCATCCCGGGCCTGAAGCGGGCTCGGGAAAAGACTCCGCTCCGAGGCGGCGGGGGCCTGCGGAGGCGATGGAAGGACGAGAAGGGCAACATCTACGAGTGGGACTACCGAAAAGGTAGGGTCGAGAAGTACGACAAGCGGGGCGGGCACCGCGGGGAGCTCGATCCCGACACCGGTAACCAGATCAAGCCCCGTGTTCCCGGCCGGCCGAGGGTCGAGCCGTGACGCCGTGGTTCCTGGAGGTCTACAACAAGACGGGCGATGAATTTCTGGTGTCGGAGCATCTGCTCGTCGGGGTGACGACCGAGGATGTCCGTTCGATCATGGGCGCGTCGGTGAGCGATCCCATGTACGGCGTCTTTGTCCTGCCGGACACGCATCGCGAGTGGGCTGAGCGCGCGGCGGGGGTGACGCTCGACCCGGAGCGCTTCGTGTACTTCCTGGCTGGCGAGTGAGAGGCAAGGGCTCCTGACCGGCGCGAGCGACTCCGACGGCGGGCCTGGGCTGTGCTGTGGCGGGTCGTTCGCAAGCTGCGGCACGAGCTGTACAACGTGGACGTGCTGGTTGGTCTTATCCGGCTCGCGCACGATGAAAGCAGGCAGCTGATTTGAGGGGTCTGACTTGGGAGCCCCGTGTCCCCGGCCGGAGGGTCGAGCCGTGACGCCGTGGTTCTTGGAGGTCTACGACAAGACAGGCGATGAATTGCTGGTGTCGGAGCACCTGCTCGTCGGGGTGACCACCGAGGACGTTCGTGCTATCACCGGTGCGTCGGCGAACGACTCCATGTACGCGGCTTTGTCCTGCCGGACACGCATCGCGAGTGGGCTGAGCGCGCGGCGGGGGTGACGCTCGACCCGGAGCGCTTCGTGTACTTCCTGGCTGGCGAGTGAGAGGCAAGGGCTCCTGACCGGCGCGAGCGACTCCGACGGCGGGCCTGGGCTGTGCTGTGGCGGGTCGTTCGCAAGCTGCGGGCGGGCTGAGCGGCTGGCCCTGCCCTACCGGACCAGGAACACGGCGGCCGGAGTCAGGCACGTCCTGAGCCACTCCGAAACAGATTACGTACGGGAGGCCGAAGGTCGGTCCCATTCGGTCTTCCTCGGCTCTCGCAGCGATGTTCTGCCAACGATCGATGAGGCGTGGACGCGGCGTGGAGCACCGGCCCGGATCGAGGGGAACAACGCCGTCTACGAGGTCGACATGGGCCGCATCGTCGGCACGCGGGGCGAGCGGCGCCTGCGTGTTGTCGTCAGGCGGGGCACGACCGACATCCTGAGCGCTTACCCGATCAGATGACAGGGTCGCAGCGAGAAGATCCCGCGGTGCGCGTCGTGTGGGACTTCCGCCGGAAGCTGGGCGGACACGACGACCTGATGTTGTATCTGAACGGAAAGCCTGAGGGTCCCTTTGACACCTACTATCTCGCGCTCGACGAGACCTTCGATCGGGAGGCTCTGGGCGCCGAGGCGGTCCGGGCGGTGTTGCGGCGTCTGCTGGAAGCAGTGGGTCGATGCGCTGGGGGCGGCGGAGGACGGCGACGTGCTGCTCGCGTCATGGAGATGGCGGCTGATGCCCCTCGAGCGCTCGCGGCGGGTCGCGCGCGGGCACGGCGCAAGCTGCGCGGACCGGCATGACCCTTCGCTTGGGGTTGTGCTGCGGCTAGCGCTCGGGCGGGCCTGCGGCACCGCCCCCGGGGTCGCGGACGGTGAGCCCCAGCCCCGCCCACTGGCTGAGCAGCGCGCTCGCCAGCTCGCGCAGCGTGACGTCCCATGGGCCGGCGGGGTCCTCCCAGGTGAATTCGCCCGCCGCCACCCGTGCGGCTCCGCGCGGGTTGGCCTCCACCACGCTCATCCCGGCCGCCTTGGGCACCAGCTTCGCCAGTTCCTCGATGTCGAGGCGCGCGCCGCGGGCCGAGTACTTGTTCACGACGACCATCAGCGGCACCCCGGACTTGAGCAGGAGCTTCGACGCCTGGGTCACGAGCGTGGCGGTGGCGGGTTCGGCGTCGGAGACGAGCACGAGCTGGTCCGCGGTCAGCACCGCGGCCTGGGCAGCGGGCTCCTGAAGCCCCGTGCCGCAGTCGAGCATCAGCACGCCCGCCTTGGTCTGCAGGTACTCGATCACGCGTACGTAGGCGCGGCGGTGCAGGCGTGCCATCCGCTGGGGGTCGGTGGGCGCGGGAAGGACCAGCAGCCCGTCGGGGCCGCGGCCCAGGTTGGCGTCCAGCTGTGTGACCGTCAAGTCGGGATCGTCAAGGAGGCCGAGAAGGTCGTCGACGAAGACTTCGTGGTCGGGCGTGAGCGTTGGCCCGAGTGAGCCGTAGTCGGGGTTGGTATCGACGGCCACGATGCGGTCGCGGCGGGTGTGTGCCAGCAGCGAGCCCAGCAGGGCCGTGATCGTGGTCTTGCCTACCCCGCCCTTGGGCGAGACGACGGCGATCGTGGCGGCCTGTCGCAGCCGAGGGGCGACGATCGATGCGTCCAGGCGGCGGGTGTAGTCGGTCCTGCGCCAGGTCCCCCGCACACGCTCGAACGGGGTGGTCCGCCGCGCGACGGTGACGGTGGAGGGGCGCGGCGCCGCGCCTTCGCGGCCCGCGCGGACGGCCGCCTCGGGATCATCGCCAAAGGCGGCGCGCGCGGTCTGGCCGATCCGCTCGAAGGGTCCCATTCGGCTGGGGACGGCCTGTCTGGTGCGCTCCAGCGGCGAGCCCAGGCGGGAAAAGGCGGCTTGCGGCGCGCCGCGCGAGGCTGAGCCGAAGGCCCGGCCGGCCCGATCCTCCCGGGCTTCGAATGGCGCGGGGGCCGCGACATCGGGAGCAAGCGCCTGTCCTCCACCCCGGGCGGTCGCCCCGTGGTCCGGGGCCCCGGCCGAGCCCCCCGGGTCCGCGGGCTCCGCGAACCGGGCCGCCCTGCCCGCGTCCGCGGGCTCCCCATCGACGTTCTGGCCCTCGCCGTCGGCGGCCTCCGCCCCCGGAGGTGGGCGCAGGCTGAGCACGGTCCCGTCGACCACGCCGCACTGGCTCAGGGTCCGGTCCCGCGGCAGGGCGCTGCCGCCCTCGACGTCGATGGTCCAGTCCCCCGCCAGAGCGCCGCGGGGATCCGAGACCGCCATCTCCAGCAGCGTCGGCATGAGGTCGTCTATCGCGGTCTCGCCCGGAACGGCGAGATCGACCTTCTCCTCGGGACCGACGACCGTGACCAGCAGAGTGCTCACCGTTTCAGCCTACTGATGGAATCCGCTACCGCGGGGCGGGTCGCTTCCGGCGCTCCGGGGCACGGCTGCGACCCGCGCGTGCCCGCGGCGCCCGCCGATCCCCCGTGCGCGACCGCGATCGTGCCGTGGCCAACCGCCGGCGAAGCTGGCCGAGCCGGCGCCGCAGCGCCATCTCCCGGTCGCGAGCGGCCTTGACCGCCGACGCCTCTCGCCGCAGTCGAGTGCGCGCCTCCCGCAGCTGTGCCTCCAGATCGGAGGAGCGCCGCGGGCGGTCGCTTGAGGAGCCGACGTCGTCCAGGCCGGTGAGGGTGAAGGCCGCCAACGCGGCGGCCACCGCTACGAGTGCGACGCCCGCGCCGGTGTGCCCCAGGACGAACCCGGCGAGGGCCACCACGCAAAGCCCGGCCACGAGGGCGGCGAGCAACCCGCCGAGCACAAAGGCCGCAACCAGCGCGGCGCCCCCGAGCAGGAT
The DNA here is from genome assembly GCA_030447725.1 of Thermoleophilaceae bacterium. Classification (GTDB taxonomy): domain Bacteria; phylum Actinomycetota; class Thermoleophilia; order Solirubrobacterales; family Thermoleophilaceae; genus JAAYBF01. Next base: position 135,085 of record JAUJOQ010000006.1, read on the forward strand.
GACCACCACAGCCGGCTTTGCGCGATCCGCGGGCAAGCACGCTTTATAGCCTGCACGCCGGGAAGGAGGAGGCCACGATCCGCGGCGCGGCGCACCGGTAGTCTCCCCCGGCCGATGGATTTCGCTCCGTCCGACCGAGTCAGCGAGCTGCGCGAGCGCATCCGGGCATTCACCGAGGAGCATGTGATGCCGGTGGAGCAGGAGGCGGTGCGCGCGCTCGATGAGGAGGTGCGCCCCGGAGTGGCGTACCCCGAGCTGGTGGTAGGGCTGCGCGAGCGCGCCAAGGCCGAGGGCCTGTGGAACCTCTTCCTGCCAGGTGAGCAGCACGGCGCCGGGCTGACCAACTGGGAGTACGGGATGCTCTGCGAGGACATGGGCCGCAGTCCGGTGGCGCCGATGGTGTTCAACTGCTCGGCGCCGGACACCGGCAATATGGAGATCCTCGCCGAGTACGGCACTCCGGAGATGAAGGAACGCTGGCTGGAGCCGCTGCTCAACGACCACGTGCGCTCGTGCTTCTCGATGACCGAGCCGGACACCGCGGGCTCGGACCCCACCGGCCTGGCCGCACGTGCGCAGCTGGATCCGGGATCAGGCGCCGGCGGCGGCGAGTGGGTGATCAACGGGCGCAAGTGGTTCACCTCGGGCTACAACGGGGCCGGCCTGGCGATCGTGATGGCGGTCACCGACCCCGACGCCGCGCCCCACCGGCGGGCGAGCATGATCTGCGTGCCGGTGGGCACTCCCGGCCTCACCGGCGTGCGACCGGTGTCGGTGATGGGCCATGACGGCGGCCCCGGCCACTGGGAGCTCGCCTACGAGGACGTGCGCGTGCCCGAGGACCACCTCCTCGGCCCCCGCGGGGACGGCTTCTCGATCGCCCAGGCGCGCCTGGGCCCGGGCCGGATCCACCACTGCATGCGCGCGATTGGATCGGCCGAGCGCGCCTTCGAGCTGATGTGCGAGCGCGCCCACGCCCGTGAGGCCTTCGGTGGCAAGCTGGCGGAGAAGCAGTTCGTGCAGGACTTCATCGCCAAGTCGCGGATGGACATCGACGGCGCGCGGCTGATGGTGCTGCATGCCGCCTGGAAGATGGACACCGAGGGCAAGCGCGCCGCCCGCCAAGAGATCTCGATGATCAAGGTGGTGGCTGCGCAGATGCACCAGGACGTGTGCGACCGTGCGATGCAGGTGCACGGTGCGCTCGGGATGTCAGACGACACGCCGCTGGCGCTGATGTGGCGCCAGGGGCGCTGGCTGCGAATCGCCGACGGCCCCGACGAGGTGCACAAGATGGTGATCGCCCTGCGAGAGCTCAACCGCTTCAAGCCGCGGGAGCCGGTGGAGGCCTGATGGAGGCCGCCACGACCTCCTCCGCCTTCGGCCTGACCGACGAGCAGAGCGACTTCATCGCCGCCATCCGCGACTTCGCGGAACGCGAGAAGTGGGAGGTTCCCGAGGACGACCACCACTCCACCGAGGTGGCCGCCAAGATGGCCGGGCTGGGCTGGTACGGGCTACAGATCCCCGAGGAGCACGGCGGCTCGGACGGCAGCTTCCTCGATGCCTGCCTCTTCCTGGAGGAGATCGCCCGCGGCCAGATCCCCATCGGGGCCTACGGCGTGACGCTCATCTGTGTCGGAGCGCTCAACCGGTTCGGCACCGAGGAGCAGAAGAGCGATCTCCTCGCCCGCGTGGCCAGGGGCGGGACGCTCGCTATCGCGATGTCCGAGCCCGACTCGGGCTCGGACGTGGCGTCTCTGAAGCTCAAGGCTCGGTCCGTGGACGGCGAGTGGGTGCTCTCCGGCTCGAAGATGTGGTGCTCCTACGCCCACAAGGCGAGCCACACGCTGATCGTCTGCCGCACCGGCGAGGCCTCGGAGCGCCACGAGGGGCTGTCGATGATCTTCGTGCCCCACGACGCGGAGGGCTTCACCATCACGCCGATCGACACGATGGGCGGCCGCGAGACCAGCGAGCTGCACCTCGACGAGGTGCGCGTGCCGGGCGACGCCCTGCTCGGCGCGGAGGGCAACGGCTGGATTCAGCTGATGGGCGGCCTCAACTACGAGCGCACGATTCTCGCAGCCAGCTCACTCGGGCTGGCGCAGCGCGCCTTCGACGACACGCTGGCCTACGTGAAGGAGCGCAAGCAGTTCGGGCGCCCCGTGGGCTCCTTCCAGGCGCTCCAGCACCGCCTGGCCGACCTGGCCACCGAGCTGGCCCAGGTGCGCCTGCTGGTGCGCTGGGTCGCGAACCTGACCGATGAGGATCCCACCCGGATGTTGCCTCAGGAGGCGTCGATGGCCAAGCTCGCCGCCACGGAGCTGGCCAAGCGCTGCGCCCTCGAAGCGGTGCAGATGGCCGGTGGCTACGGGTACGCCACCGAATACCCGATGGAGCGCCACCTACGGGCAGCCGTGGTCACCACGATCTACGGCGGAACGTCGGAGATCCAGAGGAACATCATCGCCAAGACGCTCGGCCTCTAGACCCGGTCGCCGGATCGCCCTCAGCCGGTGGTCAGCTCCACCAGGTAGTCGTTCCAGCTGCGCTCGACGTCGGCGGCCGACCGGCCGAAGGCCGCCTCGACCACCTCTGAGCCGGGCGAACCCAGAGGCGCCGAAGCGAGCTCCGTGCAGGCCGCACCTCCGCGCTCGCGCTCCAGCAGGCCGAAGACGGTGCCGCCGAGCACGAACGAGTCGCGTGCCGCCGGGGGGAAGCTCGGTCGCCCGCCCTCGCGAAGCCGGCGCACCACGGCTGCTCGCAGGTGTGGCACTTGGCCGGCGAAGTGGGTGGCCGCCCCCTCACACACCCAGGCGTTGCGCACGTAACGCGAAAAGCTTGCCGGGGTGAAGGGCGGCGGCATGGATGCGTTGTTGGCGCCTAGCACGAGGTGCGCGTACTCGTGGCGGGGCGTTCGCGTGAGTGCCTCGCGGGAGCCGGGCACGCCCGAGGCGCGCCGTTCCAGCGCCTCCGGGGCGAGCACGTGGATCCCGCCGCGGGCGAACCACCCTGCGAAGTACCGTCTCCCGGCCGGGGCCGACACCATGCGCGCGAGCGGCAGCCACGGCGCGGCCAGCGTGAGCATCCCCGGGCGCGGATGGATCACCACCGAGATCTCCCCGGGCGCCCGGTCGAAGGTGCCCTCCAGCTCGGTGCGAAAGCGCTCCAGGTCATCCAGCACCGCATGCGCCGCGGTCGCCTGCCCGGATTCATGACGAGCCACGAAGGAGAGGCTTGTGGTCTCGACCCACGCCATCAGGCGGGACGGTGCCGGCGGCTAGGCCAGTACGGGCACCGCGCCGTGCGCGATCGACTCGATCTGGGCGGCGGCGCGCTCGAACTCCTCGTCGGAGAGCACGGGGGTGCCCTCGAAGGGGAGGTCGCGGTGAAGCTCGATCCACGAGCGGCAGCCCTGGTACTCGGGACGCACCTTCACGGTGACGGGCCGCGGGATCCGGTAGGTGCGCAAGACGATCACGTGCATGGGATGACGACGCTTCCACTCGAGCCGCTTCTCCGCATAGTCGGTGGTCCAGATGTAGTAGGGCGAAAGCGCGTCGACGCAGCGCGGATCGGTGATCAGGTAGCTGGCCGCGACCTCGGCCCAGGCGCGGATGCGGACCCGGTCGGGCTGCGGAATGCCGCCGTCCTGGAGCAGTGCGCGCGCGGGCGGCTCGTCGTCGGCCCAGACACCCTCCTCGAGCGCGCGGCCCAGCTCGGGCATGTGCGAGTCGCGCACGAGGTCGTTGCGCTGATGGTCGAAAGTGGGGTAGAGGAAGAAGCGGTCGTGCTCGATCTCGAAGTGCTTGTTCTCTTCGCGGATCCCCCCCTTGCGCAGGGTGAGCAGCTGCTCGCCCTCCGCGAGAGCGCGCACGGTCACAGCCCATTCCTTGAAAGCCACTGGCATGAAAGAGAAACCTCCGACCGCGCCTGGGACGCTTGCTCGGGTGGATCAGCGCGGGCGGTCCATTCTTACGAACAGACCTCCCGTTTTCAAGGCGAATTCCGGGACCGGGCTCGAGCGGGCCGGTCGACCGCTTCGATCACGGCGGCGAAGTCACTCCCGCCGAGGCCCTTCTCGGCGGCCTCGGTGTAGAGCCTCTCGGCGCTCTCGGCCAGGCTCAGACCCGCTCCCAGCGCCCGCGCCTCGGCCAGGCAGTGGCGCACGTCCTTGAGCATGTGCTCCAGCTTGAACAGAGGCTCGAGGTCGCCAGAGAGCATCGGCCCCGCCTTCAGCGCGACCATCGCCGAGTTGCCCGAGCCCGAGGCCACGACCTCGAGGGCGCGGTCGGTGTCCAGGCCGGCCGCTCGCGCCAGGGCGAGCCCTTCGGCCAGAGCCGCGGCGTTGACCGCCGCCAGGGTGTTGTTGATCAGCTTGACCATCGACCCATGGCCCTGGGGGCCGGCGTGCACCACGAGCTGGCCCATGGCGTCGAAGAGAGGGCGCGCTCGCTCGAAGGCGCTCTCCGGACCCCCGGCCATGATGGTGAGCGTGCCGTCCTCCGCCTTGGGGCGCGAGCCGGTGACCGGCGCGTCGAGGAAGGCGATCCCCTTCTCGGACAGGCCGTCGGCGATCGAGCGGCTGGCGCTGGGGGCGATGGTGGACATGTCGATCGCCAGGCCGCCTTCGGGCAGGCCCTCGACCGCGCCGCCGTCGCCCAGGAGAACGGCCTCGACCTCGGGGGAGTCGGGCACCATCGAGATCACCGTGCCGGCCGCGGCAGCGGCGGCGGGGCTGTCGGCCACCGTGACGCCCTCGTGGCTCGCGGCCAGCGTCTCGGCCTTCTCGGCGGTGCGGTTCCAGGCCACCACCTCGAAGCCGGCCCGAGCCAGGTTGGCGGCCATCGGCGCCCCCATGATGCCGAGGCCGAGAAACGCCACCCGGGTCTGCTTATCGCTCACCCCGTCAGGTACGCGGCCTTGGCGCCTATCGCGTCGTAGGCCGGCTTGGCTCGCCGGTCGGTGCTGAGGATGCGCGCTTCGTGTTGGTGGGCGGTGGCGGCGATGAGCGCGTCGTACAGCGACCCCGGCGGACCCCGGCGGTCACCGCGCGGATGAGCGCCGACCGGGCCTCGAGGCCGCTCAACGCGAGCCACTCGGACCGAAAGCGGCGGCCGAGCGCCTCCAGCACGACGTCCGGACCGATGCGCCGGCCCTCCGGCATGCGACCCAGCGCAGCTTTCGTCTCATAGGCGACGTGGGCCACAAGCCCCACGTTCACCTCTGCCAGGGCCTCTCCGGCCTCACTGTGCGCCACGTGCCACGGCGCGAGCGCGGCGATCACTACGCTCGAGTCCGGTGCGATCACCGCCGCACTCGTTCGATCGCGTCCCGAGTCTCTTCGATGGTCAGGGGCGTGAGAGGCTTCTCGGGCACGATCACCGCGGTGCCGTCCCGGTCCTCGACCCGGGCGGGGACGTCGGCCACGGTGATCTCGAGGGGCCCGTCGACCGCGGCCATCTCGAGCTGGGCCGACCCCCCGCAGCCGGAGCGCCTTGGGGACCACCAGGCGGCCCACGCCGTCGATCGCAACTCTCATGCCAAAAAAATACATCTCGGGCTCAGAGCACGTTCGGAGTTGTGGCGCCGCCCCCGGGCGGTCGTGGCTGATGCCCGCGTGGATGCGCTCTTCTCGCATCTCTAACCGGAAGGGCGTAGTGTGGTGCCAACGTACCCGATCTCAGTCCGGTACCTGAGATGGCAGACGAACAGGCGGTCTACGAGTCGATAGCCGAGGCGATGCGTGACTACGGCTACCGCGACGTTACGGCAGCGGTAGTGCGTGAGGTCGACGAAGGTGGTCCGGCCGCGGAGCGCCAGGGCGTCATATCGATGTTCGCCGCCCGGGAGCTGGAGAAGGCCCGGGAGTCCGGGCAGCTTCCGCCTGTGACCGCTGCGGCCGAAGAGCCACAGGGGTCACCGGATGACGGGTAGGGGCCGCCCCTTTCTGCGCTCGCGACGGCTTGTCGTCCTCTTGGCGGCGCTGTTCACGCTGGCGCTGGCGATCGGCGTAGGCGCGCTGGTCTTCGGATCGACGCGCGACGTTCCGCCCCCCAGGCCTGTGGCCAACCGGGCGTTTCTCTCGTCTCTCACGCCGGACAGACCGGCGGTCGTATGGGCGGTGGGTGACGGCGCGAACGGCAGCGACAGCGCGCGAGCGCTAGCTCGACGGATCGCCGCCGACGGTCCCGACCGGATGCTGTACCTCGGCGACGTATACGACAACGGGTCGATCGAGGACTTCCGCGAGGGCTATGACACGGTCTACGGAAGGCTCGCTCCGATCACCGCACCGACGCCCGGCAACCATGAGTGGCCCGCTCACCTCCAAGGCTACGACCGGTACTGGCGGATACGCACCGGCGCACCGACGCCGCCGTGGTATGCCTTTCGGGTCGGCGGCTGGCAGCTCATCAGCCTCAACAGCGAGGCGCCGCACAGTCCCGGCTCGCCCCAGCTGCGCTGGCTCGCGTCCGAGCTACGCCGCACGCGAGGTACCTGCACGCTGGCCTTCTGGCACCGCCCCCTTCAAAGCGCCGGCCGAAACGGCGACCAGGCGGATGTGGCCCCGCTGTGGAACGCACTACGGGGGCAAGCGAAGCTCGTCATCAACGGCCATGACCACAACCTGCAGCGGTTGCGACCTCGTGACGGCATCACCGAGCTGGTCGCCGGAGCGGGAGGCAAGAACCACTACCCGCTCAAGCGGGACAAACGGGTGATCTTCGGCGACGACCACCACGACGGGGCGTTGCGCATCGCGCTCGGGCCCGGACGCGCCGAACTGTCCTTCGTCGCGGCCGACGGCACCCGCCTCGACCAGTCGACCACCAGGTGCGAGACCGATCGCGGTCTCACCCCCGGCGGCCGTCGAGCCACAAGGAGAGAGACATCAGTCCCCACAGCTGGCGACTCAGGTCCTCACGACCGGTGACGTGGTCCTCGAGCACGCGGGTGACCGACTGCGGGCGCAGGTAGCCCTGCCGCCCGATCACCTCGGGCGAAAGCACCTCCCTGGCAAAGGGCACGAGCTCCCCTCGAAGCCAGGCGGCGGCAGGAATGGAGAAGCCCTGCTTGCGCCCTGCCGTCATCTCTCCGGCGGGCGCCACGACATTGCCGCGCCGCCGCCCCTACCGGCTCCTCGCGAGCCCGGCTGCAGTCCTCCTGAGGCGAAGCGGCCCGCCGGTGCTTACCTTCTAACCACCAGCGGGCCTTTCGCTATTCGCCCTGCTCGGACTGCATGGCCTCGGCCTCGGCATCCTCGCCGTCCGACGGCGCTCCAGAAACCTCGTCTGCGTCCTCCTTGCTGGCTCGGGACTCCTCCTGCTCCTCCGTCTGGCGCTTCTCCTCATCCGTCATCGATGCTCCTTTCTCTTGGGTTGTCTTCCCTCGCAGCTGAGCCTGTTGAAACGCTACCCTCCGCCCCCGCAGGCCCAAACTCCAAGATCGATCACGCACGTCCGGGCGTGCCGTGGCCGCCGCCGCCCGGGGTCTCGATGCGCAGGCGGTCGCCGGGCTCCAGGGTGCCGGAGGCCTTGGGCTCGAGCTCCACGCCGTTCAGCAGGTTCCGCCCGGGGGTGCCCGGGCTGCCGCCGCGCGCCCCCGGCGGCCGGTGGCGGCGCCGTTCGGTGATCAGCGAGTAGCGCATGCGCTCCAGGGCCTCGACCTCGCGCACCACTCCGTCGCCGCCGTGGTGTGCTCCCGCGCCCCCCGAGTCCCGGCGCAGCGAGTACTCGATCGCCCGCAGCGGGAACTCGAGCTCGAGCGCCTCCAGCGGCGTGTTGAGCGTGTTGCTCATGGCCACGTGCACCGCACTTGGGCCGTCGGCGTCGGCGCACGCACCCTGCCCGCCGCCGAGGGTCTCGTAATAGGTGAAGGCGTCGTTGCCCAGGGTGAGGTTGTTCATGGTGCCCTGCCCGAGGGCGCGTCCGAAGGCCCCGAGCACGAGGTCGGCGACCCGCGACGAGGTCTCCACGTTGCCGGCCGCCACGGCGGCCGGCGCCCGGGCGTTCAGCAGGCAGCCATCGGGTGCCATCACCGTGAGCGGGCGGTAGGCGCCCGCGCACGCGGGCACGTCGGGATCGCAGATCACGCGCAGCGCGAAGTAGCAGGCGGAAAGGGTCACCGCCAGCGGACAGTTGAGGTTGCCGGAATGCTGTGCGGTCGTTCCCGTGAAGTCCAGGAGCACCTCCTCGCCCGTCACCGCGGCCCGCAGCGCGACCCCGAGGTCGCCGTCTGCCGCCTCGAGCACATCGCGCGAGCAGCGCTCGCCATCCTCGATCTCCGCTATCCGGGCGCGCGTGCGCCGTTCCGCGTAGTCCTGCGTCTCCTCCATCCCGGCTTGAAGGGCCTCTGGCCCCATCCGATCGGCCAGCTCCTCGAGGCGCGCGGCCCCCGTCCTGTTGGCCGCCAGCTGAGCGCGCAGGTCGGCCTCGCGCTGGCGGGCATCGCGCATGCGTCCAGTCAGATCGTCGAGCAGGTCGCGGTCGAGCCGGCCGCCACGGGCCAGCCGGGTGGGACCGATCACGACACCCTCGTCGGCCAGGGTGCGCGAGTCCGACGGCATGCTGCCGGGCTCGCGGGCGCCCACGTCGGCATGATGCGCCCGGCTGGCGGCGAAGCCGATCCGCTGCCGGCCCGAGAAGACGGGGGTGATCACCGTGATGTCAGGCAGGTGGGTGCCGCCGGCGAACGGGTCGTTGAGGATCCACGCGTCACCGGAACGATGGTCCTCGCCGAGCACCGCCGCCACCGCGCTGGGCATCGCTCCCAGGTGCACCGGGATGTGCTCGGCCTGCATCGCCATTCGGCCCTCCGCGTCGAAGAGGGCGGTCGAGGCGTCGCGGCGCTCCTTGATGTTGGCCGAGTGGGCCGAGCGCACGAGCACAGCACCCATCTCGTCGCAGGCGGCGCGCAGGGCGCCCAGCATCACCTGGAGGGCGATCGGGTCGAGGCGGCGGCCCGCGCTCATCGTTCGATCACCACCGCTTCGCCGTCCGAGTGGCCCGACCACCCTGGGGGCACGACGAGGGTGGAGCCTGGCAGCTCGACGATCGCCGGTCCCCGAAGGCGCCCGGCTCGGGGGCCGAGCAGCGACGTGTCGTGCCACCGGCCGTCGAACCAGGCTCGACGGCTCTCGTGCGGCTCGTCCTCGCGAGGGGAGTCGTCGGGTGCGACGCCGGCGCCGAGCTCCGCTGCCCGCAGCGCCACCGCCACGCGCACCGTGACCAGCTCGAGCTCGGCCCCGGGATCTTCGTAGCCGTAGCGCTCGGTGTGGGCGCGGTCGAAGGCGCGGCGCAGCTCGACAGGATCCGGCTCGGCCTCGCCGTCGATCGCCAGCTCGAACGCCTGCCCCGCGTAGCGCAGCTCGTAGGTGGCGCGCACCTGCGATCCCGAGCCGCCGAGCTCTTCGCGGCCGCGCGCGGCCAGACGGTGCACGACATCCGCCACGGCCCGGCGCGTGATCGCGTCGCCTGCGAGGAGCACGCTCTCCACCAGATCGCGGCGGCGCTCGGACACGGCAAGCCCCAGCGCCGACAGCACTCCCGACGCGGCGGGCGCCACCACGCGCCCCATGCCGAGCGCATCCGCTATCCAGGCCGCGTGCAGTGGCCCGGCGCCTCCGAAGGCGACCAGGGCGAGCTCGCGCGGGTCCACCCCCCGCTCCACCGTGACCACCCGCACCGCCTGCGCCATCTCGGCGTCGGCCACTCGCACGATGCCCGCGGCCGCCTCCTCCGTGCTCAGAGCGAGCTGCCGGGCGAGGGCGCCGACCGCCTGCTCGGCCGCGTCGGGGTCCAGCGATACCCCGCCCGCCAGGGGCGCGCCGGCATCGAGGTAGCCGAGCAGCAGGTTCGCGTCGGTCACCGTGGCCTCCCGGCCGCCGCGCCCGTAACACGCGGGCCCGGGGGAGGCGCCGGCCGACCGGGGCCCTGCGCGCAGAGCGCCGCCGGCGTCGATCCAGGCGATCGAGCCGCCGCCCGCGCCCACCGTGTGCACGTCCACCATGGGAAGAGCAAGCGACCGCCCGCCGACCTCGCGCCCGCTTGTGACGGCCACGCGTCCTTCCTCGACCAGCGACACGTCGCACGACGTGCCGCCCATGTCGAGTCCCACCGCCCCTTCGGCGCCGGTCAGGCGCGCCGCACGCGCAGCCGCCACGGCGCCTCCCGCCGGACCTGAGAGCACCGTCCATGATCCGTGGGCCGCGGCTGTGACGGCGTCGGCCACCCCTCCGCTGGAGAGCATCACCTCGGGGGCCGGCAGGCCTTCTGCGACAGCCCTCGCCGTGAGCCGCTCGAGGTAGCGGCGCAGCAGCGGCGAGAGTGCCGCGTCGACCACGGTGGTGGCCAGCCGCTCGTACTCGCGAAAGACGCCGGCCGTGTCGTGCGAGGTCGACACATGGGCCTCCGGAAGCGCTTCGGCCACGGCGTTCGCAACCTGACGTTCGTGGCCGGGATGGCGAAAGCCCCACAGCAGGCAGACCGCCACCGACTCGACATCGGCGTCAAGACCCTCGAGCCGGCTTCGCAGCACCTCTTGGTCGAGAGGGCGAAGCTCGCCCTGAGGTCCGCAGCGCTCGGGCGCGGGCACCCGCCTGCTCACAGGCACGATGGGGGGAGGGTGACCCGCGCACAGGCGGTACAGCTGCGGTCGCGCCTGGCGTCCCAGCTCCTCGAGGTCGGTAAAACCCTCCGTGGCCACCAGCGCGGTGTGCGCCGTGCGGCCTTCGAGCAGCGCGTTGGTGCCCACCGTCATCCCGTGCACCAGTCGCCGCACGTCGGCCGGGCGCGCGCCGGCGCCCTGCAGGGCCTCCCGCACCGCGGCCATCACACCTTCGGATTGATCGTCCGGGGTGGTGGGGGCCTTTCCGGTCACGACGCCATCGGGGCCGAGCAGGACGGCGTCCGTGAAGGTGCCGCCCACGTCGACCCCGAGGACCATCGCGGCAACCTAGATGAACAGCGATCTGCCGGACGAGGCGAGCGGCGCTGCCGCCAGATTCCGCCTCCGTCTACGCGGCGGTGACCTCCAGCTCGCGCACGTCGTCGTCCAGGTGCTTGTGCGACGGGCAGTACTTGCTTCCCGGCAACGGCACTCGCTGGCAGGAGGTGCCCTTGCGTGTGGTGGCGTGACAGCACAGCGGGCTGCCGTCGAAGGTCACGCCCTCGCGCGCCTGGCTGTCCACGTACTGGGCGGCAAGCAGCACGTGGTGCTCGATCACCCCGTACACCCGCAGCTGGCTGCTCATGGGAAACAGCCCACGGATGTCGTTGAACAGCGTGCGCACCGGACGCGCGAAGTAGTGCCGGTCCATGGCCAGACGCTCGACGGTCGACTCGCACTCGGCCAAGAGGCGCTGGCGGCGCTCGCACACGGCATTGACGTTGCCCGGCAGGACCTCATTCGCCAATTCCCTGTAGATCGCACGGCTGAACTGATACATGGGCGGGCCTCCCTACCCCGTTTGACGACAGCGCGCTGCCGCCTTGTCGATCCCTCAGGACGATTGGAGCATCGCCCTGTGTAGTGACAACGAATCCAAAGTTAATTTCGGGTTAATGCTGAGCTTCGGGCCCGCGGGTTCAGGCCGGCTCGCCCGGGTGCAGCAGCCAGTCCATGCGCCGGCGGGCGTAGAGCAGCGGCTCCCCGTGGTCGAGACGGCCACCGGCCAGGTCGCCGATCAGGATCGTGTGGTCGTAGTGCTCGAACTTGGCCGCACGCCGGCAGCGCAGGTAGGCGAGCGCCGACAGAAGCTCGGGCACCTCGCCATCCCAGCGCCAGCCAAGGCCGGCGAACTTGTCATCCCCCCTGCCGGCGAAGACGCGCGCGACCGGCTCGTCACCCGCCCGTAGGATGTGCATCCCGAAGTGCTCGCAGCCGGCCAGCGCGCCGTGGCAGCGCGACGAGTGGCTGATGGAGGCGATCAACGAGGGGGGGTCGGCACTGTAGGAGGCCACCGACGTCGCGGCCAGGCCACAGGGGCGGCCGTCCTCGCGCCGGGCGGTGACGACGACCACCCCCGACACGAGTGAGGCCATCGCCTCCTGGAAGAGCTGAGGGACGCCGGTCTGCGTCACGGCCTCAGGACCACTCCTCGAGCCCCACCCCGCCTGACCCCTCCACCACCGTGTGCCGGCCGTCGAGGGCGGGATCGGCGTCCGGAAAGTCGAGGCGCTGGTGTGCGCCGCGGCTCTCTTGACGGGTCAGACAGGAGGCGGCGATGAGCCGGGCCACCGGATACGGATCGCCGGTCAGCTCACGCAGGCCCTCGGCGCTGCGGCGCAGCCCGGCGTGGCGCCACAGCGCCGACCGGGTCCGCGGGGACGGAGGAGCCGGCAGCCGGGCCGCCTCGGCGTCGGACGGGTCGGGCGCTGGCTCCTCCTCGCTCGCGGCGAGGGCGGCCCGGCGGCCCAGCACGAAGCACTCGGCCAGGGAGTTGGAGGCCAGGCGGTTGGCCCCGTGCAGCCCGGTGCAGGCGCACTCGCCCACGGCCAGCAGGCCGCCGACGGAGGCGCGGCCGTCGAGGTCGGTGGCTACGCCGCCCATCGTGTAGTGGGCGGCCGGGGCCACCGGAACCGTGTCGCGCGAGGGGTCGATTCCGATCTCGGTGAGCGCCTTGACGATGTTCGGGAAGCGGCCCACGTCCACGCCGCTCATGTCGAGCGCGACGGAACGGGCGCCGCCCGTGCGCAGCTCGGCCTCGATCGCCAGCGCCACCTCGTCACGCGGCGCCAGCTCGTCGACGAAGCGCTTCCCCGAGGCGTCGTGCAGGGTCGCGCCCTCGCCCCGCACGGCCTCGGTGATGAGAAAGCCGTCCCGAGGACCGTCGCTCACGAGCGCGGTCGGGTGAAACTGCGCGAACTCGAGATCGGCCAGGTGCGCGCCCGCCGCGTGTGCGAGGGCCAGCCCGACCCCCACCGAGCCCGAGGGGTTCGTGGTCCGTTCCCAGAGCGCGGCCGCACCGCCGGTGGCGAGCACCGTGCCGCGCGACGCGATTCTCGCCTCCCCCTGGGGACCGGAGACCGACACGCCGGTGCAGCGTCCCTCGCTCATCAGGAGAGCGGTCGCGGTGGTCCGCTCGAAGATGTCGACGTCCGGGTGGGCCGCCGCCAGCGCCGAGAGCTCGCGGGTGATGCGCCGGCCGGTCGCGGCGCCTCCCGCGTGCACGATCCGGCGCGCGGAGTGGCCGCCCTCGAGGCCCAGGGCTAGGGAGCCGTGACGATCGGCGTCGAAGCGAACGCCGAGTGCCTCGAGCTCGCGCACCCGTTCCGGGGACTCCTCGCAGAGCACGCGCACCGCAGTGGCCCGCGCAGCCCCGCGGCCCGCGGCCATCGTGTCCTCGGCGTGACGGTCGGGCGAGTCCCCGGCCGCCAGGGCGGCGGCGATACCACCCTGTGCCCAGTAGCTGGCCGAGGCGGGCAGCGGCGAGCTGGACACGAGAGCCACGCGGGCGCCCTCGTGGGCGGCGACCAAAGCGCAGAAGAGGCCGGCGGCGCCGGCCCCCACCACGGTCAGATCGGCCCGCAGCGGTGTGGAGGCTGCGCGGTCCACGGGTCGCCGGGTACCGTAACGCGATCGCGGCGCCGCTCTACTTTCGCCACCCCGCCTCGCTCGAGCACGACACGGGCCCGCATCCCGAGCGCTCCGGCCGAATCCGCGCGCTGGAAGCCGCTCTGGCCGACCGCGACTGGCTTGGATACGAGGTCCGGGAGGCCCCCGCGGCAAGCGAGGAGCAGCTCCTGCGGGTCCATCCACGCAGGCACATCGAGTCGGTGCGCAAGCATTGCGCCACCGGCACGCCGTTCGACGCCGATACGCCCGTGGGTCCAGGCTCCTGGGAGGCGGCGGTGCGCGCCGCGGGTGCCGCGTGCGCACTGGCAGAGGCGCTGCTGAAGGGCGAGGCGCCGACCGGATTCTGCGGCGTGCGCCCGCCGGGACACCACGCCGAGGCCGGCCGCGCGATGGGCTTCTGCCTCTTCTCCACGGTGGCAGTGGCCGCGCGCCACGCCCTGGACGCCCTCGGCGCAGAGCGCGTGATGGTGCTCGACTGGGACGTGCACCATGGCAACGGCACCAACGCGATCTTCCACTCGGCTCCGGAGGTGCTTTTCGCCAGCATCCATCAGTGGCCGTTCTACCCGGGCGGCGGGGCTCTCGCGGACGCCGGCGCCGGCGCGGGGGAGGGCTACACGATCAACCTGCCGGTGCCCGCCGGTGCGGGCGAGGACGAATGGCTGGCCTACGTCGAGCACATCGTGCTGCCCGTCGCACGCGATTATCAGCCCGATCTCGTGCTGGTCTCCGCGGGGTTCGACGCCCACCGCGACGACCCGCTGGCCGAGTGCCGGCTGGAGGCGGTCAGCTTCTCGCACCTGGCCCGCCACGCGCGCGCGCTCGCCGACGGGCTCGGAGTGCCGGTCGGCGCGGTTCTCGAGGGCGGCTACGACCTGGCCGCGCTGACCTCCTCGGCGATGGCCACGATGGAGGCTCTGGCCGCCGGCGGTGAGGCGCGATCGGTCGAGCCGGGACCGCTTGTGGCCGTGGCGGCCGAGCAGGTCGGGCGCCACTGGCCCGCGCTCTAGGAGGAGCGCAGCCGGAACGTTGCCGGAGGAGCGCGGGCCGATCGCCTCGGGAGGAGCGCAGCCGGAATGTTGCCGGAGGAGCGCGGGCCGATCGCCTCGGGAGGAGCGCAGCCGGACTGTTGCCGGAGGAGCGCGGGCCGATCGCCTCGGGGGGAGCGCAGCCGGAACGTCGTTCCGGCGAGCACCGCACCGGGAAATTCTCGCCCGAGCACCGCACGGATGGCTCTCCGGCGAGCACCGCACCGGAGGCCCTCCGCACTTTTCCCCTACCGTCTGACGACCTGAGGGAACGCGCCGGGGAACCTGTTTCCCAGCCGGGCGGCGGCCGCATCCGCCTTCGCGCGGTTGGGGTACTTGCCCGCGAAGACGACGAAGAACCCGGTCGGGAGGGTCTCGAAGTCATTCGAGCGGATCACGCCGATCCTCTCGCGGCGCGTCTTGGCAGCCGACTCGGCGAAGTCCTCAGCGCTCGAGCGGTCCTCGTTTGACAGCAGCACGACGGTGAAGCCCTCGAGGTCGCGGGGCCAGGTGTACAGAGGGCCGTCCTTCACGAGACCGTCGGCCCTGGCGTCTGAGCCCGGCTCGGGTTCCTCGGGAGCGGTCCGCTCGGGCTCCGTCCCTTCGCCGGTGGCCGAGGTCTCGGGCACGTCGTCTTCACCGGGAGTCTCCGTGATCAAGGACTTCTCTTCTCCATCTCTCCCGCCGCCCTCGTCGTTCTGCGGCTGTTCGCTCACCTTCACCGGCGTTGCCGCCACCTCGCGCTCGGCGTCGCCGCTGATTGCCTGGTATCCGAGCACCGCGCCTGCTCCCGCCAGCAGCAGCAGGACGGCGGAGATCGCCACGGGGATCTTCCAGCTGGGCGGGCGGCGGTAGGAGAGTGCGACTCGCGAGCCGCACTCCAGGCACACCAGCTGACCCCGGTCGGCGGGCGCTGCGCAGGTGGGACAGGCCGTCTGAGGGCGCGCCCCCGTTTCGCGGGACGCGTCAGCCATCGGACCCCTTCTCCCACGGCTTCGACTTGGCGAGCCAGGGGGCGATCGGCTCGTCCTCGCCGTCGCGCTCGTCTGCGAGCTCTTCTGGCGCCTGTGCGGAAGGCTCGGACGCCGGGAAGGGGAACGGGACAGGCTCGCGCTCCGGCTCAGGGTCGGCCTCGGGGGCGGCTTCGGGCTCGGGCCCGGGCTCGGGCTGCGCCTCGGGCTCGGGCTGCGCCGCGGGCTCGGGCCCGGGCTCGGGCTGCGCCTCGCGCTCGGGCTGCGCCGCGGGCTCGGGCTGCGCCTCGGGCTCGGGCTGCGCCGCGGGCTCGGGCTGCGTCTGCGCCTCGAGCTCGGCCTGCGTCTCCGCCTCGGGCTCGGGCTCGGCCTCGTCCTTCGGCTCCCTCGGGATAACGGTCACCGATCCATGTGCCGCGGGGTCCCTCAGCGCCGGACCCGCGGGGGCCGGCGCGGCGCCTCCAACGGCCGGATCGGCGGGTGCTCCGCAGGCTCCGCAGTAGCGGGCGTCGGTGGACAGTAGAGAGCCGCAGCCACCACAGGTGCCGGCGATGCCGGCGGCCACGAGGGCTAGCTCGCTGTCATCGGCGTCGAGCGCGTCGGCCAGGCCTCGCACCTCCTGGTCCACCGCCGTCAGCTCCGCGGCCTTGGCCTGCAGCAGGTCGGGCTCGCGCCGGCCGTGGCGGTGCAGTTCGTAGACCAGCGCGCCCAGGTCGAGCAACAGGGCCTCACGCATGCGCTTCTGCTCGCGCAGCCGGCGCCGCATACGGGCGCGCTCGCGGGCCCGGGGGCGCTGCCGTGCCGACTCGCCGCTCGAGCCCCCACCGTCCGGGTCCCCGTCGTGGCGCGGCGGCTCTGCGCCAGGTGGCGGGAAAGCTGTGGTCTCGACGGAGTCAGGCACGATGGGGCAGCGGTGGCGACGTTCACTGCGCCTCCCCGGCAGTCCGACTATATCGACGGCCCGGGCGCGGGGCCGATCTCGGAGAGCGCTTCGTGGACCACTCGAAGAATGCCCTCCCGCCTGCCCTCCAGCGGGAATGTGGCGAGGATCCGCCGGCGCGCGCGCTCCTGGGCCTCCGGACCGAGGTCGAGCGCCCGCCGGACCCCGGCGGCGACCGCATCGGGATCCTGGGACTCGAGCAGGATGCCGGCATCGCCCACCACCTCGGGCATCGCCGTCACGTTCATGACCACGGGTACGCAGCCCGCGAGCATCGCCTCGGCCACCGCGAGGCCGAAGCCCTCGTGGCGAGAGGCCTGCACATACACCGCCGCCCGGCGGTAGATAGCCTCGAGATCCCCGTCGGAGAGCCAGCCGGTGAACTCCACGTTGGGAGCGGCCAGGCCGCGGAGGTGGTTGATGGCGTCGTCGTGGGCGTGGCCGACGAACACGAAGCGCACGTCGGGGAGATGGCGGGCGGCCTCCACGAAGGGCTGGTGGCCCTTCTGCATCAGCGTGGTCGTCACGAGGTGGCCGACGGTGATGGCCAGCGGCTCGCGCTCGCCCCCGGCCAGGGGCCCGAAGGGGTCGGGCACGCCGTGGTGGACCACGGTGACCCGGTCCGGATCAATCGGTGTGTTCGCGGCGATCTCCTCGCGGCTGTAGTCGGAGTTGGTGATCAGCCGGCTCGCGCGGCGCATGATCCAGCGGCTGGCCCAGCGGCGCAGGCCGCCCTGCTGGTAGCCGTAGCCGATGTCGGGCATGTTGGCCGTGTCGAAGCCTCCGACGATCTGCACGGAGGGCTTGCGCGCCAGCCACGCGAGCGTGATCGGGAAGAAGGTGTGCCAAGAGGCGAACCAGCCGAACACGAGGTCGGCGCGCATGACGGCCGGCACGATCTTCGCCAGGTTGGGCACGCGCCCGGGCTGGTAGAGGTCCTCCACCTCGTACTCCTCGGCGAGGATCGCCCGGTCGATCGCCACGAAGCTCGCCTTGCCGCTGTGCACGTAGAGCACGCGCTTCCTCACGCGCCGGCCTCCGCCTCCACCGGCACCTCGCCCTCGACGAAGGTCCGGTGCCACTCCGACAGCTCGAGCAGGCAGTAGAGGATGCGCTTGTGGTCGGCGCTGCCGGCGCGGTGGGCCCTCACCAGCCTCCCCACGGTCCCCGGGTCGACGAGATCGCCCAGGGCCGCGCCAGGCGAGTAGCGGCGCTCGACCTCCTCGCCGAGCGACTCTCGCAGCCACATGTCGTAGGGGGTGGAGAAGCCGTGCTTCTCGCGGTTCACGATCGCGGGGCCCACCAGGCGGCTCATCGCCCTGCGGTGCAGGCGCTTGCCCTGGCGGGGCCGCACCCGCTCGCGCGCGGGGATCCGCTCGACGAAGCGCATCAGCTCCAGGTCGAGGAACGGAACGCGCTGCTCGAGGCTCGCGGACATCGACATCTTGTCGGCGCAGATCAGCAGTCCATCTGGAAGAAAGAGACGGGTGTCGAGGTACAGCGCCTGCTCCACGAGGCCACGGTCACCCACGTCGGCGAGCACTTGCTCGGCCATGCCGCGCCGCTCGGCCGCGGCCTGCTCTCCGCGGCTCGAGACGAGCTCGGAACGGAGCCCGTCGTCGGTGATCTCGCCCAGGCGCAGCAGGCGCTCCGCGTCGGTCATGTCCCCGAGCAGGCGCGCCGCACGGCGGGCGCGCTCGTTCCCGGCCATCAGCCCCGCGGCGGCTCGGAGCGGACGCGCCGCCGGCCCCAGCCGGCCGGCCAGGCCCAGCGCGGCGGCGGCCTGGTGGCGGCCGTAGCCGCCGTGGGGCTCGTCGGCGCCCTGCCCCGAGAGCGCGACTTTCACCGACTGCGCGGTGAAGCGCGAGAGCGCCATCAGCGCCGGCGCCGACGGCACGCCGCAGGGCTCCTCGAGCCTGCGCACGCAGCGCTCCAGCTCGCCGAGGAAGTCGGCCTGCCCCATGGCGGTTTCGTGGTGGTCGGTGCCGATCAGCCGGGCCGACTCGCGCGCGTACTCACGCTCGTCGAGCACGCTGCCGTGGCCCGGGAAGCCGATGGTGAAGGTGGACGGCGCCCCCTCCGAGCGTCGCGCCATTGCCGCAGCGATGGCCGCGGAGTCGACGCCGCCGCTGAGGAACGCCCCGTAGGGCACGTCGGACATCATCTGGCGCTCGACCGCGTCGGTGAACCGCTCGGCCAGCTCGCGGGACAGCTCCTCGCCTTCGAGGCCGTCAAAGGGCTCGCCCGGCGCCTCGCGGTAGCTCTCGATGCGCACCGGCCCGCCCTCCTGCGCCACCAGGATCGAGGCGGGTGGGAGCTTCAACACACCGTCGAACAGGGTCCGGGGCGCGGGGACGAAGCGGCACGCGAGGTAGTGGTCCAGCGCCACCCGGTCCACCCGGGGGTCGATCAGGCCGGCGGCCAGGAGCGCGCCGATCTCCGAGGCAAGCGCGACCCGCCGGCCGTCGCTGCACCAGTAGAGGGGCTTGACTCCGAACGGATCGCGTGCGGCCACGAGCCGCTCCGCGCGTGAGTCCCAGAGGGCGAAGCCGAACATGCCGTTGAGCCGGCGCACCACGTCGGTGCCGTGTTCCTCGTAGCCGTGTACCACCACCTCCGAGTCCGAGCGGGTGGCGAACCGATGTCCCGCCGACTCGAGCTCGGCGCGCAGCTCGACGTGGTTGTAGATCTCGCCGTTCACGATCGCGGTGATCGCCCCGTCCTCGGAACGAAGCGGCTGGTCGCCGCCGGGCACGTCGATGATCGCCAGACGGGTGTTGGCGAGCGTGGCCGGCCCCAGGCGGCACACGCCGTCGCCGTCGGGGCCACGGTGGCGCATCGCAGCGGCCATCCGCGCACCCGAATCCGGGGGCGCGCTGCCGGCGGGGTCGAGCAGGGCGCCGATTCCGCACACGCGCGCCATCTTGGCAGCGGTGCCTGCCGCTGCTGCCGATGGCTGCCATACGACAGCCCTCCCACCGCTTTGTCACGGAGCCGTGCCTGAACCGTGACCCGTGCGTCTGGAGGCGTGCGCCGGCACGCCGGACGATCACTCCGTAAACGATCGAACAGGGAGGTCGCAGATGTATCGCTTGATGGGACTCGTACATGCCACGTCGCACCGAGCCCTCGGGGCGCTGCGCCGCGAGGCCGGCCAGGGCACCGTGGAGTACGTCGCGCTGATCCTGCTGGTGGCCCTCGTGATGGCCGGAGTGGTGGCCGCGATGAGCGGTTTTCGCTCCGACGACGGCAAGGAGCTGGGGGACGCGATTCTCGGGAAGATCAAGGAGGCGGTGCGCAAGGTGAAGTTCTAGCCCCGTGGGTGCCGCCGACAGCGCTGCAGGTTCACCGCGGCGGGCGGCGGGCGGCTCCTTGCCGCCCGCCGTGCGACCATGCCTTCGATGACGATCCCCGAGAGCGAGCTCCCTGTCGCCGTGTTCGATTCCGGCGTCGGCGGCCTCACCGTGCTGCACGAGTGTCTGGTGTCGCTGCCCCACGAGGACTTTCTCTACCTGGGCGACACTGCGAGGTTTCCTTACGGCGTGCGCCCCGCGGATCAGCTCTTGAGCTTCGCGCTCGAACTTTCGGACATCCTGCTGGAGCGCGGCGCCAAGCTCGTGGTGGTGGCGTGCAACTCTGCCACCGCGGCGGCGCTGCCGGCCCTCCGCGAGCGGCTGGCCGGCCGGGTCGCGGTGGTCGGCGTCGTGGCGCCCGAGTCGCGGCTTGCCGCCGCGGCCACCCGCAACGGCCGCGTGGGGCTGATCGCCACCCCCGCGACGGTGGCCAGCGGGGCCTACGACCGTGCGCTGGCGCAGGCCTCTGCCGGCCGGGCGGAGCTGCACGCGGTGGCGGCAGCCGAGCTGGCGCCGCTCATCCAGGCGGGCGGGGAGGTCGACGAGCGCACCGTCGCGTGCGTGGAGCGGGCCTGCGGACCCCTGCGAGACGCGGACGTCGACACGGTGATCCTCGGCTGCACCCACTATCCGCTCGTGCGTCCGCTGCTTCAGCGCACGCTGGGGCGCGGCGTGAAGATCGTGACCTCCGGCGAGGCGATCGCCGCCGAGGTCGAGCGCGAGCTGGCCGGCAGAGGGCTCGCCGCGCCGGCCGACCGCCGCGGTCGGTACGGCTTCCTCGCATCCGGCGATCCGGAGGAGTTCCGGCGTCTCGGCATACGCTTCCTGCAACTCCCGATCGCCCGGGTCGGGCACGTGCAGGTGGCCCGGCCCGCGCCCTCCGAGCCCGCCGGGGCGGAGGCGGCGTGAGGCGCGACGGCCGGGCGTCCGGCGAGTTGCGCGAGGTCCGTATCGAGCCGGGCTATATGAGCTCGGCAAGTGGCTCCGCTCTCATCGAGATGGGCGGCACGCGCGTGATCTGCACCGCCTCGGTGGAGGAGGAGGTGCCGCGGTGGATGCGGGGCAAGGGTCGTGGCTGGGTCACCGCTGAGTACGGGATGCTGCCGGCCTCCACCGGGCGCCGAAAGCAGCGCGACGTGGCGAAGGGACGCCCCGACGGGCGCACCGTGGAGATCCAGCGGCTGATCGGGCGCGCCCTGCGCGGCGTCGTGGACTTCGAGCGGCTGGGCGAGCGTACGGTGTGGGTCGACTGCGACGTGCTGGAAGCCGACGGCGGCACTCGCTGCGCAGCCATCACCGGCGGCTATGTGGCGCTCGAGCTGGCGCTGCAGGGCCTGATTGCGGAAGGACTTCTGGAGAAGCTACCGCTCACCCAGTCCGTGGCGGCCATCTCCTGCGGCATGGTCGAGGGCGAGGCGCTGCTCGACCTCGACTACCCCGAGGACTCGACCGCCGAGGTGGACATGAACGTGGTGATGACCGGCGACGACGGCCTGGTGGAGGTGCAGGCCACCGGCGAGCGGACGCCGCTCTCGCGAACCTCGCTGGACGAGTTGCTCGGGCTGGCGGCCACGGGCATCGGGCGGCTGCGGGAGTCTCAGAGCGCCGCCGTCGCCCCGCCTGCCTCCTAGTGGTGCGCGGTGCGGCTCGTGCTCGCCTCACGCAACGCGCACAAGTTGCGCGAGCTGCGCGGGCTGATGGCGCCGCATGAGCTGATCCCGCTGCCCGATGAGGTGGTCCTGCCCCCCGAGACGGGTTGCACCTTCACCGAGAACGCGCTGGGGAAGGCACGCGCTTCGGCGGCGGCGACCGGCCAGCCGGCGCTGGCCGACGACTCCGGGATAGAGGCGGCGGCGCTCGGCGGCGCTCCGGGCATCCGCTCAGCCCGCTACGCGGGCGAGCACGCCGGCGATCAGGAGAACCTGGCAAAGCTCCTGCGGGCCGTTCCTCGGGGCGGCGACACGCGGGTGGCCTACGTCGCTGCGCTGGTCCTCGTTTGGCCGGACGGCGCCGAGGTGGCGGTGGAGGGCCGCTGCCGGGGCACCCTCACGCACGAGCCGACGGGCGCGGGCGGCTTCGGCTATGACCCCGCGTTCGTGCCCGCCGACGGTGACGGCCGCACGATGGCCGAGCTCTCGGCGGAGGAGAAGGACGCCATCAGCCACCGCGGCCGGGCGGCTCGGGCGCTGCTCGCGCGCCTCGGTCAAGAGGGCAGGTCTCGGTGATCAGTCCGTCGCGGACGGCCGGCGTGGCCGCCCGGGCGCCGAGCAAGACCCGCGCAGCGGGCGTCTCGATCCTCTCGAACTCGCTGCTGATCGCGCTGAAGCTGGTGGCGGGAGCGATCACCGGGTCGGTGGCGGTCATCACCGAGGCGGTGCACTCGAGCATCGACCTGATCGCATCCATCATCGCCTACTTCTCGGTGCGCAAGGCCGACGAGCCGGCCGATGCAGGCCACCCCTACGGCCACGCCAAGATCGAGAACCTGTCGGCCGCGATCCAGGGGATGCTGATCCTGGTGGGTGCCGGGATCATCGTGTTCGAGTCGACCCGGCGGCTCGTGGACCCGCCCGAGGTGCACTCCATCGGCTTCGGCATCGGGGTAATCGCGTTCTCCGCCGTGGTCAACCTGGCGGTGTCGACCTACCTCTACCGGCAGGCCGGCATCAGCGAATCACCTGCGCTCGAAGGCGACGCCGCGCACCTGCGCACCGACGCCGCCACCTCGCTCGGGGTGCTCGTGGCCCTCGTGCTCGTGGAGGTCACGGGCCTGCAGATCCTCGATCCCATCACCGCCCTTATCGTGGCGGTGGCGATCGTGGGAGCGGGCGGGCGGATCCTGGCCCGGTCCTCCCGCGTGCTGGTCGACGAAGCGCTCCCCGCCGACGAGCTCGAGGCGGTGCGTGAGACGCTGGCCAAGTACGCCACGGCCGAGGTCGCCGGCTACCACAAGCTGCGCGCGCGGCGCGCCGGCAGCCGGCGCTACGTGGATCTGCACCTCCAGTTCGCGGAGGGCACCACCCTGAGGCGCGCCCACGAGCTCACGCACGAGTTGCAGGGCGCCATCGCGTTGCGCCTGCGCGACGCGGACGTCCTCATCCATCTGGAGCCCGAGAAGGAGCCCACGGAGCACGTCAGCGGAGAGAGGTAAGCCCCTGTGAAAGCACGGGAGCAGCCACCGTCAGCGCAGGTTGACAGCAGCCGCCGCGGCCACCGCGAGCAGC
Organism: Thermoleophilaceae bacterium; assembly: GCA_030447725.1. GTDB lineage: Bacteria > Actinomycetota > Thermoleophilia > Solirubrobacterales > Thermoleophilaceae > JAAYBF01. Next base: position 158,182 of record JAUJOQ010000006.1, read on the forward strand.
ACCCCGGCATAGCCCTGATATCCCTGCAGCAGCGCCACGAGGGCGGCGACGAGGCAGGTGGCCACGGTCACCATCCACGAGATTGTTCGCAGAGGCACGCCGCTATTCTGACCGCGATGGCCGGCCTGCGCCCATCCGCCGCTCACGGCGAGCCATGAGCGCGGCCCTGACGGCGCCCGACGCAGCGCCGGGGCGGCTGGTCGAGATGGCGGCGGACGTTCGTGCCGCGGTGTTGATCGACCCCGCCGGCTGTCTGGTGGCTGCCGGCGGTATCGAGCGCGCCCGGGCGCGGCGCATCGCCGGCCTGGCCCACGACCTCCTGGCCGTCGCGGACGCCGCCTCGGGGCCAAACGAGCAGGTGGAGGCCCAGACCGCTGAAGGCGCCGTCTTCGCGGTGCGAAACGCCCGCTATACCCTCGCCTGCGTGACTCGCCGCCTCGCCCTGCCGGCGCTGGTGCTCTACGACATGCGCCAAACGCTCCTGGCGCTCGGGGAGGAGGCGTGAGGGAGCCGGCCAAGGGCCCTTTCGGCCGCGCAACCGCCGTCGCGGAGGGCGTTGCGGCGGCCGTGCGCCGCCGCCAGCGCGACCGCGAGCCGCGCGTGCTGCTCTACCGCCGGGCCGGCTATCCGCGAGTGCTCGCCCCCGGCGCCAAGGGCCACGACGAGGTCCTCGACCGGGCTGAGCGGATCATCGCCCTGATCGACGAGGAGCAGCGACCCCCGCGGCCGCGGGCTGACGCGGCCGCTCGCCGGAGCGCTCGGGCGCGGCGAGCCGACAGAGAGGACGCGTGAGTCTCGTCGCCCCCGAGCTGGCCGAGCGCGTGGTCGCGCGTGCGCTGGCTCGCGGCGGCGACCTCGGAGAGCTGTATGCCGAGGACAGGCGAGGCTTTGGCGTGACCCTCGACGACGGCCGCGTCGAGGATCCGCGCTCGGGCGCCGAGCGCGGCGCCTCGGTGAGGGTCGTGCGGGGCGAGGCCAGCTACTTCGGCCACGTGGACGGCATCGACGAGGCCTCTCTGATGCAGGTCGCCGACTCGGTTGCCCAGGCGGTGCGCGGCGACGAATGCCGGCCGGCGGCGCTCGGCGCGGCGCGCGTGGCGGAAGGCCACCCGGTCGCCGAACGCCCGGAAGGGGTGGAGGCGGCGCGCAAGGCGCAGCTGTTGCGCGAGTGCGACGAGCGGGCGCGAGCGGCGGGCGCCGAGGTGACCCAGGTGTCGGTGGGCTACAGGGAAGAGCGGCGCCTCGTCGAGGTCTTCAACTCCGAGGGCGTGGCCGCCGCCGACGACCGCACGCGGATCCGCCTCTCCGCTCAGGTGGTGACCAGGCGCGACGGAGCGATTGGCCCGCGGGTGGAGACGGGGACCGACACCCGCGGCGGCCATGCGGGGTTCGAGCTGCTGGCGAGCGATCCGGGCGCCGTGGCCGAATCGGCGGCGCGCAAGGCGCTCACCCTGCTCGACGCCGTCGACGCCCCCTCGGGCCGGCTGCCGGTGGTCGTGGGAAACGGATTCGGAGGTGTGCTGCTGCACGAGGCGGTGGGCCACGGACTCGAGGCCGACGCCGTGCACAAGCGCGCGAGCGTTTACGCCGGCAGGCTCGGACAGCAACTGGCCGATCCCTCGGTGACCGCCTACGACGACGGCCGGCGGACGGGGGAGTGGGGCAGCGACGGCATCGACGACGAGGGCACGCCGACGCGCCGCACCACCGTGATCGAGAACGGCTGCCTGACCTCCTACCTCTACGACCTGGTGCGCGCCCGCGCCGACGGGGTGGAGTCGACCGGCAACGGCCGGCGCCAGTCCTTCCGCCATCTGCCGGTCCCGCGGATGACCAACACCTACTTCGCTCCCGGCGAGGCCACGCCCGAGGAGCTGATCGCCGGGGTGCAGCGCGGCCTGTATGCGGTCTCCTTCGGTGGCGGTCAGGTGGAGCCCGCCACCGGAGACTTCGTGTTCGGCGTCTCGGAGGGCTATCTGATCGAGGGCGGCAAGGTGACGGCCCCCGTGCGCGGCGCGACGCTGGTGGGCAATGGCCTCGAGGCCCTGCGGGCCGTCGACGGCATCGCCGGCGACCTGAGCATCGCCACCGGCTACTGCGGCAAGGCCGGCCAGACCGTGCCCGCGGGGGTGGGCCAGCCACACGTGCGCCTGGCCGAGCTGACGGTGGGAGGCACCGCGTGAGTAGCGACCTCGAGGCCCTCGCGCGCTCCGGCGTCGAGGCCGCGCTGTCGGCCGGCGCGGGGGAGGCCGAGGCCTGGTGCGAGGACACCACCGGCCGCAAGATCCGGGTCTACGGCGGTGCGGTCGAGAGCCTGAGCGACTCCGGTGGGCGCGGAATCGGCATCCGCGCCTTCCTCGACGGCCGGGTGGGCTACGCCTACGGCACCGATCTCGGCCCGGAGGGGCTGCGGTCGATCGCTTCGACGGCAGCCTCGGTGGCCGCCGTGGCCGATCCCGACGAGCATGCCGGTCTTCCCGAGGCGTTCGGCGCGACGGCGGTGGAGGGCCTCGAGTCAGCGGCGATGGCCGGCTTCTCGACCGAGCGCAAGGTCGAGCTGGCGCTGGCCGTGGAGCGCGCCGCGCGCTCGCGCCCCGGGGTCTCCCAGGTGGAGAACGCCGTCTATTCGGACTCCGAGGGCGCGGCGGCGATCGCCAACTCGCGTGGCTTCTCGGCGTCGTACGCCGCCACCTCGGCGTGGGTCTACGCCTCGGCCTTCGCGGGCGAGGGGCAGGATCTGATGACGGGGCTCGGAGTGGGCCTCGCGCGTGACCCCGGGGCATTGGATCCCGAGGCGATCGGCGTCGAGGCCGCCGAGCGGGCCGTGGCCCTGGCGGGCGCGCGCCGGCCGGCGAGCAGACGCTGCCCGGTGGTGCTCGACACCTTCGTCGCGGCCTCGTTCGCCGGCTTCATCGGCGCGATGCTCTCCGCCGACTCGGTGCAGCGCGGGCGGTCGCTGTTCGCCGGGCGTCAGGGGGAGGAGGTGGCCGACTCGTCGTTCGTGCTCACCGACGAGGGATGCGACCCCGACGGCCCCGCCTCGGCGCCGTTCGACGGGGAGGGCTCTCCCACCCGGCGCACGCCCCTGATCGATGGTGGCCGCCTCGCCGGCTTTCTCTACGACACGCGAACTGCGCGCAAGGACGCGCGCGAGACCACGGCCAACGCCGGCCGCAGCTATCGGACCGCCCCCTCCGTGGGCGCCACCAACCTGCTGGTGCAACCGGGGGGCTCTACCCTCCCCGAGCTCTTCGCGCGGGCCGGGGACGGGCTCTACGTGACTGACGTGGCCGGGCTGCACTCGGGCGTGAACCCGGTGTCGGGCACCTTCTCCGTGGGGGCCTCCGGGCGCCTGATCGAGGGCGGCGAGCTGGGCGCGCCGGTGAGGGAGATCACCATCGCCGGCGACCTGGTGGGGATGCTGCGCGACGTCGTCGCGGTCGGCTCCGAGGGCCGGTGGGTCCCGCTGGCGGGCAGCGTCCGGGCGGCGCCGATGCTCATCGGCGAGATGACGATGTCGGGTTCGTGAGCGACGCCTCGCGGGCGCCGGCACGGCCGCCCAAGGCCGCAAATAGCGGGATTTAGCCGCCAGGAGCCCGCTTTCCATGCGGGGTCGTCCGCTCTCATTGTTAGGTTCGCCCGCAATTGTCGGATCCCCGTTGAAGGAGGAGAACGTGACCAAGTCCGAATTCGTCGATCAGGTGGCTGACAAGGCCGACCTTTCCAAGGGCGACGCCGGCGAGGCCGTCGAGGCGGTGCTCCAGGTCATCGAGGAGACCCTCACCCGTGGCGGGGAGGTCAGCTTCACCGGCTTCGGCAAGTTCTCGGTCGCCGATCGCGGTGCCCGCAAAGGAGTCAATCCGCAGACTGGAGAGAAGATCGAGATCGCGGCCAGCCGCGTGCCCCGCTTCTCCGCCGGCTCGGCGCTCAAGAAGGCCGTCAAGGGCGGTTAGCGCCGCGGTCCACTTTGCCGACCGGCTCGCGGCGCTCGTAGAGGAGCGTCGCAGCCGGGTGGTGCTCGGACTGGATCCGGATCCATCCGCTCTCTGGCCGGCCGCGGATGAAGCTCCGCCTGGTCCTCGCCGGTCCCACGAGTCTGCGGCGGAGGCCGCTGGGCTCGCCGGAGCCGCGGTCGAACGCCACTGCCTCGCCGTCATCGAGGCGGCGGGGCCTGCGTGCGTGGCCGTCAAGCTTCAGTTTGCTTGCTTCGAGCGGCTCGGGGCACACGGATGGCGCGCGCTGCAGGCGGTGCGCGACGGCGCTCGCGAGGCCGGGCTCCTGGTGGTGGCCGACGTCAAGCGCGGCGACGTCCCGGTCACCGCAGGCGCCTATGCCCAGGCGCTCGTGGGTTCGACACCCACGCCGTTCGGCGAGGTGGCGGGCTTCGGGGCCGACTCCTTCACCGCCAATCCCCTGCTCGGCCGCGACTCGCTGGAGCCACTGATCGAGGGCGCGCGCGCAGCGAATGCTGGATGCTTCGTCCTCGTCAGCACCTCCAACCCCGGCGCCTCAGACCTGCAGGACCTCGATGCCGGTGGCGCGCCGCTGCACGAGCGGATCGCCGAGCTGGTGGACGAAGTGGGAGCCGGCGACACGGGCGAGTGTGGGCTGTCGATGGTTGGAGCGGTCACCGGGGCAACTCGCCCGGAGCGCCTGGGCCGCCTGCGAAAGCTGATGCCACGGGCCATCTTCCTGCTGCCGGGCGTGGGTACGCAAGGGGGCAGCCCAGGCGCTCTCGGCCCCGCCTTCGAGCCCCATCCGGCCGCCGGCCTGGTAGCGGCGTCGCGTTCGATCGTGGGCGCGCATCGTCAGCGGGGAGGCGATCCTGCCCTGGCGGCGCGGTCCGCCGCGCAGGAGCTACGCAGGGTTACGTGGAATGTGTAACCGCCGCCCTATTCTCGGCAATGGAAGATTCGGCAGGGATGCCGAATCTTTCGCCCCGTATGGAAGATTCGGCAGGGACGCGGAACTTTCGCCCCGTATGGCAGATTCGGCGGGGATGCGGAATCTTTCGCCCCGTATGGAAGATTCGGCAGGGACGCCGAATCTTTCGCCCCGCTCTCAGCCCCATGCCCGACAAACCACGCCGAAGCCCCGCACGCCTGCTCGCCCCGCTTGCGCTGGTCGCTTTCGTGGTCGCGCTGCTAGTGGTGGTCGGGGGAGTCGGCGGTGGGGGAGATGACGGCGGGCGAAGCGGCGACAGTGGCGCCGACTCGGCCGAATCCACCGCTCCTGAAACCAAGTTGGATCCGGCCGAGCCAGAACCCCGGCGGCGCAAGGCGACGTACACGGTCAAGCGCGGTGACACTCTCATCCAGATCTCCGAGGCCACGGATGTGCCGGTGGAGACGATCGAGGAGCTCAACCCCGAGCTCGATCCACAGGCCCTGGTGACCGGCCAGAAGATCAAGCTGCGCGAGTGAGCCCCGGCCGGCACGCGGTGATATCGGCGACCCTCGTCGTCGCCCTCCTGGCTCCCGGAACAACCGCGGCGCAGGACACGAACGCTGCACCCCCAGGGGAGGAGCGCAGCCGGAACGTTCCCAGGGAGGAGCGCAGCCGGAACGTTCCCAGGGAGGAGCGCAGCCGGGACGTCGTTCCGGCGAGCACCGCACCGCAGGATCCTCCGGCGAGCACCGCACCCCCGCCACCTCTAGGGAACGCGGCCGCCGCCATCCTCATCGATGCCCGCGACGGTTCGGTGATCCTCCAGAAGAACGCCGACCAGCGGCGCTCCATCGCCAGCACCACGAAGCTCATGACCGCGTTGCTCACCCTCGAGGAGGCCGAGCCGGGAGATGTCTTCCGCGCGGCGACCTACGACGCGCTGCCCATCGAGTCGAAGATCGATCTGCGCACGGGCGAGCGCATGCGGGTCGAGGACCTCTTGGAGGCGCTGCTGCTCGAAAGCGCCAACGATGCCGCGGCGACCCTGGCCGAGGGCGTGTCGGGCTCGCGGACGGCCTTTGTGGAGGACATGAACGCTCGCGCGGCAGGTCTGGGGCTGGCCGACACGAGCTACGCCAACCCGATCGGGCTGGACGACCCGGCGAACTACTCGACGGCGCGCGATCTCGCCTCGCTCACCCGCCGCCTGCTGGGCAAGCGGCGTTTCGCCCGGACGGTCGACCTGGCGTCTGCCGAGCTCGAGTCGGGCGACTTCCCGCGAGTGGTGGACAACCGCAACGACCTGATCGGCGCCTACGACTTCGTGGACGGCGTCAAGACCGGCCACACCAACACCGCGGGCTACGTGCTCGTTGGCTCCGCCACCGGCCGGCTCGGCTCGAAGGTGATCAGCGTGGTGCTGGGGGAGCCGAGTGAGGCGGCGCGCGACGTGGACACCCTCGCGCTGCTGCGCTTCGGGCTCGCTCAGTTTCGCCGGGTGAAGGCCCTCGACTCGGACCGCCCTGCGGCCTCGGCCGACGTCGAGCATCGCGACGAGACCGCCAAGCTGGTGCCGGTACGGGACCTGCTGCTGGTCACGCGCCGGGGCCAGAAGGTGACCACGCGCGTCGATGCTCCGGAGACGGTGGAGGGAGAGCTGGCGGCCGGCGAGCGGGTGGGCACCATCACCGTGCTCCGCGACGGACGCCTGGTGCGACGCGTCGGTCTGGTGACAGCGGCGGAGGTTCCCGGAGCCGGCCCGCTGCGCGTGATCGCCGACGAGCTGGGCGGTGGCGCCTTGGTGCTCCTGCTCGCGTTCGGCGCCGGCGCGGGTACGTTCGTGCTCGCCAGCCGGGCGAGGACTCGTCGCAGGCGCGACGCGGAGCGCGCCGCCAGGCGGCGCGCAACGCAGTCCGCCGCGGCTCCGCCCGAAACCCGGTGACGGCGCCGAGCGCACTGCCTCGACTCCTGCGCGCTCTTCCCGGTACGGACGCGTGTATTAGCCTCCGGCCACGATGATCATCACCGTCACGCTCAATGCGGCGATCGACAAGACGCTCGCCGTGCCGAACTTCCGCCTCGGGCGCCGCCACCGTGCGGTCGAGCAAACCTCGATGGCCGGCGGCAAGGGAGTCAACGTCGCACGGGCGCTGAAGGCGCTCGGACAGCCGGTGATCGCCACCGGTCTGGCCGGGGGACCCACCGGCACACGCATCATCGAGCAGCTCACCGAAGAGGCGATCCTCAACGACTTCGTCCGCATCCGCGAGGAGTCGCGCATGTCCACCGCGGTTGTCGATCCCACCTCCGGCGAGCAGACCGAGATCAACGAGCGCGGACCCGCGGTGTCGGAGGCCGAGCTCGAGCTGTTCGTCGACAAGCTCCTCTACCTTGCCAAGGGCGCGGCCGTGTGCGTGTTCTCCGGGAGCCTGCCCCGTGGCGTGGACCCCGGCCTCTATGGGCGGCTGGTTACCGAGCTGCACCGCCTCGGCGTGCTCAGCGTGCTGGACTCCGAGGGGGAGCCGCTGCGCCTGGCGACGCGGGCGGGCCCCAACATCCTCAGCCCCAACGAGCTCGAGGCCGAGGAGCTGGTGGGCCACGAGTTCGCCGACGAGGAGGACCGCCGCACCGCAGTGCGGGAGATCGTCGAGCTCGGCGCGCGTGAGGCGCTCATGACACGCGCGGACGGCTGCCTCGCGCTGGTCGGCTCGGACGGCGACCCGGCCCGTCCCCGCCGGCTGTGCCGGGCCACGCTCGAGCCGCTCGAGCCGGTGTCATCCGTCGGTTCCGGTGACGCGTTCCTGGCGGGCTACGTGGCCGCCCGCTACGGCGGCGGGGAGGATCTCGACTGCCTGCGCTTCGGCGTGGCCTGCGGGGCCGAGTCCACCCAGCACTTCGGGGCCGGCGTGGTCGACCCCCGCGAGGTGGAACGGCTGGTGGGAGAGGTCCAGATCGACGTCGAGGGCGCGCCCGCGCTGGCGCCGGCGCGAGTCGCCTCGTGAATTTAGGTCCGGTGCTCGCCGGAACAACGTTCCGGCTGCGCTCCTCCCCACACCCCGTAGGTCCGGTGCTCGCCGGAGAGTCGTCCGTGCGGTGCTCGGCCGAGAGCATCCGGTGCGGTGCTCGCCGGAACAACGTTCCGGCTGCGCTCCTCCCGAGACGATCGGCCTGCGCTCCTCCGGCAACGTTTCGGCTGCGCTGCTCCCCACACCCGCAAAATGCGGGAAGACCGCTCCGTAGAGGGGCGCAGGACCCTTGCTAACTTAGCTATTCGTCCGCCGCCGAACCTAAGGTTGCCGCCATGGAAGTAGAGATCGGTAGGGGTAAGAAGGGGCGCCGGGCCTACGGGTTCGACGACATCGCTATCGCTCCGTCACGGCGCACGCGCGATCCCGACGACATGGACATCGCCTGGACGCTCGGGCCCTACCGCTTCGAGCTGCCGCTGCTCGCCTCGGCGATGGACGGCGTGGTATCCCCGCAGACCGCGGGCGTGATCGGCAAGCTCGGTGGGCTCGCCGTCCTCAACCTCGAGGGGATCTTCTCCCGCTACGAGGACGCGGAGCGACAGCTCGAGCGGATCGCCGGGTTCGCGAGGGAAGAAGCCACCGCCGAGATGCAGCGCGTCTACTCCGCGCCAGTGGACACCGACCTGATGGTGCAGCGCATCCGGGAGGTCAAGGAGCAGGGTGTGGTCTGCGCGGCCTCTCTCACCCCGCAGCGCGTGCGGACCCACTACGAAGCGGCCCTCGACGCCGGGCTCGACATCCTGGTGATCCAGGGCACGGTGATCTCGGCCGAGCACGTGTCGACCGACGAGTCGCGGCCGCCGGTCAACCTCAAGGAGTTCATCCGCGAGGTGCCGATCCCCGTCGTGGTGGGCGGCTGCGCCTCCTACTCCACCGGGCTGCACCTCATGCGCACCGGCGCGGTGGCCGTGCTCGTGGGCGTCGGGCCGGGTGCGGCCTGCACCACGCGCGGCGTGTTGGGGATAGGGGTGCCGCAGGCCACCGCGATCGCCGACGTTGCCGCGGCCCGCTCCCAGAACATGCTGGAGACCGGTGAATACGTGAAGGTGATCGCCGACGGCGGCATGCGCAACGGCGGCGACATCGCGAAGGCCTTCGCGTGTGGCTCTGACGCCGTGATGATCGGCTCTCCGCTCGCGCGCGCCTACGAAGCGCCCGGTCATGGCTACCACTGGGGCATGGCCACGTTCCATCCCGACCTGCCGCGCGGGGCCAGGGTGCAGACCACCCAGAACGGCTCCCTCGAGCAGATCCTGCTGGGTCCCGCCCACGAGAACGACGGCACGTTCAACCTGATGGGGAGCCTGCGCACCGCGATGGCCACGTGCGGATATGAGGACATCCCGTCCTTCCACCGCGCAGAGGTGATCGTGGCGCCCTCGCTGCAGACCGAGGGCAAGCAGCTACAGCGCGACCAGGCGATCGGCATGGGCGCCCAGTCGGCGGCCAAGGCCGCACCGGCCGCGGACGGCGTCACCAACGGCTCCGCCCCGTCTGCGGATCCCGCGCTCGTCGAGTAGTGGAGGCCGCGCGCGCTGTCCGTGTTCCGGATGAGCCTCCGGCGGCTGCGCAGACCAACGACGAGGTGCTGGTCCTCGACTTCGGGGGCCAGTACTCGCAGCTGATAGCCCGCCGCGTGCGCGAGTGCGGCGTGTTCAGCGAGCTGCTGCCCCATCACGTGCCGCTCGAGGAGGTGCGCCGCCGCCGGCCACGGGGACTGATCCTGTCCGGGGGCCCGGCCTCGGTGTACGCCGACGGCGCTCCTGCGCTGCGCGAGGAGCTGCTGGGCCTCGGCATCCCCGTGCTGGGCATCTGTTACGGGATGCAGGCGATGGTGCTCCAGCTCGGTGGGAAGGTGGAGGGGGCGGAGGTCGGGGAGTTCGGCCGCTCTGAGCTCACCGTCACCGAGCACGGTCGCCTGCTCGAGGGCCTGCCGGCGCGGCAGAGCTGCTGGATGAGCCACCGCGACACCGTCTACGAGGCGCCCCCGGGCGCCACAGCGCTCGCTTCCTCGAACGAGTCGCCCGTTGCCGCCTTCGAGGACCCCGACCGCGGGATATACGGCATCCAGTTCCACCCCGAGGTCGTGCACACGCCGTACGGCAGCAAGATCCTGGAGCGCTTCCTCGACGACATCTGCGGCGCCGGGATGGCCTGGAACGCCGCGTCGGTGGCCGAGGAGCAGATCCGCCGGATCCGTGAGCAGGTGGGCGACGGCCGGGTGATCTGCGGCCTGTCGGGCGGCGTCGACTCCTCCGTTGCGGCGCTGCTCGTGCACAGGGCGGTGGGCGACCAGCTCACGTGCGTCTTCGTCGATCACGGCCTGATGCGCAAGAACGAGGGCGACCAGGTGGTGGCCGCCTTTCGCGACACCTTCAAGGTGCCCCTGGTGGCCGTGGATGCCGAGGACCGCTTCCTCGAGCGCCTCAAGGGCGTCATCGAGCCCGAGGCCAAGCGCAAGATCATCGGGGAGGAGTTCATCCGGGTCTTCGAGGAGGAGGCGCTCAAGCTCGACGACCCGAAGTACCTAGTGCAGGGCACCCTCTACTCGGACGTGATCGAATCCGGTGGCGGCACGGGCGCGGCCACGATCAAGTCTCACCACAACGTCGGCGGGCTGCCCGAGGACCTCGAGTTCGAGCTGGTCGAGCCGCTGCGTGAGCTGTTCAAGGACGAGGCCCGCCGAGTGGGAGTGGAGCTTGGTCTGCCCGAGCGCCTCGTGTGGCGCCAGCCCTTCCCCGGCCCCGGCCTCGGGATCCGGATCGTGGGCGGCGAGGTGAACAAGGAGCGGCTGGAGATCCTGCGCGACGCCGACTTCGTGCTACAGGACGAGATCCGCCGGGCCGGCTTCTATCGCGAGCTGTGGCAGTCCTTCTGCGTGCTGCCAGGCGACCTGCGCACGGTGGGCGTCCAGGGCGACGAGCGCACCTACGGCTACGCGGTGGTGATCCGCGCGGTCACCAGCGACGACGCCATGACCGCTGACTGGGCCCGCCTGCCTTACGACCTGCTGGAGCGCATCGCCTCGCGGATGATCAACGAGATCCGCCAGGTGAACCGCGTGGTGCTGGACATCACCAGCAAGCCCCCGGGCACGATCGAGTGGGAGTAGCCGGGTAAGTACCCCTCTCACTGTGCGACGCCCGAGCCGATCTTGACCACGGCCGGCAGCGCCAGACCGCCGTCTTCGGTCTCATAGCCGGCCGCCAGCTCGTCGAAGGCCTTCCGCACACGGCGGCGGTCTTCCTCGGAGGCCGCCAGCACGGCCGCGGCGGCCCTGACCGTGCCACCCAGGAGGCCGTTCCAGAGCTCGTCCGCAGATTGCAGCCCCACCGAAAGGTGCAACGTCCCGATTCGGACCTGCTCGAGTCCGGCGTTTTCCAGCAGGCGGGTGAACGCGCCCTCGTCGGCGAAGCGGAACCCATCCGGCCCAGGAGGCACCCCAACCGCGCGGTCGAGCCCAGCCCGGTCGATGGCGTCGCTCATGATGCCCATGAGGCGGGTGCGCTCGGGCCGGTCCCATACGGAGAAGGCCGCACAGCCGTCACGGGTCAGCACACGGGCGGCCTCCGACACTGCCCGCTCGGGCCGAGGCACGTGGTTGAGCACGAACCCGCCGACGACCGCGCCGAAAGAGCCATCGCCGAAGCTCAGCGCCTCCGCGTCGCCGCGCATGAACTCGAGGCTCGGGTGGGCGTCGCGTGCGGCATCGAGCATGCCTTGCGAGATGTCGATGCCGACGGGCTCGGCTCTTCGAGCGGCGGCCGCCGCCGCCACGTGCCCAGAGCCGCTGGCCACGTCGAGCACCCGCAGCCCCGGCCCCACGCGCGCGGCATCGAGCAGCGCTTCGGCAGCGGCGGCGGTCACGCGACCGGTCAGCTGCTCGTAGCTGTCGGCCTGCCGACTCCAGCCGGCGGCCTCGAACTGCTTGAACGCAGCGGGGTCCTCGGGCTCGGTCAAGACCACCCGTCCCAGGCTCGCAGCGACGGGTATGGGTCGAACGGCTGACCGCCGTCGTACCAGCCCGGCGCGCTCCACATCTCGTAGTGCAGGTGACAGCCCTGTGCGTTGCCGCTGTCGCCGACGGCGCCGATGGTCTGCCCGGTGAAGACGCGGTCGCCCGCCCGGAGCGCAGTGGGCCGCTGAAGGTGCATGTAGGCGTAGTCGGTGCCGGTGCCCGCGCCGTCGATCACTACATAGTTGCCTGCCGCGGCGTGGTAGGCGGCAAACTTCACCCGGCCGCCGCGCGCCGCCGCCAGCCGCACGCCGCAGGGCGCGAACACGTCCTGGCCCTGATGGCTGTGTCCCGCGCGGGCCGAGCCGAAGCGCGCGCCGGCGGAGCCGAAGTTGTGGGGTCCGTGGACGGGGAAAACGTGGTCGTAGAGCTCGAACGCGTCGCGTCCGAAGTCCCTTGCCGTGGCGCTGCGGGCGATCTCGCCGTCGGCGCCGGCGACCGTGAGGCGGAAGAGATACCGGCCCCGAGCAGCGGGCCTCTTGCCGGCCTTGCCGTTCCAGCGCACCTTCTGCACCCTACTCTTGGCCACGTCGGGAGCCCAGGTGCGGACCACGGCGCCGTCGCGGGCTCGCACCAGCTCGACCGTGACCCTCTTCGGGGTACCCCCGGAGATGCGGTAGGAGAAGGTGACGGCGTGACGGGCACCGAAGAAGGCCCGGGTGCGATCGGTCTGAGTCTCGAGGCGGGGCGCTCCGCGCTGGCGCGGGCCGGGTACGGGGGAAAGCTGCGCGTTGGGCTCGGGCGGCGGGGCGGGAAGGATGGCGACCACGCGGCTGCGCGCGGATTCGAGGCCACCGCCGCCGGTGACGGAGATCGCCCCGGTGGCGGCCCCGAACGGCACCGCGGCGCTGAGGCGCCGGGCGCTGCCCGGGCGCACCTTGACCTCGATATCGTCGGCGGCGCCCGATCCGCCGTGGAAGGTGACTCCGTCGACCGCGGTGAACCCCTTGCCGGTGATGCGCAGGAGGCTCCCCTGCCGCACACGCTTGCGGGCTGCGCAGCCGCGCAGGCAGGAGACCTTCGCGATCTCGGGCTGTTGCACGTACACCGCGCCGCCCTGGGCGAGCGCTTCCGACCCGCCGGCGGCGGCGCCGGCCAGTGCCAGGCAGGCCAGGCCGGCGACGGGGAACGCGGTCGCGGTTCGCAACGCATGCATCTGTGGCGAGGGAGGGTTCCTCGTCGACACTGCCGGCCTCTCTTTATCCGGCCTACGGGGTTAGCTGACGGGCTCGCGCCGAAAGAGCGGCGCTACGGCCGGCGCCCGGATGGGCTGGGCCAGATTCGCCCCCCGACCACCGCAGGCGCCGTAGCCGATTGGTTCCCCCGTTCCCCGTCCGTGGCGGCACGCCCGGGGATTAGGCAGGCTTTGAATCGCGCGGCAGTATAACCAGAGGGCTGGCCGGTCGGGCAAAGGTCTCCTTCCTTTCCCCGGTCTTTCAGCGCGCCGGCGCCTTTCCCTGCCCTTGTGCCACACTGTTCCGCCGGCCGCGCCAGGCGCGCGGTCCCCCTACTCATGAAGACCTTCGTCGCAACCCCCGCGAACCGCGAGCGCAACTGGCTCGTGGTCGACGCCTCGGGCGAAACGCTCGGGCGCCTGGCCACCCAGATCGCCGACCGCCTCCGCGGCAAGCACAAGCCCGAATACACGCCGCACTGCGACGTGGGCGACTTCGTGGTGGTCATCAACGCCGAGAAGATCGCCGTAACCGGCAAGAAGCGCCAGGAGAAGCTCTACCACCGTCATTCCGGGTACCCGGGGGGCCTTCGCACGCGCACCCTCGACGACATGCTCGAACGCAGGCCGGAGGAGGTGATGCGGCTGGCCGTGAAGGGGATGCTCCCGCGCAACCGGCTGGCGCGTGCGCAGCTGCGCAAGCTCAAGATCTATGCCGGACCGGAGCATCCGCACGCTGCCCAGCAGCCCGAGAAGATGGAGACCAAGTCTTGATGTTCGACGAGGACCGCGAGGAAGTACCCGAGGAGGAAGCGCAGGCCCCGGCGGCCGCCGAGGAAGCGCCAGCTCCCGCTGCGGAGGACGCTCCCGCTGCCGAGGACGCTCCCGCTGCCGAGGACGCTCCCGCTGCCGAGGATGCTCCCGCTGCGGAGGATGCTCCCGCTGCGGAGGATGCTCCCGCTGCGGAGGATGCTCCCGCTGCCGAGGATGCTCCCGCTGCGGAGGATGCTCCCGCTGCGGAGGATGCTCCCGCTGCGGAGGATGCTCCCGCTGCGGAGGACGCTCCCGCTCCCGAGCAGCCGCCCGCCGCCGAGCAGCCGCCCGGCGAGGCTCCCAAGGAGCGCCCCAAGCGTGGGCCCAAGCCGGAGAAGAAGCCCAAAGAACCCGAGGTGATTCCCGGCGCGCACCTCGAGCCGGATCTCGTGCTCGACGAGGCCGCGGCTGACCGCGCGGACATCGGTGCGCGCTCAGCCGCCGAGATCCAGGCGGCGGAGGAGGCGCTGGCCGCCGACGACACCCCCGCAGGCGACACTGCCGAACCCGAGCCCGAGGCGCCGCAGCCGGCGCCGACCTCCGTGCTTGATCTGGCGGCTGACGCGCGCTACCGCGCCACCGGAAAGCGCAAGAGCGCGGTTGCCCGGGTCACCCTGCGCCCCGGCACCGGCGTCTACACGGTGAACGGCCGGCACCTCGATCAGTTCTTCCCGCGGCCCACCCTTCAGCGCACCGCCCGCGCCCCCCTGGAGACAGTCGGTCACGCGGAGCGCATGGACGTCGTGGCCAAGATCCACGGCGGAGGCGTCTCGTCGCAGGCCGGCGCCCTGCGCCACGGCATCGCCCGGGCGCTCGTCGAGGCCGATCCGAGCCTCCGCGGCGAGCTCAAGTCCCGCGGGTTCCTCACGCGCGATCCGCGCGTGAAGGAGCGCAAGAAGGCCGGCCTCAAGAAGGCGCGCAAGCGTCCGCAGTTCTCGAAGCGCTAGTGGTCCGCTAAGCGTTTTGCCGAAGCTGTTCGGTACCGACGGCGTCCGCGGGGTCGCGGGCGAGTTTCTCAGCGCAGACCTCGCGCTGAGACTCGGTCGTGCCGCGGCCACCGGCGCGCAGCCGGGCGCAGGGGGCGCGCCGCAGGTGCTCATCGTTCGCGACACGCGCGAGTCCGGCGAGATGCTCGAGGCCTCGCTGGCAGCAGGCGTCGCCGCGGGCGGCGGCCACGCGCTCCTGGGCGGGGTGCTCCCCACTCCCGGCGCCGCGCTGCTCGTTCGTCGCCACGGCCTTGATCTCGCCGCGGTGGTCTCCGCCTCGCACAACCCATACCGCGACAACGGCATCAAGTTCTTCGGTCCCGACGGCATGAAGATCTCCGACGAGCGCGAGGCCGAGATCGAGCGAATCGTGTGCGAGGGCGAGGGCGCAAACCAGGCCGACATCGGAAGGGTGCGGGAGCTGCACGGCGCCTCCGGTGACTACCTGCGCGAGCTGGAGCTGCGCTTCCGCGATCTCGACCTGTCCGGCCGCCGACTGGCGATCGACTGCGCCAACGGGGCCACCCACCGCGTGGCGCCGGAGATCTTCCGGCGCCTGGGCGCCGATGTGGGCGCCCTCGCCGCCGCGCCCGACGGACGTAACATCAACCACGGCTGTGGCTCCACCCATATCGAGGTCCTGGCCGAGCGGGTGGTCGAGGGCGGGTACGAGCTCGGCTTCGCCTTCGACGGGGACGGGGACCGGGTGCTGGCAGTCGATCGGCGAGGCGTGGTCGTGGACGGCGACGAGCTGCTCGCTCTCGCGGCGCTGCATCTCCGCGCAGCGGGGCGCCTGTCCGGCCACGGGGTCGCGGTCACGGTGATGACCAACTATGGCTTTCACACCGCGATGCGCGAAGCCGGCGTGGAGGTGGCGGTCACGCCGGTCGGCGACCGACACGTGCTCGCCGAGCTGGTCCGGCGCAGATGGGCGCTCGGAGGTGAGCAATCAGGCCACATCATCGAGACCGGCTTCGTGCCCACGGGCGACGGCGTAGCCTCGGCGTTGCTGTGCCTCGAGGCGCTCGGCGACGGAGACCTGGCCGACCGCCGCGCCATGAGCAAGCTGCCCCAGCGGCTGGTCAACGTGAGGGTGGCCGACCGCGGGGCGCTCGACTCCGCCACAGCGGTGCACGACGCGGTCGAGGCGGAGGGCCGAGGCCTGGAGGGGCGTGGGCGGGTGCTCGTGCGCTCCTCGGGCACGGAGCCGCTGGTGCGCGTGATGGTCGAGGCTCCCGGCGAGGAGGAGTGCGGCGCCATCACCGACCGCCTCGTGGACGTCGTGCGGCGCGAGCTCGGCACCTGATCCGGCCCCGGTTGGGGGTACCCTCCCGTTCTTCATGTGCGGCATCGTCGGATACACGGGGACCCGCCCCTGTCAGGAGATCCTGCTCGCCGGGCTCGAGCGGCTCGAGTACCGCGGCTATGACTCCGCCGGGATCTCGCTGATCGCGAACGGCGGCGTGGACTCCGTGAAGGCGGTGGGCAACCTGTCCAAGCTGCGTGCTGCGGTGAACGGCGGCTCGAGCACCGCGGTGAGCGGCATCGGCCACACCCGCTGGGCCACCCACGGGCGGGTGACAGAGGAGAACTGTCACCCCCATGACGACGCCTCGAGCCGGGTGCACGTGGTGATGAACGGCATCGTGGAGAACTGGACCGATCTCAAGCAGCGCCTGCAGGCCGGCGGGGCCAGCTTCACCTCCGAGACCGACACCGAGGTGGTGGCCCACCTGATCGCCTCCGTCTACGACGGCGACATCGTCGAGGCGGTGCGCCTGGCCTACAACGAGCTGCGCGGCCACTACGCGTTCGTGGCGATGCACGCCGACGAGTCCGACACGCTGGTCGGCGCCCGTCACGAGTGCCCGCTCGTCGCGGGCGTGGGGGAGGGCGAGACCTTCATCGCCTCCGCCATCCCGGCGTTCCTGGGCGACACCCGCCGCATCCAGCTGGTCGAGGACGGGGAGATCGTCGCGATCACGCCCGAGGGTGCGCGCTTCCTCGACGCCTCCGGTACGGCGGTGCAGCGCGAGGTGCGGGAGGTCGACTGGGACGTGGAGACCGCCGAGAAGGGCGGCTATGACACCTTCATGCTCAAGGAGATCCACGAGCAGGCCGACGCCGTGGCCGAGACGGTGGCCGACCGACTGGCCCACGGCACCGTCGAGTTGGGCGACATAGGGATCGCAGACGATCACCTCTCGGCGCTGCGCCGCGTGGTGATCGTGGCCTGCGGCACCAGCTATCACGCGGGGCTCATAGGCCGCTACGCGATCGAGTCGTGGTCCCGCGTGCCGGTCGAGATGGATGTGGCCTCGGAGTTCCGCTACCGCGACCCGGTGATCGACGAGCGCGACCTGGTGATCGGCATCACCCAGTCCGGCGAGACCGCTGACACGCTCGCTGCGATGAGGCTCGCTCGCGAGAAGGGCGCCAGGGTGCTGGCCATCACCAACGTCATGGGCAGCCAGGCCACCCGGGATTGCGATGGAGTGCTGTTCACCCGCGCCGGGCTGGAGATCGGCGTGGCGGCCACGAAGACGTTCGTGGCTCAGGTGGCCGCCATGTACCTGTTCGCCCTCAAGCTCGCCGCAGTACACGACACGCTGGAGCGGGAGCGCCTGGAGCGGCTGGTGTCCGAGCTGCGGGGCCTGTCGCACAAGGTCGGCCAGCTGGTGGAGTCAGTCGACGCCCCCGTGCGTGTCGTGGCCAAGCGCTGGCTGAAGGCGGGCTTCTTCCTCTACCTGGGCCGTAACGCGGGCCTTGCCGTGGCGCTCGAGGGAGCGCTCAAGCTCAAGGAGATCGCCTACGTTCCCACCGACGCCTACGCCGCGGGAGAGATGAAGCATGGCCCGATCGCCCTGCTCGACGAGCGCACGCCCGTGGTGTGCGTGGCCACGGATTCGCCTGTGCTCGACAAGGTGCTCTCCAACGTCTCAGAGACCCGCGCCCGAGGCGCGCACGTGCTCGCCCTGGCCACAGATGGCAACACCGAGGTGGCCAAGCACGCGGAGGAGGTGGTCTACGTGCCGAGTACCGACTGGCTGCTTCAGCCCCTTCTGGCGGTGATCCCGCTGCAACTGCTCGCTTACCACATCGCGCGCGGAAAGGGGCTCAACGTGGACCAGCCGCGCAACCTCGCGAAGACCGTGACCGTTGAGTAGCCGCGGGCCGGCAGGGCTGGGCCTCGACCTGCTGGAGATCGACCGCTTCGAGCGGGTCCTCGAGCGCCGGCCGCGGCTGCGCTCGCGGCTGTTCACGAGAGCCGAGCTGGCCTACGCGGATGCCCGCGCTCGGCCCGGCCAGCACCTGGCCGCCCGGTTCTGCGCCAAGGAGGCCGTGGCCAAGGCGCTCGGACTCTCGAGCTGGGCGTTCGCCGATGTGGAGGTCGTGTCCAGCCCCGCGGCGCCGGAGATACGCCTTCGCGGGTCGGCGGCTGCCCGGGCGAGCGCGCTGGGGGTCCGGTGCGTGGTCTCACTCACACACACGCGTTCCACAGCCGCGGCCGTGGCCACCGTCGTGCCCCTTTAGTGACGCCTGCGATGGAGGGGCCGTGAGCGCCCGGACGCGCGGATCGGTCCCGTCCGGTGGCCCTGCTGCCGGCTGGCTCGACCCGCTCTACGACGCGGAGGAGATGCGCGCGGTCGATGCCTGGGCGATCGACGACCAAGGGGTGCCCTCGCTCGACCTGATGGAGCGGGCGGGCATCGGCCTGGCGCGCGTCGTGGTGACGGCCGCTCGGCCGGGGCCGGTCCGGATCGTGGTCGGGAAGGGAAACAACGGCGGCGACGGCCTGGTCGTGGCCCGGCTCCTGCGCGAGGAGGGCAGGGCGGTCGACGTAGTGGCTCCCGCGCCCCTCGAGGGCCTTACCGGCGACGCCGCGGCCAATCTGAAGCGGCTTCCCGGAGCGCCGCCCGAGCCCCTCGGGCCCGGGTGCCTGGACGGTTCGGGCGCCGTGGTCGACGCACTGCTGGGCACAGGCTTTTCGGGCGAGGCCCGAGAGCCCGTCGCCGGGGCGCTCGCCGCGATCAACGACCAAGACGCCCCTGTGGTGGCCTGCGACGTGCCCTCGGGCGTGGACGCCTCGAGCGGCGAGGTGACCGGGAATGCCGTGCGCGCGGCCGTCACGGCCACCTTCCACGCCCCCAAGGCCGGCCTGTACGTGGCGCCCGGCGCCTTCCACGCGGGCGAGGTGGAGACCGTCGAGATCGGGATCCCTCGCGGCGCCCCGGCTCCCGCGCGGTTTGGCCTGATCTCCGAGCGGGTGCTCGCGAGCTATCCGCGGCGCGGCAGCGAGGGGTCGAAGTTCACGTCGGGCGTGGTGGTGGTGGCCGGTGGCGCCCGCGGCCTGACGGGAGCGCCCACGATGGCGGCTATGGCCGCGCAGCGGGCCGGTGCCGGCTACGTACAGGTGGCGGTGCCCGCGCCGGCGCAGGCCGTGCTGGAGCTGCGGCTGCTGGAGGCGATGACCCGCGGCCTGCCCGACGATGACGGCTTCCACAGCTCTGCCGGCGTTGAGGAGCTCGCCGAGATGGCCGAGCGTGCCGGAGCCGTGGTGCTCGGTCCCGGCTTGGGCCGAACGCAGGCGGCGGGCGGCTTCGCCCGGGAGTCGGCCCGGGCGGTTGAGGTTCCGCTGCTCCTCGACGCGGATGGCCTGAACGCCCATGCCGGCCGGCTCGAGTCGCTGCGCGGCCGCACCGCGCCTACCGTGCTCACTCCGCACGCCGCAGAGCTCGGCCGCCTGCTCGACCGGACCCCGAACGAGGTGGGCGCCCACCGGCTGGCCTGCGCGCGCGAGGCGGCGCACCGCAGCGGGGCGATCGTGCTGCTCAAGGGCCACGACACGATCGTGGCGACGCCGGAGGGTCCCGTGGCGGTGAGCCCCGGAGGCTCGCCCGCGCTGGCCACGGCCGGCACGGGCGACGTGCTCTCAGGACTGATCGGGACTCTGCTCGCCAAGGGCCTCGACCCCTTCGAGGCCGCGGCGCTGGGCGCGCTGGCGCACCTGCGCGCGGGCCTCGCCGCCGCCGAGCGCCACGGGATCGACCACGTGATTGCAGGCGACGTGATCGAGGCCTTGCCCGCGGGCCTTGCGGTTCCCGGCTCCCGGTAAGGTCAGATGCGTGGCGCTCACGGTCGGCGAGATCATGGATCCCCAGCCCGAGACGGTGTCTCCGGACGAGGACATCGAGCGGGTGATCCGGGTGCTGCGCGAGAACGAGCTCCCCGGTGTGCCGGTGGTCAACGCCGGAGGACGGTGCGTGGGCATCGTGACCGAGGCCGACCTCGTGCTGCCCGACGAGGGCGGCGATCTGCACCTGCCCCACTACGTGAACATCTTCGGCGGCACGATCTTCCTCGAGCCGCTCAAGCACTTCGAGGACCGGCTGCGCAAGGCGTTCGCCTCCAAGGCGTCGGATCTCATGACCGAGGATCCGATCACCGTCGAGGCCGAGGCCACCGTTGCCGAGGCGGCGCGGCTCATCCACGAGACCGGTCACAACCGGCTGCCGGTCACCGAGCACGGCCGTCTGGTCGGCGTCGTCACCCGCGTGGACGTGCTCGGCGCCCTCGTCTCCGAGTGACGTCTCCGCAGCGTGCCCTCGCACGGGTGCGGCTCGACGCCGTCCGGCTCAACTGCGAGCGCCTGCGCCTGCTGCTCCTCGATGGAGCGCAGCTGTGCGCCGTCGTGAAGGCTGACGGCTACGGACACGGTGCGGCCGAGTGCGCGCGGGCCGCCCAGGAGGGAGGCGCGGCGTGGCTTGCCGTTGCGACGGCGGGTGAGGCCGCCGAACTGCGTCGCGAGGGCATCGGGGGGAGGGTGCTCGTGATGGGTGCGCTCACGGCTGCCGACACCCGGATGGCGTTAGACGCCGACGCCGACGTGGTGATCTGGGACCGCCGTTTCCTCGACTCGATTCGCGCCGACGCGGGACATGCTGTCAGGGTGCATGTGAAGCTCGACACGGGCATGGGCCGGCTGGGCACGAAGGATTCCGACGAGGCACGGGCATTGTTCGAGCAGGCCGACTCCGCCCCAGGCGTGGAGCTGGCCGGGCTGATGACCCACTTCGCGACCGCCGACGACCCCGCTGACCCGCACTTGGGCATGCAGCTGGACCGTTTCAACGCCTTCGTCGATCAGCTCGGCGGGCGGGCGGACGACCTCGTGGTGCACGCCGCCAACAGCGCCGCCACCTTCCGTGACCGGGCGTGCCATTTCGACATGGTCCGCTGCGGCGTGGCCATCTACGGCCTCGACCCCTTCGGGGAAGATCCCCGGCTGCGCGGCCTCGATCCCGCCTTGGCACTGGAGTCCTACGTGGCCGCGGTCAAGCGCTTCGAGGCCGGGGAGAGCGCCGGATACGGCCGGCGCTGGACGGCCGCCGAGCCGACCTGCGTGGGCGCCATCCCGATCGGCTACGGCGACGGATGGCGCCGGGCGCTGAGCAACCACTGCGATGTGCTTGTGGGGGGCCGCCGCCGGCCGCTCGTCGGAACGGTGAGCATGGACAACGTGACCGTCGACCTCGGGCCGGACACCGAGGTGGAGCCCGGCGACGCCGCTGTGCTGATCGGTGCGCAGGGAGAGGAGCGAATTCTCTGCGAAGAGGTGGCCGGCCGGCTCGACACGATCAACTACGAGGTCGTATGCGGCCTGAGCCCGCGGGTTGTCCGCCGCCACGAGTGATGACCGCCCTGCTGGAAGCCGAGCCGGTCGCCCGCGTGAGCACCGCCCTGCGCGACGGGCCCGCCGCCTGGCTCGTGGGCGGCGTGGTGCGCGACTGTCTGCTCGACCGGCCGCTGCGCGACGTGGACCTGGCCGTGCAGGGCGAGCCCGAGCCCGCCGCGAGGGCGGTGGCCGCCGAGCTGCGCGGCCCGGTTTTCCCTCTGTCCGAGCAGTTCGGGGCCTGGAGGGTGCTCGACCGCGACCGGACCTTTGTATGCGACATCTCGCCGCTGCAGGGGGCCACGATCGAAGAGGACCTCCGCCAGCGCGACTTCACGGTGAACGCCATGGCCGTGCCGCTCGCCGGCGGCGCGACGATCGACCCCCACGGCGGCCGCGCCGACCTGAGGGCAGGCCGGCTGCGCGTGCTGGGCGCGGAGGCCTACGACAACGACCCGCTCCGGACTCTGCGCCTGGTGCGCCTGGCCGCGGAGCTGGGCCTGCGGCCGGACGCCGACACCAAGCGCCTCACCGCCTCGGCGGCGCCACGGCTGTCCGAGCCCTCGCCCGAGCGGGTGTTCGCCGAGTTGCGCAGGACCGTAGTGGCGCCCGGGGCGCTCGACGGGCTGGACCTTGGCGCCAAGCTCGGCGTGCTCGGCGCCGTGCTACCCGAGCTCACGGCCCTCGAGGGGATCGAGCAGAGCCGCTTCCACCACCTCGACGTGTTCGAGCACACGATGGAGGTGCTGCGCCGGCTGATCGATCTCGAGGGCGATCTGCCGTCGTTTTTCGGTGAGCTCGCCGTCCCCCTGCGCGAGCAGCTCGACCAGCCGCTGGGCGACGAGCTCACACGCGGGCAGGCGCTGCGCCTCGGCGCTCTGTTCCACGACGTGGCCAAGCCGGCCACCCGCGGCGTTCGCGGCGACGGCAAGGTCACCTTCATCGGCCACGACTCAGCAGGGGACGACCTCGTGGGGCAGATCTTTCGCCGGCTGCGTACCAGCGAGCGGCTGCGCGCCTACGTCGGCAAGCTCACCCGCGAGCATCTCGTGCTCGGCTTCATGGTGCACCGGCGCCCCCTCGACGCCCGCGCGATGCACTCCTACCTGCGTCGCACCGAGCCCGTCGAGGTGGAGGTCACGCTGCTGTCATGCGTGGACCGCATGGCCACCCGGGGCGAGGGGCAGGAGCCCTGGATCGCAGCGCACCTCGAGCTGGCGCGGGAGGTGATGGGCGCGGCGCTGGCGTGGCGGGCTCACGGCCCGCCCGCACCGCTCGTGCGCGGCGACCAGCTGGCGCATGAACTGGGACTGACGCCCGGACCCGAGCTTGGCGAGCTGCTGGCCTCCCTCGAGCAGGCGATCTATGCGGGAGAGGTCTGCGACCGCGAGCAGGCGCTGGAACACGCCCGGCGCGAGCGCCACAATCAACCTCGATGATCGTCGACTGCGCGGTGTACGAGCAGGGCCGGCGCCAGGACGGCGACCTCTCCCTCGGCGAGGCCTTCGAGCGGTGTCGCGGCAGTGAGGAGTTCGTCTGGCTGGGGATGCACGAGCCCACGAGAGACGAGTTCGCCTACGTCCAGCGCGAGTTCCAGCTGCACGAGCTGGCCGTCGAGGACGCGATCAAGGCGCACCAGCGCCCCAAGCTGGAGGTCTACGGGGACACGATCTTCGTGGTCTTGAAGACCGCGTGTTACGTCGACTCGGAGGAGATAGTGGAGTTCGGGGAGATCCTGGTCTTCCTCGGCAAGGGATTCGTGGTCACCGTACGTCACGGGCCCGCCTCGGATCTCCATGAAGTCCGGCAGCAGGTCGAGAGCGAACCCGAGCGCCTCAAGGGGGGCCCCGGCGCGGTCCTGTACGCGATCGTCGACCGGGTGGTCGACGACTACGTGCCGGCCATCGAGGGCCTGCGGGTGGACATCGAGCAGGTGGAGAGCGAGGTGTTCTCGCCCGAGGGCAAGAGCTCGGCGCAGCGCATCTACGCCCTCAAGCGCGAGGTGCTGGAGTTCACGCGCGCCACGTCCCCGCTCGTCGACCCGATCGACCGGCTCGCCGAGGGGCGCTACGGCCTCGTCCACGAGGAGGGCCGCCACTACTTCCGGGACGTGAGCGATCACCTCAAGCGGGTCAACGACCAGCTCGAGAGCTTCAGTGACCTGCTCACCAGCGTCCTCAGCGCCAACCTGACCCAGGTCACGGTCCAGCAGAACGAGGACGTGCGCAAGATCTCCGCCGCCGTGGCGATCATCGCCGTGCCCACGATGATCGCCGGCATCTACGGCATGAACTTCGAGCACATGCCGGAGCTGGGATGGGAGGGGGGCTACCCGTTGGTGCTGGGCTTCATGGCCGTCGTGTGCCTGGCGCTGTACCGCTACTTCAAGCGGGCCGGTTGGCTCTGACCAGGGCCACCGCAGCGGGCGATAGCCTATCTCGCGGTGACCGGCGAGGACTGCATCTTCTGCAAGATCGTGGCCGGTGAGCTGCCGGCCGAGAAGGTCGCCGAGGACGAGCACACCATCGCGTTCATGGACCTCAACCCCTGGACGCGAGGTCACTCCCTCGTGATCCCGCGCAACCACTCGCGCAACCTGTACGAGGTCGACCCCGAAGACCTGAGGCACACCGCGGTGTCCGCCCAGCGCCTCGCCGAGCGCATGCGCGATCGTCTCGGCTGCGACGGTGTCAACCTCCTCAACTCCTGTGAGCCGGCGGCGTGGCAGACGGTCTTCCACCTGCACCTGCACGTGATCCCGCGCTACGAGGGCGACCCCCTGCGGCTTCCCGGCCAGCCGCAGCGCCCCGAAGAGGGTGAGCTGGCGCGGGTGGCCGCCGAGTTGCGCGCATGAGCGCCCAAGGTCAGCTTCCAAGGCCGCTGACTGCTAGCGTCTCCGCGCATGCCTACCGGAACAGTCAAGTGGTTCAACGACGACAAGGGGTTCGGCTTCATCTCCCCGGATGAGGGCGACAAGGACCTCTTCGTCCACTTCTCGGGGATCGCCGGGGACGGATTCAAGTCCCTCCCGGAGAACTCCAAGGTGGAGTACGACGAAGAGGCCGGCGACAAGGGACCCAAGGCGGTGAACGTCCGCACCATCTAGCGGATGCTCGATCTTGGCCAAGGAAGAGAAGATCGAGATGGAGGGCGAGATCCTGGAGGCCCTCCCCAACACGATGTTCAAGGTCAAGCTCGACAACGACCACGAGGTGCTCGGACACATCTCGGGCAAGATGCGCCGGCACTACATCCGCATCCTGCCCGGAGACCGCGTGAAGATCGAGCTGTCGCCCTACGATCTCGACCGGGGCCGGATCACCTACCGGTACAAGTAGCCGCAACTTCGCGCATCACGCGTGTTCCGAGACAGATGATGAAGCGACTCCTGATCGCCGTGGCGCTGCTCGCCCTGGCCGTACCGTTTGCGACCGCGCGGGTCGTCAGCCTCGGGGAGCCCACCGAGGGCTTCCTCCCCGCCTCTCCGTGCCCGGGGAAGGATCTCGAGGGGACCGAGAACGACACCTCATGCGTCTCTCCGTACGAGGTCACCGGATACCAGGACACCGCTGAGAACACCAAGAGCAATCCATACCTGATCCGCCGTGACGGCAAGATCACGGCCTTCACGGTCAAGCTGGGCAAGGTCACGAGCGGCGATCCCAGCGCACAGAAGGAGTTCTTCGACGGTCGGTTCGATGCGCCGGCAGCGGTACAGATAAGCATCGTCCGCCGAGGTAAGAAGCGAAGTCGGCGTAACGACCATAGGGTGGTCGCAGAGAGTGGGATCTTCCCTGTCGACGACTACTTCGGCAGCAGCCCCACCTTCGTCCTCGACAAGCCCCTGAACGTAAAGAGGGGCAATATCGTGGCCCTCACGATCCCGACCTGGGCGCCTGTGCTCGCGACACGGCAGCCGCGAACTGATTTCTGGCGCAGCTCCCGTCCCAAGGGCGATTGTGGCTCGGAGGTCCGGAACGCCCCCAGCTCTGTCCAGGAGCGGAAGGATCTGACCACGTGGGGCTGCAACTACCGAACGGAGCGGCTCCTCTACACGGCCACCTACGTGCCGGAGAACCGTCCGACGAAGCCCCTGGCGCCGAGCGATGCGCAGAGCAGCGCGACGGCGAGTGGCAATCGCACTCGTGAGCTTGGCTCGCTGGGCGGCGGCGCGCCTGCGCCTTTGCGCTAGTTCCCCCTACCCACTTTCGCCAGCCTGGCTACCGGGGTAGCATGGACGTGTGAGCACGGAGGGGTGGATCTTCATGGTCGGCTTCCGCGTTTTCGACGTGGGCCTCCTGATCCTCTGGCTGGTCTGGTTCTTTCGCCTCCGAGACGACGGCTCCGACACCCCGCCCGAGGACGACGAGGGCGGAGGCGGCGGCGGGCCGGAGCGCAACCCCGAGAAGGGTCCGGGGGGCGGTGGTCTCCAGCTGCCCAACGGACCGGTGCCCCATGGACGCAGCCGGGTGCGCGACGGCCATCGCCCGCCGCGCACCCGCAGGAGCCGCACGTCTCGACCGGTGCCCGGCCCGTTGCCCGCGCGAGTGCGATCGCCGGGCGCGCCCAAGCGGGTGACCCGCCGGTCGTGAGGTAGCCCGAACATCAGGGGAGGAGCGCAGCCCGAACGTCGTTCGGGCGAGCACCGCACCCTTCCCCCTAGCCGCAGGCCTCGGGGTTCTCGGCGCAGAACTGCTCGAAGCGCTCGGCGGGGGAGCCTTCCGGTGGAGGCACGTCGTTCTCCGGGCTGTCCGGCGCAGGGGCGGGCGCGGGCGCGCCGCCCGACGGCTCCTGCGGCGCGGCCGGCTCCTGCGCTGGAGGCGGCTGGGGCACCGGTTCCGCGGGTGGCGCGGTCCCGGCGTCCGGTTCTGTCTCGGTTTGGGTACCGGTTCGGGACTCGGGCACCGTCGGCAGCGGTACGGAGGTCTCGCGGTCGCCGGAGTTCTCGTCGTCGCCGCCGCAGCCGGGGGAGGCCGCAGCGGCCACGCACGCGAGTGCGACCGTCAAGCGGTGCATCGGAGGCTAGCTCTCCAGGGCGGGGAGACGACGGCCGCAGTGAGGGCAGTCGTTCAGATCCTTCTGGACCAGCTGCTCGAGGGAGCATCCGCACAGGCGCAGGTTCTCGACGGAGTAAGGCAGGTTGCTGGGCGACGGCGCGAGGGGAATCACCTTGCCCACCACCTCGAACGGCTCGCCCGTCTCCTTGTCCACGTACGTCTTGCCCGGCTCGACCTCGCGGATCAATTCACGGTCGAGGGAGGCGCGGAGGCGGTATCGCTGTCGAAGTCCCATGGGTGCGGCAATCTACCAACCACCTTGCGCGTATTGATCTTCCACGGGTACCTGCTGCGTGGCACGGGCAGCAACATCTACAACATGAGTCTGGCGCGAGCGCTCGCCGCCCTCGGGCACGAGGTCCATCTCGTCTGCCAGGAGCGCCACCCGGAAGGTCTCGGACTGCCGCGGGCCGTCACGATCCATAACCCCGACATCGGCCGGATACTGCCGGTCTACGTAGCCGACGAGTACAGGGGCTTCGACGCCGTGCCCTTCTCGGATCTGAGCGACGGCGAGATCGACCTGTATCTCGCCGCCAATGTCGAGGCGGTGGCCGAGCTGGCGAGCGGCGCCCGGCCCGACGTCGCCCTGGCCAACCACCTGGTGATGGGCCCGGCGATCCTGCGCCGAGCGTTGGGTGGCAGGGTGCCCTACGCCGTGAAGGTGCACGGCAGCGCCCTCGAGTACACGGTGCGTCCCGAGCCCGAGCGCTTTCTCCCCTACGCCCGGGAGGGGCTCGGGGGGGCCTCGTGCGTGCTCGTCGGCTCGCGCCACACCGCCGAGAGCCTGTGGGAGGTGATCGGCGAGGAGGACCTGCCCGCCAGGACGCGGCTGGGCCCCCCGGGGGTGGATGTGCACGTCTTTCGCCGGAGATCGGCGGTCGAGGCCGGCGCTGCCCTCACGCGCCTGGCCGGACGCCTGGAGGGCGCAGGCGCCGCGCAGTGGGGAGGGGAGGCAGGCGCAGCGGACGCTCTGCGCGCACTCGCCCCGGGCCGCGACCGGATCGTGAGCTACGTCGGCAAGCTGATCGTCTCCAAGGGGGTGGACCTGCTGCTGGCGGCCTGGCCGCTGGTCGTGGCTCAGGTGCCGCAGGCGCGCCTCTGTGTGGTGGGCTTCGGCACCTTCCGCGGTGCTCTCGGCCAGATGGTGGAGGCGCTGGCGGCCGGCGACCTGGGCGAGCTGCGCACGATTGCCGCCCGCGGGCGCGAGCTCGAGGGCGGGCCGGCGGGCGAGCTGCACCACCTGGCGGCCTTCCTCGACGGCTTGGAGGGGAAGCGCCGCAGCAAGTACCTGGCCGCTGCCGGCCCCGCGGCGGAGCGGGTGGTCTTCACCGGCCGCCTCGAGCACGAGGACCTGCCTGATCTCCTCGGCCTGTGCGAGGCACAGGTGGTGCCCAGCACCTTCCCGGAGGCGTTCGGGATGGTGGCGGCGGAGGCCGCCGCCTGCGGCGCCCTGCCGCTGTCTGCGGCACACTCGGGTCTGGCCGAGGTCTCCACCACGTTGGCCGGCGCACTCGAGCCTGGGCTGCGAGGCCTGCTGTCCTTCGAGGTTGGTCCGGGGGCGGTGGAGGCGATCGCCGAGCGGTTGGTGCGCTGGCTCACGCTGCCCGCCGGCCAGCGCGCGCTTGCCGCTGCCTCCCTGGCCGATCTGGCCCGGAGGATCTACGGCTGGGAGGGCGTGGCCGAGGGGGTGATAGCCGCGGCGCAGGGCAGGCTTGACTCGCTGCCGTCGCCGGGGGAGGAAGGGAAATCCAGAGCCGGGGCGGTGTCCCGCTCCGATGGGGCTCCGCCGTGCCGAGCAAGGTAGTCTTGGGGCCTGTGAGGAGTGGATCGCCCCGGCTCTTGGCCATCGGACTCGCAGTGTTCACCGTCGCCCTCGGCGCGACTGGTTGCGGCAGCGAGGAACCCGACCTGGTCAACGGCAAGAACCTGTACGCGGAGAGCTGCCAGCGCTGTCACGCGCTGGAGCGGGCGGGCGGAGGAGCCAACGTCGGTCCCGACCTGGACGAAGCCTTTGCGTACGCTCGCGAGGACGGCCTGGGTGAGCAGACCGTCGAGGGCGTGGTGCTGAGCCAGATCGGAAACGTCCGGCGCAACAGCACGATGCCGGAGGACCTCGTGACCGGCGACGACGCCCGCGACGTGGCGGCCTACGTCGCGGAGGTGGCCGGCGAGCCCGGGGAGGACATCGGCGCGCTGGCCGAGGCTGGAGCCAAGGTCTCCTCCAAGCCGATCGTGGCCAAGAGCGGCAAGCTCGAGATCCCCGCCGATCCCTCCGGCGCGCTGGCCTTCACCAGCAGCAGGGCGCAGGCCAAGCCCGGGACGGTGGAGGTCGCCATGCCCAACCCGGCCTCGGTGCAGCACAACATCGCCCTGAGGGACGAGGGCGGCCAGCTGATGCAGGAAGGCGAGGTGGTCGGCGAGGGCGGCACCTCGATGTTCACCGCCATGCTCAAGCCCGGAACCTTCACGTATGTCTGCACGGTGCCCGGGCACGAGGAGGGCGGCATGAAAGGCGAGCTGACGGTGAAGTAAGGCGGGCGTCAGGGCCTCACGAGCCCGAGCAGATCCTCGACCAGCGCCGGCGGGCCCGCCACCAACCCTCGCGGCTCGTTTTCCAGCCACCGCAGCTCCCCGCCCGCCTCCGCCACGATCAGGCTGGACGCCGCCCAGTCCCAGTGCTTCAGGCCGCGCTCGTAGTAGGCGTCGAGGCGCCCCGCTGCCACCCAGCAGAGGTCGAGGGCGGCGGCGCCGACCCGGCGCACGTCACGCACCCGGGGGAGCACTCCAGCCAGGACAGCGGCCTGCGAGGACCGGTGAGCGGCCTCGTAGCTGAAGCCGGTGGCCACGAGCGCGGTGTCCAGACGCTCCTCACCGCTCACGGCGATCGGCTCGCCGTTGCACGTCGCGCCCCGTCCGCGGATCGCCGCGAAGGTCTCGTCGCGCACCGGGTCGAGGACCACGCCGAGTGCGCCGCCGTCGGCATCCTCCAGCGCGATGCTCACGCACCAGGCCGGGATGCCATAGAGGTAGTTGGTGGTGCCGTCGAGCGGGTCCACCACCCACCGGCGCCCCGAGGCCCCGTGGCCGCCGGAGCCCTCCTCTGCCAGCAGGCCGTCGTCCGGCCGTTCGGCGGACAGGATCTCCTCGATGACCGCCTCGGCGTCGCGGTCGGCGTCGGACACCATGTCGGTCCTCGACGACTTGCGCTCCACCCCCCGCGCCGGCCCCCCGAAGCGTTCGACCAGCAGCTCTCCGGCCGCCGCCGCCGCCCGGCGGGCCACGGCCAGATCCGCCTCGAGACTCAGAGCGCCCGGACGATCAGGACGGCCACCACGATCACGGCGACGACGCCGGCGACCCACAGCAGGAAGCGGAACGCCTCCTGTTCGGATCCGAGCGGGTTGAGCACGATCACAGGATGTAGATCGTCGCGTAGACCACGATCCACATCACGTCCACGAAGTGCCAATAGATTCCCGGCACCTCGACCCCGCGGTGCTCCTTCGCGGTGAAGTGCCCGCGGAAGGCCCTGATGGTCGCAAACGTGAGCAGAGTGAGACCGACGAAGACATGAGCGCCATGCAGGCCGGTGAGCCCGTAGAAGATCGTGCCCTGGGCGTGGTCGGCAGGCGCGAAGCCGATGTGCACGTACTCGTTGATCTGGATGATCAGGAAGGTCAGTCCGAGCAGCGCGGTGGTGAGCAGGCCCACCCGCAGGGCGGCGCGGTTCTCGTTGCGCGCCCCTTCGAGGGCCCAGTGCATGGTGAAGCTCGACGAGATCAGGATCGCCGTGTTGACCCCCGCGATCGCCACCGGAAGGTGGTCGCCTTCGGCCGGCCACGAGGCATCGCCTACGACCCTGACGAAGAAATAGGCCGTGAAGAACGCTCCGAAGAGCATCACCTCGGAGATGATGAAGAGCAGCATGCCGAGGAACTGAGCCTCGACGCGCGAGCTCTGGTTGGCTTCGGGAGGCCCGTGGTGCTCGTGGTGGTGCTCGTGCTCGGTGGGAACTCCGCCCAGTGCCGCGGCGCCCGACTCCATCAGCCCTCACCCCCGGAGACCACGTGGTGGACCGGCTTGGAGGTGGTGGTGCGCACGCGGCCCACGAGGTCGCCCTGCAGCCAGCCCGAGCGCGTCTCCGGGAAGGTGGAGATCACGATCTCGTCGACGCCGTAGAAGTCGAGCGCGGTGTTAATCGCGGTGTAGGGGTCGGGGTGCGTGATCTGACCGATCGCCTCGAGGCCCTCCTTCTCGAGACGGTCGAGCGTGGCGGCCAGCCGCACCGGGGCGTCGCCGCTTCCCTCACCGGACTGGGGCGAGATCACGATGAAGCGCCGCGGCCCCTCCTCGGCGAGCTGCTTGAGCTGATCGATCAGCGCCTGGCCGCCGACGGTCTGGTTGGCGACCACGAGAGTGCGGGTGGCTTCGTCCTTCTCGGCGTCGAGATCGACCACCACGTGCTCGACCGGGCAGTCCACCTCCTGCTCGACGCGCGAGACCAGGCCCTGGCGCAGCCAGCCCGAGCGCGTCTCGGGATGGGTGGAGATGATGATCTCGTCGTAGGAGCGGTCGCTGAGAACGTCGGTGATCGCCGTGTAGGGGTCGGGATCGGTCACCTCGCCGGAGGCCTCGATGCCCACCTCCTCGAGCTGTGCGACCGTCATCGTCAGGCGGTTCTCGGCCGCGTCGCGGACAGACTCTTCGTAGATCACGTAACCGTGCTTGGGCGAGCTCTGGGGGCAGATCACGTGCACGGCCACCGGGCCACTGTCGGCATGGCGCTTGACGGCATCGATCAGCTCCCGGCCCACGAGCGTCTCGTTGGCCACGACGAGGATCTTCTTCGCGTCGTTCATTCGGTGGTCGGAGGCGGCGCTCCGCCTCCGCCCGCCGGTGCGGGCTTGACCGGGGCCTTCTTGTCACCGAACACCGCATGCACGGCGCCGGGCACGCCGTACTCGTATGGGCCGCCAACCACGGTGGGGATCTCGTCGAAGTTGAAGATCGGCGGCGGGGAGGACACCTGCCACTCGATGGAGTGCGCCCGCCACGGATTGGCCACAGCCCTGGGGCCTTGGCGCCAGCTGGTGATCATGTTGTAGAGGAAGACGAGGAAGGACAGGCCGAAGATGAAGCTCGACACGGAGATCACCGCGTTCCACGTCGCGAACTGGTCAGCGTAGTCGGCCACGCGGCGGGGCATCCCGTCGACGCCGACGAAGTGCATGGGCCCGAAGGTGAGGTTGAAGAAGACGAACGAGAGCCAGAAGTGCAGCTTGCCGAGCTTCTCGTCGTACATCCGGCCGGTCATCTTCGGAAACCAGTGGTAGAGGCCGGCGAAGATGGTGAACACGCTGCCCCCGAAGAGCACGTAGTGGATGTGGGCGACGATGAAGTAGGTGTCGGAGACGTGGATCACCACCGGGATGACGGCGAGGATGATCCCGCTGATGCCACCGAGGGTGAACATCGTGATGAAGCCGAGGGCGAACAGCATCGGCGTCGTCAGATGGATCACGCCCTTCCACAGCGTGGCCAGCCAGGAGAAGATCTTGATGCCGGTGGGGACGGCGATCAGCATCGTCGTGATCATCATCGGCACGCGCATCCAGTCGAACATGCCCGAGACGAACATGTGGTGGGCCCAGACCGTGAAGCCCAGGATCACGATCGCCACCAGCGAGAACGCCATCATCCGGTAGCCGAACACGGGCTTGCGCGCGTGGGTCGAGACGATCTCGCTGACGATCCCGAACCCGGGCAGCATCATGATGTAGACCGCGGGGTGGGAGTAGAACCAGAAGACGTGCTGGTACATCAGCACGTCGCCTCCCGCCGCCGGGTCGAAGAAGTGGGTGCCGAGCGACCGGTCCAGCAGCACGAAGAACTGCGAGCCGGCGATGAACGGCGTGGCGATCACCACCAGCAGCGAGGTGGTGAAGTTGGCCCACACCAGCAGCGGCATCCGCCAGAAGGTCATCCCCGGCGCGCGCATCGTGATGATCGTGACCAGGAAGTTCAGCGCGGTGGCGATCGACGAGGCGCCGGCGAACTGGACCCCGATCGTGAAGAACTGCTGACCGATAGGCGTCTCCGTGGATATCGGCGCGTAGGCGGTCCATCCCGTGGCGAAGGCGCCGCCGTCGGCAAAGAACGAGGCGACCATCATCACACCGGCAGTGGGGAGCATCCAGAATGACAGCGCGTTCAGGCGCGGGAAGGCCATGTCCGGCGCCCCGATCATCAGCGGGATCACGTAGTTCGCGATCCCGGCGAACACCGGGATGATGAACAGGAAGATCATCAGCGACGCGTGCACGCTGAACAGCCCGTTGTAGGTGTTGGGATCCACGAACTGGGTGCCGGGCTGGGCCAGCTCCGCGCGGATCACCATCGCCATCAGCCCGCCGAGGATGAAGAAGATGAAGGTGGTGACGATGTACTGGATCCCGATCACCTTGTGATCGGTGTTGACCTTGAAGTAGTCCCTCCAGGTCTTGGCGCCGTGGCCCGAGTGGTCTTCGGGAACCGTGGGGGCCCCGGAGGCCCAGCGGAACCAGTAGTCGAAGCACCCGATGCCCACGATGAAGCCGATCGGCATGGTGATCAGCGCGACCGTGGTGATCGCGTTGCCGTCGAGCACGGGGTCGTAGCCGTAAAGCGCGCGTACGGCCGCGACGAGCCCGACGGAGAACGCCAGCGAGATTGGCTGGCTGAGGGCAGCGCGGTACCAGCCCGGGCCCCGGAGCTTTGCGCCGAGCGTCACGGCTTCTCCTCACCGCTCACGCTGAGAAGGTACTTGACCAGCGTGTCGAGCTCCTCAGGGGAGAGCTGCTCCGCATAGTCGGCGGGCATGATGCCGGCGTTGAAGTCGGGAACGAGGAAGGCGTCCGGTTCCGTGATGGAGGTCTTGACGTACTCCTCGGGCGACTGGTCGTTCTGCTCCCCGTACTTCTCGGCATCGGCCGACAGCTCGTCGAGGCCTGGGCCGATGGCCGACGCGGACTCGGCGTCCGCCAGCGTGTGGCAGGCGTTGCAGCCGGTCTCGGTGAACAGCTGCTTGCCGGCGGCGGCCTCGTCGCCCCCTGCCGCGGCGGCTCCGCCATCGGTCTCGGACTGCTGCTCTTTGGCGATCCAGGCGTCGAAGTCCTCGGGGGTCACGACCCGCACGGCCGAGCGCATGGTGGCGTGTCCAAGCCCGCACAGCTCCGCGCACACCACGTCGTACTCGCCGATGCGGGAGGGCTTGAGGCGGATCTTGGTGGTCAGGCCGGGCACGGCGTCGGTCTTGAGCCGGAACTCCGGCACCCAGAAGTCGTGCAGCACGTCGTCGGTGTTCACGCGGAACTCCACGTCGCGGTCCTCGGGCAGCACGAGCTCGGTCGACTTGACCTTGCCCTCGTCGGGATAGTCGAAGCGCCATGCGAACTGCTGCCCGGTCACGTTCACGATCAGCGGATCGGTCTGCTTGGCCTCGATGTCGTCGAGCACGATCCACCCGTACACCGCCAGGGCGGAGACCATGATGAAGGGGATCGTGACCCAGATCACCTCGAGCCTGGTGTTGCCGTGGATCGGCTCGCCGTCGGACAGGTCACCCGGCTCGGCGCGGAAGGCGAAGACGGAGTAGAGGGCAACCGCCATCACCAGCACGAAGACCGGCACGGAGGCGATCATGAGGACATCCCAGAGCGTGTCGATCTGGGGCGAGGCGGTCGAGGCCTGGACGGGGAACCAGTCGATCGCAAGCACGATCACGATGCCGACGGCTGTCGAGACCCCGCTCAGCAGCGCCATGCCCAGCGCAGGTCGCTTACGCAGCAGCCGACCCATTGCTTCCCCTCGTCCCCATTCGGCGCGCGATTCTACGGGATGCCACCAACGGGGGGCACCGCAACCCCGCGGGGCTCAGGCGGCGATCGCGGGGGCCGAGGCCACCCGGAAGGCTGACGGCGGGGCGCCGTGGTGGCGCCGGAAGGCCTTGGCGAACTGGGCCGGCTGGCGATAGCCCACAGCGCTCGCAACCTGATTCACGGGCGCAGGGCTACCGCGCAGCAGCTCGGCGGCGCGTTCCATCCTCACGCGCTGCAGGTAGGCCCGGAAGCTGGTCTCCCCGGCCTCGGCGAATGCTCGCTGGAGCTGGCGCCGGGACGTGGCGACCCTGCGCGCCACGTCGTCGAGGGCGAGCTTCTCGTAGTACTCCTCGTCGATGATGCAGACGGCATCGAGAAAGAGGGTGCGGCGCCGCTCGACCGTTGCCGGCCGCTTTGCTGTGGGGCGCATCGAACTGTTCTACGGAGCAGACCCCCGATCGGATCGGTCGGATCGAGCATCCATTCTCGAGCCGTAATCTGAGCCGTGGCTCAGTGAGGGTGCTCGAGCGGAAGCTCGGCCATCTCTTCGCGGGTCTGGCGGACCCAGCGGACGGTCGCCACCACGGCGATCAGGAACCCGATCACGAGAAGTACGAGGTTGATCACCACGCCGATGAGCGCGATCGTGGTCCCGGCCGCGACGAGCGCCGGGAGATAGGACGGGTCCGGGAGGTGGATCGGCTCGCCGGCGGGAGGCACGTGCCCGTCCAGCTGTACCTCGTCGGCCATCAGTAGACCAAGGCCACGCCGAATGAGGCGGCGAACACGATGAGCGCGATCAGGCCGGCGATAAGCGCCGTGCGCAGATTGCGGTTGGCGAGGCGGCGATCCACGGGCGGTGATTCTTACAGATCGCCCGGGGTGATTCTCGAAGAGGGTGTGGGTCCTGCAGGCGCGCCTGTGGCGGTCATCCCGGAATCCGGACGTGAAGGTGGTTGTCGTGGTTGGGATAGGGGACAACCACTCCAGGAGGCCCGCGCAGGTCGAGGTTTGGGCCCACGAGCACCTTCTCTGCGCCAGCCGCCACGAACAGGTCTACCAGTCGCTGGGCCAGCCGGCGGTCCACCTGGGCCGCGGTTCTGGGTGCGCTCAGGCGCCGATCCGTGCGCGGGTAGTACACGTCTGCGTCGAGGCCGTTCTGGTGCGTCGAGTGGCCCACGATCCCGTAGGCGACCCCGAAGTCGCCTCCGCGGGGACGACTCAGGTCGCCGATCAGCATCGGCAGCTCGCCCGGCTCGCGCACGGCGTAACGGCGGGCCACCGCAATCAGCATCCGCACGAGGTCGTCGGTGCCGTGGCGTCGCCAGCGGCGGTTGGGGGTGCGGCGCAGGATCGGGTCCCAGGTGGCGAACAGGGCTCCTCGCGCGGGCAGCCGGGTGCCGCGGACCAGCAATCCCGCAGAGGGAACGCCCAAGGCGCGGGAGTCGCGGTAGCGCACCGGGGAATAGCGTCCCGGGCTGGGCTCGACCGGCGCTGCCGGCGCCACGGGTGCGGGCGGGGCGGGCGAGAGAGCGGGCTTGGGTGACTCGAGCGGGTCCTCGTCGACCAGCCCGGTCACGGGACCCGCCGCCGCTGCGGCCGCGGCCAGCGCGCCGGCGGTGAGCGCCGCCAGGGTGGTCCTGCGAGGGCGCCTGGGATGGAAACCGTGGGTCATCACGTCTACTACGAGCGCCACCGGGGCAAGAGGTCCGATGACGCCGAGGAGTCCCCAGAGGATGCATCACGAATCTGAACAAGAAAAGAATGTGCCGTGAGCCTGGTGATCGGCGTCGACGTGGGGGGCACAAAGGTGGCCGCCGCCGCAATCGAGGACGCAGCGGTGCAGGAGGCGGTGGAGCATCCCACCGACGTATCGAGCACAGGCGCGCTGGTGAGGGGAATCGGGGCGGCGGTGGCCGATGTCTCGGCTCGCGCCGGCGAACCGGACGCGATCGGGCTCGGGTTGCCGTCCCAGGTCGAGTTCGCCACCGGCACCGTGCTCAGCAGCGTCAACATACCGCTGCAGGGGGTTCCGCTGCGCGAGGAGCTCGGCACGCGGCTCGGCGTGCCGGTATTCGTGGACAACGACGCCAACTGCGCCGCGCTGGCCGAGGCCCAGCTCGTACCCGACCCGCCCGCCCATCACCTCGTGATGCTCACGCTGGGCACCGGCGTCGGGGGTGGGGTGATCATCGACGGGCGCATCGAGCGTGGGCACACCGGCCTGGGCGCGGAGTTGGGACACGTGATCGTGGACGGCCGCGCCGCACTCGAGGCCGAGGAGCCCGGCTTTCCTCGTCCCGGCTCGCTCGAGTGGTTCTGCAGCGGCACCGGCCTCGAGCGGGCGGCCACGCGGGCCGGGCGCGACAACCCGCAGGGCGCTCTGGGCCGGCTGCTGGCCGAGAAGGGGCGCGTGAAGGGGCGTGACGCGGTGAGCGCGGCAGAGGACGGAGACTCCGAGGCCCTCGCTCTGTTCGAGCGGCTCGGACGATGGCTCGGTCTCGGGATCGCCGGCGTCGTCAACACCTTCGAGCCCGAGCACGTGGTGATCGGTGGCGGCCTCTCGCGCGCGAGCGACCTGTTCCTCGACACCGCCCGCACCGAGGCCTCGCGGCACGCGCTTGCCGCCTTGTGGGAGCGTACGTCGGTGAGGCGGGCGGCCGGCGGCGCAGAGGCCGGTGTGATCGGCGCAGGTGTGCTGGCCGAGCAGGAGTTGCAGCGATCCGGGGATACTGCCAATACCCATGCGAAGGATTGGGCACCAATGCCCAATCCTTCAAGCTCCGGGAAGAGGTGAACGACATGACCAACGAGGGAGATCGATGACCACCGAGGTTGCAGGCGACCAGCAGGCGCTCGACGAACTCAGCATCAACACCATCCGCACGCTCTCGATCGACGCCGTCGAGAAAGCCAACTCGGGTCACCCGGGGGCGCCGATGGCGCTTGCCCCGCTGGCCTATCAGCTCTACGCGCGCACGATGAAGCACAACCCCTCGAACCCGCGCTGGTTCAACCGCGACCGTTTCGTGCTCTCGGCCGGCCACGCCTCGATGCTCCTCTACTCGATCCTGCATCTGAGTGGCTACGGGCTCAGCATGGACGACCTCAAGAACTTCCGCCAGATACTGAGCCCGACCGCCGGCCATCCGGAATACGAGGCCGAGGGCACGCCGGGCGTGGAGGTCACCACTGGGCCCCTGGGCCAGGGCATCTCCAACGCGGTCGGCTTCGCGCTGGCCGAGCGGATGCTTGCCGCGCGCTTCAACCGCGACGGCCACGAGATCATCGACCACTTCACCTACTCGATCGTCAGCGACGGCGACATGCAGGAGGGAATCGCCTCCGAGGCCAGCTCGCTGGCAGGCCACCTCGGGCTCGGCCGGCTGGTGACCTTCTACGACGACAACGAGGTGCAGCTCGCGGGTCCGACCTCCATGGGCTTCAGCGAGGATGTGGGCGCGCGCTACGAGGCCTACGGGTGGCATGTGCAGGACTTGGGAGAGGACCTTGCCCTCGACAGCCTGGAGCGGGCCATCGAGGAGGCCAAGGGCACAGAGGACCGGCCCTCGCTGATCATCCTGCACACGCACATCGGCTTCGGCTCGCCAAACAAGCAGGACAGCCAGAAGGCGCACGGGGCGGCGCTTGGCGACGACGAGGTCCGCCTGACCAAGGAGGCCTACGGCTGGGACCCCGATGCCCACTTCTTCGTGCCCGATGAGGTGACCGAGCGCTTCGCCGAGGTGCGCGAGCGCGGGCGTGAAGCAGAGCAGGAGTGGTCGCAGCGACTCGAGGACTACCGCGAGGCGCACCCCGAGCTGGCCGAGCAGTTTTCGCTGGCCATGGAGAGCAGGCTGCCCACCGGATGGCAGGAGGGGCGGCCGCGCTTCGACGCCTCAGACGATCCGATCGCCACCCGCAAGGCGTCGGCGAAGGTGATCCAGTGGGCGGCCGAGAAGGTGCCCCACCTCGTGAGCGGCTCCGCCGATCTCGAGCCCTCCACGAACACCGAGATCGAGGACGGTGGCTCGGTGACCCCCGACGACTTCTCGGGCCGCAACGTGCACTACGGCGTTCGCGAGCACGCGATGGCGGGGATGGTCAACGCCATGAACCTGCATGGGCTTCGGGCGTTCGGGTCCACGTTCTTCAACTTCGTTGACTACAACAAGCCCTCCCTCCGCCTTGCGGCGCTCATGGGCCTGGGGGTGATCCACGTCTACACTCACGACTCGATCGGCCTGGGTGAGGACGGCCCGACCCACCAGCCGGTGGAGCAGCTCGTCGCACTGCGCGCCACCCCCAACGTGAACGTGGTGCGCCCCGCGGATGCCAACGAGACCGCGCTGGCGTGGCAGTTCGCCCTCGAGCAGGACGATGGCCCGTGCGCGCTGGTGCTCTCGCGCCAGAACCTGCCGATCCTCGACCCTGACGCGATCCCCGAGCACGCGATCAGCCGCGGAGCCTACGTTCTGCGCCGCGAGGGCCAGGAGTCCGGACCCGAGGCGATCCTGATCGGCACCGGCTCCGAGGTGTCGCTCTGCCTGGAGGCGGCCGAGCTGCTCGAGGATCAGGGAGTGGGCACCCGGGTGGTGAGCATGCCCTGCTTCGATCGCTTCATCGAGGCCGACGAGTCCTACCGCGACGAGGTTCTGCCCCCGTCGTGCCGCGCGCGGGTGTCCGTGGAGGCCGGTGCCACGCTGGGGTGGGAGCGCTGGGTCACCGAGGACGGCGCGTCCATCGGCATGCACGGCTTCGGTGCGTCAGGTCCGGCGGACGCCCTGTTCGAGCATTTCGGCTTCACCGCGGAGAACGTCGCGAGCGAGGCGAGGCGCGTGCGCGAGCGGCTGGCTGGCGCGACGGAGGCTGAGGGGTAGAGATGGAAGCCACGGCACAGGTCAACGAGCGCCTGGCGGCGCTCACCGAGGCGGGGACCAGCGTCTGGCTCGACCAGATCCGGCGCAGCCTGATCGAGTCCGGCGAGCTCGAGCGCCTCATGAAGGAGGACTCGCTGCGAGGGGTCACCTCCAACCCGGCGATCTTCGAGAAGGCGATCCTCGGCTCGGAGGACTACGACGAGGACATCGAGAAGCTGGCCGGCGAGGGCCTCGCCGCCAGCGAGATCTATCTGAACCTGGCCATCAAGGACGTGCAGATGGCGTGCGACGTGCTGCGTCCCGTGTGGGACGAGGCGGGCGGCGCGGACGGCTTCGTGTCGCTCGAGGTGGAGCCGTCGCTGGCCTTCGACTGCGACGCCACGCTGGCGCAGGCACGCGAGCTGTGGGAGTCGGTGGACCGCCCCAACGTGATGATCAAGATCCCCGGCACCGAGGAGGCGCTGCCGGCGATCGAGGACGCCATCGCCGCCGGCATCAACGTGAACGTCACGCTGCTGTTCTCGATCGAGTCCTACGAGGCCGTGGCGGAGCGCTACATCCGGGGGATGGAGCGGCGCAAGCAGGCCGGCGAGACGCTCGACGTGCAATCCGTGGCGTCGTTCTTCGTCTCGCGCGTGGACTCCGAGGTCGACAAGCGGCTCGAGAAGCTCGAACGTGAGGACCTGCAGGGCATCGCAGCGGTGGCCAACGCCCGCGCCGCCTACATGAGCTTCAAGCGCATCTTCCACGGCGACCGCTTCGCGGCCCTGCTCGAGGCCGGCGCCCCGGTGCAGCGCCCGCTCTGGGCCTCGACGGGGGTCAAGGATCCCAAGTACCCGGAGACCAAGTACGTGGACGAGCTCGTGGCGCCCGAGACGGTGAACACGATGCCGATGGCCACGCTCAACGCCGCCGCCGAGCAGAGCGAGGTCCGAGGGGCCACCGCCGACCAGGATCCCAGCGCCGACCTGAAGGCGCTGGAGGAGGCGGGCATCGACATGGGCGACGTGACCAAGCAACTGCTCACGGAGGCCGTCGACAAGTTCGTCGTCCCCTTCGAGAAGCTGATCGCCGGAGTGGAGTCGAGCAAGGAGGCGGCCGTCATCGGGCGCCCGGCCACGATCGAGTCCTCGATCCCCGACCACCTGGAGCCGGCGCTGGCCAAGCGGGTGCAGAGCGCGGTGTCGGAGAGCGTCGCATGGCGCGTGTGGCGCAAGGACGAGACGCTGTGGGGCGGTCCCGCCCCCGAGATCGGCGATCGCCTCGGCTGGCTCACGATCGTCTCCGCGATGCTCGAGGAGGCGGGAGACCTGAAGGCGTTCGCCGAGGACCTGGAGGCAGAGGGCTTCACCCACGCCGCGCTGCTGGGCATGGGCGGCTCGAGCCTCGGGCCCGAGGTCATCCGCCAGAGCTTCGGCGACGCCGGCGGCCTGGAGCTGCACGTGCTCGACTCGACCGACCCCGGCGCTGTGCTGGCCGTGGAACGGGCGCTGAATCTCGAGAAGACGATCTTCATCGTCTCCTCGAAGTCCGGCGGCACGGTGGAGACGTTGTCGCACATGAAGTACTTCTACGAGCGCACTCGGGGCAAAGGCGATCAGTTCGTGGCCATAACGGATCCCGCGTCGGGTCTCGTGGACATGGCGGGCGAGCTTGGCTTCCGGCGCGTATTCGAGAACGATCCCGACATCGGTGGGCGCTACTCGGTGCTCTCGTACTTCGGGATGGTGCCGGCTGCATTGATGGGAGTCGACGTGGAGGCGCTGCTGTCCTCCGCTCAGGAGGCGGAGACCAACTGCAACCAGTTCGACTCCTCGTCGTTGAACGCGGGGCTGTGGATGGGGCTGGCCATGGGCGAGCTCGCGCTGCAGGGCCGGGACAAGCTCACGTTCATCGTCTCGGACCCGATCTCGAGCTTCGACCTCTGGGTCGAGCAGCTGATCGCCGAGTCCACGGGCAAGCACGGCAAAGGCATCCTGCCGGTGGCCGACGAGCCGGTGGGAGAGCCGGAGAGCTATGGCGACGACCGCGTGTTCGCCTACCTCAAGCACGAGGGATCGCCCGACGAGACACTCGAGGCCAAGACCGAGGCGCTGCGCAAGGCCGGCCAGGCGGTGATCACGCTCTCCACGAACGGGGCCGAGGACCTCGGGCGGATCTTCTTCTTCGCTGAGTTCGCCACGGCGGTGGCCGGCTCGGTGCTTGGCATCAACGCCTTCGACCAGCCCGACGTGCAGGAGGCAAAGGACAACACGGCCAAGGTGCTGGAGGCCGCGGAGCCGCCGTCGGTGGCGGAGGCCGACGACTCATCGCTGAGGCAGCTGCTCGGCCGGGCAGGTCCCCCGCACTACGTGGCGGTCATGGCGTATGTGGCCCACTCGGAGGCCTTCGACGAGGCGGTGGCCGAGCTGCGCGCGTTCATCAGGGATGCCACCAAGTCGGCCACCACGTTCGGCTACGGGCCGCGCTTCCTGCACTCGACGGGCCAGTTCCACAAGGGCGGGCCGGCCACCGGCGTGTTCCTCCAGCTGGTGCATGACGACGAGGAGGATCTGGAGATCCCCGGCTGCGACTACACGTTCGGTGAGCTGAAGAACGCGCAGGCCACCGGCGACATCCTCACGCTCCGCGATCACGGGCTGCCGGCCGAGCGGGTGCGCCTGGAGGGAGATCCGGTTCAGGGCGTGCGGGCGCTGACCGAGCGGGTGCGTGGGTTGCTCTGAGCGGGTTGTCCTTGCCCGGCGCCTGTTTCCGTGGCGCTTGCGGCCGCGGGTCCTGTCTGCGGTAAGGATCTTCGGACCGGGCGCTGCGCTGCGCTCGGCCCGCCTCCGGCTACTGCTGCTTCTCGACGAGACCAGCAACTTCGCGGCGCCCGAGCACCCGCGAGTTCTAGCCTTTCTCGTCGTGGGCGTGCTCAAGACGATTGGCGGAGGCGAGGACAGGAACAGTGCCTCCGCAACGCACGCCTGACGCTGAAGCGGTACCAGGCCCTGACCGCCCAGTGGGAGCACGAGCACTGCGAGTTCTGCTGGCACAAGTTCCTCGATGCCGAGTATTCGGAGGCCCACAGGAAGACGCTCAAGGACGACCCTTACAGGAACAGCCCCGAGGGGTACACGAACCTCGGCGGCGATCGGCAGCCGCCCGGTAAGTGGTGGATCTGCAGGCGCTGCTTTGCCGATTTCGAAGCGGAGTTTGGCTGGGAGGTCGTCGAGACGGATCCCAATGCGTGGCCCTACTCGCCACCAGAACCGACCCCCCGGCCGACTGCCGCCGACTACACGCCGCCGGGCGAGTGGCTCCAACGACCGCAGTAATGCAGCCCGACCGTCGTCCACGAGCTCGCTCCGCGCACCGGTGGCTACCTCAGCCACCGCCCGGCTCTGTGCTGCTCTTCGACGGATCCGGCAGCGCGTGGGCCGCTGTCCTTGCGCAACACCGAGGGCTCCAGCGCACCAGAAGAGGCCTCGTCAGCGCGCTAGCTTCGTACGATGCTCTTTGTTCTCACGGGTTCGAGCGCTGCTGGCAAGAGCGCTGTGCTCCCGGCGCTGGCTGCTCGGGTCAAGAGACTCGAACCGCATGATTTCGACGAGCTGGGCGTCCCTCGAGGCGCCAGTCGCAAGTGGCGCCAAGAAGCCACAGAACAGTGGACTAAGCGCGTCGTTGCCTCCGACGCCGACGGCCGCGACACGCTGATAGCCGGTCAGACTCCAATCGGCGAATGGCTTTCAGTTCCTTCAGCAACCAAACTTGACGGCGTCGCGGCCTGTCTGCTCGACGTCAGCGACGGAATTCGCGCGGAGCGTCTGGCCCGACGTTCGGCTGGGATCGCGCCCGGCGGCACCGAGCTCGGACATCTGCTCGCCTGGGCGTCCTGGCATCGCTCCCACGCGGCCGATCCGCAATGTCGGCAAGACGTGATTCGGCAAGGCGGTTGGGAGCGGATGTGCTGGCAACGCTGGCAGCGCTGGGAGCGCGGCGACCGGCGGTGGGATGTCTTGACGCTCGACACGTCAATCGCGCCAATTGACGAAACTGTCGAACAGCTCGCCCACTGGATCGCGGAGCGGCGGAGCTCTCACTGCGAAGGAACACTCGCTCTGTCGGGGCGCTGGTGGACGTAGGGCGTGCCACGCGACGTGCTCGCGCGAGAGCATGACCTCCCGCGGATCGCCGTGGCGGCTCGAGCGCTGCTCGCCGGCGACGACCTCTTGGGCTGGGTAGGAACGACCGCATATCAGGGCTCGCCGGCGACGACTGCTGCGACACTCCGCGGGTGCGTGTCTGGGTTGACCTCACCAACACGGCCCACATCTACGTGCTTCGCCCGCTGGTCGAGCGTCTCGAGCAGGCCGGTCACGATGTGGAGATCACCGCGCGTCCTCTGTCGCAGACGGTCCAGGCGCTCGAGGCGTGGGGCCACCCGCACATCGTCGTAGGGCGCCACGGAGGGGCTGGACGCGCCGGCAAGGCGCGTGCCGCCGCCGGGCGGGTGGCTGCGCTCGTGCGGTTCGCCCGCCAGCGCCGCTTCGACTGCGCCCTCGCGCACGGCTCTACCGACCTCCCGGTCGCCTGCCGGGTGTTCGGCATACCCAACACGACGATGTTCGACTACGAGTGGGCGACGACCCAGCTCGGCCTCAACTGCCGCCTCGCCTCGCGGACGCTCGCCCCCGACGCGATTCCGGTTGAGCGCCTCGCGCGCCTCGGGGCACGCGGGCGGAAGCTCGTGCGCTACCCGGGCCTGAAGGAGGAGTACTACCTGCACGACTTCCGGGCGGACCGCGGCGTGCTCGATGAGCTCGGCCTCGACCCGGCGCGCGTACTCTGCATCGTGCGCACCTCCCCCGCCTACGCCCTGTACCTCGGTGGAAGAGAGAGCGCCGTACTCCCCCGCGTGCTCCGCCGGCTGGCCGACGACGAGCGC
This sequence comes from Thermoleophilaceae bacterium, assembly GCA_030447725.1. Taxonomy (GTDB): domain Bacteria; phylum Actinomycetota; class Thermoleophilia; order Solirubrobacterales; family Thermoleophilaceae; genus JAAYBF01. The sequence goes on from JAUJOQ010000006.1 coordinate 202,482, forward strand.
ACGCAGACCGTCGTCATCGCGCGTACACCCGAGCAGAGCGACACGATCGACGCGCTCGGGCTGGAACGGACCGTGGTGCCGCGCAGAACGGTCGATGCACGGAGCCTGATCGCCCTCGGTGACGTGGTCGTCTCCGCGGGGGGGACTATGAACCGCGAGGCAGCGGTGCTCGGGACACCCGTCTGGTCGATCTTCGACGGCCGCTTGGGGGCAGTCGACGAGCTGCTCATGCGCGAGGGCAGGCTGCGCATGCTCCGATCGCCGGATGACCTGGAGCTCGCCAAGAAGCCTGGCGGCGACGGCCGACCCCTTCGCCGGCGCGATCCCGCGGACCTGCTTCAGATGGCGCTGCCCTGGATCGAACCCGACGCGGGCAGCGGCTAGTGTCGACCAGCGCTCAGCACGCGCTCGACGGCCTCCTCCGGCGCGTCCTCCTGAGGATCCGGCCGGCGACGAAGGCGCAGAAGCTCGAGGTGGCGGCGCTTCAGGATCTCGAGCGAGTACACCATCCATACGCTGGCACCGATCACGAACACGCCGGCGATGCCTAGGAGAAGTGCGCGCTCGAGGTCCCAGGAACCCTCGGGGCGGGGCGGGAAGAAGCGAGCGAAGATCGCATAGGCCGCGAGTAGCGCCGCCCAGACGTGCAGGTATGCCGCCGTGCGCCGTTGGGACAAGCCGATTCGCAAGAACCGGTGGTAGAAGTGGTTGTGGTCGGCACCCCATGGCGGGCGGCGGTACTTCAGGCGCTTCAGGACCACGAACGACGTATCGAGGATCGGCACCGCGAGGACCAGCATCGGCGCAACCAGGGTGATCGCGGCCGCTGTCTTGAAGAGGCCGTCGAGGGCCAGGGCCGCGATCAAGAACCCGAGCGCCAGTGCGCCGGAATCGCCCATGAAGATCTTTGCCGGGTGGTAGTTATGGCGCAGGAAGCCGAGCGTGGCGCCACAGACGATCGCCGCGAGCGCCGCGGCTTCCATTCGGCCGAAGGAGGCGGCAAGCACCGCGAACGCCGCGGCAGCAATCGCCACGATGCCGGCGGCAAGCGCATCCATGCCGTCGATGAGGTTCACGAGGTTCGCGACGCCCGCGATCCATGCGACCGCCAGCGGGTAGGCGAGCCAGCCGAGGTCGTGGTCGCCCACGAACGGCAGCGTGATGTGATCGATCGTGAGCTCATAGCCGACGACTGGCACGAGGGCGAGGAGCGTCACGCCGGCGAGCTTGACGCTCGGCCTGACGCCTCGCAGATCGTCGACGAGCCCCAGTGCGGCCACGCCGAGCACTCCGAGCAGGATGCCGGTGTACGTGCCATCGAGGTCGACGAAGAGCACGGCGGGCACGAGGATGCCGGCGACGATGGCGAGTCCGCCGATGCGGGGGACGGGGCCCGTGTGGACACGCGGCCGGTCCACGGAATCGTCAAGCCCCCCGATATGCGGCGCGAGCCGTCCAACCAGCGGCGTCAGGACGAGGACGAGGGCGGCGGCGGCAAGTAGCCCCCACACGACGGCACCGTCCCCCGCGAGGGCTCGCAAGGCGTCCCAGAAGGACATCGGCCCAGGTTATACCTGACGGGTAGGGCGGAGCCGCCTTGCTAGGATCGTCCGCTTGACGGAGGTCGTCTCGGTCACCCGCTTTGAAGATCGCGTGGCCGCGGGGCAGCTGCGCGTCGGCGTGATCGGTCTCGGCTACGCAGGACTGCCGCTCGCGATGGCCTTTGCCGAGGCAGGCTTCGACGTCTCCGGCATCGACCTCGACGCCGAGCGCGTTCGAGCGATCGGCGAGCGACGCTCGTACCTCGTGGACGTTCCGGCAGAACGTTACGCCGGCCTCGCCGGGACCCTCGCCGCCAGCGCGGACTACGACGGCGTCGGCGATCTCGACGCGATGACGATCTGCGTGCCCACGCCGCTTTCGAAGACGCGCACGCCGGATCTCACCTACATAGTGTCAGCCGCCCAGTCGGTCGCCGCCCAGCTGCGTCCGGGACAGCTCGTCGTGCTCCAGTCGACGACGCATCCCGGGACTACCGAAGAGATCGTCCTGCCGATCCTGGAGGAGCAGGGCGGCAAGGTGGGGCAGGACTTCTTCCTCGGTTACGCGCCCGAACGCGTGGATCCCGGCAACCACCGCTTCACGCTGCGCTCGACGCCACGCGTCGTGGCCGGCGTCACGGCGGAGTGCCGGCGTCGGGTGGAGCTGCTCTACCGTCAGGTCGTCGACACCGTCATACCGGTCTCGAGCACCATGGTCGCCGAGACGGCGAAGCTGCACGAGAACACCTTCCGCGCCGTGAACATCGCCCTCGCGAACGAGCTGGCGCTGATGTGCGACCGGCTCGGAATCTCCTCCTGGGAGGTCATCGACGCGGCGGCTACGAAGCCGTTCGCCTTCCTTCCGCACTACCCGGGGCCCGGCCTCGGCGGCGACTGCATCCCCGTGGTCCCGCACTTCTTGGCTTGGCGGCTGCGCGAGTACGGCTATACAAGCGTGCTGATCGACGCGGCGCACGAGATCAACGCGCAGATGCCGATGTACGTGACCCAGAAGGTGGCCGACGCTCTCAACGACGCCGGGAAGCCTGTCAAGGGCTCACGGCTGCTCCTTCTGGGCCTTGCCTATAAGGCCGACGTCCACGACACACGCGAGTCGCCGAGCCTCGAGATCTTGCGCCAGCTTCGTGCCCGTGGCGCCGACATCCGTTATTGCGACCCGTGGGTGCCGGAGATGGACTTCGACGGCGAACGCTACGAGAGCGTGGACTTCATCCCCGAGGAGGTCGAGGCGGCCGACTGCGTGGTGGTCCTCACCGCCCACGAGGCATTCATGGAGCGACCGCTGTGGCTTGTGGCCAAGCAGGTGGTTGACACGCGCAACGTCGTCCCGGACGCCCCCGGCGTCTGGCGCATCTGACTACGCAGTGCTGATCCTCGGGGCGGGCTACCTCGGGGCCGCCTTGGCGGAGCTGGCCCTGGCGCGGGACCATGCGGTGACGCTCGCCGACAACTGGTACGCCACCGACCCCTCGCAGCTCGAAGGGCTCCGCGCGGCCGGCGCCCACGTCGAGACCGCCGACATCCGCTCGCGCAAGGACGTCGATCGCCTGCTGGCCGACCGCCCCGAGCGGGTCGTCCTGCTCGCGGCGCAGGCGAGTCGCCCGCTGTCGGAGAGCGACCCCGACTACACCGAGGAGACGAACATCACCGGAGCCCGGCGCGTGGCCGAGGCGGTCGCGGCGGTGGGCTGCCCCACACTCGTCTACGCGAGCTCGCTTCACGTCTATGGCCCCTCGCCGGTAGGCGAGGTCGGAGCGGACGCCCCCTATGGCCCGCAGGGGGATCTCGCCCACCTGTCGAAGGTCTACGCGGAGCTCTGTCTTCGCATCTACGCCGAGCGGCACGGCTTCGCGCTCGCCGTCCTGCGGCTCGGGATCGTCTTCGGGCCCAGCCCGGTCGAGCACGCGCGCCCGGAGTCGCAGACCGTGATCGACAAGTTCCGCCGCCTCGCCGCGGAGGGAGCCCCGCTCCCGCTCGACGACGGCGGGCGCGCCACGATCGGCGCGGTCCACGTGGCCGACGCCGCGCGCATCCTTTTTGAGTCGCCGTGGGCTCCGGGCGTCGCGGCCGCGAACGTGGCGGCCGAGACCGTGACGGTGGCCGACGTCGCCGCGCTGGCCGGCGGCCGTCGGCCCCAGGGCGGCGCCTCGACCACCTACACCAGCCCCTTCACCTACGAGCACGACCTGGCGGCCTACCTAGCGCGATGAGGCTGCTCGTCACCGGCGCGACCGGCTTTCTCGGCTGGCGCACGGCGGTCCTCCTCCGCGAGCGCGGGCACGACGTGGTGGCGCTCAAGCGCCCCGGGGCCGCCCCCCGAGCACACGCCGCCGGGCTCGACGCCGTGGTCGCCGACGCGGGCGACGCCGCGGCGCAGGACCTCGTCGAGGGCTGCGATGCGGTCCTCCACTTCGCCGGCGTCCCATCGCCGGCCGGAGCCCGCGACGACCCGGCGCGCGCCGTGCGCGAGAACGCCGGGACCACGCTCAACCTGCTGGAGGGCTGCGCGCGCCATGGCGGCGCGCTCGTCTATCCGTCGACGATCCGCACCGAGGGGCCGGCGCCCGACCCCTACGCCGTCTCCAAGTGGCTCGGCGAGGAGACCTGCCGCCGCCACCCCGCGCCTGCGACCGTCGTCCGGCTGACCTCGGTCTTCGGCCCCGGGCAGGTCGCGTGGGAGGGGGCCACCGGGGCGATCGCTGCGTTCGCCGCGCGCTTCCTCGCCGGCGAGCCGGTCGTCATCCCGGGGGACCCCCAGCGCCTGCGCGACTTCCTCTTCGTCGACGACGCCGTCGCAGCGCTCGAGACGATCGTCGCCGAGCGGCGGTGGGACGAGACGCTCGATGTGGCGAGCGGAGTGGCGACGCCGCTCATGCGCGCAGCCGAGCTCGTGCGCGACGCAGTTGGCTCCGACGCCCCGATCGAGACGCCGGGTGGGACGCTCCCGCCGGGCGAGAACGAGAGCTATGAGGCCCTCTCGTCCGCCTGGCTCGAGGCGCCCGTCCGTCCACTCGAGGAAACTGTCCCCGCCTATGTCGATTGGCTCCGCCATCATTCCGCAGCTCAAGGCCGCGCCCGACCCTGAGCAGCTCGCGGAGCGCCTCGACGGCGGAGGCTGGCGCGGGCTCGAGGTCTGCCTCATGCCCCGCGACGTGGCGGACTCCGACGCCGTTCGGCGAGCCGTAGCGGTCGTCCTCGACGCCGCGGGCGAGCGCGGACTCGCACTGACCGCCGAGGCGCCCGTGGCCTGGCCGAGCGGCGCATTCGTGCGAGTCGACCGCCTCGACGACGAGGCGCGTGCCGGCATCGAGCACAGCGCGGAGTTCGCGGCGGCGATCGGCTCGCCGGTCCTGACGATCCACCTCTTCGTGCCGATGACGCCCGAGGAGTTCCGCGCACGCGGCGCGCTCGACGAGGCTGCGGTCGAGCAGTTCCTGCGCTTCTTCGCGCGTGCCTGTGCCAGCCGCGGCGTCGAGCCGTTGATCGAGAACGTGCCGCCGGTCCTCCGCATGCGCTCCGGCGGCGTCTTCCTGTCGCCCATCGGCGGCCACTGGCGCGACCTGCTCGAGTGGGGAGATCGAATCCCTGAGCTCGGCTTCACCCTCGACACATCACACGCGGCGCTCTTCGAGCACTTCGCGAGTGCCTACCCGACGCTCTTTGCAGTCTCGCCGGCCGACGGCCTGCGGCTCGAGGACTACGTCGCGAAGCTCGGCGCGCGGACACGCGTGGCGCACGTCTCCGACGCCGAGGGCATCCTCGGGGAGGGCCTTCCCTTCGGGGACGGCGAGCTCGAGCTCGACCCGGCGGTGGCCGCGCTCGGGTCGGCGGCGGCCTACGTCGTCGCCGAGGTGAACGAGCCGGACCCGGCAGCCTCGCCCGCGATGAAGGCCGGCTACGCCGAGCTCGAGCGCACGCTGACCGCGCCGGCCGTACCGTGGCCCGCCGCTTCGCGCCGGGTGCCCGAGGACCGCTTCGACTGGGAGACGGTCGTGCGCAGGCGTGACCCCGTACCGTCCATTCTCGAGCTGCAGGAGCGCTTCGCCGGCAGGCGCGTGCTGATCACGGGCGGAGGCGGTCTCATCGGCCGCACGCTCGCCACGCTGCTTGACGGCTTCCGCCCGCAGTCGATCACCCTGCTCGACGCCCACGAGGGCTCGCTGACCGCCGATCGCCGCGCGCGCGAGGCGCCGTCGCTCGAGCGCATCGGGCACATCCTGTGCGATGTCCGCGACCGCGGTCGGCTGGAGGGCGCGATCGCCCGGACGCGCCCCGACGTCGTCTTTCACCTGGCCGCCTACAAGCACGTCGACTGGGCGGAGATGTATCCGGAGGAGTTCGCGGACGTAAACCTGCACGGCAGCTGGAACGTCCTCGACGTGGCGGGAGCCTCCGCAATTGAGACGGTCGTCGTCGCCTCGACCGACAAGGCGACGCTGGCGGCTAGCTTCTACGCGCGCACGAAACGGCTGATGGAGCAGCTGACGGTATTCGCCGCCGCCCGCGACGGCGGTGCCGAGCGCGCCGCGGTACGGCTTGTAAACGTCCTCGGGAGTGCCGGCAGCGCCTCGGAGCTCTTCCTGCGCCAGGCCCGTGCCAGGGTGCCGCTGACGATCACCGATCCCGGCATGCTCCGCTTCTGGATTACGCTGCCCCATGCCGCGGCGCTAGTCGCCCACGCGGTGCTCGTGGCCGCGGAGGGCGACGTGCTCGCCACCGCGGCCGCCCCGGCGGTGTTGAGCGTGGGCGAGCTTGCCTCCCGCATCTGGGCAGAGGCGGGCGGCGAGGGGGCGCCGGCGATCGACCTGCTTGGAGTCCGCGCCGGCGAGACGATGACCGAGGTACTTACAGGCGAGGGCGAAATCCTGGGCGGGGAACGCCACCAGGGCATAGTCCCGATCGCCGGCGATCGTTCGACGGCAGTGGCCGCCTGGGCCGTAGAGCGCCTGGGCGGCAGGACGACGCGCGAGGAGGCGCGCGCGATCTGGCTCGAGGCGGCGCGCCGCCCCGACCTTGTCAAGGTGCCGGCAGGCGACCACTGACCCTCAGGCCGGCGGTGGTCCGCTTGGTCGGCGCGCACTACGCGCCCGCCGTGTCCGTGACAGGCGTCTTCGCCCCGCCCGCGCCCAAAGAAAATGCGCCACAGGAGAACAGCAACGACAAGCGCTTGACTTTCATCCGTCGACGAGAGCAGGAGCGGGTCCTCGGTCGCACGAGAGGGAGTTGCCCTACTTGTCGATTTTCCGGCGCCCCGTTCGACGTCAGGGTAGAAGCGCAGGTTCCAGCCGGTCCACAGGGCCGGGGCCGGGCGCGGAACGCAAAGCCACAAGGAGGAACACCGATGCGATTCATGGTCCTGGTCAAGGCAACCGAGGAGTCCGAGGCGGGCGTCATGCCGAGCGAGGAGCTGCTCGCGGCGATGGGGAAGTACAACGAGGAATTGGTCAATGCCGGCGTGATGCTCGCGGGTGAGGGACTACACCCGAGCTCGAAGGGCGCGCGCGTGAAGTTCTCGGGCAAGGAGCGCACCGTGGTCGACGGCCCGTTCGCCGAGGCGAAGGAGCTGGTGGCCGGCTTCTGGCTGATTCAGGCGAGGTCGAAGGAAGAGGCGATCGAGTGGGTCAAGCGCTGCCCCAATCCGATGGAGGGGGAGTCGGAGATCGAGGTTCGCCAGGTGTTCGAGGCGGAGGACTTCGGCGAGGAGCTCACGCCCGAGCTGAGGGAGCAGGAGGAGCGCATCCGCGCGCAGGCCGAGGCCAATAAGTAGGGAGGCGTGGTGTTGGGCTCGGCTTCCGACACCCATCGCGTGATCGAGGCCGTCTGGCGGATCGAGTCCGCCCGGCTGATCGCCGGGCTCGCTCGGATGGTGCGCGACGTCGGCCTCGCGGAGGAGCTCGCACAGGATGCCCTCGTCGCCGCGCTCGAGCAGTGGCCTGAGTCAGGGGTCCCGGACAATCCGGGCGCCTGGCTGATGGCACCGCCAAGCACAGGGCGATCGACCGGCTGCGGCGCGGGAAGGTGCTCGAGCGCAAGCAGGAGGAGCTCGCCCGCGAGCTCGAGGTGAGACGGGAGGCGGCGGTACCGGATCTCGACGCAGCGCTCGACGACCAGGTAGGCGACGACCTGCTCAGCCTCATCTTCACAACCTGCCATCCGGTTCTCGCTAGCGCGAGCTCGAATGCTTTCTCGGCATGCAGGCGAGTTGTGTCAAATAGCGACGTTCGTCTCGCTTTGCGCGAGGGCCTCGCTGCCTGCGGTCCCATCCGACGATCCTTCCCGCAGCCAGCCGCGGGTCTTCTACCCCGGCAGCCAGCCCTCGCGGTATCGGGTTGGCTCCCGTTTCGGGAACCGCGCGTATGCCTGCGGCTGGTCCGTCGTCTCCTGCTCGACGCCGGCGCCGTGGCGTAGCGCCGTCTCGTCCACGCCGTAGGCACCCCAGTCCGAGCCCGTGGAGCGATCGCGGGCGCCGACTGCGAGCACGACGCAGTGCCCGTCTCCCGCCCCGACGATCACGTGCCTTGTCCCAGCAGGGCAGTGCACGAGGTCCCACTGTCGTAGCGGGCGCTCCTGGCCCTCGACGATGAGCAGCGCCTCGCCGGCGAGCACGAAGAAGTCCTCCTGATCGGCCTCCCAGTGGTACATCGCCATCGGCTCCCCGGGCGAGAGGACGTTTAGGCGGATCCCGAGCTGCGAAAAGTGCGGCTCACCCTCGAACCTGCAGATCGCGGGCCGCCCGTGGCCGTGATCCCAGCGCGCCTCGCGCGCGTTGAGGACGAACCACCCGTCCCCCTTTGGCAGGAGTCCGTGCTCGGTCGCCTCGAGCGGCGCCTCAGGAATCATCGACGGCGTCCTTCACAGCCCCATGTTGGCCTGCCGTCCGGACGGCGCTTGATCCGCGGCGCCGCCGCTGGTCAGAGGGCGCTGAACTCGGGCACCCCACCGTGCCAGATCGCCCACACGGCAATCAGTGCCGCACCTACGGCGAAGGCGCCCGCCGCGGTGCAGACGAGCGGTCTCGGGGCGCGCAGCGCCGTGATGGCGAACAGGACGGTCGCTGGAAGCTCGAGCCACCAGGTCTGGCCCTCGACTGTGCTGGTGAAGAACGTCCAGCCCAGGACCAGCGCCGCCAGCGCGAGCAGCGCCGGCGAAGTGCTCACCGAGCGCGGCGCGACCCGCTCGGCGAAACAGAAGGCGGCCACCAGCCCAAACCAGCCCAGCACGGCTTCGATGTGCGAAAAGCGCTCGTCCCAGAAATAGACGAGGTTGCCCTGCGCACCCTCGTTGTGGATCGAGTTGGCGGCCAGGTGCACCCCGTGGCCGTGCACGTACAGCACGCCCGCGAAAACCGCAGCGACGACCGGACCGCGCGGAGCGCCGAGCGCGAGCATCACCGCAACGGTCGCAGCGGCAACCACGAAGGGCGTGAGCACATCGACCGCTGCCTCGACCCTGTCCGTGAACAGGATCGACGGCAACTGATGAAAGACAAAGAAGACGGCCGCGAACGCCAGGAAAGCGCGGTCACGGCGCTCGGAGGTCCAGGCCTTGAGTGCTCTGCGGCGCCGATGTCTTGACGCGGCCGCCACTGACTTCAAGTCACGGCCCGTTCGAGGGCTCTGGCGCAGTGCGACGCCTTCACGGCGTCATCACTCCAAGTCGATTCGGATCGTGACCTGCTCGGTGCCGACCAGCCGCAGGAGGGTGTCGTTTACCGGCCGCCCGAGCCAGCGCAGCCGCGCGCGCGGGTCATCGCCGGGCAGGATCCACGCCGTTCCCTCATACCAGCGCCGGCCCACCTTCACCCGCACCCGCGGCTGCTTCTGGATGTTCTTCACGTAGTCGGCGGCGTAGCCGTGCTCGGTCACGATCCAGAAGCTGTCGCCACGCAGCCCGTTGCCAACCGGCACGCGCCGGCGCGCGCCGGTATTGCGGCCCGTGGTTTCGAGCAGGGCCTGCGTGCGCGGCCACAAGCCCCGCTCAAGCAGCCGCCGAACGACCGGATTCACCAGCCCATTCGTCACGGACCTCATCGCGGCGCGCTTGGCCGCACGCACTGACCCAGGTCGCATGCCGCGGCGCATCATCGCTCTGGCAATCTTGCCATCCATGGGGGTATACCCTCTGCCGATGAGGCGCGCGTCGCCCGGCTCCCGCTCCCGTGGGTCAGGGCTACCTGGTGACACCGCCCGGGCTTTGGTGATTGAGCGCTGGGGTGGTCTCGGGCGGGCGGGCCGGGCATGGCGATCGAGGCGATGGTTTCCGTGAGTGTCGGCGAGACCGACAGAGAGTGGGGCAACCAGATCGCGTTCTTGTTTCTCTCCCTGCCCTGCGAGGAACCTGACCCGCTGTGGCGCCTTCGCGACGTTCACGTGGCGATGCGCGAACGCAAGCGGGGGGTGAGCCAGAAGGTGCCGACGCGATGCTCGGGTCCTTGTCCTACGCGCCCCGCCCCGTGCGGCGCGTTGCCTCCCAGGTGTTCGCCAGCCCGCGGGTCTCGAACCTCACTGATGGGGGCCCGGTCGAACGGGCCTATCCCGTCGTGCCGCTTTCCCCGCGGCATGGCGTTTCGATCGGGATGACAACCGTCGCCGGGCAGGCTTGCTTCGGGATCTACGCCCAGGTCGGGCTGGCCGCGGACGCCGATCGACTGGCGGAAGAGATCGACGTGGCGATCGACGAGCTGCTAATCCTCTGCGATGAACAGCCGACGTAGCGGCTCGTAGGAGCCGGGCCGGCGCCTGCGGGCGCCTCGGCCGCGGGCCAGAATCTCGGCCGATCGCGCGCGGGTCTCGAGGTGTCTGGAGGTTAGGACCGGCTTCCCCGTGGGGAACCATCGGTGCGTCGTGCGGGGAACCGCTCCAGAACCCACTCCGCCCCCGCCGGCTGGCGCCGCCACTGCCGGCCGCTCGTCGTGATGTAGTCGCCCGTGCGGGGGTTGATCGGGAGGCGGCGCTCGATCGGGTAGTACTCGTTGTGGGCATGGATGAGCTCGTTGACGCGGTCGAAGCGCCAGGAGTCCGTGGTCGCCAGCCAGCGTTGCTCAAAGGCTTGCGGGTCTTGGCCGCAGGCCTTCCAGAGCTCGTCGTAGGCGTCGGCGAGCCGCGAACGGTGCCTCGCCAGCTCGTCGTCGATCTCCCGCAACCGCTGCATGAACCGGGGGAGGACCTGCCCCCGGATGTACTTCTCGACCAAACTCGGCTCGGCCAGCGAACGCCGCTTCATCCCTCCGGAATCTAGGGAACGCCCGTGAACTTCTGTCCCCGGCTTGCATAAGGCGCGCCGACCGGGGAAGAATGGCCCCACACGGCGGGGCGGAGCCCCATGAGAGGAGAGCGCATGCAGCTGGGCTTCGTAGGGCTCGGAAAGATGGGCGGGAACATGGTCCATCGCATCCACCGCGACTCGGAGCATCAGGTGGTGGCCTTTGACTTCTCCGAGGATGCCGTCGAGGCTGCCGAGGGCCACGGTGCCATCGGCTCGAGCGGGCTCGAGGACCTGGTGGGCAGGCTCGAAGCGCCCCGCGCCGTCTGGATCATGGTGCCAGCCGGCGACCCGACCCAGCAGACCGTCGACGCGCTCTCCGACCTCTTGGAGGAGGGCGACACGATCATCGACGGCGGCAACTCGAAGTGGGTCGACGACAAGATCCGCGCGGAGAAGCTGTCCGCGAAGGGGATCCGCTACGTCGACGTGGGTACCAGCGGCGGCGTGTGGGGCATCGACGTCGGCTACTGCATGATGGTCGGCGGCCCCGCGGAGGCGGTGAAGAGGATGTCCCCGATCCTCGACGTCCTGGCGCCGAAGCCCACCGAGGAGCACGGGGCCGGCTGGGCGCACATGGGGCCCTCGGGCGCCGGGCACTACGTGAAGATGGTGCACAACGGCGTGGAGTACGGGCTGATGCAGGCCTATGCCGAGGGCTTCGACCTCTTCGACAAGAGCGAGTACGAGCTCGACAACGCGAAGATCGCGCACCTCTGGATGCAGGGCTCGGTGGTGCGCTCCTGGCTGTGCGAGCTGGCAGCGCTCGCCTTCGAGAAAGAGGGCAACGACCTCGCCGACCTGACCGCCCACACGGCGGACTCCGGTGAAGGCCGGTGGACGATCGAGGACGCGATGGCAAACGACGTGCCGACGCCGGTGATAACGGCTTCGCTGTACGCGCGCTTCTACACGCGCGGCAATGGCGACTTCACCGGCCGGGTGCTCTCAGCGCTGCGCAACCAGTTCGGCGGGCACACCATGCAGACCCGCGCCGAGGAAGCGGAGTCGGGCTGATGGCCACCGCTCCCACGAAGGTCGAGGAGCCCGAGCAGGAGAACCCGCTGACCTCCGGCCTCGAGCGCCAGCCGATCCCGCCCACCACGCTCACGATCTTCGGTGCAACCGGCGATCTGTCGAAGCGAAAGCTGCTGCCGGCTCTCTACAACCTTGCCCACGAGGGAGCGCTTCCCGAGCGCTTCAACTTGATCGGAGCGTCGCGCAGCGACATGTCCGACGACGATTACCGCAAGCTGGCCAAGGGGTCGATCCAGGAGTTCTCGCGCCGCGAGACCGATGAGAAGGTGCTCGACGCACTGCTCGACGGGGTGCGCTACGTGTCCGGCAACTTCGACGATCCCGGCCTCTACGAGAGGCTGGATACGGCCCTCGGCGAGTCAGACGAGCGGGCCGGCATCGAGTTCAACCGCGTCTTCTATCTCTCGACGTCTCCGTCGTTCTTCGCGGAGATCGTGAAGCAGCTCGGAGACCACGGGCTCGACCGCCGCGAGAGCTCCGATGTGCGGGTGGTGATCGAGAAGCCGATCGGCACCAATCTCCGCGAGGCCAGGGAGCTGAACGCGGCAGTGCTAGACGTGCTCGACGAGGAGCAGGTGTACCGGATCGACCACTACCTGGGCAAGGAGACGGTCCAGAACGTGCTGGCCTTCCGGTTCGCCAACGGGCTGTTCGAGCCGATCTGGAACCGCAACTACATCGACTACGTGCAGATCACCGCGGCCGAGGACATGGGCATCGGCTCCCGGGCCGGCTACTACGACACGTCAGGCGCGCTGCGGGATCTGGTGCAGAACCACATGCTCCAGCTGCTCACCCTGCTCTGCATGGAGCCACCGGTGTCCTTCTCCGCCGACGAGGTTCGCGACGAGAAGGTGAAGGTGCTGCATTCGATCCACCCGCCCGGCCCGGAGGAGGTATCCGAGATGGCGGTGCGTGCCCAGTACGCGGCGGGGGTGGTGGCCGGCGAGGCCGCGAAGGGCTATCTCGAGGAGGAGGACGTGCCCCCGGACTCCACCACGGAGAGCTACACCGCGCTGCGCCTCGAGGTGGACAACTGGCGCTGGGCTGGCGTGCCGATCTACCTGCGGACCGGCAAGCGCATGGTCCGCAAGGTGACCGAGATCGCGATCGCGCTCAAGCCCGTCCCGCATCTGGCCTTCCGGGAGGAGGGCGCAGTGGGCGTGCAGCCCAACCGGATCGTGCTGACCGTGCAGCCCAACGAGGGCGCATCGATCTCGCTGGGGGCCAAGATCCCCGGCACGCGGATGCGCATTAGGCCGGTGAACATGGAGTTCCTATACGGGACGGCCTTCATGTCGCAGTCGCCGGAGGCCTACGAGCGGCTGATCACCGATGCGATGCGAGGCGACGCAACGCTGTTCACCCGCGACGACGAGGTCGAGGCGCAGTGGAGGATCATCGACCCGATCCTCGCGGCCTGGGGTGCAGAGAGTGGGCCGATACCGCAGTACGAGGCCGGCAGCCAGGGGCCCGCCGAGGCGGAGCGTCTGCTTCAGCCCGGCCACACGTGGAGGGCGATCTAGGTGAGCGCTCCCACGCTCGAGGGCGGGGTCTGGAGCGAACAGGGCACCACCCCGACGGATGTCGAGGAGGCGCTGCGCGACCTGTTGCGCGAGCGCCACTGCCACAGCGACGCCTTCGTGCCCGCGCGGGTGCTGAACCTGGTGGTCGTCGCCGACCGTGAATGGCGCGGCGAGATCCAGAACCGCCTTGACAACGTGGGCCGCTACCACGCCTCGCGCACGATCCTCTGCGCCGTGGAGCCGGGTCGCACGGCGATCGACGCCTGGGCCGCGGTTGGGGCGCATCCCGGGGATGGCGCGGGGATGATCGAGGTGGGCCAGGAGGAGGTCGTGCTCGACATCGGCCCGCACCATCTCGAGCACCTGGATTCGATCGTCGATCCGCTGGTGGTCACCGACCTGGCCACGCTCGTGTGGTCACCTCACGGCCACCCGGAGGCGGTCGATGCCCTGCTGGACCTGGCACAGGTGGTGCTCGTGGACTCCGTGAACGAGCCCGATCCCGCGGAGGCGGTGCGCCGGTCCAGCGAGCTGGCCGAGCGCGCCTACGTCGTCGACCTGGCCTGGCTGCGCTCGACGCCCTGGCGCGAGCGCGTGGCCGCGACCTTCGATCCCCCCGCATGGCGCGGCGACCTTCACAAGATCAGCGCCGTCACCGTGCGTCACAGCCCCGACTCGGTGATCGCCGGGCTGCTGTTCCTGGGCTGGATGGCGACGCGGCTGGGATGGCGGCCCGGCGCCATGGTGAGCCACGGAAGCGGATTGCAGGGCACGGCACACGGACACCGCCAGGACGTGAGGATGCGCCTGCAGCCCCAGGAGGCCATGAGCACCCCGGGCTTCGCCGGGCTCACCGTCCAGACCGCCTCGGGCTTGAGCGTGTCGCTCGACCGCGGTCCCGGCGGGCTGAGCGCGTGCCGAACCGACCGTAGGGGGCGAGAGTGGCGTTGGACTGCGATGGGCGCTTCCCGCGGGGAGGCCGGCATCCTCGGCGAGGGCATCCGCCAGGCCCTTCTGCGCGACAAGAGCTATGGACCTGCGCTCGCCGCCGTCGGGTCCATGGTCGCCGGGTGAGCGCACGCGCGATCACGGTGGTGGACGACGTAGCGGGCGCGGCCGCAGAGCGGATCGCCGCGGCGGTGCGCGACGGCGGGCACATCGCCCTGTCGGGAGGCTCCACGCCGCGCGCCGCTCACGAGCGCGTGGCGAGGGAAGAGCTCGACTGGTCGCACACGCAGCTGTGGTTCGGCGACGACCGTGCGGTCGGGCCCCAGCACGAGCACTCCAACTACCTGATGGTGCGGCGGAGCCTCCTCGACAGGATTCGCGGCGCTCAGCCGGAGGTGCACCGGATCAAGGGTGAGCTGGGACACGACGCTGCCGCCGCGGACTACGAGCGCGAGCTCAAGACAGCCTGGGGCGCCGAAGGGCTGCCGCGGATGGACCTGCTGCTGCTGGGGCTCGGCCCCGACGCCCACACCGCGTCCCTGTTCGGGGGCGATGACGCTCTCGGGGAGCGCGAGCGTCTGGCGGTGGCTGTCGTCAACCCGGGCATGGCGCCGCTCGTGTCCCGCGTGACCCTTACTCTCCCCGTCCTGAATGCGGCCCGCGAGGTGGTTTTCCTGATATCCGGCGAGGACAAGGCCGAGGCGGTGGCCCGCGCCTTCGGTGACGCCCCCGACCCGAGCGCCCCGGCCAGCCTGATCCGGCCCGACCCCGGCAACCTGTTGGTGCTGCTCGACGCCTCCGCCGCCTCACTCATGGGGAACGGGGCTTGAAGAACTACACCGCTGACGGCGCGGTGGGCTACAGCCCCTTCCCGCCAATCGCCGACTACGGGTTCCTATCGGACTGTGAGACCACCGCGCTGGTGGCTCCGAGCGGCAACGTGGAGTGGATGTGCCTGCCACGGATGGACTCCCCGAGCGTGTTCGGCGCCATGCTCGATCGCGATGCCGGCACCTTCCGCCTCGGGCCGGCGGACGTGCACGTGCCCGCGGCGCGCCGTTACCTGCCGGGCACGATGGTGCTCGAGACGAGCTGGGGCACGCGCGGCGGCTGGGTGATCGTGCGTGATGTGCTGCTGATCGGGCCGTGGCACCACGAAAACGAGCGCTCCACCACCCACAGGCGCTCGCCCACCGACTACGACGCCGACCATGTGCTGCTGCGCCTGGTGCGTTGCGTCAACGGCGAGGCGCAGCTCAACCTCGACTGCGAGCCGGTGTTCGACTACGGGCGCAGCTTCGCCGAATGGGAGTACTCGGGCCCCGGGTATCACGACGCCGTCGCGCGCGCCGAGGGGTCCGAGCTGCGGCTGCAGCTGACCACCGACATGAACCTCGGCATCGAGGGTCCGCGCGCCACCGGCCGCACGCTGATGCACGAGGGCGACACCCTGTTCGCCGCCCTCTCGTGGTCCCAGCACCGCGCGCCGCAGAGCTACGACGAGGCCTACGAGCGGTTGGTGTGGACCGCCCACCACTGGCAGCACTGGCTCGACCACGGCGAGTTTCCCGACCACCCCTGGCGCACCTTCCTCCAGCGCAGCGCGCTCACCCTCAAGGGGCTCTCCTACGCACCGACGGGCGCGCTGGTGGCAGCGGCGACCACGTCGCTGCCCGAGACCCCGGGTGGCGAGCGAAACTGGGACTACCGCTACACGTGGATGCGCGACGCCACCTTCATGCTCTGGGGTCTCTACACGCTTGGCTTCGACTGGGAGGCCAACGACTTCTTCTACTTCGTGATGGACGTGGCCGAGGCCGAGGAGGGCCGGCTGCAGGTCATGTACGGGATCGACGGCAGGGCCCAGCTTGACGAGGAGGTGCTCGACCACCTCTCGGGCTACGAGGCCGCGAAGCCCGTACGAGTGGGCAACAGCGCCTACAACCAGGAGCAGCACGACGTCTGGGGCGCGCTGCTCGACTCGGTCTACCTGCACACAAAGTCGCGCGACCACCTGCCGGAGCGGATCTGGCCGATCATGGTCAAGCAGGTCGAGGACGCCCTCGAGCACTGGCGCGAGCCCGACCGCGGGATCTGGGAGGTGCGCGGCGAGCCGAAGCACTTCACGTCCTCGAAGCTGATGTGCTGGGTGGCGCTGGACCGCGGCGCCCGCCTGGCCGAGATCCGCGAGGACGGCGAGCGTGCAGAGAAGTGGCAGGCTGTGGCCGACGAGATCAAGGACGACATCTGCGCGAACGCGCTCGACGAGCGCGGTGTTTTCACCCAGCACTACGACACCGACGCGCTGGACGCGTCGGTGCTGCTCATGCCCCTGGTGCGGTTCCTGCCCCCCGACGATGAGCGGATCCGAACCACGGTGCTCGCCATCGCCGACGAGCTGAGCGTGGACGGCCTCGTGCTGCGCTACCGCACCGATGCCACCGACGACGGGATGGCCGGGGTTGAGGGCACCTTCACGATCTGCTCCTTCTGGCTCGTGTCCGCGCTGGTGGAGGTAGGAGAGCTGACACGGGCGCGCGAGCTCTGCGAGAAGCTGTTGTCCTACTCGAGCGCGCTGCAGCTATACGCCGAGGAGATCGACCCACGCTCGGGTCGCCACCTCGGCAACTTCCCGCAGGCCTTCACGCACCTGGCCCTCATCAACGCGGTGATGCACGTGGTCCGGGCGGACGAGCAGACGGTGGACAGCGACTTCGAGCGTCACCTCAAGCAGGTCCGCCACAGCGGTTGAGCGGCAACGCTCGCGTTCCGGCGTGCGGATCCCAGGGGACTGAGATGCCCTCTGGCTGGCGAACGGATCGGCGCACCCTCGCCCGCCTGCTGGTGGGGCTCTGGATCTTCGGCGCCGGCGAGGCATGCCTGGTGCTGGCGACGCTGGGCAACTCGCCGTGGACGGTTCTCGCGGAGGGCGTCTCCGAGCAGACCGGCACTGGGATAGGCGAAGTCACGATCGCGATCTCGTTCGTGGTGCTGCTGCTCTGGATACCGCTTTGCCAGCGCCCCGGCCTCGGTACGATCCTGAACGCGATAGTGGTCGGGGTCGCGATCGGAGTGACCCTTCGGGCGATCGGGGAGGCGGCCGGCCCGCTCGAGATCCGGCTGGCGCTGGTGGCCGGCGGGATCGCCCTGGTGGGCGCGGGCAGCGGCCTCTATCTGACCAGCCGCCTCGGCGCCGGCCCGCGCGACGGCCTGATGACGGGGCTGCACGCCAGGACAGGCAGGTCGCTGCGGCTGGTGCGGACGGGCATCGAGGTGGGGGTCACGGTCGCGGGCGCCGTGCTCGGGGGGACGGTCGGGGTGGGCACGCTGGCGTTCGCGCTGCTGATCGGGCCGGCGGTGCAGCTCTTCGTGGGCCTGGCGGGAGGGCTCGGGGCACCGGAGCCGGCGCCCGAGACGTGACCCGCCGGCCCCGGTGTGCGAACCCGACCGGTGCGGCTGTACGCCGTTTAGCGGTAGGCGGAGCTAGAGCTTCATGTCGGCCACCATCGCCGCGAACAGCAGCGCCAGGTATGCCAGCGAGTACAGGTACAGCCATAGGGCGGAGCGACGGTCGGCACGGCGGTACAGGCGCACGGCGCCGAAGATGAACACCGCGCCGAGCCCGACCGAGCAGGCGAGGTAGATGCCCCCGAAGCCGCCCGCGCAGAAGGGCAGCTGGGTGACCGCGTAGAGCAGCCCCGAGTAGAGCAGGATCTGCTTGCGCGTCTCGCGCTCGCCGCGCACCACGGGCATCATCGGCACGCCGGCCTTGGCGTACTCGTCCTTCATGAGAAGAGACAGTGCCCAGAAGTGCGGTGGCGTCCAGTAGAAGACGATCGCGAACAGGTACAGCGCTGTCCAGCTCAGGGAGCCGGTGGTGGCCGCCCATCCCACCAGTGGCGGAACGGCGCCCGCCGCCCCGCCGATCACGATGTTCTGCGGGGTGGAGCGCTTGAGCCAGACGGTGTAGACCAGCACGTAGCCGAGGAACCCCGAGAAGGAGAGCGCCGCCGCCAGCGGGTTCACGCCGATCGAAAGCACGAGCACCGCCGCTGTGGCGAGCACGAGGCCGTAGGTGAGCGCGGCGGTGGGGGACACCCGGCCCGAGGGCACCGGCCGGTTTGCGGTGCGCGCCATCCCCGCGTCGATGTCGCGGTCGTAGAAGTGGTTCACCGCGCCGGCGCCTCCGGCGGACAGGTAGCCGCCGAGGCAGGTGAGCGCCACCAGCCCGAGCGACGGGTCACCGGCGACGTACATCGTGGTGACGGTCGTGAAGATGAGCAGCGACTGGACCTTGGGCTTGGTCAGCTCGAGATAGTCGGAGGCGATCTGGCGTACGCCCGACGTGGGGCTGACGGCCGCGGCCGCAGCCGCCCGCCCAGCCACTACGCCGTCACCGCCTTGCCGGAAGGCGAGCTCGCGCGCGCGGCGACCGGCGCGCCCGCGGGGTAGAGCGCAAGCGCAACGCTCACGACGGTGCCCCACAGCAGCGTGCCGAGCGCCAGGTGCAGCACGATCAGCGCCTCGTACTCGTCGAGCCACACATTGAGCGCCCCCACCAGGACCTGGCAGAAGAGAAGGACCGCGGCGATCTGTGCGGCGCGCACCACACCGGCGCTCGGTCGCCGGCGCAGCGCCATCACTATCAGCGCGATCACGAAGATCGTTGCCAGGTACATGAACACCCGGTGGGTTAGATGGATGTCCACAAGGCGCGCCTGACCGAAGGGAAGGAATTCGCCGTTGCAGGTGGGGAACTCCTTGCCGCAGGCATGATGCGCCCCGTCGCCCAGCTGATAGTTCGCGCGCCCGTAGTTCTGCGTGCCCGCCATGTACCCCCCGGCGACGATCGTGCAGAGCACGAGCCCACTCGAGATGAGTGAAAGCGGCCGCAAGCGAGACCCGGTCTCCTGGGGACCTGGGACCGAGGACCCACTACTCGAGGACGCACGAACTATGTAGAGCAGCAGCGCCAGCAACGCCATGGCCAGGCCGAGGTGGGCGGCCACGAGGCCGGCGTCGAGGTCCTTCTCCACAGTGGCCGCTCCGAGCAGCGCCTGGGCGATCACCAGACCAACCGCGGCCGTGGTGGCCCGCACCAGTCCGCTGTTGGCGCGGTAGCGGCGGAAGGCGAGTACGGCCAGCGACACCATCATCAGGCCCACGATCCCGGCGAGCGCCCGGTGTGAGTACTCGATCACCGCGTTGAGGTCGAGCCCCGGCACGACGTCGCCGTTGCAGAACGGCCAGCCGTTGAGCCCCGAGCCGGCCGGGCCGCAGCCCAGACCCGACTCCGAAACTCGCACCACACCGCCCACCAGGATCAGCACGAACGTCGCACAGACCGTGGCCAACGCGAAGCGCCGATAGCCGGGCGTCGGAAGGCCGCTCGAAAGGTGCTCGCTGTCGCCTTGAGGGCGGCCTTCCGACGCCCGGCCCCGCAACGGCACGCTCACGTCCCCGATGCCACGGGCTGCGCGACCGTCCCTGCGGGCTCGGCCCCCTTCATCACCTCACGCCTGATGTCCTTCATCGGCTCCACGGAGCGGACCCTCGGCACCACGTCGAAGTTGTTCTCCGGCGGCGGCGACTGGGTGAACCACTCCAACGTGTTGCCCTTCCACGGGTCGTTGCCGGCCTTCTGGCCCTTCTTGATCGAGACGATCACGTTCACCACCGACATCATCACGCCGATGCCGAGCAGGAACGACCCGATCGTGGACGCGAGGTTGAAGCCCCACCAGCCCGCGCTCTCCGGGTAGTCGTAGATGCGCCGCGGCATGCCCGACAGCCCGGCGGAGTGCTGCACCAGGAACGTGAGGTTGAAGCCCACGAACATCACCCAGAAGGACGCCTTGCCCAAGCCCTCGGAGAGCATCCGGCCCGACATCTTCGGGAACCAGTAGTACAGCCCCGCGAAGATCCCGAACACGCTGCCGCCGAACAGCACGTAGTGGATGTGCGCGACCACGAAGTAGGTGTCGTGCAACTGCCAGTCGACCGGGAAGACGGCGAGTATCACGCCGGAGATGCCACCGATCACGAACAGGGCGGGCAGAGCCGCCGCGAAGTACAGCGGCGTCTTCATCATGATCGAGCCCCGCCACAGCGTCGCGATCCAGTTGAAGATCTTGATGCCGGTGGGCACGGCGATCAGGAACGAGCTCATCATGAAGAACACGAGCACGACCGTCGAGGTGGGTGTGGTGAACATGTGGTGCGCCCAGACGAGCAGGCCGAGGAAGGCGATCGCCACCGTGGCCGCCGCGATCGCCTTGTAGCCGAAGATCGGCTTGCGGGCGAACACCGGCAGGATCTCCGAGATGATCCCGAACGCGGGCAGGATCATGATGTAGACCTCGGGGTGGCCGAAGAACCAGAACAGGTGCTGCCACAGCATCGGGTCGCCGCCGCCGTTGGCATCGAAGAAGTCGGTGCCGAAGTGGCGATCGGTGAGCAGCATCGTCACAGCCGCGGCGATGGCCGGCAGCGCCGCCACCAGCAGGTAGCTGTAGGTGAGGATGCTCCAAACGAACAGCGGCATCCGGCCCCAGCCCATGCCCCGGGCACGCATGTTGTGGATCGTGGCGATGAAGTTGATCGCGCCCACCAGCGACGACAGGCCGGTGAGGTGGATCAGGAAGATCCAGGCGTCCACGCCGCCCCCGGGCAGGTAGGCGTCGTCCGAAAGCGGGGCGTAGGAGGTCCAGCCCGCACCGGGCGGCTCGAAGAAGAGGCTGCCGTAGAAGGCGATGCCGCCGAAGGCGAGCAGCCAGAAGGAGAGGGCGTTCAGCCGCGGGAAGGCCATGTCCCGCGCGCCGATCATGAGCGGCACGAAGTAGTTGGCGAAGCCCGCCCAGACCGGCACGACGAACAGGAAGATCATCGTGGTGCCGTGCATCGACACCAGGCCGTTGTAGGTCTCCGGCGTGACCAGCGTGCCGTCGGGCACCGCCAGCTGGAGGCGGATCAGCAGGGCCTCGACGCCACCGAGGATGAAGAACAGGAAGGTGGCGAACAGGTACATGATCCCGATCCTCTTGTGATCGGTGGTGGTCAGCCAGGCAAGCCAGCCGCGCGGCTCCTCGCGCAGGCCGTGCATCACCACCTCGGGACGGGCCTGCTGGAGGCGGCTGATCCTGGCCGCGTGCTCGGGCGTCGTGGCCACTACTCCACCTCCTCTTCCTCGGTTGCGCGCTCACGGCGCTGCTCGGCGAGGCCCTCCTGGGCCTCCTTGATCTCCTGCGCGCGCTCCTCGACGAACGCGGTGTACTCCTCCGGACTGACGGCGCGCACCTGGGCGCGCATGTCCGCGTGGCCTTCACCGCACAGCTCGGCGCACTGGCCCCGGTAGACGCCGGGCTCCGGGATCTTGAACCAGGTCTCGTTGGTGTGACCGGGCACGCCGTCGGCCTTGCCGCCGAGCTCGGGGATCCACCACGAGTGGATCACGTCGGAGGCCCTGATCTTGAGCGTGACCGTGGTGTCGGTGGGCACGACCATCTCGTAGTAGCTGAAGATCTGCTCGCCGGGGTAGTCGTAGCGCCAGACGAACTGCTGGCCGTTGACCTCGATTTCGAGCGACTTGCCGCCGTCACTCGGGGGCGCCGGCTGGTCGAGCGAGGCCACAGCCACACCCGAAGCCAGTCCTGCCGGACCGGAGGACGCCGGGTTCTTGATGTCGCCGAGGTAGATGAACGTGACCGCGGCGATCACCACTAGGATCACCGCCGCGCCGATCGTCCAGCCCAGCTCGAGCGGGGTGTTGCCGCGGATCTGGGCGGGGGCGGGACCCCCCTTGCGCTCGCGGAACTTCACCAGCGACCAGATGAGGGTGCCCTCGACGATCAGGAAGATCGGGATGGCGATGTAGAGCACGATCCGGTACAGGCGATCGATCTCATCCGCGTTCGGCGACCCGCCGGCCTCCGGCGTGAACGCCCCGGCCCAGGCCGCGGGGGCCACGGCCATGAGTGCGAGAAGAGCCGCCGCAAGGGCGAGCAGGGTCCGGCGGCGGCGGTGTCCGGTCAAGCGGTCCTGCAAGGCCGCAGCATCATATCCCGCGGCTTGCAGGACCTTCTACTTAGTGCTGCTTCGCGCTAAGGGTCCCCCTGGTCAGGCCAGCGCCGGGAGGCCGAACTCGGCCCGGAACTCGTCGGTGTCGTGCAGGTGCGGGAACTCGGTCTGCGGGGCTTCCACCCCAAGCATGTCCGCTATCGGCCCCCAGCCGGGCTGGTCCTCGAGCTTGAAGAGCGTCAGGCGCTCGGCCGGCACGGTCGCCTTGATCTCCTCGATGCGCCCGTAGTACATGTCGCGCATCCACTCCTCGTCCTCGAAGTTGCCCTGGAAGTCGCGCTGGTAGATGAGCGTGCCGATCACCTGCCAGAGCTCGGGCGGCGGCGCCGGGCGGTTGGCGTCGGGCTTGAGCTCACCCTTCTGCGCAGCCTCGCGGACTGCGACGATCGTGTTCTTCACGCTCTTGTACCAGCCGTCGAACTCGCGGTAGTTGAGCAGCACCGGGGTGTCGGGATAGTGGTCGATCAGCTCCCGCCAGAAGGTGCAGCCCGGCCAGTCGATGGTCGCCTCGAAGCCCGCGAACATGCGGTCGAAGTCGACGTCGCCCTCGATCGCGGCGTCGTGCCACGGCGGGATCAGGTCGTTGTTGCGAATCAGGTCGATCATGTGCAGGCAGGGGTTCGCGCCGAGCTCCTCCAGCGCCGCCTTCAGGGACATCGTGCCGCTGCGGCCGAAGCCCACGCCGAGTACCTTCATCCGAGTCTCCTTCCGTCGTCTTTAGCGCGGGGAATGTCCCCCGAGGCGGGGACCCTAGCGAGCATTGCCTCAAGACCCCCTGAAGGTGGGCTCGCGCTTCTCGACGAAGGCACCCACGCCCTCGAGGAAGTCGTCGGTGCGCACCAGCTGATGCTGGAGGTCGGCCTCCAGGGCCAGCTGGCCATCGAGATCGGGGTAGATCATCCGGTTGAGCGCCTGCTTCGAGCCGGCGTAGGAGCGCGTGGGGCCCTTGGCCAGGCGCTCCACCAGCGCCTCGGCGGCGGGCAGCAGCGCTCCATCGGAGTGCACCGCGTTCACGAGGCCCCACTCGAGCGCCTCCGCGGCCTCCACACGCTCACCGAGAAGTGCCATCTGAAAGGCGCGGGCCTTGCCAACCGCCGCCGGCACGAACAGCGTCGAGCCGCCGTCGGGCATCAGGCCGATGTTCACGAAGGCGAGCCCGAAGTAGGCCGACTCCGATGCCAGCACGAGGTCGCAGGACAGCGCGAGGGAGCAGCCGATACCGACCGCCGGTCCGTTGACCGCCGCCACCACGGGCTTCTCGAGCCGCCGGATGCCGGCGATCACCGGGTGGTAGACCTCGTGCAGCTCACGGGCCACGTCGGGCTTGCCGTCCTCGGGGTGCGGCGAGAAGCCCGCCTTCAGGTCCGCGCCCGAGGAGAAGCCGCGTCCGGCGCCGGTCACGAGCACCGCACGGACCGAGTCCGCAGCGGCGCGCTCCGTGACCAGATCTCCCAGCTCGAGGCCCAGCTGCTCGGTCCAGGCGTTCAGGGAGTCGGGTCGGTTGAGCGTGATGCGGCCGAGGCCCTCGCTCTCCTCCCACTTCACGGTCTCATAGCTCACGCGCGCTCTCCTTGAGTGCAGGGGTCTCGCCGACCCGAGCCTATCCTCACGCCATGCTCCTCGACTCGCTCGAATGGCTCGGCCACTCGGGGTTCCGGATCAAGGACCGGGGCGCGACGATCTACATCGACCCCTACCGCGTAGAGGAGGGCCCGCCGGCGGACCTGATCCTGGTCACCCACGGCCACTACGACCACTACTCGCCGCAGGACATCGAGCGGCTGTCGCACGACGGCACGTGGCTCGTGGCCCCCGCCGCCGTTGCCGAGCGCGCGGCCGGCCGGGTGGCGTCGATAGCGCCGGGGGAGGGGCTCGAGCTCGAGCCGCTGGCCGGGATCGAGGTGGCGGCGGTGGCGGCCTACAACACCTCCAAGCGAGATCGCGAGGGACGCCTCTTCCACCCGCCCGAGGCGGGCTGGGTTGGATTCGACCTCAACGTGCGCGGCCAGCGGCTCTACCACTCGGGCGACACGGACGTGATCCCCGAGATGGATCGGGTGGTGGGCGTGGACGTCGCGCTGCTGCCGGTGAGCGGCACTTACGTGATGACCGCCGGCGAGGCGGCCGAGGCCGCGCGGCGCATCCAGCCGCGCACGGCCATCCCCATGCACTGGGGGGACCACATCGGCACCCGCGCCGACGCCGAGGCATTCGCGGACAAGGCGCCGGGCGCGGTTCGGATTCCCGAGCGGGTGGGCTGAGCGCTTATGCCGCGCGCGCCGCTATCGCAGCCGTGTATACGGCCGCCGTCCGCTCCGCCAGGGTCGCCCACGAGTAGTCGCGGCGCGTGACTTCGTAGCCGTTGCGGGCGCGCTCCTCGCGTGCCTTCGGATCGTTGACGGTCTCGACGATCGCATCCGCCAGGGACTCGAGGTTGTCGGGCTCGACGAGCCAGCCGTTGGGGCGGTCGCCGTCGGTGTTGATGAACGACGGTGGGCCGCCGGCGTTGGCGGCGATCACACAGACTCCGCAGGCCATCGCCTCGACGAACACCTGACCGAAGGACTCGTTGATGGAGGGCATCACCATCACCTCGGAGCACGCGAGGCCTTCGCCCAGCTCCGAGTGTCCACGCCAGCCGAGAAAGAACACGCCGTCGACTCCCTCCCGCGACGCCACGGTGTGCGGATGCTCGCCCTCCCACTCGCCGGGGAACCCGCCCCAGATGACCAGTGGGGCGGGCCGCTCGAAGCGGGGCTTCGCACGCGCGTAGGCGCGAACGAGCAAAGGGATCCTCTTGACCTCGGTGAAGCGGCCGACGAACAGCAGCACGGGCGCCGCCTCGCCGGTCCGTGGGTCCAGGAACGCCCGCAGGTCCTCCTCGGCGTAGGCCACGCTGCCGGGCGCGCCGCCCTCGCTCCAGCCCTGCGGCTCCTCCACCAGCCATCTGCGCCAGCGGGCCAGGCGCTGCTGCGCACTGATCTCCGCGCGGTCGAAGCGCGACAGGTCCACTCCGTTGGGGATCCACTCGGTGCGCGCGGGGTCGACGTCGAGCAGACGGCCGACCTCGGCGCGGTCGTGGGGCGAGATCACGATGAAGCGGTCACTGCGCGCCGCCCAGCGCTTCATCTCCGAGACCCAGTGCGGTGCGTGGCGCCAGCGCGGCCAGCGGGTGCCCGCGTAGAGCTCACGGCGCGCGGGGTCGACTGCTTCCGCGGGGGGCAGATCGCCGCGTCGAGCCCGCTCGGCCATCCCCGGGAGGTCGGTCCCCAGGTCGCGCGCCAGCCGGCCGAGGTCGCGGGCACGGTCGATCATCTTCAGCTCGGTCCCGTGCAGGTGGGTGACCACCGGGGTCTCCGCCAGCCGCCGAGAGGCCGCTTCGTGGATCGGTGTCAGATGGTGCAGGTGGAGCACCTCCGGATCGTGCTCGGCCGCGGCGCTCAGCAGCGGCTCCCACGTCGTCGCGAGGCGCTCTCCCAGCCGCGGCTCGACCGAGGCGAAGATCCGGTCGGGCACGTCGGGCCGGTCCTCGAAGGAGGGGTGCATCGGGACCGGCTCGGCGATCGGATCGCGGCCCGCTTGGAACGCGGCGACGGCGGGGCCGTAGTCCGCGGCGTGCACCTCCAAGCCCGTGAAGAAGGACTCGGAGTGGGTACGCTCGCCCGGCTCGCCCAGCGAGCCGCAAGCCAGCGACGTGGACCATCCCGCGCTCTCGAGCGCCTTGGCCAGGTAGCGGACCACCTGGGCCGAGCCGCCGCGGGGATAGAAGAGCAACCCCATGGTGACTCGACGGCTCATCGGCGAGTGACCCTACTGCCGCCGCTCGGCCGCGGCCGGTGACCGCCCCATTTTCTGGCAGCAGAGGCTGACGGCGTTGTACACTCGCCGCCGTCTTGCGGAGCTCGCGCGCCCTACGTGTCGCTGCCTGGGGCGCGGTCGCGGTCGGCGTCGCCGCCCCGCTCGTTCGCCACCGCCTCCGCCTGCGCGCGCCGGTGGTCACGGCGCTCGGCTTCCAGGCGCCCGCCGCACTTGCGCTCGCCACTCCGCGCACGCGCGTGCGCGATGCCGGCATCTACGCGCTGCAGATGTGGGCCTACTACGCCCACTACGACATGCCCGACGACGACCCCGCCCGGCTGCTGGCGCGCACGCGGGTGGACTACCCGGTGAGGATCGACCGCTGGCTGGGAGGAGGCGAGCTGCCCACCGTCCGCCTGCAGCGCGCCCTGGGCACGCCCGGCACCGTGCGCCCGCACGACCTTGCGCTCGCGTGGGTGCACTGGATCTGGTTTCTCTTCCCGCACGGCACGCTGGTCTACATCCTCTGGCGCCACCCCGAGCGCTTCCCGCGCTCGGCCGGCCTGACCGCCGCAACCTTCGACCTCGGCCTGGTGGCCTACTGGGCGGTGCCCACGGCTCCGCCCTGGTACGCGGGTGAGACAGGCCGCATGCCGTCCGTGCGACGGATCATGGTAGAGGCGGGAGAGCGATTCTGGAAAGGCCTCTGGCGCCCGCTTTACGATGGGCTGGAAGGCAACCCCTTCGCCGCCATGCCCTCACTCCACTTCGGCTCATCTGTGATGGCCGCCCGCGTGCTCTCACAGGTGGGCCGCGGGCCGGCGGCCATCGGCTGGACCTACGCGCTCACCCTGGGCTTCGGACTGGTGTACCTCGGTGAGCACTACGTGATCGATCTGGTCGGGGGGTTCGCGCTGGCGGAGGTGGTCCGTCAAGCTGCTCCTCACGCTCGCCCGGCCGTGCTGGCAGCGGCGCGGCGGATCCAGAAGCTGGAGCCCGGGACGACGTGATGGCCCTCGACCAGCGGCGCCGGAGCATGGAGGCCGAGTCGGAGCCGACGTCCGCGGATACCGACGCGCAGGCGCGCAGGAAGGACGAGGAGGAGGACCTCCGGGTCTCGAGCCTGCTCTCCAACCGGCGCCAGATGGTGACGATGGGCATCGTCTTCGTCCTGGCCGTAGCGGCGATCTACTTCGTGTTCCCGATGGCCGTCGGGCTCGAGGACGCGCTGGCGCGCCTGGGTGACGCCACGTGGTACTGGGTCCTGATCGCGATCGCGTTCAACATCGCGGCTTTCGCGGCCTACGTGGCGCTGTTTCGCGGCATTCTCGGCGGGCGCCACGACGACGAGTTGCACCGGCGCCTCGGCGTGAAGGCCTCCTATGAGATCACGATGGCCGGGCTGGCGGCCACGCGCCTGTTCTCGGCCGGCGGGGCGGGGGGGATCGTGCTCACTTACTGGGCCCTGCGCAAGGCGGGGATGCCCCGCCGCCGGTCGGCGTGCCGGATGGTCGCCTTCCTCGCGCTCACCTACTCGGTCTACCTCGGGGCGCTGGTGGTGTTCGGCGTGCTGCTGCGCACCGGCGTCCTTCCCGGCGCGGATCCCGTGGGAGGCACGATCGTGCCCGCAGCGGTGGCGGGCGGGGCGATCGCGCTGCTCGGCCTAGTGGCCCTGATACCGGGGGACTTCGAGCGCCGCCTGGGAGCGGTGACCGGAGAGAGCCGTGTGGCGCGGATCGCCGAGAAGCTGGCCACCGCGCCGGCCACGCTGGCCACCGGTGTGCGCACCGCTCTCGACTACGTGGGCCATCCCCGCCGCGGAGCGCTTGCGATAGCCGGGGCGGTCGGCTTCTGGGCCGGCAACATCGGCGTGCTGTGGGCCAGCTTCGAGGCCTTCGGGGGCGACGTGCCTTTCGCCGTCCTGGTGCAGGGCTTCTTCCTCGGCATGGCCGCAAACCTGATCCCCTCACCGGCCGGCGGCGTCGGGTCGGTCGACGCCGGCATGATCGCCGCGTTCGTCCTGTTCGGCGTGGACAAGGAGATCGTGTTCCCGGCCGTGCTCACCTACCGCGTCATAGCCTTCTGGCTGCCCATCCCGCCGGGCATCGTGGCCTACTTCCAGCTCCGCCGCACGGTCGCGGGCTGGGAGGAGGAGCGCCGCTACACTTCAGAAAGTAAAGTAACTATGGAGGCATCGTGACCGAGCAGCAAAACGGCAGCAAGAAGATCGAGAACGTGATCATCATCGGCAGCGGGCCGGCCGGCTACACGGCGGCGCTCTACACCTCCCGCTCAGATCTCGAGCCGCTGGTCTTCGAGGGCTTCCAGTGGGGTGGGGTGGTGTAGCAGACCCCCCCCCCGGGGGACAAACCCCGCCCACCCCCCGGGGGGCAGGGGCCCGCCAAGATGAGACCCTTACGCGCGCACGCGCAGCCCCTCAGCCCCCGCCGCCGAAACCGAGGACCCAGCCGACGAACCCGACGGCACCGACGACCCCGCCGACAGCACCGAGGACACCCACGATAGCGAAGACCCGGCCGAGGAAACCGAGGACCCAGCCGAGGAAACCGACGGCACCGAGGACCCGGCCGACAGCACCGAGGACCCCGCCGATAGCGAAGACCCGGCCGAGGAAACCGAGGACACCGAGGACCCGGCCGACGACACGGAGGACACCGAGGACCCGGCGGACAGCACCGAGGACCCCGCCGAGGACACCGACGGCACCGAGGACCCGGCCGACAGCAC